>CBDDDJ010000003.1:1412500-1462243 GCA_965226475.1 Alphaproteobacteria bacterium | reverse complement strand
GCTGCGCAAGGGCAACGCCCGCCTGCGCAGGACCGTGCGGGAGTTGGAGACCCGGAAAGCGGCGCTGGCGGTTCAGCCTGCCAAGCTTCGCGCGATCAGGAAGGCACTCGAGTCCGAGCTTGCCGGGCTTCGGGCGGTCAGGAAGACGTTGTCGAAGTCGCTGTCCGTTGCAGACGCCGATCTCCGCAGGGCTCTGCGAAGGTCGCGGCGCCAGAAGGCTACGATCAAGTCGCTGTCCCGGGAGAACGCCCGCCTGCGCAAGGGCGCGAAGACGTCGCGGAACCGGATCGAGACGCTGGAAGTCCAGCTTGAGAGGCTTCGTGCGACCGGGGCGGTGCTGTCGAGGGCGCTCTACGGCCGCAAGAGCGAGCAGCAGGACAAGCCGGGCTCGGAACACAAGCGCGGCCAGCAGCGCGGCGCGCCCGGCCACGGCCGCACCCAGCGGCCCGGGCTCGATGAGCGCACCGAAGAGCACAACCCGCCGCCGGATGCGTGCGTCTGCGGCCGGTGCGGGCAGCTCTATGCGCCGAACGGCGCCGAGGAATCCACCCTCGTCGAGATCGAGGTCAAGGCCTACAAGCGCGTGATCCGCCGTCCGCGCTGGCGCCGGACCTGCGAGTGCGCGTCGTCGCCCATGGAAGTGTCGGCGCCCCCGGTGCCGCGGCTGTTCCCCAGGACGCTCTACGGGACCAGCTTCTGGGCACGCTTCCTGTTCGAGCACTGTGCCTGCTTCCGCCCCGTGCACCGCGTTGCCGCGTGGATGTCCGCCCAAGGGCTGACGGTCTCGCCGGGGACGCTGGCCGACAGCCTGAAGCGGTTCGTGCCGCTGTTCGAGCCGCTGGCCGAGGCGATCCTTGCGCACCAGAACAAGGCGGCGCTGCGCCATGCCGACGAGACCAGCTGGCGCGTCCAGGAACTTCGCGGGGAAGACCGCTCGAGCCGCGCCTGGCTGTGGGTCTCGGTCAGCAATGACGCGGTCTCTTTCCATATCGACCCCTCGCGCAGCGCCGAGGCGGCGCAGAAGCTGTTCGGCGACGCTCTCCTCGACACGGTCATCGTCTGCGATCGCTATAGCGCCTACAAGCGACTCGCTCGCCTTCGCGAGGGCAAGGTGACCCTTGCATTCTGTTGGTCCCATATGCGCCGCGATTTTGTCGAGTGCGCGGCCGGCCAAGTGAGATTGACGGACTGGTGCCAGGGATGGATCGAGCGGATCGCGTCGATCTACCGCCTGAACGAGGCGAGGTTGGCTCATTACGACCCCGTGATCAAGCGCCAGACGCCGGCGTTCGACGCGGCGCAGGGCGCGTTGAAGGAGGCGCTCGACGGCCTGTTCGCGGAGGCCGCCCGGGAGTTGGTCGGCCTGCCGGACCAGGCGCGCCAGGGCAGGGCGCTGCGCTCGCTGCTGAACCATCGCGAAGGGCTGAGCGTGTTCGTCGACCGCCCGCAGGTGCCTCTGGATAACAATCGCGCCGAAAGATTGTTACGAGGTCCGGCCATAGGGCGACGGCTGTCGTTCGGTTCCGACAGCGAGGACGGCGCCAGGTTCACGGCGATCATGTACTCGGTGGTGGGCACGCTCTCGATGAATGGCATCGACATCCTGAGCTGGCTGGACACGTGGCTCGCAGCGTGCGCGGAGAACGATCGCAAACCACCGGACGACCTGTCGCCGTGGCTGCCATGGTCGATGAGCGAGGAGCGCAGGCGCGAACTCATGGCGCCGGCGTGACCGGCGCGATCGAGTGCCGTTATTACGGCCGCGACTTCACCGCCGGGGAAATGGCGCTGCTGCGCGCGCTGATCGCCGGGCCGCCGCCGTTGAACCGCCATATGCTGTCGAAGGAGTTCTGCCGGCGCATCGGCTGGTTCAAGCCCGACGGCGGCCTCAAGGACATGATGGCCAGGGTCGCCATGCTGGCCATGCACAGGGACGGCCTGATCGCCCTGCCGGCGCCGCAGGGACGGCAGAACCGGCCCGGGCCGATCGTCTTCGGGCCGGACACCGAAGCGCCGCTGTTCCCGGCCCCGACGACCCTCGACAAGGTCCGTCCGCTCGACCTGCGCCCCGTCGTGCGCGGCACCCGCCAGAGCAAGCTCTGGAACGAGTTCGTCGCCCGCTACCACTATCTCGGATACAAGACCCTGGTCGGCGCCCAGATGCGCTACGCCGTCCACGACCGCGACGGCTGGCCGCTCGCCATGCTCGGCTTCTCCACCGCCGCGTGGAAGCTCGCCCCGCGCGACAACTTCATCGGATGGACACGGCAGAAGCGCGAGAAGAACCTTCCCTTCGTGGTCGACAACCCGAGATTCCTGATCCTGCCCTGGATCAATATCCCCAACCTGGGTTCGCACATCCTGGCCATCATCCGCCGGCGCTTGCCCGATGACTGGACCGAGCGCTACGACCGGGACAGGCAGTCCGACAAGCCTAAAAAGGATGTCTGGCTCCGGCCCCTGCGACGGGATTGGAAACGCACCCTCAATCGCTAAAATCGGCCGGGGCGAATGGAAACGCCCGCGCTGATTCCACGGCCTGAACGAACGCTTACCGAACGCTTGTAAGCGTTCGTTCAGGCCGTGGAATGGGTGCCGTCAAGCGCATCTCCTACGTTGAGGCGAGGCCCCACAAGGTGCTGTCTTTCTGCTGGTAACGCGATTTGCCATGCGCTATCGTCGTGCGCATGGTGGTTCTGGACGAGGATTTTGGCACCAACCTGACGCTGGTCGAGGGTAATGGCGGGGTCCGGTTGTCCCCCGTGTCGGTGCCGGAGCACGCGCCGCGCGACTGGCGGTCACAGTGTGAGCGGGAACGGGCGCGGGCGGACGCGGCCGAAGCGCGCGCGGAAGAGCTGCGCTGGGCGGAAGTGGCCGCCCGCAGCGATGGCGGTTCGTGGAAGTCTCGGTTCAAGGCCTGCCGGCGCAGGCTGAGTGAGGCCGTCGAAGAGACGAAGGAAGCCCGCCGCACGGCAAGGGACGTGCCGTCCTTGCAGGCGGAAGTGGCGCGCCTGGAGACGCTCCTTTCTGAAGCCGGCATCGCGTCGGCCTTCGATACGGCCGGGGCGCTGCGCAAGGAGAACGCCCGGCTGCGCAAGGCCCTGGCGGCATCGAAGGCCCGTGAGGGCGCGACCGGGCCGTGGCCCGCTCCGCCCCGGCGGCGCACCGTCCTGGAGCCTTCCCCGGACCAGAAGGAGACCGTCAGGTCGCTTCGCACGGAACTCCGCCGGCTCGACAAGGAGGTGGTCCGGCGGGACAAGGAGAACGCCCGGCTGAACACGCGCCTCGACCAGGAGAAGGAGAGGACGGAGCGCATCAGGGAGACCGCGAAGAAGCTGTCCAGCGAGTCCCTTCGGCTCCATCGGGAGGTGAGGATACTGGGCGACAGCGAGGCCCGGGCCCGATCGCTGTCCGACGAGGTCTTCTGGCTGCGCCATGCCCTGGAGGTGTCCAGGGCCGGGAAGGAGAAGTTGAAGGCCCGGCTCGCCAAGCTTCGGGCGGCCGGGGCGATGCTGTCG
The DNA here is from genome assembly GCA_965226475.1 of Alphaproteobacteria bacterium. GTDB lineage: Bacteria > Pseudomonadota > Alphaproteobacteria > JASLMY01. Next base: position 1,458,725 of record CBDDDJ010000003.1, on the reverse strand, counting down.
AAGCTGCCGTCCGACGAGGCTGCCCAACTGCGCGCGGCGTTGAGGCGGTCGCGGCGTCAGAAGACGACGATCGAGGCGCTGCGCAAGGGCAACGCCCGTCTGCGCAGGACCGTGCGGGAGTTGGAGACCCGGAAAGCGGCGCTGGCGGTTCAGCCTGCCAAGCTTCGCGCGATCAGGAAGGCACTCGAGTCCGAGCTTGCCGGGCTTCGGGCGGTCAGGAAGACGTTGTCGAAGTCGCTGTCCGTTGCAGACGCCGATCTCCGCAGGGCTCTGCGAAGGTCGCGGCGCCAGAAGGCTACGATCAAGTCGCTGTCCCGGGAGAACGCCCGCCTGCGCAAGGGCGCGAAGACGTCGCGGAACCGGATCGAGACGCTGGAAGTCCAGCTTGAGAGGCTTCGTGCGACCGGGGCGGTGCTGTCGAGGGCGCTCTACGGCCGCAAGAGCGAGCAGCAGGACAAGCCGGGCTCGGAACACAAGCGCGGCCAGCAGCGCGGCGCGCCCGGCCACGGCCGCACCCAGCGGCCCGGGCTCGATGAGCGCACCGAAGAGCACAACCCGCCGCCGGATGCGTGCGTCTGCGGCCGGTGCGGGCAGCTCTATGCGCCGAACGGCGCCGAGGAATCCACCCTCGTCGAGATCGAGGTCAAGGCCTACAAGCGCGTGATCCGCCGTCCGCGCTGGCGCCGGACCTGCGAGTGCGCGTCGTCGCCCATGGAAGTGTCGGCGCCCCCGGTGCCGCGGCTGTTCCCCAGGACGCTCTACGGGACCAGCTTCTGGGCACGCTTCCTGTTCGAGCACTGTGCCTGCTTCCGCCCCGTGCACCGCGTTGCCGCGTGGATGTCCGCCCAAGGGCTGACGGTCTCGCCGGGGACGCTGGCCGACAGCCTGAAGCGGTTCGTGCCGCTGTTCGAGCCGCTGGCCGAGGCGATCCTTGCGCACCAGAACAAGGCGGCGCTGCGCCATGCCGACGAGACCAGCTGGCGCGTCCAGGAACTTCGCGGGGAAGACCGCTCGAGCCGCGCCTGGCTGTGGGTCTCGGTCAGCAATGACGCGGTCTCTTTCCATATCGACCCCTCGCGCAGCGCCGAGGCGGCGCAGAAGCTGTTCGGCGACGCTCTCCTCGACACGGTCATCGTCTGCGATCGCTATAGCGCCTACAAGCGACTCGCTCGCCTTCGCGAGGGCAAGGTGACCCTTGCATTCTGTTGGTCCCATATGCGCCGCGATTTTGTCGAGTGCGCGGCCGGCCAAGTGAGATTGACGGACTGGTGCCAGGGATGGATCGAGCGGATCGCGTCGATCTACCGCCTGAACGAGGCGAGGTTGGCTCATTACGACCCCGTGATCAAGCGCCAGACGCCGGCGTTCGACGCGGCGCAGGGCGCGTTGAAGGAGGCGCTCGACGGCCTGTTCGCGGAGGCCGCCCGGGAGTTGGTCGGCCTGCCGGACCAGGCGCGCCAGGGCAGGGCGCTGCGCTCGCTGCTGAACCATCGCGAAGGGCTGAGCGTGTTCGTCGACCGCCCGCAGGTGCCTCTGGATAACAATCGCGCCGAAAGATTGTTACGAGGTCCGGCCATAGGGCGACGGCTGTCGTTCGGTTCCGACAGCGAGGACGGCGCCAGGTTCACGGCGATCATGTACTCGGTGGTGGGCACGCTCTCGATGAATGGCATCGACATCCTGAGCTGGCTGGACACGTGGCTCGCAGCGTGCGCGGAGAACGATCGCAAACCACCGGACGACCTGTCGCCGTGGCTGCCATGGTCGATGAGCGAGGAGCGCAGGCGCGAACTCATGGCGCCGGCGTGACCGGCGCGATCGAGTGCCGTTATTACGGCCGCGACTTCACCGCCGGGGAAATGGCGCTGCTGCGCGCGCTGATCGCCGGGCCGCCGCCGTTGAACCGCCATATGCTGTCGAAGGAGTTCTGCCGGCGCATCGGCTGGTTCAAGCCCGACAGCGGCCTCAAGGACATGATGGCCAGGGTCGCCATGCTGGCCATGCACAGGGACGGCCTGATCGCCCTGCCGGCGCCGCAGGGACGGCAGAACCGGCCCGGGCCGATCGTCTTCGGGCCGGACACCGAAGCGCCGCTGTTCCCGGCCCCGACGACCCTCGACAAGGTCCGTCCGCTCGACCTGCGCCCCGTCGTGCGCGGCACCCGCCAGAGCAAGCTCTGGAACGAGTTCGTCGCCCGCTACCACTATCTCGGATACAAGACCCTGGTCGGCGCCCAGATGCGCTACGCCGTCCACGACCGCGACGGCTGGCCGCTCGCCATGCTCGGCTTCTCCACCGCCGCGTGGAAGCTCGCCCCGCGCGACAACTTCATCGGATGGACACGGCAGAAGCGCGAGAAGAACCTTCCCTTCGTGGTCGACAACCCGAGATTCCTGATCCTGCCCTGGATCAATATCCCCAACCTGGGTTCGCACATCCTGGCCATCATCCGCCGGCGCCTGCCCGATGACTGGACCGAGCGCTACAACACCACGCCCGTGCTCATCGAGACCTTCGTCGAGACCCCGCGCTACACCGGCGCCGTTTACAGGGCCTCCGGCTGGACCCGCGTCGGGACCACCCAGGGGCGCGGGCGCTACGACCGGGACAGGCAGTCCGACAAGCCTAAAAAGGATGTCTGGCTCCGGCCCCTGCGACGGGATTGGAAACGCACCCTCAATCGCTAAAATCGGCCGGGGCGAATGGAAACGCCCGCGCTGATTCCACGGCCTGAACGAACGCTTACGAACGCTTACGGCCCAACCGAACCTTTACCCAAGAACGACGTCAGACGTACGCTGGAGTTTGATTCAAAGTGTTTGCCAATCGTTTGCCAATCCGGAATCTTGGCGAATAGACGAAAAAGAAAAAACACCGCTTACTTATTGTGTTAACGGCGTTTTATTTGGTTGCGGGGGTTGGATTTGAACCAACGACCTTTAGGTTATGAGTCTCGCGCGTTATTTTGCGCTCTGGTACGCACGAATGCGCTGACGACGACAAACATACCATAAAGTATGGGTTTTCAACTCCCTTCTCGTATCCGATCTCGCCAGACATGCGCACGGCTGCGCCCAGTGTTATTTTCATGTGTTGATCAGTGTGTTGACTGCTTGAGGTCCATATGCACAATTGGGCCATGGAAGCGAAAATCGGAAAACGCATTGCCAAGACCAAGCTAGCGCTTACTAAGCGGGCCGTTGAGGGTCTCGAGCCCGCCGACAAGTCCTGGATCGCATGGGACGACCGGCTGACCGGATTCGGCGTTCGCGTGCATCCCACTGGCGCCAAATCCTTCATCGTCAATTACCGGTCAGGCGATGGTGGACGGAAGGCACCCAACAAGCGCGTCGTCATCGGCCGTTACGGGAAAGTTGCTCCTGACCAGGCCAGGCGCCTGGCGCAGAAGGTTCTTGGCAAGGTCGCTAGCGGCGATGACCCAGCAGAAGAGCGCGCGGAGGCGCGTGCTATGCCGACCCTCGGCGACGCCTTCGAGGATTACATGGCGGCCAATCCCAACCGCTCGAAGCGCACCGATGAACTCTACCGCTACGAGGCCAAGCGCTATCTCGGGGACTGGCTCTCCCGCCCCCTCGATGCTATCGCCCGCCGGGATGTGGAGGCCCGCTTCAACCGCATTACCGAGGATCACGGGTGGTCGCCTGCCAACCGCGCGATGTCCCTGTTGCGCTCGGTCTACCGCCGGCCCTGCGTCGATCTCGAGGGCCTACGCAATCCGGTCGATCTATTGCTCGCCGGCGGCGGCAAGTTTCATCGCAAAGTGCGACGCAAGATCTCGACCCCCGCCGAGGTGCTACCGTGCTGGCGCGCCGGCATCGAAGCGGAAGTCAACAACCCGGCGATCCGGGATGCACTGTGGTTCGGGCTCTACACCGGCATGCGCCGGGACGAGGTTTTGACCCTGCGGTGGGAACGGGTGGACATGGCAGCGCTCACCTTTCGGGTCGAGGAAACAAAGACCGGCGTTCCCTTGGAGCTTCCCGTCACCCGGCAGTTGAGCGCTATCCTGAAACGCCGCTTAGCCGGAAACGATGATCTACCCGCCGACCGTAGCAACTGGGTGTTCCCCTCCCCAACCAGCGCCTCGGGCCATGTCGAGGACCCACATCATCTCTATGCACGGATCTCGGAAACCGGCGGCGCGAAGTTCTGGTTCCACGGCCTGCGCAACTGTTTCATTACCGTCGCCGAACGCGAGCTGATGCTGCCGTCGGCGCTGACGAAGCGGCTGGTCAATCATGCCCGTCCCAATGACGTGACCGAAGGTTACGCCGCCGACTGGACCGTCAGGCAGCTCCGAGAGCCGGCACAACGCATCGCCGATCGGATCGAGGCTTTAATGAACGGGGAATAAGTCCCCGCGATAGCCGCCGTGTAGCGCACCAGCTCAGCTAAGGAGGGACGGAGGTCGAGTGTCCTGCGATACACGAGACTCTGCACACATTCAATGCTCGCGTATGCTGCTTCCATGAGACAGGACAAGATCAACGAGGCGAATTTGGACCTGCACAAAACGAGTTCGGCGCCACGTACTACGGGACGAGCCTGAATGCCGGTTGTCTTTCGCCATCAAAACGTGCGCTTTCACTTCTTCTCGAACGAGGGAGCGCCCCGGGAGCCGGTGCACGTCCATGGGGAAAGCAGTGACGGCGAGGCGAAATTCTGGTTGTATCCGGAGGTAAGAGTTGCCCGAAGTGCTGGCTTCAACCGAAGGCAGCTCTCGGAGTTGGCCGAGTTGGTCCACCACCACCGAGAAGAAATCGAAAGAGCCTGGAATGAACATTTCGGTTAGAGCTAGGAAGCTCGCCTTTGACCGCGACACGATGTGGATCGAGCTGGACGACGGCCGGTCGCTTGGGGTGCCTCTAGCGTGGTTTCCGCGATTGATGCGCGCGACCGCTGAGCAACGGGAAAGCTACCGGATCGGCTATTCCGGCAATGGCCTGCACTGGGAAGATCTTGACGAAGATATCTCGGTGGAAGGTCTGCTCATGGGGCAGGGAGATAATACGCAGCCCGGGTCACGAGCTGCCTAACGCCACAGGCCGATTTCTCAGATTTGGCGGGTCGTGCCTCCTGAAAACTGCATTGGGCGGGGGTTGTCACACTAACCGAATGACCGGCATTGTCATGTATGGACGCCCCCGGTGTTGCAAGGGAGAAACTGACTTAAAACGGCGGTAGAGCTTGCAGTCATGTATCCGGCCTTTGCGCTGCGGTACGCTGACCGCTGGCCCTGATGGAATCCGAAAGATCGACGCCCAGTCAGATTAACGAGCTCAAAGCTCTGACAATGCCTCGGATTTGGCCGATCTCGGGTGGAGCCCTGTTTCGCCATCAAATCGTCGTTACCCTCGCAAGTTTGTATCCGCTTTCCAGCTGGTCAGGCGGGCGTCGGTCGGTAGATACGCTCGTATCTGAGCAGTGCCCAGGCGACGCGGGCTGTCTTATTGGCCATGGCGACCAGCACGACGTTTGTCGGCCGCCGCGCCAGGAGCCGGTCGGTCCAGCCAGGGGTGAGCCTCTGGAACTACCCGTCACTCGCCAACTGACGGCCATCCTCGAGCGCCGCCGGACGGAAAGTGAAGCGCTGACGGGCGATCTTCGGGACTGGGTGTTCCCGTCCACCCTGAGCGCCTCGGGCCATATCGCCAACCTGAGCCATCTCTATGAGAGGATCGGCGCCGCGGGCGGCACGAAGTTCTGGTACCACGGTTTGCGCAACGCATTCATCACCGTCGCCGAGCGTGACCTGCTGCTGCCGCGTGCCCTAACCAAACGTTTGGTCAACCACGCCCGGCCGGGCGACGTCACCGAGGGATGCGGGCGCGGCATACGTGGTACCGGTGGCGGCATAGAGGATACGGCTGTCTCCGAAAGGCATTGCGGAGCCGGATGGGCTCGTAAGGCAAATGCGGGAATCCGGGTCAACGGGGCCGGGTCAACAGGCTGTGTCGACGGAACGCGACCACCTGGTCCGCCGGGTGCATGGCGATGCGGATAACATTCTCCGCGAGCGAGATTTCGCCGGGCTCGACGTCGCCGGATTTGAGCAGGCAAGGCACGGGGTGCTCGGCATCGAGCACGCCGTCCTCGACCAGCGCCTGTATGGCCTTGAGGCGGCGACCGCCGGCGACCACGGCATAGCGCTCGGCGCTATCCTGCTCTCCCGGCTCGTCGGCGCGGACGACGAGATTTTCCAACAGCCCGAGGGCGGCAATCGAGGCCTTGAGCTCGACATCGGCCTGGGGGTCGGGCGGCGTCTTGCGGACGTTCTCGGGGGCGAGCGCGAGCGGGCTCAGCGGGACTTCCCGGATGAGCGGTCCGGCCTTGGGGGCGATGTGGTTCATGCCAGTCTCCATGGAGGGTTGCATCGGCGCGGCGGGGACGGCGCTCTCCGGCTGTCCCAAGCCTGCCCCGGACCGGCTGGGCTCCGGCTCCCCGTGTCGTGTACGGGGTCAGGGGCGCGGTCGACGCTGTGCGGCAGCCCCACCCGAAGTGCGGGCGTTTGTGGCGTGTCCGGCGGTCGGCGGCGCAAATTGCACACATTCGGTCAGACGGGGGCGGGAATGGCGTGCGAAAGTGCGGTCAAGCGTGCTGCTACCGCCGAATCGCATTACGGCTGGCTCGAACGGGCCGTCGGTTTCGTTGTTCGCCGCCTCGACCGCACTCTGGTCCCAGGGTCTCGGCCCGCTGTCGCCGGTCCGGCCTCCTGCTGGCTGGCAGCGCGGCGGCGGCGATTACGACGGGGCGGTGGCGGTACGGGGGTCTCGGGGAACATCGGGGGCCGGAATCGGCCCGTACGAAGGGGCACTAGCAAGGGATAAGGAAGTGGGGCCTTGGAGCGGCGGCCGGGACGGGCGAACCCGCCGCCGCCGACAGGTAACCGGGGGCCGGAATCGGTCTGGAACGGCCGGGGAAGACCATTTTCGCGGATGGGGACTGTTCGATAGCCGTGCAGGCGACGCTGTACGGCGGAGGCGCTGGCGGCAACGGCGCGCCCACATTTTGGGCCGGCGATGTCGCGACCGTCATAGAAATTGAGTCAGACCGAGGTTCTACGCCGAACGATATTCGGCTGCTGTCAGAACCGTTCCGGCATCATTGAACCCGAACCAAAGGAAACGATTTGGCGCCTTTCAGATCACTTATTTCGGCTCTTCGTCATACTCATAGTGGCCCCGCTTGATCTTCCACCGCGCGAGGCGAAAGCAGAACTCGGGGGGTGTGAGAGACGGCTTGCGCGCGTCATTCATCGCCCGGAACAGTTTGCGCGCTTCTGCCTCGAACTCGGGATAGGGCTTCAGGGACCAGACATGCGCAGCCCGCCTGAACTCTCCCTGTAGATTTTTGAACGCGGCTGCAGCAGAGGCATAATCGCGGATTGCGGAGTCGATACGCACTGCCCGGCCGATGCCGGGCAGAAGTACCGCCCCAAGCGCCGCCGCCGCCATCAGTATGCGATACGAGGGATCGCCGCGCAGAATGTGCGAAGCCGCAACCGCACTCGCGGCGACCGCGCCTATCCAAAGGGCGCCCCGCACCCAGCGCAGACAGCGCACCCAAACGAAAAAACTCGTCGAGGTGTAGAGGCAGTTTCCCTCTTCCCGTGTGCACTCTCGAATGAGCGCAGTGCGCGCCTCGTTCACCCGATCGTCGTCGGGATCATCGTGCCGAATATCTTCTGCCACTCGTCACCCGCCAGCGTTTGCCAGTTTCCGTCCTCATACACGCAGGCCTTAAGCGCTCGTCCATAGGCGCTCGAAGCCTTGCTGAGCCATTCATCGCCAAGTTGGATCACTTCGCCAGTGGCCGGCATGGCAAACCAACCGTTGGCACGGCTTATCATGTGACCAAAGGCGTCGCGAACCAACCAATCGAACCAGAATTCGTCAGCGCCGCCGTAGCGCAAGCGCGGCAACAACTCCATTATGAGCGCTTCAAGCTGAAACGACTTGATGTGCACGTTGCAGTGGCGCTGCCACTGTTTGAGTATCCGCGTGAGTTTTCGCACATTGCCGTTCAGCGCTGTATCGGCGACATGGAGCGCGGCAATCTCGGCTTCCGGCTGGACCAGCTTGTAGCGTCCGTCATCATGGGCGTCACATACGAGGTAACCGTCCTCCTGACACGGGAAGGCCGGCGCGACCTCCACCTTGCACGTATTGAAGGGGACGACGACGACCTGCCCGTCACCTCGAATATCGGTCTGTGGATAGGTGGTCTGAAGCCGGCTCTTCACTTCCTGCAAGAGCTGCGATTGCCGATTTCCGGTGCGTTGCTGGAAGCGCCAGTACACTTCGACCGGCAGGACAAATAGAATATCGACATCGCGGGGAGGACGGACGCGGGTGAACTTGCCCCAGGAGCCGATCAGAATACGGTGTATGGCATCATCGCGACTGTTCCAGTAGGCGCGGTTCAGGCAGGAGACGATGCCCTGATGCTTGACCTCTCCATCCTTCGCCTGCTCCTCGGTGATCTTCAGATTTTCGAGGAGCGCCTGAAAGCGCGGCCGGACGTAGTACCAGCGAATTGGTCGGCCCAGCGGAAGCGGGGCAAGTGCAGCTGCCAGTCCGCTATGAAAGTTCATCGGCCCGCCATCTCAGGACGCCATGGCGAACTGCCGCCGGACCTCGCCGGTCCCAACGAACTGCGATAGCAGCCGGTAGTTCTTCCGTTCGTAGCGAACCCTGCCTGCGACGATCGCCGGATGAACTTGCAGAGCCCTGGCGAGATTCATCACGGCCGCGGTCGTCGGCCGATCCCGCACTGCGCTCGCTTCCCAATCCATGCGCGGGATGAGCGCTTCTTCCGCCCATTCGTCTGCCTGCGCTTCCCTGGGATCTTCCCGTCTTCCATCGAGTTTGCGCAGCGTAAAGTCGTCGACAAAGGCTTCGCCCCTGTCGTTGTCCATGTGTCGGCCCACATGGGCCAGCTCGTGCAACAGGCAGAACCAAAAATTGTCGATTCTGTCGTAGCGCAGAGTGAGTCCGATCACCGGTGTGCCATCACCGAGCCGGAGTGCGACCCCGTCGAGATACGTCTTTGGCAGGTGCCTTTCGATCACCAGAGGAATGCCATGCTTGGCCAACAATTCCTTCGCCAGCCGCGGGCCGTCTTCGGACCAGCTGAGCCGCGCGACCTTGGTCAGGAATTCCAGAGTGACGGTGCCACGCTCATAGTCCGTCTTCGGGCGATCCTCGTTGGCTCTTGCAAGAACCTGCCAGCACCACGCCTTGAGGGCATGGGGGTCCATTTTGGCATTCGCACGGACATGGTCGTTCTTTCGGTAGAGCGCAGCGCCTGCGACCTCCAGCCCGCCTGCGCGATCGATCAAGTCTTGCATGATCCGGTCAGCAGATCCGGCCAGATCGGGCCCGTCCGGAATCCAGCCCAGCCTTGCCATCGACTTGACCGGAAACCGGCTCCATTTGATATCGGCCAGCGGATCGTCGAGATCGACATCCGGCTCCTGCAGCAGCAAGTCCGCCGGAATCCCGAGATGCTCATGCAGTGCGCGCGCCATCGGCATGGTGATCGCACGCTTGCCGGAGAGAACCTCGGAGACCTTCGCGCGGCTTCCGATGAACGAGACGAGATCGCGGGGGCGCAGACCCGCCTGTTCCATACGAAACTCGATCGCGGCGATCGGATTGGGATATCCCATCGGCACATGCTTGCTTTCATAGAGTTCAACGAGATCGACCAGGATATCGAACTCGTCACCCTCGGGACTGTCGGGTTCCGTATCCATGAGCCCGGAGATCCGGGCCAGCGCCGCCTCATAGTCCGCTTCGGACCGAATTGGCTTGATAGTGGCCATCTCACACCTCCTCCACGTCTACGGCGTCATAGTCTGCATGTGTGCCCACGAAGCGTATGTAGACGACGCGGTACGGGTAATTGATTTTCACGACGAGCCGGTAGTCGTTGCCCTTGATGTTGAAGATCACCCGGTTGTCGCCAACGATGCTCGCGCTGCCGTACATCTCCTTCAGGCGGGCCGGTGTATCCCAATCCGCCTGCTTCACTTCCCGATACCAGGCGAGAAGCGGTTCTTCGGCGTCTAAGTGATGCTCCCAGAACTCCCGGAGCGTCTTCTTGGCGATGATCCGCATGGGATAACTACACCGTTCCCGTTTGCACGTCAAGTACATTGTTCCCAAAACGGGAACCACCCTATAGCGGAACGCAGTTTCCCATGTCAAGCAATTTGGTCCAGCCGGAAGAGCCTCCTGGCGAGACGGGAACGGCATGGAGGGTGCGTCCCAGGGATCAGCCTGCCGAGTCTTGCATGATCCGGTCAGCAGATCCGGCCAGATCGGGCCCGTCCGGAATCCAGCCCAGCCTTGCCATCGACTTGACCGGAAACCGGCTCCATTTGATATCGGCCAGCGGATCGTCGAGATCGACATCCGGCTCCTGCAGCAGCAAGTCCGCCGGAATCCCGAGATGCTCATGCAGTGCGCGCGCCATCGGCATGGTGATCGCACGCTTGCCGGAGAGAACCTCGGAGACCTTCGCGCGGCTTCCGATGAACGAGACGAGATCGCGGGGGCGCAGACCCGCCTGTTCCATACGAAACTCGATCGCGGCGATCGGATTGGGATATCCCATCGGCACATGCTTGCTTTCATAGAGTTCAACGAGATCGACCAGGATATCGAACTCGTCACCCTCGGGACTGTCGGGTTCCGTATCCATGAGCCCGGAGATCCGGGCCAGCGCCGCCTCATAGTCCGCTTCGGACCGAATTGGCTTGATAGTGGCCATCTCACACCTCCTCCACGTCTACGGCGTCATAGTCTGCATGTGTGCCCACGAAGCGTATGTAGACGACGCGGTACGGGTAATTGATTTTCACGACGAGCCGGTAGTCGTTGCCCTTGATGTTGAAGATCACCCGGTTGTCGCCAACGATGCTCGCGCTGCCGTACATCTCCTTCAGGCGGGCCGGTGTATCCCAATCCGCCTGCTTCACTTCCCGATACCAGGCGAGAAGCGGTTCTTCGGCGTCTAAGTGATGCTCCCAGAACTCCCGGAGCGTCTTCTTGGCGATGATCCGCATGGGATAACTACACCGTTCCCGTTTGCACGTCAAGTACATTGTTCCCAAAACGGGAACCACCCTATAGCGGAACGCAGTTTCCCATGTCAAGCAATTTGGTCCAGCCGGAAGAGCCTCCTGGCGAGACGGGAACGGCATGGAGGGTGCGTCCCAGGGATCGGGGGGGGGGTCAATCGGCCTTCAAGGCCGGGTCTCGCTCACTTTCGATGACGTTTCGTCATGCAGCGGCGACGAGGCGTGCTCGCAGCAGGTCGAGGTTGGCGCGTCCGTGCATCTGGCGCTTGGGGGCCTTCAGCCTGCCGATCTGTCCTTCCGGCTGCCCGTTGGACCACGGCGCGCGAAGAGCTGCCGGGACCGCATGCTTGTCGGCGTGGAGACCAGGGGCAAGCGAAGCGAGAAGGCTGCGGGCGACGCGTTTCGGCGGTCGATCGATCTGGCCTCACCGACCGCGGCGAGGCGGAGAAAGGGCTCGATCCGGCGACCATAGGAGGCGATGGCATGGCGGCGCCTGGCGTGGCATACAGGCGTTGGTGCCCATCGGCAGGTGCGGTCGAACGGTCGGCGATTCGAGCCTCGGGAGAGGAAATTGTGGCCGTCCCGGGGCAAGGTTCGTTGGACTGTCACATACACGGAGTTGGAGACGTCACATGGATGCCAGGGAACGAAGGAAGGTTCCGGCGTTTACCAGGATCCTGGCGCTGATGTGCGTCAGGCAATCGAGGCTCGAGACTTTGCACGAGGGTCTGTCCCCCATCACCCATACCGGGGACTATTCGGACGTTGTCGTGGTCGATGCCGAGGGCCGGGGAATTCCTTGGCCGGAAGTGTCGCGTTTCGACGAGAACGAGATGCGTGACCTGATGCGCGAGATCGTGAACAAGATCTATACGTTTTTCGTCAAGGGTGAGGACCCGGATTTCGTGGCGTTCAGCGACTATGTGCGGCCGGCGACGTATAAGTGGGACAAGCCGAAGATCGATTCCGTGATGATGCATCATGTGAAGGAATGCGCCCGTGGCCGCGGCAAGGAGGGCTGAAGGTCGTCCAGAACGCGGGAGACAGGGTGGTGGGGGTGCGTTCTGCGTGAACGGTCCGAGTGGAGCGGCCCTGGTCCATGCATGACCGGTGGAGGTCCCGCCCCCGGATCGTGAGCCGTCGGCGGGAAGCAATTCCGGTGTGTGTCGCACCGGGCATCCGCATAGGCTTGTGGAGGGGGAATGGACGCCATGCCCTCCGTTCGGGCGATCCGGTGGCCGGGTTGTATTGTTTTCGGCTATCACGCCGGGGAGGAGCCGGTCCCTCGTCGGCAGCGCCAAGACACAGGCGGCAGGCGGTGGGCGACGGTCCGCTGCCGCGACTGCGGCGGATCGATCGAGGGCTGTCCTTCCTGCGGCGGCTGGCTGGAAACCAGAATGGGCCGGTTCGGGCGCTTGCTGGGCTACTCGAACTTTCCGGATTGCGAATACACGCGCAATCTGCGGCAACCGGGAGCCAGGTCGAAAAGACCGTCGGGTACGCCGAGAGCTGGGCAGCGCGAGCGGCGTTGAGCTTGCGAGGAAAGGCCGGTTTGCCGGGCGCCGCAGCGGTGCGTTCGTCCGAGTAGACGGAAATGTCTGGTTGGCGGCCGGGGTGCCGGTTACTGGCGGGTTGGCCCAGTCGGCAGCAATTCCAGGGAGGTCGGCCTTTCAGGCTGCAGCCTTGAAACGCTCGAACCGTAACGCCAGACGGTCCCGGTCGGGACGGTCCCCCGCCCGTTTCGGCAGATGCAGGACACTACCCCGAATTTGTTTCAGGGCTTCCAGCATCGGACCGTCGCGCTGCTCGAGAAGATGCCCGGAGACATGGACCCGATAATCTGGATCGATGCCGATCAGGTCGGCATCGAACGCGGCGTGGTGGATCTTGGATAGTGGCAGGCCGTTGGGCACGACCGGCTGGCCCAGTAGTTCGTCCTTGTCGGAAACGATATGCGCCGCATCGAGCAGCCGGTGTTCGCGCAGTCCAAACAGGGCGCAGCGACCGCTGTACGCGGTGATGACGGCTGCCCGGAACGAATCCTGATGCAGACGCTGTTTCACGACCCGCAAGGCATAGCGGCGTTCTGCGGCCTGAGGCGGTGACGCGAGATCGTCGCGGTCGGGCAGGCCGAACGAGATGCTCGCCTTGAGCGCCGCCGGGTTCCACCCGGAAATGAAGGTCGGGATCATGGCCTGGTTGCGCGCTGGATGATGCCCCGCCTTGCGGTCGCGCACCGAAATTTCGGCGCCCCGGTCGTGTGGGATGAGCCAGAAGAGGTCGCGCGTGTCGGGGGATCGGATTCGGGTGTGCGCCGTGGTACCAGTGGGGCTTGTCCCGAATCGTCGGCAACCCCACTACACCGGCGGCCGCGCCGCCGCGATCACGCCGCAGGCCCCGCGCCAGCGGACACGAACGTCGTGCCCGTCTGGCGGCCATTGCGCTCGCGGCGGCGCGGGCGCGTGTTCGAAGAGGTCCGTGCCGGGGAGCGGCTTACCGCCTACACTACGGACCGGTTGGGCGGGCTGATGGACGGGGCGCATCTTACCGGCCAAAACCGGGAAACGCGGGGGCAAGAGATGCAGTACTCGGGCGAGCATCTGGATCAGATATACGACGACTATGGGGAGTTGATGGGGAAGAAAACTCGCTTGATGGAGAGTTATGTATTGAGGCAATTCAGAGATGAACACGCTGTGGAGTACGCGCGTCACGGCTTTTGCCGTCGGATACAGATAATGGCGCATTGCATTCAGGGCGTATTCGAAAGGCTACCGCCGGAACGTGCTGACGTTCCAGAAGAAGAGACGGTTCGGGGCGCGACCAGGGCTGTTCAACGCTCATTACTTCGTGTGATAGGTGAACAACTGGTCGAGTCCGCCGATGGCGTTTCGATAACGCGCGTCGGTCATGTTGGCGACGTTGTTGGCGCGCATGATGTTGGCGGCGAAACTGCGGATGCGAGCGAGAATGCCGGGGTTTTTGCGGACGCGACAGGCGTCCTCGCCCATGGTGACATCACGCGGATAGTGGTGCCGGTTTTCAATCCCCCAGTGTGCCCGGATGGCGCCGCCGGCGGCGTGGGCGGAGAACACGGCGTTCGACACGTGGTAGGAGGTTTCGCTGGCCAAGTTCCAGAGGCCGGTCGCGGTGTTGCGTACGAGGCGGCGGCGTTGGACCCGGATGACGGCGGCGATGAAGGGTGCCCATTCGGTGTCGTGGAAATAGGCGCCCGCGTCGAACACCTCGATGTGGCGTGTCTCGTGGCGCGCCCGCGCGGTGTCGGTGGTCTCATGGCGGTCGATCGGCTCGTGCTCGTCGCATAGCCGTTGTACGTCGCCGAGAAGGGTCGGCTGGTTGGCCTTCACCTGGGCGATCAGGCGTAAGCCCCTTTGAGCGGCGCGTTCGAAGGTTTTTTTTGACAATGCAGCGCATCCACGGTGACCACGCTGTTGGCCAGCCCGAGTTCACCGAGCAGGCGCTGGACGGCCGGGATCTCGTTGGACTTGTCGTCGATCTCGAGATGGCCCAGCACCAGGGCGCTGTCGGCGGCGAAGGCGCTGACCAGGTGGGCCGGCCGGGTGTCGGTGAACTTGTCGAAGCTGCCGCGCAACGTCTTGCCGTCGAAGGCGACCACGCGCATGCCTTGGCACGCGGCGCTCTCGTTCAGGATCTGTGCGTGCAGACGGAACACGGCCTCGACGTCGCCCGCCGCAACACCCTGAAGGATCCCGCGCACCGTGGTGTAAGCCGGCGCGCGCCGCCAGTTCAGCCCGAAGGTCTGCTTGAGCCGATGCAGGTGAACGTCGATGAAGCTGTGGATCGCGCGGTAGGAATTGGCCCCCGCCATGACCGCGAGGATCGAGAACAGAAACACGTGGGGCAGCCCGTAAAGCTTGCCTTCCGCCCGACGGGGATCGGCGATATCGCACAGCATGGCGAGCAGGTGGGTGAATGCGGTGTCCATGGCAACCGTCCTTGGTTTCGGTTGCCTGGGATAGATTCACATGAATCGTGCTGTGCGAACCCTACATTTTGTGGTCGAACCCATTATGCCTCCAACCTGTGACATATCGGACTCAGTTCAAATCAAGAGCGCTGAACTGCCCTGGGGGCGCGACGGTCTATCTACAGGCGTTCGTGTTCAATACGTTCGGAAGCATCGACAATCTGGCGCATATCTGGGTGGCGGAAAGGCAAGTAAAGAAAGCAGATGGAAAGTCACTGGCACCCGCAAGCATTGGATTCGGGAAGAATTACACGAGAGTCATGGAGTCGTTGCCGGAAGGATTCAACGATTATCTGAATGGAATCGAATCATGGTGGGAGTACCTCACGAGTTTCAGGCACGCTCTCGCGCACCGAATACCTCTCTACATTCCACCCAGTCTTGTGACGGACGAGAATGCAGAAGAGTACGAAAGGAAGGGAGCAGAGATTCTGGATGCAATAAGGAGAGGAGAATACGCAGAAGCAGAGGCATTGGAGAATGCCCAGAACGAGCTAATTTCGTTTCTTCCAGTGACCACGCACTCGTTCAAGGAACAGTCCAGGTTCGTTTATTTTCATTGTCAGATGTTGGCGGACTTCAACACGGTTGACGAAATTGCGTTGAGGATGTTGCGCGCGCTGGAAGAGTGACGAACGTTTGGTGAAGAAGTGGCGGCAGGGGCGCTTCGGTGCGAATCGCGCTTAGGGGTCGCGGAAGTCGCGGGTACTGGGGTCGAGCTCGACCGCGATGTCGTCGCCGTCGACGGTGATGGATACGATGCGGTGGAGTGGTAGCATCCAGTGGATCTCGGTCGAGACGGCATGGGCGATGGCGGCCTTCTGGGCGTCCTCGCCGGTGTATGGCGTGGGCGGGGCGCGGCTTCCCGGACGGATGGGGCGTGGAGCTTCATGGTGGCGACCTCGGTTGGTTGGATGACGTACACGGAAGCTGCGGAATTGCTTCTGTGCCCCGGCCCTCGCTCAACCGGACGGCAGCCGATACCGGCTCCGCAGGCTGCGGGGCGGGGTCAGCCGTCGATGATGCGCACGCGAGCGCGGCCGTTCCGGATCTCGGCGTGGGGTTTCCCGCGCGAGTCGAGAGAAACCGTGACGAGAGGCTTGTTCGTGGGGGAGAGGCGCGGGGTCCCTGGAGGAGTCGTCGCTGGGCGAAAAGAACCGGGCGCGCAGCAGTTGTGCGAGCTGCCAAGGCTTGAGATCGCTGTCCGCCGTCACAGCGGCAATGCGTCATCCTGCAGGATCAGGCCTCGCCGGCGAAGGCGAGATCGGTCGGAAAGGGAGCGGGGAGGACGCCCTCGAGACGTCCCTCTGCTGCGTCCCGCCGAACCGCCCGACTCGAGGCCTTCGGGTTGAACGCCTAGTTGCTGTGAGGGTGTCGCCGCGCTGGCGCAACCGCTGTGAGGTGGTCTCCGGCGGCGCTTACTACTTCCGTGAGGCTGCGGAGGTGATTGCGTTTGGCCCGGGTGCCGAAACGGCTGGTCGGGACCTTGCCCCGACCGTGGTGGCCCAGGTGGGCGAAATGCCGTGAAAGGGCGCTCACAGTCCGCGCTTGACACCCGTCTGCCTACCCGTTACCATATGGGTACTCTGCATCCATCGGAAAGGATTACCTAATAGGAAACGCATGGAAATCTTTGCCAAGGACAACAAGCTCAAGGCAGCCCTCGAAGACGAGGCTGTCTGCAAAAAGCGCCTTGGAGCAGCAATGTCCAAAAAGCTAACAGCTCGCTTAGCAGTTCTACGAGCTGCAGAGTCTCTGGCAGCGTTCTGGCCGTCGAACTCGGGACCTGAGCGTTGTCATGAACTGAAGGGTGATCTGGCGGGCACGTTTTCGATCGACCTAAAGCAGCCATACCGCCTGTTGTTCAGACCGATCGAAGATACTCCGGCACAAGATCGCTCCAACGAGCAGGAACGATGGGGTTCTATAACCGCAATCGAAGTAATAGGGATTGAGGACACCCATGGATAGCAATGACCGCATTTCCGTCCACCCAGTGGCAGCACCGCACCCTGGAGAGGTGATTGGCGAGTACCTAGAGTATTACGGATGGTCGCAACGCGATCTAGCGCGTCGCACTGGCCTGGCGCCTAAGACCATTAGTGTAATATGCAACGGGAAGGCATCTGTCACCGCCAGTACAGCCTTGACCTTGGAACGTGTTTTTCGGCGTCCGGCGCATTTGTGGCTAAATCTGCAGAGACAATTTGACGAAGCTGAAGCCAGGCGCCAAGAACTTACACAATCCATTGCATGGAAAGATTGGGCACGCACTTTCCCCTTGCGGGATATGAGGCAATTTAGTTTCTCTCTCCAGCCGGCGAAATCGGACGTCGACATGTTGCTCAATTTCTTAGGAGTTTCTTCCCCAGAAAGTTGGGAAGCAGTGTGGAAGAACTGTGACGTTGCTTACAGACAAACTAGACAATTTTCTAGGAGTATGGCGTCGATTTCGGCATGGGTTCGGGAAACAGAACTCGTGGCTGCCGATATTGAGACGGCAGACTTCAACGAGGAGCTGCTTCGTTCCCTTATTGGAGAGCTCCGGCGGTTGACGACACAGCGAGTGGAAGAGGCGGCAGGGGCCGTGCAAACACTATGTGCAACAGCAGGCGTGGCCGTCGTGTGGGTGCCAGAATTACCCCATTCTGGAATTAGCGGTTGTGCACGATGGTTATCAAATCGAAAGGCACTTATCGGCCTTTCACTTCGATATAAGACAGACGACCAGATGTGGTTTTCTTTTTTTCACGAGCTAGGACATTTGTTGCTTCATAAACGAATGCGTTCATTTATCCTCGATAATGCTGCGCACGATCTCTTTGATCGTATTGTTGACCCAGAAATGGAGCAATACGAAGCAGAAGCCAATCAATTTGCTGCGGATACACTAATCCCACCTGCTGATCTTTCAGGTTTCGTTCGACGCCAAAGTTTTTCTAGTGATGACGTTCATGACTTTTCGCGCGAGGTAGGAGTATCTCCCGGCATTGTTGTTGGTCGTCTTCAACACATGGGGCTTTTGGCCGCCTACCAGGGCAATTCTCTGAAACAGAAGTTGCAGTGGAAAATTCAGTAGACCGACGGTCCAAAGAATTAGGTGAGAACGATGATCGGAAAGATTTTCATAACAAGCAGCGGATACGATCCTCTGCTTGGACGACATGTCAAGGATCCGTACTTGGGGCCCAATCCAAGCTTGGGTGCTTGTCGCCCAGATATCCGTCGCCAAGTACGTATCGGCGATCACATTTTTGTCGTCACTGGCAAGGTCAACAATGCCAAACAGTTCGTGATGTGCGGTTTCGAAGTGGTACGAAAGATGAATGCTCGAGACGCCTATGTCGAATACCCGGGCCGTCGGTTGCACAGACGCGAAGACGGGCAGTTGACCGGCAATATCATCGTCAACGCAAATGGGTCACAACATCATCTTGATGATCATCCGAATTTCGACAAACGTCTTCCCAATTATCTTTTGGGCGAAAGGAACATTGCGCCGAAGTCTCCAAACGGAATTTCGCTCGCTCGAGAACAGACACTGGATGTATTGCGGGACGTGCTGCGCAAGAACGGTAAGTCTCCAATCGAAATCATCGGACGCTGGGGATCTCAATTAGATAAAAACAGGTGCATGTGATGCAAAATTGGTTACTTTCTCTAGATCATGCTTCTTAGCGTCATAGTATGTGTAGTGTTTCTACGAGATATCACCAACTGGCGTCTACCGGGAGGAATTCATGACACAGAATTCTGAGGGAAAGCCGATCATCAGCGATACAGTAGATTGCAATATTACTCCGGTAGGAAAGCGGAGAGATGGAGGAACGAGATATTGGTGTCTGACCCATAAGGCGGATGCAACTGCTAAGTACGGACGAGCTGCATTGCACTGCCGAGCAGCCCACATTGCACCTGTATCTGCGGCTGAGACAATGCTTCTGAATATTGACGAATACCCAGGAGGGGTAGCCCTATGGGGCGCTGTTCCTCCAATTTATGATACTACTCGCCTCCCTCTGGAACGCGGTATCCATGTTCATGCCAGGAAGACACGTAACGGCGCGAAAGATGTCGATAGGACAGTTCGTGCGGTTCGGTTGACAGGAGGTGGGATATCTCAGAGTGAATTGTTTTTGTCTGAGTTAGAGGCTATTTACTATATGGTGAGCACAATATTTTGTTTTGAGATGCGGCATGCGTTATGTCCATATTGCGGTTATTCACATCTCGATAAAGACTGGTTTAGCGTGCATGTACATCAGCGGCATCTCTGCGCTGGTTGCGGGAAGTACTTTCGGGACTCGATTCCTGGCATCGGTAACCCAATACGTCGCGTTCACCGCTACTTCAGTAGTGAGTGTGGAAATCCGCGCAAATCGTCAAGATCTCTCAATTTGGCACAGCGAGACTTTCCAGGTGGAATCCAGGTTTGGGGTTCCAATCCGGCGTTTGTATGGACGTCGGATGATGCGGAAGAAGAGGGTATTCATGTCCATGCGTTTGAAGTTAATGGTGAAACACGGTCACTCGACGACACCTACTCTGAGGTGGTAATCGACGGAATAAGTTTAGATCCTGTGATGGTGAGGACACTCATGGCGCAAAGCGTTTTGCCTCACATAGAAAATCGCATTGTGTCATTGACTTGCATAGGATGTGGCAAATCGGAGTTCAGTGTTGGAGATGATGCGTTCACGCCGAAGGCGGGACGTACATGTTCGATGTGTGGTGAGAAGCTTAAGGGGGCGGGGAGATTGCGTAAAGCAATTTCTAATCCGATAATCGGTGTCCTGGAGGGGCTTGGACGGGATGCTCCTCGAACACCGCAAAAGCACTCGAGCGGTCTATTGATTGAAGCGCCTTCAAAGTGGGTCTAGGGCGAGTCTGTCTTTGAAGGGCTCGCGACAGGCTGCGACCGCGCAGGCGCCGACCACAGGCCGGCGGCCGTGAGCGAAAAGAGGCCAGAGCGTTTCCGTGTCAAACGGATACCCGATGGCGGTTGGCCGGGTCCATCTCGATAAGACGTGCCGCCGGACACGCGGTGGAGGAATCGCCCGGAGGCGTGTCCATGTTGTCCGCGAGGCTGTCGGCAATTCTTATGGCGGCGGTCTTCACCGATTGCCGCGCAAGGTGGGCGTAGCGGGCGGTCGTCGGGATCTTGCTGTGGCCGAGGAGCTTGGCGATCATCCGCAGGCTTTCGCCGAAGGCGAGCGCCCTGGACGCGAAGCTGTGCCATAGATCATGGGGCGGTCGAAACGTCTGGCGGCGTGTCCATGTCGGCTTCGAGGCTGTCCGCGATCCTCACAGCGGCGACCTTGACCGAGTTCCGGGCAAAGCGCGCGTCCGCGTCCGTCTGCAACGGGGAGAGAAGGAAGGCCGCCACCAGAGCGGCGGCGAGAAGCAGGCACGTCATCGGCGGCTCTGTGAGACGGAGTGGCGATCGGGGCCGGCTGGACGAAACTAGCGCCCGGATTCGGAAGCTTCCAGTCATGTTGGGCCTGCAATGCGCCGGTTGACGATGGCCGATGCCGGCCCTAAGCCGTGTCGGGTATCCTGCACATGGCCAGTGGCGCTGGTGGGTGAGGGAAACACCCAGTCGCGAACGCCGGGCGGGTAGTCGTAGACCGCGGCCAGGCGGCGTTCGAGAATGGCCGCGAGTTGCCGGGTGCGCTTGAGCGCCGGGTCCCGGTTGGATCAAGAGAGATGGGAGGCGGCGATGCCTGAAGGCGATGTTGCGATCACGCGGGTGGTGGTCGAAGGCCGCCCCGTCGCGAAGTCGGGCGGAGACAATTTCCGACGGGCGCGACGGATACTGCTTCGGGCGTTCGCGGACAATCGTTGGCCGGGCAAGGCTTTGTTCGCGGTGACGCCGGGCGGGTTCGTGCGGGCGCCGTTTCCGGACGACTGGGAGGGGAAGCGCGGATGGTCGTCCCGGCCGAAGGATTTCAGGGCCCTCCTCGGGCGTGCCCGCGAAGCGGTCGATGAGGTATTGACGCCGGAAGTGCTCGATGCGGCGCGCGGGCGGGCGCAATTCCTGACGCTCGGCGTCGACCTCAACGACCGAAGCGGCAAGAGGAAGATGGACAGGCAGGCACGGGGCACGCACGCGGAGCTGGTGGCGATCATCGATGTGGAACGCGGCGAGCCCGCACGGTGGACCGGAAAGTCCTACCCGGTGTCCTGGCAGGAACGGACGCTGGTCCAGGAAGCGGACCTGGAGTCGCACCTCTTTCGCTTTGGCGACGAGCGCGTTCTCGTGCTGGGGTGCCACGATCTGAACATGTTCAGCGCGCGGAGCAAGGCCAATCTGAAGGTGGGAAGCGAGAGATATCGGCGCTCCAAGCGGATGAGGAGATTAGCGAAGTCGTTCAAGCCGACCATCGTCCTGCATCATGCCCATTCCACGGACTCGCCGCGGATCTGGTCGACGCCGTGGAGCGGTGCGCGAGAGTTGCTCCCTCGCAGAGCGGGCGTCCGGCACGTATGGGCGTCGGGCATCGGATACTACTACGGTGACGAAACGCCGCGTGCGGAACTCTGCGAAGTTCGGAGCTCGACACGGTGCTGCGAAGAGCACGTGGTTGACGTATGCGTGAAGCATTCGCGCTGAAAGGACCGGAAAAGGAATTCGGTTAGGTCGCCTCGACGATGGCTGCGTCCGCGATTCGGAAATGGGACTATTTTGCTCGTGGCATCCAAGCACCGTCGGCCGGTGGCGGCACCATCCGTGAGTAGTTCGGCGGGTTCACTGCCATTGATGCGCGCGCATAGTTAGAGCATGGGTTAGGTGTCGAAGTTCCGCTCGGCGCGGGCTCGATGGAGGAAGCAGAGCCCAGCTTTACTCCCAGGCCGGTCGATTCCACGGCTTCGCGGAACGGTTATCCGGGGATAGCGCAGGAGGCGCGGCATACGGCGTCTGGAATACGATCGAATCCGGTGACTATCTGATGACGGAATTTGTATCAGGAAAATAATGTCAATAATTAGAGTGTGTCAGATGGCTATGCTGCAAAAGAATGGCGAAGGTCATGAATTCTCACGTCTTTGAGGCCGGTGCGCTCGCGGAAACGCCTCCTGGAACGGCGGAAGTCGGTGAGATGAGTGGCGGCCGTCCGACAGCTCGTCGATGCCGTAGACGGTGGTTTCGATGATCCGGGGCATGGCTCAGCCCTCCTGTTGGATCGGGCCGCGCCGGGCGGCGTTTGGGGCGACCGGCGCGAAGCGGCCGGCCTCGCGGATTCGCGGCAGGGCCACGCGCTCGTGGTTCGGGTTGGCGCGAGAACCAGGCTCCCGAATCCGCGACGTGGCGGTCGGCAAAGGCGACGAAATGGTTGCCTGCCGAAATCGCCCATGTGCCCGGCGGCGCGGCGTCGAGGAACGCGCCGAGCGTGACCGCCCGAGCCTTGCCGGGGACGTCCGCGAAGAGGCGCTCCCAAGCCTCTTCCCGGCGGGTACCCGCATTGGGCGCGGTCGGGGTGACCATACCAATGCAGCCACTGGATCCCATGCTCTAGACATGATCTGTCTTGAACCGCGCTACTCGATCTATCTTGGATAGAAAACTGAGTTCCACCTTGCTGCTGTCACTTGACAGCCTGTGCTCCAAGTGGCTCATCAAATCGTCTATTCTTCTATTTCGCCGTAGTCTTGCCAATGCCCGACTTCCAAAATCGAAGAGTCCCATGATCGGCGGACAAGGAAATGTTGTAAACAAAGAGGCTAGGGACCCTGCCGTCTCCAATGTCCCTAAATCAAAAATCCTGTTCGCCTCGTTACGCCTGATGCCCCTCCATTTCGAATTTAATTTTATAACTTCCTGAGCACGTTCTTCTTCGCCTAAATCTGCCAACCGCGCATATAAACCCTGGCCATGCTTTCGAGTAGAACTAAGGGAAACATCGCCGATTACCTCCCGAATAGGAATATGCCGATCAAATTCGAATACTTGTACCGCGGGGAGAGTTCCTCTGGTGGTTCTTTTGCCCCGTTGATTTCTAATCCACGATTCTGCCAACGTGCCGGTGAAGTTTTCATGGAGGTTCAAGTAGCCACCCAGAACAGACTTTAGCTTAAAGTACAACGTTGGCTCATCAATAGGTCCAAAAACAGTTGCGTCGAGAGCGTGACCTATGTGTACCGGCTCACCGAAGATATAAGCTTCAAGTGCTATATCGAGCCCGGTCGCATCTTGAACACGGGCAGATATCAATCGAGATAACGAGTTTACTGGACCGTCTTTAGAACCGCGTGCGAGGAGACCAGGTAACGACCCCCGTCTACTACCCATTGGCCAGAGCAGGCCTCGCAGCATTTCGTTTGGATCGATCCCAATGATCGGAGAGAACTCTCGAGAGAATTCACTCAATCCAGGCAAGAGGGCAGGGTCGTTCAGCAGCGACTGCTCAGCCATGTGGACCACATTTGCAAGGAGCAGGGATGCAGTCGTGCGGCGGCCGAACACAGCCTTAGGATTGCGTTCGTACGCCTCCTCCAAGAAAGGGACATCCAAGCGCTCCTCGGGCTGCGTGGAAAGTATCCTCAAGCGGCCCGCACTCACCATTTCCAGTAGATCAGCCTTGGTTAGCCCTTGGACCGCCAGAAAATCGTCTTGCTTTTCAGCGAGAGGTACACTGCACCAAATCTCGTCGTACATAAGAAGAGCCTGACGAAGATTCATATGATTCTCCCCCAAGCTGAGGTCGAAGTAACAACGACTTGCTACATCCCCCATTCCCGGGAAGCGATGTATAGGAAATTGGTCACGAGATATGTTCGCAATATTGTCAAACCAGAATATCTCATCCTGTTTTGCATAAGTCGGCGCACCAGACCGAAGACTAGCGGCCCATACGAACATGGGATCGTCCATATCTGGACGGGACATAGCCTCCGAAGAAGGTGCCACTTGGATCCGTAGTGAAAGCGGAAGCTGGAAGCTACCGACGAATGATCTTAGTTGATCTTCAGTGTCTTTATCTAGAGGAGCGCGCACGACAATGATCGTTTCTCTAGCAGTTGGATCGTCGGTCACTCGTATTATTCCGGCAGCAGGGAACCGGGAGGCAAGAAGGTTCAGCAGGTCAACGCATCTCAACGGGAGGCCAGTCATTCCGCCGATAGCGTCCTCATCTGAGAGCGGAACGAGTTCACTGATGCATGATTGAGGAACCTGGTTTGAGAGTGTTACAGGGACGGTCATAAAACGAATAGAGTTGTCAAATTCTTCGGATATTTCATCCGCATTCTGTAGCTCGGTATCAAAGACAATTTCAAATTGGTGAATTCCAACTTCAAAAATACGCGTGTGCAAATTCGGGAAACGCGACCGCAGCATGGCATCTATGCGCCTAACCTGACCAGCAAATGAAAAATCGAATGGCATTGGGAACGGTCCGTCACGTGGAGCGAGAAGGACGCCCTGTAGGGCGGAGGAGCGTATGCACTCGAGCCGGCTGAATGATCAAGTACCACTCCGTTGCTGAGAGGGGTGCTGCGATTCGGAAGCTACCAATCGCGTTTCGCACCTCCAGGAGTCAACGTCGAACGGCGTGGCTCTTCTTCGCACGAGCCAGTTCGAGGAAGCGGGCTTTGATCTGGGCGAACAGTCCTGACGGGATGAAACCGTAGCTGAAGAGGTCCCGCTGACCGGGCAGCGGAGACAGCCTAGCATTGGGCCATTCATCGATATTGTGTTCCGACACGATCACCCAGCTCGGCGTGTCGTCGAGGCCCAGGGCCTGGCTGACGCGCGCCGGGACCTCGATGCCCACCGTATTCCCCGCGGGCGGTGTGTGGGTGATCGGCAGCAGCACGACATAGCGCGGACGAACCGCCGGATCGGTCGCGGCTATCAGACAGGTCGGACGGGTCTTGCCCTGGTCGCGACCGTCGGCGGCCTCATGGGTCCAGAGGTAGTCGTAGCGGACGACCAGGCCCGGCTTCGGATCGGGAAGCGCCACCGTCTCGTCGTTACGGCAGCAGATCGTCGAGCGGCTTGTGCTCCACATCCATCTCGGCGCGCTCCACCGCATCGATGACCACGCCGGCGGCGGCGTCCGTGCGATGGCTGCGCTGTGCCGACGCCCGAAGCCAGTCATACTGCTCCGCAGACATGAGCACGAACTCGCGGCGCCCATGCCGGGTTATCTCCACCGGCTCGCGTTGCGCTTCGTGCTGGAACTGGCCGAAGTTGCGCTGGAATTCAAGAGCGCTCACGGTGGGCATAGCATGCTCCTCACGTGACAGGGACTTGCCTCAATATACGTATAATCCGTAGAGATGAAAGCAGCTTATGGCGCAGCGACGAGATCGTTGTCGATGCTGTCGCCGATGCGCGCCGCTGAGGCCTTCACGGTATCGCGGGCAAGGTGAGCGTACCGGGCGGTCGTCTGCACCTGGGTGTGCCCAAGCAGTTTTCCGATAACCGACAGCCCGTCAGGAGCAGCGGCCGGAAAGCGGCGACAGCCGCAGGCATCTAGGGCTCGGTGTCGCGGAGGACTGCGCCGAGACGCTCGGTCTCTTATTGGGTGGACTTCCGGTTTCGCAGGAACGCCAGGTTCCGGTACGTCTACGACATGTTCTGCGAGTGGGAGCACGAGATTCGCGTCGAGGAACGCTTGGCTGCAGCGCCCGGCAAGCGCTATCCGCGGTGTGTCGGCGGTGCGGGCGCATGCCCGCCGAAGGACTGCGGCGGTCCCGATGCTTGCTCCGCTCTACCGTGATATTCAGGTGCTGCAACTGCACCGCTTACGGTCTATCACGATGGGTGGTTAGATCTGGGCCTTCATTTGTGGCGAGAACTTGGAGGAGGAAGTGTGGCGAGTAAGCAACTGAGCCGGCTACTCCGCCGGGATGGGAGTCTCTGCGGCGTGCACCATGGCGGCTGTGGCCAACGCATAAATGCCAAGAAGGAGGGCAGCGTCGACCATATTTTCCCCCAAGCTTTCTTTCGGCAGAGAGAGACTGGGGTGAAGCGTGCGCAGTTCAACGAAAACTGGAATTGTCAGCCTATGCACAAGAAGTGCAACAACGTGCGGAAAGGTCAGGTATGGGGGTTCCCGGTGTTTCTCTGCACGTGCCACTGGCTGCAAGTCGAGCCAAATGACGCCGGCGGGTTCCGTCTTTGCGTCTATTGGCAATGTGAGTCGCAGGCTGTTCCTTCGCGGCATGAAGTAGACCCAGCATGCGATTTTGTTTTTCCAGATCCGCCCGTCGAGGAGAGGGACTTAGAGGTTGGAAAGAACATCGGCGCGTTTATCGGTGGCTCAGGCACCATGGGCATAGCGTGTAGCGCACCCGGTTCCTTGGACACAAGTTTGTCTCACGCGGCGGGCCTGATTGAGATCGCGGCGTGCCACGCCTGACGAGCTTGAGCGGGGCTCAGGTAGCCGTTCTTTTCGACGATCCACTGGGCATTGTAGAGTTCGACGAAGTCGCGGACGGCGTCCCGCAGCTCCGCGATGTTGCGGTAGATGCGACCATGGATGATCTGTTCCTTCAGCGTGCGATTGAACCGCTCGGCGACGCCGTTGGTCTGGGGCTCGGCGACGAAGGCGTAGGACGGCTGGATGCCCCAGAACTTGATCTGGTTGGTGAAGTGGTCCGACAGATACTGGGAGCCGTGATCCATCCGCAAGGCCAGCCCCCGAGCCGCGCCGGCCGCGGTCGAGCCATACAGCCCGGCAAGCCCCATGGAGATCGGCTGCAGGGCGGCGAAGCGGTCGCCGCGCTTGCAGACATGCCAGCCGACACACTCGGCGTTCCAATGCTCGACGGCGGTGAAGATCCAGCCCCAGCCGTCGTCCACCGTGAACACCCGAACGCCATCGGTGCCCCACATGAGGTTCGGGGCATGAGTGATGATCTCACCGTCATGGGGATTGCCGCCACGGCGGCGGCAGCGATGGGGCGAGAGCAGATTGTTCTCGCGCATCAGGCGGAGCACCCGCTTGCGGGCAACCCGGATGTCGCGACAGACCCGAAGCCGAGCCCAGACCTTGCGGTAGCCCTCGCCCTCCCAGGGCGATGCCTCCAGGTCGGCTTCGATCGCCACCAGCAGCGCCTGGTCCGAGATCGCGGGCTTCGGTCCCCGACGCTTTGCCGGCGGCTGCTCGGCGTGCTGGCCGGAGGTCATGGCGTAGAACGAGGAGCGGGCCCATGCCCCAGGCGGCGCAGACCCGCCGCAGGCCGTAGGCCAGACCCGTGCCGGGCGAGGTGGCGGCACTCATCGCCGCGACCTCCGCCGCCCCAAAGGGCCGAAGGTCTCCGTCTTGGCCTCCAGCAGTTCCACCTGCATGGTCAACTCTCCGATCCGCTTCATGGCGCTATCCAGTTCCGCCTGCACCGGATCGCCCTTGCGTTGCTTGAGCGAGGCGTCGATCCCGCCGATCGCTTTCTCACGCCACTGCTCGAGCCGGAAGATCTCTACGCCCAACTGGCGCGACAGAAGTTGCACCGGCTCGTCACGCAAAAGCCGCAGAACGACCTCACGCTTGCCGCGCCACCGTCCATCGCTGGCCAAGTCCCAGCGGGCCTGCCGGCAAAGCCTGGCCTGGGGAAAACGTGGACGAGCCAAGCTCGCCCGCATTTACCACAGGCCCATCAACAGCAACTTTCTTCTCAAAATTATCGGCCATGTTCCGGTCCTCCTTGGACACTTCGATTAAGCCAATTCTGTGTCCAAGGAAATCGTTGTTCCAGGCTTCGCAGCAGGAGGTGATGATCTGCTCGTCGGATTGGAAGACCAAGTTGGACAGCCTGTTGTCGCGCATGAACTGCCAGATGTTTTCGGTCGGATTGAGCTCCGGCGAGCGTGGTGGCAGGGGCAGGAGGGTAACGTTGGCGGGGATCTTCAGCTTGTCCGTGGTGTGCCAACCCGCCTGATCGAGGAGCAGGAGGGCATGCGCGCGCGCGCCTACCCGGGAGGAGATCTCCTCCAGATGCAGCTGCATGGCCTGGGTGTCGCAGTGGGGGAGCACGAGGGCGGCGCCGACGCCGCGTTCGGGACAGATGGCGCCGAAGATATAGGCTGATTTGGTGCGCTGGTCATGCGGTGCGCGGGGCCGGGCTCCGCGCCGCGCCCAGCGCCGAGTGATCTTGTTCTTCTGGCCGACACGGGCTTCGTCCTGCCACCAGATTTCTATCTCGGTGCCGTCGGGCAGGCGCCGGCGGGCTTGCGCCACCAGCTCGGGGAATTTTTTTTAAAATCCTCGATGACGCCCTCCTCCTGGGCATGGTGGCGCGGGCGCGCCGTCATCTTCGTGAAGCCCATCGCCTTCAATTCCCGGCTCACCGTGGTCTCGTCGAGCGAGATCGCGAACATATCCCGGATCCAGCCCGCCAGATCCTTCAGCCGCCAGAGCACCACGCCGTCGACCGCCGGGTTCGGCCCCGCATCGACGCGTGCCCCCAGCGCCTGGCGTTGTGCATCGTCGAGCTTCGCCACCGCACCGGGCGCCTTGCGATCGATCAAGCCGTCCGGGCCCTCGGCGTTGAAATGCAACACCCAATCTCGGATCACCTGAAGCCCCACGTGGCCGGTCCGTGCCGCATCCGTCCGCCGCCCACCGTCATAGATCACCGCGAGAGCCAAGAGCCGGCGGCTCTGGCCGGCATCCTTGGAAAGCTTCGCCAAGCGACGCAGCTCCGCCGCATCGAAATCCTCTCGTAACCCGATCGCCGCTCCCATCGTGAACCTCCTCAACTCCGAATCACCGGAAGTGAGTCAGAAATCATCCGCCATGGGAATCCTCAAAGTGAGTCTCCCTCAAGGCCGATTGGTATAAGCGCGGACGTACCCTGCAAGCCGCCTGGGCCCTTCACCCCGAACGCTTCGTCCACGGCACCCCGAAACCCGCCCCGCTTCCCGAAGCCGTCTGGATCAACCCGCCCGCCACTTCCACAACAGGAGAAACGAGTCAGTAAATAGAAACCGTCGGTGGTAACTGCCCAGGTACGTAGCCGCCTTTCAGGCGGCGTGGAGACGTGCGATCAGGGTTTCGGGATTTTCCATGAGCGCCTGGATGATGTTCCAGCCCTGTTTTCTGGCGGTCGAGATGAAGCCGCGGACGGTGGCGAAGTCTTCGGCGCCTTTCTGGCTGCGGAAGCCGCCGGAGATTTTCTGCTTGACCTTCATCATGCGCCCGTCCTGCTCGGCCTGATTGTTGGTGAACGGCACGGCGAAATTGGTGAGGAAGCGTAGCGCATCTTCCTTGCGAGCCTGAAGGCGCCGGAGAAGGTTGTGGCCGACGCGGCGCGGCTTGCGTCCCCGGCGCCTGGCCTTGCCCTCGACCGGTTTGGGCGCGAGAGGAGGTTGGGCCTCGTGAAAGGCGATGCCCTCGGCCGTGATGGCGTCCCAACATCGTCGGAAGCGGCTGACGAGGCTTGGTTTCAGCGCCACTCCCCGCTCCCGGGCGAGATTTACCGCGTGGCAGGCGCGGCGCAATAGTCTCTGCATCTTGCCCGCCCAGTCCTCCTTCTCGATCTCGACCAGGGCTTGCAACTCGCGCAGGTGATGGGCGTTGCACAGCGCGTGCCGCACCCCCTCCATCGTGAAGTACGGCTTCCAGTGGTCGTGGACGACGATGCCGCCGACGCCGCCGAGCAGGCTGCCGCGCCGGGGCGAAACCCGGTAGAAGGTCAACAGCGCCGTGGACGCGACGTGCAACCATTGACCCCGCCCGGCGACCCGGAACCCGGTCTCGTCCATGTGCTTGACCGGCGCCGATTTCACCAGCTCGCGGATCGTCCCGACGACGCCTTGCACGGACTCGGCGCTGTTTCGGCCCATCCGCGCGATGCTCGCCGCAGACAGCCCGGCCCCGAACAGATCCTTCATCAATGCGGCCAGGCGGTCCTCGGGCAGGAGCTGGTAGTGCGACAGGTAGACCACCATGGCTCCGATCCGACCGCCGTACTGAACCGGGCCGGTGACGCCGTCGGGAAAGGAAGCCCGAGTTTGCGTGCCGCAATGCCCGCAACGGCAGCGATGCGCCCGATGCTCCGTGACCACCAGGGGCCGGGGCTCGGGCAGGTCGAAAACCTGACGGGCGCCGTGGCCGGTGGTCATATCCGGCGTCAATCCCGAACCACACCGCCGGCACGTCTCGGGATAATGATCGACGCTGGCGTCGGGATCGGCGACTTGGCGCAGGGTCTCGCCCTCGTGGCCCTTCTGCCCGCCCGGCTTGCGATCCGATTTTCCGCGAAGGCTCCCGGTGCGTCGCTTCTTCTTCCCCGCCGGCGGTTTGTTCAATCCATCGCTGGACGGCGGCTTGCCGCTGTTCGTGCTGTTCAGGCCAAGCTGGCGCTCGAGTTCGCCAAGCCGGAGTTCGAGCTCGGCGAGCCGCGACCCTTGGGCCAGCACCACATCGATCAGGTCGTCTTTCGACAAAAAGGCGAGAGCATCCCTATCCATCGAATCCTTAGAATCGACCCACCATCTCTTGTCAAACGAAATCTAGGCCGTCAGCGCCTCAAACCCACAAAATCTGCCCCGAGAGACCCAATCCGCAGCCCCAGCGAAATCAGATACCTGGGCAGTTACGAAAACCAGTTCACAGAGCTATTTGTGAATAATCCGGCACTCGAATCCTACAATTCAATGAAGCTCTGATTTCCTGGAATATTCCATCGGTGTCGTTCACCTCCGATTTCAGATAAATTTCAATGAAGTGACGGTCCTTTATGCAACGTGGCGTTTTGCCAAATCCGACTCAATGATTAGGATTTCCACCACGCTAAAGTGTCGCCTAAAAGCCGCTACAATGCCGTCCGAGTCCCTGCTCGGCATCGCCGGAGATATCTCCGCTTCGACCTGCACCGAGCTTTACTCAGGAAAATGGGTGCACACTACATATAGTGGGTGTGGGTGATAACCGGATAGGCAAGGATCGACCATCCAGCCTCGATCGAAGGCGCCGGGACTCCCGCGGCCGACGAGGTTTGCGGGAGCGACGATTCCCGACATATCCGCCATCAGCCGAACAGCGCCTTCGGAAGCCAGAGAACGATGGCGGGAAAGACGGCGAGGATTACGGCGGCGGCGACCATGAGCAGGAAGAACGGAAACGCCGCCCACGCGATGCGGCCGATCGGGTGGCCGGTGATGCTGCGCAATACGAACAGATTGAAACCGATCGGCGGCGTGATCAAACCCATTTCGATAACGAGAACGAGGAATACGCCGAACCAGACGGGGTCGAAGCCGGCCTGCACGATCAGGGGATAGCTGATCGGCATGGTCATCAGGATCAGCGAAATGCTCTCCAGAACGCAGCCGAGCACGATGTAGAAGACGCCGAGCACGACGAGCAGCATGGCCGGTGTCAGGTCGAGCCCGGCGATGAACGCGGCGATGGTCTGGGGCACGTGCAGGAAGCCCATCGTGGTCGAGAGCAACGCCGCCGCGGCGAAGGCGGTCCCCAGCATGGCGGTGACGATGACCGCGCTCATCGCCGAATCGACGAAGGTCGACCGGGTGAACTGACCCGTCGACACGGTGATGCACAACGCCCCCACCACCCCGAGCGCGGCGGCCTCGGAGGGCGTCGCGAGACCGGTGTAGATGCCGCCGAGGACGACCAGGATCAGGAACAGCACCGGGAGCAGATCGCCGAGTGCCCGCAGGCGCTCCGCCACGGTCGGCCGTGTCGCCGGCGTGGGCGCCAGTTCGGGACGCAACATGCAGCGGCCCGCGATATAGCCGGAATACAAGACGCCGAGGAGGAGCCCGGGAAACATCCCGGCCGCGAACAGCTTGGCCACCGAGACCTCTGCGATCATGCCATAGATGATCATGGTGATGGACGGGGGAATCATGATGCCGATCGAGCCCGCCGCCGCCACGGAGCCGATCGACAGATTGACGTCGTAGCCGCGCTCGGCCAGCGCCCGGGTCGTAATTTTGCCGATCGTGGCCGTGGTCGCGACGCTGGAGCCGGAGACCGCGGCGAACAGGACGCAACCGGCGACGTTGGTATGCACGAGGCCCCCGGGGAGGCCGCTGACCCACGGCGTCAGTCCGCGAAACAGCCGCTCGGAGACGTTGGAGCGATTGATGATCTCGCCCATCCAAATGAACAACGGCACCGCGGCCAGCTCCCAACTGGTCACGGTCTTGACCATCATCGGCATGACGATCGGGCCGATGCGCGCCACGGAATAGTCGGCGACGAGAAACAACGAGACCAGCGAAGTCAGCAGCAGGCCGACGAAGATCCAGGCGCCGGTCGCAAGGAACACGAACATCATCGCGATGACGATGAAAGCGGCGACAATCGGGTCCATCAGTGCCAACCTCCGTTGTATTTCCTCGCGGCCATGGCCGAGGCAGACGACCTATAGACGCGGCTGGTCATCGTCGACGATAGGACCGCCGGCAAGGATGCGAAGCAGGTAGGCGACGAGCTGGAGCAGGAACAGAGCGATGCCCAAGAGAACGATCCCTTCCGGAATCCAGAAGGGGACCTCCGCGATCGTCCAACTGACGGTGCCGCGTTCGTAGTGCCGCAAGACGCTGCGTCCAACGAAATAGGTCACGAACAACATGGCCGCGAAGCTGGCGAGAATGATGGCGATTTCGATATGGCGGCGGACCCGAGCCGGCAATCGACCGAGCACCAGATCGACGCGGATCAGCCCGCCGGTGTTCAAGGCATGGCCGAGCGAGAGGTAGACCACGGCGGCCAGGCCATAGCCGACGAATTCCTCCGCGACATGGGTGGACGTGGCGAAGAACGAGCGCAGGATGATTTCCACCATGATGTGTACGACCATCGCGATCATCACGAGAATCGCCCCATAGGCGGAGTATCTCGAAATCGCCGCTACGACGTTCTGAAACATCTCGCGGATAGTATAATGCGGCAGGAAGAAACCAACAGCGCCGTTACGTCGCCGGCGATCGATAGCGGCGACGTAGCGGCGTCCGTCGAGCCTACTTCTTCTTGCCTATGCGCCGATAAAAATCATCCAGCATGGCCGGTCCATCCGGTCCGAGCTTCTCAAGCAATTCGTCCAGCACGGGCTTTCCCGCCTCTTGCAGAAAATCGAGAAACGCCTTTGGCGGATCTTCGATGACGGTGACACCGGCTGACCGCATATCCGCGTTGTTTTTCTCGATCAGAATCGTCTCCATCCGCTTCCAGGACATCGCGGTAGTTTCGTCTCCAGCCTCCTTTACGGCCTTCTGAAGCTCGGGAGAGAGAGCATTCCAAGTGTCCAAATTGATGTTCGTCGTGCCCCAGGGAATAGCGAAGTTGACATAGATGAAGTGGTTCAAGTAATCCTGAAAGCCCGATGCAAAGCCGGCATCGGCGCCCGTCAGCACGCCATCGATGGTGCTCGTGCTCAGTGCCGGCACAACGTCGCTCCAGGCGAGCTGGATCGCCGCCGCACCTGCCCGTATGAAAGTTTTGAGACCATTCACGTCATAAACCCGAAGCTTCCAGTTCTTCAAATCCGCAGCCGATAGAATCGGTCTTTTGGCCCAAAGCCCACTCGGCGGATTTGGCGACGAATACAGTTCGAACTGATTGAACGAACGGTAGACTTCGTTGTAGACGCGTTGCACGGATGCGTGAAAGTGCTTGGCATCTTCAGGTTTTTGCACCAGGAACGGCATCGTATTGATCGAGAAAATAGGGTGCACGCCGCTGTGAAATGAGGTGCAGATACTGGCGATCACCAAACCGCCGTCCGCCACCAGGTCGAGGTGATCGAGACACTTGTATCCCAATGCCCCGGCATGATGGATAGTGACTTCTATTTGCCCCTTGGTTTTTTCTTTGACGAGTTTGGCAAAGTATTCGGCCGCGACACCCGCTTGGTCCGTGGGGCCGAAGACATGCGCCAGGTCCCACTTGATCTGCGCCGTCGCCGGTGCGCTCGCCATGGTAGCCGCAACGGCGGCGGCGATGAAAAGTCGACGCGAAAGCTTCATTGTTTCCTCCTCCTCGATTGGTGTCACGACGGGGTCGAGCAGCCAGGCGGTCCGACAGCCACCGGCGCCCTAGGGCCCGATTCAACGGATGTAAGCTGGACACCAGGGGCGAGATCACCACGCCCCACGGCGTGCCGCGTCGGTTGTCCTCGCCGCCGCTCCGGTGTCATCGCGTCCCCTCATGCTTGCTCGCACGGTAACGCCATTATCGACCGACACTTCGCGGGGGAACCCCGCGTTCGAGCTTTAGTATAGCGATTTCGGCTGCTCGGAACAAATTCGAACGCGGCGAACTGTCGCTAACACACGATATGACCGCCGTAGGTACCATGTGATCTGTCCGGTTTAGAACGTCGCCTTCGAGGAGGGCGGCGATGAAGCGGGCCGAGGTGTTGCAAGGACTACGGCAGATGAAGTTCGAGGAGATTCTGGAGCGCGCGAAGCGGCGGCGACTGAGCCAGGCGGAGGCGGCGTCGATCCTGGGGATGAGCGAGCGAACGTTCCGGCGCTGGCGGGGTCGCTTTGAGGCGGAAGGCGCGGAGGGTCTGTATGACCGCCGGCTGGGCAAGGTCTCGGGGCACCGGGTGCCGGTGGACACGGTGATGGAGGTTCTGGAGTTGTTCGACACGCGCTACTGGGACTTCACGGCCAAGCACTTCCACGAGAAGCTGCTCGATGAGCACGGCTTCACGCGGAGCTACAACTGGGTCCGCCTGACGCTCCAGGCCCACGGGCGCAAACGTCCGGCACCGCGGCGAGGCGCGCACCGGCGCAAGCGGCCGCGCCGCGCCCTGCCCGCCATGATGCTGCACCAGGACGGCTCGACCCACCAATGGGTTCCCGGGCAGTGGTGGGACCTGATCGTCACCATGGATGACGCAACCAGCGAGATCTACTCGGCCTTCTTCGTCGACGAAGAGGGGACCATGAGCAGCTTCCGGGCCCTGGGCGAGGTGATCGAGGTCCGGGGGCTGTTCTGCTCGCTCTACGCCGACCGGGCCTCGCACTACTGGCACACGCCCGAGGCCGGCGGCAAGGTGGACAAGAACAACCCGACCCAGGTGGGCCGAGCCCTGGGCCAGCTGGGCATCGAACTGATCCCGGCCTACTCCCCCGAGGCCCGGGGGCGCTCGGAGCGCATGTTCGCGACATTGCAGAATCGCCTGCCGCAGGAACTGCGCTTGGCCGCCATCACCACGATGGCCGAGGCCAACGCGTTCCTGCGCGAGATTTATCTGCCCCGCCACAACGCCCGTTTCGCGGTGCCGGCCGAAGCCGAGGGCTCGGCCTTTGTCCCCTTCACCGGATCGCTCGACGACATCCTGTGCATCCAGGAGGACCGGATCGTCGGCAACGACAACACGGTGCGCTACAAGCGGCTGGTGCTGCAGATCCCGGAGGATCGCCACCGCCGCCATTACGTCAAGGCATCGGTGCGGGTCCACGAATACTCCGGCGGCACCCTGGCGGTCTTCCACGGCCCGCGCCGGCTGGCCCGATATCAGGCCGACGGCACCGTCCTCGACGAAACCAAGAACAGCAGAGCGGCCGCGTGAACCGCTTCGACGCGCGCCCGGCCTGTGGATCAGTGGACAACCCGCCACGGCGGGTTCCCCACTTATCCACAGGCCCAACAACCACAACAAAAGCGGTCAATTCGAAATGTTCTCGACAATTCGAACGCGGCGAACGCGGCGACAGGTCCGAGCCCGCCAACCTCCACCGACCGCGCCACCTACAACCATCATCGAACGGCTGGTCACGTGCCGAAAACGCGCTAGAGTGGCCGCTGGAAAACACGGATCATCGCAACCGGAGGAAGTGCCTCATGAGCAGCTCGAACCTGCACGAGGAATCGATCGTGATCGACGGCTTGGTCATTTCGAATTGGAGCCGCGCCGTATTCGAAGACATGCACCGGGGTGGCTTGACGGCGGCGAACTGCACGTGCTGCATCTGGGAAGGCTTCCGTGACACCATGAACAACCTCGCCCAATGGAAGCGGTGGTTCGACGAGCACGGCGATATCCTGTTGCAGGTGCATACCAGCGACGACATCCGCCGGGCCAAGCGGGAAGGCAAGGTCGGCATCATCCTCGGCTGGCAGAACACCTCGGGTATCGAGGATCAGCTCGGTTACCTTCGCACCTTCAAGGACCTCGGCGTCGGTGTCATGCAGCTCACCTACAATACGCAGAACCTCGTCGGCTCGGGGTGTTTTGAGAGCCGCGATGGCGGACTTTCGGATTTCGGTCGCGAAGTGATCGACGAGATGAACAGGCTCGGCATCCTGGTGGATCTGTCGCACGTCGGGCCGAAGACCAGCGAGGATGCGATCCGCCATTCCAAGAAGCCCGTCGCCTATACCCATTGTTGCCCGGCGGCGCTCAGGGACCATCCGCGCAACAAGACCGACGAGCAGCTACGTTTCATCGCGGACCATGGCGGCTTCGTGGGCTTCGCGACGTTTCCCCCGTTCCTGCCCAAGGATGCGGAGACCACGCTCGACGACTGCGTGGATGCGATGGACTACGTCGTCGGCCTGATCGGCGAGGATAATGTCGGCATCGGCACGGATTTCACCCAGAACCAATCCGCCGACTGGTTCGACTGGCTGCGCAAGGACAAGGGCTACGCGCGCTGGCTCATGGAAGGCAGGGGAACGACCGCGCCGATGCCGGAGCATTTTCGCAATTTGGGCGAGTATCCGAACCTGACAGCGGCATTCGAACGCCGCGGCTGGCCCGAAGGGCGCATCCGCAAAATACTGGGCGAGAACTGGGTGCGGGTACTCGAGGACGTCTGGGGCGCCTGATCGGCGGTGCGATCACGTTGCCCCGCCTAATCAATCGAGGTGGCTCAATGGAAGCAGCCGCGCGCGGCGATCGGCCAGACCGCCTCGACGCGGCCGTCGCGAACGCAGGCGTAGTGATCCCAACGGTCGGTCATGGAGTCCTGATGGCCGCTGGAGAGCAGGAATTGCGCGCCGAGTTCGATTCCAGCCTCGCCTTCCACACGGAGCGTGACGTGCTCCTCGTGCAGCGCCTCGACGGCTAGCCCCTCCCGCCCCTCGACCCGGGGCCAGGCACGCAAGCCGAGCGCCCGGGTGCCGACGTCGCCGATGGCGATGCCCGGACGCGGCGTGCTGATCACCGTCGCCAGCACCTTGGCGGCGATCCGGAATTCGCTCATGTAGTCGAAGGAATGCGACATCAGCATATAGGTCCCGCCCTCGACCTCGGTGATGCCCGGCAGCCTCGCGGCGATGTCATAGGAAAAGGTCTCTCCGGCGGACACGACCCCGACGGGAATGCCCGCCGCCTCGATCGCGTCCTTGACGTCGAGGCACATCCGCATGAAGGGCACGCCGTCGCGAATCCGGGTCTCGCGGTCCGGCTTGCCCGGAAGCGTCTGGTGGCTCATGACGCCCTCGAAGGCGATGCCGGGAAGCGAGTGGGCCAGCCGGGCCAGCGCCACGCCCTTCTCGATCCGCAAGACCCATCTCGCCGTCGCCATCACCGCCAGCTGCATCAGGAGCGGTGCTCGGGCTCGCTTCTTCAACGTCGTCGACCTGGTCAACCGGCTCGAGGCCGAGGCACGGGCCGGCCGGGCCGGCCGGATCGTCGACCAGCTGAGCCGCGTCGATTTGGTGGTGCTCGACGAACTCGGATACCTGCCCTTCGCCGAGGCCGGCGGCCAGTTGCTCTTCCATCTGGTCAGTCAGCAGACCACGTCGCCACGCACATAGGAGCGGGGATGACGGGCGATGATCTCGGCGCCGAGAGTGATCTCGACCCGGTCGACATAGCCCTTGACCATCACGTCCTTGTAGGCGTGGACCGTCGGCGCCGAGTAATCCACCAGCCGGTAGCGCACCAAGGCCATCGAGGAGACCTGCCCGGGATGTTGCTCACAAGCCTCGAAGGGGACGGCCGGTAGATCGCGCAAAGCCTCGAGGTCGGCCAGCAGCGCCGTTGCCTTCTCGCCTTCCTCCAGGGCGTCGAGACGCGCCAGGCAGCCCGCCATCAGCTGTTCGTTCAGGGCGTCCAGGTCCCGCACCTTTGGGATCGGCACGAAGAACTTGCGCCGCGCCGTCTTCACCAGCGCCTCGACCTTCCCTTTGTCGTTGCCCTTGCCGGGCCGGCCGAAGCGGTCGCGGAACAGATAGTGCGACTGCAGATGCGAGAAGGCCTGGGTGCGGCGGCGCTCGCCGTCGCCCATGATCCGCGCCACCGCCATGGATGTGCTGTCCCAGATTCTGGCCCCAGGTGTGCATCACCATGGTGATGCCGAGCTCGCCGCCGAGCCAGCGGGGATTGCGGCCGAACTCTAGCAGGGTCTGGGATGCGGCCTTGAAGAGCAGCCTGTAGATGAGTGCGGGATTGCCCTGAGCCACGGGGTTGAGGTCGTGGGGCAAGGTGAAGACGACGTGCCAGTAGCCGATGTCGAGCAGATCGGCGCATTGACGCTCGACCCATCTGGTTTGCGCGAGGGTCTGACACTTGGGGCAGTGACGGTTCCTGCATGATGCATATTGGATCGTCTCCGCCCCGCAGTGGTCACAATGCGCCTTGAACCCGCCGAGCACGGCGGTGCGGCAGTTCACCAGCGCGTCCACGACCCGCTGTTGCTGGACCGACAGCCGAGGCGAGAGGGGGACGTAGCGGTCCTTATTGCCCTTGCCTTGATCGACGCGCAGACACATGCGTTCGGAGTCGATATCGCTGAGCTGTAGTCGCCCCAGCTCGCTCGCCCGAAGCCCTGCGGCGTAGGCCGTCATCAGCAAGGCGCGATGCTTGCGGTTGGTGGTCACGGTAAACAGCCGCACGAGCTCGTCGCGGTTGAGGATCTGAGGCAGGGTGGACGGCGTCTTGGCACCCGGCAGATAGAAGTGCGGGTCGGGCAAACCGAGCGTGATGCGGTACAGGAAGCGGACGCCGTGGCGAACGCAGTTGCAGCTCTGCCAGGTCAACCCCTTCTGTTCGTGCAAATGGAGGAGGTAGTGCTGTACTTCCGGAGCGGAGATCCGGTCCGGGATGCAGACGTGCCAGTCCTCCATCGGCACGACGCGGCATCGTCCGGTCCCGTCCGCCCGCCGCTCGACGTGCGTCCGGCCATAGACGAAGGCGCCGGCGTAGCGGGGATTGCTCAGAATCCGGGAGACTTGCGGCACGCGCGGAAGAGCCCAGCGCAGCTCGCCGTTGGCCGGCCCGCTCCGCGGACGCGCCGGCAGCTCGATGTTCTCGCGGTGCATCCATTTCACCACCGCCATCGCCGACCCCATTCGGCGGAAGCTGTCGAACACGAGACGGATGGCGTCGAAGACGGACCGGTCGGGGTCGAACATCACCTCGTCCTTGTCGTTGTAGGCCAGGCCGACCGGCAACCGGATCTTCAGCGCACCGCGCGCGGCAGCGCTGCGCTGGCCGCCGACCAGCCGTGCCTTGATCCCCTGAAGCTCGAACTCGCTCCCCGCGGCCGCAAACAGGGCAGATACTGGACAGTCGGCGACACAACCGGCGCCAAGGGGCGCTCGCTCTTCGTGCGCCTGGCGCCTCCAGGCATACCCGGAAAATGGACCGATGCCGCGACCAACGAGCATGGGGATCTGCTCGATCTCATCCGTCTATGCACCGGCGGAGCATCGCTACGGCACGCCATGGAGGAGGCCCGCGCCTTCCTCGTCCTGCCGTCTGCCGCCCCCGCCAATGGCGGCGATCACACCGGCGGCTATGACCGTGAGGAAGCAGCGCGCCGCCTCTGGCGGCGTTGCCGCCCCATAGATGGCACCCATGCGGAAGCCTACCTGCACGCCCGCGCCATCGGCCATTGCCGCTTTACGGCCCTGCGGTTTCATCCCGATCTCATCCATCGCAGCGACAATGGCATCCACCGCCTCCCGGCGCTGGTCGCCGCCGTCACCGGAGATGATGGCGCAATCGAGGGCGTACAGCGCACCTGGCTCGATCCCAAGCTACCCCAGAAAGCCAACCTCGTGCGCCCGCGCAAAGCGCTCGGGCGCGTCCACGGCCGGGCCGTGCGCTTCGGCGGATCCGCCTCCGGCGCGACCCTGCTTGCCGGCGAGGGCATCGAAACCGTGCTGTCGCTAATCACCGCCGTTCCCGGCATTCATGCCGCGGCGGCTCTATCGGCAGGCAGCCTCGGCGCCTTCGAACCACCCCAAGACCTCGCCCTGTTGGTCATCGCCCGCGATAAAGACGTGGAGGGAGGGAACGCCGCGAACCGTCTTCAGCACCGCTGTGTGGAACGCGGCATTCCCTCAATCGTGATCGTTCCCGAACACTCTGATTTTAATGACGACCTCGTTGCCTTCGGGGAAGAAACCCTCGCGGCCCGGATCGCGCCCCTTATTGCAAGCTCCAAGTCCGCGGCAACGGGGGAAGAGAGGCGTGGGAGTGGGAGAATAATCATCCCGTCATGATGTCTCATTGTCCCACACGTTCTCACTGCGCCAACCCCTGTGGGGTCCGTCACTCCGCTTCGCTCCGTTACGGCGATAGCGCGCAATGCCACGCCGCTGCGCGGCTAGCGCCGGTGGAATACGCGACCGTGGCTCGCTCGCTGCGCTCCCTGCGCCCGCACCACTCGCGCATCCCCCCGGCGCAGGCATTCCGGCCATCGTGGCTCCGCTGCGAGCGCGTGAAACAAAGAGTCATCACGACGGGGCATCCCGCCTCGGAGGATAGCGACATTGCAATGGAGAGAATCATGCAAGAGTTCATCAGCACCGAAACGTCACAGACCGCAATGGCTTGCGAACAGGCCGCCCTGTTCGGCGCGACCCCTGGTCCCGAAGAGTTCGACAACCGCGAGATCTGGAACGAGGAAGAGGCGTTTGCCGGGATAGAGGAAGCGATCCACATCCTCGCCGGTGCCGTCGCACCGGACGGCACGCAGTTCGCCGACGAACGCGAGAGCCTGCTCTGGGGTTTCGTCAATGCACTGCACGCCCAGGTCCAGCGCCTCGACCGCGGCATCGACAAGATCGCGCCCGAGATGAAAGACCTCGGCCAAGAGCAGGACGGCTCCGAGATCAAGTCCCGGGAACTCGAACGCCTGACCGACCGGGTCCGGAAGCTCGGCGATCGGCGCGGCGCCTTCGAGGCCATGCGCGACCTCGCCGCGGAGGGATACCGCACCGAGACCGGCGATACCTGGCGCCCGCGTAACGGGTCGCACAGCAGTCAGGCCGGCAAACTCACTTCAGCCGCCATCGACGCCCGCGACTACCTGCGCGCCCGCAAGGACCGTGAGACCAGCGCGCATCTCCCCGAAGGCACCCTGGTCGCCTTCACCGGCGGGAAGGACTTCGGCGACGTCACCGCGATCTGGCGCTCCCTGGACAGCATCAAGATCAAGTACGAAGACATGGTCCTGCTGCACGGCGGCGGACCCGGCGCGGAGAAGATCGCCGCAAGCTGGGCGGAGAAGAACGGGGTCCACCAGGTCGTCTGCAAGCCGAACTGGGATAGAGACGGCAAGGCCGCGCCCTTCCGGCGCAACGACGTGCTGTTGAACTTCCTGCCGAAAGGCCTCGTCGCCTTCCCTGGCTCCGGCATCACGAACAATTTGATCGACAAGGCGCGCAAGATCGGCATCCCCGTCCTGCTCGCCGCCGCGTAGCGACACCCTTCAAGGGCCGGCCCCCGCCATCACACGGCGGAGGTCGGCCCCCTTTTTGTGCCGCTTGGT
This sequence comes from Alphaproteobacteria bacterium, assembly GCA_965226475.1. Taxonomy (GTDB): domain Bacteria; phylum Pseudomonadota; class Alphaproteobacteria; genus JASLMY01. The sequence continues at coordinate 1,416,953 of CBDDDJ010000003.1, read as the reverse complement.
TAGAGCACCGGCCCATGGCGGGGCGCTTTGCGCCGCCGCCAACCGTGCGAGCTTACGCTCGCAGGCGGCTCGCCGTTCTCCGAACGGTGCATCGCCGCCTCACGGCACGGCGCTTCGCGCCATCGCCGTACGCGGGCGCTGACGCGCCACGCCATCGCCCAACCATCCCCCGTTGCAACTTCATTGTTCGCACCCCTCAAACCACGATGACGGACCCGCCGTTCTCCGAACGTCGTATCGCCGCTTCGCGGATCCATATGCGCCTTCATTCCAGTTAGAACGGATCACTGCCTTCTTCCGACACCATGGCCCTGGCGGCCTCGGCAACCTTCCTTCCCGGCAACACGCCCTTGTCCAGAAACGTCCGCAGACTGCGCTCCGTGATGTTGATGCCTCCAGCGTTCAACACCTCATGCATTTGGGCTACCGTCACCTGTGGCTCCCATAAATCCTATCTGCCGCAGAAATCCTCGCATTCCCGGCTTGTGCCGGATAGCGTCTCCGACATGTGCACGACCATTCGAATTGTCCTTGCCATGGTCCGTGAGGCTTTCCTCAGCCGCGCGGCGTTGCATCTTGAGAACCTTGCCCTGCGACAGCAGCTTGCCGCCTTAGATCGGAAAGGAGCCAGGCCATCGCTTCGGATGGCCGATCGCCTTTTCTGGGTCGTCCTGTCTCGGCTGTGGTCGGGTTGGAGGGAGATCCTGGTGATCGTCAAGCCGGAAACGGTTATCGGCTGGCATCGAAAGGGCTTCCGACGTTTCTGGACCCGGAAGTCGCGACGGGGGAAGCCGGGACGACCGCCCGTGTCGAGCGAATTCCGAGGGCTTATCCGCCGGATGTCTCGGGAGAATCCGTTGTGGGGCGCTCCCCGAATCCACGGTGAGCTCAGGATGCTCGGCTTCGAGGTCTCCGAGGCGGCCGTGTCCAAGTACATGCCGCGCCATCCAAAGCCACCTTCGCAGACATGGCGGACGTTCCTCGAGAACCACGTCGGGTGCCTAGCGTCGACAGACTTCTTCGTCGTACCCACCGCGACGTTCAGTCTTCTATTCGTGCTCGTTGTGCTGCGGCACGAGCGTCGGCGGATTGTTCACATCGGCACCACGGCACACCCGACTGCGGCGTGGGTCGCGCAACAGATCCGGGAGGCCTTTCCGTGGGAGACAGCACCACGGTATATGATCCGAGATCGGGATCGTGTGTACGGTATTGCCTTTCGTTCGCGGATAAAGGCGATGGGCATCGAAGAGGTCGTGACGGCGCCGCGAGCGCCGTGGCAGTCGCCGTACGTTGAGCGCGTGATCGGGTCCATCAGGCGAGAGTGTCTGGATCACGTGATCGTTCTAAACGAACGGCATCTGCGGGCGATACTCTTGTCGTACATCGACTACTACCAGCGATCCCGCACGCACCTGGCGCTAGGCAAGGATACCCCTGAACGGCGATCGGTTCAGCCGGCTGGCGCCGGGAAGATCGTGGCGTTTCCACAGGTCGGCGGGCTGCATCATCGGTACCAGCGGTTGGCGGCCTGACTGGCACCGGCTATCGTATAATCGGCTTGCGGCGATGATTCTGACGCCGTCGGGGTCGCCGTAACCTCAGCAATCCGTCTTACTATGGCAAGGCCCCCCAAGCCGGTTGCCGATCGATGTGGGCGTCGTTTCCGAAGATGACTATGCCCGCCTCACAGCGAAGATGGTGCCATCACCAGTGCCGGCGGACCGGTCGGCGTTCTTGATGCACCCCGGATGAGATAAATGGGAGGCACAAGTGCGCAGCAATGCGCATTCCTACTGCAACTGAGGGGCGGGGCGCAGCAATGCCCCCGCCTACTCGGCCGCAGAAGCACGTCCGCCTCCACGGCACGACCGAATCGTTACCTTTCACCCTGCGCAGGGCTGCGCACGACTTGGAAACAAAACGGTGCCTATGTGGTACCTGGAAAAACACTGTTCTATACCAAAAAAAGAAAATCCCCGCTAATCTATTGGAATAGCGGGGATTGTTTGGTTGCGGGGGTAGGATTTGAACCTACGACCTTCAGGTTATGAGCCTGACGAGCTACCGGGCTGCTCCACCCCGCGCCAAGTCGCGCCGGTCGTCGTCCGGATGGATTCCGGATCAGGCCGCTTTGGCGTCTCGTCGGATCTCGTCATGTGAAGAGAGAGTTCTCACATTCGATCGCGTTTTGCAGGCCTGGCGGCGACCTACTCTCCCACGCCTTGAGACGCAGTACCATCGGCGCTGAGGGTTTTCACGGCCGAGTTCGGGATGGGATCGGGTGCGGGCCCCTCGCCAAAACCACCAAGCCGGCAAAACGCAATCGAGAGCGGGAACGCGAGACGGATATGTCATGCCTTGATACGAGCGAGCGCCAGCCATAAGCGTGGCTGTTCACCACGCATGGACGGAGGTCGTTCGGTAGAGGCGAAGATCAAGCCAATCGGGCTATTAGTACCGGTAAGCTCAACGTGTTGCCACGCTTGCACACCCGGCCTATCAACGTGGTGGTCTTCCACGGCCCTCATGCGAAACCTGGTTTCGAGGGGGGCTTCCCACTTAGATGCTTTCAGCGGTTATCCCTTCCGTACTTAGCTACCCGGCTATGCCGCTGGCGCGACAACCGGTCCACCAGAGGTACGTCCACCCCGGTCCTCTCGTACTAGGGGCAGCTCCTCTCAAGTTTCGTACACCCACGGCAGATAGGGACCGAACTGTCTCACGACGTTCTAAACCCAGCTCACGTACCACTTTAATCGGCGAACAGCCGAACCCTTGGGACCTGCTTCAGCCCCAGGATGTGATGAGCCGACATCGAGGTGCCAAACACCCCCGTCGCTGTGGACGCTTGGGGGGTATCAGCCTGTTATCCCCGGCGTACCTTTTATCCGTTGGCGATGGCCCTTCCACGCGGGACCACCGGATCACTATGACCGACTTTCGTCTCTGCTCGGCCCGTCGGCCTCGCAGTCAGGCAGGCTTATGCCATTGCACTCAACAGCTGATTTCCGACCAGCTTGAGCCTACCTTCGCGCGCCTCCGTTACTCTTTGGGAGGCGACCGCCCCAGTCAAACTACCCGCCATGCAGGGTCCCGGACCCGGATTCACGGGCCGCGGTTAGATATCAGAGATCACAAGGGTGGTATTTCAAGGTTGCCTCCACGACGACTAGCGCCATCGCTTCAAAGGCTCCCACCTATCCTACACATGCGATTCCTGATACCACTGCAAAGCTGTAGTAAAGGTGCACGGGGTCTTTCCGTCTGACCGCGGGTACTCCGCATCTTCACGGAGAATTCAATTTCGCTGAGTCGATGCTGGAGACAGCGGGGAAGTCGTTACGCCATTCGTGCAGGTCGGAACTTACCCGACAAGGAATTTCGCTACCTTAGGACCGTTATAGTTACGGCCGCCGTTTACCGGGGCTTCGGTTCGCAGCTCTCACCGCTCCCCTTAACCTTCCGGCACCGGGCAGGCGTCAGACCCTATACTTCGCCTTGCGGCTTCGCAGAGCCCTGTGTTTTTAGTAAACAGTCGCCACCCCCTGGTCTGTGCCCCCCCACACTGGTTGCCCAATGCAGGGGCCTCCTTCTCCCGAAGTTACGGAGGCAATTTGCCGAGTTCCTTCAGCATCGTTCTCTCAAGCGCCTTGGTATACTCTACCTGTCCACCTGTGTCGGTTTAGGGTACGGTCTGTAACGGTGGAGCTATTTCCTGGGACCACTTCGCCGCCAACCCAATCCGATAAGGATTGACGACTTACGCGATCCGTCACTACCACCAGGCCCAGGAATATTTACCTGGTTCCCATCGACTACGGCTTTCGCCCTCGCCTTAGGGGCCGGCTCACCCTGCGCGGATTGGCCTTGCGCAGGAACCCTTGGACTTTCGGCGTGAGGGGTTCTCGCCCTCATCTCGCTACTCATGTCAGCATTCGCACTTCCGATACCTCCAGGCCACCTCGCGGCGACCCTTCGCAGGCCTACGGAACGCTCCGCTACCGCGCGACTTGCGTCACACCCGCAGCTTCGGTGCATGGCTTTAGCCCCGGTACATCTTCGGCGCAGGACGGCTATTAGACCAGTGAGCTGTTACGCTTTCTTTAAAGGATGGCTGCTTCTAAGCCAACCTCCTGGTTGTTTTGGCTACCCCACATCCTTTCCCACTTAGCCACGACTTGGGGACCTTAGCTGGCGGTCTGGGCTGTTTCCCTTTCGACTATGGACCTTAGCACCCATAGTCTGTCTGCCACGTTAAACTCACCGGTATTCGGAGTTTGGTTGGGTTTGGTAAGGATCGCTCCCCCCTAGCCCATCCAGTGCTCTACCCCCGGAGGTCATCACGTGACGCACTACCTAAATAGTTTTCGCGGAGAACCAGCTATTTCCGAGTTTGATTGGCCTTTCACCCCTAGCCACAGGTCATCCCCCGATTTTTCAACATCGGTGG
>CBDDDJ010000003.1:0-1407500 GCA_965226475.1 Alphaproteobacteria bacterium | reverse complement strand
CGCAAGCGCCCCCCAAGTCCGCCTCGCCTCGGAATAATGCCAACGAGCCTTTGGTTCGACCCGTCACCGGCAACCATCGTCGCGACGCGCGACGCGACGCCATGAATGGCGACTCCCCCGACGGTCCCACTCTCCCGCCCAACCATCCGTCAACCTAAGAGCGGCGGATCAGAACCGTGTTGCTTGGCGAGAGTGCTCGTAATCTCTATGGGATGACCGAATCGCGATAGTCCGTTGAGAGTTATCCATCGGTTGATCCGCCTGGGGTTACGCGGAAGGTTTCCCCGGAGAGCGTGCGGCTAGCCCGCGCGCGCCGGCCAAGCGGGACGTTCTGGGCACGGCTCTGTTGTGGCGCCGTCGCCGTGGGCGGTTCTGGAGCGTCTCGGCCGGGAGCATCGGCAGCGTCTGGAGCGGGGCGACGAGGACTGGGGCCGTGAGCGCCGCACGGCTTCGTGTGAGCGAGAAGGCGTCGGCTACTTCTTCAAGCAGCGCATGACGAAGGGGATTTGCCGGCTGGCGGCGCGTTCGATGGCCAGGCGGAATTGGGAAGACGCAGGCTAACGCCGGTGGGAGTTGGAGGCAGAGCCGCGACCGCAAGGCTGGAGCCGGTCGCGCCGAGCAATCCGAGGGCCGCTTCGAATTCGCCATCACCCCCGAGCATGGCGCCTGGCTGAACCTCATCGAAGGTTTCTTCTCCAAGATGACGCGCTGCATGTCGCGCCATATCCGCGCCGCCTTCAAACAATAACTCAAGGGCCACTACATGGTTTATCTCATAAATCTCAACCGCGATCCGGTTGCCGACAAGTGGTCCTACAAGCTCGACGATCAAAAAGCCGTATAAGAGTCGTTTCTTGGAAACGAGGTGATGTCCCACCCAATGTTGAAAAGTGCGAGATAGGCATCGTCTGATCGAGAGGCTACGCGGCCACCTCGATGTCTTCAATGACGGACTTTGCTCCGGCCTTTCTCACCGCCTCCCGCAGGGCGGCGTCGAGGATGGGGAGCTGGCGGTAGGCCTTGAGGCGGCGGAAGGTCTTTTGCGCCTCCAAGAGGCCGGCGGCGGTCCAACGCAGCGCCATCTCGGCGTTGCGCCAGCGCTTGACGTTCCGCTGCACCGTCCGGACGGTGCCGATCGCGTTCTCGATGGCGTTGGTGCAAGCCAGCGAGTGTCGAAGTTGCGGCGGGAGGCCGAGCCGGATCACGGTCAGGATCTCGTCCAGGCCCTCCAGGATCGAGCCCGAGACGCCGGGTGCGTCATGCTCCAGACGGCGGGCGAGGTTGCGCAAGAGCCGTTCGGCCTTGGCCGCGTCGTCCTGCCGCCAGGCCTGCCGCAAGACCTTCCTGACGCCGGCATGGAGGCTCTCGTCCAGCCGGTCCGTGATGTTGCGCCCCTTGTGCACCTGGCAGCGCTGGAGGGCCGCCGCCCGCCCGAAGGTCCGCCGGATCGCCTTCGAGAGCGCCTTGGCGCCGTCGACGATGTAGAGCCGAGGCCGTTCGGGATCGAGACCGCGCTCGATCAGGTTGTCGAGCATGGCTTGCACCGTGGCCGCGTTCTCCGTCGCGCCCTCGGCCAGGCCCAGCACGTGCTTCGCGCCGCCGGTGTCGATGCCGATCGCCGCCACCATCAGGTGATCGCCGACATGGAGCCCGTCGATCTGGAGCACCACGAGATCGAGATCGTCGAGCGGGCTCGCCAGCCAGGCCTTCAGCTTGCTTCGCGTCAACGCCACGAAACGGCGCGAGACCGCCGACTTCGAGGTTGCGTCACCCGATGCCGCCGGCAGATCGCCGCCCGCATCGTCCGGCAGGCGCACCGCGCGGGCATACTTGCGGGTCGAGACGTTGATCACCATCAGATTCATCGCCCAGGCTTGCAAGAGTTCGGGTTCCGACAGCAGCTCCCAACTCGGCAGGCTCATCTCCCGACCCGCGAAGTCCCCCACCCGAGGGCGCTCGACCTTCACTTTGCCGCCGTGGTAGGCGATCTCGCTCCGGGTCGTGCCCCATCGATGGCCCTTGCGCTCGCCCGAGCCGGCGTGGCGCGAACCGCACAAGGCTTCCGCGTCCGCCGACATCATCTCGTTCAAAGACTCGAGGCCCGCCAAAAGGCAGAAGCGATCGACGCTCATGCGCAGATCGTCGAAGGCCTCCGGCATCGATGGCAAGAGCCGACAGGATGGTTCCGAGGAACGGTCGTTGCGTGTAGTCTTGGTCATGGCGTCGTTCTCCTTGATGGAATCAGCACCCAGAGCCTAGCGGCTCCAGGCGGACGACGCCTACTTCAGCTTTTCAACAGAGCCCGGGACATCCCTGGAAACGATGAACTAGTCCCTGAGTTCCGCCGTCTCGGCCAGCAGCCAGTCGCGAAAAGTGACGACGGGACGGCGCGCCAAGCCGCCCGGCGGATAGACCAGCCAGTTGGAGAAGGCGAGCGGCAGGGCGAGCGGGAAGGGCCGGACCAGCCGTCCCGCCGCGAGGTCCGCCGCCACCGCCCGGCCCCGGCCGAGCGCCACGCCCTGGCCGTCGATGGCGGCGCTGATCACCATCGGATAGGGCATCAGCGTCATGCCGTAATTGGGATCCACCCCCTCGACCCCGGCGGCGCGCAGCCACATCGCCCAGTCGGGCATGATCCCGCCCAGATCGCGGGTGCCGTCGTGCAGCAACAGGTGATGCGCCAGGTCGCCCGGTTCATCGAGCGGATGCGGCCCCTCCAGCAGCGCCGGCGCCGAGACGGGAAAGACCTCCTCCTCGCCGCTCAAACGCTCCACCTTGAGGCCCGGATATTTGCCGGCTCCGAAGCGGATGGCGAGGTCGACGCCATCGTCGTCGAACCGCGCCAGGGCCATCGTGGCATCGATGCGCACCGCGACGTCGGGGTGGTGCACGCGGAAATCGTCCAGCCTGGGGATCAGCCAGCCGGAGGCGAAGGTGGGGGACACGCTGACCTGCACGCCCCGATCGTTCCCTCGCCGGCGCACCCGGGCCGCCGCGCTGGCCAGGGAATCGGGGCCGGCGGCGATGCCGGGCAGCAATGTCTCGCCCGCTTCGCTCAAGGCGATCCGCCGCTTCTCGCGGCTGAAGAGCGGGACTCCCAGTTCCGTTTCCAGATGTCGGACCTGCTGGCTGACCGCGGCGGGCGTGACGAACAGCTCCTCCGCCGCGCGGGAGAAGCTGGCATGCCGCGCCGCCGCCTCGAAGGCCCGTAGCGCGTTCAGGGAGGGCAGCTGTCGCATGATGCTCTGACGTTATAGTTTTTCTATCAACATACTTAGAGTCCGACTCGAAGAATCGAGTGTTTTCGGCTCTTGCGAGACGGCGCGTGAGGAGTTGGATGCCAGGAAGATCCAGGCCTCGGCGGTCCGATGAAAGTCGGCCAGCCGCCGGTTTCGATTGAGCTGCGCTCGACGACCCATCGGCGGGGCCGCCCTTCACGCCCGCGGGACGGTTGACGATCTGACCAGCGGCCGATCCGCTTCAGTGCGCCCTCGAGCTTGGGCCCGGCATAGGCGCCGTCGGCGAAGACGGGCCAGGCGGGGAAAGTGGCGGGGGATGACGGCGAACACCGCCGTCGCGCCGTCGCGGTCCTGGATCTCGGCGCCGTGGACCACGACCGCGACCAGCAGGCCGCCGGTGTCGGTGAGGATGTGACGCTTGCGTTGACTTTCTTTCCGGCGTCGAAGCCCCGGATTTTCCGTGGTTTTTACGCTCTGACTGTCGAGATACCGGCCGACGGGCCGGCCGCGCGGCCCTCGGCCTCGCGCGCCGCGACCAGCAGTTGCCGGTTGACCTCGGACCAGGTGCCGTCGTCCCGCCAGAGATAAAAGTAGCGCTGCACCGTCGAGCGTGGCGGGAAGTCCCGGGGCAGCATGCGCCATGGACAGCCGCTACGCAGTAGGTAGAGGATCGCGTTCACCACCTCGCGCAATGCCGTCGTCCGAAGGCCGTCCCAGCGCTTTCGCGGGCAGGGCTCCAGCACCTTCCATTCTCCATCCGTCAGGTCGCTTGCGTAGCGCAGCAGGTCGCGTTCATACTTCGGGCGAGTGATTTTGGTCCACATGTTGTGTCTCCCTGGTTGCTAAATACAAACAGTGACACAACTGACTGAAATCACTCAACTCTTTTCGGGCCAGACACTTAGGAAAGATCGCTTGCCATACAAGCCTGAAATCGCCACTTCCGTTGGGATGAAAGGCCCTGCGGAAAATCGACGATTGTTTAGATTTTCCCAAATATAAGGACGGGAAAGATGTATCATCAAGCTATCGACGAGAGGTTTCAGGTGGACGCCGGGCAGAAGTCGGGCGAGCCGATCTGGTACGTGACCGACGCGGCCTACGACCGGGCGATGCGCCGGGCGATGCGGGAACGCTCCCGACTGGCCGGCGAAGTGGCGCGCAAGGCGTTCCGTTTTCTCCGCCGGAGCCGCTGAGCCCGCCTCGACGACGCTGGAACCGGGACGGCGACCATGAATTCTAACTCGCTTGCCAACCTGTTCGATCTTCCGGCGGTGCGCCGTCACCGCCTGTTGCCGGCCGAGATCATCCGGCCGGATGCCGATCTCGACGACCTCTCCCCGAGGGCGCGACGCTCCCCCCCGGCGCGCCCCGAGATCGGTCCGGCCCCGGCGGCCGGGCGCGCTCCTTCGCCCATCGTCTGAGCGCGCCCGCCGCCCGATTTTTCGCCCTGCCCCGGACCTACGACGAGAACCGGTAGGCGCGGCCGACGGCGCAGGGGTCGACGATCTTTTCACCGAAGGCCTGAACGAGCGCATTGACCGCCCGCCAGCCGGTGCAGTGGCCGGGGATGATGCGCTTCAGTTCGAACTGGGAGAGATCGGCCACCGTGTCGGGAATGATCTCCTCGACCGCTGCGCCCGCCAGGTGCAGGCCGCCCATCACGGCATGAAGCGGCAGGTCGGAGAAGCGCGCGCGCGCCTCCAGCATCACGTTCACGATGCCCGCGTGGCTGCAGGCGGAGAAGACGACAAGGCCCTCGTCCCGGACATTCACGGCCACGAAGCGCTCGTCCATGATCAGGGGGTCCGGCTCCCAGCCGCCGTCGCTGGTCTGTCGAACTTGGTTGACGATACCCACTTCATAGGCCGTCAGGCGCGGGATTTCGCCGCTGATCCAAAAGCTGTTGTCGAGCGCCAGGACGGGCGCATCGGTCTCGACGACCTCGGCGCCGCGCTCGGCCAGCGCCGTCGGCGTCGGCACGTCCTTCAGCGGCAGCACGAAGCCGTTCGGAAAGCGCATGCCGCGACGCCGGAACATGTCCGGATGCATGTAGAGCGGCGTGCCGTCCACCCCCTTGGCCAGGCTGATCATGCGGAAGGCGGTTTCCAGCCCGGCGCCGTGGTCGAAGTGGCCGTGGCTCAGCATCGCCGCATCAACCCCGGCCAGGTCGAGGCCGAGACGGGTGACGTTGCGCTCGAACACCGCGCCGTCGGGCCCGGTGTCGAACAGCAAGGTCCGCGTCTCCGCGCCGCGCCTTGTCGTCAGCACCAGCGACAGGCCCCAGGCGGCACAGCAGAGGCACTCGCCCGCAAGCGTCGTCATGCCGCGAAGCCGCAGGAATTCACGCTCGTGCTGGACGCCATCCAGCACCGAGGACAGATTGTCGGTGACGTTGTCGACCACCACGTTGACGGTCAGTTCATCGACTGGTTCGAGCCCGCCCGCCGGTTCACCGTCCGCCATTCCGCCCTCCCGCATGCTTGAGAGTCGAGCCTACCGGCTCCGGCCGCCGTCAACAATCGCGGACCCCCACCTTTCCCTTGTGATCGCCCCGTCTTGTCGTGTAAGGCGGGGCCGAGAGAACGGAGCCGGAGAGAGAGAAACCCATGATAGATATCGTCAACAACGTCTGCGATCTGCTCGACACCGTCGGCAACACCCCGCTGGTGCGGCTCGCCAAGCTCTTTCCCCAGGAAGGTGTCGAGGTCTTCGCCAAGCTCGAGTTCTTCAATCCGACGGCGAGCGTCAAGGACCGCATCGTCCGCCACATCGTGGCGGCGGCGGAACGCTCGGGAGAGTTGAAGCCGGGCGGCACCATCGTCGAGAACACCTCCGGCAACACCGGCGCGGCGGTGGCGATGATCGCGGCGGCCAAGGGTTACCGCGCGATCCTGACCATGCCCGACAAGACCAGCGCCGAGAAGCAGAAGGCGCTTCAAGCCTTCGGTGCCGAGATCGTGGTCTGCCCGACCGACGCGCCGCCCGACAGCCCCGAACACTATGTGAAGAAGGCCCGCGCCATCGCGGCGGAGACGCCCAATTCCTTCATGATCAACCAGTACGACAATCCGGTGAACGCCGATGCGCACTACGCGACGACGGGCCCCGAGATCTGGCGCCAGATGGACGGGCGGCTCGACTATTTCGTCGCCTCGGGAAGCACCGGCGGCACGATAACCGGCACCGGCCGCTACCTGAAGGAACAGGACCCGGCCATCAAGGTGGTGATGCCGGATCCCGTGGGCTCTATCTACTACACCTATTTCAAGACCGGGGAGATCGACGAAAACGAGATCGGCACTTACCAGGTCGAGGGCATCGGCGAGGACCATATCGCCAAGTGCATGGACTTCTCCGTCGTGGACGAGATGTTGAAGTTCACCGACGAGGACGCCTTCGGCCTGGCGAAGGAGATCGCTCGGACCGAGGGCATCCTGTGCGGCGGCAGTTCCGGCGCCAACCTATACGGCACCCGCCAAGTGGTCGAAGGCCTCGCCGGCCCGGCCCGGATCGTCACCGTGCTGCCCGACACCGGTCTCAAGTATCTTTCCAAGATCTTCTGAGCCGCCCTTCAGCCCGTTCTATATCGAGATCGACCCGGCCACCCCCCCCGCCCGGCCTGGTCGAGGCAAAGACCCTTCTCGACGGGTTGGGATCGTGAAGAGAGGGACGAGAAGGACGCCATGATGGTGACGACGGATCGATACCGGCTGATCGGGGCGGATCCATCGCCCTATTCGGTGAAGCTTCGGGCGATCCTGCGCTATCGCCGGCTGCCCTTCGACTGGGTGGTGCGCACGCCGGCGGCGCTGGAGGAGATCGCCCATGTGAAGCCGCGTCTGATGCCGGTGATCCGCTATCCCGACGATGGCGCCTACCACACGGATTCGACGCCCATCGCCCTCGATCTCGAACGCCGCCATCCGGGCGAGCGCTCGATCCTACCCGACGATCCGGGGCAGGCATTCCTCAGCCACCTGATCGAGGACATGGCCGACGAATGGTATACCAAGGTGCTGTTCCTGCACCGCTTCCGCCTGCCCGTCGACCAGCGCTATGGCGCGGCCTGGGTGGTGATGGACTCCCGCCCCGACCTCGAGGGCGCGGCGTTGGAAGAGGCGATTGTGGCCTTCCGCGCCCGCCAGGTCGAGCGCATGCCGCTGGTTGGCGCGCTCGCGGCCAACGCCGGGCCGATCGATGCCAGCTTCCACCGCCTGCTGGCCGTCCTGGAGGCTCATGTCGCCAGCGGCCGTTTCCTCTTCGGCACCCGCCCGGCGCTCGCCGACTTCGGCCTCTTCGGCCAGCTGAGAACCCTCGCCACCGACCCGACGCCGATGGCGATCATCCGCCGCGAGGCGCCGGCGCTGGAACACTGGGTCCGCCGCCTGGACGACACTTCCGGCGTCGAGGGCACATGGGACGATCCCGAGGCGCCCTCTCCCGTCGTGGAAGCCCTGCTTCGCCTCGTGGGCGAGGTCTACCTGCCTTTCCTGCGCGCGAACGCGGCCGCCGCTCTGGCCGGCGCCGAAACCTTCACGGTCGATCTCGCCGGCGGCACGCTGACGCAGCCGCCGTTCCGCTACCAGGCGAAGTGCCTTGCCTGGCTGCGCGAGCATTTGGCGAGCCTGGACGGCGCGCCCGCCGCACGGACCCGCGCGTTGCTGTCGGAGACGGGGTGTCTCGACGCGTTGGAGTGAGTTAACCCTGCCGCACCGCCCCCGTCCCCTCGAGCGCCGCGATCTCGTCGGCGGCGAAACCCCAGTCGGCGAGGGCCTCGCGGGTGTCGCCGCCGGGGTCCGAGGGCGGGCGCTGGACGGTGGCCTCGGTGCGGCTGAAGCGGGGGGTGGGGGCCGGCTGCAGCACGCCCTCGACCTCGATGAAGCTGTCGCGGGCCTTGTTGTGGGCGTGGCCGTTCACCTCGCCGAAACTCAGCACCGGCGCGAAGCAGATGTCGGAACCCTCCATGATCTCGCACCACTCGTCGCGGCTCTTCATCTTGAAGATCGCCGCCAGGCGTTCCTTCATCTCCGGCCAGTTGGAGCGGTCCATCTGTTCCGGCAGTTCCTCGTTGTCGAGCCCGGTCTTCTCCAGCAATTCGCGGTAGAACTTGCGCTCGATCGAGCCGACGGAGATCCATTTGCCGTCGCTGGTCTCGTAGGTGTTGTAAAAGTGGGAGCCGGTATCGACGATGTTGCTACCCCGCTCGCCGTGCCAGAAGCCCGAGGCGTGCCAGCCGAAGGCGCTGGTGGCGAGGTAGGCGGCGCCCTCGGTCATGGCGCAGTCGATCACTTGGCCCTCGCCCGAGGCGCGGGCTTCCAGCAGTGCCGCGACCAGGCCGAAGGCGAGGAACATGCCGCCGCCGCCGAAATCGCCGACCAGGTTCAAGGGCGGAGTCGGCGGACCGCCGTTCTGGCCGATCGCGTGCAGCGTGCCCGAGAGCGCGATGTAGTTGATGTCGTGGCCCGCCGCGTGCGCCACCGTGCCGTTCTGGCCGAAGCCGGTCATCCGGCCATAGACCAGGCGCGGGTTGCGCTCCAGGCAGACGTCGGGGCCAAGGCCGAGCCGTTCGGTGACGCCGGGGCGAAAGCCCTCGATCAGCGCGTCGGCCTGGTCGATCAGGCGCAGGACGGCGGCCACCCCTTCCGGGGTCTTGAGGTCGACGGCGATAGAGCGCCGGCTGCGGTTCAACACGCTGAAGCGCCGCTCGGTGGCGACGCCCAGGTCGGCCTCGGCCGTGCGGTCGATGCGGATGATCTCGGCCCCCATGTCGGCCAGCAGCATGGCGCAGAACGGGGCCGGCCCGATGCCGGCGAGTTCGACGATCTTAATTCCCTTGAGCGGTCCCATGGCCTCCTGGCTCCTCCAGCCGTTTCCAAATCGCCGGCACGATAGCGCAAGGCGACACGAGGCCAAAATGTCCCGGAGATCGCGGGCCGAATCGCGTTTTCGGCCGAGCTCGTGTAATTAAGCGCGACTTTTGCGATCCCGGAGGCCGCCATGCCGCCCAAGACCAATCCGCTGAAGCTCAACAAGTTGCAGCTGCGCACCCTTGCGGTGTTGCAGGAGCTGGCGCGGCACGAGGAAACCTCGACCCGGATAGAGGAGAGCGGCGAGGTGCTAATCACCATGCTGCCCCGCCCGCACGGCAACCACATCCACGTCGGGCGGCGGATCGTCATGACCAAGAACGCGAGCGGGCTGTGGAACGAGGCGGTATGGCGAGCGCTGGAGCGCAAGGGCCTGGCGAGCCAGGACTACCCCGTCGCCATCCGCCTCAAGGCCGCCGCGATCGATTACGACACCGCTGGCGCCTGGTCGATCTTCGTCGGCTCCGACCACTAGGAGGCGGTTCCGCCAGTACGAAATTCCAAGAAGAGTAGCGGCACATGAACGAGAGCACGGACGCCAGACGACGAATCTCCTTCCAGGGCGACTGGGGTGCCTATTCGCATCTGGCCTGCCGGGAGGCGGCGCCGGACTACGACCCGCTCCCCCGCGAAACCTTCGAGGCGGCCTTCGCCGCCTGTTCCGACGGCGAGGCGGTCCGGGCGATGATCCCGATCGAAAATTCCGTCGCCGGCCGGGTCGCCGACATCCACCACCTGCTGCCCGGCTCCGACCTGTTCCTGATTGGCGAGCATTTCCAGCGGGTGCATCACCAATTGCTGGCCATCGAGGCGGCCAGCATCGAGACGGTGAAGGAGGTGCACAGCCACATTCACGCTCTCTCGCAATGCCGTAAGCTGATCCGTGAGTTGGGCATCAAGCCCGAAATACATGCCGACACCGCCGGCGCCTGTCGCATGGTGGCGGAACGGAACGATCCGTCCATCGCCGCGATCGGCTCCAGTCTCGCCGCCGAGACCCACCGCCTGAAAATCCTGCGCGACGGCTTGCAGGACCACGACAACAACATCACCCGCTTTCTGATCATGGCCCGGGAGCGGATCGTTCCGCACCCGAAGGATGGACCGGTGATGACCAGCCTGATCTTCGACGTCGCGAGCGTGCCCGCCGCGCTCTACAAGGCCTTGGGCGGCTTTGCGACCAACGGCATCAACATCACGAAGCTCGAAAGCTACATGCTCGAGGGCTCGTTCGAGCAGGCCCAGTTCTACGCCGACATCGAGGGTCATCCCGACAATCCGGCGGTCAAGCGGGCGCTGGAGGAATTGGCGTTCTTCTCCAAGTCGCTCCGCGTGCTCGGCACCTATCCGCGCAATCCGTTCCGGGGGTGATGGGTCGCCCTTCGAACGATCCCTCGTCGCGCCGGGTGTACCTATAATCGGCCGACGAAGGTGGCCGGGCGATTCGGATCAAACCAGCCCCGCGCTATATCAGGGCGTCCTTCATCGGTCCCAGCGCCTCGCGCAGCTTGGCGATCGCCTGGTGTTCGATCTGGCGGACCCGCTCCTTGGAGAGGCCGAGGCGGCGCCCGAGCGCGTTCAGCGGTATCTTCTCGTCGTTCAGCCGACGCTCGCGGATGATCGTGCGCTCGCGCTCGCTGAGCTCGGCCACCGCCGCCCCGAGCAAGCGCTCGATCTTGGGCTGGTCGTTCTGTTCGGCGACGACCCGGTCCGGACCGCGCCGGTCGTCGGGAATGACCTCGACCGCCTCGACCCCGCCGTCCTCGCCGAGCGGCACGTTCAGGGACCGGTCGCGGCCGGAGAGACGCGCCTCCATGTTCTCGACCTCCGCAACCGCGACCCCGAGTTCGGCCGCCACCTCGACCCGGGTGTCGAAGGGAGAGCAGTCGCGTTCCGCCTGGATCCGAGCGCGCAGCCGCCGGAGGTTGAAGAAGAGGGATTTTTGCGAGGCGGTGGTGCCGGTACGCACGATCGACCAGTTGCGGAGCACGTAGTCTTGGAGCGTGGCCCGTATCCACCAGCTGGCGTAGGTCGAGAAGCGGACGTCACGCTCCGGCTGGAACTTCGCGGCGGCTTGCAGCAGGCCGAGATTGCCTTCCTGCACCAGGTCTCCCATGGGCAGGCCATGGTGGCGGAACTTGACGGCCTGGGCGACGACGAGGCGGACATGGGCCCGGACCAGGCGGTGCAAGGCCTCCTCGTCCCCATCGCCGTGCCAACGTTCGGCGAGCTCGCGCTCTTCTTCCCGGGTCAGGATGGGCACGCACATCGCGCGCTCGATAAAATGACGGTCCGCCTTACGTGCCTCCCGCGACTCCCCCAAGATCATACGACCAATCCACTCCTCTTGAATTGACGCCGACGGACCGCCAACCTTTACGGTCCCTTCAATCAATCCAGTACATTTGTACTGTAAATCAATTTAATCTTATATTCCAAGACGATCCAATAGTCAATCAATTCCTCTCGTTTCGCGAAATTTCCAAAGGGCTTATCCCTTTGAGCCCGGTTTGACGAGATGTTGAGTTTCTGGTGGGCGTCGGCAGCATGTTCGTGTAATGTTCCGTCATGGCCAGCCGCTGGAAATATGACCGCCCCATGTCCCGCGCCGCCTTCGAGGCGCGCTTTCCCGATGAAGCCTCCTGTGCCCGGCATCTCGCCGCCAGGCGCTGGCCCGACGGCTTCGTCTGCCCCGCCTGCGGCCATGACAGGGGCTGGGAACTGAAGCGGCGCCGGGCGAGCTGGGAATGTGCGGCCTGCGGGAAGGAGACCTCGGTGACCGCAGGCACGATCATGCACCGCAGCCACTTGCCCCTGAAGACCTGGTTCATGGCCGTTCACATCGTGACCAGCCACTCGAATGGTATCTCCGCCCTGCAACTCCAGGCCCAGCTCGGGCTCGGCAGTTACAAGAGTGCCTGGCTCCTGCTGCACAAGCTGCGCCGTGCCATGGTCAATCCGGATCGCAGCCTGCTTGAGGACCTGATCGAGATCGATGAGGCCACCCTCCCGTTCCGCACCGCAAAAGACCCGGCCACAGGCGGGCAAGGTCGCAGCCCACAAGGCAAGATGCGCATTGCCGGCGCGGTCGAGCTATCGCCCGAGGGCGAGCCACGCCGCATCCGGCTGGCGCCGATCGGGGATTTCTCCGCGCGCAGCCTTCGTGCCTTCGTTGCCGGAACCTCGGCGCCGGGCGCGCGGGTGATTACCGATGGCTGGAGCCGTTATTGCGGCCTGCCCGACCACGACCACCAGCCCAAGGTCGTCGGTGCAACGCCCGCCCATCTCGTGCTGACGTGGATCCATCGTGTGTTCTCGAACCTGAAGCGCTGGGCGCTCGGAACCTTCCATGGCCTGCGCCGCGCCCATCTGCGCCGCTACCTCGACGAGTTCGTGTTCCGCTGGAACCGCCGCCGCCACACCGCAACGGCTTTCGATACCCTGCTCGGCATCGGCACGCGCCTGCGACCCGCCGACTACCGCGACATCGTCGGACAACACGTCTGATCCCGGCAGGCCGGGCGCCAGCCACCGCCCGCCCTCCGATCCGCCTCAATCGGAGCCGAATACCGGCCCTCCAGTCTGCCTGACAGCACTCGAAACCAACTTCCTCAAGTCCAAAAGCTCCCGCACATCCCCCGGCACGGTCCGAAAACCGTGCCTGGAACGTAGAAGGCCGATCAACATCTGGTGTGACCGGAAGCAAAGGGATAAGCCATATTTCCAATTCCCCACCCAGGACGCAGGCCATGCCGGCAGCGATTCGACGATCTCGCGTCAACCGTGCCCGAAATTCCCTGATTTTAACCAAATCCCGTCAAAGGCCGTCAAGCCTCGTCGGCGGAACCGCGACGGAAGTCACGCGTGCCGTGTTTCCGGGCGATCGACAGGGGCAATCAAACTACAATATTATTTTTGTTACGCATTTGCAACGAGCCGGGGCGCTCGCGAGACGGGCGGTCAGGCGGTCAGGCGCGCGAGCACTTCACCCGACGGCGCGAGGCATTCGGCGATGAGCGCGCCATCGAAGCCGGCGCCGCCGTCGACGGTCAGGTGGTAGGACCGGGCCTCGGGTCCCCGGTGGTCGGGATCATAGCCGCGCACGACGCGGCGAAAGTCGCCATAGGGCGCCGTCATGGCGTCAAAGCCCGCGGCACCCCACCAGAACGTGTCCCGCTGTCCGTCGAGCGGGCGGGCGGCGTCGATGCCAGCGCTGACGAAGAGTAGCCCCCGGGCATCATCGACAGCGAAGCGGCGAAGCGAGGCCATGAAGCTCTCATGCCCAGGCTTGGCGTGCATGACCCCGCGAATCGAGCTGGTCCAACGGGTGAGTGAAAGAGTGCCCTGGCGCATCGCCCGGCGTGCCTCGTCGAGCGTGCCGCCATAGGCCCGGAGCGTTGGTTCAAGCCCTTGGCCAATCATCCAGTCGAACACGTCGCCCGGCGCGAGGGCGAATTGCAACTGCAGCAGCCGTTGCCACATCTCTTCTTGTCCGCCCCTCAGTACGACGACATCCCAGGGCTCGGCGCCCGGCAGCATCAGCGCCAGACGGCGGAAGCGCAGCAACTCGTCCACCGTCCCAGCCGGATCGTCGCCGACGCCGAGAAGATTGCCGAGGTAAACCAGCCGGTCGCCGGGCACCAACGCGTCGCCCAGCGCCTCGTGCAGGTGGCGCAGCCGGGCCGTCTCGCCGTGCACCGCGCCGACCGCCCAGATCCGGCCGGCCGCCTCCAGAACCGCGTACCGCTCATCGCCGCGATCGGGCATGACGTCTCACCCTGTGCCGCCGCCCACTCGCCCGGGCGAGGGAAACGGCGCCGAACGGCGCGTCATGCCGCCTGGAGGACTTTCTCCAACCGCTCGGTCGCCTGATCCTCGTCCAGGCCCTCGACCGCAGCGAACTCGCGCACTAAGCGGTCCAGCGCGGCCTCGTAGATCTGCCGTTCGCTGTAGGACTGTTCCGGCTGGCCGGCGGCACGATGCAGATCGCGCACGACCTCGGCGATCGACAACGGGTCACCGGAGTTGATCTTGGCCTCGTATTCCTGGGCCCGCCGGCTCCACATGGTCCGCTTGACCCGCGCCCGGCCCTTGAGCGTGGCGAGCGCCGTCTTCATCTTCTCGGGCGAGCTTAAACTCCGCATGCCGGTCTGGCTGGCCTTGGTGACGGGCACGCGAAGTGTCATCTTCTCCTTGTCGAAATTGACGACGAAGAGTTCCAAATTCGCCCCGGCGAATTCCTGTTCCTCGATGCCGGTGATCTTACCCACACCGTGAGTTGGATAAACGACGTATTCGTTCACTGCAAAGGCGAACTGGCGCTTGCGCGCGGTCTGCCTCGCCTTGGTGGGTTTTTTTATCGTCGTCTTGTCCTTGGTGGTCTTCGCCATGCAATTTCGCTCCAAATTTCGCGACAAGAGGCGCCTTGGCGTCTCCTCCCGGGACACGCCGCCCCTTCTTCTCCCGATTTTCAATCATTCTCCCGCCCCGCACGGGCTCATACAGGCACCGACGCGGGTCATCACGCTCACTCGGCATGATGACGTGCCAACAATAGCACAAATCTCGAACCTACGGAAGGGACGGGGGCGCCTCGCCACGGTTCGATACCTGCGTGACGTCATCCGACACCACCAATGGATCATGGCATGGATGTTCATCGCGATTAAAGCTCGAAGTCGGCCTGGGTGATGGGAACGTGGCCCGGCTGATCGGCGACACGGTCGAGCCAGGCGCGGACGGCGCGGTAGGGCCCGAGGTCGAAGCCGCCCTCGTCGGCGACATGGCTATAGGCGTAAAGCGCGATGTCGGCGATGGAATAGCGCTCGGCGACGAAGAAGCGGCGGTCCGCCAGATGGCTCTCCATCACCGCGAGCGCCGCATGACCGCCGGCCATCCGCTCCGCCAAGGCACGTTCCCAATAGGGATCGCCCTCGCGCTCCGCCCACGTGAAGTGGCGCCAGAACCGCGCGACCGCGATGCAGGGTTCGTGGCTGTATTGTTCAAAGAAGAGCCACTGGTGGACCTCGGCTCGGGCGAAGGGATCGTCGGGCAGATACGCCGTCCCCTCGGCGAGATAGAGCAGGATCGCCCCCGATTCCGCCAGCCGGCGACCGTCGTCGAGTTCCAGGAGCGGGACCCGCCCATTCGGGTTCAACGCGAGATAGTCCGGTGTGCGGGTTTCCCCCTTCAAAACGTCCACTAGTTCCAGTTCGAAGGGGCGGCCGAGCTGATGCAGCAGCAGGCGGCACTTGTAGCCATTGCCCGATTCCAGGAAATCGTGGAGCTTCACGTGGTTCCCCCGTCCGGATCGGCGCGGGCAACCACCTCCAGGATCGCGGCGCCGTAGCGCTCCAGCTTTGCCGCGCCCACGCCCGGGATGTCCGCTAGCTCTCCCAGGCTCGCCGGTCGGCGCACCGCCACCTCGACCAGGGTGGCATCGTGGAAGATGACGTAGGGCGGCACGCCCTGGGCCCGCGCCAGTTCCATCCGGCTCTTTCGCAGGTCCTGGAACAGCGCTTCCGCCGCCTGGTCCTCGATCATCGCCGCCGGCTGTCGGTGCTTCTCGCGCTGGCCTCGCCTCGCCTCGCGATCGCGGCGCAGCTCGATCCGCCGCTCGCCCCGGAGCACGGGACGCACCTCGGCCTTGGCGCCGAGCCTGAGTCCCCCGTGCCCCTCGACATCCACCTCCAGCAGGCGGAGCGCCACCAGCTGGCGGATGAAGGAACGCCAGGTCTTGGGCGCGTGCGCCTCGCCGACGCCGAAGGTCGGCAGCCGGTCGTGCCCGAGCCGAACCGCCCGTTCGTTGCCATTGCCGGTCAGCACGTCGACGACATGGGCGGCGCCGAAGCGCTGGCCCGTGCGATAGACGCAGGAAAGCGCCATCTGCGCTTCCACCGTGCCGTCGAAACTCTCGACCGGTTCCAGACAGGTATCGCAGTTGCCGCAGGGCTCGGGCAGGGACTCGTCGAAATATTCCAGCAGAACCTGGCGCCGGCAACGCGTCGTCTCGCAATAGCCGAGCAGGGTGGAGAGCTTCTGGTTTTCGATCCGCTTCTGCTCGTCGGGCGCGTCCGACAATTGGATCAGTTGGCGGTGGCGGGCGGCGTCCTGGCCGCCGTAGGCGGTCCAGGCCTCCGCCGGCAGGCCGTCGCGCCCGGCCCGGCCGGTTTCCTGGTAATAGGCCTCGAGACTTCGGGGAAGGTCCAGGTGGGCGACGAAGCGCACGTCCGGCTTGTCGATCCCCATGCCGAAGGCGATCGTGGCGACGACGACGACGCCATCCTCGGCAATGAAGCGCTCCTGGTTTCGGGCGCGGACGTCCGCCTCGAGCCCGGCATGGTAGGGAAGCGCGGTCAAGCCCTCGCCCGCGAGCCATGCGGCGATTTCGTCGACCCGCTTGCGGGTGAGGCAGTAGACGATCCCCGCCTGGCCGCGCCGCCCGTCGGCGAGAAAGCGTTTCAGCTGCGCCCGCGCGTTGTTCTTGACCACCACGGTGTAGCGGATGTTCGGGCGGTCGAAGCCGGCAACGAAGCGCCGGGCCCGGCCGAGATTCAGGCGCTCGACGATGTCGTTTCGCGTCGGCCCGTCGGCCGTGGCGGTGAGCGCCAGGCGCGGCACCTTCGGATAACGCGTGCCGAGAATGTCGAGGCGGCGGTATTCGGGCCGGAAATCGTGCCCCCATTGAGAGACGCAGTGGGCCTCGTCGATGGCGAAGAGGGCGATTTGGGCGTGGTCGAGCCGTTCGAGAAAGTCCTCCGTCACCAACCGTTCGGGCGCCACGTAGAGGAGATCCAACTCGCCGTTCGCCAGCGCGCGCTCCGCCGCTCGCGCCGCCGGCGGCGGCAGCGCGGAATTGAGCGCGGCGGCCCGGACGCCCAGCTGGCCGAGTGCCGCGACCTGGTCTTGCATCAGCGCGATCAGCGGCGAGACCACGATGGCGACACCCGGCCGGCAGAGCGCCGGGATCTGATAGCAGAGCGACTTGCCGCCGCCCGTCGGCATCAGAACGAGCGCATCGCCGCCGGCCACGACATGATCGACGATCTCGCCCTGCGGCCCGCGAAACCCGGGGTAGCCGAAGACATCGTTGAGAACTTGGATCGGGGAGGGCGACATGAACCCTATCTACCCGTCGCGTGGGCTCGGGTGCAAACCGTATCGCCCGTTCGGGCCCGGCGTCAGTCGCCGACCTCGCGGCGATGCGCTTCGGCCATTTCCGCCATCGAGGTGAAACGGAAGTCGTACTCGGGTGTCTTTCCGGGATCCATGGTGGCGCCGAAGCCGTCCTGGGCGTGGCGGCGGTGAATCCAGCAGGACGCGATCGCGAAGCGGTTGGCCGGCGCGTGGTCATGGAACAGGCTTTCGGCCGTGTGCAGGATCTCGGAGTTGTCGATGCCGAGACCGCGGAGCTTTTCCAGCATATAGCTGAAATTGCGCTCGGCCGGCTTGTAGGAGCCGACGTCCTCGGCCGTGTAGATCGCGTCGAACGTGATGCCGAGCCGCTCGTTGCTGGCGGCGAAGCTCGCATTGTCGACGTTGGAGAGGATTACCAGCTTGAAGTGCCGCCCGAGATAGGCGAGCGCGTCGACCGAATCGGGAAAGGCCGGCCAGTCGGCGACGGAGCGGCCATAGGCGACGCACTCGTCCCAAGGCGCGGCCGCGCCCCACTCCTCGGCCAGCCGCTTGTGCACCACGGCCAGCAGGTCCCGGTAAGGCATCGCCGGCGTCTGGCCCTGCTGTGCGGATTCGTGGCGAGCGTGCGCCTCCAGGATCTGATCCCGCGTCAACGCGCGCGGCGCGCGCGCGACCAGCGGGGCCAACCCCGCCACCATGCCGCTTTCCCAATCGATCAGGGTGCCGTAGCAATCGAAGGTCAGGGCCGCGTGGTCGCTCAGCTTCACGTCTCCGTCCTCCACGCTACTCCGCCGCCTGGGCGATGCCGAGTTCCTCCAGGATCGCCGCCCGGTCGCGGTCGAGGTCCGGTGCGCTCGCCCGGGTCGCGGGGTCCGCGTAACCGGAAATCTTGATCGGGTTGCCGGCGACTTTCAGCGTGCCTGTGGTTTCGTCCGCCACCTCGACCAGCATGTTGCGGGGACCGACCTGAGGATGTGCGGCGACCCTGGCCATGTCGTTGATGGCGCTCGCCGGCACGCCCGCCTCGTCCAGGAGCGCGAGCCAATGGTCGGTCTCCCGCTTTTCCAGCATGGCGTTCAGTTCGGGAATCAGGGCGTCGTGGTTCTCGTTCCTGAGAGGATTGGTCTGAAACCGGGGATCCTCCGCCAGGTCCGGCCGTTCGACGGCCTCGCAGAGCCGCTGGTACATCACGTTGTTGCCGGCGGCGATGATGAGGTGTCCGTCCGCGGTCGGGAACACCTCGAAGGGCGTGATCGAGGGATGGCGGGCTCCCAGTGGGCCCGGGATCTCGCCGGTGGCGCTGTAGCGCACCAGGGCGTTCTCGCAGAGGCTCAGCTGGCAGTCGAGCATGCCTATGTCGATTTTGCGCGCTTCCCCCGTCATCTGCCGGTCGAAGAGTGCCGCGTTGACGCCGATCGCGGTAAAGAGGCCGGCGCCAATGTCGCCGACAGACATGCCGACGCGGGTCGGCGGCGCACCCGGCTGGCCGGTGATGCTCATGATCCCGCCCATCGCCTGCACGACCATGTCGTAGGCCGGCCGCTGGCTGTGCGGGCCGGTGTGGCCGAAGCCCGAACAGGCGGCGTAGATCAGCCGGGGATAGCGCTGGTGCAGATCCTCCCAGCCGTAGCCGAGCTTCTCCATCGTGCCGGGGCGGAAGTTCTCCACCACCACGTCGGCCTTGCCCAGCAGCTTCTCGAGGATGTCGCGCTCGCCGTCGTCCTTGAGATCGAGGGCAATCGATTCCTTGCCCCGGTTGATCGAGACGAAATAGGCCGACTTGCCGTTGACGAAGGGGCCATAGGCGCGCGCGTCGTCGCCGCTCCCGGGCGTCTCCACCTTGATTACCCTGGCGCCGAGTTCGGCCAGCATCAGGGTGCAGAAGGGACCCGCGAGTACGCGGGTCATGTCGATCACGGTGATGCCCGCGAGGGGGCCGGATTGGCTCATCGTGCCTCTCCCTCCAGTTGTTCCACGTGGCCGTGCCGCCGCGGCGCCCTAACTTTCCGGAACGTCGACCAGAATGTCGTCACCCTCGAGCTTCACGGAGTAGGTGGCGATATCGTCCTCGACGGGGGCGCCCATGGCCTTGCCGGTGGCGATCTTGAACATGCCCATGTGCAAGGGGCATTCGATGCAGCCGTCCTCGACATAGCCGTCGGAGAGTTTGGCGTATTCATGGGTGCAAATGTCGTTGGTCGCGAAATATTCTCCGTCCAGCTGATAGACGGCAACCGATGTTCCCGCCACCTCGACGCCCAGAACCTCGTCGTCTTCCAACTGACCGACCGATGCGACCTTGTGCCACGCCATTCAACCGCCTCCCCGCTGCAAACCGTGACGCCCCTCCCCGGCGCCGGTCATGCTCTAGCCTCTCGCGCCCGAAGGCGCAAGGGAGAGGCTTCAATTCGGCAGGTTCCGGCCCATGGTACGGGCGAAGGCGGCGAACTCGTCCGGCGGCAGCGGCATGGAGAAGAGGGCGCCCTGGCCCTCCTCGCACTCGAGCTCGACCAGGTAGCGAAGCTGTTCCTCGTTCTCGATCCCTTCCGCCACCACCTCCAGGCCCAAGCTCTTGCCCAGCATGATGACGGCATGGGCGATGGTGGAAGCCGCCTCGAAGCGATCGATCTCGGCCGTGAAGGAGCGGTCGATCTTGATCTTGTTGACCGGCAGCTGTCGGAGATAACTCAAGGAGGAATAGCCGGTGCCGAAGTCGTCGATCGAAAGGTTGACGCCCAGCGCATGCAGTTCGACCAGCACGTCGACGGCGCCCCGCATGTCGCTCATGACGGCGGTCTCGGTAATCTCCAGCTCCAAGCAGCTCGGATCCAGATTCGTTTCCCGCAGCACGTCGCGAACCATGGCGGGGACGTCGCGTTCTCTGAACTGGACCGCCGACAGATTGACCGCCACCACCATCGGCGCTTCGCCCTCCAGCTGCCATTCTTTGAACTGCTTGCAGGATTCGTAGAACATCCACTCGCCGATCTGGCTGATGGTGCCGGTCTTTTCGGCGACCGGGATAAACTCCGCCGGCGAGACGATGCCTTTCTCGGGATGCCTCCAGCGTACCAGCGCTTCGGCGCCCGCGAGGACAAGGTCCTTCAACCTCACCTTGGGCTGGTAGTAGACATAGAATTGATCCTGCGCCACGGCGGTGCGGAGTTCCTGCTCCAGGAACAGCCGGCGCTGGACGGCCTCGTTCAGGTCGGCATCGAAGAAACGGAACGTGTTTCGATTCGCTTCCTTCGCCTGGTACATCGCGAGGTCCGCGTTGCTCTGCAGCTGTTCGGTCGTTTCGGCGTCGTCCGGCGCCACGGTGATGCCGATCGAAGCGCCGGTGTAGAGCTTGTGTGGGCTGATTTGGAACGGCTCGGCCAGCGCCTCGAGGATCCGCTGTGCCTGTACATGGGAATCGGCCGGATAGTTGAGGCCCACCTGGATGATGGCGAACTCGTCGCCGCCGAGACGCGCGACGGTATCCTGGCCGCGGACGCATTCGGTGAGGCGCCGGGCCACGGCCTTCAAAAGGTCGTCGCCGACCGCGTGGCCGAGGCTGTCGTTGACGCTTTTGAAGTGGTCGAGGTCGAGGAACATGAGCGCGACCGCCATGTTGGAGCGTTTGGCGCTGGCCAGCACCTGTTCCAGCCGGCTGTTAAAGAGATTGCGGTTCGGCAGGCCGGTGAGCGCGTCGTGATTGGCGACATGCTCCAGATGGGCGAGCGTCTCCAACCGCTGTTCCATCTCGTGTTGTAGGGCCCGATTGGCGTCACGGGCGGAAGCGGCTTGGCGCTCGGCTTCCTCCTTGGCCTCTATCAGCGCCGCCTCGCGGTGTCGCCGTTCGACCAGATCGCCGAGCTGGGTGGTGTAGCGCTCCAGCATCGAGCCACCGGGCCCGGGCTTACCGAAGGTGTCGTACATGTTCCCTCACTTCTGGCATCTCGCGAACCGAACGGATTCCAGCAGATACGACGCCGCGCGCCCGGGCGTGCCACCGGGACCATCGCCTGGCCCCGCTCGCCGCAAGCCTCGGGCGTTTACTTCGGTGCATTCGATAATTCCTTCGAGAAATCGCAGAGCAGGCGGCCATCGTCCAGTTTGGGCATGCCGCCCGCATGCAGGCAGTTGGCCCGCGTGATAGCGACCGGGATTGGATCCGCGTGGATATGGTACTTCAAGAGGAAGAGCGAGATGACAATGGCGCAGGAAAGCCCGCCGACCACCGCGCTGAGCGGGAGGAAGAAACTCCTGGAGGCGCCGTCGACATCGACCAGGAACCAGGGAATGACGAAATAAATCAGATGCGCGCCGCCGCTGATGAAGTACAGGGTGGCGCCCAAGGGGTCCGACGGCGAGAACTCTGGCCAGACGATGTGGAAGAAGAGGAAGGAATTGCCGATGGCCAGCGGGATCAAAACGACGATCAAGGCGATGCCGTTTCGGCTGTCCCCGCCGCGTCCCACGATATTCTGACCGTAGACCATCGCCGTTGCTCCTCGATCGTGCCCCATCCGCCGTTTCGGCGTCTCGGGCGGGCGTCCGCCGTTGCCTTGAATTATTTCGTCATCTTCGGCTTTTTATTAAATTGTTTCAATAAATTTCGTTTTGGAACCGATTGATATTTAACGGGTTATCCCGGAAATCTTTCGGTGAATACTTCCTGCTATACGTTAAAATTCAATTTAAATTTTATCTAAATCTCAGACGATGATCGGCCCGCGCCCCAAGGTGCTGTTCGCGCGCGTTATTTCGGGCCATGACGGGCATCCTCGGCCGTGGCTTCGGTCGACACGATCGCGGCCCCCTCGGCCCAGTCGGCCGACATCACTCTCGTGGAGGCGGGCGCTCGTCGCTGGCCGGTCCCGAGGGATTGCGCGGCTGCCGCGGGTTGACACCGCGGCGCCCGAAACACGCGAGGCTGGCCGCGACGCTTTCCTCGATCTGGTCGGCGATCGACGCATCGCTCAAGAGATCGACGCGGAACTTGGTCGAGAGGTGCGAATCCCGCCCCATCGCCACCAGCTGCTGGCGGAACTCGGTCTCCGACCCGCCATCACCGTAGGTAGGGCGTGGTATCGATTCAGTTGATGCCGCTGAACCGGCCGGACCAGAAATCGATCTCCGAGATCTCGATGCCGGTGTCAGCGATAACGAACCAGGCTGCCCGCCATCATGTCATGCAGCCCGCGCTTCTGGTCGGTGAAGGCGACCATGATGAAGCCGATCAACAGGATCAGGCTGGAGACGATCTTGGAGAGGGTGCGGCCGATGCTGCGCCCGATGCCGATGCGCTGGCCCGCCGCATCCGAGACCCTGACGCCGACGACCAGCTTGCCCGGCGTCGCCTGGAGCTTGGAGGCCTCGAAGGCGATGAAATAGCCCAGGTTCAGCACGATCACGACGAGGCCCATGATCCCCCCGGCGGCGCTGGCCGCGGCCGCGCTCTCCGGGTCCATGGCCAACATGTTCACGCCGGCGAGCCCCATGAGAACCCCGCTAACGATCCAAAGCAGGATCAAATCGACGATATAGGCTACGACACGTATCCAGAATCCCGCGGGCCGTACCGCGGCCGTGCCGACATCGGTATCAATGCTCTCACTCATTTGCGAAGCCTCCCTTTGCCGAATCGCATGTCGCAACGAAGCATTATACATAAATGGCTTATCCCTTTGCTTCCGGTCACACCAGATGTTGATCGGCCTTCTACGTTCCAGGCACGGTTTTCGGACCGTGCCGGGGGATGTACGGGAGCTTTTGGACTTGAGGAAGTTGGTTTCGAGTGCTGTCAGGCAGACTGGAGGGCCGGTATTCGGCTCCGATTGAGGCTGATCGGAGGGCGGGCGGTGGCTGGCGCCCGGCCTGCCGGGATCAGACGTGTTGTCCGACGATGTCGCGGTAGTCGGCGGGTCGCAGGCGCGTGCCGATGCCGAGCAGGGTATCGAAAGCCGTTGCGGTGTGGCGGCGGCGGTTCCAGCGGAACACGAACTCGTCGAGGTAGCGGCGCAGATGGGCGCGGCGCAGGCCATGGAAGGTTCCGAGCGCCCAGCGCTTCAGGTTCGAGAACACACGATGGATCCACGTCAGCACGAGATGGGCGGGCGTTGCACCGACGACCTTGGGCTGGTGGTCGTGGTCGGGCAGGCCGCAATAACCGCTCCAGCCATCGGTAATCACCCGCGCGCCCGGCGCCGAGGTTCCGGCAACGAAGGCACGAAGGCTGCGCGCGGAGAAATCCCCGATCGGCGCCAGCCGGATGCGGCGTGGCTCGCCCTCGGGCGATAGCTCGACCGCGCCGGCAATGCGCATCTTGCCTTGTGGGCTGCGACCTTGCCCGCCTGTGGCCGGGTCTTTTGCGGTGCGGAACGGGAGGGTGGCCTCATCGATCTCGATCAGGTCCTCAAGCAGGCTGCGATCCGGATTGACCATGGCACGGCGCAGCTTGTGCAGCAGGAGCCAGGCACTCTTGTAACTGCCGAGCCCGAGCTGGGCCTGGAGTTGCAGGGCGGAGATACCATTCGAGTGGCTGGTCACGATGTGAACGGCCATGAACCAGGTCTTCAGGGGCAAGTGGCTGCGGTGCATGATCGTGCCTGCGGTCACCGAGGTCTCCTTCCCGCAGGCCGCACATTCCCAGCTCGCCCGGCGCCGCTTCAGTTCCCAGCCCCTGTCATGGCCGCAGGCGGGGCAGACGAAGCCGTCGGGCCAGCGCCTGGCGGCGAGATGCCGGGCACAGGAGGCTTCATCGGGAAAGCGCGCCTCGAAGGCGGCGCGGGACATGGGGCGGTCATATTTCCAGCGGCTGGCCATGACGGAACATTACACGAACATGCTGCCGACGCCCACCAGAAACTCAACATCTCGTCAAACCGGGCTCAAAGGGATAAGCCCTATACATAATTCGGGGCCGCTTTGCCGCCGGACGCCGACGCGTGTAGGTTGCCGGCCGCCAGCGGGCCGTTCGAGGAGAGTGACGATGTCGATAGCCGTCGAGACCGGGGACATGCCTGCCGCCTACGCCGGGACCGAGGTCTGGACCGGGGCCGAGATGCGGCGGGACACGTCGTGGATCCGCGAATTCGGACCGGCCGAAATCGCCGAACTCGAGGCGGCGCTGGAAGAGAGCAAGCGTCGGACACCCGGGATCATGGAGATCGACGCCGAGAACTTCCCCCTGCCGTCGCTCGGCCCCGAGCTTCGGGCGCTGAGAGCCGAGATCCTGCGCGGGCGGGGCTTCGCGCTGCTCAGGGGCCTGCCGACCGAGGGCCGTGGAATCGAGGACGTCGCGCGGCTCTATTGGGGGCTCGGGCGGCATTTCGGCCACCCGGTCTCGCAGAACGGCAAGGGCCACCTACTGGGCCATGTCCGCGACCTGGGCTTCAATTCGAGCGATCCCAACGTCCGCGTCTACCAGACGACGGAGCGGCAATACTATCACGCCGATAGTTGCGATATCGTGGCCCTTCTCTGTCTGCGTCCAGCAATGCGCGGCGGCGAGAGCCGGATCGTCAGCTCGCCGACACTCTACAACGAAATGGCGAGTCGCCGCCCGGACCTCGCCGCCTTGCTTTCGGCGCCGACGGCGGTCGACCGGCGCGGCGAGGTGCCCGAAGGCGCGCCGCCGTTCTACCTCGTGCCCACCTTCAATCATCACGACGGCCTGCTTTCGACCTATTATGTGCGCCGCTACATCGTCTCGGCCCAGCGCTTCGCGGAAGCGCCGCGCCTGGCGGAGGCGCACCTGGAGGCCTTCGACCTGCTGGACGAGATCGCCGACGATCCCGAAATCCATCTCGACATGGAGTTCCGCCCGGGCGACGTGCAGCTGCTGCACAACCACACCATCCTGCACGATCGCTGCGCCTACCAGGATTGGCCGGAGGGCGAAAAGAAGCGTCACCTGCTGCGTCTCTGGCTCTGCCCGCCCGACGGCCGCCCGCTGCCCGAGGCCTATGTCCAGCGCTGGGGGGCAATCGAGATCGGTGATCGGGGCGGCATCGTGGTCCCCGGCCAGCGGCCGATGGTACCGCTGGAGGCGATCTGAGTGTATCGCATCGGCTTCGACGTCGGCGGCACCTTCACCGATTTCACCCTGACCGAGACGGCGGGCGGCGCGGTCCGCCACGTCAAGGTGCCATCCACCCCGGACGACCCGGCGCGCGCCATCGGGGATGGCCTCGGCCGATTGTTGGCGGCGCATGGAGCGGTAGCGGAGGATGTCGCCTTCCTCGGCCACGGCACCACGGTGGCGACCAACATGGTGATCGAGCGGCGCGGCGCCGTGACCGGCCTCCTCACAACGGCCGGTTTTCGAGACGTGCTGGAGATCGGGCGCCAGACCCGCCCCCACCTCTACGACTATAGCCACCGAAGGCCCGAGCCCCTGGTGCCGCGCCGCCGTCGGCTGCAGCTCGACGAGCGGGTGGCGGCCGGCGGCGAAATCCTGCGGCCTCTCGACGAGGCCGAGGCCCGGGCGGCAATAGAGGCCCTTCGCGATCAGGGCATCGAGGCCCTGGCGATCGCGCTGCTGCACAGCTACCGCCGGCCCGATCACGAGGCGCGGATCGCGGCGCTCGCGGCGGAATTGGCGCCCGGGCTCTACGTCAGCTTCTCGGCCGATGTGACGCCCGAGTTCCGCGAGTTCGAGCGGACCTCGACCACGGTGGTGAACGCATATGTAGGCCCTCGGATGAGCCGCTATCTCGGCCGCTTCGCCACCGCCATGGCCGAGCTGGGCATTCCGGGCGAACCCTATACGATCCATTCGAACGGCGGCCTGATGTCGGTCGCCACGGCCCGGCGCCATCCCGTCCGCACCGCGCTTTCCGGTCCCGCCGCCGGCGTCGTGGGGGCGGCGCGGATCGCGGGAGAGGCCGGCTTCGCCAACCTCGTCACGTTCGACGTCGGCGGCACCAGCACCGATGTTTCGCTGGTGCACGAGGGCCGGCCGCTCGCCACCTCCGAGCGGGAGATCGCCGGCCATCCGGCCCGCAACCCGATGATCGACGTGCACGTGATCGGCGCCGGCGGCGGTTCCATCGCCCGGATCGACGCGGCGGGCGGCCTCAAGGTCGGACCGCAAAGCGCCGGCGCCACCCCGGGGCCGGTCGCGTATGGCCAGGGCGGCGAAGAGGTGACGCTCACCGACGCCAACATGGTGCTCGGCCGCCTCGGCGCCGGTGGCCTTGTCGGCGGGACCTTGCCGCTCGACCTGGCGCGGGCGCGGGCGGCGGTCATGCGGCGCATCTCCGAGCCGCTCGGCCTCTCGCTCGAGCGAGCGGCGAGCGGGATTATTCGCGTCGCGCTCGCCAACATGACGCGGGCCGTGCGCGCGGTTTCGACCGAGCGGGGCCACGACCTCGCCGGCTTCACCCTGGTGGCCTATGGCGGCGCGGGCCCGCTGCACGCGGGGGCGATAGCGCGCGAGCTGCGTCTCGCCCGCGTCCTGGTGCCGCGCGAGCCCGGCACGCTCTGTGCGCGGGGTATCCTGGTCTCGGATATCGCGCTCGACTTCGTCCGCACCGAGATCGCGCCCGCGACGCCCGATACCTGGCCAGGAATCGAGGCGCGCCTCGCCGGGATGCGGGCCGAGGGGGAGGGCTGGCTCGAAAGCGAGTCGGTGGACGAAACGCGCCGCGCGCACGAGATGGCGCTCGATGCCCGCTATCTCGGCCAGAACCACGAGGTCCGCGTGCCCTGGTCGCCCGAGTCGGGCGACCTCGCGGCCTTCCTCGCCCGCTTCCATGAAACCCACCGCCGCGTTCACGGCCATGCGTTGGAGGGCCGGCTGGTGGAGATCGTCAACTGCCGCCTGCGCGCCGTCGGCCGGATCGATGCCCAGGCGGGCGAAGAGGCGCCGGCGGCGGGGGAACTACCGCCGGCCACCGCGCATCGCGAGGTTTATTTCGACGCCGAGGCCGGCTGGTGCCGGACCCCCGTTTACGACCGCGACCGAATCCCCGCCGGGGCCGTCCTCGACGGCCCGGTGATCGTCGAGGAGATGAGCAGCACCACCCTCGTGCTGCCCGGCCAGCGGGCCACGGTCGATGCCCAGGGCAATATCGGAATCGAGGAGAAGGCCCAATGAGCCTCGCCGCCGCCAACAACGCGCTTCACGATCCGATCGAGATGGAGGTCTTCTCCAACCGCCTGCTTTCGATCACCGAGGAGATGGGCCACACGCTGGTGCGCTCCTCCTTCTCGACCAACATCAAGGAGCGCAAGGACTGCTCCGTCGCCCTCTTCGATGCCCGGGGCCGGCTGGCGGCGCAGGCGGCGCACGTGCCGCTGCATCTGGGCTCCCTCATGGGCGGGGTGGAGGCGGCGCTCGGGCTGGTGGGAATCGACGGGATGGTCGAGGGCGACGCTTTCGTCTGCAACGATCCTTACGTGGCGGGCGGCACCCACACTCCCGATATCTCCGTCGTCACGCCGATTTTCCACGACGGCCGGGTGCGATTCTTCGCCGCCAACATCGGCCACCATGCCGATGTCGGCGGCAGCGTGCCGGGCTCGATCTCCGGCCAGTCGCGGACCATCTACGAGGAAGGCCTGCGCATTCCCGCCGTCCGCATCGCCCGGGCCGGCGCGATCGACCGCGACGTCATCGACCTGATCGCGCTCAACTCGCGCGACGCGGTCGAACGGCGTCTCGATCTCCAGGTCCAGGTGGCGACCAACGAGCGGGGCCGGGTTCTCGCCGCCGACCTGATCGAGGAGAAGGGCCAAGTCGCCGTCGACCGGGCGCTCGACGATCTCCTCGCCTATACCCATCGCCGCCTCGCCCGCCGGGTTCGCGCCTTGCCCGACGGCCGCCACCGGGGCGAAGCGCATCTCGACGACGACGGCTTCGTCGGCCGGCCGGTACCCATTGTCGTCGAGGTCGAGGTGGAAGGAGAACGGCTGACAATCGATTTTTCCGGCACCGGCGGCCAGGCGCGAGGTGCCATGAACGTCGCGCCCAGCGCCACGCACGCGACCGTCTACTATTGCGTCAAGGCGCTGCTCGATCCCGAACTCGCGCCCAACAGCGGCATGTTCGGGGCGATCGACGTCGTGCTGCCGGAGGCGAGCCTGGTCAACCCGGCGGCGCCCGCCGCCTGCGGTGCCCGCTCCATCACCTGCAACAAGATCGCCCGCGCCCTCTTCCGCGCCTTCGCCCCCCTGCTGCCGGCGGAACGCGCCATGTCGGCGGGCCACGACATCGTGCCCGCGATCGTCTTCTCCGGTCCCCGGCCGGCCGACGGCGAGCCCTTCGTCTATCTGGAGACGGTGGGCGGCGGCGGCGGCGCCACGGTCGAGGCGGACGGGATGGAAGCGATCCAGATGCACATGACCAACACCTCGAACCTGCCGGCCGAGGCGCTGGAGCATGAATACTGCCTGCGCGTCGTGGAATACGGCCTGGTCGAGGATTCGGGCGGCGCGGGCGAGCGGCGCGGCGGCCTCGGCATCGCGCGGGAGATCGCCGCGACGCGGGATGGCGTCGTCTTCTCGGCCCGCTCCGACGGGCATGAGACGGGGGCGCCCGGCCTCGACGGCGGTCTCGACGGCGCGCGGGCGCGCATGCTGCACCGGCGGAAGGATGGCGGCGAGGTCGAACTCTCCTCCAAGCCCAGCCGAATCGTGCTGGCGGCGGGCGATTCCATTCGCATGGAGACGCCGGGGGGCGGCGGGCTCGGCGATCCCGGGGCCCGCGCGGCCGACGCGCTGGCTCTCGACCTCGCCGACGGCAAGGTCGGCGGGGAAGCGGCGCGGACCCGCTACGGCGAGGCGCTGGCCAGCCGTGCGGGCGAGCTGATAAAGAGGGGCGCGTCGGCGCGGCCAGGCCCGGACGAGGACGGATCATCCCATGGACTTTGACTTCAGCCCCGAGGACGAGGTCTTCCGCGGGGAAGTCCGCGCCTTCATCGCCGAGCATTACACCGACGACATGCGGTCCCGCGCCGCCAAGTCGACCACCGGTTACCTGGCGAAGGACGACCATATCCAATGGCAGAAGGCGCTTCACGCGAAGGGCTGGATCGCGCCTAACTGGCCCAAGGAACACGGCGGCGCCGAGTGGCCGCCATCGCGGAAATACATCTTCGAGACCGAGATCCAGCGCGCCGGCGCGCCGCGCCCGGTCTCCTTCGGCCTCAAGATGGTGGCGCCCGTGATCATGCATTACGGCACGGAGGAACAGAAAAAACGCTTCCTGCCCGATATCCTGGCGACCAACGTCTGGTGGTGTCAGGGCTATTCGGAGCCGGGCTCGGGCTCGGACTTGGCCTCCTTGCAGACCCGCGCGGTTCCCGACGGCGACGACTACATCGTCAGCGGCCGCAAGATCTGGACCACCCGGGCACAGGACGCGGACTGGATCTTCTGCCTGGTGCGGACCTCGAGCGAGGGCAAGCGGCAGGCGGGGATCAGCTTCCTGCTGATCGACATGACCTCGCCCGGAATAGAGGTGCGTCCGCTGCCGATCCTGGACCAGACGCCCGCGCCGCTCCAGGAGGTGAACGAGGTCCTTTTCGATGACGTCCGCGTGCCACAAGCCAACCGCATCGGCGATGAAAACCAGGGCTGGACCGTCGCCAAGTACCTGCTGGAGTTCGAACGCGGCAACGCGTCCGCTGGCGGGCTCTACGGCGCGCTCGCCAAGGTCCGCCACATGGCCGGACACGAGAGCGAGGCCCAGGCGCCCTTGATGGAGAATGACGGCTTCCGCCGCCGGCTCGACGCGCTGGAGATCGAGACCCGGGCGGTCGAGGTGACCGAACTCAGGATTTTGAGCTCGCTCTCGAGCGGCGCGCGGCCGGGCGCCGAATCCTCGATCCTGAAGACGCGGGGGACCGAGGTGGCCCAGGCGATCAGCGAACTGGCGGTGGAGGCGATCGGCTACTATGCCCAGCCCCACGATCACGACGTACTGGCCTTCGGCGCCAACATGCCGGCAATCGGTCCCGACTATTCGATGAACACGGCGGGGCGCTATTTCAACCTGCGCAAGGCCTCTATCTACGGCGGCAGCAACGAGATCCAGCGCAACATCATGGCCAAGCTGATCCTCGGCCTTTGAAGCGGGAATTGGTGGGGGACATGGGCGAGACGGCGGACGCGGGCGCCAGCCTCGCCGACCGGGCCTACCGGGAACTGGAGGAGCTGATCGTCACGCTCCAGCTGGCGCCGGGCACCGCGCATTCCGAGGGGCAGCTCGCCGAGCGTCTGGGCATCGGCCGCACGCCCGTGCGTGAATCGCTGCATCGCCTGGCCCGCGAGGGACTGGTCGTGATCCTGCCGCGCCGCGGCATTCTGATTTCCGAGATCGACATCGCCGCGCAGCTCCGCCTGCTGGAAGTCCGCCGCGAGATCGAGCGGCTGATCGCGCGCTCCGCCGCCCGCCGGAGCGAGGTGGAGGAGCGCCGGGGATTCGCCGAAATTGCCGCCGGCATGCGCCTGGCGGCGGCGGAAAACGACGACCTCGGCTTCATGCGGCTGGATCGCCGGTTGAACCTGCTGTCGGCGGTGGCGGCGCGCAACGAATTCGCCGCCAAGACCATGGGGCTGATGCATGGCCTCTCGCGCCGCTTCTGGTACCGCCACCATCGCCGGGTCGCCGACCTGCCGCAGGCCGCGCGGCGCCATGCCGAACTGGCCGAGGCGATCGCGGCGGGCGAAGCCGAGGCGGCGGCCGAGGCCTCCGACCGGCTGCTGGCTTACATCGAGAGCATCACCCGCGCGGCCCTCGACGCCTGAGAGGTTCCGGCGCGGCCCTCAGCCCTCGCCGCCATGGATCTCGTAGGCGGCATCGACTCCGGCGTTTGCCGGCGCGGCGAAGCCGTTCCGCCGCAGCACCGCCTCCAGCGCGTTCAGGCAGCGCAGGACGTTGGCCTTGCGGCAGACGTGGCCCATGGTGCCGATGCGCCAGATCTTGCCGTGCAGCGGGCCGAAGGAGGTGCCGATCTCGATGCCGAAATCCTCCAGCAGTTCAGCCCGCGCCTTGTCCCCCTCGACGGCCTGGGGAATGTAGACCCCGGTGACGTTCGCCATGCGATTGGCGGGATCGCCGAACAGCTCGAGGCCCATGGCCTCCAGGCCAGCGCGGAGCGCCCGGCTGGCCAGGCGGTGGCGCGCGAAGCCCGCTTCCAGCCCCTCGGCGAGCACGACGCGGGCGCATTCGCGCGCCGCGTAGAGCATGGTCGTGGCTTCCGTGTGATGGTTGAGGCGGACCGCGCTCCAATAGTCCATGAGCATCGGCAGATCGAAGTAGTTCGAGGCGATGCGGGGGCCGCCCGCGTCCTCGAAGCCGGCCGGGCGGATGCCGGCCTCGATGTGTTTGCGCGCGCTCACGCGCTCGACCACGCGCTCGTTGAAGGTTAGCGGGGCCGAGCCGGGCGGGCCGGACATGCACTTCTGCAGGCCGGCGCTGACCGCGTCCAGTCGCCAGGCGTCGACCTCGAGCGGATTGCCGCCGAGCGTCGCCGTCGCGTCGACGTAGACCAGGGCGCCGGCCTCGCGGCAGAGGGCGCCGATCTCGTCCAGGGGCTGGGCCATCGTCGTCGAGGTGTCTCCGTGCACCAGGGCCACGACCTCGGGCGCGTGCCGCTTCACCGCGTCGGCGATCCGCTGCGGCTCGAACACGCGGCCCCACTCGCACTCCAGGGTCCGGACCTCCGCCCCGCAGCGCCCGGCGATCTCGCTCAGCAGGTGGCCGAAGCGGCCGAAGATCGGCACCAGCACCGTGTCGCCGGGGCGGATCAGCGAGACGAGGCAAGCCTCGATCCCGGCCCGCGCGGTGCCGTCGATCAGCAGCGACCAGTGGTTTTCCGTTCGGAAGACCTGGCGGTAGAGCACCATGACTTCGTTCATGTAGGCGGTGAACTGGGGATCGAACTGCCCCAGCATGGGCGTCGCCAGCGCCCTGAGCACGCGGGGATAGACGTCGACCGGCCCCGGCCCCATCAGCAGCCGGGGCGCCGGATCGAGTTCCTCAAAGAGGACGGGCTCGGTGTCCTGCATCGCCTCCCCCTCGCCTCCCCCGATCGCGCCGCCCGGCCCGCCGAGCGCTGGCCCGCCTCGGGGCGTCGACGACGGCGCGGGGACGGTGCCTCGGAGCGACAGTCCCCGGACGACCGCCGGATTCGGTCGCCATAGTAATCAGTCGGGACGTCGACGGCAATTTCGAGGCAGCTGCGCGCGCGCCGGCGAAAGGTCCGCGCGGCGGTGTCGGCACCATCGCCCGACGGAAGACCGGTCGGCTGGGGCAAATCCGTTTTGCAAAAACGGCGTTTTTTACACCGTACATTATTAATGTGCTCTTTAAGAAGACCATATCTTGTGGCATATGTGGCACACACCACGGCATCTACCGGGCGCCTCCGCGTGGGGGCCTGACACCGCCGCATTTCGCCGTCACGGCCCGGGCGACCGTTCATCATGGGTTCGACGGCGGGGTGCCGCTCCCTGGATCTCGGGCGGAATTCGGTAACTGTCACGCGAAACCCCGCGAATTCGAACTTGCTGGCGGCGGCGCGCAACGAATACGCCGCCGAAACCATGGGGCCGATGCACGGCCTCTCGCGCCGCTTCTGGTACCGCCACCACCGCCGGGTCGCCGACCTGCCCTTAGCGGCCCGGCGACACGCGGAGTTGGACGAGGCGATCGCGGCGGGCGATGCGTCGGTGGCGGCCGAGGCCTCCGACCGGCTGATGGACTATATCGAGACCATCACCCGCGCCGCCCTCGACGCCTGAGGGAGCGAAACTTCGGCGACCTCATGGCCGATCGTCCAGGACATCACCTGGCAACGCAAACGTTAGGTGGTCCGCTCAGGCTTGCATTTCGGCCAACAGTTCGGCGAGCAACTCCATGCCTTTGCCCCAGCCCTTGTCCAAGCCCTCGAGCGCGCCGGCGAAGCAGGCCATCTCTGCCTCGCTCGCCTCATGGGGCACCCAGGTCAGGCGCATCCGGGTCCGAGCGCCATCTTCCTCGAACGTCACCGTCGTCAGAAGTATGAGCGGCCAGTCGGCCATCATGTGATTGGGAATGACGTTCCAGTCCGCATCCGACGCGGTGTGCAACCAGACCAGCCGCTCCGGCGAGGCGACCTCGGTGTATTCGGCCCGTTGAAAGTTGGCATTGCCGCCCCATCGCATTTCGTGGAGCCACAGTCCGCCGGGTTTGACCTCGAGGCGATGGACAATCGATTCCACGCCCGGCCCGTACCAGCGCGGCACCAGCTCTGGATCGGTCCAGGTCCTCCACACCAGCTCGCGCGGGGCATCGAAGACCCGCTCCAGCATGTAAGTCGGCACATGATTCATTCCCGGGTCCCTTTCGTTTCACCATTTTTCAACGCCTCCACCAGGTCATCGAGTTGATCCAAACTCGATGACCAGAACTGTTTGAACTCTTCGAGCCAACTGACCGCCGCCGCCATCGGCTCCGCCTTGAGCCGCGCCGGCCGGCGCTGTTTGTCAATATCCCGCTCGATCAATCCGGCCCGTTCCAGCATTTTCAGATGCTTCGACACCGCTGGCTGGCTCATCGCGAACGGCGCGGCGATCTCATTCACGGATGCCTCGCCGATCGCCAGCCGCGACAGGATGGCACGCCGCGTCGGATCGGCGAGCGCGGCAAAGACCGTGTCGAGGTTCCGAGGAGACTTTTCATAACCTAAAGGTTCCATAACTTATAAGTTATGCGAAGAACTCGACGGTGTCAAGCCAGATCCCCCCTCGCTATCGCGGCATCGAGGCCCGCGTCACCAAACCCATTTTCCCCGGCGGCGACGGATTTGTGCTCTGGCTCAGGGACCGTTGTCGAGCAGCATGTTGATGACGGGAACGATCGTCGCGGCTTCGTTGACGGTCGGGTCGCGGCCCAGGGCGAGTTCGGTTCCATCGTCCAGGCCGTCGCCATCCGTATCGGCGGAGAATGGATCGGTACCCAGTCTCAGCTCTTTGTCATTGGTGAGGCCGTCGCCGTCCGCGTCACCCTCGGGTGGCAGATCGGGCACCCGAGGGTCCGAGCCTTGCTGGAACTCCTCCAGGTTGGTCAGGCCGTCGCCGTCGGGATCGTCGTCGGCATCGTTCGGGTTCTCCGGATCGAGACCGTTGGCGGCCTCCCATGAATTGGTCATGCCGTCGCCGTCGCTGTCGGCCGAATTCGGCAGCAACGAGAGATTGAGGGCCAAGAACGGGTCTTCCACCGTGCTCACCGGTATCTCGATATCATCAATTTTCCGGGCGACATAGCCCGGCCGGCTGCCCGTGACCCGGGCCGAGCCCGGCGGCATCAGAAGCACGTATTCCCCGTTGATCTCCGCGATCACCGTATCCGAAAAGGCCCCCACCACGCCTTGCACCGCACTGCCGGCCAAGCGGGCGAAGTCCAGGTCGCCGTGCACGATCCCCTTCAGGATGCCGAAGGGCGCGTGTGTGCGGCGGTGACAAATTAGACCACGGAAGCGGCGGGATTTGCCCGGCTGCGGGCGGAGTAAAACTCTGCCACCTGTAGCCTTCGATCCTTTTCGGGATGGAAGGTGGGAGGATGTATACCGTGGACCTTTATCCACGCGTTCGGCTGGCGTGCCATGTTGATGGGCTGAGTCAGCGAGAGGCGGCGAGTCGGTTTGGCATAGCGCGAGAGACGGTGAGGAAGATGCTCGGGCACTCGGAGCCGCCTGGCTACCGCCGCCGCCAGCCACCGAAGCGCCCGAAGCTGGACCCCTTCAGGGATATCATTGACCGTATTCTGGAAGAGGACCGAACGGTTCACTGCAAGCAGCGCCACACGGCGAAGCGGATATTCGAGCGTCTTCGCGACGAGCATGGCTTTGCGGGCAAACAGACCATCGTCAAGGATTACGTCCGGGAACGGCGCCGTCGCCAGCGTGAGATGTTCGTGCCGCTGGCGCACCCTCCGGGTCACGCTCAGGCGGACTTTGGCGAGGCGGATGCGATCATCGCCGGCGTCAAGCGGCGGGCGCATTTTTTCGCCATGGACCTTCCCCACGGCGATGCCTGCTTCGTTGCGGCCTACCCGGCGGCGGCGACGGAGGCCTGGCTGGACGGCCACAACGGGGCCTTCGCCTTCTTCGGCGGCATTCCCCAATCGATTCTCCACGACAATGACAAGTGCCTGGTGTCGCGCATCCTGCCGGACGGCACGCGGCAACGAACGCGAGCGTTCAGCGGGCTTCAATCCCATTATCTGTTCCAGGATCGATATGGCCGCCCCGGCAAGGGCAATGATAAGGGCAAGGTGGAGGGGCTGGTCGGTTACGCCCGCCGGAACTTCATGGTTCCCATCCCCCGGTTTGCGAGCTGGGACGCCTTCAACGCTCACCTGGAACATCAATGTCGGAGACGGGAAAGCGACGTCTTGCGCGGCCATCGCGAGACCATCGGCGAGCGGTTCGGATGCGACCGGGAGAAGCTGATGGAATTGCCGCCGGCGCCTTTCGAGGCCTGCGACAAGGAGGGCACGCGGGTCAATTCGCTCTCCCTGGTGCGCTATCGGGGCAACGACTACTCGGTGCCCGTCGCCTACGGTCACCAAGAGGTCTGGGTCCGTGGCTACGTGCACGAGGTGGTCATCGGCTGCGCCGCCGAGGTCATCGCCCGGCACCCACGCTCTTACGAACGAGAGGACCTGATCTTCGAGCCGATCCACTATCTGGCCTTGCGGGAGCGGAAGATCGGTGCCCTCGATCAAGCCGCCCCGCTGGCCGGTTGGAAGCTGCCCGAGGCGTACGCCAACCTGCGCCGCTTGCTTGAAGCCCGCATGGGCAAGGCCGGCAAGCGGGAGTACGTGCAAGTGCTCCGTCTTCTGGAGACCTTTGCCCTTGAGGAGGTGCACGGTGCCATCCGCGATGCCCCGCGGTTAGGCGCCATCGGCTATGATGCGGTCAAGCACCTGGTGCTGTGTCGCGTCGAGCGTCGACCCCCCCGGCTCGACTTGAACGTTTATCCCTATCTGCCGCGGGCCCAGGTGACCACCACATCCGCCGCCAGCTACATGAGCCTGCTGGGCGGAGCGGCGCCGTGAGCGACACGCCGCAGGTGTTGCTGGCCCATCACCTGAAGGCCCTCAAGCTGCCGACCTTCCTCAGGGAGTACGACAAGCTGGCTCGCCAGTGTGCCAGCGAGGGCGCCGACCACGTGCGCTACCTGCTCCGCCTGGCCGAGCTGGAACTGATCGACCGCGAGCGCCGCATGGTCGAGCGGCGAATCAGGCAAGCGAAGTTCCCGACCGTCAAGAGCTTGGACAGCTTTGACTTCAAAGCGATCGCCTCGCTCAACAAGGCGCTGGTCCTCGAGCTGGCACGATGCGAGTACATCGAGCGCCGGGAGAATGTGATCGCTCTGGGCAATTCCGGCACCGGCAAGAGTCACATTGCGCTCGGCCTCGGCCTTGCCGCCTGCCAGAAGGGCCTGTCGGTCGGCTTTACCACCGCCGCCGCCCTGGTCCACGAGCTCATGGAGGCGCGCGATGACAGACAGCTGCTGAGGTTCCAGAAGAAGCTCGCCAACCTCAAGCTCCTCATCATCGACGAGCTGGGTTTCGTGCCGCTCTCCAAGACCGGCGCCGAGTTGCTGTTCGAGGTGTTCAGCCAGCGCTACGAGCGTGGCTCGATCCTGGTGACCTCCAACCTGCCATTCGACGAGTGGACGGAGGTTTTCGGCTCAGAACGCCTGACGGGGGCGTTGCTGGACCGCCTGACCCACCACGTCCATATCCTGGAAATGAACGGCGAAAGCTTCCGCCTCAAGCAGAGCCGAAGAAAACAGAAACCCGCAAAAAGCGCCTGAGCGGCATCCGCTTGCCCCCGTGGGCCCACAGGCCCCTCCCACGCGCGCCGCGGCCTTTGCCTGCTGAGGGGCAGTCCACGCCGCGCGTGGGTCCCTCCCGTGGACTACGGGGACAAGCTCCTCACCGAACCAAAGTGGCCCACTTTTGCTCCGCCACATGGCCGGGTTTTACTCCGCCGTTGACAGGCGCGTTATTGTTGTCGGTGTCGAGGGAACGCGTCTGGTTGCTGGTCCGAACCGCGCCGAAGACGTCGACCGCTTCCACCTTCCAGTAATAAGTCGAGAGATCCAAAAGCCCCGCCGTCGCATCCACCGCCGCCGCCGAGGAGACCAGCTCTTCCAGCCGGAACGGACTCGGGTTTCCGTTGAAGGTCGTGAAACCCGCGTCGTCCGCGATCACCAGAGTGTAGGAGAGATCGTGGCCATTCGGGTCCGCGGTATCTTCCCAGTCGAAAACGCCGACCGTCTTCACCGTCGCGCCGTCCGCCGGCGAGAGGGGATCGAACGACAATGGCGGAATGTTGCTCCCCAGGTTCTTGTAAACCACCGAGCGCCGGGTCGGCGACAGCTCGCCCGTCTCCACGTCCTGGACGTAGTAGTAGATCTCGTATTTGCCGGTCTCGGTGAAGCCGTGATGGGACAGGTGGAAACGGTCGTCGAACGGATTATCGATCCCACTGGGCTCGATCAACTGCCGCCTCACGAATTCCGTCGATAACTGCACAGTCCCTCCGACCGGAAGCAATTCCTTACCAGGGGCACGTATCTCCACGTAGGCTTGGCTCACCTGCGCATTGTCGTTGGCGAAGAGATGCAGCGCCGCCGTGCTCTCGGCGTTGCCGAGGAACGAGGTCTCGGTGACGCCGGTGATCTCGGCCGGGTTGGCGGCCGAGTTGACGTCGTAGTTGGGACCGGTGCCGAGGAACAGCCCCGCCGCCAGGGCGCCGTCGCTCGAGGACAGGTCCAGCACGTTGGAGCCGACGCCATCGCCGTCGTCGTCGAGCAGCGGGTGTTGCACGGCGTCGTCCAAGTGCCGGTTGCCGCCGTTGGCCGAGTCCCCGCCCGCCCGCGTGTAGGTCTCCGTCTTCGCCGTCGCCCGTTCGAACGACACCCGGAAATTCTCGCCCCGGCCGAGCGTCTTGAAGAACACCTCCAGGAAATACTCGCCGACCCGGATGCCGTCGGCCTCCCGAGGTCCCTTGTAGCTCTCCTCGTCCGCCGCCGCGCTGGTGGCGATCAGCCGGTTCGGCCCCGACAACTGGGGGATGAAGCCGCCCGAATAGCAGGTCCCGACGATGATGACCCGAGGCTCCTTCAAGGCCTCCGCGTTCAGCCCGTCCGAGGCCTCCGTCCCGGCCTCCAGAATATCGAGCCAGTCGTCGAGTTCGCCCGGTGAGATCGTCTCGGTGTCGTTGAGCAGAAAGAGAGAGTCCGAATTACCGTGGTCGACGAAGACCACGTAGACGGGCGCGGGATTGGCGTTCACCACCGCCGCCAAACCTTCGAAGATCGACTGAACGCCCGCTTTGGTGGGTACGAAGTCGACCCCGCCACCATTCTGATTCAAGCCGTTGTCGGGAAAGTCGTCCCGGTTGGCGTCTTGGCTCGGGTCGTGGTTGAAGTAGAAGATGTTCTGGTCCGCGAAGCCGCGCGCGAGCAGGGTCCGGTAGATCCGGTTGGCGGTCTTGTTGTGGCTAGCCAGGCCCTCGTTGTTGGCGATTTTGCCCTCAACGATCACCGCGTAGCCGGCCGAGGTCCCGACGAGGAGGATTTCCCCATCCGAGGCGCTCGCCGCCAGCGCCAGGGTGCCTTTGAAGCGCGCCCGCAGCGTCCAGGTGCCCTTCATGTCGAACAGCAGGTCCCCGCCGTCACTCAGCAGCCCGTTGCCCGGGGCGCCGAGCTCCGTCACCGTCACCTGGCCGTTCTTGTTGCTCGTAAACGGCCCGATGGTCACCGTCTCGGCATCTGGATCCGTCACCTCCAGGTAGATCTCGCTCCCCGACAGGTCTGCTTCCGGGTCGAGCGGATTGGTCAGTTTCATCGACGCGTCGACCTCGCCGCCAAAGACAATACTCGAGGTGGACAAATTCAGATCGAGCTTGGTGAAGGCCGGATCGGCTTCGTAAAAAAAGAAAGCTCAATTCGTGAAATGTATGCATCACCTTGTTACGGCGGCGGCGAGGCAGGCTCGGTCATTGGCGCCGGGGGCGAGGCCGACGAGGTGGAACCAGCTCAGGTAGTTGTCCAGATAGCGGGTGGCGATGCCGCGGCGGGGACGCAGCAAGTCCTTCAACCGGCTGTGGCGGCTGTTCACCGTCTGCACATGCAGATCGCCCCGAACCCGTTCCCCCATCGAGCGGTTGAGTGCTTCGTGGCTCACCCCGAGCGCGGCGGCGCAAGGTGGATAGCTCGCGCCACCGTCGGAGACCAGCAGGGCGTCCTTCGCGACCACCGGGTCGAGAGCAGCCGTGAGCGCCGCCGCGTCGACCCTGGGCAGCACCGCGCTCACCGTCGTCCCGCTCCGGTCCGCCGCCGAGAACCGGCACCTGCCGCGCGAGAGGCCGCGCTTCTTCGCGCCGCCCCGCCGCCGTGCCTTGCAGCCCGCGCGCGCCCTTCCGGCTCTCCAGGACGTAGGTCT
Organism: Alphaproteobacteria bacterium; assembly: GCA_965226475.1. Taxonomy (GTDB): domain Bacteria; phylum Pseudomonadota; class Alphaproteobacteria; genus JASLMY01. Next base: position 1,367,817 of record CBDDDJ010000003.1, on the reverse strand, counting down.
CGTCCGCTTCCACGATCCCCTTGAGCACCTCCGAATCGCTCCGCGCCGCCGCCAGAAACCGGTGACGCCAGCGGAACGCCGTGCTCACCGCCACGTCGCAGCGCGCCGCCGAGGCCTTCACCGTCTCCCCCTCCGCCAGCGACGCCCCGAACGACAGCCAGCGTTCCTTGTGGTGCAGGCCCGACAGCGGCGTACCGGTCAGCGCGTTGAAGGTCCTGCCGCAGCCCTTGCACTGGTAGCGCCGCAGACCCCGCGCCATACCGCGCGAAACCGCCCCTTCGCTCGCGCAGTGCGGACAGCGCCGGGCCTCGTCCACACCAAGCTCGATCGCGGCCTTCGATGCCTCGCCTTCGCTCCGGCCCGACAGCACCGCGAGCGCCTCGTGCCGCTGCACGCGCGTCAGCCCGCGCGCCGCCGAAAGCCACACCTGGAAACCCTTGCCGTCCATGACCCAACCTCCTGACATTCCGGGCATTCTATCACAAATGCATACGTTTCACGAATTGAGCCAAAAAGAAACGTATGGCTGACGATCGTCACATTTACCACGCCGTGGGGATGTCCCGGGCTCTGTTGAAAAGCTGAAGTAGGCGTCGTCCGCCTGGAGCCGCTAGGCTCTGGGTGCTGATTCCATCAAGGAGAACGACGCCATGACCAAGACTACACGCAACGACCGTTCCTCGGAACCATCCTGTCGGCTCTTGCCATCGATGCCGGAGGCCTTCGACGATCCGCGCATGAGCGTCGATCGCTTCTGCCTTTTGGCGGGCCTCGAGTCTTTGAACGAGATGATGTCGGCGGACGCGGAAGCCTTGTGCGGTTCGCGCCACGCCGGCTCGGGCGAGCGCAAGGGCCATCGATGGGGCACGACCCGGAGCGAGATCGCCTACCACGGCGGCAAAGTGAAGGTCGAGCGCCCTCGGGTGGGGGACTTCGCGGGTCGGGAGATGAGCCTGCCGAGTTGGGAGCTGCTGTCGGAACCCGAACTCTTGCAAGCCTGGGCGATGAATCTGATGGTGATCAACGTCTCGACCCGCAAGTATGCCCGCGCGGTGCGCCTGCCGGACGATGCGGGCGGCGATCTGCCGGCGGCATCGGGTGACGCAACCTCGAAGTCGGCGGTCTCGCGCCGTTTCGTGGCGTTGACGCGAAGCAAGCTGAAGGCCTGGCTGGCGAGCCCGCTCGACGATCTCGATCTCGTGGTGCTCCAGATCGACGGGCTCCATGTCGGCGATCACCTGATGGTGGCGGCGATCGGCATCGACACCGGCGGCGCGAAGCACGTGCTGGGCCTGGCCGAGGGCGCGACGGAGAACGCGGCCACGGTGCAAGCCATGCTCGACAACCTGATCGAGCGCGGTCTCGATCCCGAACGGCCTCGGCTCTACATCGTCGACGGCGCCAAGGCGCTCTCGAAGGCGATCCGGCGGACCTTCGGGCGGGCGGCGGCCCTCCAGCGCTGCCAGGTGCACAAGGGGCGCAACATCACGGACCGGCTGGACGAGAGCCTCCATGCCGGCGTCAGGAAGGTCTTGCGGCAGGCCTGGCAGCAGGACGACGCGGCCAAGGCCGAACGGCTCTTGCGCAACCTCGCCCGCCGTCTGGAGCATGACGCACCCGGCGTCTCGGGCTCGATCCTGGAGGGCCTGGACGAGATCCTGACCGTGATCCGGCTCGGCCTCCCGCCGCAACTTCGACACTCGCTGGCTTGCACCAACGCCATCGAGAACGCGATCGGCACCGTCCGGACGGTGCAGCGGAACGTCAAGCGCTGGCGCAACGCCGAGATGGCGCTGCGTTGGACCGCCGCCGGCCTCTTGGAGGCGCAAAAGACCTTCCGCCGCCTCAAGGCCTACCGCCAGCTCCCCATCCTCGACGCCGCCCTGCGGGAGGCGGTGAGAAAGGCCGGAGCAAAGTCCGTCATTGAAGACATCGAGGTGGCCGCGTAGCCTCTCGATCAGACGATGCCTATCTCGCACTTTTCAACATTGGGTGGGACATCACCCACGCCGTCCCTCGCCCGAGCCTTGACCGTATAGGTGACGTTGTTTGCCCAAATATTCTGCGAGTTGAATTGCCAACTCGACCACTTCTCGTCATCTGGGCCGCCGCTGTTGTTGTCCTTGGCTACCAGCCAGACCGGGTCCGTGCCGCCGAGAAACGCAAATCCGTCGCCATCCTTGTCGACGTAGTGCGTGCCGTCGTTGCCCTCCCAGGTTATCTGTAGCTGCACCAGAGCAACGCCCGAGGTGATCGTTCCGGAATCCTCGGCGGTGCCCTCGATCAATCCCAGAGACTGTGGAATCGAGCCGTCTTCCGGCACGCCGATTGTGACCTGGGGGTCGCTGAAATCCGTGTCGTCGTCGATATTGGTGATATCCAAGTCGTCAAGGGGGAAACCGCTATAAGCGGCATCGCCGCTGACCCCCACGGTCAAAATAACTTTGTACAACTTATCGCCATCGTCCAAGTCGTCGTTCACGCCCGTGATGGTCACGGTTTGCGGATCCGACCAGTCGTCGGTGGTAAAGGTCAGTGTCGAGGGTGACACCGTTCCCTCGGCCGGGTCGGACGAGGACACGGCGAGGCTCACATTCGCCGTTGGCTCGCTGTCCAGCGCCAGAGTATTGACGGCTAGGCCGCCGGCCTCCGAGGTCGTGCCGGAACCGCTGACCTCGACGACACTGACGCCGGCGGTGTCGTCGTCCAGATTGGTGACCGTCACGTCCGGCGGATCGAGGACGTCATAGCCGGCATCGCCGCTGGCCGCCGTCAGCACGATGGTGTAGCCCTGAGCCCCGTCATCGACATGTAGCGCACCTGGTTCCTTGGACACAAGTTTGTCTCACGCGGCGGGCCTGATTGAGATCGCGGCGTGCCACGCCTGACGAGCTTGAGCGGGGCTCAGGTAGCCGTTCTTTTCGACGATCCACTGGGCATTGTAGAGTTCGACGAAGTCGCGGACGGCGTCCCGCAGCTCCGCGATGTTGCGGTAGATGCGACCATGGATGATCTGTTCCTTCAGCGTGCGATTGAACCGCTCGGCGACGCCGTTGGTCTGGGGCTCGGCGACGAAGGCGTAGGACGGCTGGATGCCCCAGAACTTGATCTGGTTGGTGAAGTGGTCCGACAGATACTGGGAGCCGTGATCCATCCGCAAGGCCAGCCCCCGAGCCGCGCCGGCCGCGGTCGAGCCATACAGCCCGGCAAGCCCCATGGAGATCGGCTGCAGGGCGGCGAAGCGGTCGCCGCGCTTGCAGACATGCCAGCCGACACACTCGGCGTTCCAATGCTCGACGGCGGTGAAGATCCAGCCCCAGCCGTCGTCCACCGTGAACACCCGAACGCCATCGGTGCCCCACATGAGGTTCGGGGCATGAGTGATGATCTCACCGTCATGGGGATTGCCGCCACGGCGGCGGCAGCGATGGGGCGAGAGCAGATTGTTCTCGCGCATCAGGCGGAGCACCCGCTTGCGGGCAACCCGGATGTCGCGACAGACCCGAAGCCGAGCCCAGACCTTGCGGTAGCCCTCGCCCTCCCAGGGCGATGCCTCCAGGTCGGCTTCGATCGCCACCAGCAGCGCCTGGTCCGAGATCGCGGGCTTCGGTCCCCGACGCTTTGCCGGCGGCTGCTCGGCGTGCTGGCCGGAGGTCATGGCGTAGAACGAGGAGCGGGCCATGCCCCAGGCGGCGCAGACCCGCCGCAGGCCGTAGGCCAGACCCGTGCCGGGCGAGGTGGCGGCACTCATCGCCGCGACCTCCGCCGCCCCAAAGGGCCGAAGGTCTCCGTCTTGGCCTCCAGCAGTTCCACCTGCATGGTCAACTCTCCGATCCGCTTCATGGCGCTATCCAGTTCCGCCTGCACCGGATCGCCCTTGCGTCGCTTGAGCGAGGCGTCGATCCCGCCGATCGCTTTCTCACGCCACTGCTCGAGCCGGAAGATCTCTACGCCCAACTGGCGCGACAGAAGTTGCACCGGCTCGTCACGCAAAAGCCGCGGAACGACCTCACGCTTGCGCGCCACCGTCCATCGCTGGCCAAGTCCCAGCGGGCCTGCCGGCAAAGCCTGGCCTGGGGAAAACGTGGACGAGCCAAGCTCGCCCGCATTTACCACAGGCCCATCAACAGCAACTTTCTTCTCAAAATTATCGGCCATGTTCCGGTCCTCCTTGGACACTTCGATTAAGCCAATTCTGTGTCCAAGGAAATCGGGTCCGACTCACCCCGTCATCGACATCATCGTCGACGCCCGTGATGGTGACGGATTGTGACGAATACCAGTCGTTTGGGATAAAGGTCAGCGTCGCGGGCGATACCGTGCCTTCCGTCGGGTCGCCGCTGGAAAGGCCGATCACCACGTCGGCGGTCGGCTCCGCCGTCAATTCGACCGAAAAGGTGGCCGTGCCGGATGGTTCGCTGGTGTTTCCGCTGATCTGGCCGACCAAAAAGCCATATCGGTCTCGGATGAAGACATCGCCCCCGCCGTTCGTGCCGCCGCTAACCAGATTGGATGCCTGGCCACTGAACGCCACATAGCGACCGTCCGGGCTGATGGCGGGCCCGAGGCTACCCGCGATCCCCTGGTCACCGGCTGTAGAGACGCTGACCCGCTCCGTGGTGCCCCTCTGCCGGTCTCGGACAGAGGTGTCATGTTGGTTATTCGTGTCGCCCCCGACCAGATTGGATGCGTCGGAGTGAAACGCGACATAGCGACCGTCCGGGGGATGTCCCGGGCTCTGTTGAAAAGCTGAAGTAGGCGTCGTCCGCCTGGAGCCGCTAGGCTCTGGGTGCTGATTCCATCAAGGAGAACGACGCCATGACCAAGACTACACGCAACGACCGTTCCTCGGAACCATCCTGTCGGCTCTTGCCATCGATGCCGGAGGCCTTCGACGATCTGCGCATGAGCGTCGATCGCTTCTGCCTTTTGGCGGGCCTCGAGTCTTTGAACGAGATGATGTCGGCGGACGCGGAAGCCTTGTGCGGTTCGCGCCACGCCCGCTCGGGCGAGCGCAAGGGCCATCGATGGGGCACGACCCGGAGCGAGATCGCCTACCACGGCGGCAAAGTGAAGGTCGAGCGCCCTCGGGTGGGGGACTTCGCGGGTCGGGAGATGAGCCTGCCGAGTTGGGAGCTGCTGTCGGAACCCGAACTCTTGCAAGCCTGGGCGATGAATCTGATGGTGATCAACGTCTCGACCCGCAAGTATGCCCGCGCGGTGCGCCTGCCGGACGATGCGGGCGGCGATCTGCCGGCGGCATCGGGTGACGCAACCTCGAAGTCGGCGGTCTCGCGCCGTTTCGTGGCGTTGACGCGAAGCAAGCTGAAGGCCTGGCTGGCGAGCCCGCTCGACGATCTCGATCTCGTGGTGCTCCAGATCGACGGGCTCCATGTCGGCGATCACCTGATGGTGGCGGCGATCGGCATCGACACCGGCGGCGCGAAGCACGTGCTGGGCCTGGCCGAGGGCGCGACGGAGAACGCGGCCACGGTGCAAGCCATGCTCGACAACCTGATCGAGCGCGGTCTCGATCCCGAACGGCCTCGGCTCTACATCGTCGACGGCGCCAAGGCGCTCTCGAAGGCGATCCGGCGGACCTTCGGGCGGGCGGCGGCCCTCCAGCGCTGCCAGGTGCACAAGGGGCGCAACATCACGGACCGGCTGGACGAGAGCCTCCATGCCGGCGTCAGGAAGGTCTTGCGGCAGGCCTGGCAGCAGGACGACGCGGCCAAGGCCGAACGGCTCTTGCGCAACCTCGCCCGCCGTCTGGAGCATGACGCACCCGGCGTCTCGGGCTCGATCCTGGAGGGCCTGGACGAGATCCTGACCGTGATCCGGCTCGGCCTCCCGCCGCAACTTCGACGCTCGCTGGCTTGCACCAACGCCATCGAGAACGCGATCGGCACCGTCCGGACGGTGCAGCGGAACGTCAAGCGCTGGCGCAACGCCGAGATGGCGCTGCGTTGGACCGCCGCCGGCCTCTTGGAGGCGCAAAAGACCTTCCGCCGCCTCAAGGCCCACCGCCAGCTCCCCATCCTCGACGCCGCCCTACGGGAGGCGGTGAGAAAGGCCGGAGCAAAGTCCGTCATTGAAGACATCGAGGTGGCCGCGTAGCCTCTCGATCAGACGATGCCTATCTCGCACTTTTCAACATTGGGCGGGACATCGCCACCGTCCGCGGTGACGACTGGTTGGTCGCTATCACGGTTGCCCTGCTCGCCAGCGGTGGAGACGCTCACAAGTTCCGTGGTGCCCGTCTGCCAGTCTCGGATGAAGATATCGGAAGTGTTGTTCGTGTCGCCGCCGACCAGATTGAATGCAATGGAATAGAACACCACGTAGCGACCGTCCGCGCTGATGGAAGGGAGTAGACTCTTGAAATTCCCCTGTTCTCCGGCAGAGGAGACGCTGATCCGCTCCGTCGTGCCCATCTGCCGATCTCGGATGAAGATGTCTTCGACGCCGTTCGTGTCGCCGCCGACCAGATTGGATGCAAGGGAATGGAATGCCACATAGCGACCGTCCGCGCTGACGGAGGAGTTGAAGCTATGATTGTTCCCCTGGTCGCCGGCGGTAGAGACGCTGACCAATTCCGTGGTGCCCATCTGCCGGTCTCGGACGAAGATGTCCCAGATATTGTTCGTGTCGCCGCCGACCAGATTGGATGCCAGGGAATAAAACGCCACATAGCGGCCGTCCGCGCTGATGAACGAGACTTCGCTCGGATCATTCGCTTGACCACCGGCGGTGGAGACGCTGACCCGTTCCGTGGTGTGCATCTGCCGGTCTCGGACGAAGATATCAGGCTTTACGTTCGTGTCGCCGCCGACCAGATTGGATGCCAGGGAATAAAACGCGACATAGCGACCGTCCGCGCTGATGGAAGGCCATAAGCTACCACCGTTCCCCTGGTCGCCGGCGGTGGATACGCTGACCCTTTCCGTGGTGCCCGTCTGCCGGTCTCGGACGAAAATATCGGATGCGCTGTTCGTGTCGCCCTCAACCAAAATGGCGGCAAAGGATTGAAACGCCACATAGCGACCGTCCGCGCTGATGGAGGCTTCGGAGGCGATGTCCCGCCCAATGTTGAAAAGTGCGAGATAGGCATCGTCTGATCGAGAGGCTACGCGGCCACCTCGATGTCTTCAATGACGGACTTTGCTCCGGCCTTTCTCACCGCCTCCCGCGGGGCGGCGTCGAGGATGGGGAGCTGGCGGTAGGCCTTGAGGCGGCGGAAGGTCTTTTGCGCCTCCAAGAGGCCGGCGGCGGTCCAACGCAGCGCCATCTCGGCGTTGCGCCAGCGCTTGACGTTCCGCTGCACCGTCCGGACGGTGCCGATCGCGTTCTCGATGGCGTTGGTGCAAGCCAGCGAGTGTCGAAGTTGCGGCGGGAGGCCGAGCCGGATCACGGTCAGGATCTCGTCCAGGCCCTCCAGGATCGAGCCCGAGACGCCGGGTGCGTCATGCTCCAGACGGCGGGCGAGGTTGCGCAAGAGCCGTTCGGCCTTGGCCGCGTCGTCCTGCTGCCAGGCCTGCCGCAAGACCTTCCTGACGCCGGCATGGAGGCTCTCGTCCAGCCGGTCCGTGATGTTGCGCCCCTTGTGCACCTGGCGGCGCTGGAGGGCCGCCGCCCGCCCGAAGGTCCGCCGGATCGCCTTCGAGAGCGCCTTGGCGCCGTCGACGATGTAGAGCCGAGGCCGTTCGGGATCGAGACCGCGCTCGATCAGGTTGTCGAGCATGGCTTGCACCGTGGCCGCGTTCTCCGTCGCGCCCTCGGCCAGGCCCAGCACGTGCTTCGCGCCGCCGGTGTCGATGCCGATCGCCGCCACCATCAGGTGATCGCCGACATGGAGCCCGTCGATCTGGAGCACCACGAGATCGAGATCGTCGAGCGGGCTCGCCAGCCAGGCCTTCAGCTTGCTTCGCGTCAACGCCACGAAACGGCGCGAGACCGCCGACTTCGAGGTTGCGTCACCCGATGCCGCCGGCAGATCGCCGCCCGCATCGTCCGGCAGGCGCACCGCGCGGGCATACTTGCGGGTCGAGACGTTGATCACCATCAGATTCATCGCCCAGGCTTGCAAGAGTTCGGGTTCCGACAGCAGCTCCCAACTCGGCAGGCTCATCTCCCGACCCGCGAAGTCCCCCACCCGAGGGCGCTCGACCTTCACTTTGCCGCCGTGGTAGGCGATCTCGCTCCGGGTCGTGCCCCATCGATGGCCCTTGCGCTCGCCCGAGCCGGCGTGGCGCGAACCGCACAAGGCTTCCGCGTCCGCCGACATCATCTCGTTCAAAGACTCGAGGCCCGCCAAAAGGCAGAAGCGATCGACGCTCATGCGCAGATCGTCGAAGGCCTCCGGCATCGATGGCAAGAGCCGACAGGATGGTTCCGAGGAACGGTCGTTGCGTGTAGTCTTGGTCATGGCGTCGTTCTCCTTGATGGAATCAGCACCCAGAGCCTAGCGGCTCCAGGCGGACGACGCCTACTTCAGCTTTTCAACAGAGCCCGGGACATCCCCGGCTTCGGAGCTCGTACCGTCGTTCCCCTGTACGCCAGCGGCCGGCATGCTGAGCCATTCCGTGCTGGCCGCGCCCGCCGAGGACCACCACGCGGCGAGTCCGAGGCAAATGGCGCCCAATGCGGCGAGGTATCGTAGCCTCATCTCACGAATGCCCGACCACGGCCATGCGCAATGCGGGGAGGCCCGGTTCCGTGGTGTCGCCCGGCACCTCGGTCCCCTATTGCGCCAGCGCCGGCAAGAGGCCGGCCAGGGCGAAGATCGAACGCCGGCGCGTCAAGGACTCGATCCGTCGAAAGTCCAACCGTCTCGAAGCCCGGAACAGGCGAGCCGGGCGAAACGGCGGCCGGGGGATGGAAGCGCCGAGGTCAAAATCCAGGACTCCCAGGACTGTCCAGCATGTGCATTCTGTCACCGCCTCTTCCCTACCCTAGATGCCGTAGCAGTATCGCATATATACTCATCCTCACTCCAAAACCCGGAAATCCTGGTGCGAGATGATGGGGAAATCGTCGGTGATGGTGTCGCGCCACCCCATGGCTCTCGCTCGGGTGCCCCATCACCGCCCTCAGGGCCCCGCGGTCCTTGGCGCTCGGAAATCCACCGCGACTCATGCCCCCGAGAAGAATCGATCAACGGACGGATTGCCGGTACGTTTTCGGGTCCCCGAGGAGTCGGGGTATATTTGTAATTTACCAGATCTTGCCGGCCGTAGGAGCAGCCGGCTCGAAAAGCCGGCATGGCCTCCCTCGCCGAATCGCGCCCGAACTCGCGCCGCGATCCGACGTCGATGATGGCGTATCGCCTCCCGCGCACCCGCTCCCGCGGCCACGCTCGGCGAATTCGGCGCGGGCGCGAGGCGGCCGACCCGAGACCCTTGGCCTTCGCGCGGGTTTCCCCGTATATCCTGACCCCACGGAGGAGGGCGCGCCCATGAAGACTTACACCGGCGATCGGACCATCGACGGAATCGACGTCCGGGTCGACGGCCAGCCGCTCGATCCCAGGACCGATATCGAGCAAATCACCGACCTCGGCTTCGAGTGGACCTACGAAGGGGATTCGCCCGCGCAGCTGGCGCTCGCCATGCTGGCCGACCATCTGGGCGACGATGGCCGAGCCCTCGACCGACACCAGGCCTTCATGGCCGAGGTCGTCGCCTATCTCGACAACACCTGGTCGCTGACGAGCGCCGATATCGACGCGGCGTTGACCAGAATCGAACACGAGGACTGAAACCGATGAAAATAGCGGTAATGGGGACCGGCGGCGTCGGCGGTTATTTCGGCGGCAAACTAGCGGCCTCGGGCCTCGACGTCGGCTTCATCGCCCGGGGCGCCCATCTGGCGGTGATCCGGGAAAAGGGCCTCCGGATCGAAAGCCAGGCCACTGGCGACGTCCATGTCCAGCCGGCGCGGGCGAGCGACGATCCAGGCGAGATCGGGCCGGTCGACATCGTGCTTTTCGCCACCAAGCTCTGGGACGTCGAGGCCTCGGGCGCGGCCTGCAAGCCGCTGATCGGCCCCGGGACGGCGGTGATCTCGCTGCTGAACGGCGTGGATTCCCAGGATCGGCTGATTCCGATCCTAGGCGCGGAACATGTGGTGGGCGGCGTCGCCTATATCTCCGCCGGCATCGTCGAGCCCGGCCTGGTACGCCACTTCGCCATTCCCCCGGCGCTCGCCTACGGCGAGCTCGACGGCGACAACGGTGGCCGGATGGAGGCCTTCGACGAAGCGGTCCGGGCGGCCGGGATCGATGGTCGGCTTTCGGGCGACATCCTCGACCTGATCTGGCGCAAGTTCGCCTTCCTCGCGACGATGGCCGGCGCCACGACGCTGACCCGCCAAACGATCGGGCCGATCCGGGAGGATCCGGAGATGCGGGAGATGTTCGTTGCCGCCCATGGCGAAGCGCTGGCGGTCGCGGCCGCCGAGGGCCACGGCCTGGGCGAAGAGGCCGCCGACATCATGGCGACGGTCGACCAGATGGCCCCGGGCACCCGCGCCTCCATGGCCATGGACCTCGAAGCGGGCAACCGGTTGGAGGTCGAGTGGCTGTCCGGCGCGATCTGGCGAATGGCGCAAAAGCACGGGCTGGAGGCGCCGATGCACCGGGTGATGTATGCCGCGCTGAAACCCTGGGCCGAGGGATCGGCGTCTTGAGGATCGCCGTCTTCGGCACCGGCGGGGTCGGCGGCGTCTATGGCGCCAAGCTGGCACACGTCGGCAACGACGTGGTCTTCATCGCACGGGGCGCCCATCTCCGGGCGATGCGGGAGCGCGGGCTCCGGCTGACGGGCCACGGCGAGGAGATCCGACTGCCGGCGGTCCAGGCGAGCGAGCGGCCGGATGATTTCGGCCCGGTCGACTTGGTCTTGTTCTGCGTCAAGCTCTACGACACGGAGACGGCGGCGCAAGCCATGCGGCCGCTCATCGGCCCGGAAACGCTCGTGATCGCTCGTGATCACCTTGCAGATCGTCGAGCCCGGCCATATCCGGCGCACCAATCCGAGCGACCGGGTCGTTTTCGGCGAGCGGGACGGTAGGATCGGTGCCTTCGTCGATTCCACCCGGGTCCTGGCGGGGGCCACCTACATCGGCGCCGCCATCGTCGAGCCCGGCCATATCCGGCGCACCAATCCGAGCGACCGGGTCGTTTTCGGCGAGCGGGACGGTTCCAGAAGCGAGCGGACCCGGGCGATCGCCGGGGTACTGGCCGAGGCGGGGATCGAGGTGGAGGTCTCCGACGACATCGACAAGACGCTCTGGACCAAGTTCGTCCTTCTGGCCAGCAATGCGGGCCTCACCGCGCTTGCCCGGGTGCACATCCGCGACCTCTACACGGACCCCGATCTCCGGAGCCTGGCGCGCGACGCCATGGAGGAGATCGTCGCCGTGGCCCGGGCCAAGGGCGTCAACCCCGACGACGACATCGTCGAAACGATGATCGCCGTCTCGGAGAAATTTCCACCCGAGATGACCACCTCGATGCACAACGACCTGCGCCAAGGCCGTCGCCTGGAGTTGCGGCATCTTTCGGGCCTGGTGGCTCGGTTGGGCGCCGAGATGGGCGTGGCGACACCGGTCCATGGGGCCATCGCCGCCGCCCTCTCGCCCTATGTCGACGGAACCGATTGACGCCCCGACTCGGATTCTCCTTGCGAGTCACGCCCCGGATTTGAAAACATGGGGTCAAGGATCGGTCACATCGTGGCCGGATCCGCCGGAAACCGTCCGGGAGGGGCGGAAAACAACGGAATTCCGAGGAAAGGCCAAAACCCATGAGCACATCGAAGCCCACCGGACCCAGGAGCGTCGCCATCCTAGGCCCGTATCTCAGCGGTAAGACGACGCTCCTCGAAAGCATTCTGTTCGCGACCGAGGCGGTCGGGCGCAAGGGTACGGCGAACGCCGGCAACACGGTCGGCGACAGCGCGCCCGAGGCGCGCGAACGCGGCATGGGGACGGAGTTGAACGTCGCCACGACGACCTACCTCGGCGACCGCCTCACCTTCCTCGACTGCCCGGGCTCGATCGAGCTTTTGCAAGAGAGCCGCAATGCGGTTCTCGGCGTCGACGCGGCGATCGTCGTCACCGAGCCGGAGGCCGACAAGGCCCTGGCCGCCGTGCCGCTGCTGAAGATGCTGGCCGATCAGGGGATTCCCCGCATCCTTTTCGTCAACAAGGTGGACAAGGAGAACAGCGACATCGCCGGCCTGCTGGATGCGGTCGGGGCGATGTCGGACACGCCCATGATCCTGCGCCATATGCCGCTCAGGAACGGCGAGGCGGTTGGCGGCTATATCGACCTGCCCAGTCAGCGCGTCTTCCATTACCAGGCGGGCGCCGCCTCGGAACGGATCGATCTGCCGGCCGACGCCGGCGACGATTACGAACTCGCGCGCTACGAAATGCTGGAGAAGCTCGCCGATTTCTCCGACGAGCTGATGGAGAAAGTACTGGAGGACGAGACACCGGAAGACGACGAGATTTACGCCAACCTCACCCAGGCCTTCCGGGATGGACAGATAGTGCCCGTGATGATCGGTTCGGCCGAGCAGGACAACGGCGTGCGCCGGTTGTTGAAGTTCCTGCGCCACGAGGTGCCGGGGGCGCAAGCCGCCGCCGATCGCGTCGGCATGGACGGCGACGACATGGTCGCCCAGGTGCTGAAGACCTTCCACACCCAGCATGCCGGCAAGCTCTCGATCTCGCGCATCTGGAGCGGCACGGTGAAGGACGGCATGACCTTGAACGGCGAGAGGGTCGCCGGCCTCTTCCGCATGATGGGCCACAACACGGAGAAGATCTCGGAGGCGGGTCCGGGCGAGGTGGTCGGGCTGGCCAGGCTCGATTCCGCCAAGACCGGAGAGGTGCTGACCGACGGCAAGGAGGCGCCGGCGCTGGCGTCCCCCGAGGGCCTGTCGCCGGTCTTCTCGCTCGCCATCGCGGCGGAAAAGCGGGACGACGAGGTCAAGCTTTCGGGGGCGCTCTCGCGCCTGTCGGACGAGGATCCCTCGCTCATCTACGAACAAATGGACGCGACGCACGAGCTGGTGCTGCGCGGCCAGGGGGATATCCACCTCCGTATCGCCACCGATCGGCTGAAACACAAGTACGGTCTCGCCGTCTCCACGCGCCGGCCGCGCGTCCCCTACAAGGAGGCAATCCGCAAGACGGTGCAGCAGCATGGCCGGCACAAGAAGCAGTCGGGCGGGCACGGCCAGTTCGGCGACGTGCATCTGACGATCAAGCCGCTGCCACGCGGTGGCGGTTTCGAGTTCAAGGATTCGATCGTCGGCGGCGTGGTGCCCCGGCAATACATCCCGGCGGTGGAATCGGGGGTGAAGGACTTCCTCGTCAACGGCCCCCTCGGCTTCCCCGTGGTCGACGTCCTCGTCGAACTCTACGACGGCCAGTTCCACGCGGTCGACAGCTCGGAAATCGCCTTCAAGACGGCCGCGCGCATCGCCATGAGCGAGGGCATGCCGAAATGCGATCCGGTCCTGCTGGAGCCGATCATGCATATCGACGTGATGGTGCCCTCGGAGTTCACGCCCCGCATCAACCAGGTGTTGAGCGGCCGGCGCGGCCAGGTCCTGGGCTTCGATTCGCGCCCTGGCTGGCCGGGTTGGGACCTGGTCAGCGGCACGATCCCGGAATCCGAAATGCAAGACATTATCGTCGAGCTGCGGTCGCTGACCCAGGGCGTCGCCTCCTATCAGTCGCGCTTCGAGCGCCTGCAGGAACTGACCGGCCGCCTCGCCGACCAGGTGATCACGGCGCGGGAAGAGGAGAAGGCCGCCTGAAGCCCCGGCGAGATGCCCGCGACTTGGTGACGTCGCTTGCGGGTCGCGGGCGTGAGCCCGCCTCCCACCCGATCGGACGACGACGGAATCCGGCGCCGGAGGGGGGGACTCCGGCGCCGGACCGTTCGACCGCGCTTGCGCGAGGCCGCTCTCAGACCTGGGTGGCGTCCGCCGCGCCCGGATCCCGGCGCTCCGACATGAACTGGTCGAATTCGGCCTTGTCGCGGGCCATGCGCAGGCGGTGGAGGAAGGCCTTGAAGTCGCGCTGCTCCTGCTCCAGGCGGCGCAACATGTCGTCGCGATATTCGTCGAAGGCGCCGTTGCCGCTGGTGGGCGCCCGGCGCCGCGCGCCGCGCCACCAGGCATTGCGGATCCACTCCCGCGCCTCGTTCCAGTGGCGTTCGCCACGTCCGTTACAGCATCCCATGCGTCCACTCCAGATCAGGTAGGCCAGCAGAGCCAGGCCCAGGGGCCAGAAGACGAAGAAGCTGACGATCAGCAGTCCGATCCAGGCCGGCTTGCCGTAGTCGTCGATTTTTGCCGCGAGTTCCATCTCTCCCTCATGTAAATGTTGTTTACATTCACCTAGATTGGCCGCCGTGGTGGGATTGTTAACCGTGACGTGTCCCCGGCCAGGCGGAAAAACGATGCCCTATTCCGCCTTGCCCGTGGCCGGCTAGCGGAGACCCTTCAGATAGAGCAGCAGGGCCGATTCCAACAGCTCCTCGGGCGTCATCGGCAGCGGCCGGCGGGCCTCGTCGCCGCGCGCGAAGAGCGAGGCGATGCCGTGCAGGAGCGCCCAGACGTGCAGCGTCATCATGCGCGCGGGCGGGCGCTCGTCGGCCGGCATCAGGGCCGAAAAGGCCTCGACCGCCTGGCCGAGCACGGCGATGGCGGCCTCGGCGGTGGCATCGAACCCGGGCCCGGCATCGGGCGCCAGGCGGGATTCGAACATGGCGGCGAAATAGGCGGGCTCCGTCCGGGCGAAGGCGAGATAGGCGCGCGCGCAATTTTCGAAGGCGCGGTACGGCTCCGGCCGGCCCCGGTCCCAGTCGCGCGCCAGCGCCTCGGCCAGCCGTTCGAAGCCGCGCGTGGCGACGTCGACCAGCAGCTCGTCGCGGTCGCGGAAGTGGCGATAGGGCGCGGCCGGGCTGACGCCGGCCCAGCGGGCCGCCTCGGCGAAGGTGAAGCCGGCGAGCCCCTTGTCGCCGATGAGGTCCAGCGCGGCCTGCACCAGCGTCTCCCGCAGATTGCCGTGGTGGTAGCCCCGCCGCCTGGCCCGTTTGCCCGCCCCGCTCATGTGAAGGGTTGTTACATCAAAATCCCGGGCGAGGCTAATCGGTGGCAGCCGGGAGCGAACCCTCCAGGTCGTAGCGGTTCGCGATGGTATCGACCAGACGCCCCGCCGCGTCCCAGTCGTAGGTGCGGAAGCTGTGCCCGCGGGTGACGAACTGGGCGCCAGCATAGAACATCTCATACTGCACGTGCCGGCCGGCGAACTCGGAGCCGATGGCGTCCCACGCCAGTTTCAGCAGCTTGATCCGTTCCCGGTCGCTGCGTCCGTCGGCCGAGTGCTGCACGCTTTCGATGATGTGGGCCAGGTGGGGGTCGGCGAAGTCGTCGGCGGCCGACGGCAACATGATCAAGGCGCCGCCCGCCAGCTCCCTGAGCGTGGTGATCATCTCCGGGTAGAGCTCTTGCGTCAGGGTCTGGGCGGCATAGACCGCATGGCGATCGGGCACGAAATACTTGCCCCAGTATTGCCCCTTGGCCTCCGTCCCCCAGAGCATGCTCTCGACCTGGGCGGCGCGGGCCGCCAAGCGGCCCAATGTGTCGACCACCGAGGGAATCTTCACGGTGCCAATTATCTCGGTGATCTGGCGGGCGAGGCCGACCAGGAACTTGAGCTTCACGGTGAGACGGATCTGCGCCTGGTAGTTCTGGTAGATGTGGCCGGGCGTGTCGTGGAACTGGCGCCGGCACATCTCTGGGTCGCGGTGGACGAAGATCCGCTCCCACGGCACGCGTACGTCGTCGAAATAGAGCAGCGCGTCGTTCTCGTCGTAGCGGGCGGCCAGCGGGTCGTCGAACTCGCTTCCCGCCCGCCCCTCGTAGGACCGGCGGGAGAGCACCTCGAGGCCCTTGGTCGCCATCGGCAGGGCGCAGCAGATCGCGTAGTCGACCTCGTCCGCGCGAAGCGGCTGCAGGTGGGCGACGAAGACCTCGTTCGCCATGATCGAGCTGGTGCCCAACATTTTGGCGCCTCGGACCGTGACGCCCGCCGAATCCTCGTCGACGATGCGGAGCATGGGATCGTCGCGCCCCAGCTCGATCGCGGCTTTCGAGCGGTCGACCTGGGGATTGATGATGACGTAGGTGAGGTAGAGGTCGTTGTCGCGGGCGTGGACGTAATAGTTCCAGAAGGCCTCGGCCCGCTTGGCATCGTGCGCGCGAAACATCTCCAGCCCCATCAGCTGGCCGGTGACGGCGGAGGCGAGATGGTCGGGCGAGTGTCCCATGAAACCGCCATGCTGTTCCGCCCAGGCGACCAACGCTTCGCGGCGCAGCACCAGGTCCTCGTAGCTCTCCGGCATCTGCCAGGCGCGGTTGACGCGGCGTCCGCTGGTGGGAGATTCGAAGGTCATCAGCTCCGCGTTCGCCGGATCGGCCTGGTAGTCGTAGAGGCTCGCCGCCGTCGCCACCGAATTGCGGAAGGCGTGGTGCGTGGTGACGTCGTCGACCGACCGGCCTTCGATATGAACGCTGCGACCGTCCTTGAGGCTGGCTATATGCTCGGCGGCGTTCTTGATCGGCTTCGCGCCCATGGGCACCCCTCCCTCCGGGTCTCGCCACGGGCGAGCTTAGGGAGATGTCGCCGCCGCCGCCAGCGGTGACTGGAATAGCGGTGCGGGACGCCCTAAATTAAGGGGATTATATACCGGAGTCACAATTTCCTCTTGCGCCCCACCCCAAGCCGTGTTACAACGGAGTCACAATTCAGGGAGGCAGAGACATGGCAAGCAAGGCACCGGGGAAGGCTCACCGCAAGGGTATCTCACTGATCGAGATCACCGCCATGTTCCCGACCGATGAGGCTGCGGAGAAGTGGATTGCGGCCCAGCGCTGGCCCGATGGTCCGACCTGCCCGCACTGCGGCTCCCTGAACGTCCAAGCTGGCATCAAGCACCGCTCCATGACGCACCGTTGCCGGGGCTGCCCGAATCGGCCCATGTTCTCCCTGAAGACCGGCACCGTCATGCACCGCACCCAGCTCGGCTACCGGGTGTCAATGGCGGAGCAAAAAGGGACCACCGTGGCGGTGTAAGAAGGGACCACTTGGCGGCTGCGGGCTTGTCCCCTAGTCCATGGGAGGGCCCCGGGTGCGACGCGGCGTGCCCTCAACAGGCCGACGCGGCGGCGCGCGCGGGAGGGACCTGTGGGCCCACGGGGTCAAGCGTGGGTTGGGTGGTCGGTTCAGTTCGCCGTCGGGGTTTGACGCCTGCGGCTCTGGTTGAGCCTGTAGCTCTCGCCATTCATCTCGAGGATGTTGACGTGGTGGGTGAGGCGGTCGAGGAGAGCGCCGGTGAGGCGCTCGGAGCCGAACACCTCGGTCCATTCGTCGAAGGGCAGATTGGTGGTGACCAGGGTCGAGCCCCGCTCGTAGCGTTGGCTGAACACCTCGAACAACAGCTCGGCGCCGGTCTTCGACAGCGGCACGAAGCCGAGTTCGTCGACGATCAGAAGCTTGTAGGTGGCGAGCTTCTTCTGGAACCTCAGCAGCTGCTTGTCATCGCGGGCCTCGATGAGCTCGTGGACCAGTGCGGCGGCGGTGATGAAGCCGACCGAGAGGCCCTTCTGGCAGGCCGCCAAGCCGAGACCGAGGGCGATGTGGGTCTTGCCGGTGCCGCTGTTGCCGAGCGCGATGAGGTTCTCGCGGCGCTCGATGTACTCGCAGCGGGCCAGCTCCAGGACCAGCGCCTTGTTGAGCGAGGGGATGACCTTGAAGTCGAAGCTGTCGAGGCTCTTGACCACGGGGAAGCGCGCCGCCTTGATGCGCCGCTCGACCATGCGGCGCTCGCGGTCGATCAGCTCGAGCTCGGCGAGTCTCAACAGGTAGCGGACGTGATCGACGCCTTCCGAGGCGCACTGCCGGGCGATCTTGTCGTACTCGCGCAGGAAGGTCGGCAGCTTCAGCGTCTTGAGGTGGTGGGCGAGCAGCACTTGCGGTGTGTCGGTCATGCGCCGAGCCCCGACAGCAGGCTCATGTACGACTTGGCGGACGTCATCGCGACCCGGGCGCGCGGCAGATACGGATAGACGTCGAGGTTGAGCCTGGGCGGCCGCCGCTCGATGCGGCACAGTACCAGGTGCTTCACCGCATCAAAGCCGATTGCGCCGAGCCGCAGGGCGTCGCCGACCGCACCCTCGACCTCCTCGAGCCGGAAGGTCTCCAGTAGACGGAGCACCTGGACGTACTCGCGCTTGCCTGCCTTGCCCATACGAGCTTCGAGGAGCCGCCGCAGAGTGATGAAGGCCTCGGGCAGGTCCCAGCCCGCCAATGGCGCGGCCTGGTCGAGGGCGCCGATCTTCTGCTCGATCAAGGGCAGGTAATGCAGCGGGTCGAAGATCAGGTCCTCGCTGTCGTAGGACCGGCGGTGCCGGGCGATCACCTCGGCCCCGCAGCTGATCACCACCTCATCGACGTAGCCCCGGATGAGCACCTCACGGTGGCCGTAGGCCACGGGCACGGAATAGTCGTTGCCGCGGTAACGCACCAGCGACAGCGAACTCGCCCGTCCAGGGCGCTTATCGCAGGCATCATAGGGAGCAGGCGGCAATGGCAAGAGAACTTGACGATCCCGCTCGAGACGCTCGCCGATGGTCTCCTTGTGGCCCCGCAGCCGCGCCGCCTGGCGCCGGCGGCACTGTTCGGCGAGAGCATCGTTGAGGGCCGCGAAGCTCTCGGCACGCGGGACGGGGACCAGGAAGTTCCGCCGGATGAAGCCGACCAGTCCCTCGACCTTGCCCTTGTCGTTGCCCTTGCCCGGCCGGCCGAACCTGTCCTCGAACAGATAGTGGGACTGAAGCTCCGTGAAGACGCGCGTTCGCTGCCGCTTCCCATCGCCCAGGATCCGGGCAACCGCCAGCTTGGTGTTGTCGTACAGGATGGATCGGGGGACGCCGCCGAAGAAGGCAAACGCCGCGTTGTGGCCATCGCAGAATGCTTCGGTCGTCTCCGCCGGATAGGCCGCAACAAAGCAACCATCACTGTGGGGAAGGTCGAAGGCAAGGAAGTGGATCTTCCGTAACGCGCCGCCGATCACCGCCATCGCTTCGCCGAAGTCCGCCTGGGCGTGACCGGGGGAATGGGAGAGTGGCACGAACACCTCACGCGACCGAAGCCCCTGCTCACGAACGTAGTCCTTCACGATGGTGTAGCCGCCCGTGAAACCGTACTCGTCCCGGAGGCGGTCGAAGATGCGCTTCGCAGTGTGCCGTTGCTTGTGGTGGCTGGTCCGATCGTCTTCCAGAATCCGATCGATGATCCCCGTGAACGGACCCAGCTTCGGCCGCCGTGGCGGCTTGCCGCGGCGAACGTAGTCGATGGTGTAGCCGCCCGTGAAACCGTACTCGTCCCGGAGGCGGTCGAAGATGCGCTTCGCAGTTGCCGTTGCTTGTGGTGGCTGGTCCGATCGTCTTCCAGAATCCGATCGATGATCCCCGTGAACGGACCCAGCTTCGGCCGCCGTGGCGGCTTGCCGCGGCGATACCCCGGCGGCACCGAGAACGACAGCATCTTGCGTACCGTCTTGCGGTCCAGCCCGAACACCCGCGAGGCCTCGCGGGTGCTCATTCCCTCGACACGACACGCCCGCCGAACCCGTGCGTACAACTCCACCCGATACATCCCCCCCGCCTTCCAGTCAGAGCAACCCTGACAGAAGGCTATACGCGGTCCCATTTTGGTCCGCCGCAGCCGGATCGACCGGCCGCTTCAGTGGGGGATTATTGCGCCGCCGTTCTCAACCGGGAGTGGGCCATCGCCATCTACCTGCTGGCAACCAACCTCAAGGGCGTGTCGAGCATGAAGCTGCATCGTGACCTGAACATCACGCAGAAGTCGGCGTGGTATCTGGCCCACAGGCTCCGCGAAGGGTGGAAGGCCGACAATGGCGGCATGTTCACCGGGCCCGTAGAGGCCGATGAGACGTACATCGGCGGCAAGCGCAAGAACATGCCCAAGGCGAAGCGCCCGAAGCTGACGGGGCGCGGCGCAGTCGGCAAGACTGCCGTCGTAGGCGTGAAGGATCGGGCCACCAATCGCGTCGTGGCCCGATCAGTGCCGGCCACCGACAAGCCGACCCTCCAAGGCTTCGTTGCCCAGCACGCGGCCCCTGACGCCAAGGTGTTCACCGACGATGCCAGCGCCTACGAAGGGCTGCCCTTCGACCACGAGGCGGTTTGCCATTCCGCCGGTGAGTACGTTCGCGGGATGGCGCACACCAACGGGGTCGAGTCTTTCTGGTCCATGTTGAAGCGGGGCTACCACGGCACCTTCCACCACTTCAGCGAAAAGCACCTTGATCGGTATGTCGGCGAGTTCGCTGGCCGGCACAATGATCGGGAAGCCGATACCATCAACATCATGGGCGGGGTGGTGAAGGGCTTGGAAGGGAAGCACCTGCCGTATCGGGACTTGATCGCGTAGGGGCGGGGTCATGTCTGCTCCGGCTACCAACCGGCTCTATTTCGGCGATTGCCTTGATGTCATGCGTGAGGATATCACCGACGAGTCAGTCGACCTGATCTATCTCGACCCACCATTCAACTCTAAGCGGCTCTACAACGCCTTCATCGGCGGTGCTCAATGGGTGGCGTTCGATGATACGTGGAGCTGGCATGAGGCTGTTGATGACTTCCACGAGGTGGCGTCCGATACTCGTCTAGCTGATGCAATTGAAGGGTTGCGTCGGATACTGGGTGAGAACTCTCAACTGGCCTATCTGTCCTACATGGCAAACCGGCTTCGCGAATGCCACCGTGTGCTAAAGGGTTCTGGCTCAATATATCTCCATTGCGATCCCACCATGAGTCACTACCTTAAGGTGGTTATGGATGCAGTTTTCGGAGTTGAGAATTTCAAGAACGAACTCGTTTGGAAAAGAACTGGCGCCCATAGTGACGTATCGCAAGGAGCCCGCCATATGGGGCGCATTCACGACACAATATTGAGGTTTTCAAAAGGCACGTCACCGACATGGAACATTGTTTATGTTCCATACGACCAACAATACATTAAAGGGCTTATCCCTTTGAGCCCGGTTTGACGAGATGTTGAGTTTCTGGTGGGCGTCGGCAGCATGTTCGTGTAATGTTCCGTCATGGCCAGCCGCTGGAAATATGACCGCCCCATGTCCCGCGCCGCCTTCGAGGCGCGCTTTCCCGATGAAGCCTCCTGTGCCCGGCATCTCGCCGCCAGGCGCTGGCCCGACGGCTTCGTCTGCCCCGCCTGCGGCCATGACAGGGGCTGGGAACTGAAGCGGCGCCGGGCGAGCTGGGAATGTGCGGCCTGCGGGAAGGAGACCTCGGTGACCGCAGGCACGATCATGCACCGCAGCCACTTGCCCCTGAAGACCTGGTTCATGGCCGTTCACATCGTGACCAGCCACTCGAATGGTATCTCCGCCCTGCAACTCCAGGCCCAGCTCGGGCTCGGCAGTTACAAGAGTGCCTGGCTCCTGCTGCACAAGCTGCGCCGTGCCATGGTCAATCCGGATCGCAGCCTGCTTGAGGACCTGATCGAGATCGATGAGGCCACCCTCCCGTTCCGCACCGCAAAAGACCCGGCCACAGGCGGGCAAGGTCGCAGCCCACAAGGCAAGATGCGCATTGCCGGCGCGGTCGAGCTATCGCCCGAGGGCGAGCCACGCCGCATCCGGCTGGCGCCGATCGGGGATTTCTCCGCGCGCAGCCTTCGTGCCTTCGTTGCCGGAACCTCGGCGCCGGGCGCGCGGGTGATTACCGATGGCTGGAGCGGTTATTGCGGCCTGCCCGACCACGACCACCAGCCCAAGGTCGTCGGTGCAACGCCCGCCCATCTCGTGCTGACGTGGATCCATCGTGTGTTCTCGAACCTGAAGCGCTGGGCGCTCGGAACCTTCCATGGCCTGCGCCGCGCCCATCTGCGCCGCTACCTCGACGAGTTCGTGTTCCGCTGGAACCGCCGCCGCCACACCGCAACGGCTTTCGATACCCTGCTCGGCATCGGCACGCGCCTGCGACCCGCCGACTACCGCGACATCGTCGGACAACACGTCTGATCCCGGCAGGCCGGGCGCCAGCCACCGCCCGCCCTCCGATCAGCCTCAATCGGAGCCGAATACCGGCCCTCCAGTCTGCCTGACAGCACTCGAAACCAACTTCCTCAAGTCCAAAAGCTCCCGCACATCCCCCGGCACGGTCCGAAAACCGTGCCGGGAACGTAGAAGGCCGATCAACATCTGGTGTGACCGGAAGCAAAGGGATTAGCCATTACATTAATTCGGCGTATCGCAATACAGACGAGGCAGGGCGTCGTTACCAAACCCAACCCCTACACGCCGCAAAGCCTGGTGGTGATACTCGTTACGAATGGCGAGGAAAACTCCCTCCAGCCGGACGCTATTGGGCTTACTCGAAAGAAAACATGGATCGCTTAGAGGCGGAAGGGCGGATTGCGTATAGTCGCACAGGGACGCCTCGCTACAAGATTTATCTTGACGAAATGCAAGGAAAGGCACTGCAAGACATTTGGGATGATATCCCCCCAGTACATGTGAATCTCAAAGAACGCTTAGGTTACCCTACACAGAAACCGACGGCGCTAGTGGAACCCATCATCCGGTCCAGTTCTAACGAGGGCGACCTTGTGTTAGACCCCTTCTGTGGTTGTGGAACTACCGTCCATGCCGCACAGAACCTTAATAGGAATTGGATCGGGATCGACATTTGCGTAAACGCTTGCAAGGTGATCGAAGAACGCCTGCGGGGCCACTTCGACAGCCTATGGGATGATGTAGAATTTATAGGGCTGCCGAAGACACGCGATGACGCTAAGACGCTAGCTGACCTCGACAAATTCCGCTTTGAGCGGTGGGCCGCCTCGCTTGTGGACGGCATGGAAGCAAACAAACGCCAGCGCGGCGACAAAGGTATAGACGGGCGCGGACGGTTCCCCATCCGCAAGGGCCAGTTCATTGATGTCGTCTCGCAGGTGAAGGGCGGCGGCACCAGCCCTGGCGACGTTCAGGCGTTCAATGGCGCCCGCCAACAAGCCGAGGCTGACTTGGGCGTGTTTACATGTTTTGACGAACGTGTGACGACTAACATGCGCAATGCGGCCGCCAGCGCGGGCCGTTTCATGGAAGTGCCGACGATTCAGATTTACACCATCGAAGATTTCTTCGAGGGACGAAAACCGGAAATGCCGCGTGCGGCATAGGGAGGCGACGATGACCAAGGACAAGCCCGAAGTGCGGGTGCGGCCCGCGACCTACCAGCCAAGCAAGGCGGAGCTAGAGGAAGACGTAAGCATCGACACGACGCCCGAAGAGCTTGCGCGGGTGGCGCTTCAGCCTATGACGGTCAAGACCATCGGTAGAGGATGAGTGAGACGACCGGATTGTGACTCCGGTATATAATCCCCTAAATTAACATCATCGGTCTCCGTCAGCGGCTCGAAGGAGGGCTAGTCATGCTGAACGCGCCCGAAGCCTTGATCCTGGATCTCGTGGAGTGGGTCGCCCGCGCGCCGCGCCGCTACGACGATGTAATGGACGCTTGGCGGACCTCCTGTCCGCGCCTCCCCGTTTGGGAGGACGCGGTCGAGCGCGGCCTGGTGGAACGCCGGCGCGCGGGCTTCGAAGTCCCGCACGTGCTGGTGACGGCCGCGGGTGAACGGTTCCTCGGCCAGCACGGCCGCACCGTTCGCGCCGCCTGATGAAGGTCACGATCCTCGACGATTATCACGACAGCCTTCGCCACCTGCCCTGCTTCGCCAAGCTCGACGGCCACGAGGTCGCGATCTGGAACGACCATTGCCAGGACCTCGAGGCGCTCTCCGAGCGGCTGGCGGAGACCGAGGCCCTGGTGCTGATCCGCGAGCGCACCCATATCCGTGGCCCGCTCTTGCAACGTCTGCCCAAGCTCCGCCTGATCAGCCAGCGGAGCGTCTATCCCCATATCGACGTCGCCCAGTGCACGCGGCTCGGCATCACCCTGTGCTCGGACCTGCACATGGGCACGCCGAGCCATGCGACGGCGGAACTCACCTGGGGCCTGTTGCTGGCGGCGGCGCGGCGAATCCCCCAACAGATGAGCTCGCTCCAGGCCGGCCGCTGGCAGATCGGCGTCGGCACGACGCTTCGCGGCAAGACCCTCGGCATCCACGGCTATGGCAGGATCGCACGGGAGATTGCCCGCTTCGGCGAGGTCTTCGCCATGAAGGTGCTGGTCTGGGCGCGCGAGGACTCGCGCAAGCGCGCCATCGCCGACGGCCACGTGGCGGCGCCCGACAAGGCGACCTTCTACGCCACGGCGGACGTGGTGAGCTTGCACATGCGCCTGGTCGACGCCACGCGCGGCATCGTCACGGCCGACGACCTCGCCCGGATGAAACCGGATGCAATCCTCGTCAACACCAGCCGCGCCGGCCTGATCGAACCCGGCGCGCTCCTCGCCGCCCTGCGGGCCGGCCGGCCGGGCGGGGCCGCGATCGACGTCTTCGACACGGAGCCCGTGACCGACCCGGCCGACCCGCTGCTCGCCCTCTCCAACCTCGTCGCCACGCCGCACATCGGCTACGTCACGGCGGAGGAGTACGAGCTGCAGTTCACCGACATCTTCGAGCAGATCCTCGCGTTCGACGCCGGCCGCCCGATCAACGTGGTGAACCCAGAGGTGGTCCCGCGTTAGACCGGCGATCCACCGCGCGCCTTTAACAACCCCAGAAATTGCCGCCGGGTCTTGGGGCCATGGGTCGTGAAATGCGGGTCGGGTCGTTCCCGGTAGGCCTGGCGGCGGTGCTCGATCGTGTCTCGGCGGGCGCGGCGCAGTACCTCGTCCACCTCGATCCCGTGCAGGCGGGCGGCGTTCAGGCCCAGGATCTTGGCCCTGAGTTTGGGCGTCATTTCCGCATAGCCGTGCGCCGCGCGCAGCCGCTCCGAGATCTGGAAAGCGCGGAAGGCCTGGATCTGGTCCTGGGGCGAGCCGTACCAGATGCAGTCCGAGCCGTAGAGCACATTGTCCTCGCCGACATGTTTCAACAGCTTGCCGAGCAGGTGCGCGGCCGAGTCGGGATCGCGCATGGAATAGCGCCAGGTGCTGCCCAGTTCGGCATAGACGTTGGCGTTGCGGGCGATGCCCGCCGCCTCGAGCGAGCGGATCAGCTCGTCCACCCCCTCGCCGCGCCTTGGATCGTAGGGCCCCTCGGCTTGGGAGGTGATGAAGCCCGAGTGATAGACGAGGAATTCGACGTCCGGGAACATCGCCGCGACGGGCCCGATATCACTCGCCTTCGAATGCTCATAGCTCCGCCGGCCGAAGGGCAGGCCCTTGTGGACGCAGATTTTCTTGATGCCGAGCGCGCGGGCCTTCTCGACCAGCTTCAGCCCGGTGTCGTCATGCAAGAAGAAGCCCCGCCCGTCCGGGCCCCACTGCGTGTAGCACTTCCAGGCGACGACGCCCCACCGCTCGGCCAGCTCGTCCATGCCGTCGAGGTCGCCCGGCTGGTTCGGATTGGCCCGGCCGTGCAGCAGCAGGCGGTGGCTGCCTTCCAGCTTCTCGACGATGCGCCGAGTCTCGTCGGCCTCTTGGATGCTCAGCAGCTCCTTTTCGCGCCGGGAGGGGATGAAGGACAGCACCATCATGTCGGTGTCGGAATCGAGGAAGATATCCTTGATGAACCTGTCCGCCCCGCCGAGTCCGACCCGGCCGAGCCCATGCTCGCCGACGAAATGGCCCTGGACATCGAAGACGAACTCCTTGTCGCCCAGCTTCTCGATCGCCAGCCCTTCATCGAGCGCGGCGAGCCGGGGGAGCTCGTAATACCCGCCTGTCCGCCCCGCCGCCGCCTGCGCCTCGTTGAACGCGAGCAAGGTCGAGGCGGCACCCGCCGCCGAGATCATGAACCGCCGCCGCGCGAGCCCGAGCCGGCGCGCGTTCTCGCCCGCCCACTCCCGCGCCAACCGATTGGCCAACCGCGCGGGCGCATCCAGCGGCACCGGCTGGAACTCCCCATTCGAGGTCGAGTCGAGCTTGACCGGCAACCGCCCGCCATCGGGATCGCTGTCATGCGTCATCGCCACCGCTCCCCGGCCCCGGGGTGGAGTTTACATGGAATCGGATTCAGCGCGTCTTGGCGTCGATCAGGTCGGTAAATCGCTCGAACAAATGATGACTGTCCCGCGGACCCGGCGAGGCTTCCGGGTGGTACTGCACCGAAAAGACCGGCTTGCCCTCGACGCGCAGGCCTTCGAGGCTGCCGTCGAACAGGCTGACGTGGGTCTGGACCACGCCCGGGGGCAGACTATCGGCCCGCACCACGAAACCGTGGTTCTGGCTGGTGATTTCGACCTTTCCGGTCTCCAGGTCCTTGACCGGCTGGTTGGCGCCCCGGTGGCCGAGATGCATCTTTTCCGTTTTCGCGCCCAAGGCCAGCGCCAGGATCTGGTGGCCGAGGCAGATGCCGAAGAGGGGGAGGCCGGTTCCCAGCAGAGCCCGGATGGTGGCGACGGCATATTCGCCGGTCGCCGCCGGGTCGCCCGGGCCGTTGGCGAGGAAGATGCCGTCGGGGGCGTGGGACAGGATCTCGTCGGCGCTCGCGCTCGCCGGCACCACCGTCACCCGGCAGCCGGCGGCGGCGAGACAGCGGAGGATGTTGCGCTTGACGCCGAAATCCATCGCCACGACGTGGCGCGTCGGCGCCTCCTGCCGGCCGTGGCCCACGCCCAGCGCCCAGACCGTCTGGTCCCAGGCGTAGGTCTGGCGGCAGGTGACCTCCCGGGCGAGGTCCATGCCCTCGAGGCCGGGAAAGGCCGCCGCTCGCGCGCGGAGCGCCGCGAGGTCGAAGGCACCGCCGGGGCCATGGGCGACGACGCCGCCCGGCGCGCCCGAATCGCGGATATGGCGGGTGAGCCGGCGGGTATCGATGCCGGCGAGGCCGACCAGGCCCTGACGCTTCAACCAGGCGTCGAGCCCGCCTTCGGCGCGGAAATTGGAGGCTTGCGTGATGTCTTCCCGCAACACCAGGCCGCGGACGGCGGGCGTCGTCGTCTCCAGGTCTTCCTCGTTGGCGCCGACGTTGCCGATGTGGGGGAAGGTGAAGGCGATGATCTGGCCGGCGTAGGAGGGGTCGGTCAGGATCTCCTGATAGCCGGTCATCGAGGTATTGAAGCAGACCTCGCCGACGGCACTGCCCTCGGCGCCGATGCCCCGGCCCCAGAAGAGGGTGCCGTCCGACAACGCCAGCACGGCCGTCGCCTGCGCGGGCGGGGCGGTGTCGTCGGGCGCGCCGTTGGACATGGGATCTCGCTTCCCAATGGGCTCGGTTGTCGGGGACGGGTGCCGGGTCGGCGCGGAAGATACGCCGCCCCCGGGTCCCCGTCAAGCCGCCGAATTAATGGAAATATCATTAAAAATCAATCGGTTAAAACTGTCTCTCGGTTTGCCAGCCCGCCCGCGATCGGCTATCGTTCCACCTCGATAGCGATAAGGGGACGAAGCGCCATGCTGAGGGAGCGCTTGGACACCGCGTTGCGATCGGCGATCAAGGACAGGGCGGCCCGCCGGGTCTCGACCCTGCGGCTGATCCTCGCCGCCATCAAGGACCGGGACATCCAGTTGCGCGGCGAGGGCGATCAGGCCGGCGTCGACGAGATGGGCATCCACGCCATCCTGGCGAAGATGGTGAAGCAGCGCCACGACAGCATCGTGCATTACGAGACCGGCGGCCGGTTGGAACTAGCCGAACAGGAACGCGAAGAGATCGAGATCATTCACGAGTTTCTGCCCCGCCAGATGGACGAGGCAGAGGTCCAGGCGGCGGTGGCCGGGGTGATTGCCGAACTGGACGCCGCCAGCCTCAAGGACATGGGCCGGGTGATGGGAGCGCTGAAAGAGCGCCACCAGGGTGAGATGGACTTCGGCCAGGCGAGCAAAATCGTCAAGGAACGACTTGGCTAGCGGCGAATCGGTCCTCGACGCCGGCGCGAATCGGGTAAGATTCCGCGTTCGCGAATCGGCGCGCGGCCGCCCCGGGAAACCGGGTCCAGGAGCTTCCATGGCCTTCGATCATGCCTATCTCGACCAGTTGAAGGACCGGGTCGGTCTCGCCGATCTGATCGGCCGTCGGGTGAAGCTCAAGCGCCAGGGCCGGGAATGGAGCGGTCTCTGTCCCTTCCACGACGAGAAGACGCCCTCCTTCACCGTAAACGAGTCGAAGGGCTTCTATCACTGCTTCGGCTGCGGCGCCCACGGCAGCGCCATCGACTTCGTCATGGGCACGGAGGGGGCGAGTTTCCCGGACGCGGTCGAGCGGCTTTCGGCGAGCGTCGGCATGGTGCCGCCAGCGCCGGACCCGGAGGCGGGCCGCCGGCGCGATGCGGCCGAGCGGCTGGGCGACGTGTTGGAGCAGGCGACGGCCTGGTTCCAGCAACAACTCGCCGGCGACGCCGGGGCGGCGGCGCGGAGCTACCTCCAAGGCCGGGGCCTGGACCAGGAGACGATCGAGCGTTTCCGCCTCGGCTACGCGCCCGGCGGCGGCGACCGGCTGAAGGCCGCCTTGCTGGCCCGCGGCCATGCGGCGGATGCGCTGGAGGGCGCCGGCCTCGTCCGCCGCCCCGACGACGGGCGGGAGAGCTACGACTTCTTTCGCGACCGGGTGATCTTTCCCATCGCCGACCGGCGCGGCCGGGTGATCGCCTTTGGCGGCCGGGCGCTGGGCGAGGCGCGGGCCAAGTACCTGAACTCGCCGGAAAGCCCGCTCTTCGACAAGGGGCGGACGCTCTATAATTTGGCCTCGGCCCGCGAGGCGGCGCACCGCGCCGGCACCATTGTCGTCGCCGAGGGCTACATGGACGTGATCGCGCTCCATCGCGCGGGCGTCACCCATGCGGTGGCGCCCCTCGGCACCGCGCTCACCGAAGGGCAGTTGGCGGAACTCTGGCGTCTGGCGCCGGAGCCGGTGCTCTGCTTCGACGGCGACGCCGCCGGCGCCCGGGCGGCCGGGCGGGCGGCGGAGCGGGCCTTGGAAGAGCTTCGCCCCGGCCGCTCGCTCGGTTTCGTCGCGCTGCCGGCGGGGGAGGATCCCGACAGCCTGCTCGCCAAGCACGGCCGCGCCGCGCTCCGCGACCTGCTGGCCGCGCCCCGCCCGCTGGTCGACGTCCTCTGGGAGGGTGCGCTCGAGGGCCGCAACCTCGACACCCCCGAACGCCGGGCGGGCCTGCGGCGCGATCTCGGCCAGCTCGCCGGCCGCATCGGCGACGAGACGGTGAAGGCCTACTACCGCGACCATTTCAAGGGCCTGCTCGATACGCTCTTCGGCGCCGCGCGGCCGGGCGCCGCGCGGCACCGGCACCAGGGTCGTGGCCGGGCCATCTGGCGTGACGAAAGGCAGACGGATCGGCGTTTCAACTTGAAGCACGGAACCGACCGCTTGGAGCGATTGTTGCTGGCGGTGCCGCTCAATCACTCCACAATGCTCGACGATCCCGACTATTTCGAGCTTTTCGCCAACCTTCACCTGGATTCCCTCGTGCTTGACAGGCTTCATGGCCTGATCATAGAAACGCTCGCGACGGTTCCGACCCTTGATGTGGAGCATCTTCGGCACAATCTGATCGACGAGGATCTGGTGGACGCTATTGATGTGCTGACCGATAAGGGGCGGTCGGGACTGCCACCATCTCTATTTTCGGTGACTGGCCGGGACGAAGCACAAAAAGGGTGGGTCGAGGCCTGTCTGGTGCATCGGCTGAAGGATTTGGAGGCGGATCTCAGGGCGGCGGAAGTGGCTTTGGTCGACGAATCCACGGAAGCCAATGTGGCGCGGCTGAACGCCGTTCGGGTGGAACTCGGCAGGGCGCGTCGAGGAGTGGCGTAGGGGCGCCGGCGCGCCTCGTGAGATATCAGGGTGGGGCAGCGGTTTCGGGCACGGCGTCCGGGACCACGACCGGGGAGCAAGGTGGCGAATGGCGAAGAGCGCGACGGCGACGGAGATGCGACAGACGGCCGAGACCCAGGATCGGCCACTGCTCGACACGGATAACGCGGCGCTGAAGAAGCTGACCGCGCGCGGCAAGGAGCGGGGCTACGTCACCTATGACGAGCTCAACGCCGTCCTGCCGCAGGAACAGTTCTCCTCCGAGCAGATCGAGGACGTGATGACCATGTTCTCGGAGATGGGCATCAACCTGATCGAGGCCGACGAACCGGAGGAGGGTGCCGAGGGCGCCCAGAAGAACGAGAAGGCCGTCGTCGAGACCGAGAAGACGACGGAGGAATACGACCGCACCGACGATCCCGTGCGCATGTATCTGCGCGAAATGGGGAGCGTCGAACTCTTGAGCCGCGAGGGCGAGATCGCCATCGCCAAGCGGATCGAGGCCGGCCGCGAGACCATGATCAGCGGCATCTGCGAGAGCCCGTTGACCATCCGCGCCATCATCGAGTGGCGCGACATGCTGGTCGAGGGCACCGTGCTGCTGCGCGACATCATCGACCTCGACGCGACCTATGGCGGCATGGAGGCCGATGCCAAGGCCGCGTCCGCCGAAGAGAAGGGCGAGACGGAGGAAGACGAGGCCAAGGACGATGATGACGACGACGAGGAGGCCAACGTCTCCCTTTCGGCCATGGAGACCGCGCTGACGCCGCATGTGCTGGAGACTTTCGACCAGATCTACAAGGTCTATCGGCGCTTCCGCAGACTGCAGGACAGCCGCATGGAGGCGGCGCTCCAGAACCAGGAGCTGGCGCCGGCGCAGGAGAAACGCTACCACAAGCTCCGGATCGAGCTGGAAGAGCTGGTGAGCGGCGTCCACCTGCACAACAACCGGATCGAGGCGCTGGTCGACCAGCTCTACGGCATCAACCGGCGGCTGATCGGGCTGGAGGGCCGGCTGTTGCGCATGGCCGATTCCAGTGGCGTGTCCCGCGAGGAGTTCCTGAAACACTATATCGGGCGCGAGCTGGATCCGCGCTGGGCCGGCCGCGTGCGCCGCCTGAAGGCCAAGGGCTGGGCCAACTTCATCACCAAGGAACGCGACGCGATCAAGGATATCCGCGGCTATATCGCCGATATCGCCTCCGACACGGGCCTTCCCGTCGGCGAATACAAGCGCATCGTCACCACGGTGCAGAAGGGCGAGCGCGAGGCCGGCCAGGCCAAGAAGGAGATGGTCGAGGCCAACCTCCGTCTGGTGATCTCCATCGCCAAGAAATACACCAACCGGGGCCTGCAGTTCCTCGACCTGATCCAGGAAGGCAACATCGGCCTGATGAAGGCGGTCGACAAGTTCGAGTATCGCCGCGGCTACAAGTTCTCGACCTACGCCACCTGGTGGATTCGCCAGGCGATCACCCGCTCGATCGCCGACCAGGCGCGCACGATCCGCATCCCCGTGCACATGATCGAGACCATCAACAAGCTGGTGCGCACCTCGCGCCAGATGCTGCACGAGATCGGCCGCGAGCCGACGCCGGAGGAGCTGGCGACGAAGCTGGGCATGCCCTTGGAGAAGGTGCGCAAGGTGCTGAAGATCGCCAAGGAGCCGATCAGCCTGGAGACGCCGATCGGCGACGAGGAAGACAGCCACCTCGGCGACTTCATCGAGGACAAGAACGCCGTGCTCCCCGTCGACGCGGCGATCCAGGCCAATCTGCGCGAGACCACGACGCGGGTGCTCGCCTCGCTCACCCCGCGCGAGGAGCGGGTCCTGCGCATGCGCTTCGGCATCGGCATGAACACCGACCATACGCTGGAGGAGGTCGGCCAGCAGTTCTCGGTCACGCGCGAGCGTATCCGCCAGATCGAGGCCAAGGCGCTGCGCAAGCTGAAGCATCCCTCGCGCAGCCGCAAGCTCCGCAGCTTCCTCGACAATTGAGGGCGCCCGGCCGCCGCCGGTTTGCCACCCTTGGGGGCCCGTAGCTCAACTGGTTAGAGCCGGCCGCTCATAACGGTCTGGTTGCAGGTTCGAGCCCTGCCGGGCCCACCATTTCCGTTTGCACGTTGCCGCCCGCCAACCCAACGCGCGGGTTCCGGTTCGAGGTTTCGCCTCTCACCTCCACCACCCCCGTTTTTTTTGGGATGGTCGACGCTTCCGGGTCGATCTCGCGACGGGACCGCCGGGCCATTCCCATCCACCACTGGACAGTACCGGGCCGCCGCGGTTTGAATGCGTCACGTTTGGAATGCGGAGTAGAGGCCCGTGGAGAGATCGACGATGACATCGAGCCTGTGGGCGGCGACGGCCGGCGCGGCGCCATCGACGCCGGCGCTCGAGGGCGAGCGGCAAGCCGACGTGGCGATCGTCGGTGCAGGCTATACCGGACTGTCGGCGGCGCTCCATCTGGCCGAGGCGGGCGTGGATGTCGTGGTGCTGGAGGCGGAACAGCCGGGCTTCGGCGCTTCGGGCCGCAATCATGGCCAGGTGATCCCCGCGATCGGCGCGCACGGACCCGACGACCTGGCGCGCCGGCTGGGCCCCGAACGGGGCGAGCGGATGAACGACTGGATCGCCGGCTCCGCCGAACTGGTGTTCGAACTGATCCGCGAACACGAAATCGACTGCGACGCCCTCCAGGTCGGTTGGCTGATGCCGATCGATTCGCCCGCCCGCGCCGCGCTGGTCGAGGGCCGGCACGACCAGTGGGCGGCGCGGGGTGCCCAGGTCCGCATGCTGAACCGCGACCAGACGCGCGACATGGTCGGAAGCGACGTCTACCACGGCGCCTGGCTGCATGAGCGCGGCGGCAACATCCATCCCCTGAGCTATGCCCGCGGCCTCGCCCGCGCCGCGCTGACCGCCGGCGCCGCCGTGCACGGCGCCTCGCCGGCGACCCGGCTCGCCCGGCGGGCGGCCGGCGGCTGGCGGCTGGAGACGCCCGCCGGCGCGGTGGAGGCCGACGCGGTGATCCTGGCGACCAACGCCTATTCCGACCGGCTCTATCCCGGGATCAAGGAGAGCGTGGTGCCGTTTCGCATCTTCCTCGGCGCGACCCGCCCGCTCGGCGACAACGTCCGCGAATCCGTGCTGCCCGGGCGGCAGAGCCTCTCCGACAGCCGTGCCGTGCTCTGGCCCTTCCGCTACGACCGCGACGGCCGGCTGGTGACGGGGGCCGACCATATCTTTCCCGTCTTCTCGGTCGAGCAGGCGACCCGCGCGGTGATCGAGCGGGTACGACACACCTTTCCCCAGGCCGGCAACGTCGAGGTCGATTACATTTGGGATGGCAAGGTGGCGATGACCATGGACCGCCTGCCGCGCTATCTGGAGCCGGCGCCGGGCCTCTTCGCCGGGCTCGGCTATAATGGGCGGGGAACCGCGCTGGCGACGGCGATGGGCAAGCTGCTGGCGGCCCGGGTCCGGGGCCTGGCCGACCGGGAATTGCCGATCCCGAAAGAGAAAACCGGCGGCGTGCCGTTCCACGATCTGGCCGTGCCGCTCGCCCGGCTGGCGCTGATCCCCTACCTCTGGCGCGATATCCGCGCCGCCCACGGTCGAGAGAAGAAATCATGAGCGAGTCCGAAGCCCCGTCCGCGCCCCAAGGCGACGCCTTTCCGACCCGCCGGCTCGCCGAATGGGTCGCCGGCCTGACGTCCGACGACCTGCCGGAAAAGACGCGGCTGGCGATCCGTCTCGCCCTGCTCGATACGCTGGCCGCCGGCCGTCACGGGCGGGAGCGGGCCTGGGCCGGCGCGGTCCGCGACTGGCTCGACGACTATCCCGCGAGCGCGGGCGGGGCGGGATTGGCGACGATCTGGGGCGATGCGGCGCCCGCCTACCGCCCGGCCGACGCGGCGATGGCCAACGCGGTGGCGGCGCATGCCTTCGAGCTCGACGATTTCCACACCGCCAAGCTGCACCCGGGCGCCGTGGTGATCCCGGCCGTGCTCGCCCTGGCCGAGGCGCGCGATGCGCCGGGCGCGCTGATCGAATGCGCCATCGCCGCCGGCTACGAAGTGATGATTCGAACCTGCCTGGCTCTCGACCCCTCGGCCGCGCGCCTGCGCGGCTGGCACCTGACCGGCATCTCCGGGCCCTTGGGCGCGGCGGCGGCCGGTGCCGTGTTGATGCGCCTGGACGCGGAGCGGACCGCCTGGGCGCTCGGATTGGCGGGAACCCAGGGCGCCGGCCTCTTCGCTTTCAATGCCGACGGCGCCATGAGCAAGCGGCTGCACCCGGGCTTCGCCGCCCGGGCCGGGATCACGGCCGTGGCGCTCGCGGCCCGCGGCGTCACCGGCCCGACGCAAATATACGAGGCCGAGGACGGCGGCCTGCTGGAAGCACACTCCGACGTCACCCACCCGGAGGCCTTGACCGAGGATCTCGGTCTCGCGTGGCGCGCCGACGACACCGCCTTCAAGCCCTATTCCTGCTGTGGCAGCTTGCACAGCTATGTCGACGCGGCGATCCAGCTGCGCGGCGAACTCGGCGGCGCGCCCGGCCCCGAGGTCCCCGTCACCGCCGGTCTCGCCCGCGTGGTCGACGTCCAGTGCGGCTTCGACTACGACCCGGGCACGGAACTGAATGGCCAGATGAGCGCGCGCTACTGCATCGCCGCCGCGCTCCAGGACGGCCAGGTGCTGCCGCCCCAGTTCGAGCCGGAGAAGCTGGCCGATCCAGCGATCGTGGCCCGCGCCCGCGCGGTCCGCCTGGTACACGATCCCGCGCTGGACGATATCTATCCCGCGAATTTTTGCGGCTGGGTCGAGATCGCGACCGCCGAGGGGCCGCGCAGGGTCTATGTCAACGATCCTTCCGGTTCGACCGCCAATCCGGCGCGCGTCGAGGCCTTGCATGACAAGGCGCGGGGCCTGCTGGCCGACCTGCTGCCGGCGGACGCGATCCGCGACCTCGAGGCGGCAACGGCGGCGTTGGAACGGAAGCGGGCCGGCGATCTGGTGGCGCCCTTGGCGGCCGAGGGAGCATGAGGGGCATGGAAATCGACAATCTTTACGCCGATCGCGGCTTCGACCGGGCCGACCTCCGCCGCCTCGACGCGGAGTGGCTGGCCGCCCGATTGGCGGAACCCGAGACCCGCATCCATCCCGTCTGGCGCGGCCGCTGTCTGGTCGCGGCGGAGGATTCCTTGCGCCCCGGCACCATCTCCATGGCCCGGGTGCCGGACGGCGAGGCCGACGGCTTGATCTTTCTCGGCATCGAAGAAGGCGTGGCCCGCTTCGCCCTGCATCTGGAAGATATCGTCCCGCTCGGCATGCCGGAGGACGTCTTCCACGACGTGCGCGACGTGGCGCTCGACATGTCGCGGCGCGACGCCGCCGTGCTGGCCTACGCGCGCGGTCTGGCGCACTGGCACCGCACGCACAAGTTCTGCGGCATCTGTGGCGCGCCCTCGCGCTCCGAGCGGGCGGGCCACATGCGCCGCTGCACGAACGAGGATTGCGGGCGGATGCATTTCCCCCGCACCGATCCCGCCGTCATCACCCTGGTGCACGACGGCTCGCGCTGCCTCTTGGCCCGGCGCGGCGCCTGGCCTGTCAACCGCCGCTCGACCATCGCCGGCTTCGTCGAGATCGGCGAGATGCTGGAGGACGCGGTCCGCCGCGAGATCCTGGAAGAGGTCAGCGTCCATGTCGACGAGGTGCGCTACCATTCCTCCCAGCCCTGGCCGTTCCCCTGCTCGTTGATGCTGGGCTTCACCGCCAAGGCGACCAGTACCGAGATCGAGGTCGACGGCGAGGAGATCGTGGCGGCGGCCTGGTACACCCGCGAGGAGATCGCCGAACAGACCGCCTCGGGCGAACTGTTCCTGCCGCCGGTCGACTCGATCAGCCACCGCCTGGTCACCGACTGGATCGAGCGCGAGGGCTAGAGTCTTTCAGGATCGTACCCGGCCACCCGGTCGTCGGCACGGGCATGGATAATGCCGAGGCCCGAGCGCCCGAGGTGGACCGCGTCCGTCTCCTGGCCCTCCGCGATGTCCACCCGCGGTGATCCGCCCGCGCCGTGGCCGCGGACATTGGGCGGCGCGTCCCCGAGGTCAGGGGCCATGATGCCCCCCGCCCCCCTCGTCTCCGATCAGTTCCCTCAGCAACTGCCTGAGATCCGCGAACTCGTCGAAGGTCGCGTCGGGGGCCAGTTCGCCCTCGCCGATGGTGGCGCCCGGGCGGCGCATCTGGAGGGTGGTGATGGCGAAGCTCCGGGCGCCCTGGATGTCGGCCATGGGGCTGTCGCCGATGATCCAGGTCTCGGCGGGCGCGACGGCGAGCTTGTCCAGCATCAAGCGGAAGGGGGCGAAGGCGGGCTTGTCGGCGCCGGCCTCTTCGGACGTCACGACGAAATCGAAGGCCCCCTCGAGGCCGAAATAGACCAACTTGCGGAACTGGATCTGGGCGGTGAGATCGGTCAGCACCGCCGTGGCCACGCCGGCGCCGCGGAGGTCGCGGACGAAGTCGTCGACCTCGGGGAACAGGCGCGCGTGGGCCAGGAAGGCGCGCCAGTAGGTCTGCTCCAGGTCCAGGCTGGTCAAGGGACGGCTCTTCATGCCCAGCAGCTCGATCGCGCGGTGGAAATACAACAGCCGGCTGTGCGAACTCGCGGTCTCGCCCAGTTGCGTCTTGGTCGCGGCCCGGCCGCGCGCCACCGCCTCGGCGAAGGCCACCCGCTCCACGCCCAGGAGCTGCACCGCCTTGGCCTCGACGATCGCCGTCGCCGCCTCGTGCGCGGGCGCATAGGCGTAGAGCGTGTCGTCGAGATCGAAGATCACCGCCCTGGGCGCGGTGTCGAGCGCTTGTCCGCTTCGTCGCCTTATCGCCATGTCCGTTCCCTCAAGGCCTGGTCGATCTCGACCAGGGTCACCAGCTGCATGATACCGGCCATCCGGCCGCGCCATTCGGGGGCGCGGTCGAGCAGTTCATCGAGGCGGGGCACCAGCATCCGCGCGGCGAGCGCGATGTCCTCCGCCGCCACCTCGCCGTCGACCACGAAGGCGACGGTGGCGTCGTGGTCGATCCCCTCGACGTCGACGCTCAGGCCGCAAACGCCGATCAGCACGCGGGAGAGCTGTTCGTAATAGAGCCCCTCGCGCAGGCGCACCCGGAGTTTCACCCGGTCCTCGCCGATTTTTCCCTCGCCGTCCAGCATCGCCGGGTCGATGGGTAGCAGGGTGAAGACGAGGTCGGCGTGGCGGGCTTGGGGCTCGATATAGCGTTTGCCATCCGGCGCGCGGCGGGCGAGCGAGGCCTCGACCGCGTCCCGCGCGTGCCCGCGCTCGGCGACATCGCGGGCGATCTTCCAGTGACGTCTCAGCGCGTCCTCCGCGCCGACGAAGACGCGGAGGTCGAGGCGGGCGCGGAGTTCGGGGGGATAGAGCGTGTGCAGGCCGGAGACGATGACGACGTCGTTCGCCGGCATGACTTCCGGCTGGGTGAAGCGCCCGGTGGCGTGGTCGTAGCGCCGGGCGACGACGCTGCGCCCCTCGATCATGCCGAGGGCGTCCTGGGTGAAACGTCGCAGGTCGTTGGCGCGCGGGTCCAGGTGGGTGAGCGCGCGCCACATCGGCTCGTGCCGCTCCCACAGGTGGTAGTCGTCGCCGGTGACGTGGGTCACCGCCCGCTCGCCGAAGAGGCCGGCGATGGCGAGCGCCAGCGTGCTCTTGCCCGCGCCGCTGTCGCCGGCGATGCCGACCGTCAGCGGCCGGCGGCCGAGGCGATGGAAATCGTTGTCGGTGACGCCGCGCCGGTACATGCCCACCGCCAGCACGACGCCGAAGGCGGTAATCAGCGTCAGCCAGAGGGAGCGGGCGTGCCCCGACACGTGGGCCGCGAACTCCGCCCCCTGCCAGGTGTAGTCGAGGCCCAGGAACGGGACCTTGGCGCCCTGCGAATAGAGCAGGTGGTGGCTAATCAGCAGCAGGGCGAACACCGAGGTGAGAAACACGGAATTCCCACCGACCCGCGCCTGATAGAGCGCCAGGAACGGCAGCACCCAGAGATACCAGCCGACCGAGGCGGGCGTCATCAGCACCACGGCGAAAAACACCACGCCCAGGACCGCCAGCAACAGCTCGAAGTTCTGCCGCCGGAAGCGCCAGACGACATAGAGCAGCAGCAGGTAGACCAGCGGCGTCAGATAGAGCGCGAGGCCCGGCGCCAGCTCGAGGCTGAGTTGATAGACCTTGCCGATTTCGCGGCTGCCGAAAACCATCTCGCGGAACCCGGGGGAGGCGAGCCACGGACCCTGGGCGACCAGCATGGTCCAGGCCGCCGCGGCGGCGAACGGGATCGCCAGGTCGCGCGTCCGCTTGTTGACCCAGAGGTAGAGCAGCAGGAAGGGACCGGCCAGCACCATCGACAGCTTGGCGACGATGGCCAGGCCCGCGGCGATGCCGGCGGCGCGCGGCCGCGCATCCTTCAGATAGAGCAGCGACCCCAGCAGGAAGACCACCGGCACCACGTCGGTCTGGCCGTGCCAATAGGTGACGTAGAAGGAGAAGGGAGAGAGCCAGTAAAAGATCACCAGCGCGCGCTGGTGGCCACCGGCCAAGCGGCCGAGCAGCAGAAGCGCCCAAATGTCGGCCAGCAGCAGGCTGGCCCGGAAGCCGACGCCCGCGAGATAGTCGACGTCGGCAAGCTGGTCGACGACGAGGCCGATCGCCACCGTCGGCAGGTGCGCCAGCACCATCACGACGCCATAGGGGAAGGCCAGCGCGTCGCCACCGGCCCGGATGAAGTCGGTCCAGGGATCGGCGCTGGGATTCAACAGCGGGAAGCGGACGAAGGGCAGGAACCACTCGTGCTGCACCTCCGGTACGACGAGGACCACCAGCGCCAGCTTGAGGGCGAGCCCCGCCCGGAAGAGCGGCTGGCGCAGGATCTCCCTCGAGCCCATCACGCCCTCATCGCCAGAGTTCGGGCGCCTTGGTGCAGACCGCCTCGGCGCGGATGCCGCGTGCCGCCATCAGCGTCCGCAATTGCGCTATCTCCGTCGTCTCGCGGCCCTGCAATTCGGGCGAGACGAGACAGAGGTGGAAGCCGGCTCCTTGCAGCCGGGCCGCGTCCGCGCCGGTCAGCGGAAAGCGCGAGAAGCAATCGACCCAGACCCACTCGATCATGCCGGCAAGCGTCATCGCGGTATCGATCACTTCGTATTCCGAGACGCGAACCGCGCAGCGCCGCTCGCCCGCGCGCGCCGTGCGGATCAGGAAAGGGAAGGACTGGTCGAGGAAGAAGAAATCCTCGATGCCCTCGGCCGCCACGGCCGCCAGCACGCGCGCCTCCAACCCCTCCTCCTTCACGTTCAAGATCAGCGTGCCGTGTTCGTAGCCCCTCAGCCAGTCCTCGAAGCGGCCGCCGACGACGAAAGGATCGTGGTGGATCACCAGATGATCACCCTGGCTGCGGATGTCGACCTCGACGCCCTGGTCGCGCGGCGTTTCGGCCAGTTCCTCCGGCGTGTTGCGGCGATGGCGGATCAGAAGCATGGCCCCTCCCTCAGGCGGCGGCGCAGTTCCAGGCTGTAACTCATGGTACGGCGGATGAAGCGCGCCTTGGCCTTCCAGTCGACGTTCCAGTGCGAGGTGCCGTGCGCCCGCTCGCCGAAGCGGACGGGGAAGCGGGTGACCTCGAGGCCGGCAATCCGGGCCTGGTAATAGGCGTAGAGGTCGAGCGAGAAGTCGCCCGGCGGCGCCCGCCAGCCCTCGTGGAAGGCGCGGGCGAACATCGTCGGCTGGGCGTTGATGTCCGACATCCTCCGCCCCAGCAGCACGGACTCGAACGCCGCCATGGCAACCGTGAAGACGACGTCGGCCAAGGGCCGGCCATAACGCCGCCCCTTGACGAAGAGCCGTCCCGGATCGGCCGAGGCCTCGAAGAGCGCCAGGCCGCGCAGCGCGTCCTCCGGGTCGGCCTGCATGTCGGCATGGGTCCAGGCGAGGATATCGCCCCGCGCCACGGCAAGGCCGGCGAGAATGCCGTGGCCATAGCCCTGGTTGACCTCGACCCGGGTGGTCTCGAGGAAGCCGTGCGCCTGGCTCGCCTCGGCCAGGATCGCCTCGCTGCCGTCGGACGAGCCATTGTCGACCAGCACCACCTCGACGTCGTCGCGCGCCATTACCTCGGCCAGCCGGGCGATCAGCAACGGCAGGTTGGCCGCCTCGTTGTAGCAGGGGATGACGATGGAGAGGGCGGTCACGGACGACCTCCGGACATAGCGCGCGAATCGCCCCCGAAGGGTAGCATATTGCCCGCTCCCAATACGGGCGCGGCGGCTCGGATGAACGAATGCCGGACCTTGGCCGAGACCCATTCGCTGACCAGCACGGTGGCGATGATGACGAGCAGGATCAGCGCCATCTTGCTCCAGGACAGCTCGGCGATCGAGGCGCTCAACTGGAAGCCGATGCCGCCGGCGTCGACCCAGCGCCTGAACCCAGAGATCGACATCGGCGTCGATGGCGTCCGGCCAGGTGCCGTCGGCCGACTGACACGCGAGCGGCGAAATCGCTAGACTGTGGCCGGGCTGTTCCGCCCGGGATGGGGAAAGGTGCGTGTGATGTCCATGGTTCTGATCGAGAACTGCCGGCTCTTGGACCCGGCGCTGGGCGAGGCGGTGGAGGGCGGGCACGTTCTCGTCGAGAGCGGACGCATCCGCGAAATCTCGACCCGGCGAATCCGCGCCGGCCGGGTCCGCCGGATCAAGGCCGACGGGCGGACGCTCATTCCCGGGCTGATCGATGCCCATGTCCACGTCATCGCCACCGGCCTGGACCTGGGCGCGATCGACCGGGAAAGCGCCATGCTGACGGGCGCCCGGGCGCGCCTGATCATGGAGGCGATGCTTAACCGCGGCTTCACCAGCGTGCGCGACGCGGGCGGCGCCGATTGGGGCCTCGCCAAGGCGGTCGAGGCCGGCCTGATCAAGGGCCCGCGCGTCTTCTATTCGGGCCACGCCTTGAGCCAGACCGGCGGGCACGGCGATTTCCGCCCCCTCACCTGGTCGGGCGACGGCTGCCCCGCCTGCGCCGGCGAGACCTTCGCCGTGGTCGCCGACGGGGTCGACGCGGTGCGCAAGGCGGCGCGCGAGGAGCTGCGGCGCGGCGCCACCCAGATCAAGATCATGGCCTCCGGCGGCGTCGCCTCGCCGACGGACCCGATCTGGAATCTGCAATATTCGGAAGAGGAAATCGCGGCCGCCGTCTGGGAGGCGAAGTCCTGGAAGACCTACGTCATGGCGCACGCCTATACGCCCGAGGCGATCCATCGCGCCGTGCGACTCGGCGTCCGTTCCATCGAGCATGGCAACCTGATCGATGCCGATACCGCGGTCCTGATGGCCAGCCGGAGCGCCTTCCTGGTGCCGACCTTGTCGACCTACGAGGCGCTGACGCGCGACGGCGAAAAGCTCGGCTTCCCCGCCGCCTCCATCGCCAAGATCGAGAGCGTGCGCGCCGCCGGCCTGCGCGGCCTGGAGATCGCGCACCTGGCCGGCGTGCGGATCGGCTACGGCACCGACCTGCTGGGCGCCTGCCACGAACACCAATCCGACGAGTTCACCATCCGCGCCCGGGTACAGCCGGCGCTCGAGGTGCTGCGCGGCGCCACCTCCGTCAACGCGCGGCTGCTGCAACGCGAGGGCGAGCTCGGCACCATCCGGGAGGACGCCATCGCCGACCTGCTGCTGGTCGACGGCGATCCCGTGGCGAACCTCCGCCTCCTGCAAGGCCAGGGCAAGCACCTGAGCCTGATCATGGCCGCCGGCCGTATCCACAAGTCGACCCTGGATTAGGAGTCGTGGCGATGGCCGAGCTCGAACAGGCGATGATCTCCGCCGCCCAGCCCGAGGCGGTCGAGGCGGGCGCGCGGGTGCTGCAACGGGGCGGCAACGCGGTCGACGCGGCGATGGCCTGCGCTCTGGTCCAGGGCGTCGTGGACCCGCAGATGTGCGGCATCGCCGGCTTCGGCAGCCTGCAAGTCCATCTGCCGGCCAGGGGCGTCCACGAATGCATCGACTTCCACGGCAAGACGCCCGCCGCCGCGACGCCCGGGATGTGGGAGAAGCGGGTCATCAGCGAGACCCGCGACGGCTTCGGCTTCATCCTGGAGGGCCGGGTGAACGAGGTCGGCCACCAGTCGATCACCGTGCCGGGCAGCCTGAAGGCCTACCACGAGGCGCAGACGGAATGGGGCACGTGGGACTGGGCCGACATTGTCCAGCCGGCGATTCTGGAGGCCGAGAGCGGCTTCATCGTCCGCCCGCACGTCCATGGCTGGTGGACGGAGCCCGGCCTCTTCGACCGCTTGGAGACCACCGACCGGCTCCGCCATACCGCCGACGGGCGGAAGATCTATTTCCACTCCGACGGCAACCTGAAGCGGCCGGGCGAGCGGGTCGAGAACCCGGACATGGCGCACACGCTGCGGCGCATCGCCGAAGGCGGGGCCGACGTCTTCTATACCGGCGAGATGGCGGAAGAGATCGTCGCCGACATGGAGGCCAACGGCGGGCTGCTGAGCGCGAAGGACCTGGCCGAGTTTCGGACCACCCGGGTCGAACCGCTGCGTGGCACCTACCGGGGCTTCGAGGTGGCGACCAATCGGCCGCCCGGCGGCGGCATCATGCTCTTGCAGATGTTGAACACGCTCGAACACTTCGACCTCGCCGCCATGGGCCACAATTCGGCGGACTACATCCGCACGGTGGCGGAGGCAATGAAGCTCGCCACCATCGACAAGGAGGAACGCGTCGGTGATCCCGCTTTCGTCGACGTGCCGGTCGAGCTGCTGACCGGCAAGACCTACGCGGCGGAGCTGGCGGCGCGCATCCGTTCGGGCGACAAGGCGCATGTGACCCGCCTCGAGGGCCCGGCGGAAAGCAGGCAGACGACGCAGGTCTCGGTGATCGACACGGACGGCAACGCGGTCTCGATGACCCATTCCCTCGGCATGCCGTCGGGCGTGATCACGCCCGGCCTCGGCTTCATGTACAACGGCTGCATGTCGGTATTCGACCCCCGGCCCGGGCGCGCCGGCTCCATCGCGCCCGGCAAGAGCCGCTTCTCCGCCATGTGCCCCTCGATCGTCTTCCGCGACGGCGAAACGCGCCTGGTGATCGGCGCGCCCGGCGGCACCCAGATCGTCATGGGCGTGATGCAGGCGATGCTGAACGTGCTGGAATTCGACATGCCCATCACCGAGGCCATCGTCCAGCCGCGCTTTTCGGCGACCAGTGACATCGTCGACGTCTCCAACCGGATCCCGCGCTACGTCACCGACGTGCTGGCGGCGGACGGCTACGAGATCGCCCGCAGCCATCTGAGCTACCCCTTCGCCGGCGTGCATGGCATCCGCGTCGACGACGGCCGCCCCACTGGCTTCGCCGATCCCAACCACGACGGCATGGCGCTGGCGGTCTGAACCAAGCGACAAAAGTCCCGGCCCGGGGAAGCGGGCCGGCCGGGGGAGCGGGTGGCCGGGATCAAACCTGAAATGCGCTACCGCGCCGGCAGGTGGCAACGGTACCAGTCGAGGGTCTCGTCCATCACCTCGGTGAAGGCCGGATCGACGTAGACCTCGTAGTGGCCGTAGCCTTTCAGGATCACCAGCTTCTTGGGCTCGCCCGCCTTTTCGTGCAGCGAGATGGATTCCTCCGGCGGCACCAGGCGGTCGTCGTCGGTGGTGATGAAGAGGATCGGCCTCGGCGCGATTCGGTCGACCACCCACTCGGGGTGGAAGGAGAGGGTGTCGTCGACGTATTCCAGCGGCAGGGTGTTGAGGGCGGTCGGCACGTTCTTGCGAGCCACCGCCGCCAGTTCCGCCGATTGGCGGTCGGGCAGCAGCACCTCCGAGCGCTCGACGAACTCGCTTTCGCCGCCGCGCATGCGCCGCTCCCGGTCGCCGGCGGAGCGTTCCAGCAGGTCGACCCATTCGTCGGGCCGGCGCACGCTTCGCATCCAGCGCCGCCCGTCGCCGATGCCGACCACCGCGACGGTGCACTTGACCCGGGGATCGACCGCCGCCACCCAGACCACCGTGGCCCCACCGTAGCTGGTGCCGTAGATGCCGAGCCGCTCGGCCGCGACCTCCGGCCTGTGCGCCAGATAGGTGAGGGCCGCCTGCACGTCGGCCACCCGGCCATGGGGGGCGAGGCGGGTTTTCGAGCCCTCGCTCTCTCCCCAGCCCTTATAGTCGAAGGCGAGGACGACATAACCCGCCTCGTTCAAGACGCGCGCGTTGTCGGGCAGGTACAGGTCCTTGACGCCCGTGTAGCCGTGGCAGAGCACGACGCCGGCGCGCCGTTCGCCCGGCGCCAGATCCGCCGGCAGGTAGACGTCGCCCACCAGCTTGTGGCCTTCGCTGTAAAAGGTGATTACTTCCGCCATGGTTTCGCCTCCCACCCGGTGTCGGGGCCATCATAACCGC
Organism: Alphaproteobacteria bacterium; assembly: GCA_965226475.1. Classification (GTDB taxonomy): domain Bacteria; phylum Pseudomonadota; class Alphaproteobacteria; genus JASLMY01. The sequence continues at coordinate 1,323,348 of CBDDDJ010000003.1, read as the reverse complement.
TGGCCCGGGCGTTGCGAGAGGGTACAATCCTCCGGCACGGATCGAGGGGAGGACCGCTGACATGGTCGCCGAGGACAAACTGGCACGCTTGCGCGAGAAATATGGCGAGGCGGGCGCCGACCAGATCGACGACCCCGCCTTTCGCCGCGCGGCCGAGGGCGTCTTCGATCCCGACGGCAAGCGCGCCTTCCCCTATAGCGGCGTGCCGACCCTGCTGGACGCGCCCTACCAGCCGGCGCCGGTGGACGGCACGGATTTCGGCGAGATCGACATCGCGCTCATCGGCGTGCCGATGGATCTCGGCGTCACCAATCGGCCGGGCGCCCGCTTCGGGCCCCGCGCCGTGCGTGCCATGGAGCGGATCGGCCCCTTCCACCACGTCCACCGCATCGCGCCCCGTGCCGAGGCGCGGATCGCCGATATCGGCGACGTGCCGCTTCACAGCCGCTACAGCCTCGACCGCAGCCTCGAGGATATCGAGGCCTTCTACGACCGCATTGTCGCCGCGGGGATCCGTCCTCTGTCGGTCGGCGGCGACCATTCGATCAGCTATCCGATCCTGAACGCCGTCGGTCGCGCCCGGCCCGTCGGCATGATCCACATCGATGCCCATTGCGATACCGGTGGCCAGTTCGAGGAGACCAAGTTCCACCACGGCGGGCCCTTCCGCCACGCGGTGCTGTCGGGCGCGCTCGACCCCGAGCGAACGATTCAGATTGGCATCCGGGGCTCGGCCGAATACCTCTGGGAATTTTCCCACGAAAGCGGCATGACCGTGATCCACGCGGAGACGTTCCACCGCTCGGGTGTCGACGCGGTGATCGCGGAGGCACGCCGGGTGATCGGCGACGCGCCCTGCTACGTTTCCCTGGACGTCGACGGCATCGACCCCGCCTATGCGCCCGGCACCGGTACCCCGGAGGTCGGCGGTCTCAGCCCCAGGGAAGTGCAGATGCTGTTCCAGGGCCTCGCCGGTCTCGACGTCGTCGGCGGCGACGTGGTCGAGGTGGCGCCCGAGTACGACGCGACCACGAACACGGCGCAGGTCGGCGGGCAGATGCTGTTCGAGATCCTCTGCCTCATGGTGGGGAAAAGCGCATGACCGCCGGCCACGTCATCGTCGACGACGCGGGCGGAAGCGCGCCCTGGCTGGTCATGGTCCACGGCATGTCGCAGGACCACCGGGTTTTCTCCGCGCAGGTCCAGGCCTTCCGGGACCGCTACCGGCTGCTGCTGATTGATCTGCCGGGCCACGGCTTGTCCGCTGATATCGAGGGCCCCTACGGCCACCTGGACATGGCGGGCCATGTCGCGGCGGCGATCACCGCCGCCGGCGCGCTCCCCTGCCACTACTGGGGGACGCACACCGGCACCTCGCTCGCCATGATCCTGGCGGCGAACGCACCCGCCCACTTCCGCTCCCTCGTCCTGGAGGGCCCGGTGCCGCCCGGCCGACCGATGGCGACCGTCGACCGGGCCCTGGCCCAGGTCCGCGAGATCGCCCGGAACCACGGGATGGCGGAAGCGCGCCGCGCCTGGTTCGAGGACTCCGAATGGTTCCAGGCATTGCGCGACGATGCGATAGCCTGCCGCGCCGCCGAACACCGCGCCATCGTCGAGGATTTCGCCGGCGCCAACTGGCTGAGCCCGCTTGCCCCCTGGCCCATCGCCCCCGTCGAGGACCGCCTCGCCGCGGCCGCCCCGCCCATTCTCTTCTACAACGGCGAACGCGACGTCGCCGATTTCCACGCCACCGCCGACCGCCTGGAACGGATCTGGCCCCGGGCGCGGCGCGCCGTCATCCCCAAGGCCGGCGGCTTCCCCGCCTGGGAATATCCCGAGGCGGTCAACGCGGTGGTGGCCGAGTTTCTCGCCTCGCTCGCGGACGGCTGACCCGAAGAGCCGTCGCCCCGCTCTGTCGCGACCCCGCCCGCCCCGAGGCTGCGGCGAGAAACGTTCGGTCTTTCCGCCAGGACAACCATCGGTTCGGCGCGGCGGCGGGATACCGGTTCGCCGGCCATCGAGGCATGGCTCGTTCGGGGAGCGGAGCGAATATGCGAAATCGGGCGCGAAGCGCGGACCGTTCCGGATCACGCTTGAATGGCGGCTCGGACTTTCGCGCTCAGATCCGACGTCTTGAAGGGTTTTCCGAGAAAATCCACGTCCCTGGGCAAATCGTGATCCTCGAGATGGCTGTCGGCGTAACCGGACATCAACAGGACCTTCAAGCCCGGTTGACGATTCCTCGCTTCTCTGGCGAGAACGACACCACTCATGCCCGCCATGACCACGTCGCTCAACATCACGTCGAATGCGCCGTCCTCGGCCATTTTCGACAACGCGGCCTCTCCACTCTCAACGCCGACGACGCGGTAGCCGAGATTTTCGAGAATCTTGACCGTCGCGACGCGGACATCGCGATCATCCTCGACCACGAGGATCCGCTGCGCGCCGCCCACCGCTTCGTCCCGGCTCTCGTCCTCGCCCCGATGCGCCGCCGCCTCGCACCGAGGTACATAGAGGTGGACGCTGGTTCCCTTTCCGAGCGTGCTGTCGATGGCGAGAAAGCCGTCCGACTGCTGGGCGAAACCGTAGACCATGGAGAGCCCGAGGCCGCTTCCCTCTCCGGCCTTCTTGGTGGTGAAGAAGGGCTCGAAGACATGATCCAGAATATCGGGCGCGATGCCCGTGCCGTCGTCGTGCACCGAAACCTTGACGTATCGGCCGGGACGGGCCTCGGGATGACGCTTGCAAAACCCATCATCCAGGGTCGCCCGCGAGGTCTCCATTCGAAGCGTGCCGCGATGCGCCATCGCTTGTCGCGCGTTGATGGCGAGATTTAGGAGTGCGTTTTCCATCTGGCCAGGATCGGCCATGCCCCACAAGTCCGTGCCGTCGCCGTCGATCTCCCGCCGGATCGTCTCCGCCAAGGTCCGCGAGAGCAGCTCCCGCATGTTGGAGACCAGGGCGGTCACGTCGGTCGGTGCCGAGTGGAGCGGCTGGCGGCGCGAGAAGGCGAGCAGCCGCTGTGTCAGTTCGCTACCCCGCCGCGCGGCGCGAAGTATCGGATCGAGCAGCGTCCGGTCCGTCTCGTCGGCGCTCCGCTCCAGAAGTTCGGCGTTGCCGTGCACGACCGCCAGAAGATTGTTGAAATCGTGGGCGATGCCGCCAGTGAGTTTGCCCACCGCTTCCAGCCGCTGGGCCTGACGCAACCGCTCTTCGGAGCGTTTCAAGGCCGTGATGTCCAGAATCGTCCCGCGTTCCCGAACCACCCTGCCTTCGCCGTCGCGTATCGGCCGCGCCATCTCCCGGGCGTATTTCACTTCGCCCGCCGGAGTCACGATTCGATACTCGAGGTCGATCTCGTGGCCGTTTCGCAACGACGCGAAAATCTCCTGGACGCGATCGCGATCGTCGGCGTGGACCAGGGAAAACTCGCCGTCGATCGCCGAGGCGCGATCGATGTATTCCTGTGGCGCGAGGCCGTGGATGCGGGCGGCTTCGTCCGAACAAAAGCTGCATCGGTCGGCGATCACGTCCCACTCCCAATGACCGAGGTGGGCCAGTTTCGCCGCTTCCTGGAGTCGTTCCTCGCTAATTCGACGCGCGGCCTCGGCCTCGTGTCGCTCGGTGACGTCCTGGAATGTCGTTAAGATGGCATCTTCGTAGTCGAACTTTATTCTTCGCGACGACACCGAGGTCCACCGAAGCGATCCATCCCCGGAACGTCGCGTCCTGATCTCCTTTCCCGAAACAACGCCGGTCTCCTCGAGCAGTCGAAGAAATTCGCCGCGCTCGACCTTGTTCATCCAGTATTCGGAGCCGGTCAGGCTGATCATCCTATCCGGCGGCAGCCCCGTGGCGGTTTCGACCGCGGGATCGACGTAGAGCACCTTCCCGTCCGCCCACCGCGTGACGATGACGGGAACGGTCACCGCTTCCAAGTTGGCCCGGGCGCGGGCCTGGCTCGCGAGCAGGGCTTCTTCCTGGCGCAGCAAGCTCAGTTTCGCGCAGGTCATGGCGGCGACGGCGCTCAGCACCTCGAGATCCTCGGCGCTGAAACGACGAGGCCTCGGATCTTCGCTGTCGATCACGCCGATCAACTCGTCGCCGATGATCAACGGCACGCATATTTCCGACCGCGCGGGCACCAGGTCGGGAATGTAGCGCGCATCCGTCGACAGATCGTCGACGATCATGGGTTCTCGCGTTTTCGCCACATGCCCCGTGATGCCGTCCCCGATCGGGATTTCCAGGACGTTCACAATCGTTTCGGCGGACGGATTCTTCTCGCCGATCGCGGCCACTTGACGCAGGAGGCGTCTTTCCGGGTCGACGAGGTAAACCACGCAGTCGACGAAGCCGAGTTTCCCGACGACTTCCCGCGCGACATACCAGAAAAGGTCGAATTCACTCGGAATGGCGATCAAATCGATGGCGAAGCGATTGAGGACTTTCAGCCGCGACGATTCCCGAACCAGTTCCCTCGTGGCCCTCGAAGACCGCGAGGCGGAAACGACGTCTCTTTCGACCATCACCATGTCGGCAAATCCCGTCGTTGCGCGCTGCCGGCGCGCGCGCCCGAATTCCCGGGCGCGACGTCGCGACCTTCGATCACGCCCGAACCCATGGGCATCGGCCGATTCTGGGACCGATGCTCCTTAAAATTCCGTTAACGATACGTTAGCGGCCCGCGTTTCGGGTCGGCGCGGCTTCGCCGGCCCGATGGAGGTTTGCCCCTACTCCGCCGCGTCGGCTGCGCCCGGCTCCCGCCGCGGCACCGGAATGCCGCCGCCGCGCGTCGGGTCCGCGTAGGTCCCCTGGGCGGCATAGTCGATGCCGGCGTCCTTCATGCGGGCGCCGGCGGACTTGATCACCGGCAGGTCGGCGTCGTCGGGCATTTCCATGCGCGGTTTGCGGGCCAGCGCCGCCTCGATGTAGGGCGCCAGTTCGGCGTCCTTGGCGGCCTGGCGGGCGGGCTCGGCGGCCTTGAAGGCGGGCATGATTTCGGCCGCGAAGAGTTCGAGGCATTCGCGGATGTCCTGGTCGCGGTTCTTGCCGTGCTGCTGGACGAAGATCATCTGATCCATGCCGATCTCGGCATAGGCCTCGAGATGGGCGGTCACCTGTGCGGGCGTGCCGATGCCACCGCGCCCGGCGTTGTCGGGCATCTGGTCCCGGATCGGCTCGAACTTGCCCCAGATGTCGGTGCGGCCCGGCACGTGCTCGCCGTAGACGGCGTAGTGCGCCAGCGAATAGCCGAAGAAGCGGAAGCCATCGAGGCCCCGGGCGATCGCCTGCTGCTCGTCCTGGTGCACCGAGAGCGCGGTAACGGCGGCGATGTTCGGGTTCACCGAATGGCCGATCGGCACGCACTCCTCGGACTTGATGAGGGCGTAGTATTCGGCCACCCACTCGGCCGCCTGTTCCGGCTCGACGAAGCCGAAGACGAGGGCGCCGAGGCCGGCCTTGGCGGCGCGCAGGATGCTTTCCCGCCTCGAACAACCCATCCACATCGGCGGGTGGGGCTTCTGCACCGGCTTCGGCACGACGTTGCGGCAAGGCATCGAGAAATACTCGCCCTCGAAGCCCGGATAGGGGGTCATGGCGGCCATGTTGGCGGCCTGCTCCGTCCCTTCGCGCCACATCTCGGTCTTCAGGTCCTTCTCGACGTGGAAGCCCTCCATCTCGATCAGGGTCGCGCTCTCGCCCGTGCCCCAATCGACCCGGCCGTTGGAGACGATGTCGAGGGTGGCGATCCGCTCCACCAGGCGGGCGGGATGGTTGTAGGCGGGCGGCGTCAGGGTGATGCCGTGGCCGAGCCGGATGTTCTTGGTCCGCTGCGAGACGGCGCCCAGGAACACCTCGGGCGCCGGCGAGTGGGAGTATTCCTCCAGGAAGTGATGCTCGACCTCCCAGACGTAGTCGATGCCGAGTTTGTCGGCGAGTTCGATCTGGTCCAGCGCCTCGTGGAAGATCCGCCGTTCGGTGTCCTCGTCCCAGGGCTTGGGCACCGGGAGTTCGTAGAAGAGACCGAATTTCATGGGATCATCCTTCCGCGCGCGCAATTCTCGGCGGGGATTGTGTCGCGGCGACCGGTGGATGGCAAACGGGGCGGCGTTCGGGCGTCGGGGGATCAGAGCTCCCAGTCGACGACGTAGTCTTCCAGCGGTTTACGGAGCCTTCGCTCGCTGATCACCTTGCCCCGCACCGAAATCCCCGCCTCGTGCACCGTGTTCGGATCGCCCGAGACCAGCGGATGCCACCAGGCGAGGTCCTTGCCCTCGGCCAGGCGGCGGTAGGCGCAGGTGGCGGGCATCCAGGGGATGGCTGCGACGTTCCCGGGCGTCAGCACCACGCAGTCGGGCACCAGGCGGGTGCGGCGGCCATAATCGGAACAGCGGCAGGTGCCCAGGTCCAGCAGGCGGCAGGCGACCCGGGTGGGCAGGATCTCGCCGGTGTCGATATCCTCGATCTTGTTGAGGCAGCATTTGCCGCAGCCGTCGCAGAGCGATTCCCACTCCTCGCCGGTCATCTGGTCGAGCGATTTTCGCCGCCAGAAGGGGGTGGTTTCGTCCGTCCCGTCGTTCAAGCGCGCCCTCCCGAATGGCGGGCGATGAAATCGGCGATCCGGGGGGCGATCTCGCTCCGCCAGCGCCGGCCGTTGAAGACGCCGTAGTGGCCGACGCCCGGCTGTACGTGATGGCCGCGCATGTCGTCGGGCAGGCCCGAGCAGAGCGCCTGCGCCGCCGCCGTCTGGCCGACGGCGGAGATGTCGTCCTTCTCGCCCTCGACCGTCATCAGGGCGACGTCGCGGATCGCCTCTGGCCGCGCCAGCTCGCCCCGGTGGCGCCAGCCGCCGCGCGCCAGTTCCTTGCGCTGGAAGACGCGCTCCACCGTCTCCAGAAAATAGTCGGCGGCCAAGTCCATCACCGCCTGGTATTCGTCGTAGAAGGCGCGGTGCGCCTTCAGCCCGTCGCCGTCGCCCCGGACCAGCTGGTTGAAGACCTCGAGGTGGGCATCGACGTGGCGGTCGAGGTTCATCGAGAGGAAGCCCGAGAGCTGTAGAAAGCCCGGATAGACCCGGCGCCCGGCGCCGATGTTGCCGAACGGCACGCACTGGATCACCGTGGCATCGAACCAGCGTCGCCCATGGTTCTCGGCATAGAGGTTGGGCATGGTCGGGTTGATCCGGGTGTCGACCGGCCCGCCCATCAGCGTCAACGTGCGGGGCCGCGCCGGATCGCCCGCCGCCGCCATGAGCGCGGTCGCCGCCAGCACCGGAACCGAGGGCTGGCAGACCGCCATGACATGGGTCTCGGGTCCCAGGTGGCGCAGCATCTGAAGCACATAGTCGGTGTAGTCGTCCAGGTTGAACGGCCCCTCCGCCACGGCGACGTCGCGGGCGTCGTGCCAGTCGGTGATCATCACGTCGTGGGCCGGCAGCATGGCGCGCACCGTGTCGCGCAGCAGGGTCGCGTAGTGGCCCGAGAGCGGGGTGACGATCAACTGGCGCGGGCCGGCCGCGACGCCCGATTTGCGGAAGCGTTTCAGCTGGCAGAACGGGCGCCGCCAGACGATCTCCTCGGCCACCGCGACGCTTCGCGCGCCGACCTTCACCGTATCGATGCCGAAGGCGGGCTTGCCGTGGGAACGCAGCGCGCCCTCCACCAGTTCGCAAGCGGCGGCGAGCGCCCGGCCGCCCTGGGTATAGGCGGCGGGATTGAGGGGATGGCAGTACATGAACTTGGTGGCGCCGGTGGCGAGACGGAACGGCGTCATCGCCGCGCGCTGGAATTCGTGGATCTGATAAAGCATCGAACCTCTGGATGCTGGGGCCCTGGGGAAGGGCGGTACCGGACGGGCGCTTCTGGCGGCGCACAACGAATCTTTTTGCACCGCACAGTCTATGCGTCCGGGATTCGCCCGCGCAAGCCCCGGGCCTCTACCGGGCCTTCGGCCGCGACGCCGGTTCAGCCGAGATGCGGCATCACCGTTTCGGCGAAGACCGACATCTGGTCCAAGAGCTCTGCCGGCTCCTGGGCGGCGAAATAGAGCCCGCAGAGGTGCGTCACCCCGGCGGCCTTCAGCGCCAGGCACTTTTCGATCACCGCGTCCGGCGTGCCGATGAGGTTGAAGTCGACGGGCGAGAGGTCCGCCTGCTCCTTCAGGGTCGAGCGGGAGAGCGAGACCACGTGCTTGTACATCTGGCTCTCGCGGAAACGCGCCACGGCACGCTTCCCGTCCGGGTCGACCTGGACCATGTATTGCGGCGCCACCTCGATTGCCGCCGGGTCGCGTCCCGCCTCCGCCGCCAGGCGGTGCAGTTCGCGGACGTCCCGGGCGATGCGGTCGACCGGGAGGGCGGCCGGCAGCCAGCCGTCGCCGTTCCGCGCCGCGCGGCGCAACTGGGCGGCGTTGTTGCCGCCATAGAGGATCGGCAGGCGGGCCTGCAGCGGCTTCGGCGCCAGTTCCACGTCGCGGAACTTGTAATAGGTGCCCTCGAAACTGGCCCGCTCGTCCCGGAAGAGAGTGATGAGGGCGTCCACCGCCTCTTCGACCATGTCGCCCCGGTGACCCTGGGCGTCGGGCGCCAGGGCCTCGAACTCCTCCCGGTAGGCGCCGACGCCGACGCCGAGTACAAGGCGACCGCCGCTCAACTGATCCAGCGTGGCGATCTGCTTGGCGACGACGACGATGTCGCGGCGCATCGGCAGCACCAGGATGCCGGTGCCGAAGCGGAGCGTCGTCGTCTGCCCGGCGAGCCAGGCGTAGGTCACCAGCGGCTCCCAGAAGCGCGGTGCCCGGCCGAACACGGCCCTGACGTAGCGTTGGGTCGTCATATGATCGTTGCCCCAGACCGAATGGTAGCCGAGCGCCTCGGCGTGCTTGGCGATTCGCAGCATCGTTTCGGGATCGGAGAAGGGAATCGGATAGGTGAGCCCCTCCATGCCCGTCGGTAATCCGGCGCTGACCCGCATGACGATCTCTCCTCCCCTTATGCCGAGGCCAGGCGCACGGCATCGAGCGCGCCGCCCAGGCCGTCGATCTCGCGAATGCCGGCGATCACCACCTCGTCCAGTCCGGCCGCGCGGTAGGCGCGCAGCCGTTCGGCCACCCCCTCGACCGTGCCGCAAGCGGCATGCGCGACGACGACCGCGTCGCCGACGAGGGCCGAGGCGCGGTCCCACTCGCCGCCGGCGGTGGCTTCGCGCAGCGCCGGCTGGTCCAGCTCCACGCCGGCGAGGCGCAGGTTCTCCGCGTGGTGGGCGCCACGCAGAATGAAGCCTAGGATCGGGCGCAAGCGGTCGCGCGCGCGGGCGGTATCGGCGTCGACGGAGACCAGCACCAGGCCGATCCGCCGGAACGCCCGCCCGTCCGCGCCCTCGGCGACGCGCGCCAGCGACGCCGCGACGAAGGGAAGCGAGGCGGCGCCCGAGAGCAGCACGCCGTCGGCCACCTCGCCGGCGAGGCGCAGCATGCCGGGCCCGCTCGCCGCCAGCACCAGGGGCACGGGCCGCCCGCCCGTCTCCAGCCGGCGGCCGGAGAGGCTGAAGACCTCGCCCGCGTGGTTCACGGCCTCGCCCGCCAGCAGGCCGCGATTGACCGCCATCGCCTCGCGCATGGTCGCCAAGGGCCGGGGCCGGGCGATCCCGGCGGCGGCGAAGTCGGCCGGCGCGCCGAGGCCGAGCGAGAGGATGGCGCGGCCGGGAAAATGCTCGTCCAGGCTCGCCGCCGTCATCGCCGTCTGCACGGGATGGAGGCCGAGCGGGCTCATCGCCATCAGGCCGGCGCCAATGCGCGCCGTCGCGCCCAATGCCACCGTCGCCTGCACCATCGGATCGCGCTGAAACAGGTGGTTGGCGAACCAGAGCGTCGCCAGCCCCGCCGCCTCCGCCATTTGTGCGCGCCGGGCGATCTCGCCAGCCGGCTCGCCGCCTTCGAAGGAGAGCCCGAATCCGGGGGCGTGCCAGTCGTTGGTCATCAAAGGCGACGTACCTGGCCGGCCCGCTCCCCCGGCCCAACCACCCGTGGAGTGTACCCTTCGGGTGGTTGGGCCGGGGGAGCGGGCCGGTTGGGACTTCCGAAAAGAACCACTAACGCGCCAAGTCGCGCACCGCGTCGGCGATCTTGTGGCGGTCGGGGAAGACGTGGTCTTCCAGGACCGGGCTGTAGGGGATCGGCACCTGCAAGGCGCAGACCCGGCGCACCGGCGCCTTCAGCGCGGCGAAGGTGTCGGCGTCCTCGGTCAGCAGGGCTGCGATTTCGGCCGAGGCGCCGGCGGTCGGCCCAGCCTCGTCGGCGATCACCACCCGGCCGGTCTTTTGCGCCGAGGCGCGCAGGGTCTCCGCATCCATCGGCACCAGGGTGCGCGGGTCGACCACCTCGACCGAGATGCCCTCGCCTTGAAGCGTCTCGGCGGCGGCCAGCGCCTCGTGCACCAGCCAGGCGAGCGCGATGACGGTGACGTCGCTCCCCTTCCGCTTCACGTCGGCGACGCCGATCGGAATGGTGTAGTCCTCCTCCGGCACCTCGCCCTCCATCCCCATGAGGCGGGTGGATTCGAAGCTGATCACGGGATTATCGTCGCGGATCAAGGTCTTGAGCAGGCCCTTCACGTCGTAGGGGGTGGAGGGCAGCACCATCTTCAGGCCCGCCAGGTTCATGAACATGGAATAGGGGCTTTGTGAGTGCTGCGCCGCCAGCCGCGTGCCGCCGCCGACGGAGGCGCGGAAGGTGACGGGGAACGTGGTCTGGCCGCCGAACATGTAGTGGATCTTGGAGGCCTGGTTGACGATCTGGTCCATGGCGACGAAGCAGAAGGTGACCATGCGCCAGTCGACGATCGGCCGGAAGCCGGAGCCGGCGGCACCCAGCCCCATGCCGGTCAAGGCCCCCTCGGCGATCGGAGTGCCGCGGATGCGCGATTCGCCGAATTCCTCGACCAGGTCGCGGTTGGCGTCGGTCGATAGATGGAAGACCTTCGGGTCGCGCCGCATCTCTTCCGCCAGTGCCTCGATGCCCGCCTGGGCGTAGGTGATGGTTCTCATGGGTCTCTCTCTTATTTTGTTCCCGGCCGGCCCGCTCCCCAGGCCCAGCCACCCGTGGAGTGTACCCTTGGGGTGGCTGCGCCGGGGGCTAAGGGATTCACACATCTTCATGGAGCGCCCAGCCCTGTTGCATGGATTTGAACTGCTGCCAGCCGTTGTGCACGGTTATGGGACCGGGAGGGCGCTCGGAGGGGTAGCCGTTCCAGCCGCCGAGGCGGGCGATGATCCAGGCGAGCCAGGCCAGTGTTCCATCGAGATGCGGGTTCTTTTGCTTGGCGGTCTTGCCTTCGAGTTCGTGCAGCAGCGCGCGGGCGAAGGGAAGGAGTTCGGGGTCCAAGACATCGCTGGCCGGACGCCCGCCCCCGCCGTCACGGGCCAACACCAGTTGCATGATGCGAACCGCCGCCACGAGCGCCATCGCCGCCAGCTTCATCAGGGCCTCGGCGCTCGTGACTTGGCTGCTCTCGATGTTCAGGCCTTGGCGCTTCAGGGTTCGGAAGATTTGCTCGATATGCCAGCGCTCGCGATACCAGCCGACGATGCGCCATGCGTCTTCCGCCTTTTCGACACCATGGGTGGTCAAGAGCAGCCAGTGGATCGGCTCAGCCACCTGGCTATCGACCTCGCGCACCTCGACCAGACGAAGGCTCAGGCTTTCCGGCGCCGTCGGGTCGGTGCAACGCTCCGGCCGCTTGATGGTCACCGTGCCGAAGCGCAGGGACAGCGTCGCCTTGCGCTTCTTGCGTCCAGGCTGGGCCCGCGGCTCGATCTTCCGACGCCCGGCCTCCCGCCAACTCTCAGCCACATCGAACAACCTGCCGCCGCCCACCAGCGCACGGTCACGCGAGGCCCGCGTGATCATGTCACACCGCGCGTCGGGAAGCCGGGCCCATTCCTCGTAGATGTCGCTCTCGCGATCGCCGATCACCGTGACCCGCGCCGCCCTCGCCAGAACCCCCTTGGCCTGTTCGGCCACCTCGAGCCAGCGGTACGACTCCTTCCCTTCGATCGGAAGCTTGCGGTAAGCCCGTACTCGACGCGCCTCCACGGCGTCTTCCGGCGGCTCCGGGCGGGTCCAGAGCTCGGCCCCCGCCAAGCCCAGCAGCGTCCCATCCTCGGCGTCCACGGCGATCACGGGATGCACGAAAAACCCCCGATCACTACCGTTGCCAGCGGGGCCGAGACCCCGTCCCCGTCCCCGATGATGCTCGTAGTTCAGCTCCGTGGTGTCCTGGATCGCCAGGACATGCCGCCCCCGGCAACTCGCCTCCAGCGGGCGGCTCGCCGCCGCGACAATCTCTCCCTCCGTCACCTTGGGATTGGCGAGAAAGCGGCCAAAACCGAGTTCCTCCGCCCGTCCTCGCCCGATGCGGCGCAATATGCAGCTCGACCGCGCCACCAAGCGCCTAAAAAGAAGGCCCCCCTTTTTTCCAGCCGTTTGTCCCCAAAGCGGCCAGTCCACGCCGTCGCTGTAACAAACATTGTCGCGGCTCCCTCCAAATAAATCACGGGCCGCCTCAATATGAATCACACTCCATTCACCCGTGGCAACAACATATTGACACCTACTACCAACATCCCACTCTTTGTGTGCATGCCTTAGGGGCCGGGGGAGCGGGCCGGGCCGGGGCGCCGTCGAAGACGGCCAAATAACCTAACTCGCGAACACGTCCTCCAGCGCCGCTTCCGGCGCCGGGAAGGGGCTCGCCTCGGCGAAATCGACCGAGGCCTGGATCGCGGCCATGATCTCGCCGTCCATGCCGGCCCACTCTTCATCCGTCAGCTGACCCTGCTGGCCTTTCAGATGCTCGACCAGGCGCGTGATGGGATCGCGTTCCATCCAGGCCGCGATCTCCGCCTCCGGGCGGTAGTCGACCTGGGTCGGGCGCTCGGTGTGGCGGCGCTGGCGGTAGGTCTTGCATTCGATGAGCGTCGGGCCCTCGCCGGCCCGCGCCCGGGCGACCGCCTCAAGGGCCGCCTCGTGCACGGCGAAGACGTCGTTGCCGTCGACCACCACGCCGGGGATGCCGTAGCCGGCGGCCCGCGCCGCGACGTCTTCTTGCGCCAAGGTCGTCGAGGCGGCGGTGGCGGCGGCCCAGAGGTTATTCTCACAGACGTAGATCATCGGCAGCTTCCAGGCCGAGGCGATGTTGATCGACTCGTGGAACGGCCCGGCGTTGGAGGCGCCGTCGCCGAAGAAGCTGACCGCGACCCGGCCCTCGCCCTCGAGCTGCGCGGCGAGCCCGGCGCCGGTGACGATGGAGATCCCGCCGGCGACGATGCCGTTGGCGCCCAGCATGCCGATGCCGAAATCGGCGATATGCATCGAGCCGCCCTTGCCCTTGCAATAGCCGGTCTCGCGGCCGTAGAGTTCCGCCATCATGCGGTTCAAATCGGCGCCCTTGGCGATGCAGTGGCCGTGGCCCCGGTGGGTGGAGATGATCTGATCGCGCAGTTCCAGCGCCGCGCAGACGCCGACGGCGATCGCCTCCTCGCCGATATAGCAATGCACGACGCCATAGATCCTGCCGCCGACATAGTCGTCGGAGGCGCGCTCCTCGAAGCGGCGGATGGTCTGCATTTGGCGCAGCATCTCGCGCTGTTTCTCGGGTGACGGGCTCATCGGCTCCTCCCTCCTTGGACACGAACGGGCCCATGATGCCCGCCCCGCCGCGCGCGCGCCAGCCCGGCGCGAGGGTGGCGCCATTCGCGGGGCATTCGTGGGCATCGTGTTGGCCTCGACGCGGCATCGGGGCGGCGTCCCGCCGGTGGCGCCGGGGCGGGGATCCCTGGGGCATTCGCGGGGCATTCGTGGGCATCGCGTTGGCCCCGACGCGGCATCGGGGCGGCGTCCCGCCGGTGGCGCCGGCCCGGGCCGGGCGAACGCGCGCACGGCCGAGCAAAGCCGAGGCAAAGCCCTCGTGGCGTTTGAACGCGCCGGCCTCTCATTTACGGGAACCGGCAAAGGCGAGCGCCCGCGAGCGCCGAGCCCGCCTCCCGCTTGATCTCCCCCCGGATCTCGGCTATGTCCCCACCCGGCCCGGACGGCCGGGGTCCTCGGCCCCGCCCCCGCCCAGCGCCCAGGTAGCTCAGTTGGTAGAGCAGCGGACTGAAAATCCGCGTGTCGGTGGTTCGATTCCGCCCCTGGGCACCATCTTTTCCTACGAAAAAACAATCACTTACGAAGCTGACGAAGCACAGGAAGCAGTTTTTAGTAGCAAATTAGTCGCGGCAGCAGACGCTAAGACGCGCCTCTTGGCGACACAGCTGTACCAATTGTTCATGGCCGATATCGATACCGCCGGCCTTGAGTCTCGCAACCTCGCTGATTCACAGGCCGCAGCCATAGGACAGCGAGAGCAGCAACTGGGTCTTCAAGTTGCCCACGCCCAATTCCTAGCGTCTATCGTCAGCAGGTCCGGAATCGCCTTTCAATGTCGTATGTTCACTCAGGTTCGGACATAGAATTAGAGGCATCTTATGTGAAATGTTGACCCGAAGAGGAAATATGGGACGGTTTCGGTAGAAACGCGGTAACCGTATTACAATACTCACGCATTAGCATGTGAATAGAACGCAATATGTGAGGAATATGGTGAAATTTCGGACCAATGACTTACGAGGTATTTCGGGGGTTATCGGCGCTCAGACCGATGGTCTGTCAAACGCAGAAATAGTGGCGGCGCTTAAAGCCGTCGATATTTCGCATTCTAGTATTTCTAACTTGGATGTAAATGGGTTGTTCGAAATACTGCTACAAGCTCAAAACGAGTCTGGAAATCGTCGAAATATTCTTGCATTCCTTCGCGTTGCCATAGACCCGGCAAATTTTGCAAATGAACCCCAACGTTTCGCTGAATTGAGAGAGCGTTTGAATGGGGAACTGATGTTGTGCGGTTTACAGGTTCAAGAGGATGGCTCTCTGTCAAAAATGAATAGTTTTTCTGAACAAGAAAGAAACGTACTACAAGCATTTCTTCCTGGATATCGATTTATTCGCCGGATTATGTCAGGAAATATTTTTGGCTCAATTCGTGAAACGTATGCATTTGTGATAGAATGCCCGGAACGTCAGGAGGTTGGGTCATGGACGGCAAGGGTTTCCAGGTGTGGCTTTCGGCGGCGCGCGGGCTGACGCGCGTGCAGCGGCACGAGGCGCTCGCGGTGCTGTCGGGCCGGAGCGAAGGCGAGGCATCGAAGGCCGCGATCGAGCTTGGTGTGGACGAGGCCCGGCGCTGTCCGCACTGCGCGAGCGAAGGGGCGGTTTCGCGCGGTATGGCGCGGGGTCTGCGGCGCTACCAGTGCAAGGGCTGCGGCAGGACCTTCAACGCGCTGACCGGTACGCCGCTGTCGGGCCTGCACCACAAGGAACGCTGGCTGTCGTTCGGGGCGTCGCTGGCGGAGGGGGAGACGGTGAAGGCCTCGGCGGCGCGCTGCGACGTGGCGGTGAGCACGGCGTTCCGCTGGCGTCACCGGTTTCTGGCGGCGGCGCGGAGCGATTCGGAGGTGCTCAAGGGGATCGTGGAAGCGGACGAGACCTACGTCCTGGAGAGCCGGAAGGGCGCGCGCGGGCTGGGACGCAAGGCACGGCGGCGGGGCGGCAAGGCGAAGAAGCGCGGCCTCTCGCGCGAGCAGGTGCCGGTTCTCATGGCGGCGGACCGGAGCGGGACGACGGTGAGCGCGGTGCTGCCCAGGGTCGACGCGGCGGCGCTCACGGCTGCTCTCGACCCGGTGGTCGCGAAGGACGCCCTGCTGGTCTCCGACGGTGGCGCGAGCTATCCACCTTGCGCCGCCGCGCTCGGGGTGAGCCACGAAGCACTCAACCGCTCGATGGGGGAACGGGTTCGGGGCGATCTGCATGTGCAGACGGTGAACAGCCGCCACAGCCGGTTGAAGGACTTGCTGCGTCCCCGCCGCGGCATCGCCACCCGCTATCTGGACAACTACCTGAGCTGGTTCCACCTCGTCGGCCTCGCCCCCGGCGCCAATGACCGAGCCTGCCTCGCCGCCGCCGTAACAAGGTGACGCATACAATTCACGAATTGAGCCAATATTTTTGATGTTTAGTAGGCAATTCATGATATTCTGAATATTGGAAGGGTCCCTGATGATGCACGAAGGAGTCAAGTCTTGTTTTTTTACCTTTCATCCGTCCTTCCGTCTCTGCGATAGCACATCGGGCCGCGCCCGCCGGGCCGATACAAAAAGCGAGACTTGACTCCTTCGCGCTCTCACCGTGCTTGCCGGGATCATCGTCCCGACTTTTCAACAACGCTCACCAACATGGCTTTTTGACCACAGCAGCTTGCGGTAGCTTGGGATCGGCTCCTGATCGCCGAGCCCGAAGGGCCCTCCTTCATCTCTCGTACATTTGCCCAGCCTCGTTTGGACCGGCGATGCTCGTGACACACGACCGACAACGGAAGTTCCGGGTTCGAACAGTCAAGCCACATGCGCCATTACTGGAGACGCAGTCAGATAATAAAATGAAATTCTCCACCGAACTCTTCTCTACTCATCGATCGCTCATAGCCTTGTATCTTTCGCCATTTTTATTTCGAGAGGCGAGCGTTAAGGCCTTTCAGGTAACGCCAATCATCCACATCAAAACGGCCATCGACGATATCCTTCTTGTATCCGATCAGATCTTCACGGCTCTCTTCTGAAAGGTTTATCCTCGCAGGCATTTCATCAATTAGCTTAAAGGACTCCTCACCAAACTCATCTTTATCGAAGGCAAAATCTGTACTAATTGAATCGGAAATTCCACACTATACGGATCATCGCTGTATCGATTTCTTATCTCTTTAGTTTCCTTCCCCAATCTATCGGAATCTCCGATATGTTCTCTGTCGCGAAGAAAATCAGAAAACTTCTCAAGAGTCGAGACTAGCTGTTCGTGCTGGGGGCACGTGGCATTGGCTAACGCGGCCAACGCCCGATCGGCGAGTGGCTCTGGTTCGGCGTCGCGCCCATTGACATCGAAGAGGCTAATCGCCACCTCATCAACGATTTTTCTGATTAAGACCGGCTCTTCCGGCCCAATAATCCTTTCTCATATACCAAGAGATTGCCGATATAGGCGCTCGGCATCGTCTAATCGACCATTGTTGACATAGATTTCAGCAAGCTTGGCCAGTCCCTCGGGCACTGCCGTTGGTAACTTTGGAATAAAGGGACTACTTCTCCAATTCGTCACAAGGCGCTCGTAGAGAGGTTCTGCCTCGGCGTATCTGTGTTGTCTATGGTAAAGATTTGCCAGTAACTGTAGTGTCGAAGTCGTGCGCACCTCATATGGTGAAGGACTTTGATTGTGTATGACAAGTGCTCGCCAAAGCAGTTCTTCAGCTTTATCTTCCTTGCCCGATTCCAGGTTTTGGCTAGCCAGGTGCAAAAGGCTTTCCGTCACGTCATCACCAAAATCGTCCACGTGTCCAGGCTCAAGCGCTTTGTCACGGTTTGCCAGTGCCCGCTCAAAGAACTGCTCGGCCTCAACGCTCGTTCCTTGGCTCTGGGAAAGGCTCGCCAATTGGTCTAAAATTGCTGCTACATCTGGATGATCCGGTCCAAGGAGATTTTCGTGAACTGTGAGCAATCGCCTATATATGGGCTCGCGCTCATTGGTATCGTCGTTTTGGTAATGGTTCGCAAATAAATTGAGGCTCCCGAGCAGACTGGGATCCTCTAGGGGTAGAGTCTTCTCACGGATTAGTAATGCCCGTCCATAGTACTCTTTGGTCTCCCCTCCATGTTGTGTTTGCTACACAAAGAACCCAGTTCATCGAGGGTTTTGCGAGGTCTGGATGCTCGGAACTCAATACCTTCTCCTGGATCGATAGCGGATCCTAATGATGTGTAATCTTTTCGTTTCCCCAAGCTTTCCATGGGTCCCAATGTTTCTGTAGTGTTGCGCAACCTTAAGAAGAGATATGGCTATTTTTGGATGCTCTAGTCCAAGCGCGCGTTTCCAGATTAAGAGCGCACGCTCGTGGAAATTGGCGCCACGTTTGTCCTCCAAGTAATAACTATAAAGAGCTCCTAAGCTGTCTAGGCTGCGGGCTATATCGGGATGGTTGGGATCCAATGCCCTCTTACGAATCGCGAGCGCACTCTTATTAAGTTTCTCGGCTTGGGAAATCCGCCAAGCGTCGGAAACACCCATCTCGTATGATAGAGTTTTGCCACATCCTCAAGTCTTCCGACAATATCCAAATGCTTCGGTCCGAGTTCTCCCTCCTTAGTTACAAGAGTTTTTTGGCAAAGCGACATAGTTTCAACGTATCGACCGTTCGTGTCGTAAAGTCCCTCTGTGCTTCCGCCTGATACGTTTGCCATGGCCTTATATCGGAACGCAGCGCTCCGCTGAATTGAAAGAGCTTGGTCGGTTAGGAGCGTGGCTTTCTCATTTTGGCCGTCGGCGAGATACAACGCAGAGAGATTTTCGATATATACAACGAGGTCGGGATGTTCTGAGCCTAGTGCTTTCTCCCAAGCCGTTAATGCCGCCTTAGAAAACATTGTCGCTTCATCGTATCGGCTTTGGTCGGAAAAGATTGAAGCAAGAACGGTAAAATGTCCGCAATATAGAGATCTAACTGCCAAAACAACACATTTTTGTGCATCGCAAGTAAGCGCCTGAGTGTGCGTTCAGCTTCATAATGTTTGTGTTGCGTATGGTAGAGTGTTACAAGATGCATAATGGCTCAGTGTAAATTCGGACACACCGGCCACATGTGTCGCTCACGACCTTCGGCTACGCGAACTTCCTCAAAGTATTTAAGCACTCGCGCCGCCAGTGCTTCGGCCTCAATAACACTCCCTTTCTCTTGATGAATTTTTGAAAGATTATTGAGAGTTGTCACCATTCAAAAGTTAACGACATCGGGCTGCCCGACGGCTTGGTGCGCTGCTTCATAGGCTGCTTCAAACTCTTCTTTAGCTTCATCGTAGTCGGCTCTCCGATAAGCCTCTAAGCCGTTCGAAAAGTGCGTTTTTCACAGCGTGTGCTGCGCTACCGCAGACTGAGGCCGGAGTGTAAGCCAAAACTTCCCCATCAGCCACGAGAACAAGCCAATGACGGTAGTATGCCGCCGCGTCGTGTGCATCATTTTTCTGTTGGCTCCATCCAAGAGCGCGGTCGTGTCGTCATAATGGCCTATGTGGGCCAGGGTTTCCAGCGTCATGTAGCGTCTTGCAACGGTCCACCCATGGTCTATTCGGCGAGGATGGCGCCGGCGAGGCCGCGCTCCATCGGAATCCTCCCTACCGACGGGCTTAGCGGCGAATGCCAGAGGAATCTATGCGCGCTGCTGACAGAGGTGAATGTCGGCTTGTGGCTATCGCGGGAGGGCAGATCGATGATGGGACCGGCGCAAGACCAGCAAGACCGCCTTTTCCATGAGTTCCGCCTGGACGATATGGTTCCCGCCGATCACCTGCTGCGCAAGATCGACGCGGTTCTCGATCCGAGCTGGCTCCGGGCGGAGATGAAGCCGCACTACAGCGGGATCGGACGGCCGTCGGTTTGCCCGGAGTTGTTGATCCGGATGCTTCTGGTCGGCTACTGCTTCTCCATCCACTCGGAACGTCGGCTCTGCCAAGACGTCGAACTGAACCTGGCCTATCGGTGGTTCTGCCGGCTCGGGTTGGAAGACCGGGTTCCCGATCACTCGACGTTCTCCGTCAATCGCCATGGCCGCTTCCGGGAGAGCGATATCCTGCGCACGGTGTTCGAAGAGGTCGTCTGTGGCTGCATGAAGGCAGGGCTGGTCGGCGGCGAAGGCTTTGCCGTGGATGCCAGTGTGATTGAAGCCGATGCGAGCCGCTTTCAGCGGGTCGAGGGCGCCTCCGTCGACTGGAGCGATGAAGAGCTGGCGCGCCGCCCGGTTGCCGAGTACGTGGCGGCGTTAGAGAGCGAGAACCCGACGACCAACCCCGAGCGCCCGCCCAAGGCGATGTCGCCGGTTGATCCCTCGGCCGCCTGGACCACACGCGGTCGCCACAAGGTGATGTTCGGCTACAGCCTCAACTATCTGATCGATCTGGAGGAGGCGGTGATCGTCGATGTCGAGGCGACGCCGACACGGATCTCCAAGGAAGTCGATGCCACGGAGACCATGATCGAGCGCACCGAAGAGCGCTTCGCCCTGAAGCCGGACCGCGTTGGCGGCGATGTCGCCTACGGCACCGCCGAGACGTTGAAGTGGTTGATCGAACGCGGGATCGAACCGCACATTCCGGTCTGGGAGAGACCGCGTGCCCGTGAGGACACCTTCTGTGTAGGCGGCGCTGCAAAAATGCTCCACGCGAGGCGGCCGGGTAGTCCGGTTGCGGCGGCGCGAAGATGCGCCAGTGATCGTCCCCTGTTGTTAGCGACGGGGGGCAGGAGATGTATGGCGTGGAGTTGTATGCGCAGGTTCGGCTGGCAGTTGTCGATGAGGGGCTGAGCCACCGTGAGGCGGCGCGGCGGTTTGGCATCGACCGCCGGACGGTGAAGAAGATGCTGAGCTACTCGGCGCCGCCGGGGTATCGGCGGACGATGCCGGTGAGACGGCCGAAGCTGGAAGAGTTCACGGCGGTCATCGACGCGATCCTGTCGGCGGACCGGGATGTGCCGCGCAAGCAGCGGCACACGGCACAACGGATCTTCGAGCGGCTTCGGGACGAGCACGGCTTCACCGGCGGCTACACCATCGTGAAGGACTACGTCCGCGCTCAGCGGCAGTCGACACGCGAAGCCTTCGTGCCGCTGCATCACCCGCCGGGCCATGCCCAGGCAGACTTTGGCCAAGCGGTGGTCGATCTGCGTGGCAAGCGGGAGAAGGTCCACTTCTTCTGCTTTATCTTGCCCCATTCGAACGCCTGGTTCGTGAAGGCCTACCTGCGGGAGACGACGGAGGCTTTCCTGGACGGGCACGTCAGCGCCTTCGCCTTCTTCGGCGGGATCCCTCGATCGATCCTGTACGACAACACGACGCTGGCGGTGGCGCGGATCATGGGCGACGGCGAGCGCCGCCGCACCCAGGCCTTCTCGCATCTGCAGTCGCACTATCTGTTCCGCGACCGCTTCGGCCGGCCCGGCAAGGGCAACGACAAAGGGAAGGTCGAGGCGCTGGTGAAGACGGCGCGGCGCAAGTTCTTCGTGCCGATCCCAAAGGTGCGGGACCTGGACGCCCTGAACGAACAGCTGATGGCGGGTTGCCTGGCGCGTCTCGACGCCCTGGAGGAAGGCGAGAAGGCAACGGCGCTGCTGGCCGACCTCGAGGCTTTGCGCGATCTACCGGCCGTCCCCTTCGAGGCTTGTGAGCAACATCCCGGGCAGGTCTCCTCGATGGCCTTGGTGCGCTACCGGCTGGTGGATTACTCGGCGCCGACGGTCCACGCCTACAAGGACGTGATGGTCAAGGGCTATGTCGACCGGGTCGAGATCACTCTCGGCGCCGAGATCATCGCCCGTCATCCCCGCTCCTATGTGCGTGGCGACGTGGTCTACGACCCGCTGCACTATCTGTCTTTGCTGGAGAAGAAGCCGGGTGCCCTGGATCAAGCGGCCCCGCTGCTGGGGTGGAAGCTGGATCCCGCCTTCGACGAGCTGCGCCATCTCCTCGAAGCCCGCTTCGGCCATCGCGGCAAGCGGGAGTACATCCAGGTGCTGCGCCTGTTGGAGGACTTCCCCGAGAGCCAGGTGAGGGTGGCGGTGCGCGAGGCGGTGAAGCGGCGCCTGGTCGGCTTCGATGCCGTCAAGCATCTGCTCCTGGCCCGGATCGAGAGGCGACCGGCCCACCTGGACTTCTCTCGCTATCCTCACCTCCCCCAGCCCTTTGTCGCCGCGACACGGATCGCCGATTACGCAACCTTGCTGGCGGGAGGCGCCGGACATGGCTGAAGCCCCACGCCTCCTGCTCGATCACCAACTGAAGAGCCTGAAGCTGCCGACCGTCCTGCGCGAGTACGACAAGCAGGCGCGGATCGCGGCCGGCGACGGCGTCGACCATGTCGGCTATCTCGCCCGGCTGACCGAGCTGGAGCTGATCGACCGAGAGCGCCGGTTGGTCGAGCGGCGCATCAAGCAAGCCAGGTTCCCCATCGTCAAACAGCTCGAGAGCTTCGACTTCAAGGCCGTGCCGGAACTCAACAAGATGCTGGTGCTGGACCTGGCCCGGGGCGAGTACGTCGCGCGGCGGGAGAACGTGATCCTGCTCGGCCCCTCCGGTGTCGGCAAAACCCACATCGCGCTCGCCCTCGGACTGGCCGCCTGCCAGAAGGGCCTGAGCGTCCGCTTCACCACCGCTTCCCAGCTGGTGCATGAGCTGATGGAGGCCCGCGACGAGAAGAGGCTGCTCCGCCTCCAGGCCCAGCTCGCCAAGGTCAATCTCCTGATCGTCGACGAGCTCGGATACGTCCCGCTGTCGCAGACCGGGAGTGAGCTGCTGTTCGAGATCTTCAGCCAGCGCTACGAGCGCGGCGCCACCATCGTCACCTCAAACTTGCCCTTCCAGGAATGGACCTCCGTCTTCGCCAGCGAACGCCTCACCGGCGCGCTGCTCGACCGGATCACCCACCATGTCCATATCCTGGAGATGAACGCAGAAAGCTACCGGCTCAAGCAGAGCCGATCGCGACGACGACACCCTTCCCAATAATCTCGCTTCCTCCCCCGCTTGCCCACGTGGGTCCACAGGAACCTCCCACGCGCGGGCCGCCGATTGCCCATTGAAAGGCACGTCGCCCCGCGCGCGGGTCCCTCCTATGGACTACGTGGACAAGCTGCCACCGAGCCACTGGTACATTGTTACGCCGCCGCCCTGGCCCATATTCCGGCCGCCGTTGACACTGCGAGGTTCGTCATCAATGCGCTTTCCCATTCCGGCGTCCATTCGGGCCACGAAATTGCGGGAAAGCCGCTCGCGACCGAGTCGCCCTTCCTGTCAAGGCTTCGAGCGAGACGCTGGGCCGCTTCGCGCTGTCGCGCAATGCCCTCGGCATCGAGTTCCTCGGGCGGCACGATGGAGAGGCGCGGGCCTGAGACTTCCGGCATGCCTGCGAGGCGCGCAATGGCCTCGTACACCGTCAGACCGCTACGATGACAACGGTGAAGCAGGTCGTGAATCAGATCGAGACGTGAACCGAGTTCATTGAGCTTGCCGGCCTGCAACGGCGTCGTGATGGGGTTGGTGTCGGCGGCGCGCCGTCGCATCCGCTCCAGACGGCGGGCAAGGCTTTCGCGGACCGTATGATCGGACTCGAGCGACAGGCAAGAACTGGACAAATCGGCCCGCTCGAGCCTGTCGTACGCCACCCGCAACGCTTCCGGGCGTCCGACGAAGAGGACCGTCCGGCCGGCGCCGATCGTTGTCGCAATTATGTTTGCGATTGTCCGGGTCCTGCCGGTTCCGGGAGAGGCGGCCAAGACGAAGTTTTCGCCCGCGTAAGTCGCGGCAATGGCATGTGCTTGGCTCGAATCTGCTGGTAAGGGTGGAGGGAAAGGTGGTGCACTCCGGTCTCGCTCGGCATCGTCGGGTGGCGTGGGATCGCGCGCCGAAGTCTCCGCGTGGGCCATTAGCGAATGCAGCAGCGGGTTGTCCGCGGCCATCGCGCTCACGCCTTCCAGATCTCGCCACAGATCGAAGCTCGAGAGATCGAAGCTCGAAACCACGGCCTCCTCAATCACTTCCAATGACGATGTGCGGGCCAGCCGCGTGCGGATCCGCTTCAACACCTGCCCTAGGCCGTCGGCGCGGACGACCCGCTCGAGATCAACGTCGATGGGACTGAGGTCAATGTCGAAACGGCGATCGAGCAGCTCGATGAGATAGGGATTCAGCCGTGGTGGTTCCTCGAGGCCTATGAGACGAGCGCCAGTGCCATCTTCTCCCCGCTGCACGCGCAAGGGTTTCAGAATTAGCGGAATTTTGAGCACTTGGCCCGGTGTGCCCGGGAGTGAGAAGAGAACGAAGCCGAGCGCCGCTGAAAGCAGCTTCGCTCCGCTCCGCCCGAACGTCGTTCCAGCCGAGACTTCGAGATATGTCGGAGCCGTTTCAGAGGCCGGCGGGCCAACGACGGCAAACGGGGAGGCGGGCGCTTCTGTGACCGAACCGCGCGAGGCTTCCGCCGGTGACGACTCGAAACCCATGTCGGACAGCAAGCCCGCCAAAACGCTTGTCAAATAGCGCTCACCGATCGGGATGACGTCTGACCTCGGTTAGCAATCGATGAGTCGGACCCGATTTCCTTGGACACAGAATTGGCTTAATCGAAGTGTCCAAGGAGGACCGGAACATGGCCGATAATTTTGAGAAGAAAGTTGCTGTTGATGGGCCTGTGGTAAATGCGGGCGAGCTTGGCTCGTCCACGTTTTCCCCAGGCCAGGCTTTGCCGGCAGGCCCGCTGGGACTTGGCCAGCGATGGACGGTGGCGCGCAAGCGTGAGGTCGTTCCGCGGCTTTTGCGTGACGAGCCGGTGCAACTTCTGTCGCGCCAGTTGGGCGTAGAGATCTTCCGGCTCGAGCAGTGGCGTGAGAAAGCGATCGGCGGGATCGACGCCTCGCTCAAGCAACGCAAGGGCGATCCGGTGCAGGCGGAACTGGATAGCGCCATGAAGCGGATCGGAGAGTTGACCATGCAGGTGGAACTGCTGGAGGCCAAGACGGAGACCTTCGGCCCTTTGGGGCGGCGGAGGTCGCGGCGATGAGTGCCGCCACCTCGCCCGGCACGGGTCTGGCCTACGGCCTGCGGCGGGTCTGCGCCGCCTGGGGCATGGCCCGCTCCTCGTTCTACGCCATGACCTCCGGCCAGCACGCCGAGCAGCCGCCGGCAAAGCGTCGGGGACCGAAGCCCGCGATCTCGGACCAGGCGCTGCTGGTGGCGATCGAAGCCGACCTGGAGGCATCGCCCTGGGAGGGCGAGGGCTACCGCAAGGTCTGGGCTCGGCTTCGGGTCTGTCGCGACATCCGGGTTGCCCGCAAGCGGGTGCTCCGCCTGATGCGCGAGAACAATCTGCTCTCGCCCCATCGCTGCCGCCGCCGTGGCGGCAATCCCCATGACGGTGAGATCATCACTCATGCCCCGAACCTCATGTGGGGCACCGATGGCGTTCGGGTGTTCACGGTGGACGACGGCTGGGGCTGGATCTTCACCGCCGTCGAGCATTGGAACGCCGAGTGTGTCGGCTGGCATGTCTGCAAGCGCGGCGACCGCTTCGCCGCCCTGCAGCCGATCTCCATGGGGCTTGCCGGGCTGTATGGCTCGACCGCGGCCGGCGCGGCTCGGGGGCTGGCCTTGCGGATGGATCACGGCTCCCAGTATCTGTCGGACCACTTCACCAACCAGATCAAGTTCTGGGGCATCCAGCCGTCCTACGCCTTCGTCGCCGAGCCCCAGACCAACGGCGTCGCCGAGCGGTTCAATCGCACGCTGAAGGAACAGATCATCCATGGTCGCATCTACCGCAACATCGCGGAGCTGCGGGACGCCGTCCGCGACTTCGTCGAACTCTACAATGCCCAGTGGATCATCGAAAAGAACGGCTACCTGAGCCCCGCTCAAGCTCGTCAGGCGTGGCACGCCGCGATCTCAATCAGGCCCGCCGCGTGAGACAAACTTGTGTCCAAGGAACCGGGTGCGCTACACGGTTGGCAATCGAGAAGTTTGTTGTTGCGCCTCAAATTCAACAGGTCCCGCCTGTAGAGCTCGAAGGCGGTCTTCGCCTTCCGGTCTGCCGGCGCCAACCACTCAGCGCCGCTCGGCGGCGCGGAAGGGGTTTCCGAGGGGGATTACAAAGAAACGTTGACGGACGAAGAGGAATTCTTATGATGGGTGGATGTCAGGGAGGAAAATTTCTAGGCTTTTATTGGACGCCGTCTCCGTCGTCGGCTGTACGCTTTCCGCTTGGGGCCTCGGCCGCGCTTGGCTGTCAGGAGAAGCAGACGTGATGGCGGGGCTTGCCTTTACCCCAGGGTTTGCCATTCAGTCTATGCTGGCCTAGTGGCTGGTTTCCTCGTTTTCATTGTTGGCCTACATTGGGAGTTTCTGCAATCCTGCCGCCCATCGCGGCGTTTCAAAGCTCTGCATCCTTCCATTCAATCTTTGAGGCGACACTATGGAGATCTTGTAGGGTATGAATCTGAAATTGAGGCTCTTCGCCTTAATTTAAGAGGCATTCGAATTCATGGACCTGATCCATTTGAGGATATTGAGGATTGGGAGTGGCGCTTAAAGCTTCTAGACGCCTACTCGAAAGATGGGAGAATTAAAGAAGCGAAGAATCTCTTTGGTAATTATTCCTCTATTTCCAGCCGGTTAATGCGGATAGCAAAAAAAGGTAGATCGAGCGATGACAGACGAGACTAACTGGGTGTTGGCGCGAGCCAATTGCACGCTGGAGGGAATATTCGACGAACTCACAAGCGTGATGGAATCCGACATTCGCGAGTTCAATAACCTGTCTCCCAAGAGGAGGGATGATAGGATATTCAATTCAAGCCCAATACAAGATACTGCGTTTGAAGTGTGCCGCGTCCCACTCAACGCCGTCAGAGGGCGGATGAGAGCGGGCCAAGATGGGATCCTTGTGCAAAAGGCTGGTGCATCCATCAAGGTTACTCGCGATCGCGGGGATCTCCTCACAATCACTCCAAGGTGGAATGAAGAAACACTTGTGTGTGACCTGTTGGTTGGTGGGAGGCCACTTTCTGTCTCGCAAATCAGCCAGAGGGTACTTGGCAACTTCCTTTTCGGACAGGCACTATGATGATGGCCGAATGGAGGGCAGGTCAATGACCTACAGACCCAAACTCGATCCGAAGGTAGACTTGGTTGGCGCGACGCCGGAGACGCTAGCGCGAGCGCTGTTTCGCCGCACGGAGCCGTTACGCCCCGGAACCCGACGAAAGCCCGTTGTCAGCGATGAGGTCGCGGTAGAGAAGGTTGCGACCGACGAGCCGGGCGACAGTATCGTGCATCTGGACAAGCGTTCCTGAGTCGCGGACGTTGTGCTTGCCAGCAAACTCGGAGACGTAACGTTGCAGATGTTTCGGACTGATCTTATGGAAGGTTCCTTTGTGAGCGCGTTTAAGCATCGACCAAAAGCTCTCAATTCCATTCGTGTGCGCCATGCCGTTGACGTACTCGCTGACCGAGTGCTTCACGCTTTGATGCGGGTTCGGTATCCCTTCGTAGGCCGCCGCGTCATCGGTGTAGACCACGGCGTCCGGCCCGGCGTTCTCGGCTACGAAATCTTGCAGCGTGCCCTTGTCCGTGCTCTCGATCACTCGGGCGTTAATCTTGTTGGTCGCCCGGTCCTTCGCGCCGACGACCGCTACCATGTCCACCGGGCCGCGGCCCGTCGCCGCCTTGCGCTTGGCGTTCGACATATTCTTGCGCTTCCCGCCGACATAGGTTTCGTCGAACTCTACCGGCCCGTCGAACGGACCTTCGGGTAGTGGGTCAGTTTGAATTTCTTTTCTTGTAGGACCCGCGCGGTGCAGGCTTCTGAGCCGCTCCGTCGATAATCCGCACGATATCCTCTATATCCCAGAGCCGTTCCGTGACGCCGGCGGCCATCGCCGGGCTAATGCCTTCCAAGCTCTTATGCTGGCGGCAGAAGTTGTAGTACATGAAGTGGAGAGCCACGCTGTGGGTGTGGTTCTCGATCTTCTTGGAAAACGCATTGGTGAGCCGGGTGAAGCGGCGCATGGACATCCGCATGGTGAGGTTGTTGCGTTCGACGTAGCTCGTAGAGACATGGGCGGGGTCCGGCTTGCCCTCGACGCTGCGCTTCCGCGCCCCGATGCAGGTCGGCGGGCTGTAGCGTTTCTCGCCGTCCTTCGCTTTGCCGTAGATTTTGACGAGCTGGGCATAGTCAACATCGCCGCCGAAAGCGCCCTCTACGGCTTCCAGATAAGGCTTGTGGCCATCGCTGGTCAGTTGGACCCGATTCGCCAGCCGAGACCGCAGATCGTCCATGAAGTCGATAGCGGTCTCGCCAGAGCGATCCCCGACCCGCCATGATGGGACCAGCTTGGTTTCAGCGTCGATGGCCGTCCACGTCCACACATCGCCGGCTTCCGGCGGGGCCGACTTCGCCCTCGCAACGTTCTTTTCCTTCGCGTAGATGAAGGACCAGATTTCATCGACCTGGATGCGCTTGCACGGGAGATCGCGCAATGCCTTGTCCTGATAGTCGGCGCACGCCTTACCAGCGTCGATCAGCAGCTTGCTGACGGTGTTCTTGCTAACGTCCGCCGTCCGCGCCGTGGCGCGGATGCTCTGGCCTTCCACGAGGCACCGGATGATCAGCTTGCGGGTCTTGGTGTCGAGCTTGTTCATGCCCTTCATATAGGCATCTTCGCACGCTATGTCAAGCATATCGGTCAGTTTATCGCCTAGCGTACAGTAGCCCATTGACTCAGGACCAGAGATCGGGCAGAGTGTGTTGTCATGAAGATTGAGTTCGCCAATCCGCAGCTTGCCCGCATTTGTACAGAGGAGGCCCACAAACTCGGAATCCCCATCGCAGTCATTAAGGCGGCGCGGAAAAAGCTGTTTGCGCTTGAGCAAGCGCCAGATGAAAGAACACTTAGGAATTTTAAGTCATTTAACTACAAGAAGCTGAAGGGAGATAAAGATAAAAGGCGAACCATCAGAGTTAATGACCAATATAGGCTCCTCTTTACGCTTGATAACTCTACCGTCCCACCGACTGCGCGTATATTGGACATTGGGGACACTCACTGAGGAGGGTCGAGAATGACTATCGCATCTACTTTGCCGGACGTTCCCCGTCCGGGGGAATTCATCGCTGAAGAGTTGGAGGCTCGCGAGTGGCTTCAGCGCGATTTGGCGTACATTCTTGGAATATCTGAGCAAGCGGTCAACATGATCATCAACGGCAAGCGGGGGATTAGTCCCGACATGGCCAATGCGCTCGGCGATGCTTTTGACGTTTCGTCGGAATTCTTTGCAAACCTTCAGAAGGCATATGAGATGTCGAAGGCGCGTAAGCCTGACCCTGCCATCGCGAAGCGTGCGCGTTTCCAGGGGCACTATCCGATTCGTGAGATGATCAAGAGGAGATGGTTGGAGGATACTGATGTCGCGATGTTGGAGGCCCAGCTCATGCGCTTCTTTCAGACCAATGACATTCAGAGTATTGAGCATCCGCCTCATGCTGCCAAGAAAACGACCTACGATGAACAGGTGTCTCCCACTCAACTCGCTTGGTTTTTCAGGGTCCGCCAGATCTCGTCTGAGATGATCGTTCCGCGCTATTCCGAGAAATCGCTTGAGCGAGCAGTCACAACGATGCAGTCGCATCTGGTGGACCCTGAGGATGTTAGGCATGTACCGAGGATGCTTACGGAGTGTGGGGTGCGATTTTCCATCGTTGAGACTTTGCCGGGCGCAAAGATCGACGGCGTGTGCTTTTGGATCGATGGTAATCCAGTGATTGGGATGACTATGAGATTTGATAGGATTGATAATTTCTGGTTCGTTCTTCGGCACGAGATAGAACATGTCCTCAACCGAGATGGAATGGAAGAGCCGACCATTGATGTCGATCTCGTGAAAGCAGATGGAGATACGAATGGAGGTTTGCCCGAAGAGGAGCGCAAGGCCAATGCTGCGGCGGCGGACTTCTGCGTACCCGCTGCTGAAATGGATTCGTTTTATGCCCGCAAGGCTCCCTTCATTTCCGAAAGAGATGCCGCCGGCTTCGCTAAGCGAGTCCAGCGGCATCCCGGTATTGTCGTCGGCCAACTACAGCACCGTATGCAGCGGCACGATTACTTGACAAGACTAAAGGTAAAAGTGCGCCGTTTTATCGTGCCGAGTGCGGTAGTAGATGGCTGGGGTGAACCGGCGCCAGTCAGTCTTTAGGAGAAGAAAATGGCCAGTTTCAATGAACAACTACAGCGTGTCTGGCACGCCTATGAAAAAGAACACGGGTATCTTCCTGCAACTGCCCGCGAGGCCTGCATGTGGGGAGTAGCTCAACGGATGATCGCTGCGCCGGATTCCGATCCATACGACCGGCTTTCTGAGGACATGTCCCGTGCCCTCCGTGGAGAGTGCGCAACGGATCGCATGGGCCGTCGATATAGGAAAAATCATGCAGTCCGCGTCACGAAGGGCGGCGTGCAGTACACCATGTGGGCCATACTCGGGCATTCCGCTCGCGAGCATATGCACAAAGCCTTTATCCAGCGCCGCGAGCAAATCGTTGGGGATTGCTTCCAGCTTGCAACCGATGTGGATGTCTACAACGACTTACATAATGATCAAGAACCGATCCAGATTCCTTTTGATTTTCGCGACGATGTGGAAGAGCGCAAACTCTGGAACGACAAGACCGCCGCTTAGCTTTTCTTCCTCCAGCGGGCCTGAGCAGCGAGTCTTGCGATCTCTGATCGCCTTTCTGGCGTGAGCACGCGAGTACGGGCCGGCCCCCCCTTGCTGCCTGCATTCATAGCGCGCCGCTCCCTTGGGGATTCCTCAGGTTCTTGAACCTCGCCGGTCGCCACGTCGACAATGCTCTTGGCGAGCTGGTTGGCGTCGCGGGGTCGTTTCGGTCTACTCATACCTTCAATATAGCACGCCGCGCTGCGAACGGCTAGGGTCGGGCTGTACAGGGTGAGATTTCAAACTGACCCACTACCGACCTTCGCCATCCCCGGCCCACGCCTCGCGGATGCGGTGCAGCATGAACCAAGCTGTGGGCTGGGATACGCCGATGTCGCGGGACAGTTTCATGCTGGCGACGCTTTTAAGGCTGGTAAGGCACAAGTAGATGGCGATGGCCCACTTGCGAAGCGGGACGTTGGAGCGGGCAATCGGCGTTCCGGTGCGGACGCTGAAATACGACCGGCAGTCAGAGCACCAATAGGGCATCGGTTTGGCGTTCGGGACTTCGCGCGTCCGAACGCTCCCGCACTTGCCGCAATGCCGCTCGCCGTCACGCCAGATAACGGACTCGAACCATGCCGTCGCGGCAGCCTCATTCGGGAACATGTCCATGAGCTGGACCAGCGTAACGCCTTCGCGATGGGCTTTGCCTGGGGCTTTCTGCGTCATGTCCGTGTCTCCCTTCCAACACCTTGGAATATAGGGAGTCAGTCAACCAATGTCAAGTAAACTTTATAATCCCCTTTCCGAGAGACGAACACTGCCGAATCTCGGGTTTCCGCTCGCTGCCGCATTCGGCGACATTGGCGCCGGTTTGGGGGAAACGCCCGTCGATCGCGCTCGCGAGACGTCCACAGCGTACAGAAAATCGGAGGCATCGATCGACTGTCCGTCCGCCTCCAGCGCGTCGATGAATTCGCCGTCCATCGAGGCGGACATACGGGCGCAGTCGAGTACGACAAGCTGCCCACAATCGATCGCCCCGACAACCCGTTGAACGTCGTCGACGAAACTTGTCTCGAAGGTTTTCCGGACGAGCCACACCGCCACGAGTACCCTCGACTCTTGCAGAATGACAACCGGATTGAGATTGGAGCATTCCAAAACGCCGGCGAGAAACAGCGCGGCGTCGATAGGGTTTCCACGCCCGGGAACGAGGAGTTCGTTCTGCGTCGCGACAATCCCACCGCTCTGCGCGTAACCGGTCGGAAGTGGCGCCAGTCCTGGCCGCAGGGAGCGCATCGAGGTCCAGATCGCCGACGTCTCCTGCACAACGCGACTGCGGTCCGTGTAATCATAGCCCAGCAGGCTACCGTCTGTGCCTGCTCCTAAGAGCAGACGGTTGGCCTTCTCCTTGGCTTTGATGGCTAGGTCATCCGATGCGTTTACGTGCGCGGCGAGGAGTTCGGGGGGACCACGGCCGCCAAGCCACTGGTTCGCGGGCAGTACTTGCGTGTGGTGGACGGTTTCGCTCAACGGTGAATCGTGCCACCGCAGGACGGTTGTGAGGTGGGCCGCCTCCGCGAGGTCGACGACCAGGAGGCTTACCCGGTTCACGACAATCTGGGGATTGGAAAAGGCTCAATTCGTGAAACGTATGCATTTGTGATAGAATGCCCGGAACGTCAGGAGGTTGGGTCATGGACGGCAAGGGTTTCCAGGTGTGGCTTTCGGCGGCGCGCGGGCTGACGCGCGTGCAGCGGCACGAGGCGCTCGCGGTGCTGTCGGGCCGGAGCGAAGGCGAGGCATCGAAGGCCGCGATCGAGCTTGGTGTGGACGAGGCCCGGCGCTGTCCGCACTGCGCGAGCGAAGGGGCGGTTTCGCGCGGTATGGCGCGGGGTCTGCGGCGCTACCAGTGCAAGGGCTGCGGCAGGACCTTCAACGCGCTGACCGGTACGCCGCTGTCGGGCCTGCACCACAAGGAACGCTGGCTGTCGTTCGGGGCGTCGCTGGCGGAGGGGGAGACGGTGAAGGCCTCGGCGGCGCGCTGCGACGTGGCGGTGAGCACGGCGTTCCGCTGGCGTCACCGGTTTCTGGCGGCGGCGCGGAGCGATTCGGAGGTGCTCAAGGGGATCGTGGAAGCGGACGAGACCTACGTCCTGGAGAGCCGGAAGGGCGCGCGCGGGCTGGGACGCAAGGCACGGCGGCGGGGCGGAGCGGGACGACGGTGAGCGCGGTGCTGCCCAGGGTCGACGCGGCGGCGCTCACGGCTGCTCTCGACCCGGTGGTCGCGAAGGACGCCCTGCTGGTCTCCGACGGTGGCGCGAGCTATCCACCTTGCGCCGCCGCGCTCGGGGTGAGCCACGAAGCACTCAACCGCTCGATGGGGGAACGGGTTCGGGGCGATCTGCATGTGCAGACGGTGAACAGCCGCCACAGCCGGTTGAAGGACTTCCTGCGTCCCCGCCGCGGCATCGCCACCCGCTATCTGGACAACTACCTGAGCTGGTTCCACCTCGTCGGCCTCGCCCCCGGCGCCAATGACCGAGCCTGCCTCGCCGCCGCCGTAACAAGGTGACGCATACAATTCACGAATTGAGCCTTGGAAATAACCACACTGCGACCTGCCCCGATCGCGGGCAGGTCGCATTTCCAGGGTTCGAACAACTCGGACGAACCGGAAAGGGCAAGCGTCAGGTCCTCAAGAGGTGCGGACCCCATGTTTGAAATGACTATGTCATGGACAAGCGGGATGTTGGCTGCGAGGGAAACGTAGGAATAGACCGGCGCGACCAGAACCTTGAGCGTGACGATGGACTCTACTGTCATCTCTTGCCTTCGACATTACTTCGAATCTCTCGAAGCCGGACGCGATCGGCAGAATTTATAGGCACTGCGGTAAACATCTGCTCTGATTGGACTTTATCTCGGATCGGGAGTACACAGCCTTGCTCTAAACAGCTTCGATATTCGTATGCCAGATGCACCTTAACGCCCGGAGGAGGCAGGGTCATGGCGAATCTTCCTCGTCGGCGCCGGGCGCATCGACGATCTCGACATCGACGAAGCCCGGCGTTGCCGCCGCCTCCCGCCGCCATCGACACAGCACTCTGCAGTCAGCGCCATAACGCCGCGCGACCTCCGAAACGGTGGCACCTGGCTCCGTCGCCTCGGCCAGGATCTTACGGCGGTCAAGCGTGCGTTCCCGGGACGCTTACGACGCTTACCACGAATTCCCTGCTGGTTCCCTGTTATCCTATGTAAATTCCCTGTTCTTCGCAGTAGGGAATTACCTCGGATTAAGCAAGGCTCAATTCGTGAAATGTATGCGTCACCTTGTTACGGCGGCGGCGAGGCAGGCTCGGTCATTGGCGCCGGGGGCGAGGCCGACGAGGTGGAACCAGCTCAGGTAGTTGTCCAGATAGCGGGTGGCGATGCCGCGGCGGGGACGCAGCAAGTCCTTCAACCGGCTGTGGCGGCTGTTCACCGTCTGCACATGCAGATCGCCCCGAACCCGTTCCCCCATCGAGCGGTTGAGTGCTTCGTGGCTCACCCCGAGCGCGGCGGCGCAAGGTGGATAGCTCGCGCCACCGTCGGAGACCAGCAGGGCGTCCTTCGCGACCACCGGGTCGAGAGCAGCCGTGAGCGCCGCCGCGTCGACCCTGGGCAGCACCGCGCTCACCGTCGTCCCGCTCCGGTCCGCCGCCATGAGAACCGGCACCTGCTCGCGCGAGAGGCCGCGCTTCTTCGCCTTGCCGCCCCGCCGCCGTGCCTTGCGTCCCAGCCCGCGCGCGCCCTTCCGGCTCTCCAGGACGTAGGTCTCGTCCGCTTCCACGATCCCCTTGAGCACCTCCGAATCGCTCCGCGCCGCCGCCAGAAACCGGTGACGCCAGCGGAACGCCGTGCTCACCGCCACGTCGCAGCGCGCCGCCGAGGCCTTCACCGTCTCCCCCTCCGCCAGCGACGCCCCGAACGACAGCCAGCGTTCCTTGTGGTGCAGGCCCGACAGCGGCGTACCGGTCAGCGCGTTGAAGGTCCTGCCGCAGCCCTTGCACTGGTAGCGCCGCAGACCCCGCGCCATACCGCGCGAAACCGCCCCTTCGCTCGCGCAGTGCGGACAGCGCCGGGCCTCGTCCACACCAAGCTCGATCGCGGCCTTCGATGCCTCGCCTTCGCTCCGGCCCGACAGCACCGCGAGCGCCTCGTGCCGCTGCACGCGCGTCAGCCCGCGCGCCGCCGAAAGCCACACCTGGAAACCCTTGCCGTCCATGACCCAACCTCCTGACGTTCCGAGCATTCTATCACAAATGCATACGTTTCATAAATTGAGCCTTAAGCAATGATCTCAGGCAGTTGGCTGGCGGGAGACTCCCGTTTCCGGGCAAATCTGGCGAATTTCCCGGTATATTCCCTGTTGAACAGGGAAATCCTGCCTGAAATGGGCAAGACCCGTACGCGCTCGGGTGCCCACACCACCACCCCCGCCGGGGCGAACCGGGGTTCTCTAGGCCCCCTCCGAATACCTTCAAGAATTCAATGGCATGTGCGGTATCGGCCGCGCATTCGTTGGCTGAGAGACGCCGAATTCAGGCCATTTGGTGAGATTCCCCGAGAGTGTCTCTCAGGGCCCTTTTTCGTAGCCAACGTTTTTGATGGAATTGCCGGTATCGCTAAGAGTCCGACTCGAAATGAATCGAGTGTTTTCAGGCTCTTGCGAGACGGCGCGTGAGGAGTTGGATGCTGGCGAGGAAGATCCAGGCCTCGGCGGTCTCGATGGCCGTCTCGAAGTCCTTGGCCAGCCGCCGGTTTCGATTGAGCCAGGCGAGCGTGCGCTCGACGACCCATCGGCGGGGCAGGAGTTGGAAGCCCTTCACGCCCGCGGGACGGTTGACGATCTCCAGCGACCAGCGGCCGATCCGCTTCAGTGCGCCCTCGAGCTTGGGCCCGGCATAGGCGCCGTCGGCGAAGACGTGGCGCAGGCGGGGAAAGTGGCGGGGGATGGCGGCGAACACCGCCGGCGCGCCGTCGCGGTCCTGGATCTCGGCGCCGTGGACCACGACCGCGACCAGCAGGCCGCCGGTGTCGGTGAGGATGTGACGCTTGCGGCCCTTGACTTTCTTTCCGGCGTCGAAGCCCCGGATACCGCCGCTTTCCGTGGTTTTTACGCTCTGACTGTCGATGATACCGGCCGACGGGCCGGCCGCGCGGCCCTCGGCCTCGCGCGCCGCGACCAGCAGTTGCCGGTTGACCTCGGACCAGGTGCCGTCGTCCCGCCAGAGATAAAAGTAGCGCTGCACCGTCGAGCGTGGCGGGAAGTCCCGGGGCAGCATGCGCCATGGACAGCCGCTACGCAGTAGGTAGAGGATCGCGTTCACCACCTCGCGCAATGCCGTCGTCCGAGGCCGTCCCAGCGCTTTGGCGCGAGGCAGCAACGGCTCCAGCACCTTCCATTCTCCATCCGTCAGGTCGCTTGCGTAGCGCAGCAGGTCGCGTTCATACTTCGGGCGAGTGATTTTGGTCCACATGTTGTGTCTCCCTGGTTGCTAAATACAAACAGTGAATCACAACTGACTGAAATCACTCAACTCTTTTCGGGCCAGACACTCAGGCGAAGCCGAGCATGGCGCGCTGTTCGGTCCAGCTTTCGGCTAGGTACCTGAGCCGCTTCAGCCGCGAAGCCGTCAGCTCGATAGGCTGGCTGCCGTCCTGGATGGCTTTGACGATGTCGGGCGCCAGATAGGCCAGAGGCATGACGCGACTGACATCGCCTTTGTTGACCCCGTGACGTGATGCGAGGTTGGTCACCGAAGTGGCGCGACCGTCATTCAGTTCCTCCGCCCATGTGTTCGCCTGGGCAACGAGGGCGATCAGCGCCGGGTCCGGTGATCGCGGCGCATTCACTTCAGACAAAAGGAGGATCTTCTTCTCGACGCCGCGCCGGCGGATCTGGGTGAAGATCGTGACCTCGGCGGCCGGGGGGTCCAGGTCGACGCGCTGATCCAAGTCAGCCCCGAGCAGCCGCTCCGCCAAGGCCCGACGGTCAACAACGATCGTGAGCGCGTCGGTGTCGGCCCCGACACGCGTCACCCAGTCAATGTCTCGATGCCGTTCCGCTCCGACGCCCGGCGATATCAGAAGCGCCGCCAGGGCCGCGGCTCCTTCGTGCATCGTCTGTAGATTGGTCGCCGCCAACCTGTCGATGTCCAGCGCCCTCATCAATCGCGCCGGTTCGAGTAGGAATTCGGCAAGACCGCGAAGGACGATGGATTCTATAGCCTCGGCCCTGATGCGCCAGAGATCCTCGGTCGGTACCGGCGCATCTCTGTCCTGCCGGGACATGTAGTAGCGATAGCGCTTTCCCTGCTTCTGGGCATGCGTCGGCGACATCGGCCGCCCCTGCGGATTGAAGAGACGCCCCTTGAAGAGATGCCGGGAAGGCCGGTTCGTCGCTTGCCGTCGACGCACCGAATTGCGCTGGAACCGATCCTGCACCGCATCCCAGGTTGAGCGATCGACGATGGCCTCTTGCAGCCCTGGATAGATGTTGCCCTTGCGCCGGACCTCGCCGACGTAGATCGGGTTCTGCAGCAGCTTGTGCAGATGGCCGGAGGTGAACGGCATGTACCCCGGCCGCTTCCGATTGTTGGGACCCCGAGCCTTGGTCCTCAGCCCCATCTCGTTTGCCGCCACCATGGTCTTGGCCACGGTGCCGAGTTCCAGATAGAGGCGGAACAGGGTTCTGACGGTCTCGGGGGATGTCCCGAGTCATGTTGAAAAGTTGAGGTAGGTGTCGTTCGCCTGGAGCCGTTAGGCTCTGGGTGCTTAATCCGATTAGGAGAACGACGCCATGAGCAAGACTACACGGAACGCGCCTTCCTCCAAAGCCCTGGAACATCCATTGCCGATGCCGGTGCCGCCGCTATCGGATGCCTACAAGGATCTTCGCGTGTGCGTCGATCGCTTCTGCCTTCTGGCCGGCATCGAGGCGCTGGCCGAGATGCTGGCGGCGGACGCGGAGGCCGTGTGCGGCCCGCGTCATGCCCGCACGGCCGAGCGCCGGGGCCATCGCTGGGGCACGACCACGAGCGAGCTGGCCTTCCAGGGGGCGAGGGTGAAGCTCGAGCGCCCCCGGGTGCGCGAGCCGGGCGGCGGGGAGCTGAGTTTGCCGAGCTTCGAGCTGATGTCGGATCCCGAGCTGCTGCACGCCTGGGCGATGAACCTGATGGTGATGAACGTCTCGACCCGCAAGTATGGCCGCGCGGTGCGTCTGCCGGCGGACGCGGGCGGCGATCTGCCGTCGGCGGCGGGGGACGGGAGTTCGAAGTCGGCGGTCTCGCGCCGCTTCGTGGCCCTGACGCGCTCGAAGCTGAAGGCTTGGCTGGCGAGCCGGCTGGAGGAACTGGATCTTCTGGTCGTCCAGATCGACGGGCTTCATGTCGGCGATCACGTGATGGTGGCGGCGATCGGTATCGACGCGGGCGGCGAGAAGCACGTGCTGGGCCTGGCCGAGGGCGCGACGGAGAACACGGCCACGGTGCAAGCCCTGCTCGACAACCTGATCGATCGCGGCCTCGATCCCGAGCGCCCCCGGCTCTACATCGTCGACGGCGCCAAGGCGCTCTCCAAGGCGATCCGGCGGAGCTTCGGGCATGCGGCGCTGATCCAGCGTTGCCAGGTGCACAAGGGGCGCAACATCACAGACCGGCTGGACGAGAGCCTGCACGCGGGCGTCCGCAAGGCCTTGCGCCAGGCCTGGGACCAGGGCGACGCGGACAAGGCCGAGCGGCTCTTGCGCAATCTCGCCCGCCGCCTGGAACACGATGCGCCCGGCGTCTCCGCCACCATCCTGGAGGGCCTCGACGAGATCCTCACCGTCATCCGCCTCGGCCTGCCCCCGGAACTCCGCCGCGCGCTGGCCTGCACCAACGCGATCGAGAACGCGCTGGGCACGGTCAGGACCGTGCAACGCAACGTCAAGCGCTGGCGCAACGCCGAGATGGCGCTGCGCTGGACCGCCGCCGGCCTTCTGGAGGCCAAGAAAACCTTCCGCCGCCTCAAGGCCTACAGGCAACTCCCCGTCCTCGACGCCGCCTTGCGTGACGCCGTCGAGAAGGCAAAACGAAAGGCCGCCATTGAAGACATCGACGAGGCCGCGTAGCCTCGAAATCACACGATGCCTACCTCGCCCTTTTCAACATCGGGCGGGACATCGCCCGGTCTCGGCTTCCGTCGGGTTTACGACAAGCTTTCGATGGACAGCGTCATAACCGAGTGGCACGAGGCCGCCCATCCACATGCCTTTCTTCATTGAGGCGGCGATCTTGTCCCGGATCCGCTCGGCCGTGACCTCGCGCTCGAACTGGGCGAAGGAGAGCAGCACGTTCAGCGTGAGACGTCCCATCGACGTCGTCGTGTTGAACTGCTGGGTCACGGAGACGAACGAGACCTCGTGCCGGTCGAAGACATCGTCCAGCTTGGCGAAGTCCGACAGCGAGCGGCTGAGTCGATCCACCTTATAGGTGACGATGATCTCTACCCGACCGGCTTCGATATCTTCGAGCAGCCGCTTCAACGCCGGCCGATCCATGTTGCCGCCACTGAAGCCGCCATCGTCATAACGGGTCGGGATCGCCTGCCATCCCTCACCCACCTGACTTGCGATGAAGGCGGCGCAGGCTTTCCGCTGTGCATCGAGCGAGTTGAAGTCCTGCTCCAGTCCCTCCTCGGTCGACTTCCGGGTGTAGATGGCGCAGCGGAGCCGCCTCATGCCTTCCCCCGCGTCACGAGTCCGAAGAACCGCGGACCGGACCACTGTGCCCCGTGATCGCGCGCGCCACGGCGGAGAGCGATGAATAGGTCCGCCCCTGCCAGAGGAAGCCGCCGTCGACGGCGTCGACGACATGATTGCGCCCATTCCATTCACGGACGAAGCGACTGCCCACGGACACCGAAGCTGCGTCCGGCGAAGGTTTCAATTTGTTGGTCCCGGCTTCGGCTCGCGCCGCGTCACGAAGTCGCCGCCGCGCCGCCGCGGACAGTCTGCCGAAGTGCTTGGCCTGCATCTCGTAGGCGATGGCCAGAACCATCAGACGGCAGCTCATGCCCTTCGGAACGGCTCGATTGAACAGTTGTTCCCATCGCTCGACCAGTTGCTCGCGAGGGAGGTCGGCCAACTCGCCGAGCTCCCTCGCCAGATCATCCCGCGTCCTTCGACTCGACATGACGGCACCGATCAGCCGTCGGTGGCGATCCGATAGACGCGCCCTCGACCCTCGACAACCTCCGACGCGACGGCAAGGCCGAGCTTCTTCTTGAGCGTGCCGCTGATCGCGCCGCGGATGGAGTGGGCCTGCCAGCTGGTCGCCTCCATCGCCTCGGCGATAGTGCCGCCCCCTGGGTGAGACAGCAGATCGATGAGCTGATTCTGCTTTGTGTCTCGACGCGGCCGGTCTTCATCCAAAGCCGGACCAATGTCGTCGGCCGCTGCCCGCGATCACGGCGAAGGCGGAAGAGATCCAGCAAGCCATCTTCAACGTCGCCCACAACGCGCTGCAGGCCATGGAGGGAGGCGGGCGGCTGGAAATCGACAGCCGCCGGCGCGGCGATTTCGTTTCCGTCGCCATCCGCGACGGCGGCCACGGCATCGAGGCGAAGGACCTGGCGCGGATCCGCGACCCCTTTTTCACCACGAAGGAACCGGATCAGGGCGAAGGGCTCGGGCTCTTCGTCGTGCAACGGATCGTCGAGAAGTATGCCGGGACCCTCGCCTTCGAGAGCGAACCCGGCCAGGGCACGCTTTGCACCATCGAGTTTCCCATACGGGCCGAGACCGGAGGCGAGAGCTGACATGGAGAACAAGATCCCCATCGTCGTCGACGAGGCGGACATCCGCAAGACCATTAGCCGCCAGCTGGAAGGCACGCGCTTTGAGATCGTCGAGGCCGAGAACGGCGAGGAGGCGATAGCGACCCTCGGCCGCAAGAACCTGCTGGAGCTGGAGGCGATCATCTGCGACATCCGCATGCCCAAGATCGGCGGCATCGAGGCCATCGCCTATTTCCAACGGCACTGCGCCGGCATTCCAATCATCGTGCTGACCGGATATCCGGACGTGACCCTCGCGGTCGACTTCATGAAAAGGGGCGTCGTTGACTATCTCGTCAAGCCGGTGG
Source organism: Alphaproteobacteria bacterium (assembly GCA_965226475.1). Lineage (GTDB taxonomy): Bacteria > Pseudomonadota > Alphaproteobacteria > JASLMY01. Next base: position 1,282,785 of record CBDDDJ010000003.1, on the reverse strand, counting down.
AGAAAAGCGAGCTCATCGCGACGGTGATGCGGGCGGTTGAGAAGCGGTCACGATTCGGTACGACGTCGCCCTGATGACGAGCCGCGCCGTCGGGCGAGCGTGATCTCGAAGGCGAGAGGCCAGATGAGATGTCGACGGAGATGACTGGCGTTTCGGTGCCGCCGCACATCTTGGCCCGCATCAATGCCGCCATCAATGGCCTTGGAGCTGGCCATCTTCATCTCTTCTCCCGGCGGACCAGCCATCAATGAAAGCAACCGCGCGCGGCGATCGGCCAGACCGCCTCCACCTTGTCATTTCGAATACAGATGTATTGATCCCAACGGTCGGTCAACGAGTCCTGATGGCCGCTGGAGAGCAGGAATCGTTCGCCTCGCTCAAGCCGCGCCGGGCCCTCCAGGCGGAGCGTGATGTGCTCTGCATGCAGCGCCTCGATGCCGATTTCCTGGCGCCCCTCGACCCTCGGCCAGGCGCGGAAGCCGAGCGCGCGGGTACCGACGTCACCGATGGCGATGCCGGGACGCGGCGTGCTGATGACCGTTGCCAGCACCTTGGCGGCGATACGAAACTCGCTCATGTAGTCGAAAGAATGGGACATCAACATGTAGGTCCCGCCCTCGACCTCGGTGATGCCGGGCAGCGTCGCCGCGATGTCATAGGAAAAGGTCTCGCCGGCGGAGACCACCTCGACGGGAATGCCCGCCGCTTCGATGGCATCCTTGACGTCGAGGCACATCGCCATGAAGGGGACACCCTCGCGGATCCGGGTTTCGCGATCCGGTTTGCCGGGAAGCGTTTGGTGGCTCATCACGCCCTTGAAATCGATGCCGGGAAGGGCCGAGGCCAACCGGGCCAGCGCCACGCCCTTCTCGATGCCGCCCTGATCGGCCCAACGGACGCCGGCACGCCTGGCCGAGGTCGCGACCTCGACGACGACCCCGATGGTGACGCCCCGGCACCGGGCCGCCAGGGAAAGCGCCCGCAGGTTGCTCTCGTCGTCGACGGCGACCCGAAGCGTCGCTCGCGCCGCGAGGGCGCAAAGGCGCCCGATCTTATCCTCGCCGACGATCTGATTGGCGACCGTGATATCGCGGATGCCGCCCTCGACCATCACCTCGGCCTCGGAGACCTTGGCGCAGCAAATGCGTTCCTCGGTACCGCCGGCCCTGAACTGCATGTGAGCGATGATCGGGCATTTGGTGTTCTTGACGTGGTGCCCCATCTTGCAGGCCGTGTGCCCCAAGGTCTCGGCAACGACCCGCTGATTGTGCTCCAACGCCTCCAGGTCGATCAGCAGCGCGGGCGTATCGAGGTCCTCGACGGGAGTGCCGATCGGAGGTCGATAAAGATCCATGACATGTCTTCCCGGGAATTCGATGCCGACGTCAACGATAGTGACCGCGCGCGGTGATGTCCCACACGGCGTCCAGCGCGGAATCGCGAATGACGTGGGCGTAGTCGTGCAAATTGGCGCAACTGGCGGCGTCGGAGGGGACGAGCAGGGCCCTGGACCCCAAGGCCACATGGGGGTCGGCCGCCTCGGCGAAATTCAACTCGCCGTGTTCGGCCGAGACCATGGTTTCGCTGACCGTGGCGGGCAGCGTCGGCTCCGCGCCGATCAGCCGGGCGAGCCGCGCCGGCCCCGCGTCGATACCGACGGCCTTGATGCCGCCGTCGGTGATGGCGATACCCGGCTCGGGCCGGCTGACGACCGTGGTCAGCACCTGGGCCGCCGACCGTAGCTCGGGGCGTATCTCGAGGCCACGCCAATCCATCAACGCGTAGGCGCCGGCCGGTACCTCGCTCACACCTTCGGTCGAGCCGGCAATGTCGTAGTCGTTGGTCGCGCCGAAGCTCACCACCGCGACCTCGATGCCGGCCGCTTCCACGCGAAGCCGGCTGTCGAGGATTTGCTCGATGCCGTCGCGAGACCGGGCGTCACGCGCTTCGCCGTCCAGACCCGGCGCCTTGCCCTGGTGGCTGGTCAAGCCGCGAAACTCGAGGCTGGCGGCCCTCGCCACGGCCTCGGCGAGGGCGACGGCGGGAGCGCCCGGCGCCACGCCGCAGCGGCCGAGCCCGGTGTCGATCTCCACCAGAACGCCGATGGAGACGCCCCTGGCGCCGGCGGCCCCCGATAGCACCGCGATGTCGCGGGGATCGTCGATGGCGACCGTCAATCGGGCATGGCGCGCCAGACCGCAGAGCCGTTCGATCTTGGTCCGCGTAACCACCTGATTGGCAATGATGATGTCATCGAAGCCGGCCCCGACAAAGACCTCGGCCTGCCCGACGGTGCCGAGGGAGACGCCGCCGACGGTGCCACCGGCGGCGAGTTGCAGCCGCGCGATTCCGGGACAGCGGTGCGCCTCGACATGCGGGCGAAGCTTCGCCGCGCGACCGCGAAAAAAGCCATGCACGGTCTCGATATTGTGTTCGAGCGCTGCGATGTCGATCAGCAGCGACGGTGTGTCGAGCGCCTCGAGCGGGGTTCCGACCGGCTTGAAAAGAGGACGTTCCATCGTCTCACTCGAGCGAGCCCGACGTGGCGGCGAGAGAGCCCGAGCTGGTGTAGTCCATATCCCTCGGATGCCCGTCGCGGGCGCGTCCGATCGCCGTTTCCAGGCGACCCATGGTCTCGTCGATTTCCGCCTCGGTGATGATCAGCGAGGGGCAGATGCGGATGAAGTTCTTGACCGCGATCAGCACCAGGCCCTCCCGTAGGGCGTTGTAGCGGATCCGCTCCGCCATCTCGGGATCGGGGCGTCGTCCGACGCCGGCCTCGACGATGTCGAGCATCCAATAGAGCCCCCGGCCACGAACGTCGCCGATCATCTCGAACATCTGGGCAACTTCGCGCAGCCGACTTTCCAACACCGCGCCCAAAACGCCCGCGCGGCCGGCCAGGTCGTCGCGCAGCACGATCTGCAGCTGCTTGAGCGCGACGGCGGCGGGCAGCGGATCGCCGGAATAGGTTCCGGCCCACGGTAGCCCCGCCTTGCCGCGCGATTGTTCCGCGATCTCGCGCGTTGTCACGGTGCCGGCGATGCCCATTCCCGCCGTCATGCCCTTGGCGAAGGTGACGATGTCGGGCACCACGTCGTCTTTCTGGAAGCCCCACATATGGCCGGTCTTGGCCGGCGCCAGTTGCGCCTCGTCCAGGACCAGCAGCGCGCCCCAACGATCCGACAGCTCCCGCAGGCGCGCCAGCCATCCGGCGGGCGGCACCGCCATGCCACCGGCGACGGGGATGGTTTCGGCTAGGATCGCCGCCACGTTGCGGCTGGTGACATGCTCCATCAGCTCCTCGCTGGCGGGCAGACAGGCGATGTCGCAGCTCGGATACTCGAGGTTGATCGGGCAGCGATAACAGAGCGGCGCATAGATGGCGTTGCGATGCGCCGGCATCATCAAGGGCCCCAGTCCGGCCTTGCGCCCGCCGCCGACACTGGTCATCGACTCCGCCGCCAGGGAGCCGCCATGGAGGCCCCGGATCAGCGAGACCATGTCGTATTTGCCGGTCACGCCCAGGGCCATTCGCATGGCGACCTCGTTGGCCTCCGAACCGGTGACGGCGAAATTGACCACGTCGAGCCCGTCCGGCAAGGTGGAGGCGATCAGCTCGGCGAATTCCACCAGCCAGGGATTGGAGAACCAGGACGACTGGTGCACCAGGGCGTCCGCCTGCGACCTGATGGTATCGGTCAGTTCCGGGTGGCCGTGACCCAGCACCATGCACATCATGCCCGCGGTCATGTCGAAGTAGTCGTTGCCGTCGACATCGGTGAGCCGGATGCCGCGCCCGCCAGAGAATATGATCCGGGGCTCGAAGCGCCAGCCGATGATGTGCTCCGCGTCGCGCGCCATCAGGTCGTGGTGGGCGTTGGAAAATTGGAAATCCATCGTCATTGCGTTTCGTCCTCTTCCGCCGGGGCCAAGCTTGGATAATTGTAGTCGCGCCGCGCGCCCACGGGCGTGATATAGCCGTTAGCGAGATCGGCCTCTATCGCCGCCCTGGCGCGTTCTCCCGGATCGCCGTGGCCGCCACCGCCGGGACATCGCAGGCTGAGCCGTTGGCCCAGATGGAAGGCGACGTTCGGCGAGCTGGTGGGCGCAATGGCTTTCCCGTCGACGGAGATCGCGCCGAGTCCGCCGTCGCCACCGCCAAACAGCCCTAGCGGTCCCGCCGCCATGCGGCCGGCCGAACCTGACAGGACCAGCGGGACGGCCGGATCGACGTCGCCATGACCCGCCAGCACCAGTTCCTCGCCCAGGCCGCCTCGCCAGCGCCCGGGGCCACCCGAATCGGCGATCAGTTCCCGCCGCTCGAACAACACCGGTGTCTCCACCTCGGACCACTCGATCGAGACGTCGCGGACGTTATAGGGGAAGCTGATCGACGCCAGGCCGTCACGACCAGGGCGTCCCCCCATGCCACCGAAGGCGTGTTGATGCAGCGCGAACAATTCACCCTCGCGACCGACGCCGTTGACGTAGAACTGCCAGGTTGGCAGCGAGCCGGACTCGGCGGGCGCCCGATCGGGCGCGATTTCGGCCAGGATGCCGAACATGAGGTCCGAAACCAGCATCCCGGCGGCCAGCCGCCAAAAGCATGCCGCGGGATAGCTCGGGTTCAGCAGGCAGCCTTCCGGCGCGCTGATCCGCATCGGCAGATAGGTGCCCTCGTTGTTCGGCAATTCGGGATCGCAGACCATTTTCATCGGCACCGCGACATAGGCGCGGGTGTAGTTCATCGGGCAGTTGACCGGCCGGCGAACCTGGGGCGAGGTCCCGGCGAGATCGACGGCGATCGAGTCGCCCTGAATTACGAGTTCGAGCGCGATCGTCGGTCGGTCCGACAGACCCTCGATCTCCATCGTGGTTTCGCGCCGGTGCCGCCCATCGGGAAGCGCCGCGATGCCGCGCCGCATGCCCGCCTCCGTGCGGCGAATGATCTCGTCCGCGACGCCGAGCAAGGAGGGGAGCGCGAACTCGCGCGCCAGCGCCTCCATCGCGTTGGCGCCGATCCACCCCGCCGAGACCTGGGCCCGGATGTCGCCGATCATCATCTCCGAAAAGCGGACGTTGCGGCGCAGAAGCTGGAAAAGATCGTGGTTCGCCTCGCCCCTGGCATAAAGCCTGAGCATCGGGATGATCAGCCCTTCCTCGTAGACCTCCTCGGCTAGGCCCGAGCCCTTCCGCCCGCCGATGTCGACATGGTGCACGCTGTTGACGGAGAAGCCGATGAAGGTCTGGTCGACGAAGGCCGGCGTGGCGATGAAGACGTCGGCGGTCTGGCCGTTGCAGAGCCAGGGGTCGTTGCAGATGAAAACGTCGCCAGGTCGGATTGTTTCGGGCGGGAAGGCGGCCATGAGGTTCTTGCCGAAAATCGGCATGACTCCGGTATGGCCGGTGGCGCCGAGCCAGGTCTGCGCGATCAGGTTTCCCCGCGCGTCGCAAAGCCCGGTCGACATGTCGTGAACCTCGATGACGTCATGGCTGAAAGCCGTGCGGAATAGCGTGGTCGCCATTTCGTCGGCGATCGCGATCAAGCGTGGCCAGATAATCTCCAACGGGGCGTCGCGTTTCCTCGCGCTCATCGTGTCGTCTCCTCGCCGAGGGTGATTAGAAGCGAGCCCAATTCGTCGACCTCGAGGCCGGCGTCGCTGTCGATGACGGTGGTGGTCGAGGCCTCCTCGATGATCGCCGGTCCCTCGATGCGCATGCCGGGGACCAACCGCTCGCGGTCGTGGACGGCGAAGGCGATCACTTCTCCAGCCACCGCCGAATAGGCCTGGCGCTCGGACGGAGTCGCTGTCGCGCCCGTCGGCGGATCGGCCGCCCGCAACGTTGGCGCCGCCATCGCCAGCTGGCCGTTCAGCCGAAGGTCGACCACTTCCCCCGGCACGTCGTCGTAAAAATAGCCGTACTTATCGCGGTAAACCCGGGCGAAGCGGTCCCACAGGACGTCGCCGTCGAGGGGCGCATCGTCCAGCGGCACGGTTACTTGATAGCCTTGGCCGATATAGCCGATGTCGGCCGAACGGGTGTACTCGATGGCCGAGTTCGTATCGATCTGGCGCAAGGTCGCCTCGATTTCCGCCGCGAGCTCCGCGAACACGGCCTCCGCGTCGGCCTCCCGCAAGCGCGCCAGCGGGGTCTTGATCGTACGCGCCAGATCGAAGGCGGCGGGCGCGATCAGCAGGCCGAGCGCCGAGAGCACGCCGGCGCGGAGCGGCACCAGGATCCGTCGCATCGAGAGCTTGCGCGCAAGATGATCCGCATGCATCGGCCCCGCCCCGCCGAAGGCGACCAGAAGCGCGCGATCTGGCGTTCCGCCGCGTTCGCTGGCGTGCATACGCACGGCGGCGGCCATCGCCTCGTCGACCACGTTGCGCACGGTCCAGGCGGCGGAGAAAAGGTCGCGCCCGGTGTGCCGCCCGAGGTGGTCGCGGAGCGCCCGTTCCGCCGCTTCGACATCCAACGTCATCCGCCCCCCGGCGAAGCGCGCCGGATCGAGGTAGCCGAGAACGACGTCGGCGTCACTCACCGTCGGTCGTTCACCGCCCTGGCCATAACAGGCGGGGCCGGGATCGGCGCCGGCGCTTTCGGGGCCGACCTGCACCAGATCAAGGGCGTTGATGAAGGCGATGGAGCCGCCGCCGGCGCCGATCTCGATCATGTCGACCGCCGGCACGGCGACGGGAAAGCCGCTGGATTTAGTGAAGCGGCGGGATCGCGCGACCTCGAGCTGGTCGGTGATCGGCAACGCGCCATCGCGGATCAGACAGGCCTTGGCGGTGGTCCCTCCCATGTCGAAGGAGATCACCTCCGGCTCGCCCAGCAACTCCGCGAAGTGCCGCCCGACGATGGCGCCGGCGACTGGACCGGATTCGATCAACCGAACCGGAAAGGCGCCCGCGGTCTCGGCCGAGGCGATGCCGCCGGTCGATAGCATGATACGGAGCGGGGCGCCGTACCCCGCCGCGCCCAGGCCTTCGTCGAAGTGTTGCAGATAGCCTCGCGTGGTGGGTTTGACATAGGCATTGACGACGGTGGTGCTGGTCCGCTCGTACTCCTTGATTCTCGGCAGTACGCCGGCCGAGGTGGTGATCTCCACCCCGAGAAGCAATTCGGCCAGCCAGGCCGCGGCAACCAGTTCGTTGCTCGGGTTCACGTAGGCGTGCAGAAAGGCGATCGCCACGCTTTCAATGCCCTCGGCGCGCAGTAGCTCCGCGATTTGGGCGATCTCCTCGCGGACCGGCGCCTTCAGGATCGTGCCATCGCCGTAGGTCCGCTCGTCCACGCCGAGGCGCAGCCGCCGGGCCACCAGCGGCTCGGGCGGGTCCTCCCACAACTCGTAGGTCGTAACCCGGACGTGGCGACGCAGTTCCAGGACGTCGCGGAAGCCCCTGGTCGTCAGCAACGCCGTTCGCGCGCCCTTGCGCTCGATCACGGTATTGGCGACCAGCGTCGTCGCGTGGGCGATGCGGTGAGTGCGGGCAACATGGCTGGCATCCACCGCCTCGAAGGCGCGCAGGCCCGCGAGCGCGCCCCGCGAGGGATCCGACGGCGTGGTGAGACGTTTCTCGATATGGATGTCGCCCGTCGTCTCGTCATGGAGGACGACGTCCGTGAAGGTGCCGCCGACGTCGCAGGCAACCCGGTAGCGCTGGTCCTGATCATTCATGATTTCTCGGCTCCCAGGCGCGAGATAGTGACGCTTAAGATTGGTCGTGGCAATTCGCCGGCGTCCGGCTCGCCCGGCGCCGGCCATTTCGACAAGAACGACGCCCGGCGCCGAGTTGGCGCGCCGGCACACCGTCTCGAGGGTCCGAATTGCGCGGTGACGAGACGCGGGATGGGCGCGCCGAAGGCGACCTCTCGATCGCCGTTGATTTCGGCGGAACCTTCACCGATGTCGTCGGCTGGGATGGCCACGGCTTCCATGTAGCCAAGGTGGCGACCCGGCCCGAGCGACCCGCCGACGGCGTGGCCGAGGGCATCGACCTCCAGCCGGGCGCGGTCGTCCGTTTCGTCCACAGCACGACCGAAACTTCACGCAAATGCCGCCTTGGAGACCGGATCAACGCCGTCATGAGCGCCGTCGGCTACGACTTCTTGTGCGCCGGCTCTTTGCCGCCGTTCCGCTCGCCCTCATTGCGACGTCGGAGCCCAAAGCGGCTTCTTGACAGGCGACCATCGAACGCCTTTCGAAAGCGGCGAAATTGAACGTCGGCGGCCGTCCTCGCCGGGGCTACGGGATCGATCAACCCAGGGCGATCGGGGCTGGATAGATGCTCTCCCAATCCACCGATTCCTGATAGGCGTGCGCCGCCTGGAGGAGCAGGTCCTCCCGGTGGAAGGGCGCTACGAGCTGCAGGCCGACCGGCATCCGCTTCGCGCCGGCGCAGGGGATGCTGAGCGCCGGGAAGCCGGTGAAGTTGAAGGGGCCGGTATTGTGAATGATGACGCCGATGTCATCGCCGCGCTCGCCGCCGAACAGGGTACGGTCGATCGCCTCGACATAGTCTTGCGGCTCCTCGTAGCGGTGGGAGCGCACGATCACCGTCGGCATCGCGAGGACATCGACCTCCGCGAAGGCACCGAGATACTGCCGCACGATCGCCGGGCGGACGTTCTGCGCCTTGGCGTAAAGCCGGCCGTTGTAGCGCCGCTGGGCGTAGCTTCCGGTGAGCAGCATCGCCTTGAAGTTGAGGGGCAGCTCGTGGCTGTGGCTGCGCTTGGCGCGGCCGAACGCCGCCATGAGGGAGGCGGGGTAGAACGACTTCGCGAACGCCCCGCCGAGATTGGTGTCATAGCCGAGCTTGGCGCCTTCGAAATACAGCGGCAGGATGGCGAGCGAGGCATTGCCATGCGCCGCCACGGAGACCGGCCGCAATTCCGCGCCGGCCTGTTCGAGCACCGCGAGCGCCTCCCGCACCGTCTCGTCGACTTCCGGCTCGCCGCCCTCGGCCCCGAAGCCCTGGTCGAGAACGCCGATCCTGAGGCCGTCGACGCCGCGCCCGAGAGCGCTCGAATAGTCGGGCGGGGTGATCGGGACGTCGGCCTGGCGCGGGTCGTAGCCGTCGCGCCCGACGACGCACTGCAGCACCTGGGCGAGGTCCTCGACGCTGCGGGTCAGCGGGCCGACGTAGTCGATGGTCGGCTCGAGCCCGACGACGCCGGTATGGGGGATGAGGCCGTGCGTCGCCATCAATCCGAGGCAGCCGCACCAGGCGGCGGGGATGCGGACCGAGCCGCCCTGATCGCCGCCGAAGGCGATGTCGATCTGCCCGGCCGTCACCGCCGCCCCGGAGCCGCTCGACGAGCCGCCGGTGACGTAGTCGTGATCGTGAGGGTTGAGGGGGCGGCCGAAATCGCCGACGCCGTTGAAGCCCGGGCCGCCGAAGGAGAAGTCCTCCATGTTCATCTTGCCGACGATGGTCGCGCCCGCGGCCAGAAGCCGGGTCACGATGGTGGCGTCGAACTCCGGGATGTAGCCGTCCATGAAGTGCGACCCGAGGGTGAGGGGAACGCCGGCGACCGCGGTATGGTCCTTCAGGCCGATGTTCTTTCCGCTCAAGGGGCCGTCCGCCGCCCCCTCCACCCGGCAGCGACGGATGAAGGCGTTCAGGGGATCCTCCGCCGCGCCGGGCCGGTAGCCCGGGTCGCGGCGCAGATGCTCGAGCGGCGGCCGCTCCTCCTCGATCCGCAGCTCCTGAAATTCCTCCAGGGCCTCCACGTGCTCGTTCAGGCGGACCCGAAACAGGCGCGCCTCGGTCCCGGTGAGGCGGATTCCCAGTTCCGCCGCGAGGGCGATGACGTCGTCGTCGTCGAGACGTTGAAACGGCATGGCTCTTTCCCCTTTTTTTGCATCGCGCCCTCCGCCGCCTTGAATATCGCGGCTACTCGGGGCTCACGGCGACGGGTGCTTGCGGTGCCAATCGGTGTGGTGCTGGTAGGCGTGGCCGGCCCGCAGCAGCAGCGCCTCGGTGAAGTCCCGCCCGATGAGCTGGAAGCCGAGCGGAAGGCCGGCCGCGTCGAAGCCGCAGGGCAACGACAGGGTCGGACTGCCGGACATGTCGTATGGCGCGGCGTAGCGGGTGAGCTTGAACAGCCCGTCCTCTTCGTCGACCAGCGAGCGGAAGGCCTCGAGGCTCGGGGTCGGGCCGAAATAGGGCGGTGCCATGAGCATGTCGACCCGCCGCAGAACCCGCGCCAGCGTGCCGCGCCAGTGGTTACGGCAGATATTCGCGCGACCGACGTCGAGACTCGTGGCGGCGATACCGGAATCGATGAACGCCCTGAGGTCCGGCCCGTATTCGCCCGCCCGGGACGGATAGGTCGCCTCGTGGGCCACGGCGGTTTCGGCCGCGCAGAGCACCGCCCAATGGGCGATGATGTCGTGCGTGTCCGGAACCGTGACCTCGACGACCTCGGCGCCGGCGCGCTTCAGAACCGCGAGCGCCGCCCCGAGCGCCGCCGCCACCTCGGGGTCGACGCCATCGGTGCAATAGCTCTCGTCCCAGCCGATCCGCAGGCCCTCGGCCCCTTGCGCGAGCTCGGCCAAATAGTCCGGGACCGGCGCCAGCGCCGTGTGGTGGTCGTCCTCGTCCGAACCGGCGATGACCGCGAGGATGGCGGCGGCGTCCTCCGCCGTGCGGGTCATCGGCCCCAGATGGTCGAGGGTGTCGGAGAGCATGAACACCCCGTGTCGGCTGACCAGTCCCCAGGTCGGCTTGAGCCCGGTCAGGCCGCAGGCCAGGCACGGATAGCGTATGGAGCCGCCGGTATCCGAGCCGAGCGAGCCATAGCAGAGACCGGCGGCGGTGGCGGCACCGGAGCCGCTCGAGGAGGCGCCCGCCCAGTGCCCCGCGCCCCACGGGTTGAGCGGGCTCACGATGTCCGGGTGGTGGAAGGCAAAGGCCCCTTCGGTCAGTTGGAGCTTGCCGAGGATCACCGCGCCCGCCGATCGAAGGCGGGCCACCGCGGTCGCGTCGTAGTCCGGAATGTAATCGTTCAGCAGCGGCATGCCGGCCCGGGTGCGTACACCCCGGGTCCGGCAAAGGTCCTTCACCGCGATCGGGACGCCATGCAGGGGGCCCTTGACGTCGCCGGCGGCGATCTCGGCATCGGCCGCCGCGGCCGCGGAAATCGCCTGGTCCGCCGTCAGGACGGAAAAGGCGTGGAGCCGCGAATCGAGGCCGTCGATGCGCTCGAGCAGCGCCCCTGTCACCTCCCGGGAACTGATCTCGCCCTGGTGGATCCGCCGGGAGACCTCCATCAGGCTCTGGTAGTGCAGCGGGGTGGTCGCCACGGCGTTCTCCTTGCGCTCGCCGACCCGGCCGGGCCGCTTGCGGTCGCTGAATTTGTGATCTCGCGAACGACATACTAGGATGAGGGATTCCATGGCGTACGACTCATAAGCTCGCCTTCGGGCGGAAACCGGGAGATCAACGATGCCAAAATTCCAGCGGTTCACAATCGGCCTGCTGTTGGGTCTCGTGTTGCTCGTCGCTCACCCTTGGACCGTCCAGGCGGCCGAGAAAAAGACCCTCATCGTGGCCATCGAAGCGAACATGCCGGGCTTCGACGGCCACGTCATCTGCTCGTACGCGCTCTATCGCGAGATCATCACGATGTACGAGCCGCTCGTGACCACCGACCTCACCGACGCCGACGCCATTCCCCCGAAGCTCGTGCCCGCGCTCGCCGAGCGCTGGGAAACCTCGGCGGATGCGACGGAAGTCACCTTCCACATTCGCAAGGGGGTCAAGTTCCACGATGGCACCGAAGTGGACGCCAACGTGGTCGATTGGAACTTCCGGCGGGTCTGGCGCAAGAGCGAAGGCGAGGAAGCAGCCCACTACTATGCGGCCGCGGCTGGACCGGCCAGCTTCTGGGCCGATTCCGTCAAAGACGTTAAAGTCGTCGATAAACACACGATCAAGGTGTTCCTGAAGCATCCCTTCCCCGAGTTCGTCCGCCAGCTCTACGCCACGACCTGCGGCAGCTTCTTCGTGGTCAGCCCGGCCGCGGTGAAGAAACACGGCCAGGAGGGCCTGGCCAAGAACCCGATCGGCACCGGTCCGTTCAAGTTCGTGGAGTGGGTGCCCGGCGATCGCATCGTGGTCGAGCGCTTCGACGGCTACTGGGGCAAGGCGGCCAAGGTGGATCGTATCGTGTTCCGCGAGTTCACCAACATGGCGGCGATGGTCGCCGGCTTCCGCCGGGGCGAGCTGGACATTATCCCGGCCGTGCCGCCAGACAACATCGCCCTGCTGCGCGAGGACGGCTTCAAGGTCGCCACCAACCTGGTGCCAAACATGATCTACTTCGTGCTCAACCTGAAGGACCCGGTCCTCAAGGACATCCGGGTGCGCAAGGCGATGGCGATGGCCATCGACAAGGAGACCCTGGCGAAGAAGCTGCTGACCGGCGCGGCGGAGGCGGCCCACAGCATCGTCTCCCCGGGCTCGCCCCCCTACGACCCCGGGTTCCGCAGCCTGCCGCATGATCTGGAGAAGGCAAAGGCCCTGATGCGGGAAGCGGGATACGGCCCCGACAAGCGGGTGACCATGCACATGCCGAACCCCGCCTCGGGCTCGGGGACGATCGCCCCGGTGCCGATCGCGCTCGCCTTCCAGTCGAACCTTTCCAAGATCTTCATCGATCTCAAGGTCGAGACCCTGGAGTGGTACGGCTTCATCAGTCTGCTCAGCAGGGGCCTCCAGCCCGACGCGCAGATCCTGCCGATGCCGTGGGGCATGAGCACCGGCTTCTGGGTGCGCCAGATCCTGCACAGCAAGAAGCAGCCCTTCAGCAACTACGGGTGGTACGAAAACCCCGAGGTCGATCGACTGCTGGATGAAGCCACCAGCACGCCGGATCTGGCGAAATCGAAGGCGCTGTTCGCGCGGATCAACCAGATCGTCGTCAACGAAGACGTGGCGGTGATCCCGGCCCTCATCGACCTCTCGCCCACCGCCTATCAGCCCTACGTCAAGAACTTCGTCCTGCCGCACGAGAATTGGTTCGTCCTGCACGAGGTCGACATCGTGAAATAGCCCGAGCACGCGGGCTGAACCCCGCCGGGGCGCGTGCCCCGGCGGGGCCATCGGAGACACCATGGGCAGGTATGTACTCAGGCGGAGCTTGGCGATCATCCCGGTGCTGGTCGGTGTCACCCTGCTCGTGTTCGGCGCCATCCACGCCCTGCCGGGCAGCAAGGTCCTGTCCATCGTCGGTTTCCAGGTGAGCCCCGAGATGGTGGCTCGGGTCGAAAGTTACTATGGCCTGGACCAGCCGCTGCACGTCCAGTACGCGCGGTACATGGGGCATCTGTTGAGCGGCGACCTCGGGTACTCGATTTCCCGGAAATCCACGGTCGGAAGCGTGCTGGCGCCCGCCATCGCCAACACCGCGATCCTCGCCGGGGCCGGGCTCGTACTGGCCGCGTTGGCGGGGATCGTCGGCGGCTTCGCCGCCGCCTTCCATGCCGGCTCTCCCATCGACCGGATCATCACCTCGCTCATGCTGATGGTGGGCACGGCGCCCCCCTTCTGGCTGGCGCTCGTCCTCATTCTCGTCCTGTCCGTCCAGCTCGAGCTCTTTCCCGCGACCGGAATGTACTCCCCGCGCGGGGAGCGGGATGTCCTCGACCTGCTGCACCACCTAGTGCTTCCGGCGCTGGCGGTCGCGGCCCAGCCGGCCGCCATCATCGCCAAGGTGGCGCGCGGCGCGATGCTCGAGGTCCGGGGCGCCGAGTTCGTCACCGCCGCGCGGGCCAAGGGGCTGCCCCGCTTGCGGGTTTTCTCCGGCCACGTGCTGCGCAACGTCCTCTCGCCCATCGTCACGATCACCGGGCTTCAGCTCGGCTATCTGGTCGGCGGGGTGATCTTCGTGGAGGTGGTCTTCGGCTGGCCCGGGATCGGCTTCCAGCTGTTCCAGGGCGTGCTGGCGCGGGACATAACGCTGACGATGGGGGCGAGCCTGGTAATCGCCTTCGTCTTCGTCATCGTCAACTTCCTCGCCGACCTCGTCAACGCGCTGCTCGACCCGAGGCTCGAGGTGCAATAGCGATGGTCGCGCACCCACCGGCCGGACCGGCGCCGGCGACAGGCCGCGCCGCGCGATGGCGCAACGGCAGGCTCGCGATATGGCTGCGCCGCGACAAGCTGGCCGCGGCATGCCTCGCCTTCGTCCTTCTGGTGATCCTGATTTCGATCCTCGCCCCCTGGATCAGCCCCTATCATCCCGCCGAAAACGATCTCGACATGCGCTATGCCGGCGTCGGCACCCCCGGGCACTGGCTGGGCACCGACGGCTTGGGACGCGACGTGTTGAGCCGGCTGCTATGGGGCGGCCGCACGTCGCTGCTGATCGGTTTTCTCCCGGTGCTCATCGCCACCCTGGCGAGCGTCGCCCTCGGCATGATCGCGGGATACTTTGGCGGCCTGGTGGACGGCGTGATCATGCGGTGCCTGGACGTTCTCTTCGCCTTCCCGATGGTGCTGCTGGCCCTGTTGCTGGTGGGCGTCCTCGGGGCCGGGATCGGAAGCGTGGTGATCGCGCTCGCGGTGGTCATCGTGCCCTACATCAGCCGGGTCGTCCGGACCGCGGTACTCTCGGAGCTCGCGATGGACTACGTGCTCGCGGCCCGGGCAGCCGGGGCCAGCAGCTTCGAGCTGCTGGGGCGCGAACTGCTGCCCAACGTCGTGCCGCCGGTGCTCGCCTATACCACGGTGCTCGTCGGAATCGTGATCGTCGTCGGCGCGGGACTGAGCTACCTCGGGCTCGGGGTGCAACCGCCGGCCGCCGATTGGGGTCTCATGGTGGCGGAAGGACAGCAGGTGCTGCGCGAGGCACCGCACGTGACAATCGTTCCGGGGTTGATGATCGTGGTTCTGGCGGTCGTCTTCAACCTGCTGGGCGACGGGATCCGAGACCTCCTCGACCCCCGGCTGCGGACCTAGGTGGAGAGCGCGGTGGAGACGAGCGAGCCATTGGTGGAGGTCAGGAACCTCTCGACGCGTTTTTCCTCCGGCGGCCAGGAGGTGCGGGCGGTCGAAGGCGTGAACCTACGGATCGCCCAGGGGCAAAGCGTCGGTATCGTTGGCGAGTCCGGATCGGGCAAGACGGTGACCGCGCGATCCATCATGCGGCTCATCGAGCCACCGGGGAAAATCGTTGGCGGCGAAATCCACTTTCGCGGTCTCGACCTGCTGAAGGCCCCGGAGAGCGAGATGTGTCACATCCGTGGCAAGCAGATCGCGATGATCTTCCAGGACCCGGTGGCGTCGTTGAATCCGATGTCGCCGATCGGGAAGCAGATGATCGAGGGAACGCGCTGGCACCTGAAATTGTCGAAGGCCCGAGCCCGAGAGCGGGCGGAACGGTTTCTCGGCGACGCTCAGGTGCCCTCTCCCCAGGGAATCATGAGCGCTTACCCCCACCAGCTGAGCGGCGGCATGTGCCAGCGGGCCGCGATCGCCATGGCGCTCAGCTGCGAGCCCGCCCTCATCATCGGCGACGAGCCCACGAGTGCGCTCGACGCCACCATCCAGGCCCAGATCCTGGCCCTCCTGCGCGAGGTCCGCCAGCGCTTCGGCACCGCGATCCTCCTCATCTCCCACGACCTCGCGGTAATTTCCCGGGTGTGCGAGTACACCGTCGTCATGTACGCGGGGCAGGTGATCGAGGAGGGCTTAACCAGCGTGGTTCTGACGACGCCGAAACACCCCTACACACAGGGCTTGATCGGCTGTATTCCCAAGATCGAGCACCGTGGCCGCCTGCCCGCCGCCATCGAGGGAGAGCCACCTCGGGCGGACCGGCCGATTTCCGGCTGCGCATTCGCCCCGCGATGCCCCAAGGCGATGGCGGTTTGCACCCGGGAGCCGCCGCCCTGGCGTGAAGTAGCCGCCGATCACTTCACGCGCTGCGTGCTGGCGGACTAGCGCCTGGGTCCCGGCATGGCGCCACTTGTCGAAGTTCGGCGGTTGACCAAGGTCTTCCCCGCGCGCGGGCGGAACCTTTGGGGCAGCCGCGGGCGGCCGTTGCGCGTGGTGGACGGACTGGATCTCGCCATCGGAGAGGGCCAGACCCTGGGCCTGGTGGGGGAGTCGGGCTGCGGCAAGAGCACGACCGCCCGTCTTCTCGCCCGACTCATGCAGCCAACGTCGGGCGACATCCTGTTCGAGGGACAGGCGATCATCGATCTCAAGGGAGAGCAGCTGCGACAGTTGCGAGAGCACGTCCAGATCGTCTTTCAGGACCCCTATGGCTCGCTCAATCCCCGCAAGTCCGTCGCCCAGTGCATCGCGCTGCCCCTGCGGGCACACGGTCACGCGGGCGGGCGCGCCCTACGCGCGCGGGTCGCGGAGCTACTGGAGCTGGTCGGCCTCGACAGTGGCTTCGCCGAGCGCTATCCCCATCAGCTGAGCGGCGGTCAGCGACAGCGGGTATGCATCGCCCGCGCGCTGGCGCTCCATCCGAAGTTCCTCATCCTGGACGAGCCGGTCTCTGCCCTCGACGTCTCCGTCCAGGCCCAGATCCTCAACCTGCTCAAGCGGCTGCAGCAAGATCTAGGGCTCAGCTATCTTTTCATCAGTCACGACATCAACGTGGTCGGGATGATCAGCGACACCATCGCCGTCATGTATCTGGGAAAGATCGTGGAAATGGGACGGACCGAGTTGGTCTTCGAGGACCCGCTGCATCCCTACACGCGGGCGTTGCTGTCCGCGCGGCTGCTCGAACAGGCCGAGGAGAAGGAAGTGCTCATCCTGGGCGACGCGCCCGATCCCTCGAACCCGCCCCCCGCCTGCGCCTTCCACCCACGCTGCCCGGCCGTGTTCGAGCCGTGCGGCACGCTGGTCCCGAGCCTCCTGCCCCATGGCGAGGCCCGCTCCGTCGCCTGTTTCCTGCACGAGACACCGCGCGCGGTCGATCCCGCGGGTTGAGGACCTCGACGGGGAACGGAGCGGATGGGGCCGAATCTTCGCTTTGCGGTGGATATCGGCGGGACGTTTACCGATCTCGCCATTGCCCTTCCGGACGGCGCCTCGCGGCTTTACAAGAGCGCGTCGACTCCGGCGGATCCGGTCGCGGCGGTACTGGCGGTGTTCGACGGGGCGGCGGCGGATCTCGGCGTCGACGCCCGCGAGCTGCTGGCGCGGGGCGCGCTGCTGATCCACGGGACCACGGCCAGCACCAACGCCGTGGTTACCGGCGAGGTGGCCAGGACCGCCTTTCTCACCACCGAAGGCCACCCGGACATTCTGCTGTTTCGAGAGGGCGGGCGAGCCGATCCGTTCGATTTCGCGACGCCGTTCCCGCCACCCTACGTGCCACGGCGCCTGACCTTCGGGGTGCCGGGACGGATCGACGCCCACGGCCACGTTCTGACGGAGCTGAACGAGGACGCTGTTGCGGGGATCATCTCCGGGCTAGGCGCCCGCGAGGTCGAGGCGGTGGGCGTCTGTCTGCTGTGGTCGGTGGTCAACCCGGCCCATGAACTGCGCGTCGTCACGCTGCTCGACAGCCTGAGACCGGACCTGCCCTACACGGTCTCGCGCCGACTCAACCCAATTCTGCGTGAATTTCGGCGAGCGTCGTCGACCTGCATCGGCGCCTCGCTGAAACCGTTGATGGCCGACTACCTGGGCAGCCTGGAACAGCGTCTCCGAACGGCCGGCTTCGTCGGCGAGCTGGTAGTCAGACCTCTCAAGGCGGCGTCATGGTGGCGGCCGAGGTCGCCGACCCGCCGGCCGGCATTACGCGGCGGCCGAGGGCGAGAGATCCGACGTCATCGTGGTCGACTTCGGCGGCACGACGTTGGGCAGCAGTTCGCGCCCCAGCAGCTCGAAGCTGCTGGCCCCGGCTGCCCGGGCCGCGAGCACGTAGTCCATCGCGAGCTCCGAGAGTACCGCGGTCCGGACGACCCGGCTGATGTAGGGCACGATGACCACCGCGAGCGCGATCACCACGCTTCCGATCCCGGCCCCGAGGACGCCGACCAGCAACAGGGCCAGCAGCACCATCGGGAAGGCGAAGAGAACGTCCAGGCACCGCATGATCACGCCGTCCACCAGGCCGCCAAAGTATCCCGCGATCATGCCGAGGGCGACGCTCGCCAGGGTGGCGATGAGCACCAGGAGAAAACCGATCAGCAACGACGTGCGGCCGCCCCACACGAGCCGGCTCAACACGTCGCGCCCCAAGCCGTCGGCGCCGGGCCGGCGGATGCATACAGAGGGCCAGCATGAATTGTGGGAACCTCGATGGTGCCTTGGGGGGGCTGGAAAGAAAACCCGGACCGGTAACCTCCACGTTTGATCCTGGACAAGCCGTGGTAGGGTCGATTTCAATGCGGCCTCGAGCGAACGGCCATGACCAGATTGGGGTCGCGCGTGTTGAGAACTACTGGCACGACACTCAGGAAGACGCTGTTCGGCGCGATGGCGACGTTCCTTGTCCTGTCGGCCACGTCGACGGTGGCGACGGCGTCGCATGATCTCTCGGTCCACGGCGCCGGCGTGGACGATAACACCGTCTATCAGGGACAGTTGTTCACGATGAGCGCGACGGTGACAAACGTCGGGAGCGGGCCTTCCACGGATACGCCACTGCGCTATTACCGCTCGGACGATACGACGCTCACCGGGGACGACCGGGAAATGGGCACCGATATCGTGCCGGCTCTTTCACCGTCGGCCTCGTCGGCCGAAAGTATCACGATGTCGATACGCGGTTCCGAGTCCACGCCAACGGGATTGAGGTTCCTGTGTGTGCGGCGGTGACAAATTAGACCACGGAAGCGGCGGGATTTGCCCGGCTGCGGGCGGAGTAAAACTCTGCCACCTGTAGCCTTCGATCCTTTTCGGGATGGAAGGTGGGAGGATGTATACCGTGGACCTTTATCCACGCGTTCGGCTGGCGTGCCATGTTGATGGGCTGAGTCAGCGAGAGGCGGCGAGTCGGTTTGGCATAGCGCGAGAGACGGTGAGGAAGATGCTCGGGCACTCGGAGCCGCCTGGCTACCGCCGCCGCCAGCCACCGAAGCGCCCGAAGCTGGACCCCTTCAGGGATATCATTGACCGTATTCTGGAAGAGGACCGAACGGTTCACTGCAAGCAGCGCCACACGGCGAAGCGGATATTCGAGCGTCTTCGCGACGAGCATGGCTTTGCGGGCAAACAGACCATCGTCAAGGATTACGTCCGGGAACGGCGCCGTCGCCAGCGTGAGATGTTCGTGCCGCTGGCGCACCCTCCGGGTCACGCTCAGGCGGACTTTGGCGAGGCGGATGCGATCATCGCCGGCGTCAAGCGGCGGGCGCATTTTTTCGCCATGGACCTTCCCCACGGCGATGCCTGCTTCGTTGCGGCCTACCCGGCGGCGGCGACGGAGGCCTGGCTGGACGGCCACAACGGGGCCTTCGCCTTCTTCGGCGGCATTCCCCAATCGATTCTCCACGACAATGACAAGTGCCTGGTGTCGCGCATCCTGCCGGACGGCACGCGGCAACGAACGCGAGCGTTCAGCGGGCTTCAATCCCATTATCTGTTCCAGGATCGATATGGCCGCCCCGGCAAGGGCAATGATAAGGGCAAGGTGGAGGGGCTGGTCGGTTACGCCCGCCGGAACTTCATGGTTCCCATCCCCCGGTTTGCGAGCTGGGACGCCTTCAACGCTCACCTGGAACATCAATGTCGGAGACGGGAAAGCGACGTCTTGCGCGGCCATCGCGAGACCATCGGCGAGCGGTTCGGATGCGACCGGGAGAAGCTGATGGAATTGCCGCCGGCGCCTTTCGAGGCCTGCGACAAGGAGGGCACGCGGGTCAATTCGCTCTCCCTGGTGCGCTATCGGGGCAACGACTACTCGGTGCCCGTCGCCTACGGTCACCAAGAGGTCTGGGTCCGTGGCTACGTGCACGAGGTGGTCATCGGCTGCGCCGCCGAGGTCATCGCCCGGCACCCACGCTCTTACGAACGAGAGGACCTGATCTTCGAGCCGATCCACTATCTGGCCTTGCGGGAGCGGAAGATCGGTGCCCTCGATCAAGCCGCCCCGCTGGCCGGTTGGAAGCTGCCCGAGGCGTACGCCAACCTGCGCCGCTTGCTTGAAGCCCGCATGGGCAAGGCCGGCAAGCGGGAGTACGTGCAAGTGCTCCGTCTTCTGGAGACCTTTGCCCTTGAGGAGGTGCACGGTGCCATCCGCGATGCCCTGCGGTTAGGCGCCATCGGCTATGATGCGGTCAAGCACCTGGTGCTGTGTCGCGTCGAGCGTCGACCCCCCCGGCTCGACTTGAACGTTTATCCCTATCTGCCGCGGGCCCAGGTGACCACCACATCCGCCGCCAGCTACATGAGCCTGCTGGGCGGAGCGGCGCCGTGAGCGACACGCCGCAGGTGTTGCTGGCCCATCACCTGAAGGCCCTCAAGCTGCCGACCTTCCTCAGGGAGTACGACAAGCTGGCTCGCCAGTGTGCCAGCGAGGGCGCCGACCACGTGCGCTACCTGCTCCGCCTGGCCGAGCTGGAACTGATCGACCGCGAGCGCCGCATGGTCGAGCGGCGAATCAGGCAAGCGAAGTTCCCGACCGTCAAGAGCTTGGACAGCTTTGACTTCAAAGCGATCGCCTCGCTCAACAAGGCGCTGGTCCTCGAGCTGGCACGATGCGAGTACATCGAGCGCCGGGAGAATGTGATCGCTCTGGGCAATTCCGGCACCGGCAAGAGTCACATTGCGCTCGGCCTCGGCCTTGCCGCCTGCCAGAAGGGCCTGTCGGTCGGCTTTACCACCGCCGCCGCCCTGGTCCACGAGCTCATGGAGGCGCGCGATGACAGACAGCTGCTGAGGTTCCAGAAGAAGCTCGCCAACCTCAAGCTCCTCATCATCGACGAGCTGGGTTTCGTGCCGCTCTCCAAGACCGGCGCCGAGTTGCTGTTCGAGGTGTTCAGCCAGCGCTACGAGCGTGGCTCGATCCTGGTGACCTCCAACCTGCCATTCGACGAGTGGACGGAGGTTTTCGGCTCAGAACGCCTGACGGGGGCGTTGCTGGACCGCCTGACCCACCACGTCCATATCCTGGAAATGAACGGCGAAAGCTTCCGCCTCAAGCAGAGCCGAAGAAAACAGAAACCCGCAAAAAGCGCCTGAGCGGCATCCGCTTGCCCCCGTGGGCCCACAGGCCCCTCCCACGCGCGCCGCGGCCTTTGCCTGCTGAGGGGCAGTCCACGCCGCGCGTGGGTCCCTCCCGTGGACTACGGGGACAAGCTCCTCACCGAACCAAAGTGGCCCACTTTTGCTCCGCCACATGGCCGGGTTTTACTCCGCCGTTGACACTTCGGACGGCAATGGCTTCACCACCACCGAAACATGGATCGTCGCCGAAGCGGTCGCTGGAAGCCTGGACGAATGGCGGGTCGACGGGCTGAACGTGGCCTGGGCTTCGGGCGGGACCTACACGATCACGGCACGGGCGACCGATGGCGTGGGGCATGTGCAAACCATCGATCACCAATTCACCTTTCACGCCGGATATGCCGTGCTGGTCCAAGGCAAGGTCGCCGGCGGCGCCGGCCTCCGCTCGCACAACAAGACGGCGAACCGGATCTACCAGACTTTGCTGGACAGAGGCTTCGCCGACGGAGACATCTTCTATTTCAATCACAACCCGAACCAGGATTTCGACGGTGACGGCAATCCGGACGCGGATCTGAATCAGGACGGCCAGGCGGACGTCACCGTCGACGGCCTTCCGATCAAGGCGGATGTCGCGCAAGCGATTCTCGGCCTGAAGAATGCGGCGAACGCGGTTCCCGCGCCAATTCATGTGATTTTCGTCGGTCATGGCGCCGACACGCCGGCATTTCCGCTGAACGATACCGAGAGGATCACACCCTCCGAACTGAGGGGCTGGCTCGAGACGCTGGAAGGCACCCTCGACGCCGCCACGCTCGAGAGGCCCCGCGTCGTGATCGTCGGGGCCAACTATTCGGGCGGGTTCATCCCGCAATTGTCGGGTCCTAACCGGCTGATCATCACCAGCGCGGCGGCGGACCAGGAGAGCTACAAGGGCGGTCTCGAGGCGGACGGCATCCGGGGTGCCGAGTATTTCCTGGAGGAGCTCTTCCAGCAGCTCGGACGGGACGAGACCTTCAAGGATGCCTTCACGGTGGGGGCGGCGAAGACCTATACCTACACCCGCATCGGCGGGACGACGAACCCCGCCGCCGCCGCGCAACATCCCCTGCTGGACGACGACGGCGACGGCGGGGGCAGCAACAGAAACTCGCCTATTGCCTCCGTCACCGACGGTGCCCTGGCCGCGAATTGGCATCTGGGCGGCGTACCGATCGGCGACCTCGCGACGGTGAGCGCCGTTACCGAGACCCTCTTCCTGCCGGCCGGCACCGACACCGCGCTCCTGTGGCTCGACGTCGACAATAGCAACTTGGTCGGCGATGTCTTCATCGAGGTGCGGGAGCCGGGCAAGGTGTTGACGTCCCAGTTGGGAACCCAGCAGTTGGACACGGACTTCGTGAAAGACGTCCCGAGCCCGTCGAACAGCTGCTACGAGGTGGTTTACGGGGCCCCGAAGGAGACTTCGGCGCGCCCGGCAAGTACGAGGTCTACCACTACGTGGTCGAAAGCGAGACCTCTTATGCGCTCGACGGTGGGACCCCGAAAATCTCGCCCTCGAGGCGCTCGGTCGTGTACAAGAATTTCGCGGGCAACCAGCCGCCCGACCCCTTCGACCTTCTGTTGCCGGCCGACGGCGCGACGGACGTCAAGACGGTTGGGATTTTCGACTGGGACGACGCCACGGATCCGGACGGACACGACCTCACCTACACGCTGATCATCGCCGACGACGCCGGCTTCACCACCTTCAACAACCAGCCCGGGACCTACGGCCAGGAGGAGCTCGTCACCTCGACGGCGGTGGTGGACGCGACGGCGGGGCTCGTGGAATTCGAGGTCTATCACTGGAAGGTGGAGGCGGTCGACGTCTTCGGCGCGGTCCGGACCAGCACTCAGACGCGGCGCTTCGAGACCGGCAACACCGGCAATCCCTTCGGCGTCCTGAGGGGGATCGTGCACAGCGACCGCGACTTCTCGCGGCTCGCGGGCAGCGCGGTTCGGGGCGTTTTGGGGGCCTTCGACCAGACCGTGGTGGCGGAGATCAACGGCGAATACGTGATCGTGATGCCGCCCGGCCTGGTCGACGTGACGGGCAGCGGAAACGGCTTCGTCAGCCGGATCTTCACCGGCATCGAGGTCCCCGTGAGCACGCTGGAGGAGCCCTCGGTCGAGCTGAATATCAGCCTGTCGCCGGAGAGCCCGGACCTGATCGTGGCCGGCCCGAGCGTCTCGGACGCCACGCCGGATACGAACCAGAGCTTCAGGATCTACGCGACGGTCCGCAACCAGGGCGACGCGACGTCTACCGGCACGACCTTGCGCTACTACCGTTCCACGGACTCGACGATCTCGGTCTCGGACACGCAAATCGCGACGGACGCCGTCGCCAGCCTGTCGGCCGGATCGGCGTCGCCCGAGAGCGCGACCGTGTCGATTTCCACGTCCGGCACCTACTGGGTGGGCGCCTGCGTGGACGAGGTGGGCGGGGAAACCTCGACCTCGAACAACTGCTCGTCGAGCGTCCGGGTCGTGGTCTCGACGCCGACCGGCACGTTGCCGGGGGACACGGACGGCGATGGAATGCCCAACAAGTGGGAGGTGGATCATGGCTTGGACCCGGCGGACCCGGCGGATGCCGGCGGCGATCCGGACGGCGATGGGCTGTTGAACGTGAGGGAATTCGCGCTGGGCACCGATCCGTTCGACCCGGACAGCGACGGCGATGGCCTGAAGGACGGCGCGGAGGTCGCCATCGGCCGCGATCCCTTGGTCAACGAGCCGGCGGCGCTCATCGGCGCCATCTATTCGATACTGAACGACGGCCCGTAGGAAACAACGAATGGCTAACGCGGCCAGCCGGCCCGGGCGGAGGTCGAGGGGAACGTCGAGGCGGCGCTATTCTCCCTGGTACAAGGAGGTCGACTTCGATGGCGGTCGCGCTGAGTCGGACCCGATTTCCTTGGACACAGAATTGGCTTAATCGAAGTGTCCAAGGAGGACCGGAACATGGCCGATAATTTTGAGAAGAAAGTTGCTGTTGATGGGCCTGTGGTAAATGCGGGCGAGCTTGGCTCGTCCACGTTTTCCCCAGGCCAGGCTTTGCCGGCAGGCCCGCTGGGACTTGGCCAGCGATGGACGGTGGCGCGCAAGCGTGAGGTCGTTCCGCGGCTTTTGCGTGACGAGCCGGTGCAACTTCTGTCGCGCCAGTTGGGCGTAGAGATCTTCCGGCTCGAGCAGTGGCGTGAGAAAGCGATCGGCGGGATCGACGCCTCGCTCAAGCAACGCAAGGGCGATCCGGTGCAGGCGGAACTGGATAGCGCCATGAAGCGGATCGGAGAGTTGACCATGCAGGTGGAACTGCTGGAGGCCAAGACGGAGACCTTCGGCCCTTTGGGGCGGCGGAGGTCGCGGCGATGAGTGCCGCCACCTCGCCCGGCACGGGTCTGGCCTACGGCCTGCGGCGGGTCTGCGCCGCCTGGGGCATGGCCCGCTCCTCGTTCTACGCCATGACCTCCGGCCAGCACGCCGAGCAGCCGCCGGCAAAGCGTCGGGGACCGAAGCCCGCGATCTCGGACCAGGCGCTGCTGGTGGCGATCGAAGCCGACCTGGAGGCATCGCCCTGGGAGGGCGAGGGCTACCGCAAGGTCTGGGCTCGGCTTCGGGTCTGTCGCGACATCCGGGTTGCCCGCAAGCGGGTGCTCCGCCTGATGCGCGAGAACAATCTGCTCTCGCCCCATCGCTGCCGCCGCCGTGGCGGCAATCCCCATGACGGTGAGATCATCACTCATGCCCCGAACCTCATGTGGGGCACCGATGGCGTTCGGGTGTTCACGGTGGACGACGGCTGGGGCTGGATCTTCACCGCCGTCGAGCATTGGAACGCCGAGTGTGTCGGCTGGCATGTCTGCAAGCGCGGCGACCGCTTCGCCGCCCTGCAGCCGATCTCCATGGGGCTTGCCGGGCTGTATGGCTCGACCGCGGCCGGCGCGGCTCGGGGGCTGGCCTTGCGGATGGATCACGGCTCCCAGTATCTGTCGGACCACTTCACCAACCAGATCAAGTTCTGGGGCATCCAGCCGTCCTACGCCTTCGTCGCCGAGCCCCAGACCAACGGCGTCGCCGAGCGGTTCAATCGCACGCTGAAGGAACAGATCATCCATGGTCGCATCTACCGCAACATCGCGGAGCTGCGGGACGCCGTCCGCGACTTCGTCGAACTCTACAATGCCCAGTGGATCGTCGAAAAGAACGGCTACCTGAGCCCCGCTCAAGCTCGTCAGGCGTGGCACGCCGCGATCTCAATCAGGCCCGCCGCGTGAGACAAACTTGTGTCCAAGGAACCGGGTGCGCTACAGATGGCGGTCGCGCGGGAGGCGCATGTCACTGCAGGCGAAATTGCCAGAAACGCCCCAGATGGCTAGGCTAGCGCCCCCGGGGTGAGGTTTTATAGGAAAGATAGGTTGATGTTCATGGTCCCATACAGGTAATTATCGATACCGAACATCGGTCTTTATGACGCGGTCTCTCTACTGTCAGGGTAACATCGTATTATTACCAATTTGGTATCAGCGAGCCTATTCAGGCTGGAGTATTTGGTGAAGTTGTGTCCTGTCGTCGCGGATTCGAACATGATGACTTTTTGATGTAATAAGGCAATCGGCATGACCCGTGGGGCGAAGACATCGTGGTGGTCGTACCGTGTCATTGTGGCCGCGTTCTTGTTATGGCCGGCCGCCGCCATCGCGCAGGCACCTGATCCTCCCACCGGGGTGACGGCGACGGACGGAACCTCGTCCGACCATGTCGCCGTAGACTGGGTGGCCGTGGCCGGAGTGTTTCCCTACAAGGTTTATCGATCGGAAACCTTGGGTGGGGCGAAGACACTTTCGGGCGCCGACCTGTCGGTGGGCGATCGACCCTACCTCGACATCCTGGCGGCACCGGAAACGGTTTATTATTACTGGGTCGTGGCCTGCAACGATAATGGTTGCAGCGACTTCAGCGCACCTGATACGGGCTCGCGAACGACGGCATTGGATCCGCCCACGGGCGTATCGGCGGGCGATGGGACTTCGCCGGCCCAGGTCTCGGTGAACTGGAACCTGGTTTCGGGCGCGCTCGTCTACTCCGTCTATCGGGCGGACGCGCCGAGCGAGGCGAAGACACTCTTGCAGGCGAATATTCTCGCCGACGACAGGCCGTGCGGCGACGCTTCCGCAGTGCCCGGAACGACCTACCATTATTTCGTGAAGGCCTGTAACGCCGCCGGCTGCAGCACCTTCAGCGCATCCGATTCAGGGTATCGGGCAGCTCCACCCGATCCCCCGACCGGGGTGACGGCGACGGATGGGACCTCGTCCGACCATGTCGCCGTGCGCTGGGTGGCCGTGGCGGGAGTGTTTCCTTACGAGGTTTATCGATCGGAAACCTTGGGCGGCGTGAAAACGCTCCTGCACGACGCACTGACGGCGGGCGATCAACCGTACCCCGACATTCTGGCTGTACCCCAAACGGTTTATTACTACTGGATGAAAGCGTGTAATGCGGCCGGATGCAGCGACTTCGGCGCGCCTGATACGGGCTACCGGTCGACCGCGCTGGATCCGACGACAGGCGTGTCGGCGACGGACGGAACCTCGCCACTCCAAATCTCGGTGAACTGGAATCTGGTTCCGGGCGCGCTCACCTATACCGTCTATCAAGCCAGGGCGCCGAACGAGGCGAAGACGCTGTTACAAGCCGATATCCTCGCCGATGACAGACCGTACGCCGATGCTTCGGTCGCGCCGGGTATCACGTATTATTACTGGATAAAAGCGTGCGACGCCGATGGCTGCAGCAATTTCAGCGTGCCCGATACCGGTTTTCGGACACCGATAGATCCGGAATTGATCGTCGAAGGCATCGCCGCGTCGAGCATGATGGTTGAAGAGGGTGAGCTTTTTTCCCTGGATGCGATTGTTCGAAACGTGGGTACCGAGACGTCGGAGGCGACGACGCTCCGCTACCACCGATCGCCCGACGATACGATTTCGGCGATGGATACCGAGATCGGAACCGATGCGGTGGCGAGTTTGGCGGGTGGAGGAAGCTCGCCCGAGAGAGCCGTGCTTTCGATTGCGACCGAGGGAGCCTTCTGGGTTGGAGCATGTGTCGATACGGTAACCAACGAAGCGATTCCCGGGAACAATTGCTCCGAGGAGATTGCGATGTTGATCACGCCGGCGGGCGTGGATTTGGTAAATCCAGCCATCACCATCGTCGCGCCGGTGAACAACGCAACACTGCTGACCCTGCCTCAGATCAGCGGCACGGCCTGGGATGCGAGGTCGGGCGTGGCCGTCGTCGAGCTCCAGATCAGTGGTGGCGGCCAGGCGGTCCAGCTGCCGGGCGGTCAGCTGACGGACGGTGACCCGGTCCGGGTGCCGGCGACGACGACGGACGATTGGGCGAGCTGGCGCTACGACACGCCGGTCTGGCGGCATGACACGGAATACACCGTTCAGGTTCGGGCGACGGACGGGGCCGGCAACTCGCGTACGCTCGGCCATGTCTTCCACTATTTCAACATCGCTCATTTCACCGAGCTCGAGCTCAACCTGTCACAGTCCAGCATCTTTTTCGCCGGCACCGTCGACGCCTCCATCAAGCTGACCGATCCCTCGGACCTGAACGCCAACCTGACCGGCCGCGAGATCTTTCTCGAGGTCCAGGATCCGGGCGGCGCGGTCGAGACGATCGGCCCCTTCGCCGCCAACCTGAACGGCCAAGTGACGGTGCAGGGCCTGGGCGCGCCCGGCAACGGCCTGCTCTCGGATGGCGGCGACCTTCGCTTCGATCAGCGCGGGACCTGGACGATCCGGGCCCGTTTCGACGGCACGCTGGGCTTGTCGCCTCGACCTCCGCGCCCGAATTGCTGCTGGTCGGCACGGCGGCGGGCTATGCGGTGATCGTCCAGGGCAGAATCGCCAACAACGAGGGCTTGGCCAGCCACAACAAGTCGGCGAACCGGATCTACGAGACCCTGATCGAACGTGGCTTCGCCGACGCCAACATCTTCTACTTCAACCACGACGCCAGCCAGCCGGGCGTCGATGGGCTGCCGGTCGAGGCCGACGTGCGGGCCGCGATTGAAGGCCTGGCGTCGCTCGTCAACGTCAACCCGGCGCCGATCTACCTGGCCATGGTCGACCATGGCGCCAGCGACAACCGCTTTCTCCTGAACCCGACCGAATCGATCGCCGCGAGCGAGCTCGACGGCTGGCTCGACACCCTGGAGAGCAACCTGAACGCCGCGGCCCTGGCGGAACCCCGAGTGGTGGTGGTCGGCACCTGCTATTCGGGCGGCGTGATCCCGGTGCTGTCGGGGCCGAACCGGCTGATCGTCGCCAGTGCCGCGGCCGACGAGGAGAGCTACAAGGGGCCCATCGAGGCCGACGGCATCCGGGTCGGCGAATTTTTCCTGGAAGAATTCTTCCAGGAGCTCGGCCGGGGCGAGACCTTTCTCGACGCCTTCCGCCGGGCCACGGCCACCACCGAACGCTATACCCGCCGGGGTGGCGGCGGAGGTCGCGGCGCGGCCAACCGCTATTTCGACGCCGCCGAGCAGCACCCGCTGCTGGACGATGACGGCGACGGCGTCGGCAGCAACGTGTTGGACGTGACCAGCAGCGACGGCGCCATCGCCGCCTCGCTGATCCTGGGCACCGGTCCCAATTACGACGTCAACTCAGGCGCCAAACCGGCCGACATCGTCTCGGTGACGGAGACCCTGTTCCTCGCCAATACCGAGAGCACGGCGGCGCTCCATCTCTTCGCCAACGATCCCGCGCAAGTGAGCCAGGCTTATGTCGAGATCCGCTCGCCCGTGACCGTGCTGGCGCCCGAGGGAGGCACCGAGCAACTGAGCACCGACTACACGCGGCGCCAGATGTTGCCGCCGGGCGGCCAGGGCAACCCCTTCACCGACCGCTTCCATCTGAACCACGCCGGCTTCGTGGAGACCGGCAAATACGAGATCTACTACTACGTCGAGGACGTCGAGACCGCCGATATCTCGCCGAGCCGGCGCTCGGTCGTCTACAAGAACCTGGGCGCCAACCAGGCCCCCGGCGCCTTCGAACTGCTGTCGCCGGCGGCGGGGGCGACGGTCAAGACGGTGCGGCTCTTCGATTGGGAGGATGCGCTGGATCCCGACGGGCACGCGCTCGGCTATAGCCTGCTGATCGCCGACGATGCCGGCTTCACGACCTTCAACGGGGCGCCTGGGGCTTACCGCCAGGACGAGCTCGCCGCCTCGATTGCCGTGGTGGACGGGGCGGCGGGCCTCAGAGTCCGTCCGGAGACTTTATGTAGGATTACAGAGTTTTCGGAGCATGAGTCGAATGGACGCGAGCTTGATGAAGGCGAGCGCGTTGCGGTTGAGGTTCTCCCAGTCCTTGGCCAGTCGGCGGCAGCGGTTGAGCCAGGCGATGGTGCGTTCGACCACCCAACGCCTGGGCTGGACGACGAAGCCCTTCACCCGATCGGATCGCTTGACGATCTCGGTCTCGAGATCGGGCAGGATGCCGGCCAGGGCGCGGTGAAAGACCGGCCCCTGATAGGCGCTGTCGGCGAACAATTTCCCGAGAAAGGGAAACAGACCGAACAAGGTCGCCAGCAGCGCGAGACCGCCGTCGCGATCCTGAACGTTGGCGGCGGTGACGATGCCGTGCAGCAGCAAGCCTTGCGTATCGACCAGAACATGCCGCTTCTTGCCCTTGATCAGCTTGCCGGCATCGAAGCCGTGGCTGTCGATGCGAGCCCCCCTTTTTCAGCGCTTTTCACACTCTGAGTGTCGATGATGCAGGCCGTGGGGCTGGCTTCGCGCGCGGCTTTCTCGCGGCACTTGAGGTAGAGCGCATGATGGATGCGATCCAGCGTGCCGTCCCAGTTCCACAGGCCGAGGTAATCATGCACGGTGCTTCTGGGCGGCAAATCCTTGGGCAGCGCGCGCCACTGGCAGCCGGTGCTCAGAATGTACATCACGCCGTTGATCACCTCGCGGATAGCGACGCGCCGTTTGCCGCCGCCGGGCTTGCCCGG
Organism: Alphaproteobacteria bacterium; assembly: GCA_965226475.1. GTDB lineage: Bacteria > Pseudomonadota > Alphaproteobacteria > JASLMY01. Next base: position 1,252,546 of record CBDDDJ010000003.1, on the reverse strand, counting down.
CGGGATCAGCGGCTCGATATGCGCCCATTCCGCATCGGTCAGGTCGCTCGGATAACGCAGTTTGTCGCGATTGTAGCGCGGGCGGTTGTCGGCAGTCCACATGGGGCACCTCAAGAGTAAATTCACCACCCCAGAGAATCACAGCTGATTCAGCTCTTCAAGAGGGGGTGCCGGATAACCGATTCATCCGACTCATAAAGTCCCCGGACGGACACTCAGGGATCTTTCGAGCTATGTCTGGAAGGTCCAGGCGATCGACGTCTTCGGCGCGCTCCGCGAGAGCAGCGAGACGCGCGCCTTCGACACCAACAACAGCAACGCGCCCTTCGGGGTGCTGAAGGGGGTCGTCCATGGCGACCGCGACTTCGCGCGGCTGGCGGGGAGCACGGTGGCGGGGACCGTCGGCGTCTTCGAGGACACCGTGATCGCGGAGATCAATGGCGAATACGTCATCATCTTGCCGCCGGGCGTGGCCAGCGTCAGGGCGCGTAGCGCCGGCTTCGCGGATCGCCTGGTGAGCGGTATCGAGGTCCCGGTCAGCACCGCCGATGCCCCGTTCGTCGCGCTGAACCTGGGCCTGCTCGTCGACGACGACAGCGACGGCGACGGCTTGCCCAACGCCTATGAGATCGCCAACGGTCTCGACCCGGACGACGCGGCCGACGCCGGCGGCGACTTCGACGGCGACGGACTGACCAATCTGGCCGAGTTCGGGCTCGGGACCGATCCCAATGGCACGGATACCGACGACGACGGCTCGACCGACGGCGAGGAGGTCGCGGCGGGGCGCGATCCGAGGCTGAACGAGCCCGCGGTGGTGATGACCATCCTCGGGCTGTTCCTGCGCGACGACGAGAACGCCGACCGCGACGGCGACGGCCTGCCGAACGACTGGGAGACCGCCAACGGCCTCGATCCCGACGATCCCACGGACGCCGCGCTCGACACCGACGGCGACGGGCCGACCAACCTGGAGGAGTTCCAGCAAGGCTCCGATCCCCGGGACGCGAATTCACCCGTCGTCCAGGACGCCGACGGCGACGGCCTGACGATCGCCGAGGAGACGGCGCACGGGACCGATTCGGCGAACCCAGACAGCGACGGCGATGGGCTCGATGATGGCGCCGAGGTCTCGGGGGGCACGAATCCCTTGCTCGCCGACAGCGACGGCGACGGTCTTTTGGATAGCGCGGAGATCGATCTGGGCACCGATCCCTTGGACCCCGACAGCGACGATGACGGCACCGGAGACGGCGACGAGGTCGCCGCCGGACGCGATCCCACGATCAACGAGCCGGCGCCGATCGTCGGCGTCATCAATACGATATTGAACGGCGGCCCTTAGGAAACATCGAATGGCTAATGCCGGGCGATGATGTGTTCGACTCATCGTCGCTCGGCAAGCGCGACCGCGCACCCGAGCAAAGCCGTGGAAAAGCCCGCGTGGCGACTGAACGTCCGACAGCCGACATCGGGTTCCATTTGAGTCGGACCCGATTTCCTTGGACACAGAATTGGCTTAATCGAAGTGTCCAAGGAGGACCGGAACATGGCCGATAATTTTGAGAAGAAAGTTGCTGTTGATGGGCCTGTGGTAAATGCGGGCGAGCTTGGCTCGTCCACGTTTTCCCCAGGCCAGGCTTTGCCGGCAGGCCCGCTGGGACTTGGCCAGCGATGGACGGTGGCGCGCAAGCGTGAGGTCGTTCCGCGGCTTTTGCGTGACGAGCCGGTGCAACTTCTGTCGCGCCAGTTGGGCGTAGAGATCTTCCGGCTCGAGCAGTGGCGTGAGAAAGCGATCGGCGGGATCGACGCCTCGCTCAAGCAACGCAAGGGCGATCCGGTGCAGGCGGAACTGGATAGCGCCATGAAGCGGATCGGAGAGTTGACCATGCAGGTGGAACTGCTGGAGGCCAAGACGGAGACCTTCGGCCCTTTGGGGCGGCGGAGGTCGCGGCGATGAGTGCCGCCACCTCGCCCGGCACGGGTCTGGCCTACGGCCTGCGGCGGGTCTGCGCCGCCTGGGGCATGGCCCGCTCCTCGTTCTACGCCATGACCTCCGGCCAGCACGCCGAGCAGCCGCCGGCAAAGCGTCGGGGACCGAAGCCCGCGATCTCGGACCAGGCGCTGCTGGTGGCGATCGAAGCCGACCTGGAGGCATCGCCCTGGGAGGGCGAGGGCTACCGCAAGGTCTGGGCTCGGCTTCGGGTCTGTCGCGACATCCGGGTTGCCCGCAAGCGGGTGCTCCGCCTGATGCGCGAGAACAATCTGCTCTCGCCCCATCGCTGCCGCCGCCGTGGCGGCAATCCCCATGACGGTGAGATCATCACTCATGCCCCGAACCTCATGTGGGGCACCGATGGCGTTCGGGTGTTCACGGTGGACGACGGCTGGGGCTGGATCTTCACCGCCGTCGAGCATTGGAACGCCGAGTGTGTCGGCTGGCATGTCTGCAAGCGCGGCGACCGCTTCGCCGCCCTGCAGCCGATCTCCATGGGGCTTGCCGGGCTGTATGGCTCGACCGCGGCCGGCGCGGCTCGGGGGCTGGCCTTGCGGATGGATCACGGCTCCCAGTATCTGTCGGACCACTTCACCAACCAGATCAAGTTCTGGGGCATCCAGCCGTCCTACGCCTTCGTCGCCGAGCCCCAGACCAACGGCGTCGCCGAGCGGTTCAATCGCACGCTGAAGGAACAGATCATCCATGGTCGCATCTACCGCAACATCGCGGAGCTGCGGGACGCCGTCCGCGACTTCGTCGAACTCTACAATGCCCAGTGGATCGTCGAAAAGAACGGCTACCTGAGCCCCGCTCAAGCTCGTCAGGCGTGGCACGCCGCGATCTCAATCAGGCCCGCCGCGTGAGACAAACTTGTGTCCAAGGAACCGGGTGCGCTACACATCGGGTTCCATTCATTGCCGGTTGGCATAACGCCACCAGTCCGGCCTTTCGGGGCGAGACGACGGTGATGCGCTGGACCGCGGGTCGAACGGCACGCCCCGTGACGGGCGCGACACGATCGGGAGGCGCCAGCGGCCGCGTCGTCTTCGCCGAGGAGGCGGGAGCGTGCCAAGTAGATGGCATTGGACCCCGCCGATCCGGGCGATCTCCGCCGTCTTGCCGCGGCGACCCACTGCCGGACAGCGTTGACCTGGCGGATGATCGACACGGGCGAAGTTTTCCTTGGCGTCTGGAGCGAACGGCATCTGGATCTGGAGGCGACGCTCGCCCCTATGGGTGACAAGGCCCCGCTCTGGCGGGCGCGCCATGCCGGGCGACGGTCGGACGGCGGGCTGCCGCTCTCGCCGCTCTCGGTACCCTTTGTTGTCGCGGACGTGGCCCTGCGTCACAGAGATAGCAAACTCGACGCCTCCCTCGTCGACGATGTCGCCCGCCGCCTCTTCGCGACTTTGCCGTCTTTGCGATAGCCGCAACTTACCTCCGGATGGCTGGAACTTGCTTCGGTCCCAGCCGCTTCGCAGGAACCAGGCTCATGGTGGAAGTATCCTCGATAAAGCACCGACGTTGACGTAAGAATGGCCTTTCACTCTCCCGCTCCCTCCCTCAAGACGACAGATCCCGAGAGTTTGGTAAGTCAAACGTAACCGGGGCAAAAGCCTGGGCGGTCAGAGCATTTCCATGGATCGCTGTCTGACGAGGCCGGGTAGAGATGGTAGCGGTGAAGCGTCTGGGACCTGGAGGCGGTCACCGAGATAGTCCCAAAAGGAGATGCCGAGCTTGCGGCAGATCTTCATCAGACCGATGAAGGTGTCACGGGCCTCCTTGCCGGCCTCGGAACGGGTGCCGCCGGAGAGTTTTCGCCGGGTGACCATGGCGCGGATAGCGTCGGCTGCACCCGAGCCGCGCCGCCACGTCGTCCATGCCCATCAATGTGACCGGCTCGCTCATGGCGTCGCGTCCTGGCCCAAGGGCGCGCTGTTCAGCGGCACGCGGTAGTCGTCGCCGGCGGGGACGGGCGTCTGGTTTTCGAAGGCGCGGATGTCGTTGACGCTGAGCCAGCCCCATTCGCGGCCGACGCGGTAGGCTTCGAAGCGTTCCTTCTGGCTGCCGCGCAACAGGCCCTCGGCCGAATGCTCGATGAAGTGGCTCCGCCGGTCCGCCTCGCTCAACAGGCTCGCCATCATCGCCTGCTCGATCCGCACCAGCCAGGGCCGCAGCGTGTGCATTACCAGCGAGCGCGCCTGTTCGGAGATGTTGGAGTAGGTCGCCCGGTCCAAAATGCCGATCGCCGGCGGCGGCACGCGGTAAATGCGGGCGATGCCCTCCAAGGTCAGCTTGCGGCTTTCGACGAATTGCGCATCGACCATCGACATGCCGAGCGGCTTCCACTCCATGCCCTCCTCGAGGATGAGGATGCGGCCGGAGCGATCCGGCCCGGTGAACTTGTCCTCGAAGTTCTTGGAGAAATTGTCGAGCGCCTCCTGGCCGAGCGCGCCCGGGTGGACGAGCGCGCCCGAGGGCCGGCCACTGTTGCGCAGGATCGCGCCCTCGTGGCGTTGCTGACCAGCACGCCGCCCTTGGCGTAGACGCTGGTCTCGTAGGGGTTCACCAGAAAATCCGCCGCCGCCCGCCTGGACAACATGGCGAACCCAGTCGGCCCCTGGCCGCCGCTCATGGCGCCGCCGCAGCGAACGAGCCGGGAACGGACTGCCCGGATTTTTCCCACATTCGGCGGGAAGTTCGTTCCTTGTTCCCCCTATAGCCGCCGAGTACGCCGATGAGGGCGCCCCGAAGACCTTGGAAAAACTGCGAAAAATTGGAGCGGGCGATCGGATTCGAACCGACGACTTCAACCTTGGCAAGGTTGCGCTCTACCCCTGAGCTACGCCCGCGTCCGGGGCCGGGATCATAGTCAAATCTGCCCCCGTTGCAAGCGGCAATTCGCCGTGCCGGAAAGCCGCGCGCATGGCGGTTGACCCGAGCCCAGGCGCCGTCTATAAGCCCGCAGTCCGACTTACCGGGAGAGATGTGTCGACGCCATGCCAACCAGCATTTCGGCCAAGAAGCGCCTGCGCCAGAGCGAGAGCAAGACCAAGGTCAACCGGACGCGGGTCAGCCGCGCGCGCACCTATGTGCGCAAGGTGGAAGAGGCGATCGAGGCCGGCGATGCCGATGCCGCCAAGTCGGCACTGCGGGCGGCGGAGCCGGAGCTAGTGCGCGGCGCCCAAAAGGGCGTGCTGCACCGCAACACCGCGCAGCGCAAGGTCTCGCGGCTCTCGAAACAGATCCGTGCCATGGGGGCCTGAGCGGGCCGGGGGCGATTCGCCAGAATTTGCTAGGCGGCCGCCCCTGGGCGGCCGTTTTGATTCCCGAGCTGGTCCCGCCGCGCGCGGCCGGGGTATCGGCGCCGGGTGGGCCCCGGGCGGCGCACTCCATATCTTGTGGCCCGCTCCACGTCTCGCCACGAACCGAGCCCGACTTTTTTTCCGTGTTCTTCATTTGCTCTCGTTGCCACCATCGGCGCTTTCGCTCTACTGTAATCGGGCGGTCGGGGAGGCTGTCAGGTAAATCAAAGCCAATATTCGTCGAGTAAAACGGCGCGTAGGGAAAGTATATCCTGCGGTAATTGTTGGCTGTTGTAATAATCGGCAAGAATAATTGAGATCGTGAGCCCAGGATGATGACACCGAGACGCGGCGCGGGATTTTCGAGCACTCGACACCCCAGACGGCAAAGCCGACAGTCATCGGCGGGCACGCCCGCTGGACCGCGCTGAGAGCCGGCGGGCACCAGAGATGGATCGGCGAGATGAAGAGCGGTGGGAGCGTGTTCGCGCTCAGCTGCGGGTCGAGTTTGGCGACGCGGTCTTCAACAGCTGGCTGAAGTCGCTACGCCTCGACGCCGTGGCCGCCGGAGCGGTCGAGCTGGCGGCGCCGACGCGCTTCATGCGCGACTGGGTCGCCTCGCGCTATGGCGAGCGGCTGCGCGCTTTCTGGCAGGCGGAAGACGCCACCCTCAAGGCCGTCGAGTTCGTCGTCCGCGCCCGCCCCGAAGCGGCGGCGGACCTCGAGGCGGAGCCGCGCGAGGCCGTGCCCCGGGCGGTGGAGAACGGCGACAGCCCACGCGAGGCGGCGGCGCGCGGCCTCGGCTCGCCCCTCGATCCGCGCTTTACCTTCGAGAGCTTCGTCGTCGGCCGTTCGAACGAGCTGGCCTATGCGGCGGCCCGCCGCGTCGCCGACAATGCCGACGTGCAGTTCAACCCGCTCTTCCTCTATGGCGGCGTCGGGCTCGGCAAAACCCATCTGATGCACGCCATCGCCTGGCACATCCGTGACCGCCATCCCGACCGCCGCGTGGTCTATCTCTCCAGCGAAAAATTTATGTACCAGTTCATCCGGGCGATCCGCGACAAGGACTCGGTCGGCTTCAAGCAGCGCTTCCGCGCCGTCGACGTATTGATGATCGACGACGTGCAGTTCTTCAGCCGCAAAGATTCGACCCAGGAGGAGTTTTTCCACACCTTCAACGCGCTGGTAGACCAAAAGAGCCAGATCGTGATCTCCGCCGACCGCTCGCCCTCGGACCTGGAGGACGTGGAGGAGCGGATCCGCTCCCGCCTCGGCTGGGGCCTCGTCGCCGACATCCACCAGACCGACTACGAGCTCCGCCTCGGTATCCTGCAGGCCAAGCTGCCGTGCACGGGCGGCGAGGCGATCGGCGCCAAGGTGCTGGAATTCCTCGCCCATCGAATTACCTCGAACGTGCGGGAGCTGGAAGGCGCGCTCAATCGGCTCACCGCCTATGGCGAGCTGGTCGGCCGCCCGGTGACCATGGAGCTGGCGGGGGAGGTGCTGCAGGACCTGCTTCGCGCCAACGACCGCCGCGTCACCATCGAGGAGATCCAGAAGAAGGTCTCCCAGCACTACAATCTCCGCCTGGCCGACATGCATTCGGCCCGCCGCGCGCGCAACGTCGCCCGGCCGCGCCAGGTGGCGATGTTCCTCGCCAAACAGCTTACCACCCGCTCGCTCCCGGAGATCGGCAGCAAGTTCGGCGGCCGCGACCACACCACGGTGATGCACGCGGTGAAGCGGATTGAGCAACTGCGCCAGACGGATTCGACGCTGGCCGAGGATATCGACCTCCTGCGCCGCATGCTCGAGGGCTGAAGGCATTCCGCGATAACAGCAGGCGACGAATCTACCGGGGGAGCGGGCTGGCCGGGCGGCTCGCTATTCGTGGCGACCGCCCTCAATCGTCGCCCGCCTCGGCGGCGATCTTTCGCATGTCGAGCGTGTCGTCGCCCCAGATCCACATCAACGCCAGGATAACCAGGCCCTCGAGACCACTGATGGTCAGCGCCCAGGAGACGCCGTAATTCTCCGCCAGCCAGCCGACATGGAAGAAGCCGATCGGGCCGGTGCCGATGCAGAGCGTCAGCACCCCCATCACCCGGCTGCGGTAGGCGGCCGGCGAGCCCATGTAGGTGAGCGTCCCCTGCATCGCCGCGAAGCAGGCGCTGGCCATGCCGACCGCCATCAGCGCCATGGCGGCCGCCAACAGCGAGTGGTAGGGCCCGCCCGCGACATGGGCGAGGACGCCTAGGTAAAGCACACCCGAGAGATAGAGCGTCGTGCCGCCGAAATAGATGGTGAAGAAATAGGCCGGGCGCGCGAACACGGCGACCAGCATCGCGCCGATGAAGGCGCCGAGCCCCTCCACCGCGGTGATTGCGCCGATGCCGAAGGGATCGAGGCCGAAGCGTTCCTTGCCCAGGATCGGGATCATCGAGGTAAAGGAAAAGCCCCACATGTTGAAGACGATGGTGACCGCCAGGATGCGGCGGAGCTTCTTTTCGGCCAGCACGAAGACGACGCCAGCCAGGAGGTCGCGTCCGAGCGCCGGCCGGGCGACGTTCGCCACCGGGCGCGGCAGCCGCGCCAGGAACAACAGCAGCAGGCAGAACGCATAGACCACGCTCGAGAGCACGAAAATCCCGGTCATGCCGACGATCTGCAACAGCACGCCGCCCAGCAACGGCCCCGCCATGCGGGTGGCGTTGCCGGTGGCGCTGTCGAGGCTCATCGCCTTCGACAGCGCGCCGCGCGACAGGTCGCCCAGCAGACGGCGGCGGATCGGGATATCGGTCGCCCAGAAGATGCCGCTCAGGAACGAAGCGATGGCGATATAGAGGAAGGGCAGCTGGCCGAGATGGGAGAGCACCGCCATGACGGCGGAGACCGCGATGATCATGGTCATCGAGCCGGCGAGCAGCAGCTTGCGGTCGAGCCTGTCGGCGATGGCGCCGACCAGCGGCCCCAGGACCGTCAACGGCAGCATCCAGAGAACGGGGATCATCGAGACCAGGAGCGGGGAGCGGGTGATCTCGAAGGTGTAGACGCCGAGCGCCAGCAGCTGCAGCCAACGGACGATGCCGGTGAGGCCGCCGACCGACCAGATACAGAAATAGGCCGGGTCGCGCATCAGCGCGCGCATGCCGCTCTCCGCCCCTCGGACCTCGGCCTGAACCGTCACGACGCCTCTCTCCTTCCCGCCCCTTACCCCGCCGTATACCGCGCCTTTGCTGTCGAGAACATTTCGAATTGACCGCTTTATGTACCATATGAATTGACCGCTTCATGTTGTGGTTGTTGGGCCTGTGGATAAGTGGGGAACCCGCCATGGCGGGTTGTCCACTTATCCACAGGCCGGGCGCGCGTCGAAGCGGTTCACGCGGCCGCTCTGCTGTTCTTGGTTTCGTCGAGGACGGTGCCGTCGGCCTGATATCGGGCCAGCCGGCGCGGGCCGTGGAAGACCGCCAGGGTGCCGCCGGAGTATTCGTGGACCCGCACCGATGCCTTGACGTAATGGCGGCGGTGGCGATCCTCCGGGATCTGCAGCACCAGCCGCTTGTAGCGCACCGTGTTGTCGTTGCCGACGATCCGGTCCTCCTGGATGCACAGGATGTCGTCGAGCGATCCGGTGAAGGGGACAAAGGCCGAGCCCTCGGCTTCGGCCGGCACCGCGAAACGGGCGTTGTGGCGGGGCAGATAAATCTCGCGCAGGAACGCGTTGGCCTCGGCCATCGTGGTGATGGCGGCCAAGCGCAGTTCCTGCGGCAGGCGATTCTGCAATGTCGCGAACATGCGCTCCGAGCGCCCCCGGGCCTCGGGGGAGTAGGCCGGGATCAGTTCGATGCCCAGCTGGCCCAGGGCTCGGCCCACCTGGGTCGGGTTGTTCTTGTCCACCTTGCCGCCGGCCTCGGGCGTGTGCCAGTAGTGCGAGGCCCGGTCGGCGTAGAGCGAGCAGAACAGCCCCCGGACCTCGATCACCTCGCCCAGGGCCCGGAAGCTGCTCATGGTCCCCTCTTCGTCGACGAAGAAGGCCGAGTAGATCTCGCTGGTTGCGTCATCCATGGTGACGATCAGGTCCCACCACTGCCCGGGAACCCATTGGTGGGTCGAGCCGTCCTGGTGCAGCATCATGGCGGGCAGGGCGCGGCGCGGCCGCTTGCGCCGGTGCGCGCCTCGCCGCGGTGCCGGACGTTTGCGCCCGTGGGCCTGGAGCGTCAGGCGGACCCAGTTGTAGCTCCGCGTGAAGCCGTGCTCATCGAGCAGCTTCTCGTGGAAGTGCTTGGCCGTGAAGTCCCAGTAGCGCGTGTCGAACAACTCCAGAACCTCCATCACCGTGTCCACCGGCACCCGGTGCCCCGAGACCTTGCCCAGCCGGCGGTCATACAGACCCTCCGCGCCTTCCGCCTCAAAGCGACCCCGCCAGCGCCGGAACGTTCGCTCGCTCATCCCCAGGATCGACGCCGCCTCCGCCTGGCTCAGTCGCCGCCGCTTCGCGCGCTCCAGAATCTCCTCGAACTTCATCTGCCGTAGTCCTTGCAACACCTCGGCCCGCTTCATCGCCGCCCTCCTCGAAGGCGACGTTCTAAACCGGACAGATCACATGGTACCTACGGCGGTCATATCGTGTGTTAGCGACAATACCGCGCCTTTGCTTGAACGCGAAAGGGTCTGCTGGTAGCGTCCGGCGACAGGAGGCCGCGCGCGGGGAATGCGCGCGGCCGCCCCCATGTCCGATCGATTTTGCCAGGCTTCGCTGGACCCGCTGGGCGCCGCGCCCTTCCGCGTCCATCATGGCGGCGGGGTGAGCGAAGAGGCGATCCGTTGGCACTGAAGACCACATTGAAGGTCGTGACCGGCGTCGCCCTGGTGGCGGCCGCCGGCCTGCTCGCCTACGAAGTGTTCCATTGGGCGACCCATGTCTACGAAGACAACGCCCGGGTGCAGACCGACCTCACGAACATATCGGCCCAGGTCGACGGCAAGATCGACACCATACTCGTGGCCGAGGGCGGCCGGGTACGGAAGGGCCAGCCGCTGATCCGCCTGGTCGACGCCGACATCCGCAAGAACATCGAGGCGCTGGACACCGACTTGGCGCTCGAACGCGCCCGTCGCGCCCGCCTGGTCTCGGAGAAGGAGGCCTTCGAGATCGACCTCGAAAGCCGTCTCGCCACCCAGCGGCAGAAGATCCGCGCGATCGGAACCGAACACGCCTCGGTCATGGCCCGCCTGAAGCTGGCGGAAAAGAACCTCGCGCGCGTCGAATTCCTCTACAAGAAAGGCCTGAAGCCCGAGGAGAAGCTGACCTTGGAACAGGACAAGGTCCTGGTTATGAGAGGCGAGGAAACCCGCCTCGCCGCAAAACGTCGGGTCGGTGAGAAGGAACTCGAACAGTTCGCCGCCAGCGCCAAGCAGATCGACGTGATCGAGGAGAAGATCAAGATCTCCGACATCGAACAGGTCCGCATCGCCGACGAGATCGCCAAGCGGAAGATCGAGCTCGGCTACCGCCACATCGCCAGCCCCATCGACGGTACCGTCGGCCGGATCCACCGTTTTCCGGGCGAATATGTCGAGGACGGCGTCAACATCCTGATGCTGCACGACCCCGACCTCTACTGGATCGAGGCCCAGGTGGACGAGAGTCAGATCCGCCACGTCCGGGTTGGCCAGGAGGTCCTGATCGACCTCGACGCCTATCCCTTCGACGACTTCTTCGGCCAGGTGCTCCGCATCGGCAGCGTCACCGCCGCGCGGATGGGGCTGGACGCGGTCGACAAGGGCAGCGTCAGCTTCGGCGGCAAAATCGAACGGGTGCCGGTCCGTATCTCGATCCGCAACCCGCCGCCCAACATCGCCCCCGGCATGCGGGCCGACGTCAACATCCGGATCTACGAGAACATCAAGCTCTGGTAGCCGCGCGGGCGAGGAAGATCAGCCGGACGGCGCCATGGGTGCGCTCGTCGAGGCACTCGAAGCCCTCGGGCGGCGGAAACGCTTCCTTGGCGGCGCACTCGACCACGACGAGAGCCTCGGGCGTCAGCCAGCCGGCGTCGGCCAGGGCCCGCAGGGCGGGTTCGGCGAGATCGGCGCCATGGGGCGGGTCGAGAAAAGCGAGGTCGTGCGCCGCCGGTGCCCGGCCGGGCCGGGTCGCGTCGCGACGCAGGATCTGAACCTCCGCGTCCTCGACCGCCAGCCCACCCGCGTTGCGGCGGACGAGATCGACCGCCGCCGGCGCGTTGTCGAGGAAGGTCACCGCCACGGCCCCCCGTGAATACGCCTCGAGGCCGAGCGCGCCGGTGCCGGCGAAGGCGTCCAGCACCCGGGGCCCCCTGGGCATCGGCCCCTCGGGTCCCGGATAGGGTCCGTGCGCTAGCATGTCGAAAAGTGCCTGGCGTACCCGATCCGAGGTCGGACGGATGGCGCGGTCGGCCGGGCTCGCCAGGCGGCGGCCGCGAAACCTACCGCCGACGATCCGCATTGGCCCCGAAATCGAATTGCGTGCCGGCCGGGCCCAGCTGGTCCATCAGCACCCGGCGGCGGACCGCCGCGACCTCGCCGCGCGGCAGGTCGCCCAGCTGGAAGGGCCCGAAGGCGATGCGGATCAGCCGCGTCACCGCCAGGCCCAAATGCTCGCAGATGCGGCGGACCTCGCGGTTCTTGCCTTCCTTGAGGCCGATGGCGAGCCATGCGTTGGCGCGCTGCACGCGCTCCAGTCGGGCATCGACGGCGCCGTAGCGCACCCCCTCGATGGTCACGCCCCGCGCCAGCGCCTCCAGCGCCTTTTCGTCGACCGTGCCGTGGACCCGGGCCCGGTAGCGCCGAGTCCAGCCGGTCGACGGCAGTTCCAGGTGGCGGGCCAGCGCGCCGTCGTTGGTCACCAGCAGCAGGCCTTCGGACGCGATATCCAGGCGGCCCACCGAAATCACCCGGCCGAGTTCCGCCGGCAGACGCTCGAACACCGTCGGCCGGCCCTCTGGATCGCGGTGCGAGGTCACCAGGCCCGCCGGCTTGTGATAGCGCCAGAGCCGGCTCGGCTCCGCCCGGCCGAGCGGTTTGCCGTCGACCGTGACCCGCGCCTCGGGCCCGACGGCGAGGGCCGGGCTCGACAGCACCCGGCCGTCGACGGCGACGCGGCCCTGTTCGATCCAGCGCTCGGCCTCGCGGCGCGAGCAGAGCCCGGCGCGGGCGATCCGCTTGGCGATGCGTTCGGTCTCGGAGATGACGGCCTCACTGGCTTGGGCTTCGGTGTCGGGCCGCTCTATAGCACGGGCTTGACCGAATGCGGACGCGCCGACCAAGGTGGCGCTTATGGAAGCGATGACGTTCGCGCTCAAGGAGGCCCGCGCCGCGGCCGCGCGGGGCGAAGTGCCGGTCGGCGCCGTCGTCCTGGGACCGAACGGACGGACGCTCGCGCGGGCTGGCAACCGGGTGGAAGCGGACCGGGACCCGACCGCGCATGCCGAGTTGCTGGCGATCCGCGCGGCCTGCGTCGAACTCGGCACGCCTCGCCTGGTCGGCTGCGCCCTTTACGTCACCTTGGAGCCTTGCCCGATGTGCGCCCAGGCGATCGCCTTCGCCCGCCTCGCCCGGCTCTATTGGGGCGCCGACGACCCCAAGGGCGGCGGCGTCGCCCACGGCCCCCGCGTATTGCACCAACCGACTTGCCACCACCGCCCGGAACTCTATCCCGGCATCGGCGAGGCGGAGAGCGCCGAACTGCTGCACGCCTTCTTCCAGGCACGGCGCTAGAGCTTGCCCGGGAAAACATATCCATCCAATGCCACGTCCGGGCCCGGGCGGCCACCGGAAGCACGAGGGCGAAATTGGCGGCTCCTGATTTCATGTCGGTCTCACCCCGATTGGCCCGAGGTGGCGCGACGCCCAGGCACATTCGATCGATGCGACAGGCCGACGATCATTGCGCTCCGCCTCGCGCATGATATCGGTGACCACCTATCGGTAGACTCGGCTGATGCCCGAGCGAACCGAACGCGACCCGGCGGCGGAGACGAAGCATGAGTGAAACCGACGACCTGCCCTATGAGGGTCTGAAGGTCCTCGATATCAGCCAAGGCGTCGCCGGGCCCCATTGCGGCATGCTGTTGGCGCGCCATGGCGCCGATGTCGTGAAGCTGGAGCCACTGGCCGGCGACTGGGGCCGGAAGATCGGCAAGACCCATGGCGACAACTGCGCCTACGGGATGGCGTTCAACCGGGGAAAACGCAGCCTGGCGCTGGATCTAAAGAACCCCGAGGGAAAGGCAATCGCCTTTTCGCTGGCGAGGGTCGCCGACGTCGTCATCGAAAATAACCGACCCGGCGTCGCGGACCGCCTTGGGCTCGGCTACGACGCGGTGAGGCGGGAGAACCCCGAGGTCGTCTACCTTTCGGTCACCGGCTTTGGCCAGAGTGGCCCGAACGCCAACCTGCCGGCGACGGATTCGGTCATGCAGGCCTTTTCCGGTCTGATGACGGTCAACAAGGACTCGGCGGGCCTGCCGTAGCGCATCGACATCCTCGCCATCGACGTGGTCACCGGCCTCTACGGCTTCCAGGCGGTGGCGCCGGCGCTCTACCGGCGTGCCCTGAGGGGCGGCGGCGTGCACATCGCCACCAGCCTGATGGAAGCGGTCGGCGCCTTCCAGTCGGCGAAGATGGTCGAACACGTGCTGCAAAAGGGCGAACAGCCGCGCCTTGGCGTGCCCGTCGCCATGTTCGAGGCGAAGGACGGCTTCCTCAACATCAACGGCCGCCGTGACGCCCATTTCGCTTCCCTGTGCGGGATCGTCGGGCTGCCCGAACTGGCCGACGACCCGAAGTACCGCACCATGGCGGCCCGCCTGGAGAACGAGGACGAGATCATGCCGCGCCTCCGCCGGGCGATCGTGGTCATGGGAATTGAGGTGCTGACGCGCCAGCTCGCCGAGGCGGACGTCCTGCATGCGCGGGTCCAAGACTATGGCGACTATTTCGAGTCGGAGCATGTCCGCGAGGTGGAAGCGGTGCGCTGGGTCGAGCAGTCGGGCGCGGGCCGCATTCCTATGCCGACGATCCCCGGTGTGGCGCCGGCGCGCGACGGCGATTCCAAGGCGCATGCGCCGCATCTCGGCGAACACAGCCGGGACATTCTCGGCGAGTTCGGATTCACCAAGGCGGAGATCGACGCGCTCGCGCGGGCGGGCGCGATCGGCCTTCCGGATGGGTCCGAAGCCGCGGCGTGATGACCGCCGCCTTGGCCGCTTTCTCGGGCGGCCCGTGATCGGTAAGCTATCGTCGGATCTTGGCAAATCGCGGTGGAGGTGGAGATGAGGCTAGTGGGAAAAGTCGCGCTGATCAGTGGTGCCGCGCGGGGCATGGGGGCCGAGGAGGCCAGGTTGTTCGCCCGGGAGGGCGGTCGGGTCGTGCTCGGCGACCTGCGCGACGAGGCGGGAGAGCAGGTCGTGGCGGAGATTGGCGAGCAAGGCGGCGATGCGATCTACGTGCGCCTGGACGTGTCCGACGAGGCGGCATGGCGCGACGCCGTGGGGCAAGCGGAATCGAGCTATGGCCGGTTGGACATTCTGGTCAATAACGCCGGTATCGTCAGCTACAGCCAAGGCGACGACGACAGCATCGAGGACTACGACAGGCTGATGGATGTCAACGCCAGGGGGACCTACGTCGGCATGCGCGCGGCCATACCAGCCATGCGTCGCGCGGGCGGCGGCTCCATCGTCAACATCTCGTCGATTTCGGGCCTGGTCGGCCAACGCCACGTCCACGCGGGCTACAATGCGTCCAAGGGCGCGGTGTGCATCATGACCAAATCCATGGCGGTGCAGCATGCCGCCGATGGCATCCGCGTCAATTCGGTGCATCCGGGGCCCATACAGACCGACATGACAAAGGACGCCTGGTCGGACCCGGAGCGTCGCCGGCGGACCGAGCAGAGCACCCCACTCGGCCGCTACGGGCTACCGCTTGACGTCGCCAACGCCGTGCTCTTCCTCGCTTCGGACGAAGCGGCGTTCATCACGGGCGCCGAACTCGTGGTGGATGGCGGTTACACGGCGCAATAGTTTGATCCGAATCGCCCGGCTGTACGTACCAGGACATGGGTACACTCCACGGGTGGTTGGGCCGAGGGAGCGGGTGGCCGGGACCAACCTGAAAGAGTCTAGACCGGCCAGGTCTCGAGCCGGTAGGCGCTGTCCCAAAACATCCACTCGAGCTGGGCGGCACGACGGAAGGCGTGCATCATGCCGTCGCGGACCGTCGGCGCGGTCGATGCCGCCATTTCGTCCGCCGTCGCGATGACCTCGCGTACGCGCGCGCCGAACTTCTCGTCTCCGTATGTCTCGACCCACCGCCAGTAGGGATTTGCCGGCGCGGCCTCGGCACGGATGAATGAACCGACCTCCCAGTAGATCCAGAAGCAGGGAAGCACGGCCGCGATCGACACCTCGACCGGACTTCGCTGCGCCGTCGCGAGCAGGAAGTTCGTGTAGCCGAAGCAGGTGGACGTCATCTCGGCGCGCGCAACCGCGTCACCGGTGATCGAGAACTCGCGGAAGAACGTCTCGTGCAGGGTGCGTTCCACGATCAGGGCATTCCGCGCCGACTCGTCGAACCGCAGCATGGTGTCCGGGTCCGGGGCTCGGGCCGCGATCAACGAGAGCACGCGTGAGAAGTCGGTGAGGTAGAGCGCGTCCTGGATCATGTAGAATTGGAAGCGCTCCCGGCTCAGCGTGCCCAGGGCAAGCTCGCGGATGAAGGGATGCTCGAGGATCCGAGCATGGATCGGGGCGATCTCGCCCCAGGCTTGTTCGGAAAACTTCATCGATACTCTCTTCGACGACGGTTCAGGCTCCACGCGTCGGGTCACGGCGAGCGGAGCGTTGGATGGATTGCCAAACGATTTGGACCCCCTCGGCGAATTTTGCAAATGACGACGTGTTCGCACCCGGCGTCGAACACCGATCGGCAAGCGCGACCGCGCGTCCGAGCTTATGCGAGGAAAAGCCTGCGTGGCGTTTGAACGCCCGACAACCGGCAATGAGCTCCGCTCATTGCCGGTTGGTAGAAGACGTTGCGCACGGCCTCTCTCCCGGACAAGGATAGTGCGATGGAGCGGGCCGGGACGGCGAGGAGTATTTCGTGATGACCCATGACCAGCGAGAGGACGTCGAAGGCCGCGCATTCCGAATCGTGGGTACCCGGCCGGTGCGCCCCGACGGGATCGACAAGGTGACGGGCCGCGCGCGCTTCGGCGCCGATTCGAGCGCGCCGGGCATGCTGGTCGGGCGCGTGCTGCGCAGCCCCCACCCCCATGCGCTGATCCGCGCGATTCGTACCGGCCGGGCCGAGGCGCTTCCGGGCGTCCATGCCGTCGTCACGCGGGCCGATTTCGCCGCACCGCCCGATGATGTCGCCGCAGTGCTCGACAACTGCATGGCAGGCGCCAAGGCGCTCTATGACGGGCACGCGATCGCCGCGGTCGCGGCGGCCAGTGCCGGCGTCGCGGCCGAGGCGCTGGAACTCATCGAGGTCGACTACGACGTCCTGCCCCATGTCACCGACGTCGACGAGGCGATGCGACCGGGCGCGCCGGTGCTGCATGAGGGCCGCGCCGACGAAAGCGTGCCCGATGGGCTCTCGGCGAACGTTATGAGCCGCGTCCAGTTCGGCCATGGCGACATCGCAGTGGGCATGAAGGCCGCCGACCGGGTGATCGAGCGGCGCTTCCGGACTGAGGCGACACACCAGGGCTACATCGAGCCGCATGCCTGTCTCGCTACCATGGGCCCGGACGGGCAGGCGGATCTCTGGTGTTGCACCCAGGGCCACTACATGGTGCGCAATACCTGCGCGGCAATCCTGGGCCTGGAGATCGGCCAACTGCGCGTCACCGCCTCCGAGATCGGCGGCGGCTTCGGTGGCAAGACGACGGTGTTTCTGGAGCCCGTGGCGCTCGCCCTTTCACGAAAATCCGGCCGGCCGGTGAAGATGGTGATGCGCCGCGAGGAGGTCATGCGCGCCACCGGCCCGACCGCGTCGACCTCGATCGACGTCAAAATGGCGATGACGGCCGACGGCCGCATCACCGCCGGCTTCGCGGAATTGCGCTATCAGGGCGGCGCCTATCCGGGCTCGCCCGTCGACATGGGGGCGATGGCGGCCTTCGCCCCCTACGATCTGGAGAACGTGGAGACCATCGGCTGGGACGTGGTCACCAACCGGCCGAAGCAGGCGGCCTACCGGGCGCCGGGGGCGCCGATGGCGGCCTTCGCGGTCGAGAGCGTGATCGACGAGCTGGCGCGTGGCTTCGGCCTCGACCCGATTCTGGTGCGGCTGAAGAACGCCGCGCGGGAGGGCACGCGATCGTCCTACGGCCCGGCCTTCCCCCGGATCGGGCTCGCCGCCACGCTCGAGGCGGCGAAGGCCCATCCCCACTGGGTCGCACCACTGGCCCCCAACCAGGGCCGCGGCCTCGCCAGCGGCTTCTGGTTCAATTTCGGCGGCGATACCTGCGTTTCGTTGAACATCACGCCCGACGGCACGGTCAGTCTCTCCGAGGGCAACCCGGATATCGGCGGCTCGCGCGCCGCGATGAGCATGATGGCGGCCGAGGAACTCGGCATTGCCTACGAACGGGTCCGCACGGTCATCGCCGATACCGGCGCGCTCGGCCAGAACGAGGTGACCGACGGCAGCCGCGTCACCTTTGCCGTCGGGCTGGCAACCATCGAGGCGGCCAGGCGGGCGAAGCAGGAGATGTGCGCCCGCGCGGCGGCGATCTGGGGCATCGAGGTGGACGCGGTGGTCTGGCGCGACGGCGCGGCCGAGCCGGCGGGGCCGAATGCCGGCCGGTTCCCCCCGATGACTCTCGCCGAGATCGCGGCGGTGGCCTCCAACACCGGCGGCCCGATCGCCGGGCACCATGAGGTCAATGCCCAGGGGGCCGGCGTCAGCTTCGCCACCCACATGGTCGATTGCGAGGTCGATCCCGAGACCGGCGCGGTCCGGATCCTGCGCTATACCGTGTTCCAGGACGCCGGCCGGGCGGTGCACCCGGCCTATGTCGAGGGGCAGTTCCAGGGCGGTGCCGCGCAGCGCATCGGGTGGGCCCTGAACGAGGCCTATATCTACGGCGCGGACGGGCGGCTCGAAAACCCGGGTTGGCTCGATTACCGGATGCCCGTGGCCTCCGACCTGCCGATGATCGACACGGTGATCCTGGAGGTGCCGAATCCGGGCCATCCGTACGGCGTGCGCGGTGTCGGCGAGACCTCGATCGTGCCGCCGCTGGCCGCCGTCGCCTGCGCCGTCTCGGCGGCCGCGGGCGTGCGGATGACCAGCCTGCCGATGTCTCCGCCCGAGGTGCTACGCGCGATCGAGGACGGTGGCGACTAAGCCATGGTGAAGGTCCAGATCTGGGGCTCGCTTGCCGCCGCCACCGAGGGCCGGCGCGAGATCGAGATCGAGGCGAAGACGCTTCGCGAGCTGCTCGATCGTCTGGCCGAGGCCTATCCCCTGATGCGCCCCCGGCTGATGCGCGGCGTCTCGGTCTCGATCGATGGGCGGATCTACAACGATGCCTGGTTCACGCCGATTCCGCCCGACGGCGAGGTGGTCCTCCTGCCGCGCATCGCCGGCGGCTGATCGACGACGCCGACGTCACCCGACCACCGTCTCCGCCGCGCCTTCAACGCATCGGCGCCCAGGGGGATCCGGGTCACCGCCAACACCACCTCGGGTGTCGTCCCTCATCGACGATTGGTATCAGTCCTTCCCCGCGCTCCATCTGGCCGTCGAAAAGGGTTTTCGCGACCTGCATACATCGTGGGTCAAAAGCGCCGAGGCGCCGGCCTTCGGCTTCCGTCGATGCTTGCGCGGGGACCCGCCATCGCGGTCGAGGCGATAGGCGCTTGTGGATAATACCGTCGTTGCAAATTGTTAAGTATCTTCATTAACTATTAACCCGCCGTCGCTATGGTCGAGAAGGCGGCAAGGTTCGCTTGGCTGCCGGAACCAAGGAGAAAGCCATGTGGAAGAAGAGCATAGCGCTGGCAATTGCGTTTGCCGCCCTGGCTTATTCGATGCCCACCTCGGCTCAAGCGCTCTGCAACTCCCGTGCGACGTTGCTGACCAAGCTCGACGAACAGTATAGCGAGAGTCCGAGTGCCATCGGGTTGGCTTCAAACGGCAGCCTCCTCGAAGTTCTGACGTCGGACAAGGGTTCGTGGACCATCATCGTGACCGCGCCGAACGGCACGACGTGCATGGTGGCGAGCGGAAATTCCTGGGAGCTGCTGCCGATCCTGGACAAAGATCCGGCCGCCTGACCAGCGGCTGACCTTGAGCGACCGCCAAGCGACGAATCATCTGGAGCCCGCGACGGCATGATGTTCAAAATCATTCTATGGTTCGGCGGCGCCTTGTGGTTGTTGAGCCTGTATATCAACGAGAGCGCTCCGATCTAAGCCGGCCGGGGGGAATCACAGCCTGCCGCCGCGCGCCCTTTCGCCGCCCGGCGCCGAAGCCCGGGCATATGGTCGCGCGCCCGCTCCGGCCCTTCCCATGGCCACGCCATCCGACTAAAGTCCGCGCGCGCGACGGGCGCCCGCCGGCGATCGTCCCACCCATCCAAATCGCCAGCGCGAGGAAGGACCCCATGGATTTCGAATATTCGGACAGGGTGAAGGCCCTGCAGGAACAGCTCTCAGCCTTCATGGAAGCGCATATCTATCCGAACGAGAAGACCTTCTTCGCGCAGATCGACCAGGGCGACCGCTGGCAGCCCGTCCCCATCGTGGAAGAGCTGAAGCAGAAGGCCAGGGCCGCGGGCCTGTGGAACCTGTTCCTGCCCGAGAGCGATCGCGGCGCCGGCCTCACCAACCTCGAATATGCGCCCTTGTGCGAGATCATGGGCCGCTCGCCGATGGCGCCGGAGGTCTTCAACTGCTCCGCCCCCGATACCGGCAACATGGAAGTGCTGGAGCGCTACGGCACGGAAGCGCACAAGAAGCAGTGGCTGGAGCCGCTGTTGGCCGGCGAGATCCGCTCCTGCTTCGCGATGACGGAGCCGGCGGTGGCTTCCTCGGACGCGACCAACATCGAGAGCTCGATAGAGCGCGACGGCGACGACTACGTCATCAACGGGCGTAAGTGGTTCTCCTCCGGCATCGGTGACCCGCGCTGCAAGATCATCATCTTCATGGGCAAGTCCGATCCCAACAACCCGAGCCGCTACCTGCAGCAATCGCAGATCCTGGTGCCGACCGATACGCCCGGCATCACCACCGAGCGGATGCTGACCGTCTTCGGCTATGACGACGCGCCGCACGGCCATGGCGAGGTGCTGTTCGACAACGTCCGCGTGCCGGCCTCCAACATGCTGCTGGGCGAGGGCCGGGGCTTCGAGATCGCGCAAGGGCGCCTCGGCCCGGGCCGGATTCATCACTGCATGCGCCAGGTCGGCGTCGCCGAGCGGGCGCTGGAAGAGATGTGCAAGCGCACCAAGAGTCGCGTCGCCTTCGGCAAGGCGGTCTCCGACCAGACCGTGACCCAGGAGCGGATCGCCCAGGCCCGGATCGAGATCGACCAGTCGCGCCTGCTGACCCTGATGGCGGCCTACAAGATGGACACCGTCGGCAACAAGGAAGCGCGCAAGGAAATCGCCATGATCAAGGTGGCGGCGCCGAACACCACGCTGAAGGTGCTCGACTGGGCGATCCAGGCTCATGGCGGCGGCGGCGTCAGCCAGGAGTTCATGCTCGCCCACTGGTGGGCGCACAGCCGCACCTTGCGCCTGGCCGACGGCCCCGACGAGGTCCACCGCAACCAGATCGCCCGCCTCGAACTCCGGCGCTGGAACTAGCCGCATTCGGGGTGGCCGGGCGATAGCGGGCAAACTCGGTCCGCTCCGGGATGGAGGGGCCCGACGATACCATGAGCGCCGCCGCGCGCCCATGTCCCGCCGGGGCCGAGGTGGCGCCGTTCTTTCGCCAGAATAACTCTTCATGATCGATAGAATACCGCCGGCCTGATCGCCTCGTGGCGGTTCGCCCGGCGGACCATCGCCGATCCTTCGGGACAATTCGGGTTATGCTCGGTTTGGGCTCGGCCGCCGGGCTCGCATGCCCACGCGCGGAGAGACGTCGGCCATGAATGCCTCGGCGCGAGAGTGGATGCCCATCCTGATTTCCTCGGCGATTCTGTCGCTGGCGTTGCTGGGGGATTCCCTGCTTTACGCGGTCCTGCCGCTGCACGGGCCGGCCTTCGGGGTCAGCCTGTTCTGGATCGGCATGCTGCTGTCGGCCAATCGCTTCGTCCGGGTCTTCGCCTACGGCGCGATCGCCCGGCTGACCTACCGCTTCGGCATTCGCCGCACCTGCCTCGTGGCGGTGATCGGCGCCGTGGTCTCGACCGGGCTCTATGGTTTCGGCGAGGGACCCGCCATCCTCATGTGCGCCCGGGTACTGTGGGGTCTGGTTTACGCCGCCCTTCTCCTCATCACCCTCGCCTATGCGATCGAAGTCCGGGCCAAGGTCGGCACGCGCATCGGCGCCAGTCGGAGCATCCAGCGGATCGGCCCCGTTCTGGCCCTCTGTTTCGGCGCCTGGCTGACCGGCCTTTTCGGTCCGGGCACCGTCTTCGTCGTTCTGATGGGACTGACCGCGCTCGCCATACCGCTGGTGTTTTATCTTCCCCCCGATTCACCCGACGTGGCGCCGCCGCCGGCCGCCCGCGCGCTCGGCCGGCCACGCTCGATCGATATCCTGTTCTTCCTGCAGGGACTGGGGGTCGACGGCGTCTTCGCCGTGACCATCACCTTGATCTTCGCGCAGGCGCTCTCGGTCTCTCTCGCCGTGCTGCTGGGCGGCTTGCTGCTGGCACTCCGTCATGTCGGCGAAGCGGTGGCGGCGCCGCTCTTCGGCTGGTTCGCCGACCGCCATGGCGCGCGCGGGGTGTTTCTCGTCGCCATGCTCGCCACCATCCTCGGCTTTGCCGCCATCGCGATGGGGTTTACCGTGGCGGGCGCGCTGGTGATGCTGGTCTTTCGGGGCGCGCTCGCGTCCCTCGGCCCGGCCCTCATCGTGCAGGGGATCGATGCCGCCGACCCGGCCATCACCCATCTGGCGCGGATGCAGGCTTGGCGCGATCTCGGCGCCGCCATCGGCCCCTTGGGCGCGGCGACCCTGCTGGCGGTGGTGTCGCCGGAATTCCAGCATGCGATCGTCGCGCTGCTGCTGGCCATGGCGCTCGTGCCGGCGATGCGGCGGTAGCGCTCGGCGCCATTTCCGACCGCGACCTTAGGCGGTATCCTCGGGCCGAAGGTTTCTTTCGGGAGGGCGGACAATGAACGACGTCAGAATGGGCGTAATCGGCTGTGCCGGGCGGATGGGCCGGGCGCTGCTGCATGAGATTTCGGGAACCGAGGGTGCCGTGGTCGCCGGCGGGATCGAGCGGTCGGGCCACGAGGCGGTCGGCCAGGATGTCGGCCAACAGGCGGGGCTCGGCGAACTGGGTCTCGCCGTCGGCGACGATCCGCGCGCGCTGATGGAAGCCTCGGACGTGGTGCTCGACTTCACCGCCCCCGAGGCGACGGTGGCCGCGGCCGAATTGGCGGCGGAGACCGGCACGGCGCTCATCGCCGGCACCACCGGCATCGAGGCCGAGGGCGAGGCTAGGATCACGGCGGCGGCGGCGAAAACCGTGATTCTCCGAGCGGCCAACTTCTGCGTCGGCGTCAACCTGTTGCAGCAGTTGACCCGCCAAGTCGCATCGATCCTCGATCCCGACTTCGACATCGAAGTGGTCGAAATTCATCACCGCCATAAGGTCGACGCGCCGTCGGGCACGGCACTGGCGCTCGGCATCGCGGCGGCCGAGGGGCGCGGCGTGGTGCACGACGAGGTGGCGGAACGCGGGCGCGACGGCATCACCGGCGCCCGCGCGCGGGGCGCCATCGGCTATGCCTCGCTGCGGGGCGGCAACGTCGCGGGCGAGCATTCGGTGATCTTCGTCGCCGACAACGAGCGGATCGAACTCACCCACAAGGCGGGCGACCGGGCGATCTTCGCCCGTGGCGGCGTGCGCGCCGCGCTCTGGTCCCACGGCAAGCCGGCCGGGCGCTATTCGATGCTGGACGTGCTCGGCCTCGGCGATTGATCGCCGTGTCGTTGGGGACCGGCGGCCTTCCCCGGCCTCGGAATGATGCCGGCGATCCTCCGATGTGGCCTATCCTTCGTCCCGGCTGCGGCCTGGCCGGCGGAGACCGAGAGGGCCGCAAGGTTCATGCACCGGCTCGCCGGCCGCGCCTCCCGAAGTTCGCGGTCGCAATTTCCCGTTCAGGCCTCGGTGTCGACCTGCTGGCCGGTATCGGCGCTCGCCGGCGCCTTGGCGACGCCGACCAGGGCGGGGCGCAGCAGCCGATCGTGGATGGTATAGCCCGTCTGCATGATCTGGATGATCGTCCCCGGCTCGGCCGTGGCATCCTCGATCTGCACCATCGCCTGATGCAGATTGGGATCGAGCTTCAGGCCGAGTGCCTCGACGACGCGGATTTCGTGCTTTTCCAGCATCTGTTCGAGCTGGCGGAGCGTCAAATCGACCCCCTCGACCACGGCCTCGCTTCCGGCCTCCGCGTTCGCCTTGGCGATATCGATCGCGCGCTGCATATTGTCGGCGACGGCGAGGAGGTCGCGGGCGAAATCGGCGGTGGCGAAGCGGCGGGCATCGGTGACGTCGCGCTCGGCCCGGCGGCGCACGTTCTCCGTCTCCGCGAGTGCCCGAAGCAGCTGGTCCTTGAGCTCGGCGATCATCTCCTCGGGCGTCGGTTCCTCCGCCTGGGGGGCTTCCCCGTCGGACGCGTCGATCTCGCCATCCGCCGGGCCCCCGGCTTGCTCATCTTCGTCGGCGGCTTCCACCACGGATGCCGCCGCGTCCTGCGAGGATTCGATATCGTCCTTTTCGTCGCTCATATTGTCTCGTTCGTCCTTACTGTTGGCGCCGCGCGGGCTCAGCCGATCAGGCGGCCGATGACCTGGGCGGTGTAGTCGACCATGGGAATGATTCGCGCATAGTTGAGATGCGTCGGCCCGATGACGCCGATCGCTCCGACCAGGCGTTGCTTACCGTCGGTATAGGGCGCGACGATCAGGGAGGAACCGGAGAGGCTGAAGAGCCGGTTTTCCGAACCGATGAAGATCCGGACCCCGTCGGCGTCGCGCGCGAGGTCCAGCATGCGCTGGTATTCCCGCGCGTTTTCGAGATCGGCGAAGAGCTGGCGCACCCGCTCTAAATCGTCGACGGCGCTGACGTCGTCCAGCAGCTTGGCGTGGCCCCGGACGATCAGGCTGCCCTCGTTGCCCTCGCCCGCCCAGGTGGCGAGACCGGCCTCGACGATCTTCCGGGTGAGCGTGTCCAGTTCGCTCCGCCGCGCCTCGAGTTCCGCCTGGATCAGGCCCCGCGCCTCCTCGAAGGTGCGTCCCTGCAAGCGGTCGTTCAGATAGTTGGCCGCCTCGATCAGGGCCGAGGGCGGCACTCCCGGGCCGAGTTCGATCAACCGGTTCTCCACGACCCCGGTTTCGGTCACCAGAACGACGATCGCCCGTCCGGCGCCCAGGTGCACGAACTCGATATGCTTCAAGGGCGTCTCGAACTTGGGCACCGCGACCACGCCGGCGCATTGCGAGAGGCCCGAAAGGATCTCCGTCGCCCGCTGCAGTATGTCCTGCATGCCGTGGCCGCCATCGGCGCAGCGCCCCTCGATGGACGCGCGCTCCTCCACCGTCAGGTCGCACACCTCCAGCAGGCCGTCGACGAACAACCGAAGTCCCCGGTCCGTCGGCAGGCGGCCGGCAGAGGTATGCGGCGCGAAGAGCAGGCCCGCCGCCTCCAGGTCGGCCATGACGTTGCGGATCGAAGCGGGCGAGAGGGTCACGTTCGGCAGGCGCGACAAGGTGCGGGAGCCGATGGGAGTCCCGTTCATCATGTAGGATTCGACAATTCCGCGAAAGATTTCGCGGCTTCGCTCGTCGAGATCGGTGATGCTGGCGTCGGCCCTGCCGTTCTCTTCCATTTCCCTTCGACCTCGCGGCGAAATCGATACCCCATGGGGGTGCTGGCGCCGCCGGATGCGCGCCGGGTGGCGCGCCGGGAATGTAGTTACGCCCCTCCGGGGCGTCAACGTGCGAAGTGCCGCCGATGGGCGATTTTCCATCCGCCGCGAAATCGCTTAGAACCCCGCTCTGAACCAGTATAGGGAAGGAATGCGTGATGGCGGAACGACCTTCGGGCCGGGCGGCCGAGGAAATGCGGGCCGTGAGCCTGGAGCCGGGCTTTGCCAAACATGCCGAAGGCTCCTGCCTGGTGCGCTTCGGCGACACCCATGTGCTCTGCGCCGCCAGCCTGGACGATCGCGTCCCGCCCTGGCTCCGGGGCCAGGGCCGGGGCTGGGTGACGGCGGAATACGGCATGCTGCCCCGCTCCACCCACACGCGCACTGACCGCGAGGCGGCGCGCGGCCGGCAGAGCGGACGAACCCAGGAGATCCAGCGGCTCATCGGCCGGGCGCTTCGCGCCGTTACCAATCTGGAGGCGATGGGCGAGCGGCAGATCCGCCTCGACTGCGACGTACTGCAAGCCGACGGCGGCACCCGCACGGCGGCCATCACCGGGGCCTGGGTGGCGCTTTACCATGCCTTCGAATTCATGGCCGCCGAAAAGCTGATCGAGACGATGCCGCTCCATGACCATGTCGCCGCCGTCTCCTGCGGCATCTACAAGGGCCAGACGGTGCTGGATCTGGACTATGCCGAGGATTCGAACGCCGGGGCCGACGCCAATTTCGTGCTGACCGGGTCCGGCGGCATCGTCGAAGTGCAGGGCACGGCCGAGGACGCCCCCTTCCAGCGCGCCGAACTCGACCGGTTGCTCGATCTCGCCACCGGCGCCGTCCGCAACCTGGTGGTCTTGCAGAAGCAGGCCGTCGGCCGGGACTGAGACCGGCGATGGCGCGCCACTTAGACGGAGAGCGGTTGGTGGTGGCGAGCCACAATGCCGGCAAGGTGCGGGAAATCGAGGAACTGCTGGCGCCCTTCGCGATTCCTTGTCTGTCGGCCGCGACGCTCGGCCTGGCGGAGCCGGAGGAGACCGGCACCAGCTTCGAGGCCAATGCCGAACTAAAGGCCCGGGCCGCCGCGCGCGCGGCGCGCCTGCCGTCGCTTGCCGACGATTCCGGCCTGGCGGTCGATGCGCTCGGCGGCGAGCCGGGGATCTATTCCGCCCGCTGGAGCGGGCCGGCGCGCGATTTCGGCCACGCCATGGCGGAGGTCGAGCGGCGATTGCAAGCCGCTGGCGCCGACGCGCCCGAGGCACGCGGCGCCCATTTCGTCAGCGCTCTCGCGCTCGCCTGGCCGGACGGCCACGTGGAAACCGTCAGTGGCATCGTCGAGGGCCGTCTGGTCTGGCCGCCGAGGGGCGAGCGGGGCTTCGGCTACGACCCGATCTTTCTGCCCTGGGGCGCCGACCGCACCTTCGGCGAGATGGAACCAGCGGCAAAGCACGCCATCAGCCACCGTTCCGTCGCCTTCGCCAAACTGATCGATGCCTGTTTCCGCTGAAGCCACGGAGGCCCTCGCGGTCTATCTGCACTGGCCGTTCTGCCGGGCCAAATGCCCCTATTGCGACTTCAACAGTCATGTCCGCGATGGCGTCGAACAGGCCGACTGGCGCCGCGCCTACCGGCGCGACATCGCGCACTGGGCCAAACGTCTTCCCGGCCGTCGGGCCGGCTCCATCTTCTTCGGCGGCGGCACGCCCTCGCTGATGACGGCCGAGACGGTGGCGGCCGTGCTGAGGGCGATCGAGGACGGCCTCGGTTTCACGGACGATATCGAGATCACGCTGGAAGCCAACCCGACCTCGGTGGAGGCGGCGCGTTTCGCCGACTACCGCGCCGCCGGGGTCAACCGGGTCTCGATTGGCGTGCAGGCACTCGACGACGCGGCGTTGGCGGCGCTCGGCCGCGAGCATTCGGCCGCCGAGGCGATCCGTGCCGTCGAGCTCGCCCGCGCGACCTTTCCGCACCATTCTCTCGACCTCATCTATGCCCGGCCCGGGCAGACGGTTGCCGCCTGGCGGGCCGAACTCGCGACCGTGCTTGGCCTCGCGGGCGAGCATCTCTCGCTCTACCAGCTGACGATCGAGGCGGGCACGGCCTTCCACACCGCCCACCGCCTCGGCCAGCTCCGCCTTCCCGACGAAGACGTGCAGGAGGCCCTGCTGGAGACGACCTGGGAGCTCTGCGAAGCGGCGGGCCTGCCGGCCTACGAGATCTCCAACCACGCTCGATCCGGCGCGGAGAGTCGGCACAACCTCGCCTATTGGCGGGGCGGCGACTATGTCGGCATCGGTCCCGGCGCGCATGGCCGACTGACCCTCGACGGCCGCAGGCGGGCGACGGTGGCGCACCGCCTGCCGGAACGCTGGCTGGGCGCCGTCGGCGAGCGGGGCCACGGACTCGAAAGCGAGGAGATCCTGGCGCCCGAGACGGCGGCCGAGGAGGCGCTGATGATGGGCTTGCGCCTGACCGATGGCGTCGCCCGCGCCCGTTTCGACGGCCAGGCCTTGGCCAAGCTCGACGACATTGTCGACGGCGAGGGCGAGGCGCGTCTCATCGAGGGCGGATTTCTCGACTCCACGCCCGAACGCCTCCGCGCGACGGCGACGGGCCGACGCGTATTGAACACGCTTCTCGCTCAACTCCTGGCGTAGAGGCCCTACAGCACTTCCTTGTTGATGACGTTCGCCGGGTCGAGCTTGCCGTCGAAACAGTCGACGACGTTCTGGGCCGACGCGGCGCCCATGCGGAACATCGACTCCACCGTGACGCCGGCGGAATGCGGGCTCACCAGGATGTTGTCATGGCGGAAGAGGGGGTTATCGGGCATCGCCGGCTCGACGACGAAGGGATCGATGCCGGCGCCGGCGATGATTCCACGCTCGAGCGCATCGTCCAGCGCCGCCTCGTCGACGATACCGCCGCGCGCGGTGTTGACGACGAAGGCGGTGCCTTGCATCGCTTCCAGCTCGGGCGTTCCGACCATGCCGTTGGTCTCGTCGTTCTTCGGGCAGTTGACCGAGAGGAAGTCGATCTCCCCCAGGATGGCCCGCCAGTCCTCCACCGCCGTCGCACCGGCGGTCGCGATCGCGTCCTGGATCACATAGGGATCGTGCACCAACACCTCCATCTCCATGGCGACGCAACGCTTGACCAGGCGGCGACCGATGCGACCGAAGCCAAGGATCAACACCTTGCGCCCGGCGAGGTCGAAGGCCGGCTGTTCGAAGCGGACGCCCCAGTTTCCTTGCCTAACCTCGCGGTCGTAGACCCGGGCCCGCTTGGCGAGCGCCAACATGAAGAAGAGCGAATGCTCCGCCACGGTGACCGAGTTGGCGATGCCCGCGACCGCCAGCGGCACACCATGATCGGTGAGCGCGGCGACGTCGACGCTGTCATAGCCGACGCCGTGCCGGGCGACGATCTTCAGTTTCTCGGCGTGCTCGACGATGCGCCGCGTGAAGGGCGCCACGCCCAGGATGGCGGCGTCGTAGTTGGCGATATGTTGGAGAATGTTCTCCTCCGACAGTTCGGTGAAGCGGTCGTACTCGACGTCGTCGCGACCGTCCAATGCCGACTTGATGCCGTCGGTGACCGGCATCTGGATCATAACTTTGAAGGTCATTCGTTCGTCTCCCGGCCTGGCCGGCCCGCTTCCCCAGCCTCTCCACCCGTGGAGTGTACCCCTGGGATGGTTGGGTCGGGGAAGCGCGCCGGCCGGGTTGCTAGATAAAGAATCCTCAGTCGTCCCCCGCCGCCGCGTTGTCGAGCGCTTCCCAGTCGAACATCGCCGGCTCCTTGGCGCCGAAGCGGCGGATCGCCTCGACGTGGTAGGGGCTGGTGCGGGTGACCGCCTGGGCGCTCGCCTCCAACTCCAGGAGCGTGCGGTGGTCGAGGTTGAACGACTGGTTCAGCACGTTCTTGGCGACCCCGATCGCCGTGGTCGAGGCGTGGCGGAAGCGGCCGGCGAAGTCGCGGGCCGCTTCCATCGCCCCGTCGTCCGGCACGATCTCGTAGATCAGCCCCATCTCCTTGGCTTCTTCCGCATAGACCCGGCGCGCGGTGAAGACCAGCTCCTTCGCCTTTTGCAAGCCGATCAGGCGGGGCAGGATATAAAAACCGCTCCAGTCCGGCACCAGGCCGATGCGGCCGAAGGCCTGCATGAAGAAGGCACGCGGCGTCGCCAGCACGAAATCGGCGGCCAGTGCGATGTTGGCACCGGCGCCGGCGGCGGCCCCGTTCACCAGGCTGATCACCGGCAGCTCCAGATTGAGAATGTCGTACATCAGCTGATGGTCGTTGCGGAGCGCCTGGCGCGAATTCAGCGGGCTGCCCAGGCGGTTGTTCATGGTCTTAATGTCGCCGCCGGCCGAAAAGGCCCGGCCCGCGCCGGTCAGGATCACCGCCTTGATTTCCTCGCCCGCCTGTTCCTTGATCCGGGCGACGGCGTCGCGGAGGCCGCCGCGGATCTCGGGGCTGAGCGCGTTCAGCGCCTCGGGCCGGTTCAGGGTCACGGTGGCGATTTCGTCCTCGACCTCGAACAGGACCATTTCAGAATTCATGTCTTTCCTCCTCGCGGGCACGGAGCCTCTCATTCAGTGGTCCCTGACCTAGCATGATCGGACGGGCGGAGAACAGGTTGGGCCGGAAGTTGCTAGGATCGGCGGATCGGCCAATGGAGAGGAGAGAACCATGAGCGACGAACTCGCACGCCTGCTGGACCGGGCGGCTATCCAGGATCTGATGGCGGCCTACGCGCAAGGCGTCGACCGGCGGGACTGGGAGGCGGTGCGCGCCACCTTTCATGCCGATGCCACCGACGACCATGGTGACTACCAGGGTGGCGTCGACGGCTTCATCGAGTGGGTAAGCAAGCGCCACGCCGGCATCGAACAGTCGGTGCATTTTCTGGGCAATTGCCGTATCGAATTCGCCGGCCCCGACCGGGCGGTGGTCGAGACCTACTACGTCGCCCGCCAGCGCTCGCCGGGCGATATCGTGATGGGCGGGGGCAAGACCGCGGGCGAGGTCGACGTCGAGATCCTGGGCCGCTATGTCGACATCGCCGAGCGGCGTGGTGGCGAGTGGCGGACGGCCAAGCGCACCGTCGCCTTCGAGACCATGCGGGTCTGGCCGACGGACGGCCTGGCGATCCCCGAGGCCTGGGCCCGGGCGACCCGCGACGCCGACGATCCCCTGCACGCCACGAGGCGCGCGGCGGGGCTCTAAAGCTCGAGCTCGAGAAACAGAGTGTTTGCGATCGGCGTCTCGTAATAGGCCGGGATGTCGCGAAAACCCAACTCGCGGTAGAGGGCGATGGCCGCGTCGTGCTCGCTTCGAATTGTGTCGAGGCGCACGGCAGCATGGCCGGCGATCCGCGCGCGGGCTACGACCTCGACCACCAGGGCGCGGCCGAGTCCGTGGCCGCGGGCCGCCGGCTGGACATAGAGACGTTTCATCTCCGCCCGGCTGGCGCCGAGATCTCGGAGCGCGACGCAGCCCCGTGGCCTGCCGTCGATCCGCCCGAGTAGCAGGGCACCCCGGGGCGGGACATAGTCCCCCGGCAGCGCCGCCAGTTCGTCGTCGAAATACTGGTGCGCGAGCGTGAAGGAAAGCGAGGCGGCATAGGCGAGGAAGAGCTCGCGGATATCCGCCAGCGCCGCCGCCGAGACCGCCGCCTCGATGCGAACCGGCTCCTCGGCGCGGATCTTCATGGGTCCGGTATCTCGATGAAGCCCTCCATGTAGAAGGCGCAGTTGCCGGCGAGGCCGACCCGGTCGCCCGCGAGGGTGCAGCGCAATTCACCCCCCCGGGCCGAGACCTGGAGCGCCTCGAGCTCGCATTTGCCTAACCGCGCCGCCCAGTAGGGGGTCAGGATGCAGTGCGCGCTGCCGGTGACCGGGTCCTCGGGAATGCCCGACGACGGCGCGAAGAAACGGGAAACGAAGTCGGCCGCATCGCCGGGCGCCGTGACGATCATGTTGCCGGGCGAAAGCCGGCCGATGGCCGCGATGTCGGGGTCGAGGGCACGTACCTCGGCCTCGCTCGCCAGCACCACCAGCCAGTAGCGGCCCTTCAGTACCGCCTCGGGCGCGACGCCCAGGATTGCTTCCAGGTTAGCCGGGGCCTCGGTCGGCGCGGGCGGATCGGCGGGGAAATCCATGGCGAAACCGTCGCCCGCGCGGCGGACCGCGAGGCGCCCGGAGCGGGTCATGAAGCCGACCTCGTCGCGCTCCGGCTGCAGGTGACGCAGCACCAGGCAGCCGGAGGCGAGCGTGGCGTGGCCGCAGAGGTCGACCTCGATCGCTGGGGTGAACCAGCGTAGGTCGTAGTCGCCGTCGTCCCTGGCGACCAAAAAGGCGGTCTCTGAAAGATTGTTCTCCAAGGCGATTGCTTGCAGCGTCGCGTCGTCGGGCCAGAATTCGAGCGGGCAGACGGCCGCCGGATTGCCACCGAAGATGCGTTTGGCGAAGGCGTCGAACTGATAGATCGGCAGGCGCATGGTGGTTCCTCTCGTCTTCGGCGCGAGGCATCGCGCCATCCGGCCGATTGCCATCGCGAATTCCCTTGTATGTCTCAATGTATTGAGATATTGCCTTAGATTGCATCGCGTCAATGGAAATATTGTCATGATTGCAATAACCCCGGATCGGCTGGCGAGCCAGATTGGCCCGCGTCACCTGGCGATCGCCGACCTGATCGCCGCCGATATCGCCGAGGGCCGGCTGGCCGCGGCGACGCGCCTGCCACCCCAGCGCGACCTCGCCCATGAACTCGGCTGCGGGATCGGCACGGTGACGCGGGCCTACGGGGAACTGACGCGTCGCCGTCTGGTCGATGGCCAGGTCGGGCGCGGCACCTATGTCCGGGGGCCCAGGGCGGAAGAGGCGGCGCCGGGCTTTGTCGACCTGACCGAAAGCGCGCCGTGCCTCGGCCCGCAGGAGCAGGCCCTCGCCGACACCCTGGCGGCGCTCGGGCGCGAGAGCGAGCAGCTCGACCTGCTGCGCTACCCGCCGACGAGCGGACTGCCGGCGCACCGCGAGGCGGGCAGCCGCTGGATCGCCCGTCTCGGGGTCGAGGCGCCGGCGAGGGAGCTACTCGTCGCCGCTGGCGCGCAGCAGGCGCTCGCCGCCGCGCTGGCGGCGCTCGGGCGCGAGGGACGGCCGGTCCTGGTGGAGGCGGTGACCTACCCGGGCCTGCTCAGGGCCGCGCGGGTGCTGGGGGTGCCGGTGCGGGGCGTCGCCCTCGACGACGAGGGCATGCGGCCGGAAGCGCTGGACCGCGCCGCCGCCGAGACAGGCGCGGCCGCCGTCTTCCTGGTGCCGACGCTGCAGAACCCGACCAACGCGGTGATGTCGCCGGCCCGGCGGGCGGACATCGTCGAGGTCGCGCGGCGCCGGGACCTCGCGATCGTCGAGGACGACGTCTACGGCCACGTGTTGCCGGGGCGTCCGGCGCCGCTCAAGTCGCTGGCGCCGGAACGCACCATCCACATCACCGGGATTTCCAAGTCGCTCGCCGGGGGACCGCGGGTGGCCTGGCTCTGGGCGCCGAGCGATCTCCTGGACCGGTTGGCCGACGCGCTTTATGCCTTCACCGTGACGCGCCCGGCGCTGACGCTGGAGGTCGCCCGGCGCTGGATCGAGTCGGATACGGCCGAACGCCTGATCGCCTGGCAGCGGACCGAGATCCAGGCCCGCCACGCCCTGCTGCGCGAAGCCTTGGGCGACTGGCCGCTCGCCTCCCATCCCTTCGCATTTCACGCGCTCCTCGACCTGCCGTCGGAATGGCGGCCGGAAAGCTTCGTCGCCGCCGCCGCCGCGCAAGGCACGGCGCTACTGGCGATGGGGGCCTTCGAGACGGCCGAGGCGCCGCCGCGTCGCGCCGTCCGCATCTCCCACTCCAACGCGCCGGGGCGCCAGGCGCTGCAGCACGCCCTCGCACGCCTCCGCCGCCTGTTGGAGGAAGGCCCCGGGACCGGTGGCATTCTGGTCTAGACCAGCGCCGTCGCTGCGTTGCAGGCGCCAGACGCTCGCCGGCGGCAGGTTGCACCAAGCGCGCCCGATGACCCGCGCCTCGAGGCCCCACTCGGCGAGGCGAGCGGGCGCCACCGGCGCGCCGGGGCCATAGGTGTATTGGACGAAGACACCGCCGTGGCGGAGCAATTCGAAGGCTTGACCCAGCACCGCGCGCTGCAACGGGACCGGCATCGACAGCATCGGCAGGCTAGAGACGACGGCCGCGGCGACGGGAATACCGCGGGAGCGGAGGCAGTCTCCGAGGGCGGAGGCGTCGGCTTCCAGAACGGTCAGTCGGGGAAAGCGGTCCGCCAGATGGCGGTGGAGTTCCGGTTCCCGCTCCAGCACGATCAGACGATCGCCTTCGATGCCCGCCTCGAGCAGTGCCGTGGTGATCGCACCGGTGCCGCCGCCGAGTTCGACCACGACGCCCGGCACGGCCCGATCGACCGCCGCCGCCATCATCCGGGCGAGGCCCGCGCCGCTCGGCATCACCGCGCCGATCCCCAGCGGATCGCGCAGCCAGCGGGACAGCAACAAACTCTCCTCGGGCAGCCGCATCGCCTCCCCACTCCAACTATCCGAGTGCCATGCCGCTACGATCCGCGACGCCGCCGACCGAGGCGCCCACGGTGACGTGGACCCGGTTCGTACCGCTCGCATAATAGCGAAATCAAGGCTCGGCGACCCCTCCCGGCGCGGGATTCGTTCAGGGGAACTTGCGCCAGCCGGCGGCCAGCGCGTCCTTCTCGTTACAGAACCAGCGCTCGCCCGCGTCCTGGTCGACCAAAATGATATTGTACCATTTGCTGGTGGGCAGGTAGTAGAGGCGCCGCCCGGTGGTGTCGATGTTGCCCTTGATCGGGCAGTCGCGCGGATGCGGGCCGGTGATCCGCCCCCCGGTCGAGGAGGGCGCGAGCGCCGCCGCCGGGGCGGATGCTCTCGCGGGTTTCTCGGGCACGGGCGCCGATTTCGGCGGCCCGGGCGCGGCCCGGGCGGTCTCCTCCGGCGGCGGTGTTTTGTTCTCGGACGGCGGGGCGGCGGACGGTGGCGGTTCGGCCGCCCTGGGGGCTGGGCGCGGAGCTTCCCTCGGCGGCGGGCGGCGGGCATCCGCCGGGCGCGCGACCGCCGGGTCCGGGGCGGGCGCGCGGACGACGGTCGAGGGCGGGGGCGGCGCGGGCGTGGTTTCGACCAGGCGCTTGCCCCGGCGCCATTCCCAGGGAAGGACGAAGCGGCCGTCCCAGATGCCCTCGCGCTTGGCCTCCGCCTCGGCCTGGGCCTTGGCGTAGTCGCCGGGAGCGCCCTCCGGCGCCACCGCCCAGCCGAGTGCCAGCATCTCCCGGGCGAGATCGCGGCGGCGCAGCCGGCAGCGCGCGCGGAGCTTGCCGGTGGCGGTCCGCCCCACCTGCTCGCAGGTCGCTCGCTGGCCGCCGATGATGGTGCGCAAGGCCCGGGTCGCCAGCTCGCCGCAGGCGTAGTGCCGGCCGTCGGCTTTGAGACAGCGCTGATCCGCCTCGGGTGCGTCGATGCCGTCGAGTTCGATGGCGATGCCCTGGATCCAAACGCTGTCGCCGTCGAGCACGCGAACGCCGCCCCGGATCTGTGCTTCGGCGGCGGCCGAGGAGAGAAGCAGCAGCAGTGCGAAGGCCCCGAATCGCATGGCGCCGAGTGTAGCAGGATGCGCCCTGCTTGGCTTCGCCGCCGATCGGCCGCCGGTCAGTGGCCGAGCGCGAGCAGGCAGTCTTCGCCCAAGGGCTGGACCGGGGTGAAATCGTCCAAGGTGACGTGGGCCGGGCGGACCGAGGGGGCCGTCGTCCGGTTGGAGACCGCGTTCAGGGTCAGCGACAGTATCGCCCTGCCCCAGGGCGACATGTTGGGGCCCGAGCCGTGGATGATGTTGGTGTGGGCGAAGATCGCCGAGCCCGCCGGCCCCTTGGGCGAGACGATGCCGTTCGCCTCGGCGAAACCGCCGATGTCGGCCGCCTCCAGCCGGCGCAAGGGATAGCTGGTGGTGGTGCAGTCGACCTCCGGCAGCATGAAGAATTCACCGTGGGTGCCGGGGATCAGCATCAGGGGGCCGTTGAATTCGCCCACGTCCTCGATGAACAGCAGGATGTTGACGACGCGCGGCTCCGGCATCGCGTCGTCGGCGTGGTAGGTCGGGAAATCCTGGTGCCATTGCCAGACGTCGCCGGTGAAGGGTCGCTTCATGTTGAGAATGCTTTGGAAGATATAGACGTCCTCGCCCAGCAGTTCCCGCGCCGGCGAAATCAGCTTCGGATGGCGCACCAGCGCGGCGAAGACCTCGTCGTAGAGATGCAGATTGAGGAACGAGCGCACGGTGACGCCGTCCTTCTCCAGCACCGTCTCCTCGCGGCGGGGGTCCAGCAGGCGTGGCAGCGCCGCGTCGACGACCGCCATCTCCATCGCCGACAGCAGTGCTTCCTCGAAGAGGAAGCCGCTCCGCTCCCATTCCGCCTTCACGGCCGCAGACACCCGCATGATATGCTCCCTCTTCCCCCCGCGCCGTCCATGCCATTATGATAGCAGCAAGCGCGGCGCCGGGCGGCGAGCTGTGATTCCGGTCACCGCCGACGCCGGCGGCGATTGGTAAAATCGAGCCGACGACGAACGATCAAGGAGTGGCAAAGATGAAAGCGATGACGACGGCCTTCTCGGTCTGCCTCTGTCTCGGTCTTGCGGGCTGCGGCAGCAGCACCGGCGACCGGGCGGCCTCGGGCGCCGGGATCGGCGCGGCGGCGGGCGCCGTGGTCGGCGCGGTCACCGGCCTTTCGATCCTGCAGGGCGTACTGCTGGGGGCCGCCGCCGGCGGTCTCACCGGCGCGCTCACCACCGACGACGTGATCAATTTCGGTGATCCGATCTGGGCTTCCGACGGTCGGGCGGCCAACAAGTCGGCGGTCGGCCGCGTGCAGGCGGGCCTCGACAAGCTCGGCTACGACCCAGGCACCGTCGACGGTGTCATGGGCGAACGCACACGGACGGCGATCCGCTTTTATCAGGAAGACAACGGGCTTCCCGTCGACGGCCGCGCGACGCAGGACCTGGCGCGCCACATCGAGGGACGGCTCAAACGACGGGGCTGAGGCGCCGAGCAGAGGGAGGCGGGAGCGATGGACCTCGAACTCGCGGGCAAGGTCGCGCTCGTGACCGGCGCCAGCGCCGGTATCGGCGTCGCCATCGCCCACGTGATGGCCCGGGAAGGCGTCGAACTGGTGATCACCGCCCGGCGCGAGGATCGCCTGCAACCGCTCGCCGACGAGATCGCGGCCGAGGTCGGGCGCCGGCCCCAGGTGATTGCCACCGACCTCGCGGCCGACATGGCGCCGGCGACGATCGCCCGCGCGATCGAAGCGGCGCACGGCCGCCTCGACATCCTGGTGAACAACGCCGGCGGCTCCCGCCAGGTGACGCCGGAGGCGAGCGATGCTGAGTGGGACGAGGCCATGGACCTCAAATATACCATGGGCCGGCGTCTGACCTCGGCCTTCCTCGCCGGCATGCGGGCGAGGAAGTGGGGCCGGATCATAAATATCACCGGGATTTTGGAGCCCTCGGGCTCCAACGCTTCGCTGGTCGGCTGCGCCGCGACCCATGCCTGGGCCAAGGGAATCAGCCGCGATCTTGCCGCCGACGGCATCACCGTCAACTGCGTACCCCCCGGCCGTATCTTGAGCGAGCAAATCACGGAACGGATCTATCCCACGGAGGAAAGCCGGCGAGCCTTCGCCGACGACCACATCCCCGCCGGCTACTTCGGCGAGCCGGAGGACCTGGCCCATCTGGTGGCCTTCCTCGCCTCGCCCTTGGCCCGCTACATCACCGGCACGGTGATCCAGGTGGATGGGGGAATGCAGAAATTCATACAGTGAAGCGTTGGGACGCGGCGCGAGGCCGGTCCCGCCACTTTACACCCTCCATGACGCCCCATACCCTTGGCCGAGGTCGGCGCCGTCGTGGCCGTCGATTTCGTATTGCTTCATTCGACATCCGGGTTCATTGGGGAATTGCATCATGGCAAGCGACAGGATCGACATCATCGCCGACGCGCTGGCCGAGGCTTGGCTTTCGGGCGGCACCGTATCGGTTCTGAACCAGGCTGCCTGGCCGGCGACGCTGGAAGAGGCCTTCCAGGCGCAGGATGCGCTTGACGCCCGGCTCGGCTGGGAGCTCGTCGGCTGGAAAATCGGCCTCACCAACCGGGCCGGTCAGGCGGCGCACGGCGTCAACCATCCGGTTGCTTTCGGTCGCCTTTATGCCGAGATCACCCAGACGCACCCGGCCCGCTTTCGCATGGCGGACTATCGCAACCCGCCGGTGGTGGAGGGCGAGTTCGCCTTCCGCCTCGGCGCCGACCTGCCGGCCCGCGCCGAGCCCTACGGCCTGGACGAGGTCAAGGCGGCGGTCTCGGCCGTCGTCATGACCGTGGACGCCGTCGACACGCGCTGGGGCGTGCATCCCTTCGAGGTGACGGTCCACCAGATGAATGCCGACAGCGCCTGTTCCGGTGCCTTCGTCATCGGTGACGAACTAGCGGGCTGGCGGGAGGTGGACCTGGCGGCCCTGCCGGTCCGGCTCTTCATCGATGGCGAGCTCGCCAGCGGCGAGGTCTGGACCGGTGACAAGCGCTGTACCCTGGACGAACTCTACACCGCCCTGCAATGGGGCACTAACGAGCTGTCGCGCCGCGGTCTCGGCTTCAAGAACGGACAGGTCGTCACGACCGGCAGCCCGCACGAGCCGATCCCGGCGGTGGCCGACAAGGACATTATCATCCGCTACGGCGACATCGGCGAGATCTCGGTGCGCTTCGATAGTTAATTCTGGAACCTGGCCGGCCAGGCAGCAGCCGTCGACGGCTGCGCCAAGAGGAGGGACGACACATGAAAGTCGGTTTCATCGGCCTGGGCGGCATGGGCAAGTTCATCGCGCTGAGGATCACCCAGGCGGACTTCGACCTGACGGTCTGCGACCTGCGCGAGGCGCCGGTTCGGGAACTGGTGGCCGCGGGCGCCAAGGCGGCGGCGAGCCCGGGCGAAGCGGCCAAGGGCGCGGACATCACCATCGCCTCGCTGCCGAACGAGGCGGCGACGGAGGCGGTGGCCTTTGCCGAGGATGGCGTGCTGGCCGCCGCCGCCCCCGGCTCGATCTTCGTCGAGGCCAGCACGATCAGCCCCGGCCTGATCCATCGCATCGTCGATCGGGCGGGCCCCGGCGGCATCGATGTCATCGACGCGCCGGTCAGCGGCAGCACCCAGCAACGCCTGGACGGCACCCTCACCATCATGGCCGGAGGGGCGGAGGACGTGATCGCCCGCGCCATGCCGGTGTTCGAGGCCTACGGCGAGCGGATCATCCATGTCGGTCCGAGCGGTACCGGCGCCACGATCAAGATCGTCAACAACATGACCATGGCGACCAACATGGTCTCGGCGCTGGAGGCCATGGTGCTCGGCGTCAAGGCGGGCCTGGACCTCGACAAGATCCGCGAGGTGATCTCGGTCTCCAGCGGCGGCAGCCGGGTCTTCGACACGATGATGCAGAAGATCCAGACCGAGAGCTACCGTCCCGAACAGGGCACGGTGGCCAGACAGGCGCTGCATACCGTGCGCAAGGACGTCAGCCTCGCCATCGACCTCGCCTCGGAAATGAACGTGCCGCTCGTGGCCAGCGCGACGGCGGCGCAGACCTGGACGGCGGCCGCCGCCCGGGGCCTCGGCGAGATGGAGATCCACGCCCTCCTCTTGGTACTGGAGGAACTCTCGGGTGTCAAGGTTCAGCCCGACGAGTTCGCCGAGGATTGAGATAGGAGCGGCATGGCGCGCGCCGCTCCCGGCCGCCCCATGCCATCAGCCCCAGGGTGGTCGGGCGTCCCACCGGTCCCAGTGGGTCGTATCCGCGCTCGCGTAGCGTTGCGTCGGGCCGAAGTTGCCGCGCGGATAGCCGAGGGGGATGCAGCAGTGAAAATCCATGTCCGCCGGCACGGCGAACATCGCGTTCACCCGGTCCATCACGCAAGGATGCAGCGTGGTCAAGACCGAGCCGATGCCGAGCGCGCGGGCGGACAGCAGCAGGTTCTGCACCGCCGGGAAGACCGAGCCGGCCGACGCGGCCGCCCCGCCCGTGGTGAAGGCGAGGATGACCACGGGGGCGTCCTTCATCTCGTTCGCCAGCAGGGCGGCCATCTTGTAGGGGGAATCGTCGGGCAGGTCCTGCCCCGGCTCCCAGCCGTAGGCGTCCTTGCGCTTGGCCCACCAGGCTTCGTCGTAGAGCGGACCGAACGCCTCGATCTTCGCGCGGTCGCGGATGACCAGGAAACGCGCCGCCTGTACGTTGCCGCCGTTCGGCGCCTTGGAGGCGGCATCCAACACGATCTTCAATTGCGCGTCGCCGATCGGCCGGTCGTGGTCGAGGCGGCGGATGGCGCGTTGGCTGAACATCGCCTCGCCGATGACCATGTCCAATTCGGCGGGCGGATCTAGACGAACTATTTTCATGACGTTCGAAGTCTCCTCTCACATCGGGTTTGTGGCAGCTTGGGCGGAGTGTGCCCGAATACCTACCGGAACTTGGCCATCACTTCGCTCGAGAACATCTCAAGGCGCTCTATCGTGCCCGCGAGGTCGCTGCCGTCGCCACCGATCAGGAGATGCCGGAGGCCATGCTCGCCGAAGCCTCCGATATCGTCGACGATCGCCTGGGCACCACCGGTGAAGGCGAGGCGGTCGCCCTCGCGCCCCTCCCGTTCCGTGCCCACCCGGCCGTAAATGGCCAGCAGCGCGCCCTCGATTTTGCCGGGATCGCGGCCCGCCCGCTCCGCCTCGCCATGGACATCGGCGAGCGCGACGCCATAAAGCTCGGGCGTGTCGAGGGGCAGACGCGGGTTCGCCGCGACGGGATACCAGGCGTCGCCCAGCCGTCCGGCGCGCCGCTTGGCCGCCTTGGTTTCGCCACCGACCCAGATCGGCGGATAGGGTTCCTGCACCGGCTTCGGCGCGAACAGCAGGTTCTCGAAGCGGGCGAAGTCGCCGGTCTTCGCGGGCTTCGCCGCCGTCCACAGTTCGCGGAAGCCCTCGACATATTCATCCGATGCTACGGCGCGCTTCGAGAAGGGCGGCCCGCCGAGAAGCGCGATCTCCTCCGCCATCCAGCCGACCCCGACGCCGACCGTGAGCCGCCCCTTGGAGAGCACGTCGACCGTCGCCAGCATCTTGGCGGCGAGCATCGGATGGCGGTGGGGCAGCACCAGCACGGAGGTGAGTAGCCGAATGCGGTCCGTGGCCGAGGCGACGAAACTCAACGCCGTCACCTGCTCCAGCGATTCCCCCGTGTCCTGGGCGAAGAATTTGCCCGAGGCCGAATAGGGATAGGCGCTGTCGACCTCGGTGGCGACGATGACGTGATCGCTCATCCCGAAATGTTCGTAGCCCAGCCTCTCCGCCGCCATCGCGACGGCACGAAGCGAGTCGGGTTCTCCCGCCACCGCGCGGGAGCCGAAATGCAGACCGAATTTCATGGCGCGTCTCCTCCGCCGCCGATTCAGGCGGCGACGCTGGTCGCCGGGACCCAAATCGGTTCCGCCAGCGGGATCAAGCCCTCCTCGCAGGCCTTGATCTGCAAGGCCAGGAATTTCGAATAGATCCGGCTCATCGCCAGGCTGCCGGCGGTGAACCAGAGCCCGTTCTGATTCGTGCGGCGGAACATGTTGCGCAACTCGCCATCCTGGCCGAAGCCCCAGATCGGACCGATCCGGTCAGCGACCGTATCGCCGAGCAGGTCGCGGACCAGGTCCAGCAGGCCCCTATAGCCGGTGGCCAGTACTAGAAGGTCGGCCGGCAGAACCGTGCCGTCGCGCAGCCTCGCGCCCTCGGGTACGAAACGCTCGATATCGTCCCATTGCAGCAGGGGAATCTTGCCCTCGATGATCAGGTTGCAGCAGCCGACATCGATGTAGTAGCCGCCGCCCCGGCGGAAATACTTCATCAGGATGCCGGTCTCGTCCTCGCCGAAGTCGACCCTGAAGCCCTTGGCCGCCAAGCCCTCCAGAATGGCCTTATCGCGCCGCCGCATCTCCGCCGTCATCAACTGGAAGCCGCGCACCAGCACCGGATAGGGCGTGGCGGTGGCGAGCAGGTCGCAATCCTCGATATCCGGCCCTTCGGTATAGAGCGAATAGAGCAACTGGCCGGATTCCAGGCTGATGATCCCGCTGGAGCCGCGCTGGATGATCGACACCTCGGCGCCGCTTTCATGCAGATCGTGGGCGGCATCGTGACCGCTGTTGCCGGTGCCCAGCACAAGGGCCTTGCGGCCTTTCCATTCGCGGCCGCTCGTGTAGCCCTCGGAGTGTTGAATCGTGCCGGCGAACGTGTCGAGGCCGGGGAGGTCGGGAATGCGCGGGCGAGTGTTGGCGCCAGTGGCGAAGACCAGGTGGCGCGGGTGCATGATCCGCTCGACGCCATCCGCGTGGCGCAAGGTGACGGTCCAGCGTTCCCCGGCCTCGTCGTAGCGCCCGGCGACCAGCTCGGTGCCGGTCCAGAAATTCAGCTCCAGCGCATCGGCATAGGATTCGAACCAGTTCGCCACCTTGTCCTTGGGAACGTATTTCGGCCAGGTCGAGGGGAACGGCATATAGGGAAAATGGTTGGCGAAGACCTCGTTGTGCAAGGTCAGCGAATGATAGCGTTTACGCCAGTTGTCGCCGATCCGCTCGTGCCGGTCGACGATCAGGGTATCGATGTCGAGCTGGCCGAGGCGCGCCGCGACGGCGAGGCCGGCCTGGCCGCCGCCGACGACGATGACGGTCGGATCGCGGTCCTCGTAGCCAGATACCGCCTTGCGCATGTCCAGCCAATTGTCGCCGCCGAAGCCCCGGGAATAATTCTCGCCGGAGGGCCGGCGCTCGTCGATGCACTCCTCGAAGCCCTTCAGCTCGTCGAGCGTGGTGATCAGGGTCCAGGCACGCAAGGCGCCCGGCGCGTCGTCGCCGGCAATCAGCCGCAGCACGCCGCTACCGCGCCCGGCCGTCGTCTCGAAGGAGACCAGGGCTTCGAGCTTCTCCGTCCCGGCGCGGGTGACCCATCGCGGCGCGGTGCGACCGCTGGCGACCCGGAAACCCGTGGGGCTGGTGGACGCCGCCGTTTGGACCAGCGCCTCGGCGATTCGCGGCGCATCGGTGATGGTCCGCAGATGCCAGCTCAACGCGACCACGTCCCGCCAGATAACATCGGGCCGGAACAGTGCCGCCACGGCGGCGATATCCGCTCGCGACATCGCCGCCTCGAAGGCCGCGAGCCATCGCGACGCCTCCTCCTCCTCGGGCGTCGTCGGGCGCCAATCGTCGTCATTCGCCATGAGGATTCCTCCGATTCAGGGTAGCGCGCTCGCACGCCAGAGCGTGGCGTGGCGCGAGAGGCCGGCGGGCGCCGAGCGCCATGATCGGGCGGCTCGGCGAGGCCATCATGGCCTCGGGGCCGGTTTTTTGCCACCGTCTCGTCGCTCGCTTCGCGAGCGGCGCCTTCGCCGTTCCGTCATGCCGGTCGCCATGGATGGCGACGCGCCCGGGAAGCGGGGCGGTCGGGAGCTTGGTCGATTGCTCGGATCGCGATAGCGATCGAGATT
Organism: Alphaproteobacteria bacterium; assembly: GCA_965226475.1. Taxonomy (GTDB): domain Bacteria; phylum Pseudomonadota; class Alphaproteobacteria; genus JASLMY01. The sequence goes on along the minus strand of CBDDDJ010000003.1, from coordinate 1,209,463 downwards.
ACGCGGCTTCTCGCGGGATCGCGGGATAAGGAAATATCGAACCACGGACGGGATGAAGAGATCGTGTAGGGTGGTCGCTCGATATGAACGGATCCGCGACGACGTCGACTGCGGCCTCGCGGCGATTGGCCAGCCCGGCCGGTATCGGAAGATACTCGACGACGATACGTACCGACGCGGTGGGTGCGGCGATGGCGCTCGGGTCGGACCGCGGCCCGAACCACGTCTTGCACCGGAGGTGAAAATGGACATCGGCGTCACGCTACGGAACATGGGGCCGGGGTCGGGGGCCGAGACGATGGCCGGCTGCGCGGCCGCGGCCGAGGAGGCCGGGCTCGAATCGATCTGGATCACCGATCACATCGCCATTCCGCCCGACGACGCCGAGGGCAGCGGCGGGCGATATATGGACACGCTTACCATGCTCGCCTGGCTCGCCGCGATCACGACGCGCGTCGGCCTCGGCTCGGCGGTGCTGATCCTGCCCTACCGGGCGGCGCTGCCGACGGCGAAACAGGTCGCGACCATCCAGGAACTGAGCGGCAACCGGTTGGTGCTGGGGGTCGGCATCGGCTGGATGGAAGCCGAGTTTCGCGCCCTGGGCGTCGACCGACGGCTTCGGGGCCGCATCTCCGACGAGACCCTGGCCTTCCTCGATGCTTGCTTCGCGGCGGACGAGGTCGAGGCCAACGGCCAGAAGTTTCTCTTCAAGCCGCGCCCGCCGAAACCGCCCATTTTCATCGGAGGCCGGGCGCCGCACGCGCTTCGGCGGGCGGCGAAATATGGCGATGGCTGGCTTCCCGTGGCCAGGAGTCCCGACGATGTCGCCTCGGCCTTGCCGAGCTATCGCGAGCTGACGGCGGCGGCGGGGAAGCCGCCAGGACGGATTACCGTCTCGACCAGATTGCCGTTGGCCGAGCCATCGCAATCCCGCGAACTCCTGGACAGGTACCGCGACCTCGGCGTGGACAGAATTGTCTGCGGCCTGCGATACGACACGGTCGAGGAATTTAGCGAGCAGCTGGAACGGCTGACGGGCGTGGCGTCTCGAGCCTAGGTGGCTCCCGCCGGCGGGGCCGGAGACGCCCATGTTGACGTGCCGCGGCGACGGCGCCAGCCTGGGACATCTTCCGCTCACGCGGAATCGCCGGCAGCCGGGCCTCGAAGGGAGGCATGGCGGGAAGGGGACGCGAGATGATCGTCGATTCGCACGCGCACATCTTCGAAAACTGGTCCGGTGCCTGCGGCCTGCCGTCGCGCGAGATCCATTGGCGCTACATCCAAAAGGGCCTGACCCATCCCGCCGCCAAGGTGTTCCGCCTCCGCGACGGCCGGCCCTCGGACGCCTCGGCGCTCTCGCGGCCTGGCGATACATCGTGGGCGGGGCTCCGCCTGGACGCGGACTTCCGGGTCGGCCCCCACGGCCGGGTCGAATTCACCGTCGACGGCGAGGACCATTACATCCAGTACATGCCGCCAGCGATGGCGACGATCGAATCGACGCCGGAATCCATGATCACGCTGATGAACGCGGCGGGCGTCGACCACTGCATCCTGCAGGCGGGCTTCATCTACGGTTGGATGAACGATTACAACGCGCTCGCCCAGCAGCGCTATCCGGAACGTTTCACCGGCCTCTTCCATGTCGACGAGCCGCGCGCGGACGAGGAGGGCTGGCTGGCCGAGGCGGAGCGCGCGGTCGCCAAGCTCGGCCTGCGGGGGCTCTTCTATCATCTGGAATCCTTCTCCCGCTACGGCTTCGACGTCTGGCTCGACGACGCGCGCTTCGATTCCTTCTGGGAGCTGATCCAGTCTCTCGGGATTCCGGTCTTCATCGAATTCGCCGCGATTCCCCACTACGACCGGGCCAGCTACGACCAGCTCATGCACCGCTTCGCCGGCCTGATGGACAGGTTCCCGCGGATTCGCTGGCTTTTGGTGATGGGGCCGCCGGCGGGGTTTTTTGGCGGCGGCGGCGAGTGGGCCTTCTCGGCGGAGGCCGAGGCGGTCTATCGCCGCGACAACGTGATGCTGGAAATCTGCTTTCCGATCTCGTGGGGCGGCCGTTGGGACTACCCCTACCCCGAGGCCCGGGCGCTGATCGGGGCGCTTCGCGACCGCTTCGGCGCGGAGCGGCTGGTCTGGGGCTCCGACATGCCCAACGTCGCGCGCTTCTGCACCTACAAGCAGAGCCTGGACTACGTCCGCCGCCATTGCGACTTCCTGGGCGAGGCGGAGATGGACCGCGTCCTCGGCGCCAACGTCCGCTCGCTCTTCGATTGACGCCGCGGCCGGCCGCCCCATTGTCTCCACCCACGTTTCGCCTATATATCCGGGCCATGGAACGCAACGGCGACATATCGATCCCCGCCCACGTCGCGGAGGCGCTGGACGGGCTCGCGTCCGGCGCGCGGGTGGTCGTCGCGATGTCGGGGGGCGTGGACAGTTCGCTGACGGCGGCGCTCTGCCGCCATCTCGGTTTCGATGTCGTCGGCGTGACGTTGCAGCTCTACGACCACGGGCGGGCGGTGGCGAAGCGGGGCGCCTGCTGCGCGGGCGCCGATATCCACGATGCCCGCTCGGTCGCCGGCCGTCTCGGCATTCCGCACTACGTGCTCGACTACGAATCCCGTTTCAATGACGCCGTCATCGACAATTTCGTCGAGTCCTACCTCGCCGGCGAGACGCCGATTCCCTGCATCCGCTGCAACCAGACGGTGAAGTTCCGCGACCTATTGGGGACGGCGCGCGCGCTCGGCGCCGAGGCCATGGTCACCGGCCACTACGTCCGCCGGGTGGCGGGCGCGGCGGGCCCGGAGCTCTGGCGCGCGGTGGATCGGACCCGGGACCAGAGCTATTTCCTCTTCGCCACCACGGCGGAGGAACTCGATTTCCTGCGGTTTCCCCTGGGCGGCTTCGTCTCGAAGGACGAGGTGCGCGGCCTCGCCGCCGCGTTCGGCTTGGGCGTCGCGGAGAAGCCCGACAGCCAGGACATCTGCTTCGTGCCCGAGGGCCGCTATTGGGAGACCGTGGCCCGCCACCGCCCGGGGGCGGACGGCCCGGGGCCGCTCGTCGACCAGGCGGGCACGGTGCTGGGCTTCCACGAGGGCATCACCCGCTTCACCGTCGGCCAGCGCCGGGGCCTCGGCCTGTCGGGGCCGGAGCCGCTTTACGTGCTGGCGATCGAGCCGGAGGGCCGCCGCGTCGTCGTCGGCCCCAAGGCGGCGCTCGACCGGCGCGGCCTGCGGCTGCGCGAGATGAACTGGCTTTCCCCGCCGGGCGACGTCGACATGACGGCCGAGATCAAGATCCGCTCGACCCGCCGGCCGGTGCCGGCCCGGGTCCGCCCGCTCGCGGGGGGCGGTGCCGCCGTCGAGCTCGACGTGGCCGAGGCCGGCGTGGCGCCGGGCCAGGCGGGCGTCCTCTACCGGGGCGAGCGGCTGCTCGGCGGCGGCTGGATCACCCGCGACGCCGCCTGAACGGTATCCGTCCTCAGAGGCCGGCGGCCGAGGCGACGCCTTCGCGTTCGTCGTCGAAGTTCCCGAGGATGCCGTCGAGCGGCAGGGCACCGGGACCCTCGGCGGCGGCCCGGAGATCGCCGCGAACGTCCTCCGGCATCGGCGCCGAAACCCCGTCTAATACCGGCGAGCAGACGAAGTGACTCTTCACCGGCGGACGGACACCACCGTCATCGCGAGGGGCGACGCCCGTGGCGATCCAGGGCCGCGTGAAGACCGCCGAAGACATCGCGGGCCATCGAAGCCGCCTGGATCGCCACGCTTCGCTCGCGATGACGACCGTGTGGGCCGAGAGGTCAATTCAAAGGCTCGTCGGTATAATACCGCGTCATGGTGCATCAGCGCGGCGATGCCCGCGACATGGGGCGAAGCCATGCTGGTGCCGCTCTTGCGCGTCGTCCCGCCGCCCAGCGCCAGCGAGAGGATGCCGACGCTCTTGACCTGCGCGCAGGTCAGATCCTCCTGCTTTTCGCCCGGCGACGAGATGGTGACGCCGATGCCCTTGCCGGAAAGTTGTTCGTCGGCGAAGGCGCCGTCGGTGGTGAAGAAGGAGGCGGTATCGGCCTCGATCAGCAGGGAGGACCGCTTGCAGGTGTTCTTGCCGGTCACGGCACTCGTGCTGGCCACCGCGATAACCTCGGCGCAGCCGGCCGGCACGACCGTGCTCACCTCGATATTGCGGTTGTTGCCGGCCGCGACGATCACGGCAACGCCGGCGGCGGCGAGATCCTGGATGGCCACCCGCATCAGGGGGTTATCGGGCGCCCGTGTCCCGCCGACGATCAACGTCCGGTCGGCCGAGCCGCAGTCGCGTCCCTCGTCGCCCAGGCTCATGTTGACGACGCGGATCGGCGGATAGACCGCAAACTCTGGGTCCGTGGCCGTTTCCAAGACCCATGTGAGCCCGGCGATGATGTCCGCGTCGCTGCCGAAGCCGTTGGCGTCGAGCACCTTGACCCCGTAAAGCTTGGCGGCCGGCGCGACGCCGACGACGTCCAAATTATTGCCGTCGAGCGCGGCGACGATCCCGCCGACATGGGTACCGTGGCCGTGGTCGTCCTGGGAGCTGCCATCGAAGGCGTCGAAGCAGGGATCACCGGCGTCGATGCCGAGGTCGGCATGCGCATAGTCGAGCCCGGTGTCGACGATGGCGACGCCGATGCCGGACCCCGTGGCGGTGGCCAGATCGGCGCCGACGCGGGCCACCCCGCTGGGCGTCACCTGCCCCCCGTCACCGGTGCCGCCACCGTCCTTACACTCGGGCCAGGGCGTGCAGCCGCCGGGCGGCGCCATGACGTGCAGGCGGCGATTGGGGATCACCTCGGCGATGCTCGGATCGTCCAGCATGGCCCACAGCGCCCGGGCGTTCGGCACGAGCGCCGAGGCCGCGTTCAACCGGCCGAGATCGTAGCCGATGATGGCGCCGGCACCGGCCAGCGTCCGGGCGCGGCCGTCGGCGGAGACGCCCGCCGTGAAGGTCAGGATCGCCGAGCAGCGCGTCGCCGCCTCGTCCGGTCCACGCGCGGGGTCGAGGCAGGCGGGGAATCCCGCGGACCCACCGGTCGCGGCGCCGACCTCGGCAGGCGCCGAGGGCGCGCCGAAACTGACCGCCAGGAAACCGGCGAAGGCGGCGGGAAGCAGGGCCTGGAGAGCCGTCGGCCAGGGAAGCATCGAAGGGGTTGCCATCTTGAGATTCTCTCGTGAAAAATAACGGAACGACACGGCGCCACCGTCCGGCGATCGCCGAACAATGCCCTCCAGCGCAAATACCCAGCCTTGACCAAAAGTTGGTGTCGGCGCCCCAGGGAAAGTCAGTAACCTCCGAACCGGACGGCAATGGTTTCGAAAATCGCTCCAACACCGGTCGCCTTGGCGGCGGCCTTGGTTCCCGGGCGGTCAGCCGAGGACGGAGAAGCTCGATTCCGGGTTGATCTCACGGCGCCTGGAATAGAAGCCGAGGTCGATGTCGCGACCCGTGTGCTCGAGGCGGAAGCCGAGGGGCTCGGCGTCGTGGTCCAATCCTCCCTCGCAGGCCTCGATCAGCGCCGCCATCAGGGCGCCCGCCACCGGCGCGTTCTTGAACTGATTGCCGCTGGTGCCGATCGCCATGTAGAAGCCCGGCAGGTCGGAGGTGTCGTAGATCGGAATCCAGTCGTCGGCGACGTCGTAGAGGTCGACCACGCCGCGCGCCTGTTCCGGTATCGGCAAGTCGGGGATGCGTTGCGCCATGCGCAGCACCTGGGTCCGCCACTGGTCCGAGAAGTTGCGGTCCCAGCCGTCGGGATCGACCCACTCGCGCGCGTCGCACTCCGGGTCCTCGCTGCCGATGAGGATGTGGTTGCCGAGTTCGGGGCGCGCGTAGCAGGAGATGTCGCCGTCGGAGGTGACGAAGCCGTCGCGCTCGTAGTCGAAGCCGGGAGGCGCCGGGACATGCGCGACCTCCTGTTTGAGGGCCCGGGTCTTGATGTTCATGCCCTCCTCGACGCCGGCGAGGATGTTGAGCTTGGCCGAATGCGGGCCGCCGACGTTGACGACGACCGGCGCGTCGATCGCCGTGCCGTCCTCGAGCGTGACGCCGGCGACGCGCCCGCCCGCCCGGCGGATCTCCACCACCCGGGCGTTGAAGCGGAATCGGGATCCCTTGGCCTCCGCCGCCCAGCGCGCGTTCTGGGCCGAAAGCGCGGGGTCGGTGACATAGCCCGCGCGGGGGAAGAAGATGGCGCCCGGTAGGTGGCCGCCGGTCGGCTCGCCGAAGCCGGCCGCGTCGATGCGCTTGGCCGGGCCGAATCGGGCGATATCGTAGAAGGGATAGGCGGCGGCGATGCGGGCCTCGTCCCACTCCTCGTAGGGAATGGCGAGGGCGTCCATGTTGCGGCGGATCGGCTCCAGGTACCGGTTGCTCTCCGTCTTCATCACCAGGCAGCCGCTGTCGCGATATTCGGCGAGCGGGCGGCTGGCGTCGTGCGCCAGGTAGCCGGCCCAATTCTTCCAGTAGAACCAGCCCTCGTGCGCCAGCGCCGCGCCGTCGAGGGTGGAATAGTGGGTGCGGATGATGGCGCAGGAACTGCCCGTCGAGCCGTGCCCGGCCTCGCCGGCCATGTCGAGGCTGAGCGTCTTCCAGCCGAGCTTGGCGAGTTCGTAGGCGACGCAGGCGCCTATCACGCCAGCGCCGATGATGATCGCGTCGGGATTGTGCTCCGGCATCTCCGATTTCTCCCAGTTCGGTTCTCGGGCCGAGACTATCGCGAGGACCCGGGCGGTGCCATGGATTCGTCGCGGAAACTGGATTTCCCGGGCGCCCGAGACGGGGGAGCGGGTGGCCCGGCGATTCCGCTTGAACCGAAAATGCTCTAGTCTCGGCGCCGACGGTCGCCTGCTGGGGAGAGGATCGAATGCTCGCCGAACCGGTCGAAATGGCCCGCTTCAACGCCTGGGCCAACACCCGCCTGCACGCCGCCGCCGGGACCCTGCCGGCGGCCGAGGTCGCGCGCGAGCGGGACGCCTTCTTTGGCTCGATCCTCGGCACCCTCAATCATATCCTGCTGGTCGACATGCTCTATCGCGAACGGCTGGAGGGACGCGAGACCCGCTTCGAGACGCTCGACGAGACCGTGCACGACGATCTCGGCCGGTTGACGGCGGCGCAGGCGGTGGAGGATGCCTTCTACATCGACTATTTCGCCAACCTGGACCCGGCCGTCATGGCGACGACGATCGGCTTTCACACGCTGACCGACGCGCCGCTGTGGTGGGAGGTGCCGAGAAAGATCTATTTCTCCAACCTCTTCCAACATCAGGTGCACCACCGGGGCCAGACGCACAACATGCTCTCCCAGGCGGGCCTGGAGCCGCCCTCCGTCGGCTTCATCGAATACCAGGTCGAGGAAGGGCTGGAAGGCCCGGGCTGAGGGGAGGGAGGACGTCATGGCCATCCTGAAGATCGCCCGCATGGGCCACCCGGTGCTGCGGCGCGCGGCCGAGCCGGTGGCCGACCCGACGGCGCCGGAAATCCACGCCCTCGTCGCCGATATGGTGGAGACTTTGGTGGACGCGAGCGGCGCCGGTCTAGCCGCCCCCCAGGTTCATGTGCCCAAGCGCCTGGTGATCTTCCACGTGCCGGGCCACCGGGCCGACGAGAACGCGGGCGAGGTGCCGCTGACCGTGCTGATCAACCCGGTGATCGAGCCGCTGACGGAAGAGAGGGAGGAGGATTGGGAAGGCTGTCTTTCCGTCCCCGGCATGCGCGGCCTGGTGCCGCGCGCGACCCAAATCCACTATTCGGGCCTGACGCCCGCCGGCGAGCGCATCGAACGCATCGCCGAGGGCTTCCACGCCCGCGTGGTGCAGCATGAGTGCGACCACCTGGACGGCGTCCTCTACCCCCAGCGGATGGCCGACCTTTCCCAACTGATCTTCGAGACCGAATTCCGCCACTGGCTCGAAGCGGAAGAGGAAGAGGAAGAGGAAGAGGACGACGCGGCGTGAGCGAGGACATCAAGCGCCGGATTCTGGCGTGCGCGATCCGCCACGCCGGTTTCGACGGCTGGGGCGAGGCGACACTCGCCCGCGCGGCGGCGGAAACGGAGACCGACCCGGCGACGGCCCGGCGGCTCTTTCCCGGCGGACGGAAGGACCTCGTCGTCTTCCACCTGGCCGAGGCCGACCGGGAAATGGCCGAGGCCCTGGCCGCGGCCGACCTGGCGGGCCTCGGCGTCCGCGCCCGGATCGTCTTCGCCGTGCGCGGGCGCCTGGAACGGGCGGAGCCGCATCGCGAGGCGGTGCGCCGCGCCTTCGCCTACCTGGCGCTGCCCGCCAACGCCGGCCTCTCCGCCCGCAGCCTCTATTCGACGGTGGACGCTATCTGGCATGCCATCGGCGATCGTTCGACCGACTTCAACTTCTACACCAAGCGCGGCCTGCTGGCCGGCGTCTACCTCTCGACCGTGCTCTATTGGCTTGGCGACGGAAGCGAGAGGCGGCAAGACACCTGGGCCTTCCTCGACCGCCGCATCGCCGACGTCATGCGGATCGAAAAGGCCAAGGGCCGTCTGCGCCGCGTCGGCGAACGCGTGCCCTCCCCCTGGCGCCTCCTCGCCCGCCTCCGCCACGGGATGGGCGCCGCCGCCCGAATGTGAGGACAGCAACGATATGAGCCGATTCCGTCGAGCCGGGCCGATCGCGATCATGGCTTTTACCATGGCCGTGGGTTTCGCCCATGCCGAGGAAATAAAGCAGAAGCCGAAGGGCGCGTACAGCTTCTTCAACATCGAAGGCGGCCATCTCGTCATCGGCAAGCATGTGAAGATCGACGCGGCCTATGGAGCCAAGGAAATCATCGAGGTGAAGGCGCCTTTCAGCTTCACCGCGCCGACCGGCAAGGACTTTCTGATCGGGAAACAGCCGACGCCCGGCAGCGACACCCTGATCAAGATCGCCTACGCCACCCTCGACAAGGAGTTCATCGAGAACTTCCAGTTCTCCACGCTCACGGTGCCGCCGGGCCCGGAAGAAGCGCGACTGAATACCGTTGCCAAGCTGCTTGCCAATCAGGCCTTCGGCATGGCGGTTCGCCCGTACAAGGAGCCCAAGCGCGACGGCGTGCGCAAGATCGAGATCGGGAAATACGCGGCGGTGGAAGTGTTCGGGCGCTATATCGATCCGGACAAGGGTGTCATGTACCTGCGTATCGTCGGTATTCCCCATCCCGAACGCGTGCATGGCGTCTTCATGGTCGCCAACATCGTCTCCGCCCTCCTGCCGCTCGACAGTCCCGATCAGCTGGCGACCAGGACGCGCTCCGGCGCGGCGCTCAAGATCTTCAAGTATCTCGATTGAAACTACCCACTACCGGCGCGGATGATCGCCATCGCGACCACCGAGGCGACGGCGAGCGCGATGACGACGCCGAAGGCGATGAGCAGATAATTGAAACGGAAGTGCGAGGTGGTGAAGGTGATCTCCGTGTCCTGTTCGGGTGTCACCCAGATCTCGTAGAAGCCGTCCCGGAAGCCCTTGCGGAAGACGTTTTCCGCCTCCAGAACCGGCCGGCGGAAAAGCCATCGCGAGCCGATCACTTCGACCTTGCCCGCGACTGGACCCGCGCCCACGGCCGGCGAGGCCGAAAAGCGGACCTTCTGGGGAATGCTGTCGAAGACGAGATGTAGGACCCGCCGCCGCTCGCCCTTGGGAATGGTGAGGGATGTCATGGCTGCCGGCCCCCGTGGTCGCTCCGGCGCATTTTGACACGGGCCGCCACCTCGACGCCACGGGCTTGATGCGTCAACCGGCGAGCGCGCGCCGTTCGGCCAGGGCGCCGTCCTCCACCCTGATGCGCCACGCGAGGACGGCGGCGTTCGCGAGCGAGGCGACGAAGGCCACCTCGTGTGCCGCGAAGGCGAGCGGCAGCAGCGCGATCTCGGCGACGACGATCACGTAGTTCGGGTGCTTCAGGAACCGGTAGGGGCCATGGTGGATCAGGGGCTGGTCGGGAAGCGTGACGATACGCGTGGTCCAATACGGCCCGAGCGTTCGGATCACCCAAAGGCGCGCGACCTGCAGGAGGAGGAACAGGCCGAGCAGCCATCCGTCGGGGCCTCTCTCGGGCGGTACCGTCGCGAGGATGGCGACGAGCCATGCCGCATGGACCAGGACCAGCAGCGGATAGTGGCGATGCCCGACCTCCCGTCCGCCCCGGGCCAGCAGCCGGGTGGTATTGCGTCGGGCCAGCGCGAGTTCGCCCACTCGTTGGATCGCGACCAGTCCGACGACGAGGTAGAGCCAGTTCACGGCGGCGCCCGCGCGCCCGAGCCTTCCAGGGTGGCGAAGGCCGCCGTGAACCCGGGGCCGAGCGCCACCATCACTCGGCGGCCTCGGAAACCCGCGCGGCGTTCCCTGTCCAGCACGAAGAGCACCGTGGCGGCCGACATGTTGCCGAAGTCTCGCAGCACGCCGCGGGCGGAACCGAGATCGTCCCCTCGCGCGCCGAGGACTTCCTCCAGCGCCTCGAGGACTTTCGCGCCACCCGGATGGGCGATCCAGCCGTCGACGTCGGCCCGGGTCAGACCGTTTCGGGCGAGGTAATCGTCGAGGGCGGCGCCCAGGTCGCGCCGCACGAGGGCGGGGATCAGCCGCGAGAAGATCACGCCGAGGCCGTCGTTCTCGACCGACCAGCCCATGACGTCGAGGCTATCGGGCCAGGTATGCTCGCCCCAGTGCGCGATCTCGGCGAAACCCTCCGATTCCCCGGTCGTGACGAGTACCGCCACCGCGCCGTCGCCGAAGAGCGCGGTCGCCACGATGTTGGCGTTCGAGGAATCGCTCCGGCGAAACGTCAAGGCGCAAAGTTCGACCACCAGGAGCAGGACCCTGGAACCCGGCCGTGCCTGGGCGATCGCCGCCGCGCGGGCCAGCCCCAGGACGCCACCGGCGCAGCCGAGGCCGAATACCGGCAGGCGTTCGACGTCGGCGCGCAGGCCCAGACGGTTCAGAAGATGCGCATCTAGGCTGGGCGTGGCGAGGCCGGTGGTCGATACCGCGATCACCGCATCGACCTCGCCGGCGGCGCAATCCGCCTCGGCCAGGCAGGCGCGCGCCGCGTCCTCCAGTAGATCGAGCGCATGTTCCAGATAGAGGGCGTTGCGGTGCTTCCACTCCATCGGCGAGCGGTAGGCCTCGAGCGGCAGGCAGGAATAGCGCCGCTGGATGCCGGCATTGTCGTAGATGGTGCCCAGACGGGCGAGTTCGCCGATGCGCGCCGGAAACAACCCTCCGGCCTCCGCGGCGATCTCCGTCTGGTCGAGCGCGTGCGCCGGCACGGCGGTCGCCAGGGCGCGAAGCCGCGCCCGTGGTCCGTCCCGTCTCGGAAGAGATTGCCTCATTACGTTGCGGCGCCGGCCGCGCATCCCGTGCCCTTGCTCGCTTCCCATTTGGGATCTCGGGCGGCGGCGGCGGTGGATTTCATGAGAAGTTGATCGGGTTCGATGATTCTAGCGCTTGAGCCAGGTGATCGTCACGTCGCTTCGGGGCCGCGCCCGGCAGGCGAGGCGCCGGCCGGCCTTGATCTCCTTCGGGCCGATCGCGGCGTCGCCGCGCGCCAGCATGGCGACCTTGCCCTTTTTCAGCTCGCTGACGCAGGTGCCGCAATTGCCGGTGGCGCAGGCGTAGGGATAGTCGATTCCCGCCGCGATCGCCGCCTGCAGCACGGTCTGGTTGGCGGCGCAGGGGATCGTCTTGGCCACGTTGGTGACGCGGACACGATGGATCTTCGCTCGGCGGGCCATTGGCGCCTCCTCAGACGTTCGCCATGTGGCGGCGCGACGGCGTCGCGCGGACCGAGCCGAATTCCGGATGGTACCAGACGACGGAGGGGAAGCGGGTGACCGCATAGCCGTAGAGCATCAGGATCAGCGCCGGCTCCCGCCCGACGACGGCGGTGTCGTGGATGTCGTGATCGGCCATGGCGAGACCGTTGCCGGGCGCCACCAACACGTCGCCGATTTTCTCGATGGTCGCCGCGCCCGCCACCGAGCCGTCGTCGGCGCGGCGGAACAGTTGGTTGCGTTCGGCGCCCGAGACGGCCGCGTTGATGCACCACACACCATGGTCGTGGGGGGCTGCCTCCTTACCCGGCAGGTTGATCGCGAGGTAGAGGCCGTGGCCATCGTCGTCCTCGACCAACAAGGGGATGCCGTCGCCCTGCGCCTTGGGCATCGCGAAGTCGGAAAGCGGAAAAAGCTCCGTCTTCCTGGCCAGATTGACCAGCTTCCCCTTGAAGGCATGCAGCGCGCTCGGCGTGATGCCCTCCTTGTCCGTGATGGCATGGATGTCGGCCAAGAGCTTTTGGCAGGCGCGGTCCCGTCGTTTGGCGATGGTCATGGAAGAATCCTCGTTGATTGCCTGGAAACCCTATGGGGTGGCCCGTTGCGCGGCAAGCCCTCACCGATCCGCCTCCCGCGTCCACCAGTTACGGGGCGAGAGGGCGGTCAGCGCCAGGAAGGCGAGCATGCCGCCGCCGGCCACCTGGAAGGTCCAGCGGAAGCCGACCATGAAGGCATCGAGAGCGTCGGCGCCCGCGGCGAGCGCCACGCCCTCGGCGCCGTCGTGGATCAGCGTCAACATCTGCACGCCGATGACGACGCCGATCGTGCGCGTCAGCATGGTGAGGCTGCCGGCCACGCCGCGGTCGCGGCGGGCCAGCGTGCCGGTGACGACCGACATGTAGGCGACCTGGAAGAGGCCCATGCCGACCCCCTGGACGAAGAGCGTCGCCACCATCAGGGGCAGGAAGCTTTCCGCGCTCCACCGCGCGGTGCCGAGCAGGCCGCAGCCGACGAGCGCGAGGCCGAGGGCCGCCATCCGCCGGGGGTTCACCCGGCCGATCAGCCGGCCGCCCAAGGGCGAGGCGACGACCCAGCCGAAGGTGCCCGCCGCCATCACCGCGCCGGCCCAGCCGGCGGAAAGCTCGGTGGCGCGGACCAGGTAGAAGGGCACCAGCAGCAGCACGGCGAAGGCGACGAAATTGACCACGACGTTGGCCCCGTTGATGACGGAGAAGGGCATGTCGCGGAAGGCCTGCGGCCGGATGAGGGGCGAGGGGTGGCGGTCCTCGTGGCGCCAGAAGAACCAGACGACGGCGGCCGCGAGGAGGCCCAGCGCCACCGCCCACCAGCGCGTCCCGCCAGCGGCCTGCAGCAGGCTGACGGTCGCCAGCAGTGTCGCCATGGCGAGGATGGCGACGACGGCGCCGACGACGTCCAGCCGCTCCCCCGCCGCCTTCTCGCGTGCCGGCTCGACGATGGCGAGTGCGGCGAGAAAGGCGAGCCCGGCCAAGGGCGCGCGGAAGCCGAAGACGCCCTCCCAGCCGAACACCTCGATCATCATGCCGCCGACCCAGGGGCCCAGCATGTTTCCCATGCCGTAGGTCATCGTATAGAAGCCGAGCACCCGGGCGCGCGAGGATTCCGGAAACATCAAGGTCGCCAGCGCCGGCGCGCAGCTCACCACCAATGCCGTCGCCAGGCCCTGAAGAAAGCGGAAGAAGAGCAGCCAGCCGAAGGTGGGCGCCAGCGCGCAGAGCGCCAGCGCCGCCGCCGCCATGGCGAGGCCGATCATGAAGACCCGGCGGTAGCCGAAGAGGTCGCCGAGCTTGCCGCAGACCAGCATCAGGCTTGCATAGGTGGTGACGTAGCAAATCACCACCCACTGGATGTCGGTCAGGCGCACGCCCAGGTCGGCGGCGATATGGGGGAAGGAGATGTTGACGGCGGTGTCGAGCGGCATGATCGAGGCGCCGATGCAGACCACCACCAGCCCGACCACCTGTCGCGCGCTCGCGCCCCCCTCCGGCGTGGACGATGGTTCACTCCGCACCCGGCTCTCCGCTTACCCTCTCCCCCACGAGACGTCCATGATACGCTCGTGTTAGCTTCGCCGTCCCGGAAAAGCCGCCGGAGGGGTTTGGACATGTCACCGTCGCGCCATCCGCAAGCGCCGCCGCCCGGCCACGCGGGCGTGCCGAAGAGCGTCAAGCATCTGGTGCTGGCCGCGGCGCTGGCCGATCTCTGCCGCTGGCTCGCCGGCTTGGCTCGCCGCCTCCAGGGCGGCCGCCCCCCGGAGCGCGGGCGATGAGTGCCGTCGTCGATTTCGTCGCCGAGATCGAGCGGATCATCGCCGCCGCCGAAAGCGAGCAGCGGATCCTCGACCGGCTCGATCACCGCCTGGCCGCCTTCGCCCGTGCCGCCGCCCTCGTCGGCCGGCACGAGATCGTCTGGAACGAGGAGCGCGGCGACGGTGAAGTCGCCCTTCACCAGGATCCGGCGGGTGGGGTCAACCTCTGGCTCTGCGGCGGTCGGCCGGGCGCGGCGGTCGGCCCGCACGATCATGCCACCTGGGCCATCGTCGCCGGCCTCCGGGGTGTCGAGACCAACACGCTCTGGCGCCACCCGGGCGACGGCATGCGCCGCCACGGCCCCTTGGAATACGTCGCGGCGCGCGGGATCGGGCCTGGAGACGCGGTCGCCATGCCATCGGACACCATCCACGACGTCGCCAACCTGGGCGAGGAGACAGCCTATTCCCTTCACCTCTACGGCCGCGATCTCGCCAGCCTCCGGCGGTACGTCTATGATATCGATACCGGCGAAGCTGGACCCATCCCCTGGTGAGGGGCACCACGGAGGGGAAGCGATGATCCTCAGACGTGTCATCAACGCCCTGAGTATCCAAGGCCGCTCGGCCTCGGACGACATGGGCGTTCTGGCGCCGGAGGCGAGTGTCAGGGACGCCGTCCAGCTGCTGACTGCTTGGCGAGATACATGACGACGCGCGACGCGAGGCCCCGGTAGCGGGCGATCAGCGCATCTGCCATGTCGTCCCGACGCGCGACCAGGGCGAAGTGGCCCATCAGTTCGTCGTTGACCAGGTCGATCAGCGCCTCCCGCTTGCCCCCGCTCAAGGCCGCCGCCAGCTCGGCCCGCTTGCCCTCGTAGCCCAAATCGTCGAACTGGAAGGCGTAGACTGGCGTGGCGCCATAAAATCCGATCGCCGCCTTGGCCTCGGCCGCGAGGCCCGCCCGCTCATCCACGCTGTCGCCGACGACGGCGAAGACCGGCACGATCAGCTCGATATCGTCGAGGCCGCGTCCCGCCGTCTCCACCCCCTCTGCGAGCGCCGGTAACACTCGGTTTCGGATATAGGGCATCGAGTGTATCGGGTGGACGTGCAGGCCGTCCGCCACCTCGCCGGCCACCCGCAGCATCAGCGGGTTGACCGCCGACATGTCGATTTTAATTTCCTCGAAGTCATGGCGGGAGGGCGACCACTGCAGGGTCAGCAGGATCAGCCGGTAGAACGGCCCCTCGTGTTCCAGCCGCGCCTCGCCCCGGAAGGCGCGGAGCGTCGCCTTCACCGCCAGCAGATAGTCGCGCATTCGCTTGGCTGGCTGGTCGAACTCGGCGCCCTAGCGGCGCACGATGTGCGGGCGGACCTGGCTGCCGAGGCCAAGGCGAAAGCGCCCGCCGGTGTTGCGTGCCAGCTCCCAGACGACCTGGGCCGAGACCATGGGGCTCCTCGGGAAGGCGACGGCGATGCCGGTCGAGAAATGCAGGGACGGCGCGCTCATGGCCGCCGCGGCGATCTGCATCAACGGCACCTGCGCCCCTTCGGTGAACAGCACGCCCGAGACGCCGGCGCTCTCCAGATCCCGGGCCAGCGCGGCCACGTTCTCCCAAGTGTCGGCGCGGGTCATCACGTCCAATTCCATGCCACGCGCGCTCCCGGTTGCAAGGTGAGGCTGGCTGGACATAGCGCATTGCCGGCCGCCGATGAAGTATCTCGTGGCCGCGTCTGGCGCGCCGGGGCCGTCGTACATCCCATTGTCCGCGCCACGCGCTTTTGCGAGGGTGGCTCCGGGCTCGGACGCTTTCGTGCGCACCGGGTCCCGACCCGCCTGGACGGCGTCTGGGCGGTGCGGCTTCACTCCTCCTTCGTGCCCCGGACGAGCGTGCTTTGGCCGCTACGTTAACGTTCAATTTAGAATCTTATTTCTATTATGGGAGACATAGTGGCTTCAATAGCGGTCCGACGGGCCGGGAATTTTGCGCTCGAACGCCACCATGGGGTCGAATTCAGTCGGCCTCACCGTGCCGGTCGCCTGCTTGGGAAATATTCATCGGAACCCATGCAAAATCGCAATCATAGGAAAATCTATCACGGCGAATTCCCGTCATCGGAGCCGCGCGCGCCGGACGGTCGCGACACATTGATTTTGCGGCAAAAGGATCTGGATGCCCGCCGGGTACAGGACTTCGCTTCCGCCAGCGAGGGCTGGTTCTGGGAGATGGACGGCGACCTCCGCTTCACCTTCTTTTCCGACAGTGTCCTGGATGTCGCCGGCGTGACGCCCGAATGGCACTTCGGCAAGACCCGTGAGGAGATCCTTCGCGACAATTCGGTCTCGTTCGAGCAGTGGCGCCGTCACTCGGAAGATCTAGATCATCGCCGACCCTTTTCCGATTTCGTCTTCTTGAGAGAGGGACCAGATGGCGCGGCCTGGATGCGGACATCGGGCAAGCCCGTGTACGGCGCGGACGGTGCCTTCCTCGGCTATCGCGGCGTCGCGCGTGACAGTTAGTGGGGAAATCGACGCCAACACGACTTTCGAGCGGCTGCGGGAGGCGATGAGCGAATTTAACGTGAGCATTGTTCTCTGGGGCCCGGACGATCGCCTGGTGTTCCGCAACGGACGTTTCCTAAAACTGAACGAGGCCATCGCCGAAACCTGCGAGCCTGGCACGCCTTTTACGGCGCATGTCCGCGCGGCGCTCGCACGGGGCCTTTTTCCCGAGGCCGAGGGACGGGAACGAGATT
Organism: Alphaproteobacteria bacterium; assembly: GCA_965226475.1. GTDB lineage: Bacteria > Pseudomonadota > Alphaproteobacteria > JASLMY01. Next base: position 1,192,580 of record CBDDDJ010000003.1, on the reverse strand, counting down.
GGTATCGCGAGCGCCTACGCCGCCATCGCCGCCCCGCCGGTCCCTTCGAGGGTCGCCCGCCGGGATGGGCTGTGGGCGCTGGTCCGCGAGCAACGGCTCCCCGACGGTTCGCTCCTGACCATCACGACCGACATTACCGAGCGCAAGGAAATTGAGGGGTAACTCGAGCAACGCGTGGCGCAGTTGACCTCGACCGGCGCGCGGCTTCGCCAGCAGACGCAGCAGAGCGCGGAACTCGCGCGTGGGCTCAGGCGGGAGCGCGACCGGGCCAATGCGGCGACGGAAGCGAAATCGCGGTTTCTCGCCAACATGAGCCATGAAATTCGCACGCCCATGAATGGCGTCATGGGGATGTTGAATCTCCTGATGGAAACCGGTCTGGATGCACACCAGTACCGCCTCGCCAAAACCGCCAAACGGTCGGCCGACGATCTACTTTCGATCATCGACGATATCCTCGACGATTCGAAACTGGAGGCGGGGCGGGTCGAACTGGAAACCATGTGGTTCGATCCGAGGCAGATTTCCGGCGGCGTGCATTCCCTGTTCGCCGATCGCGCGCGGGCCAAGGGTCTGGAATTCGTTTGCGACTGCCCCGATGATCTGCCCGTCGGGCTGATCGGCGATCCGACCCGGTTGCGCCAGGTTGTGCTCAATCTCGTCGGTAACGCGATCAAGTTCACCGAGGCTGGCGGGGTCGCCCTGGCGCTTTCGCATCGCCCGCTCGATGCCCGCCGGGTCGAGATCGGATTCGAGGTGCGCGACACGGGCATCGGAATTCCGGCCGATGTCATCGACAATTTGTTCTCGCGTTTCACGCAGGCCGACAGCACGACCACCCGCAAATACGGTGGAACGGGCCTGAGCTTGGCGATCTCGAGGCAACTCGTCGAGCTGATGGGTGGCCGCATCGAAATAGAGAGCGAGCCCGGCCAGGGTAGCCGCTTCCGCTTCGCGATCATCCTCAACCTCGCGGATGCGTCGACGAACGGCTCGGCGCATGAGGGCGCGGCGCTGGCCGCCTCGGCATGCGGACTCCGGCTGCTGGTTGCCGAGGACCACGATGTCAACCAAGTCTTGATAGCCACCATCCTCGGCAACCAGGACACCAGTTCGATGTCGTCGCCAACGGCCTGGAAGCGGTGGAGGCGGTCGCCACCCGGCACTACGACGCGGTGCTGATGGACGTGCAGATGCCGCGAATAGACGGCTTGGCGGCAACCCGGAAAATCCGCTCGCTTCCCGGCGTGGAGGCTGGCCTCCCCATCATTGCGCTCACCGCCAACGCCATGGCCGGCGACCGGGAGGCCTATCTCGACGCCGGCATGGACGACTATGTCTCGAAGCCGATCGACGCCACCCTGCTCTTCGCCGCGCTTGCCCGCGTGACGGGCGGGTCGGCACACCGTGCCGCCGTCGAGGCCTAGCGGTCACTTTCGTAATCCCGGCCACCCCGCTCACTCGGCGCCTCGGTAGGCCGCGAGACGCGCGTCGTCGCCGCCGAGCACGGGTGTGGGACCGTCGCCCGATGATCGCTTGCCGTCGAAGCGGAGCGGCAGGCCGACCAGACGGGCGCTCTCCCCGCCGAAGGCCCGGAGCAGTCCGCTCGCCTTCGTCTGGGGATGGGCCACGACCTCGGCCAGCTCGTGCACGGGTGAATTGGGCACGCCCATCTCGTCCAGCACCCGGGTCCACTCCTCTCGCCGTTTTGTCCGGAGCACGCCGTCCATCTCCCCGACTAGCACCGACTCGTTCTCCAATCGCGCGGTCGCGGTCGCGAATCGCGGGTCTTCCGCGAGGTCCGGTCGACCGATCGCGCCCGCCAGGCGCTGGAACTGCGCATCCGAAACGACGGTGATCACCAGTAGGCCGTCGGCGGTCGGGAAGTCGCGGTTCGGTACCACGATGGGACCGCGAAGTTCGCCACGCTCCGGTACCAGACCGGCCGCCTCGTAATTGGCGATGGGAATCGATATCAGGGCGAGCGCGGTCTCGAAAAGCGCCGAGGCGATGCCGACCGCCGCCCACATCGCCGTTCCCGTGTCGACGAAGGAGACGCCGACACGGGCGGGCGCCGTCTCGCTTCCCGTCGTCGCGACGATGCCGCCGAAGGCCTGCATCAGCGGATCGTATCCTGGCAGTTTGGCCAGCGGTCCCTCCGTCCCGAAGGCGCCGGCATTGCAATAGACGAGACGCGGGTTCGCCGCGCGGAGCGCCTCCGCGTCCAGACCCAGACGATCGGCGGCCCCCGGCCGCATGTTTTGCAGCACCACGTCGGCCTCTTCCGACGCCAAGCGGCGCACGGCGGCGACATCCGCCGGGTCGGAAAATCGGCGGTGATCAAACCCTTGCCGCCATTCAACAGGCGGAAGACGGCGAGCGCGTCGCCGATCCTGGGTCCACCGACACGGCGGAAGGGGTCGCCGCCATCTCGGCTTTCTATGTTCACCACGCCGGCTCCCAGGTGCAGCAGGATCTTGGCGGCATAGGGCCCGGCGACGGTTGTGCCGATTTCCAGCACGGTGATGCCGTCGAGCGGTCGCGTGGCCTCCATCACACGACGTCGCCGGCGCGCAGGTGGGCCAGCGCCGCCTCGTCGTAGCCGAGTGCGCTCAGGATCTCATCCGTATGCTCGCCGCATTCCGGCGCCGCGGTGGCAATCCGACTGCCGGTCCGCATCAGACGCACCCCCTGGCCCACCAGGTCGATTGCTCCGATCGCGGGCGATGAAACCGTCTCCTTGATTCCCAGGTGTTCGACCTGGGGGTCGGCGAAGGTCTGGCTTATGTCGTAGATTGGCCCGCAGGGCACGCTGGCGGCGTTCAGCCTGTCGATCCAGTTGGCGCTAGTATCGCCCCGCGTCACCGAGTCGATCGCCGTGTTCATCTCCGCCCGGTTTTCCGAGCGCGCTTCGCGGGTGGCGAAGCGCGGATCCTCAATCCATTCGGGCTTGCCGAGGGCGTGGGCGAAGCGTTCGTAGATCACTTTGCCGGCCGGCGCGATTTTGATATAGCCGTCGGCTGTTTCGAACACGCCGGTCGGGATGATCGTCGGGTGGTCGTTGCCGGCTTGCGGCGCGACCTCCTGGTCCATGGTCCAGCGCGCGCCTTGGAAATCCAGCATGAAAATCTGCGCCTGCAGCAGCGAACTCCGCACCCACTGTCCCTCCCCCGAGGTTTCGCGTTCCAAGAGCGCCACCAGGACGCCGTGGGCGAGCAGTAGGCCCGAACAGAGGTCGGCGATCGGGATGCCGACCCGCATCGGCCCCTTGCCCGGCGCCCCGGTGATTGACATGAGGCCGCCCATCCCCTGAGCGATCTGGTTGAAGCCCGGGCGCTTCGCATAGGGCCCGTCCTGGCCGAAACCGGAGATGGAACCGTAGACGATGCCCGGATTGACGGCGCGGCAGGCCTCGTAGTCGATGCCGAGCCGGCCCTTGACGTCCGGGCGGTAGTTCTCGATCACGACGTCGGCCTCGGCCACCAGCTTCATGAACACCTCGCGGCCCGCGTCTGCCTTCAGGTTGAGCGTGATCGAGCGTTTGTTACGGTGCAGGTTCTGGAAATCGGGGCCGTGGCGGGGCCCGCCGAGGCCGCCCGCATCGGCGCCGCGCTCCGGCATCTCGATCTTGATCACGTCCGCGCCCCAGTCGGCGAGCTGGCGCACGGCGGTCGGCCCGGCCCGTGCCCGGGTCAGGTCGAGAACGGTGAAACGGGCGAGCGCGCGGGAGGCGCGGGGGCGGTCGGACATCGGCTTAACTCCTCGATTAACTGGAAATCGCGCGGGAGCATAGCCCCAAGCGGTCGCCGCGAGAACCGAGCGGCGAGGCGGGCTATGGTGGGGACGATTCGCCCGAGGGAAATCCATGCCGAGGCTGTTCGTCGCCCTGCCGCTGCCCGAGGCCGTCCGCCTCCACCTCGCGCTGTTGGCGGGCGGCGTGCCCGGCGCCCGCTGGACGACGCCCGAAAACATCCACCTGACGCTCCGCTTCCTGGGCGACGTCGGCGAAACGGCGGCCGACGATCTCGCCGACGGCTTGGGGATGATCTCGGCCGAGCCCTTCTCGCTTCGAATCGCCGGGCTCGGCCAATTCGGCGACCGACGCCGCGCCCGCGTGCTCTGGGCCGGGATCGAGACGTGCGGTGAATTGCTGGCGCTGCGGGCGGTGGTCGAAAGCCTGGTGGCGCGGCTCGGCTTTTCACCGGAGAGGCGGCGCTATAGCCCGCACGTGACGCTCGCGCGGATGAAGGGATTGGCGCCAGACCGTCTGGCGCCGTTCCTGGAGGCCCACGCCGGCCTCGCGCTCGCGCCATTCGCGGTCGATCGCTTCCAACTCCTTTCCAGCCACCGGGGCCGCGAACGGGCGCATTACCGGGTCGAGGCCGAGTATCCCCTGGGTGACGGCGAGGCGGCCTTCCTCAGCGCCGATTGACCAGTACCGCCTCGGCGTCGGCCGCGCACAGGAGTTCGTCCAGCAGGCCGGCGCGGATTGACGGGCCGCGCGCGTCGAGCACGACGACCCGGGTCGGAAGTCGGGCGAGCGCCACCATGATCCGGCTCGCCTCGGTCCGGACCGCGCGCCAGGACGCCCGCGCCTCGGTGGCGTTCAGATGCGTCTCCGCCAGCGCCCGGGTACGGCGTGCCCGGGCCGGCGTCGAAACCGTCGCCAGGACCGAGAGCGCCGCGTCCAATTCGGCCGCCATCCCGCGCGCGACCTCCAGGACCTCGAGGGCGGCTCGGGCGTCCCCTTCCGGCTCGAACAGAGCCAGAACCGGCGCCGGCGCCGGACCACGCCGGACCGCGCGTCCCGGCCGGGCGACGGCGCGGGCGCGCAGCTCACGCTCCATGGCGCGGCTGTCGGGGCGCCTGGCGCCGCCGGTGGCGAGCGATATCTCCCAGACCGGCAGATGCGCGAGTTTCAGGAGATCGGCGTCCTCGACGAAGAGGGCGGCCAGTTCCGCGTTCGTCTCGGCCGCCAGGCGGGCCGCCTGGGCCATCGTCCGGGCGTCGTCCTCGCCGCCCTCGAGGGCGACGAGGACGACGCCCGACGGGGCGGTCCCCGATGCTCACGCCGAAGCCTCCTTGGAGTCGTTCGCGTTGCCGTCTTCCTTCGTTCCGCCCGCCTTGGCGAAGTCGCGACGACCGTGCGCGAAGCCCAGGAGGCGCTCGCGCACCCGAGCGTTGATGCTACCAGGCAGATATGAGCCGTTCGCACGGCGCCGGCCGGCGCGAACACCGGTTAGGATCTCGATTCCCTGATCGATGCTTTGGATGGCATAGATCCGGAATTCACCACGTCTGGCCGCCTCGACGACATCCTCGCGCAGCATTAGGTGTTTCACGTTGGCGGCGGGAACCAGCACGCCCTGTTCGCCGGTGAGGCCGCGCGCGGCGCAGATGTCGAAGAAGCCCTCGATCTTCTCGTTGGCGCCGCCGATGGCCTGGACCTCGCCCATCTGGTTGACTGAACCGGTGACCGCCAAGCCTTGTTTGATCGGCGCTTCGGCCAGCGCCGAGAGCAGTCCTACGGCGCTGTCGCCGTCGACGCCGCCGTAGGACTGCTCAAACACCAGGCTGGCGGAGAAGGCGAGGGGATGGTCGTCGGCGAAGCGGGCCGCGAGGAAGGAGGAGAGGATCAGCACCCCCTTGCTGTGGAGCGGACCGCCCAACACCACCCGGCGCTCGATGTCGATCACCTCGCCGCTGCCCATGCGCACCCGGGCGGTGATCCGGCTGGGTTTGCCGAAGGCGAAGTTGCCGAGGTCGAGCACCGCCAGTCCGTTGATCTGGCCGATTTCGGCGCCCTCGGTATCGATCATCACCGTCTCGCGCGGTACGCCTTCCTGGCTCCTCCGACGGATGCGGTCCGCCCGGCGGACCCGCGCCGCGATTGCGGCGGTAACGTCGACCGCTTGCACCCGCCCGCGCCCGGCTAGGGCGGTGAAATGATGGACCTCGCGCAACAGGTCGTCGATCGGACCGGTGCGGAGCGGCAGTTTTTCGTTGTCGCCGACGAGGCGCGCCGCATGCTTGATCACCCGGGCGACGGCCAGGCGATCGAGGGCGCGCGACTCGCAGCGCCGGACGTGCGCCGCCAGCATGCCGGCATAGGCGAGCTGGCTCTCCTCCGTCCAGGGCATGTCCTCCTCGAAGTCGGCCGCGACCTTGAACAGGTGGTTGAAGTCCGGATCGGCTTGGGCGAGCAGGTAATAGAGACTCTGGTCGCCGATCAGCACGACCTTGACGTCGAGCGGGATCGGCTCCGGCTCCAGCGACTGGGTGCTGGCGATGCCCATCATCTGATCGGGCGATTCGATCTTGATGCCGCCGCCCTGGATTGCGCGCTTTAGTGCCCCCCAGGCCATCGGCTGCTGTAACAGCCTGTGCGCGTCGACCACCAGAAAACCGCCGTTGGCCCGGTGCGGCGCCCCCGGTTTGATCTGCGTGAAGTTGGTAACGAGGGCACCGAGTTCCTGGGCGTATTCCACCCGCCCGATCAGGTGCGGCTGGGTCGGCAGATCCTCGGCCTCGACGGGCGCGCCGTTCGCCGCGTCGTGACCGACCATGACGTTGACCTTGTAGCGTTTCATCAATGCCGCGGGGTTGGGGCCGGGCATGCCGGCGGAGTGCGCCATCAGTGGGCTTTGTGCTTGTGCCTGGACCTGCGCGGCGGCGAGAAAGGCCTCGACGTTCTCGACGATGTCGTGCCCCACCGTGTAGAGATAGGCGCCGATGGCGGCGACGTCGCCATGGGCCGCGCGGAGCGGCTCGAGCGCGCCGGCGGCGGCGCTCCGCCTCCCAGCCGGGAATGCGTTTCACCGTCTCCGCCAACCGCGTCTGGAGCTCGCCGAGGTCTTCCTCGATCTGCTTGCGCGCCGGGGCGGGAAGCTGGTTGAAGGCCTCGGGCGCCATCACCTCGCCATCCTTCACCGGCGCGAGCGCGAGACCGGTGGGCGTGCGGATGAGGGCCAGTCCCTTGGCCTGCGCGGCCTCCTGGATCAGCTGGAAGGCGGATTCCTGCTGCTCCTTGAACTCCTCGTCGACGGCCTGTTGGCGGGTGCGGAATTCGTCGCCCTCGAAGAGTGCCGGGATCGCCGCGAAGATGTCGGTGACGAAGCTTTCGATGCCGGCGCCCAACCGGATCGCGCGGCCCGGCGGCAGGCTCAGCGCCCTGGGTGTGTGGGCGCTGGTGAAATCGTTGACGTAAACCCAATCGTTGGGCGCGGGCGCCCCCCGTGCGTGCCGCTCCAGCAGGCGTAGCGCAAGCGCATGGTGGCCGGTTCCGGGCACGCCCATGACGAAGAGGTTGTACCCTCCCGCTTGATCTCAATCGCCTCCACCGCTCCGTCTTGGCCCAGCGCCGCCTCCGCGTCGGCCAGGTCCGTTGTCGTGCGGAAGGCACGCGCCGGCAGTTTCGCGGGCCGGCGCAAACGCGCGGGGCTCAGGGGTCGTGGCGCCATCGCCGTTGCCCGCTCCTTATTGTCCGTTCTCGATACGCGCCATGTCGTCGTCGGAGAGATCGAAGTGATGCCCGACCTCGTGGATCAGGACATGGCCGACGACATGGCCGAGACTTTCCCCGCTCTCGCACCAATAATCCAAAATCGCCCGGCGATAGAGGAAGATCATGTCGACCTCCGCGCCACCCCCGCCGGCGTCGCGCGTGCCCAGCCCGACGCCGCGATAAAGCCCCATCAGGTCGAGCGGATGGTCGATGCCGAGGTCCGCGAGCGTCTCATGGTCGGCGAACTCCTCGACCCGAATCGGCACCGGGTCCAGCCACTGGCGGAACCGCGTCGGCAGGCGCGATAGCGCCTCCCGCGCCAAAGCCTCGATATCCGCCAAACTCGGCGGCGTTCCCCACCGGTGTTTCATGGCCGGACCTTATCCCCCGCCCAGGTCCGCGCCAAGGGGCGGCGGCTCTGCTAAACTCCTCCGGGATTGGTCTGCGAGATAGGGGAGGAACGCGCGATGACGGCTAAACTCGAGGGCGAAAGGCGGGCCGGGGCGCTGGCGGAACTCGCCGAGTGGCGCATGGTCGAAGGCCGGGAGGCGATCCACCGCGTGCTTCAATTCGCCGACTTCAACGAGGCCTTCGCCTTCATGACCAGGGTGGCGCTGTTGGCGGAGCGGATGGACCATCATCCCGAGTGGTTCAACGTCTACAACCGGGTCGAAGTGACGCTCGCCACCCACGACGCCGGCGGCTTGAGCGAGAAGGACATCCGCATGGCCCGGGCGATCGACGGTTACGCCGGAGGCTGAGCGGCGCCTCAGATGACGATTTCGGCGATCACGAAGATCACGATCGCCAATAGCGCGGGCAAGACCACGGCGAATTTGATCACCGCGCGGCCAATCGACTTGAGTTCCGCGTCGTTCGAGATTTGCGTCACCAAGAGCGGCAGCACCGCGCCCACGAGCGGCATGAAGATGATCATGATCCGCGACAAGTCCATGACCGGGTCCGAGCCCTTTCCCCCAATATCGGCGTGCTCCCCCGCGAGCCGGAGAATAGGCGACGCGCGATCCCGCGGCCAGCACGGTCCACGGTCCATGGCCGAAACAGCGCGCGCTGGCCTTACTCGAAGTCTTCCCCCGGGAGGGCGCCGTGGATATGGGCGCGCTCCAGCCAGCCCTCGGTGTCGGCGATTTCGATCCGGCACCAGGCGGCGCGGCAGGCGAGCAGGCGGCCGATGACACCGGCCTCCGCGCGCAGCACGGCCGGCGCGTCTTTGCCCGGCGCGCGCCGGAGCGTCCGGGTGGCGCCCATCACCAGGGCGTGGCGCCTGCCGCTCAACAAACTTCTGTGTACCCAGCCCTCGACCCCGTCGGAATCGCGGACCTTGCGCCAGTTCTGGTACTCGCGCGTCACCAGCACGGGAAGACCATGACGCACGAAGACCCAGGCGATCGGGTAGCGCCGCCCAGGCCCGGTCCGGAGGTTGATCCGATCCGAACCAAGGGAGACGAAGCGCGGCAGGGGAGAGCCGCTCGGCCCGAAGCGCTTCTCCGCTTCGGCCGTCCGTGCCTCGGCGGCGAGGCCATCGGTGGCCGTGGTGGAGACGGCAAACGCCAAGACCATCGCCACGCCCCATGCGGCCCGACGTAAAAACGCGAATCGATGTTTCCGAGAGCGAATCATCTTGTCCGCTGTTATGCCAACCGGCGGAATCCGGGGTCAAGCCGAGTTTCGCCTTTCTCGATGGGAATGAACCGAAGAGGCGCCGAAGAGACCTCGGCTCGACCCGTCCAGGACGTTGAGGCTACGCGGCGGTATTGGCGACGGCGCGCTTCGCGTCACGAAGTGTCGGTATCTGTTGGCATTGTTGACGACTCGTTAAACTCGCCGGCCTATTGAGATCGGATTTATCGCTATCGGCGGTAGGGACCATGACGACACGGCCGGATGGGTGGGACGCGCGTATCCTCGAGCGCCTTTTGGAAACAACCCAAGAGGGCTTTTGGTACATCGACACCGAGACACTGACGATCGACGTCAATCCGGCGATGTGCACCAATACTCGGCCGCTCGAGGGAAGAGATCATCGGCCGGTCGATCTATGACTTCGTCGACACTCGAAACCGCCGGATCTTCGAGCAACAGATCGAGCGGCGACGGTCCGGCGAACATGGGCGCTATGAGATTTGGCTTTTGCGACCCGACGGCTCGCTCATTCCCTGCATCAACAACGCAACTCCAGTCCATGACGACGACGGCGAGCGAATTGCCTCCATCGGCCTTTGGACCGATATCAGCGAACGTGTCGCCGCCGAGCAGAAAGCCAGGCGCGCGGAGACCTTGTTGTCGCGCGGCGTGGAATGCCTGTCTGAATTCTTCGTACTCTGGGATGAAGACGATCGTTTGGTCCTCTGTAACGACGTATTTCGTCGGATAAACGCCGAAATTGTCGAATATACCGAACCGGGGACACCACTGGACACCCACCTGAGGGCCGGCATGGAACGTGGGCTTTATCCTGAATCCAACGGCCGGGAGGAAGAATGGCTGGTCGACCGGATCGAACGCCATCGGAATCCGACCGGACCTTTCGAAACCAGGCGTCGAGACGGGCGTTGGTTGTTGATAAATGGTCAGAGGCTGCTCGAAGGCGGTATCGTTACGGCCGGAATCGACATCACCGAGCAAAAACATTCGGAGTATATTCTCCGTCGATCTCGCGATGAGCTCGAGGAACGGGTGCTAATCCGAACTTCCGAGCTGTCGAAGCGGGAAAAGGAATTGAAAGACAGCTACTATCTACTGCAGTAGTTGATGGATAGCATGCCTGAATTGATCGCCTTGAAGGATGTCGACGGGAAATACCTTTATGTGAATAATATCTTGGAAAAATGGTTTGCCGATAACAGGGAAAACATCCTCGACAAGAGTGCCTATGATTTCATGTCGGAGTAAGATGCCGAATTCGGGACGGAGGAAGATCGCCGGGTGCTCACGACGAAAACTTCGATGGCTTACGAGAGCAGATTCCAGTATCGCGACGGAAGTACCCGGGATGTAGAGGTAACTCGATTCCCGATCTTTGACAAAGCTGATGGAGTGGTTGCGCTCGGCTTGGTCAATAGAGACATAACGGAGCGGAAGCGCACCGAGGATAATCTACGAAAAATCGAGGAGATACTGCATGACGGCGTCGAGGCGTTACCGGTTGGATTCGCGGTATACGATTCAGATGACCGCCTGGTGATGTGCAATCAAAAGTATCGAGATTCTTTGCTGAAGAATTCCCATTTGTTGATACCCGGAATGGCGTTCGAGGATCTGATACGGTCCAGTGCGCAATTGGTCGCATCACAGCGAGGCATACGAGATCCGGAAGGATATGTGCAAGAGCGCGTCCATTCACGAAAACGGTCGGAGAATACATGGGTATACCAACAGAGTAATGGACAATGGATGGAAACCGTGGACCGACCGACGAAGGGTGGTGGTTTCATTTCGGTCCGCACCGATACGACGGAGCTGCGTCAACGCCAGGAACAACTTCGACAGGCACAAAAAATGGAGGCGGTTGGCCAATTGACGGGCGGGGTCGCGCACGACTTCAACAATCTGTTGGCCGTGATCATGGGTAACGCGGAGCTGTTGGAAGGTAGGCTCGACGCGCGCGACGCGTCTGTCGCGGCGATTATCGACGCCGCCCAGCGGGGATCGGAATTGACGCAACGGCTGCTCGCGTTTTCTCGTCAACGACCCCTGCGACCGAGCGCGGTCGATCCGGCCGCGCTGGTGTCGGGCATGTCGGCCTTGCTGACCCGAACGCTCGGTGAAACCGTCGAGGTCGAGACCATCGCGACATCGGAGGTCTGGCGGGTGATGGCGGATCCCGGACAGTTGGAGAACGCGCTTCTGAATCTGGCGATCAATGCTCGTCATGCCATGCCACAAGGCGGCAAATTGACCATCGAATGCGTAAACATTCGCGTCGCGGAGGGCCAGGCGAGGGGCGATTCGAATGTCAATTCCGGAGACTATGTCGTGCTTTCGGTGAGTGACACCGGCGAGGGTATGTCCGAGCAGGTTCGGGCCCAAGCCTTCGAGCCCTTCTTCACAACCAAGGACGTCGGCGAGGGCAGTGGGCTGGGGTTGAGCATGGTTTACGGGTTCGCCAAACAGTCGGGTGGACAGGCGACGATCTATAGTGAAATCGCCCACGGCACGACGGTGACGCTCTACTTGCCGCGTGCGGCCCCCGCTGGAGAAAACACGCGAACCCGCCGGGAGGAGCCGGTTGCCCGTGGCCGAGGTGAAATGATCCTGGTGCTGGAAGACGATCCGAACGTCCGCGCGCTCATCCGCCAAGTACTGATCGAATACGGATACCGAGTGATGGAAGCCGCCGATGCCAAGGACGCCGAGAAAATTTTGGGAATTATATCGCAAAGTGCCGACCCCGCTGAGACAAGCGTTGACATGATAAGGATTCTCTGCTAGGCGGCTTCGCTGTGCATCCTTGCTCTTGGGGACAGACGGACCATATACGGCATGTGCCTCTGTGTACAACAAGTATTGCGTTCCCCCGCGCAATCGCCCATGCTGTCACCCCTACACAGGGAGGTTCACAGATGGACAGGGAAGGCAAGAGGGTCCGCGACCCAGCCGCTCACCAGCCCACCAAATCTCAACTCGAAGAGGACGTGAGCATCGACGGAACTCCAGAAGCTTTGGGCTGGGCTGTGACTCGTGGCGGTGCCGAGCGGCGTGACGATATGAAGCCCACCGCCCGGACCAAATCGGGCCCGACATAAGACCGGCATGTCCGGCTCCTTCAGCCACATCCGATCATGACTGTTTGTGTTGCCATCAAGGTGCATGATTGCATCGTGTTCGCGGCGGACAGCGCGTCGTCTCTTATTGCAACGACTGCTGATGGCCATTCGGCTGTCCAGAACATATGGGAACATGGTCTGAAGGTTTTTAATCTTCATAGAGGTCTGCCCATCGTAGCCATGACTTCCGGCCTTGGACATTTCGGGCCAGCATCGATCAGCAATTTGGCCAAGGATTTACGTTTGCATCTAACTGGTGAAGGAAACGACGCGTTAGACAAGGACACCTACACCATCGAAGAAGTGGCTAATGCCGCGCGAGATTTTTTCGAGTCTAAATATAATGAAATGGCTTATCCCTTTGCTTCCGGTCACACCAGATGTTGATCGGCCTTCTACGTTCCAGGCACGGTTTTCGGACCGTGCCGGGGGATGTGCGGGAGCTTTTGGACTTGAGGAAGTTGGTTTCGAGTGCTGTCAGGCAGACTGGAGGGCCGGTATTCGGCTCCGATTGAGGCTGATCGGAGGGCGGGCGGTGGCTGGCGCCCGGCCTGCCGGGATCAGACGTGTTGTCCGACGATGTCGCGGTAGTCGGCGGGTCGCAGGCGCGTGCCGATGCCGAGCAGGGTATCGAAAGCCGTTGCGGTGTGGCGGCGGCGGTTCCAGCGGAACACGAACTCGTCGAGGTAGCGGCGCAGATGGGCGCGGCGCAGGCCATGGAAGGTTCCGAGCGCCCAGCGCTTCAGGTTCGAGAACACACGATGGATCCACGTCAGCACGAGATGGGCGGGCGTTGCACCGACGACCTTGGGCTGGTGGTCGTGGTCGGGCAGGCCGCAATAACCGCTCCAGCCATCGGTAATCACCCGCGCGCCCGGCGCCGAGGTTCCGGCAACGAAGGCACGAAGGCTGCGCGCGGAGAAATCCCCGATCGGCGCCAGCCGGATGCGGCGTGGCTCGCCCTCGGGCGATAGCTCGACCGCGCCGGCAATGCGCATCTTGCCTTGTGGGCTGCGACCTTGCCCGCCTGTGGCCGGGTCTTTTGCGGTGCGGAACGGGAGGGTGGCCTCATCGATCTCGATCAGGTCCTCAAGCAGGCTGCGATCCGGATTGACCATGGCACGGCGCAGCTTGTGCAGCAGGAGCCAGGCACTCTTGTAACTGCCGAGCCCGAGCTGGGCCTGGAGTTGCAGGGCGGAGATACCATTCGAGTGGCTGGTCACGATGTGAACGGCCATGAACCAGGTCTTCAGGGGCAAGTGGCTGCGGTGCATGATCGTGCCTGCGGTCACCGAGGTCTCCTTCCCGCAGGCCGCACATTCCCAGCTCGCCCGGCGCCGCTTCAGTTCCCAGCCCCTGTCATGGCCGCAGGCGGGGCAGACGAAGCCGTCGGGCCAGCGCCTGGCGGCGAGATGCCGGGCACAGGAGGCTTCATCGGGAAAGCGCGCCTCGAAGGCGGCGCGGGACATGGGGCGGTCATATTTCCAGCGGCTGGCCATGACGGAACATTACACGAACATGCTGCCGACGCCCACCAGAAACTCAACATCTCGTCAAACCGGGCTCAAAGGGATAAGCCCTATAATGAAATAGAACCACTACCTGCCAATCGCCACCTGTTTGAATTCTGGATTGGTGGATACGGTGCAAACGGAGCACGCGGAGAAATATGGAAATTGGTGATTGAAAACGGAATATCTCATTCCGTCAAACAACTCGTAAAGGCAGAAGACGATTCCCAAGTGGTGTGGGGAGGGCAGCATAGAGCAATCAGCCGATTGCTAACCGGATTTGATGATCAGGTAAGCTTTGAGCTTGTTCAGAAGGGTTTGTCAGAACAAGGCATATCTGATTTGAAAAATAAATTCTCTACTCCTTTAGTGCATTCTTCAATGCCTGTGCAGGATGCAATAAACCTTGCTGATTTCCTTGTCGACGTAACGAAACGTTATTTTTCATTTTTGCCACTAGCAAATGTGGTTGGTGGTGACACGGACATAGCCACTGTGACGAAATACGAGGGATTCAAGTGGATCAAACGGAAACACTACTACCCTGAACATCTAAACCGGAGAGACACTGATCATGCCGCGTCATGAAACGGACAGCAATGTAAAGACGACGCCGCGTGTCGTCGAACAACCAGACCTCCCAAAGTATGAGTTCCAAGAACTGGAACATGGGTTTGGCTCTATTGTCGGCAATCAGGAGGGGCGAACCGTTGAAATATCGCAAGACGCCGTTAACCGAGGAAAACGGGGCTGACCTTAGTCCGCAACAAGCTTCTGGTATGTTAACCTTTTGCCGACCATCCCCTTCGCCATGCCGCTCATCATGTCGATAGTGTCGGCGTTTCTTCTATTGTGGCGGCCCGCTAATTCCGCGACATAGCGATCTAGATGCTTCTCGCTCATGTGGTGGAAAGTCCCGTGATAACCGCGCTTCAAGAGCGACCAGAAGCTCTCAATCCCGTTGGTGTGGGCCATGCCATTGACATACTCGCTGACGCTGTGCTTCACGGTTTCGTGCTCGAACGGCATTCCCTGATATCCGCCATGGTCGTCCGTATAGACGGTCGCGCCCTTTGCGGCATGGTCGCCGACGAAGCCCTGAAGCGTCTTGGCGTCCGTGTTGCCCACCACAGTGGCACTCACGCGGTTAGTCTCGCGGTCCTTGGCACCAACAACGATCGCCTTGCCAACCGCGCCACGGCCAGCCTTCAGCTTCTTGTTGGCGTGCTTGTTCTTTTCCTTCCCGCCGATGAAAGTTTCGTCCACCTCGACGGGGCCAGCAAACAGTGTTCCGTTATCCTTCCATGCTTCGCGGAGACGGTGAGCTAAGAACCATGCTGACCGCTGGGTAATCCCAAGGTCGCGATGCAGCTTCATGCTTGACACGCCCTTGAGATTGGTCGTGACCTGATACAGCGCGACCGCCCAGACCTGAAAGCCTAGCTTCGACGATTCCATGGGCGTCTTGGTGCGGACGCTGAAGCGTTTAGCGCACTCTTTCTCGCGGCAGCGGTAGGGCATAGACTTGTGCTTGGCGCCCGACTGGACGTTGGTCGATCCGCAGTAAGGGCAGTGCAGCCCTTCAGGCCACCGCTGCTCCGCGAACCACCGTTCCGCCGTCGTGTCATCCGGGAACATGCGGAAAAGATCTGCCAGGGTCAGGCCCTTGCGGTGGGATTTTCCGGGTGCTTTATGTGCCATGTGTCCGCCTCCTACTCTTACAATATAGTGCCGAAGGCGGAATCTTCAAGGGTGTTTCGGCACTTTTCGATATAATTCCCAAAATTTTAGCCCAGGGACGGCCAATTGACCTGCTGCTGTCCGACGTCGTCCTCCCCGGAGGCACCAGCGGGCCGGCGTTCGTCGAGCGAATTCGCGCGGCCCAAACCGACCTGAAAGTCATATTCATGTCCGGTTATCCGGCGGAGACGGCCAAGGGCAGTGGTTTCATTGAAGTCGACAACGTATTGCTGACGAAGCCGTTCCGCGGACATGAACTCGCCAGGGTGGTCGGACAGGTACTTGGTATAGATCCGGTATTCTCGCAAGGTACATGACCGCGCCGGGCAATCACGACTTCATGTCCCGCAACCGTTCATAACGGGATATTATTGGACTTTGTCCTCTGGGTGGATGGCTTTGAGCGGCTTCATGGTGCAGGCATCGGTCGGATCGAAAGCCTTCGGAGGCAGGCCGACGGAGACGAGATCTTCGGCCATGGCGTGCCACTTCCCACGGTCCATCCAACCGATCGGCACGTCGCCATTTTGGATGAGCGGAATCAAAGCGACGAGGAAGGCGCTTTCGAAGCTGGCGTCCGCGTTTTCCTTGTAATGCCGCGTCATGAGTCCTGCCTCGTCGGGACTATGGATCGCCGCCACGGCGACGACGGGCTTGCCCGCCGCCCGCGCGGTCGAGATATCGTTGGCCGTCGCGATGCCGATTTGTGTAGCGCACCCGGTTCCTTGGACACAAGTTTGTCTCACGCGGCGGGCCTGATTGAGATCGCGGCGTGCCACGCCTGACGAGCTTGAGCGGGGCTCAGGTAGCCGTTCTTTTCGACGATCCACTGGGCATTGTAGAGTTCGACGAAGTCGCGGACGGCGTCCCGCAGCTCCGCGATGTTGCGGTAGATGCGACCATGGATGATCTGTTCCTTCAGCGTGCGATTGAACCGCTCGGCGACGCCGTTGGTCTGGGGCTCGGCGACGAAGGCGTAGGACGGCTGGATGCCCCAGAACTTGATCTGGTTGGTGAAGTGGTCCGACAGATACTGGGAGCCGTGATCCATCCGCAAGGCCAGCCCCCGAGCCGCGCCGGCCGCGGTCGAGCCATACAGCCCGGCAAGCCCCATGGAGATCGGCTGCAGGGCGGCGAAGCGGTCGCCGCGCTTGCAGACATGCCAGCCGACACACTCGGCGTTCCAATGCTCGACGGCGGTGAAGATCCAGCCCCAGCCGTCGTCCACCGTGAACACCCGAACGCCATCGGTGCCCCACATGAGGTTCGGGGCATGAGTGATGATCTCACCGTCATGGGGATTGCCGCCACGGCGGCGGCAGCGATGGGGCGAGAGCAGATTGTTCTCGCGCATCAGGCGGAGCACCCGCTTGCGGGCAACCCGGATGTCGCGACAGACCCGAAGCCGAGCCCAGACCTTGCGGTAGCCCTCGCCCTCCCAGGGCGATGCCTCCAGGTCGGCTTCGATCGCCACCAGCAGCGCCTGGTCCGAGATCGCGGGCTTCGGTCCCCGACGCTTTGCCGGCGGCTGCTCGGCGTGCTGGCCGGAGGTCATGGCGTAGAACGAGGAGCGGGCCATGCCCCAGGCGGCGCAGACCCGCCGCAGGCCGTAGGCCAGACCCGTGCCGGGCGAGGTGGCGGCACTCATCGCCGCGACCTCCGCCGCCCCAAAGGGCCGAAGGTCTCCGTCTTGGCCTCCAGCAGTTCCACCTGCATGGTCAACTCTCCGATCCGCTTCATGGCGCTATCCAGTTCCGCCTGCACCGGATCGCCCTTGCGTCGCTTGAGCGAGGCGTCGATCCCGCCGATCGCTTTCTCACGCCACTGCTCGAGCCGGAAGATCTCTACGCCCAACTGGCGCGACAGAAGTTGCACCGGCTCGTCACGCAAAAGCCGCGGAACGACCTCACGCTTGCGCGCCACCGTCCATCGCTGGCCAAGTCCCAGCGGGCCTGCCGGCAAAGCCTGGCCTGGGGAAAACGTGGACGAGCCAAGCTCGCCCGCATTTACCACAGGCCCATCAACAGCAACTTTCTTCTCAAAATTATCGGCCATGTTCCGGTCCTCCTTGGACACTTCGATTAAGCCAATTCTGTGTCCAAGGAAATCGGGTCCGACTCAGCGATGCCGATTTGGGCCTTGTCCTCCAATACCGAGGTAGTGGAATCCATGGGACCGCCGCCCTCGCGGAAACGAAGCGAGATACCCCCCGACCGACAAGCGCCGGACCGGTCGGCCATATGGTAAGCGGCGAACGCTCCCGCGTGTTTCCATGGGAGCTGGAGCGTAATCGCCTTTTGAGGCGTCTTTTCATCCCCGCGCCATTCCCGACAGACAATCCTCTCGGATGCTGATATATCCTTTCGCGGGCATGTTTCCACCCATCGGCGGGGGCCCGGGATGGCGGACGCGATCGGCGAATGGCTGGACGGGATGGGCCTCGGCAAGCATCCCCCGGCCTTCGCCGAGAACGATGTCGATTTCGACGTCCTGCCCGAGCTGGAGGACGCGGACCTCCGCGAGCTCGGCCTCTCGCTCGGCGATCGCAAGCGCCTGTTGCGCGCCATTCGCGAACGGGCGGGCCCCGGCGGCCCGCCCTGGGCACCCGGACCCGTCGCCGCCGCGCCACGACACCTGAGCGAGCGGATCCTCCGATCGCGCGCGGCGCTGGAGGGCGAGCGCAAGCAAGTGACGGTGCTGTTCGCCGACATCAAGGGCTCCACCGAACTGATCGCCGACATGGACCCCGACGCGGCGGCGGGCGTGTTGCGCGCCGCCGTGGACGAGATGATGGCCACCGTGCATCAATACGAGGGCACGGTCAACAAGGTGCTGGGCGACGGCATCATGGCGATCTTCGGCGCCCCCATCGCGCATGAGGATCACGCCATCCGCGCCTGCTATGCCGCGCTCGCCATGCAAGCGCGGCTCGCCCGCCTGGCACCTCGGATCCGTCATGAGCACGGCGTCGATCCACGGGTTCGCCAGGGCATGAATTCCGGCGATGTCGTGGTCCGCGCGATCAACAATGACCTCACCATGGACTATGACGCGATCGGCTCGACCGTCCATCTCGCCGCTCGCATGGAGCAGATCGCCGTCCCCGGGACCTGCCGGCTGACCCTGGACACCTTCCGCCTGGCCGAGGGTTACATTGAGGTCGATGCCCTGGGCGGCGTGCCGGTCAAGGGCGTGGATGGTCCGGTCGAGATGTTCGAATTGAAGGGCGCGATCGACATTCGCTCCCGCTTTCTCGCCCGCCAGCGAGGACGGCTCACCCGCTTCGTTGGCCGCGACGATGAGATCCGGACCCTGGAGCGGGCCTGGCATGCGGCTTCGCGGGGCGAGGGCCAGTGCTTCTCGGTCATGGGCGAGGCGGGGGTGGGCAAGTCGCGGCTCTATTACGAGTTCGTCCACGGGCCGGTGTTGCGCGACGTCCTGGTGCTGGAGAGCGGATCGGTCTCACACGCCCGAGCCGCGGCCTTCCATCCGCTGATCGACCTGCTGAGGATCTATTTCGGCGTCGTCGGCGGCGACGATGAACGGCGGATCCGCGAACGGGTCATCGGCAAGCTGCTGGCGCTGGACGAACAGCTCCCCGCGATTTCGGCGCCGTTGCTGACCTTGCTCGGCGCGCAGCCGGACGACGACGCTTTCGCCGGCCTGGATCCCGCGCAGCGCCGACGCCTGACCCTCGATGCCTGCCGCACCCTGCTGCTTCGCGAGGCCGATGTGCAGCCGATGGTGGTGATCTTCGAGGACCTGCACTGGGTGGACGCGGAAACCCTCGCCTTCCTAGATCTGCTGGTCGGCGGCGTCGGCCACTCCCGCCTGCTGCTGCTGTTCAACTATCGCCCCGAGTTCGCCGATCCCTGGATCGGACGGAACCGCTACGGCCACGTCCGCATCGATCCCCTGCCCGAGGCGAGCAGCGACGAATTACTGGCCGACCTCTTGGGCACGGGCGAGGGGCTGGAAGGTCTCCGTCGCGTCCTGATGGAACGGACGGAGGGCTATCCCTTCTATATCGAGGAAACCGTGCAGGGCCTGGTCGAGGAGGGCGTGCTGGAGGGTGAGCGCGGCACCTATCGCCTCACCGTGCCGGTGGATCGGATCCGGGTGCCGCCCTCGGTCCAATCGGTCATCGCCGCGCGGATCGACCGCCTGCCGCCCGAGGGCAAGCAATTGCTGCAGGCGGCTTCGGTGGTCGGCAAGGACTTCGAGTTGACCCTGCTAGCCGAGGTGGGCGAGCTGGACGAGGCCGATCTCCAGGACCAGCTGGTGGTCTTGCAGAGCGGCGAATTTATCTATGAAACGCGCCTTTTTCCCGACCCCGAATATACCTTCAAGCACGCCCTCACCCACCAGGTCGCCTACGAAAGCCTGCTTCGAGACCGGCGCCGCCAGAAGCACACCGAGATCCTGGCGGCGATGGAACGGCTGTTCGATGGGCGGCTGGAGGAACGGCTGGAGCGGCTGGTCTATCATGGCGTCGCGGGCGAGGACTGGGAGAAGGTCCACCGCCACGCCATGGCGGCCGGACATCGCGCCATGGCGATGAACGCCAACCGGGGGGCGGTCGAAGCCTTCGACCATGTCGCCGAGGCGCTCGGCCACCTGCCGCGATCGCCGGAGAACCTGCGCGATGCGGTCGATTGCCGCTTCGAGCTGCGCGACGCCCTCTTCGTGTTGGGCGAGCCCGCCCGTATTCTCGCGCTGATGGAGGAGGCGCGCGAGCTGGCCGGCGAACTCGACGATCGCCGTCGCCTGGTCGAAGTGCTGCTCTATCAAAGCGGCAGCCACTGGGCCTTCGCTCGTAACCGTCCGGCCATGGCGCTTGCGCGGGAAGCTCTGTCTCTCGCCGAGGCGGCCGACGACGATGAGCTGAGCGGTGTCGCACATTACCGTATCGCCAGCGCGGCGCTGATGATGGGCGATTATCGAACCGCCGCCGACAGTGGACTCGCCGGTGCCGAACTGCTGCGACCCGTGGCCGGCGACCTGATGCGCTTCGGCGGGTTGGTGCAAACCTTCGTCGGTTCCTTCGGCGCCGTGGCGTTGGCGGAGTTGGGACGCTTCGACGAGGCGGTGACCCTCGGTCGCGCCGCCTTCGACACGGCACTCGCCGCCAAGCATGCCTACTCCATCAGCGTCAGCTGCTTCGGCATCGGCCATGCCCTTGCCTTGCGCGGCGATTTCGAGGACGCGATCCGCCCGCTGGAAGAAGGCCTCCGCCAGATCGAGATTCATTCGGTCGCCGCAGCCATGCCCTGGGTCGCGGGCCGCGTCGCCTACGTCTATGCGCGCCTCGGTCGCCTGGAGGATATGGCGGCGGCGATGGACATGGCCCTCGACCCCGGTGCCAGCGAGTTTGCGCCGAGCATGATGCACGCCTTCGCCTTCGTCTGGCTGGCGCGCGCCGCGCTGGTCGCCGGGCGGGTCGACGAGGCGCGCGAGCTGGCGGCCAACGCCAGGTCGCAGGGCGGCACCGCGGAGCCGGACGAGGGCGTGCTGGCCTGGGCCGAGTGGGCCCTGGTCGAATGCGCTCGGCGCGAGGGCGGGCAAGGCGCCGAAGTCGCGGGGCCGCTCGATGGCGTGTCGCGCGCGGCGGAAGCGCGCGGAATGCGGCCCCTGCGGGCCCACGTTCTGGCAACCCGGGCCGCGCTCGGGGCCAAGCCGCCCATCGCCGCCGAGGCGCTGGAGCTGGCCAACGCGCTCGGCATGACGCCGCTCGCCGAAGAGATCCGCGACCTCGGACTTTGATCTCGGCTGGCCTCAGACGAAAACGATCCTCGCCTGGTCGCCCGCCTCCAGCAGCAGGGTGGCGAGACCACCCTCCTCGAGTTGGACGTCGGCGCGGAGGTCGCCCCGGGCCAGCCCCATCGCCTTCAGGCCCGCCTCGCAGACCATGATGCGGACATCGAGCTCGCCGCAAGCCTCCAGCAGGGTCTCGAAGTCGCCGGTACCGGCGGCGGCGAGTTCGCGGTCGCGTGCCGCTGGGTCGCCCTGAAGCGCGTGCCAGCCGGGCCCGCCCCGGCCGTCGGTTGCGACGAGGGCCCGCGTCGCGCCCATGGTGAAGAAGAGGGTCGCCGGCCGCTCGAGCGCGGCGGCGGCGCTGGCCATGGCGAGGGCGTAGTACACGCGGGAGAAATCGTCCGAATGGATGACCAGCGCCAGGGCGCCGCTGGCCTCGCTCTCAGGCGGCATCGCGACCGACGGCGCGGATCGTCGGATTGTCGCCACAGAGCCGGCACCGGCTGTCGGGGCGAACGCGGACATTTCGGAACTCGCTTCGAAGCGCGTCGTAGATCAGCAGGCGACCCGACATGCTCTCGCCGATATCCAGCAGCTCCTTGATCACTTCCGTCGCCTGCAGGCCGCCCATGACGCCCGCGACGGCGCCCAGCACGCCGCCCTCGGCGCAGGACGGCATGAGGTCGGCGGGCGGCGGTTCGGGAAAGACGCAGCGATAGCAAGGATGCTCGCCGCCCAGGTGCGACATGTAGGTCGAGAGTTGGCCGTCGAAGCGCAACACCGCCGCAGAGACCAAGGTCTTGCCGCCCAGGTGGCAGGCATCGTTCAACAGGAATCGGGTGTCGAAATTGTCGGAACCGTCGGCGACGAGGTCGTAGCCGGCGATCAGCTCCATCACGTTTTGGGCGTCGAGACGGTGGGCGTGCGGCTCGATTCCCGCATCCGGGTTGATCCGCTCCACCGCATCGATCGCGCTTTCGACCTTCGGCCGGTCGACGTCGGCGGTGCCGTGCAGGATCTGGCGCTGCAGATTGGAGAGCGAGACCCGGTCGTCGTCGACGATGCCGATCGCGCCGACGCCGGCCGCCGCGAGGTAGGTGATCAAGGGCGAGCCGAGCCCGCCCGCGCCAACCACCAGCACTCGGCTCGCCAGCAACCGCTCCTGCCCGAGGCCGCCGACCTCGCGCAGGATGATGTGGCGGGCATAACGCTCGATCTGGGGATCGTCCATGGCCATGAGTTCACCATACCGGAGCGGGCGGGGAAGAGGTAGCGACGCCCTCAATCGAGACCGTAGGCGCCGGGCCCCGCGACCTGGCGGTGGAAGCGGAGCCGGGTCAGGTATTCGAGCGGGCTCTTCGGCTTCACCAGCGCGCCTTCGACCTGGTTCAGCCAGTCGTAGAGGCGGGTCAGCAGGAAGCGGAACGCGGCGCCCCGCGCCAGAACGGGCAGGGCGTCCAATTCCCTCGGCTCGAGTTCGCGTACCCGGCGATAGCCGGCGAGCAGGCGGCGCGCCTTGGTGATGTTGAAGTCGACGTCGTTTTCGAAACACCAGGCGTTAAGGCAGATGGCGATGTCGTAGGAGAAGGCGTCGTTGCAGGCGAAATAGAAATCGATCAGGCCCGAGAATGTATCGCCCAGGAAGAAAACGTTGTCTGGGAAGAGATCGGCATGGATCACGCCCGAAGGCAGGTCCTCGGGCCAGGCGTTCCGTAGGGCTTCGAACTCGCCGACGATTTCCTCGCGCAGGCCTTGGCGGACCCCGTCGGCGCGCCAGGCGGTTTCGGCGACGAGGCCGCCCCAGCCTTCGATCGAGAGCGCGTTGGCGCGGCAAAGGGTGAAATCGGCGCCCGCGAGGTGCATCTCCGCCAGCGCCGCGCCCACTTGTTCGCAGTGCGAGGCCGTCTGGCGCCGGGGCCAGTTGCCCCGCAGGAAGGTGACGATGGCGGCGGGTTTATCGGCAATCCGGCGGAGCGCCCGGCCGTCGCGCGCCGCCACCGGCAGGGGGCAGGGGACGCCCTTGGCGCTCAAATGCCCGATCAGGCCCAGGAAGAAGGGGAGGTCCGCCGCCGCCACCCGTTTTTCATAGATGGTCAGGATGTAGAGGCTCTGGTCGGTTTGCAGCAGGAAGTTGGAATTCTCGACGCCCTCGGCGATGCCCTTGCAGGCGACCGGCCGGCCGATGTCGTACTCCTCCAGAAAGGTGATCAGTTCCTCGTCCGAGATGTCCGTGTATACGGCCATGGCGTGACGGCGGCACGGCGCTCAGGCGATCTCGCGCAGTTCGCGCGGAAGTTTGAAAGTTACGTGCTCCTCGGCGACCTTGATTTCCTCCATCTCGATTCTGCGGTGTTCCTTGAGGGCGCCGATCACCTCCTCCACCAGGACCTCGGGCGCCGAGGCACCGGCGCTGATGCCGATCGTGTCTGCCTTCTCGATCATCGACCAGTCGAGATCGCGCGCGCGCTGCACCAGATAGGCTTCCTCGCAGCCCGACTGCCGCGCCACCTCGACCAATCGGAGCGAGTTCGACGAGTTCGGCGCGCCGATGGCCAGGAACAGATCGCAGCGCTCGGCGATCCGTTTGACGGCGGCTTGGCGGTTGGTGGTGGCGAAGCAGATGTCTTCCTTGCGTGGCCCGGCGATACGGGGAAAGCGCCGAATGAGCGCGTCCACCATCTGGGCCGTCTCGTCGACCGAGAGCGTGGTCTGGGTGATGTAGGCGAGGCCCACGCCATCGTCGATCTCAAGCGCCTCGACGTCGTCCGCCGTTTCAACCAGCGTGATCGCGCCCGACGGCAGCTGACCGATGGTGCCGACCACTTCCGGATGGCCGGCATGGCCGATCAGGATGACGTGGCGGTTGTTGTTGAAATGATGCTCGGCCTCGCGATGCACCTTGGACACCAAAGGGCAGGTGGCGTCGATATAGTAGAGGTTGCGGTCCTTGGCCTCGACCGGCACCGACTTGGGCACGCCATGGGCCGAAAAGATCACGTTCGCGCCCGGCGGCACTTCCTCCAACTCCTCGACGAAGATGGCGCCTTGGGTCTCGAGGTTTTCCACCACATGGCGATTGTGGACGATCTCGTGGCGGACGTAGATCGGCGCGCCGAAACGCTCGATCGCCAGCTCGACGATCTGGATCGCCCGGTCGACGCCGGCGCAAAAGCCACGCGGCGCGGCAAGGAGAATCTTCAAAGGTCGCTTGCCCATGGCCCTCGCTCGAACTCCTCGGACCGCCGGTATCGGGCGCTTGTGCCCCGGCGGCGATCCAGCCTATTGTGCCGCCGTCCCGCGGCATTCCGGGCCGTTCGGCTCGGGTCTTTCTAATACAGGCGGGCATCCAAGGAAAGGGGATCCGATGAGCGAGCCGGTCGTGGCGCAGAAGTCACCCTTCGAGTTCGAAGTGAAGGAAGGGCGGAAATATTGGTGGTGTGCCTGTGGCAAGAGCGCCAATCAGCCGTTCTGCGACGGCTCCCATAAGGATACCGAATTCACGCCCGTCGCTTACGAGGCCAAGCGGTCCCGGTCGGTCTATTTCTGCGGTTGCAAGAAGAGCGGCAACGCCCCGCTCTGCGACGGCGCCCACAACGACCTATAGTGCGGGCGGCCATGACGGCGCTTCGACGTGCCGGCATCCTCGCCGGGCTGCTCGTCGCGCTCGCCGGTTGCGGCGTCTTCGACAAGGAGCCGCCGAAGCCCTGTCCAGTGGCGCTTGTGCTGAAGGAGGCGGGCGAGGTCGTTCGCTACCAGCCGGGTGCCGGCCGGGACCTGCTGGATGTCGCCTACCGGGCGAGCTTCGGCCAGAACAGCCTCGAATGCCACTACAAGGGCAGCCGGCTCGCCGTCGCCCTCGACGTCGAGGTGATCGCCGAGCGGGGACCGGGCGCGGGCGCCGGCGAGGCGCGCATTCCCTATTTCGTCGCCGTGCTGGACGAGCGCCAGCGCATCCTCGCGCGCGAGGTCTTCGAGGCGGCGGTCGTCTTCGAGGAGGGCCGGCGCCGCGCCAGCGTCACGGAGGAACTGGCCCAGCGCCTTCGCCTGGAGGACTCCCAGAGCGGCGCGAACTTCGAAATCGTGGTCGGCTTCGAACTCTCGCCCGAGGAGCTGGAGGAAAACCGCCGCCGCCGAGCGGGAGGGCGCTAAGGCGCGCGACGTCTGGACGGTATTTCGTTTCCGGGACGGCGGGTCTTCTCGAACACTCTACGCGGCTTCGAACCTCTGGACCTTGATTTCTCCCTTGCGCCACCGTGCCCGCCACGAATCGTACTGCATTTGCCGCGGCAGCCGGATTTCCGGACTGCCACCGAAGCCTCGCGACGGGCGGATTGTGCATGAGCATGGATTCACCTTCGGGCCTAATGTTGGTCCACGTAGTCGACTTCGACGGCATGGCCTCCCTGGAAACGGAATATGATCCGCCGGTTGGCGCGCGCCGTCACCGCCCGGAAGCCCGCGTAATCGCCTTTCAGCCGATGGGGGAGGAATCCGGGCAGGTCCATGTCCTCGGGCGCAACGGATGCATTCAGTCGCGCGAGGATATCCCGCACGGTCTCGCGATGATCGACGCCGATGTGGCGTTCGTCGCCGCGCTCGAAAAACCGTCTCGACGCCCGGCTTCCGAATCTCTGTATCGTGAGGACATGCAATGTGACTAATTACATTAGTTAAGCTACCCGTCGCGCGTGACCTCCGACACAAGCAAACGACACGCCTACTCCCGAATCACCGTCGGCGTCCACATCCCGAGGCGGCGGTTCGCGCGGCCGGCCGCGTCCTCGCCCTGGTAGTGGGACTGGCTCGCCTCGGGGAACTCGGCGGCGGCGGCGAAGTAGCGGGTGTTGAGGGTGGCGAAGCCCTGGCCGTCGTCGGCCTCGAAATAGGCGCCCACGTAGGCGCCGCAATCGCGGCAGACCAGGATGTCCGTGGTATGCAGACCGAAGTGGTAGCGATTCAGGTTTTCGGCGGCCCGGAGCGTGATCGTGGCCCGGCCGGCGTTATCCGAGGTGGTACGCGCGCCGTGGCCTTGGCAGAAGCTGCAGTCGCACTCGCGCACCCCCAGTTCCGCCGGGGACTTGGCGCTTTCCAGCACCACCTCGATGGCGCCGCAGTGGCAGCGCCCCTCATAGCTCCGCGTCATCGTCCCGCCTCCACCGATTCCTTCGACGCGTCCGAGTTTATCGGCTTTCGCGACCGCCCGCGATCTGGATCGCCGCCACCGCCTTGGCTATATGAACGGGTGTTCAGGGTAATGACGAAAGTGAGTGGGAACGATGGACATACCGGCGCCGTTCGACGCCTACCGCGATGCCGTCCACGAGGCGTGGATCGATCACAACGCGCACATGAACATGGGCTACTACATGGTCGTCTTCGACTTCGCGACCGATGCCTGGTTTGACTACATCGGCCTCGACCGGCCGCACCGCGACCGGCACAACGTCACCACCTTCTCGATCGAGGGGCACATCAACTATATCCGTGAGCTGTGCGCCGGCGATCCGCTTCGATTTACCACCCGGCTGCTCGATTTCGACGCCAAGCGGATCCATTATTTCCATGAGATGTACCACGGGGAGGAAGGCTATCTCGCCGCGACAAACGAGCTGATGACCATTCACATCTCCGAGGAGACGCGCAGATCGGCCCCAATGCATGAGGAGATTCAGGCCTGGCTGTGGGAAATCAAGATCCGCCACGACGCCCTGCCACCGGCCCCGCAGGTCGGCCGCCGCATGGGGATCGGCGTCGGCCGCCCCGGCGCCTGAGCCGGGGCGGCTTGCATCGGCGCCGGCTTCATGCTGGCTTTGCCGCAATCGTTCGACGTGATGCGAGGGACCCAAACATGGACATCGGCAAACGCGGCATCTGGGCCTCGACAAACGCGCTGAACCGCGCGCAACTGGGCGACCTCGCCCGGCGGACGGAGGCCAACGGCTACAGCGCCCTCTGGTATCCCGAGAGCACCGCGTACGAGGCCCTGGCGCTCGGCGGCTATCTCCTTGGCCGAACGGAACGGCTTGTCGCCGCCACCGGCATAGCCAACATCTACGCCCGTGACGCCATGGCGGCGGTACAGGGCCACAACACGCTGAACGCGCTCTACGACGGTCGCTTCCTGCTGGGCCTCGGTGTCTCCCACCAGCCGATCATGGAGGGTGCCAGGGGTCACGAGTACGGCAAGCCGCTTTCCGCCATGCGGGCCTATCTCGACGGCATGGACGCCGCCGAGGTCGCGGTCGAGGTGTCCGCCCGCCAGGTGGTGCTGGCCGCGCTCGGCCCCAAGATGCTGGCGCTGGCGGCGGAGCGGACGCTCGGCGCGCTGCCCTACAACGTCACTCCCGAGCACACCCGAACGGCGCGCGAGATCATGGGGCCGGATGCCCTCCTCTGTGTCGAGCAGGCGGTCTGCCTGACGTCATCCGCCGCGACGGCGCGCAAGGTCGCCGCGAGCCATATCGAGCGCTATTTGCGCCTGCCCAACTACTACAACAACTGGCTCCGCACTGGCTTCGGCGGAGGCGAGCTCGCCGGCGGCGGGAGCGAGAAGTTCCTCGACGCCATGGTCGCCTGGGGCGAGCCGGACGATATCGAGGCTGTCGTCCAGGCCCATTTCGATGCCGGCGCCGACCACGTCTGCATCCAGCCGCTCGACCCCCAGGTCGATGCGACGCCCGATTGGGCGGCGGTGGAAGCCCTCGCTCCGAAGGGCTGATGCCAATGGAACGGGCGGCCTTCACGGCGATGGCCGACGGCACCGCCGAGGAGTATGAATTCCTCGGTGGCCTGTGGCGATCCCATCGCGACGCGCATCTGGCGGATTCGGTGCTCGCCTTGCTCGAGGGCATGCGCGGGCCGACGCTCGGCTATAATATCGACCGCAATCGCCACTCCCTCCAGTCGGCTACCCGGGCGATGCGCAAGGGAGCCGACGAGGAGACGATCGTGGTGGCGCTGTTGCACGACGTCGCCGATACCATCGCCCCGGATAACCACGGCGAGGTCGCGGCGGCGATGCTGCGCCCCTATATCTCCGAGGCCAACCACAGGACCCTGAAGCACCATGGCCTGTTCCAGGGCTATTATTATGGCTCAATTCGTGAAATGTATGCGTCACCTTGTTACGGCGGCGGCGAGGCAGGCTCGGTCATTGGCGCCGGGGGCGAGGCCGACGAGGTGGAACCAGCTCAGGTAGTTGTCCAGATAGCGGGTGGCGATGCCGCGGCGGGGACGCAGGAAGTCCTTCAACCGGCTGTGGCGGCTGTTCACCGTCTGCACATGCAGATCGCCCCGAACCCGTTCCCCCATCGAGCGGTTGACTGCTTCGTGGCTCACCCCGAGCGCGGCGGCGCAAGGTGGATAGCTCGCGCCACCGTCGGAGACCAGCAGGGCGTCCTTCGCGACCACCGGGTCGAGAGCAGCCGTGAGCGCCGCCGCGTCGACCCTGGGCAGCACCGCGCTCACCGTCGTCCCGCTCCGGTCCGCCGCCATGAGAACCGGCACCTGCTCGCGCGAGAGGCCGCGCTTCTTCGCCTTGCCGCCCCGCCGCCGTGCCTTGCGTCCCAGCCCGCGCGCGCCCTTCCGGCTCTCCAGGACGTAGGTCTCGTCCGCTTCCACGATCCCCTTGAGCACCTCCGAATCGCTCCGCGCCGCCGCCAGAAACCGGTGACGCCAGCGGAACGCCGTGCTCACCGCCACGTCGCAGCGCGCCGCCGAGGCCTTCACCGTCTCCCCCTCCGCCAGCGACGCCCCGAACGACAGCCAGCGTTCCTTGTGGTGCAGGCCCGACAGCGGCGTACCGGTCAGCGCGTTGAAGGTCCTGCCGCAGCCCTTGCACTGGTAGCGCCGCAGACCCCGCGCCATACCGCGCGAAACCGCCCCTTCGCTCGCGCAGTGCGGACAGCGCCGGGCCTCGTCCACACCAAGCTCGATCGCGGCCTTCGATGCCTCGCCTTCGCTCCGGCCCAACAGCACCGCGAGCGCCTCGTGCCGCTGCACGCGCGTCAGCCCGCGCGCCGCCGAAAGCCACACCTGGAAACCCTTGCCGTCCATGACCCAACCTCCTGACGTTCCGAGCATTCTATCACAAATGCATACGCTTCACGAATTGAGCCATTATTATTTCGACAAGATCGGCGGCAACCGCGACGCCCGGACGCGCCACCGGGGCCATCCCCACTTCGCCGCCGCCGCCGCCTTCCGCGAGAGCTGGGACCAGTGCTCGTTCGACCCCGACTACGACACCGCGCCCTTGGCCCACTTCGAGCCCATGGTCCGCCGCGTGCTGGCGCCGCCGCGCCGCGTCTACGATTGATCGTCGAGGACTTCGGGCGGCATCGAGCGATCGCCGCTGGCTTCAATGCTCGACCGTAAACAACCCGGAACGTGCCGGAGCCATCAAGATTTTCGCGCCGAAGGCGAACCCACCTCGTGGCGTCTCGGAGAGGATGTCGACCAGGATGCCATTTTAGGGTTCCCTCTTGATTCGTCTCGGAGTGAATCAGGGAACTCACCGCCTTTTCGACGCCTGGCGAAATTCCATCGTGTCCCCCTATCCCGCCGGGCGGCAAGTTGGCAAATCCGGGTAAAGCCTACTCGATCCGCGTAAGGGACATGCAGATCCCATGCATGAGGCGCCCCGTGGCCGGGTCAGCCGCAGGCGACGGAATAGATGTCCTTCACCGGACCCGGGATCGGCATCGCCTCCCAGGTCTCGCCGCCGTCGCGCGTGCCGAAGACCTCGCCGTCGTAGCGGGCGCCGATGTAGACTTGGTCCGGGTCCGAGGTGTGCAGGCCGATCGACATGATGGTGCCGCCCACCTGGACCTTGTCGAAACGCTCCCAGGTCTCGCCCGCGTCGCGCGAGCGGTAGACGCCGCCGTCGTGGCTCGCCGCCGCCACCGAGAGCGCGCTGTAGAGCACCGCCGGGTCGTGCGGCGAGGCCTTGATGTCGCGCCCGTAGGTGGTCGGCGAAAAGCGCTTGATCTCCAGGTCCTCCCAGCTCGTCCCGCCGTCGCCCGTTGCGAAAAGCCCCATGCGCGCCGCCAGGATCGGTTGGTCGGGTTTGGCGGCGGCGATGGCGATGGCGTGGCCGTCGAGCATGCCCTCGGCCTGGGTCTCCTGCTGCACGATGGCGCTTCCCAGGTGCGGGCGCTCGGAGAGGCGTACCAGGTCGTCGCCCAGGTCCTCCCAGGTCTGGCCGCCGTCCCTCGTGCGCATGGCGCCGGCGATCTCCAGCGCGGCGTAGATCTCCTCCGGCCGGCCCGGCGTCTGGGCCAGCCGCATGACGCGGGGATAGAAGGGGCCGGCGCAGCGCTCCGGGATGTCCGGCTCGCCCAGCTCGCGCCAGCTCCGGCCCCGGTCTTCGGAACGGTAGACGGCGATCGGCGAGGCGCCCGCGTACATAACATCCGGATCGGTCTCGCAGACCAGGAAGCTCCAGATCTGCATGCTGGTCTCGGGAAACTCGGCGCGCCGGAAGCTCGCGCCCCGGTCGGCGCTGAACCAGACGCCGTCGTTCGTGCCGGCGAAAACCAGGCTCGCGTCCTCGGGGTGGACGAAGACCGTGTGCACCTCGTGGCTGGCGAGCACGTGCTCCCATTCGCCGCCGTCGGTCGGGCGGCGGAAGACACCGACCGCGCCCTCGGCCTCGGGACGGCCGACATAGCCGGCGATCCCGACGTAAATCATGGAATTCGACATGAATGCGCCTCCTGCGATGAAGGGCGAAGTGTAGCAACACACCGCGAGCGACGGAATAGCGCCGCTCGTCGTGCGTTCAAGCGCTACCTGAGCTCTTCCTCGCATAAGTTCCGGCGCGCGGTCGCGCTTATCGATCCGCGATCCGCGGTATGCATCGCCGCTCGGGATCAGCCGGCCCGCATCAGCGCCGGCAGGTCGCCGGCCGTGGCACTGGCGCGGCGCTCGAAATAGCGCTTCAGGGGCCCCACCCGCTCGACCGCGCCGAGGCCCAGGGCGCGGGCCAGGCGGAGCGGCGCGATATCGTTGGAGAACAGCCTGTTGAGGCCGTCGGTCATCACCAACATGGCCAGCGCGTCGGCCCGGCGGCGGCGCTGATAGGCCTCCAGCCCCTCCGCCGCGCCGAGATCCAGGCCGAGGCGCGCGCGCCGGCCCAGGATCTCCACCAGCCAGGCGACATCCCGGTAGCCGAGGTTCAGGCCCTGGCCGGCCAAGGGGTGCATGGAATGCGCCGCGTCGCCGACCAGGACCAAGCGGCGGTCGATATAGCGCTCCGCGTTCGAGAGGCCGAGGGGATGGCGCCAGCGGGGCCTGGTCACGCTCACCTCGCCCAGGTGGTCGCCGGCGCGCCCCCGGATCTCGGCTTCGAATTCGCCCTCGTCGAGCGCCATCATGGCCTCGGCGATGGCCGCCCGCTCGGTCCAGACCATGGAGGACCGGCGTTCCGTCATCGGCAGCAGGGCGAAGGGGCCGCCGGGAAGAAAATGCTCCTTGGCGACGCCGTAGTGTGGTTCGGGGTGGCGAAGGGTGGCCACGATCGCCTCCTGGGGATAGCGCCAGGCGAGCGAGCGGATGCCGGCTGCCTCGCGCAGCGTGGAAGTTCGCCCGTCGGCCGCCACCAGCAGCGGGGCCCGTACCTCGCGCCCGTCGGCGAGCCGCAGGCGAACGCCGCGGGCATCGCGCTCCATTCCCGCGATCTCGACCGGCGCCAAGAGACGGGCGGCCGGGCTCTCGCCGACGGCGCGAGCCAGGGCGGCGCGGAGATGGCGGTTCTCCACCATGTAGCCGAAGGGCCGATCCCCGACCTCGCGGTGGTCGAAATGCAGATAGAGCGGGGCGCGGTCGTCGGCGATGCGGATCTCCAGGATCGCCTCGTTGCGGCCTTCGAGATGTTGCCATGCACCGATCGCCCGGAGCATGATCGCGGTGCCCTGGGCGATCGAGGTGACCCGGCCGTCGAAGGCGTCCTCGGCGAAGCGCGCCGGATCCTGGCGATCCAGCACCACCGCCTCCAGGCCGGCCACCGCCGCGGCGCGGGCCAGCGCCATGCCGATCAGCCCGCCGCCGACGATCGCCAAGTCCGCCGTGATCCCGGTCTCGGCCGCCTTGCGCGATGCCCGTTTCGCCGCCTTCGCCATGGCGCCACCATCACCCGCCGGACCGCCCCTGTCCACTCTCCCGGCGCGCGGGCCCCGTTCCGCCCAAATATTCACCTCCCGCGCAATTCTGCATAAAAAAAGGCTCAATTCGTGAAACGTATGCATTTGTGATAGAATGCCCGGAACGTCAGGAGGTTGGGTCATGGACGGCAAGGGTTTCCAGGTGTGGCTTTCGGCGGCGCGCGGGCTGACGCGCGTGCAGCGGCACGAGGCGCTCGCGGTGCTGTCGGGCCGGAGCGAAGGCGAGGCATCGAAGGCCGCGATCGAGCTTGGTGTGGACGAGGCCCGGCGCTGTCCGCACTGCGCGAGCGAAGGGGCGGTTTCGCGCGGTATGGCGCGGGGTCTGCGGCGCTACCAGTGCAAGGGCTGCGGCAGGACCTTCAACGCGCTGACCGGTACGCCGCTGTCGGGCCTGCACCACAAGGAACGCTGGCTGTCGTTCGGGGCGTCGCTGGCGGAGGGGGAGACGGTGAAGGCCTCGGCGGCGCGCTGCGACGTGGCGGTGAGCACGGCGTTCCGCTGGCGTCACCGGTTTCTGGCGGCGGCGCGGAGCGATTCGGAGGTGCTCAAGGGGATCGTGGAAGCGGACGAGACCTACGTCCTGGAGAGCCGGAAGGGCGCGCGCGGGCTGGGACGCAAGGCACGGCGGCGGGGCGGCAAGGCGAAGAAGCGCGGCCTCTCGCGCGAGCAGGTGCCGGTTCTCATGGCGGCGGACCGGAGCGGGACGACGGTGAGCGCGGTGCTGCCCAGGGTCGACGCGGCGGCGCTCACGGCTGCTCTCGACCCGGTGGTCGCGAAGGACGCCCTGCTGGTCTCCGACGGTGGCGCGAGCTATCCACCTTGCGCCGCCGCGCTCGGGGTGAGCCACGAAGCACTCAACCGCTCGATGGGGGAACGGGTTCGGGGCGATCTGCATGTGCAGACGGTGAACAGCCGCCACAGCCGGTTGAAGGACTTCCTGCGTCCCCGCCGCGGCATCGCCACCCGCTATCTGGACAACTACCTGAGCTGGTTCCACCTCGTCGGCCTCGCCCCCGGCGCCAATGACCGAGCCTGCCTCGCCGCCGCCGTAACAAGGTGACGCATACATTTCACGAATTGAGCCAAAAAAAATGCATCGAGATATCGGCGATGACGACCCCGACGGTCGTGTATCGCCTGATATTTCAGCTATTTCAAAGGGTTGAGAAAACTCGCCTATTCTGGCACGGCTCGTGAAAAGCGATGGGTGACCGCGACGGCGGGACCACGCTTCACGTGGGCCGCCGTCGCCAGGCGACACGACGGAGGAGACAGTCATGAAATTCGTCACGGCGGTGATCAAGCCGTTCAAGCTGGACGAGGTCCGCGAGGCCTTGACCGAGATGGGCGTCCAGGGCCTGACGGTCACAGAGGCCCGGGGCTATGGACGGCAGGGAGGCCATACCGAGATCTATCGCGGCGCGGAATACGCCGTGAACTTCCTGCCGAAGATCCGGCTCGAGGTGGCGGTCGACGACGATCTGGTCGACCAGGTGGTCGACACGGTCACCAACGCGGCCCGTACCGGACAGATCGGCGACGGCAAGATCTTCGTCCACGAGCTCGCCCGCGCGGTGCGCATCCGCACCGGCGAGCGCGATTCCGATGCGCTCTGAGCCCCGCCCCCAGACAAAAACCCGAACAGGGAAAGGAATTCCGATGCCCATCACCCGATTTCGCCCGGCCGCCGCGATTTTCGCGGCGCTGGCCGTGCTGCTCGCGGCGAGCCCCGCGCTCGCCGACGAGCTGAACAGCGGCGACACCGCCTGGATGCTGACCTCGACCGCCATCGTGTTGATGTTGACGATCCCGGGCGTCGCGCTCTTCTATGGCGGCATGGTGCGCAAGAAGAACGTGCTGTCGACCATGATGCAGAGCTTCGCCACCTGTTGTCTCGCCACCGTGATCTGGATGGTGATCGGCTATAGCCTGGCCTTCGGCGGCGAGGGCGCCTTCCATGGCGGCTTCTCCAAGATCTTCCTGGCCGGCATGCCCAAGGACGCGATGAGCGGGACGATCCCCGAAAGCGTCTTCATGACCTTCCAGATGACCTTCGCCATCATCACCCCGGCGTTGATCACCGGCGCGGTGGCGGCGCGGATGAAATTCTCCGCCCTGATGGTCTTCATCGTCCTGTGGTCGATTCTGGTCTATGCGCCCATCACCCACTGGGTCTGGGGTTCCGGCGGCTTCCTCGGCGGCCAGGGCGTGCTCGACTTCGCCGGCGGCACCGTGGTCCACATCAACTCGGGCGTCGCTGCGCTGGTGGTCTGCATCATGCTCGGCAAGCGGATCGGCTACGGCCGAGAGAACCTTGCGCCGCACCACGTCGGCCTGACGGTCATCGGCGCCTCGCTGCTCTGGGTCGGCTGGTTCGGCTTCAACGCCGGCAGCGCACTCGCCGCCGACAACGGCGCCGGCATGGCGATGGCGGCGACGCAGATCGCGGCTGCCGCCGCCGCGCTGGCCTGGATGGCGGTGGAGTGGATGCGCGACGGCAAGCCTAGCGTGCTGGGCATCGCCTCGGGCGCGATCGCCGGCCTGGTGGCGATAACGCCAGCGGCCGGATTCGTCACGCCGGGCGGCGCCCTGATTCTCGGCGCGATCGCCGGCCTCGTCTGCTACTTCGCGGTGACCTGGCTCAAGATCAAGCTCGGCTACGACGACTCGCTCGACGTCTTCGGCGTCCACGGCATCGGCGGCATCGTCGGCGCCCTGCTGACCGGCGTCTTCGCCAGCGAGGCGATCGGCGGCACGGCGGGCCTCCTGGAAGGCAACGCCTACCAGGTGGTGCTGCAGGCCAAGGGCATCGTCGCGACGATTCTCTACACCGCCGTGGTCTCCGCCATCCTGATCAAGGGAATCGACCTGGTGATCGGGATCCGGGTGGACGAGGAAAGCGAACGCGAAGGCCTCGACATCCGCCTGCACGGCGAAAGCGTCACCTGACGCCGTCGCATCCC
Source organism: Alphaproteobacteria bacterium (assembly GCA_965226475.1). Taxonomy (GTDB): domain Bacteria; phylum Pseudomonadota; class Alphaproteobacteria; genus JASLMY01. The sequence goes on along the minus strand of CBDDDJ010000003.1, from coordinate 1,157,159 downwards.
GCCGGCCCGTCTCCAGGGCGGGCCGGCGGATCGGCGGGCGGATCGCCGTCGCCACGCCATCGCTCCGCGGCCGCCATCCGGCTCGCCGCCGATGTTTGCCGCCGCTTCGAGGCGGTCCGCGTGCCGCCCGTCCCGGATGATGTCGAGAATGCCCGCTATCGCTTCCATGTCTTTGTCAGGCCGGGCCGCCCGGCCACGAATTTGGCGCGTGACCGCATCATTGAAGAGCTGGCCGGACTTGGTATTCCCTGCTATCAGGGCGGCTGTCTGGAGGGTTATCGCGAGAAGGCTATCCATGCGACGGGGCTCGGGCTTCACGAACCACTGCCGACAGCCCGGGAACTTGGAGAAACGGGTCTGATGTATCTGTTCCATCCGACGCCGACCGAGAAGGAGATCGGTTCAACCCGCCGGGGGCTGGGGGCGGTTTTGTCGAAGGCTACGGCCTGATGGTCCGACGGGTCTTCTTATTCCATGTTCCCTTCATGCGGACGCCGGGTTGGACGATCGGCCTGACGGTGTTGCGGGCCGCCCGGGGTATGAAGTTGTACGGGAAAGTCGGATGATTTATCTATCCGACGAGCTGTCACGTGGTGCTTTTTCGTCGAGGACAAGGAAACCCAGACTGACTCCGAGAGAATTACACCACCCGCCTGCTTAACAATGGTGGGTCGGCGCGGCGGCCGCTCCGGAAATTGTGCCGCCGTAGCGTTGGAAAGGAAATATTGGATGACGATACTGGTTCTCGCCCCGCATGCCGATGACGAGACGCTGGGCGTGGGCGGCACGATTGCCAAGAGGGCCGCCGCCGGCCAGTCCGTTACCGTTGCCGTGCTCACCGGACACGGCGAGGACGAGCATCCGCTATGGAACCGGGGATTTTGGCGGGGAATTCGAGGCGAATGCCGAGAGGCATGCGAAGTACTGGGCGTCGATTCGCTGTTGTTCCGCGAACTGCCGACGGCTTGCCTCGACGCGGTGCCCAATTGGCGGATCAACGGTGTCGTCGAAGAACTCATTTCGGAGGTCGGTCCCAACCAATTGTATGTGCCGTATGCCTTCGATCTGCATAAGGATCACGCGGCAATCGCCAATGCGGCGTCTGTCGCAAGCCGCCCCTATTCCCGAACGGGCATGGGAATCAGTCGTTTTCTAGCATATGAAACTCTGTCGGAGACACATCTGCAGCCTCCGTACTTCCAACCTGCATTTTAGCTAAACGTTTATATCGATATTTCGGAGACGATCGACAAAAAGGTCGAGGCGCTTCAGGCCTACAAGAGTCAGATGGCGACCGACCATGGCCCGCGTTCCATCGAGACGGTGCGAGCGCTGGCACGCTTTCGTGGCGCCCACATGGGAACCTCCGCTGCGGAAGGATTTGTACTTCTCGGGGAATATGACAGGTGATCTACAGGAGTTTCGTGAAGCGTACAATCGATTTTACCGTGGCGATTATAGCGATAGCATTTTCATCTCCATTATTCATTATTTCGGTCATTCTGGTAAAAACTACGTCTCCTAGCCCGGTTTTTTCATCCAGGAACGGGTTGGATACAAGGAAAATATTTTTAATATTTTGAAACTACGGATAATGAAACACGGGGATCGCAATGCTGGCGAACAGGTCCGACCGGACGAAATCGACATCACTCGGGTGGGCGGCGTTCTCCATCGTCTAAAATCGACGAGTTGCCGCAACTGTTCAACGTCGTATCCGGCGACATGAGCCTAGTCGGACCAAGGCCCTGTCTGATCAAGACCTATATCGATATGCCGGAATGGGCGCGTGCCCGCATCGATGTCGGACCGGGCATCACCGGACTCGCCCAAACCTCCGGCAACATCGCCCTGCCCTGGACGGAACGCTGGAAGTTCGATGTTCGCTATGTCGAGCGGCTATCGGCCACCTTGGACATTTACATACTTTTGAAGACGATCTTCGTGGTTATCCTCGGGGAAGACAGGTTCTGGAGAAGCACACGAAGTTGGTCCTGATTGGCGGGGGGATGTCCCGGGCTCTGTTGAAAAGCTGAAGTAGGCGTCGTCCGCCTGGAGCCGCTAGGCTCTGGGTGCTGATTCCATCAAGGAGAACGACGCCATGACCAAGACTACACGCAACGACCGTTCCTCGGAACCATCCTGTCGGCTCTTGCCATCGATGCCGGAGGCCTTCGACGATCTGCGCATGAGCGTCGATCGCTTCTGCCTTTTGGCGGGCCTCGAGTCTTTGAACGAGATGATCTCGGCGGACGCGGAAGCCTTGTGCGGTTCGCGCCACGCCCGCTCGGGCGAGCGCAAGGGCCATCGATGGGGCACGACCCGGAGCGAGATCGCCTACCACGGCGGCAAAGTGAAGGTCGAGCGCCCTCGGGTGGGGGACTTCGCGGGTCGGGAGATGAGCCTGCCGAGTTGGGAGCTGCTGTCGGAACCCGAACTCTTGCAAGCCTGGGCGATGAATCTGATGGTGATCAACGTCTCGACCCGCAAGTATGCCCGCGCGGTGCGCCTGCCGGACGATGCGGGCGGCGATCTGCCGGCGGCATCGGGTGACGCAACCTCGAAGTCGGCGGTCTCGCGCCGTTTCGTGGCGTTGACGCGAAGCAAGCTGAAGGCCTGGCTGGCGAGCCCGCTCGACGATCTCGATCTCGTGGTGCTCCAGATCGACGGGCTCCATGTCGGCGATCACCTGATGGTGGCGGCGATCGGCATCGACACCGGCGGCGCGAAGCACGTGCTGGGCCTGGCCGAGGGCGCGACGGAGAACGCGGCCACGGTGCAAGCCATGCTCGACAACCTGATCGAGCGCGGTCTCGATCCCGAACGGCCTCGGCTCTACATCGTCGACGGCGCCAAGGCGCTCTCGAAGGCGATCCGGCGGACCTTCGGGCGGGCGGCGGCCCTCCAGCGCTGCCAGGTGCACAAGGGGCGCAACATCACGGACCGGCTGGACGAGAGCCTCCATGCCGGCGTCAGGAAGGTCTTGCGGCAGGCCTGGCAGCAGGACGACGCGGCCAAGGCCGAACGGCTCTTGCGCAACCTCGCCCGCCGTCTGGAGCATGACGCACCCGGCGTCTCGGGCTCGATCCTGGAGGGCCTGGACGAGATCCTGACCGTGATCCGGCTCGGCCTCCCGCCGCAACTTCGACACTCGCTGGCTTGCACCAACGCCATCGAGAACGCGATCGGCACCGTCCGGACGGTGCAGCGGAACGTCAAGCGCTGGCGCAACGCCGAGATGGCGCTGCGTTGGACCGCCGCCGGCCTCTTGGAGGCGCAAAAGACCTTCCGCCGCCTCAAGGCCTACCGCCAGCTCCCCATCCTCGACGCCGCCCTGCGGGAGGCGGTGAGAAAGGCCGGAGCAAAGTCCGTCATTGAAGACATCGAGGTGGCCGCGTAGCCTCTCGATCAGACGATGCCTATCTCGCACTTTTCAACATTGGGTGGGACATCACCATTGGCGGTGTCAAGACCACGTTGGTCACTCTGCGGAAGCCTCATGAGTGTAGCGAACCGGTTCCTTGGACACAAGTTTGTCTCACGCGGCGGGCCTGATTGAGATCGCGGCGTGCCACGCCTGACGAGCTTGAGCGGGGCTCAGGTAGCCGTTCTTTTCGACGATCCACTGGGCATTGTAGAGTTCGACGAAGTCGCGGACGGCGTCCCGCAGCTCCGCGATGTTGCGGTAGATGCGACCATGGATGATCTGTTCCTTCAGCGTGCGATTGAACCGCTCGGCGACGCCGTTGGTCTGGGGCTCGGCGACGAAGGCGTAGGACGGCTGGATGCCCCAGAACTTGATCTGGTTGGTGAAGTGGTCCGACAGATACTGGGAGCCGTGATCCATCCGCAAGGCCAGCCCCCGAGCCGCGCCGGCCGCGGTCGAGCCATACAGCCCGGCAAGCCCCATGGAGATCGGCTGCAGGGCGGCGAAGCGGTCGCCGCGCTTGCAGACATGCCAGCCGACACACTCGGCGTTCCAATGCTCGACGGCGGTGAAGATCCAGCCCCAGCCGTCGTCCACCGTGAACACCCGAACGCCATCGGTGCCCCACATGAGGTTCGGGGCATGAGTGATGATCTCACCGTCATGGGGATTGCCGCCACGGCGGCGGCAGCGATGGGGCGAGAGCAGATTGTTCTCGCGCATCAGGCGGAGCACCCGCTTGCGGGCAACCCGGATGTCGCGACAGACCCGAAGCCGAGCCCAGACCTTGCGGTAGCCCTCGCCCTCCCAGGGCGATGCCTCCAGGTCGGCTTCGATCGCCACCAGCAGCGCCTGGTCCGAGATCGCGGGCTTCGGTCCCCGACGCTTTGCCGGCGGCTGCTCGGCGTGCTGGCCGGAGGTCATGGCGTAGAACGAGGAGCGGGCCATGCCCCAGGCGGCGCAGACCCGCCGCAGGCCGTAGGCCAGACCCGTGCCGGGCGAGGTGGCGGCACTCATCGCCGCGACCTCCGCCGCCCCAAAGGGCCGAAGGTCTCCGTCTTGGCCTCCAGCAGTTCCACCTGCATGGTCAACTCTCCGATCCGCTTCATGGCGCTATCCAGTTCCGCCTGCACCGGATCGCCCTTGCGTTGCTTGAGCGAGGCGTCGATCCCGCCGATCGCTTTCTCACGCCACTGCTCGAGCCGGAAGATCTCTACGCCCAACTGGCGCGACAGAAGTTGCACCGGCTCGTCACGCAAAAGCCGCGGAACGACCTCACGCTTGCGCGCCACCGTCCATCGCTGGCCAAGTCCCAGCGGGCCTGCCGGCAAAGCCTGGCCTGGGGAAAACGTGGACGAGCCAAGCTCGCCCGCATTTACCACAGGCCCATCAACAGCAACTTTCTTCTCAAAATTATCGGCCATGTTCCGGTCCTCCTTGGACACTTCGATTAAGCCAGTTCTGTGTCCAAGGAAATCGGGTCCGACTCACGGAAGCTTCATGAGCATGGCTTCGGGGATGTTGCCGTCTATGGCTACTACCCCGAGTACGTCTCGACGGTGAGCGGGTGGACGGATCTCGAGCAACCGGCCGGAGAATTTGGGTTTCGTTTCGTTCCCTTCCGGCAAATAAACGATCACGTCGACGAACTTCGCGCCCTCGCGCCGGATCTGATCTTTGTCGTCGGCCTGTCGCAACTGGTTTCGCGAGAGATCCTGGAGGCGGCGGCCGGAGGGTGCGTCGGCTTTCACCCGACCGCCTTGCCCCGCGGCCGGGGCCGCTCGCCGCTCGCGTGGCTCGTCATGCGCCGCGAGGACGGGGCCGCCACCTTTTTTCCCCTACGCGAGGAGGTGGACGCCGGCCCGATTCTGGCGCAGCAGCCTTTCCACGTCGCCGAGGACGACGACGCGGGCACCGTCGAGACCAAGATGCTGGAAGCGGAAGCCGCGGCCCTGGACGAATGGCTGCCGACCCTGTCCGAACGGAAGCTTCGCGGTTTCGAGCAGGCCCATGATCGGGCGACATTCTACGGGCGGCGAACGCCGAGCGACGGTCTGGTCGACTGGCACGACACCGCCAGGGCGATCGATCGGTTGGTCAAGACCAGCACCCGCCCGCACCCCGGTGCTTTTACCTACCAGGGCGACGAGATCGTTACGCTATGGTCGGCGACATTCGAAACCGGTTCCCCCTTCTCGGGGGTGGTTGGCCGGATCTTGAGCGTCGCGGCCGACGGTGGCTTTCTGGTTCAGTGCGGCGGCGATGTACTCAGGGTCGAGACCTGGACGGCCGAGTCCGCTTGGCGGCCGCGGGTCGGTGTACGGCTGGGATATGAGCCGCAGTATGAGATCCATCGGCTGAAGCGGCATTGCCGGGCTCTCGAGTCGAGACTGGCGGAACTCGAAAGCAGGATCAGATCGTTTGGAGACGGTGACCAGGAATGAGGCAAGGGTTAGACCGGGCGCGCGACGTTCGCATGCGGATCATAAGCCGGAGCGTTCAATTAACGGAATTTCCGCCTGGACACGCGACGATCACGGAACCATAGATTGACGCTCAAGGTACCAAATAATTGCCGGTCGGCGAAAGTTGCAAAGGATGCGCGAGGACCAGCGCGATATCGCGTTCCGCCACTGCCGCCAAATCAACTGTCCAACCCATGTTCGCGCCGGTTACGCCATGGCATCCAATTCACCTGGTCTTTCATTTGATCGGCGGAAACGAAGGGACCGGAACGCCGCTCCCTGAGCAGAGCGCGGAGCTCGTCCATCTCCACTTGTTCCGCCCCCGTCTTCTGGCGCAAGTGTTCCACGCCCTGCTGGATGACGGCACTGACGCTGGCCTAGCGCCCCTCGCGGACGAGTTCACGGGCGAAGGCGCCCTGCCGATCGCTCAACGAAAAGGATGATTTGACCGTCATGACCGATCCTCCCGCGGCCGAGGCACGACCCGATCGCGCCAACTTCAAGCAGCCCGCCGGTGCTGCTGTTCACGAGCCGGCGGACAAGGGGGCCGCCGCGGTCGGTGGTGAACGGGAAGGTTCCATCGGGCGTTGTAGCCGTCAGGGGACGCATCGATTCGCCGCGCTTGCCGAATCAGGGAGATGAGCGGAAGATGGGTCATGCGCGCAGGTTCGATACATGTTGCCGCGTGGCCATGGCGAGGGGCACACCGGTCCTTGCTGGTGGTTCTGCTCCTGGTCCTGGCCTCGTCGGCGATGGCGGAGCGTTATCGCGCCCTCGTCATTGGTAATAATGATAGGGCTTATCCCTTTGAGCCCGGTTTGACGAGATGTTGAGTTTCTGGTGGGCGTCGGCAGCATGTTCGTGTAATGTTCCGTCATGGCCAGCCGCTGGAAATATGACCGCCCCATGCCCCGCGCCGCCTTCGAGGCGCGCTTTCCCGATGAAGCCTCCTGTGCCCGGCATCTCGCCGCCAGGCGCTGGCCCGACGGCTTCGTCTGCCCCGCCTGCGGCCATGACAGGGGCTGGGAACTGAAGCGGCGCCGGGCGAGCTGGGAATGTGCGGCCTGCGGGAAGGAGACCTCGGTGACCGCAGGCACGATCATGCACCGCAGCCACTTGCCCCTGAAGACCTGGTTCATGGCCGTTCACATCGTGACCAGCCACTCGAATGGTATCTCCGCCCTGCAACTCCAGGCCCAGCTCGGGCTCGGCAGTTACAAGAGTGCCTGGCTCCTGCTGCACAAGCTGCGCCGTGCCATGGTCAATCCGGATCGCAGCCTGCTTGAGGACCTGATCGAGATCGATGAGGCCACCCTCCCGTTCCGCACCGCAAAAGACCCGGCCACAGGCGGGCAAGGTCGCAGCCCACAAGGCAAGATGCGCATTGCCGGCGCGGTCGAGCTATCGCCCGAGGGCGAGCCACGCCGCATCCGGCTGGCGCCGATCGGGGATTTCTCCGCGCGCAGCCTTCGTGCCTTCGTTGCCGGAACCTCGGCGCCGGGCGCGCGGGTGATTACCGATGGCTGGAGCGGTTATTGCGGCCTGCCCGACCACGACCACCAGCCCAAGGTCGTCGGTGCAACGCCCGCCCATCTCGTGCTGACGTGGATCCATCGTGTGTTCTCGAACCTGAAGCGCTGGGCGCTCGGAACCTTCCATGGCCTGCGCCGCGCCCATCTGCGCCGCTACCTCGACGAGTTCGTGTTCCGCTGGAACCGCCGCCGCCACACCGCAACGGCTTTCGATACCCTGCTCGGCATCGGCACGCGCCTGCGACCCGCCGACTACCGCGACATCGTCGGACAACACGTCTGATCCCGGCAGGCCGGGCGCCAGCCATCGCCCGCCCTCCGATCAGCCTCAATCGGAGCCGAATACCGGCCCTCCAGTCTGCCTGACAGCACTCGAAACCAACTTCCTCAAGTCCAAAAGCTCCCGCACATCCCCCGGCACGGTCCGAAAACCGTGCCTGGAACGTAGAAGGCCGATCAACATCTGGTGTGACCGGAAGCAAAGGGATAAGCCATATAATGATTATCAGTATCTGCCGCGCCTGGTGACGGCGGTGAGCGATGCGGCCGCGACGGCGGAACTGCTCAAGAGCAAGTACGGCTTCGATGTCACGCTGCTGCTGAACGGGACGCGCACCGACCTTCTCGGCGCGATGAACCGGCTGCAGAACGAGTTGACGGAAGACGACCGCCTGCTGATCTACTATGCCGGCCACGGCATCCTGGATCGGGTGACCGGCACGGGCTATTGGCTGCCGGTCGACGCGAAGGAGGACGACGACACCCACTGGGTGCCGAACGCGCGAATCTCCAACTATATGCAGCGAATTGCGGCGCGCCACGTCATGGTGGTGGCCGACAGCTGTTATTCGGGGACCCTGGTCCGTTCCGCCCCCATTCGCGAACGACCCTTGAGCGACCGGGACGCCTGGCTCGCGCGACTGGCCGAGAAACGGTCGCGCACGGCGCTGGTCTCGGGCGGACTCGAGCCCGTGGTGGACGGCGGCTCCGAGGGCCATTCGGTCTTCGCCTCGGCCTTCCTCAAATCGCTCCGCGACAACGACGAGGTCATGGAGGGTCAGACCCTGTTCCGCGAGGTCCGCCGCCAAGTGGTGCTGAACGCCGACCAGACGCCGGAATATTCCGACATGCGCAAGGCCGGGCACGAGGGGGGCGACTTCCTCTTCGTGCCGGTCGGCCCGCGGCGTCCCGAATCAGCCACACCCGCCCCCGCGGCGGACCGGGAGCTGGTGTTCTGGCAGACCATCGCCGACAGCCGGGATCCGTTGGATTTCAAGGACTATATCCGCCTTTACCCCCAGGGTGATTTCGTCGGCCTGGCGCGCCGGCGAATCCGGGCACTCGAGGGGGGCGGCGTCGCCCTACGCCAACCGGCCCGCCCGCCCGCCCGACCGAAGCCGCCTGACGCCGTGCCCAAACCCGGCGGCGAACCACCGCAACCGGCGATGACGGCGAGCGTGACACCTGCCCGCCCGGCGATCCCGGCGCCGTCGAGAGGGCCCTGGCGCCTCGTCATCGACGTCAGCGGCTTCAACGATGGCCACCTGGGCCGCATCGAGCAGACCATCGAGATCGAGGATGGCCATTCCAGTCCAGCTTTCGAGACGGCAGCCTGAACGCCTCGCTCGAGTTCCAACTCGAGGGCGAACGCATTGTCGGCCACGTCGTCGTCGCGCCCGGCCTGGAATGGCAAGACGTGCTGTTCGAGTTCGACGGACGGCTCGATGGCGGCGTCTTCGCCCGGAAGCTCTCGGGGTTCTCCCAGGTCGATGCGTTCGCCGGCCGCGGTGTACGGGACATCGACGTCCAGCTCCGGTTGGAACGGTGAGCGAGGCGGATATCGGCGGTGGGAGTTTCCCCGCGCCGGACCTGCTCTGGAGCATCGGACGGTTGGCGGACTGCCTCGGCCGGACGGACCTCTCCGTGCTCGACGTGCGCCCGAGCGCGCTGTTCGCGGCCGGCCACGTGCCGGGGGCGCTCTCCTTTGATCTCTACGCCATCAACTGCTTCGATACCGATCCCGCGCCCCTCGCGGCCTTCCTGTGCATGTATGCCTATCTTCTCGGCCAGCGCGGCGTCGCCTTCGACGACGAGATCGTCGTATGCGGCGAGGTCAGCGGGATGCGCGCGGCCCGGGCCTTCTGGATGCTGGAGCTGTTCGACCACGGTCGGGCGCATGTGTTGGACGGAGGCTTTCACGCTTGGCGGGCGGCCGGTCATCCGGTCTCGCGTGATGCCGAGGTGCCACCCGCGGCGCCCTTCCGTCCGGGCCCGCGGCCGGAACGGTTGGCGACCCACCATGACGTGACGGCAGCGCTGGACGACGCGGGCGCCGTGATCCTCGATACCCGCTCGCCGGCCGAATGGCTCGGCACCGATCGCCGCGCCGCGCGCGGCGGCGCCATTCCGTCGGCGGTGCACCAGGACTGGGAAGCGCATCTGACGCCCGAGGGCCGCCTACGGACGGCGAGTGAACTCCTGGCGCTGTTCGAGGCCGTGGGCGTGACGCGGAATCGCGAGATCATCGCCTATTGCAACACCGGCTACCGTTCGGCGCACGCTTATTTGGCTCTCCGTCTGTTGGGCTATCCCCGGGTGCGCAACTATCTCGGTTCCTGGCAGGAATGGGCCGAACGGCCAGAGCTGCCCGTGGTCGTGGCCGAGGCGGGCTCAATCTCCGCCGGCGGGCCGCTCGACGGCGGCTAAGCCTCGGGGACGCAGCAGCGCCACGCCCAAAAACGCCGCCGGCAGGGCGATCGAGCCATAGGCGGCGGCGTACCCGAAGGGCAGGAAGATGGCGCCGAAGAGCAGAGGGTAGGCGAGCTGCCCCGCCGTGCCGAAGGCCAGTACGCCGCCGGTCATGCGGCCGACTTCGGCCCGCTGGGCGATGCGCGCGATCTCCGAGAGCAGCACCCCATGCCAGGAAAGCGCGGTGAGGCCGATGACGACGGAGACGGCGGTCACCTGCCAGCCGGCCCAGGCCGGCGAAAAAGCCCCCATGGCGCCCGCGCGCCCCGCCATCACCAGCGCCAACAGTCCCAACACGACGCGGGGCGGCAGAATCGTGCTGGCGACGATGCCCCAGAGGACCCGCGCCGGCACCGCGACGAGGGTGCCGACGCCCAGCACCGCGCCCGCCTCCACCGCCGTATAGCCGAGCTCCTCGTAGAGATAGACCACGGTGAAGTTGGTGAAGATAGCCTGCAGGCCGACGGAGGCGAAGGCGGCAATCGCCATGCGTTTCAGCGTCGGGTGGTGGAAGACGGTATAGATCGTCTCTCGCATGTCGCCGAAGGCGAGCCTCTGCTTCGGGTCGCGGTCCCGGTCGAAGGTCCGCCGGCAGGGCTCCAGCCCCAGCGCGATCAGGCCACAACCGACGGCGACGACCAGGGTGGCCCCGGCCCAGCCGATGGCGCCGCCCAGCGGTACGACCAGCATCGAGGCGATGGCGATGCCCGCCGGCACGCCGGACTGCTTGATCGAGAACACCAACGGCGCGATGGCGTGCGGCGCGTGCCGCGCCAGGATCTGCGAGGAGGCGGGTGTGGAGGAGGTCGAGCCGGCGCTGATCAGCACCGCGCCCACGAGCAGCGCCGGCAGCGCGAGCCAGAGGTTGGCGCCGGCCGTTGCCGCGCAGCCCAGGCCGAGCGCCATGACCAGGCAGCCGACCTGGCTGGAGCGGACGGCGCCATAACGCATGATCACGGTGCCGCAGCCCGCCATCACCACCATGCCGGCCGAGGCGAATACCCAGGTATAGACCAGCACCCACTCGGGCGCGACGTGGAGCTCGAGGGCGATCGCTGGAAACAGCACCGGCAGGGCGGTCTTGGAAACGGTTGCCATCGTCTGCTGGATCAGCATGGCGACGATGGCGAGGATCAGGAGGGGCAAGGCTCTCACGAACGGAGTCAGGGGGGCGACGACGAGTGGCGACCATACCGCCTCGCGCCGTCGGGCGCTACTCGCCGGGCGCTTCGGTCGACAGCCACCAGCCCTCGCCGGGAAGCCAGCAGCTCTCCCCGCCCGGCGGCGGGCCGAGGCGGAGCGAACGGACCTCGCGCCGATCCCGGGTCTCGAAGGCGATCCTCAAGGCCTCCGCCGTCGTCTCCGACTGGGCGCCGATGCAGGGAAGGAATTCGGCGCGAGAGACGAAGCGGGCGGCGAAGGTGGCGGAGGCACCCGACCGGGTCACCAGCAGCATGGCGCCGGAACTCCGGCCGGGCGTCAGCGGAAGGATCAGTCGGCGGCCCGGCGCCAGGGCCTGGTGCCATATTGCGAGGGGCGACGAGGCGCCCGCGCTAACATAGATGACGTCGCTCGTCGGCGGCGTTCCCTCGCTCCCCGAGCGGTGCGACACGGCGACATTGGCACGTCCCTTCAGGTGTTTCGCGGCCGAGGCGGCAAGTTCGGGCGAAATCTCGATAGCCTCGACCCGGCCATCCGCTCCGACCAGATGGGCCATGATCGCCGTATGGTACCCGCTCGCAGCCGATATGCAGCACGCGCTCGCCCGGCCCCGGCCCCGGCGCGACGGCATCGAGGCAGCGGGCATGCAGACTGGGCTGGCCGTTGTTGATGCCGTGCTCGGGCTCAAGCGCGACAAGGATGTCCTGATAGAGATGCACCGGATCGGCGCCGGGCGTTTCGATGTAGCCGTCGGGCACGCGGACCCGCCATGGTCCGGGCGGCAGTATAGTCCTCGCGGGCGATGGTCGAGAACGCCTTGCGGATCCTCGCATCGCGCACCCCGGCCGTGGCCGTCACGTAATCCGCATGGAAACGACGGGCCTGGGCGATCGTCACCATGCTCTAATCCCGGTGGGGCGCCTCGCGGAGCGCCGCCACGATATCGGCCAGCTCGTCGGCGAGCTGACCGGGCAGCAACGCTTGGAACCGCACGGCCAGGCGTTCGTAGTACTGAGTCGGACCCGATTTCCTTGGACACAGAATTGGCTTAATCGAAGTGTCCAAGGAGGACCGGAACATGGCCGATAATTTTGAGAAGAAAGTTGCTGTTGATGGGCCTGTGGTAAATGCGGGCGAGCTTGGCTCGTCCACGTTTTCCCCAGGCCAGGCTTTGCCGGCAGGCCCGCTGGGACTTGGCCAGCGATGGACGGTGGCGCGCAAGCGTGAGGTCGTTCCGCGGCTTTTGCGTGACGAGCCGGTGCAACTTCTGTCGCGCCAGTTGGGCGTAGAGATCTTCCGGCTCGAGCAGTGGCGTGAGAAAGCGATCGGCGGGATCGACGCCTCGCTCAAGCGACGCAAGGGCGATCCGGTGCAGGCGGAACTGGATAGCGCCATGAAGCGGATCGGAGAGTTGACCATGCAGGTGGAACTGCTGGAGGCCAAGACGGAGACCTTCGGCCCTTTGGGGCGGCGGAGGTCGCGGCGATGAGTGCCGCCACCTCGCCCGGCACGGGTCTGGCCTACGTGCGGCGGGTCTGCGCCGCCTGGGGCATGGCCCGCTCCTCGTTCTACGCCATGACCTCCGGCCAGCACGCCGAGCAGCCGCCGGCAAAGCGTCGGGGACCGAAGCCCGCGATCTCGGACCAGGCGCTGCTGGTGGCGATCGAAGCCGACCTGGAGGCATCGCCCTGGGAGGGCGAGGGCTACCGCAAGGTCTGGGCTCGGCTTCGGGTCTGTCGCGACATCCGGGTTGCCCGCAAGCGGGTGCTCCGCCTGATGCGCGAGAACAATCTGCTCTCGCCCCATCGCTGCCGCCGCCGTGGCGGCAATCCCCATGACGGTGAGATCATCACTCATGCCCCGAACCTCATGTGGGGCACCGATGGCGTTCGGGTGTTCACGGTGGACGACGGCTGGGGCTGGATCTTCACCGCCGTCGAGCATTGGAACGCCGAGTGTGTCGGCTGGCATGTCTGCAAGCGCGGCGACCGCTTCGCCGCCCTGCAGCCGATCTCCATGGGGCTTGCCGGGCTGTATGGCTCGACCGCGGCCGGCGCGGCTCGGGGGCTGGCCTTGCGGATGGATCACGGCTCCCAGTATCTGTCGGACCACTTCACCAACCAGATCAAGTTCTGGGGCATCCAGCCGTCCTACGCCTTCGTCGCCGAGCCCCAGCCAACGGCGTCGCCGAGCGGTTCAATCGCACGCTGAAGGAACAGATCATCCATGGTCGCATCTACCGCAACATCGCGGAGCTGCGGGACGCCGTCCGCGACTTCGTCGAACTCTACAATGCCCAGTGGATCGTCGAAAAGAACGGCTACCTGAGCCCCGCTCAAGCTCGTCAGGCGTGGCACGCCGCGATCTCAATCAGGCCCGCCGCGTGAGACAAACTTGTGTCCAAGGAACCGGGTGCGCTACAGGCGTTCGTAGTACCAGAGCGTCGACTCGCGCGGCTGGCTGAAGCGGGACCAGATCGCCGCGCCCGGGTCGGGTTTGCGCGAATCTCGCAGAATGGCTCGGGCGTTGTGCACCTTGTCGGCAAGCGAGACCAGCAGCGTTTCCGGATCCATCTCGCCCAGATGCTCGATGTAGGCCGCCTTGCGGAGCCGCCATTCCGGTTTCGCCTTGCCGCTTTCCTCGAGGCTGTCGGAGCAGGCCTCGACGATCGCCGCCACGCGCGCGCCGAAGCGGCCCTGAATATCGGCGAGACGGGCGAGCCCACCCTGGTCCTCGGCCGCGTCGTGCAACAGCGCGCCGATCGCGGTGTCCTCGCCGCCGCCGTATTCCAGTACCGTCGCGGCGACCGCCAGCAAATGGGCCAGATAAGGCGTACCGGTCCCCTTGCGGGTTTGTCCGCCGTGTACTTGGGCAGCATAGACGAGGGCACGCACGAAGCGGTCGGTCAATACCGTGGCATTGGTCAAGGGCGATCCTCCTTAGCCTCGACCGGGACGGTCACTCGTCCGATTCGGCCGGTTCCGCGCTTCCGGTCTTGGGTTCGGGCTTCGGTTTGTGTTCCGGCGGATTGCGGATCAGCGCCACCTTGCTGGCAAAGCCGGGATCGTCGCCGGCCGCCAGCAGTGGCGCGGCCTCGGCGATGGCGTCGAACAGATCCGGCAGCCAGTCCCGCTCGGTCTTGGAAAAATCCTTGAGCACGAATCCCTTGACCCGGTTCTTGTCGCCCGGGTGGCCGACGCCCAGGCGGATTCGCCGATAGTCGGCGCCGATGTGCGCATGGATGTTTCTGAGGCCATTGTGGCCCGCGTGCCCGCCCCCCCGTTTCATCTTCAGCTTGCCGGGCGCCAGATCGATTTCGTCGTGCAGGACGACGACATCGACCGGGTCGATCTTGTAGAAGCGGCTTGCCTCGCCGATCGCGCGGCCGGACTCGTTCATATAGGTCGTTGGCTTCAGCGCCAGCACCTTGACCGAGCCCAGATGTCCCTCGCAGGCTTGACCCTGAAAGCGGCGGCGCCAGGGCGAGAAGCCGTGGTGCTCGGCGATGGCGTCGAGTGCGATGAAGCCGATGTTATGCCGGTTCCGCAAGTATTCGGTGCCCGGATTGCCCAAACCGACCAGCAGCAGCACCGGTGCCTACTCTTCCGAGGTCGCTTCCTCGGCGGCTGGGGCCTCCCCCTCGGCCGGAACTTCACCCTCGACGCCCTCGATGCCCTCTTCTTCCTCTTCCTCGACTTCCTCCTCCTGGACGCTCGGCACGGCCACGGTGATGATGGTGAAGTCGCGATCGGTGATGGCGGACGTCGCGCCCTCGGGCAGGGTCACGGCGGAGATGTGCAGGCTGTCGCCGAGCTCGAGCCCGGTGAGATCGATCTCGATGCTCTCGGGGATCGAGTCGGCCCGGCAATCGACCTCGATCTCATAGCGCACGACGTTCAGCACGCCGCCCTGGCGCAGGCCCGGGCTTTCTTCCTCGTTCACGAAGACGACGGGGACCGCGATGGTGATCTCGGCGTCCTCGGAGAGGCGCAGGAAGTCGACATGGATCGGCGTGTCGGTGACGACGTGGAACTGCACGTCGCGCGGCAGCACGCGCTGGATCTTGTCTTCAAGGCGGAGGTTGTAGAGGCGGTTCATGAAGCCGCCCCGGCTCATTTCCTGCTCGAGTTCCCGGCGCCCGAGCGACAGCGCGCGCGGCGCCATGTCGAGGCCGTAGACCACCGCCGGGACCCGGCCGTCGCGACGAATCTGGCGGGCCGCGCCCTTGCCGGTGCCCTCGCGTGCCTCGACCTGGATTTCGCTGATATCGTTCATCACTGTCTCCCTATCCGGCCGGGGCGCGGCGGCCTCGCGGCCCGGCACCGAATTTCCAAGTAGTCCAAAACCTAAAGCATCAAATCCATTCGCCGAGGCCAAGTCGAGGGACTTCTTGCCGGACGACGAATTCGGCGGCGACCATATACGCGCCTTGGCGGGAAAACTCAACGCTTCGTGGGTCTTTTCCCGGGACAGCCCGGAACCATGCCGAGCGACCCAAGTCGGGGTTTCGCCTTTCACGGCCGAAAATCAGTCGAACAGGCTGGAAACGGAGCTCTCCTCGCTGATTCGGCGGATCGCCTCGCCGATCAGCGGCGCGATCTCGACCGCGCGCAATTTGGCGCTGCGCTTCATCGCCTCGGTCACCTGGATGCTGTCGGTGACGGTGAGCGAGACGAGCGCGGAATTCTCGACCCGGTTCACCGCCTCGCCGGACAGCACGCCGTGGGTGACATAGGCGTGGACCGAGGTTGCGCCCTGCTCCGCCAGCGCATCGGCGGCATTGCAGAGGGTGCCGGCGCTGTCGACGATGTCGTCGAAGAGAATGCAGCGCCGGCCCTCGATATCGCCGATCACATGCATCACTTCCGAGACCCCCGCCCGCTCGCGCCGCTTGTCGACGATCGCCAGCTGGGCACCGATCCGGCTGGCGAGCGCGCGAGCGCGGACCACGCCGCCGACGTCGGGCGAGACCACGGTCAGGTTGTTTTCCGGCAGCTGATCCTTGATGTCGCGGCTGAAGACCGGGACGGAGAACAGATTGTCCGTTGGGATGTCGAAGAAGCCCTGGATCTGGCCGGCGTGCAAGTCCAGCGTCAGCACCCGGTTGGCGCCGGCGGTGACGATCAGGTTGGCGACCAGCTTGGCCGAAATCGGCGTGCGGGGCCCGGGTTTGCGGTCCTGGCGGGCGTAGCCGAAATAGGGGATCACGGCAGTGATGCGCCGGGCCGACGCGCGCCGGAGCGCGTCCATGCAGATCAACAGCTCCATCACATGGTCGTTTGCCGGGCTGGAGGTCGACTGCACCACGAAGACGTCCTCGCCGCGGACGTTCTCCTGGATCTCGACGAAGACCTCGCCGTCCGCGAAGCGACGGATCGTGGCCTCGGTCGGCGGAACGGAGAGATAATCGGATATGCTCTCCGCGAGCGGTGCGTTGCTGTTGCCCGCCACCAGCTTCATCGCCGTCTCTCCCCCACGGAAAATGGCATTTCAGGTTCGGCCCTGGCCATCCTCTCCCCCGACCCGACCACCCGCCGATGGTGCTCTGGGGCGGTTCGGTCGGGAGAGAGGGTGGCCGGGCGATTGGGATCGAACTCGACCCGCTCTCGATCGTAATTCCACCGCCGGAGCCGACATTTCCCCTCCCCTCCGGCGTTGGACTCTTACACAATCGGTCGCCGGGCTGTAAACGCCCGAAACGGCCGGCGGGCGAGCTTGCGTCATTTCTCTCGCCGCATTACATCTTGGCGGCGCCGGACGCGGCGCCTCGGGTCAGGGAATCACCGCCGATGTATGCACTATTCGCCCTAATCGACACGGTTTTGCATCTCTACACCTGGATCGTGTTCGTTTACGTGATCATGGGCTGGCTGGTGCAATTCAACGTCATCAATCCGCGCAACCAGTTCGTGGCCATGGTCGGCAACACGCTGCATCGCCTGGTCGAGCCGGTGCTCAAGCCGATTCGCCGCTTCATGCCGAACCTGGGCGGTATCGACATCTCGCCCGTGGTCCTGATCCTGGTACTGTTCTTCCTCCGCAACCTCATCGTTGTCGACGTCGGCCGCGCGCTCGATTGAGACCGGCGCGCCTGATCGATTCGACCGTCCGCCTGGACTGCCGTCTTCGCCCGGGCGGGCGGCGCGACCGGGTGCTCGACATCGCGCCCACCGCCGACGGCGCCGGCCGCCTTCGCGCCGAGGTGACGGCGTCGGCGGAAGGCGGCAAGGCCAACCGGGCGCTGGTCAAGCTGCTGGCGCGACACTTTCGGATTCCGGCCTCGCGCTGGGCGATCGTGGTGGGGGCGACGCGGCGCGAAAAGACGCTTGCGATCGAGAACGTGACGGGCGAGGAATGGGCCGCGATCGAATCGGCGCTGGCGACGCTCGAAGAGGGGGAGACAGGGCGATGACGGCTGACATCATCGACGGCAAGGCCTTCGCGGAGGAGGTCAGGCGCAAGGTCGGGGTCCAGGTGGCGGCGATCCGCCGCGCGCACGGCCTGACGCCGGGCCTGACCGTGGTGCTGGTGGGCGAGGATCCGGCGAGCCAGGTCTACGTCCGCAACAAGGGCAAGGCGGCCGACGAAGCGGGCATCGTCTCGAACGAAATCCGCATGGAGGGGGGCGTGAGTTCGGAGGAGGTGCTGGCCGTGGTCCGCCGCCTGAACGCCGACCCTGCCGTGCATGGCATCCTGGTGCAGCTGCCGCTCCCTGACCAGGTCGACGAGACCGCCGTGATCGACGCTATCGATCCGGCCAAGGACGTCGACGGGTTCCACGTGATCAACACGGGCCGCCTCGCCGTCGGCCTCGACGCCATGGTGCCCTGCACGCCGCTCGGCTGCCTGATGATGCTCGAGGACCGCCTGGGCGACCTCTCGGGCCTGCGGGCGCTGGTGGTCGGCCGCTCCAACATCGTCGGTAAGCCGATGGCGAACCTGCTGCTGGCCCGGCACTGCACCGTCACCATCGCGCATTCGCGCACCCGGGATCTCGCCAGCGAATGCCGCAAGGCCGATATCCTCATCGGCGCCGTCGGGCGGGCCCGGATGATCAAGGGCGATTGGGTGAAGCCCGGCGCCACGGTGATCGACGTCGGCATCAACCGGATCGATGCCGGCGATGGCAAGACGCGCCTGGTCGGTGATGTCGACTTCGAGGGGGCCAAGGAGGTCGCGGGCGCGATCACCCCCGTGCCTGGCGGCGTGGGCCCGGTGACCATCGCCTGCCTCTTGGCCAACACGGTGACGGCGGCCTGCCGCCAGGCTGGAGTCGCGGTGCCGGAGGCCGAGTAATCAGGGCTTGGCGCACTCGTCGGCGGTGCGGCCGATACGCCGGACGTTGTCGCCGTCGCCGAGGCGGCCCGACTCCCAGTTGCCGGCGACCGACTTGCCGTTCGGAGCTAAAGGGATACGATTCTTATCTCTCGGTTTTCCGCGCCATCGACGTCGGCTTCCCCGTAAGTCGAGAGATAAGAATCGTGCCACCATAACCAAAACAATTCCTGATTACGCACTATGCTCAGCCAGCAGAATATGGTACAAACCATGAACATATGGCGGTTATTCAGAGGTTCACGATGGCACGCAACAAGGTTCAATTCCAGAAGGGGCTCGGCGAGCCCCGTTTTCGTGAACTGTACGGCGGCGAGCAGCGCTGTCGCGAGGCGCTCTTCCGCTGGCGCTGGCCGAACGGCTTCTCCTGCCCGCGCTGCGGCACCGCCCGATGTCACGAGATCGCCGGCCGCAAGCTCTATCAATGCGCCGCCTGCCGCCATCAGGTCTCGCTCACCGCCGGCACGCTGTTTCACGCCACCAAGCTCGGGCTGACCACATGGTTCCAGGCGATCTACCACATGACCCAGTCGAAAAAGGGGATCTCCTCCATCGAACTCGGCCGTCGGCTCGGCGTCACCCAGACCACGGCCTGGAAAGTGAAGCAAAAGTTGATGCAGGCGATGCTCGAGCGCGACGGCGACCTCCCCCTCGCCGGGCGGGTCGAGATGGACGACGCCTATCTCGGCGGCCGGCGCTCCGGCGGCAAACGCGGCCGGCGCGCGCCGGCCAAGCTGCCCTTCGTCGCCGCCGTCGAAACCACGCCCGAAGGCAAGCCCGTGCGCGTCAAGCTTCGCCGCGTCAAGGGCTTCCGCAAGACGGAGATCGCCAGAATGGCCAAGCGCGACCTGAGCCCTGGTGCCACCGTCTTCTCCGACGGCCTCGGCTGCTTCTCCGCCGTCGCGGAGAATGGCCGCGCGCATATTCCGATACGCACCGGGTCCGGGCCCAAGGCGGTCGCGGTCCCGGCCTTCAAGTGGGTCAATACGACCCTCGGCAACCTCAAGAACTCGCTCACCGGCACCTATCATGCCATTCGACCACGGCACGCATCGCGATATCTGGCCGCATTCCAGTACCGATACAACCGTCGATACCGCCTCGACGAAATGTTCGGCGCCCTCGTCCGCGACGCTTTGCGAACTCCGCCCATGCCATATCGCCTCCTCAAACTGGCTGAGGTTGGTGCGTAATCAGGAAACAATTTACCGCTGACCGTGGCGGTGACCGCCGCCCACCGCCGGTGGTGGCGTGGCGCGAACGAAAGAAGGGGGCCGAGGCCTCCTTGCGAAACTCTTAAATGATATTCCGCCGAGTCAGCGCGAATAGAACTCGATGACCAGGTTCGGCTCCATGCGGACCGGGTAGGGCACGTCGGCGAACTTCGGCACCCGAGTGAAGGTGCCGCGCATGTTGCGGTAGTCGACCTCGACATAGTCGGGAATGTCGCGCTCGGCGCTGTCGATCGCCTCCAGCACCATGACCATCTGGCGCGACTTCTCCTTGACCTCGACGACGTCGCCCTCGGCCACGCGGTAGCTCGCGATGGTCACCCGGCGGCCGTTGACCGAGACGTGGCCGTGGCTGACGAACTGGCGGGCGGCGAACACGGTCTGCACGAACTTCATGCGGTAGATCACCGCGTCCAGGCGCCGCTCCAGCAGGCCGATCAGGTTCTCCGAGGTATCGCCCCGGCGCCTCACCGCTTCCGCATAGACGCGGCGGAACTGCTTTTCCGTGATGTTGCCGTAGTAGCCCTTGAGCTTCTGCTTGGCCGAGAGCTGGGTGCCGAAGTCGGAGGGCTTGCGCCGGCGCTGGCCGTGCTGACCGGGGCCGTATTCGCGCCGGTTCACCGGGCTCTTCGGCCGGCCCCAGAGGTTCTCGCCGAGGCGCCGGTTCAGCTTGTACTTCGACCTTACGCGTTTCGTCATCTTCGTCTCGCTCGACGGCGCCGCCCGGGCTCGGGGCGTGGCACCAGTGTCCGAATAGGGTTGCGATCGGCGGACCAGGGGGCCCGGCCGGAACGCGCCCTCATACAAGGCGTACGGGCTCAAGTCAAACCTCGTCCTCGGTGTTTTCGCCGCCCGCCGGCGGCGCCCGGCGGAGCGCGCTGACGATGCCGTGCAGCGTGCGGACCTCCTGCTCGCCGAGGCCGGCGCGGGCGAAGATGTTGCGGATGTTACGCACCATCGAGGGGCGCTTTTCCGGCGGCTTCAGGAAGTTGCCGGCATCCAGCCCCGCCTCCAGCCTCAGATAGAAGTTCTCCAGCTCGCCCACGCTCGCCCGCGCGCCCTCCGGCTCGGCCGGCGGCGGCGCCTCGGACTGGAACCATTCGTGGCCCATCAACAGCACCGCCTGGGCCAGGTTGAGGGAGGAGAAGGCGGGATTGGTCGCCACCTCGACGATCGCCCGGGCGCGGGCGATGTCGTCGTTGTGGAGGCCGGCCCGCTCGCCGCCGAACAGGATCCCGGCCCCCTCGCCCCGACCCAAGGCCCGGCGCAATTCGCCGGCCGCCTCGCGCGGCCGCAGCACCGGCTTCGTCATGTCGCGGCTCCGCGCCGTCGTCGCCAGCACCAGCTCCAGGTCGGCGATCGCCTCCAGCGTCGTTTCGTGCACCGTCGCCCGGTCCAGCACCAGGTCGGCGCGGCTCGCGGTCGCCCGGGCCTTCTCGCTCGGCCAGCCGTCGCGCGGCGCGACCAGGCGCAGCTCGGTCAAGCCGAAGTTCAGCATCGCCCGGGCTGCGGCGCCGATGTTCTCGCCGAGTTGCGGGCGCACCAGGACGACGACGGGCCCGCCGAGGACGGGTGCTCTGGAGGAATCGGTTCCGGCCATGGCGTGACGATCCGAGCGAAACGACGATGTGGGCGAGCTATAGCATGCCCCGTTGGCATCGCCGCGGGGGGGTGACTATAGTTTCGCCGGCACGGGCGGAGAGGGGAGGGAACACAGGCATGGAAGCGAGTTCGATCGAAATATCCGGGACCCGCGTCGACTTGAGGTCGGGCGGCGCGGGGCGGAGTCTGCTCTATCTGCATGGTGGTCTCGGACCGGACCGCGACGAGGCCTTCCTCGACGCGCTCTCGGCCGAGACCCGGGTCCTGGCGCCGACGCACCCGGGCTTCGGCGCCTCCGACTGGCCGCGCGATTTCCGCGCCATCGACGACCTGGCTTATTTCTACATGGACTTTGCCGACGAACACGGGCTCGAGGACGCGGTGCTGGTAGGCGCCTGCTTCGGCGGCTGGCTCGCGGCGGAAATACTCGTCCGCTCCGGCCGGCGCTTCTCGGCCGCGGTGCTGATCGGCACCCTCGGCGCCAAGTTCTCGGACCGTCTGACCCGCGACATCACCGACATTCACGGGCTGGAGCAGGCCGAGGTCGAACGCCTGCTGTTCCACGACCCGGCCTTCCACGACCGCGACCTGACGGCGCTGGACGAAGCGGAACTGACCGCGATGGCGCGCGGAAAAGAGGCCTTCGCCTACTATGGCTGGAAGCCCTACATGCACAATCGCAACCTGGCGCGCTGGCTGCACCGGGTGGATGTGCCGACGTTGCTGCTCTGGGGCGAGGGCGACGGCTTCGTCACCCCCGACTATGGCCGCGCCTGGGCCGAGGCCGTCCCCGGCGCGCGGCTGGAGACGATGGCCGAGGCTGGTCACTATCCCCATGTCGAGCGGCCGGACGAGACGGCTGCCCGCGTGCTGGCCTTCGCCACCGGCGCGGCTTGAGAGACCGAGAGGAAGGAGCGCGAAGATGCAAGTATGGCACTTTTCCGAACTGGCCTATCCGCCGGCGTGGGACGCTGGTCGGGAGCGCGGCAGTTTCCGGGTGACGCTGCCGAGCAGCGAATGCGATCCCGAGCTCGCCTCGGCCATTTACCATCGCCACTATGACGAGTTCCAGCTCTGTGACGAGCTGGGCATGAACATCATGGTGAACGAGCATCACAGCACGGCGACCTGCCTCAACGCGGCCGTGACCGTGTCGCTTTCAATTCTGGCGCGAATCACGAAAAAGGCCCGCCTGCTCTCCCTCGGCATGCCGATCGCCAACCGGACCGATCCGGTGCGCGTCGCCGAGGAAATGGCAATGATCGACGTCATCTCCAAAGGCCGGCTGGAGATGGGCCTGGTCAAGGGCGCGCCCTACGAGATCGCCCCGGCCAACTCCAACCCCGGACGGCTGATGGACCGTTTCTGGGAGGCACACGATTTGATCCTGAAGGCGCTCTCGACCCACGACGGGCCCTTCAACTGGGAAGGCGAGCACTTTCACTACCGCAAGGTCAACGTCTGGCCCCGGCCCTGGCAGAAGCCGCATCCGCCGGTCTGGATCACCGGCCTCAGCCCCGGAACCGGCCGCGCGGTGGCCGAGAGGGGCCATGTCGCCGCGGCCCTGCTCTCGGGCGGGATCGCCAGCGCGATGTTCGACGCCTACCGGGTTCGGGCGGCGGAGCTCGGCTGGGTGGCGCCGCCCGACCGCATGGCCTACTGCGCCCTGATCGGCGTCGGCGAAACGGAGGCCGAGGGCCGGCGCCGGGGCGACGAGGTGGCGGGCTACGTCCGCACTTCGCCGATCGTGGCCGAGCCCTTTCGCAATCCCCCCGGATACGCCACCGTCCCGGCCAATGTCGCGGCGATGCGGCAAGGGCCCAGCATCACCGTCGCCCGGGTCCAGACCGTCGATGGCCGCACCATCGATCCCACGGTCGCGAGCGTGCAGGAATTCATGGACGCCCGCACCCTCTTCGCCGGGACCCCGGACCAGGTGTTCGACCAGATCGTCCAATTCAATCGCGAGGTCGGCGGTTTCGGCCACCTGATCATCATGGGTCAGGGCGGGACCCTGGGCTTCAAGGATACCTGCGAGAATTTGCGTTTGTTCGCCGAAGAGGTGATGCCGCGCCTCGGCGAAATCGAAATACCGGAAAACCCTTACGCCGAGCAGGCCGAGCGGGCCGCCAGCGCGGCGGAATAGTAGTACCGAGCGAGGGGATTCCCAGCCGCCATACATGGGGCATGGAAGAGGGGCGACCTGCCGGGCCCCGAGCGTTAGGCCCAGGCTTCGACGCCGCGCATGCGCGGCGCAACGAGTCCTTTCGGCCACAATTCGAGGTTAGCGCCGAATTCATACCCATTTGGGTGATTTTTTTGGCTCAATTCGTGAATTGTATGCGTCACCTTGTTACGGTGGCGGCGAGGCAGGCTCGGTCATTGGCGCCGGGGGCGAGGCCGACGAGGTGGAACCAGCTCAGGTAGTTGTCCAGATAGCGGGTGGCGATGCCGCGGCGGGGACGCAGGAAGTCCTTCAACCGGCTGTGGCGGCTGTTCACCGTCTGCACATGCAGATCGCCCCGAACCCGTTCCCCCATCGAGCGGTTGAGTGCTTCGTGGCTCACCCCGAGCGCGGCGGCGCAAGGTGGATAGCTCGCGCCACCGTCGGAGACCAGCAGGGCGTCCTTCGCGACCACCGGGTCGAGAGCAGCCGTGAGCGCCGCCGCGTCGACCCTGGGCAGCACCGCGCTCACCGTCGTCCCGCTCCGGTCCGCCGCCGTGCCTTGCGTCCCAGCCCGCGCGCGCCCTTCCGGCTCTCCAGGACGTAGGTCTCGTCCGCTTCCACGATCCCCTTGAGCACCTCCGAATCGCTCCGCGCCGCCGCCAGAAACCGGTGACGCCAGCGGAACGCCGTGCTCACCGCCACGTCGCAGCGCGCCGCCGAGGCCTTCACCGTCTCCCCCTCCGCCAGCGACGCCCCGAACGACAGCCAGCGTTCCTTGTGGTGCAGGCCCGACAGCGGCGTACCGGTCAGCGCGTTGAAGGTCCTGCCGCAGCCCTTGCACTGGTAGCGCCGCAGACCCCGCGCCATACCGCGCGAAACCGCCCCTTCGCTCGCGCAGTGCGGACAGCGCCGGGCCTCGTCCACACCAAGCTCGATCGCGGCCTTCGATGCCTCGCCTTCGCTCCGGCCCGACAGCACCGCGAGCGCCTCGTGCCGCTGCACGCGCGTCAGCCCGCGCGCCGCCGAAAGCCACACCTGGAAACCCTTGCCGTCCATGACCCAACCTCCTGACATTCCGGGCATTCTATCACAAATGCATATGTTTCACGAATTGAGCCATTTTTTTTTCGTTCGTCGCGTTTAGATTGTCTGGTGCGAGGCCGAGGTGGCGTCGCGAGTAAGCCGTTTCGGCGGTTTTTTCGTGGTTCTGGCGCGTTTTTTACGGCGCGCAACTCGACAATCTGTGACGGCGCGCACTTTGGATCTCGACAATTTTATCTAAATCCCCCAGAGCGAATAGGCGCTAGGGGATATTCGGGAGCGAAATCATGGCCGATACCACCAACACCACCGGCACGGGCGAGATCACTGGCGCAAGCGAGAACGTGGCGGAAGACGCCGTGCTGGCCGGGGCGGAAGGACGAGACGTCCTGGTCGGGCAGGCTGGTCAAGGTGAAACCGTCCAGGTGACCGACGAGAGCCAGGAGATATCGGTCGATCCCGGCGATAATTTCGTCCTGCCCGACGGCATCGCGCTTGGCGACATCGATTTTCAACAGGCCGAAGGCAGTCTCGTGATCGTCCTCCCGAGAGGTTCCGAGATCACCTTCACCGATTTCTTCATCATCGCCGGCGAGGAGGAGGACGGCGGCCTGCCGCCCGTGCTGACGCTCTCGGACGGCACGGTGATGGAATCGCCCCTAGCCCGGATTTCTCAAACCCATCTTGGCGGTGTGTCAAGTGGAGCTGATGAGCCGGGTTGTGGCAGCATTTGTGTGGCGTTGAGACAGTCTGGGCCGGGGTTGATCGTATGACGAGTCTTCGGAAGATTACGTCGCGTCATGGGCGTAGCCGCGCGCGTGCGGGAACGTGGCGCGGCGCCGGCGCTTGAATCGGGCGCGGCCGGTCGGGCTCGGCTATCGCGGGAAGGCGCGTTGCAGATAGAGGTAGGCGAGTGCGAACTCGGTCTGCCAGGGAAAGCCCGAGGCCATGGCGAACTTGATCCGCCGGACGCTACGACGGACCAGGGCACCGATCTTCAACAGCTTCAGCCGGATGGTGCCGCAGGTGGCATCGGCAAACTGGGTGTGGCGGAGCGCGATCCGGCGCAACTCGCTGAGCAGCACGTAAGCCATCGACGCGAACCACAGGCGCAGTTGGTTGGCCTGCATGGTCGCCGACGACGTGCGGTCGGCGAACAGGTCGAGCTGGCATTCCTTGATGCGGTTTTCCATCTCGCCGCGGGCGCAATAGAGATCTTCGTAGAGGCCGCGAGCGTCGATCTTTTCCCTGCCCAGGCTGGTCACCACGAAACGCGGATTGGCACCGTCGGGCAGGTGCTCGGCCTTGCCCACAACCCGCCGCGGTCGGCTCCAGGAGGTCTCTGTCTGGTAGGCGAAATCCCTGAACAGCCGAGCCGCCTTGCCGGTGGTTCGGCACAACCGCGCTGCCTCCCAGGCCTCGGGCGCCAGCACCGCCTTCAGGCGCGCGTTGGGCGCCAGGCCGAACAGGTAAGCGACACCCTCGGCCTCGCACCACGCCATCAGCTCCTCGCGGCAGAAGCCCGAATCGCCGCGCAGTACGATCCGCACCTTCGGCCAGCGGGCCTGGATGTGGGCGACGATCCGGGCGACCTCGTCGACCGCGCCGGCGGCCCCGTCGATGTTGGCGGGGCGCAGCTTGGCGCCGAGCAGGAACCGGCCGCAGAAGATGTAGAGCGGCAGGTAGCAATAGCTGTCGTAGTAGCCATGGAAGAACCGACCTTCTTGCTCGCCGTGGATCGTGTCGTCGGTGGCGTCGAGGTCGAGCACGATCTCCTTCGGCGCTCGCTTGTGGCCATCGAGGAAGATGTCCACGAACAATGCTTCCAGGCTCGGCGCATCGTAATCGATCTTGTGATACTTCCCGGCCTCGCGCCTCGGCCTGTGCTCCAGCCGGTTGAGCGTGCTCTTGCCGGCCACCGGCGCACAGTCCGAACGCTTGGCCTCGAGCTTGCCGGCCAGCACATGGAACAGCGGGTCGTGACGAAGCTCATCGTGGTCGTTCAGGTCTTCATAGCCGAGCGCGAGGGCGAACACGCGCTGGCCGACCAGGGTCTCGACCGTGTGCTCGAGCAGTCGTGGGTCGCGCCGGTCGGTGAAACAGCTGGCCATCCGACGGATCAGCCCGAGGCCGCGATCCAGCCGCCCCAACAGCAACCCTCCGGCATCCGATGTGATGATTCCGCCATCGAACCCGGCCACAACCTTGTGCCGTTCAACCGGTTCAAATTGGACAATGTTGGGCTACACTCTGTTTGCATCGGGGCCTCTCCGGAATTGCGGTAAGCGATTGGCGAATCGCCATTTTCCGCGATTCCCCGCCTCGATGCATCAAGGGGTTTGAGAAATCCGGGCTAGTGATCGCCCAGATCGACGACTTCGACCCGAACGCGGTGGCGGCGGCGGCCGGCGGCGGCGGCGACGGCAACGCCTCCTTCTCGCCCTATGCCAGCGGCGACATCGGGCCTGGCGACGAGGCTCTGGATCTGTTGGGCAACCTGCCGGGCTTCCCCTTCGAACTCGGCGTCAACCAGGAAGAATTCGCGGTGGGTACCGGGGGTGCCCAGTCGGTGACGGCGCGGACCCAGGTCGAACCCGTCGGCCTGACGCCGGGCGACACGGGCGTGATCTCCGGGACCTTCGACGGCGGCTTCGAGGACGCCCTGCCGAACCAGCATCTGGGCGCGGTCGACGCAGCCAACGAATTCAAGACCCAAGTGGTGGTGACCTTCGAACCGGTGGACAACGAGATCTTGGAAAGCTTCACGGTCGAGGGGATTCCCCTCGACGTGCAGATCTTCATCCGCCCGCTCGACGGCGCCGCCGACGGCAGCGAAGACATTCCGCAACCGCACAGCGGCGCGGTGACGGTGCCGGCAGTCTTGCTCAACAGCATCTTCCTGATCGCGCCCGAGGACAGCGATGTCGACATCCCGCTGACCTTCATCGCCCTGGTCTCCGACCCGGCGGACCCGACCGGCCCGGTCGAGTTGACCGGTGAATTCACGGTGGTGATCGACGCGGCGGCGGACGTGCCCACGCTCGACCTGATCGGTCACGACGGCGACGGCGAAGGCGAAGTGCTGACCAGCGAGACGTTCGGGATCGACCTCGACGTTCGCTCGAACGATATCGACGACTCGGAATCCCTGTCGGTCCGGCTGTTCTTCTCCTCCTCCGACGGTTTCGACGCGGCGGCCGTCGACGTGCTGGCCACGGGCGCGTTCCTGGTCGTCCCGACCGACGGCTCGGAGCCTTACTGGGAGGTGCCCAGCGAGAGCCTGTCCGGCCTCCAGGTCGTGCTGCCGGACGGCACCCAAGGCACCGTCGATGTCACGGTCGTCGGCGTGGCGACGGAGACCACGCTCAGCGGCGCGGAGTTGACCACCGAAAACAACGTGGCGGTGACCGAGGGCGTGACCTTCCGGGTCGTGGTGGACCTGGTGCCGGAAGCTGTGGATGACCGGGCGGTGACGGACGAGGACGTCGCGGTGGTGATTCCCGTGCTGTCGAACGACGACCAGGGCGACGGGCCGGCGACAGTGGTTTCGACGACGGACCCGGCCAACGGCTCGGTCTCGATCAATTCCGACGGTACCGTCACTTTCACGCCCGATCCGGACTTCAGCGGCGAGACCACCTTCGACTACACGATTGCAGACCAGGACGGCGATCGGTCGACGGCGACGGTCACGGTGGTGGTCAACGCGATTCCCGACGCGCCCGAGCCGCTCCTGGAGGAGGTATACGAGGCGGGTCTCGCCGACGGTTCCCAGGCGGGTCCGGTCACGACCGTCGTGTCGGGCGATCTCTCGGCGCTGATCGACTTCGGCGCCGACGGCAAGGGCGAGGTCACCCAGGTGGTGGTCGATGGCGAGGCGACGGCGCACACGGCCGACGGAAACGGCGTGATCACGATTTCGGGCGCCTTCTGGACCCTGACGGTGACGGCGAGCGGCCCGGACGCGGGCGCCTACATCTTCACGCTCGACGACAATACGACCCATGCGCAACCGGCGGAGGACGACTCCCTGGTTCTGCCGCGCATCACCGCGACGATCTCGGATTCGAGCGGCGATACGGTGGAAGCCGCGCACGACGTGACGGTGTTCGACGACGGCCCGTCGGTGGCGGTGACGGCGACGAACGAGAGCGGCACGGTCCTGGCGACGCAGGACGCGGAGACGGAAGGCGGGCTGAGCGACAGCGACTCCTCGACGGCGAACTTCTCCGGCGTGTTCTCCGTCAGCGCCGATGGTGGGGCGGACGGCGCGGCGGAGCACGGTGACGACCTACGCGCTGTCGCTGGACAGCGGGTTCAGCGAGGGCGATCCCTCGGGTCTGACGATCGGCGGCGTTGCGATCAACCTTTATGAGACCAACGGCGTGATCGTCGGTTCGACGTCGGCGACGGAAGCCGGCGTGGGAACCGCGAACACGGTGTTCGAGGTGAGCGTCGATGGCGCGACGGGGATCGTCACGCTGACGCAGCACCAGCAGATCGACCACGACGTCGCGGAGACGGCGCCGGCCTACGACGACGACCAGCAGTTCCTGGCGAACGGCCTGGTCTCGCTGACGGCGACGGCGGTGACGACGGACGGCGACGGGGATACCGCGACGGATTCGGAGAGCGTGGATCTCGGCGGCGGCAACTTGCGCTTCGACGACGACGGCCCGTCGGCGACGGAGAACGACGGCGCGGACCTCGACAGGCTGGTCGTGGACGAAAGCGCCGACGATGGCTTTGACCCGGATGGCGACAACGAGGCGCCGGAGGGAACGGATGTCGCGACGGCGGTCTTCTCGGACAACTTCACCACCCCGATCGATTACGGCGCGGACGGTCCCGGGACTGCCCGATATTCATTGTCGTTGATCGGTATCGACGTGGCCTCACGGCTCTATGCCCTGGATCCTGCGGCCGCCCTCGGCCAGGGTAACGAGATCGTGCTGAACCACGATGCCGTGACCGGCGTGGTGACCGGCTCCGCCCCCGACTCGACGGGCAGAGTCACCGACTACTTCACGATCAGCATTGACGAAATCACGGGCGACGTGACCTTCACGCGACTCGCCAACGTCTGGCATTCGGACACGGCCAACGACGACGATCAGTCGACACTGACGCTGGCGACGGCGAGCGACCTGAGCGTGGTGCAGACGGTGACGGACGGCGACGGCGACAGCGATTCGGACTCGGTGGCCGTGGGAGACGGGGTGTTCGTGATCGAGGACGACGGGCCCGACGATTTCACGCCGGCCGACGCCTCCTTCGTGAATACCGGCAACGAAACGGTCATGGGCGTGCTTGGCGTCTTCGGCAACGTCGGAACCGACGGACTGGGCGGCACCACCTTCGTCAACAACGCCGGCGACAACATCCTGCGGGACACCAGCAATGTCGCGGTCACGACCTCCGACACCGGCGCAACCGTCTACCTGCATGGCTTCGGCACCGATACCCTGGTGGCGACCACCAGCATGACCGCGCCGAGCAGTCCGACCGGGACGCCGGAGGCCAATTGGGTCTTCCGCATGTCCCTCGATCCGGACGACGTCGTCCAAGCCCACGACAAGTACACGATCGAGATGTTCCAGAAGCTCGACGACGGCTCCGGCCTCGACTTCACAGATCTATCAGGCGTGGAGTCGGGCAACAACCAGTTCCTCTATGCCGAGGGCCCCGCGGCAGCCCCCACCGATGACCCGGACTTGGTGATTACCGCGCTCGCTCCCGCCGTACCTCTCGAAGATGTCAATACGTCGCAGGGTAATATATTCCCCAGTGGCTCGATCGGTGTTGGAAACGGGCAGTCCATTGCCAACGGCGAAGGCGTTCGTTTCGATTTCGTCGACAACGCCATCGAGACGCCGACGACCGACTTCAAAGACATCGCAGACTTGGATTTCACCGACTTCAATCCGGTCAACGGCGTGAACTTCCAGGTCGGGCAGTTCAAGGGGGGCATCACGGAGGCGACGGTGACCGTGACGCTTTGGGACATCGACAAGGCGCTTATATCGACGAACAACGCCAACTTCGGTATGAGCTCAGTGATCGGTACCGCGGTCAATGTCGCCTTCGTCACCATCAACGGCGTTCTCGCGTCCCCGAGTCAGGTGACCATCACCGGCAACAGCGTTGTAATCACGTGTATCACGGCCAGGGAGGACGTTCAGCAGGACGTTCAGGTGTTCGGCGTGGGCACGTTCGACCGCGCCGAGGTCGTAAACACGGGCTCGGGCAGGTACGATATGGGCTTCATCGAAACTGCGACGTCGGGCGACGGCACCGACCTCGACATGGCCTTCGATGTGCAGCTGGCCGACGCCGACGGCGACACGGTGCTCTCCACCGACCAACTTGACGTCACCCTGACGCCTGAGGGCACGGCTGGTGCCGGCGCGACCATCATCGGCGGCGACAGCGCCGACGTGTTGGTCGGCAGTGATGGCGATGACACGATCACCGGCAACGCCGGCGACGACACCATCACCGGCGGCGGCGGCGACGACTTCTTCGCCTTTGGCTCCGGTGCCGGGGACGACGTCATTCTCGACTTCTCAGCCGGTGACACCATCGATCTCGATGCGTTGTTCGACGTGCTCGATCCGACTCGGGCGGACCCGGCGAACATCGATGTCGTCATTACCAACGGCCTCGATCTCGACGGCGACGGCAACAACGACGACTCCCTAATCCAGGCGACGACGGACGGCGGTGCCACCACCGTGGCGGACTTCTCGATACAGGTGGACGACTACACCATCACCGGCACCGACATCGACGAAGGCGGCGTCTAGCCGGTCCCGGTCCGACCCGACCCTTCACCGGCCGGTCTCCTCCGGGGGGCCGGCCGGTCCTGTTTCCAGCGCGTCCCGCGCCGGTGCCACGCGCTGTTGTTGCCCAATTACAACGCGCGGGCGCGCCCGTGTCGGCCAACGACACGAGGTCTAATTGGTAGGCTCAATTCGTGAAATGTATGCGTCACCTTGTTACGGCGGCGGCGAGGCAGGCTCGGTCATTGGCGCCGGGGGCGAGGCCGACGAGGTGGAACCAGCTCAGGTAGTTGTCCAGATAGCGGGTGGCGATGCCGCGGCGGGGACGCAGCAAGTCCTTCAACCGGCTGTGGCGGCTGTTCACCGTCTGCACATGCAGATCGCCCCGAACCCGTTCCCCCATCGAGCGGTTGAGTGCTTCGTGGCTCACCCCGAGCGCGGCGGCGCAAGGTGGATAGCTCGCGCCACCGTCGGAGACCAGCAGGGCGTCCTTCGCGACCACCGGGTCGAGAGCAGCCGTGAGCGCCGCCGCGTCGACCCTGGGCAGCACCGCGCTCACCGTCGTCCCGCTCCGGTCCGCCGCCATGAGAACCGGCACCTGCTCGCGCGAGAGGCCGCGCTTCTTCGCCTTGCCGCCCCGCCGCCGTGCCTTGCGTCCCAGCCCGCGCGCGCCCTTCCGGCTCTCCAGGACGTAGGTCTCGTCCGCTTCCACGATCCCCTTGAGCACCTCCGAATCGCTCCGCGCCGCCGCCAGAAACCGGTGACGCCAGCGGAACGCCGTGCTCACCGCCACGTCGCAGCGCGCCGCCGAGGCCTTCACCGTCTCCCCCTCCGCCAGCGACGCCCCGAACGACAGCCAGCGTTCCTTGTGGTGCAGGCCCGACAGCGGCGTACCGGTCAGCGCGTTGAAGGTCCTGCCGCAGCCCTTGCACTGGTAGCGCCGCAGACCCCGCGCCATACCGCGCGAAACCGCCCCTTCGCTCGCGCAGTGCGGACAGCGCCGGGCCTCGTCCACACCAAGCTCGATCGCGGCCTTCGATGCCTCGCCTTCGCTCCGGCCCGACAGCACCGCGAGCGCCTCGTGCCGCTGCACGCGCGTCAGCCCGCGCGCCGCCGAAAGCCACACCTGGAAACCCTTGCCGTCCATGACCCAACCTCCTGACGTTCCGAGCATTCTATCACAAATGCATACGTTTCACAAATTGAGCCAATTGGTAACCTGTTGATGTATAATCTCTTATTCGGGCTCCATAAAGCGTTTGCGGCAAGTTCGCCCGCTTGAATTCCGCTTGCGATTCGATATGCTGTGGCTGCTTCCGTATCGGACGGCGTGTTCCAAGGCGCGCGTGTCCCGGCCCGCTTCAGGCGTTTCCTTCGAAGGCGCTCGGGCCGCGGTAGGCGGGGCCGGGGCTGGGTAAACGATACGGCCTCGGATCCTTGGTGGGGTATGTTTGGACGTGAGGCGACGCGCATGAAGTATCTGGACCGTAATCGACGTGCTTCGATGCCGAAACCGGGCCGCCGCATTGGCGCGCTGTTGGCGGCAACGGCGGTTTTCGGGCTGATCCCGCTCGCCGGAAACGCGGGTTCGCTGTCCGACACGGTGCAAATGGCCATTGGTACCCATCCGGACGTGACCGAGGCCTCGGCCAACCGGCGGGCGACGCAGGCGGAGTTGCGCGAGGTCCGCGGCCTCTATTATCCCCGCCTCGACATTCGTGCCGCCATCGGCCCCGAATACAGCAAGAACTCGACCAGTTCGACCGGCGGCGAATGGCTGCCCAGGAGCGAAAGCGCGGTCACGCTCAGCCAGCTGCTGTTCGACGGTTTTGCCCGCGAGGGCGAGGTCGACAAGCGGGCCAGCCGGGTGGACGCGGCCAGCTACCGGGTGCGGGAGCGCTCGGAAGTCATCGCCCTCAATACCACCCAGGCCTATCCCGACGTCCTGCGCAACGACGAGATCGTCCAGCTGAACCAAGACAATGTTCAGGTGCACGAGGACATCATCTCCGACGTGCGCCGGCTGGTTGACGACGGCGCCAAGGGCGTCGGCGACTTGCAGCAATCCGAGGCGCGACTCACCGCCGCCAAGGACGCGCTGATCCGCTCCGAGAAGGACCGCGACGACGCGATCGCCAACTTCATCCGGGTGGTCGGCGAAGAGCCGGGCGATCTGGTCCGCCCGGAGCTGCCCGACGAGGCGCTGCCGCCGAGCATCGGGGCGGCGGTCGCGCAGTCCCTCAACAACAATCCGGCCGTTCGCGCCGTGGCGGCCGAGATCGACGTCGCCCATGGCGAGCGCCGCGTGGTCGACGGCGATTTCTATCCGACGATGCGGCTCGAGGTGCAAGGCACCGCCAACGAGAACTTGGATGGTGTCAAGGGACAGAACCACGATTTCACCGCGCTGCTACGCTTCGAATTGAACATCTTCAAGGGCGGCATCGACGAGGCCCGTCGAATGGAGGCGGTGGAGCGCGTCGGCGAGGAGCGGGCCCGCGTCCTCGGCCTGCAGCGGATCATCGAGGAACAGGTTCGCCTCGCCTGGATCGCCACCGAATCGGCGAAGCGCGAAAGCGTGGTGCTCAACGATCAGGTGCTCTCCAACTCGCAAGTGGTTTCGACCTACCGCCAGGAGTTCGAGATCGGCCAGCGCGACCTGCTGGATCTCCTCGATAGCGAGAACGAGCTGTTCTTGTCGCGGACCCGGCTGGTGACCGCCGATTACACGGCGCTCTTCGGCAAATACAGCATCCTGGCCGATACGGGCGAGCTGTTGAACGGCCTCGACATGAAAGTTCCGGAGGAGGCGACGACCGGCTTCCGCAAGGGCGCGGCCGTCGATCCGGACTGGAAACCGGGCAAGGGCCTCACCAAGAAATAACCGGCCGCGCATGCCCGTATCGCGGCGCATGTTTCATGGGATGGCGACGTGAACTCGGGTTTCGGCTTTCGGGGCGGGCGCTTGATGTCCGCCGGCCCGTATGATCGGCTGAATTCGGCGGCCATTGCCGTCTCGGCGCCATGAGGGGGCGATGAGCGGCTAGATATGCGCCCTCCTGGTATCCAGGCGACAGGCCCTCGCCGATACGCTCGCCGAGGCGCTGGCGGCGCACCCGGCGGCTGATTTCGAGGTCACGGTCGTCGCCGACATCGACGGGGCGACGGGCGAAGCCGGCCGTCGGCGGCCTGACGTGGTCGTGCTGGCGATCGGCACCACGGACGCCACCGGCCTGCGGGCCGCCCGCAAGCTGGCGCGCGAACTTCCCAATCTGCCGCTCGTGGTCGTCGCCGAGGAGGGTGACGACGATCTCGCCCTGCGTCTGGTCCAGGCCGGCGCCGAGGATCAAATTTGGGGCGCCGACGTCGCGGCCGGGCGCTTCGCCCACCTCCTACGGCGCGCGGTGGAGCGCTTCCGCCAGTCGCGGGTCCGCCGGGACACCGCCGACGAGCGCGCGGTCGAGACCGCCGTGGCCGGCGTGCTCGACCGTTTGCAGATGGGCCTGATGATGCTCGACGGGCGGGGCCGGGTGCTGATGACCAATACCAAGGCACGCGACATCATCGCCGACGCCGACGGCCTGTTGGTCGGCCTCGACGGCGTCTTCCGGGCCGCCGAGGCCAAGGAGACGCGGGAGCTGCTGGAGCTGGTGCGCGCCACTATTGCCGGAACGCTGGAGGAGGACGCGAGCTGCGCGTTGACGATCTCGCGCCCCTCGATGCGCCAGCCGCTGAACGTGTTGGTGACACCGCTTTCGGGCAGGCGCCGCGCGGCGGGCGACGGTTCGGGCAGTGGCGCGGCGATCTTCATCGGCGATCCCGAGGACCGTGTCGATATCGACGAGGACGTACTGCGCGGCCTCTATGGCTTGAGCAGGGTGGAGGCACGCCTCGCTCTCGGCCTCGCCGGCGGCATGCAGGTCGACGAATTGGCGACCAGCACCAAGGTATCGATCCATACCGTGCGCTCGCAGCTGAAGCAGATCTTCCGCTAGACCTCGACCAACCGGCAGGCCAAACTGGTCAAGCTGCTGCTGACCGGCCGGCGGCGATCCGCGTCCAGGCCGAGGGAAACTGACGGGGCGGCCGGGGAGTCGCCATTCATGGCGATCGCCATCAGGCGGCGATCACCGCCTCTTCGCCGGCGATGGTGGCGCGATGCATGACGCGCCGCTCTTCGGGATCGTGCGGCGTCACCAGGTGCATGGTGCAGCGGTTGTCCCACATCACCATGTCGTCCGGCTCCCAGCGGTGGCGATAGACGAACTCGTCGCGACCCGCGAATTCGCCCAGCTCCCGAATCAAATCCGAGGCCTCCGTCTCGCTCATGCCCTCGACCTGGTCGTTGTAAATCGGGCTGATATAGAGCGAGGCGCGCCCCGTCACCGGATGGCGCCGGATCATGGGCTGCCAGACAGGCGGCATCGCCGCGCGCTCTTCCGCGCTCAACGGCTTCAGCTTGGCGAAGGAATGGAGGAAACCGAAGTCGTGGCGCGCCTTGCGGCCTTCCACTTTCGCGCGGAGCTGTGCGGGCAGGGCCTCCAGCACGGCGTACATGTTGGTGAAGCAGGTGAGGCCGCCCGTCAGGCTGACCTCCACCCCGCGCAGGATCGAGCCCATGGACGGCACCTGGCGAAAGCTGCTGTCGGTATGCCAGCGCCGCGCCTGAGCCAACTGTTCGACGACGGGGTTGCCGGGCGGCATCAGGTTGCCGTCGTCGTCGACATTGGCCACGCGGAAGATCTCCGGCGCGCGGGCGGAGCGGATGATCTTCTGGTGGTGGACCTCCAGCTCGCCGAAGTCCCGTCCGAAGGCGATCTGCTGCTCGTCCGTGATCGCCTGGCCGGGGAAGACCAGGACCAGGTGGTCCATCCAGGCCTGGTGCACCGCCCCTCGCTGGTCCGCCGAGAGGGGGCGGGAGAGGTCCAGTCCCCGGACCTCGGCGCCGATCAGGGGGTGCAGTTCGTGGATTTGGATGTCGGTGGCGTCCATGTCGCTCGCGACGGCCATGTCGGATCTCCCTTGGCGTTGTCTCGACGCTCAGGCGTCGACGAATTCGAAGCCCATGGTACGGGCGTGATAGTAGAGCCCGCCGTCCCGAATGATCGGGAACAGCGTCTGCTCCGGGACCTCGTCGTGGTGCGAATGAACCGAGACGGGCGGCGTCACCGTGGTCGCCCAGGGGGCCCAGTCCTTGCGTTGCCCGTCGATCATGGAGAAGCAGCCCTCGCCCCGGATGACGAGGGAGACGGCGACGGAGTTGTGCCGGTGCGGGCGCCGCGTGACGCCGGGTAGTAGGGAATTCATCGCCACGGTCAGCGCCGGCAGCGCATTGCGGCTCGCCTCCTGGCCCTCGGAGGAGAAGATCAAGGCCGAGCCGGCGATCTCCTCGCCGCGTCCGACCGAATGGATGAGATCGATCTGCCGCCCGATCTCGTCGACCGGATAGTGCACGACCTCGGTCGGCGCCTCGCCCGGCGCCGGCGCCCTGGCGTTCTCCAGCGCCAATTGCGGCTCGTTGTCGACGAGCCATAGGACGGCGTCCTCCGTGCCGGCCGTGTGGACGTGCGGCACGCCGCCGGGCAGCAGAACCACGTCGCCCGGTCCCCGGGCCACCCGCTCCGCCCCGCATTCCGTCCCGCCGGCCCCGGCGATGACATAAACGATCACGCCGCTCGAGCGGAGGTCGGTCTCCAGGCTCTCGCCCGCGTGGACGCGGCCGTAACGGGCCATCACCAAGGGCGAGGTCGCGGGGAATGTGGAATGCATCTCGCCCGACAGGTCGCAGGGAATCAGGCCCGTTGGTGTCGCCGGGTCCAGGGCGCGCGTCGGCTCTTCCGTGAAGACATGGTCCGGCACCTCCGGCAGCCGCACGTCGAATGCGTTGCCGGTATTGAAGAAGCGCGCCCGGGCTTCCGCCGGGCTTCGGGGCCGGGCGGCGCGCTGGGGTGGCAGGTCGGCAATGGACGTCACGGTTTTTTCTTCGAGCATTAGGAACCCTCGATTGTGCAAAATCATCGAACGAGCATTTGATTTTGCCACGGACGCGGGATGGAAGAAACCGTCGCGGGGCCGGGCTCTATCGGGCGTCCTGGTAGTGGACGTTGTTTTCCAGGATCGCCTCCAGTTCCGCCCGCCGGACCGCCAGCATGGCGATGGAGACGACCGCCGTCGGATAGCCGGCCATTTCGCCCCGGTAACGCGCCAGTTCCGGGTTCATCATCATCGAGCCGACCTCGCGGCCGAGCCGCTCGACCTGCTCCGGCGCCAGCGCCTCCTTGTCGTAGGCGATGATGAGCGCGGTGCGGTGCAGGCTGGCCCGGCCGAGGCCGATTCCGGTGATCGCCGACCAGGGAAGGTGGCCGAGGTTCGGCCGCCGGCAGAAGATCCCGCTCGCGTCGATCACCAATACCGGTTTCGTGGAAAAACCAATCGCCGCCATCCCGACGGCACAGATCGCGCCCGCCGCCATCATGGCGATGGCGAGTGTCGCAGTGCCGCCCGGCTGTTGCCATACGTGCCAGCCGAGGTAGGCGACATAGGCGCAGGCGACGGCGACGAAACCGTGCTTGATCCGCGAGGCATGGATCTCGATGCGGTCTCCGTTCATGCCTCCACCCCCGACCGCTTCCACCGCCGGCGGAAGAAGACGATGGAAATCAGCGACATGAGGATCTCGTCGCGCTGATTCAGCATTTCGTAGCGGAACCGCAGAACGCCGCGATCGGGCTGGCTGCGGCTTTCCCGCTTGTCGACCACCGTCTTGCGGACCGAGAGGACGTCGCCCGCGCGTGCCGGCTGGTGGAAGACAAGGTCGTCGAAACCGACGGAGACCAGGCTGCGGCCGATGACCTCGGGGTTGGCGACGATCATATGGATCTTGATGGCCCCCAGCAGGGCCCAGCCCGCAACCGGCTCCTCGTCCTCCGGCGCGCCCGGATCGAAATCGCGGGCAAAGGCACGGAGTTCTTCCGCCGTCACCTCGTAGTGGCCGTAGCGCAGTTGCTCGCCGACCGACCAGTCCTCGAACCAGCGGGGGGCACTCATCCCGCCACCTCCCGCCGGTAATGGAGGAACGGACCTTCTAGCCGCGTCAACACGTTGCCCGTCTGGTCGATCAGCTCGACCCGGTGGCGGCAGACGCCCAGGGCCGGATCGTCGCTCGGACCCGTCTCCAGGACCTCCAGTCGGCCCGACAGTACGTCGTCCGGGCGAACGGGACGCAGCCAGCGAAGCGAGTCGATCGCCGGCTGGCCGGCGGTCCGCACGTTTTCCCGCCGCCTCCATTGGGAGAGCAGCCGGCACATCAGCGCGCTGGTGTGCCAGCCGCAGGCGATCAGGCCGCCGAAGGCGCCCAGCCGCGCGGCGATGGGGTCGGTATGCATCGGCTGGGGATCGTAGGTGGTGGCGAAAGCGATGATCGCCGCCTCGTCCACCGCCAGGGTGCCGAGGTCGTGCACCTCACCCGGCCTGAAATCCTCGAAACTCAGCATGCTCGCTCCCGTCCGCCGGGCCGGAACATAAGCCCTCTCGCCGCCGCTGGGAATGCCCGCCTTGATGGCGGGCGTGGAATGCGCTTTGTTCATCATTCACTCTTTGTAGATGGAGACCTCCCATGGCCAAGCCAATCATCGCCATCCTCAGCCCCGGCGACATGGGCCACGCCGTCGGCCGCGCCCTGATCGAAGGCGGCCACCGGGTCGTCACCTGCCTCGCCGGGCGTAGCGCCCGGACCCGTGCGCTCAGCGACGCTGGCGGCCTCGAGGATCTTCCCGACCTCGACGCGGTGGTCGAGACCGCCGGCCTCGTTCTCTCGATCCTGCCGCCCAGCGACGCGCCGGCGCTGGCGCAGGGAACCGCCATGGCGATGGCGCGGACCGGATCACGTCCCGTCTATGCCGACTGCAATGCGATCGCGCCGACCACCGTCAAGGGCATCGCGGCGATTCTGACGGCGGCGGGGGCGCCTTTCATCGATGCCGGAATCATCGGCGTGGCGCCCGGCAAGGGCACGCCCGCGCGGTTCTACGTCAGCGGCCCGGATACGGAAATCATGGAGGCGATCGACGCGCCCGAGATCTGGGTCAAACCGCTCGGGCCCGAGATCGGCCGCGCCTCGTCGATGAAGATGTGCTACGCCTCGATGACCAAGGGCACTAATGCGCTCCATGTCGCGGTGCTGACGGCGGCGGCACGGCTCGGCCTCGCCGACGAGCTTCGCGAGGAGTTCGAATTCTCCCAAAAATCCACCCTCGATAAGATGACGGCGGTGGTGCCGTTCCTCCCCGCCGACGCCGCGCGCTGGGTTGGCGAGATGTGGGAAATTGCCGATACCTACAAGAGTGCCGGCCTGCCGGTAGGCTTTCATGAAGGGGCCGCCGCCGTCTTCGAATTGCTGTCCCGCACCCCCTTCGCGGAAGAGACACGGGAGACGCTCGACCGTTCCCGGACCTTGGAGGCGGCGGTCCAGGTCTATGCGGAAACCGGGGGCGCCGGCAACCGGATTTGAAACAATTGAAACAAAATCAGGCCTGAAACGAGGCCGGAGCGAAACACGACCCGTTTAATTTTCACTCCGACGGCGACGGGCGTTCCGCCTTGTCGCGTGCGGAAGCGGAGTGGAAATCATGTTCCAACGGCATCCGGCCTATGCCATCCGAGCGGCTGGCGAAAGCGCCACCGTAAACCTTTTTGCCATCGAATTCGGGGGGCCTGTACGGTTCGTCGTCCAGCATCGGCGGCGCTTCGGGCTCTTCAGCCTGATCGAGGTCACGGTCCGCGTCGTCCGCCGTTGGCGCCGGGGGCGCAAAGCCGCCCGCGCGCTCGGAAGTATCGACGCCAAGCTGCTGACCGACATCGGTCTATCTCGCCACGAACTCGAAGCGGCCGCGGAATACTTCTCCGGCGGCGGCGGAGACTACCCGGTCGGAAGCTGAGGCAATGGGCGTCTGGTCACGATCCGGCTTCGGCGCGGCGGAGTCCGCGCCGACGTGGGCATCACTCTGTGCTAGGATTTCCGGCGTGCCGTCGGCCCGCGACGGCACGCCTCCAGCCTCCCGGGGAATGCCGGTCATGAGTGATGCGACGCGTCGAAACGCGCCACCCGGGGGCGGCTCGGCCTCCATGCTCGAGTTTGCAGCCGCCCACGCGCCCGCGATCTTCTATGTCGCCCGGTTCGAGGGCGACCAGCCGATCACCTACATCTCCGACAACGTCGAGAAATTGACGGGCCACCGCCCGGCCGACTTCATGGCGAAAGCGGACTACGGCCGGGGTTTCATTCATCCCGACGATCTACCCGATTATCGCGCCGACCTGGGGAGGCTCCGAGACGAAAACACGCTGACCCACGAATATCGCTTCCGCACCCTCGACCGCGGATATCGCTGGTACCGCGACGAGCTGCGCCTGGCCGACGCGGGCACCTTCGTCGGCTGCATGATCGACGTCACCCGCGAGAAGGAGCAGGAGCGGCGTTTGAGCGCCAGCGAGGCGATCAAATCCGCCATCGTCGCCACCACGATCAGCGCCATCATCGTCTCCGACGACGACGGCCGGATCCTGGAGTTCAACGAGGCCGCCGTCGAGATGTTCGGCCATACGCGCGAGGCGGCGCTGGGGCGCCGGGTCGGCGATCTGATCGTGCCCGACCATCATCGCGCGAGTCACGAGGCGGCGTTCGAGCGCCGTGTCTCCGGCGAGGCAACGCACGATCTCGCCAAGCGGGTCGAGCTGGAAGCGCGTCGCGCCGACGGCGAACTGTTTCCGATCGAACTGTCGATCTCCCGCGCGACGGTCGAGGGGCGCGAGATCTTCGTCGCGGTCATGAACGACCTGAGCGAGCGGATCGCCGCGGAGCGCGAGCGCGAGCGCATCTCGCGGCTGTTCCAGGACGCGGTCGAGAGCCTTGAGGGCGGCTTTTCCATCGTCGATGCCGACGGCATTCTGGTGGCCTGCAATTCGGCGCTGACACGCAACATGAAACTCGATCCCGCGAGGTTCGTCGGCCAGCCCCGAGAAGTTCTGGTGCGCCAGGTGGTGAAGCGCATGCGCCGCTTCGACGGCCAGTTGGTCGGTGATTCCGACGAATGGGTGGATCGCGTCACCCAGGCGATCGATCGCGCCGACAGTCGCGGAATTGAAGTGGAATTCGAGGGCGGCCGCTGAGTGCTGCTCTCCAGCCAGCTGACGTCCGATGGCAGCCAGGTGACGCTCGCCACCGAAATCACGCAGCTGAAATCGGTGGAATTGGAACTGCGGGCAAGTGAACAGCGCTTCCGCGCGCTGGTCGAGGAGAATCCCCTGCCGTTGTTCCTGGTGGATCTGGAAACGGCGGAAATCCTGTACGCGAGCCCTGCCGCCGCCCGCATCGTCGGTCTCGACTGGCCGCTGGCGGCGGCGGCGACGGCGACCTCGCTCTATGTTTCGCCCGAGGAGCGGGACGAGTTCGTTTCCGAACTCCGCCGTTTGGGGGCCGTCGACGACCTGGAGATCCGCTTTCGCCAAGGCGACGGCAAGGCGATCTGGGTGTCGCTTTCCAGCCGTATGATCGTCTATCAGGGCCGGGAGGTGGCGGTTACCGGCCTGGTCGATCTAACCGTCCGCAAGCGGCGCGAGGGGGAGCTGCGTCAGGCCCAGGAGACGCTGGAGGATGCGATCGAATCGCTCTCCGAGGGTTTCGCGCTCTACGATCCAGACGACCGCCTCGTGCTCTGTAACAAGCAGTTCCTGGCCTACAACCACATGTCGGCCGACCTCTTCCGTCCCGGCCGTTCGTGGATGGAGATCACGCGTGACCGTCTGGCGCGCGGCCAGTTCCCGAACACGGTCGGCCGGGAGGAAGAGTGGCTCTCGGAACGGTTGCTGGAACGCGGCAATATCGACATGGAGGAATTCCCCGTTTCCGATGGTCGCTGGTATGAGCATTCTCATCGCCGGACACGCCAGGGCGGTCTCGTGCTGACCTGGCGCGAGGTCACCGAACGCAAGGAGATGCAGCAGGCGCTGGAGGAGAGCGCGGCACGGGTCCGCCGCATCCTCGAAGCCTGCCCCGCCGCGATCACGGTCAGCACCGCCGACGAGGGCCGGGTGATTTTCGAAACGCCGACGACGCGCGCGCTCTTCCACCGCACCGAGGACGAGCATGTGACGGACGGCGCCGAACTCTACGACGATCCCTCGATCCGCGAGCGCGGCATCCGCCACCTACGGGCCGGCGGCTCCATCGACAATGTCGAGGTGGAATTCCGCCGACGGGACGATACTCACTTCCATGCCGCCGTCTCGGCCCGCCTGATCGAGCTGGACGACGAGGAGGCCGTGGTGGCGATCGCCCTCGACCTCTCCGATCGGATTGCACTCGAGCAGGAGCTCGCCCACCAGCGCGAGGCGCTGTACCAGAACGAGAAGCTGAGCGCGTTGGGCCAGTTGCTGGCGAGCGTCGCGCACGAGCTGAACAATCCGCTTTCGGTGCTGGTCGGCCAGGCGCTGTTGTTGAAGGAGACGACGCGCGACGAGAGTATCGCCCGTCGCGCCGAGCGGATCGGCGCGGCCGCCGACCGTTGCGCGCGAATCGTCCGCACCTTCCTCGCCATGGCCCGCCGCCAGCCGAGCGAGCGCGTGGCGAACGATCCCAACGAGCTGCTCGACACCGCCTTGGAGGTGACGGGCTATGCCTTGCGCGCCGCCAATATCACGATCGAGCGAGATCTCGACCCGGCACTGCCGGCGATCCTTG
The DNA here is from genome assembly GCA_965226475.1 of Alphaproteobacteria bacterium. Taxonomy (GTDB): domain Bacteria; phylum Pseudomonadota; class Alphaproteobacteria; genus JASLMY01. Next base: position 1,113,930 of record CBDDDJ010000003.1, on the reverse strand, counting down.
TAGATCCCGACCAGGTGACGCAGGTTTTCACCAACCTGATCGTCAATGCCGAACAGGCCCTGCGGCGGCGAGAGGGCGGGCGGCGGCTTCGCATCGTCTCCGCGCGCGAGGGACGAAACGGCGACGTCGTCATCACCATCGAGGACAACGGGCCGGGCGTCCCGGAAGAGATCCGCCGCCGCGTGTTCGAACCCTTCTTCACCACCAAGGCGGCGGGCGAGGGGACGGGGATCGGTCTCGCGCTCTGCCACCGGGTACTGGAGGCGCACGGCGGCGAGATCGAGCTCGCCGACGGCGCCGAGGGCGGTGCGCGCTTCACCGTGCGGCTGCCGGCGGACGCGGGCGGAGCGGCGGAAGCCGCCGCCGTCGACACGCCCGCCGAGGGGGAGGCGGCGGCGCGTTCGCTTTCGATCCTCGTCGTCGACGACCAGCCCGAGGTGATCGAAGTGCTGCGCGAGATACTGGCTGCGGACGGTCATCGGGTCGCCACGGCGCGCGACGGGCACGAGGCGCTCACCCGCATCCGCGCCGGGCGCTTCGACCTGATCCTGAGCGACGTGCGCATGCCGGACATGGATGGACCGGCGCTTCGCCGCGCGCTCGCCGAGGAATTCCCGGAGATCGAGCGCCGCCTCGCTTTCCTCACCGGCGACACGCTCAGTGTCGAAATTCGCGCCTTCCTCGCCGAGGTGGGGCGCCCCCATGTCGAGAAACCGTTTCTCCCCGAGGACGTTCGCGGCCTGGTTCGCGACATGATCGCGAAGTTTGAAAACGAGGCCGAAAGATGACCGATGCCGGTGCCCATATCGTCGTCGTTGACGACGAGGAGGACATTCGCGAGACCTTGAGGGAGTATCTGGAGCTGCAGGGCTTTCGGGTAACCGCCGTCCCCGGGGCGACCGAGGTGCGCGAGCTGGTCGAGGCGGACCGCTTCGACGTCGCGCTCCTCGACATAAACATGCCGGGCGAGGACGGTCTGTCGCTCGCCCGCCATCTCCGGGAAATCTCCGACGTCGGCATCCTGATGTTGACGGCCGCGGGCGACACGGTTGACCGCATCGTCGGCCTGGAGATGGGCGCCGACGATTATATGGTGAAGCCCTTCGACCTCCGCGAGGTGTTGGCGCGGATAAAGGCAATCCTGCGTCGGGCGGGGCGAACGGCGCCCCAGGCGGACGGTCCGGGGCCCGAACGGGTCCGCTTCGGCGACCGCGTCCTCGATCTCGGTGCCCACAAGCTCTACGAGGAGAGCGGCGGGGAGATCCGTATCACCGCGATGGAATTCGACCTGCTGAAGGCCTTTGCCGAGCACCCCAACCGGGTGCTGAACCGTGACCAGTTGCTGGAATTCGCTCACCACCGCTCATGGGAACCCTTCGACCGCTCCATCGACATCCGTATCGCCCGCATCCGACGCAAGATCGAACGCGATCCGGGCAAGCCGGAGGTGATCAAGACGGTTCGCGGCGCCGGCTACATTTTCGTGCCGGGCGAGGGGAGCGGGTGGCCAAGCGATTCCGCTTGAACGGAAAATGCATCCAGTAGTCTGTCGGGCCTTGGGATGAGTTTTTTTATAATCGCCGCAATGGCTTATCCCTTTGCTTCCGGTCACACCAGATGTTGATCGGCCTTCTACGTTCCAGGCACGGTTTTCGGACCGTGCCGGGGGATGTGCGGGAGCTTTTGGACTTGGGGAAGTTGGTTTCGAGTGCTGTCAGGCAGACTGGAGGGCCGGTATTCGGCTCCGATTGAGGCGGATCGGAGGGCGGGCGGTGGCTGGCGCCCGGCCTGCCGGGATCAGACGTGTTCCGACGATGTCGCGGTAGTCGGCGGGTCGCAGGCGCGTGCCGATGCCGAGCAGGGTATCGAAAGCCGTTGCGGTGTGGCGGCGGCGGTTCCAGCGGAACACGAACTCGTCGAGGTAGCGGCGCAGATGGGCGCGGCGCAGGCCATGGAAGGTTCCGAGCGCCCAGCGCTTCAGGTTCGAGAACACACGATGGATCCACGTCAGCACGAGATGGGCGGGCGTTGCACCGACGACCTTGGGCTGGTGGTCGTGGTCGGGCAGGCCGCAATAACCGCTCCAGCCATCGGTAATCACCCGCGCGCCCGGCGCCGAGGTTCCGGCAACGAAGGCACGAAGGCTGCGCGCGGAGAAATCCCCGATCGGCGCCAGCCGGATGCGGCGTGGCTCGCCCTCGGGCGATAGCTCGACCGCGCCGGCAATGCGCATCTTGCCTTGTGGGCTGCGACCTTGCCCGCCTGTGGCCGGGTCTTTTGCGGTGCGGAACGGGAGGGTGGCCTCATCGATCTCGATCAGGTCCTCAAGCAGGCTGCGATCCGGATTGACCATGGCACGGCGCAGCTTGTGCAGCAGGAGCCAGGCACTCTTGTAACTGCCGAGCCCGAGCTGGGCCTGGAGTTGCAGGGCGGAGATACCATTCGAGTGGCTGGTCACGATGTGAACGGCCATGAACCAGGTCTTCAGGGGCAAGTGGCTGCGGTGCATGATCGTGCCTGCGGTCACCGAGGTCTCCTTCCCGCAGGCCGCACATTCCCAGCTCGCCCGGCGCCGCTTCAGTTCCCAGCCCCTGTCATGGCCGCAGGCGGGGCAGACGAAGCCGTCGGGCCAGCGCCTGGCGGCGAGATGCCGGGCACAGGAGGCTTCATCGGGAAAGCGCGCCTCGAAGGCGGCGCGGGACATGGGGCGGTCATATTTCCAGCGGCTGGCCATGACGGAACATTACACGAACATGCTGCCGACGCCCACCAGAAACTCAACATCTCGTCAAACCGGGCTCAAAGGGATAAGCCCTTCGCCGCATTAGGGCCTGTGGACATTCATTTTAGTGCGAGGCGACAGCCGGCGAGGTGTATCATCGCGGCAAAGCTCGTGTCGGTTTTTTCGTATCTCGTGGCGATGCGCCGGAACTGCTTGAGATCGCAGAAGAAATTCTCGACGAGGTGGCGCCATTTGTACATCGCGAAGTCGCACGGGATAGAGCGCACCCGATCGGCCTTGGGTGGAATGACGGCCATGGCGCCTCGGCTGTCCAGTTCGGCGCGGATCCAGTCGATGTCGAAGGCCTTGTCGGCCAGCAGGGCCTCGAAGTCGATACCCTCGATCAACGGAGCAACGCCGATGCTGTCGTGGCGTTGGCCGGGAAGCAGCAGGAAGCGCGTCAGGTTGCCGAGCGCATCGACGAGCGCGACGATTTTCGTCGTCAGCCCGCCTCGCGATCGGCCGATGGCCTGATTTTGAGTCCCCCCCTTGCGCCGGTGCCATGCTGGTGGACCCGGACGATGGTGCCGTCGATGATGGCGTATTCGAAGTCCGGGTCGGGGGACAACAGCTTGAATAGACTCTCGAATACGCCTTTCTCCGCCCATCGTCGGAAGCGTCGGTAGACCGAGTTCCAGAGCCCGAACCTCGGCCCCAGGTCGCGCCATGGCGCGCCGGTGCGCGCAATCCAGAACACCGCTTCCAGAAACAACCGATTGTTCGCCGTCCGACCAGGGTCACCGACCTTCCCCGGCAGATGCGGCGCAACCCTCTCGAATTGCTCGTCGCTCAAGATACTTCGATCCATGGCCCATCTCCCTTTTGGGACCTTGAATCAGAATTTCTCCGTCGTGGGAATCCCCCACAATCAAATGAATGTCCACAGACCCTAGAGCGGATCAGGTTTGATCCGAATCGCCGGGGGAGCGGGTGGCCGGGACCAATCCTGAAAGACTGCTAGCCGCTGGCGGCGGCGCGCCAGGCGCGGGCGCAGGCCTGGTGGGCGAGCTCCTCGCCCAGGAAGCGGGCGAGCCTGTCCATCCCGGAGAGGCCGGCGACGGCCTCGGCGCCCGGATTGTAGTTGGTATTGGTATTGACGTCGTAGGTGTAGGCGGTACCGGCGCCATCGACGATGAACTCGATGCCCGCGACCTCGATGCCGTTCTCGGCCAGGAAGGCCTGGTAGCGGGACACCAGCGGGCTCTCGAAGCCGTCGATCACCTCGAACTTGGGCCGGGTGGCGCCGGGCGGCGCGCAGGCCTCCGCCGGGCAGAGCTCGAAGCCGTCGGAGGTGTCGACGCGGACGGCGTAAAACAACTGGCCACCGATGAACTCGACCCGGGTGATGAAGGGCTCCGGCGCCTGGATGTAGTCCTGCACCAGAGTGATGCCGTCGACCGGCGCCTCGAAGTCCGGGCTCTCGACATGGGCGCGAAGCTCGTCGTGGCCGTGGAAGAGGTGCACGCCCAGACCCTTGCCCGCGCGGTTGTGCTTGGTGATGAAGGGGCCATCGAAGGCCCGGGCGGCGTTCAGAAGCGCGTTTTTGCCAACCGCGCTCATCGTGCGCGGCACCCGGATGTCATGGCGGCCGAGCGCCGCGTATTGCGCCACCTTGGAAACCTCGAGGGCGAGCGCGCGGGAGGTGTTGACCACGCGCCGCCCGTGCGCCTCCAGCCAGGCCAGCACGCCGGCGGCGTATTCGGGCGAATAACGGTGGCCACGCGTGTGGGCCGAGGCGCTCATCCGGCTGTAGAAGACGCCTTCGGGCGGCGTGGCGGCGAGATCGAAGGCGCCCTCGACGAGCGACCAGTCGGAAAAGGGCAGGCCGCGCTTTTCCAAGGCGGCGAAGAGCGGCGCCGACCATTCGGCGTTCTCGTGCAGAACGTGGATCTCACAAGACATGGCCGTGCTCCTCCGCTTCCCGCGCCAGCGCGCGAGATCGGAGAACAATTAGTCAAGTCGTTCTCGAGCGTCAATAATTCCGCCAAAGATAGGTAAAATCATTCACAATTGTTGGACTATAAGCATGATCATGGCGAACGTTTCGATTTTTCGGAACGGAAGCCCTTGTTCGATCCGAGACGCATCGACATCGGAGCGTCCCGGGCGATGCTTCCATCGTGCTATCAAGGGCGGAAATCTGCCGCCGGGAGAGCTTCGCATGAAATACACCAGACTAGGCAACAGCGGGCTCCAGGTCTCGCGGCTTTGTTTCGGCACCAGCGCCGTCGGCCAGCCCGGCCATCTCGCCTGGGTTTTGGGGGAGGATGACGCCCGGCCGCTCTTCCGCGCCGCGCTGGAGGCGGGGATCACCTTCTTCGATACCGCCGACATCTATTCGAACGGCGTCTCGGAAGCGGTGACGGGGAAGCTGTTGGGCGAAATGGCGCCGCGCGACGAGATCGTCGTCGCCACCAAGGTGCAGGGGGCCATGGGCGAGAAGCCGACGCAGGCAGGCCTCTCCCGGAAGCACATCATGGAGGGGATCGACGCCTCGCTCAGGCGCCTCGCCATGGACTATGTGGACCTCTACATCATCCACCGCTGGGACGACGAGACGCCCATCGAGGAGACGATGCAGGCCCTCGACGACGTGGTCCGCGCCGGCAAGGCGCACTACATCGGCGCCTCCACCATGTTCGCCTGGCAGTTCGCCAAGGCCCAGGCGGTGGCGGAACGCAACGGCTGGCACCGCTTCGTCTCGATGCAGAACTACTACAACCTGATCTACCGGGAAGAAGAGCGGGAGATGATCCCGCTCTGCCTCGACCAGGGCGTCGGTGTCACGCCGTGGAGCCCGCTGGCCCGCGGCTTCCTCGCCGGCAACCGCCATCGCCAGGGCGGCGGCGACACGGTTCGCGCCAAGGCGGACGAGAAAGCGCACCGCCTGCTCTATAGCGACAACGCCTTCGCCATCGCCGATGTGGTCGCGAGCCTCGCGGCGGCGCGGGGCGTGAAGCCGATCCAGGTCGCGCTCGCCTGGATGCTGCACAAGCCGGCGATCGCCGCCCCGGTGGTGGGCGTCTCCAACGCCGACCAGCTGGCGGAACTGGTCGACGGCGTCGAAGTATCGCTCGAGCCCGAGGAAATCGCCCAACTGGAATCGCCCTACGATGCGCAAGAGATCAAAGGCATGAATTGAGGCATGATCGAGGACCTTGCCCGCGGACTGTTTGCCCACCGCGCGGAAGGTCGGCCGCGAGACCTATCCGAGGGCGCTGGCGACATCGAGACGGCTTATCGGATCCAGGAGGCGGGCGAACATATCCTGGTCGAGGAGCACGGTTTCAGGCCGATCGGCTACAAGATCGCCGCGACCAACGCCGCCTCCCGCGAGATCGTCGGCACCGACGAGCCGTTCTTTGGCCGGCTCTATCGCCAGCTCACCGCGCTCTCGCCGGCCACTCTCGACGCCGATGGCCACTTCTTCCATGTCCACGAGCCGGAAATCGCCTTGCGGATCGGCCGAGATCTCGATGCCTCCGGGGCACCGTACGCTGCCGGCGATATCGCGGCGGCAACGACCGGCATCATGCCGGCGATCGAGATCATCGCCACCGCCTTCAGTCCCTGGCGGGAGGCGGGCGCCGCCAACCTGATCGCGGACAATGCGGCGCACGGCCACTGGATCGTGGGTCGGGCGGTGGCGGACTGGTCCGGCCTGGACCTGATGGATGGCCCCGTCGTCGTCACCGTGGATGGCGCCGTCGTGGCTGAAGGCCGCGGGCGCAACGTCGACGGCGGTCCCTTCGCCGCCGCCGCCTGGCTCGCCAATGCACTCGCCGCGCGCGGGCGAAAGCTCGTTGCCGGCGACCAGATCACCACCGGCACCACGACCCCTCCAATTCCGATTCTTGGCCCCGGCGCCATCCGCGCCGACTTCGGCGACCTGGGGGTGGTCGATGTCGATCTTTGACTGTCGGTCATTGGAAACGTGCACCCCCGAGCGGTGGTTTTGGTTTAGTGTCCAACCATGTCCGAGATGACGCAACGCAGGCTGGCGGCGATCGTCGCGCTCGACGTCGCCGGGTATTCGCGACTGATGGGGGCCGACGAGGAAGGGACGCTGGCGGCGCTCAAGGCGCATCGCCGCGAGCTGGTGGACCCGGCGATGCAACGGCACAGCGGGCGCATCGTCTCCAGCGCCGGGGACGGCATGCTGGTCGAGTTCGCCAGCGTGGTCGACGCCGTCCAGGCCTGCCTCGCCGTGCAATGGGCGATGGCCGAGCGGAACGCCGAGGTGGTGGCGGCGCGGCGGATCGCCTTCCGCATCGGCATCAACGTCGGGGACGTGATTGTCGACGGCGGCGATATCTTCGGCGACGGCGTCAACGTCGCGGCGCGCCTCGAGGGCCTGGCGGATCCTGGCGGCATCTGCGTATCCCGCTCGGTCCGCGACCAGATCCGCGACCGGCTGCCGATCACCGTCCGGGACATGGGTGAAGTCGCGGTGAAGAACATCGCGAGACCGGTGCGCGCGTTCAAGCTCGCGATCGATGGCGCGGCGGGCGCGCTGGCACCGCCGCCGGCTGCCGAAGCGGCGGCCGCCGACCGCCCGTCGATCGCCGTGCTGCCGTTCGACAACATGGGCGGCGATCCGGAACAGGAGTATTTCGCCGACGGCATTACCGAAGACATCATCACGGTGCTCTCGAAGTTCCGCACCTTCTCGGTCGCGGCGCGGAACTCGACATTCGTCTACAAGGGCGAGGGAATCGACATCAAGCAGGCCGCCGGCGAGCTTGGTGTGCGATATCTCGTCGAAGGCAGTGTGCGCAAGAGCGGCAACCGCGTCCGAATAACCGCGCAGTTGATCGACGCCGAGGGTGGCGATCACGTCTGGGCGGAGCGCTACGACCGCGAACTGGAAGACATCTTCGCCGTGCAGGACGAGATCACCGAATGTGTGGTCGCCGCGATCGCGCCGGAAGTGGTGACGGCCGAGATCCAGCGAGCCCAGCGCAAGGACGTGAGCGACCTCGACACCTAGGACTCCATCATGCGCGCGCGCTGGCACCTGATGCGCTTCAGCGCGGAGGACAACACGCAAGCGAAGCGTCTGTTGGGCAAGGCGCGCGAACTCGATCCGAACAATGTCGTCGCCTGGTCGGATCTCGCCTGGAGCCATCTGTTCGATTTCTCCTTCGGTTGGAGAGATTCGGTTCCGGAGTCGTTGCGTCTGGCGGCCGAGGCGGCGGACAAGGCGATCGCGCTGGATCGAAGCGACGGCCGCGCCTGGACGGCCCATGGCATCGTTCGGCTTTTCTCGGACCATCATGACGACGCCATGGACAGCCTGCGGAAATCGATCGGGCTCAATCCCAACGATCCGCTGCCACATGGTTACCTGGGGTTGACCCTGGCGTTCGCCGGAAACGGCGAGGCGGCGCTGCCCTACTTCGAAGACGCGATGCGGCTCAGCCCGCGCGATCATTTTCTCATCATCTGGTTGATGGGCTCGGCCTGGGCCTGTTTTGTCGAGGCGCGCTTCGTCGAGGCGCTCAAATGGATCGAAAAGGCGCGGCGGGAGAACCCACAGTTCCCCGACGTCCATACGCTTCTCGCGGCGAGCCATGGGTGCCTCGATCAGGAAGAACCAGCACGAGCCACCGCCACCGAGTTGACGCGGATTCTGCCCGGCCTGACGATCACCGACGCGCGGCTGACGCGCCCCTTGAAGCGCCCCGAGGATCGCGAGCGGTTGCTCGACGGATTGCGCCGGGCGGGGATTCCGGAATAGTTGGCTTCAGCAGTGCACGGCCGGCCACCAGGCGCCCTTGGCGGGGCCGGCGGGCGCCGTGTCCATCAGGGTCAACTGCTGCACGACGCGGAGGCCCCGGCCCAGGCACCAGGTGAAGAGTTCGTTGTTGCCGGTCGGGATCAGGATGCCCGGGCCGGCGAATTCGTCGGCCGACGCGATCAGTGCCTTCACGTCGTCGTTGGCGAGGCCGACGCCGTGGCCTACGAAGCCGACGCCCGTCGTATAGCCGCTGATCCGCCCCTTGTGCTCGACCACGGCGGTCATGCCCTGGGAAATCGCAGCCGCAACCTCGCCCGCGCGGTCGAAGCCGTGCACCTGGTGGCAGAGCGCGTTGCAGGCTTCGGCGTCGCCATCGCTGGCGGGCCGGACGATGCGACCCGGAATTTCGGCGCGTACCGGCGTGCCGGTCATGTTCGAGAGCATCTCGGCGGCGACGAATCCGAGCTTCGCATAGAGCACGAGGGAGCGGTTGTGATAGGCGGCCTGCACCAGCTGCTGGCGCTCGTGGCCCTGGCCAGTGAGCAAAGCCATGCCTTCCTCCATCAGCCGGCGTCCGACGCTGCGATCCTCCTCCTCGGCCACCAGAGCTTCGAAGCCCGGCGCCTCGAACATCATCCCCAGCATGCCGCCGGCCACCTCCGCGTTCGGGAAATCGGGCGGAAAGCGGTGTGCCTCGGCAATGCTTTTGAAAGCCTGGTAGAGGTTCTCGGCGCAGGCCGGCAGATCGCCGGCCTCGATGGCTCGCAGTTTCAAGGTCATGGCTTGCATCCTCGCTCGATCCGTTCGCGCGCCGCCTACTCCGCCGCTCGGGCAGCCGCCTCCGCCTCGGCAAGCTTGGTGAAGCCGTCGCGCGACTGCGGCAGCTTCATGCCCAGAATACGGCTGGCGACCACTGTCCTGAGGATCTGCGCCGTGCCGCCGCCGATGGTGAACATGCGGGCATCGCGGCACATTCGCTCCAGCGGATTGTTGCGCGAGTAGCCGGCGGCGCCGAAGACCTGCAGCGCCTGGTTGGTGATCTCGATCGCCGCCTCGGAGGTGAAGATCTTGGCCTGCGCCGCCTCCAGGGCATCGGGAAAGCCTTCGCCCGCGTTGCCGGCCGCCCGCCAGACCAGCGCGCGAGAGGCGGCGAGCTTGGTGCTCATGTCGGCCAGCATCCATTGCAGGCCCTGGAACTCGGCGATCGGGCGGCCGAACTGCTCGCGTTCCTTGGCGTAATCGAGAGCGTGGAGATACGCGCCCTCGGCCAGGCCCAGTGCCACCGTCGCCGCACCCACCCGCTGGCCGTTGTAGGCATTCATCAGGTCGGCGAAGCCCTTCGCCAAGCCCCTTGGCGGCATCACCAGCATCGCGGGCGGCAGCTCCATGTCCTCGAACATCACTTCCGCCTCGGGGATGCCGCGCAGGCCCATCGTCGGCTCCCGTTTGCCGATCCGAAGCCCCTCCGTCTCCTCGCGCACGGCGATGAAGCCGCCGATCCCTTCCTCCTCGCCCGCCTCGTCGAAGACCCGGGCGAAGATCAGGTGCAGGCGCGAGACGCCGCCGCCGGTGATCCAGTGCTTCTTGCCGTTCAGCACATAGGCGTTGCCGCGCTTGTCGGCCCGCGTGGTCATCTCGCTCGCGGCGCTGCCGGAATCGGGTTCGGTGATGCAGATCGCCGGCTTGTCGCCCGACAGCACGAGGTCGGCGGCGAGGCGCTTCTGCTCCTCCGTGCCGTAGGCCATGATCGCGCCCACGGCGCCCATGTTGGCCTCGACCGCGATACGGCCGGTGACGCCGCAGACCTTGGCCATTTCCTCGATCACCAGGACCGAGTCCATGTAGGCGAGGCCACCGCCGCCATGGGCTCGGGGGATCGTCATGCCGAAGAAGCCGGCGTCGGTCAGTTTCCGAATGTTGTCCCAGGGATATTCCTCGCCCCGGTCGACCTCCGCCGCGTTGGCCCGGATCTCGCCCTGGGCCAGTTCGCGGGCCTTGGCGCGCAGGCGCTCGCGTTCGGGGCTCAGTGGATCGGTCATGGCGATCCCTCCGCGATTGGCTGGAAGCGCCGCCGGTCGTCAGTTCGGCAGGCGGGTCAGGTAGACGTTGATCTGTTCATCCCTGGTGGGTGCATGGACCACCAGGTATTCGGCGTTTTCCGCCTCGAAAAAGATCTTGGTGGTTCCCTCGATCGGGCCGTTGGCGACGATACGACCCCAGACCTCTTCGCCCAAAATGCGCTGGGCGCAGTCGACGCCGTAGCGTTCGAACATCCGCCGGGTGGTGGCACCGAGTTCGACCAGGTCGCCGCTTTGCGTCGCGCGGAAGACCGGGTCGGGCTTGCGCTCGGGGAAGTCGGCGATCGATTCCATCCGCCGGTTCTTGTAGCGCGCCGCGACGGCGGAATAGACCCCGACGCAGAGCGGAAAGGTATAGGCGAGAAAGACGGAAAACAGCGTCAGTCCCGGCCGGATCTCGAATTCGTTTCCGAACGTGGTGAAGGGATTGGTATCGGTACGGAACCAGGGCACAAGCAGCTGGCCATAGAGGTTGATCAGCGTCCCGACGATCGCGGCCAGAACGTATGTGGTCCGATCGTGCAGCTTGTCGACGATCAGTCGAGCGATGAGTTGGTGGTCCATTGCCGTCCCTCGAACCCGGCGCGCCGCTCGGACGTCGCTTGCATGGGCGCGCCGACGCCGATTTGTAACCCACCCGGAACCTAGCCGATCACCTTGGAGAAGTCGAGGTGCGGCATCGTCACTTTGCCGCTATGTCCGTGATGTCGCTCCAGTTTTCGGGCGGCGGCTGGGCCAGATATCGCCAGCAGCGGTCGAGATAGATCTGTGTCGGCCGGTCGGCCGGATTGCAGGCGAGCGCGATGGTGAAGCGCTCCGCCCCCTGGCGCCATTGGCGTTGGCGGAAGAGGCGCCGGCCCTCGGCGAAAGCGGCGAGCGCCTCCACCATCCGAGGGAAGCTCGCCTCGTCGTGGTAATCGAGGATCTCATGGATCGACAGCGGGGCCTCGCGGCCCGCCACCCGCACCCGGTCGATCTCGCGCAACCGCCAGTCGCCTTTCAGGTGGGCGAGGGTGTGTTCGCTCACCAGGATGCGGCTGCCGTAAACCTTGTTGGCCCCTTCGATCCGGCTGGCGACGTTCACATGGTCGCCGATTACCGTGTAGTCCATGCGCTTGGGCGAGCCGATGGTGCCGGCGACCACATGGCCGGTGTCGATGCCGACGCCGATCTCGATCCGCCGGCCGCGCTCGCGCTCGAGGCGGGCATTGAAGGCACGCAGCTGTATCAGCATGTCGACGGCGGCGGCGACCGCGTTGTCGGCATCGTCGGGCGAGCAGAAGGGCGCGCCGAACACCGCCATGATCGCGTCGCCGATGAACTTGTCCAGCGTGCCCGAATGCTTGAAGACGATGTCGACCATGCCGGTGAAGTAGCGATTGAGGATCTCCACCATCTCCCGCGCGTCAAGCTGTTCCGACAGGCTGGCGAACTCGCGGATGTCGGAGAAGAAGATCGTCACTTCCTGCGTGGTACCGCGCAGCATGGCCTCCTCGTTGTCGAGAAGGCGCTCGACCACGCTGTCGGACATGAAGCGGACCATGGTGCCCTTGATCCGCTTCTCCTGGGTGATGTCTTCCGCGATCAGCATGCCGCCGCTCCCCGCGCCCAGGGAGACGGTAGTGAGGTTGGCGGAGATGGTATCCTCGGCGCCAATATCGAGCTCGTGGTCGAGCACGATGGCAATCTTGCCGGTGGCGATCGTCCGTCGCAGTTGGCCGACGATCGTATCGGTTTTCGGCCAGAGGTCCTGGGCCGCGCGGCCCAAGACCTCGCCTTCCAGTCCCAGCAACGCCCGCGCGGCCGGATTGGCCATTGTGACGGCGAGGTCGGTATCGAAGGTGACGACTCCGTTCGAGAGGTTGTCGAGTATGTTCTGGGTGAAATTCTTCTCGTCGAGCACCTGGCTTTGGGCGCGGCGCTCCTCGGTGACGTCGCGGCCGTAGAGATTGACGTAGGCGGCACCCACGCCACGCAGGCACCGCGCGCCACGGGAGCGGCGAGCGGATAGTCTCATACCGAGGCCGGCGGTCCAAGGCGAGGACCGAAACGGCATCCCACCCGCCTCGTCCGGGCGGCCCAATTCTGCTATGAAACCCCGGCACGGCGCCCGTAGCTCAGTCGGATAGAGCACTTGATTCCTAATCAAGGGGTCGCAGGTTCGAGTCCTGCCGGGCGCACCAAATTTACCTTCGGTCCGACCCGGAGACATGGGTTACGGAACGTACCTGAGTGTCTGGCCCGAAAAGAGTTGAGTGATTTCAGTCAGTTGTGATTCACTGTTTGTATTTAGCAACCAGGGAGACACAACATGTGGACCAAAATCACTCGCCCGAAGTATGAACGCGACCTGCTGCGCTACGCAAGCGACCTGACGGATGGAGAATGGAAGGTGCTGGAGCCGTTGCTGCCTCGCGCCAAAGCGCTGGGACGGCCTCGGACGACGGCATTGCGCGAGGTGGTGAACGCGATCCTCTACCTACTGCGTAGCGGCTGTCCATGGCGCATGCTGCCCCGGGACTTCCCGCCACGCTCGACGGTGCAGCGCTACTTTTATCTCTGGCGGGACGACGGCACCTGGTCCGAGGTCAACCGGCAACTGCTGGTCGCGGCGCGCGAGGCCGAGGGCCGCGCGGCCGGCCCGTCGGCCGGTATCATCGACAGTCAGAGCGTAAAAACCACGGAAAGCGGCGGTATCCGGGGCTTCGACGCCGGAAAGAAAGTCAAGGGCCGCAAGCGTCACATCCTCACCGACACCGGCGGCCTGCTGGTCGCGGTCGTGGTCCACGGCGCCGAGATCCAGGACCGCGACGGCGCGCCGGCGGTGTTCGCCGCCATCCCCCGCCACTTTCCCCGCCTGCGCCACGTCTTCGCCGACGGCGCCTATGCCGGGCCCAAGCTCGAGGGCGCACTGAAGCGGATCGGCCGCTGGTCGCTGGAGATCGTCAACCGTCCCGCGGGCGTGAAGGGCTTCCAACTCCTGCCCCGCCGATGGGTCGTCGAGCGCACGCTCGCCTGGCTCAATCGAAACCGGCGGCTGGCCAAGGACTTCGAGACGGCCATCGAGACCGCCGAGGCCTGGATCTTCCTCGCCAGCATCCAACTCCTCACGCGCCGTCTCGCAAGAGCCTGAAAACACTCGATTCATTTCGAGTCGGACTCTTAGTGTCTGGCCCGAAAAGAGTTGAGTGATTTCAGTCAGTTGTGATTCACTGTTTGTATTTAGCAACCAGGGAGACACAACATGTGGACCAAAATCACTCGCCCGAAGTATGAACGCGACCTGCTGCGCTACGCAAGCGACCTGACGGATGGAGAATGGAAGGTGCTGGAGCCGTTGCTGCCTCGCGCCAAAGCGCTGGGACGGCCTCGGACGACGGCATTGCGCGAGGTGGTGAACGCGATCCTCTACCTACTGCGTAGCGGCTGTCCATGGCGCATGCTGCCCCGGGACTTCCCGCCACGCTCGACGGTGCAGCGCTACTTTTATCTCTGGCGGGACGACGGCACCTGGTCCGAGGTCAACCGGCAACTGCTGGTCGCGGCGCGCGAGGCCGAGGGCCGCGCGGCCGGCCCGTCGGCCGGTATCATCGACAGTCAGAGCGTAAAAACCACGGAAAGCGGCGGTATCCGGGGCTTCGACGCCGGAAAGAAAGTCAAGGGCCGCAAGCGTCACATCCTCACCGACACCGGCGGCCTGCTGGTCGCGGTCGTGGTCCACGGCGCCGAGATCCAGGACCGCGACGGCGCGCCGGCGGTGTTCGCCGCCATCCCCCGCCACTTTCCCCGCCTGCGCCACGTCTTCGCCGACGGCGCCTATGCCGGGCCCAAGCTCGAGGGCGCACTGAAGCGGATCGGCCGCTGGTCGCTGGAGATCGTCAACCGTCCCGCGGGCGTGAAGGGCTTCCAACTCCTGCCCCGCCGATGGGTCGTCGAGCGCACGCTCGCCTGGCTCAATCGAAACCGGCGGCTGGCCAAGGACTTCGAGACGGCCATCGAGACCGCCGAGGCCTGGATCTTCCTCGCCAGCATCCAACTCCTCACGCGCCGTCTCGCAAGAGCCTGAAAACACTCGATTCATTTCGAGTCGGACTCTTAGACATGGGTGACAATCTCGTGCCGAACGGATTGTCGATTGTCCGCGGGGTTCTCTGCTCCAGGTCGATGTATCCCAGATCATAGTGCATGAAGCTCACGAGCCATATTGGATCGTCGACCTCCTTTATCCCGAGTTTCCGACCGGCCATGACGGTCGAGATGTTGATTTTCTTGCGATGCAAGCAGAGCCGGCCGCATGCGGTGACGACGATCTCTCGATCGTGCCAGGGATAGGCGAGCTCCGGCGGGCCTTGGTAGGATCTGGCGGCCGGCGCATAGAGCCCGGCGTGGCACTTCATGGCGAGCGCCCCGTGGGGTCTTTCGGTATTGAATTCACTGAGGAATTCGTCGAAGCGGGCCTGCTGTTGCAGGCTGTTGGCGCACGCTGGTCGGGTGGTTTCCGTCTTCAGGGTGAGACGCATGCGCTCGTGCCGCCCGTTCCGCTGGGGCTTGCCGGGCTGGATGCGCTCGATGGCGATGGCGAGACGGAGCCACCAGACGGAGAGCTTGGAGAGATTGTAGAGGCCGTTGGGGCTTGCGAAGGGGACGCCGTTGTCGCTTCGCATCGCGTCGGGCGGGCCGCGGTCCTCGAACAGTCGCTGGAAGGCGGCGATGGCGCCGTCCTGCTTTGTCGAATCGAGGGCTTCGCACGGCAGAGGGAAGCGCGAGGCCTGGTCGGTCACGGTCAAGGGGTAACGGTAGCGTCCGTTGGTGAGCTTGAATTCGCTCTTGAAGTCGGTACACCAGAGCGCGTTCGGGGCGCTCGGGCGTGAGAGCGGCGCGCCTTCCGCCTTGTGGCGCCGTCGCTGGCGGGCGCGCTTGACCAGACCGTGGCGGTCGAAGACGGCGTAGGCGGTGCTCGTGGCCGGGATGCGGACATCGCCGGCCATGCGGCGGATCAGCAGTTCGCGGATCTTCCGTGCGCCCCAGCGCGGCTTCTCCTGCTTGAAGCGAACGATCATCGCCTCGACCACCTCGGGCAGCTGGTTGGCGTAACGCACGGGTCGGCGCGAGCGGTCGTTCAGAGCGTCGAGGCCGTCCACCTCGTAGCGGTTGAAAAATTTGTAGCCGGTCTTTCGGGATATCCCGAAAGACCGGCGGACCTCGCTCATGCTCTCGCCTTCGAGCAAACGGGCCACGAAACGTAATCGCTCTTCCATCACCCAACTCGCTTTCCACGGCATCAACACCTCCAGCCAGAAAGCTGGAAGGGTTACCCATGTCTCCGGTACAAAGCGTCACCCATGTCTCGGGTCGGTCATTCGTCGAAGCAATCACGGTGTCGCGGGTCGTCGTTTTGGCGACCTGGCACCTCGGCTCCTTGCCGGCTCGCACGGTCTCTTCCCGGCGGCCCGGTCGCGATCCATGCTCGACCACGATTTCGCAATTAATCCGCCGGCGCCTCGAAGTCGGCGCGCGCGGCGTTCGGCGGGAGGTTTCCGGGCCTACATGTCGCCCAGCCACAAACACCAAACCGCCAGCAACGGGCCGGAGCCGGAGCGCATGGCGTGGCGAATGTGGGGAACGTTGTGCACCGTGCCGCCGGGGCCGGGCTCGTGCCAGGGGCCGTCCTCCTGGCGCCATTCGCCGGGGGTGAGGACGAAATAGACCTCCTCCGGCGGGTGGTCGTGATCGGGATAGCGCACCCGGGGCGCCAGCAGGCTGGCGCCGATCACGACGTCCTGGCGCGCCTCCAGGCCACCCGGGCCGGCGAAGAGGGTGTTGGCGTGGCCGGCGAGGAAAAACTCGCCTTCGGCGCCCACGCGGTGGCGCCAGGCGAGGCGCGGGGCGAGGGCGGCGAAGGCGGCGGCGACGTCCGACGCCGGGCCGTCACGGGCCGTGTCCAGCGCTTGCCCCAGATGATCGCAGGCGGGAAGCGTCTCGGGCGCCACGCCATCGTCGAGAGGGGCCGGCGTTCTCAGCGCGTTAAAGATCCGCCGCGCGAGGTCGCCGACGGCGGTCTCGGGATCGGTCCGCTCGCCGAGCGAGGTGCCGACGGCGTCGAACAGGCGGGCGAGGTCGGGGTCGCGTTTCGTGCGCATGACACCAGCCTGACGGGCCCCGGACCTCCGGTCAACGTTCAACCGGCGGGGAAGTGCCGGGCCCAGATGGCCTCGAAGGCGGGCCGCGCGGCGACGGCGCGGGCGATCGCCTCAACCTTCGGCGTCTTGGCCCGGCACCAGTCCTCCTGCTGGGCCCAGCGGCTGACCACGGCGATATAGGCGTCGGTTATCGAGAAGCCGCTCTCCAGCAGGAAGGGCGCGCCGGCAATCTCCGCCTCGACGATCCGCCAGCGCCGGCGCCAGATTTCCCGTGCCAGCTCGCGCGTCGCCGCCGGATCGCCCCCGGCGGTGAAGCGTTCGGGGTAGTCGTTGATCTCGACGATCGGATAGATCTCGGCTCCGACGAACAGCATCCAGCGAAGCGCCCGGGCATGGTCGGCGGAGCCCGCCGGCGACAACAGTCCCGCCGCCGGATGACGGGCCTCGAGCGTCAACAGGATCGCCACCGATTCCGTGAGCGTCTCGCCCTCCGGCGTGATCAAGGTCGGCAGCTTCATCTGCGGATTGCGTTGGGCGTAATCCGCCTCGCGCTGCTGGTCGGACCCGAGGTTCACCTGGCGAAGCTCATACTCGGCACCGATCTGGCCGAGCGCCAGTTCGACGATGCAGGAGCCCGAACGCTCGCAGCCATGGAGGATATAGGTCATCGTTCTCGCTCCCTCGTATTTCCGGGGGTGTCGATGCGCATGGTGACGCGGGGCGTCCAGTTGCGCGGCAGGCCTTCGATCGGTCCGCGCAGGACGCGGAAACCAGCTCGGCGGAACAGCGGTTCGGTGCCGAAATAGGCGTTGTCGTCGCCCGTGCGCGCCGCGCCCGCGCGAGGGTAGGCCTCGACCGCCGGGGCGCCGTGTTCGCCGGCATGAGCGACCGCCGCCGCGATCAGCCGCACCGCCACCCCCCGCCCACGCGCGACTTTGGCGACGGTGATGCAAGGGATGACCCAGACGTCCAGGTCGTCGAAGCGGGGCGTCACGCGCGAGGCATCGACGCGGGCGAACTCGCCCCTGGGGGCGACGGCGATCCAGCCGACCGGCGCCTCGCCCTCGAAGGCGAGCAGTCCCGGCGCCCGGCGCCGGCGCGCGAGCCGCGTCATCTCCGCCCGCCGCCGGGGGCCGAGCGGCCCCTCGCCCGGCAGCTCGCGCATCATCGCCTCGCCCAAGCGCGGGTGCAGGCACCAACAGCTCCGCCCCCAGGTGCCCTTGAGCGCCTGGCCCATGGCGTCCATGAGCTTCGGCGTCAAGGGGCGGACATCGATCTCGGTGCCCGTCATCTTAGCGGGGGCGGAGCATTTTCTAGGCGTCCATGTCGATCGGGTCGGCGACGATGATGGTCTCGACGTCCTGCCAGCGGGTCTCCGGCACCTCGCAGTAAATCTCGACCTCGTTGCCCTCGGGGTCCTTGCAATAGACGCTGCGGGTGACGCCGTGGTCGACGGTGCGGACGATCTCGACGTCATGCTCCCGGAACTTGGCGTACATCGCCTTCACGGTATCGAAGCTGTCGGCGACGATGGCGACGTGGTTGAGGCCGACCCGGTCCGCTTCCGGCGCCGCCGCGTCGTCCGAGACCTTGAAGACCGCGATATCGTGGTGGTAGTCGGAGAAGCGGAAGAAGACGCCGAGGCCCTCGCGCTCGTCGGTGATCTTCATCCCCAGGATATCGCCGTAGAAACGCCTAGCGTTGTCCAGGTCGCGCATCTGCAAAACCACATGGCCCACGCGTTCGAGCGGCATGTCCCTCTCCCTCATGTGTCTACGGTTGCGGCCAGCCTAGCGGGGCGGCGGGCGGACGGCAATCGCCGCCAACGGCTATTCCGGTGGCGCATCGCTTTCGCTAAAGTCCGGTCATGGCGGAAGAATCCAGACGGCGATTGGCGGCGATCCTGGCCGCCGACGTGGCGGGCTACTCACGCCTCGTCGGCGCCCACGAGGAGGGCACGCTCGCCGCGCTCCGCGCCCACCGGGCCGAGCTGATCGACGATTTTATCCGGAGCCACGGCGGGCGCATCGCCAACACCGCCGGCGACAGCATGTTGCTCGAATTCCCGAGCGCCGCGGATGCGGTGAAATGCATCGTCGCCGTGCAGCAGGACATGGCGGAGCGCAACGGCGATATCGATCCCGAGCGCCGGATCCGCTTCCGCGTCGGCATCAATGTCGGCGATGTCGTGGCCGAGGGCGAGGACCTGCTGGGCGACGGGGTCAACATCGCCGCCCGTGTCGAAGGACTGTCCGAGCCCGGCGGCCTTGCGATTTCCGACGACGCCCACCGCCAGGTACGCGACCGGCTCGATATCCCCTGGCGTGATGGCGGCGCCCACGAGGTGAAGAATATCGCCCGCCCGGTCCAAGTCTGGCACTGGCGGCCGGCGACCTCGGTCCGCGAGGCCACGAGCCAGGATACGGTCGCCATGGCATCCGCCCTGTCGTCGATCGCCGTGCTTCCCTTCGCCAACATGTCGGGGGACGTGGAACAGGAGTATTTCGCCGATGGCATCGCCGAGGACGTCATCACCGCCTTGTCCAGAGTCTCTCGTTTGCGCGTGATCGCGCGAAACTGGAGCTTTGCCTACAAGGGGCTTTCGCCGGATATCCGCCGCGTCGCCGAGGAACTTGGCGTCCGCTACGTACTGGAAGGCAGTGTACGTAGCGGCGGCAACCGCATCCGCGTCACCGCCCAGCTGATCGACGCCACGGACGGCGGCCATCTCTGGGCCGAGCGCTATGACCGCAAAGTGGACGACGTCTTCGAGATCCAGGACCAGATCGTGAAGGAGATCGTCACCAACCTCCGCCTTCGCCTGACCGATGGCGAGCAGGCCCTAATGTTCTCTCGCGGCACCGACAATATCGAAGCCTGGCAGCAGTGCCTGCGCGCGGTCGACCAGTATATGAAGCATGACGCGTCCGGCCACCTGCGCGCGCGAACATGCCGAGCGCGCCGTGGCCCTCGATCCCGGCTACGCGGCGGCCTGGGCGGTGCTGGGCTACACCTACTGGTTCGAGGGCAGGATGGCCTCGACCGAAACGGCGCCGGCAAAGTTCGAGCGGCTCCGCGAGTTGGCCGATAGGGCGATGTCGCTCGACGACAAGAACCCGGCGACCATCGGCGTCAGCACCCTGGCCGCGATCTCGAACCGCCGGCACGACGAGAGCGTGGCCATCGCCGAGGGCGGCCTGGTCCATCTGCCCGGCAATGCGGACGCGCGCGGCTTTCTCGCCTTAGCGCTGCTGCATGCCGGTCGCTATAAAGAGGCGCTCGCCCACTTCGACGCGTCCTTCGCGCTCAATCCCTTGCCGCCGACCTGGTATCGCAACGGCCATGCCCGCGCGCTGCTCTGTTTCGAACGGTTCGACGATGCGCTGGCCGCCACCGACCGCCTCCTGGAGATCGAACCCGACTTCCATCAGGCTTGGCTTTATCGTGCCTACATCTTCCAGCGCTTGGGTCGGACGGAGGACGCGCGAGCGGCCATGACCAGGGCTTCGCAACTGGCACCTCTCTTCCGGGCTCGCCATATTCGGCAGTTTTTCCTGCTGAAGGACCTGGAAATGCTCAAACGCTTCGCCGAGGTCCTGGCGGCGGCGGGGCTGCCAGCATGAGCGGCGGCGTGGAACGCCGACTGGCGGCGATCGTGGCGGCGGACGTCGTCGGCTACTCCAGCCTTATGGAGGCGGACGAGGAGGGCACGATCGACGCCCTCAAGGCGCACCGGCGCGAGCAGGTCGATCCCGCGATCTCCGCCCACGGCGGGCGCATCGTCAAGACCACGGGCGACGGCATGCTGCTGGAGTTCGCGAGCGCCGTGGCCGCCGTCGGCTGTGCACTCGCGATCCAGCGGGCCATGGCCGAGGCGGCGGACGGTATGCGGTTTCGCATCGGCGTCAACCTCGGCGACATCGTCATCGAGGGCGAGGACATCCTGGGCGAGGGCGTCAACGTCGCGGCGCGGCTGGAGGCGCTGGCCGAGCCGGGCGGCATCGCCATTTCGGCGAACGTGCACGAGCAGGTCCAGGGCAAGCTCGACGCCGTCTTCGCCGACGACGGCGAACACGAGGTCAAGAACATCACTCGCCCGATCCGGGTTTGGCGCTGGGCGCCGTGGGCCCTCACGCCCCTGGTCTCAGAAGCTCTGGCGCTCCCCGACAAACCGTCGATCGCCGTGCTGGCGTTCGAGAACATGTCGGGCGATGTGGAGCAGGAGTATTTCGCCGACGGCATCGCCGAAGACGTGATCACCGCGCTCTCCCGCTTCCGCTCGCTCTTCGTCATCGCGCGGAACTCCTCCTTCACCTTCAAGGGCCAGGCGGTGGACGTGACCGAGGTCGGCCGCGAGCTGGGCGTCGGCTACGTTGTCGAGGGCAGCGTCCGCAAGGCGGGGAACCGCGTGCGCATCACCGCGCAGCTGATCGACGCGCGGGCCGGCAACCACCTTTGGGCCGATCGCTTCGACGGCGCCCTCGACGATGTGTTCGAGCTGCAGGACCGCATTGCCGAGCAGATCTTCGTCGCCATAGAGCCGGAGATCCGCGTCGCCGAAGGCGCCCGCGTCGGCCGCAAGCCGCCCGAGAGCCTCGCCGCCTGGGAGCTGTTGCAACAGGGTCTCGCCCACTTCCACCTTCATGACGCGGAGAACCAGGGAATCGCCATCGACTGCTTCCGCCGCGCCGTCGCACTCGATCCGGGCTTCGCGGCGGCGCATGCGCACCTCGGCTATGCGCTCTGGACGCTCGCCGTCTTCGGCCTGACGGACGAGGTCGAGGGGATCGCCGGCGAGACGCAAGAGCTGTGCGAGCGGGCAATCACGCTCGATCCTAACGAGGCGATGGGCCATGTCGCGCTCGGACGCCTGCTGGCCTGGACCGGTGACATCGAGACCGCCATCGCGGAGGCCCGGCAGGCGATCCAGCTCAATCCCAACATGGCGCTCGGGCATTATTTCCTCGGCTTCGCGCTCGCTTTCGGCGCCGGACGGGCGGCCGACAGCCTGCCGCATTACGAGGCGGCGATCCGCCTCAGCCCCCGCGATCCCTTGCGCTGGTTCATGCTGACGATGAAGGGCGTGGCGCTCACTTGCCTCGGTCGAGCGGACAAGGGACTCGTTTTCGTTCGCGAGGCCGCCCAGCTTCCCGGCTCCAGCTATTGGGCACCGATGCATCTGGCCTGGCTGTTGGCCGAACTGGGCGAGACGGCCGAGGCGCGGCGCACTCTCGCCAAAGCCAGGGAAATGCTTCCCGCGCTCTCGAACGGCTTCCTCCGCGCGCAGTTCACCGGCATGCATGTGTCCTATGCCGAGCGGTTGTTCGAAGGCCTGGGCAAGGCCGGGCTGGCGGAATGACCCGCCGCTACATCACGATCCCGCCGTCGACGATGAAGACCTGGCCGGTGGTGTAGGTCGCTTCGTCCGAGGCGAGGTAGACCGCCATCGCCGCGATTTCCTCCGGGCGGCCGAGGCGGCCCATGGGCTGGCGGGCGATGAAGGCGGCGCGGGCGGCGACGGGATCGTCGAAGCTGGCGATCCGGTCCTCGAGCGAGGGCGATTCCACCGTGCCAGGGGCGATGGCGTTGCAGCGCACGCCGTCGCCGACATAGTCCGCCGCGACCGACTTGGTGAGGCCGATGACGGCGGCCTTGCTAGTGCCGTAGATCGCGCGGGCCACGATCCCCTTCACCGAGCCCGAGACCGAGGCCATGTTGATGATCGAGCCACCACCCACCTCGCGCATCGCCGGCAGGAAGGCGCGGGTCATCCGGAACATCGACTTGACGTTGAGGTCGATCCCGAAGTCGAATTCGTCCTCGCTCGCCTCCAGGATGGTGCCCTGATGGACGAAGCCGGCGCAGTTGAACAGCACGTCGACGGCGCCGATTCGCGCCGCCGCCGCTTCAATCGCGGAGGAATCGAGAACGTCGAGACGCTCGGTCTCGATGTCCGCGAGACCCGAGAGCGTGGCCAGCGTCGCCTCGTTGATGTCGGTCGCGATGACGCTTGCGCCCTCTGCCGCGAAGGCCTCGGCCGTCGCCCGGCCGATCCCCTGGGCCGCCGCCGTCACCAGGCAGCGCTTGCCGGCGAGCCGCGCCATCAGGGATCGACGCGCGCGGTGGCGCTGCCGGTGACGACGGTAGCGCCGTCCTGGTTGGTGGTGACGAGGTCGAGGTCGACGAAGTTCCCGCCATCCTCCTGGCGGACTTCGACCACGGTGGCCTCGGCGGTCAGCGTGTCGCCGGGCCAGACTTGGTTGGTGAAGCGGACGCCGAACTTTGTCAGCCGCCCGTCGCCCACGTAGTTCGTCAACATCTTGCCGGTCAGGCCCATGCTCAACATGCCGTGGGCGAAGGCGCCGCGCTCGTAGCCGGCGGCCTCTCGGCAGTAGACGTCGTCGGTATGCAGTGGGTTGTAGTCGCCGGAGGCGCCGGCATACATCACCAATTGCGTCCGGGTCAGGTTGTCGACCACGACTTCCTGCTGGGTGTCGCCCGCGTTCATTTTGCTCGCGCTCAAAGCCATGTTCGCCTCCCTCAGTTCTGCTCGACCGGGCGTTCGGTCATGACGCCGACGGCGCGCGCCGTGATCGCCAGCTCGCCGTTCTGGTCGCGGTACTCACTCACCCGCTCGGTAAAGACCAGCTTGCCGGCCCGCCGGCTTTCCTTCTCCCAGGTCTTGCCCTCCCGGGTCGAGACCGTGAGCTGGTCGCCCGGCTTCAGCTGGCGGTGGTATTCGAAATGCTGTTCGGCATGCAGGCCGCCGCTGCTCTTGGCCGGGCCGTCCAGTCCGGTGGCGTCGCGGCCGGAGCCGAACCATTTTTCGCCCGGTTTCGGCCTGAGGAAATAGCCGGGATCGAACTGGCTGACCGCGCGGGGGAAAGTGGGCGGCGCGATGATATGGCCGACCTCGGTGCCGGCGGCCGCCTCGGCGTCGCGGTAAATCGGGTTGTCGTCGAGAAGCGCGCGCGCGAACATCAAGATGTGCGTCGCCTCGACCGTCATTTCCACGTCGTCGGCCATGTTGTTCCTCCCCATTGAAGCCCGCCGGTGACCCCCGGTTTGCTGGACCATAATGCAAATTCCGGATTCGCGGAATTGCCCGGCCAGCCCGCTCCCCTCTCCTCGACGGACCGCTTCGCCGGAGCCGGTGTTCGGCATCACCAAGTTGGTTATGGGATTCCGGCGGCTCCACCCGCGCGGTCTCGACAAGGTCAAGGGCGAGTGGAACCTGGTGGCCCTTGGCCTCGAACGTGAAGCGGATGTTCGCTCCGCGGCCCGCCTGATAGCCGCGGTGCTCCCGGTTCGCCGGACTGTCCGGCGGCCATGCCGAGGCGAATCGCGGCATTTCCTCGCACCGTCGGAATCCTTTTGTCTCTCGAACCTTTTCGCCGCCGTCGCGCCCGTCGAGACATGGGCAAGGCGCAAAGCGGCGTCTTCATCGATGTCCACGACCGGCGGACGCGGTGGGCCCCGGTCCGACAGGCTGCTCGCGCGGAACGAATTCGACCCGCTCCAATCGCGCGGGGCCGAAGCGCATGTCCTTGACCGTGGCCTCGGCGCGGGCGGTTGAAATCGCCGATGGGTTTCGGCCGTTAACGATTTCCTTGTCACTTTTTGCGAGAGTCCGGCCCGCGGGCACGCCACCATGGAGGAGTGAGACGATGGCGAGACCAAGACTGGCTTTTCTTGTCGGACTGTTTCTCATGGGGCCGATCGGGGCCGCGCTCGCGAGCGAGGCCGTCGGCGTCGCGGCGCTGCCGCCGGTGGTGGTGGTGGAAACGGTCCCCAGCGCGGGCGACACCGCCGTCGACCCGGCAACCGGGGAAATCCGCGTCACCTTCTCGAAACCCATGCAGACCAGGCAAATGTGGTCCTGGGTGATCCACACCAAGGAGACCTTCCCGGAGGTCGCGGGCGACGTGCGCTATCTGGCGGACGGCCGCACCAACGTCCTGCCGGTGAAGCTCCAGCCCGGCCGGGTCTATGCCATCTGGTTCAACGACCCCAACGGAAAGCACATGGCCTTCCGCGACACCGCCGGCAACCCGGCGATGCCCTATCTCCTGGTGTTCGAAACGCGGAAGTAGTTTCCCGGCACCCCAGCGCTCGCCAATAGAGCGCTGGGGTGCCGGGGCGTTCCTTTCTCCTGCTCCGCGGCACTCGTCGCCGGTTCCGGGATCAGGTGCGCGACCTTGGGCTGGACTTCGTTCATCAGCAGTCCCATCGACTCGTGCCAGGCCTCCGCCTGGTCCTGATAGTCGAAGCAGAACAACAGCATGCTGCCGAAGCCGCCGCACTCCTCATAGACCTTCTCCAGCTTCTCCACGACCGTCGCGGGCGAGCCGACGAGCCAGTTGTGCCTCGCGCAATAGGCCGCCGTCACATCGCTGTCGGGGACGTCGGGGTCGTGCTTCAGGAACTCGAGGAAGCCGAAGTTTTCGAGCAGGGGGAGGAAATAATCGTCCATCATCCGGCCCATCATGCTCTCGACCGAGAGCTGCCAGGCCTTCTCGTCGGTCTCGGCGACGAAGATCTCGCGCACCAGACGCCACTCGCGCCGGTCCGGCGTGCGGCCGGAGCGCGCCGCACCCTCCTCCACCGCGTCCCAGTGGCTGCCGACATAGGCCGGCGAGAGATTGAGACTTTGCGGGATATAGCCCTTCTCGCCGGCGAGCTTCAGGGTGTCGGAGCCCTTGGAAAGGCCGGCGACGCCGATCGGCGGATGCGGTTTCTGCAGCGGATAGAGGTGGGGGCGCAAGAAGCCGAACATTTCCGGCGCCTTGGTCACCTGCCAGAACTCGCCCTCGTAGTCGAACTCTTCCTCGTCGCTCCAGAGGCGGAGGATGATGTCGAGCGCCTCGCGGGTCATGTTGCGGTTGACACCGCTCATGCCGTCGACGTTGAACATCGCCCAATCGCTCGGCAAGCCGCTCGCGGCGACGCCGAAGTTGAGCCGGCCCTGGCTCAGATGGTCCATCATCGCGATGCGGTTGGCGAGTTCGGCCGGGTGGTGGTAGGGCAGCAGGAAGCCGCCCGGGCCGAGGCGGCTCTTCTCGGTCTGGCGCAAGCCCTCGATCACCAGCAGGTCGGGGGCGGGGTGCGGCTCCCAGGGCGCGGTGTGATGCTCGCCGATCCAGCCCTCGGTAAAGCCCGGCTCGTCGGCCCAGCGCATGTGTTGCAGATCGAACTCGTGGCCCTCGCGCAGGTCTCGCTCCGGTGGGTGCGAGGGCATAGAGAAAAAGCCGAAATCCATGGTCTGTCCTCCCTTGGTTAAGGCCGAGCGCGATGAGTCGCCCGCGACGTCGTCGGAATTGTGGGCCGACGCCGCCCCGCCGCGCAAGCAGGGGATCGAAGGGCAATCGCATTTCCGAGCCGTCGCTCTGCTAGACTTCCCCGGTCATGGCTTTCGAAGCGTGCGGGAGGGCGACATGGAGGAGAAGGAACCAGCGGATCTCTTCGCCGGCCCGCCGAAGGTGATCAACATCGGCCTCGAAGGTTTCGCGCGCGAACTGGAGGCGCGGGGGGTCGCGGTGATCCACGTCGACTGGACGCCGCCCGCCGGCGGCGACGCGGTGCTCGCCGACCTTCTCGCCAAGCTCGGCGCCTGAGGCCGGCGATGGAGCGGGTCGGGCGAGCCAACGAGGAAGCGCTTCACCGCATGCTGGGCGCCGATCCGGTGCTGGTCGACGTGGTGGCGGCGGCGGACGCCCTGCCCGGGCTGGGCGAGGGCACGATCGGACACGCCGGTCCGCCAATTCCATGGGCGTCCATGTGCGGGCCGATGCGCGGCGCGATTGCCGGCATCGCCGTCTTCGAGGGCTGGGCGCGCGACCTGACCGAGGCCGAGGCGATGGCGGCCGAGGGCGCCTTCCAATTTCGCCCCAATCACGATTTCGACGCCGTTGGCCCGATGACCGGCATGACGACGCGGAGCCAGCCGCTGCTCGTGGTGGAAAACCGGGCCTTCGGCAACCGGGCCTACTGCACGATCAACGAGGGTCTCGGCAAGGTCATGCGCTTCGGCGGCAACGACGCGGAGGTGCTGGCCCGCCTCGGCTGGCTGCGCGGCACCCTCGGCCCGGCGCTGGGCGCGGCGCTGAGGGACCTGGGCGGCGTGCCCCTCAAGGGGCTGATCGCGCGCGGCTTGACGATGGGCGACGAGATGCACCAGCGCAACGTCGGCTGCACGGGCCTGCTGCTGCGCGCCCTGGCGCCGGCGTTGGCGCGAATCAGCCATGAGAAGGGCGAGCTCGCCGAAATTCTCTCCTTCATCGCCGGCAACGACCAGTTCTTCCTCAATGTCGCCATGGCCATGGGCAAGGCGGTGATGGACCCGGTGCGCGATATCGAGGGTGCCAGCGTCGTCACCGCGATGAGCCGCAACGGCACCGACTTCGGTATCCGCGTCAGCGGCACGGGCGACGCCTGGTTCACCGCGCCGGTGGAGATGCCGGAGGGGCTCTACTTTCCGGGTTTCACCAGCGCCGACGCCAATCCGGACATGGGCGACAGCACCATCGTCGAGACCGTCGGCCTCGGCGGCTTCGCCATGGCGGCGGCCCCGGCAGTCGCCGGCTTCGTCGGCGCCGGCGCCGCGTCCGAGGCGGCGCTCACGACCCGCGCCATGGCCGAGATCACCATCGCCGAAAACCCCGAGTGGACCATTCCCGCCCTCGATTACCGGGGCGTGCCCACCGGCATCGACATCCGCCTGGTGCTGGAGACCGGCCTGGCGCCGACCATCAACACCGGCATCGCCCACAAGGAGCCCGGCATCGGCCAGGTCGGCGCGGGCGTCGTGCGCGCGCCGATGGCTTGCTTCGCCGATGCGCTCCGGGCGCTGGCCGGCCGGTTGGAAGTCGCATGAGCCGGATCGTCAACCAGGTCCGCCAGGGCTTCTTCCTCGATTCCGTCGCGCTCATGCGGATCAGCCGCGCGCTGGCGGCGCTCCCGGGGGTCGAGGGCGCCGCGGTGATGATGGGCACGCCCGCCAACCGGCGGATCCTGGCCGACGCCCGCCTGCTGGCCGCGGAGGGCGGGGATGCGAAGGGTGGCGACCTGATCGCCGCCGTCCGCGCCGTCGACGACGATGCCGCCGTGGCCGCGCTGGACGAGGCCACGGCGCTGCTGGCCGCGCCGGGCGGCGAGGGCGGGGCGGCGGCCGGCTGGCGTCCCCGGACCTTGCGCACCGCCATCCAGGCGCTACCCGGCGCCAATCTGGCGCTGATCTCGGTCCCGGGCGATTTCGCCGCCGCCGAGGCGCGCAAGGCGCTCCGCCGAGGTCTCCACGTGATGATCTTCTCCGATAACGTCGCGCTTTCCGACGAGCTGGCCCTGAAGCGCGAGGGGCGGGAGCGCGGCCTCCTGGTCATGGGTCCCGACTGCGGCACCGCGATCATCGGCGGCGTGCCGCTCGCCTTCGCCAACGAGGTGCCGGCGGGCGACATCGGGATCATCGGCGCCTCCGGCACGGGAATCCAGGAGGTCGCCTGCCTTATCGCGCGCGCCGGCGGCGGCATCAGCCATGCCATCGGCGTCGGCGGCCGCGACCTCGAGGCGGAGATTGGCGGGATTGGCACGGAGATGGCACTCGACGCGCTCGACGCCGACCTCGCGACTCGTCATATCGTGCTGATCTCGAAACCGCCCGAGGCGGGCGTGGTGGCGCGCCTGGTCGCGCGGATCGGGGCCAGCGTGAAGAGCTTCACGCTCTGCCTCGTCGGCGGCGAGGAGGTGGCGCTTCCCCCCAATGCGCGTCAGGTTGCGACCTTGGCCGAGGCTGCGGGCGTGGCCCCGGACTTCGACGTCCAGGCGGCGGCGAGAACGCTTCCCCCCGGCCGCCTTGGCGCACGGGGCCTCTTTTGTGGCGGCACGCTTGCCGCCGAGGCCGAGGTTGTCTTCCTCCGGGCCGGCGCCACGCAGGCGATGATCGACCTCGGCGCCGACGAATACACCCGGGGCCGGCCACACCCGATGATCGACCCCACGGGCCGCGACGAGATGCTGGCGGTGGCGCTGGCCGACCCGGCCCTCGGCCTCGTTCTCCTGGACCTGATCATCGGCCATGGCGCGCACCCCGATCCGTCGGCGGGAATCGTCGGTGCCCTCGACGCCGCCGGTGCGAACCGGCCGCTGGTCGTCGCCTCCGTTACCGGCACCGACCAGGACCCGCAGGGACGCGCCACCCAGGTCGCTCGGCTGGAAGCCGCCGGCGTGTTGATCGCGCCCTCCAACGCCGAGGCGGCGAAATTGGCCCTCGCCTGCCTCGGGGCCGGCAATGCTTGAGCAAGCCGAGCGGTTCGAATTCGCGGTTTCCAGCCTGGGATGTCTCGCCGCCCGGCACCTCTCCGAGGGGGTATCGGGCCGTGTGCTGGCCGTCTTCGATTCGAGCTTCTATGTCGAGACCGGGGCCGGCCTCGCCTGCATCGGTCATCGTGGCCTGCCGGCGGGACCCTTGAACCTCGCGAGCACGGCGTCCGCGGGCACCAGCTGGATCGCCAGCGGGCTTCGCCCCGACATGCGCGTCGCCATCGCCAACCTTGTCCTTTGGGTTGGGCCTCGCTTCGCCTTCCCGCTCGCCGGCGCGGCCGTCTGGCGACCGGAACCGCCTGTCCGCGACCGTTGCAACGACGGCATGCGAGCCGGCCTCGTCGCCTTCCGCCATCACATGCCGGGCGACGGCTGCACGGCCGGTGAGCTTGCGGCCTGGCTGGCCCCGGCCCTGGGAGCGCGCGGCGAGGACGACGTGGCGCCGTCGGATGTCGCGACCTCGCTGGTCGGCAGGGGCGAGGGCCTGACGCCGTCGGGCGACGATGTCTTGGCGGGCGCCATGGTGGCGCTCCACGCGCTCGGCGAGGCCGACGTGGCCCGCCGGCTCTGGCCGCCGGTTCGCCGTCTCGCGACCGCGGCCGGCAATCCCATCTCGCTCGCCCATCTGGAAGCGGCCTCGCTCGGATTGGCGAGCGCCGCGATCCACCGTGCGCTGGCCGCCATCGTCGAGGGCCGAAGCGGGGCCATGCGGGGAATCGCGGTGGAGATCGATGCCATCGGCCATACCTCTGGATGGGACGCCATGGCCGGCATCGTGACCGTGGTCGAGGCCTGGCTCTCTCACAGGTTGAAAACGATCGGGGAATCGTCCCGGCACCGATTGGAACCGCCTGACGAGCCGTCCACGAGGTCGTGAAGGGCGCCGCATTCCAAGCTGGCGCGGGGGGTTAGGCGCCGCTCGGGCTATTGGCCGATCCCGGTTCACGGCGCCGAGGTTTGCCGCTATCCTCGTTGCCGCCAGCAAGCGCCGCCCGGTCCGTGACCAGAGGGGAACCCCGTGAAGGAAACCGCCGTCGCCGCCGTCGTGGCGTTGAGCATGGAAGAGCGGGACTATCTCTCCCGCCAGCTCCGTCGCGGCGACGTCGCGCCCGCCTTCGCCGACCGTTGCGCCATCGTTCTCCGTTGCGCCGAGGGACTGGACGACGGGCGGATCGCCGCCGCGCTCGGCGTTCGGCACCGAACGGTGGAGAAATGGCGCCGCCGCTTCCTCCGCCACCGCATCGACGGCCTGTTGAGCTGGTCGCTGGGCGATTTCGGCGCGGTGGCGGTGATCCTGCTGATCGTCATCGCAATTTGGGTGGTCAATGTCTACGCGCACGTCTTCGGCCCGGCCGCCGGCTAGTACGAACAGTCGTGCACAAAGTTTCACCCACCCGGTCAGCCCACTTGCCCGGCCTTTCCGGTGGCCGGGTACGCCCGTCTCTCGGAATGTCCCGCGCGACGTCGAAAGATTTGCAGCCTCTCAAATCTCGACGAAGTCGGAGCAGTAGGGGTTGGTCTTGCGCTCGTTGCCAAAGGTCGAGAGCGGGCCGTGGCAGGGGACGAAAGTGGTCTCGTCGCCCAAGGGCCAGAGTTCGCTTCGGATCGCCCGGATCAGCTGCTCGTGGTTCCCGCGCGGCAGGTCGGAGCGGCCGACCGAGCCCTTGAACAACACGTCGCCGACGAAAGCCACCATCGCGTCCCGTTGATGGAAGATCACATGGCCCGGCGTGTGGCCAGGGCAGTGGCGGACCGCGAAGGCCAAATCGCCCACCGTCACCTCGTCGCCGCCGGCCAGCCAACGGCCCGGCTCGAACGGCCTTGCATAGGCGGCGCCGTATTTGGCGCCCTGTTTTTCCAAATTCTCGATCAGGAAGCCGTCGTCGGGGTGCGGGCCCTCTATCGGCACATCGAGACGCTCGGCCATCTCGGCGACCGCACCGGCGTGATCGAAATGGCCGTGGGTCACCAGGATCTTCTCGATTTCGACACCGTGCTCGGCAATGACCACCTCCAGTTGTTCGATATCGCCGCCTGGATCGACGAGGGCGCCACGTCCGCTGTCCTCGCACCAGAGCAGCGAGCAGTTCTGCCGAAACGGCGTCACCGGGATATCACCACGGCCTTCATCCAACCTCTCCCCGGGCGACCGTCGCCCGGCCCGGTGATACCCCATGGCGCGGCCGCGCGCATCCCCGGCCACGGATCGTGTCGCTAACACACGATATGACCGCCGTAGGTACCATGTGATCTGTCCGGTTTAGAACGTCGCCTTCGAGGAGGGCGGCGATGAAGCGGGCCGAGGTGTTGCAAGGACTACGGCAGATGAAGTTCGAGGAGATTCTGGAGCGCGCGAAGCGGCGGCGACTGAGCCAGGCGGAGGCGGCGTCGATCCTGGGGATGAGCGAGCGAACGTTCCGGCGCTGGCGGGGTCGCTTTGAGGCGGAAGGCGCGGAGGGTCTGTATGACCGCCGGCTGGGCAAGGTCTCGGGGCACCGGGTGCCGGTGGACACGGTGATGGAGGTTCTGGAGTTGTTCGACACGCGCTACTGGGACTTCACGGCCAAGCACTTCCACGAGAAGCTGCTCGATGAGCACGGCTTCACGCGGAGCTACAACTGGGTCCGCCTGACGCTCCAGGCCCACGGGCGCAAACGTCCGGCACCGCGGCGAGGCGCGCACCGGCGCAAGCGGCCGCGCCGCGCCCTGCCCGCCATGATGCTGCACCAGGACGGCTCGACCCACCAATGGGTTCCCGGGCAGTGGTGGGACCTGATCGTCACCATGGATGACGCAACCAGCGAGATCTACTCGGCCTTCTTCGTCGACGAAGAGGGGACCATGAGCAGCTTCCGGGCCCTGGGCGAGGTGATCGAGGTCCGGGGGCTGTTCTGCTCGCTCTACGCCGACCGGGCCTCGCACTACTGGCACACGCCCGAGGCCGGCGGCAAGGTGGACAAGAACAACCCGACCCAGGTGGGCCGAGCCCTGGGCCAGCTGGGCATCGAACTGATCCCGGCCTACTCCCCCGAGGCCCGGGGGCGCTCGGAGCGCATGTTCGCGACATTGCAGAATCGCCTGCCGCAGGAACTGCGCTTGGCCGCCATCACCACGATGGCCGAGGCCAACGCGTTCCTGCGCGAGATTTATCTGCCCCGCCACAACGCCCGTTTCGCGGTGCCGGCCGAAGCCGAGGGCTCGGCCTTTGTCCCCTTCACCGGATCGCTCGACGACATCCTGTGCATCCAGGAGGACCGGATCGTCGGCAACGACAACACGGTGCGCTACAAGCGGCTGGTGCTGCAGATCCCGGAGGATCGCCACCGCCGCCATTACGTCAAGGCATCGGTGCGGGTCCACGAATACTCCGGCGGCACCCTGGCGGTCTTCCACGGCCCCCGCCGGCTGGCCCGATATCAGGCCGACGGCACCGTCCTCGACGAAACCAAGAACAGCAGAGCGGCCGCGTGAACCGCTTCGACGCGCGCCCGGCCTGTGGATAAGTGGACAACCCGCCACGGCGGGTTCCCCACTTATCCACAGGCCCAACAACCACAACAGAAGCGGTCAATTCATATGGTACATAAAGCGGTCAATTCGAAATGTTCTCGACACCCCGGCCACGGATCGTCCTTGCGCCCGGGGCCATGAGTAATATTATTGCGCGGCACCGGAAACGGAGGGTAGGCGCATGCAACGGGTGAAGCTGGACGAAATCGACCTGCGGATCCTGGCCGAGCTTCGCGACGACGGGCGGATCACCAATGTCGAATTGTCGCGCCGGGTGGGGATCTCGGCACCGCCGTGCCTGCGCCGAGTGCGGGCAATGGAGCAGGCGGGCTATATCCGGGGCTACCACGCCGATCTGGCGGCCGACCAGCTCGGCTATGGCCTCACCGTCTTCGCCCTGATCGGCCTCCACAGCCAGGCGGAAGTGGACCTGGAAGCGTTCGAAGCCCTGGTCGCCGGGTGGCCCATGGTCCGCGAATGCCACATGCTGACGGGCGAGGTGGATTTCATCTTGAAGGTCATCGCGCCCAATTGGGATGCCTGGCAGAACTTCCTCACCAGCGAGCTGACGCCGGCGCCCAACGTCGCCAGCGTGAAGACGGCGCCGGTGCTGCGCCGCTCCAAGTCGGCCCCGGGCGTGCCGCTCGACGCGGCCCGCCCGCCCGCCCGCGCGTAAGGGTCTTTATCCGATATCCATCACCCGGACGCTCACCTCGCGTGTTTCCCCATCGCGCCAAAGGGTCAGGGTGACGGTGCCGCCGATACCGGCGCGTTCCAGGCCGGCGGCGAGGCCGGCCAGGGTGCGGACGGGACGGCCGTCGATCGCGACGACGACGTCGCCCAACGCCCCACCCCGGCGGTCGACGCCCCTGAGGCCCGCGCGCTGGGCCTCGCCGCCGGGCAGCACGTCCATGATCACCACCCCCTCGATTCCCATGCGGGCCGTCTGGTCCTGGGGCGCCACGGTGATGCCGATGCCGGGGCGCGGCGCCTTGCCGTCGGCGATGATCGCCGGCACCACGCGGTTCACGGAGTCGACCGGCACGGCGAAGCCGATCCCCGCCGAGCCGCCGGTCTCGGAGATGATCGCGGTGTTGACGCCGACGAGGCGCCCGGCGCTGTCCAACAGCGGGCCGCCGGAATTTCCCGGATTGATCGCCGCGTCGGTCTGGATGACGTTGATGATCTCGCGTCCCGTCGCGGTCGGCAGGTTGCGATTCACGGCGCTGACGATGCCTGTGGTGAGCGTGCGGGAGAGGCCGAAGGGATTGCCGATCGCCAGCACCGCCTGTCCCACTTTCAGGTCGGCCGAGGTACCGATCGGGATCGGCTTCAGGCCACGCGGCAGGCGGGTCAATTTCAGGACCGCGAGGTCGTAATCGGGGGCCGAACCCACCACCTTGGCCTGGATGGCCTCGCCGGTATCGAGCCGCACCGCGACCCGGGCGGCATCACGGATGACGTGGTGGTTGGTGACGACGTGGCCCGAGACATCCCAGATGAAGCCCGATCCGGTGCCGCCGCGCTCCGCCCCGCGCAATACGGCTGCGCGGCTGCTTTCGGTATAGATATACGCGACGGAGGGGGCGAGGGCCGCGAAGATCTCGACGTTCTGCCGCTCGAACTCCGCCAGGCTGCCGCGCGCCGTCACCGCGCGCGGCTCGTCCAAGGTCAGCGCAAGGTCGCGCACCAGCCGCTCGCCGACCACGATCGCCACCAGCACGACCACGGTCAGGAGGACCCAATGGCCCATCGGTCGTTTCATGAGTCGCCCCTTTTTCGCGGGACCTTCGCGGACCGGCCGGCGTTCGCCTATTCCGCCCCCTCGACAAAGAACAGACTGCCATCGGAGGCCATTTTGCGGATCTCGACGATCTCCTGGTAGGTCTCGGAATTGTACCAGGCCTTGGCCCGCTCCATGCTGGGGAACTTGATCACCACGACGCGGGAGCGGGGCGGATCGCCCTCGATCGACTCCCACGGGCCGGCCCGGACCACGAACTCACCGCCGAAGGGGGCGACGGAGGCCGGCGTCTGGGCGGTGTATTTCGCATAGGTCTCGGGGTCGTGGACATCGATCTGGGCGATGGCGTAGGCGACGGGCATGGTGGGGCCTCCTCTACTTTCTGGTGTTGCGGCGCCTCAAGCGTTCAAGGTCCGCCCGTCGACGCCGAGGGCGGCTTCCTTCACCGCTTCGTTCAAGGTCGGGTGGGCGTGGCAGGTCCGGGCGATGTCCTCGGCGCTGGCGCCGTATTCGAGCGCCAGGACCAGCTCCGAGATCATGGTGCCGGCATCGGGCCCAAGGATGTGGGCGCCCAGCAGGCGGTCGGTCGCGGCATCCGCCAGCAGCTTGACGAAGCCGTCGGCGTCGCCATTGACCCTGGCCCGGCTGTTGGCGAGGAACGGGAACTTGCCGACCTTGTAGGCGATGCCGGCGGCCTTCAGCTCTTCCTCCGTCTTGCCGACGGTGGCGGCCTCCGGCCAGGTGTAGACCACGCCCGGAATGGCGTCGTAATTGACGTGGCCGTCGTGGCCCGCGATCAGCTCGGCGACGGCAACGCCCTCCTCCTCCGCCTTGTGCGCCAGCATCGGCGTCTCCGGCAGCAGGTCGCCGATGGCGAAGACGCCGTCGAGGTTGGTCTGGAAGTATTCGTCGACCGGCACGAAGCCCCGCTCGTCGACCGCAACGCCGGCCTCGGCGAGGCCGAGGCCTTGCGTGAAGGGCCGGCGGCCGATCGAGATCAGCACGATGTCGGCCTTCAGGCTCTCCTCGTCGCCGCCGGCCGCCGGTTCGAGCGTCAAGTTGACGCCGCCGCGCACCGGCTTGGCGCCGGTGACCTTGGTGGAAAGGCGGAAATTCATGCCCTGGCGGGTCAGGAGCCGTTGGAGATGTTTGGACAGCTCGCCGTCCATGCCGGGCGTGATGCGATCGAGGAACTCGACCACCGTCACCTTCGCGCCCAGGCGGCCCCAGACCGAGCCCAGCTCCAGTCCGATATAGCCGCCGCCGACGACCACCAGGTGTTTGGGCACCTTGGCCAGATCGAGCGCGCCGGTCGAGGAGACGATGCGCTTCTCATCGATGTCGACGCCGGGGAGCGCCATCGGCTCCGATCCCGTCGCCAGCACCACGTTGTCGGTGGCGATGGTCCGTTCGCTACCGTCCTCGGCCGTCACCACGACCCGGTCGGCGGCGGCGAGCCGGCCCGTGCCCTCGACGCGTTCCACCTTGTTCTTCTTGAAGAGGAAGGCAATGCCCTTCGTCAGGTCGTCGACCACCTTGGTCTTGCGCGCCAGCATGGCCTTGAGGTCGAGGCCGACCTCGCCCGCCACGACACCATGCGCCGCCAGTTCCGCCTTCGAGAGATGATAGAGGTGGGAGGATTCCAGCAGTGCCTTCGAGGGGATGCAGCCGACGTTGAGGCAGGTGCCGCCCAAGGTCGGGCGCGATTCGATCGACGCGGTCCTGAGGCCCAACTGCGCCGCCCGGATCGCGCCGATGTAACCGCCGGGCCCACCGCCGATGAAGACGACGTCGTAACGTTCCTCGCTCATGTGCTCTCTCACTCGGTTTGACAAAAGCGTTTCAATTCACTGGCTTTCTTCCGTCGGTCTCCTGGCCGCCCCGCTCCCCCGGCCCAACCACCCGTGGAGTGTACCTTTGGGGTGCCCTGGGGGGTGGCCGGGCCGGGGGAGCGGACCGGCCAGGCCACAAGACAAATGGTCTAAATATCGAACAGCAGCCGTTCGGGCGCCTCGACCATCTCCTTGACCCGGACCAGGAAGGTCACGGCCTCGCGGCCGTCGATGATCCGGTGGTCGTAGGAGAAGGCGAGATACATCATCGGCCGGATCTCGACCTTGCCGTCCACCGCCATGGGCCGCTCCTGGATCTTGTGCATGCCCATGATGCCGGACTGCGGCGGGTTGAGTATCGGCATCGACATCAGCGAACCGTAGACTCCGCCGTTCGAGATGGTGAAGGTGCCGCCCTGCATCTCGTCGATCGTCAGCTTGCCGTCGCGGGCCCGGCGGCCGAAGTCGCCGATCGAGCGCTCGATCTCGGCGAAGCCCATCTGGTCCGCATCCTTCAGTACCGGCACCACCAGGCCCTGCGGCGTGCCGACGGCGACGCCGATGTTGTAGTAATTCTTGTAAATGATGCTGTCGCCGTCGATCTCGGCGTTGACCGCCGGCAGCTCCTGCAAGGCTAGCGCGCTGGCGCGGACGAAGAAGCCCATGAAGCCGAGTCGGACGCCGTGCTTGCGTTCGAAGATATCGCGGTAGGTCGTGCGCGCCTCCATCACCCGGCCCATGTCCACCTCGTTGAAGGTGGTGAGCATCGCGGCGGAATTTTGCGCCTCCTTCAGCCGCTCGGCGATACGGCGGCGCAGCCGCGTCATGCGCACGACCTCCTCCCGCGCGCCTTGCGGCCTTTGATCCGGCGGCTGGTCGGAAATGGTCGGCGCCGGCGGGGCCGCCGCCGGGGCGGGCGCGGGTGCGGGCGGCGGCGGGCTTTCCAGGAAGCGGGTCACATCTTCCTTCAGCAGCCGACCGCCCTTTCCGGTCGCGGGAATGACGGTGGGGTCGAGGTCGTGCTCCGCCACCAGCCGGCGCACCGCCGGCGAGAGCGGCATCGGCCCGGCCGGCGCGGCGGGGGCGGGCGCCGTCGGCACCGGAGCCGCGACGGGGGACGGTGTCGGCGCGGGCGCGGGCGCCGCCGCCTCGGCGGCGGCGGGTTCCGGGCTCGGCGCCGCCGTGGCCGCCCCTCCGGCCTCGAAACGGGCCAGCAGGCCGCCCACTTCCAGCGTGGCGCCGACGTCGGCGACGATCTCCGTCAGCACCCCGTCGGCCGGTGCCGGTACCTCGACCGCGACCTTGTCGGTTTCCAGCTCGCAGAGCGGCTCGTCGCGGCCGACGGCTTGGCCCGGCTGCTTGAACCACTGCGCGACCGAGGCCTCGGTCACGGATTCGCCCAAGATGGGCACGATGATATCGACCATTGGGAATTCCTGCCTTGCCGCGTACCGCGCCTAGAGACCGAGTGCCTTGTTGACAATCTTTTCCTGTTCATCGCGATGCACGCTCAGCAGGCCCGTCGCCGTCGAGGCGGATTCGGGCCGGCCGACGTAGCCCGGACGCTTGCACTTGTGCCCGGCATGCTTCAGCGCCTGCTCGATCCGGGGCATGACGAACCACCAGGCGCCCATGTTCTGCGGCTCCTCCTGGCACCAGAAGATCTCGGCGTTGGGGAAGCGCTTGAACTCCTGGATCAGCGGCTGCTTGGGGAAGGGATAGAGCTGTTCCAGCCGCATCAGGTAGACGTTCTTGCGTTCCATCCGCTCGCGCACTTCCAGGAGGTCGTAATAGACCTTGCCGGAGCAGAGCACGAGGCGGCGGACCTTGTCGGGCGTCACCAGGCTCTCGTCGCCGGCCATCTCCAGATCGTCGTAGAGCAGGCGGTGGAAGGTGCTGCCCGGTCCCATCTCGTCCAGCCGGTTGATGCAGCGCTTGTGGCGCAGCAGCGACTTCGGCGTCATCAGGATCAAGGGCTTGCGGAACTTGCGGTGGATCTGGCGGCGCAGGATGTGGAAGTAGTTCGACGGCGTGGTGCAGTTGGCGACCTGGATATTGTCCTCGGCGCAGAGCTGCAGGAAGCGCTCCAGCCGGGCGGAGGAATGCTCGGGCCCCTGGCCCTCGAAACCGTGCGGCAGCAGCATCACCAACCCGCTCATCCGGAGCCACTTTCTCTCGGCGCCGGCCAGGAACTGGTCGATAATCATCTGCGCGCCGTTGGCGAAATCACCGAACTGCGCCTCCCAGAGAATAAGGCCGTTGGGCTCCGCCAGGCTGTAGCCGTATTCGAAGCCGAGCACGGCCGCCTCCGAGAGGGCGCTGTTGATCACCTCGAAGCTCGCCTGGTCGCGGTCCAGGTTGTTGAGCGGCGTGTATTTTCGCTCGTCCTCCTGGTCGACCAGCACGCTGTGGCGCTGAGAGAAGGTGCCGCGGGCCGAATCCTGGCCCGAAAGCCGGACCGGATAGCCCTCCAGCAGCAGCGAGCCGAAGGCCAGCGCCTCCGCCGTCGCCCAGTCGATATCCTCGCCGGCCTCCAGGTTGGCCCGCTTTTGCTCCACCAGCCGCCGGACGGTGCGATGCACGCGGAGGTCCTTGGGATAGCTGGTGAGCCGATCGCCGAGCCGCTGGAGGATCTCCATCTTGACGTCGGTATTGCCACGCCGCGCGCCGCCCCGGGCCCGCTCCATCCCGCTCCACACACCTTCCAGCCAGTCGGCCTTGTTCAGCCTGTAGGCCTCTGCCGCCTCGAAGGACTGCTCCAGGCTGGCATGGAAATCGGTCACCTGCTGCTCGGATTCCTCACCCGTCAGCACGCCTGCCTCGACCAAACGGTCGGCGTAGATCTGCCGGGTCGTCTTGTGTTCGGCGATCTTGGAGTACATCGCCGGCTGGGTGAAGGCGGGCTCGTCGCCCTCGTTGTGGCCGTGGCGGCGGTAGCAGAACATGTCGATGACGACGTCCTGCTTGAAGCGCTGGCGGAACTCGATCGCCAACTCGGCCACCCGGCAGACCGCTTCGGGATCGTCGCCGTTCACGTGGAAGACCGGAGCCTGGACCATCTTGGCGACGTCGGAGGCATAGGGCGAGGAACGGCTGGCGATCGGGTTGGTGGTGAAGCCGATCTGGTTGTTGACAATGATGTGCATCGTGCCGCCGATGCGGTAGCCCTCGAGGTCGGAAAGCGCGAAGCACTCCGCCACCAGGCCTTGGCCGGCGAAGGCGGCATCGCCGTGCATCAGCACCGCCATCACCTCGGTGCGGGAGCTGTCCTGGCGCTGGACCTGCTTGGCCCGGACCTTGCCGATGACGACGGGGTCGACCGCCTCTAGGTGGCTGGGGTTGGCGGCGAGCGAGAGATGCACCTGGTAGCCGCCGAAATCCCGGTCGGTCGAGGTGCCGAGGTGGTATTTGACGTCGCCCGAGCCCTGCACGTCCTCGGGATGGGTGGCGTTGCCCTGGAACTCGGCGAAGATCTGCTGGTAGGGCTTGGCCATGAAATTGGCCAGCACATTGAGGCGGCCGCGATGCGGCATGCCGAGGGAGATCTCGCGTATGCCCAGCTCGGCACCTCGGGTCACCAGGACTTCGAGCGCCGGGATCAGCGATTCCGCGCCTTCGAGTCCGAAACGCTTGGTGCCGGTATATTTCAGGTGCAGGAAGCGCTCGAAACCCTCGCACTCGGTGATCTTGCGCAGGATGGCGCGGCGATCGGCTGGACCGTAGCCCATGCGGTCCGAGCGGTTCTCCACCATCTGCTGGATCCAGGCCTTTTCCTCCGGGCCCTGCATGTGCATGAACTCGACCCCGATCGAGCCGCAGTAGGTCCGGTTGACGATGTCCATGATCTCGCGCAGCGTCGCCGACTCGAGGCCCAGCACATAGTTGATGAAGATCGTCCGGTCCATGGCGCCATCGTCGAAGCCATAGGTCTTGGGGTCGAGCTCGGCGTGTTCGCGAATCGGCGAGAGGCGCAAGGGATCGAGGTTGGCCCGGAGATGGCCGCGCACCCGGTAGGACCGGATCAGCATCAGCGCGCGGATGGAATCGAGCGTCGCCTGGCGTGAGTGCTGGGCCGAGACGGCGCCGACGGCGCTCGGCGCCTGGGCGGCGATGGCGTGGATCTCGGCGGGGTCCTCCAGCAGGGTGTAGTTACGCCCCGCCTCCATGCGCGGCGCGTCCTTCGGCGCCCAACTGGCGCCCTTCAGCTCCGCCCGCACGTCGTCCGCCTCGTCGTCGAGCCCGTCGAAGAAGTCGCGCCAGCTCGGATCCAGCGTGCTGGGGCTGGTGAGATAGCGTTGATAGAGTTCCTCGATGAAGGCGCTGTTGGCGCCATAGAGGAAGGAATTCGCCTCGGCCGATCGCGTCATGCCTCACCCCCCGCGCGAACGTCGTTCGCCACGCTTTCCACGGTGCTCCACCGGCGTTTTCGACCGTATCCGCGCGGACCGCAGACAGGGTCGGCACCCTAGCATGACGATAACCTAACCGCTCAACCTTGCAAAAGCTTCAACATGGTTCGGCCGATCTCGGCCGGCGATTCGGAGATCACAATTCCGACCGCGCGCATGGCCTCCAGCTTGTCGTCGGCGCCGCCCTTGCCACCGGAGATGATGGCGCCGGCATGGCCCATTCGGCGGCCCGGCGGCGCCGTGCGCCCGGCGATGAAGCCGACGGTGGGCTTCTTGACCGAGGATTGCTTGAGGAATTCCGCCGCGTCCTCCTCGGCCGAGCCGCCGATCTCGCCGATCATGACGATCGCCTCGGTCTCCGCGTCACTCAGGAACAGGTCGAGGCAGTCGATGAAGTTGGTGCCATTCACCGGATCGCCGCCGATGCCGATGCAGGTGGTCTGGCCGAGGCCGACGGCGGTGGTCTGCGCCACCGCTTCGTAGGTGAGCGTGCCGGAGCGCGAGACGATGCCGACCTTGCCGCGGCGATGGATACGGCCCGGCATGATGCCGATCTTGCATTCCTCGGGCGTGATGACGCCGGGACAGTTGGGCCCGATCAGGCGGCTGGACGAGCCGAGAAGCGCGCGTTTCACCCGCACCATGTCGAGGACGGGAATGCCTTCGGTGATGCAGACGATCAGTGCCACGCCGGCATCGATCGCCTCCAGAATCGCGTCGGCCGCGAAGGGCGGCGGCACATAGATCACCGAAGCATCGACGCCGACCTTGAGAACCGCGTCGGCCACGGTATTGAAGACCGGCAGGCCCAGATGCTCGCTCCCGCCCTTACCCGGGCTGGTGCCGCCCACCATGTTGGTGCCGTAGGCGATCGCCTGTTCGCTGTGGAAGGTGCCCTGCCGGCCGGTGAAGCCCTGGCAGATGACCTTGGTGTTCCTGTCGACCAGCACCGCCATTACGCCGCCCCCTCGACGGCGGCGACGATCTTCGCCGCCGCGTCGCCCAAATCGTCGGCCGAGGTGACCGCCAGGCCGGAGTCCGCGAGTATCCGCTTGCCTTGGTCGACGTTGGTGCCCTCTAGGCGCACCACCAGCGGGACCGCGAGGCTGACCTCCCTCGCCGCCGCCACCACGCCCTCGGCGATCACGTCGCAGCGCATGATGCCACCGAAGATATTGACCAGGATTCCCTTCACGTTGGGATCGCCCAGGATGATCTTGAAGGCGGTGGTAACGCGCTCCTTGGTGGCGTCGCCGCCGACGTCGAGGAAGTTGGCGGGCTCGCCCCCCTCGAGCTTGATGATGTCCATGGTCGCCATCGCCAGACCGGCGCCATTCACCATGCAGCCGATGGAGCCGTCGAGCTTGATGTAGTTGAGCTCCGCCTCCGCCGCCTCCAGCTCGGCCGGGTCCTCCTCGCTCGGGTCGCGCAACTCGGCGATGGCGGGATGGCGGAAGAGGGCGTTGTCGTCGAAGTTCATCTTGGCGTCGAGCGCGATGAACTCGCCGGCGCCGGTGACCACCAGGGGGTTTATCTCCACCATGGAGGCGTCGGTCGCTTGCATCGCGCCATGGAGCGCGGTGATGAAGCCGACCGCGCTTTTGATCTGGTCGCCTTCGAGGCCGAGGCCGTAGGCGATGCGCCGCGCGTGAAAGGACTGCATGCCGCTCGCCGGATCGATGGTGACGGTGACGATTTTCTCGGGCGTTTCGGCCGCGACCCGCTCGATCTCGATGCCGCCCTCGGTCGAGGCCATGATGGCGACCCGGCCGCTGCCACGGTCGACCACGGCACCGAGATAGATTTCCCGGGCGATGTCGCAGCCCTCTTCGATGTAGAGGCGCTGTACCTCCTTGCCCTCGGGGCCCGTCTGGTGGGTGACCAGCACCTTGCCCAACATTTCGTCGGCCAGGCTTTCGACCTCGTCCAGGGAGCGGGCGATCTTGACGCCGCCGGCCTTGCCCCGCCCGCCGGCGTGGATCTGCGCCTTGACCACCCAGAGATCGCCGCCCAGCGCCTCGGCCTTATCGCGCGCCTCGGCGGCCGAGAAGGCGGCGTGGCCGCGCGGCACGGCGACGCCGTGCCGGGCCAGCACCTCCTTGGCCTGATGTTCGTGAATATTCATGGCTTTCCTCGCTGCCGGCGTTTCCCGCCCCTCGGCTGCCCGCGCCGAACCTAGCCCCCACACTCCCTACTGGCAACAGAATGCCGGATCGTTCCACTATGTCCGCCGAGACCATATCGGGAGGTGAGGGACATGGCGCTTCTGGGCACCGGCGTGGCGGCCAT
This sequence comes from Alphaproteobacteria bacterium, assembly GCA_965226475.1. Classification (GTDB taxonomy): domain Bacteria; phylum Pseudomonadota; class Alphaproteobacteria; genus JASLMY01. The sequence continues at coordinate 1,071,091 of CBDDDJ010000003.1, read as the reverse complement.
CTGGCACAATGTCGAGAAGGCGTTGCAAAAGGATTACAACCACTGGCACTGCCACGAGCACATGGCGGAACGGGTCTCCATCCCGGGCTTCCGCCGGGGCCGGCGCTATGTGGCGATAGGGGGCGGGCCCGAGTTCTTTCATTTCTACGAGACCGACTCGCTGGCAACGCTCACCTCGTCCGAATACTTGGCCCGCTTGAACGATCCGACCCCCTGGACCCGGCGGATCGGCCCCCATATCCGCGACAACAACCGAACCTTGTCGACCGTGGTGGCCAGCCGGGGCGTCGGCGTCGGCGCCGCGATCCTGACCGGCAGATGCGCCGCGCTTCCCGGCCGCGAGGCCGAGATGCGCGCCTGGATCGCCGACGAACTGTTTCGGGAGATCGTCCAGGGCCCGGGCGTCGTCGCCGCCCATCTCCTGAAGGGCGACGATGATTCGAGCACCGTCGGCACCGAGGAAAAGGCGATGCGCGAGAGGCCCGACGATGTCGCCGACTGGGTCTTTCTCGTCGAGGCCCTGGAGCCCGATGCCCTCGTCGCGCTCCGCGATGGCCCGCTGGCCGAAAATGCCCGCGCGACGCGCGGCCTCGGGGCCTGCGAAATGGGCCTCTACCGCCTGCACTTCGTACTGGGTGAGGAGGAGTTGTGAAAGCCGGCGGCAAACCCGCTCAGTACGCCCGCTCCTCGTAGACCGGGTCGACGGAGCCGCTCCAGCGGCCGTGGAAGAGGTCGAGGAGGATTTCCGCCTGGGTGCGGCGCTCGGCCACGATCGGCTCCAACATATCCAGGTATTGGGTCTCGTCCAGGCCCGTGGCCGAGATGTTGCCCCTGGCGGCGAGGCCCGCGCGAGCGAGCGGCAGTAACTCGGCGGCGATGTCGCCCACCGTGCCGCCCCGGAAGGGAGTGGCCAGCGCGGTTTTCGGCGTTTCGGCCCTGAGATATTCCCGCTCCTCGGCGGTCCAGTCCCGCACCAGGTCCCAGGCGGCGTCGAGCGCGGAGGAATCGTAGAGCAGGCCGACCCAGAACGCCGGCAGGGCGCAGAGCTGGCCCCAGGGGCCCGCGTCGGCGCCGCGCATCTCCAAGAAGCGCTTCATGCGCACCTCGGGGAAGAGGGTGGTCAGGTGATCCTCCCAGTCGTTCATCGTCGGACGCTCGCCGGGCAGCGCCGGCAGCCGCCCCGCGAGGAAATCGCGGAAGGACTGGCCCGAGGCGTCGATATAGGTGCCGTCGCGGTAGACGAAATACATCGGCACGTCGAGCGCGTAGTCGGCATAGGCCTCGAAGCCGAAGCCGTCCTCGAAGACGAAGGGCAGCATGCCGCAACGGTCGGGATCGGTGTCGGTCCAGATCTCGGAGCGGAAACTGAGGTAGCCGTTGGGCGCGTTTTCGGTGAAGGGCGAATTGGCGAAGATCGCCGTGGCGATCGGCTGCAGCGCCAGCGAGGTGCGAAATTTGGAGACCATGTCGGCTTCGGAGCCGAAATCCAGGTTGACCTGCACGGTGCAGCTGCGGAGCATCATGTCGAGGCCGAGGCCGCCCTTGGTCGGCATGTAGCGGCGCATGATGCCGTAGCGCCCCTTGGGCATCACCGGCATGTCCTCGCGCCGCCATTTCGGATTGAAGCCGAGCCCGAGAAAGCCGATTCCCCGCTCCTCCGCGACCTCGCGCACCTGGGCCAGGTGGGTGTGCACCTCGTCGCAAGTCTCGTGCAGCGTGACGAGCGGCGCCCCGGAAAGTTCGAATTGCCCGCCCGGCTCCAGGGTGACCGAGGCGCTGGCCTGGGAGAGCGCGATGAGATTGCCCTTCTCCGCGACCGGGGCCCAGCCGAAGCGTTGCAGGCCTTCCAGCATGGCGTGGACGCCTCGCTCGCCCTCGTAGGGTATGGGGCGAAGCGTTTCGAGATCGAAGCCGAACTTCTCGTGTTCGGAGCCGATTCGCCACGATTCTGCCGGTTTGGCGCCGGCCTCGATATAAGAGACGAGTTCGCGCGCGTCCTCTATCGGCGGCGCGGGGGCCTTGGAACTATTCGCCATGCGCGATGCCCTGTTCTCGCTGCCGCGCGGCGACGCGGCCCCCAATTCCACGTTTGCCTTTACGCGGCCGAACGATACGGGCAACCCGGCCCGGCGCGCAAGTGCAAAGCGTAGCAATGGGGCGGCACTCCCCGGCGTGACGGATCGCCTCGTGGCAAAGTCGAAATCGCCGGTTGCGGGGGACTCGGCGAAGCGGCTAAATTCCGGCGCGAGAATCGTGGGAGCCGTCAATGGACCTCTTCGAAGTCAACAAGTTCATAGGCGCGGCCTTGGGCGCCGCCCTTCTGGTAATGCTGATCAGCGAAGTTGGCAACTTTGTCGTCCATTCGAGCGTTCCGGCCAAGGCCGCCATCGCGGTCGAGGTGCGGGAAGCCGCCCCGCCCGTCGAGGCTAAGGACACGGGTGGGGCGCCCGCAGCCTCGGCGGTGATGATGATTGCGTCCGCCAACATTGATGCCGGCCAGAAGGTCGCGAAAAAGTGCGTCGCTTGCCATACCTTCGCCAAGGGCGGCAAGAAAAAGAGTGGTCCGAACCTCTGGGGCATCGTCGGACGGGCCAAGGCTTCGGCCGCGGACTTCGGCTATTCCAAGGCGCTGAAGGGCCTCGGGGGCGAATGGAGTTTCGCCGATCTCGATACCTTCCTCGCCAGCCCGAAGACGTTCGCCAAGGGAACGAAGATGACCTTTGCCGGCCTCAAGAAGGCGGGCGACCGGGCCGCTCTCTTGGCATATCTCCGCATGCAGCACGACAGCCCGCCGGAGATACCGGAGTAGGATGACCCGGGGACCGGTTCCGATGGACTGCCCGCCCGCGTTCCTCGATCTCGCCCACCGCCTGGCGAATGCCGCAGGCGCGCGGATCCGCCGGCATTTCCGCCAGCCCTTCGCCCTCGACCGCAAGGCCGACCGCAGTTTCGTCACCATCGCCGACCGCGAGGCCGAGACCGCGATGCGCGAGATCCTGCTGCGGGAAGTGCCCGACCACGGCATCGAGGGCGAGGAATTCGACGACCACAATCCGGGCGCCGATTGGATCTGGCGCCTCGATCCGATCGACGGCACCAATTCCTTCCTCTCCGGCTCTCCCCTCTTCACGACGCTCATCGCGCTCGTGCACCGAAATGCCGCCGTCCTGGGCCTGATCGACCAGCCGATCCTGAACGAGCGCTGGGTGGCGCACGGGACGACCCCGACGACCTTTAACGGCGCGGTCCAGCGCTGCCGGGAATGCGCGGACCTGGCGGATGCGATCCACTACACCTGCGGGCCGCATTATTTCGACGGCGGCAAGGAGCATGTATTCGCCGCGTTGCAGGAAAGGACCGCGCTCACCCGCTTCAGCGCGGATGCCTACGCCTTCGGCCTGCTGGCCGGCGGCCATCTCGACATCGTTGTCGAGACCGGCCTGGACATTCACGACTACGCGGCCGCCGTGCCGGTGATCGAGAACGCGGGCGGGGCTTGCGCCAATTGGCGGGGGATGCGTCTCGACATGTCGAGCCCCGACGACCTGGTGGCGGTCGGCGATCCGCGCCTCATGGCGCCGATGCTCGAACTCTTGAACGGCCACCCGGTTGCGTGGCCACCCGGCTAGCCTACATCATGGGTTCCTGGTCGGGACTGGGGAAGGATTCGCCATGCGCCTCGCGATTTGCCTGCTGCTCGTCCTCGGCCTCGCCCCCGCGCTTCGGGCCGCCGAGACCCGGGTGACGCACGGCATGTCGCTTTTCGGCGACGTGAAGTATCCCGCCAATTTCACCCACTTCGACTATGTCGAGCCGAACGCGCCCAAGGGCGGCGATATCCGCCAGGAGGCGAGGGGAACCTTCGATTCGCTGAATCACTTCATCATCAAGGGCTCGCCGGCGGCCGGTCTCGGGTTGGTCTACGATTCGCTGATGGAGAGCGCCAGGGACGAGGCGTCGAGCGAATACGGCCTGATCGCCGAGAGCGTGGAGGTGCCCGCGGACCTTTCCTGGGTCGCCTACACGCTTCGCGAGGGCGCGCGCTGGCACGATGGCAAGCCGATCACGCCCGAGGATGTGGTGTTTTCCTTCGATCTGCTGAAGAAAAAGGGCGCGCCGTTCTTCCGCTACTATTACGCCAACGTCGCGGCGGCCGAGGCGACCGGTCCCCGGCGCGTGAAGTTCAGCTTCTCGGGACCGAAGAACCGGGAACTGCCGCAGATCGTCGGCCAGTTGACCGTATTGCCGAAACACTATTGGGAAGGGCGAGATTTCGAAGCGACGACGCTCGAGCCGCCGCTCGGAAGCGGGCCTTACCGGATCGACGCCCTCGAGCCCGGCCGCTGGATCCACTACGCCCGGGTCGAGGACTACTGGGGACGCGATTTGCCGGTGATGAAGGGCCGCTACAACTTCGACCGGATCCGCTACGACTATTTCCGCGACGATCAGATCGCGCTCGAGGCCTTCAAGGCGCACGAGTTCGATTTCCGCATGGAGAGCAACTCCAAGCTCTGGGCGACCTCGTACGATTTCCCGGCGCTCAGAGACGGCCGGGTCAAGAAGGAACTGCTGTCGCACGAGCTGCCGACGGGGATGCAGGGCTTCGTCTTCAATCTCAGGCGCAAGAAGTTCCAGAACCGCCAGCTGCGCCGGGCGCTCGCCCACGCCTTCGACTTCGAATGGTCGAACAAGACGCTGTTCTACGGACAGTACAAGCGGACGGCAAGCTACTTCGCCAATTCGGAACTGGCCTCCTCCGGCCTGCCGAGTGCCGGGGAACTGGCGATCCTGGAGCCCCTCCGGGGCCGCATTCCGGACGAGGTCTTCACCGAGACATACCAGCCGCCGAAGACCGACGGCTCCGGTAACGTCCGGGGCCAGCTTCGCCAGGCGATCCGGCTGCTGAAGTCGGCCGGCTACGAGATCGAGGACGGCAAGCTGATCGACCCGGCTAGCGGCCAGCCACTCAGCCTCGAGTTCCTGATCGTCCAACCCGCCTTCCAGCGGATCATTGGGCCGATCATCGAGAACCTCAAACGGCTCGGCGTCGAGGCCACGATCCGCGTCGTCGATTCCTCGCAGTACCAGCGCCGCACCGACACCTTCGACTTCGACATCGTCATCGGCAGCTTCGGCCAGTCGCTCTCGCCCGGCAACGAGCAGCGCGACTTCTGGGGCTCGGCCGCCGCCGCGCGCAAGGGCAGCCGCAACCTGATCGGCATCAAGGACGAGGCGATCGACGAGTTGATCGACAAGGTCATTTTCGCCGAGGACCGGGCCGCGCTCATCACGGCCTGCCGCGCGCTCGACCGGGTGCTGCTCTGGGGCCACTACGTCATCCCCAACTGGCACATCCGCGGCTTCCGCGTCGCCTATTGGGACCGCTTCGCCCGGCCGAAAATTCGGCCGAAATACGGCCTCGGATTCTCCGACACCTGGTGGATCGATCCGGAGAGGGACGGGGCGCTCGGGGCTAAGGAGGCGGGAAAATAGTCGGCCCGACGAGAGTCGTCCTCGCCGGCCCGTTGCTGGCCCTTGGCCTTGCGGCCGGCGCCGGCGCCGAGGAACGGCACGGCTTCGCCATCCTGGGGGAGCTGAAATACGGCCCCGACTTCAGCCATTTCGAGTATGCGAACCCCGACGCGCCCAAGGGCGGCACGGCCAGGCTCTGGTTCCAGGGCAGCTTCGATTCGCTGAACCCCTTCATCCTGAAGGGGGTGCCGGCGGCCGGCCTCAATCCCTTCGTCTCGGGCGGCTTCCTGCTGCCCTTCGAAAGTCTGATGGTGGCCTCGGCGGACGAACCGGATTCCTTCTATGGCCTGGTGGCCAAATCGGTCGAACTGCCGCCGGCGCGCGAGTGGGTCGCCTTCCGCCTGAACCCGAAGGCCCGCTTCCATGACGGCAGCCCCATCACCGCCGCCGATGTCGTCTTCACCTTCGAGACGCTGAAAAGCCACAAAAGCGCCAATCCTTCCTACCGGGTGCTGTACGAGGACATCGTCGAGGCCCGCGCGCTGGCGCCCGACCATGTCCGCTTCACCTTCAAGGCCGGCGCCGAGACGCGCGATCTCGCGGGCTATGTCGCGGCGATGCCGATCCTCTCCAAGGCCCACTACGAGCGCCACGATTTCGCCGAGGCGAGCCTGACGCCGCCGCTCGCGAGCGGTCCCTACAAGGTCGAGACGGTCGACGCCGGCCGCTCGATCAGCTATGTCCGGGTCGAGAATCACTGGGCCCGTGACCATCCCATCTATCGCGGCCGCTATAATTTCGATTCCCTGAAGTGGATCTACATTCGCGACCGCACGGTCGGCCTGCAGGCGCTCTTCGCCGGCCAACTCGATTTCCGCGAGGAGTTCACCTCGCGCGACTGGGCGACCCGCTACGACGTGCTGGCGGTGAAGGACGGGCGCCTGATACGCGAGCTGCTGCCGGACGAATCGCCCTCCGGCACCCAGGCCTTCTTCCTGAACACCCGGCGCAAGAAATTCCAGGACATCCGGGTGCGCGAGGCTCTCGGCCTCGCTTTCGATTTCGAATGGACCAACGAGAAGCTCTTCCACGACGCCTATAAACGCACCACCTCCATCTTTCAGAATTCGGAGCTGGCGGCGCTGGGCCCGCCAGCGCCGGCGGAGGCGGCCTTGCTGGAGCCGGCCCGAGGCAAACTGCCGAAGGAGGCCTTCGAGCGCCCCTTCACGCCGCCCGTGAACGGCGGCAACCGCGCGCTACGCCCCAACCTGCGCGCGGCGCGGCGCCTGCTGGAGGCCGCCGGCTGGCGGGTCGTCGACAACGAACTGGTCGACGCCCGGGGCCAGCAGTTACGGATCGAGTTCCTGTCCTTCCTCCAGGGCTTCAAGCGGATCATCCTCCCTTATACGGAAAATCTGCGCCGTCTCGGCATCGACGCGACCTTCCGACTGGTCGAATCGGCGCAATACCAGCGCCGTCTCGTGACCTTCGACTATGACGTCGTCACCTCCCGCTTCGTCAGCCCGCTGACGCCCGGCGTCGGCCTGCGCAACCTCTGGAGCAGCCGCTCGGCCGCCACCGAGGGCAGCCGCAACTTCGCCGGCATCGCCGATCCGCTGATCGACATGCTGGTGGAGAAGGTGGTCGCGGCCAGGAACCGCGAAGAGTTGGTCACGGCGACCCGCGCGCTTGACCGCACGGTGATGTGGAGCCACTACCTGGTGCCGCAGTGGTACCTGGCGAGCCACCGGATCGCCTATTGGGATATCTTCGGCCGGCCTTCGATCAAGCCGAAATACGATCTCGGCTTCCTCGACACCTGGTGGATCGACACGGAAAAGCGGGCCCGGCTCGAGGCCAGCCGATGACGGCCCGGGCCTGAGGACCGCGCGGAAGAGACGCAATGCTCGCCTATATCATCCGCCGCCTCCTGCTGATGATCCCGACCGTCTTCGGGATCATGCTGGTCAACTTCGTCATCCTTCAGTTCCTCCCCGGTGGTCCGGTGGAACAGGTGATCGCGCAATTGACCGGCACGGCGGTCGACGTCACCGCGCGTTACGGCGGCGGGGCCGGCGGCGAGATCGATACCAGCGGCCAGGCCGGCGGCAGGGGCGCGGACGGCGGCGGCTCTAGCAGCCAATATCGCGGCGCCCAGGGCCTGGACCCCGAACTGCTGCGAGATCTCGAGCGCCAGTTCGGACTCGACAAGCCGGCGCACGAACGCTTCCTCACCATGATCGGCAACTATCTTCGCTTCGATTTCGGCGAAAGCTTCTTCCGTGACCGCGAGGTGGTCGACCTGGTGATCGACAAGCTCCCGGTCTCGATCTCGCTCGGCCTCTGGACCACGCTGCTCGCCTACCTGATCTCGATTCCCCTGGGCGTCGCCAAGGCGGTCCGTGACGGCAGCCGCTTCGATGTCTGGAGCTCCGGCGTGATTATCGTCGGCAACGCGGTGCCGGGGTTCCTCTTCGCGGTGTTCCTGATCGTCCTGTTCGCGGGGGGCAGCTTCTGGGACGTCTTTCCCTTGCGCGGCCTCACCTCCGACAATTGGGAGGAGCTCGCCTGGCCGGCCCGCATCGCCGACTATTTCTGGCACATCACGCTGCCGATCCTGGCCCTTGCCATTGGCGGTTTCGCCACGCTGACCATGCTGACCAAAAATTCCTTCCTGGACGAGATCGGCAAGCAATATGTCGTCACCGCCCGGGCCAAGGGTCTGAGCGAGCGCCGCGTGCTCTACGGCCATGTCTTCCGCAACGCCATGCTGATCGTCATCGCCGGCTTCCCCGGCGCCTTCGTCAGCGTCTTCTTCACGGGGTCCCTCCTGATCGAGACCATTTTCACGCTCGACGGTCTCGGTCTCCTGGGCTTCGAGGCGGTGGTGAATCGGGACTATCCGATCGTCCTCGGCACGCTCTACGTCTTCACCCTGATGGGCCTGGTCATCCAGCTGATCGGCGACCTGACCTACATGCTGATCGATCCTAGAATCGACTTCGAGAGCCGCGAGGTCTGAGGCGATGGCCGCGCGCAATCGCTTCCTCGGCATGCGGATCACGCCGTTGACCCGCCGGCGGCTCTCCAATTTCCGGGCCAACAAGCGGGCCTTTTGGTCGCTGGTTGTCTTTACCGGCCTCTTCGTCCTCAGCCTCTTCGCCGAGTTCATCGCCAACGAGAAGCCGATCCTGGTTCGCTACGACGGCGAATTCTTCGTGCCCGTGCTGGTCGCCTATCCCGAGACGAGGTTCGGCGGCGAATTCCCGACCGAGGCGTACTACAAGGAACCATTCGTCCAGGAACTGATCGAGGAGAAAGGCTGGATCCTCTGGCCGCCCATCCCCTTTCATTATCGCACCAACGTGAAGGACGAACTCCAGGGTCCGGCGCCCTCGCCGCCGACGACGCGGAACTGGCTCGGCACCGACGACCAGGCCCGCGACGTGGCGGCGCGACTGATCTACGGCTTCCGCATATCGGTGCTGTTCGGCCTCGTCCTGACCCTGGTCAGCTCCGTCGTCGGCGTCGTCGCCGGCGCGGTGCAGGGGTTCTTCGGCGGCTTGACCGATCTCCTGGGGCAGCGGGCGATCGAGATCTGGTCCGGCATGCCGCTCTTGTACATCCTGATCATCTTCTCGAGCCTCATCGTGCCCGGCTTCTGGACCTTGCTGGCGATCATGCTGCTGTTCAGCTGGATGAGCCTGGTGGGCGTCGTCAGGGCCGAATTCCTGCGCGCCCGCAACCTCGACTATGTGCGCGCCGCCCGGGCCTTGGGTGTTGGCAATACCGTGATCATGTTCAAGCACCTGTTGCCGAACGCGATGGTTGCCTCGCTCACCTTCCTGCCCTTTATCCTCTCGGGCTCGATCACCACATTGACGGCGCTGGATTTTCTCGGCTTCGGCCTGCCGCCGGGCTCGGCTTCGCTGGGCGAAATGTTGCAGCAGGGCAAGGCCAACCTGCACGCGCCCTGGCTCGGGATCACCGCCTTCGCCACGATATCGCTGATGTTGAGCCTGCTGATCTTCGTCTTCGAGGGCGTGCGCGACGCCTTCGATCCGAGGAAGACCGTGATGGGCGCGACGGTGGCCGAGGACACTCGCCCGCTCGCCGCCGCCGCCCGCGCGGGGGAGGCGGGCGAATGAGCGCGCCGCTTCTGGAGGTCGCCGGGCTCCGGGTTGCCTTCCGGGGCGAGGAGGGCTGGAACGAGGTGGTGCGCGGGATATCGCTCCATATCGGGGCGGGCGAGACCGTCGCCCTTGTCGGCGAGAGCGGATCGGGAAAGTCGGTCACCGCGCTTTCGATTATGCAACTTCTTCCCCCCGGCATCGCGCGCCATCCGGGCGGATCGATCCGCTACCGGGGGGAGGAACTGCTGGGCGCCGGGCCGGACGCCCTCGCGGCCGTCCGGGGCAACCGGATCTCGATGATCTTTCAGGAGCCGATGACCTCGCTCAACCCGCTGCACACGGTGGAGAAGCAGATCAACGAGGTGCTGCTGCTGCACAAGCGGATGAGCCAGGCCCAGGCCCGGGAACGCACGCTGGAACTCCTTCGCCTGGTCCGCATCCCCGACCCCGAGCAACGCTTGGAAAGCTTTCCCCACCAGCTCTCGGGCGGGCAGCGCCAGCGGGTGATGATCGCCATGGCGCTCGCCAACGAGCCGGACCTGCTGATCGCGGATGAACCGACGACGGCTCTCGACGTCACCATCCAGGCGCAGATCCTGGAATTGCTGGCCGAGCTGCAGGCTGAACTGTGCATGGCGGTGCTGCTGATCACGCATGACCTCGCCGTGGTGCGCAAGGTGGCCGGGCGGGTCCATGTGATGACCGAGGGCAGTATCGTCGAGGCGGGCGAGACGGCCCGGGTCTTCGAGGCGCCGGCCCACGAGTATACCCGCCACCTGCTGCAGGCGGAGCCGCGCGGGCGGCCCTCGCCGCCGGCCGACGACGCGCCGGAGGTGGTCCGGGCCGAGGACATCAAGGTCTATTTCCCGGTGAAGCGCGGCGTCTTTCGCCGCACGGTTGACCATATCCGCGCCGTCGACGGCGTGTCGCTGAGCGCGCGGGCCGGCGAGACGGTGGGCGTGGTGGGGGAGAGCGGTTCGGGCAAGACGACGCTCGCCATGGCGCTGCTCCGGCTGACCTCGAGCCAGGGGGAGATCACCTTCGGCCCGCACCGCCTGGACCGGATGGCGAGCCGGGAGATCCGCCCGCTCCGGCGCGAGATGCAGATCGTCTTCCAGGACCCCTACGGCTCGCTCAGCCCCCGCATGTCGATCCAGGGCATCGTCGAGGAGGGGTTGCGCGTGCACGGCCTCGGCGGCGGTTACGACCAACGCCGCCGCCTCATCGCCGAGGCGCTGGCGGAGGTCGACCTGCCGGCGGAGGCGATGGACCGCTATCCCCACGAGTTTTCCGGCGGCCAGCGCCAGCGCATCGCCATCGCCCGGGCGCTGGTGTTGAAGCCGCGATTCCTGGTCTTGGATGAGCCGACCAGCGCCCTCGACATGTCGGTTCAGGCCCAGATCGTCGAGCTGCTGCGCGCCCTGCAGCGCCGCCACGGTCTCGCCTATATGTTCATCAGCCACGATCTGAAGGTGGTGCGTGCCATGGCCAACTTTGTGATCGTTATGCGCGAGGGCAAGGTGGTGGAACAGGGACCGGCGGACCGGATCTTCGAGGATCCCCAGACCGATTACACCCGGGCCCTGATGGCGGCGGCCTTCGAGCTGAGCGCGATCGACGACGGCTCGGTCAATTCCTGAAGCGCGCGCCGGCCGCGTGAATCGCCATTTATGTCGATGGATATCAGAGAAACAGCTGGATCAGCTCGTAGGGCCAGATGAGGCCGGCGATGGCGGCCTCCTCGAAGGTCTGTACGTCGGACCAGGAGGTTTTCCGGACCTCCATGAACTTGACCAGAAAGGTTCCCAACGAGCCAAGCAGATAGACAAACCGGCAATCAGCCATTTGGTCTTGCCGTCCATCACCGCTCCCCCTGGATCGCGCGGCCCTCGTCGCGACCCCGAGGGCCGCTGAGAACGGCGGCGCAATAATCCCCCACTGAAGCGGCCGGTCGATCCGGCTGCGGCGGACCAAAATGGGACCGCGTATAGCCTTCTGTCAGGGTTGCTCTGACTGGAAGGCGGGGGGGATGTATCGGGTGGAGTTGTACGCACGGGTTTGGCGGGCGTGTCGTGTCGAGGGAATGAGCACCCGCGAGGCCTCGCGGGTGTTCGGGCTGGACCGCAAGACGGTACGCAAGATGCTGTCGTTCTCGGTGCCGCCGGGGTATCGCCGCGGCAAGCCGCCACGGCGGCCGAAGCTGGGTCCGTTCACGGGGATCATCGATCGGATTCTGGAAGACGATCGGACCAGCCACCACAAGCAACGGCACACTGCGAAGCGCATCTTCGACCGCCTCCGGGACGAGTACGGTTTCACGGGCGGCTACACCATCGTGAAGGACTACGTTCGTGAGCAGGGGCTTCGGTCGCGTGAGGTGTTCGTGCCACTCTCCCATTCCCCCGGTCACGCCCAGGCGGACTTCGGCGAAGCGATGGCGGTGATCGGCGGCGCGTTACGGAAGATCCACTTCCTTGCCTTCGACCTTCCCCACAGTGATGGTTGCTTTGTTGCGGCCTATCCGGCGGAGACGACCGAAGCATTCTGCGATGGCCACAACGCGGCGTTTGCCTTCTTCGGCGGCGTCCCCCGATCCATCCTGTACGACAACACCAAGCTGGCGGTTGCCCGGATCCTGGGCGATGGGAAGCGGCAGCGAACGCGCGTCTTCACGGAGCTTCAGTCCCACTATCTGTTCGAGGACAGGTTCGGCCGGCCGGGCAAGGGCAACGACAAGGGCAAGGTCGAGGGACTGGTCGGCTTCATCCGGCGGAACTTCCTGGTCCCCGTCCCGCGTGCCGAGAGCTTCGCGGCCCTCAACGATGCTCTCGCCGAACAGTGCCGCCGGCGCCAGGCGGCGCGGCTGCGGGGCCACAAGGAGACCATCGGCGAGCGTCTCGAGCGGGATCGTCAAGTTCTCTTGCCATTGCCGCCTGCTCCCTATGATGCCTGCGATAAGCGCCCTGGACGGGCGAGTTCGCTGTCGCTGGTGCGTTACCGCAGCAACGACTATTCCGTGCCCGTGGCCTACGGCCACCGTGAGGTGCTCATCCGGGGCTACGTCGATGAGGTGGTGATCAGCTGCGGGGCCGAGGTGATCGCCCGGCACCGCCGGTCCTACGACAGCGAGGACCTGATCTTCGACCCGCTGCATTACCTGCCCTTGATCGAGCAGAAGATCGGCGCCCTCGACCAGGCCGCGCCATTGGCGGGCTGGGACCTGCCCGAGGCCTTCATCACTCTGCGGCGGCTCCTCGAAGCTCGTATGGGCAAGGCAGGCAAGCGCGAGTACGTCCAGGTGCTCCGTCTACTGGAGACCTTCCGGCTCGAGGAGGTCGAGGGTGCGGTCGGCGACGCCCTGCGGCTCGGCGCAATCGGCTTTGATGCGGTGAAGCACCTGGTACTGTGCCGCATCGAGCGGCGGCCGCCCAGGCTCAACCTCGACGTCTATCCGTATCTGCCGCGCGCCCGGGTCGCGATGACGTCCGCCAAGTCGTACATGAGCCTGCTGTCGGGGCTCGGCGCATGACCGACACACCGCAAGTGCTGCTCGCCCACCACCTCAAGACGCTGAAGCTGCCGACCTTCCTGCGCGAGTACGACAAGATCGCCCGGCAGTGCGCCTCGGAAGGCGTCGATCACGTCCGCTACCTGTTGAGACTCGCCGAGCTCGAGCTGATCGACCGCGAGCGCCGCATGGTCGAGCGGCGCATCAAGGCGGCGCGCTTCCCCGTGGTCAAGAGCCTCGACAGCTTCGACTTCAAGGTCATCCCCTCGCTCAACAAGGCGCTGGTCCTGGAGCTGGCCCGCTGCGAGTACATCGAGCGCCGCGAGAACCTCATCGCGCTCGGCAACAGCGGCACCGGCAAGACCCACATCGCCCTCGGTCTCGGCTTGGCGGCCTGCCAGAAGGGCCTCTCGGTCGGCTTCATCACCGCCGCCGCACTGGTCCACGAGCTCATCGAGGCCCGCGATGACAAGCAGCTGCTGAGGTTCCAGAAGAAGCTCGCCACCTACAAGCTTCTGATCGTCGACGAACTCGGCTTCGTGCCGCTGTCGAAGACCGGCGCCGAGCTGTTGTTCGAGGTGTTCAGCCAACGCTACGAGCGGGGCTCGACCCTGGTCACCACCAATCTGCCCTTCGACGAATGGACCGAGGTGTTCGGCTCCGAGCGCCTCACCGGCGCTCTCCTCGACCGCCTCACCCACCACGTCAACATCCTCGAGATGAATGGCGAGAGCTACAGGCTCAACCAGAGCCGCAGGCGTCAAACCCCGACGGCGAACTGAACCGACCACCCAACCCACGCTTGACCCCGTGGGCCCACAGGTCCCTCCCGCGCGCGCCGCCGCGTCGGCCTGTTGAGGGCACGCCGCGTCGCACCCGGGGCCCTCCCATGGACTAGGGGACAAGCCCGCAGCCGCCAAGTGGTCCCTTCTTACACCGCCACGGTGGTCCCTTTTTGCTCCGCCATTGACAAGCCGGGCGACCTCGTACTCGTCCTTGTAGGCCATGAGTTTGTGGAGATTGCGGGCGACCGCGAGGCTGAGCGGGCCGGGGGCGCCGAGCTGCTCGCCCTCCCGCGCCGCGACCCGGCGCACGAGCGCCTCGTAGCGGGCCGCATGGGCCTCGTCCTGATAGCCGACCAGATCCGCCCGGCGGTGGGCGACGATCTCGTCCAGCGTCTCGGGCGCCGGCGCCGGGCCGTCGAGCAGGGCCTCGACGGCGGCCAGATCGTGCGCCGCCCGCCGGCCCCAGAGGAAGGCCTGCTTGTTCATCTCGATCGCCAGGCCGTTCAGTTCGATCGCGCGCCCAATCGCCGCCGCGCCAATCGGGATCGCCCCCTTCTGGTAGGCGAAGCCGAGCATGAAGAGGTTGGTGGCGATCGAATCGCCCAGAAGCGCGGTGGCGAGCCGGGTCGCGTCCAGAACGTCGAGGCGGCCGGGGTCCGCCTCCTCGCGAATGCGGCCGTAAAGATCGGCTTCCGGGAACTGGAGGTCCGGGTCGAGGGCGAAGTGACCGATGATCGACTGGCGGGAGTTTACTACCACGCGGGTGCGATCGGGGTCGATTACGGCCAAGGCCAGCTCGCCCCCCGTCACCAGGCTGTCGCAGCCCAACAGCAGGTCGGCCGAGCCGACGCCCAGGCGCCGCGCGCCGAGCAGCCCTTCGTCGGCCGCGATCCGCACGTGGCTGGTGACGGCGCCCCCCTTCTGCGCCATGCCGAACTGGTCGATGGTCGAGAAGGCCTTGCCTTCCATATGCGCCGCCATGGTCAGCAGGGCGGCGATGGTCACCACGCCGGTGCCGCCGATGCCGGTCACCAGCAGGCTGTAGGGCCGGTCGTCGGGTAGTTTGGCCAAGCTCGGCTCCGGCAGCAGGGAAAGCGTCCTCGGCACCGCGCGGCCACCGCCGCTCTTTCGCGGCACCGCACCGATGACGTTGACGAAACTGGGGCAGAAGCCCTCGGCGCAGGAATAGTCCTTGTTGCAGGAGGACTGGTCGATCATCCGCTTGCGCCCGAGCGGGGTTTCGAGCGGCAGCACGGACAAGCAGTTGGAGGTCCGGGAACAATCGCCGCAGCCCTCGCACACCGCATCGTTGATGAAGATGCGGCGGGGCGGGTCGATCATCGCCCCGCGCTTGCGGCGCCGGCGCTTCTCCGCCGCGCAGGTCTGGTCGTAGATCAGCACCGTGACGCCTGGGATGTCGCGGAGCTCGCGCTGCACCCGGTCCAATTCCCGGCGATGCTCGAAGCTCGCGCCGGGGGCGAAGTCGGCGCCGGCGCCGTATTTGTCCGGCTCGTCCGAGACCACGACGATGCGTTTCACGCCCTCCGCCGCCACTTGGCGCGAGATCGACATCGGCGAGAGCGGCCCGTCGACCGGCTGGCCGCCGGTCATCGGGACGGCATCGTTGTAGAGAATTTTGTAGGTGATGTTCACCTCGGCCGCGACGCAGGCGCGGATCGCCAGCAGGCCCGAGTGGAAGTAGGTGCCGTCGCCCAGGTTCTGGAACACGTGCTTGGTGTGGGTGAAGGGGGGCGTTGCCGATCCAGTTCGCGCCCTCGCCGCCCATGTGGGTGTGGGCGCCGGTGTCGCGATTCATGTAGGTCGACATGAAGTGGCAGCCGACGCCGCCCTGGGCCTGGCTGCCCTCCGGCACCCGGGTCGAGGTGTTGTGCGGACAGCCGGAGCAGAAATAGGGCATGCGGGCAATCGACAGCGCCTCGCGTTCCGCCAGGCGGCGCGCCTTGGCGTCGAGGAATTCGAGCCGGGCGGCGATGCGTTCGCTTGTGTGGAAATGGGCGATTCTGGGTGCCAGCGCCCGGGCGATCTCCTCGGCGCCGAACTCGCCACATTCCGGCAGCAGCATCGTCCCAGTCTCGTCCCGGCGGCAGATCACCCGCGGCCGGCGTCCCTCGGGCAGGTCGTAGAGCGCGTCGCGCACCCGGCTCTCCAGGAAGCGGCGCTTCTCCTCGACGACCAGGATCTCTTCCAGGCCGTCGGCGAAGTTGCGCACCGTCTCGGCATCGAAGGGGAAGGGCATGCCGATCTTCAGGAACGAGATGCCGATGTCGGCCGCGGACACCTCGTCGAGGCCGAATTCGATCAGCGCTTGGCGGGTATCCATCGCCGCCTTGCCCGACGAGATGATGCCGTAGCGCCGTCCAGGCCCGTCGATGATCCGCCGGTTGATCTCGTTCGCCCGCGCGAACGCCCGCGCGGCGGGCAGCTTGTGATTGCGGTGCCGGGGCTCCTGCTGCAGCCAGACGTCGCCGGCGCGGATCGAGACGCCATCGGCGGGAAAATCGAAATTGGGATGGACGATCTTCAAGCGCTCGGGATCGCAATCGACGGGGGCGGCGGCATCGACCGTCTCCGCCATCATCTTGAAGCCGACCCAGGCGCCCGAAAAGCGGGAAAGCTCCCACCCCAGGATGCCGTAGTCGAGGATTTCCTGCACGCTGGCGGGATAGAGGCAGGGCATCAGCAGGTCGGAGAACATGGTCTCCGAGGCCGCCGGCACGTCGGTCGACTTCATCGCCGGGTCGTCGCCTACCGCCGCCAGTATACCGCCCAGCGCCGAGGTGCCGCCCAGGTTGGCGTGGCGGATGGCGTCGATCGAGCGGTCGAGGCCCGGACCCTTGCCGTACCATAGGGCGAAGACGCCGTCGTGGCGGGCGCCCGGGTACATGTTGGACTGCTGGCTGCCCCAGCAGGCGGTCGCCGCCAGATCCTCGTTGCTTCCGGGTTGGAAATGGATGCGGTCGTCCAGCACGAAGCGCTTGGCCCGCCAGATCTCCTTGTCGACGTTGTGCATGGGCGAGCCGCGATAGCCCGAGATGAAGCAGGCGGTATCGAGCCCGCGGGCCGCATCCCGGCGGCGCTGGTTCATCGCCAGGCGCAGGAGGGCTTGGCTGCCGGTGAGATAGACCACGCCGCGCTCGGCGGCGTATTTGTCGTCGAGCTCGACCGGCTTCAAGGCGATGTTCATTCCATTTCCCGCGGCGGCAATCGAATTCCGTGGGGCAGTATAGACCGATCACGGGCAGGCTTGAACGGCGAGTCGATATCTATCCGACGCGTGGCCGGCCGCCGCCCCGGACCTGGCCCGTGACGCCGGCCGCCTCGATCGCCGCGCCCATAATATCCGTCGCCTGGCCGATCTGATCGGCGGTGGTGGTGGCCGGTACGTCCTCCCGCTCGATCACGTCCTGGCTGGTGGTTAAGCTCTCCGGTGCGCCGAGCTATTCGAGCCAACCCTATCCCTATCGCAACATCCACTTATTTATCCGGCGGATCTTCGACGGATCCGGCCCGCGGCGCTGTTTCCGGGGCGCGTACATCACCCGCGTGCCGTGCCCATACCGGCAATGCGTGACGATGTTTACCGAAGAGCTGTCCTGGCTCCAGGAGTGCGACCGGGAGCTGGTAATGGGGGACGCGATCCGTGACTGGCTCGACTGGAGGCGGCGGAGCGGCGCTGGGTAGACCCGGGATGATCAGGCGGAAAAGTCGGCGGTGCTAACGAGCCATACCGCGATCTGGGGAAAGGCGATGACCAATGCTAATACGGCCAGCATGGCAATCACGAACGGCAGCGCGCCGATGTAGATGTCCAGGATCCCGCGACCGGGGTTGGCATCCGCGGTTCGCATTCTGACGCCCTGCAAGACGAACAGGTTCATGCCGACCGGGGGCGTGATCAGCGACAACTCGAGCAAGATGACCATCACGATGCCGAACCACACCAGATCGACATCGAGCGCGATGAGCATGGGGAGGATGATGGGGAGCGTGGTCACCATCATCGCGAAGCTTTCCATCATCATGCCGAGTATGACGTAGAGCACGCACAGGAACAGGATCAACTCGAGCTGAGAGAGCCCGAGGCCGATGACCCACTTCGACATCATGATCGGCAGTCCCAGCAGAGCCAGAGTGTTCTGCAGCAGGAAGGCGCCGATCAGGATGAACATCACCATCCCGGTGCTGCTGGCGGTGGAGAGAAACGTGTCCCTCAGCATTCGTGGATTGACCTTCCTGTTCGCGAGCGCGAACAGGAAAGCCCCACAAACCCCGAATGCCGCAGCCTCGATCGCGGTGGCAATGCCGAGATAGATCGTGCCCAGCACGAGGAAGATCAGCACGAAGATCGGCAGCAGCGCAAACAGGCTGAGAAACCGGTCGCGCCAGGTGACGGTTTCGACCGGCTGCGGGGCCATTTCGGGGCGAAGCTTGGCAAACACGAAGATGACCCCCATGAAGCTCAACATCATGATCAGGCCCGGAAGAACGCCGGCGATATAGAGCCGCCCGATGGAGGTTTCGGCGAGCAGGCCATACACGATCAAGATGATGCTCGGCGGGATCAGGATCCCCAGGGTTCCGCCCGCCGCGAGGGAACCGAGCGCCAGCTGCTCGTTGTAGCCATGTGCCCGCATCGAAGGCAGCGAGACCGCCCCGATCGTGGTGGCGGTGGCGACGCTGGAGCCGGAGATGGCGGCGAACAGGCCGCAGGCCCCGATGTTGGTGTGCAGCAGGCCTCCGGGCAACCGGTTCAACCATTTGGCCAAGGTCTGATACATCGCGTCGGTGACGCCGCTGCGGAGCAGGATGTCGCCCATGAGCAGAAACAAGGGCACGACGGCGATGGAAATGCTGCTGTTCACGGTCCATGGGATATGCGCGTAGAAACCCCAGATCGGAGAGTCTATGAATACGCTACCTACCGTCATCGCGGTAATACCGAGCGCGACGGCGACGTACAAGCCGAGGGCGAACGCGACGAGCAGGGTGACTATGATGACGGTGAGGATGCCGAGCACGGCTCAATCCTCCCTACGCTGGGCCAAGGGGTCGATCGGTCGCATGACGGCGGCCCCGGCGACGAGCCGGAATCCACCCGCGATGAGCATGACGATCGCTTGGACCGTGAGCATCGTGAATCCGATGGCGGTCAGCGATTGCGCATATACGAGCGGTTGCCCGAGCATGGAATACGCGGTGGCGTCCAGGATGTAGGATTCGTAGGAGAGATGCCAGGTGTTGGCGGCCAGCACCACGGCCAGCACCACCGCCATGGCGATCGTCAACAGGTTCAGGATCTCGCGCAAACGGGCCGGATAGAGCGGCATAATGACATCGATGCGAACATGGGCCCCCCGCGCGAGCGCGAAGGCCATGGCCCAGGTGCCGCCGAAGGCCAGGACTTGACCCGCGATCTCATCGCTGACCCCGGTGAAGGGCCCCCCGAGGCGGCGGCTCGCCGCATCTATCATCATGTAAAACGCCAGGGGCAAGAAGACGGCGCCGGCCGCGACCGCCATCATCGTCGTGATGCGGCTTGTCACGTGCTCCACACGCTCGACAATCACGGGAATAGCTTTATCCGAGCGTTCAGCCTGCATCCGGACGCACCTCCTGCCGATACCGACGCGCGAGCGCTTGGCGCGCCACGGCCGGACCGGGAATCAGCTCAACGGGGTGATTTGCCGAGCGGGCCGGAAGCGACATGTGGCGTCGTCGCTATCCGGCTGCTCAACTGATGGATAACTGTCCCACTAAAGCGCTACTCGACCTTGTGCCCGGTGATCGGCGCGACATGCATTTTGAAGGCCTTCCGCCCTTCAGCGCCGACCCGATCGAACCACCACGGCAGAATGACGTCGCTGGTGAGCTTCTCGAATGTCGGAGACCACTCGGGCTTCGCCGGAATGGTCAGCGTCATGCCCTTCTCCTTGGCCAGCGCGACGCCGACCCGGTTGTTCTCATAGCCGCCACCCCAAGCCACTTCCTTCATCTCGGGCACCACGGCGAGGATCGCCTTGCGGGCCTTTTCGGACAACTTGTCCCAGCTCCTTTTGCTCACCACGACGTAGCCGACCGCGCCGGCGGTTCCGATGGCCGTCATGTGCGGGGCAACCTCCCACATGCTCAATCCCTTGACCTGGTCCGGGCCGGTGATCAGGCTATCGATCACGCCCCGCTGCAAGGCGCTGTAAACCTCGTTCATCACGATGTTGAGCGGTTCTCCGCCGAGTGCCTTGACCCATTGCGCGAGGCCCGGCGAATAGACACGGACCTTGTGGCCCTTGATGTCTGCCAGGCTGTTCACCGGATAACTGCTGTAGAGGAAAGAGGCATTCCAATAGAAGTTGGAAAGGACCTTGCCACCCATGATGTCCTCGCGCGGCGCCACGATGTTTTGCAGCCACGCCTCGGCCACCTGCTGTTGCTGTTCCGGGCTCGTCGTGACACCCGCGAGGTCCGTCGCTTCGATGAGCGGAAAGTCGCCGGCGACGTAGGACGAGGTGACATCCGCGATATCGATCAGGCCGGCCCTCATGATGCGCAACATTTCGGTTCCGCCGATACCGATCTCGCCATACGTCAGGGTCTCCAAGCTCACCTCGCCATCGGTGATCTCGGGAAGCCGCTTCTCCAACCAACGCCAGAGGTTGTAGTGCGCCCCGACGCGATGGGCGGCTACACCCCGCCACTTGACCTTCTCCTGCGCCGACGCCTCGGGAACGAGGGACAGACGATCGCCACTCAACGGGGACAGGAATAACGCAAGCAACGTGACTGCAATCGCAGTCAACCATTTTCTTCTAAGCATGACGCTCCTCCTTGGATTCATATCGAAGTTCTCGGCAACCGAACATTGTGCTTCAAGGGGTCACCATAAGACACAGTTAGCGCCCCCTGGAATTCCGCTGTCAAGTTATCGGATGGCATCGGACATGCCTGCGTGGCGGTGATCTTCGGATTCGCCAAGCGTCGCCCGGACATGGCCCCGTCGCCGGCTGCGGGGACGGTCACGTGAGGCGATCGCATTTTAAGCCTGTTCTCGCTGCTGCCGGTCTTCGCGCTGATCTTCCTGGTGCTGGGGACGATCTATCTCGGCATCGCGACCGCGATGGAGGCGGCGGCCTTCGGGACATGCGGCGCCTTCCTGTTCGCGCTCTGGAACCGCAAGGTCAATATCCAGATGCTGAAGGACACCTTCCTATGACGGCCTCCAGCACGGCGATGGTGACGTTCATCCTGATCGGGGCCTTCCTGTTGCAGAACATCCTGGCGCTTCTGGGTCCGCCGATCATGATGTCGAAATGGGTGATCGGCCTAAACCTCTCGCAGCTGGAACTGATCCTCTTTCTCTACGTGCTCTACATCGTGCTCGGCATGTTCATGGAGAGCTTCGCGATGATGGTGACGACGCTGCCCATCATCCTGCCGATGCTGAACGCGCTCTATGTCGACCTGGTCTGGTTCGGCATCGTCGTTGTCATCCTGCTGGAGCTGTCGCTGATTACGCCGCCGGTGGGGATGAACCTCTTCGTCCTGCAGGGGGTCCGCATGCGGCCCCGGGGCGGGCCGGAGGGGCGCCGGCATCATGGACCTCTATGTCGGCGCCCTGCCGTTCGTCATCGCCATGCTGGCGGTGCTTGCGCTGATTATCGCCTTCCCGGCCACCGCCGTCTGGCTGGTCGGCACCGCCGACTTCGCCAGCCGAGGACCCGGGCGGAGCCGGATGACCGGGACCGGTCCCGCGCCGCCTCATGCGCCGATCCGGGTGGTCGGCACCAATTCTGAAAGAATCTAGGCGGGCGGCGGACCCGGGTGGCGGGGCAGGCCGTCGTCGCCACGGTACCAGGTGGCCATGAAGTCGGTGAAGATATGGCTGTGGGCGCCCCGTCCGGGATCGCCATCGAGCGCGCCCAGGGGAACGACCGCGACCCCCCGGCCGGAGTCCACCCGGGGCAGGCCCGCCCCGCAGGTCCGGCAGAATGCCTGGGCGAAGAAGCGCGCCTCGGGCAGTCGGTAGACCTCGACCTCGTCCTCGCCCCGCAGCCAGCGGAACCCGTCCATGGGCGCGAAGCCGTTCGTCGTGTGCGCCGCCTGGCGCGCGTACCGGCAGCGCGAGCAATGGCAATTGTAGACGGCGCGGAAGGGCGCCGTCACCTCGAAGGCGGCGGCTCCGCAAAGGCAGCAGCCGCCAAGGCCGTCGCCGGCACCCGCCCGCTCGACCACCGGTCCTTCGACGCCCGGGCCGTAATGGTCGTATCGCGGCAGGTCGTCGGCGATCCGGTGCCAGGGCGCCTTGTGGGCGATGAAGATGTGGTGCGTGGCCCGCCAGCCCGGGTCGTCCCGCATCCCGCCCATGGGCGCGTGGACTTCCTCCCCGTTCAGGGCCGAAGGCACCACCGAACCGCAGCGCCCGCAGAAGGCCCGGTGAAAGCCGGGCGAGGACGCCCGATCCACCACCAGCCCGCCGCCCTCGACCAGTTCGAAGGCCGCCCGCGCGACCGTGGCGTAGGTCGCGAAGGCCGCGCCGTGCGCCTTGCGGCACATCGAACAGTGGCAATGCGTCATCCGGCGAAATCCGGCCCCCTCGAGCCGCCAGACCACGCCGCCACATAGACAGCTTCCGTGCGCCATTGTTTCCCCGCCTCCCGACCCCGTCGCGTCGAAGCGGGAAGTTTAACCTGAATTTTCCGCCGCGCGGTCCGCCGATCTCTCAATACCTCGGCGGCTTGATGAAGGGGATCGCCACGGCGCAGGCGAGCGAGAGGCCGGCCAGCAGTCGCAGCACCAGGTCGTAGCCCCCCCAATAAT
This sequence comes from Alphaproteobacteria bacterium, assembly GCA_965226475.1. Taxonomy (GTDB): domain Bacteria; phylum Pseudomonadota; class Alphaproteobacteria; genus JASLMY01. Next base: position 1,048,358 of record CBDDDJ010000003.1, on the reverse strand, counting down.
CGAGCGCGAGGCCGAGCGGCAGGGGGCCGAGGGAGGCGCCGATGACGATGATCATCTGCCCCGTGCCCTGGATCTGGCCCAGGTGCCGGCGGCCGAAGAAGCGGGGCCACATGTAGCCCATGAAGGGCATGGAGACCGCGTTGGCGAGGCCGAAGACGACCGCGTAGCCGACCGCGCCGGCGAGGCCGGAGACGAAGGTCGGGGCCAGGAGGGCGGCCGCCATGATCACCGGCGCACACGACAGCATGGTCCTGGTCGCCACCCGGTCCAGCAGCCAGCCGACGATCGGCATCGCCGCCGCCGCCACCAGGCCGGTGACGGTGAACATGTTGGCCGCGGTCTGCCGGTCAAGCCCGTGGGACGTGAGGATGCCCGTGTTCTCCACATGCAGCGCCGTCAGCAGCATCGAGTGGGAACAGAGCGTCGCCGCGATGACGTAGAAGGCGGGGGTGCGGAGCGCTTCGCCCAGGCTCTCGCCGTTGACCGCCGCCTGGCCGTCGCCGGCGGCCTTTTCGTCGCCGTCCGGGTGGAGACCCACGTCCTCCGGCCGGTCGTGCAAGAGCAGCAGGATCGGCGCCAGCAGCAGGATCCAGGTGGCGAAGCCGAGCCAGAGCCAGCTTTGCCGCCAGCCGACCGTGTCGATCAGCGCCTGGGCCAAGGGCGCGTGGATCGCGACGGAGAGCGGGAAGCCCAGCGTCATCAGGCCGAGCGCGAAGCCGCGCCGGCGGCGGAACCAGCGGACCACCAAGTTGGCGCTGGCCAGGCTCAACCCGCCCTGGCCGAGAAAACGAAGGGCGGCGAAGCCGAGGGCGAGCGCGATCCAGCCGGTGGCCTGGCTGAACAGCAAACAGGCGAGCCCGAGCAAGAAGCCGAGCACGCCCAGCACCACGACCGGGCCGCGGGTATCGACCAGGCGGCCGAGCCTCGGGAGCAGCAGCGCGGCGCACAAGGTCGCCAGCCCATAGGCGAGCGCCAGGGCGGTACGCGACAAGCCGAGTTCGGCCGAGATCGGTTCGAAAAAAAGGCCGATCAGGTGCGATTGGCCGGGCCCGGTCGAGAAGAGGACGAGCGAGCAGACCGCGACCACGATCCAGCCGTGGAAGAGGCGGCCGGAGGAGAGGTCGAGCACGGACGCGCGCAACCCGTTCAACATGCGGCATATGTCCCGATATCGAGAAGGGTGGTCCAGAGGTGGGCTCTATCCCTCTAAGCCAACGCGCACGGCTTGTACAGCGGGCGGCGGGGTGCGCGAATTCCGAATCCGCCTGTTTCGCGCGGCGCATAAGTTGCTATATTGGCCTTGGGAGGTTGGCGGTGGACGAATCACTCGCCAACCCGGTCAGGTCCGAGAGGAAGCAGCCGTAACGAGCCCGGTTCGGGTCGCCTGAGCCAATCTCCCACCTATTATTTGCGTTGCCCGGCCAGCCCGCTCCCCCGGCCCGACCACCTGGTGAGCGTACCCCAGGGGTGGCTGGGTCGGGAGCGGGCTGGCCAGGTGTTTTCATCGACTGATATGATTCGCTTCCCCGCCGGCCGGCGCCTCGACGCGCGGCCCCGGCGGGCACGTCTTCGGGGAAGCGAACGCGGGCGCCCATGAGCGAGACGAACAGCGACGATCGAGGCCAGGCGAAGCCCTATCAGGTGCTGGCCCGCAAATATCGCCCCCAAACCTTCGAGGAGATGATCGGCCAGGAGGCCATGGTCCGCACCCTCTCGAACGCCATGGCGCGGGAGCGGCTCGCGCACGCCTTCGTGCTGACGGGCGTGCGCGGCGTCGGCAAGACCACCACCGCCCGGGTGATCGCCCGGGCCTTGAACTGCGTTGGCCCCGACGGCACGGGCGGGCCGACCATCAGCCCCTGCGGCGTCTGCGAGCCGTGCGTGGGAATCGCCGAATCGCGTCATGTCGACGTCTTGGAGATGGATGCCGCCTCCAACACCGGCGTCGACAACATCCGCGAGCTGCTGGATGGTGTGCGGTACCTGCCGGTGAGCGCCAGGAACAAGATCTACATTATCGACGAAGTGCACATGCTGTCGCGGCAAGCCTTCAACGCGCTGTTGAAGACGCTGGAGGAGCCGCCGCCCCGCGTCATCTTCATCTTCGCCACGACCGAAGTGCGCAAGATCCCGATCACCGTGCTCTCGCGCTGCCAGCGCTTCGACCTCCGTCGGGTCGCGGCCGACGTGCTGTCGACCCATCTCGCCTCCATCGCCGAGAAAGAGGGGGTGGAGGTCGAGGCCGATGCCGTCGCCCTCCTGGCCCAGGCGGGCGACGGCTCGGTCCGCGACGCGCTCTCGCTCTTGGACCAGGCGATCGCCCACGGCCAGGACCGGGTGACGGCGGAGCAGACCCGCGAGATGCTCGGCCTCGCGGACCGGGGCCGGGTGTTCGACCTGTTCGAGATCCTGATGCGGGGCGATATCGCCGGCGCGCTGGACGCCCTGCGGGCGCTGTACGACCTGGGCGTCGACCCGTTGGTCGCGCTGCGGGACCTGCTGGAGCTGACCCACCTGCTAACCCGGCTGAAAGTGGTGGCGGGGGCGGAGAACGAGCCGGGAGCCGCCGAACTGGAGCGGACGCGCGGTCGCGCGCTGGCCGACGCGCTTTCCATGCCGGTGCTGGCCCGGGCCTGGCAGATGCTGCTGAAGGGCATCGGCGAGGTGCGTCTGGCGCCGATCGCGATCTCGGCGGCGGAGATGGTGCTGGTCCGGATCGCCTATTCGGCCGAGCTGCCCTCGCCGGCGGATCTGGCCAGGCGGCTCGAGGAGGGCGCCGCCACGAGCGCCGCGCCGACGGATGGGGGTGCCGCGCCGGCGGGCGGCGGCCAAGCGTCGACCGGCGACGTCCGCGCCATGCCGGCGGCCGATCCCCGGCCGGCGGCGGCGCGGGAGACCGCGTTGGCGCCCGATCTCGCGCCCGAGGCCGAACCGGAACCATCGCCCGGCGACCGCATCGACAGCTTCGAAGGGCTGGTGGCGCTCGCCGCTCAACGGCGCGAGGGGACGCTCGCCGCCTGGCTGCACAACAACGTCCGATTGGTCGACTTCGCGCCCGGGCACCTGGTCTTCCAGCCGGCGGGCGACGTCGGCGGCGACCTGGCGGCCGGCTTGCGCAAACGGCTGAAGGCGCTTACCGGCGGTGACTGGCGGGTCGAGGTGGCGACGGACGGCGCCGCCGAGCCGACCCGGGCCGAGCGAGCGGATGCCGCCCAGGCCGCCCGGGTGGCGGAGGCTGCCGATCATCCGGCGGTCAAGGCCGTGCTCGATACTTTTCCCGGCGCCCGTATCACCGCCGTCCGCGATATCGGCGCCGCCCCGGCACCCGACGCCGACGCTCCCGCAAGCGAGAAGGATGACCCAGGCCCATGAAGAATCTCGGCCAGATGCTGCGCCAGGCGCAGGAGTTCCAGGGCAAGATGGAGGAGATGCAGGCCAAACTCGCGGAGCTGGAGGTGAGCGGCGTGGCCGGCGGCGACATGGTCTCGGTCACCTTGAACGGCAAGGGCGAAATGCGCGCCATGCGCTGCGATCCGAGCCTGCTGGAGCCGGGCTCGGCCGAGATTCTCTCCGATCTCGTCACCGCCGCCCACAACGACGCCAAGTCCCGGCTCGACGCCCGCCTGGCGGAGGAGATGGGCCGTCTGACCGGCGGCCTGCAACTTCCCCCCGGCATGAAGCTGCCGTTTTGAGCCGCCGCCCATGACCGGACCCGAGGTCGACCGGCTGATCCAGCTGCTGGCCCGACTGCCAGGCCTCGGCCCTCGCTCGGCCCGCCGCGCGGCCCTGCAACTGCTGAAGCGCCGCGAAGCCTTGATGCTGCCGCTGGCCGAAGCGCTTTCGCTCGCCGCCCACCGCGTCGGCGAGTGCGGCCAGTGCGGCAACCTGGATACCGCCGATCCCTGCGCCATCTGCGCCGACCCGGGCCGCGACGAGAGCCTGCTCTGCGTGGTGGAGGAGGTCGCCGACCTCTGGGCGCTGGAACGCGCCGGGGTCTTTCGCGGCCGCTACCACGTGTTGGGCGGCACCCTCTCGGCCCTGGACGGCGTCGGCCCTGACGACCTCCGCGTCGGCCCGCTGGTCGCCCGCGCCGGCCGGCCGGAAGTCCGCGAGGTCATCCTCGCGACCAGTGCCACCGTCGACGGCCAGACCACGGCCCACTACGTCACCGACCGTCTGGCCGGCCGCGGCGTCGAGGTCTCGCGCCTCGCCCACGGGGTCCCCGTCGGTGGTGAACTCGACTACCTCGACGACGGCACGCTGGCGACGGCGCTGAAGGCCAGGCGGCCGTTTTAGAACGGATCGGGCCCGATTCGGTCCAGAGTCATTCGATAATATCCCCGGCCACCCGCTCCCCCGGCGATTCGGATCGAACCCGGTCCGATCTAAAATGCGTTCAAGGGCAGACGCAGGAAGGCGACGCCGCCGTCCTCCTCCGCGCGCGGCAGCTTGCCGCCCCGGATGTTGACCTGGATGGAGGGCAGCAGCAGGGCCGGCGGCGTCAGCGCGCCATCGCGCGTGGTGCGCATCTCGACGAAAGCGTCCTCGTCGTTGCCGTCGGCGAGATGGATGTTGGTCCGGCGTTCCTCGGCCACCGTGGTCTCCCAGGCATAGTCGCGCCCGCCCGGCGCATAGTCGTGGCAGATGAAGAGGCGGGTATCCGGCGGCAGCGCCAGAATCTTCCGCGCCGAAGCGTAGAGTCGGCGGGCATCGCCGCCGGGGAAATCGCACCGCGCGCTGCCGAAATCGGGCATGAAAATGGTATCGCCGACGAAGGCCGCGTCGCCGATTCGATAGGCCACGCAGGCGGGCGTGTGGCCGGGGGTCGCGGTCACCTCGATCTCCAGCGCACCGAAGGCGATCTGTTCTCCGTCCTCGAACAGGCGGTCGAAGTCGCCGCCCTCGGGCGCGATCCGGTCGGCGATCCCATAGAGGGGGCCGAAGATCCTCTGCACCTCCAGGATGCCGGCGCCGATGCCGATTTTGGCGCCGAGCCGTTCGGCGAGATAGGGCGCCGAGGTGATGTGGTCGGCGTGCGCGTGGGTCTCCAGGATCCAACCGACCTCGAGGCCCCCATCCTTCACCCGGTCGATCAGCGCGTCGGCCGAGGCCGTGCCGGCTCGCCCGCTGGCGGCGTCGAAGTCCATCACCGGATCGACGATTACCGCATCGCCGCTCCCGGGATGCGAGACCAGGTGGGTTATGGTCTTGCTGACGGGGTCCAGCACGCTGTGGACGACGGGCTTCATGATGTTGCCTCCCGAACGATTGTGCTCCCGCACGCTCGGATCTTGAAAGTTTTAACTCTTGTTGCCGCGCGGGGCCAGAACTTGCCGCCGGCACCGCGTCCGATCACGATGGATTGAAGTCCGAGCCGAAGGGAGACGCCGATGACGCCTCGCGATGGCCCCCCGTTCCGCGCCGATCACGTCGGCAGCCTGCTGCGCCCGCGCGCCCTGATCGCGGCCCTGAAGGCGCACCGGGCCGGCATTCTCGACGATGTCGGCCTGGAAGCGGCGCGCGACGCGGCGATTCGCGACGCCGTCCGGCAACAGGAAGCCGTCGGTCTGCCCGTCGTGGGCGACGGGGAGTTTCGCCGCGTCTCCTATTGGGCGGGCTTCGTCGCCCGGGTGGACGGCCTCGAGGCGCGCGAGGCGGCCTTCGCCTTCCGCGACGAAGAGGGCCGCGAGAGCGCCTTCACCGCGCCCCACGTCACCGCGCCCCTTCGCCGCTCGCGGGCCATCGCCGGAGACGAGTTCGCCTTCGTCGCCGGCCTGACGGACCGGGTGGTGAAGATCACCCTTCCCTCGCCGCCGACCATGCATTTCTGGCGCCTGGACCGGGGGATCGATCCCGCCGCCTACGTCGACGCGGCGGACTTCTTCGCCGACCTCGCCCGCGTCTATGCCGAGGAACTGGCCGACCTGGCGGCGCGCGGGGCCGCCTACGTCCAGCTCGACGACGTGCTCTTCGCCATGCTCTGCGATCCGGTGGTCCGCGCCCGGGTGGCCGAGGCGGGGATGGACGCCGACCGGCTGATCGACGACTACATCGGCCTCTGCAACCGGGCCATCGCCGGCCGCCCGCCGGGCCTCGCCGTCGCGATGCACATCCGCCGGGGCAACTACAAGTCGCACTTCCTCTCGGCGGGCGGCTACGACGCCGCGGCCCAGCGGCTTTTCGCCGAGCTCGCGGTCGACGGCTTCCTGCTGGAATACGACACGCCCCGCGCCGGCGATTTCACGCCGCTCCGCTTCGTGCCGCCGGGCCGCCGCGTTGTTCTGGGCCTGGTCTCGACCAAGACGCCCGGGCTGGAGGACGCCGAGGCGCTCCGCCGCCGTATCGACGAGGCCGCCAAGATCCTCCCCCTCGACCAGCTCGCCCTCTCGCCCCAATGCGGCTTCGCCAGCACCCTCGCCGGCAACCCGTTCGGCGAAGCCGACCAATGGGCCAAACTCGCCCGCGTGGTCGAGGTGGCGGAGCGGGTGTGGGGTTGAGCGTCTACTCTAGGAACCGAGCGCGCTCTTCCGGGCTCGGCAGGCGGCAGGTGTCGCGGGTACCGAACCAGCGGAGGCGGTTTCGCGCCACCCAGTCGTAGAGGGCGTCGCGCAAGCGTTTGGGCAGCAGGGCGAAGAGGCGCGCGAGGTGCCAGGGGCCGCCCAGGCGCCGGGCGATGGCGAGCGCCGCGTCGGCCTTGTCGCGCACCAGATCTCCCTCCAGCACGGGCCGCCCAGGCGCCGGGCGATGGCGAGCGCCGCGTCGGCCTTGTCGCGCACCAGATCTCCCTCCAGCACGTAAAAGCTGTCGGGGTCGTCGGCCTTCAGGCCGTGGTGGGCGGCGAGGCGGCGGCCGGCGGGCGATTGCAGCGCGCCGAAGCGAAGGACGCCGCACCGGTCCGCGCGCAGCAGCAGGTCGATCCCGGCATTGCACATGACGCAATGGCCGTCGAACAGGACGATCGCCTCGGATGGCGCCTGGTTCACCGTCATGGGCTCCTCCGCCACCCGGCAAGTCCGGCATCGCCGGCGGGGCAAGGATGGCGGCAAATTGTACCGACACGGCGGCGTGGCGTGAAATTCATCAATGAAATCAAGGCAACGCTTTCGGCCCGATCATTGCTGGTAGTCTCTATCATAAGTCCCTTGGCGCGGAAACATCGACGGAGGCGAGAATATGGCCACCCCCGAGCACGGCATTCCCGAGAGCGACATCTGGCTGGCGGCGCGCGGCACCGTCGTGCTGCACGGCGAGGGCGGGCGAACCCTGGTCGCCCGGATCATCGGCGAATACGACGCCAAGGGCGAGGTCGAGCAGGCCCGGGCCTGGTGCACCGTTTCCCGCGCGGACGAGGCCCTGCTGGCGGAGCACAACCGGCCGGCGCGGCTTCACTGATCCGCGCGCTCGAAGGGCGAGGGTTCCGGCCAGCGCCGGGCAAGGAAGGCGCGGACCGCCGCCACCACGCGCGGGTTGGGGTGGCCGTCGAAATTGTCGTTGAGCGCGATGGTCCGGGGCGACAGCAGCCGGATCAACCCCATTCCCAACAAGGCGAACGGCAGGCTGTTGCCGAGCCCGTGGTAGAGCGTGCGGCGATAGGTCTCGAACCGGGGCGCGGCGACGCCCGCGCCCGTCGCCAGCAAATAGTGCTGGTAGAGGTATTCGGGCGCGATGTTGCCGGCGCGGCGGAAACGGCTCTCCCGCGTATGGCGAACTTCGTCCGGCCAGCAGTCCAACATCCCTGCCCAGATCGCCTTGTCGATCAGTAGGGGCACGTGGCTCACCACATGGCGAGGCGCCGCCGCGAAGCCGGTGTCGAGCAGGTGGTTGGCCCGGGCGAGCGCGGCGTTCCAGGGCGAGGTAGCGGTGTTGTCGCGAAGCGCCGGCGAGGCCGTCCGGCCCAAGCGGCGGCGGACCACGATGCGGCCATCCGGCGCCTCGAAGTGTGATCTGGGAACGGGCGCGCCGAACAGCATGTCGTCCTCGACATAGAGGAAACGCACCGAAAGGTCCGGAATCAGGTGGACGTGGGAAAGGATCGCAAACGAATTGTAGGTCGGCGGGATCGCACGCTCCATGATCTCGTCGTGGTGCACGATCACCAGGCCCGGCGCGCGGCGGTCGAGCCAGTCCGGCACCTGCGGCCGGCAGGTCAAAAGGTGTACCCGGCCGATCCAGGGCACGTGGCGCGCGAGGCCGCGCAGGCTGTATTTCAAGAGGTCCAGGTTGTCGCGCGTCCGGTTCGGATTGTGGTCGTGGACCGTGCCCCGATATCGCGCCATCTCCGCCGCGTAGCCCGGAAAGCCGTCGTCGACCCAGGTGTAGACGACGTCGATGGCGCTCATCCCCCCGTCACCTCGTCCAGCAGCCGCGCCAACCGCCGGGCGGCGGTCGCGCTGGTGAACTCCGCCAGGCCGGCCGCCGGGCGCGGCGCCTCCGGATGGCGGCCCTTGGCCAGATGGCCGGCGACCCAATCGGCCATGTCGGAAATCTCGCCGGGCCGGAAGCGTTGTCCGGCTTTGGTTTCCTCGAGGATCGCGTCCAGTTCGCCGTGCGCCTCGCCGATGGCCAGGATCGGCCGCTCCGCCGTCACATAATCGTAGAACTTGGCCTGCACGCGCTGGCGGGTCGGCGCGATCAAGGCCAGGAGATCGGCCGCGTCGATCAGCTTGCCGACGTCCCGGTAGGGGAGGTTGCCGACTGTCTCGATCATCCCGGCGACGCCAAGCGCCTCCGCCCGCCGCTCGCTCTCGACGTCCAGCCGCTCGGTCAGCGCCAGGCGGACCGTGTCGATCCCGCGCGCGCGAAGCTCGACCAGCAGGGCCAGCAAGGGCTCCGGGCGGACGAAGCGGCTGAAACCGCCGAGGAACAGCAGCGTGAAACGGGGGAATTCGGGTATCGTCCCGACACCGGAACGAATTAATTCGCCATCGCCATGATTGCGGATGAAGGTGAAACGTTCCGCCGGCAGGCCGTCATGGTGGCGGCGATAGTCGTCGGCCGTGGTCTCGGTGTTGAGGATGACCTTGGCGGCGCGGCGGACGACGTAGGCCTCGGCCCAGCCCTCCAGCAAGCGCGTGGTGGCGGGGCGGAGCGGACGGCGCAGCACGCAGGGCCCCCAGGGATCGCGCAGGTCGGCGAGAAAGGGCAGCCCGCTCTCGGCGCCGAGCCTGGCGCCGACGACCAGGGCCGCCACCGGGTCGGCGTTCACCATGATCGCCTCCACTGGTTCCGCCGCGAGCACTCGCCGGGCGGCGCGGAGCGCGTGGGGGATGGCGAAGGCCGCCTCGCCCAGGGGCAGCCATTCGCCCCCGCGAAAGATCCCGGGCGCGCGGGCGGGCGACGGTCGGCCGGCCTCCCGCGCCAAGGGCGGGGCCGCCGCCACGCCACGAATGGCCTCGCCCGCACTGGGCCCGTAGTCGTGCACCACGCGCACCCCGGCCGGCACCGCCTCGGCCAGCGCGGGATCGATCCGCGCGCCGGGCCAGAGGTCGGCCAGCACCACCGGCAACCAGCCCTCGGCGGGCAGGTGGCGGGCGAACTTCAACGGCCGGAAGGACCCGGTCCGGGCCAAGGGCGGAAAGAAGGGCGAGATGTAGAGAAAGCGGCGCACCTCGGGCTCGACGTCGGGCGGGGCGGGGTCAACCCCGTCCGATCGTCTCCATGAAGCGCCGCGCCGCGCCCAGATGGCCCTCGGCATTCGTGAAGTCCGATTGCATGGTGCGGAAGGTCAGGTGGCTCGCCCCCATGGCCCGCCAGCCGTCGTGAAGCGCGCGCCACTCGTCCGGCCCGCCCTGGTGGGCCCAGATGGTGACGTCGAGGCCGAGCGCGGCGCCGTCGCGCCCCGCCTCGTCGGCCGAGCGGCGGAAGAGGTTGATCGAGGCCTGGGCTTCGTTATCGGGCCGGTCGCGCGGATTGAGCAGCCAGCCATCGGCGAGCCGGCCGGCCCGCTCGACCGCGACGTCGGCGAAGGCGTCGATCCAGAGCGGGATCGGCCGCTGCACCGGCAGCGGGTTGATGCCGGCGTCTCGAATCGTATGGAATTCGCCCTCGAAGGTAACCAGTTCCTCGGTCCACAGGCGCCGCATGACCTCGATCTGCTCCTCCATCCGCCGGTTGCGGTTGGTGAAGCGCTCGCCCAGCATGTCGAACTCGGGTTTGTTCCAGCCGAGCCCGACGCCGAGGTCCAGCCGGCCGCCGCTCAGCACGTCGACCTCGGCCGCCTGCTTCGCGACCAGCACGGTCTGGCGCTGCGGCAGGATCAGGATCGCGGTCTTGAAGCGGATGCGGCTGGTCGCGGCGGCGAAAAAGCCCATCAGCGCGAAGGGTTCGTGGAAGGCGCGGTCGCGGGTGTAGTAGGCGCGCCAATCGTCGGCTGGCGGGTTCCGCTCGCCGGCCACGTGCTCCAGGATGGTGACGTAGTCGTAGCCCATCCCCTCGATTGACTGGATGTAGTCGCGGATAACGGCTGGATCGTTGCCGATCTCGGTGGTCGGGAAGGAATGGCCGATTCTCATGGGCGCTCCTTTCGAGCGGTGGTGACTTCAGAGGCTCTGGATCGTCGCGGGCGAGCCGGCGACGGTGGTCCGCTGCATCAGGCGGCGGTATTTGACCGTGTCATAGGCCGTCGCCCGGTGCAGGCAGGCGCGGTTGTCCCAGACGATGATGTCGCCGTTCCGCCAGGCGTGGCCGAGGCGGTGTTCGGGCCGGGTCGCCGCCGCCAGCAGCTCGTCCAGCAACGCCCGGCCCTCGTCCTCCGGCCAGCCGACGATCCGCGCGGCGTGCGCGCCGATCAACATCGAGCGCTTGCCGTTCGCCGGGTTGACGCGGACCAGGCGCTGGCGGACCGGCGGGACCTGCGCCTTCATCTCGTCGGTCAGCACGTCGTGGCCCGTCAAGCCTCGGGAATAGACGATGTCGTGCTCGACCACCAGGGGCTCGATCCGCGCCCGCGTCGCCTCGTCGAGCACGGCGTAGCCGAGCCGCGTGCTGGCGATCTCGGTGTCGCCACCCTCCGGCGGGGCCTCGCGCGCGGACAGGAGCGAGCAGTAGGACGGTACCGGCTTATAGGAGGAATCGCTGTGCCACATGTAATTGCCGATCTGGTAGAGCATGCGGCGATCCTCGGGCGGGATGATCGCGCCCGATTCCATGTCGATGTTGGACTGCCGGGCGAAATGGCTCCCGGACGCCGGGTTCGACTTGGTGGTGATTTCCAGCGAACCGAAGATCTTCGAGAAGGCGATCTGCTGGTCGTCGTCGACCGGCGCGTCGCGGAACAGCAGGACCGAGTATTCGTCGAGCGCCCGGCGGATCGCCGCCGCCGTTTCATCGTCGATCGGCGCCCGCGGATCGACGCCGATGATCTCGGCGCCGAGCTTGGGCGCGAGCGGGCGGGTTTCGAACGTCATCTGGCTCCTCCCTGCGGGTGGGGATTCAACCAGCCTTTCGCCCGCTCGGCAACGTCGGTGCTATTCGCCGTCTCGAACGAAGGGATACATCTCGGTCTGGTCGGTACCGGGGCGGGCATCGTCATAGGCCTCGACCAGTTCCAGCGCCGCAGCCGCCACCCCGTGCCGTCGGCCCTCGGCCCGGGCTTCCTGAACGAAGAGCGACAGGTCCTTGCGGATGATGTCGCCGCCGCCGGCCGAATCGTAGGTCTCGGTCACGACGTGGTGGGGATAGAAGTGCTCTGCGACGAAGTTCTGACCGGTCGAGACGTTGATCACGTCGAGCATCGCCTGGAGGCCGAGCCCACCCTTCTCGCCGTAGGCCAGCGCCTCGGCCGTGGTGGTCATGGCGGAGATCACGAGATAGTTGTTGACCAGCTTCATACGCTGCGCCTGGCCGGGCTCGGAACCGATGTTGAAGATGTTGGCGCCGAAACTCTCGAAAGCGGGTCCGAGCCGCTCGAGCAATTCGGGCGCGCCCGAAAACAGGATCGACAGCCCTCCCGCCTCGGCCCGCGTCACCCCGCCGGAGACGGGCGCGTCGGCGAAGGCGATGCCTCTCTGGCCGAGTTGCTCGGCGGCGGCCAACGCCGCGCCCGGCCCCACGGTCGAGGTATTGACCACCACGGCATTTTCGGCTGCGGCGGCCTCGGCGATCTCGGCGACGACGGTCTCGAAGGAGGCGAGGCTCGGCAGGCTGAGATAAATGGCGCCCGCAAGGCGCGCCACTTCGCCCACCGACTGGGCGATGGTGGCGCCCGGCGGCGCGCGCTCGGCGGTGCCGGCGATGTCGTAGGCCACCATCTCGAACCCCGCCCCGGCGATTCTGCGCGCGATCGCGCCTCCCATGTTGCCGAGACCGATGCAGCCGATTGTGTCAGTGCTCATATCGTTGCTCCCCGCTTCTATTAGGGCACCCGGTGGCGGACGGCATGGCGGCGGACCATGTCGTCGATCCGGGCCTCCAGTTCGTTGATCGGCGTAATGTAGCGCGAGACCGAGATGGCGATGGTGCTGTGGCCGTTGCCGCGGCGCTCCAGCTGGGCGACGTTGCGCGACAACGCACTGAAGAGCGAGGTGCGGGAGCGGACGATCTCCCGCGCTTCGGGCTCCAGCACGCTCTCGTCGACGGTCACCAGCACCATCTGGCGAACGACCACGGCGCGGGCGATGGAGATCGCGATTACGGCCTGCCAGGGAATCAGCCCGACGTCGGGCCGGCGGCAGGTGACGCCGTGTTGGTCGATCAGCAGCACCGGTTTCGGATCGAAGCCCATCTGCAGCAGGGTGACGCCGACGATGCCGGCGATCCCGATGGCCGCCAGCTGCGTCCAGATGCCGCCGCCGAGCAGGGCCTGGCCGGTGAACAGGCCCCAGAGGCCGAGGGCGACGATGGCGAAGCAGGGCACGACGAGGAGGCCCACCGTCCATTTCGAATCGCGGATCTCGATCGGCTCGGGGCCGAAAGGCGGGAGCTCGGGCGCCATCGGGGGACCGCTCATGGCGCTTGCCTTGTGGGCCCCCATCTATTGCCGGGCGGTGTCAGGCGATGAATTTCCAATAGGTGTCCTTCTTGACCACCAGACCGTCGCGAAACTCCCAGAGATCGCAGCCTAGATATTCGAAGGCGGGGCCGTCCGTCGGCGTGCCGCGCACCACCCATTCGGAGAGCGCCTTGACATCGTCGACGATCCAATGACGCATCTCCTCCCAGCGCATGTCGGGGATCTCGGCGTAGCGCGCGCGCAACACTTGGCCGATCTCCGCCTTGCCCCGGCAGCGCCGGCCCTCCGGCGCGCTCGGCCCACGGGCCATCAGCCACTCGCAGTCCTCGGCGAAGTACGAGAGGATCGCGTCGACGTCACGGTCGTTGAAGCCCTGTTGGACTTCATCGAGCAGCGGCATGGTCAAACGTCGGGTCACGGTTTCCCCTCCCAGGATCGAGACGTACGCCAGAGCTTAACGAATGCGGAAGTGCACGGCCATCAGTCGCCGAGGATCGGCGGGCGCCGGCGGTGCCAGTCGGTGGCGCGCTGGTAGGCGGCGCCGATGCGAAACAGCAGGCCCTCCTCCCAGTGCCGGCCATGCAGCATCAGGCCGATCGGGAGCCGATCGGCGGTGAAGCCGCAGGGGATCGCCAAGCCCGGCACGCCGACCCAGGAGAAGGGGTAGGTGAAGCGGGTCAGGTGATGGGTCGTCGCCAGCATGTCGGCCGCGTCGGCGATTTTGGGCGCCGGCAGCGGCGTGGCCGGGGTCAGGATCGCGTCGACGCCGCGCAGAGCCCGGTTGACGGTGCGGTTCCAGCCTTCCCGCCAGCGAAGTGCGGCGGCATAGTCGGCGCCGCTGATGTCGCGGCCGAGCAGAATGCGGTTCAGCACGTCCTCGCCGAACATCTCCGGGCGGGTCTCGACTCGCTCGCGGTGATAGTCGTAGAGGTCGGCCCAGACCATGGGCATCACCCTGCCGTGCGCCTCTTCCGCGCCGTCCAGGCGGATCTCGACGATTTCGGCCCCGAGGCCACCGAGCACCTCGGCCGCGGCCTCCACCGCCTCGGCGAAGCCCGGCGCCAGGTCTTCCATGAAGAAGGCGCGGGGCAGGCCGATCCGGATACCCTCGATCCCGTCGCCCAGGCGGGCCAGGATTTCCCCCCACTCGTGCGCCACCGAGCAGGGATCCTCGTCGTCGTAGAAGGCTATGACCGTGAACATGCGGGCGAGGTCGGTGACGGAGCGGGCCATGGGCCCGGTGGTGTCGATCGCCGGCGAGAGGTGGGTCTTGGAGCCGCTCATCGGGATCGCGCCCAAGGTCGGACGAAGCGCCGAGACCCCGTTGACGGCGGCGGGCGTGCGGACCGAGCCGCCGGTGTCCGAGCCGACGGCGCCGGTGCACATCCGCGCCGCCAGCGCCGAGCTGGCGCCACCGCTGGAGCCGCTCGGGATCCGCTCCGGGTCCCAGGCGTTCCGCACCGGCCCGAAATGCGGGTTCTGCGAGGTGGAGCCGTAGCAGAATTCATGCAGGTTGGTCTTGCCCAGGATCACCGCGCCCGCCTGGCGCAGCTTGGCGACGATGGGGGCGTCGGCGTTCGGCACATAGTCTTTATGGAAGAGCGTGCCGTTGGTGCAGGGCACGCCGGCGACGTCGATGCAGTCCTTGATCGAGACCGGCATGCCGGCCAGCACGCCCGGCCAGTCGCCCGCCGCCAGACGGGCGTCGACCGCCGCCGCCTCGGCGAGCGCGGACTCCGCCATCACCGTGATGAAGGCGTTCAGCCTCGGGTTCAACCGCTCGATCGTCTCCAGGCAGGCCTCCGTCGCCTGGACGGCGCTCAACTCTTCCCTCATCCCGTCTCTCCCGTTTCACCGTCGCCGTCTTGCAGCCAAGCGGCCTCGTCCGCCGGCAGCAGCTCGGCCAGGCGCGCCTCGTAGAGCGCCAGATCCGCCACCGTCAGCACCTCGCGCCACTGCGCGTTGGCGCCCTTGGCGAAGAAGTTTTCGTCGCGCTTCCACGCCAGGCGGCCCGGGTCCGGTACGAACTGGGCGGCGTTGCGTTTCATGTTCTCGAAGCCGGCCGCCGCCGCCAGCTCGGCGAGCAGGGGTCCCGCCACCTCGATGCCCAGGATTCGGGCGATGCGGCGCATCGCGCCCTCAAGGTCCCGTTTCATGTCGGCGTAGTGCAGCAGGTGGATCTCGTCCAGGTGTTCGAAGTCCTTGAAGGTCCGGTAGTGGTGGACATGCCGCGCCAGGCTGGCCTCGCGGACCGAGCCGGGAACCAGCGGCGCCTCGCACCAGGCGCGGAAGGCCTCGTTCGCGCCCAGCTTCAGCCGCTCGGCCGCGTTCATGCCGTCCATGTTTTCGGCGTGGGCGCGGGAGGAGAAAAAGGCGTCGTGGGGATCGCGGTAGACCGCCAGGTGCACGCACCCCCGATGGAAGGGAATGCCGTCCAAGGGCGTGTGGGTCTTGACGAAGCGGCGGTGATCCTCCGCCTCCAGCATGGCCAGGATCTCGTCGAGGGGCGTGAAGTTGGCGTCGATCCAGGGCGAGATGTGGCCCGGCTTCACCTCGAGCTCCGGGCGGGCGAAGATCAGCAGGGCGACGATCGCCTGGGTCCAGGTGGTGCCGCATTTGGGTGGCGTGCAGATAAAGATATCGTCCTCGCGGGCGACGAAACGGTCCCAGCGCGTCGCATCGATCAGATGGCCCTCGTAGGCGTGCAGGCGCTGGGGCTGGGCGGTGGACATGGGCACACGGTTTCCGTTGGGTGAATCTGTCGCGGGCGGCGATATTGCCCTGGATGGCGGTCCGCCGCATAGTCTCCAGGAATACGCAATGTTGAGGGAAGCTTGCCCATGAACGTCCCCCGCAGGCTGCTCGACGATCTGGCCAAGCTTGCGACCGCCACCGCCGGCATCGCCCAGGGTACGGTCAAGGAAGCGGAACTGCTAGTCCGTCAACGCCTCGAACGGTTCTTCGATTCGATGGACCTGGTGACGCGGGAGGAGTTCGAGGTGGTGCGGGAGATGGCCCGCGAGGCCCGCCTCGAGAACGAGCGGCTGGCGGCCCGCATCGCCGAGCTTGAGGCCAAGGCCAAGCCCGCGCCGAAAAAACGCAAGCCGGCCGCTCGGCGACGCGCGCCTAAGTCCGACTAGCCCGCCTGGCCGCGAGATAGAGGGCAAGGCCGGCGAAGGCGAGGACCATCAGGCCCGGCAGCACCAGGTCGTAGCCGCCCACCCCCCAGACCAGCGATACCAGATAGGGCGCCGTGGCGGAGCCCGAGAGATAGAGCATGCTCATGGCGCCGAACTTGGCACCGAAATGCGCCTCTCCCATCACTTCCCGCGTGATGACGGGGCGGATGATGCTGAGGGTGCCGTAAGCGGCGCCGAAGAAGACGACGAAGGCGGCGGCCAGGATCGCCGCCGTCGAGGAGAGAAACAGTAGGCCGATCGCCACGGCCATCAGCACGAAGCAGCCGGCGGCGACCGCGTGGTTCGAGACCCGGCGCTCCGCCATCATCATGGCGATTCGCCCCGCGACCTGCATCGGCCCGATGAAGGAGGCGGCCAGCACGGCGTGATCGGCCGAGATCCCCCGGTCGTGCAGGATCGGAAACAGATGCTGCAGCGTGCCGCCGTGGATCACCGCGCCAAAGGCGAAGGCGATGCCCAAGAGCCAGAAGAGCGGCGAGCCATATATCGCCGGACGGCCGCTCGGCGGCGGTGGCGGGGCGTCGCCGCCGTGCTTGCCCTCGCGCTCCACCCGCCGGGCGCCGGCCCACATCAGGGGTGCCGCGAGGAAGACGACGACGACGGCGAAGACGCGGGCCACCATGCGCCAGTCCCACTCCTCGGCGATGGCGTGGGAGGCCGGAAAGCTGATCGTGCTGGCGAAGCCCGCCATCAACGTGATGTGGATGATCGGCCGCTTCGCCTCGATGCCGCGCGCCCGGGTCACCAGCGCGAAGCAGGGATCGTAGAGCGCCCCCGCCATGGTCATGCCGAGGAGGGCCCAGACCAGATAGAACTGCCAGATCTCGGTGACCCAGGACAAGAGCGCCAGCAGCAGCCCGCCGATCGCTGTGCAGCCGGCGAGCATATACGGCCCGAAGCCCGCGTCGATTCGCCGGCCGGCGAGGGGCGAGGTGAGGGCCGAGACGATGACGGCGAGCGTGATGGCGCCCGTGATCTCCGCCCGCGACCAGCCGAAGACCGCCTCCCACCGCACCAGCATGGGCGGGAAGATGTAGAAGATACCCGCCCAGGCGAGCGTCTGGGCGGTTCCGAGATAGAGAATGGCGCGGTCCGGCATCAGCCGCGCGCTTGGGGCGTCGGCGTCATTCTCCCTGCGCCAGTTCGGCCACGGTACGAGCCGGCTGCAGCTCGCTGTCCCAGGGGAAGAGGATCCAGGTGTCCTGGCTCACCTCGGTGACGTAGCTGTCGACCATCGGCCGGCCCTCGGGCTTGGCGTAGACGGTGGCGTAGTGGGCGTTCGGCAGCATGGCGCGAACCACCTGCGCGGTGCCGCCGGTGTCGACCAGGTCGTCGACGATCAGCCAGCTGGCGTCTTCCGATTCCAATGTCTTGATCAC
Source organism: Alphaproteobacteria bacterium (assembly GCA_965226475.1). Taxonomy (GTDB): domain Bacteria; phylum Pseudomonadota; class Alphaproteobacteria; genus JASLMY01. The sequence goes on along the minus strand of CBDDDJ010000003.1, from coordinate 1,030,830 downwards.
TTCCGGCGCGCCGCGCGCGGCGTCGCGGTAGCTGCGGATGCAGACCGTGTCGATCAGCCTGAGATCGAGTTCGCGGGCGACGATTGCCGCCGGCACCAGGCCGCCCCGCGTGATCGCCACGACGCCGTTGAACGGGCCCGCGTCGGCGAGCCGCCAGGAAAGCGCCTTGGAATCGCGGTGAAATTGATCCCAAGAAACGGGGTAGAGTCGGGTATAGCTCATGGCTGCGGGTTCCCGGTGCCGGATGGAGGCGCGTTGGCTTCGAGTACACGGGCCGGACGGGGGAGGCAAGGAGGGAAAGATGCGAAACTGGATCATCGAGATCGGGCGGGACCGGCCCCGGAGGCGACATCCATGCAGATGAGCGACATTCCCTTCACCGTCCAAGCCTGGGACGAGGTGGCGCCGACGGAACATGCCGGCACGAGCGGCAAGGCGATCTGGCGCACCCGCCAGTTCGGCGAGATCCGCGTGCGCATGGTCGAATACACGCCCGGCTACCTGGCCGATCACTGGTGCGAGAAGGGCCATGTGCTGCTGGTGCTGGAGGGGCAATTGAACACGGAACTGGAGGACGGGCGGCGCTTCACCATGACGCCGAGCATGTCCTATCAAGTCGCCGACAAGGCGGAGGCGCACCGTTCTTCCACCGATATCGGCGCCAAACTTTTCATCGTCGACTGAACCCGGAGGATCGACAAATGGCCGACGCCAAATATCTCTATATCGTTTCCATGGACGTCACGGCGGACAAGGAGGATCTCTTCAACGAGGTCTACGACACCGAACACGTGCCGCTTCTCTCGGCCGTGCCGGGTGTCCACAAGGTGCGCCGCGCCAAACAGGTGCCGCTGACCGCCAACATCGGCGGCGAGGTGAAGGAGATCGTCATCGAGGGCGAGCCGCGCTACGCCGCGATCTACGAGATCGACGGCCCCGAGGTGCTGTTGAGCGAGGCCTGGGCCGAGGCCGGCGAAAAAGGCCGCTGGGCCCCCGATGTCCGCCCCCACACCTCAAACCGCCGCCATGTGCTGCGGAAAGTGATGGACTGAGCCCTTCAGGCAATCGCCTTCGGGGCGAGGTCGCCGATCGAGGCGGCGAGCGGATCGTTCGTCGTCGTCGTCGCCTCGGCCGACGGTGGTACCGGCGTGTCGAAGGCGTAGTCGGGCTCGCTCTCCTGCCGGCGCATGACGTCGCGCATTTCGCGCCACGCGCCCAAGAGCGTCCTGGGCGCCGGCATGTCGTCCGCGACGGCCTCGTGCAAGGCTTTCAGGTTGTAGCAGGGAACGCCCGCGTACATGTGGTGCTCCAGGTGCCAGTTCATGTGCCAGTAGAGGAACTCCGAGAGGGGATCGAGCGTGATGGTGCGCACGGACTTGCGGAAGTCGGGGACGTTGCTCCTGAGCCCGCAGTGCATCGGCGCGCCGACGAAGTAGCGATGCGCGTTGCCGATGAAGACGTGCCCGGAAAGCAGCACGGCGAGGATCGGCTCGCCGAGCGCGAAGGACCCGACGATCACGACGGCGTGGAAGCAGAGCACCCAGCGGGCCCATAGAGCGGCCTTGCGCCGTTCTTCCGGCTGCCCCTCGTAAAGCTCCGGGCCCCACTCGTTGTAGGGGGCATCGAACCGGTTCGAGGCGATCTCGGCCATGTTGCGCAGCGTGGGGATCACCCCCCGGGACTCGAACCCGCCGGTCAAGTTGATGGTGAACAGCTGCAGCAAATAGAGAAACCGCAGCGTCGGCGTCTTCGGCAACACCACCTCGCGGTCCCCCTCGACGTGCAGCGTGAAGCGGTGGTGATAGCTGTGGCTGAACTGGTAGATGTGAAAGTTGTACCAGCCAAGCGTGGAATAGATCCCGAGGAAGCACGGGTTCAGCCATTTGGTCCGGAACACGGTGCCGTGGCTGAGTTCGTGATGGGGCGCGGAAAAGAAGGTGGCCACGGTGCCGTGCAGGAAGAGGACCAGGGCGAAACCCCACCAGGATTGCGCCTGGAAGAGGTGATATGCGAGCGCGCCCGTCGCGGCCCAGAGCGCGAGGTGCCCCACCGCCTGAACGGCGCCCCGCGCGTCGCTCCGCCGGGAGAGCGCGCGGAGACGCGCATGCGGAATCGGGCAGCGATACCAGCGGACCCGGAAATTCTCGCGGATCTCGGCCAGCGGCGCGAATGTGATTTCGCTCACGGGCAATCCTCCTCGTTGCCGGCAATCCGATCCGATTCATGCCGGAAGATTCCGCCCGAGTGTATTCCCCATCGCCTCCGATGGCTATTGGGGTCGAACGCGATCAGTGTCGATCACCGCCGAGCCGCTCGCGGCGGATGCGGATGCCGGCGGCTTCCCGGTCCCAGGTGTCGGCGGTGATGCCCTCGTCGCGCAGGAGATGCTTCCGCACCTTGTTGGTCGGCGTTTTCGGCAAGTCGTCGACCACGCGGACGTAGCGCGGAATCATGAAGTGGGCCATGCGGGGCTGGAGAAATTCCAGTAATTCGACCGGGTCCAGGTCGGCGCCCTCGGCGAGGCTCAGGACGGCCATCACCTCGTCCTCGGCGAACTCGCTTCCCACCGGGATCACGGCGGCCTCGCGCACCGCTTCGTGCGCCACCACCTCGATCTCGACCTCGAGGCTGGAGATGTTCTCGCCCCGCCGGCGGATCGCGTCCTTGATCCTGTCGACGAAGAAGAAGTTGCCGTCCTCGTCCCGCCTGCCGGCATCGCCCGTGTGGAACCAGCCGTTCCGCCAGGCGCGCGCCGTCGCCTCCGGATTCTTGTGGTAGCCGTGGTTCATCGCCCAGGGGGTCGCGGTGCGAAGGCAGAACTCGCCCACGGCGCCCACCGGCACCTCGCAGTCGTTCTCGTCGAACAGCCGCACCTCGACGCCCGGCCGGGCCCGCCCGCAGGTGCCCTCGACGCTCGGATTCGCCTCGGAGGTAATCGGGGTCGAGATCTCGGTCATGTTGTAGATGGTCATGACGTCGACACCGAAGCGCGCGCCGAAGGCGTGGATGTCGTTCACCAGCGGCACCATGTGGACGAGGCGCAAGGGATGATCGCGGTCGTCGTCGGCCGGCGCGCGGGCCTCGACGAAATTGGCCATGACCCCCAGCAGGAAAACCATCGTCGCTTCGGTCTCGCGGATCGCCGGCCAGAAGCGGTTGGTGTCGAACGCCTCCACCATCGCGATCGAGGCGTGGTGCACCAGCATGGCATTGATCAGCGCGGTGCCGCCGATGTGGAAGATCGGCAGGTTGATCATGTAGCGGTCGTCGGCGCGGATATTGTCCCAGGTACCGGGCCCGAACATCGAATAGTGATGGAAGTAGGAGCTGAGCACGCCCTTGGACGGCCCGGTGGTGCCGGAGGTGTAGAGGATCCCCTGGGTGTCCCAGGGCTCGATCTCGCGCTCCAGGGGCTGGAGCTCCAGGCCGCCGCCGTCCAGCACCTCCCCGTCCAGCATCTCGAGCCCGGCGACCGGCCGGCCCTCGCCCGAGAGCACGACGCAACGCCGCAGGCGGGCGTGCTCGACGGCGGCCAGCCGGTCGACCAGGTCGCCATGCGCCAGCATCAGCTCGGCATCCGAATTCTCGATCACATGGGCCAGCAAGCGACCCCGGTAGCCGGTGTTGATCGGCACGATCACGGCGCCCATGTAGTTGAGCGCGAAGAACGACAGCAGCGCCTCCGGCCCGTTCGGCAGCCAGACCAGAACATGGTCGCCCTGGACGACGCCGAGCTTCTGCAGCGCCGCCGCCCGGGCCCGGACTTTCTCGCGCAATTCGCCGTAGCTCCAGCTCTCGCCTTTGTCGAAGACCACGAAGGTCTTGTCCGGCGTCTGGGCCGTGGTCCGGTCCAGCAGGTAGCGCAGGACGCAACGGTCGCGCGGGGCCATTCGGGGATCGGTCATCGCTCGGGCTTCCTCGTCTCCACCTCGTCCCCTGATTATCCACCGCCATTGCACGCCGTCCAGGCCGCCGCCTATGATCACCGCCGTTTCGAGCACGGGAGGGAGCGGGAACATGGAGCCGGGCAAGCGACTGGTCGACAAGGTGGCGATCATTTCGGGCGGCGCGTCGGGCATCGGGGCGGAGACAGCGCGGCAGTTCGCGCGTCACGGCGCGGCCGTGATGCTGGCCGACGTCAACGAGGCCCTGGGCGCGACGGTGCTGGCGGAGATCCAGGCGGCGGGCGGCACGGCGGATTTTCGCCGTCTCGACGCGACCAAGGAAGACGCGTGGGTCGGACTGGTCGCGGACACGGAGGCGCTGTACGGCAAGCTCCACATCCTCGCCAACATCGCCGGCATCTCGGGCCGCGATCCGACGCAGAACGTGCAGACCACGCAGACCGCCGGCCCGCTGCTGGAGGATCAGACGCTCGAGCACTGGAACATGGTGATGGAGGTGAACGCCACCGGCGTCTACCTCGGCACGAGGGCGGCCATCCCGGCGATGCGGCGCGCCGGCGGCGGCTCGATCATCAATATTTCATCGATCTGCGGCATCGTCGGCTCCTTCGGCAACGCGGCCTATCATGCCTCCAAGGGGGCGGTTCGGATCTTCTCCAAGGCGGCCGCGGTCCAGTACGCGTCCGAGAACATCCGGGTGAATTCGGTCCACCCCGGTTTCGTCGATACGCCGATGACCGCGCCGGGTCACGCCAACCCGGACGTCGTCGCCACGCGGATGGCGGCGACGCCGATCGGCCGCTTCGGCAAGCCCTACGACATCGCCATGGGCTGCCTCTATCTCGCCTCCGACGAGACCGCCTGGATTACCGGCGCGGAACTGGTCATCGACGGCGGCATGACCGCCAATTGACCACACGAGACCAACTGGAAGCGAGCACATGACCGCGCGATACCGCTTCGACGACCGCAACATCTCGTGGGCGCCGTTCCAGGGCTTCGAAGGCCTCTACTATCATCCGCTGGACGTCGACGAGGGCCGCCAGCACGTCGACATGTTGATGAAGTTCGACGCGCACGCCCGCTGTATCCCGCACCGCCACGTCGGCCCGACCCGCACCCTGGTGATCGATGGCGAGCACCGGATCTACGAGACCGACGGCCAGGGCGAGCCGACCTCCGTGCGACCTGCGGGCACCTTCTCGACCAACCAGGGCGATGAAAGCCATGTCGAGGGCGCGGGGCCCGACGGCGCCGTCATCCTGCTGTCGATGCAGGCGATCGACGGCTGCGTTTACGACCTGATGGACGACGGGCTGAAGGTCTATCGCCAGATCACCGTCGCCGATTTCCGGCGCGGCCTGGAAAAGCAAACGGCCCGCGCGGCCTAGAGTCTTTCAGGATTTGTCCCGGCCACCCGCTTCCCGGGCCCAACCACCCGTGAAGTGTACCCTTGGGGTGGTCGGGCCGGCCGGAAATCGCCACGGCGCCATAATACAGCGTCATGTAGCCGAGCGGCGGGCAGCCGGTTTCGAGCAGGCGTTCTTCCAAACCCCAGCGCCGCGGCCGCGAGGTGCCGCGCGGCTGGATGAAATCGGTCGAGGTCGTGTCGCTCGGGAAACGAGCGCGGTCGACCACCAGGACCTTGTGGCCCCGGCGCGCCAGCAGCATCGCGAGCGGCGCCCCCGCGCAGCGCCCGCCGACGATCACCACGTCCCACACCGGCCGCGCCTCCACGTCTATTTAGCATGATCGTGCTTTATTTTACGGACGACCGTGCTAAAAGATCAAGCATGAAAGGCGACGCGACCAAGGAACGGATCCTGGATCAGGCGGTCGACCTCGCCTCGCTCGAGGGACTGGAGGGCCTGACCATCGGCCGCCTGGCGGCGTTGACCGGCATGAGCAAGAGCGGCCTCTTCGCCCATTTCGGCGCCAAGGAGGAATTGCAGCTCGCCACCATCGAGGCGGCCAGGCGGCGCTACCACCGCCGGGTCATGGAGCCGATCCTCGCGGTGCCCGTGGGTCTGCCCCGCCTGCTGGCGGCCTGCCGGGGCACGCTCGACTATCTCGCGTCCGGCGTCTTTCCGGGCGGCTGCTTCTTTGTTCACGTCCGCGCCGAATACAACGCGCGCCCCGGCGTCGTGCGCGAGGCGATCCGCCGCAACAAGACCTGGATGCGAAAATTTCTCGCCACCACGATCCGCGCCGCCCAGGCGCGGGGCGATCTCGCGCCCACCGAGGACCCCGACCGGCTCGCCTTCGAACTCGAGGCGCTTTGGGACGCCCCCAACTGGGCACTGCACGATGATCACCGAACCCAGGAAATCGAGCGCGCGCGCCTGGCAATCGAAGCCCGCCTGACTCGGGCGCACGTCGCGCGCGCCGCCATATAGGGCGAAGCACGCCATCTCCGCTTGCGCGCGCGGCCCGATAGGCCATATTTGGGCCGTCGCTCGTCAACGGGAGAGATCAAGCCATGGCCTACAAGGTCGCCGTCGTCGGCGTCACGGGTGCCGTCGGACAGGAAATTCTGTCGATACTGGACGAGCGGGACTTCCCTGTCTCGGAAGTGGTCCCGCTCGCCTCGCGCCGTTCGCGGGGACGCGAGGTTTCCTTCGGCGACGCCACCTTGAAATGCAAGGATCTGGCGACCTTCGACTTCACCGGCACCGATATCGCCCTGTTCGCGGCGGGTGGCGACATGGCGGCCGAGCATGCGCCCCGCGCGGCCGACCAGGGCGCGGTGGTGATCGACAACTCGTCGCGCTTCCGCATGGACTTCGACGTGCCGCTGATCGTGCCGGAGGTGAACTCGGCCGCGATCGCCGACTATGCCAAGCGCAACATCATCGCCAACCCCAACTGCTCCACCGCGCAACTGGTGGTGGCCCTGAAGCCGCTGCACGACCGGGCCAAAATCAAGCGCGTCGTCGTCGCCACCTACCAGTCGGCCTCCGGCGCCGGGCGCGAGGCGATGGACGAGCTCTTCACCCAGACCAAGGGTATCTACGTCAACGACGTTCCCACGCCCCAGTACTTCACCAAGCAGATCGCCTTCAACGTCATTCCCCATATCGACGACTTCCTGGAGGACGGCCAGACCAAGGAAGAGTGGAAGATGGTGGCGGAAACCAAGAAGATCCTCGATCCGGCGATCAAGCTGCACGCGACCTGCGTTCGGGTGCCGGTCTTCGTCGGCCATTCCGAGGCGGTGACGATCGAGTTCGAGCGCGAAATCGAGGACGACGAGGCGCGCGAGATCCTGCGCGATGCGCCGGGCTGCATGGTGATCGACAAGCGCGAGGACGGCGGCTACGTGACGCCGGTCGACTGCGTCGGCGATTTCGCCACCTATATCAGCCGCATCCGCGTCGATCCCACGGTCGATAACGGCCTCTCCATGTGGGTGGTCTCGGACAACCTGCGCAAGGGCGCGGCGCTGAACGCGGTGCAGATCGCCGAACTGCTGGCCGCCCGCCACCTGAAGAAGGCGGCCTGAGCGTGCGCGTGAAATTCGCCGGCCTGGCGGCCGCCCTGGTGCTGACGGCGGCGCCTTCGATGGCCGACACGTCGCGCGGCGTCAAGGCGTTCGAGGGTGGCTTCTACGGCGTCGCGCGCAAAGAGTTCGAAAAGTCCGCGGCCGAGGGCGACAAGGTCGCGGAATATTCCCTCGGCGTGATGCACGCCCAGGGCGTCGGCGGCTTCGAGAAGGACATGGCCAAGGCCGTCGAGTGGTTCACCAAGTCGGCGGAGCATGGCTTTGCCCAGGCGCAACACGCGCTCGGCCGAGTCTACCACGGCGGCGGCGTTGGCGAGCGGGATGTCGCCACGGCGATTGCCTGGTTCGAGAAATCATCGGCCAACGGCAATCTGGAATCGGACCTGGCGCTCGCCTCGATCTTCTACAGGGGCCACGGCGTCGAGAAGGACTTCGAGCGTAGCGCCGTGCACATCCGCCGCGCCGCGGAAGCCGGTATCTCCACCGCGCAAATGCACCTCGGCTATATCCACACCCAGGGCCACGGCGTCGAACGCTCGTCGGCGGAGGCCTATTACTGGCTCTTCCTCGCGATGCAGAACGGCCTTACCGAGGCGACGGAAGTGATCACCAAGATCGACGAGGCCGAGCTGTCGAGGGCCAGGCGCATGGAAATCGAGGCCAAGGCCAACGACTTCGAACCGAATATCCCGAAAATGAAATAGGCCGGCACGCCTTTCACGCCGCCCCGGAACGTTATAATTCGATGCGTGCGGCGTGGCGGAGGCATCGATGGCCGAGGAACTGACGGTATTCACGGCGCGGGCGATCCGGACCATGGATCCGGGACGGCCGCTGGCCTCGGCGGTCGCGGTGATGGCGGGCCGCATCGTCTCCGTCGGCTCGCTCGAGGCGATGGCGCCGTGGCTGAAGCGCTTTCCCCACCACATCGACGACCGCTTCGCCGGCAAAGTGATATTTCCGGGCTTCATCGATCCCCACACCCACTTCCGCATGTCGGGCGTCTTCATGGCGTTGACCTATGTGGGGCCGATTCCCTCGCCCGGCCCTGGCGGCATCAATCCCGGTCTCGCCACCCGCGAGGCGGTGCTGGAGAAACTCCGACAGGTGGACGGCGAAAAGAGCGACGGGCAAGATCCGATCCTCGCCTGGGGTCTCGACCCCGCCGTCCAGGGCGGGCAGTTCCACCGCGACGAACTCGATGCCGTCTCCGCCACCCGGCCGATCTGGACCATTACTTATGCCCCCCACGTCGTGGTCGCCAATTCGGCCATGCTGGACCTTGCCGGCGTCGACGAGAGCAGCAACGTCTATGGCGTCGAGCGTTACGCGGACGGCCGCTTGAACGGCCAGTTCATCGAGCGGGAAGCGACGCAACTGGCGACCCGGCCGGTCGCCCATCTGATGAACGCGCCGGGGCGCGGCGTGGCGGGCATCAAGATGCTGGCCAGGACCGCCCAGGCCGCCGGGGTGACGACGACGGCCGAGATGGTCTTCGGCTACCTGGACTTCGACCAGGAGCTGGCCGAACATCAGGAGGCCCTGGCCGACCCGGATTTCCCGATCCGCATGCTGCTGGTGCCGATCGACGGCGCGGTGCGGGCGCGCCACTTCGAGGGCTCGGCCGAATACCTCAAGGGGCTGGCTGCGGACAACACCGACATGCTGGCCTTTCACGGGGTCAAGTTCGTCAACGACGGCTCCTATCCGGCGATGACCTTGCGGCTGCGGTTTCCAGGCTACCTCGACGGCCATGAGGGCCACCGGGGCCAGACGCCCTGGGAGGAACTGTTCGAGGCCATGCTGCCCTACTGGAAGGCCGGCGTGCAGATCCACAGCCACGCCAACGGCGACGAGACCATCGACATGACCCTCGACGTGCTGGAGCGGCTGCAGCTGGCCCATCCCCGCTTCGACCATCGCTTCACGATCGAGCACTATTGCATCTCGACAACCGACCAGGCCCGGCGGCTGAAGGCCTTGGGCGGGCTCGCCAGCGTCAACAACTATTTCGTCCACTACCGCTCTCTGCTGCACGGCGAGGAGGGCTTCGGCCCCGACCGGGCGGAGGCGACGGCCCGGCTCGCCAGTCTGGAGCGCGAGGGCGTGGTCTTCGCGCTGCATTCCGACTTCTCCCTGGTGTTGACGCCGATCCACCCCCTGACGGCGGCCTGGATCGCGGTCACCCGCCTGGCGCTCGATGGCGAGACCGTGATGGCGCCCGGCGAGCGGATCGGCCTCGAGCGCGCGCTCCGCGCCATCACCATCGATGCCGCCCATATCCTCGGCCGCGACCGCGAGATCGGCTCGATCGAGGTCGGCAAGCTCGCCGACTTCACCATCCTGGAGGACGACCCCTTCACGGTTCCCACGGCCGGGCTCAAGGACATCCGGGTCTGGGGCACCATGCTCGGCGGCAGAATCGTCCCCACCGATGGCTGAGATCGCGCCGCCCACCGGGCCCGAGGCCCAAGCCCGGGCCCACGACACGTTGCAATTCCTGCTGGGCGCGGTGGAGGCCGACGCGCTCGCCCGCCGCCGCCGGGCCGGCGTAGGCACGGCCCTTCCCATCGTCGTCGTCGCCGGTTTCCTCGGCGCCGGCAAGACCACCCTTCTGCGCCATCTGCTCACGTCCCCCGGGGGCCGGCGCATCACCGCGCTGGTGAACGACATGGCCGCGCTCAACATCGACGCGAGCCTGATCGCCGCCATCCATGGGGATGCCTTGGCGCTCGGCAATGGCTGCGCCTGCTGCACGCAGTCCGGCGGCGCGACCCGCGCCCTGCTCGACCTTCTCGACCGCCCGCGGCGCCCCGACATCGTCCTGCTGGAGGCGAGCGGCATCGCCGATCCCTGGGCGCTCGCCCACATCGTCGGCTCGCTTCCGGGCGCCCGCCTCGACCACGTCGTCACCCTGGTCGACGCCGGCACGGTGACGGACGACCTCGTCAGTCCCTACCTCCAGGCCCGCCAGCTCTCCGCCGCCGACCTGATCTTGGCGAACAAGATCGATCTCCTCGGGCCCGACGACATCGCCCGGGTCAGCAACCGCCTCCGCGCGCTCGCCCCAAGGGCGGAGATCATTCGCACCACGCACGCCAGGGTGCCGCCCTGGCTCATCCTCGATGGCGCGGGCGCCCCCAATCCCCGAAACGAGGCCGAAGCGCCGCCGATCGAGCCCGACATCGGCTTCGACCAGCGACTCTTCCACGCCGACGGTCCGCTCGACCGCGCTTGCCTGGACGCGGCCCTGGCCGCCCTCCCCGCCGGCATCCTCCGCGCCAAGGGTTTCCTCCGCCTGGGGGAAGCGGGCGACATCCACCTCCTGCAACTGGTCGGCCGCCGCTGGACCTGGGAGGCGGCGCGCGAGCCGGCCAACCTCGGCCGCTTGGTGGTTATCGGTTTGGCCGATGCGTTCGAAGATGGCGCGCCGGCCCGCATCCTGGCCGGGACCGGCCTCCACGAAATTCCCGCGTGAGCGCCGGGCCGGATCATCGGCTCGCTGGTTTCAGTCCGGAAAGCCGGCGAGGCGGCGGACGGTGGCGGGAGCCGCGCCCTCTTCGCGGAGCTGGCGCAGCGTCCGGGCCTTGTCGCGCTTGGCCAGGCGGCGGCCGTCCGCGTCCAGGATCATCGGGTGGTGGTGCCAGACCGGTACGTCCAGGCCGAGCAGAGCCTGGAGCAGGCGGTGGACGTCCGTCGCCCCGAACAGGTCCTCGCCCCGCGTCACCATGTCGACGCCCTGGATGTCGTCGTCGACCACCACGCTCAGATGGTAGCTGGTCGGCACGTCCTTGCGGGCGAGCACGACGTCGCCCAGGGCCTCTGGGCGGGCCTGGACGGCGCCGCGCGCGCCGTCGCGCCAGTTGAGTGGACCGGCGCGGGCGGCGGCGGCGTCCATGTCGAGGCGCAGCGCGAAGTCCCGGGCCCCGGCCCGGCGCCGCGCGCGTTCCGCTTCGTCCAGCCGGCGGCAGGTGCCGGGGTAGAGCGGCCCTTCCGGCCCGTGCGGCGCCCGGGGGCTTCGGGCGATTTCCGCCCGGATTTCCCCACGGGTACAGAAGCAGGGATAGACGAGCCCCGCCTCGGCCAGCCGGTCGAGGGCGCCGGCGTAATCGGCGAAATGTTCCGACTGGCGGCGGACCGGCGTCTCCCAGCTCAAGCCCAGCCAGGCGAGGTCCTCGTATATCGCCGCCTCGAATTCGGGCCGGGCGCGGCCCTGGTCGATATCCTCGATTCGGAGCAGGAAGCGCCCGCCGCCGGCCGCCGCCGCGCGGGCGGCGAAGAGCGCCGCATGAGCGTGGCCCAGATGCAGCAGGCCGTTGGGGCTGGGGGCGAAGCGGGTGACGGTCATGGTCCGGGCCACCCGGCAATTCCGCCCGGCCCGATAACCGGGTAGCATCCGGCCGGCGCAAACGAAGTGGCTTTCGGGAGGCGGAAACTCATGGCGGGAGCCTATCAGATCCTGGTGGTGGGGAGCGGGGTCATGGGGCGCGCCATCGCGCTCTCCTTCGCGCGGACCGGCCACGCCACGGCGGTGTTGAGCCGCAATGCCGCGAGCGCCGGCGAGATCGGCGAGGGCGTCGCCGTGATCGACGAATTGCCCGACGAGGCACCGGAACTGATCATCGAATCGGTGCCGGAAGTGGCCGAGCTGAAGCTCGCGCTCTATGCCCGGCTGGAGGCGGTCCATGGCGGCCGCTCGATCCTCGCCTCCAACACCTCGGGCCTCTCGTTGCCGGACCTCGCGGCGGGACTTCGACATCCGGAAAAATTCGTCGGCATCCACTATTTCCAGCCCGCCGACATCGCGCCGATGGTCGAGATCGCCCGCGTCGAGGCGACGGAACCGGCCGTGCTGACGCGCGCCGACGAACTGGTCCGCGCCAGCGGAAAGCGCACCGTGGTATTGCACGAGGCCCTGCCGGGCCTGCTGATCAACCGCCTGCAGCACGCCCTGCTGCACGAGGCCTATTACCTGATCGAGCGCGGCATCTGCACCGCCGCCGACATCGACGCCGCCGCCCGCCACCTGCTCGGCCCGCGCATGGCGGTCACCGGCCTGATCGAGCAGAAGGATCTCTCCGGCCTCGACACCCACGCGCTGGCCCAGGCGGCGATCGTGCCTTACCTCCATCACGAAGCCCAGCCGAGTGAGGTGGTACAGGCGAAATATCGCGACGGCCGGATCGGCATCAAGACCGGTACCGGCTTCTACGACTGGCGCGAGATGGACGTGCCCGCCTACCAGAAGGCCTGCGCGGCGCTTCTCGACCGGGTGCTCGCGTCCCTCGACGGCCAACACCCGGCGCACCCGCCGCTCGGCTCCGATGACGGCGCGTGAGGATGGCCGGCGGGCCGAAGCCCGGGCCCGCCGCCGCCTGCTGAAAGGCTGCCGGGCGCTCGCCGAAATCGACCCGGACCTGGGTGCGGTCTTTCACGCCCATGGCGCGCCGCCGACACGCAGCCGGCCGGGCGGTTTTGCCACGCTGTTGGCCATCATCGTCCAGCAGCAGGTCTCGCTCGCCTCCGGCCGGGCGATCTGGAGCCGATTGGCGGCGGGGCTTGGCGAGGTGACGGCCGAAGCGGCGCTGGCGCGCGATATCGAGGGCTTGCGCGGCTTCGGCCTCAGCCAGCCCAAGGCGCGCTACACCCACGGGCTGGCCGAGGCGGTACGGAGCGGCGACCTCGACCTCGCCGGCCTCGACGCGCTCGCCGACGAGGCGGCCGTCGCCGCGCTCACCGCCGTCAAGGGCATCGGCCGCTGGACGGCCGAGGTCTATCTGCTGACCGTATTGCAGCGCCCCGATGTCTTCCCCGCCGCCGATATCGCGCTGATGTCGGCGGCGGGCGAGGTGAAGGGTATGGCGGTCCGTCCCGACGCGAAGGCCCTCGGCGAAATGGCCGAGGGCTGGCGGCCATGGCGGGCCATTGCCGCGCGGCTGCTTTGGCATCACTATCGCCATAGTCGGGGCCGCGAGGCGGGCCTCTAGAGTCTTTCGGGATTGTCCCCGGCCATCCGCTCCCCCGGCCCGGCCACCCCCCGGGGCACCCCAAGGGTACACGCCACGGGTGGTTGGGCCAGGGGAGCGGGTGGCCGGGCGATTCGGATCAAACGCGATCCGCGCTAGTGGTCGGCATCATGAGTTCCGGGGCGCGCCATAATTCATGATGGCGGGTACTGCTCCGGAACGGCGAGGGAGGTGGAATGCCCGTGTCTTCGACCGATGAGAGCCGTCTCGGCGGAATCAGCTTTCTGGCCGGCCTCGCGCGGCCGGCCCTGATCGAATTCGAGCAGCGCTGCCGCTGGCGCCGTCATGGGGCGGGCGAGCAAATCCTCGACCGGGACGACCCCGGCGACGATGTCTATTTCATCGTCGAGGGCGCGGTACGGATCGTCAACTACTCATTGGCGGCGCTCGACGGCCGGCCGCGCTCGGCCGCCGTCGCGGCGGTCGAGAACAGCCATCTCGCCTCCGTCCCGGCGCGGATTTTCAAATCCCTGCTGCTGGACCATCCCGAGATGATGATGGACCTTCTGCAACGGCTCGTGGAAATGATTCGCCGCGACACCGAGCGAATCATGGATCTTTCCACGCTCGGCGCCGTGCAGCGGGTCTTTGTGGAACTCATCCGCCTGGCCGAGACCGTGGGACACCGGGAAGCGGACGGGTCCTCGCGCATTTCCCCCTTGCCGAAGCATCAGGCGATCGCCGGCCGCGCCAGCACCACCCGCGAGACGGTGGCCCGGACGCTCAGCCAATTGGTCTCGGGCGGGATCGCGGAACGCGACGATGGCGCCATCGTCGTCCGGAACCTGGAGAGATTGAAGCAACTGGCGATCGCGCTGGACGTCGGCGACTGAGCCACGCCGCTTTCCCGGCCCGACCGACCCCGACGGGATCAGACGCTCTCGTAGACCTTCCGCCATTCCTCCATCGCCTTGATGTGGGCGTCGGTGGTGGCGAGGTCGGCCCCCATGGTGACCATGGAGATATGGCTGCCGCCGGCATCGCGCCATTGGGCGATGTCGCCCGGCCACTGGTTGTCGCCCCGGCTGTACTGCTGGATCGATTCGAAGCCGAAGGCACCGGCGTCGCGGCCGAGTTCGCCGAGCCGCGCCTCCATCCGCGCCTTGATTTCGATCGCCTGCTCCTGCGCCCGGCCGGAGAAGATGAATCCGTCGCCCATGCGGCAGGCGCGTTCGTAGGCGGGCTCCGAGAAACCGCCGAGCCAGAGCGGGATCTGTCGGGTGGGCCGGGGTCGGATGCCGGCCCGCTCGATCCGATGGTCGCCATCCTCGTGGTCGATCACGTCCTGGCCCCAGAGCTTGCGCAGCAGTTCGATCTGCAGCTCCTGGCGCTTGCCCCGGCGGCGGAAGTGGCCGGGCACCTCGAGCCCGTCGTATTCCACCCAGTTCCAGCCGATCCCGACGCAAAGCCGGAGCCGCCCGCCCGAGAAGAGGTCGACGTCGGCGGCCTGCTTGGCCACCAGCGCGGTCTGGCGCTGGGGCAGGATCAGGACGCCCGTCACCAGCTCGATCCGTTCCGTCAGTCCCGCCAGATAGGCATAGGTCACCAGCGGCTCGTGAAAGGGATCGGTTTCCTTGTAGGGTCCGGTCAGCCTCGGCTCGCGGCCCGCGTGTTCCGCCCCCAACACATGGTCGTAGATCACGATGTGATCGTAACCCAAGCCCTCCGCCGCCTGCGCAAAGGCCTTCACCGCGCCCGGATCGCCGCCGAGCTCCGTCTGTGGATACACCACGCCTGCTTTCATCGCTTCATTCCTTCCCTTCTCCGAGCCTCGCCGGAGCGGCACGCTCGAGCGTGGAATCGCCGTGCTCGATTCCATTGGATGGACAAGGCCGCTCTCCCCGGCGATAGACGGCGCGATTTTATCCGATCGGGACCCGCCGAGTCACAAGCCGCCGTCGATTCGGGGCCCCGTCGGCGCGGATCCGGCGCGGCCCGGGCATCCGACCGACGCCCGATCGCCCGGCCACCCGCTCCCCCGGCGCGGGGCGGTCGGGCCTTCCGATGGCGGCCTTCAGGTCGCGTCTTCGATGATCCGGCGGACGAAGGCGTCATGAGCGTCGCGCATGGGCGGTTCTCCGTCGATCCTGATCCGGCGGCGCGTGGCGGTGGTCTTGCCACCGGTCTTCGGGTTGACGCCTTCTTTCCCGTGGTCTTCCCAATAGAGGGCGATGCCGCGGCGCTGCCAGGCCGGCAGGTCGTTGAAGTTGACGCCCGCGTGCCGGAACAGGAATTCGTTCTTTTCGGCGACCGAGAGGCCGTCGAGCCGCCGCGTGGCCTCGCCCGCGCCCAGGCCTTGCGCGCGGAGAGTCCAGTAGCAGTGGCCGTTCAACGCGTTGCGGTGGGCGTCCTCGCTCCGCCATCGCAGGTAGTCGACCACGGTGTCGAGGTCCGGGCACTGGCTGATGCGGCAGTCGAAGGCGGCGGGCGCGCCGAGGCGAAGGGAAAAGACGGCGCTCGCCTCGGCCGCCAGCACGGAATTCAACTTCCTGAGCTTGCGGGCGAAGGCGTCCTCGTGGCGGTGCAGGACCAGGTTGATCTCGTCGCTTTGCGTATAGGCGTAGACGACGCGGAAGCCGCACCTCATCAGGTGTTCGGCGCTCGCCACCATGTGGTCACGGAAGCCTTCGTCGTAGGGCGCCTCGAAGGCGTGCGGCCCGCGGGCGAGGCGGGTGAAGTTCCGCCCGTCGATCCGCGCCACCATGTGGATGCCCGGCAGCACGCAATGGTCGTGCGCGGTCTCGAAGACGCGCATCCGGGCGTCGAGATCGTCGAATTTCACCCTGCCGCCTCCTCCCTCGGAGGTTTGCTTTATCACGAAATCCCGGGGAACGCCGCCTGGCCGGACTGGCTGTGCCGTCGCGGGGAGGGGGGCGGGGCCGATACGGGGCCAGGCGGCCGGGATCGGCGACCCGATGTTGCAACCGCGCGTCGCGGTCGGCGCCCCGCCCCGGAAAACCGGCTACACTGCCGGGGCGACGAGCGGTCGTGGCGGACCGGAGGTTCGGAGCCATGGAATTTTCGAGCATTGCCGAGCTCAGGGTGCTGGACGGCTTGCGCCTCGTCCTCGTGGCGGGCTCGCCCAGCCCCTGGGGCCAGTGCGCCAAGGCGATGATGGAGTTCAAGGGCCTGGACTTCGCCACCGGGCTCCAGGTGCCCGCGGGCGCCAACGAGGAGCTGGTCGCCTGGTCCGGCGTCAACAGCGGGCCGGTGGTCGCCTGGAACGACGAGAAGCCGATTGACCGCTGGCTCGACATCCTCAACCTGCTGGAGCGGTTGGCGCCGGAGCCGGCCCTGCTGCCGGCAGACCGGGCGGCGCGGGCCGAGGTCGTCGGCCTCGCAAACGAGATCTGCGGCGAGCTGGGTCTCGGCTGGAACCGGCGGCTGAGCCTCTTTCGCCCCGCCCACGACGCGGGCGATCCGCCCGAGCGGATCCTCCAGGTGGGCGCGAAGCACGGCTACAACGCCGCCGACGCCGGCCGGGCGGCCGAACGCCAGGTCGCCGGGCTCGGTCTGCTCGCTGGCCGGCTGGAAGCGCAGCGGGCGCGGGGCGACCGCTATTTCATCGCCGACGGCCTCACCGCGCTCGATTTCTACTGGGCGGGTTTTTCCGTGCTGTTCGCGCCGCCCCCCGACGCGGTCGTGCCGCTCGAGCCCGAGCGGCGGGCGTTCCTCGAGCGCATCGAGCCCGAGGTCGCGGCCGCGCTGACACCCCGGCTCGTGGCGCACCGGGACGTCATCCTGGAACGCCATTTCAAGCAGCCGATGGTGTTCTGAACCAACCGGCAACGTAGGGACCCCGTCGCCGGTCGACGGGCGCCCAAACGCCACGCGGGCTTTTCCTCGCGCGGGCTCGCCCGCGCTTGCCGAGCCGCGACGGGCGGCGCCGGCGAAAGCGCCGGATATCAATCGGGTAGGAGGGGTTCTCGCAGCACCCCTCCTACCACACCGCCGGGCATACGTTCTACGTACCACGGCGGTTTCCTTCGGCTTGTAACGCGAGGTAGCGATCGCTCAGGGAGACCAGGCCCTGGTCGTTGAACCAGGCATTGGTCATGGCCTCCGTGGCCGAGGGGCCGAGGGCTTTACGCCACCAGCCCTTGCCCGAGAGCGCCAGGATCCAGGCCCGCCATTCCGGCACGCCACGGGCCATCAGGAATCTGGCGATGGTCCAGGCGCGCTTGCAGTGCTTCAGGCGCAGGGCGCGCAACCGTCGACGCAGCCATGCGTCGAGGTTGTGCAAATGCGTCTTGCACTGGGCATGGCGGAAGTACGTCAGCCAACCCGACAGGAAAGCGTTGAGCTCCGCGATCACGCGCTCCAGGGAGACCCCCCGGTTGCGCTTGGTGATCTGGCGCAGGCGTTGCTTTGCGCGGGCAAGGCTCTTGGGCGCAAGGCCCAAGCGGCCCTCCAGCAACAGCCGGTGGCCGAGGAACGAGCGTTCCCAGACCGGGGCCACGGCGCTCTTCTCCTGGTTGAACTTGAGATGCAACCTGCCTTCGAGGAATTCGGTCACGCGGGCCATCACCCGCTCCCCCGCCGCCCGCGACCGCACATAGATGTTGCAGTCGTCGGCATAACGGCAGAAGCGGTGGCCGCGAGCCTCCAGCATCTTGTCGAGGTCGTCCAGCAGCAGATTGGCGAGCAACGGCGACAGCGGACCGCCTTGCGGCGTCCCCCGCCAGCGTCGCGCACAGACGCCGTCTTGCATCATCCCCGCTTCCAGGAAGCGGCGGACGATCCGCAACAGGCGCTTGTCGCCGATGCGCCGTGCCAGTCGGGCCATCGGGATATCGTGGTTCACCCGGTCGAAGAACTTCTCCAGATCGAGGTCGACCACGATCCCATGGCCCTGGGCGACGTACTCCTGGGCTTGGGCCAGTGCGTCGTGCGCACCGCGCCCCGGGCGAAAGCCGAAACTCGAGGCCGAGAAGGTCGGATCGAGGATCGGCTGCAGGATTTGCAGGATGGCTTGCTGGACCAGGCGGTCGATCACCGTCGGGATGCCCAATTGACGCATCCCGCCGCCCGGCTTGGGGATCAGGCGCCCCTTCACCGGTTGCGGGCGGTAATCGCCCCGGACCAGAGAGGCCATCAGCGCCTCCCGTCTCGTGGCGAGCCAGGGACCCAGCTCGTCGACACTCATGCCGTCGACGCCCGGCGACCCCTTGTTCGCCTTCACCCGTTTGTAGGCCTGGTTCAGGTTGGCCGAACTCGCCACCCGTTCCATCAGGCCTCGCGTCAAGGCACGTTGCCGATCCAACGCCGCAAGCGCTTGCCGCTCCTCGATCACGCCAGTTCCGGTTCCGCCCTCACCGGTCGTGTCGGGGCGCAAGGCCTTCAGCAACACCTCGTCGAAGAGGTCGCCCTGATAAGCCTCGCCTTGCTGCTGCTCCACGCTCATCGAGTCGGTCCAGACTGCTCCTTGCCTCCGGATTCGGCCCTTCACCGGCCGACGCGCAAACGTCGGACGGCTACCATGGCCTCTGCTGACTTCTCCTCGGACATCGGACCTCGTTGCCGAGGCCCTGCTCGGGATCGTCCCGAGACCCGGGGAGATCTCCCAGGGTAAGACGTCGATCTTTCCCCCGGTCGCGGCCGGATTTACCCACGTGCGTGCCCGGATGACGATCGCGCTTCTCCGTCCGTAGCCGGATTACCCCACCACGCAGGCCTTGTATCCGATTCCTGTTCGTCCGCTCCGGGTTTTGCCTCCAGCTTCCTCCCCACCCCGCCTCGCGGCGACGCAGTTGCCTTCAGCTAACGCTTCCGGTCATCACGGCCCGTGAAGAACTTCCACCTCCTAGATCAGCGCCATGCCTGGCACACTACCAAGCGACAATGAGGGGAACCCATTGCCGGTTGTTCGGCGTTCAAACGCCGCGCGGGCTTTTCCTCGCACAAGCTCGGGCGCGCGGTCGCGCTTGCCGACCCGCGATGAGTTGCACGCAACGCAGGTCGGTATCATCTCAACATTCAAGACCTCCAAATTCGCGACGGAGATCCATTTTGCAAAAAAGCTGTCCCCGGAAATAGCGTGTTCGCATGCCCCCAAGCCGTTCTCGAAGTCCTACGCCGCCCACGACGGCGCCAGCCCGAGGGCCATGGCGATAGTGATGAGGCAACGCATCCGCGCCGGCCTACTTCCCATGCTTCTCCATCCATTCGCGAGCCAGGCGTTGGGCCCTCGAAACAACGCCGCGCGTCATTTCCGTTGCTATTGAATCGCGGTTTCCGGCGGCATGTCTGTCACCCTTCCGTGCCGCGATGCTGTACCACATATGCGCTTGTACATAGTCTTTCGGCGGGCCTTGGCCGTTGTGGTACATGTAGCCGATGATGCCCTGGGCGGTATTGCCCTGCTCGGCCAGTGGTCGCCACTCTTGTAGCGCCGCCGCGAAGTCGCCGCGTTGGTAGGCCTCAAAGCCTTTCGTGAATTCCCGTGCGACCACGGGCACCGCCAGCACAAGGACTGAGAAAACCAGGACGAAGAAGCGCATCGGCGTTGCTCCAGACGAGAAGGATACCACGTTGGAATCCGGCGCCAAGCCGAAACCGCCGACGTCTTTTCCGGGTCACGCCACGACCAGGTGGTGCCGGCCGCCCTCATCCGCCCCGTCGCCGACCTGGGCCCGGACTCGGTGCGAAACGGCATCGCCTTGAGCGGCACGGTGCATTGGATGTTCGACCGCGGGCTGCTTTCGGTGGACGACGACTATTCGATCCTGATCGCCGAGGACCGCCTGCCGGCCCCGGTCCCCGGGCTGGTCAACCCGGACCGCCGGCTGTGTCCGCCGTCGACGGAGTGGGCCGGCAAAGGGTGGGCGGTCGGCGAGCTACGCCTACAAACTAGCCCCGCCATCGTGAATGTCTGGAGCTGGGGGCATAGTCCCCGTCAGGCCGAAGTGGCCGATTCGGTCATTGGTAGCCGAGGCTGTTGAAAAAGTCGGTGTTTGTGGCTTCTCGGGTGTCCGCTGATAATCAGGTCGGACATTTCCGATCGGGCCTTCGCCGGTTCTAAGAGTCCGACTCGAAATGAATCGAGTGTTTTCAGGCTCTTGCGAGACGGCGCGTGAGGAGTTGGATGCTGGCGAGGAAGATCCAGGCCTCGGCGGTCTCGATGGCCGTCTCGAAGTCCTTGGCCAGCCGCCGGTTTCGATTGAGCCAGGCGAGCGTGCGCTCGACGACCCATCGGCGGGGCAGGAGTTGGAAGCCCTTCACGCCCGCGGGACGGTTGACGATCTCCAGCGACCAGCGGCCGATCCGCTTCAGTGCGCCCTCGAGCTTGGGCCCGGCATAGGCGCCGTCGGCGAAGACGTGGCGCAGGCGGGGAAAGTGGCGGGGGATGGCGGCGAACACCGCCGGCGCGCCGTCGCGGTCCTGGATCTCGGCGCCGTGGACCACGACCGCGACCAGCAGGCCGCCGGTGTCGGTGAGGATGTGACGCTTGCGGCCCTTGACTTTCTTTCCGGCGTCGAAGCCCCGGATACCGCCGCTTTCCGTGGTTTTTACGCTCTGACTGTCGATGATACCGGCCGACGGGCCGGCCGCGCGGCCCTCGGCCTCGCGCGCCGCGACCAGCAGTTGCCGGTTGACCTCGGACCAGGTGCCGTCGTCCCGCCAGAGATAAAAGTAGCGCTGCACCGTCGAGCGTGGCGGGAAGTCCCGGGGCAGCATGCGCCATGGACAGCCGCTACGCAGTAGGTAGAGGATCGCATTCACCACCTCGCGCAATGCCGTCGTCCGAGGCCGTCCCAGCGCTTTGGCGCGAGGCAGCAACGGCTCCAGCACCTTCCATTCTCCATCCGTCAGGTCGCTTGCGTAGCGCAGCAGGTCGCGTTCATACTTCGGGCGAGTGATTTTGGTCCACATGTTGTGTCTCCCTGGTTGCTAAATACAAACAGTGAATCACAACTGACTGAAATCACTCAACTCTTTTCGGGCCAGACACTTAGGCCACTTTCCCTTAGTCTTCTCCTTGATCCGCGATCTCGTGTCGGCTCAGGCGGCCGCTGGGCGCGTCGGCGGCGGAACGGTGACTCGACGGATCAGCCGTTTCAGGTTTTGCACGGTGGCGGCGAGGAGGAACTCGTCTCTCGCCCCGGTGAGTCCGCGTAATCGGAGCCTGTCGAGGCCGAGGATGTGCTTCACCTCACCGAAGAGGCTCTCGATCTTCTTGCGCTCGGCGCTGGAGATCGCATAGGCCTCGCTCCCCATCAGCGCGCGGGTGTAGTCGCGCGCGGCTTCATTGATGTCCCTGGTGAGCCGGCGTTGCGGCGCCCTTGGACAACATCGGGGCTTCAAGGGGCAATCGCGACAATCGAGTGTGCTTGCCCGGTAGTGGAGCCTCGTGCCGTCATGGACGCGACCGTTGGTCTTCAGCACATGACCTTGGGGGCAGACATAAACGTCGCGCGCCTCGTCATGGCTGAAGTCTTCGCGGGAGAAGGTGTCCTCACGGGCACGCGGTCTCTCCCAGACCGGAATGTGCGGTTCGATCCCGCGTTCGATCAACCACTTCAACGTCTCGGCGGTGCCGTAGGCGACATCGCCGCCAACGCGGTCCGGCTTCAGGGCGAAGCGCTCTTCGGTGCGCTCGATCATGGTCTCCGTGGCATCGACTTCCTTGGAGATCCGTGTCGGCGTCGCCTCGACATCGACGATCACCGCCTCCTCCAGATCGATCAGATAGTTGAGGCTGTAGCCGAACATCACCTTGTGGCGACCGCGTGTGGTCCAGGCGGCCGAGGGATCAACCGGCGACATCGCCTTGGGCGGGCGCTCGGGGTTGGTCGTCGGGTTCTCGCTCTCTAACGCCGCCACGTACTCGGCAACCGGGCGGCGCGCCAGCTCTTCATCGCTCCAGTCGACGGAGGCGCCCTCGACCCGCTGAAAGCGGCTCGCATCGGCTTCAATCACACTGGCATCCACGGCAAAGCCTTCGCCGCCGACCAGCCCTGCCTTCATGCAGCCACAGACGACCTCTTCGAACACCGTGCGCAGGATATCGCTCTCCCGGAAGCGGCCATGGCGATTGACGGAGAACGTCGAGTGATCGGGAACCCGGTCTTCCAACCCGAGCCGGCAGAACCACCGATAGGCCAGGTTCAGTTCGACTTCTTGGCAGAGCCGACGTTCCGAGCGGATGGAGAAGCAGTAGCCGACCAGAAGCATCCGGATCATCAACTCCGGGCAAACCGACGGCCGCCCGATCATGCTGTAGTGCGGCTTCATCTCCGCCCGGAGCCAGCTCAGATCGAGAACCGCGTCGATCTTGCGCAGCAGGTGATTGGCGGGAACCATATCGTCCAGGCAGAACTCATAGAAAAGGCGGTCTTGCTGGTCTTGCGCCGGTCCCATCATCGATCTGCCCTCCCGCGATTCACAAAAACAATGGAATCACAGCCAGCCCGACGGCTCAACCGACTTTTTCAACAGCCTCAGCCAATTGGCGACATTGGAGCTGGTAACGTGGCTGCAAATGACGGTTGTGGGTCAACCTTCCCATCCAGCGTTGCGGAGACCTTCAAGGAAATACTCACGATCCTTGGAGTATTTTTGAGGACGGATCGATTCATGGCGCTGCACTATATCGGGGTCGATACCTTGGGCTGTCGCCAGTTCCGAATGGGCTTCGTCGGTCCGATCAAGTTGCGCCAACGCGACGGCCAAATACAAATGGGACATGGCGTTGTCCGGTCTTCGCTGGATTGAATCTCATGCCAGTTCCACCGCCTTATTATAATTTTCGGCCGTGATGAAAACATTCGCGGAGAGGTCGAGAATATTCCGAAGTCGTGGATCCCTTGGATTGAGTTGCATTCCTCTCTCAAGCGTCGGAATGCCCTCCTCCGCGACGGCCAAATACAAATGGGACATGGCGTTGTCCGGTCTTCGCTGGATTGAATCTCATGCCAGTTCCACCGCCTTATTATAATTTTCGGCCGTGATGAAAACATTCGCGGAGAGGTCGAGAATATTCCGAAGTCGTGGATCCCTTGGATTGAGTTGCATTCCTCTCTCAAGCGTCGGAATGCCCTCCTGGCCGTCCGTCCGGATTGCCCGAGAACTTGCCCGAGTACCATATGCGCCATGGCCAAGTTGGGATGGAGCTCTATGGCGCGCTAATCTTCGGCGATCGCCAGATCGTGCTGACCCGTCCTTAAATAAACGAGTCCCATGACAACATAAGCGAAACCGTTAAGATCATCGAGCTCAATGGATTGGCGCCCGGCGGAAACGGCCTTCTCCCAGATTTCTTCACTAGGTGTTGCGGCGCCGACCAACAGATCACGAGTATAACTGTATGCTATCCAGGCATAGGCACGAGCATGAACGAGTCGTGTACTGTGGCGAAACCGGAATCGTTTTCGCCCGGCGGATTGCCTTTTCCAAATTTGCGCGTGCCTCGGCGTAGCCTTCCGGATGATATTCGTAAATTAGTGCCAGGGCCTGATGGAGAAGGCCCCATGCATCCAGGTTCTGGTCGGGGCCAGATGTAGGAGTTGAAAGGTCCTTTTGTTCCAACTCGGGCATGACAGTCGCGGCGATACGTTGTGTCAGATCGTCTTGGAGTGCTCGCAGGGTACGGGGTCGCGTCTTGCATCTTGCAGGGGGTCGCGGCGTCGGGGGCCCGGTCTTGCAGCGTCGAATGCTTGCCCCGATCCCGGACCTCGCCATCGGCCACGCCCCGCCCGCTCGGCGCGAAACGACGCCATGATGACGCCAGGTCGATTTAGCAGCTCGCGCGCCCGTGCCAATCGGGAATCCTCATTTCGGGCCGATTTGGCTTCATTCGCGACGGATTTCGACACCCGATGAGCCGCTTTGGACACCCTCCGCTCACCCGCCCCGAGAGGTATGTTTGCCATGATCCAAGGCCGCGCCCGCCGGCGTCCGGCGGACCCAGGGTCGGGGCCGGAAACCTTAAATGATTCAAAATCTTACGCCCCCTCGCTGGCGCCTAGCGCGGCACGCAATATGGGAGACATGAACCACACCTATTCGACGCGCTCGGCGGTATATTTTCGCGCGGTACCCCGGCCCGGCGGGGGGTCGGCCCACGTCGATTTTTGCGCCGACGCGGCGAAACCTCGTCATTCCTCGTCCCGGGTGCCCGCGCCGCGGGCACCGCCTGGTGGAGCGTCTCGATTTCCGCCCCGCCCAGCCCCGGCCACTCTCCCAGCACCTCGCCCGTGTGCTCGCCCAAGGCGGGAAGGAGCTTGAGTTCCGGCGCGGCCGCGCCGTGAAATCCGAGCGGGCTCGCCGGCGGGGTCACGCTGCCCAGGATCGGGTGCGCCACGTCGGGCGGCATGCCGCGCCGCCGCATGTGGGCGTCCGCCGTCACCTCGCCCAGGTCGCGGACCGGCCGCGGCGGGCACTGGGGCGGCCTTGAGCGTCCGGGCGATTTCCGCGCGGTCGCGGGCGAGGTACCAGGGCTCGAACAGGGCGTTGATCTCGGCCATCGGCGTCGCCCGCCTCGCCGGCCCGAGTGGGAATCGAGACATCAGGCCGGCGCGACGCCACCATCGGGCCTACGCCAGGCCTGCGCCAGACCAACACCGAAACGGCCGCGAACGCGGGCCGGAGCGCGGGTTTCAGGCCCCGTCGAGGCGGGTCCGGAGCGGCCCGATCGTTACGGACACCCGGGGCGCCGGCCCGCGCGACGCCGCGCGCGACGCTGGACCTTGCCCTGGACCCGCGGATCCGGGCGAGATCGCCGGGGACAAGGAAGCGGGGAATTCCGCGCGTTTTCCCGCCCGGTGGCACCTTTCCAGGCCGCCGCGCCGCCGCCCTCGCGAGCGTCTTGCGCCGGGCCGCGCCGGTCGCCATGTCATGGCCATGGAATTCGCGCCGGGTGGGCACATGGCTCGCCCCGCCGAGGCCGCCGAGGCGCAAGCCGCGACGAGGTTTTCGATGAATCGGTCCGAAAACACGGCATTCGTCGGCCTGGAGCCCCCATCGCCGCCGCCTCGCCCACTCACTCGGCGCCGCTCACCAGCGCCTCGAGGGTCGAGACCTCGCCCATGGCCTCCAGGGAATCGACCGCCTCGAGGATCGCCTCGACCCGGGCGGGCCCGAAACGGAGGCCCGCGTTCCGGCGGAACTTGGCATAAACCTCGCTCGGCGCCACCGGATTGGCCTCCGCGCCGCGATTGATCTGCTCGCGGTGGCGGAGCACGCGGCCGTCCTTCGTCGTCACCTCGACGGCGCCGGAATAGTAGGTCGGATAGGCCGAATCGGGATCGAGGCCATAGGTGGTCCGCCGACAGAGGTCGAGGATCGCCGGATCGCCGGTCGCGTCGGCCTCCAGCTCGGCCAGGCCGAAGCCGCCGCGCGTCAGCGTCGCCGCCATCACGTAGGGCAGGCTGAACTGGGCTTCATAGGCATTCCGCGGGCGCTGCTTGCTCTCTTCCGGCTCGCAGACCACGGGCACCTCGCCCTCGGCGACGAGGGCGTGGATGGAGGCCACGTCGTCGGCGCCGATGGAGTGCTCGTCGGCGATTTTCAGCACCGCGTCGGCGAAGGCATGGGTCATGTGACAGGCGGGATAGGGCTTGAAGGCGATGCCCGTCAGCTCCCAGCGGCGGCCCAGTTCGCGGTCGATCACCGACCAGTCGATCTCGCGCCCGTCGGGCGTATAGAGGGCGTAGAGCCCATGGCGGCCACCATAGGGCTGGCGGGGACCGACGAAGCCGTTCCGCGCCATGGCGACGGCGCTCAAGCCACAGACGCTGGCCCAGCCGGGGTGCTGGCGCTTGCTCCAGGCACCGTCCTGGAGAAATTCCATGCTGCCCGCCGCCATGGAAAGCGCTATCCCCTGGGCATCGCGCAGCCCCTCCACGTCCAGGCCGAAGAGGTAGCCGGCGGCGAGCGTCGCGCCGAAGGTGCCGACGACGCCAGTCGGGTGGTAGCCCTTCTCGTGGAAACCGCCGCCTGCGGCGAGGCCGATGCGGCTGGAGGCCTCGGAAGCGATGATGAAGGCGGCCAGCAGCCGGGCCCCGTCGGCGCCCGTCGCGCGCGCGGCGGCCAGCGCCGTCGGCAGCGCGCTCGCGGAGGTATGGACGACGGCGCCCGAATGGGTGTCGTCGAAGTCGAGGCCGTGGATCAGCGTGCCGTTCAGATGCGCCGCGTCGCGCATGGAGAGCTTCAGGCCCATGCCCAGCACGGGGAATTCTCCCGGCCCGCCGATTTCCGCCAATGCGTCGGCCAGGGCGTCCGCATAGTCGCGGCCGACCGAGGCGAGGCCGATGCCGAGCGAGTCCAGCAGCGACAGCTTGGCCCGGGCCACGACGTGCGCCGGCACGGCGTCGAGGCGGAATTCCTCGGCGAAGCGGGCAAGGTTGCCGGCGTGGTCGGCGGCGCGGGCGTTCGCGCCGTCGCTCGCGGGCGTCGATTGGATGTTCATGGTCTCGTTTCCCTTGCGAAGTTGGCGGATCGGTGAAGCATAGCGCCGGCGCCGTCTCCGCGGCTACGGCGTATCGTCTCGACCGGAAAGCGCGCCGGCCAGCGCCTCCTCGAGCGCCGCCAGCTCTTCCGGTTCCAGCTCGTCGAACGGTGCCTGCTCGGTCAGCCGGTAGTGTTCGCTGAACCAACCGGCGAGGTCCATGTCGGCGCAGCGGCGCGAACAGAAGGGGCGGTAGCGCTCCACCACCTCGCGCTCGCATATCGCGCAGGTCTTCCTTGTCGTCATCGAAGTTCTCCAGCTTCGAGGCGCCAAGTCTCGCGCGCCAAGCCGTCTTCCGCCAGCAGTTCGATCGTCCGGCCGAGGCGATGGGCGAGGAAGGCCGCCGCCCGCTCGGGCGCCGGGATGGCGGCGATCACTTCCGGTGCCGCCACCAGGCGAAGCGAGGCGGCGCCCCGCACGGTCTCGCCCGCGGCGCCTCGCAGCATGGCCGATGCCAGCGCCCGGGCGTTGGGTCGCCGGCCGTCCGGCGACAACAGCCGCTCGGCGAGGGAGGGTCGGGTCCGGGTCCGCGCGATTTCCACCAGGCCGAGGCTCGAAAACCCGCCGTGGCGGACGGCTGTCGGGTCCTCCGCGAAGCCCTCGTCGAGCGCCGCGAGCACGGCGGCGCGATCCGCCCGCTGGGAGAGATTCAGAAAGTCGACGACGACCAGCCCGCCGACCGACCGCAGCCGCAGCTGGCGCGTGATCTCCACCGCCGCTTCCAGGTTCACCCGCCGCGCCGTCCGCGCTCGCGCACCCGCGCCACCGTCGCCCGCGCTATCGACGTCGATCGCGGTGAGCGCCCGGGTCGGCTCGATATGGAGCCAGCCGCCCGAGGGCAGCGCCACCTCCCGTTCCAGCGCCGCCTCGATCTCCGCCTCGACGGCGAGGGCGGTGAAGAGGGGCACCGGCCCGGCGTGGTGGTGGAGGCGCCCTTCGGTCTCGGGGCGAAAACGCCGGCACCAGGCCCGGGCCCTGGCCAGGTCGTCCAGCTCGTCGAAGGTGATCTCGATATCCTCGCCCGCCACTTCGACGAGGAGGCGATGGATTTCATCGTCGTCGGGATCGAGCACCGAAAGCGCCTCCGCCTCCCGGGTCTCGATGCCGCGCCAGCGGCCGATCAGGTGCTCTGCTTCATCGTCGAGCCGGTCGAGGCCGGCGCCCGCCGCGTTGCGGCGAAGCGTGAACACGGCCCCTCGGCCGTCGCGGAAATCCTCGGCCCAGGTGGCCAGGCGCCGGCGTTCCGCCTTGTCCTTCAGGCGGGGGGATAGACGGATTTCGGCGCCATCGGGGGTGAGTACCAGGCGGTGGCCGACAAGATTGGCCGCCAAACTCAGGCGCGGCCCCTTGTCGGCCGTCGCTGGGCGGGTGACCTGGACCCGGACCGCCGCGCCTTCGTTCGGCGGGCGGCCTCGGCCCAACGGGAGGAACCCTTCCGGGCCGCCGCCGATGTCGACGAAGGCCGCGGAGAGAGCCGGCACCACCACCCGCACCGGGCCGAGCAGGATCGCGCCGACGCGGACCGCCTCGTCGACGGGCTGGATCTCGATCTCGACCAGGCGTTCGTCGTCCAGCCGGGCGATGCGGGTTTCGAGCGGGCCGCGCTCCACCAGGATCCGCCGCATTCCGTCTATGCCTCCGGCGGGATTGCATAACCGAGGCCGCCGAGCAGATTCCAGGTCTCGGCCAGCGGCAGCCCGACGACGTTCGAATAGGAACCCCGAAGCGCGCGGACGAAGACCTCGGCCCGGCCCTGGATCGCGTAACCGCCGGCCTTGCCCCGCCATTCGCCGTGCACCAGATACCAGTCGATCTCGCGCGGCGACAGCCGCTTGAAGGTGACGGTCGAGACCACGCGGCGCCGGCCCGAGCGGCCGTCGGGCGCGATCAGCGCGACTCCGGTGACGACGCGGTGGCGCCGTCCGGAAAGCCGGCGGAGACAGTCCTCGGCGGTGGACGGCTCCTCCGCCTTCGGCAGCATCCGCCGGCCCATGGCGACGACCGTGTCGGCGGCCAGCACGAAGCATCCCGGCCGCGCGTCCGCGATTACCCGAGCCTTGGCCTCGGCGAGACGTCCGGCGAGTGCCATCGACGGCTCGGCTTTCAGTGGGGTTTCGTCGATCTCCGGCGCCAGGACCTCGTCGGGCGCGATGCCGATACGCTCCAGAAGCTCGAGCCGTCGGGGCGAGGCGGAGGCGAGCACCAGCGTGCGCGCGTCACGCACGCCCGGGCCGGCGGGATCGTTATTTGTAGCGATAAGTGATGCGGCCCTTGGTCAGGTCGTACGGCGTCATTTCCACCAGCACCTTGTCGCCGGCGAGAACGCGGATGCGATGCTTGCGCATCTTGCCCGCCGTATGGGCCAGGACCTCGTGGCCGTTTTCGAGGGTCACGCGGAACATCGCGTTGGGCAGGAGTTCATTTACCGTCCCCGGAAACTCCAACAATTCCTCTTTCGCCATTCCGTCTCCAAATCGTCTGTCCGCCAAGTTTCCATCCCGGGCCCCGGCCATCCGCTCCGCCGGCCCAACCACCCCGAGGTATATTCCATGGGTGGCTGGGCCGGGAGAACGGGGCGGCCGTCGGGGCCGCCGTTCATGGCGGTCATGGCCCGGGCGGGGCACAAGATGCGGACGTGGAGGCTAAAAATCAAGCCGCTTGGCCGACGGGGCCGACATTACGGGCTTTCAGCCGCGCGTGCGGAGGGCGCAGATCAGGGTGAAGAGGCGGCGCGCGGTCTCGAAATCGAGCTCGATCTTGCCGTCGAGGCGTTGGCGCAGGATCTCGGAGCCCTCGTCGTGGAAGGCCCGCCGGCCGACGTCGATCGCCTCCACCCGGGAGGGCGAGGTGGTGAGCGCCTCGTAGTAGCTCTCGCAGACCGTGGCGTAGTCGCGGATGACGCGTCGCAGCGGCGTCAGCGACAGCAGAATCAGGCCGACGTGGTCGTCTTGCGCATCCGTGACCGTAATCACCAGGCGGTTTTCCTGCATGCCGAGGCGGACGCCATAGGGGCCTCCCGCGTGGTCGCGGGGATGGAAATAGTTCTCGTGCAGCAGGTCGGCGACCGCGACGTGGCGCTCCTGCTCCAGGTGCGGCGCCCGGCGCGAGAGCGAGCTCTCGTCGAGGCTGATCCGGGCGATACGGTGGACGGCCTGAATCATGGCGCTTCTACCCGCGGGGGCCCAAGCGCGCGGCGACGGAGCGGGCGTGGGCGTCGAGCCCCTCCGCCTCCGCCAGGCGGACGGCATGCACGCCGATCTCGGCGAGACCTTCCTCCGTGCAGTGCACCAGGCTGGTCCGCTTGATGAAGTCGAGCACGCCGAGCCCGGAGGAGAAGCGGGCGCTCCTGGCCGTCGGCAGCACGTGGTTGGGTCCGGCGACGTAGTCGCCGATCGCCTCGGGCGTCCAGCGGCCGAGGAAGATGGCGCCGGCGTTGGTGACGCGGTCCAGTAGCTCTTCGGGGCCCATGACGGCGAGTTCCAGATGCTCGGGCGCGATCGCATCGATCAGCGCCGGCGCATCCTCGAGCAGGTTGGCGACCGTGATGACGGCGCCATGGCGGGCCCAGCTCTCGGACGCGATATCCGAGCGTGGCAGGTCCGTCAGAATTGCCTCGATCCGCGCTTCGACCCGGTCGGCGAAGTCCGCGTCGTCGGTAATCAGGATCGACTGCGCCGCCGTATCGTGTTCGGCTTGGCTCAGCAGGTCCCAGGCGATCCAGTCCGGGTCGTTCAGGCCGTCGGCGACAACCAGGATCTCGGAGGGCCCGGCGATCATGTCGATGCCGACGTGGCCGAAGACCTGGCGCTTGGCCTCGGCCACCCAGGCGTTGCCGGGGCCGACGATCTTGTCGACGGGCCCGATCGTCTCGGTGCCGTAGGCGAGCGCCGCGATCCCCTGGGCGCCGCCGATGCGGTGGATCTCGTCGACCCCGGCGATTTGCGCGGCCGCCAGCAGCAGGGAATCGCACGCCCCGTCGGGGGTCGGCACCACCATGACGAGGCGCGGCACGCCGGCGATCCGGGCCGGCAGCGCGTTCATCAGCAGGGAGGAAGGATAGGCGGCGAGCCCGCCCGGGACATAGAGGCCCACGGCGGGGATCGGCCGCCAGCGATGACCGAGCCGGTTGCCGAGGCCGTCCTCGTAAAGCTCGTCGTCGGGCAACTGGCGGCGGTGATAGTCGACGATCCGCGCCGCCGCGGCGTGCAGCGCTTCGATCGTCGCCGGATCGACCCGTTCGGCGGCGGTCTCGATCTCGGCTTCGGGAACGCGGCTGCCGGTCTTGGAAAGGTCGATCCGATCGAAGCGCCGCGTCAGCTCGTGTACCGCCGCGTCGCCCTCGCGGCGGACGCGCCCGATGATCGCCTCGACATCGGCCCGGACGTCCGGCGCCGGTTCGCGCTTGGCCGCGAGCAGGTCCTGAAACGCCGTCTCGAAGCCAGCCTCGCCGCCTTGCAGTCTAAGCGGCATCGAGGGCGTCCTCGAAACGGCGCACCCAGGCGCCGATCCGCTCCGGCCGGGTCTTCATGGTCGCGCGGTTGACGATCAGCCGGGAGGTGACCTCGGCGATCCGCTCCACCTCCACGAGACCGTTGGCGCGAAGCGTATCGCCGGTTCTGACCAGGTCGACGATGCGGCGGCAGAGGCCGAGCGAGGGCGCGAGTTCCATGGCGCCGTTCAGGCTGATGCATTCGGCTTGCACGCCGCGCGCGGCGAAGTGGCGGCGGGTGAGACGGGGATACTTGGTGGCGATCCGGACGTGACTCCAGGTCCTCGGATCGTCGGTGAGCGCCAAGTCCTTCGGCTCGGCGACGGCCAGCCGACAGGCGCCTATCGCCAGGTCGAGCGGGGCGTAAATCTCCGGATAGTCGAACTCCAGCAGAACGTCGTGGCCGGCGACGCCCAGGTGCGCGCCGCCGAAGGCGACGAAAGTCGCGACGTCGAAGCTCCGCACGCGGACAATCTCGACGTCCGCCTCCTCGCAGGCGAAGCGCAGCCGGCGAGACTCCGGATCGTCGAAGGCCCCCTCCGGCTCGATGCCGGCGCGGGCGAGGAACGGGCGCAGCTCCTTGCCGATGCGGCCCTTGGGCACGGCGATCACCACCGGTTCGTTCGCGTTCACGGTCTGGAACTCCGTCGTCTCGGGCCCAGGCTTGGCCATCGTAAATGATGGCGCCCCCGGCCGGGACTAAAATTAGTGACCATCAATCGCCCCGTTCCAGCTCGTGGTCCGGCCGGTTGGGCGTCGGCCAGGGGGCGCCGATGTCGGTCAACATCGCCTCCATCCGGTCGGCCCGGAGCCGCAGCCGGCCGCCGCCGCCGAATTCGAAGACCACTTCGACGCCATCCGCGATTTCGTTCGCGGTCAGGGCGAGGAGCGGGATCAGACCCAGGCGATGCTCCTGGTCGACGCCCTGGATGGCCACCGCTCGCACGCTCTCGAAGTGGAGGCCGGCGCGGATGCGGAGGCCTTTGGCCGCGGCGTCGCGATCGGCCGCCTCCCACATGTAGCGGGAAAAGACGACGGCGAAGCGGTTCTCTTCCGAGAGGTAGGCCATGTCCGAGACGCAGGTGAGCGCGTCCTGCAGGCAGGCGGAGATCACTTCCAAGTCCTGGAGACCCTGGGCGCGGAGTTTCAGGTATTCGCTCATGATCCGCGGCCTCTTATTCGGGCACCCGTTCGATCTCGGCCCCACAGGCGGCGAGCTTCGCCTCCAGGCGTTCGTAGCCGCGATCGAGGTGGTAGATCCGGTTGACCCGGGTTTCGCCCCGGGCGCCGAGGCCGGCGAGGACGAGCGAGACCGAAGCGCGCAAATCGGTCGCCATCACCGGCGCGCCCGAGAGGCGCGGCACGCCCCGTACCAGGGCCGTACCGCCCTTGACGACGATATCCGCGCCCATGCGGCGCAGCTCCTGGACATGCATGAAGCGGTTCTCGAAGATCGTCTCGCTGATCACCGCCGCGCCCTCGGCCGTCGTCATCAGCGACATGATCTGGGCCTGCATGTCGGTCGGAAAGCCGGGATAGGGCTGCGTCGTCACATCGACCCCCCTGAGCGTCCCGCCGTCGCGCCAGACCCGGAGATTGTCGCCATCCCGCTCCACGCCCACGCCGGCATCCAGCAGAACCCCCGCCGCCGCTTCCATCAGGTCGAGCCGGCCGCCCACTAGCGTGACCGCGCCGCCGGTAACCGCGACCGCCGCCGCGTAGGTCGCGCATTCGATCCGGTCCGGCAACACCCGGTGCTTGGCCCCGTGCAGGGCCTCGACCCCGTCGATGGTCAGGAGGTCGCCGCCGATGCCGTCGATCTCGGCGCCCATCGCCACCAGGCAGTTGGCGAGGTCCGTGATTTCCGGTTCCCTGGCCGCGTTCTCCAGCACGGTCCGGCCCTTGGCGAGCACCGCCGCCATCAGCAAGTTTTCCGTGGCGCCCACGGAGACGTTCGGAAAGCGGATCGTGGCGCCGGCGAGGCCGTCGGGCGCCCTCGCCGCCACATAACCGTCGGCGAGCTCGATCTCGGCGCCGAGGCGGCGCAAGCCGTCGATATGCAGGTCGACCGGCCGGCTGCCGATGGCGCAGCCACCGGGAAGCGAGACCCGCGCCCGCCGCCAGCGAGCCAGCAGCGGGCCTAGCACCAGGATCGAGGCGCGCATCTTGCGCACGATGTCGTAGGGCGCGGTATCGTCGGCGAGCGCCGGGGTCGAGAGTGTCACGCGGCGGCCCGATTCCGCGTCGTCCTCGAGGGCGATCTCGACACCGTGGCGCGCCAGCAGTTGCAGCATCGTCTCGATGTCGGAGAGCCTCGGCAGGTTGGCGAGGGTCAGCGGCTGATCCGTCAGCAGCCCCGCCGCCATGAGCGGCAAGGCCGCGTTCTTGGCCCCGCCGACCTGAATCCGCCCTTCGAGCGGTCGACCACCGATGATGCGAATACTGTCCATGATCTCGCCGGATGGGGTCTCGCCTGAACCGTCGCACGTGCCGGCTCTATACTCCCGTGACGAGGGAAAAGGGAAGGGCTGTCCGCGACGAGCCGGAGCCGGCCGTCATTCGGGCGCCTGAAAGGAAGTACGGGTCTTGCGCGCGGCGGTGCCTTCCCGCCCCGCCCGCCGCCGCGTGGAGGCAGTGGAGCCGTCCTTTGTGGCGAGATTGGGGTCGTTCTCCGCCGAATCGTCGGCCCGGGCCCGGCTTTGCGCCTTGCGGCGGGCGAGGTTGGCCCGAAGGGCGGCGGACTGCCGCTCGCGGCGATCATCGTTGCTCATGGCGCCAGCATGTCCGCCCGGCCCGCCATCCGCAAGCAATTCAGGCAATTCAAGCGAAGTCGGCGGCCAGCGCCTCGCGCGCCGAGGGGGGCAGCACCGCCATGTGGCCGTATTCGCCGTGGCCGATCGACAGCAGGACTTCCTCCCCACCCTCGCGCAACCGCTCGATATCCCCGGCGGAGAGGGGGAAGCGGAGGAAGTGGATGGCGGAGGTCTTGCCGGCGGCCGTCGTGCGCTCCACGGCGTCGCCCAGTTCCGGCACCGCCGCGATCCGTCTCTCGCCGATCCGAAGCTCGACCGTTTTCTCGATTCCGCCGAGCCTGGCCAAGGTCTGGGTCCGACGGGCCTCGTCGTCGATCTCGATCATCATGGTCGCGAACGAGTTCGTCGCCCTTCGGGATCAGCGAGTTGTAGGCGTCCAGCTCGTCCTGGACCTGTTCCACGCCGCCTTTCTCGATCCACGGCATTTCCTGGATCTATTGCGGCATGGTGTCGCGGTTTTCGAAATAGAAGGCGACGAAGGGGCCGACCGGTATCCGCCAATGGCGCATGATCTCGATCACCGCCCGGCGGCGGTCCGCCCGGACCTTGGAAAGCGGAAAACGGCGGAGATGTCGTGGTAGCCCTCGAAGACCTTTCCGCCGAGATCAGGCGAGGTCGAAGCGATCGAGATTCATGACCTTGTCCCACGCAGCCACGAAGTCACGCACGAACTTCTGCTCGGCGTCGTCACTCCCGTAGACCTCGGCGAGCGCCCGGAGTTCGGAGTTCGAACCGAAGACGAGATCGACCCGGCTGCCGGTCCACCTGAGCTCGCCCGTCCCGCGATCGCGGCCCTCGAACACGTCCTCGGTGTCCGAGGTAGCCTTCCACTCCGTCGCGATGTCGAGCAGGTTCACGAAGAAGTCGTTGGTCAGCGTCTCGGGTCGGTTGGTGAAGACACCGAGTTCGGACTGCCCGCCGTTCGCGTTCAGGACGCGCATGCCGCCGAGGAGGGCGGTCATCTCGGGAGCGGACAGCGTCAGCATGAACGCCTTGTCCACCAGCAGGTGCTCCGACGAGAGCGCGTGGCCCTTCTGCAGGTAGTTGCGGAACCCGTCGGCGGTCGGCTCGAGCACGGCGAACGACTCGGCGTCGGTCATCTCCTGCGTGGCGTCGGCGCGCCCCGGCGCGAAGGGGACCTGCACGCCGTGCCCAGCCTTCTTCGCAGCCTCCTCGATGGCTGCGCAGCCGCCCAGCACGATCAGGTCGGCGAGCGAGACCATCTTCCCGCCCGTCTGCGAGCCGTTGAACTCCTGCTGGATCCCCTCCAGGGTCTCCAGCACCTTCGACACGCCGGACGTCACGTTGACGTCCCACTCCGCCTGCGGCGAGAGGCGCATGCGCCCCCCGTTCGCGCCACCGCGCTTGTCGGTGTCACGGAAGGTCGAGGCCGACGCCCAGGCGGTCGAGACCAGCTGGGAGATGGACAGGCTGGAGTCGAGGATCTTGCCCTTGAGCGCAGCGACGCCCGCGTCGTCGATCAATTCGTGCGTGACCTCGGGCACCGGGTCCTGAAAGGGCAGCGTCTCCTCGGGAACCCAAGGGCCGAGGTACCGGGCGACGGGTCCCATGTCGCGGTGCAGCAGCTTGTACCACGCCCGGGCGAAGGCGTCGGCGAGCTCGTCCGGGTTCTCGTGGAAGCGCTGCGAGATCTCCTTGTAGACCGGATCGACGGTCAGCGCGATGTCGCTCGTCAACATCATCGGCGCGTGCCGTTTCGACGGGTCGTGCGCGTCCGGCACGGTCCCCTGCGCCTCGGGGTTCTTGGGGGTGAACTGGTTCGCGCCGGCGGGGCTCTTCGTCAGCTCCCACTTGTACTTGAACAGATTCTCAAAGTAGCCGTTGTCCCACGTGGTCGGATCGTTGGTCCAGGCGCCCTCGAGCCCGCTGCTGATCGTATCGCCGGCTTTGCCGCTGCCATGGCTGCTCGTCCAGCCAAGGCCTTGCTCTTCGATGCGGGCACCCTCGGGTTCGGGACCTTTGTACTTCTCTTCGGCGGCACCATGGGTTTTGCCGAACGTGTGTCCGCCGGCAATGAGCGCAACCGTTTCCTCGTCGTTCATCGCCATGCGGCGGAACGTCTCACGGATGTCCCGGGCCGACGCCATCGGGTCCGGGTTGCCGTTCGGCCCCTCCGGATTGACGTAGATCAGGCCCATCTGAACGGCGCCGAGGGGATTCGCCAGCTCCCGGTCGCCGCTGTAGCGCTCGTCGTCGAGCCACTCCCGCTCCGGGCCCCAGTAGACGTCCTCCTCGGGCGCCCAGATGTCCTCGCGGCCGCCGCCGAAGCCGAAGGTCTTGAAGCCCATCGTCTCCAGG
This sequence comes from Alphaproteobacteria bacterium, assembly GCA_965226475.1. Lineage (GTDB taxonomy): Bacteria > Pseudomonadota > Alphaproteobacteria > JASLMY01. Next base: position 994,329 of record CBDDDJ010000003.1, on the reverse strand, counting down.
GCGCGGTTCCCGGTGAAGATCAGAAGGTCGGCCCACGAGATCTTCCGGCCGTACTTCTGCTTGATCGGCCAGAGCAGCTGGCGCGCCTTGTCGAGGTTCACGTTGTCGGGCCAGCTGTTGAGGGGGGCAAAGCGCTGGGCGCCGCTGCCGCCGCCGCCACGGCCGTCGTCGATGCGGTACGTACCCGCGGCGTGCCACGTCATCCGGATGAAGAGCGGTCCGTAGTGGCCGTAATCGGCCGGCCACCAGTCCTGCGACTGGGTCATCAGCGCATCGACGTCCTTCGCCAGGGCTTCGAAGTCGAGGCTTTTGAACTCCTCGGCGTAGTCGAACTCCTCGCCGTTGGGATCGGCCTGGGGGTGGTTCTGGCGGAGGATCCGCAGGTTCAACTGGTTCGGCCACCAATGCTGATTCGCCGTGTCGCCAACGGCCTGGTGCGCGGTGCCCATCACCGGGCACTTGCTTGCGGTGTTCATGTTCCCTCCGATCGTGTTTTGAATTATTCCACTTTAGCCGACATTTCCCAGATAGTGCCCGCTTCTAGCCGGAAGCGATAGCAAATTCGGCTGAGTGAGTCCATTTGACTGCTGGTCGGGACATTGCATGGCGATCTCCTCGGCTTGTTGGGTTGAATTGGGCTTGAACGGTCGCTGAATGAGCATCGGGTCTTGTGGATAATTTTGGACCGAGGCCTCGTCATGGCGGCAAGGGGCCCGGTCGCAGCTCACCGATCCGCCGTCGGATCTCGGCCAACAAGGCTTTGGGGACGGCAGCCTCCGCCAGCTGGAAAGTGACCTAGCGGCCATGGCGCACGACCTTGGTGCCGATCTTGATCTGCTTCTCGCGGAGTGTCCTCAAGGACCAGGGCTCGACCGCCCACGGCAGAGCCAAGGTCCTCGGGAAGTTGCCGAGATTGTAGGCCAGAGCATGCAGCTGGAGGCGAACCTCGTTGCTCCGAAAGCCATGGCAAGAGAGCCGCGTCCAGTTAATCGCATGCTTGCCTTCCTTGATATGCCGCTCGGCCGTGCCTCTTCCATTTTAGAACTTCCGCACGCGCTCCGAGGGTCTCGACAGATTGGCGACAATGAAGCCGACCCGTGGCCTTCAGGTTGTCGCCGGTGGCGCCGATCGGCTCGCCGGTGGCGGGCTCGCCCGTATCCTCGAGATATTTCAGGCGGCCGTGCGCGTGGCCGGTCTCGCCTTCCGCGGTGGACCGGAACACGGCGGCGACGTCGTTGTAGCCCTCGATATCGGCCTTCAGGGCGAAATAGAGATAGCGGCGGTTGGCCTGGCTTATTTAGAACGTTTCTAAAAAAGCGGAGTTGTCTTTAACGCCGGGCGGGAACCTGTCAGGACTTGCCACTTACCCGGACCACCACATCGACCCGTTCGACGCAGCGGCCATCGGGCGGCGTGGGCCGGCCGGCGATCCGGATCGCGTCGGCCGGAATGTCGGTCAGCATACCCTTGACCTCGTCGTAGAAGTGGTAGTGGTGGCGGGTGTTGGTATCGAAATAGGTCCGCGTGCCGTCGACCGCGACCTCGCGCAGCAGGCCCGCCTCGGTGAAGAGGTGGAGGGTATTGTAGACCGTGGCGGAACTGACCTTGATGCCCCGCTCGCTCGCCTCCTGGTGCAGCTGTTCCGCCGTGACGTGGCGGTCGTCGGCGCCGAACAGCAAGCGGGCGAGCGCCATCCTCTGCCGCGTCGGGCGGAGGCCGAATTCCCGAAAGCGACGCGCCACCTCGGCGAAGGGTCGTTCCTGAATCATCTCATGCACGCTCGGCCACCAGGATCGATTTTCATTCGACCCAATATAGCCGGCCGGGTCGGGAACACAATGGATGCGGTCCGCGCTTCCGCTTCGTCCCGGGCGGGCATATGCTGGCCACCCCGCGTCCGAGACATGTCGGAGACCGTCGCATGACCTGCGTCCTGACCCCCGCCGAGATCGCCGAATTCCACGGGAACGGGCTCGTTTTCGCGCGGGGCCTGTTCGATGCCGACGAGGTCGCCCTCCTGCGCCGCGCGATGGAGGAGGACCCGATGATCCGGGACCACGCCATCGACCGGGCCGACAAGGAGGGGGGCGCCACGCGGATCTCGCTTTGGAACCGTGCCGGCGACAGCGTCTACGGCCTGGCCGCGCGCGCGGCGCGCATGGTCGACACGGCGGAAGCGCTGATCGGCGAGCCGGTCTACCACTATCAATCCAAGCTGACAGCGAAGAATCCGGGCGAGGGGGGAGCCTGGGAATGGCACCAGGACTACGGATACTGGTATTACAACGGCTGCCTCCGGCCGGACATGCTGTCGATCATGGTGGCGCTCGACCGTTCCGACGGGGAGAACGGCTGCCTTAAGATCCTGAAGGGGAGCCACCTCTCCGGCCGGCTCGACCACATCACCGCCACCGACAGGCAGAACGAGGCCGATCCCGAACGCCTGGCGCACCTCCTCGAACGCTCCGAGGTGGTCGACTGCGAACTCGATCCCGGCGACGCGGTGATCTTCCACTGCAACGCGCTCCATCGCTCGGAACAGAACCTTTCCGACAAGCGGCGCTGGACGCTCATCATCTGCTACAACGCCGTCTCCAACGACACCGTCACTCGCGACGACGACCGCTACTACGTGCCTCTCGAAAAGGTGCCGGACGGCGCAATTCTGGACGCCGGACTCCGCTTCGCGGACGGAGACGACGAGCATTTCGCGACCAGGGCCTACGTCCCCGATCTCCGCGACGCATCCTAGGGCGGATCGAGTTCGATCCGAAGCACCCGGCCACCCTTCCAATCGGCGGCCCCATCGGGCATGTTCGCGCCAGTGATCCGCGAATAGGCGCCGTACCCTCGATGATAGAAGTCAAAGACGTCACCAAGTCATTCGGTCAGTTCGAGGCGTTGCACGGCGTGAGTTTCACCGCCCGCGACGGCGAGATCACGGGCCTGATCGGTCCCAACGGCGCGGGCAAGACAACGACGTTACGGGTTCTCTACACCGTGCTGCGGCCCGACCAGGGTCATGCGTGCGTCGACGGGTACGACGCGGTCGAGCAGCGCCAGGGAGGTACAACGGCGGATCGGCGTGCTCCCCGACAACCGCGGGCTCTATCCCCGCCTCACCGCGCGCGAGCACGTCCGCTACTACGGCCGGCTCCACGGCATGAGCGGGGCGCCGCTCGAGGCGCGGATCCAGGAGCTGATGGTCCAGCTGGAGATGGAGGACATCGCCGACCGTCGCGCCAAGGGCTTCTCCAAGGGCCAGACCTTGAAGGTGGCGCTCGCCCGCGCGCTGGTGCACGAGCCGCACAGCATGATGTTCGACGAGCCGACCAACGGTCTCGACATTTCCGCCAGCCGGGCGGTACGGGCCCTCATCCGAGGCATCCGCGACGAGGGGCGCTGCGTCCTCTTCTGCTCGCATATCATGCCGGAAGTGGAGGCGCTCTGCGACCGGATCGTGGTGATCGCCGAGGGTCGCGTGGTCGCCGACGGCACGCCCGACGAACTTCGCCGCGACGCGGGCCAGCGCGATCTGGAGGAGGTTTTTCTCGCGACCGTCGCCGACGGCCGGCGCGAGGTCGCCTGATGCTGACCAACGTCTGGATCGTCTTCCACAAGGAGACGATCGACAATGTCCGGGACCGGCGCAGTTTGTTCATGGCGCTGATCTATCCCTTCATCGGCGCCTTGCTGCTGGGGCTGCTGCTGGCCTTCGTCGGCGGCATGTTCAAGCGTCAGGCCCGCGTCGCCGACACCACGCTGCCGATCAGCTACAAGCTGCCGGTGCACGGGGCCGAGATGGCGCCGGACCTGATCGCCTACCTGCTGCAGAACGGGATCGAGGTGGCGCCGGCGCCCTTGGACTCCAGGGGCGCCGTCCGCAAGGGCGACGCCGATATCGTCCTCGTGCTTTCGAACAGCTACGAAGAGAACTTCAAGGCGATGCAGCCGGCCAAGGTGCGCGTGGTGATCAACGCCTCGCGCCTGTCGACCGTGTTGACGGTGAGCCGGATCGTGCAAAAGCTTCGCGCGTTCGCCGACGAGGTCAGCCGCAAACGGCTCAGGGAGTTGGGGGTACCGCAGAACGCGGCGCAACCGCTCGACATCCAGAACGACAACGTCGGGCGAAGCCGAAGCCTCGCGGGCTTTTTCCTCAACATGCTGCCGCCCTTCATCATATTAACGATTTTCGTGGGCGGGGTGTATCTGGCGATCGACACCACCAGCGGCGAGCGGTAGCGCGGTAGCCTGGAGCCGCTGCTGGCCAATCCGGTACCGCGTTGGCAGCTGATGTTCGGCAAGGCGCTGGCGACCTTCCTCTTCACGCTGACCGCCGTCGTCTTCCAGCTCATCGCCTTCAAGATCATGTTCGAGATCGTGACCCGCAGCGACGTCGGCGTGGTGGTCAATCCGGGGACCGACATCTTCGGCCTCTCCCTGGTGGTGGCGGCACCACTCATCGCCTTCGCGGTGGCGATCCAGATCATCGTCGCCACCGTCACCCGAAGCTACAAGGAGACCCAGACCTAATCTCGGCCTCCTGCCTCTGATACCCTCGCTTCCCGGCATGGTCATGGTCTTCATCCCGGTCAAGGCGAAGATCTGGATGATGGGGGTACCGACCTTCTCGCAGGTGCTGTTGATCGGCAAGCTGATGCGGGACGAGGGAATCTTGTTCTCCGAGACGCTGGTGTCGATCGGCTCCACGGCGGTCTTCGCGGCGCTGCTGTTCGTGCTGGCGGCCCGGCTCTACGATCGCGACCGGCTCGTCTTCGGCGATTGAGCGGGGGCTCGTTCCCGTTTGGACCATCGCCCTTCCACGATCCGTGAATCGTTTTTCCGGGCTGCCCGACGCGGCGTCGCCGGACGCCGAAACCGGCCGGTCGGCTCGGATCGAACTCGATCCGCTCTAATAGCTCTGTTTCAGCTTGAGATAGGCGCGGCGGTCGCGGGAGGGGACGGTGACTTCGACTGGTTCGCCGCCCCGGCTCACCAGTAGCGCGATCTCGGTGCCCGCCGGTCCCAGCGCCCAGATCCGCCTCAACATGTCGGCCATGTCGGCAACCGGACGGCCGCCGACGCCGATTACCACGTCGCCCGGCCGAATTCCCGCGCCGCGCGCCGGGCCCTCGGGCGAGACGCGGGTCACCAGGATGCGGCCCATCGTCTCTGTGGTGAACATGCCGAGCCAGGGCCGCGCCGGGGCCGGATCGCGGCCCTCGGCGATCAGGTCGCCCAGAATCGGCTTCAAGAGGTCGATCGGCACGAACATGTTGCCGGCGATGGGCTCCGCCCCCGGCCTGGCGTTCGGCACCAGCAGCGAGCCGATGCCGACCAACCGGCCGCCCGCGTCGACGAGGGCGGCGCCGGCCCAGTTGCGATAGGGCGGCGCGGTAAAGATCGCGCTTTCCAGCAGATACTCCCAATAGCCGGCGAAGGCACGGCGGGAGACGACGAAGACGCCGCTGGTCGCCACCGCGCCGCCGTGCCCTATCGCCAGGGCCGGCTGGGCCTCGGCCAGCGTCTTCGAACTGCCGAGCCGCATCGCCGTCGCCTCGATCTCGCCCTCCGCCTTCAACAGTCCGAAGCCGCTCGCACCATGATAGGCGAGGATGCGGGCCGGCACCCGCTTTCCGGCGCTATCGACCACATGAACCCCACTCGCCTCGAGGATCAGGTAGCCGATGGTGAGGATCAGGCCGCCGTCGTCGATCACCACGCCGTGACCCGTCCGCCTGCGTCCGAGCGCCCTGGCGGTGCGCGCCTCGGCCGGAATCTCCGCCTCGACCCGGACCATGGCGGCGAAGGTCCGCGCCAGGTCCGCGGACTTCTCCGCGGTGCTCTGGGCGGATGCGGGCGAGACGATCACAAGCAGGAGCCCGAGCGTGAGCCAGTGCGACCGACATCGGTACATCCGCTGGAAAATACCGATCATGGAGGAAACCTAGGATGCCCGGCGGAAGCGGACAAGGCACGAATCGGCGAGGCGAGGATTATTTGCTGGTGGCGACGAAGACGCCGTCCCACGCGGGGTCGGGCGGATTCTGCTCGTAATGGTCGATCCGCTCCTCGTAGAGGTCGTAAAGCACTTCCAGGTCCGCCTCGCGCGCCCGGCATTCGGCGAGGCGGGCGCGAGCACCCGCCCAATCTTGCCCCCGGTAGGCCCGCAGCATGCGATCGTGCGCCGCCCCGAGCGCGACGAAGTCGGGGTCATCCTTCATGGCTTCCCGGCCCATCAGGTCGAAGACGCGGATCGCCTCGCGCCTGCCCTTGACCGCGATCAGGTCCAGTTCCAGCACCGCGTATTCGGGCGCCTGAAGATATGTGTCCTCGCCGATGACGGTGCCGACGCCATAGGTCTTCGACTGGCCTTCGAGGCGCGAGGCCGTGTTCACCGAATCGCCCAGCACGGAATAGTCGAAGCGTTGCTACGAGCCCATGTTGCCGACGATGCAGTCACCGGTATTGAGGCCGATGCCGATGTTGAGAATGAACACTTCGTCGCCCTCCGCGCTCTCGGCCGTCAGAGCCTGGTTGAGGGTGTCCAGCTCCTCCACCATGACGATGGCGGATTCGCAGGCATGGCGCGCGTGTTCCGGATCGTCGAGCGGCGCGTTCCAGAACGCCATGATGCAGTCGCCCATGTATTTGTCGATGGTCCCGCCCCGGGCCATAATCGCATCGGTCATCGGCGTCAGGAAACGGTTGATCAGCCGCGTCAGGCCCTGCGGGTCGGTCTTGAAATGCTCCGAAATCGAGGTGAACCCGCGCACATCGCCGAACAGGAAGGTCATTTGCTTCATCTCGCCACCGAGCTTCAGGCGGCTCGGATCGGCGGCGACGATTTCCACCATCGCCGGCGAGAGATACTGCGCGAAGGCGCCGCGCACCATCCGCTTCTCGGTCTCCGTATCGAGATACCCGACGATGGTCGAGGCGCCATAGATCGCGATGACGGTGATCGAGGGGTAGAGCGGGTCGAACAGCCAGAGATACTCCGAATAGGCGGTCCATGATCCGCCGACGGCCAGTGCCACGGCGCCAAAGCCGATCGTCGCGCCGACCGCCGCGCCGAAGCGCGGGGTGAAGAAGACGAGGAAGATACCCAGGAGCAGGATGAAGCCCAGCTCGGCGCCGAGGGCGAAGTCGGGGCGCCGCAGGTAATGTCCGAGCATCATTTGTTCGGCCGCCTGGGCGTGGATCTCTACTCCGGGCGCGCTGAGGTTCAGGGGCGTCGAGCGAAGATCCTTGAGGCCGGCGGCGCTGGTGCCGAAGAACAGGATATGGTCTTCGACTAGGCTCTTGTAGAAATCCGGCTCCAGGATCTTCCAGGCAGGAATGAATCGCTCCGGCGCCTCGGCGGTGTAGTGCATCCAGATCCGGCCGCTCTCGTCGACCGGGATCTCGATACGGCCGATCTTGATGTGGTTGAGACCGGTGTTCTCGCCGAAACTACCCTCGTTGTTGGCGCCCGAGGCCTTCAGGACGTAGGTGCGCGCGCCCTGATAGACCCGCACCGCCTCGATCGAGAGGGACGGATAGATCTCGTCGCCGAACCTCAGCATGGTCGGAATCCGCCGCACGATGCTGTCGGATTCCGGCACCATGTTGAAGCTACCCAGGCCGCTCGCGGCCCGTTCGATCTCCGGCAGGTTGGGGGCCGAGGTGTCGAAGGCGTCGAGCATCCCGCGCGGATCGTCGCCGGCAACCGCAATGCCGAACTTACGCCCCTTGAGGGGCTTGCGATACGGCCCGTCATCGGTAAAAGCGTAACCCGCGACGATGCCGTGCTTCTTCGAAAGCCCGCCAATCCGCTTGATGACGTCGGCGAAGACGGCGTCGTTGTCCGGCACGGACTGGAGGATCGAATCAGCGAAGGCCCGGTAGTCCTCGGGCAGGGTTTCGAGGTTCAGTTGGCGCTGGCCGAGCCAGACGGGAAGCACTTGTTTCGGCGACGTGCGGTCCGCCTCGGCGAAGACGATGTCGAAGGCGACCACGCGCGTGCCGGCCTCGAACGCGGCGGTCAAGATGTCGGCGATCGTGTTGCGCGGCCAGGGCCACTGGCCGAAGCGGACGAGGCTTTCCTCGTCGATGTCGATGATCTTCACCGGAACCGGCCTATAGGGCCGGGGCTTGGTCTGCTGGTAGAGGTCGAAAACTTTGTATTGCAGCGTTTGCAGCAAGGCCGGCTTGGAGACGTAGAGCGACATCCCGGCCAGCAGCATGACGGCCGGGATGATGTAGACCATGCGGCGGCGGAACAGGCGGGCGGCGGCCTTGAGGCCGGCGGCGACGCTCGACCAGCCGACCGACTCCGCCGGCGCGGCGGGGTCGGGCCGGCGTGTACCCTCGGTGATCGTGGTCATGTCGTCGGCTCGCCCGTTGCCTCCCGTCGACGTGGCCAGCATAGCCCATGGCGCGGCGAGAGGCGATTGGATTGTGGCGTTTGCCTATCCTTCGGCGCGGAAGCGGGCTTCCTCCCGGGCCAGACGATCCAGCACCTCGCCGCTGTAAGCGACATAGTCGACATCGAGCGTCAGATGGGTCTCCGAGACCAGGCTCCAAAGCGCCTCGCGCAGCAGCGAAGCCACTTTCATCGCCTGGAAGCGCCGGCGGATCGCCGCGCCCGGCCGGCGCTGGAGATAGAGCGCCAGCAGTTCGGTTTCCATCTCCTCGTCGAGTTCGTTGTTGCCGGCGAGATTGGCGAGGTCGAAGAGCGCGTCGTTCCAGGCGCCATACTCCCAATCGATCAGCCAGAGCCTCTCGCCGTCATCGAGCAGGTTCGCCGCCAGCAGGTCGTTGTGGCAGAAGACCGGCGTCAAGGGGCCGAAGACGGATGCCAGTTCCTCGTTCAGGCGCGCGAATTCGTCAAGCCGGCGGGCCAGGCGAAATCGGCCCCCCGCCAACAGGCTCAGGTAACGCCGGTTGACCTGGAAAACCCAGAAGAAGGGACCGGGGACATCGAGACGGGCGGGTAGCTCCAGGTGGCAGCGCCGGACCAGCTTCACCACGCGGGCGAGCGTCGTGAAATCGCGGATATCCTCGGGCCGGTAGGTCCGCCCGCCGTCGATATGGGCCAGGATCAGGACGCCCGGCTCGTGATGGAGCACCTCGGGCGAGAGGCCCGAGGCGTGCGCCGCCCGGCTGATCGTGACCTCGTTGAAGCGCCAGACCGCGTGCACCGGCACGTCGCCGCCGATCCGCACCACGTGGCGCCGGCCGCCGTCCTCGACCAGGAAGTTGCTGTTGGAAAGCCCGCCGGCGAGCGGCACCGGTTCCACCGGTCCGTTCCAGAAGCACAGTTCGCGGACGCGGGTCCGCGCCATCTCGTTCATGTTCGCCTCCACCGCGCCCCTCGCTCGCGGCTTATTCATGCCACGTTCATCGAGGGAATTGATAGGATGCGGCGAAGCCTCCGAGCAACATTGGGAGCGATCGGTTGAGCAGCTGGATGAAATGGGCCGGCATCGGCGCCGGCGGGCTCGTGGCTCTGGCGGCGCTGGCCGTCGTGGCCGGGCCCAGCTTGCTGCCTGACGGATTTGTCGCCGAGAAGGTCGCCGCCGCCAGCCGCGCCGCCACCGGCCGGCCGGTCACCATCGCCGGCGGCAGCGATATTTCACTCCTGCCGAGCCCCCGGGTAACACTTCGCGATCTCCGTTTCCCCGGGATCGAGGGCGGCGAGGCGGACATGGTCCGGGTCCGCGAGGTCGAAGTCCAGATCGGCTGGGGCACGATTTTCGGCGGCGAGGTCCGGCTCGAATCCGTGCGTCTCATGGCGCCCGAAATCACGCTGGAGAGGCTGGCCGACGGCCGCGCCAACTGGAACTTCGTACCCGCCGAGGCCTCGGCCGCCAGCGGCCCTGGCGGCGCGGCGCCCGCCCTCGACGCGTTGACGATCGAGGATGGCCGGATCCGCTACCGGGACGCGAAGAGCAGGCGCGATCATCGGATCGAGGGCCTGAGCGCCAGCCTGTCGGCGGCGGATCTCGTCGCCGGCCCCTTCCGTTTCGAGGCCGAAGGCCGGCTCGACGAGGCCCCGCTCGTCCTCCGCCTGAAGACCGGGCGGATCACCCCCGTCGGACCGACGCCGGTGGAGTTGGAGGCGCGGCTCGGCGCGTTGGATGTCAGGGCGGCGGCGAAGATCGTGCTGGCGCCGACGCTGTCGGTCGAGGCGAAGGTGAAACTGGGTGTGATCGATCTGGGCGCGTTGCCCGCCGGACTGGTCCCGAGCGGGGGCGGGCAAGGCGCGGCGGGCGAAGCGGAGCCCTTCGTGCCGCCCGGAAATGTCGCCATGACGCTCGACCTGGATGTCGAGGCGATCCGCGCGCATGGCCAGACCAGCGGCCCGGCCCGGGCCCGGTTGGAAATGGCCGGCGGTCGCCTGCGGATTCCCGAAATGACCGTCGAGGCGCCGGGCGGGGGCGCGCTCTCCCTCGCGGCGAGCCTGGAGGCGGCCGACGGCCGGCCTCGGGCGGAATGGCGGTTGGAGGCGGCGCCGGCCGCGCCCCGGGCGTTCCTCGCCTGGCTCGGACTCGGTCTCGATGGGCTGCCGCCGGACGCGTTCGGCAAACTCGACCTCGCCGCGAGCGGCACGGCGAACGATCGGGAAGCCCGGGCCGACAAACTGGTCCTGACGGTCGACGATACCCGGCTCGAGGGCGCGCTGAGTTTCGGTTTTGCCGGCCGGCCCCGGTTGGAGACGCGATTGACGATCGACGGTGTCGATCTCGACCGCTATCTGCCGTCCCCCGGCACGGCGGCGGAAACGGCGGAAGACGCGGCGCCGATGGGCGATCTTCTCGCCTGGCTGAACGATATCGACGCCGATATCGACCTTTCCCTCGGCGAGGCGCGCCGCCATGGCCAGGTCGTGCGCGACGCCCGCCTGAAGGCCAGCCTGGCGGCGGGCGCGCTCCGGGTGGAGACGCTCGAGGTCCGCGATCTCGCCGGCGCCCGACTGAATTTCCGGGGCGACATCGCCGATCTGGCGAGCGGCGCGCCGCGCTACGACATCGACTACCGCGTGGAGGCGGCGGAGGCGGCGCCCGTCATCCGTCTACTGGACCCCGCCCGGGTACCCGAAGGCGCGCGCCTCGGTCCCCTCGTGCTCAGCGGCACGGTCAAGGGCGACCGACGGCGGGTGACGGTCGACGCCAAGGCGGCGCTCGCCGGCGCTCGGGCCGAACTCGAGGGCGTGGTCGGCCTCACCGCCCGGGCGCCGGTCGACGTCCGTCTCGTCCTCGAAGCCGAGGATCCCGGACCCGCCCTGGCTCTCGCCGGCGTGTCGGCACCCGCCGGCCTCGGCCCGATCCGCGCCACCGTCACCGCCAAGGGCGATGCGACGGCGGCGGATATCACGGGCGAGGCGGTACTCGCCGGCGGCAAGCTCGAACTCGCGGGCGAGGTGGCCGAACTGGGCACCACGCCGCGCGGCCGGATCGACCTGCGTCTCGATCATCCCCGGCCGACGGCGCTTTTGACGGTGCTCGGCATCGACCACCGGCCGGCGGCGCCTGACCGCCTGGCTCCGCTGGTGCTCACCATGACGGTGCGGGCGGACGGCACGGGCCTCTCCGTGCCGGCGGCCGATCTGAAGCTCGGAACGACGGCGCTGGGCGGGGAGGGAGTGGTGAAATTCGCGCCTCTCGAGGCCGACGTGAAGATCCGGGCGCGCCGGCTGGACCTGGATTCGCTTCTGGCCAAGGGGGCGGCGCGTGGTGAAAAGGACGCGGCGCCGGCATCGCCCGGCGGTCTGCCCGAAAACCTCGCTCTGCGTCTCGATCTGGCGGCTGAGCGGATCGATTGGAACGGTGGGCGCGTCACTGGTCTGGTCGCCCGGGGCGGACTGGAGAAGGGGGCCATCCGGATCGACGAGCTGCGGGCGAAGCTGCCGGGCGATGCCCAACTGACGTTCCAGGGCCGGCAGACCCCCGGCGCCTCGAGCCCTCGCCTCGAAGGCGAGGTGGCGCTGTCGGCGGGCGAACCTCGGAAACTCCTCGCCTGGCTGGGCGCGCCGCTCCCCGAGCTGCCGGCGACACGGCTCGCCACGCTCTCGCTCGACGGCCGGTTGGCGGGCGAAGGGCGGGTGTTCGCGGTCGAGGACCTGGTCGCCAAATTCGACGAAACCACGCTCCGGGGGCGCCTTTCCGCCGATCTCTCCGGCCGGCCGCGCCTCGCGGCCGATCTGTCGCTCGATCGCTTGGACCTCGATTCCTATCTGGGTCCGCCCGGCTGTGGAGGCGGCGGCGAGGGAACCGCGATCCGTTGGCGGGGCTGGCGCCGCTCGCCGGCATCGACGCGACGCTCGTCGCCGAGGTGGGGGAGCTGGTGGTCGGTGGCCAGCGAATCGGGGACATCGCCCTCGATGCGGCACTGGCGGATGGCGCCCTGACCGTCAAAGATCTGCGAATTGGCCAGCTGGCCGGCGCGCGGCTGGCGCTGAATGGCACCGTCACCGGCCTCGCCACCCAGCCGGAAGCCAACCTGCGCTACGAGCTGAGCGCGCCCGAAGGCCGCGATCTGCTGGCGGCGTTCGCGGGCGAGACGGGGATCGGGGCCCTGGGTCCGTTGGACTTCAAGGGTACCCTCGGGCTCTCTGCGAGCGAGGCGCGAATCGAGTCGGCGGGCGGGATCGCCGGTGCCGAGGCTTCGCTCGCGGCCACGGTGGGCCTGGCGGCCGATGCCCCGTTCAGAATCGAGGCGGGCATCGCGCTCGCCGACCCGACGGCGACGGCGAAACGCTTCGGCGTGGCGCTGCCAGGCGATGTCGGCGCGCTGGACCTGCGGTTGGCGGGCGAGGGCACGGCGGCCGCCGCGAAACTCACTGCCAAATTCTCCGGCCTCGGCGGTGGCGCGGATTTCGCCGGCGAACTCGCCGACCTCCTGGCGGCACCACGTCTCGCGGGCGATCTCAGCCTTTCCCATCCGAGCCTGAGGCGCCTGCTGGCGCCCTGGGTCCCGCTCTATAGGCGGGCCAAGACGGCCGATCCCGGCGCACTGGCCGCGACCGCCCGGCTCGACATCGATCCCGCGCGGACGCGGATCGAGATCGCCGACGGCAAGCTCGGTGCCCTCGATTTCCGCGCGAAGGCGGACCTGCCCCATGCGGGAGGCGCCTACGCGCTGGCGTTGCATTTCGACGAACGGGACATCGATCACATTCTGGCCCTACTGCCGAAAGGCTCTGGGGAAGACGACGCGAGCGGCACGGGCCCCCTGGTGCCGGCCGATCTCGACGCGACACTCCGCGTGACGGCGAAGACGGCGCGCTGGCGGGGGACCACGTTCCGCGATCTGGTGCTGCCGCTCCGCGCCGAGGCCGGAAGGCTCCATCTCGACGAAGGCAAGCTGGGTATCCCGGGCCCGGGGCGGGTGCGCGTCACCGCCGAGGTCGAGGCCAAGGACGGCCAGCCCCACTACGCGCTTTCCTGGTCGCTCGAGGCGAAGGAGGCGGACCGTTGCTCCGCCTCGCGGGCGCGCCCATGCCGACCGGCGACGCGCCGCTCGGCCGCCTGACGCTAAGTGGCGCCGCGACGGGCGGTCCGACGCGCCTGGCGCTCGACGCGAAGGCGGGGCTCGCGGGCATCGCCGCCGGGCTGACGGGCGAGATCGGCCTCGCCGCCGGCGCGGCGTTGGACACGCGCTTGACCTTGAGTTCCGAGGATCCGCGACCGGCCCTTCGTCTCGCCGGCATCGCCGCGCCGCCCGGTCTGGGCAAGACGGACCTTACGCTGAGCGCCAAGGGCGATCTCGCTTCCGCCGAGCTCACCGGGACGCTGTCGCTCGCCGGCGGCCGCATTTCGCTCACCGGCAACGTCACGGACTTGGCGGGCACGGTCGGGGCGGATCTGGCGCTCCGCGCCGAGCACCCGAAGCCGGCGGTCCTGCTCCCGCTCATGGGTCTCGATTACCGGCCGGCAAGGCCGAAGCGTTTGGCGCCGCTCGAACTGGCGACCCGGTTGGAGTTGGCCGATGGCCGGGTCGTGGCGCGGGACCTGACGTTGCGTCTGGGCGCGACCGCGCTGGAGGGCGAGGTGACGATCCGGCCGGCGCCGCTCGACGTCGCGGTCATGATCCGCGCCGGCCGTCTCGACCTGGACGCGCTGCGCCCGGCCCGGGCCAAGACGAGCGATGCCGTCGGCGGACATGACTGGGTGCCGCCGAGCCTGCCGGAAAACATCGCCTTGAGCCTCGATCTGACGGCCGATCGGGTGGATTGGAACGGCGAGCGGGTTTCCAACCTGGTCGCGCGAGCGGGTCTGGCGAAGGGCGTGCTGCGCGTCGATTCACTCCAAGCCTCGCTGCCGGGCGCGGCGAAGTTGACGATCGCCGGGCGGCAGGTCGCGGGGTCCAAGGGGCCGCGCCTCGAGGGCACGCTCGACCTGACGGCGGAGCGACCACGCCAGCTGCTGGCGTGGCTGGAGGTGGCGCCGCCCGAACTGCCGAAGTCGCGTCTCGCGAAGCTGGCGCTCAAGGGCCGGCTCGTGGGCGAAGCCGGTAGCCTCGCGATAGAGGACCTGGTGGCGGTGCTGGACGAGTCCAGGCTCGAGGGGCGGATTTCCGCCACCTTCGCCGGCCGCCCCCGCTTCGAGGCCGACCTGGATCTCGATCGTCTCGATCTCGACGCCTACCTACCGCCCGCAGTCAATACGAAGGCGAAGTCCAAGGCCAAGGCGAAGTCCAAGAGGGAGAAGCGGAAAGCCGAAGCCGCCCCGGGCGCCGCGATCGAGGCGGCGCTCGCGGGCCTGGCGCCACTCGCCGGCTTCGACGCGGCTATCACGGCACGGGCCGGGGAATTGACCGTGCGCGGCGCCAAGCTCGCCGACATCGAAGTCGCCGCTGTCCTCGAAAAGGGTGAATTGCGGCTGGACACCTTCCGCGTCGGGGCGCTGGCGGGCGCGCGGCTCGCGGGCAAGGGACGGATCAGCGATCTCGCCGGCAAGCCGGAGCTCGCGCTCAGCTACGACCTCGCCGCCGAGGAGGGCGACGATCTGGTGGCCTTCTTGGCGCCCGGCACCAAGGTGGGCGAGGTCGGCGCGCTGGCGTTGAAGGGCAGCCTGAGCTTGACGTCGGCGGGCGTGCGGCTGAAGGGCAAGGGGCGCCTCGGCGACGTCTCGACGTCGCTCGAGGCCGCGGTCGGCCTCGAGACCGATGCCCCGGTGGCGGTCCAGGCCAAACTCGGCATCAAGAACGCGACGGCGACGGCGAAACGCTTCGGGTTGGCGCTGCCGGGCGAGGTGGGGGCGGTCGAACTCGCCCTTTCCGCCATCGGCACCGCGGCCGAGGCCCGGGTAGAGGCGAGATTCGCGGGCCTCGGCGGTCGGGTGGATTTCGCCGGTGCGCTCCGGGGCCTGGATGCCAATCCGCGTCTCGCCGGCGACCTGAAGCTGGCCCATCCCAGCCTGAAGGCGCTGTTGGCGCCCTGGTCGCCGGTTCATCGGCGAAAGTCGACTGCGGACCCGGGTCGGATCGCCCTCTCGGCCAAGCTCGACCTCGACGCCGCGCGTACCCGGCTGGACGGAATCGAGGCCACGCTCGGCGGCCTCTCCTTCACCGGCGATGCGATCCTCGGCCACGGCGACAAGCCCCATGTGGTCAAGCTCGTCTTCGGCGACCTGGACGTGGAACCGCTGCTCGCCATGCTACCGCCGGCCACGGCGAAGGCCCGGCCGGGAAGCGCCACGAAAACATCGGCCAAGGCGACTCTGATCCCGACCGACCTCGCCGCCAGGCTCGCCATCAAGGCCAAGTCGATCCGCTGGCGCGCCCGCCGCTTCGACGCGCTCAATCTGAAGCTTCGCGCCGAGGACGGCGCACTCCACCTCGAGACGGCGAGTGTCGGACTTCCGGCCAAGGGCCGTGCCACCCTCGTCGGCAGGCTCGACATGGTTGGCGGAACGCCCGGCTTCGCCGGCGACCTGACGCTCGAAACGCGGAACCTGCGCCCGCTACTGGCACTGGCCGGAGTAAAACCGCCGAAGACCCGCAAACGTCGTTTCGGCCGGACAAAAGTGACGACGAAGATCGAGGCGCGGGGCGACAGCTTCGCGGCCCGGGGGCTGACGTTCCGCCTCGACGATACGACCTACCGGGGAGATATCGGCCTGACGCTCGGCGCGCGCCCGACGCTCGTCGCGAGTCTCGGCCTCGACCGGCTGATCGTCGACGATTATTTGCCGAAACCATCCGGCAAGGCGGCCAAGGCCAAGGCCGATCCCGCCGGCGGCGGCGGGCTCGCCATGCTCGCCGACTTCGATGCCCGGGTGGGATTAACGTTCGGCGAACTCGGTTTTGGGGGCCGGACGCTCCGCGACGGGCGGGCGAGGGCTCTCCTGGAGAAGGGCCGTCTGACGCTCCGGGAACTCAGGATCGGTGATGCGGGCGGCGCCGTCGTGACCCTGGCGGGGCGTGCCGACAAGCTGGCGACGAGGCCGACCTACGACTTCGACTACCGGGTCGAGGCGGCCGAGGCCAGCGCCTTGGTCCGCTGGCTCGATCCGGGACGGGGGAAAATGCCCAAAATGCCCAAGGCCGGCGCCTTCGATGCCCAGGGCAAGATCAAGGGTAACCCGAAGAGCCTCGAAATCGTCGGCGTGGCCAAGCTCGCCGGCGCCACGGCGGATATCGATGCCCGGATGGGCTTGGCGCGCGGCGCCCCCCTCGCCCTCGGGGCCAAGATCGACGCGCCCGAGCCCGGCCGCCTTCTGGCCCTGGCCGGTATCACCGCGCCGGCCGGAATTGGCCCGGCCAGCCTTTCGCTTTCCGTCGAGGGGCGGCGCAAGGCGGCGACCGTCGATGCCAGTTTCGACGTCGCCGGCGGCAAGCTGACGGCCAAGGGCGAGATCGGCGATCTCGACACCACGCCCACGGCGAACCTCCGAGTGATGCTGGATCATCCGGCGCCGGTGGTGCTGATGAAGACGCTCGGCCTAGTGGCGCCCGACGCGCCGGTACCGGCACCGGTGCGCCATACGCTCGAGACTCGGCTGCGGCTCGACGGCAAGGCTCTGCGTCTCGATGGGATCGTGCTGGCCCAGGGGTCCGACCGGCTGAAGGGCCGTCTCGTCTACCGCTTGGCGACCACCCCACCCCGTCTCAATGCCCGCTTCTCCACACAGCGCTTCGACCTCCGCCCCCTGCTCCCCGCCGGCGCCAAGGGACGGGATGGCAAGAAAAAGGGCCGGGCGGCCAAACGGGTATTCCCGGCCGATCCGCTTCCCTGGAAGAGCTTGCGCGGCCTGGACGCGACGGTCGACCTGAAAGCGGGGCGGCTGTTGCTGCGCCGGCTTGCGCTGCGCAATCTGGTCACGCGCCTGACGCTCGAGGGTGGCGATCTCAAGGTCCAGCCCATGAAAGCGGTGATCGGCGGCGGAACGGTGCAAGGCTTCATCCGCCTCTCGCCAAAGGCCAAGGGCGAGGGCCTGTTCAGGGTCAATTTCAGGGCGAAGCAGGTGGATCTCCGCAGCCTGCTGAGCGAACTCGATGTCAGCGACGAGGTGCGCGGTAAGCTGGACGTCGACATTCGCCTCGCCGGGCGCGGCGCCTCGTTCGCCCAGATCATGGCGCGTTCCAACGGGCGGAGCGAACTGATCACGGGCAAGGGCCGGATCGACAACAAGCTGGTCGAGGCGATTGGCGGGGACCTCGCGCTCGACGCGCTGCCGATCCTGGGCGGCGACGGCGACGGACCCTATACCAACATCAACTGCGCCGTCAGCCGCTTTCGGGTGAAGAACGGCATCGCCGACGTCACCGACCTGGTGCTGGATACCGATCGCACGACGATCGTCGGCGAGGGCAAAGTCAATTTCCGCAACGAGCGGTTGGACATCTGCATTGACCCGACACCGAAGAGCGGCGCCGGCGCCGACGGTATCGGCCGCGTGACCTTGAGCCTGGGTGAACTGGCGAAACCCTTCCGTCTCGCGGGTACGCTCGCCAATCCGAAGCTGGGGCTCGATGCTCTGAAGGGCGGTATCGCGCTGGGCAAGGCGATCGGTGGCGTGGTGCTGTTCGGCCCGGCCGGCATTGCCGCCGCCCTGGTGAGCGGCGATGCCGGCGCGGCGGAGAACCCCTGCCTCGAAGCGATCCAACGGGCGAAACAGGGCGTGTCCGCGCCGGAGGGCGAGGGTCAGGGCGGCACGGTCGAGCGCGCCCGCGATCAGGTCGAGGATACGGTCAAGGGCCTCGGCAAGACGCTTGAGGGCCTTTTCAAGCGCTGAACCGATCGCGGGCCGGACTTGCCGCCGCTTCGTGTTCGGACCATGCGGCAAAGAAAAAGGGCGCCCGAAGGCGCCCGAAGCGACTTTTCCAACCGGGTTGAGGGCATGAGCGGTTGGATAGAGAGGGAAAGCTACACTCGAGGTGAAGGCCGCTTGTCGGTAGGACCGTCTCGCGGCCTTCGACAACATACGTTGCAAGGGGCGTGCCAACTTTTCCGATGACGGAAATGCAGGGTTTTCTCCCAAAGGCTCGTCGGAATCGGGAATTTATCTCAAAATGATACGTATCAATTTAAACTTGGTGGTTCAATTTAATAATACTGCCTTTTAACGACACTGCCTTATATCGGGATTAACGGACTTTGGCACCCAAGGCGAAGACGGTCGGCGCGAGACAGCGCCGTGGCGGGTTGGATCACATCCAACCGAATGCGGAAATCCGGGAAAAATCCGCTTTTACCAAGTTGCGATGAATTGCGGGCATCGCAACATGGCGATCGCGATCACGCCGACGGGCTTTTGCGAGGGAACGCCCGCGTGGCACCCGAATGCAATCGGTTCCCGGCGATGAGAGCGGTATTACGGCTTCGGACCGATCTCGCCCTCGAAGGTGAAGAGGCGGTCGGTCTTCGAGGCCGGCTTGATGGTCAGCGTGCCCACGCCGGTCTTGCCGGCGAACTTGCCGGCGCCGCTCACCAGTTCCCAGTGGCCATAATCGGCGAGCTTCGGCTTCTTCTCGCCCTCGAAGAAGACGGCGCGCACCGTCCAGCGGATGTTGGCGCCATCACCGCCTCGACGCTCACCCGCTCGGCCGCCGAGGCCGCCGTCGCCGACACCGCTAGCGCCAGCGCGCCGCCCAGAACGCACTTGATCATCGCCATCTCTCTTCCATGCAATTGGCCCGCCCGCTTTAGCACGGCGCCATCCACCCCGCCGAGCCATCCGACGATTTGACCGCTTTATTGCCCGACGCCGAACGTCGCAAGGCGCGCCGCCCCGCCAGGCTCAGGCCGCGTCTTCCGCCATCATCTCGGCTGCCTTCTCGGCGATCATGATCACCGGCGCGTTGATGTTGCCGGACGGCATCGTCGGCATGACCGAGGCGTCGACCACGCGGAGCCCTTCGAGCCCGCGTAGCCTGAGACGGGAGTCGACGACCGCCATGGAATCGTCGTCGGTGCCCATCTTGCAGGTACCCATGACGTGATAGGTGGTGGAGCCCGTGCCGCGGGCATAATCCAGCAGCTCGTCGTCGCTCTGGCATGCCTCGCCCGGGTTCATCTCGTATTCCCAGTATTTCGCCAGTGCCGGGGCCTCGCCCACCTGGCGCGCGATCCGCATGCCGCCGATCAGGGACTCGCGGTCGATCCGCTGGCTGAGGAAATTCGGCCGGATCTTGGGCGCGGCGAAGGGATCGCCCGAGCCGATATGGATCGAGCCCTGGCTTTCAGGCCGGCATTGGTAAACGCCGATGGTCATGCCCGGCTCCTTGTCGAGGATTCGTGTGTTGATGCTGGAGAAGCTGCCGTGGGCGAAGAAGAACTGGCAGTCGGGGGTCTCCAACTCGGGACGTGAGCGGACGAAGCCGTGGCCGACGCCGGCGGTCAAGGTCAGCACGCCGCGCCGGGTGAAGGCGTATTTCAGGATCTCGGCGGCGAAGCGCAAGCCCCGGGTATCCTGGTTGAGGGTGGTGTATTGCGATTTGACCCGCCAGTTGAGCCGGGCGGCGTAATGGTCGTGGTAGTTCTCGCCCACGCCCGGCAGCGCGTGCGCGACCTCGATTCCGTATTCGCTCAGGACCTCGGGCCTGCCGATACCTGAGAGTTCCAGGATCTGCGGCGACTGCACGGCGCCGGCGCACAACACGACCGACTTGTCGGCCCGGACCTTGGTCCGCCGGCCGTCGACGTCGAACTCGACGCCGACCACGCGCTTGCCTTCCAGGATCAGCTTCGTGGCGCGGGCGTTGGTCTCGATCTCCAGGTTGCGCCGCCGGCGCGCCGGATTGAGATAGGCGCGGGCCGTGCTTTCGCGCCGGCCGTTGCGCTGGGTCACCTGATAATAGCCGAAACCATCCTGCTTCTCGCCGTTGTAGTCGGGGTTGCGCTCATGGCCGAGTTCGACGCCGGCATCGACGAAGGCGTCGATCAACTGGTGGTGTTCGTACATGTCGTCGACGCTGAGCGGCCCGCCGCCGCCCCGGATGGCGCTCCCGCCCCGCTCGAAGGTCTCGGCCTTGTTGAAATAGGGCAGTACGTCGTCGTGGCTCCAGCCGCGATTTCCCAGCTGGCCCCAGGTGTCGTAGTCGAGTTTGTTGCCCCGCACGTAGAGCATGCCGTTGATGGAGCTGGAGCCGCCCAGCACCTTGCCTCTCGGAATTGGGATGCGCCGGCCCTTGACGTTCTCTTCCGGCTCGGTCTCGAAGAGCCAGTTGTGTGCCGCGTCGTTCAAGAGCCGGGTGAAGCCCACGGGCACGTGGATCCAGATGCTCGAATCCTTGGCGCCCGCCTCCAGCAGCAGCACCTTGTTCTTCTCGTCGGCGCTCAGCCGGTTGGCCATGACGCAGCCGGCCGAACCGGCGCCGATAATGACATAGTCGTAGCTCATCGCTTCCCTCCCGCGCGAAACGGGGCCGAGAGTATAGGGAACGGCGGTCAGGGTGAAGCCGGGGTGGGTCTACAACCCCAGCGCCGCCTTGGCGATGATGTTGCGTTGAATCTCGTTGGAGCCCGAGTAGATCGAGAGCTTGCGGAAATGGAGGTAGGCCGGCGTGCAGCCGTTGGCGTATTCGGCGCCGATCGGCGGCTGGTTCCACCCCTGGCTGAGCGCCGAGAGCAAATAGGGCATGGCGTAATAACCAACGGCGAGCGCCTTCAGCTCGGTCAGCCGCTGGTGGACCTCGCTCTGGCGGATCTTGAAGTGGTTGGCTTCGACCCCGATGCCCGTGCCCGCCAGTTCGCCGTCGCTCGAATAGTGCTCGACGGCGCGCAGATTGATCGCCTCCAGGCTGGCGAGCGCCAGTTCGGCTTCGGCGATGCGCCGGGCGAAGTCCGGGTCCTCGGCCAGCGGCCGCCCGCCCGCCACCTCGTCCTCGGCCGCGATGCGCTTCAACTGGCGCAGCAGGGACTTGTGGGTGCCGAGGGCGCCGCCCGACATCCGCTCGTGCGTCAGCAGGTACTTGGCGATGCCCCAGCCCCGGTCGATCTCGCCGACGGTGTTTTCCATCGGCACGCGGACATCGGTGAAGATCACGTGATTGGTCTCGTGCAGGCCGTCCATCAGGACGATCGGCCGGATCTCGATTCCCGGCGTCTTCAGGTCCACGAGGACGAAGCTGATGCCCTCCTGCTTGCGCCCGCCCTCGGACGTGCGGACCAGCAGGAAACACCAGTCGGCCCAGTGCGCCTTGGTGGTCCAGATCTTGGCGCCGTCGATCACCCAATCGTCCCCGTCGCGCACCGCGCGCGTGCGCAGCGCGGCGAGGTCGGAGCCCGCCTCCGGCTCGGAATAGCCCTGGCACCAGACATGCTCGGCCGAGAGCATCGGCGGCAGGAAGCGGCTCTTCTGTGCCTCCGTGCCGAAGGCCATCAGCACCGGCCCGCACATGTTGAGGCCGAAGGTAACCAGACGCGGCGCCCCGGCGAGGCCCAGTTCTTCATCGAAGATATATTTTCGGGTCAGCGACCAACCGGGCCCGCCGTGCTCTTGCGGCCAGTTTGGCGCGACCCAGCCCTGCTCGTAAAGAATCCGGTGCCAGCCGATCACGTCCTCGCGGCCGAGCTCGATCCCGTTCTCGACCTTGTAGCGGAGCTCGTCCGGCAGGGCTCCGGCCAGGAAGGCGCGGACCTCCTGGTGGAAGGCCTCGTCGGAAGCCTCGAAGCGGATGTCCATGGGCCGGGCCCTCCCGCGAGATGGCTTGGTCGGGGCCGAGTTTACCCCGTCGCGCCCCGTCCGTCAGGTCATCGCGCGCCGTCGCGACGGCGCGCGGGCGTGGCTCGCCGGCCGCCTCCAGGTGACAAGCCCCTCCACCCTCCTCCATAATACCGGCCGGCGGTCCGCTTTCGTCGCGTGAGAGGCGATGGGGGACCGGCCGCCACGCTTTGTACAGGCATTTATCCGAGGTTCGCCGCACTCGACTCCAGCGCTCGCGTTTCTACGCGATAGAGTCCGTTACCGGCCCGAGCGTTTCGATGCGGCACCTGATTGGAGGGAAGGCTCATGAGGACGCTTTGTTTTTTCTCGTCGTTGGTCATCGCCGCCGCTTTTGCCGCGGCGCACCCGGCCGCGGCCCAGCAATTGACCAAAACCCACGTCAAGGTCATCGGCAACTACAGCACCGTCGCCCACGTCGCGAAGGTCGAGCAGAAGTTCTGGAACAAGACCATCCCCGCGATGGGCAAGGGGCGGATCACCTCCGACTATGCCCATCAGGACCTGATGGGGGTGAAGGATTTCCAGGTTCTGCGGCTGATCAAGTTGGGCGTCACCGACTTCGGCGTCTCCGACATTTCCAAGATGGCCGGTGACGCTCCGGTCTTCGAGGGCTGCGACCTGGCCGGCCTGGCGCTCGACATCGACACCGCGCGCAAGGTCTGCAACGCCTGGAAGCCGGTGATGAACCGGGTGATGGGCCAGAAGTTCAACGCCAAGCTGCTGGCGCTCGGCACCAATCCGCCACAAGTCTTCTGGTGCCGGGAGAAAGTCGGCGGCATCGCCGACATGAAGGGCAAGAAGATCCGCGTTTTCAACAAGACCATGTCGGATTTCGTCAAGGCGCTGGGCGGCACGTCCATCTCCATGGCCTTCGGCGAAGTGGTCCCGGCCCTGCAACGCGGCGTGGTCGACTGCGCGGTCACCGGCACGACCAGCGGTAACTCGGCCGGTTGGCCCGAAGTCACCACCCACATCCTGCCGATGTATCTCGGATGGAGCATCAACTTCCAGGCGGTCAATCTGAAGTCCTGGAACCGCTTCGCGCCGGATGTCCGGAGCTTCTTCGAGAAGACCTTTGCCATCCTCGAGGACGATATGTGGGCGACGGTCGGTCAGTCGGCGGCGGAGGCCGACAACTGCAACACCGGTAAGGATCCCTGTAATTTCGGCAAGAAGGCCGACATGACCATCGTCACGGTGAGCGACGCCGACAAGGCGGCGCACAAGAAGCTGATGGAGAACGTGGTCCTGGTCGAATGGGGCAAGCGTTGCGGCAAGGCCTGCGCCAAGGAGTGGAACCAGACCGTGGGCCCGGTTATCGGCTTGCAGATCCCGCTCGACAAGCTTTGATCCCACAGGTCCCCGAGCGGGCGCCGGCGCATCGGCGCCCGCTCGGCGGCCCACCGCCTAGGGAGTGAAGCATGGACCGCCTGCTCGAGTACGCGCGGCTGTTGTCGCGCGTGGGCGCTTGGTTCGGAGGCGTGCTGCTGATCGTCGCCGCCTTCATCATCGGCATCGATGTCGTCATCCGAAAGTTGTTCAGTGCGACGATCGGCGGCGCCGATGAACTTTCGGGCTACGCGCTGGCGATCGGCAGTGCCTGGTCATTTGCCTTCGCGCTGACGGAGCGGGCGCATGTCCGCATCGACTCGCTCTACGTCACCCTGCCGGCCCGGCTGTGTGCCGTCCTGGACATCCTGGCCCTGACCATCTTCTTGGCCTTCCTCGCCATGGTGACTTGGTTCGGCTACGGCGTGTTGTTGAACACGATCGAGTTCGACGCCCATTCGATGTCGCCGATCGCCACGCCGCTGATCTACCCGCAGGGCCTCTGGGTCGCCGGCCTCACCCTTTTCGTCGCCATCGCCCTCCTGCTGCTGACGCGCGCCGTGATCGCCTTCGTCACCGGCGATATCGCCACGGTGGCGCGCCTGATCGGCTCGCGCTCCGTAAGCCAGGAGATCGAGCAGGAACTGAAAGGCGGCGACCGGGAGTTGGTCGCGGAGGGCGAGGAATGATCTGGCTCACCGTCGTCATCCTGCTCGGCCTGCTGGCGCTCTCGATTCCCGTCGCGGCAGTACTGGGCACGGTCGGCTTCGTGCTCGACCAGATCTATTACGGTGGCCGCATCTTCCCGGCGGTCGGCGAAATTTCCTGGGGCGTGTCGATCGACGTCATCCTGGTGGCGGTGCCGCTCTTCATCCTGCTCGGCGAAATTCTGCTCAGGGCCGGCATCGCCGAGCGGATGTATGGCGCCATGATCCATTGGCTGTCTTGGCTGCCCGGCGGCCTGATGCATTCCAACATCGGCACCTGCACGCTGTTCTCGGCGGTCTCCGGCTCGTCGGTCGCCACCGCCGCCACCATCGGCACCGTCGCCATCGAGCAGATCGATCGCTACGGCTACAACGAGCGCTTCTTCCTCGGCACCATCGCCGCCGGCGGCACCCTCGGGATCCTGATTCCACCCTCGATCAACATGATCGTCTACGGCGTGCTCACGGAGACCTCGATACCGCAGCTCTATCTCGCCGGCATGATACCGGGGCTGATTTTGGCGGCGGTGTTCATGGCGCAGGTGGTCATCGCCTGTGTGATCAAGCCCGAGCTCGGCGGCCGGGCGATCGAGAGCAGCTGGGCCGACCGCTGGCGCTCGCTGCCGGACCTGATACCGCCACTAATCATCTTCTTCGTCGTCATCGGCTCGATCTACGGCGGTCTCGCGACGCCGACGGAATCGGCGGCGCTGGGCGTCATTATAGCCTTCGCCCTGGCGGCCTGGAAGCGGCGCCTCACGCTTCCCATGCTGCGCGACACCATCGAAGGCACGATGCGTACCACCGCGATGATCATGGCGATTTTGGTCGGCGCCTATTTCCTCAACTGGGTGCTCTCCAGCACTGGTCTCGCCGCCCAGGTCAATTCCTACGTCACCGAGGTGGGACTTTCGCCGATGCACACACTGCTGGTGATTGTGCTGTTCTATCTGGTGCTCGGCATGTTCATGGAGACGCTGTCGATGATGATCGCGACGGTGCCGATCATCACCCCGGTCGTCGTGGGCCTCGGTTTCGATCCCGTCTGGTTCGGCATTCTGATCATGCTGCTGATCGAGACGGCGATGATCACGCCGCCGGTCGGCATCAACCTCTTCGTGGTGCAGGGTGTGCGCGGGCGGGGACAATTGCACGATGTGATGTTGGGCGCCGCCCCTTTCGTCGTCGGCCTGATGATCATGATCGCCCTGTTGATCGCGTTCCCGAGTATCGCCCTCTTCATGCCCGAGCAGATCGCCAGGTAGGCGGGGCTTTCACATTGTCCGGGCCACCCTTCCCCCCGGCCCAACCACCCCAAGGGGGTACGGTCCACGGATGGTAGGGCCGGGGGAGCGGGTGGCCGGGTGCTTCGGCGGAAGCCGAAAATGAATCAAGAAAACTCAGCCGCAGTAGGCCCAAGTGGCATGCGCGATTGCCTTGGCGGCGACCACCAGATCCGTCAGTTGCACGCGCTCGTCCGGGGTCGGCCATTCGTCGTAAATACGGATGTCGCCCGGACCGTATTGCAGGCTCGGCACGCCCGCCGCCGCCATGATGTTGCCGTCGCCGACATTGCCGAGCCGGCCGATGCCGCCGATGTGCGGCGCCGCGCCCGAGGCCAGCAGGTGCCCTTCCGCCAGGCTCGCCACCGCGGCATGGTCCTTGGGCACCTCCATCGGCTCCTGGAACCAGCCGGTCTCGGTTCCGGGCGCCGGTATCGCCAGGTCGTAGTTGAAGGCGGGGCGGTCGGCCTTGATGCCGTCGAGCAGGCGGATCAGATCGGCGCGGACGCCCTCCAGGGACTGGCCGGGCACGGTGCGAATCTGGAACAGGAGGTCACACTCCCGGGTCGAAAGCCCGGTATAGTTCGTGTGGTAGTAGTGTTCCTTGTGCATCGAGTCGAGGCAGTGCATCGGAAAACCGGGAAGATCGGGATGGGGCGTGAAGTTTAGCCAGCCGCCCGCGGGAATTGGATCGAGGCTCGGCCCCAATCGGCGCATGATCTCCGCCTGCTGTTCGATGGCGTTGAAGTAGCCCGCCTTGGCCTCCTCGCTGTAGCGGAAGAAGAGATCGGGCGTTGTCGTGCGGATCCGCGCCATGACGATGCCGACGCAGACATTGGCGATGGTGTTGGCCGAGTGTTCGAGGTTGATGCAGAAGTCGGCGCCGACGCCGGCCGCGACCAGCGCCCGTGTCCCGGCGCCGCCGTATTTGTGCGCCACCACGGGGCAGACCAGCACGTCGCCCCGGAGCGGCGCGCCGGCGGCGATGACCGCCTCGACCGCCGTGACCATGGCGGCGATGCCGCCCTTGTCGTCGTGCGCCCCCATGCCCCAGATCCAGCCGTCCTCGTACTTGGCGCCGTAGGGGTCGACCGACCAGCCGGGCATCTCGACGCCCGGGTCCATGTGGCCGTTCAGCATCAGGCTCGGCCCGCCGCCGCTTCCCCGCAGGCGCCCGATGGGTTGGCGGCTGAAACTGCCGGCTTGGCGCGGATTCTCGACCTGCATCATCTCGACGTCGAGGCCGATGTCGGACATGTAGTTGGCGAGATGGTCGGCGATCTCGCCTTCCTCGAAGGCGGAACTCGGGATTCGGATCAGGTCGCGTTCGAGATCCAGCAGCCGTTGTTCGGACACCTGACCGAGAATTTTCGCGCTGATTTCGGTATCGACCATGTCCGGCCTCCGTGATCTGGGGATAGTCCGCCGCGAATTTTCCCCAAGCCGGGCTTCTCGCGCGGACGGCAAGGCGACTATCATACACCATGGCATGGCCGCCCCGGGGCGCGCCGATGCCGGTACCAACCCGACATGGCAGGAGGCACCCTTCATGACGCAGGCCCAGGCAACCGATGAATTGCGCGAAACCGTGCGGCGCGAGCTGCCGGAAATACAGCAGATCCAGGATCCCAGCCTGCGCGACATGGTCGTCGAGGCCTGGGCCCTGTCGCTGGCCCAGGAGGAGCTGGCCGGCATTTCCGAGATCCAGGGCTCCGGCGACCCCGAGAAGTACATCCTGAAGGAAGGCTCGCAGGTCGATCACCTGCGCGGCGTCGCCCTCCTGTCGATGCGAATGGCCGAGCAGTTGCGGGAACTCAAGCCGGGCCTCGATGTCGATTCGGACATCATGATCGCCGGCGCCCTGGTGCACGATGTCGGCAAGGCCCGGGAATTCAAGGCGGCGAACCAGGCGCAATGGAAGCAGAGCCCGCACCTCGCCGGCTGGCCGCCGGCGCGCCATTCCGTGCACGGCTATTACATCTGCAAGACCGTCGGCCTGCCGGACGAGGTCGCCCATATCGCGATCGCCCATTCGCGCGAGGGCGCCTTCGTCATGAAGAGCCTCGAGTGCACCATCGTCAGCCACGCCGATCACAGCTACTGGGAAATCATGAAGGCGGGTGGCCAGCTCAAGGACAGCTACACCCCGCCCGGCTAGCAGTCGGTGACGCCATGACCGCCGACACGACTATTCTCGCGCCGGAATATCTGCTGCCCGAGGCCGACCCCGCGTCCCTCGAGACCGGCGTCGCCATCGCCGTCACGGGCGATTCCATCGCCGCCACCGGCGCGCCGGACCTGCTGCGGCGACGCTACCCCGAAGCCCGCGTCGAAGCGCTCCCCGGCGCGCTAGTCATGCCCGGCCTGGTCAATGCGCATCAGCACGGCCGCGGCATCAGCCAGATCCAGCTTGGCTACGGCGAGGATTTTCTCGAACTCTGGATCGCCAGCCGGCGGGCGCGCGGCCCGCTCGACCCCCATCCGATCACCTTGCTGGCGGCCGCTTGCATGCTGGAGAACGGCGTCACGACGACGGTGCACGCCAACTACAGCTACGGCAGCGGCGATTACGAAGCCGAGGTGCGCGCCGCACTCCGCGCCTATGACGAGTCCGGCATGCGCGTCACCATGTGCGTCGGCGCCATGGACCGGGGCTTCGTCGTCTATCCGCCGCATGAGGAAGCCTTTCTCGCCGGCTTGCCGGGCGATCTCGCACGCTGGCTGGAGGTGCCGTCGCCCGGGCCCTACGCGGGCGACGGTCCGGCGACCGTGGCTTTGATGGAGCGGCTGCTCGGCGACTATGCCGGCCACCCCAGGATCCGTTTCTGTTACGGCCCGGCGGGGCTGCAATGGGTCTCGGACGAGCTGATGGCCCAGCTCGCCGCCGACGCGGAGGCCAAGGGTCTGGGCCTGCACATGCACCTGGTGGAATCGCCGGCGCAGCGGGCGGCATCGGCCGAGCTTTATCCCGACGGACCGATGGCGCATCTGCGGCACCTCGGCGCGCTGGGCCCGCGTACCGTCTTCGCCCACGGCGTCTACCTCGAGGCGCGCGACAAGGAGGCGATTGCCCGCGCGGGCGCCGTCATCGTGTGCAATCCGGCCAGCAACCTCCGGGTCCGCAACGGCGTGGCGCCCTTGGCCTCTTGGCTCGCCGCCGGCGTCGAGGTCGCGATCGGCACCGACAACACCGCGCTCACCGACGACGAGGACCTGTTGGGTGAACTCAGGCTGGCCGACCTGCTGGCGCGAACGCCGGACTGGGATGGCCCGCCCCCACCGGCGGCGCGGGACCTCCTGGCCATGGTGACGATCAATGGCGCCAAGGCGGCAGGGGTGGCCGACCAGACGGGTAGTCTTCGCGTCGGCGCCAAGGCGGACCTGGTGGCGGTCGATCTGAAGCGCACGCGCGAGCCCTACCTCGATCCCGACATGCCCCTGATCGACGCCCTGCTGGCCCGCGCCAAGGGCCGGGACGTCCGTCTCACCATGGTCGACGGTCGCGTGCTCTATTCCGACGGTGAATTGCGGCATCTCGACAAGCGGGAGCTGGGCGCGCGGGCGGCGCGGGCGGCGGGCGGCGCCCGTCTGCCGATCGAACCGGGTGATCTCGCCCGAACGCGGGAGCTGCGCGATCGGCTCGCGGCCCATTACGGATCTCCTCCGACGTGAAGTCGGGGTAATCAAGCTCGCGGTTCCGTCGGCCGAACGGCTGCTTTAGACTTGGCCCATGTCCGAGGGAATGCCCGCGACCATGACGCCGCCCCGCCGCCTTATCGTCGCCATCACCGGGGCCTCCGGCGTGGTGCACGGCGTCCGCCTGCTGGAGCGGCTGGCCGCCGCGGGTATCGAGCGCCACCTGGTGATCTCCAAGGCCGGCGTCCAGACCATCGCGCACGAGCTCGACGCCACCGTGGCCGAGGTCCGCGCGCTCGCCGACGTGGTGCACAGCAACGACGATATCGCGGCGCCGATCGCCAGCGGCTCTTTTCCGACCATGGGCATGGTGGTTGCCCCCTGCTCGGCCCGCAGCCTCGCGGCGATCGCCACCGGGGTCGGCGACAACCTGATCTCGCGCGCCGCCGACGTCAGCTTGAAGGAACGCCGGCCGCTGGTGTTGATGCTGCGCGAAACGCCACTGCATCTCGGCCACGTCCGCAACATGGCGCGGGCGACAGAGATGGGCGCCATCCTGGCCCCGCCGCAATCCGCCTTCTACATCCGGCCGAGCGACATCGAGGAACTGGTGGACTATTCCGTCGGCCGGGTCCTCGACCTGCTGGGCATCGATCCGGGGCCGAAAGTCCGCTGGGGAATCGACCTGCCGCGCGAGACGAAGGGCTGAGGGGCCTCGACTTGGTAAATCCGTCAGAGCAGGAGCCGGCCGAGACCCGGGAGGCCCGCTTGGTACCCACACGCTCTCAGTAGCGCCCAAAGCGTGACCTGATTGCTGGTAAGCACCGGCTTGCCCAGCGTCTCTTCCAGACCCGCCACGCACTCGAAGGCCCGCAGGTCGGTGCAGCTGATGAACAGGGCCTCGGCGTCCGGGTGGTCGACGCCCAGGGCGAAGTCGCGCACCTCTTCGGGCGGCACTTCGCGGATCGCGCTCCCCGACAGCCCCAGTCCCCGGCAGGCGACGACCTGGAAGCCGCTCGCTTCCAGGAAGCTCCGTTCCGCCGCGTTCACCGCCTCGATGTAGGGTGTCGCCAGGGCTAGCCGGCCGATCCCGAGGTGGCGCAGCGCCTCCAGAATCGCGGCCGAGGTGGCGACGATGGGGCATTGCAGCCTGGCCCGGAGTTCGGCGAGCAGCGTCTCGAGGCCCGCCGGGCCGTCGAGGAACGAGCCGCTGGTGCAGGCATAGGCGGCGAGGTCCGGCGAAAAGCTGGCGAGCAGTTCCAGCGCCACGTCGAGATCTCGGTTCATCGCCCGCAAGCCCTCGGGCGTGGTCTCGCGCAGCATGATGCGGGCCGTGTGGAAGGAGAAGCCGGGCGGCGCCACGGAATAGAACTCGGGCTCGATGACAGTGTTCACCGAGGGAATGATCAGCCCGACCCGGGTTGGGGGCGCCTCGGCGCTAGCCGTCGCCGACACGCCAGGACGCCTGGTAGGATCGGATCGTCGCCGAGCCGCGCACGCTCAACACCACGAGGGAGCGTAACAGTTCGACCAGGGCGGCGTTGGTGGCGCCATCGGTGCCGTCGACGAGGGGGCGAAGCTGCCCCGTCACCGGATCGATCGCGCCGCCGCGCACGCAGGCCTCGATCACCCGCAACTCATCGGCGCCCGTGTGAAAGGCGTCTTCGTTGCCACATTCGGCGGCGAGGCAGGCGGCGACGCCGTGGGCGCCCCAGTTGGAGATATTGGCGACGACGGCGATGTCGGCGGCAAGGTGGGCGGCGATCTTCTCGCCGAGCGGGATGGAGCGGCGCACTTCCTCGGCGACCACGCCCATGCCGAGCTCGTTGCCGAGGTCGCCGATGCCGATGGTGGCGATGCCGCGCGCGCTCGCCTCGGCGAACAGCAGGTCGGTCTTGGCGGTGAAGTCCGAGATCTCGAAGCCGCCGCCGCCGTGATAGTGGCCATCGTCGCCCGCCGCCGGCCGTTCGATGGCGATCACCGCGCTCGGCCTCAGCTGGTCCAACAATTGCCGGGCGCGCAACTCGGCCTCGGCGGCATCGAGCGGGAAGTCGACGACGGCGCAGCGGTTGCGGCCCCGGCCGAGATCCACGAGTTCCGCCGGCACCAACCCGGCGGCCTCGAAGCTGTTCCGCATCGCCGCGTGCGCTTGCGTTTCGCAGACCGCCACCGGCGTCGCGCCCAGCGCCAGCGTCATCGCCCGGCCCGGCAGCGCCGCGCCGACCGGGCCGTCGGTTTCCGGCCGGTCGTAGTCGCGGATCAGAAAGCCGGTCAGCAGCAGGACGCAATCGCCGGGTTTCACCCGCTCCCCGAGAAGCCGGCTCGCCGCCAGACACACCGGACCGTTCGTCTTGGCCCGCGCGCTGGCGTAGAGTGCCGCCAGCGGCAGACCCTTCAGAATCGTCCAGTTGGAGATCGGCGCGATGATCAGGTGATCCACCGCCTCGCCGATGCGCTCCGGGCTTATGGGCTCAGTCAATGTAGCTCTCCAAGTCGATACCCTCTTCTCCCGGGAATCGCCGCCGGGCGAAGATATCCTCCCGGCCCAGCGGTGCCGTGGCGTCGATCCCCACCTTGCCCCGGTGGACATCCGCCACGTCCTCGCGCGTGTAGCTGGGTATTCGCGGGATCGTGTAGACCCCGGTCTCCGGCGTACAGCGGGTATGGATCGCCCAGAGCACGTCCGTCGCGTTGAAGGGATCGACATCCTCGTCGACGACGACGACGACCTTCATCCAG
Source organism: Alphaproteobacteria bacterium (assembly GCA_965226475.1). Classification (GTDB taxonomy): domain Bacteria; phylum Pseudomonadota; class Alphaproteobacteria; genus JASLMY01. The sequence goes on along the minus strand of CBDDDJ010000003.1, from coordinate 962,478 downwards.
GAATAGGCGGCGAGCGCGGCCAACAGGGCGTTCTTGGACTGGTCTTCCGTTTGCTTGCGAATCGAAACGACACAGCCGAAGACGTAACCCGGCGTCGCGATGTCCTTGATGTTGGGCACATATTGGGAGACGCGCTTGTAGACTTCCGTCTGTATCGGCGTTCCCACCAGGTTCAGATCCTCGGTGCCGCCGGCAAGGATGGCATGGTAGATCGCATCCGCCCGCCGCGTGATCGCGGTGACCCGGAAGACATGGTTCTTCATGATCGGCACATAGCTGTCGGTGAACTCGCCGAACGGGCCCTCTTCCTCGCGCACGTTCGCCAAGACCTCGCCCTCGATCACCATCTCGGCGTCGGCGGGAACGTCGACATCGATCGTCTTGCAGGATACGACGCCCAAGGGCTTGTCCTGCCAGGCGCCGGCGACCTCCAGTTCGTCGACCTCGTAGGGCACCTTCGAGGCGGCGGAGAACATTAGCGCCGGCGGCGCGCCGATGATGACGGCGCAGGGCAGCGACCGTCCCATGGCCTCGGCCTCGGCGTGATAGCGGCCGAGATGTTGCGGCGGCATCATGCGGACCCTCAGCTTGTCGCCGCCCACCAGTTCGGCGCGGTTCCAGGAGGCATTGTAGACACCGGTCACCGGATGGCGCGCGATCAGCACGCCGGCCGTGATGTAGGCCCCGCCGTCGAGCTCGGAATAGACGATCTGCGGGATATCCCGCGCGACATCGACATCGCCGCCCGCGATCACGACCTCCTGCGCCGGGGCCTGGCCGACCTGTTCCACCGGCAGGCTCTTGTTTTCCTTGGCCACCATTTCGGGCAGCAGGTTTGCCTCGTCGAGGTCGAGCGCCGCCGCGATATTGCCGCGAAATCCGAAGACGTTCGTCGCCACCGGGATGCTGGAGCCCTGGACGTTCTCGAACATCAGCGGTCGGTTCGGACCCTTCTGCATTTTGCGCATGACCGCGGTGAGCTCGAACTTCGGATCCACCTCGCGCCCCACGCGCGCGAGATCGCCGCGTCCGTCCAGGTACGTCAACAGGTCGCGGAAGGTGTCCATGTCGATCCCCTCGATCGTTGGTCTCACGGGTCGCCCCGGAACGCGCGCGCGGGAGCCGAGGATCGTCGGCGGACGCTCGCCCGCTAGCGCCGAAAGGCCCCTCGCGATCCGGCGACCGCCCGCGAGGCCCCGGCCCGCCGCGACGGTCAGGTTCGCCGAACCCCCGATCGAATTCAAGGACCCGGGCGGGACGGCGCCGGTCGGGATCGCGCGGAGATCGCCCGGACGCTCAAGGCCGCCCGCGTGCCCGCCGCGCCGGTCGGCGAGGTGACGGCGGACGCCCACATGCGGCGGCGCGGCAGGCAAAATACAAGACCCGAACCCTCCACGCGGACGCGGGGGCCGCGCCGGGGGGCAGGCCAACTTTTGCCGTGTTTTCAAGCCTCGTCGGTGAAAACCTCGTCATTTCCCGCGCCCCGGCGCCATCGGTGGGGCGCGATCGGGCCGCGCGGCATGCCCGCCCGGCACGAATTCCCTGGCCATGACATGGCACCCGGCGTGGCCCGGCGCAAGGCGGGCGCGCGGGCCGCGGCCGGGCGCGCCGGGGACCCGGCCCGGGGCGCGAAAACCCACCGGATTACGCCCTTTGTCCGCGGCGGCGGACGCGACCGGAGCCGCGGAGCCGGGCGCCGGGCGGGGCTCGGACGGGGCGGCGCGCGCGCCGGCGCCTTGGCAGGCGCGACGGGGCGGCGGGTCCGGGGCGAGCCGCCGGCGGGGGCCGGGGGAGCGATTTCGGGGCCCGTCGGCGGTCCATTTGGCGTAGGCCTCGGGTAGGCCTCGGGTAGGCCTGGGGTAGGCCTGGACATGGCCCGACCCCAGCCTCGCGCCGCCCTGGTTTTCCGCTCCCGCCCGGGGCATCGCGCGGGGCGGGGCCGGCGTTTCGCGCGGCGAATTTCGTTCGACGGGGCGCGACACCGCCGACGGGCGGCCGCCGCGCGGAAGCGGAAAGGCCTCGCCGTGACGTCACCCGTGGTGGCGGCGGCGCGGCGGCGGGCGCGGCGCGCCCGTGCCGGCGACCGACGAGGGGTTGGACCCCCGGTCATATCCCTCCGGGGGAGCCACATGGTCCGATGCAACCGAATTGGAGACGGCGGGCACGAGAGGTTCTCCGGGGCCTCGCGAGACGCCAGGGACCATCGCCGGGCCGGCAAGGGGCCGAGGGGAGACGTGGGCTTGATCCCGATGGGCGAGGGGTGCGCGCCCGACCGGCCGTAACCGAAACCACGAGAACCATGGAAGGCGACGCCGCGGCGGAGGACCAACAAAACCACATGGAACCGCCGGCACGGGGCCGGCGGAAAGGGAAGACGATTGGGACCGCAAGCTATCGCCTAATACCGACCTGTGTTGAGTGCAACTCATCGCGGGTCGGCAAGCGCGACCGCGCGCCCGAGCTTATACGAGGAAAAGCCCGCGTGTCGTCTGAACGCCAGACAATCCACAATGAGTCCCTCTCATTGCGGGTTGGTATAATGGGTGACCCCTTGGTTGCGAAGCGATCTCGACATTGCGCGGTGATACCCCGGGAAAATTCAACATTCAAGACCTGACCCATCACTCGGCTCACGTCGAGCGGTCGAGGGGTCTCGGCGGGAGGTTGGTCGTCGTGCCGTGGGCACTGGTCCAGTTGGTGAGATCGATGTTGGCGAGCCGGGATGGCTCGACGAAACGATGTGAATGGTCTTCGTCCTCGAAGCGCCACTCGAGGTAGCCAACGCGGTTCGATACTTCGACCGGCCACGTCTTGCGCGGGTCGATGAAGGCGGTAGTGGGACACCAGACGATCTCCATGGCGCCAAGCCTCGAGCGGTGGTAGCCATGCAGGTGGCCGCAAGCGACGAAGCGCACCCCGGCGTCCTCAAGACAGTGCAGCAAGCGGGCGCGTGGTTCTGGCGGCACACAGACTCCCTCCTGTTCGGCGTTTCCCGGATCGGCGAGGAACAACGGCTTGTGCAGAAAGAGGCCGACCGGGCGCCCGCCGGCCTCCCCAAGGGTCCGTTCGAGGAAGTCATCCTGGGCACGTTCCTCGGCCAGGCCACTCCCCAGCAGCTCGCTGTCGATACCGACGAGCCGCCGTTCGCCTAGATCGCGGCAGAAGTGGTCCTTGCCGAATGATCGATCCCATCGTCCGAGCCGCTTGGCGCTTACGGACTGACCGAGGCGTGGGCGTTCGCCGGGCTCGCCGATGTCGTGATTGCCCGGCAGCGCCAGCCAATCGCAGCGCAGGCGATCCATTTGGGCTGTCAACGGCGGAGTAAAATGGGGCCACCGCGGCGGTGTAAAGAGGGGCCACCGTCGGCTGCGAGCTTGTCCCCGTAGTCCACGGGAGGGCCCCGCGCGCGACGCGGCGTGCCCTCAACAGGGCTGACGCGGCGGCGCGCGCGGGAGGGACCTGTGGGCCCACGGGGTCAAGCGTGGGCACGGTGGTCGGTTCACTCGGCGGCTGGGCCTCGACGCTGGCGGCTTTGATTGAGGCGGTAGCTCTCGCCGTTCATCTCGAGGATGTGGACGTGGTGGGTGAGGCGGTCGAGCAGCGCCCCGGTGAGGCGCTCGGAGCCGAACACCTCGGTCCACTCGTCGAACGGCAGGTTGGAGGTGACCAGGATCGAGCCACGCTCGTAGCGCTGGCTGAACACCTCGAACAGCAGCTCGGCGCCGGTCTTGGACAGCGGCACGAAGCCGAGTTCGTCGATGATCAGGAGCTTGTAGCTGGCGAGCCTCTTCTGGAATCGGAGGAGCTGTTTCTCGTCGCGCGCCTCGATCAGCTCATGAACCAGCGCGGCGGCGGTGGTGAAGCCGACCGAGAGGCCCTTCTGGCAGGCCGCCAGGCCGAGACCGAGGGCGACGTGGGTCTTGCCGGTGCCTGAGTTGCCGAGCGTGATGACATTCTCGCGGCGGTCAACGTACTCGCAGCGGGCGAGCTCGAGCACCAGCGTCTTGTTGAGCGAGGGGATGACCTTGAAGTCGAAGGCATCGAGGCTCTTGACCACGGGGAAGCGGGCGGCCTTGATCCGCCGTTCCACCATGCGCCGTTCGCGGTCGATCAACTCGAGCTCGGCGAGACGATGGAGATAGCGCACGTGATCGACGCCCTCCGAAGCGCATTGCCGGGCGAGCTTGCCGTACTCGCGCAAGAAGGTGGGCAGCTTGAGCGTCTTGAGGTGATGGTCCAGCAGCGCCTGCGGCGCATCGCTCATGTGCCGGCTCCGGGCAGCAGGCTCATGTAACTCCTGGCCGACGTCGTCGCGACCCGGGCTTTCGGAAGATAGGGATAGACATCGAGGTCGAGCCGTGGCGGCCGTCGTTCGATCCGGCACGGCACCAGGTGCTTGACGGCGTCGAAGCCGATCGCGCCGAGCTTCAGCGCATCACCGATCGCCGCCTCGACCTCGGCGAGGCGGAAGCTCTCCAGGAGACGCAGGACCTGGACGTACTCCCGCTTGCCGGCCTTGCCCATGCGCGCCGCCATCAGACGGCGCAGCGTGGCGAAGGCCTCCGGCAGGTCCCAGCCCGCCAGCGGCGCGGCCTGGTCAAGCGCACCGATCTTCCGCTCGATCAGCGGCAGGTAGTGCAGCGGATCGAAGATCAGGTCCTCGCGCTCGTAGGACCGCCGATGACGGGCGATCACCTCGGCGCCGCAGCCGATGACCACTTGGTCGACGTAACCCCGGATGACAACCTCGCGATAGCCGTAGGCCACCGGCACCGAGTAGTCGTTGTCGCGGTAGCGGACCAGCGACAGCGAGCTCACGCGTCCAGGGCGCTTGTCGCAGGCATCGTATGGAGCCGGGGGTAGCGCTAGCAGAGCTTCGCGATCCCGTGCGAGGCGCTCGCCGATCGTCTCCCCGTGGCCCCGCAGCCGTGCGGCCTGGCGCCGGCGGCACTGTCCCGCGAGATCATCGTTCAGCGCCTCGATGCTCTCAACCCGCGGAACCGGCACGAGGAAGTTCCGCCGGATGAAGCCGACCAACCCCTCGACCTTGCCCTTGTCGTTGCCCTTGCCCGGCCGGCCGAACCTGTCCTCGAACAGATAGTGAGATTGCAGCTCCGTGAAGACGCGCGTTCGCTGCCGCTTTCCATCGCCCAGGATGCGGGCAACCGCCAGCTTGGTGTTGTCGTACAGGATGGAGCGGGGGACGCCGCCGAAGAACGCAACCGCCGCGTTGTGGCCATCGCAGAACGCCTCGGTCGTCTCCGCCGGATAGGCCTTCACGAAGCAGGCGTCACTGTGGGGAAGGTCGAAGGCAAGGAAGTGAACCTTGCGCGTGTAGCGCACCCGGTTCCTTGGACACAAGTTTGTCTCACGCGGCGGGCCTGATTGAGATCGCGGCGTGCCACGCCTGACGAGCTTGAGCGGGGCTCAGGTAGCCGTTCTTTTCGACGATCCACTGGGCATTGTAGAGTTCGACGAAGTCGCGGACGGCGTCCCGCAGCTCCGCGATGTTGCGGTAGATGCGACCATGGATGATCTGTTCCTTCAGCGTGCGATTGAACCGCTCGGCGACGCCGTTGGTCTGGGGCTCGGCGACGAAGGCGTAGGACGGCTGGATGCCCCAGAACTTGATCTGGTTGGTGAAGTGGTCCGACAGATACTGGGAGCCGTGATCCATCCGCAAGGCCAGCCCCCGAGCCGCGCCGGCCGCGGTCGAGCCATACAGCCCGGCAAGCCCCATGGAGATCGGCTGCAGGGCGGCGAAGCGGTCGCCGCGCTTGCAGACATGCCAGCCGACACACTCGGCGTTCCAATGCTCGACGGCGGTGAAGATCCAGCCCCAGCCGTCGTCCACCGTGAACACCCGAACGCCATCGGTGCCCCACATGAGGTTCGGGGCATGAGTGATGATCTCACCGTCATGGGGATTGCCGCCACGGCGGCGGCAGCGATGGGGCGAGAGCAGATTGTTCTCGCGCATCAGGCGGAGCACCCGCTTGCGGGCAACCCGGATGTCGCGACAGACCCGAAGCCGAGCCCAGACCTTGCGGTAGCCCTCGCCCTCCCAGGGCGATGCCTCCAGGTCGGCTTCGATCGCCACCAGCAGCGCCTGGTCCGAGATCGCGGGCTTCGGTCCCCGACGCTTTGCCGGCGGCTGCTCGGCGTGCTGGCCGGAGGTCATGGCGTAGAACGAGGAGCGGGCCATGCCCCAGGCGGCGCAGACCCGCCGCAGGCCGTAGGCCAGACCCGTGCCGGGCGAGGTGGCGGCACTCATCGCCGCGACCTCCGCCGCCCCAAAGGGCCGAAGGTCTCCGTCTTGGCCTCCAGCAGTTCCACCTGCATGGTCAACTCTCCGATCCGCTTCATGGCGCTATCCAGTTCCGCCTGCACCGGATCGCCCTTGCGTTGCTTGAGCGAGGCGTCGATCCCGCCGATCGCTTTCTCACGCCACTGCTCGAGCCGGAAGATCTCTACGCCCAACTGGCGCGACAGAAGTTGCACCGGCTCGTCACGCAAAAGCCGCGGAACGACCTCACGCTTGCGCGCCACCGTCCATCGCTGGCCAAGTCCCAGCGGGCCTGCCGGCAAAGCCTGGCCTGGGGAAAACGTGGACGAGCCAAGCTCGCCCTCGTTTACCACAGGCCCATCAACAGCAACTTTCTTCTCAAAATTATCGGCCATGTTCCGGTCCTCCTTGGACACTTCGATTAAGCCAATTCTGTGTCCAAGGAAACCGGGTCCGACTCAGTGAACCTTGCGCGCCACACCGCCGATCACCGCCATCGCCTCGCCGAAGTCCGCCTGGGCGTGGCCCGCGGGGTGATGCAGGGGCACGAACATCTCGCGCGACCGAAGCCGCCGCTCACGGACATAGTCCTTCACGATGGCGTAGCCGCCGGTGAACCCGTACTCGTCCCGGAGACGGTCGAAGATCCGCTTCGCCGTGTGCCGTTGCTTGTGGTGGCTGGTCCGATCGTCCTCAAGAATCCGATCGATGATCCCCGTGAATGCATCCAGCTTCGGACGCCGCCGTGGCATGCTCCGGCGATATCCCGGCGGCACCGAGAACGACAGCATCTTGCGCACCGTCTTGCGGTCCAACCCGAACACCCGCGAGGCCTCGCGCGTGCTCATCCCCTCGACACGACACGCCCGCCGGACCCGCGCGTACATCTCCACCCGATACATCCCCCGCCTTCCAGTCAGAGCAACCCTGACAGAAGGCTATACGCAGTCCCATTTTACTCCGCCGCAGCCGGATCAACCGGCCGCCTCAGTGGGGGATTATTGCGCCGCCGTTCTCAGCTTTTGTATGCCTCTGAATTGGTACAAGCCTCGGATCGTGACGACGGAACGGCGAGACCGACGAGCACCATCAGCCATGCCTCTCGGGCGCCGCTGTCGGCTCGATCACGTGCGTCGCGCCGCTTGCCCGATGAACCGCATCGAACGGCGCGGCGCTCCTGCCCTGTCGGCCCGACAGCGGCGCCGAGGCCATGGATAGTGTGAGAAGTCCGGGCTAGACGGGCGGTGGAGCCTGCTTCCGTCACCCGTCGTTCCCGTCCCCCGGGCGACAGGGCGCTTCGCCGCGCAATCGGACGAGCAGGATCGACCCGGCGACGATCACCAAAAAATTTGGTATTGGCGTTACATCCAACCAAGCTCACGCATGGCCCATGGTGCATTCCAGATTTTCGTCATACCCTTGATTTTGCCCTCATCGTTCATATTCAAGACCTAGACGTAATGCGTGCTGGTAGTCTTGTTCGTCGGCGGAACGGGTCCACCTTCACCCGAATGAGTGGCAGTGAAGGTTGCAAAAAAGATCGCGGATTTACTGGACTCGTCATAAGCTGAAGTATGGATCTCGTAACTGCATCCAGGCACTGTGGTCGTTCCGAAGCCGGCCATCCCACAAATGGGGTCAGATCTTGAACGTTGAATTGGCCCGTGGCTCCCATGCCTCGATGATCTTGGAGACCGAGGAATAGGGCGAGCCCGCCGCCTCGGCGACGGCCCGCATGGCGTCGCGGCGATGGGGCCCTGTCTCGAAGTGTCGAATTCCGACCCCGAGCCCGAAGCACGCCATGACCCCCGCCCCGCCGGCCGATGCCGTTCGTGCCCGTATCCCAGACGTAGTCCACCACATGGGGCGTGCCGCCGCCGCCGCCGCCCGTCGCCAAGCCCGGGGCATGGAGCCCGTTCGGCAGGCAGATCTGCATCGGGCCCAGCAGCGGCACCACCGTGCAGATGGCGAGGCCGTGCCCGGTCAGCACCCCGCCCGAGGCCGAGCCTCCGTCCGCCTCCGTCGTCGCCGTCTCGATCCGCCCCCGCGCGTCGCGGATCCAGCGCGTCGTCCGCCCGTAGGCCGTCGCCCGCGCGACCGGCCGGCCCGCCTCGTCATGGGCGAACATCGAGAGCCCGGCATCCGGGCTCAACACCTCGACCGCCTCGCCGAAGCCGTTGCGCAGGTACTCCGTCGCGTTGCCCCGGCCGTCGGTGACCTTGGTGGGGTTGTCGAAGACATCGTAGTCGATGCAGGTGACGCCGCCCGTGCCGCAGGCTGGGTTGGAGCCCGTGTTGGAGGTGAGAAGGGACCGTGGCCCCCGTGGGGCCGCGTAAGCCCTTCGAACGCGTGGTGGCGCCGGAGCGGACCGCCTCGATCCGCTGGCCGAGCGCGTTGTGCCGGTAGGTGGTGGTGGCGCCGCCGACCGTGGCGCTCGCCAGGCGGCCGTCGAGGCCGTAGGCGTAGACATGGGCCTGGCCGCCGACGGTCCGGCCCGTCATCCGGCCGGCGCCGTCGTAGCTCACCGTGTTGCCGCCGTGGTCGAGGATGCGGTTCGAGAGTGGGTCGATGGTGCTGGTGACCGTGGTGATGGTGGTGCCGTCGTCATGCGATCGCGTCAAGCGGTTGCCGACGGCGTCGTAGGCATGGGAAAGCGTGTCATAGGCGCCCGTCGCGGTCTTCAGCCGGCTGACCGCGTCATGGCTGATCAACGTCTCGTCGAGCGCCGGCGTGACCGCGTCCGTCTGCCCGCTCACCCGGCCCGCCAGGTCATGGAGGATCGAGAGGTCGTGCCGCGCAATCCCGCCCTCGTGCAAGGTCGTCCGGTCGAGCCGGCCGTCAAGACCGAAGTCGCGCGCGGACGCCAGCGAGATTCCACCCAGGTTCAAGGTCGAGGCGGTCTCCGGCCCGAAGGGATCATATTGGATGCCCGTCGCCACCTGACCACCGATGAAGTCGACCCGGGTGACCCGGCCGAGGTCGTCGCGGACGTAGTCCACCGCCTCGCCGCCCGGCCAGGTGATGCGCGTCAGGTTGTCGGCCAGGTCCCAGGCGTAGGACGTGACGTACTCACTGGGGCCGATATCCCGGGTCTCCGTTAGCACGTTGCCGCGGTCGCCGTAGGTGTAGTTGGTCGTCGTGCCCGAGGGCTCGGTGATCTCGGCCAGCCGGCCGATGCCGTTCGTGCCCGTATCCCAGACGTAGTCCACCACGTGGGGCGTGCCACCGCCACCGCCGCCGCCCGCCACGGCGCCCGGCGCGTAGAGCCCGTTCGGCAGGCAGATCTGCATCGGGCCCAGCAGCGGCACCACCGTGCAGATGGCGAGGCCGTGCCCGGTCAACACCCCGCCCGAGGCCGAGCCGCCGTCCGCCTCCGTCGTCGCGCTCTCGATCCGCCCGCGCGCGTCGCGGACCCAGCGCGTCGTCCGCCCGTCGGCCGTCGCCCGCGCGATCGGCCGGCCGGCGTCGTCATAAGCGAACATCGAGAGCCCCGCATCCGGGCTCAACACCTCGATCGCCTCGCCGAAGCCGTTGCGCAGGTATTCCGTCGCGTTGCCCCGGCCGTCGGTGACCTTGGTGGGGTTGTCGAACACGTCGTAGTCGACGCAGGTGACGCCGCCCGTGCCGCAGGCCGGCGTCGGGCCCGTATTCGAGGGATCGATCGCCTTGATCACCCGGCGCAACCCGTCCTGGACGAAGCGCGTCTCGTTGCCCTCGGGATCGGTGAAGGAGGCGAGATCGTCGTTCAGGTCATAGCCGAACCGGTTCTCCCGCGCCGCCTCCGCGCCCACCAGCACCGTCAGCAAACGGCCCAGCTCGTCGAAAGTCTGCATCTGGTGGCGCTCGATCGTGATCGTGGGCGGGTTTTGACCATCGTCGAACGCCGCCGTCACCTCCTTCACGTTGCCCATGGCGTCCAGGTCCGGATAGTCGATCCGGTTACCGTCCGTATCCACGATCGCCGTCAGCCGCCGGGCATCGTCGTATGTATAGGTGTAGACGCCGCCCAAGGGCGTGGTCAGCGTCTTCAGCAGGCCGCGGCCATCATATTCGAACTCGGTGACCGCATCGCCCTGGAACGACGTCACCGTGCGCTTGATCAGCCGGCCGCGTCCGTCGTAGTCGAGCTCCGTCACCAGCCCGTTGGGGTCGGTCACCGTTCCCGGCTGGCTCCGGCCGTCGTGGGCGCCAAAGCTCCAGACGGGCGTCACGCCACCCACCGTCGGCAGGGTGATCGAGGTCAGATGGGCGCCGGTATAGCCGTAAGTGGTGGTGTCGCCCGCGCCGGCAAGCGGGCCGTCGATCGTGGTCACGCGACCCGTGCCGTCATGGCCGTAGGTCCAGGTCCGGACCGCCGGTGCCAGGCCGCCGGCCAGCGGCGTCAGGTCCGTCTCGGTCCGGCCGGTCATGTTGCCGGTGGTCGCGTCGTAGGCGGGATCGATTGAACGGACCTTGTTTCCGGCGCCGTCGGAAATCGTGATCAGATCGGGCAGGCGGAAGCCCGGGTGCCAGGCGATCACCGTTCTGCGAAGCACGGCGCCGGCCGCGTCCTTCTCCAGAATCTCGGTCGGCAGGCCCCGGGCGTTCGGGCCGTTCAGCTCGCGGGTGTTGCCTTGCCGGTCTTCCGTCGAGGCGAGAAAGCCGGTCGTCGCGTCATACGTCGTGGTGGTGCTGGTCGCCGGGCAGTTGCCGCTGGCGCTGGCCAGGCCGTCGGTCCCGACGATCTTCTTCGAGCCGGCGACGATGGTGTCGTCGTAACGATAGACCGTCTGCTTGAGAAGCGGATTGGTGACGGTGACATCGAGGCCATCGCCGTCGGTGGGATCGTCGTCGTAGGCGAAAGTCGTCCGGTCGACGCCGCCCGCATGCTCGGAGAGCACGACCCGGCGGCTGAGGTGGTCGTAGCGCCAGGTGGCGAAGCGGACGCCGTTCTCGTCGGTGATGCCGGTCAGCAGAAAGGGCACGTGCAGTTCGCCCGGCGCGACGCTGGGGTCGGTATAGTCGTAGGTGTTGACGTGACGTATCGCGGCCGGGGGTTCACCAACCAGGACCGCGGGATACTCCACCTGAATGAGATTGTGGTAATAGTCACCTTCATAGCCATAGTCGTAGACTTGGTTCGTCCCCACCACGGTCATTTGCGAGATGCGCCATTTCGGACCACCGCCGATGGTGTTGGTGCTGATGTTCGAGACCGTAAAATCGAGCACCCGGCCGTGGCTGTCGGTCACCTTGTCCAATCGCAGGCCGAGCGGCCCATCGTAGCTCAAGGTGATTTCATAGCCGCCCGCGTGGGCGATTTTTTGCAGCAACCCGGCGGTATAGGTTTCGCTCACCCGGTCGCCGTCCGTCAAGATCCAGTCGGTGCCGGACTTGGCCAGGGTCATGGTCTCGTCGCTGTCGGGCTGGTAGGTGCCCGAGACGAGGGTAAAGCGTAGGGTCCGGCCATTCGGGCGAACCGCGTCGATCCAGTTGGGCGCCGTGAAATTGTCGAGCTCGGCGACCAGGGTCGCCGAATAACTGTGCGACCACGGCGTTCCCAGATGATAGTTCCCCGATTGGAGATTTTGCGAGTTGTAGTAGCGCTCGAAGGCGAGGCGGTTCGGGCCCTGGGTCTCGAAGTCGACGAAGCGCTGAAACTTCGCCCCCGTCGGAACGATGACGGGATTGCTGGCCGACTCGATTTCAGATGGGCTCTTCTTACATAGCGAGACCCGGGCGCCCTGGTCCCGCGAATGGCATACCGATACGACGGGATGGTTGCCGCCACCGTGACACTTCAGGAAGGTGTCATTCGGATTGGCCGTGAGGCGATTGGGGTCGCCGTCGAGGCGGTAGAAGACACACAGCATCTTGTTCTCGTCTACGCTGTCGACTGACAAGATTCAGTATCCGTCGGGCCCCCAATCCGGATCCTCGCAGGCCTCCTTGGCCGTCGCCGCATAGACATGCCCCGACTGGTTCTGGGCCCAACCACTTTCGCCCCGGGTCCAGCCGTCATGCGCCTGGACCGGCACGGTCAGGATCAGCAGGGGCAACACCGCGCCGAACATCACGGCGAGCCTTCGGCACGCGGTCCCCCTCCACCCGTCGCAAGGCACGACGTCCTGGCGGCGCGTTCGGTTCACGTCGCCGTCCGCCGTCGGCGCGACTTCACGCGCGGCTGGCAAATACGTCGTCATCGCTTCCCTTCCTCCCACGCCCCTGGACCGACCAAGTCCGAACGCACGGGCGGGACGTAGGCCCGCGAAGCCCGTCTCGTCTCGCCGATGGCCGGGCGCCGCCCGATCGTCGGTCGTACCGGGAAAAATGCGTCTCATGCGAGAAACCACTCCATCTCGGCCGCGGCGCCGAAAGCGCGTCCGGGAAGGCCCGAAACCCGCCGGCGCGCGCGCCGCCGTCGTAGGCGAGGCCGGACGCCGGCTGCATGCCGGCCCCGCGCCCTCACCGCAGCCAGATCCGCTTGATGCCGAGGAAGCTGCCGCCCTGGTCGCAGTTCATGATGACCTTGACCGTGGCCCCGGTGGATTTGGCCGTCAGCAGCATGGAGAAGAAGAACTCGCCGACCGTCTGGGCGTTGACGGTGGCGCCCACATCGACCTGGTAGACGGCGGCATCGTCGACGACGGCGCAGGCGAGGGTCACCGCCGTCGCCTGGGTCATGTCCTCGGCATGCTCGAAATACATCAGGATGCGGCCGTTGTCGTTGAAGAAGACCTCGTCGACCAGGCCGAGGTAAGTGCAGTAGGGCGAGCCCGAGTTGTCGACGCAGGCGAGGTTGGTCGCGGATGCCGTGTCGGAGACCGCCAGCCCCACCAGCATGGCGACCGCCGCGATAATCAATCTGATTTTCATGCGAGATACTCCCCTCTCCTTGCCGCGTCCCCGGGTACCGTCGGTCCGATCGTCCCCCCCGATCCCCTCCCATCCACCGCGCCGCATGGCTGGACACCGGCCAGCGCCGGAGAACAATCAATCGCGGCAAAAACTCAAAAAACGCGGCTGCGATGGCGAAAAATTTGGCTCAATTCGTGAAACGTATGCATTTGTGATAGAATGCTCGGAACGTCAGGAGGTTGGGTCATGGACGGCAAGGGTTTCCAGGTGTGGCTTTCGGCGGCGCGCGGGCTGACGCGCGTGCAGCGGCACGAGGCGCTCGCGGTGCTGTCGGGCCGGAGCGAAGGCGAGGCATCGAAGGCCGCGATCGAGCTTGGTGTGGACGAGGCCCGGCGCTGTCCGCACTGCGCGAGCGAAGGGGCGGTTTCGCGCGGTATGGCGCGGGGTCTGCGGCGCTACCAGTGCAAGGGCTGCGGCAGGACCTTCAACGCGCTGACCGGTACGCCGCTGTCGGGCCTGCACCACAAGGAACGCTGGCTGTCGTTCGGGGCGTCGCTGGCGGAGGGGGAGACGGTGAAGGCCTCGGCGGCGCGCTGCGACGTGGCGGTGAGCACGGCGTTCCGCTGGCGTCACCGGTTTCTGGCGGCGGCGCGGAGCGATTCGGAGGTGCTCAAGGGGATCGTGGAAGCGGACGAGACCTACGTCCTGGAGAGCCGGAAGGGCGCGCGCGGGCTGGGACGCAAGGCACGGCGGCGGGGCGGCAAGGCGAAGAAGCGCGGCCTCTCGCGCGAGCAGGTGCCGGTTCTCATGGCGGCGGACCGGAGCGGGACGACGGTGAGCGCGGTGCTGCCCAGGGTCGACGCGGCGGCGCTCACGGCTGCTCTCGACCCGGTGGTCGCGAAGGACGCCCTGCTGGTCTCCGACGGTGGCGCGAGCTATCCACCTTGCGCCGCCGCGCTCGGGGTGAGCCACGAAGCACTCAACCGCTCGATGGGGGAACGGGTTCGGGGCGATCTGCATGTGCAGACGGTGAACAGCCGCCACAGCCGGTTGAAGGACTTCCTGCGTCCCCGCCGCGGCATCGCCACCCGCTATCTGGACAACTACCTGAGCTGGTTCCACCTCGTCGGCCTCGCCCCCGGCGCCAATGACCGAGCCTGCCTCGCCGCCGCCGTAACAAGGTGACGCATACAATTCACGAATTGAGCCAAAAATTTTGCTGGATTTAAATCCAAGAGTCATCTAAAAAAAATCAATCGCATATAACAACGATTTCACGAGCCAACCAACATGTCGTTTTTCCATGAATATTTCGCCACTAAACCATTCTAAATAGGCACCGAGGATCAATATTTACTAGCATGAGATAATTTACGTTTCTATTTTTAATAGTATGTATGTTTGAATTCGGACGATAGTCCGCCTTGGCGGCGATCATCAATTGCAGCGATTATCAATTCCAGCAGGGCAATCAATCGCGACCGGCATGGCGCCGGCCGTCGGTGGACCGGAACGGGGCGGCGATGGCGAAATTCCGCGTCGTGAAAACCCCGGTTCGACCTCTCTAGAGCATTTCAAGATTGGTCCCGGCCACCCGCTCCCCCGGCCCCTAAGTGTCTGGCCCGAAAAGAGTTGAGTGATTTCAGTCAGTTGTGATTCACTGTTTGTATTTAGCAACCAGGGAGACACAACATGTGGACCAAAATCACTCGCCCGAAGTATGAACGCGACCTGCTGCGCTACGCAAGCGACCTGACGGATGGAGAATGGAAGGTGCTGGAGCCGTTGCTGCCTCGCGCCAAAGCGCTGGGACGGCCTCGGACGACGGCATTGCGCGAGGTGGTGAACGCGATCCTCTACCTACTGCGTAGCGGCTGTCCATGGCGCATGCTGCCCCGGGACTTCCCGCCACGCTCGACGGTGCAGCGCTACTTTTATCTCTGGCGGGACGACGGCACCTGGTCCGAGGTCAACCGGCAACTGCTGGTCGCGGCGCGCGAGGCCGAGGGCCGCGCGGCCGGCCCGTCGGCCGGTATCATCGACAGTCAGAGCGTAAAAACCACGGAAAGCGGCGGTATCCGGGGCTTCGACGCCGGAAAGAAAGTCAAGGGCCGCAAGCGTCACATCCTCACCGACACCGGCGGCCTGCTGGTCGCGGTCGTGGTCCACGGCGCCGAGATCCAGGACCGCGACGGCGCGCCGGCGGTGTTCGCCGCCATCCCCCGCCACTTTCCCCGCCTGCGCCACGTCTTCGCCGACGGCGCCTATGCCGGGCCCAAGCTCGAGGGCGCACTGAAGCGGATCGGCCGCTGGTCGCTGGAGATCGTCAACCGTCCCGCGGGCGTGAAGGGCTTCCAACTCCTGCCCCGCCGATGGGTCGTCGAGCGCACGCTCGCCTGGCTCAATCGAAACCGGCGGCTGGCCAAGGACTTCGAGACGGCCATCGAGACCGCCGAGGCCTGGATCTTCCTCGCCAGCATCCAACTCCTCACGCGCCGTCTCGCAAGAGCCTGAAAACACTCGATTCATTTCGAGTCGGACTCTAAGGGCGCCGCGCGAGGAAATCGCGATCGGACCGGCGCCGCCATGAAGCCCGCCAACGATCGCCGGCCCTAGAACCTTCAGTGCCGGGAAGAAGGGCGGCCAGGCGCCCGCCGTGGCCAGGTCGTTCCGCGCCCGCGCCGCCGGGTGCCCGCCGAGGGTGCGCAAGGCGCCGGCGAAACAAACCTCCCGCGCCGCCTGGGAGACGACGAAGAGCAGAACCAAACATGTGCCGAGGTGGTGGTGGATCATGGGCAAGTCTTGCCGAAACCCTCGCGGTGCGTCTCCGCCAAGCGGCCGGCCATCCGGATCTTGTGCCCGTGGCGGAGTCTGGACGGCGGCGCGCGGCTCGGCGATGGTGCGGGCCGAACGCGGAGAGGGAGTTCGAGCAATGCCGTCACAGGCCGAGGATCTGCTGGAGGAGGGGGAGGAGCTATACGGGTTGCTCGCCGAGCTCGACGAGGCCGAATGGGCCAAGCCGACGCCCTTCAAGGCCTGGAGCGTGAACGACGTGGTCCAGCACCTGCATTATTCCGATTGGATGGCGGTGCGGGCACTCTCCGATCCCGCCGGCTTCGCCGAGATCAAGGCGAAACGCGAAGCCGCCCGCGCGCGCGGCGAGGCAGCGACCGGCATGGCCGGTGTCGGCCCGTCGATGGGCGGGGGGCGGGTCTTGCTCGGCCAATGGCGGGACTATTTCCAGGAGATGGGCCGCCTGCTGGGCGCGGCCGACCCCGATGCCCGCGTGCCCTGGTTCGGCCCCGACATGGGGGTCCGCATGTTCACCACGGCCCGGCAGATGGAGACCTGGGCCCACGGCCAGGATGTCTACGACATGCAACATCGCTCCCGGATAAATACGGATCGGATCAAAAACATCGCCGTTATTGGCTGCCGCACCTTCGGCTGGACTTTCGCCAATCGGGGGCTGGAGGCGCCGAACCCCGTGCCGCACGTCCGCCTGACCGCGCCCTCGGGCGAGATCTGGCAATGGCACGACGCAAGCAAGGATCACCTGGTCGAGGGCAGCGCCGTCGAGTTCGCTCATGTGGTGACGCAGGGACGCAACATCGCCGACGTGGACCTGAAGGTAGTGGGCGAACCGGCCCGGCGCTGGATGGCGATCGCCCAGTGTTTCGCCGGCCCGCCCAAGGACCCACCGGCGCCGGGCGAACGTGTCTGGCGCTGAAGCGCAATTCGCCGAGGTCGTCGGCCAGACGGGAATTTCAGGTGGGGGAGAGGTTCTCCACCCCCATCTCGCCAAGCGTGGCCTCGATCGCGGCGAGGGCGCCGCGCATTTCCGCCGCCCCCAGATGGCCGATACAGCCGACGCGGAAACTGTCGGCCACCGTCAGCTTGCCGGGGTAGATCAAAAATCCTTTTTTGCCCAGGCGTTCATAGAAGTCCTCGAAGACGAAACGCGGGTCGACCGGCATCAGGAAGGTGACGATGATCGGTGCCTGCAACTGGTCCGGCAGCAGGGTCTGGAAGCCGATCTCTCGCATGCCGTCGACCAGGATTCGGCAGTTCTCCGCGTAGCGACCGCCGCGTCCCTGCACGCCCCCCTCGGCCGCGTGTTCCTCCAGCGCCTGGTCGAAGGCGGCGAGCACGTGGGTCGGCGGGGTGAAACGCCACTGGGCATTGCCCTCGAAACCCCGCCATTGGTCGTGGAGGTCGAGACTCAAGGAGTGGGCCCTTCCCGCCGTCTCCACAAGCGCCGCTTCGCGGCAGAGCACGAAGCCGAATCCGGGTACTCCTTCGAGGCATTTGTTGGAGGAGGCGGCGAGCGCGTCAAAGGCGACCGGGCCGGCACCCGGCGGCAGCGCACCGAAGGCGCTCATCGCGTCGATCAGATAGCCGCGTCCATGGTGGGCGACGACCTCGCCAATTCTCTCAACCGGGTTCAAGATGCCCGATGTCGTTTCGCAATGGACCACCGCCACATGGGTGATATCGGGCTCGGCGGCGAGGCGGGCATCGACTTGGGCCGGGTCGATCGGCCGGTCCTCCGGCTCGACGATCTCGCGCGCCTCGCGCCCGGCGCGGCGCAGGATCTCCACCATGCGGGCGCCGTAGGCACCATTGCGCAGCACCAGACAGGCGCCATCGGGCGCGACGAAGCTGCCCAGCATCGCCTCCACCGCGAAGGTGCCGCTGCCCTGCACCGGCACGGTGACGTGGCTGTCGGCGACGCCGGCGATCTCCACCAGGCGGCGGCGGATGCGGCTATTAAGCGCGATGAAGGCGCCGTCACGGCTGCCCCAGTCTCGCAGCATCGCGGCCTTGGTCTCGGGCGAGGTCGTCAACGGCCCCGGCGTCAGCAGATAGGGCGTCTCGGGCAACTCGGTCACGGGCGGTGCTCCGGCGGTGATGACGTCGCCCGAGGGAACCGCGCGCGCGACCGGCGGTCAAGGGTCATTGACGAATCAGGACTTCGGCGGGGATCTTCATCGCCTCGTGAATGCGCCGGATCATCGGCAGGGTCAGCGGCCGGTTCCTCGATAGCACCTCGGAGATCCGTCCGCGTCCGCCGATCAGGGCTTCGAGGTCCTTTCGCGTCCATCCCATCTGATCCATGCGAAAGAGAATCGCCTCGATCGGATCGGGCGGATCGATCGGGTGTTGGCGTGCCTAGTAATCATCGATCAACAACACCAGAACGCCCAGCTCGTCGTCTTCGGCCGATCCTGGTTCGGCATCCCAGAGCTGGCCCAGACGGTCCAATGCCGCGTCATGGTCGGCTTCGGTCTTGATGCGTCTGATGTTCATTACCGGAACTCCACGGTGGCGGCGTCGATCTTGTCGTATTCGGCATGTGTGCCGATGAATTTGATCCAACCGGTTTCATGACGATAGTTGAACGCGACGACGAGGCGATAGGTGTTTCCCTTGATATTGAAGACCACCTGATTGTTGGCGATGATCGAGGCGCTTGGATACTTGGCCTTGACGTCGCTTGGACGGTCCCGCGAAGCCGCCCGGGCCTCGTCGTGCCAGGCGCGAAGCGGCTGTTCGCTATCGGCGTGATCGCGCCAGAATACTCGTAGCGTTCTCTTGGCGACAACCCTCATTCCTGATCGTACCTTGTTCCCATTATGGGATCAAGTGTTGGCGGTTGCAACGTTTGATGCCGGCGCTTCACCTTCCCAGGATCGCCGTCATGGCCGACTTCACGCTGGTTATCGGCAATCGGAACTGTTCGTCCTGGTCGCTCCGCGCCTGGCTGGTGGCGCGGGCCTCTGGCCTGGATTTCGCGACCGAACTGGTGCGACTCGGGCCGCCCGACCGATCGGTCGGCCTAGCAGCCGTCGGACTGATGCCCACCGCGCTTGCCGGCCGTGGAGATGATGAAACGGGCGCTTCGCGCCCCGCCCATATCTCCACGTGTAGCGCACCCGGTTCCTTGGACACAAGTTTGTCTCACGCGGCGGGCCTGATTGAGATCGCGGCGTGCCACGCCTGACGAGCTTGAGCGGGGCTCAGGTAGCCGTTCTTTTCGATGATCCACTGGGCATTGTAGAGTTCGACGAAGTCGCGGACGGCGTCCCGCAGCTCCGCGATGTTGCGGTAGATGCGACCATGGATGATCTGTTCCTTCAGCGTGCGATTGAACCGCTCGGCGACGCCGTTGGTCTGGGGCTCGGCGACGAAGGCGTAGGACGGCTGGATGCCCCAGAACTTGATCTGGTTGGTGAAGTGGTCCGACAGATACTGGGAGCCGTGATCCATCCGCAAGGCCAGCCCCCGAGCCGCGCCGGCCGCGGTCGAGCCATACAGCCCGGCAAGCCCCATGGAGATCGGCTGCAGGGCGGCGAAGCGGTCGCCGCGCTTGCAGACATGCCAGCCGACACACTCGGCGTTCCAATGCTCGACGGCGGTGAAGATCCAGCCCCAGCCGTCGTCCACCGTGAACACCCGAACGCCATCGGTGCCCCACATGAGGTTCGGGGCATGAGTGATGATCTCACCGTCATGGGGATTGCCGCCACGGCGGCGGCAGCGATGGGGCGAGAGCAGATTGTTCTCGCGCATCAGGCGGAGCACCCGCTTGCGGGCAACCCGGATGTCGCGACAGACCCGAAGCCGAGCCCAGACCTTGCGGTAGCCCTCGCCCTCCCAGGGCGATGCCTCCAGGTCGGCTTCGATCGCCACCAGCAGCGCCTGGTCCGAGATCGCGGGCTTCGGTCCCCGACGCTTTGCCGGCGGCTGCTCGGCGTGCTGGCCGGAGGTCATGGCGTAGAACGAGGAGCGGGCCATGCCCCAGGCGGCGCAGACCCGCCGCAGGCCGTAGGCCAGACCCGTGCCGGGCGAGGTGGCGGCACTCATCGCCGCGACCTCCGCCGCCCCAAAGGGCCGAAGGTCTCCGTCTTGGCCTCCAGCAGTTCCACCTGCATGGTCAACTCTCCGATCCGCTTCATGGCGCTATCCAGTTCCGCCTGCACCGGATCGCCCTTGCGTCGCTTGAGCGAGGCGTCGATCCCGCCGATCGCTTTCTCACGCCACTGCTCGAGCCGGAAGATCTCTACGCCCAACTGGCGCGACAGAAGTTGCACCGGCTCGTCACGCAAAAGCCGCGGAACGACCTCACGCTTGCGCGCCACCGTCCATCGCTGGCCAAGTCCCAGCGGGCCTGCCGGCAAAGCCTGGCCTGGGGAAAACGTGGACGAGCCAAGCTCGCCCGCATTTACCACAGGCCCATCAACAGCAACTTTCTTCTCAAAATTATCGGCCATGTTCCGGTCCTCCTTGGACACTTCGATTAAGCCAATTCTGTGTCCAAGGAAACCGGGTCCGACTCACCCATATCTCCACGTGTGCGATGGAGGCAAAAGGGAACAAGCGACGAGAATATTCCGGCGCGACGGTTCGAAGCCGCCCTTCGCCTCGATAATACCGCCGGCCGATCGAAGTGACTCTTGGAATTTCCCATTTCCTTTGAATTGTGATTCCCTGATTTCCCACAAGATATTGTGAGGTGATCATGGTTGCTCTTAAGATATGTGATGATATGACGGCTGGTGAGCTTCGCGACTGGGCTCGCCAGACGTCACGGGGTCGGCCGGCGGCGCGGGCCTATGCGATCGCCAATGCACTCGACGGGATGAGTCGCGCCGAGGCAGCGCGAGCGGCCGGAATGGAACGCCAAGCGCTTCGCGACGCGGTGTGCGCTACAACGCCGAGGGATTGGCCGGGCTTTACGATCGTCCCAAGGGCCACCGCAAACCTCGGCTGACCGAGGCGGAGCGGGCGGGGTTGGCGGCGGTCGTCCTCGCGGGCCCGGACCCGGAACGTGACGGTGTCTCTGCCTGGATCCGGGCCGATCTTTGCCGCTGGCTGGAGGCCGAGTTCGGTAAAACCTACTCTCTCACCTCGATGAGCCGGCTGTTGCGCGCTCTGAAGTTCTCGCGCCAAAAGATACGCCCTTCCCATCCGAAGAAAGACCCGGAGGCCGAAGAGAGCTTCAAAAAAGGGGGCTTCGCGCCCGCCTGAAGGCGGTGCGGGCGGCCCATCCCGACAAGCACGTCCAGCTCTGGTTCCAGGACGAGGCCCGTGTCGGCAACAAGGGTCGGGTCTGCCATCGCTGGTGGCGACGGGGCGAACGCCCGAGGGGCCCCAGGCAGATCGGCTACCAGTGGGCCTATATCTACACCGTCGTGCATCCGGAAAGCGGCGAGGACTTTACCCTGGTGCTGCCCGCCGTCAATGCCCGCGTCATGGAGCTGTTCCTCGCCCGCTTCGCCGCCACATTGTCGGCGGATGTCCATGTCGCCATGGTCCTCGATGGCGCCGGCTGGCACAATCCCCGCGCCCTCGCGGTCCCGGAAAACATAACCCTCATCATCCAGCCGCCCTATTGCCCCGAGCTCAATCCCGTCGAGCGCATCTGGCTCCACCTCAGAGTCCGACTCGAAATGAATCGAGTGTTTTCAGGCTCTTGCGAGACGGCGCGTGAGGAGTTGGATGCTGGCGAGGAAGATCCAGGCCTCGGCGGTCTCGATGGCCGTCTCGAAGTCCTTGGCCAGCCGCCGGTTTCGATTGAGCCAGGCGAGCGTGCGCTCGACGACCCATCGGCGGGGCAGGAGTTGGAAGCCCTTCACGCCCGCGGGACGGTTGACGATCTCCAGCGACCAGCGGCCGATCCGCTTCAGTGCGCCCTCGAGCTTGGGCCCGGCATAGGCGCCGTCGGCGAAGACGTGGCGCAGGCGGGGAAAGTGGCGGGGGATGGCGGCGAACACCGCCGGCGCGCCGTCGCGGTCCTGGATCTCGGCGCCGTGGACCACGACCGCGACCAGCAGGCCGCCGGTGTCGGTGAGGATGTGACGCTTGCGGCCCTTGACTTTCTTTCCGGCGTCGAAGCCCCGGATACCGCCGCTTTCCGTGGTTTTTACGCTCTGACTGTCGATGATACCGGCCGACGGGCCGGCCGCGCGGCCCTCGGCCTCGCGCGCCGCGACCAGCAGTTGCCGGTTGACCTCGGACCAGGTGCCGTCGTCCCGCCAGAGATAAAAGTAGCGCTGCACCGTCGAGCGTGGCGGGAAGTCCCGGGGCAGCATGCGCCATGGACAGCCGCTACGCAGTAGGTAGAGGATCGCGTTCACCACCTCGCGCAATGCCGTCGTCCGAGGCCGTCCCAGCGCTTTGGCGCGAGGCAGCAACGGCTCCAGCACCTTCCATTCTCCATCCGTCAGGTCGCTTGCGTAGCGCAGCAGGTCGCGTTCATACTTCGGGCGAGTGATTTTGGTCCACATGTTGTGTCTCCCTGGTTGCTAAATACAAACAGTGAATCACAACTGACTGAAATCACTCAACTCTTTTCGGGCCAGACACTCAGAGAGAGATTCCTCTCGCTCCGCGTTCTCGACGATACCGAAGCCATCATCCAGGCCTGCTGCCTCGCTTGGAACAGCCTCGTCGACCAACCCGGCAGAATCAAATCCCTATCCGCATTCCCCTGGATTCTAGAAGTCAATTCATAGGGCCGACGGTATAAGAGCTTGAGCCCACCACTCTAAAATCGATAGAGGATACGGCCCGTGACCCCGTGATCGTCGTAGTCGGAGAAGACGAAGCGATAGCGGTATCCAACGGAGAATTCGAGATTGGAGTCGAGGGTGACGGCGAAGCGGGCACCGAGGTCACCCTCGATTCCGTCGGGAACATCGCCCTTCGCCATCATGGGCTGATTGGGGCTACCCACAAAACGAGAGACGATATCGGCACCGTCGAGAGTGATGGTGTCCGAAAGCTCGACATGTGCCGAGGCCGTGATCCGGCCGCCATCGAACCGTCGGCGAATTCGCCCCTCGACGCCCGCACCGAGATTGGCGCGCAGGGTCTCATCGCCTCGAATCGCGAGCGAGGCACCACCCCCGCCGGATTCCGTGTAGCCGTCGAACCGGCTGTAAAGCAGGTCGCCGATCACATAAGGCTCGAACTCGAGATCGTCAGCGACGCCGAACGGCAGGCCGAGGCGTCCGCCCAGATCGGCGAAAAGCCCCGTGCCGCTTCCCTCCGCCACGAAGCTCGCCCCTGGGACCGATACGCGTCTCCGGTAGTCGAATTCGGTATATCCGATCGTCGCGCGCAGATCGGCGGCGAGACCGTTGTCGAAATCGTTTCGCAGAAACCCGGTCAGCCCCAGGATGAGCGCCTCGCCGTCGCCGCGACCGGCGGAAACATCCGTATCCACGGAGCCGATGTTCGCCGCCAGCCCCAGCAGCAGCGTGTCGCTCCACTCGTAGGCGAGGCCGACGCCACCGCTCGCCGCCTGGTAGGCGCAGCCGGACTGGCTACCGTCGGCCTCGACATCGCCCGTCGAATAGTGGCCCGAAGCAAATAGGCGCAAACCCGTATCGGCGAGGGTGAGACCGCTCTTCTCGCCGTCCCGCGCCGTCTGCAGATCGGAAAGAAAGGAAATCAGCCCGAGTGCCATTGATGCGGCATCGTCTCGGGTGCCGTCGCGTCGGCTGTCCTCGTACATCCCGCCAAACCGTGGATCGGCGGACTTCGGGCGCGGGCGAACATCCGTTACGAAGTCGATCGTCTGCGTGAACAGCCGGCTGGCGATGACCGCCGGATGGGTCAGGGCACGCGCCGCGTTCAGTGAGGCCTGATCAAGCCCGTCGATCCGCCCGGCATCGCTCGGCAAGCGATCGATCGCCAGTGCCAAGGCGAGTACATCGTCATCGCGAATATTTTCGACGCTGTCGGCGAGGGCCACGGCCGTCGAGAGTCGAGGCGCGTTCAATCCCGGAAGCGATGTGAGCGTAACGGCCGGTCCGGTGAGAAACAACAGAGCCTGGCCCGCGTCGGCATCGACGACGAAGGGTCTCAATTCGACGTTCCCCGGAAGCTGCGACAGGTCGATGACCGTCGATACGTCGCCGCCATCGGGAATAATGATTTTGTCGGCTTCGAGGACGTTGAACTGTGTGCCGTCGCTGGGAAGGAAGGGCGCGCTTTCGCCGGGCGCGACGGGAAACAGCAGCGTGATCGCGGAACCGGCCTCCAGCGTCGCCACGCCATCGACGACGAGTTGATCGTAGCCCGTCCCCGGCTCGGCGCCGATGATCTCGATCTCGACGATGCCGCCGGCCTCGTTCTTGAAGTCGCCGTCGATCACCAGACGTCCGGGCGAGGCACCCGGTGCCACGCGGCAGCGGTTGCGCAGCAGTGGCGCGGCGACCCTGCCGCCGTCGACCAGAAGGCCCTCGATCACGGCTTCCCGACCGACCAGGAGTTCGCCCGCGACCAGGGTCTCGGACGCCGGGCCCGCGACGTAGCGCCCCTCCACGATCAAACGACTGGTTCCGTCGATGGATACGAGCGCGTTGTTGGCGACGTCGCCACCGCTCGAAAACTCGGCGTCCGCGAAGAGCGAGAATTCGCCGTCGTTGACGAAGATCGCGCCGAGCGCGTTATCCCGCGTCGGCAACTGCGCGAGAACGCCATGACCGAAAAGCTGGATCCGGGCAGCGCTCGTCCGCAGCGTGGTCGAACCGAAATCCAACCGTGCCCCGTCTCCAACCACCCAGGATCCTCCGAGAAGACCGGTGCCGTCACCGTTCAGCTGAGCCAGAGGGACATCGAGCGTGAGCGACGATGTCGGACCGAGCCTCGCGAGACCCTGGTTGTCGAAAGCGCCGGCGAGAAGGAGGGTCGTGCCGCCGTCAAGTTCGAGAAGACCGGATGGCGCATTGCGCACGGACACCTCGATGCGCGAGGAGGGGGCGGCGATTCTCAAGGTGCCGGCATTCTCGATCCCGCCCGCCGCGATCCCGTTCCGGATATCGGCCAGCCGAATCTCGAGGTTCCCGCCCGTCTCGTTGGCAATTTCGCCACCGTCCAAAACGAAGGTGTCGGCGAGCGAGGCGGAACCACCCAAGGCAAGAGTACCGAAATTCCGGATCCTCGCCGCCAACCGCAACGGTTCCACTCCCGATGCGCCCGGCCTGACATCCAGCCGGGAAGCGGCATCGAGGACGATGGCCCCGGCGGGGCCCGACGCCGAGACGGCGCCTTCGGTCCACAGGGAGGCGCCCCTGATGGCGAACGCTCCACCGAGGGTCAAGTCGGCCGCGATGGTCACGTTTTCAGCGGTCGTCTCCCTCGATAGCGTCAACGGCGCGGCCAGTACGAGGGAGCCGCCGTGATCGAGGGAAGCGATAATCACGGACCTGTCGTCGAGCCGAACATCACCATCGGCGATCCCCACCGACGTTTCCGTTCCGATCCACGGTCCCAGGGTAGGTCTGCCGTCGATGCTCCAATTGGTGACGTCGGTACCGCAGTCGCCAAACCAAAGGCCGTCACCACAACCGCCCGTCCAGGCATAGTTTCGTACGGTTCGTTCATTCGTAAATCTGTATAAATATTTCCGATGTACCGACTGAATCTCTACTAAAAATGAAATCGTCACCGACAAAATATTCAAGTCGTCTAAATGGGACATTCCTAGATCATATGTCGCTCCGTCGCCTGTCTTAAGGAATACAGGCGACGACAATGAAGACAAATCCGAGGATCTCATGCCGTAAAATAGAGTCCTATCAGTCCCCAGAACGATCTAATTTATGCACTTGGAGGAAATCATAAATGTTTCATCCTTCGTAAGAGATCGCAAAATAAATGGCGGTTCTGGATCTTTATAGGCGGTCCAACCGTCAGAGATTTGATAGTTGCGACTCGGTATCATATCGAACCTCGTTTCCAGCAACGCAGTTTCACTCCCCCCCGCCCGGAATCCACAACGATCAAGCCCAACGGCCGCATGATCGAATTGCGATCGGCTCCACTTATTAATTTTCTCCAGAAAACGATGCAATTCCCATCCGTTACGGGTTGAACATTCCAGACGTCGCTATCGTCCGTGAGTCTTGTGATGCTAACTCCATCGAAAGAATGGATGTTGAAATTATATTTACCCGCCGATCTCCTGGTCGTCCAATAGACCGCTCGGCCGTCAGGCGCAATATCATTGTACCAATTACCAACGCCAGAGTCGAATTGCACCGTTTGTTCTGTTATACCCCGACTCCTCAGAGACCCGAAAAAAGCTCTGGCAATCCGGCCGTTGATCGATTCTTCTCGGGGGCATGATTCGCGGTGGATTTCTGAGTGCCAAGGAGCGGGGGCCCCTGAGGGCGGTGATGGGGCACCCGAGCGAGAGCCATGGGGTGGCCCGGCGGGCGAACGCCGTTCTGCTGCTGGATGACGGCCTGAGCTGTGCCGAGGTGGCGCGGGTGCTCTACCTCGACGACGACACGGTGCGGACTTGGTTCAAGCGCTACCGCGCGGGCGGTCTGGATGAATTGACGCTGTTCGACTGGCCCGGCGGGCCGGGCCATCTGAGCCGGGAGCAAGAGGCGGACCTTTCGGCGCATCTGGGCGAACGGCTTTACCGCGACACGGGCGAGGTGGCGGCGCATATCGCGGCGACCTGGGGGGTGATCTACAGCCATTCCGGCTGCATCAAGCTGATGCATCGCCTGGGCTTCGAATACAAGCGCCCGGAAAGCCTGCCGGCCCAGGCCGACGAGGCCGAGCAGGCCGCCTTCATCGAGGCTTATGACAAGTTGCTCAACGGCCTGGAGGCCGACGAGGTGGTCTACTTCGCCGATGCGGTGCACCCGGAATACCAGTCGCGTCCAGTCCATGGCTGGGTCAAAAAAGGCGACAAGGTGGCGCTGAGGCGGACCTCGGGACGCCAGCGCATCAACCTCCACGGCGCGCTCAATCTGGAGAATTTCCACTGCCCCTTGGTCCAGGCCGAGCGGATCAACGCCGCCTCGACCATCGCGCTGTTCGAGAAGCTGGAGGCCGACAACCCCGGAAAGAAGCGGATCTACGTCTTCGCCGACAATGCCCGCTATCACCATGCCCGCCTGGTCCGACAATGGCTGGAGAGGCCGGGTTGCCGCATCAAGCTGATCTTCCAGCCCGCCTACGCCCCCCACCTCAACGCCATCGAGCGATTATGGGGCGTCATGCATCGCGAGGTGACCCACAACAGGTTCTACGCCAACTTCGACCTCTTCACCAAAGCGATCGATCACTTCTTCAAGCAACGCCTGCCACGAGAGTGGACGACTTGGCGCGACACCATAACCGACAATTTCCGTATCATCTCGCACCGGGATTTTCGGGTTCTGGAGTGATCCGAGTATAGAACGTTTGTGAGATTGATTTCGTCGCCGGCCGACCAAAGCACATTATCACCGTTTCTACGGCCTGGCCAGGCGCGGCCTGCTGCCGGCCCGCCTCGCCCAGGTGCACCCCGGACGGCGGACACCGATCGCCGCCACCGTCCTGGTGACGGCGATGGTGCGGGTCCTGGCGCTCGGATTTCGGATCGAGGGACTGGCGCGCGTCACCTCGGGCTTGACGCTCGCAATCTTCGCCCTCGTCAACCTCGCGCTCTGGCGGCTGAAGCGGCGCGGCCCAACGCCCGCCGGAACCTTTGCCGTGCCGCGCGCCCTGCCGCTCCTCGGCGCCGTCGCGAGCCTCGTCTTCCTCGGCGCGGCGCTTCTGCAGGCGCTCAGCGTCTGACGGCGGCGGCGCGCCGGTTGCCGAGTAGGACGAGTCCGATGACGGCGGCCAGCACCAAACCGCCGCCGATCAGGCTGGCCGGACTCGGCTGCTCGTCCACCGCCAGCCAGACCCAGAGCGGGCCGAGCGCCACTTCCGACAGCGAGAGCAAGGTCACCTCGGCCGCCGGCACATAACGCCCGCCATGGGTGATCAGGACGAAGGCCAGCACCAGCACCGGCCCGCCGTAGAGAAAACACCAACCGAGGTCGGCCGCCGGGATGACGACACCGTCCGCCCCCGACATGAAAAGGCCGAAAAGCGCGCTCAGAACCGCGCCGTAGACGCCGATCGCGGTCATGTCGACATGGGCCCGCCAGCGCAGGATCACCGTCATGGCGGCAAACCCGAAGGTGGCGCCCAGCGCCGCCAGCAACCCCGCCAGGTGGCCGAGGGCGATGCCGTCGTGGACCATGATCGCGATGCCGCCACCGGCAAGCGCGATCGTCCCCCAGGTCCGCGCCGGCACCGCCTCTCCAATGGTGATCCGCCCGAGGATGGCGGCAAAGAAGGGGGAGGCGGCAAGGATGAAGAGCGTGTTGGCCACCGTGGTGTGCGTGACCGACCAGACGAAGCCCGCCATCGCGACGGCGATGCAGACCCCACCCAGGAGGGCGGCGCCACCGGCGCGGATCAGATTGGCGAGCGGCCAGCCCCGCTCGCGCCAGGCCAGGTAGAGCAGCAGGCCCAGCGCCAGGAAGCCCGAGCGGTAGAACAGGATCTGCCAAGGCGAGGCCACCTCGACCATGCGGATCAGCAGGCCGCCGAGGCTCAAGGCGACACCGGCCAGGAGGATCCCGGCCCGGTGGCGCAGCAGTACCTCGCTTCCCGCCGCCATCTCCGTCCCCGCCGCCCCGTGTTCCGGCCACCTTATGGGGCAGGATTTCGTTTCCGTCGATCCCCGGCTAGCATGACCCTGGCAAGCGGAGGGGAAATCATGACGAACAAATGGTCGATCTCGGCCGCCCGGCTCGCCCGGGAGATCGCCGAGGGCGGGGTGAGCGCGGCGGAGGCGCTGGAGGGCTGCATCGAGCGGATCGAGCGCCACAACGGCGCGCTGAACGCCGTCTGCGTCCGCCGATTCGAGGAGGCGCGGGCCGAAGCGGCGGCGGCCGACGCGGCGCGAACGCGCGGCGAGGCGCTGGGACCGCTGCACGGCGTGCCGGTCACCGTGAAGGAGGCGCACGACGTCGTCGGCACGGCGACCACCTGGGGTCTGGAGGCGCGCGGCAACCATATCGCCACCGCCGACAGCGAAGTGGTGCGCCGCCTGCGCGCCGCGGGCGCGGTGATCCTGGGCAAGACCAACGTGCCGCCGGACCTGATGGACTGGCAGTCGGCCAACCCGCTTTATGGCCGCACCAACAACCCCTGGGACGTGACCCGGACGCCCGGCGGTTCCTCCGGCGGCTCGGCCGTGGCAATGGCCGCCGGCTATGCCTATCTCGAATCGGGCAGCGACATCGGCGACTCGTTGCGCAACCCGGCGCACTTCTGCGGCATCGCCGCGCACAAGCCGAGTTTCGGCACGGTCCCCAACTTCGGCCACCGCATCGGGGATCGGGAAGAGCCGATCGATTTGCTGGTGGTCGGCCCGATGGCGCGCCATGTCGAGGATCTGGAACTCGGCTTTGAGGTCATGGCCGGGCCGGAGCCGCGGGATGCCGCCGCCTGGCGCTTCGAAGCCCCGCCGCCCCGCCACGAGCGGCTCGCCGACTTCCGCATCGCCGTCATCGACGAGGAGCTGGTGTGCAAGATCGGCCAAGAGGTGAAGGCGGGGATCGAACGGCTCGCGGCGGCGGCGGAGGCGGCCGGCGCCACGGTCGACCGCGCCGCGCGCCTGCCCTTCGACAGCCATGACGCGCACCTCACCTATCTGAAGCTGCTGCGCGGCGCCGGCGCCGGCGCGCTGTCCGACGATCGCTACGCCGAGGAGATGGCCATCGCCGGGGCGCGGGGAGACGACCAGGGCTACCGGTCGATCGTCGCCAGGGCCTACACCCAGAGCCATCGTGTCTGGCAACAGGCCGACGCGGAGCGGCTGGCGCTGCGCCACGCCTGGAGGGACTTCTTCAAGCGCTACGACGTGTTGCTTTGCCCGATCGCGCCGACGCCCGCCTGGCCGCACGATCCGCGGAATCGCTACGAGCGGGAGATCGACGTCGACGGCACCGCCATCGGCTATTTCGACCAGATCTTCTGGGCCGGCCAGCCGATCCTCTGCTACCTGCCGGCGACCACCTTCCCCGCCGGCCGTTCCGCCGACGGCCTGCCGGTCGGCGCCCAGATCGTCGCCGACTATTTGGAGGACAGGACCGCGCTCGCCTGCGCCCGGCTCATCGAAGCGGAAACCGAGGGCTTTGTCGCCCCGCCCGCCGTCCAGGACTGAGAGGCTGAAAATCTTTCGGCGTTCTCCAGGAACTGCCAAGTGACGAGCCCGCCCGGCCGCGGAAGGAAATATGGTCGCGCGGGTGTAACGGAGCATGGCGAGGGACGTAGCCGAGGCACTGGCGCGCCAGTCACCGGCCCATGTCGGCCATCCGTCCCGGAGCGTCCGGACCGCCCCCGAGAGTCCCCGTAACATTAGAATATTCTTGCCGAGTCCTTTTGACCCACAGCGGAACTCAGTGACGGTCCCAGCCAGTGGGGGAAATTGGCCCGGTCATACAGACAATCCCGCCTTGCGCAGGCCATCGAGGAAGAGGTCGCGATCCTCGGAATTTTTGAATGCGTAAGTGGCGTCGATATATGCCAGGGAAAGATCCGGTTGCCGAAGTTTCAGCTCCTCGTGTGCGGCTCTTGCATCCTCGACACGTCCCGTATGGCCCAGAGCCGCGACGAGACGCTGGTGACCACGGACGTTGGCGGGGCGTGCGCCCACAGCCTTCTCCGCGACTGAAACGGCCTCCTCGAAATTCCGCAGCAAGATGTGCGCAAGTGCCAGAGCGGCTAGTGTGTCAGAATGGAATGGATCGTGCGGATCAAGACGTAGCGCGGTTTCCAGCAGACCGATCCCCTCGGCCGGATTGCCCGTGTGCGCTAAGGAGCCGCCAAGGAAATGATAGGCTTTAGCGGCACTTGGGTTGAGATCGATCGCACGCCTTAATTCCTCCATTCCTTGGTCGTACTGATGGGTAAAGACATAGGCCATACCCAGCGTAGCGTGAGCCAACCAATCACTGTCGTTGGTGGCAACCGCTTGCTTTGCCGTACTAAGGACATCGCCCCACGGTCGGGATGTATTCCTGGCCCAGCCAAGCATGACATGAAATACGTGGCATAATGCCAAGAGCGATATCGCACCGCTCCAATTCGGCTCAAGTGCGATAGCTTTCTTTAGAAGGCGCTGGGTTTCAGCGTAGCTATCTTGGGACTGCTGATTCAAGTGCCATAACGCGCGTATACTATGTTCCCAAGCATCGAGACTATCCGGGTGTTTGTGCGAGGCACGTTGTTGTTCAGCCCTTTCGAGCTCGGGCTCGATGCTGGCGACGATCGTCTCGGTGATTTCGTCCTGCAAAGCGAAGATGTCGTCGAGATCACGGTCGTAACGTTTGGCCCAGATATGATGGCCGGTCGTGGCGTCGATCAATTGAGCATTTATCCGAACCCGCGTTCCCACCTTGCGTATGCTTCCTTCAAGGACGTAACGTGCGCCCAATTCATTGGCTATCTTCGTGACGTCCTTGGGATTGTTCTTGTAGGCAAAGGTGGAATTGCGCGCGATCACCGGGAACCAACGCCAGTGTGAAAGCGCGGTTATGATGTCTTCGGTAATACCATCGACAAAATATTCCTGCTCCGAATCGGCGCTTAGATTATCGAATGGTAGCACTGCGATGGCCGGGCGCTCCAAGACTTGGGCGTTTGGCGTTGAGGCCTGTTTGGCATGCGCCGCTCCAGCATGCCACCGCCAGACATGGACCGGCCTGGCGATATTCTTCAAGCTTTGCTCACCACCGTCGTGAAAGGAAACGTCGAGGCGGTCTCGCACGTCTTCGTGCACCCGGCGCGAAATGGCTATGCCGCCGGGCTCGGCTATCTCCTGCAAGCGCGCGGAAACATTTACGCCGTCGCCGAGGATATCTTCCCCCTCAATGATGATGTCGCCCAGGTTGACACC
Source organism: Alphaproteobacteria bacterium (assembly GCA_965226475.1). Lineage (GTDB taxonomy): Bacteria > Pseudomonadota > Alphaproteobacteria > JASLMY01. The sequence continues at coordinate 930,604 of CBDDDJ010000003.1, read as the reverse complement.
AATTCGGAATGTGATGCGCGCATCCTCGGGCGCCTCCTTGTTGCGGTCGGCCATGCCTTCCTGAACCTCAATGGCGCATTGCGTCGCGTTGACGACCGAGGGAAATTCCAGCAATAGCCCGTCGCCCATAGTCTTGACGATGCGCCCGCCGTGCTCCGCGATCTTTGGGTCAATCAGTTCCGAACGGTGGGTTCTAAGCGCCCCTAGGGTGCCGGTTTCATCCGCCCCCATCAGACGTGAGTAGCCGACTACGTCGACAGAGACGATCGCCGCTAGTATGCGCTGCGTGTTACCGGACATGACCGAAGTCTAGCCGAGCAGGTCAGCTTCAGGAAATGAGACCTCAAACAAAAATGTGTGTCGGTGCATTAGGGATATTGAATGGAAAGTTTTGGCTACCAATGACAGAATCGGCCATGTCGCCTCGACGGGGGCTATGCCCCCAGCAATTGACGTACATCCGATGCAGGCCGCGAAGCGCCCTGGACCGTCCGAAGGTGCCCGAGGCACGGGCGTTACGTCGGTCATCGGCTCCAGTCCCGACGAGATGCCCTCGGTCTCGGACATTCCAGATATCGCCCTGGCTGGTGAGAAAGGACTTTGCCTGACTGCGGAATGACGCGAGTGTACTATTTTCGGCGTGCCTTTCGAGCAGCATATCGAGCGTCTCGCGCTGCCTTGCGCTCGGCCGCAAGAGCGAGTTCGCGGGCGGCCTGTTCACCGACTTCGGCCTTGCTGGCTTCCTGCTCGGCGACCAGGGCCATCGCGCGCGCCTCCTCTTCGGCAACCAGGGCCATCGCGCGCACCTCCTCTTCGGCGACCAGGGCCATCGCGCGCGCCTCCTCTTCGGCGACAGTGCGGGCCTTCTGGGCCAGCTTGGCTGCATTGCGTTCGGAAATGCGAGCCGACCGGGCGACGCCGGCCGCACGCCGAGCCGCCTGCCGCTCGGCGAATTTCGGGTCGTTGGCGGGGGCGTTGGCCCGGACCTTTTCAAGCAGGCTCCGGTTTGCCTTCGCTGCCGCGCTCAACCGGTCAGCGAAATTCGGCTCAAAGTTCTTCAACTCACTCAACCTCCATCGAATTGTTCAAGGGACAGGGCGGCAACGCGATCGCCGCAAGTTTGCGCTGAATAACCGCAGACATGGATCATGTCCAGCGAAGCCGATGGAGAGCCAGAATTGCCGTCTCGAACAGGCTTGGCGCATTAATGAATTAAAGAGTACTAATAGGCGGGAAATGGCTAGCTCCAGGCGTGGAGGGCATGTCCGCTCGACGGGAACCGTGGCCCGGATAGCCGACATGGCGCCGCCCGCCGCCGCGCGCGGGTTCGCCCGACGGTTCCATGCTCTCCGAATATTTGGCGGTAGGGGATGCTTTGCGACAGGTCCATGACCTTTGCCACGGGTTTCCCTCGGCCCGGAACATTGTCTTCGACGCCAGGATGGACGGCGCGCGCACGGCGGGTGGAAAGCGGCGTCTCTCGGCGAAATCGTGGACGGCGGACCCGGGAGTTCAATTCATTCCGCGGCGTGGCGCGCGCCCGGCGCATTGGCTAAGCTGGCCGCGCCAACGGGAGTGACGACAATGGCCCAGCACGACGATATTCCGATCATCGACCTCGACGACTATCTGGCGGGGCGGCCCGACGCGCGCGAAGGCGTGGCGCGGCAAATCCGCGAAGCCTGTCTCGGCACCGGTTTCTTTCACATTGTCGGTCACGGGGTCGAGCCGGCATTGATCGAGGCGGCGTTCGAGGCCCATCGCCGCTTCCACGCCCGGCCGCTCGAGGAGAAACTGGAACTCAAGCTCAACCACTGGCATCGCGGCTACGAGCCCTTCGCCACCTCGCATTTGAAGTCGTCGGCCCGCTTCCAGCCTGCCGAGCATCCCAATCAGCTGGAAAGTTTCTTCCTCCGCCACCAGGTCGGCCCGGAGACTCCGGGTTACGGCCGGAAGGAGCTGATGGGCCCCAACCAGTGGCCGGCCGACGAAGCCTTCCGAGAGACGATCGGGGCCTACGACCGGACCATCCGCGCCCTCGGCCTGGCGCTGCTGCCGGCGATGGCGGTGGCGGTCGGCGAAGACGCGGACTTCTTCCAGCCCTTCTTCGACCCGCCGTCGACCGCGCTCCGCCTGATCCACTATCCGGCCCCCCTCGCCGAGCGGCCGGCGGACCTCCTCAGCATCCAGCCGCACACCGACTATGGCTTTTTGACGATCCTGGCACAGGACGAGGTCGACGGGCTGGAGATCCGCCGGGTCGACGGCGGCTGGATACGGGCGTCGCGCGTGCCGGGCGGCTTCATCGTCAACATCGGCGACGCCCTGGCGCGCTGGACCAACGATGTCTTCAACTCGACGCCGCACCGCGTCCATGCCGACGCGGCCGGACGGGAGCGATTCTCGATCGCCATGTTCTTCGATCCCAACATCGAGACCGAGATCCGCTGCCTCGACGCCTTCAAGGCCGATGGCGCGGCCCGGCACCCGCCGATCCGCTACGGCAGCTATTTCAACATGCGGCTCGACGCCAATTTTCCCGACCGGGCCTGAGGGAGGACGCGACCAGATGACCAGCCAAGGCATCGACGATACCGACTATATCCGCGCCTACATGAGCGAACGCGAAGTCGATCCGGCCAGGGCCGCCCTCGTCGTCGTCGACATGCAATATGCCACCGGGCACCGCGACGGCGCGCTCGGCCGGCGCATGGCGAAGGAAGGCTCGAACGCCACCACCTATCGCTTCCATCGCATCGAGACCCAGGTGGTGCCCAATACCGGGCGCCTGCTGGCGGGCTTCCGCGCGCAAGGCGGCGAGGTGGTCTACCTGACGGTCGGCGCCAAGCGGGCCGACATCGCCGATGCGCCGCCGCACATGGCGAAGCTGTTCCGCGACACCGACAATTACGAGGGCAGCCGCGAGCACGAGATCATCGACGAATTGCGTCCCGTCGACGGCGAATTCGTCGTCAACAAGACCTCGATCGGCGCCTTTGCCTCGACCGGCCTCGACCATCTGCTGCGCTCGCTGGATCGCGACCAGCTCTACATGACCGGCGTCTCGACCAACATGTGCGTCGAGACCACCGCGCGCGAGGCGGCGGATCGCGGCTATCTCGTCACCCTGGTCGAAGACGCCTGCGGCGCGACGCGGGAAGAACTGCACCACGGCACCATGGAGAACTTCCAGCGCCTGTTCGGCCGCGTGTGCTCGACCGACGAGGCGCTGGCCGAGTTGGGCATGTAGTGGCCGTGGCCGAGACGACCCCCGACGTCACCATTCTCGGCGCCGGCATCGTCGGCATCTGTACCGCGCTGTCGCTGGCCGAGCGCGGCTTCTCCGTGGCGCTTCTCGACCGTGACCCGCCGGCGGAGGGCGCGAGCCACGGCAATGCCGGCTCCCTCTCCCCCTGGTCCTGCGTGCCGCAGTCGATGCCCGGGATTTGGAAAAGCGTGCCGGGCTGGCTGATCGATCCCGAGGGGCCGGTGGCGCTGCACTGGGCCCATGCGCCCCGGTTCCTGCCCTGGGCGCTCCGTTTCCTGCGCGCCGGCCGCGAGGATGGCCTGCCGGGAATCGCCGACGCCATGCTGGGCCTGACCCGGCCGACGGTCGAGCTCTACCGCCACCACCTGGCCGGCACGGGCGCGGAAGAACTGGTGCGCGACTGCGTCTACGTCCACGTCTACCGTAAGGCGGAAGACGCCAACCTCTCGGCGCTTGCCTGGCGTATGCGGGCGGAGCGGCAGGTGCCGCTGGAACTGGTGACGGGTGGGGCCCTTCGGGAGATCGAGCCCGCCCTCAGCAGCGAGTTCGAAGCCGCCGTGCTGATCAAACAACAGGGCCGCGCCCTGGATCCCGGAGGCATCGGCAAGGCGCTGGCGGAGAAGGCGATTACCATGGGCGTCGCCTTCGAACGCCGCGCGGTGGCCGCGCTACGCCCGGCGGGCCAGGGTTGGACCATCGACACCGACGCCGGCGCGTTTCCCGCCAACAAGGTCGTCGTCGCCATGGGCGCCTGGTCGGGCAAGCTGCTGGCCGGCCTGGCCGTGAAGGTGCCGCTGGAGGCCGAGCGCGGCTACCACTTGGTGTTGAAGGAACCGGGCGTCCAGCTCAACAATTGCATCATGAACGCCGAATCGAAGTTTGTCGTCAGCTCGATGAACGCTGGGGTTCGTCTCGCCGGCACGGCCGAGTTCGCCGGCCTGGAGGCGGCCCCCGACTACCGCCGCGCCCGCGTCTTCAAGCGCCTGGCCAAACGCATGTTCCCCGACATCAACACCGAGGACACAATCGAATGGATGGGCCGCCGCCCCGCGACGCCCGATTCCCTCCCCTGCCTCGGCCCCGTGCCGGGCCACGACGGCCTCTTCGCCGCTTTCGGCCACGGCCATACCGGCATGACCATGGCACCAAAGACCGGCGACGTGCTGGCGCGCGCCATCGCCGGGGAAATACCGGACATCGACATGGCACCCTACCGGATTGGCCGCTTCGGCTGAGCGGTCTGGATGCAATCCGGATTGCTCTCGGCGAATTCCCGTTTGGCGATGTGCTCCAGGAAGGCCTGTACGAAGCCGGGCGCAAAGCCAAACCCACGTCATGGACGGCCGTGCCGTCGACGACCGAGCCGCGGCGAGCGAGGGGTCAGGGCGTCGCGTTCTCCTCGTCCTCGGGCATTTCGCCTTCGGCGACTTCCTGCATCCGCGCGACGACGCGCATCAACGGGATCTCGATGTCGTAGCCGTAGATGGTGAATATCGAGCCGTCGAAGGGATGCATCAGCCGGCGGAAGGCGCGGTAGAGGAAGGGTTGGGCGGCGGCGACGGGGGCCGGGTCGAAGAGCCACAAGTCGATATAGCTGGAGCGTAGAAGGCTCGTGCGTCGGCGCTGGATGAAGTTGACGTGCTTGAAGGCCTTCCAGGGGATCACTTGGCGGCCGAAGCGGAAGTAGCGCACGCCGTCCGCGTTGAAATAGAGCTGCGGGCCCCGGCACAGCACGCCGTCGAACCCGAAGAAGGCGATCCAGGCGCCGATCGCCAGCATGAAAAAGTCGATGTTGCGGCGCCCGATGCCATCGTCGAGGAAACGGTTGAAGTCCTCGATCGCCTGGCTTTGTTGCAGGCCCTCCTGCAAGGGCCGCGCGCCCTCGCCCACCATCAGGTCGCGCATCGCCAGGGCGATGACCACAATGCCGATGAGTGCGATGGCGGCTTGGAAGATCCGCCGACCGTTGTAGCTATGGGAGATCGGCGGCTCTTCCTCTTCGACGGCGTCTTCGCCGTCCTCGGGCGCCTCGTCCTTCTCGGGCTCGGCTTCCTCGCCGCTCTCGCGCATCGGGGCGGCTCAGCCGGTGGTGACCAGCTCCGAACGCTTGGGCGTCTCGGGCTCCACCATCCGCTCCTCGGCGCCGATCTCCAGCGCCGCGTCGAGCGCCTGCAGCGCCAACGGCCAGACCTCGGCCGGCGGCATCACGCGGGTGAGCGCGATCGCCGCGTCGGCCGCGTCGGAGGCATCGATCGCCCGGCCGATGTGCGGCGCCCGGGCCGCGCCCGCCGCATGCGCGGCATAGGCGGCGCGGGCGGTATGCATGGAGCAGGCCCGCCCGGTGTTGACCGATCGGGTACGCGCCGGCGAGGAGCCGATGGCGCCATAAGCCGCATAGGCCGCGTCGGCCGCCCGGTCCAGCCGCTTCTCCATCTTGCGGAAACGATTGGCGAGGTCCGGCAGCAGACAGGCCTCCAGCGCCAACGGCAGAAAGACGTTGGTCGCCCGCCAGGCGAGCAGTTCCGCCCGCTCGACCTCGTAGCCGTCACGGGATTCGATCAGCAGCGGCAGATAGGGTTTCAGCTGCCGGCGCCACTCGTCGGTCATGGCGTCATTCATGCGGATCGTGAAGCCGGTCAGCACGGGGCAGGCGCAGTCGGGATGGTCGGAATGCACCTCGCCCGCGAGATAGGCGACCACCTCCATTGCACAGAGGCCGTCGTCGCGCCCGCCGTGCGAGCCATAGGCGAGCTTCACCTTGTCGAAGAGTCGCTGACGCTGGAGATCGAACATCGTTCCTGCCCTCCGATCGCGGCCGGCTTCCGGGCCCGCCCCATGGCCGACCGGTTGCGTTCAATCGGCGAAGTGTAACCGATTCCGGGCGAGGCCGGAACAAAATCTACGTGAACAGGAATCCTTCGTAACCGGCGGCGGCGACCGCGTCGCATTTTTCTCGGTAACGAGGCGCGCCGCCGCCATAGGCGAGGAAAACCCGGCGGTCCTTGCCCGCGATATTGCTGTTGATGCCCGTCATCCAGGAATTGGTCTTGGCGATCAGTAGGCGGCTCGAGACCTGGAAGACATGTTCGGTCCATTCGTCTTCCGCCGCCGGTTCGGCCTCGATCCGCTTCCGGCCGGTCTGGATCATATGGCCCATGAGATCGCTCACCCAATCGACATTCTGCTCGATACAGCGGGGGATGTTGCAGAAGGTGGCGGCGTTGTGCGGGCCGACCAGGGTCAACATGTTGGGGAAGCCGGCGACCTGCAGGCCGAGATAGGTGCGCGGACCGCTGGCCCACTTGTCCTTGAGCTTCACGCCGTCTCGGCCCCGGATGTCGATCCGGTCGAAGGAGCCGGTGATGGCGTCGAAACCGGTGGCGTAGACGATCATGTTGAACTCGCGGGCCCGGTCGCTGGTTTCGATCCCGCTCTCGGTGATTTCCACGATAGGCGTCTCGTTGATGTCCACCAGCTCGACGTTGGCCTGGTTGTAGACCTCGTAATAGCCGCTTTCCAGCGGCACGCGGCGGGTGCCGAAGCCGTGGTTCTTCGGCGTCAGCTTGTCGGCGAGGACGGGGTCCTTCACCCGCTCGGCTATCTTGCGGATCGCAAATTCGGTCAAGGTCGCGTTCGCCGCCTCGTCGATCAGCACGTCGCGGAAATTTCCCATCCAGATGGCGAAGCCGGGGGAATCGTAAAGCTCTTGGTAGAAGGCGTCGCGTTCCGCCGCCGCGACGTCGAGGGCGTTCCTCGGGTCTGCATCGTGGATGAAGCAACCGAAGGAATTGCGGCACTTTTCGAAGATCGCCGGATAGTCGGCCTTGATGCGGGCCTGCTCCTCCGCCGTGATCGCGGAATTGTGCAAGGGCGCGCACCAGTTGGGCGTCCGCTGGAAGACAGTCAGGTGGCCGACGGTCTTGGCGATCTCGGTGATCGCCTGCACGGCCGTGGCGCCGGTGCCGATGACGGCGACGCGCTTGCCTTCGAAACCGACCGGCTCGTGCGGCCATTTGCCGGTGTGGTAAGCCTCGCCCCCGAAGTTCCCGACGCCCGGGATCGCCGGCATCGTCGGTGCCGACAGGGGCCCGAGCGCCGTGATCAAAAAGCGGGAGCGCGTCCGCCGCCCATCCTCGAAACCGACCTCCCACTCGTTCGCGTCTTCGTCCCACCGGGCCGCCGTCGCGCGGGCCTCGAAGGTGATGTCCGGGCGAAGCTCCAGCCGGTCGGCGACGAAATTGCAATATTCCAGGGTTTCCGGCTGGGGGGAGAAGTGTTCGCGCCACTCCCATTCCTCGAGCAGATCATCGGAGAAGGAGAAGCCGTAGGTCCAGCTTTCCGAATCGAAGCGCGCGCCCGGATAGCGGTTCCAGTACCAGGTGCCGCCGACTCCGGTACCGGCCTCGAAGACACGGACCGACAGGCCGAACTGGCGCAGGCGGTGGAGCTGATACATGCCGGAGAGGCCGGCGCCGATGATCACCACCTCGTAGCGTTCCACTTCTTCGGCCATGATCGTCACTCTCCCTTGCGTTCGGATTCACAGGATACCAGTTCCGGTCGGCTTCGGTTCGAGTTGCACGGCATCGATTGACAGCTTTGGGCCGCCCGCCTATGTTCCGCGCCGCCTGAACGCCTGCCGGAGTGTGGCCCGATGAAGATCGCGAGTTCGTTGAAGACCCTGAAGAGCCGCCACCGCGACTGCCGCATCGTGCGCCGCAAGGGCCGCGTCTACGTCATCTGCAAGACCAACCGCCGCTTCAAGGCGCGCCAGCGCTAGACCGCGCGGGTCTCCGCCGTAATGGGGCCGCGTCCAGGGGGCGCGGCCTTTCGCATATCTACATCCCGCCCAACTCGTCCTCGATGTGGGCCTCGATGATCTCGTCCATGCTCTCGTCGGCCTTGAAGCCGAGGACGCCGGCGCGGGCCGAGCGGCTCGCCTGGGGCCAGCCGTCGACAATGGCCTGGATCGCGGGATCGCCCTCCCAGGTGACTTGGCCCCGGTGGCGGTTGCCGGCGACGCGGGCCATGGCCTCCACCGCCTCGCCCATGGTGACGCGGATCCCCGTCAGGAGCAGGCGGCGGTTGTCGCCCAGGGCCTCCGCGTCGAGTTCGTGCATATGGTGGAAGGCGTCGACCACGCGGCGCGGCGAGAGCAGCGCCATCGCGCTCTCGGGCGTTACCGGGCAGGCATAGTCGATGCCGCTCAAGGGCTCGCGAATGATCGAGGAGGCGAAGCCGGAGGCTGCCTTGTTCGGCTTGCCGGGGCGCACCACGATGGTCGGCAGCCGCATGGCGCGCCCGTCGATATAGCCTTTTCGCGTGTAATCCTGGATCAGCAGTTCGCCCATCACCTTTTGGGCGCCGTAGGAGGTCTCGGGGTGCAGTGGCGTCGAATCCTCGACCGTGATCGGCACCTCGCCGCCATAGACGGCGATGGAGGAGGCGAAGAGCATGCGGGGCACGGTACGAAGCGCGCGGCAGCGCTCGAGCACGGCCCGCGTGCCGTCGAGATTGACGCGGTAGCCGAGCTCGAAATCGGCCTCCGCCCCGGCGCTCACCACGGCGGCCAGGTGGATGACGCTGCCGGTCTCCGGCCCGACGGCGTCGGCGAGGCACTCGGGGTCCAGCAAATCGCCGGTGACGACGCGGACTCGCGCGTCGTCGAACTCGCCCGCGGGCGGCGCCATCTGGTCGAACAGCACCAGTTCCTCGAGCCGCGCGGGCCCGCGGAGCCCCGCGACGTGGTCGGCCGCCAGCAGTCGCGCCGCGAGCTTGCGGCCGATGAAGCCGCCGCCGCCGGTGATGGTTATCTTCATTGGGATCCGCCTCCGCCGTCCGCGTTACGGGCGCCGATATAGCACGGGCGGCCCGGAGAGGCCTACCCGCTGGCCCGGTCACCGTCGAGGTCGCGCGGGCGCAGTAGGGCGAAGGCGATGCGGCCGGCCAGCATCATCGCGGCGATCGAAGCGAAGGCCAGACCCCAGCCGAGTCGCGACATGCCACCCGCCCAATCCAACACCAGACCCACCAGCAGGGGGCCGACGAAGCCGCCGCCGTATCCGAACATGGAATGGATGGCGAGTGTGGCCCCGCGCCGCTCGGGCGCGGCGCTCCCCGCCGCGCCGGCGGTGAGGGAGGAGCTGTCCAGCCAGATCGCCATGCCCCACAGCAGGACGCAGGCGGCCGCGATTGCGTAGCCCTCCGCCCCCACAAAGCCGGTTATGGCGGCACACGCGATCGAGGCCGCCATGGCGGCGCCCACCAGCCGCTGCCGTCCGAGGCGGATCGCCAGCTCGTTGCCGAGGACGCTGGTGCCCGTGCCGACCAGCCCCTTCGCCATGATCACCACCGTCGGCGCCAGCGCCGAGGAGCCGGCGCCACCCTCCTGAAGAGCGACCCAGGCGAGAAAGGCGACGCCCCAGCCCCGAACCGCGTTCATCTCCCAGGTATGGACCGCATAGGCGATCGCATAGGCCATGGCCGAGCGGTTGCGGAACACCGGGCGAAAATCGAAAAGCCGTCCCGTGGGCGTCGGCCTCGCCGCCTGCCCTGGCACCGCCACCGCCACGGCAATCCATGCGAGGCCCGCCGCCCAGGCACTCGCGACGAAGGCGGACTGCAAGCCGAGGCTCGCCTCGAACGCGCCCGCGAAAACGAACGACACCCCGCCCGCGATCCCGATGCCCGCCGCGTGTCCCGCCGTCGCCCGCGACATCAACCGCCCCGAGACCCGGTCCGCCAGCAGCTTGAGGCCGGTCATGTAAGTCCCGGCCCAACCGACTCCGGCCAGCACTCGGAAGGCCAGCGCGCTCCAGAACCCCTCCGCCCAGAGCGCGAAGCCCAGATGCGCCAGCACCGTGCAGCCCACGCCCAAAAGTTAGATCCGCTTCGGATCAATCCGGTCGGTCGCGGTCACCAGCACCGGCACCGAGACGGCATAGGCGGCATAAAGAACGCCCGTCAGCCATCCCGCCTCGGCGTTGGTGAGATCCCAACGCTCGAGGAATCCCGGCAGCAGCGCCGGCCAAGTATAGGCCCCGATCTGCGCGGCCACCTGCGCCGCGCAGACCAGGAGCACCAGGCGCGCGTTGCTCATGGCCCGCCAATCCGTCCCCGTGAAGGGCTCAGCCGGGTTGAACGAGAAGAGGGAAGGTTTCGAGGCCGCGGACGCTAGGACCGTGAGTACGACTCGGCGGGTTGGCCGGGTCGGGGGCGATCACGCGGAAGCGGCGGTCGGCGGCTTCGGCGACGACGCGGGCTTCGAGGCGGGCCGAGGGAGCGCCCAGGCAGTGGTGGACGCCGTAACCGAAGCCGAGCTGCTTGTGGAAAGGGTAAGGATCTAGGCGCTCGGCCGGCGAGAACGGATCGAAGCCGCGAATATGCTCCGCAAACACGCCTCGCGCCTCCTCTCCGTTCTCTCGGGCCGAATCCGGGATCTAGCCGAGATCGGCGAGCACTTCGGCCGGATGATCGGCCGGCGCCACCTTGCCGTAGACCTTGGCGATCTTGCCGTCGGCGTCGATCAGGTAGCTGATCCGCGAGGGGTGCGAGGCCTCCGGCCCGTCGACGGCGCCGTAGGCCATGCTGACCGACTTGTCGACGTCGCACAGCAGATCGAAGGGGAAGGAGAACTTGTTGCGGAAATGTTTGTTTTCCGCCGGGGTGTCGCAGCTGATCCCCACGATCACGGTGTTCTGGGCCTCGAATTCGGGGGTTCGATCACGGAACCCCTCGCCTTCGCGGGTTCACCCGCGGGTGTTGGCCTTGGGATACCACCAGAGGATCACATTCCGTCCACGCAGGCCGGCCAGGGAGACGGTGTCGCCGTCCTGGTTGGAAACCGCGAAGTCGGGGGCCGGATCCGAGACGTTCAACAGCGCCATCGTTCGCTCCCTAGTGAATGGGCCGCGCGCGAGGATCCGGCGCGGCAATCACACATTGTTCCCGGACGACGGGAAAACTTCAAGGCGGAGTGGCCGGCTCGGCTAAGATGTCGCCCCGAGGGAGGGCGAGGGCATGGAATTCGGCGTTACCTGCGGCAAAATCGACGAGATAGGCCTGATCGGCCATGCGGAAAATCTCGGCTACGACTTTTGCTGGGTGACCGACAGCCCGATGCCGCGCTCCAACCCCTGGGCCGTCCTGGCGCTGGCCGCCCAGCAGACCCGCACGATCCGCCTGGGCACCGGAGTCGCCGTGCCCTGACCGCGTCTTGCACCGGTGGCGGCAAACGGCATCGCGTCCATCAACCGGTTGGCGCCGGGCCGGGTCTTCTTGGGGCTGGGCACCGGCAACACCGCGATGCGGACCATGGGCGCCCGCCCGGCGCGGGTGGCGGAATTCGGCGAATACATCCGCGTCGTGCGCGGCCTGCTCGCCGGAGAAGAGGTCGACCATGCCCTGGGCGGCGACTCGCACCCGATCCGCTTCCAGAATCCGGACCTGGCCTATTTGGATCTCGACGCGCCCATCCCCATCCATGTCGGCGGCTTCGGCCCCCGGGCCCAGGCGCGCGCCGGCGAACTGGGCGACGGGCTGATCACCGGCATGCCGCGCGGCGGCGCCATCCCCTGGGCCTTGGGCAACGTCAGGCGGGGCGCCGAGAAGGCCGGCCACGACCTGGAGGGCTTTCGCGTGACGGCGCTGGCCAACCTAGTGCTGCTGGCGCCCTGCGAAACACTGGAATCGGGCCGCGTCGTCGCCGAATGAGCTCGGCGATCATGGCGAATGTGCATTTCCTGGTCGACCTGGCGAGGGAGACCGGCGGCGATCCGCCCGACTACGTGAAGCCGATCTGGAACGACTACCTGGCCTTCCATGCCGAGCGCGACGCCCGGAACCGGCACCAGCAGCCGCACCAGAGCCACTACAGCTATCTCGACCCCGAGGAAGCGCGCTTCGTCGCCCCCGAGATTATCCGGGCCTTTTGCCTCGCCGGACGGCCCGAGGAAATTGTCGAGCGGCCGCGGGAGTTGGAGGGCCAGGGCCTGGACGCGATCAACTTCATCCCGCCCTTGGCGCGGCAATACCGCATGGTCGAGGACTTCGCCGATCGCGTGATGTCGCGGATTTAGAGCACTTTCCGACCAGATTGAAACGTTTGACCGGGATGATTTTGTGTCGTGACGGCCATCCGCTCGCGATGGCGATGTGGGGCATCGGTGGGCGAGCGGATGGCCGTCACGGCGCGAAAGAATCCGGCCTGCGGTGGGCCACCCGGGCCCCTGGGGTGCGTCGCGGCGCTTGCCCGATGCCCCACATCGCGCGGCGCGCCGCTCCTGCCCCAGGGGCCCGGGTGGCCCATCAAACGATTCAATCTGGTCGGAATGTGCTCTAACGCCCGGAGGCTGAAAATCATTCGGGAAATCGTCGTGGAGCGGATTGAACCGCCCGGAGCACCGTCCGCGATTTCTCCGCGAAACGCCGCTATCCGCCGGCCGCGGGCGCGCCGGTCCCCGCGGCGGCGAAGGCATGGCTCCGGGCCCGGGATTATCCATTGCGGAAGGCATGAACGTGTCGGAAAGCACTCTATACCGTCGCATTCCCACCGAGAGTGGCATGGTCGGACGAGCCCCCACGCCCGGACGAACCCGCCGACGGCCCCCATGACCGGAGTCACCCTGAAAGCCGAAACTGCGTCACTCGCCTACCGACCAGGGAATACGATCCTTGGCAATGCCTTCTCGATCCGCGGAGCACCAGCCTTCGTCACATCGCTTGTCGCGCTTTTTGCGGCTCGCTTAACGGCGGTATCCCTTCCCGCGTGATTTTACGGCTTCCAACGAGGAGAGATCTCCGGCGGGAATTTCATGGCCGCCAGGGAAAGGCGGACCGGGGCGAGTACCTATGAGGCCGCGCACCCGATCATTTTGATAGTAGCAATCGTAAATACGAAACACTAAACCGTTGAAGGTCTCGGCGTCTTCTCCAGCGAATTCCCGTACCAAGGCGACGCGGGCGGACAGGGACTTGTTCGGAAAACCGTCGTCGAACAGGTCCACAAGCCCTGTCAGAACCGGCAAGAAGTCGGCCGCCTGCGTCTCCAGGTAGGACATGAAATCGATCTCCGCCGAGCTTGGCATGGTGCAATCTTCGCTGGCGGGCAAGACCGTGTCCAACAGCGCAAGCAGGCGCTTCCGCCGTGCGTCGTTCATTGTCCGAGCCGCCCTCAATTCTTGGTTCGCCAAACCGCCGTCTCCTCAGTCGTCGAACAAATTGGCAGGATTCTTCTTGATGCTGTCGCCGATGTAGAGCGCCAGAGCCTGGATCGTACTCGTCGGATTGACGCCGCCGGCAGTGACGAAGATGCTGCCGTCCACGATGAACAGGTTCTTCACATCATGACTGCGTCCCCAAGAATTCACGACCGAACGGATCGGATCATCACCCATCCGCGCGGTCCCCAAAAGATGCCAGCCCGCGGCGCGTAGCAAGTCAGTCGTCAACACCTCCCCGGCGCCCGCCGCACGCATCACTTCCTCTCCGCGCGCCAGGCCATGGGCCAGCATCTTGCGGCTGTTTTCACTGAGCTGGTAGGTGATTTTTGGCGCCGAGATGCCGTTGGAATCCGCGAGGTCGGGATCTAGCGTTACCTGATTTCGCTCTTCGGGCAAATCCTCGCACATGATGACAACGCTGGCAGTGTGATCGAAGCGCTGGCGGAACTTCTCGTGATGTCCCGGTCCCCAAGGTATTTCGCCGGTAAAATAACCCTGCATCGCGGTTGCCAGCGGTCCGAGTGAACCACGCACTACCTGCATATTATAGCCGCGGACGAAGTCACGATCCAGATCCGTCTCGTAGAACTCCTTGCTCAATATACAAGTGCCTTGGGGTCCCTTATGAGTGTCCAAACGCTCTTCGAACACTCCGCGTACAAAACCGACGGGATGGAACATCAGGTTCTTACCGACCAGACCGCTTCGATTGGCAAGTCCATCGGGAAATGGCGACGACGTCGAATTCAACAGGATGCGAGGGGTGCCGACACCGTTGCAGGCCATGATGACGACTTCCGCCTTCTGGAAACATTCCTGGCCGTCCGCATCATAATAAATCGCGCCATTCGCCATCCCGTGTTCGTTCAGGGTTACTTCACGGACGCGGCACCGTGTACGCAATTCCACGCCGCTCCTAATCGCCTGAGGCCAATAGGTTATGTCGGTACTGGATTTCGCGCCCTGCGAACATCCCGACGAGCAGGGGTTTAGGTTCAAGCATTTATCTCGACCATCGTATGGTTGCGAAAGGATTGCCGCATCGGATGGCCACCAATGCCAGCCCAGTTTGTCGAAGCCACTTGCCACGACTTCGCCTACGCGGCCAATCGGTAGCGGCGGCAGGGGAGGGTCCTTTGGTGGATACATCGGATCCCCGGCCAAACCGGAAACACCCATTACCTGGTCGTTCCGCGCGAAGTAGGGGTCGAGGTCCTCATATGAAATCGGCCAGTCGTCGGCCACGCCCTCTAGGGTTCCAACCTTGAAGTCCGAGGGGTGTAGGCGGGGAAAATGCGCGGCGTAAACAATCGTACTACCTCCAACGCCGTTGAAGTTGAGAACGTCGATGGGCGATTCTTCATTATTGATGGGATAGTCGGCCTCCAAGCCGCGCACGTTTGGATTAACGTTGTAGGTGCTGAATTGCTGCGCTTCGTAATTTATTTTGGTGGTTGGATATCTTGACGACGTCATCCAGTCACCCTGTTCCAGGCACAAGATGCGCATGCGTGTTTCGGTCAAACTCCACGCAATCGCCGCGCCAGATGCACCGGCACCGATTATCAGAACGTCAACCGGATCGTCATTGGACGGCACACTCATATCAGCTTCTCCACAGGCAACGCGTCACTTCGCTACATGCTACCGGATAGGACAGGCAAGGTCACAGACAAATCATTCTTGGATGGTCGGAGGAACTCAAAAAAAACCGGTCGAGCAGAATTGGCTCGGGGTCAAGGGTGGAAAACAGTATTTCCTGATGTTACGAGGACTCCTGGGGGAGCGGGCCGGCCGAGGACTTCCGTCGGTTGGTATGGGATGATGCGCGCTATCACGCAGCTATCCCAACGCCCACGAAGCGATGACGGGCATGGATCGCTCAGTGGGCAAAAAAAAGCGGCCGCGCGGGCCCGACACTCGGAATTGCCTGGGCAATGGCGAAAGATTCTCAGCCTCTCAATCGGGGGAATCGATGCTGAACAGCCGGCTCGGCGCCGCCAGTTCGTCGGCCGTGTTGCCGAGGGCGAATCCGGCCGCCCCGGTCGGCGCGTCGCCGCGTAGGCGCGCGCGGAGGTAGGAGGCGAGGAAGACGTCGCCCGCCCCGGTCGGATCCAGCGTCTCGACCGGCGTGCAGTCGAGCAGGTGCACCACGCCCTCGGCCGCCAGCACGATGCCGTCGACCGAACAGGTGATCAGCACCTCCATCGCCGGGTAACGCTCGGCCAGCCGGCCGGCGGCGATCACGGGGTCGTCGGCGCCGACGATCAGCGCCGCCTCGCCCCGGTCGGCCTTGATCACGGCGCAGGCCGGCAGAAGCTCCGCCAGGCGATCCGAGAGCGCGGCCTCGATCCGGCCGTCCCGAATGGCCCGGGTGTAGCCCTGGACGTCGAGGGCGATCCGCGTGCCCGTGGCGCGGACGGCGGCGAGGCCTTCGGGCGAGATGTCGCCGGGGTGCAGCGGGCCCAGGTGGACGATGTCGGCGCCCTGGATTGCCTCGGTGATGGCGGCCTCGCCGATCGGGGCGGCGACATGGCCGACCCGCTGGCTGCGCGCGCCCTCGCCATCGTAGTCGTTGTGGAAATCGGTGGTGGAGACGTCGTCCTGGCCGTGCAGCTCGATACCCCGCGCTTCCAGCGCGGCGCGGAGCACGTCATCCCCCGGCGGCAGGCATGTGGCGATCGCCGTCTCGACGCCGAGGCCGGCGAGGATGGCGCCCGCATGCCAGACGACGCCGCCCAACTGCGTCGTCCGCCGCCCTTCGACGGTCACCACGTCGCGGGTAAGCGAGCCGATGATCGCGACGCGCCCCGGACCGCTCATCGTGATTGCGGTGCCTCGCCGATCCGCCTGAGCCGGATCGATTGCACATAGCCGGCGACACCGCCGAGTTTCGTGAGATCGTGCCGCAGTGCCGCCATCACCGGGTCGAACTCGATTTGGCTTGTTTCCAACAGGGCCCCGACCTCGTCCTGGAAGTCCGCCATCCGCCGGCGAATGTCGAGCAGCAGGCGGCCGGCCCTCTCGGCGTCCGCCGCCAGTGCCAAGTGGGCCAGCGCGCGTAGAGCGTCAAGCGCAACTTCCAGCCGCCCCAGGCTTTCAGCCTCCACCGCGGCGCGCGCCAGCGCGTCGATTTCCGCCGCCATGCCGCCGAAGCGCGCGCCCAGGCCCAACAGGTCCTCATGGTCGCGAAGCGGGCGGCCGATGGCGTCGTAAGCCTCCCCCTCCGCGCCGAGCAGCGCCCCGGCCGGCACGCGCACGGCATCGAGTAGCAGGGCGCAATGGCCCGCTGGGCGCAGCCAGTCGACGCCGCCGTCGCCGGCGAGGCTCAGCCCCTCGCTCTCCCTCGGCACCAGGAAGGCGGAGAAGCGCTTACGGCCGGCATCCTCGGCGCTGACGGCGAGGACGATGAAGATCCAGGCGATCGGCCCGTTGGTGACGTAGGCCTTCTCGCCCGTGATCACCCACTCGTCGCCGTCGCGCCGGGCCCGGGTCGAGAGCTTTTTCGGATGCGCGCCCGCGCCCGGTTCCGAAATCGCCACCGCCGTCGTCGTCTCGCCGCCGGCGAGGCGGGGCAGGATGGCCGCGGCCTGGGCCTCGTCGGCATGCCGCTCGACCAGGAAGCGGGCTTGCGTCAGGTGGGCCTGCCAGGTCGTCGCGACGCCGATGCTGCGCCCGTGGCGGACCAGGGCCTCGGCGGAGGCGAGCATCTCCGTGGCCTCGATCGCCCGGCCGCCCCAGCGCTCGGCAATGCCGAGGCCGAGCAGATCGGCGTCGGCGAAGGCCCGCCAGAGGTCCGGCGGGAAATGTTCGGTACGCCAGAGGTCCCGCCGCCCGGCGACGTGGGCGCGGGCGAAGGCGGCGACCTCGTCGACGAGCGCACTCATGCCCGGTCCGGGTTGTAGACCTTGATCGGATGATAGGACTTGTAGACCGGCTTCTGGTCGGCCCACATGACGCCGGTGGCGGCCCCGCCGTCGACCACCAGGGCCTGGCCGGTGACGAAGCCGGAACGATCACTCGCCAGATAGAGCGCCATCTGGGCGATGTCGTCGGGCCGGCCGACGCGGGGGATCGGCTGGCGGCGGGCATAGCCTTCCAGCCGCTCCTCGATCAGGGAATCGGGCCGCCCCACGGTATTGGCGGCGAGCGGCGTGGCGATATAGCCGGGGCAGATGCAGTTGACCCGGATGTTGCTCTCGCCGAGTTCCATCGAGGCGGCCTTGCTCAGGTGCACGACGGCGGCCTTGGCGGCGGAATAGACGATCGGGCCCCGCCCGGCGGTGACGCCGGCGATCGAGCCGGTGTTGATGATCGAGCCGCCGCCCTGGCGTTTCATCGCCGGCACCGCGTGCTTCATGCCCAGGAAGACGCCCTTGACCAGCACGTCGAAGGTCATGTCGAACTCGTCGGCCGGGATGTCCTCGACCGGGCCCAGCACGCCGCCGAAGCCGGCGTTGTTGAAGATGCAGTCGAGCCGGCCCCAGGTCTCGACCGCGGTGTCGATCGCGGCCTTCACCCGGTCCTCCTGGCGGACCTCGCATTCGACGAAGGTGGACGCATCGCCGAGCTCGCCGGCGAGCGCCTGGCCCCGTTCGCGCTGCATGTCGGCGATCACGACACGGGCGCCTTCCGCAACGAAAAGGCGCACGGTCGCCTCGCCGATACCGCTGGCGCCGCCGGTGATGACCGCGATCTTGCCGTCCAGTTCCACCATATGCCTCTCCCCGCTAGGCGCCCGGCGCACGCGCGAGCGCGGAGCCGATCATGCTGTCCCGGCCGACCAGCGTCGCCAGTTCCTCTTCGCCCATGCCCTCGGTTCCCGACGGGCGTGCGGGGATGACGAGATAACGGCAATCGGCGGTCGAATCGAGCACCCGGACCTCGACCGCGTCGGAGAGTTCGGTGCCGAACTCGGCCAGCACCGCGCGCGGCTCGCGGACGGCGCGCGAGCGGTATTCCCGGCTCTTGTACCAGAGCGGCGGCACCCCCAGCAGGCCGCGCGGGTAACAGGAACAGAGCGTGCAGACGACCATGTGATGCAGCTCGTCGGTATTCTCCACCGCGATCAGCTTCAAGGCCTCGACCGTGAAGCCGAGTTCCGCGACGGCGGCGTTGCCGTCGGCCACGAGCCGAGCGCGGAAGGCGGGATCGCTCCAGGCGCGGGCGACGACCTTGGCGCCGTTCTCGGGCGTCTTCCGTTCCCAGGCTTCCATTTCCCGGGCGATCTCGCGCGCCGAGAGGATTTCCTTCTCGATCAGCAGCTCGCGGAGCGCGATCTCCAGGAACTCCCAGTCTTCGGTCGGTTCCTTGATGTCGGGCGGGAAGGGGCCGTGATCGTGGTCATGGTCATGTGTGCTCATATCGCCTCCAGCCAGGTTTCGAAGAGATCGGCGGTGACGCTGTCGCCGGGTGCATAGGCCCCCTCGCCCGCCCAGACCTCGTCCATGGAGAACAGCACCTGGTACAGCTCTAATTTTGGCAGACCGTTCATGCCGTAGGCGAGGCGTTCGGGATTGGGGAAGGCGCCGAAGTGGCGCAAGATCACGCCATCGCGCCCGCGCAGGAACTGGGGCGTGCGGACGTGGCCGGGCGGCTGCGCCGCGACCACGCGGACGCGATCTCCCGCGCTGAAGCGGCTCACGATCCGCCCCCGGCGCCGTGACGGGCGCGAACCTCGATGAGCTTCGCCTCGATCTCGGCAGCCTCCAGCACGCCCTTCTCGATCAGAAGTGCCCGCATCGCCGTCACCCAGCGTTCGTAATAGGCGGAGCCCTCGTAGAACTCGGGCGTCAGGCTTTCGATCGTGCGGCGGTTCTCGTCCGTCACCCAGAAGGCGCGCGGCTTGGAGCGAAGCAGCATCATCATGGCGTCGATCCGCCGCTCCACCAGCGTCGGTTCATGCTCGCTCGTGGGAATCGGCCCGGCCGGCAGGCCGCCGATATCGCTGATCGCCCGGTTGCTCATGGCGTTCCCCCTCAGAAGGCATAGCGGCGCGCGGCGCCGTCGACGTGGATCACCTGGCCGGTGATATAGCGGGCGCGCGGCGAGCAGAGGAAGGCCACCAGCACCGCCAGATCCTCGCCCTCGCCGATGTAGCCCGCCGGGCAGTTGGCGTCTACCCAGGCGCGTTGCGCTTCCTGCGTCGGCAGCAGGCGCTGGTCGATCTGCTCGGAATGGATGCGGCCCGGTGGAATCGAGTTCACCGTCACGCCGTCGCCGCCGACCTCGCGGCTGAGCGCCTTGGCCCAGAGGTGGATGGCGCCGTTTGGCGGCACCGCCGCGTTCATGCCCGCCGGCTCGTCGCCGCCGGTGACGTTGACGATGCGCCCAAAACCGCGCGCCCGCATCGCCGGTACGAAGGCGTGCGCCAGCCGGCGGGCGGAGATGTAGTTCAAGAGCATCGCCTCCGACCATTCGTCTTCCGTACCGAGGCCATCCATCGGTCGCGAGCCGCCGGCATTGTTGACCAGAATATCGAGGGACCCGAGACCGGCCTCGACCGTCGTCCGCACCCGCCCGGCCATGCCCTCGGCCGTCAAGTCCTCGACCACGACGAGGGGGCGGTCGGCCCCGGTGGCGGCGATGGCGTCCGCCACCTCCTCCAGCAACGCTTCGGGCCGCGCCAGGATCGCCAAGCGGCAGCCTTCGGCCGCCAGCAACTCGGCGACAGCGCGCCCGATGCCGATGCTGGCGCCGGTGACCAGCGCGGTTTTGCCCGTCAGTTGCAGCTCCATATCAGGCTCCTCTGGCCGCGACTCGTTGGCGGTACAGCACCATCCAGGCCACGCCCAGCAGCACCAGGCCCATCGCGGGCAGGGCGCCGCCGTTGACCGCGCTCCAGCCGATCCCCTCGTAGAGGGCGCCCGAGCCGAAGGCCGCCACGGCCGTGGTGGAGAAGACGATGAAGTCGTTGACACCCTGGCACTTGGCCCGTTCCTCGATTTTATAGGCCTCGGTCAGCAGCGTGGAGCCGCCGACGAACATGAAGTTCCAGCCGAAACCCAACAGCAACAGGCCGGCGGCGAAGTGGAGGAAGGTGATGCCGGCGATGTTGATCACCAGCGCCGTCGCCAGCAGTACGCCGCCCAAGGCGATGATCCTGAGCACGCCGAAGCGGTGAATCAGATGGCCGGTGACGAAACTCGGCAGGTACATGCCGAGGATGTGCCACTGGATCACCGTTGTGGTGTCGGTGAAGTCGAAGCCGCAGCCGGTCATCGCCAGTGGCGTCGCCGTCATCACCAGGATCATCGAGGCATAGGCCAGCGCGCCCGCGCCGACGGCGACGATGAAGACCGGTTGGCGGGCGATGACGTGGAGCGGCCGGCCCGTGCTCTCCCGCTGCTCCGCCGTCAGGTTGGGAATCCTGAGGCCCTGCAGGACCGCGAGCACACAGCAGCCCAGCACCATGACCACGAGATAGCAGCCGGCGTAGAGGTAGGGCAGCAACAGGTCGATCGAGGCCTTGGCGAGCTGGCCGCCGACGATCGCCGCGACGACGCCGCCGGCCAGCACCAGGCTGATCGCCCGGCTCTTGAAGTCCTCGGCCGCGGCGTCGGCGGCGGCGAAGCGGTAGAACTGCACGAAGCATTGCGCCACGCCCGAGCAGATGCAGGAAACGATGAAGAGCTCGAAGCTGGAGATCAGCACCGAGACGACGCCCAAGGCGCCGCCCAGGATGAAGACCGCCGCGCCCAATGAGAGGCCCGCCCGCCGGCCGTAGCGCCGCATCAGCTGGGCGGCGGGAATGGTCGTCAGCATCGTCGCCGTCCATTGGAAGGCGAGCGGCAGGGTCGCCAGCGACTTGTCGTCGGCGAGCATCTGGCCGACCAGCGCCGCGGCCGCGATCAGAACCGTGTTGCCGGCCCCCGACAAGGCCTGGCACGAGGCCAGCAGCAGGACATTCCGCCGGACGGGGTCGGTGACGTAGGCGGTAAGCGCCATCGGCCGGCTATCGCAACCAGCCGAGGCGCTGGCGCGCTGTGCTCAGCTCGTCCATGTGGCCGTGATGGTCGCCGGCGAAGCGGCAAACCATGTGGTCGACGCCCGCCTCGGCGAATTCGGCGAGATAGGCATCGAGCCCCGCCGCCGGCCCGGCGTAGTGGGCCTGGCGTCGCCTGAGCTCGGCCGCCGGCTGGCTGTAATAGGCCTTGAGGTAGGCGTCGATCCTGGCATTCGCCGTCGCCGCGTCGTCGTCGAGCGAGAGGGTGAGGTAGATCGCGCCGGCGAGGCTCGCCGGATCGCGCCCGGCGTCCGCCGCATGCGCCTGGACCTCTTGCCACTGCGCCGCCCAGACCTCGGCATTCGGCCCGCTCGGGAACCAGCCGTCCAATTCCCGTCCGGCCCGCCTCAGCGGCGTGGGCGCGGAGCCGCCGCCCCAGATCGGCGGCCCACCGGGGCGGTGCGGCGTCGGGCCCAGGACGCCCCCTTCGACGGTCCAGCGGCCGTCCCAATCCACCGCCTCGCCGGTCCAGAGGGCGCGGGCGAGGTTGATCAGTTCCATCATGCGGGCACCGCGCTTCTCGAACGGCACGCCCGCGGCCATGTATTCCCGCCGAATCGCGGGGATGTCGCCGCCGACGCCGACGCCCAGGATCAGCCTGCCCTCGGAAATCCGGTCGATGGTCGCCGCCTGGTGGGCCAGCAGCACGGGATTGCGCAGGGCGGGCAGCAGCACGGCGGTGCCGAGGCCGATCCCCGGTACCCGGCCGGCGACGGCGGCCAGCAGCGACAGCGGTTCGTGCCGGGGCTTCGCCAGCAGGGAATCGCCAACCCAGACGGAATCGTAGCCATTCGCCTTGGCCCGCTCGGCCAAATCCAGGAGCGGCCCGGTCTCCGGCTCGCCGCGCATGACGCGCTCGCGGGTCGGCAGAAGATATCCGATGTGCATCGCCCGGCCCCGCTTCAGATCATCCGTTCGACCGAGACGCCGCGTAGGTCCATCTCGTAGTCGAGCCCCTCGACCGGCGGGCGGGCGTAGTACCAGGTGAGGCCGGCCGCCGCCGCCCCCCGGGCTACGATCTCGTCGGCGAAGAAGGAATGCAGGTCATGCACGGTGTAGACCTGGGTGGCGCTGGCGCCGGCCCAGCCGACGCCCAGGATGCCCATCCGCCGTTCCATCTCGCCCAGCACGTAGAGCGCCTTTTCCCGCATCGCGTCGGCCGAGGTCTCGCCCAGGCGGATGATCCGCTCCCGGTAGCTGCCCGGTCCTTCCGGCGCCTCGCCCGAGCCGGCGACGTGGAAATCGCCGCCGGACGCGCCGTCGACGAGGACGGTGTAGCAGAAAGCCTCGAAACAGGGTCCCGGCGGCGGGTCGATCTCTGGGTAGACGTTGGAGCGGGCAACGGGATTGTCCTCGTCGCGGAAGATCCCCCAGCGCTCCAGCGTGCCGACATAGTCGCGGTTGAAGTCGATGAAGCCCTGATCGGTGAAGGGGGCGGGGGAGCGCAGCTCGCAGGCGCAGAAGGCGGTCAAGGGCCGGCCGATTGCCAGCAAGTGCGCCTCGATCCGCCGGAAGCCCTCGACGATGTTCGGGCGCTCGCGAAAGCGCAGCCGCTCGATCGCGAAGCCCGGCTCCGCCGCGACGCCGCCCGAATACTGGAACGGGCCGGGGACGTAGCGATAGCCGCCCGGCGCGAAGTGCTTTGCCTGGCTCATGATGTCTCAGGCCTGGGCCTGATGGATCACCGCTTCCTGGTCCCGCGGTGCGTAGAAGTAGGAGCCCGGCCGGAAGTCGTAGCCGAGGTCGCCGAGCAGGCGCCGCTGGCGCGGCGTGCAGCGATCCTTGACGTCGGAGACGGTCTCGAAGTCGTAGGCGCGCAGGAACATCTGGCAGTAATTGTAAAGCAGCGTCTTCCGCCCCCGGCCCGAACGGTTGGGCGACGGCCCGTGCCATAGCGAGTGCGAAAAGAGGACGCAGTCGCCCGCCTTGCCCTCGAGCGGCACCGCGCCCGGCGTCTGGGGCGAGACCTCGGCGACGCCGTTCTCGTCGACCGGGAAGGGCCGCATGTGGCTGCCGGGAAAGACGGTGAAGTTGGCGCTTTCCGGTCCGTCCACGTCGGTCAACAGGTAAAGCGCCTTCAGCGCCAGCGGCCGGCTGGTCTCGGTCACCCGAACCTCTCGCAAGGCCTCGCCGCCGTCGGTGTGGGTGTAGCCGGGGAACTCCTCGGTCGAAGCGCGGACGATCGCCTGTGACATCGACAGCAAGATGTGCGGCCCCATGATGTCGACGATCAGATCGAAGACCTCGGGCCGGTCCATCAACGCGATGAAGGCGTCGTGATAGGGCAGGATGTCGCGACGGTCAATGAAGGACTCGGGATCCTGGCTCGCCGAGCGCGGGACCCAGCCGTAATGGCCGCGCGGCAGCGTATCGGGCTGTGGTTCGTAGCCGGGTTTGCCGCGCATCAGGTCGAGTTCGCGGCTGAAGAAGGCCACTTCCTCGGCGTCGAACACGCCCTCCAATTGGATATAGCCGTTGATCGCCCAATCGCGGCGCTGCTGTTCGGTTAGCGTCTGCATCGGTTACCTCTTCCACTGGTTCGCGGGGCACAGATTACAGTTTCAGACGCGCGACGGCCACTCGGGCGCGTGGCTGCCCAGGGGGACCGAGGGCCGCGCCCAACCGGCCGGCGTGCGGGAGAGCCGCGCCGAGTGGCGCACGGCGGTCAGGCGGCCGAAGCCACTTTTGGAGGTCTCCAGCAGGTCGGAAATGTCCCCGAACTCGGGCGTCTCGACGGCGAAACCGTCTTCGAGACGCCCGAGGCCCTGTAGCCAGTGCCCGGTCCCGGCCAGCGCCACCCGGACGTGCCAGCTGCCGCCTTCGCGCATCCGACGGCCGAGGGCCATCATGGCGCCGAAGGCCAGGAGGTAGCCGGACGCGTGGTCGAGCGCCTGGCAGGGCAGCGCCTTGGGCCCGTCGATGCCGGCGGCGGTGGCCTCCGCGTGGTTGATCCCGCTCGCCGTCTGCACGATCGAATCGAAGCCGCGCCGCCGCCGCCATGGCCCCGCGTGGCCATAAGCGGAGAGGGAGACATAGACGATCCCCGGGCGCAGCTCCGCCGCGCGTTCCGGCGTCAGGCCGTGGCCGGCGATGGCGCCCGGACGGTAGCCCTGTACCAGCATGTCGGCCTCGGCCAGCAGGCCCTCGATGGTCGCCCGATCCGCCGCCTGGCGGAGATCGATGTTGCAGCTCAGCTTGCCGCGCCCGGTATCGATGACGAGCGGCTCGGAGGCCGGAAGATGCCCGGCCGTCACCAGCAGCACGTCGGCGCCGTGCGCCGCGAGCGTCCGGCCGCAGACCGGCCCGGCGATGATCCGCGTCAGGTCCAGCACCCGGACTCCCGACAAGGGCCGCTCGGCCAGCCCCGTGGGCTCGGCCGGCGCGTCGCCGATGCGCTCGATCGTCACCAACGGCAGGCCGGCGATGGGGGCGCCCTGGGGATGGGCGGCCCATTCCTCGGCGCTCCGCATCATCGAGGCGATCATGCCGCGTTCCGCCACCACGTCCTCGAATTCCGCCGCCCGCCAGTTCCCGAGCGCACCCGCCACGGCTTCCCGCTCATACTCGCAGCCGAGAATCTCCAGTATTCCGTCGCGGTGGTGTCGGAAATTCGTGTGGATGCGGACCCAGCGGCCATCGCCGCAGCGATAGGTGCCGGCGATCTTGTCCCAGGGTCGGGCGGCGGTTTGCCGTCGATGCGGAGGTAGCGCTCGCTCAGGAACTCGACAGCCGCGTCGCGCATGCTCACCGCGACCCGCTGTGCCGGGCCGTCCCTGAGCCGATGGACCTCCGCCGCCGCCAGTCCGACCGCCGCGATCGACGCCCGCGCGGCGAGGCCGACGTGGTGGGAAGAGGGGAGCGCGGGCTCCGTCCCCGTCAGCTCGACGTTGGCGAGCGCCGCGGCGTCGCCGCCGACGCCCCGCCAGAGGTCTTTGAGTATCCGCGCGGTCATGACCGTCTCCGGGCTTCCACGATGTATCCGTTCTCCACCGTCGGCCCGGCGCCGGCGATGGTGGTCCGCGTCAACAGGCGCCTGGCGCCCACCCCGTCATAGGCGTGGCCGCGATGCAGCACGGCGCGGTTGTCCCACATCACCAGGTCGCCGACCCGCCAGCGGTGACGGTAAGTGTGTTCGGGCCGGGTGGCGATCGCCAGCAGCTCCGCCAGTATTTTCTCATTCTCGGTGATCTCGATGCCGACGATATCGGTGACATGAGCGCCGATCAGTAGCGAGCGCCGGCCGGTTACCGGGTTCTCGCGTACCAGGGCCTGGGGCACCGGCGGCAGCGCTTCGCGCTGTTCGGGCGTGGTCGCGGCCGGATCGATCTTGTCGCGGCTGTGGGCGATCGAGTGCACGGCGATCAGTTTGTCCAGCTTGGCCTGGCGCGCGCCGGACAAGGCCTCGTAGGCGGCGCGGGTGGAGGCGAATTCGGTGTCGCCGCCTTCGTCGGGAAGGATGCGGGCCGCCAGCAGCGAGGCCCTGGCCGGCGGCGCCCTGAAGGAGCTGTCGGTATGCCAGAACGTGTTGGCCCGGGCGAAGAGCGCCAAGTGGGAGTCCGGATCCTTCGGGCTGCCGTCGGGCATCAGATTGGAGACCCGGATGATCTCCCCGCCGGCGTTGGCGACGCCGGGAAGCGTGGTCTCCAGCGGTCCGAAACGGCGGGAAAAGGCGAGTTGCGCCTCCTCGTCGATTCCCTGGTCGCGGAAAACCAGCAGGGAATGTTCCTCGAAGGCCCGTTCGATGGCGCCGAAGGCCGCCTCGCCGACTCCGGCGGCGATATCGACGCCCTCGATCTCGGCGCCGAACACCTCGTTCAGCGGCTTCGGGCGCACGCTCATTCCCCCGCTCCCCCTTCGTCCTTGCCGGTCGGGCGATTGTAGCGGTCCTCGAAGCGTTCGATGTCGTCCTCGCCCAGATAGTCGCCGGTCTGCACCTCGATGACCTCCAGCGGCCCGTCGCCCGGGTTCTCCAGCCGGTGGACGACGCCCAAGGGCACGAAGATGCTCTCGTTGGCGCGAAGCGTCCGCACCTCCTCGCCGAGGGTCGCCCGGGCGGTGCCGGCGACCACGACCCAGTGCTCGGCCCGCCTGCGATGGCGCTGCAATGAAATGCCGGCGCCGGGTTTGATCGTGAGCCGCTTCACCTTGTGACCGGGACCGGCGCCCATGATCTCGAATTGGCCCCAGGGTCGGTGGTGCACCGGGTGGGTCACGGCTTCCTGGCGGCTGTCGGCCTCCAGACGTGCGACCAGCCGGCGGATGTCCTGGCCGCCGCGGCGCCGGGTCACCAGCACCGCGTCGGAGGTCTCGACGACCACCAGATCCTCGATCCCCTGCACCGCGACCAGCCGGCTCTCGGCCCGGATGTAGCTGCCCCGGGTATCGAGCGCCACGACGTCGCCTATCGTCACCGTGTCCGCCGTGTCCCGGGTCCAAAGATCGTCCCAGGCGCCGAGGTCGCTCCAGCCGACATCGAGCGGGACAACCGCGGCATTCCCGGTCTTCTCCATCACCGCGTGGTCGAGCGAGATCGACGGCGAGGCCGCGAAGGCCTCCGCGTCGAGGCGGAGGAAATCGAGGTCGGCCTTGGCGCCGTCGATCGCGGCGAGGGCGGCGGAAGCCACGTCTGGGGCCAAGGCATCCATTTCCGCCAAGAGAACGTCGGGTCGGAAGACGAAAATGGAGGCGTTCCAGTTGCGGGTGCCGCTATCGAGAAAGGTCCGAGCGGTCTCCGCATCGGGTTTCTCCAGAAATCCGGCGACGGCGAAGCCGCCCTCCTTGCCCGCGAGCGGCGCCCCGCGATGAATGTAGCCATAGCCGGTGTGGGGCGAGGTCGGTCGCACGCCGAGGGCGACGATACGGTCCTGCGTTGCCGCTATCGTTGCCGCCCGATGCACGGTCTCGCGGAAGCCGGCGGCGTCTTCGATGGCATGGTCCGAGGCGAGCGAGACGACGATGGCTCCCGGGTCGGCGCGCTTCACCAGCAATGCGGCCACCGCGATCGCGGGCGCGGTGTTGCGGCCGACCGGCTCCAGCACGATTTCCGCCGGCGCGACTCCGATCGCGGCGAGCTGTTCGGCGACGAGGAAGCGGTGCTCCTGGTTGCAGACGACGAGCGGGGCGGCGAAGCCTTGCGCGATCGGCACTCTGCGCGCGGTCGCCTGCAGCAGGGTCGCTTCGCCCGCAAAGGTCTGGAACTGCTTGGGATGGGCCCGCCGCGAGAGCGGCCAGAGCCGGCTGCCGGTGCCGCCGGAGAGGATGACGGGATGGATCGTCGGGCGCGCCATCGTCTCTCCCTCGGAGTGGAAACTCGGGTCTCGTCGCGCCCGGCCGGTATCCGCGTTTCGCCCGGGACTGTCAACCACCGCTCGGGACCGTGCTAGCCTCATCCTCCAAGATAGCGAAGGAGAACATGATGTCCCGAATCGGCGTGGCATTCTCGGGCGGACCCAACGCTAGCGAGATCGTGGACTGCATCCAACTCGCGGAATCCCTCGGCTACGAATCCGCCTGGTCGGCGGAGGGGCACGGCGGCGATCAGTTCGCCATTCTTGGGGCGGCGGCGGTGAACACTTCCGAAATCCGCCTCGGCACGGCGATCTCCAGCGTCTACGTCCGCACCGCGCCGACCATCGCTATGTCGGCGGCGACGGTCGACCAGCTCTCGGGCGGGCGCTTCGTCCTGGGCCTCGGTAGCTCGCACAAGGTCCAGGTCGAGCCCGAGCACGGCGTCGCCTACGGCAAGCCGATTACCCGCACCCGCGAGACGATCGAGCTGATCCGCGCCCTGCTCAGGGATGGCGAGGCGCATTATCTGGGCGAGACGGTCAGAATCGAGCAATTCGACCTCTGGTTCCAGCCGCTGCGCCCCGAGGTGCCGATCTACGCCGCCGCCGTCTTCGCCAAGATGATCGAGGTTTGCGGCGAGATAGCCGACGGCATCATCCTGACCCGCTCCAGCACGGAGACGGCGGCGCATGTCCGCCACCACCTGGCCGAGGGCGCCGCGCGGGCCGGGCGGAACCCCTCGGAAGTCGAGGTCGTGACCCTGCTGCCGACGGCGGTGGCCGAGGATCGGGCCGAGGCGCTAGACCTGATGCGCCCGGGCCTGGCGCTCTATGCCGGCTTCTTCCCCCGCTACAACCGACTGCTGGCCGAGCACGGCTTCGAGGCCGGGGCGGCCCAAATCGCCGAGGCCTGGGCGCGCGGCGACCGCGCTGACGCCATCCGCGCCGTCAGCGACGAGATGATCACCGCCACCTCCATCGCCGGGCGGCCGGAAGAATGTCGCGAGCGGATCGAGGCCTACCTCGCCTCCGGCATCGACCTCGCCATCATCAGCCCTTTCGCCCGCGGCCCCGGCGCCAAGGCCGTCTTCGAAGCCGCGATCCGGGGCTGCGCGCCCGGATGAACGGGCGGCGCGCTCGCTTGCGCCCCGGGTATTGATCTGGTCAGATGCCGACGAATCTCGGCCGATGAGGGGCGACATGCACGTCGAATACATCAAGTCGATCACGGAGCGTTACGAGCGTCTGGGCTACCGGCCTTATCGTTGGTACGAGGCCGAGGACGACGGGGTGCTGGCGCCGTTGAAGAAGCCTTTGTCGGAGTCGCGCCTCGGCATGCTGTCGACGGCGGGCGCGTATGCCGCTGGCCAGGTGGCGTTCTATTACAAGGACGACACCTCGCTTCGCCGCATCGCGAACGATACCGATCCGGCCGACATGCGCTTCTCCCACATCACCGAGAACTACCTGCCCGATCCCCGGCGCGATCCGAACTGCGTCTTTCCGATGACCCCGCTCGCCCGATTGGCCGAGGAAGGGGTGATCGGATCGCTCGCCGGCGATCACCTCTCCTGCATGGGCGGGGTCTATTCGCAGCGCCGCGCGCGCCAGGAAATGGTCCCGGCGATCGAGGCGGCCTTCGCCGAACAGGCGGTCGACGTCGCGCTGCTGGTGCCGCTCTGACCGGTCTGTCACCAGACCGTGAGTCTGGTCGCGCGCCATCTGGAAGCCCGGGGGATCCCGACCCTTTGCATCACCAGCGCCCGTGACATCATCGAGTCCGGGCGGCCGCCGCGTGCGGTCTACGTCGACTACCCCTTGGGCCACACCACCGGCAAGCCGTTCGACCCGGCCGACCAGATCGAGATCGTCAGGGCGGCGCTTCAGGCCTGGCCCCGCTTCGAGCGGGCGGCCCAGATCATCGATCTCGACCGGCGTTGGGCCGAGAACGACGACTGGAAGTCGGACGCCATGCGGGCCGATGCGGGCGATACCCGCGCGCCGCGCGACGAGATGCCGCAGTACCAGCTGGAGGCGGACCGTCTACTGGCGGAGGCGCGTGCCGCCGCGGAATAACGGCCGGTTCGCGGCCGCGCGAAGGGGCGCGCGATGAGCGACAACGCGGAGCTGCTGCGACTGCTCGACGCCTATGATCAAGCGGCGGACGACGATCGCGCCGGCGTCGAGGCCGAAATCAAATCCCGCTTCGCCGTCGACAAGGCGGTTCTGATCCTGGATATGAGCGGCTTTTCGCTCACCACGGAGCGCCATGGCATCGTCTTCTATCTCTCCCTTATCCGCCGCATGAACCGGATCACCCACCCGATCGTCGAGAAGCACGGCGGCACGGTGATCAAGTTCGAGGCCGACAACGTCTTCGCGGTTTTCGACGAGGCCGCCCAAGCGGTGGATGCCGCCGTCGCCATCAATCTCGCCTTCGACGCCCGCGACATTTTTACCGAGGACGAGCGGGACATCTTCGTCAAGATCGGCATCGACTACGGCGAGGTACTGGTGATCCATGCGCCGGACCCGATGCGGAGCGCCGATCTCTTCGGCGAAGCTGTGAATTTCGTCTGCGAACTGGGCGAGGATCTGGCGCGGCGGCGCGAAATCCTGGTCAGTGCCCGGGCCTACGATCGCCTGGGCCCCGGCCGTCGCGAGGACGCCGAACCGGTGGAGTACAAGATCTCCGGCGTCAGGCTGGAGGCCCGTCGGCTCAATCATTGAGACGTTGATGCTCGCTTGCCGGTCGGCACGCCGCGTGAGAGCATCCCCTTGCGCCCTATCGAAGCGAGGAGGCTGCTTCCCATGTCCATGACCGCGACGACGGACCACCCAAATTTGACCGTGACCAGGAAGAACGCGGCGCTCGGCGCCGAGGTCAGGGGGATCGACCTCTCACGTCCCCTCGATTCCCAGACCGTGGCGAGGATCAAGGAGATTTGGGAAGAGCACTTGGTGTTGCACTTTCCGGGCCAGTCCCTCACGGAAGACGAGCAGATTTCCTTCAGCCGCAACTTCGGCGAGCTGGCGGTGCATGTGGAGCCGGACAAGATCTCCAAGAAGACGCCCGAGATCTTTCGCGTCTCGAACGTCGACGAGGACGGCAACCGGATCGATCCGGAAAGTGAATACTACCGCTTCTTCACCGTCTTGACCGGGTTCTGGCATACCGACGGGTCCTACAAGCCGATGCCGTCCATGGGTTCGATCCTGCACGGGCTGGAAGTGACGCCGGAGGGTGGTGAGACATGGTTCTGCAACATGTTCCGCGCCTACGAAGGCTTGCCCGACGAGATCAAGCAGAAGATCGAGGGTCGCCACATGGTGCATGCGCAGGACTTCACACGGGTCACGTGCCCGGGCCTCACGCCACTGACGCAAGACCAGCGGGAAGAAGTGCCGCCGGTGACCCACCCGCTAGTCCGCACCCATCGCGGTGGCCGGCGCTCGCTCTATGTCAACGCCGCCGTCGCCTATTTCGTCGGCGGCATGGCGATCGAGGAAGGGAAGGCCTTCCACAAGCAGTTGATGGATCTCGCAACCCGGCCGAAGTTCGTCTACCGCCACCGCTGGACCGCCGGCGATGTGGTGATGTGGGACAACCGGGGCACGATGCACCGCGTTACCGAATACGACGGCGCCGAATACCGCCGCGCCATGCAGCGCACCGAAATTCTCGGTACGGAAATCGTGCACTGAAGACGGTCGCGGACCCCGTGGGGCGATTGACACGAACCCGGCCGCGACTTATACCGCGCCTCCTGGAGACGATGCGGCACCGCGCCCGTGGGAGTGGTGCGCGCGCGGGCGCCGATAGCCGAGAGAAGTGACGTCATGTACGCGGTCATCAAGACGGGTGGTAAACAGTACCGGGTCGAGAAGGACGGGGTCCTTCGCATCGAGAAGCTCGACCTCGAGGCCGGCGACGACGTGACCTTCGAGGAGGTGTTGATGGTCGGCGAGGGCGCGGACGTCCAGGTCGGCACGCCGCTGGTCGCCGGCGCCAGCGTCCAGGCCAGGGTGCTAGAGCAGGCGCGCGGCCCGAAGATCATCATGATCAAGAAGCGGCGGCGCAAGAATAGCCGGACCCGGCGCGGCCATCGCCAGGATCTGACCGTGGTCCGCGTCACGGACATCCAGGCGGCGGGCTGAGCGCGGGCCGGGGTCGGCCAAGCAGGGGACGGAAGAGATGGCTCATAAAAAGGCGGGCGGCAGCTCACGCAACGGCCGGGATTCGGCGGGTCGCCGGCTCGGCGTCAAGAAATTTGGCGGCGAGCGCGTCATTCCCGGCAATATCATCGTGCGCCAGCGCGGCACCAAATGGCGCCCGGGCGAGCATGTCGGTCTCGGCAAGGACCACACCATCTTCGCCCTGGTCGAAGGCAAGGTGACATTCAACAAACGGGCCGGCGACCGGACCTACGTGTCGGTGGAGCCCCTGGGCTGACGAAGCCGGGTCCGCATTCGATTTGAGGGGAACGGCGCGCCGTTCCCCTTTTTTTGATTCTTTCGGGCCTTCGCTCCGGCCATATCGCCCGGTTCCGGCGACGGGCTTGCCGGCGCCGGTGCTGATACACTCCGGCGCGGAGATGGCGCGAGGGAGTGATGGCGGACATGTCGTTGATCGAGGTGGAGAGCGCGGGTCCGGTCCGCACGGTGACGATGACGAGGCCGGAGAAGCGCAACGCGCTGACCCAGGACATGCTGGACGATATGCGCGCGGCCTTCTCGCTCGCGCCGCCGGCCGACGAACGAGTGACCGTGCTCAGGGGCGAGGGCAAGGTGTTCTGTTCCGGTCTCGATCTCGCCCAGCGGCGCGAGCGCCTGGGCAAGGCGAGCCCGATCGAGGACATGCTGCGCGCGGTCGAAACCTATCCGCTGCCCGTGATCGCGGTGGTCCAGGGCGATGCCATCGCCGGCGGCAACGAGCTGGCCTTGCATTGCGACTTCGTCGTCGCCGCCGAGACCGCGCGCTTCGCCATGCCGCTCGCCCGGATCGGCCTCGCCCTCAACTGGTTTCTGGCCAAGAAGCTTCTGGAAGTCGCGGGGCCGGTGGCGACGCGGGAATTCCTGCTGATCGGCGATTTGATGCCGGCCGCCTGGATGCACGAGAAGGGCATCATCCACGCCGTGGCGCCGGCGGACGAGCTGGAGGCGCGCGCCGGCGCGCTGATCGAACGGCTGTCGCGGAACGCGCCCCTCTCGATGCGCGCCATGAAGCGGATCCTCGTTCGCGAGATGGAGTTTCGCGACGGCATCGAACACGGCGACCTCGACGCCCAGGTGCTGGAAGCCAATCAGAGCGAGGACACCAAGGAGGGCATTGCCGCCAGGCTGGAGAAGCGGACGCCGGTCTTCAAGGGGCGGTGAGCGCGTTGACGGCTTGGTGACGATTGCGGCGTAGTGTCTTCGATCCGCGCGAGAGGAAACGCAAGTGATGTCAAGGCAGCTGCTGCACCTGGTCTTCGGCGGTGAGCTGTCGGACCCGAGCGGGCACGATTTCACCGACACCGCCGGCCTCGACATCGTCGGAATCTATCCGAGCTACGCCGAGGCCCACGAGGCCTGGGAGGGCAAGGCGCGGGCGACCATCGACGAGGCGCACACGCGCTACTTCATCGTCCATATCCATGGCCTGATCGATCCCGATACCGAGGACCACCCCGACCACGCGCACGACCACGATTGAGCCCACTGGCGGCCTCGACCGACACCGCCTTTCCGGCGCTCGGCAATCGTGGCCTCGCCGCTGGAATTTGGGATGGCGCTTCCCGGCGGCCGGGTCGCTCGAGGCCCCGCCCCGCTCAGCCGTCCCAGACCGCCCGTGGCAGCGGCAGGCCGGCGAGCGCCGCCGCGTCCAGCGGACGATCGGGCGCGATATCTTGCATCTCCAGTGCCATGGCCAGCTGGCGGACGTGCTGCGTGGTGTGCCAGGTCGTGCGCTCCAGTATCTCGTGCAGGGTCTGGGTGCCGAAATAGGTCTCGACCGTGTTCTCGCCCCCCCGATCCTCGCACCCCGCCCACCAGGTGGCGAAGCGCGCCCGGACGTCGGCGCCATAACCGGTAATGTCGGCGATGCCCTCGATCTCCGGTCCTGGCTCGAGCGTCAGCATCTCGTAGGTCATGGTCCGACCGCCGACGGTCTCGAGGAAAGCCTCGGTGATGCGGAAGAGGTGATGGCAGAGGACGCGGTAGCTGCGGTCGCGGTTCAGCAGCTTGTCGCCGAGCCGCGCCTCGGGAAACTGGCCGATCAGCCGCGCCGCCGTCTCCAATACCAGGTCCAGCCGCTCGGCCAGAACCTTGACGGGAAGTTCAGGGCCCGCCGCGGCCTCGATCTCCAGGAACTCGGTGACGTCGCTCAGCAGCTGGGCGAAAACGAATTGGTCACCCCTGGAAACGACGGGGACGCTCCGGGCGCCGAGCGCGCGCAAGGCGGCCATCGCCTCGGAATCGTCCTGGACGTTCATGCTCTCGTATTCGATACCTCGGGACGAAAGAAACTCTTTCGCGTTCAAACAGCTGGTTCACCCGGGGCGCCAGAAGACGCGGATCGGCTCGGACATGATCGGACCCTCGATGGCGCGCTTTCGGCGCAGCGGGGCGCATGATCGCCGGGATCGGCGATGATGTCACCCCCTATCCGCAAATCTGTCCGCGCCGCTCGCCTCAGGTCCAGGTCGGGACCTGGGTGAAGTGCCCCTCGACCGATGCGACGCCGTCGCATTCCTCGGCGGCGGCGATCATGGCGGCCCGGGTCTCCGACCGATCGACCATGCCCCACAGATGGACGGTACCGCCGTCGACCACGACGTTCACCAGCATCGCATCCGAGCGAATTTCGTGCAGCGTCCGCTCCACGGCCTCGCGAACCTTGCGGTCGTCGGCCTTGGCCTCGCCCGCCGGCATCCGGACCGCGTCCGGCTGCATCACCAGAATACGCAGCAGGTCGGCCCGCGACAGGATGCCGACCACCTTGCCGTCGCGGACGACCGGCACGCGCTTGATCCGCCGCGATTCCAGCAAGTGGGCCACCTCGGCCACCGGCGTGTCCTCGCCCACCGTGGCGACGCTGGCCGTCATCACTTCGGCCACCGTGCGGCCGTGCGACTTCAGATGCTCGCTCGCCCTATCGCTTTCGCTCGAGATCAGATCGAGCCACCAGGAGCCGCGCGTCTCGCCCGCGATCTCCGGCCGGCGGACGAAGTCGCCTTCGCTGACGATGCCGACCAACTTGCCCTGATCGTCGACCACGGGTACCGCCGAAATGTGCTTGTCCAGCAGCAGGCGCGCCACCTCGCGCACCCCCATGTCGGCGCCGACGGTCACTACTTCGCGGGTCATGATGTCTTGAGCTTGCATTGTCCAAATCCTCCAAAGTCTCCAAAACCTGTCGGCAGTCTCACAGGTTATGGGGAGGTGGACAATGATCGGCGTCAATTGTCCCGCGCGCCCGGCATCGGGTCATCGTCCGAGACCGCCTGATCCAGGATGATTTCCCTCAGACGGCCCCAGCGTCTGGCGGTCGAGTCGGGCGCGGCCGGGAACCGGGCGGTGATCTCCGCCTCCAACGCCCGCCAGTCGGCGGCGGCGAACGATGCATCCAGGCGGGGGAAGAACTGCCGGTCTTCCAGCGACATGTGGGCACGGTAGAGTTCGACGAAGCGGCCGGCGAGGGCCAGCGCGCTGTCGCGCGGCACCTCGACGTCGCCGACCAGGGCTTCGAGCGTCTCGTGGAGCGAAGTGGTGAGTTCCGCGAGCCTGACATGCTCGCCTTCCAGGTCGCCGATCGCCTCCTCGGCGCTTGCGTCGCGAGCCTTGAGGCCCTCGTACAACAGGTCTTCGATCGGGTGATGGACGAGATCCGGGAAGGCGCGGCAATAGTCGACGATGTCGCGCATCATCGCGAAGTCGGGGCGTCCGCCCCGGCGGAAGCGCTCGACCTCCCGCTCCAGCAGGACGAGCATGTCGCGCATCGCGTCATGCTCGCGCTCGAGGCGCCGCAGCAATGCCGTCATCTCCCGGCTCCCCGTTCACGACCCGTAGGTCGCCCAGGCAAGCGTCAGGGCCGAGACCGAGGCCGCCACCGCCGCGATCGTCGAGTATGCAACTTCACCACCTGCCATCGTTCCGCTCCTCGTCTTCCGATGGGTCCAACGAGGCCGAGCGTGGCCGAGCGGCCGACGGGCGGCATTGATTTCACTCAATGGGCTTTGGGGAGGTGGGGGGAGAAATCAGTCCGCCCGGCGCCTCGACGCCTTCTCCAGCAATTCCAGCAGGCGCTCGGGCGTCAGCGGCAATTCATGCGCGCGGACGCCGATGGCATCGGCCACCGCCACCGTCAGGGCCGGGAGGAAACCGGAGAGCGAGCCCTCGCCCGCCTCCTTGGCGCCGAAGGGGCCGTGGGGGTCCGCCGCCTCGACGATGCCGACCTCTATCGGCGGCGAATCGACGATTGTCGGCACCCGGTAATCCAGCATGTTGGCGGTGATCGGCAGTCCCTCGTGAAAGCGGGTCTCCTCCGTCATCGCCTGGCCGAGGCCCATCCAGACCGAGCCTTGCACCTGGCCCTCGACGGCGAGCGGATTGAGCGCCCGGCCGCAGTCGTGCGCGACCCAGACCTTGACCACCTCGATTTCCCCGGTGTCGGCGTCGACCGCGACCTCGACCACCTGTGCCGCATAGGAGAAGGCCATAGTGCCGCCGATCGCCGCGCCCCGGTATTTGCGCCCGCCCCAGCTTTCGGGCCGGGTCTCGAAGATGCCCTTGACGGTGAGGGTGCCCGTGCCCTCGAGCGCGGCGGCCGCGACCTCGTCGAATTCGAGGCCCTGGTCCTGGCTGCCGCGGGGGAAGGACTCGCCCAGGCACTCGATCTCCGCTGGCTCCGCCTCCAGTTTACGGGCCGCCGCCTCGATCAGCAGGGCCTTCAGGTTCTCCGCCGCCTGAATCGTGGTGTTGCCGACCATGTAAGTGACGCGGGACGAATAGGAGCCGTTGTCCTTGGGCGTCACGCGGCTGTCGGAGGCGACGACGCGGATCCTCGACATGTCGACCCCCAAAGTCTCCGCCGCGCACTGCGCCAGCACGGTGGAGGAGCCCTGGCCGATCTCCGCCGCGCCCGTCAGCAGCGTTATGGAGCCGTCGAAATCCAGTTTTAGGTTGACGGTCGCGTGCGGCTCCCCCGTCCAGTGCTTGGGTTTGGAGGCGCCGGAGACGTAATGGGAACAGGCCATGCCGAGCCCCCGGCCGGGCGGAAGCGTGCCCTTGCGCGCCGCCCAGCCGCTCGCCGTCTCGGCCCAGTCGAGGCATTGGTCGAGGCCGTAGCTGTTCACCAGTAGGTCGTTCTCCGTCATCGTCGGCGCACTCAAAAGATTCGCTCGGCGGACGGCGAAGGGATCGAGGCCGACGCCTTCGGCCAATTCGTCCAGCAGGCTCTCGAAGGCGAAGCTGGTGTTGACCGTGCCGTGGCCTCGAAAGGCTCCGCAGGGCGGCATGTTGGTGAGCACCCGAAGGCCCCGGTAGCGGACGGCGGGCAAGTCGTAGAGGCCGTAGAGGAGCGAGCCCGCAAAGAGGATGGTGACGATGCCGTAGCCGCCGTAGGCGCCGCCTCGCTGGATGGTCTCGCACGAGACGGCGGTAATCCGCCCGTCTTTGGCGAGGCCCATTTTCAGCCTGGTCGTGGTCTCGGGCCGGCCGCGATGCGTGATGAAGGTCTCCTCGCGGCTCGAGATCAGGCGGACGGCGCCGCCGGCCGCGCGCGCCAGCAAGGCCGCGATCAGCTCCACGTTCAAGGTCTCGGTCCGGCAGCCGAAGCCACCGCCGATATGCGGTTTGATCACGCGGATGCGCGACTTCTCCATGTCGAGGGTACGGGCCAGCATCAGATGGACGTAGTAGGGCACCTGGGTGCAGGTGCGCACGGTCAGTTCCTCACGCTCGCCGTCCCATTCGGCGAAGGTCGCATGCGGCTCCATTTGCACCTGGCAGACCTCGGCGTTGAAATATTCCCGCTCCAGCACCAGGTCGGCGGCGGCGAATGCGGCCTCGACATCGCCAAGCTCGAATTCGACGCCACGCTCGATATTGTCGGGCTTGTCGTCGTGCAGCGCTTGCGCGCCGTCGGCCAGCGCGTCCGCCGCGCGGAAATAGGCCGGCAGCGGTTCGTATTCCACCCGGATCGCGTCGAGCGCGGCCTGGGCGATGGCGGCGTCCTCGGCCGCCTCCGCCGCCACCGGCTCTCCGCGATAACGTACCCGCTCGCGCGCCAGCGCGAACTCGTTCATGGCGATCGGCAGCACGCCGTAACTGGCGGCGACGTCCAACCCCGTCACCACGGCGCGAACGCCCGCCATCGCCTCGGCCGCCGAGGTATCGATGGAGAGAATGCGGGCATGCGCGTGCGGGCTTCTCAGCACCCGGCCGTGGCTCTGATCGGCGGCCTGGAAGTCGGCCGAATACATCGCCCGCCCCGTCACCTTCTCCGGCCCGTCGACCAGCGGTTGCGGTACTCCGATCACGGCGGTGTTGGAAATATTCCCGGCGACGCTCATGCGCGGCTCTCCCGCGCGGCCTCGCGCACCGCCTCGACGATCTTCACGTAGCCCGTGCAGCGGCAGATGTTGGCCGCGAGCCCCGCCTGGATCTCCTCGTCGGTGGGCTCGGGGTTCTCGCGCAGCAGACCTTCCGCCGCCATGATCATCCCCGGCGTGCAAAAGCCGCACTGCGCGCCCAGCTTCTCGTGAAACCCACGCTGCAACGCGCTCATCCGCCCGCTTGACGCGAGCGCCTCCACCGTCTCGACGTGCCGCCCCCGCGCCTGCGCCGCCAAGGTCAGGCAGGAATGCCGGGGCCGCCCGTCCACCAACACGGTACACGCGCCACATTCTCCGCCGTCGCAGCCGATCTTCGTCCCCGTCAGCCCGGCGACCTCGCGCAGGTAATCGACCAGCAGCAGATTGTCCGCCACCACGTCATCCCGCGCTCGGCCGTTCAGCGTCAGGGCGAGAATACTCTTCACCGATCCGGCCCTCCCGTGGCCGCCATGCGCCTCGCCCCCACTATGTCGCGGGCCAGGGGCAAAGGCAAAGCGTTCGAAGGCACGTGGGCTTCACGCTTGCGGTCATTCGCCGCGCGAGGGCTCGGCGTGGAACGGGAAATCCGTCAGAAGTCGACGCAGATCCCGTTGACTTCCCAATCGCCGTAGCGCGTCGGCTCCGGCCCGTCGCGGCCGCCGATCTCCCTGGCGGCGGGCTTGCCGCCCTCGACCGGCTCGGATGTTTCCACCACCACGGGCTTTGATTTCTCGTCCCTTTCGGCCATCCCGAAGGCCTCCCCGTAGTTCCGCCGGCGGGCGCGCTTGACGCGCTTCCCACCCCCCTTACATATCATCCGGGCCGGCGAAGGGAAGGCTTCGGTGGCCATTCCCGAGACGGCTGGAGAAATGATGAGCCTGCTTCGCACCGGATTGCCGCTGGCGGCCCTCGCGGGGCTGTTCGTCGCGGTCGGCTTCCTCGGCGCCGACCGGGGCGGCGGCGCGATCAGCGGGCGTCCGCCGTGGTTGGCGCGCGCGCTCCGCCGCCTGGCGTCCATGGCCGCGCCTGGCCCCTGGGGCCGCCCGGGCGCGGCGCGCGGACCGTGGGGATGACCGACGTCTCCACCCCGGAGCCAGCCGGCCTCGGCGCGCGCGAGGCCGCCTCGCGTATCCTGGATGCGGTGCTGGAACGCGGTCGGCCGCTCGACGAGGCCCTGGCGGCGGAGCCTCGTCTCGCCGCGCTGGCGGCGCGTGACCGCGCCTTCATGCGTCTGCTGGTGGCGACGGTGCTCAGACGTCTCGGCCAGATCGACGCCCTGATCGATGCCCGCCTGGCCAAGCCCTTGCCGAGCGAGGCGAAGGCGATCCGCCAGATCCTGCGCCTGGGCGTGGCGCAAATCCTGTTTCTGAAGACGCCGCCGCACGCCGCCGTCGACTTGGCCGTGCGCCAGGCGGATCCGCACCCCCGCTTTCGCGGCCTGGTGAACGCGGTGCTTCGCCGCCTGGCGGAGGCGGGCGAGGCCGCGCTGGCGCCGGTCGAGGCGAACTGCCCGGACTGGCTGCTGCGAAGTTGGCGACGGCGTTTCGGCGTGGTGACGGCGAGGGCGATTCTCGAGGCCTTGATGGCCGACCCGCCGCTCGACCTCACCGTCAAGGCCGATCCCGGGGCCTGGGCCGAACGGCTCGGTGGCAACGTGCTGCCCACGGGCACCGTCCGCCTGGCCGAAACCGGCGCGGTCGAGGGCTTCGCGGGCTACGGCGAGGGGGCCTGGTGGGTGCAGGACGCGGCGGCGAGCCTGCCGGTGCGCTTGTTGGGCGAAGTCGAAGGACGCGAGGTGCTGGACCTTTGCGCCGCGCCCGGCGGCAAGACCCTGCAACTGGCCGCCGCCGGCGCCGACGTCGTCGCCGTCGACCGCTCGAAAAGTCGGCTGAAGCGGCTGGAGGAAAATCTCGCCCGCGTCGGGCTCGCCGCCCGGATCGTCACCGCGGACCTGGGGGCCTGGCGGCCCGAGCGGGAAGCGGCGCTGATCCTGCTCGATGCGCCTTGCAGCGCCACGGGAACGATTCGTCGCCATCCCGATATCTGGCGTCTAAAATCGACCGAGGACGTCAACCGCCTCGCGTCCCTGCAACGCACCTTGCTGATCCGCGCGGTATCCTTTCTCGCGCCCGGCGGATGCCTGATGTATTGCGTCTGTTCCCTCGAGGCCGCCGAGGGCATCGACCTGGTCGAGGACCTGCTCGCGACCATGCCGGGCTTGGCCCGCCGGCCGATCGGCGCCGGCGAGGTCGCGGGGCTGGAGGCGGCGTTGACGCCCAAGGGCGACCTCGTCACCCACCCCGCGCAGTGGCCCGATCGGGGGGGCATCGACGGCTTCCAGATCTTCCGATTGACCCGTCCCTGACCGCCGCCGGCGCCGCTTGCGGGGTCCGGGGCAAGCTGCTACCAACGAGGCCATGCCGTCGCCCGTCCGCATCGCGCCCTCCATCCTCTCGGCGGACTTCGCCGCCCTTGGGGAAGCGGTTCGCGCGATGGAGGCGGCGGGCGCCGACTATGTCCATATCGACGTGATGGACGGCCATTTCGTCCCCAACATAACCATCGGGCCGGCCGTGGTGGCGGCGCTCAGGGCGCATTCGAAACTCCCCTTCGACGTCCACCTCATGGTCTCGCCGGTCGACCCCTGTCTCGACGCCTTCGCCGAGGCGGGCGCCGATATCCTGACCGTGCACGCCGAGGCGGGTCCCCATCTCCACCGCACGATCCAGCGCATCCGCGACCTCGGCAAACGGGCGGGAGTCGCCCTCAATCCCGCCAGCCCGGCGAGCCTGCTGGACGAAATCATCGACGCGGTCGACCTTGTCTTGGTGATGACCGTCAATCCCGGCTTCGGCGGGCAGAAGTTCATATCCGGCCAGCTGGACAAGATCGCGGCACTCCGCCGCCGGATCGGGGCCGGCGGGCGGGCGGTCGAACTCGAGGTCGATGGCGGCATCAACGCCGAGACCGCAGCCCGGGTGGTCGCCGCCGGCGCCGACGTGCTGGTGGCCGGGACCGCCGCCTTCGCCGGTGGGCCCGAGCACTACGCGCGGAACATTGCGGGCCTGCGCGGCCAGACATGAGCGAGAGCGGCCTTTCCACCTCGACCCGGCGCGCCTGGCAACGGTTGCTGGCCCTGGGGCACGGCACGCCGCTCTATCGTTTTTCGCTCGATTCCCGCGCGCCCGAGGCCCTGGTGGCCGCGCCCCCGGATCCGTGGCCCGGCCGGCCGGAGCTGGGCAACGCCATGTTCCAAGGCCAGTTCCTTTTTGCGGGCTCGGAGGCGAGCGCGCCCAACCAGGCACCCTGGCGGCTCCGCCCCGACGACGCGGCCTGGACTGCCGAGATCCACGCCTTCGATTGGCTGCGCCATTTCGCCGCCGTCGGCGGCCAGGCGGGCGAGGCCCATGCGCGTAAGCTGGTCCGTTCCTGGATCGAGCTCTGCGGTGAATGGGAAAACCAAGTTTGGGCGCCTGACGTGCTGGCGCGGCGGATCCTCGCCTGGGTCGGCCATGCGGACTTTTTGCTGGGCGCCGCCGATAATGCCTTTCGGCGCGATTTCCTCGCCAGCCTGGCGACGCAGTATCGCCACCTCCGCCGGGTCGAGACCCTGGCCCGGCCGGGACGCGAGATCTTCGCCGTCGCGGCGGCCCTGGTCGTCGGCGGCATCGCGCTGCCGAACGCCGGTCGTTCCCGGCGCGCCGGCATCGCCCTGCTGGAGACCGAGATCAGCCGCGCGATCCGCCCCGACGGCGGGCACGAGAGCCGCTCGCCCGGCGAGATGCACGCCGTGCTGCGCGAACTGGTCCGGGTCGGGGAGGCGCTCCGCGCGGTCGAAATCGAAACGCCGGCCCTCCTCGGCCAGGCGATCGAGCGGATGGCGCCGATGCTGCGCGCACTCCGCCATGGCGACGGCGGCCTCGCCCTCTTCAACGGCGGCGAGGAGGAGACGGCCGAGGCGATCGACGTCACGCTCGCCCGCGCCGCCAGCAATGGCGAGCCGCTTCTGGACGCCTCGCACTCCGGCTTCCAGCGACTGGTGGCGCGCCGCTCGACCCTGATCGTCGACACCGGTCCGCCCGAGGGCACCGTGGTGACGGAGAACCAGCACGCGGGCGCGCTCGCCTTCGAGTTTTCCGTCGGCGAACATCGCATGGTGGTCAATTGCGGCGGCGCCGGATGGCGTGGCCCGGAATGGCGCGCGGCGATGCGGGTGACGGCGGCGCATTCGACCGCCGTGTTGGGCGAGACCAACAATCTACCCCCCTCGCTCGCGCTCGACCGGCCGATCCGGGCACCCGCGCGCGAGGTCGCGCGGAACGACGATACGGCCGGCAACCAGTGGCTCGAGATGCGTCATTTCGGCTACCACGACCATTTCCGCGCCAGCCACCAGCGCCGGCTCTACCTCGATGCGGCAGGCCGCGATCTCAGGGGCGAAGACCGCTTCGTGCGTGAATCGGCGGGCGAGGCGCTGGCCTTCCAGATCCGCTTCCACCTGCATCCCGACGTGCAGGCCGCCCCCGTGCGGGGCGGCGGCCACGTACTGCTGAAGCTCCCGGGGGGAAGCGG
This sequence comes from Alphaproteobacteria bacterium, assembly GCA_965226475.1. Taxonomy (GTDB): domain Bacteria; phylum Pseudomonadota; class Alphaproteobacteria; genus JASLMY01. The sequence goes on along the minus strand of CBDDDJ010000003.1, from coordinate 887,678 downwards.
CTGGCGCTTCCTCGCCTCCGAGGCGGACGTCGCGCTTGAGGAAAGCGTCTACCTCGGCCGGAGCGACGCGGTTCGCCGCGGCCGGCAGATCGTCGTCTCCGGCGTCCTCGACGGCGCCGTCGCCGGCGTCAAATGGGCCTTTCAGGTGACCTGAGGCGAGGAAATCCTCGATACCCCGCCCACCGCCAACCCACGTCTCCGCCGTCGACGATGCCGTTCAGAGCCGTGGTCTCCACGCGTTTGTGCGACGCCGTCCTCGGGATGTTGCCGGCGGCTTGGATGGCAGGGACCAATCCTGAAAGGCTCTTATCGCCCCCCGGCTTGGCGCAGCACGCTGATAATGGCGTTCCGACGGCGGTCGCGGGCGTGGTCGAACGCGGTGCGGCCGGTATAATCGGTCAGCTCCAAATCGGCGCCGCCGGCGACCAGGCGGCGCACGACCGCCAGCCGACCCTCGACCACGGCACGTATCAACGGCGTTTCGCCGTCCCGGTTCTCGACATTGGCGTCCGCACCCGCCGCCAGCAGGATCGCAACGATCTCGTCCAAGCCCCGTTCGGCGGCATAGTGGAGCGCGGTGTTGCCGAGCTTGTCGGAAAGATCGACCGCCGCCTTTTCCTCCAACAAGACCTCGACGATCTCGATATCCTCGCGACGGGTGGCGATGACGAGGGCGGAACGGCGCTGTTTGTCGCGGCCATTGACGTTGTCGTGGTTCAGGATTCGGGTCCGAACCAACTTCACGTCGCCCCGTTCGACCGCTTCCAGCAGCGTGAGCCCGCGGGTGACGCGACCGAGGCCGTCACCGCTATCCTGGGCCTGGGCCTGGGCCGGTGTCGCGAGCATCGACAGCGCGACGATGGCGAGCAGTGCTCCTCGCATTACGGCGTGCCTCTTTCCCTCCGCCCCTTGGCCCAAGAAGTAGCGCGGTATCGGCGCGGGGACAAGGTTTTGTGACTTGATGCTCATAGGCTGGCGTGGCCGGCGCGCCATTGCTACAAGATCGGGGAGGAGGGCATTCATGGACGCCCGTCGCATTACTCTCGCCATCGCCTGTCTCGCGGTCGTGACCGCGGCGGCGATCAGCGGCTATTCCTTCGTGGCCCGGAATTCCGGCGGCGAGGTGGCGATCGGCGGGGATTTCCGCCTGACCGACCACACCGGCGCCAGGGTCGCCGCCGCCGACTTCGCCGGCCGTCACATGCTGGTCTATTTCGGTTACACCTCCTGTACCGACGTTTGCCCGAGCGATTTGCAGAACATCAGCCTGGCGCTCGACGCGCTCGGCGCCGAGGCCCGAGAGGTTCGGCCGGTCTTCATCACGATCGATCCGACCCGCGATACCGTGGCGGTATTGGACGCCTACCGCCGGAATTTTCATCCCGATCTGGTGGCGCTGACCGGGACGGCCGCGGAAATCGGCGCCGTCGCCAAGGCCTACCGGGTCTATTACGCCAAGACGGCGGACGGCGCCGACTACCTGATGGACCACAGCGCCATGGTCTTCCTGATGGGCCCCGACGGGCGCTATGTCCGCCACTTCACGGCCAACACCCCGCCCGAGATTATGGCCGCCGGTATTCGAAAGGCGCTCTGAAGCGCGGGCCCGGCCCGTCTCGGGCCAGAGCGGCATGCAATCAGGTCGAACCGTTGCGGTTCGACCCGACCGGATATCGCCATGGGCCCTCGGATGTCGCCGACGTCATCGCGAAGACGCCATCGGCGTCGCGGGATACCCGGAAAAGGCCGAGATTGGCGATGCCGCCGGTCGAGAAGGGGGCGACCCGAACACCTCTGACGTGGGCCTCCATCGCCCGGATGCAGCCGCCATGGGTCGCGATCAGCACTCGCTCGCCGGGCATGACGCCGTCGAGCATGGCCAGCACGCCATCGACCACGCGCCGCTGAAATTCGGTGACCGTCTCCCCGTCGCCACCGATCCGACCGTCGGGCGGCAATTCCCGCCAGATCCGACAGCCGTCGGGATCGCTCCGCTCGATCTCTTCGGCAAAGCGGCCCGAAAAGCCGCCGACGTCGATCTCGGCCAGGCGCGGGTCCGTCGCGTCCGGCGTCCGGGCGAAAAGGCAATCGACCGTCTCCAGGCAGCGGGCCAACGGACTGGAGACGATGCGGTCGAAGCGGGGCAACCGAGGGCCGAGGGTCAGGGCTTCCGCCTGGCCCCGCTCCGAAAGGTGGGATTCGCCCCGATTGCCCTGCATGCGCACGGGCGGTCCGTTCCAGGTCGTATGGCCATGGCGGATCAGGTACAGGCTGGCCTCGCTCATGGACGCGTTCTCGCTCGTCGAAACGGGGCCGGGGTCCCCGGGATGGCTCGGGAAACCCCTAATCGGCCGGCTTCGGCTTGGCCAGCAGGTCGCCCACCACCTGGATCAGTTCGCCGTGATCGAAGGGTTTGTGCAGCGTCGCGTCGACCCCGAACATCTTCATGATCTTGAGCGACCAGTTGGCCGGCAGTGAGCTGCCACCACCGGAAATCGCCAGGCTGCGCGCCTTCGGTTGCAGGCTGGGCAACTGTTTGATGACCGCAATGCCGTCTTCCCGTGGCATTAGCACGTCGGTGATGATCAGGTCGTAGTCGTTGCCGCCACGCAACGACGATAGTCCCTCGGACCCGTCGGCCGCCTCTTCCACCTCGTGCCCCTCCTTCTCGAGCAAGACACGCAGCAGGGACCGAAGGTCCGATTCATCCTCGATCACGAGAATCCTAGCCATCGACGGTTCCCCGATATTGTCACCGGCCACAGCCTAGTCCGCCGGATGCGATTTGGCCACACCGTGAAGGCGAATTCTCACCGCCCGACCGTATTTTCCGACGGGGTTTCAATAAACATGGCTCAATTCGTGAATTGTATGCGTCACCTTGTTACGGCGGCGGCGAGGCAGGCTCGGTCATTGGCGCCGGGGGCGAGGCCGACGAGGTGGAACCAGCTCAGGTAGTTGTCCAGATAGCGGGTGGCGATGCCGCGGCGGGGACGCAGGAAGTCCTTCAACCGGCTGTGGCGGCTGTTCACCGTCTGCACATGCAGATCGCCCCGAACCCGTTCCCCCATCGAGCGGTTGAGTGCTTCGTGGCTCACCCCGAGCGCGGCGGCGCAAGGTGGATAGCTCGCGCCACCGTCGGAGACCAGCAGGGCGTCCTTCGCGACCACCGGGTCGAGAGCAGCCGTGAGCGCCGCCGCGTCGACCCTGGGCAGCACCGCGCTCACCGTCGTCCCGCTCCGGTCCGCCGCCATGAGAACCGGCACCTGCTCGCGCGAGAGGCCGCGCTTCTTCGCCTTGCCGCCCCGCCGCCGTGCCTTGCGTCCCAGCCCGCGCGCGCCCTTCCGGCTCTCCAGGACGTAGGTCTCGTCCGCTTCCACGATCCCCTTGAGCACCTCCGAATCGCTCCGCGCCGCCGCCAGAAACCGGTGACGCCAGCGGAACGCCGTGCTCACCGCCACGTCGCAGCGCGCCGCCGAGGCCTTCACCGTCTCCCCCTCCGCCAGCGACGCCCCGAACGACAGCCAGCGTTCCTTGTGGTGCAGGCCCGACAGCGGCGTACCGGTCAGCGCGTTGAAGGTCCTGCCGCAGCCCTTGCACTGGTAGCGCCGCAGACCCCGCGCCATACCGCGCGAAACCGCCCCTTCGCTCGCGCAGTGCGGACAGCGCCGGGCCTCGTCCACACCAAGCTCGATCGCGGCCTTCGATGCCTCGCCTTCGCTCCGGCCCGACAGCACCGCGAGCGCCTCGTGCCGCTGCACGCGCGTCAGCCCGCGCGCCGCCGAAAGCCACACCTGGAAACCCTTGCCGTCCATGACCCAACCTCCTGACATTCCGGGCATTCCATCACAAATGCATACGTTTCACAAATTGAGCCTAAACATTAACCGATGAGAACGAAAATTCAGCCGCGAGACGGATCGGTGGTGGGTTCGGCGCCATCCGCTTTGGCGGGGGGAAGGAGGACGGAATGGCCAGCGGGAGTCGCGTTGACTCGAACGAGGCGCGGAGAGGACGGGTGGCACCCAACGGGGATGTCGACGCCGAGGCCCGGCGACTGATCGGGATGGCGCGAAACGGTTCGAAGCGGAGCCAGCAGGATCTCTATCGCGCGATCGGCGCACTGTTCGGCATGAAGTCCGACGCGTTGGCGCCGGCCGAGCGGCGGGCGATGCTCGATATCCTGCGCCGGCTGAGTGGCGACGTGGAGACCCAGGTGCGTGCCGCGCTCGCCAAGCGCCTCGCGGTCGTCGCCGACGCTCCGCGCGACCTGATCCTGCTTCTGGCCCGCGACGACTGCGAGGTCGCCCACGAAATTTTGCTGCGGAGCCCGGTGCTGCGTGATCCCGACTTGATCGAACTGGTGTGCCATCATGCTTGGCGCCACCAGATGGCGGTGGCACTCCGCGACGGCATAGGCGAGGAGGTCTCCCAGGCGCTGGCGGAGACCGGCAATCCAGAAGTGGTCGTGGCGCTCCTGAACAACCACTCCGCCCATATCTCGCGAGAGACCTTCGCCGCCATCGTCGAAGACTCGCGCGGGCAGGACGCCTACCAGGGGCCGCTCGTCCGCCGCGAGGATCTGCCCCGCGAACTCGCCGAGCGCCTGCTGGCTTGGGTTTCGGCCGCGCTCCGCCAGGAGATCGCACGGAAGTTCGACATCGATCCCGATGTCCTGGACGACGCCTTGGCCGATGCGATGGGCGACGTCGAAGCCGTCCAGCCCGTGCCCGCGGAGGGACGGAGCCCGGCCGAACGGCTGGTTGCGCGCCTACATGCCACCGGCGAGCTGACACCCGCCTTCGCCTTCGGCTCGCTGCTGTCGGGACGGGTCGAGTTATTCGAGCTGGTGCTGGCCCGCCTCGCCGATCTCACGCCGCTCGCTCTCCGTCGCCAGTTGCACGAGACCGGTGGGCAGGGACTGGCGATCGTCTGCCGTGCCCTCGACATCGATCGCGCCGCCTATGGGGCGCTCTTCAATCTCGGGCGGCGAGGCCGCCGGGTGACGAGCGAGGATGGTGGCCGGGCCAAGGCGCGGCGCTTGGAATACTTCGATGCGATGAGTGGCGAGGCCGCCCGCCTCGCGCTCCGCCGCTGGCGCCACGACGACGCCCTCAGACAAGCCCGCGATATCATCGATCTTCCGGCGCCATAAACCCTTGACCCGGACGCCCGGGCGAACGACATTACCCGGGTCGGCCGATCCCGAAGGCCCCGCCGGGCCTGATCGCCGCGTCGTACCGAGGAAGAGGCTTCGAGTGACATGATCGACCCATTCGGCCGGGATATCAGTTATCTGCGCGTTTCGGTCACCGACCGATGCGACTTTCGTTGCGTCTACTGCATGGCCGAGGACATGACCTTCCTGCCGAAGAACGAAGTGCTGAGCTTGGAGGAGCTGGACCGCCTCTGTAGTGCCTTCGTCGCCAAGGGGGTGCGGAAAATCAGGCTGACGGGCGGCGAGCCGCTGGTCCGGCGCAATATCATGTGGCTGTTCCGCCGCCTGGGTCGTCACCTCGACAGTGGCGCCATGGACGAGTTGACGGTCACGACCAACGGCACCCAGCTCGGCCGTTATGCCCGGGAGCTGAAGGCGATCGGCGTCGACCGGATCAACGTTTCGCTCGATGCCCTCGATCCCGACGCCTTCCAGCGGATCACCCGCTGGGGCCGCATCGAGAAGGTCTTCGAGGGCCTCGCCGCCGCCCGGCGCGCGGGTCTGGAGGTGAAGATCAACGCGGTGGCGCTGCGCGAGGTGAACGAGCACGAGTTCGATCGCATGCTCACCTGGTGTGGCGAGGAAGGCTTCGACCTGACGCTGATCGAGACCATGCCCTTGGGCGATATCGGCGGCGACCGGGTGGAACAATACCTCCCGCTCTCCGTCGTGCGCGCGGACCTCGAGAAGCGCTGGACGCTCACCGATCTCGACTATCAAACCGGTGGGCCGGCGCGCTACACCCGGGTCGAGGAGACGGGCAAGCGGCTAGGCTTCATCACGCCGATGACGCATAACTTCTGCGAATCCTGCAATCGCGTCCGGCTCACCTGTCGGGGCATCCTCTATATGTGCCTCGGCCAGGACGACGACGCGGACCTGCGCCAGGCCCTCGGGACCGGCGACGAGGCGATCCTCTCGGCGGCGATCGACGAGGCGATCGGCCGCAAGCCGAAAGGCCACGACTTCGTCATCAGCCGGCGCGACAACCGCCCGGCCGTCGCCCGCCATATGAGCGTGACCGGCGGTTGAACCGTTCTCGATCCAACTGGCCGCGCGTTGTTTCCCCGTGGCCGTCGGCGAGGCGTTCGAAGCGCGATCCGCGCTAGAAATAGAAGAAACCGATGACGTAGCAGCCCATCAGGCCGAAGCCGAGGCCGAACACCAGGCGGCCGGCGAATTGATAGCCCGGAGCGTCGACCAGTCGGGCCGCCCAGCCCCGCTCCGCCCGCGCCGCCCGCGACAAAACATTGTCGAAGACGAAGAAGGGTAAAAGGCAAATGATGGCGGGCCAGAATATGGTGAAACCGAGCGCGAAGGGCAGCGGTTGCCATTTCGCCGTCTCGTCGCTTCGCCGCTCGAGCCAGAAGCGCGGCAGCGAGCAGAGGAAGCCGAGAACGGCGGCGGCGAGAGTGCCGAAGAGCGCCGCTTCGCCATAGCTGTAGCCGAAAAAATCCATGGGCCCGGGTCACATGTCGCTGGCCACACCCTCTACCGTGCCGGCGGCGATTGCAATCCCGGTCGTTCCCGCTTCATGGCGACGACTCAGCCCGAGCGAACGTCGGTCGCCGCCTCTCGTCCGAGCGTGACGAGGCGGAGTTTTCGGCCGTCGGTTTCGAAGCTGGTGATCGAGCCGTTGTCGGGCCGGAAGACCACCACCCGGTCATCGTCTCGTGCCTGGCCGACGGCGACGTTGATGGCGATGAAATGGCTGAAGACGACGCTGTCGTTCCGCAACGCCAAGAGATAGTCGACGACGCTCCGGCGCCAGGCGTTCAGTTCCGGCGCCGCCACGTTCCAGCCGCCGGCCATGACCGAGTCGAGCCAGGCGCGCCGGAGGCTCAAGTCGTTGCCGCCCAACGGGATTTCCGTTACCTCTGGCGCCACTTCGGGCACCATGTCCCAGTGCCGGGCCAGGGGTTCGGCGGTCTCCCGGGCCCGTTTCAGCGGACTGGTAAGCAGCGTCATGGGGCCGAACGGGGCCATGGTCTCGGCCGCCGCCCCGGCCTGGGCGCGTCCCACCTCGTCGAGGCCTGGATCGAGGTCGGCGTCGAAGCCGGCCGCCGCCTTGCCATGGCGGATCAGATGAATGCGGGGCATGGAGGTCTTCGATTTTCAGTAAAGCTTGTTGGCCACGCTATCGTGCACCAGCGCCTCCGCCTCCTCGGCCGAGGAGCCGTCGCCGATCTGGTCGGTGATCATATGGCCGAGCGGCGGCAGGGCCGAGCGATCGATCCGGTAATCCTCGTCCCAGAGGCGCGAGCGCCGCAACGCCTTCGAACACTGGAACATCACCTTTTCGACGGTCACCTCGAGGGCGCTGCGTGGTACCTTGCCCTGGGCGGCCAGCGGCGCCAGCAGGGTCGTGTCGCGAACGATCCGCGCGCCACCGTTGACGCGCAAGGTCTCCTCGACGCCCGGGATCATGAAGATCAGGCCGACCCGGGGGTTCGCCACGACATTCGAAAGCGAGTCCATCCGGTTGTTGCCCCGCCGGTCCGGGATCAGCAGGCGCTTGTCGTCCACCACCCGGACGAAACCCGGCGCATCGCCGCGCGGCGAGACGTCGAGACGCCCCTGGCCGTCCGCCGTCGCCAGGCAGAGAAAGGGCGAGAGCGCGATGAAGCGCCTGGCATGCCGTTCCAGGTGATCGATGCATTTTGCCGCCGCGAGACGGCTCGGCTCGCCATAGAGGCCGTTCAGGGTTTCCGCGTCGCTGATTTCGCTGGCATCGGTCATGTGAAACTTCGGCGTTGGAAACGGGCGGCGCCAATCTAGCCGAAGCGACGGCGGGGCGGTAATTCGCGCCCCGGAGCTTTCGATCCGTGCTATGAGGAGCGCGAAATCAAGATCAGCCAAGAGGATGCGCCAGATGCCGGGTCCGGTCAGTTGGGAGAAGCGTGGCGAGATCGCCGTCATCACCGTCGACAGTCCGCCGGTGAACGCCTTGAGCGCGGCTGTCCGCGACGGGCTGATGGCCGCCGTTACCGAGGCGGGCGCCGACGCCGGTGTCAAGGCCATGGTGCTGGTCGGTGCCGGGCGCACCTTCATCGCCGGCGCCGATATCCGCGAATTCGGCAAGCCGCGCGCCGGCGTGCCGGTGAGCGAGATCAACATCGCCTACGAGAATTCCACGAAGCCCATCGTCGCGGCGATCCACGGCACCGCGCTCGGCGGCGGGTTGGAGGTGGCACTCTGCTGTCACTACCGCTATGCGGTACCCGGTGCCCAAGTCGGCCTGCCGGAAGTGAAGCTCGGCCTGATTCCGGGCGCCGGCGGCACCCAGCGCCTGCCTCGCCTGGTGGGGGCGGAGAAGGCCCTGCGGCTGATCACCAGCGGCGACTTCGTCCGCGCCGGAGCCGCCAAGGAACTCGGCATCGTCGACGAGGTGGGCGACGATCTGGTCGAGGGCGCGATCGCCTATGCCGAACGCCTGGTCGCCGAGGGAGCCGCGCCCAAGCGCATCCGCGACCTGCCGCTGGAGGCCGATCCCGCCGTTTTCGAAATCTTCCGCAAGGAGATCGCGCGCCGCGCGCGCGGCTTCAAGGCGCCCTGGGCTTGCATCGACGCTGTCGAGGCGGCGACCAAGGGCGATTTCGACGAAGGCCTGGCGGCCGAGGCCCGGATTTTCCAGCGGGTACACGACTCAGCCGAGAGCGCCGCCCAACGCCACGTCTTCTTCGCCGAGCGCGAGGTGGCGAAGATCCCCGACGCGCCGCGCGAGACGCCCGCGAAGGAGATCGGACGCGCCGCCGTGATCGGTGCCGGAACCATGGGCGGCGGCATCGCGATGAACTTCGCCAACGCCGGCATCCCGGTGACCATCCTGGAACTGGACCAGGCGGCGCTTGAGCGGGGGCTCGAAATCGTCCGGGGCAACTACCAGGCCACGGTCGACAAGGGCCGCTTGGCGCAGGCCCGGATGGACGAACGCATGGGCCTCGTTTCCACCACGACCAGCTACGACGACATCGCCGACGTCGACATCGTCATCGAGGCGGTGTTCGAGGAGATGGAGATCAAGAAGGAGGTCTTCGCCACGCTTTCGCGCGTGGTGAACCGCGACGCGGTGCTCGCCTCCAATACCTCGACCCTGGATATCGACCAGATGGCCGATGCCACCGACCGGCCGGGCCAGGTGATCGGCATGCACTTCTTCAGCCCGGCGAACGTCATGCGCCTCCTGGAAGTGGTGCGCGGCACGGCTAGCACGACCGAGACCATCGCCACCGCCATGAGCGTCGGCCGCCGCCTCGGTAAGATCTCGGTCCTGGTCGGCAACTGCCACGGTTTCGTCGGCAACCGCATGCTGCACGGCTATAGCCGCCAGGCTGGCTTCCTGCTGGAAGAGGGCGCGTTGCCGGAACAGGTCGACAAGGTGATCCACGACTTCGGCCTGCCGATGGGCCCCTTCACCATGGGCGACATGGCCGGCCTCGACGTCGGCTGGCGGATGCGCAAGGCGACGGCGCACGAGCGGCCGAGCAACCAGCGCTATTCCACCATTGCCGATCAGATCTGCGAGTTGGGCCGCTTCGGCCAGAAGACCAAGGCCGGCTACTACCACTATGAAGACGGCAGCCGAACGCCCATTCCCGATCCCGTCGTGGCCGACATCATCACCAAAACCTCGGGCGAGCTGGGGATCGAGCGTCGCGATATTCCCGATTCCGTGGTGCTGGAACGCTGCATGTACCAGCTGATCAATGTCGGCGCGCAGATCCTGGACGAGGGCATGGCGCTCCGCGCGCTCGACATCGATATCATCTACATCGCCGGCTACGGCTTCCCGGCCTACCGTGGCGGGCCGATGTTCTGGGCCGATTCCATCGGCCTCGACAAGGTATTGGCCACCATTCGCCGCTTCCACGAGGAGGTCGGCGAGGAATGGCGCCCGGCACCGTTGCTCGAACGCCTGGTCGCCGAGGGCAAGAGCTTCGCCGATTTCGGGCAGTGAGCGGAGGGATGCCATGAACGAGCCGCGTCGCGCGGTACTTGGAGATCGGGCGGTGCTGGCGCTCGGTGGCGGCGAGGTGCGGGAGTTCCTCCAGGGCCTCGTCTCCAACGACGTCGAGCGGCTGGGCACGGAGCGGGCGATCTATGCCGCGCTGCTGACGCCGCAGGGCAAGTATCTGTTCGATTTCTTCTTGGCGGACACTGGCGACGGCCTGCTCTTGGAAGGGGAGGCGGCGCGCCTCGCCCCGCTCGCCAAGCGGCTTGCCATGTATCGCCTGCGCGCCGACGTGACGATCGAGGAAGCGTCGGACTTCGCCGTCCACGCCGTCTTCGGCGAGGGCGCGGCGGAGGCGCTGGATCTGCCGGCGGAGGCCGGCGCGGCGCGGCTGCTGGAAGACGGCGGCGTCGCTTTCGTCGACTGCCGCGACGCGCGCGCCGGCGTGCGGCTGCTGGGACCCGTCGACGCCGAATTCGCGCACCTGCCGGCGGCCGACGCGGAAGACTACGACCGCCACCGCCTCGCCCTCGGCCTCCCCGACGGCAGCCGCGACCTGGAGGTCGAGCGCTCGATCCTGCTGGAGGCCGATTTCGAGGCGCTAAATGGCGTCGATTTCAAGAAGGGCTGTTATGTCGGCCAGGAGGTGACGGCCAGGACCAAGCATCGGGGTCTGGTGCGAAAACGGCTGCTGCGGGTGGCGATCGAGGGGCCGCTGCCGGCGCCGGGCACGCCGATCCTGGCCGGCGGCCGCGAGGTCGGCACCTTGCGTTCGGGCCGCGACGACCGGGCGCTCGCGCTGTTGCGCCTCGATGCCGTTGATGCGGGACCGGAAATGACCGCCGAGGCGAGCCGCGTCCGGCCGTTGAGCGAGGTGGCGCGGTGAGCGCCGAGGGCCGCTGCGGCTGGTGCGGGGAAGATCCGCTGTACGTCCACTACCACGACACAGAGTGGGGCATGGCGGAGTGGGACGACCGGGCACTCTTTGAAAAACTGCTGCTGGACGGCTTCCAGGCCGGCCTCTCCTGGATCACGATTCTGCGCAAGCGCGACAACTTCCGCGCCGCCTTCGACGGCTTCGAGCCCGAGGTGATGGCGGCCTACGACGATGCCAAGCTGGCCCAACTGATGGCGGACGCCGGCATCGTCCGCAACCGGCTGAAGATCCAGGCGAGTGTCGGCAACGCGCGCGCCTGGCTGGCGATCCGGGAGCGGGGGACCAGCTTCCGCGACTTCCTCTGGCGGTTCGTCGAGGGCCGGCCGCTGGTCAACCATCGGAAGAGCCACGCCGAGGTGCCGGCCGAGACGGCGGAAAGCCGGGCGATGTCCAAGGCACTGAAGGCGGAGGGCTTCCGCTTCGTCGGGCCCACCATCTGCTACGCGGCGATGCAGGCGATGGGCCTGGTGAACGACCATCTGGTCGGCTGCTTCCGGCACGGAGAGGTCCAGGCGCTCGCCGAGGCGAGCCGGCCCGATTGAGTCCATGCAACCCCGCCTCAAGGCCGAGATCTGGATCAAGGCGCATATCCGCCGGGTCGAGGTCGAGGGAGCGACGGCAATGGTCGCCAGACGCGGCGACGACATGTCGGGCTCGGTGCTGATCAAGCTCAACCGCCTCGACGGCACGGCGAGCGTGCTGGCGCCGGCGCCGCACGCCAAGGAAGGCCGGATCTGGCTCACCGCCACCGGCCCCGCCGCGGTCGAGGACCGCGAGGCCGAGGCCTTCATCCGCCGCCAGGTCGATTTCGACCCCGACCTCTGGGTGCTGGAAATCGAGGACCGCCAGGGCCGTCACTTCCTCGACGATCCGGTCGAGTAGCCCTCGGCTTCGCCTTTCTCTTCGGCCCAGCGGTGGAAGAGGGCTTCGCCGGCGGCGTCGGCGGGGAAGAAATTCTCGATGCGGATCTCCCGCGCGGTGACGTCCACCGGCGCGCCGAGGGTGGCGAGGGCGGCGGCGAGGCGCAGCACCATCTCGCGGCTGGGCCGCGCCCGGCCGAGTTCGAGGAAGATCGGGCGGCGCTGCGAGACCGCGGCCTCGCCGGCCAGCGCCAGCTGCGAATAGCCGCGCCGGACCCGCCACCAGCGCAGCCGTTCGGAGAAATCGTCCGCCCGTTCCACCGTATTACCTCCAACGTCGTTGCTTCGAAGACCTCGAGGCGGGATATCATCGCCACGGACACCAGTTCCCGGAGGACGACATGACCGATCTGGCCGCCATCAACGACGATCCCCTTCCCTTCGCCAAGCACCTCGGCATCCGCGTCACCGCCGCCGAGGCGGAACGCGTCGTGGCCGAGCTGGCGATCCGCGACGCGTTCCGCATCCGCCCGGCGGTGGTCCACGGCGGTCTGCTGATGGCCTTCGCCGATACCCTGGGCGGCGTGGCGACGGCGCTCAACCTTCCCGAGGGCCATGGCACGACGACGATCGAGAGCAAGACCAACTTCCTCGCCGCCGCGCCCGTCGGCACCACCATCACCGGCGAGACCACGCCCGTCCATCGGGGCCGCGCCACCATGGTCTGGCGGACCCGGATCACGGCCGAGAGCGGGCGCCTGGTGGTCATCGTCACCCAGACTCAGCTGGCGCTGGCGCCGCGAGAATGAGGTTTCGAGGCGTCGTCTCGACGATATTTGGAAAACCCGAAAGCCCTGTGAGCGTCGTCACTCGCCCCAGCCGGATCCGCCCCCATTTCCCTCCATGAAACATTGGAGAGGAACGGATCCGTGACCAACACCCTTCGCGCCACCCGGACATTTTCGCTGCAAACCGTGATCGCGTCGCTCGCCGTCACCGTTTGGGTTTCGTGGGAGCTGCTTCCGGGCGCTCTCTGGTAGGTCCGCCGCGCCCGTCTAGCGATAGACGTACATGTGGTAGCGCCCGGGGTCGACGTCCCCGGGCGTCGGCATCGTCTCGAACGCCTCGCCCGGCAGCTCCTGATCGGCGACGACGATGGCGCCCGGCGCCAGCAGACGCGCCAGCCGGGGGGCGATCCAGGCCGCGAGCGCCACGCCCGCCGCCTTGTCTCCGCTGCCGATATCGCAATGCGCCAACACCGCCGGCCGGCCGACGCGCGCCTGGGCCGTCGGCAGGGTGTCGTGGATCTCGCCCTCGATCATATGGGCGGGATCGGGGATGCAGTCCGGATGGGCCGCCACCTGGCGGTCGAAGACGAAGATCTCCCGCCCGGGCATGCTCTCGCGCAGGTGATCGAAGGTGCGGCCGTTGCCGAGGCCGAACTCCAGCGCCGGCCCCTCGCGCTCGCCGACGAGGGAGATCGCCAAATTCAAGCAGGCGCGCTGGGCCTGCATCCGGCGGATGAAGGAATCGAGGCGACTCATCAAGCGGATCCCTGGTTCGCCTTCGCCAGACGCTGGTTGACCTCCGAGAGCTGCAGGTTGGTCTGCTCCAGGCGCCGGGCCAGTTCGCGCATGATTTCGATGCCCATTTCCGGGAATTCGGTGACCAGCCGGAAGAACAGCTCCTTGGAGATCTTCAGGGTCTCCAGTTCGCCCGTGGCGCGGATCGTCGCCGTTCTCGGCACGTCGATAAGGATCGCGATCTCGCCGACGAAGGCGTTCTTGGTGACATGGGCGACCGTCAGGGGCCCATTCGGCGTGTCGATGATGACGTCCGCCTCGCCGCGGATGATGACATGGGCGGCATCGCCGATGTCACCTTGACGGAATATGTCCTGGTTCGCCGGGTAGGTCAGCCTCTCGCTGGTGAAGGCCAGAAGCTTGAGCCGCGAGGGCTCGATGTTGGCGAAGAGCGGTACACTCCGCAGCAACTCGACTTCTTCGCTCAGGCTCATGGTTTTGCTCCAAGTTGGCGTGGTTCACTCTTGTTTCAGCAAATCGTTAGGCTCAATTCGTGAATTGTATGCGTCACCTTGTTACGGCGGCGGCGAGGCAGGCTCGGTCATTGGCGCCGGGGGCGAGGCCGACGAGGTGGAACCAGCTCAGGTAGTTGTCCAGATAGCGGGTGGCGATGCCGCGGCGGGGACGCAGCAAGTCCTTCAACCGGCTGTGGCGGCTGTTCACCGTCTGCACATGCAGATCGCCCCGAACCCGTTCCCCCATCGAGCGGTTGAGTGCTTCGTGGCTCACCCCGAGCGCGGCGGCGCAAGGTGGATAGCTCGCGCCACCGTCGGAGACCAGCAGGGCGTCCTTCGCGACCACCGGGTCGAGAGCAGCCGTGAGCGCCGCCGCGTCGACCCTGGGCAGCACCGCGCTCACCGTCGTCCCGCTCCGGTCCGCCGCCATGAGAACCGGCACCTGCTCGCGCGAGAGGCCGCGCTTCTTCGCCTTGCCGCCCCGCCGCCGTGCCTTGCGTCCCAGCCCGCGCGCGCCCTTCCGGCTCTCCAGGACGTAGGTCTCGTCCGCTTCCACGATCCCCTTGAGCACCTCCGAATCGCTCCGCGCCGCCGCCAGAAACCGGTGACGCCAGCGGAACGCCGTGCTCACCGCCACGTCGCAGCGCGCCGCCGAGGCCTTCACCGTCTCCCCCTCCGCCAGCGACGCCCCGAACGACAGCCAGCGTTCCTTGTGGTGCAGGCCCGACAGCGGCGTACCGGTCAGCGCGTTGAAGGTCCTGCCGCAGCCCTTGCACTGGTAGCGCCGCAGACCCCGCGCCATACCGCGCGAAACCGCCCCTTCGCTCGCGCAGTGCGGACAGCGCCGGGCCTCGTCCACACCAAGCTCGATCGCGGCCTTCGATGCCTCGCCTTCGCTCCGGCCCAACAGCACCGCGAGCGCCTCGTGCCGCTGCACGCGCGTCAGCCCGCGCGCCGCCGAAAGCCACACCTGGAAACCCTTGCCGTCCATGACCCAACCTCCTGACGTTCCGAGCATTCTATCACAAATGCATACGCTTCACGAATTGAGCCAATCGTTAAGGAGTTTCCCCTCGACATTCAGTTCGTCGAAACTTCCTTGCTCGACGATCCGGCCTTGCCGCATGACGATCACTTGATCGAAGAAGCGGGCATCGCGGCCGCGATGCAGTGCCCAGATCAACGCCTTGTTTTCGAACCTATCCAACAGACCTTCCATTATGCGGGCCTGGCTGGCGCCGTCCATGCCGGCGGTCGATTCGAACAGCAGCAACACATCGGGCTGTTTCAGGGTCGCGCGCGCCAAGGCCAGCCGCTGACGCTGCGCGCTGGAGAGGCGGGCGCCTCCTATGCCGACGTTATATTGAAGGCCCACCTCGGCAACGGTGCGGCGCAGGTCGAGTTCGCCGATAACCTCGCGGATCAGCACGCCGACCCGCTCCTGTGCCTGGGCCTGGCCGTAGGCCACCTTGCCGAAGAGGATGTTGTCCATCAGGTTGGCGGCCCGGTTGTAGGCTTCGGGATCGAAGAATTCGATCGCGCCGGCGAGGTTTTCCGGCAGTTTCCGGGCGAAAATCTCCCGCGCCTCCAGGATCTTGGTCTGGAACTCCGCGTCCACCAGACCCAGGCGATGGCGTGCCGGGACCAGCACGAAGGGGAGCGAGATCAGCGTCGAGCGCTCGCTCGCCAGCAGTGCGTTCAAATTGTCGCGATCGGCCCGCTGCAGCAGCGCCTGCAGCTCCGGCAGCTGGTCGGCGGAGACGAAGCTGAACTGTTGGAACAGCTCGTGATCGGGGGGCAGGTCGGCGAACAGCTCGACCATGGTCGCGGCCAGCTGGTAGCCGACCTGGAGGAACTTCTCCGTCAGACCCGCGTCCTCCAGCACCTGAAGGACATAGGCGTTGTCGGCCAGGTGGTCGGAATCGAAATCGTCGGTGGCCGGATTGCCGAACAGCAGGTTCTCGCCGACGCTGGCGTTCGTGTTGTAATGTTCGCGGTCGAAAGTCTCGACCAGCGGCGCGATCTCGGGGTCCGCCAGCCGCTCGCGCAGGCGCGCCCGGGCGCTCATGATCTGCTCCGCGACGTCGGCGCGGTGGTGCGGATCGATTGTGCCGCGCAGGCCGAATTCGTAGATATCCTCCGACATGCCGAGCATGTCGAGCACCTCGAGACCCCGGGCCAATAGACTCGCCAGATCGTCGACGCCGGCCGCCGCGTAATCCGTCCAGTCCGCCTCGATATCGTGGTCAATATTGCCGGAGCGCGCGGCCTCGGCGACGTAGTCGGCCCTCTCGCTCCCGGCGCTGCCCTGATAATCGTGCTCCACCAGCGGACGGTGACGGAGGCCGAAGAACAGGTTGGTCGCGATGGTGCCGGCGAAGATGAACGAGTTTTGGCCGACATAGGCGGTCCGGCGCCCGGTCACGGCTTCGGGCACGGTGGTGAAGTCGACCCCTCCGATGGTGATCGAGCCGCGATCGGGATCGAGCAGCCGGGCGATCGCGAGGGTCAGTTCCTCCCGTCCGCTGCCGGGCGGGCCGACGATGGCGACGCGGCGGTCGAGCGGCAGATGGGTCGAGACCCCGTCCAGCACGGCGATGTCCTGGTCGTCCCACCAGGTGACGTTGGCGAGCGCGATATCGCCCGAGAGCGGGTCGACCCGCTCGGGTTCGGTCAACTGCGATTCGGCGCCCCGCATGCCCACGGGCTCGAATTGGCTGATGACCTGGTCGTACTTGATGCTGGCGTCGGCAAACTGCTGGTAATAGGCCAAGAGTTCCTTCCAGGGCGCGGCGAGGTCCTTGTGCGCGGCGATCGCGGCCACCAGGGTGCCGATCTCCAGCTCGCCCTGGATCACCAGGTAGCCGCCGATCGAGTAAAAGAAAAACGGCCCCAGTTGCTGGATGAAGTTGTTCAGGAACTTGATGACGAACTTCTGCCGGTAGATCCGGTAGCGGACGTGGAAGATGGCGTGCAGCTGGTCGGCGAAATTGGCCAGCGCGAAGCGGGCGCCGTCGTGGGCGCGGATTTCCTGCACGCCCTGCACCGTCTCGCCGATCCGCTCGGAGAGCCGGCGTACCCGGCGTACCCGCTCCTTGCCCAGCAGGTTCACCCGGCGCTGCAATTTCGGGATCAGCCAGATCTGCAGCGGGTAGAGCATCACCGCCGCCAGCGCCATCCGCCAATCCTG
This sequence comes from Alphaproteobacteria bacterium, assembly GCA_965226475.1. Lineage (GTDB taxonomy): Bacteria > Pseudomonadota > Alphaproteobacteria > JASLMY01. Next base: position 870,484 of record CBDDDJ010000003.1, on the reverse strand, counting down.
ATAGAACAGAAAGGCCACGATGGTGAGCAGCGTGCCGCCCTGGAAGGCCGGTTGGGAGAAGGCGTCGCCAATGAAGCCGCCCAGCGGCTCGACCTCCTGGGTAATCATCGGGATGATCTCGCCCTGGCTTATCTTGCGGAAAGTCGGCAGGGGAAAGCGCAATATCCGGGCATAGAGGTCGTAGCGCAGCCGCCGGAGCATCCGTTCGCCGGTCAATCCCTTGTAGACGTTGATGGCGTATTTGAAGCTCTGGTTGATGATCACCAGCACCAGGAAGGCGGCACAGAGCAGGAACAGGAAGGCGATCTGGTCGATGACCACGCCGTCCCGGATCTCGTAGGGGAATTCGATGGAGCGGCCGCCGATCGCCTCGTTGATGATCAGCTTCGGCAGTTCGTAGAACAGGTAGAGGAAGGGAAACGAGGCCGCCGCCATCAAGGTCAGCGCGATTTGTTGCCTTTTGCTGTAGCGCAGGACATAGCGGAGAATTGACTTTTCCATGGCTACGACCGCGCCGCCCGCGCTTCATGCGCTCCCTCGAATACGACCCGCACTTTAGCGGTTGGAGGCTGAAATCGCAAAGTAACCGTAGCTTCCCAGAAAGTGTTTCCGTGACAATGTCGCATATGCCATAGTCGCGGCTGAGAAATGAGGTGCTGTGAAATGGGCGACCGGCGTGTCGGCTCGCGCGTACTCATCTATAGTCATGACACGTTCGGCCTCGGCCACTTGCGACGGTGCCGGACGATCGCTCATGCGCTGGTGGAACGTTTTCGCAACGTCTCGGTGCTGATTCTGTCGGGCTCGCCGATCATCGGCAGCTTCGATTTCCGCAGCCGTGTCGATTTCGTGCGCGTGCCGGGGGTGATCAAGCTCCGCAACGGGGAATACACCTCGCTCAACCTGCATATCGACACCGAGGATACCTTGCACATGCGGGCGGAGATTATCCGCCACACCGCCGACGTGTTCGGCCCCGACGTCTTCATCGTCGACAAGGAGCCGCTCGGCCTCCGGGGCGAAGTGGGGCAGACGCTCTCGCTGCTGCGCGAACGGGGCACCCGCCTGGTGCTGGGCTTGCGCGATGTAATGGACGAGCCGCGCTCGCTGGCGCCCGAATGGCGGCGCAAGAACGTGATGCCGGCCTTGCGCGACCTCTATGACGAAATCTGGGTCTATGGCCTGCCCCAGGTCTGCGATCCCCTGGAGGGGATCCAGCTTTCCAAGCGGGTCCGGCGCAAGATGGTCTACACCGGCTATCTGAAGCGCACGGTGCCGCAGACGAGCTCGAACGTGCCGCTCCCCGACATCGTCAACCACCCCTATTTCCTGGTCACCACCGGGGGCGGTGGCGACGGCGAGGGACTGATCGAGTGGGTGCTCCGCGCCTACGAGAGCGAAGAGGACCTGATGTACCCGGCGCTCTTGGTGCTGGGGCCCTTCATGCAGCCCGAAAAACGGGCCGAGTTCATGGCCCGGGTCGCCCGGCTCGACGATGTCGAAGCCATCACCTTCGATGCCCATATCGAAGCCTTGGAAGCCAATGCCGTCGGCGTGGTGGCGATGGGCGGCTACAACACCTTCTGCGAGATCCTGAGCCTCGACAAACGGGCCATCATCGTGCCCCGGACCGAGCCGCGCCTCGAACAGATGATCCGCGCCAGCCGGGCGCAGGAACTGGGCCTGGCGCGGATGCTGGAGGATAACGGCCGTTACGAGGCGGGGGAAATGGCGCGCGCCCTCCGGCAGCTGCCCTACCAGAACCGGCCCTCGGACGTCGTGGTGCCGGGCCTGCTGGAGGGGCTGGAGAACGTCGCCCGGCTGATCGGCCCGTGGCTGCCGGATGCGACGCCGGTCGACGTCTCGCTCGAGGATCAGTTCGCCCCCACGCCTGGCGGCCGCCGGCAGGTCACCACCGGCGCTTGAGACGCCATGCGCCGCGTCGCCTTCGTCCTCAAGGGCTATCCCCGGCTTTCGGAAACCTTCATCGCGCAGGAAATTCGGGCGCTCGAAGAGCGCGGCCTCGACATTCGCATCGTCTCGCTCCGCCATCCGACCGAGAAAGCGCGCCATCCGGTGCACGAGGAGATCGAGGCCGAGGTCGACTACCTTCCCGAATACCTCCATCGCGAGCCGCTGCGCGTGTTCCGTGCCTGGTGGGCGATCCGCCGCGATCCCCGCTACCGGGAGGCCAGGCGGCTCTGGCTCGGCGATCTCCGCCGCGACCCGACGCCCAACCGGGTGCGCCGCTTCGGCCAGGCCCTGGTTCTGGCGCGCGAGCTGCCGGAGGATATTGAACATCTGCACGCCCACTTTCTGCACACGCCCGCTTCAGTCACCCGCTACGCGGCTCATCTGACGTCCCGGGCCTGGAGCTGTTCGGCCCACGCCAAGGACGTCTGGACCACGCCCGATTGGGAGGTGGCCGAAAAGCTCGCCGAATGCGATTGGCTGGTCACCTGTAGCCGCGCCGCCTTCGAGCGGCTGTCGGACCGGGCGCCGGCCGGCAACGAGGCCGGCACGGTGGCGCTAATCTACCACGGCCTCGATCTCGCCCGCTTTCCCGCCCCGCCCGAGGCGATGCGCCGGGTCGACGGGTCGGATGCCGGCGATCCGGTGCGTCTGCTTTCGGTCGGCCGCGCGGTGGCGAAGAAGGGCTACGACGACCTGCTGAGAGCCCTCGCCCGGCTTCCGGCGGGCCTCGCCTGGCGGCTGGAGCACATCGGCGGTGGGTCGGAATTGAAGTCGCTCCGCGCCAAGGCCGACGCGTTGGCGATCGCGGACCGGATCGAGTGGCGGGGCGCGCAGCCCCAAAAGGAGGTGCTGGCGGCGTATCGCCGGGCCGATCTCTTCGTGCTGGCGAGCCGCATTACCGATTCGGGCGACCGCGACGGCCTGCCAAACGTGCTGATGGAGGCGCAGAGCCAGGCGCTTGCCTGCCTCGCGACCCGCGTCGCCGGCATCCCGGAGCTGATCGGGGACCGGGAGACCGGCCGCCTGGTGCCCGAACACGACATCGGGGCGATGGCGGCGGCGCTCGCGGCGCTCATGACCGATCCAGCGGAACGCCTGCGGCTGGCGCGGGCTGGTCGGGTCCGCCTGGTGGCCGAATTCTCCGCTGATCCCTGGATCGACCGGCTCGCACTTCGTTTCGGCGTGGGTCCGGGCGAATCCGAACGACGGGCCCGGGCCTGAGGGGGCACGACCGGTGCGGATCGCGTTCCATGCGCCGCTGAAACCGCCCGATCACCCGACACCCTCGGGCGATCGGCGCATGGGCCGGCTGCTGCTGGCGGCGCTGGCCGCCGCTGGTCACGAGGTCGACGTCGCCAGTCGGCTGCGCGCCTATGACGGCCGGGGCGTGCCCCGGATCCAGCGGGCGATCCGCGAGGTCGCGCGGGTTCGCGCCCGCGACTGGCTGGCCGAAGTCGCCGGCGGCGCCCGCGCCCGGCCCGACCTCTGGTTCACCTATCACGTCTACCACAAGGCGCCGGATTGGCTGGGGCCGGAGATCGCCGCCGTGCTTTGCATACCCTACGTCGTCGCCGAGCCGAGCCACGCGCCCAAGCGGGCCGGCGGGCCGTGGGACATCGGCTACCGCCAGGCCGAGGCGGCGATCCGCGCGGCGGACCGGGTGCTGTGCCTCACCCGCCACGACATGGCCTGCGTCGCGCCCCTCGTCACCGCGCCGCACCGCCTGCTGCACCTGCCGCCCTTTCTCGATACCGGAGACCATCCGGCGGTCGAAGGCGATGTCCGTGGGCGGGTCGCCAGCGCGCACGGTCTCGACCCCACGACGCCATGGTTGCTGGCCGTGGCGATGATGCGGCCGGGCGACAAGCTCGCCTCTTATCGCCGGCTCGCGGCCGGCCTCGGGGCGATGCCGCCCGGCGAGTGGCAACTGCTCGTCGTCGGCGACGGGCCGGCGGCGGCGGAGGTGCGCGCGGCCCTCGCACCACTTGGCGGACGGGTGCGCTACTTGGGCGCACGGCCGCCGAAGGCCCTGCCATCCCTCTATGCCGCGTCCGACCTTTACCTGTGGCCCGGCGTCGGGGAGGCCTACGGCATGGCTCTGCTGGAGGCGCAGGCGGCCGGCCTGCCGGTCGTCGCCGGGAACGAGCGCGGAATTCCGGACGTGGTCCGCGAGGGCGAAACCGCTCTGCTGGTGCCGCCCGGCGACGACGGCGCCTTCGCCCGAGCGGTCGCGCATCTGTTGGCGGCGCCCGAGACCCGGCGCCGGATGGGGTGCCGCGCGGCGGCGTGGGTGCGGGCCGAGCGCACGGTCGACGCGACCGCCCGCCGTCTGGACGCCATTCTCGGATCGCTGGATCCATGACCCGGATCGCCTTTCTCCGCCACGCCCGAACCCGGTGGAACCTGGAAGGCCGCCTCCAGGGGCGAGCCGACGCGGCGCTGGCGCCGGAAGGCCGATCCGATCTCGCGGGCCGCCAGGTGCCGGACGACCTCGCCGGCGCGGTTTGGCACACCAGCCCGCTGCTCCGTGCACGGGAGACGGCGGGCTTGCTCGGCCATGGCGAAGCGCGGATCGAACCGGCCCTGATCGAGATCGATCATGGTGATTTCGAAGGCCGGCGGCTGGTCGAGATCCGCGCCGAACTCGCGCCAGGGATGGCGGCGAACGAGGCCCGTGGGCTCGACTATCGCGCGCCCCGCGGCGAAAGCCCGCGCGAGGTTCGCGAGCGCGTCGCCGCCTGGCTTCGCGGCTTGTCGGCGGCCGGTGGCGTCCATGTCGCGATCTGCCACAAGACGGTGATCCGCGTCGTGCTTTCCCTCGCCTACGACTGGGACATGACCGGAAAGCCGCCCGTGCGCCTCGACTGGAGTCGTTTGCAGCTCTTCGCGCTTGACGCGGCGGGGGCGCCGGTGCCCTTTCGCCTCGACCAACCGCTGGAGCGGACATGAACCGGGCCCGGATCTTCTTCTATGTGCAGCACCTGCTCGGCATCGGCCATCTGCGTCGGGCGACGACACTCGCCCGGGGGCTGGCGGCGGCGGGCCACGACGTGTCCCTGGTCTCGGGCGGCATGGCGATCCCGGGCGGCGAGGCCGCCGGGGTCGAGCTGGTGCAGCTGCCGGCGGTGATGGCGACCGACTTGGGCTTCAAGAACCTGGTCGACGACAAGGGCCGTCCGGTCGACGGCGACTGGCGGGATCGCCGCCGGGACCGCCTGCTGGAACTGCTGGACGATATCGCGCCCGATCTGCTGCTCTTCGAGCTCTTCCCCTTCGGCCGCTGGGGCATGCGCTTCGAACTTCTGCCATTGCTGGAGGCGGCCCGGGCGCGACACTCGCGTCCCCTGATCGTGAGTTCCGTCCGCGACATCCTGGTGGCGAAGTCCAAGCCCGAGCGCTACGAACGGATGGTCGATCTGGCCGAGCAATATTTCGACCGGGTGCTGGTGCATGGCGACGAGGCGGTCGTGCCGCTCTACCAGTCGCTGCCGCAGGCCCGCCGCATCGCCGAGCGGGTGCACCACACCGGCTATGTGGTCGACGCCCGCGGCCGGCGTGGCGGGCCGGGCGACGAGGGTTGGGACGAGGTCCTGGTCTCGGCCGGCGGCGGCCGGGTCGGCCGGGCGCTGCTGGAAACGGCGATCCGCGCGCGCTCGATGACGCCCTACGCCACGCACACCTGGCGGGTGCTCGTGGGCTTTCATGTGGATGAGGCGGACTTCGCCGAGATCCGGGCGCTCGGCGGCGACGGCGTGATCGTCGAGCGCGCCCGCACCGATTTCCCGAGCCTGCTGATGAACTGCGCCCTCTCGATCAGCCAGGGCGGCTATAACACGGTGATGGAGGCGCTGCGGGCCGGCTGCCGGATTGTGATCTCGCCCTACGCCGGCGGAGAGGAGAACGAGCAGACCCTGCGGGCCGAACTGCTGGGCGCCAGGGGCGCGCTCCACGCGATCGCCGAAGAGGGACTGACGCCGGAGCGGCTGGCCGGGATGGTCCGGCGCGCGGCCGAGGCGCCGCCGCCGGGCGAATTCAACATTCACACCGACGGCGTCGCGACCGCGGTCCGGCTGATCGCCGACTGGCTCGCGACTCGGGACGCCTGAGGTGGACGACTGGGCCGTTCTCGAGGCGGAACTCGCGGCCTGGCGCGCGGCCGGGCGCACGCCCGCCTTCTGGTGGCGCGACGACGATGCCGGAGAGCCGAACGAGGCCCTGTCGCGCCTGCTGGAACTGAGCGAGGGACACGATCTTCCCCTGGCCCTGGCCGTGGTGCCGGCCGACTGCGGCCACCCCTTGGCCGAACGGCTGGCGGGGCGCGGACGGATCACCGTGCTGCCGCATGGCCTCGCGCATATCGACCACGCGCCGGCGGGCGAGAAAAAGGCGGAGTTCGGCGACCATCGCCCGCTTTTCGACCTGCTGGCCGACGTCGCCACCGGATGGAACCGGGCACGATTGCTGTTTCCGGAGCAGATCCTGCCGGTCTTCGTGCCACCCTGGAACCGTCTCGCGCCGGGTCTGGCGCCGCGCCTCGCCGCCGCCGGCCTCCGGGGTCTCTCGCGTTTCGGGCCGAGGGCGGCGGTCCTGTCGGCACCCGGCGTCGTCGAATGCAACTGCCATCTGGACCTGGTCGACTGGCGCGGCGAGAGGGGGTTCGTCGGCGAGGCGCGGGCGCTCGCGGCCCTGGTGGCGCATCTCTCCGGCAGGCGTGAGGGGCGCCACGACGCCGACGAGCCGACCGGCGTCATGAGCCATCATCTGGCGCACGACGAGGCCTGTTGGAACTTCCTGGAACGGCTGTTCACGGCCCTTCGCGAGGGCCGGTCCGCGCGCTGGTTATCGGCGGCGGAAGCCTTTAACTTGCGGCAATGACTCTGCACCATTACCCCTTGCACAACCTGCTCGCCGATTATGCGCGGGCCGCCGTCGGTGTCGGCATCACCGCCGTCCCGCTGATCGCGTCGGGCAGTTTCGGCGTCGTCGCCGCGATCATCCTGGCGGTGATGATGCTGTTCCTAGTCTACGGCCTGCGCACGCTCATTCGCCAGTTCACCCGGATCGAGGTCTCCGAGGCCGGCATTCGCGCCCTCGGCCCGATCGGCCGGGCGATCGCCTGGGATGAGGTGCGCGACATCTCCTTGCGCTACTACTCGACCCGGCGCGACCGGCGGAAGGGCTGGTTGCAGCTCTCGGTCAAGGGACCGGGGGGGGCGATCGGCATGGATTCGCAGCTCGACGAATTCCACCAGGTGCTCGAGAGCGTCTTCCGCGAGGTCTCGGGCCGGGGCGTCACGCCGGACGAAGCGACGCTCGAGAACCTCAAGCTGTTCGAGGAAAACCGGGACAAGCCCGCATGAGGGAAGTCCTCACGATCGAGAATCTCGCGGTCGAGTTTCGGGTGGCGGAAGGCGTCATCCGGGCGGTGAACGGCGTTTCCTTCTCGGTGCCGCATGGCGGCACGGTCGCGTTGGTGGGCGAATCGGGATCCGGCAAGACCGTGGTCAGCCAGTCGATCCTGCGCATTCTGCCCAAGGTCGCCAACATCAGCCGGGGCCGGATCCTGTTCGACGACCCGAACAAGGCGGGCCCGCCCGTGGACGTGGCGGGATTGCCGCCGGACGGCCCGGCCATGCGGACCATTCGCGGCGGCTCGGTCTCGATCATCTTCCAGGAACCGATGACCTCGCTCTCGCCGCTGCATACCATCGGCGACCAGATCGGCGAGGCCCTGCTGCTGCATCGCAACATGGACAGCGCCGGCGCCCGCGAGATGACCGTCGACATGCTGCGGATGGTGAGCTTCCCGGAGCCGGAGCAGGCGATCCGCAAATACCCCTTCGAGCTTTCGGGCGGGCTGCGCCAACGGGCGATGATCGCCATGGCTCTGATCTGCCGGCCGGCCCTGCTCATCGCCGACGAGCCGACGACGGCGCTTGACGTCACCATCCAGGCGCAGATCCTGAAGCTGATAAGCGATCTCCAGGCCGAACTCGGCATGGCGGTCCTGATGATCACCCACGACCTGGGCGTGGTGGCCAACGTGGCCGACGAGGTGGTGGTGATGTACCACGGCCAGATCATGGAGAAGGGGGGACTGGAGGATATCTTCCGCGATCCCCGCCACCCCTATCTCAAGGCCCTGCTCCGCGCCGTGCCGCGCTTCGGCATGAAGCCGGGAGAGCGCCTGGTGCCGCTCCGCGAGATCGATGCCCAGGCGGGTGCCCTGCTGAAACGCAAGGCGGCGTCCCAGGCGCCCGCCGCCGACGGACCGATCCTCGAGGTCGACGGTCTTTCCAAGACCTTCGCCACGCGCAAGCGCGGCCTGTTCGGCCGGCGCAAAGCGCGCGGGCACCTGGCGGTCGATGACGTCAGCTTTCACATCGAGCGGGGTGAATGCCTGGGCCTGGTGGGCGAGAGCGGTTGTGGCAAGACCACGACATCCAAGATCATCATGCGGGCGATCACGCCGGACGAAGGCGCCGTCATCTTTCGCGGCGCCGGGGACCAGGCGGACGTGCTGGGCCTGGAGGGTGGGCGGCTGTTCGACTATCGCCGCAAGGTGCAGTTCATATTCCAGGACCCCTTCAGTTCCCTCAATCCCCGGATGACGGTCTACGACATCATCGCCGAGCCGCTGCTGATCCACGAGATCGGCGACCGGGAGGAGCGGGCCGAGCGGGTGACGGAACTGATGGGCCTGGTCGGCCTCGACCCACGCTTCCTGCGCCGTTATCCGCACAGCTTCTCGGGCGGCCAGCGCCAGCGGATCGGCATCGCCCGGGCGCTGGCGCTGCAGCCGGAACTGCTGATCTGCGACGAGCCGGTCTCCGCCCTCGATGTCAGCGTGCAGGCTCAGGTGTTGAACTTGTTGAAGGATTTGCAGGACGAGCTGGGCCTCACCTACCTCTTCATCTCCCACAACCTGGCCGTCGTCGACTATATCGCGGACCGGATTGCGGTGATGTGCGCCGGCCGCGTGGTGGAGATCGCGCCGCGCGAGATCCTGTTCCGGGACCCCGTCCATCCCTATACCAGGGCCCTGCTGGCGGCGGTGCCCAAGGCCGATCCGGACGCCCGCCTCGATCTTACCGCGCTGATGCAGGGCAAGGCCTCCGATCCGGGCGCTTGGCCGGCGCCTTTCACCTTGGATCGAACCAGGCCCGTCGATATGATCGATCTCGGCGAGGGCCACCACGTCCGCGCCCAAGAAAAGCCGGGAGGCCACGGGTCCTAGGGCATTTTCCGCGCGCGCGGCATCGCCGCGCCCGACCGGACGATGCTCCAACCCCTCGACGCCAAGGGACGCGAGCGATCATGGGACGTATGCGGTACGCGGCGGTCGTGGCCGCGAGCCTTCTGTGCGCCGCCGGGGCCATGGCGGCGGAGGCGGCGGGTTACCGGGAGACGCCGTCGCTTCGGTCCCTGGTGGACGCGGGCGAGTTGCCGTCGGTGGCCGAGCGCCTGCCGGACCTGCCGCGGGTGATCGCGCTCGACGGCGAGGGGCTGTCGATCGGCCGCCACGGCGGCGAGCTGAAGACGCTCATCGGCCGGGCCAAGGACGTCCGCCTGCTGGTGGTCTACGGCTATGCCCGGCTAGTGGTTTATGACCGAAACTTCGAGATCGTTCCCGACATCGCCGAAAAGGTGGTTGTCGAAGAGGGCCGGCGTTTCACGTTTCACCTCCGCAAGGGCCATAAATGGTCGGACGGCCGCCCCTTCACGGCGGAGGATTTCCGCTACTACTGGGAAGAGGTGGCCAACAACCCGGATCTCTCGCCCGCCGGCCCGCCCAAGTCGATGCTGGTCGACGGCGAGCCGCCGGCCTTCGAGGTGGTGAACGAGACCACCGTGCGTTACGCCTGGGCGGCGCCCAATCCGCATTTCCTGCCCCGGATCGCCGGCGCCTCGCCCCTCTTCATCCACCGCCCGGCGCACTATCTGAAGCGCTTTCACGCCAAGTTCGCCGATCCAGAAACCTTGAAGGCGGCGCTGAAGAAGGCGAAGCGGCGGAACTGGGCGGCGCTGCACAACCGCCTCGACAACATGTACCGCTTCGACAATCCGGCGCTGCCGACCTTGCAGCCCTGGGTCAACGCCACGAAGCCGCCCTCGACCCGCTTCGTCGCCAAACGCAACCCCTATTTCCACCGGGTGGACGGCGAGGGGCGGCAGCTGCCCTATCTCGATTCCGTGGTCTTGAGCGTCTCCGACGCGAAGCTGATCCCGGCCAAGGCCGGCACCGGCGAGGTCGACATCCAGGCCCGCAGCCTGTTCTTCAACAACTACACCTTCCTCAAGGAGAACGAGGAGGCGTACGGCTTCAAGATCCACCTCTGGCGGATCGCCAAGGGCTCGCACATGGCGATCTTCCCCAACCTCAACGTGAACGACGAGCTCTGGCGCAAGCTCTTCCGCGACGTCCGCTTCCGCCGGGCGCTCAGCCTCGCCATCGACCGCGAGGCGATCAACGAGACCCTGTTCTTCGGCCTGGCCAACGCGGCTGCGAACACCATTCTTCACGGCAGCCCCCTCTTCAAGGACGAGTACAGCGCCGCCTGGACGCAATACGATCCCGACGCCGCCTCGGACCTCCTGGACGAGATCGGTCTCGAGGAGACCAACGACGACGAGATCCGCCTGCTGCCCGACGGCCGGCCGATGGAGATCATCGTCGAGACGGCGGGCGAGGACACCGAGCAGACCGACATCCTGCAGCTGGTGCGGGAAAATTGGGCCGAGATCGGCATTAAGCTCTTCATCAAGCCCCTGCAACGGGAGAACTTCCGCAACCGCGTTTTCGCCGGCTTGTCGATGATGAGCGTGTGGACCGGGCTGGAGAACGGGGTGCCGTCGGCCGACACGCCGCCCGACGAACTGGCGCCCACCTCGCAACAGCAGCTCCACTGGCCGAAGTGGGGCCAGCACCACGACACCAGCGGCCTCTCGGGCGAAGCGCCGGATATCGCCGAGGCCAAGGAGCTCCTGCGCCTCAACGCCGCCTGGCTCGCCGCGCCGGACAAGGCGGCGCGGACGGCGATCTGGCACCGGATGTTGCGAATCAACGCCGAGCAGGTGTTCTCGATCGGCCTGATCTCCGGCGTGAAGCAGCCGATCGTAGTGAAGAACGGACTCCGCAACGTGCCCGAGGAGGGCATCTTCAACTGGGACCCCGGCGCCCAACTCGGCGTCTACCGGCCCGATACATTCTGGCTCGATCGGTGATGTCGCCGTCCCCCGGCGCCGTCGGTTCTTGATCTCCCGGCCGACTTGGCGCAAGGGGCGGCGTCTGCGATAGTCGCCCGGCGGCGCGACTCGGTCCCCCCGGCGGGCGGGCGCGCCATCCATCGCCCTGGGGGACGCGAGGCGCCAACATGTTCGGGTACCTGGTGCAGCGGATTTTGATCATGATTCCGACGCTGCTGGTGATCAGCGTCGTGACCTTCATCATCATCCAGGCCCCGCCCGGCGACTACATCTCCAACGAAATCGAGCTGCTGAAGGCCAACGGCGACCTGGCGGCCGCCGAAAAGCTGGAATTCCTGCGCATGGAGTTCGGCCTCGACAAGCCGATGCTGGAGCAGTACGCGGTCTGGTTCGGCATCTGGCCCGGCAACAACGGCTTCTCCGGCATCCTGCAGGCCGACCTCGGCTGGTCGTTCGAGTTCCAGCAGCCGGTGCGCGACGTGGTCGGCGACCGCTTGCTGTTCTCCTTCGTGTTGAACTTCGTCACCATCTTCTTCGTCTACGCCGTGAGCTTCCCGATCGGCGTCTATACCGCCGTCCGGCAATATACCCTCGGCGACCACGCGATGACCTTCATCGGCTATATCGGCCTGGCGACGCCCAACTTCCTGCTGGCCCTCATCCTGCTGTTCCTGGCCAAGACCTGGTTCGGTGTCTCGATTGGCGGCCTGATGGACGACGAATACATCGGCGAGGCGATGTCGTGGGACAAGTTCGTCTCGATTCTCCAGCACCTGATCGTGCCGGTGATCGTCATCGGCACGTCGGGCACGGCGGGCATGATCCGGCGCCTGCGCGCCAACCTGCTGGACGAATTGCAGAAGCAGTATGTCGTGACGGCCAGGACCAAGGGCATGCGGCCGAGCCGGTTGCTGATCAAGTATCCCCTGCGCATGGCGCTCAACCCGTTCGTCGCCGACATCGGCAGCCTGTTGCCGCAGATGATCTCCGGCTCGGCCATCGTCTCCGTGGTCTTGAGCCTGCCGACCTCGGGCCCGATGCTGGTGCATGCGCTGCAGAGCCAGGACCAGTATCTCGCCGGCTCCTTCCTGCTGTTCCTCTCTTTCCTCACCGTCGTCGGCATGTTCGTCTCCGACCTCCTGCTGGCGGTGCTGGATCCCCGGATCCGGCTCGACGCGGTGGCGGGCCGATGACCTTGGCCGACCGCAAGGGCGAACACTGGGTGAGCGAGGAGCCCTTCGATCCCCACGTCATCGAACGGCTGACGCCGGAACAGGAACGCTTCTACCTGGCCGGCCAGTGGAAACTGATGTGGTGGAAGCTCCGCCGCCATCCCCTCGCGGTGGCGAGCGGGATCTTCCTGCTGCTGCTCTACCTCACGATCGTGATCAGCGAGATCGTGGCGCCGCACGGCCTCGCGAAACGCCACGCGCGCCACATCTACGCCCCGCCCCAGTCGATCCACCTGTTCCACGAAGGGGATTTCGTCGGGCCCTTCGTCTACGCCTACAAGCGCAGCCGCGACAACAAGACCCTGAGGCGGATCTATACCGACGATTTGGGCAAGGTCCGTCCCATCGGCCTCTTTTGTAGCGGCGACAAATACAAGCTCTGGGGCCTGTTCAAGATGCGCCTGCATCTCTTTTGCGCCGAGCGGACGACGAAAAAGGACAAGGTGAAGTCGGCGCCGATCTTCCTCTTCGGCACCGACCGCTTGGGCCGGGACATCTTCAGCCGGGTGATCTACGGCGCGCGGATCTCGCTCACCGTCGGCCTCATCGGCATCACCATCTCCTTCGTCATCGGCCTGACCTTGGGCGGGCTCGCCGGATATTACGGCGGCTGGGTCGACAACGTCGTGCAGCGCATGATCGAGATGCTGCGCTCCTTCCCCGAGCTGCCGCTGTGGATGGCGCTCTCGGCCGCCCTGCCGGTGACCTGGAGTCCGATCGGCGTCTTCCTCGGCATCACGGTCATCCTGGGGCTGCTCGACTGGCCGGGCTTGGCGCGCGCCGTGCGCTCGAAGCTGCTGGCGCTGCGCGAGGAGGACTATGCCGCCGCCGCCACCCTGATGGGCGCCAGCCCCCGCCGCGTCATCGCCCGCCACCTGCTGCCCAACTTCATGAGCCACATCATCGCCTCGCTGACGCTCTCGATCCCCTCGATGATTTTGGGCGAGACGGCGCTCAGCTTCCTCGGCCTCGGCCTCCGCCCGCCGGTCACCAGCTGGGGCGTGCTGTTGAACGAGGCGCAGAACATCAACGCCGTCGCCATCTATCCCTGGCTGATCCTGCCGATGCTGCCGGTGATCCTGGTCGTCCTCGCCTTCAATTTTCTGGGCGACGGCCTGCGCGACGCCGCCGACCCCTACAAATAACGGGTGCCACGACCGTCCGGCGGCCGGCGTGCCACCGTTCGTCGCGAATCCCCTTAACCGCCTGCTTCGGATTGAGGTCAGGCGCGCCGGTGGCTAGACTGAGGGCCGCTGGCGATGCGCGACTGGATGGCGCCGGCACGAGGTCCGGACGGTGGGGATGGATGCCAAGCGCGTAAAGACGATCGTTGGGCGATACATGTTTCCGACCGAGGGCACGTCCTACATGGGCGGCCTGGAGGGCCGGCCGGTCATCGCCAGCAGCCTCGGCAGCACCGTGGTCGACACGAACGGCAAGGAATATCTCGACTTCCAGTCGGGCCAGATGGGCGCCGCCCTCGGCCACCAGCATCCGCGCATCGTCGGCCGGATCGAGGCGACCATGGGGTCGCTTCTGCACGCCTCCAACACGATGCTGCACGTGCCGCGCCTGCGCCTGCATGAAAAATTGGGCAAATTGCTGCCACGCCCGTTGGAGAAATCGCTCTTTCTGGTCTCGGGCAGCGACTCAATCGAAGCCGCGATCGATCTGGCGCGCAAGGCGACCGGCGGTCTCGATGTGCTGGGGTTTCATGCCGGCCTGCATGGCTCGACCTCCTATGTCACGCGCTCGCTGTCGTTCAACTGGGAACGGCGCAAGCATGCGGCCGTCGCCCCCCACACCGCCTCGGTCCTGACGCCCTATTGCTATCGCTGCCCCCTCGGCCTCGAGTTTCCGCGTTGCGAGGTGAAATGCCTGGATGCCAGTTTGGAATTGGCCGATGCCAATTTCACCGCGCGGCCGGCCGGCTTCATCGCCGAGCCGATTCTTTCCGCCGGTGGCGTCATCGTGCCGCCGGAGGGCTATTTCACCAAGGTTAAGGCGGCCTGCGATGCCCGCGGCATGGCCTTGATCATCGATGAAGCGCAAACCGGCCTCGGCAAGACGGGCAAGCTCTTCGGCTTCCAGCACGAAAACGGCTTGAAGCCCGACATCATCGCCATATCGAAGCATTTCGGCGGTGGCCTGCCGATCAGCGCCGTCTGTACAACGGCCAAGATCGCGCGGGCGGCGATATCGAACGGCTATTTCGCCACCCGCAGCCACGCCACTGATCCCCTGCTGTGCGCCGCCGGGGAGGAAAGCCTCGATATCGTCGTCGAGGAGGACATGGCCGGCCGCGCCCGGTGGATCGAGCGACGGATAAAATCCGCCTTCCGGGCGATGGCGAAGGAGTTCGAATGGATCGGCGAGGTCCGCGGGCGCGGCGTCCTGCTGGGGATCGAGCTGGTGCGGGACCGTCGGACCAAGACGCCCGCCGACGCCGAAACGCAAGCGATCTTCGAACATTGCCTCGACAACGGCCTGATCTTTCAGGTCCGCGGCGCGCGCGACCTGCGGAACGTAATTCGGCTGGTGCCCCCGATGACGACGACGCGCGCGGAACTGGATCGCGCCTTGTCGATCCTGCACGACGCCTTCACCAAGGTCGCCAAGCAGGGCGCCAAGGGGCGGGCTGGAACGCGCCGCCGCCCGCGGGCGCGAGGCGCGGCGCGGTAAGACGACCGGCCGATCAGGCCAGGACCACCAAATCGAGCGGTTCGTCGACGCCCTCGACCGCGCGGGCGGGGCGGTGTTCGGGCGGCCGCGCGGGGTGGTAGCCCTCCGCCTCGGCGCGGGCGAGGGTGGGGGCCGTGGTCATCGCCCGGGCGGCCTCGCGCTTGTTCTGCTTCTCGAGCTTCGCGGCGAGGTTCACCGGTTCGCCGATGACGGTGAACTCCAGCCGGTTTTCCTCGCCGACGGCGCCGAAGACCACGGGCCCGGCGGCGACCGCGAAGCCGATTTCCAAGGGGGCGAGGCCGCGCCCTTGGCGGTCCCGGCGCCAGTCTTCGGCCTCGGCGAGGAGGCCGTCGACCGCGCGGAGCGCGTCGGCGGTGGCCGTGTCGCTCGGGAAGGCGGCGCCAAAGGTGGCGAGGATGCCGTCGCCCAGGAACTTATCGATGCTGCCGCCGTGGGCCTGGATCACGCCCACCATGCGGTGCTGGTATTCCGCCAGCAGGGCCATCAGCGCGTCCGGGTCCGTGGTCATGGCGAGGCGGGTGAAGCCGCGCACGTCGGTGACCAGTACGGCGGCTTCGCGGATCTCGCCATGTCCCGGGCGAACCCGGTCCTCGGCCGCCGTGATGCGGCCGGCGATCTCGGGCGCGAAGAAGCGCTCGAGGTCGCGGTGCGCCACCTCCTCCGCCACCGAGGCGACCAGCAGGCGCCGGGCCCGCATCAGCGCCAGCGCCAGGATCGCCGTGGTCAGCAGGATGGCGATGATCTTGTCGAGCTCGGCGCCGATCAGCACCATCGCCGAGGTCATGTAGAGCACATAGTCCCTGGTGACCCCCATGCCCGGCGCGTCGGACGTCATCAGCGCGTAATTCAACAGCACCAGCCAGCCGAGCGCGGCGGTGCCGCCCGCCAACACCACGTAACCGGCGGAAAAGCGAAGCCCGCGCAGCGCCACGAAGATGAAGACGTAAAGCAAGGTCGGCGCCTTCAGGTAGAAGGCCGCCGGCTGGTCGTATTGCAGATGAAAGCTCCAAATCAGCCCCATCAGCAGCGCCATGTCGAAGAAGACGGAAAGCACCAGGAACCAGGACGGCGCGAAGTCGCGGCGCAGCAGGATCAGACGGAGGAGCGAGAAACCGAGATAGAGGGCCAGCGCGACGGGTACCGGGGCGAACGTCCGCTCGGCCGCGAAGGTCTTGGGGGCGAAGACGTAGAGCGCGGTCCAGATGCAGCCGATCAGCAGCTGGGCGGCGGCGATCAGCCGCTCGCTCTCGATCTCGCGGGCGGCGATCAGGCGGGCGACCCGCGCCGGCGGGGCGGTCTCGACCCCGGCGCCGAGCAACAGGCTTCCAAGCCGTTCGAACATGGACCTCTCCCCGACCATCGCGCGATCAATCTGTTGCCGAAAGGGCATGGGACGAAATCACGATTTGCATTGCCGCATCACCTTTGCGTGTCGCCGGCGCGCCGCGCCCGCCTTGGGTGACGCGCCGACACGCCATGGCTACATTCGATCGACACACGGACGAGGACGTTACCCGGAGCCCGCGCCATGGCCAACGCGCCCAGCCACGACATCGATCTCGCCGCCTTCTGGGCCGATCCCTATCCCGCGCTGGCCAAGCTCAGGGCCGAGGCGCCGATCGCGTTCATCCCGCAATTGGGCGCCACGGTGTTGACCCGGCGCGACGACATCATGGCGTCGGAAAAACGGATCGAGATCTTCAGCTCCGACCAGCCCGATGGCCTCATGAACAAGTTGATGGGCCGGAACCTGATGCGCAAGGATGGCGCGGCGCACCAGGCGGAGCGCAAGGTGATCATGCCCGCCTTCTCGACCCGGACCGTGACCCGGGTCCGGCGGGAGAAGTTTCGCGCCCACGCGGACCGCATCCTGGACGCGTTGGCGCCCGCCGGCCGGGCCGACCTGTTCGACGCCTACGCCCGGCCGGTCTCCGGCGAGGCGCTGAAGGACATCACCGGCCTTGCCAACATCACCTGGCGCGAGATGGACGCCTTCAGCCAGGGCATGATCGACGGTATCGCCAACTACGCGGGCGATCCGGAGATCGAGGCCCGCTGTCGGCGGGCGACGGCGGCAATCGACGCGGCGATCGACGACATTCTGCCGGCGACCCGGGCCCGACCCGACCACGGCCTGCTCTCCGTCATGCTGGAGGCCGGCATGGCGATTTCCAGCATCCGCGCCAACATCAAGCTCGCCATTTCCGGCGGCCAGAACGAGCCGAGGGACGCCATCGCCGGGACCATCTGGGCGCTGCTCGCCCACCCGGAACAATTGGCCATGGCGCGGGACGGCCGGATCGCCTAGCCGCAAGCCTTCGAGGAATACGCCCGCTGGATCTCGCCCATCGGCATGGCGCCGCGCCGCATCGCGAAAGCCCACCGGATCCGCGAGGTGGAGCTGGCGCCCGAGGACCGGGTCTTCTTGATGTACGGCTCCGCCAACCGCAACGAGGCCCACTTCGAGAACCCGGAGCGCTTCGACATCACCCGCAACGCCGCCAAGAGCATCGCCTTCGGCGCCGGCCCGCATTTCTGCCCGGGCGCCGCCGCCTCGCGGAGCCTCGTCGCCGAGGTCGCCCTGCCGCGCGCCTTCGAACGGCTGGCGGGCCTGGCCCTCGACGAAGGCGAGCCGGTCCGCTTCGGCGGCTGGGCCTTTCGCGGCCCGCTGAACCTGCCCGCCCGCTGGAGCGGAGGAAGCGGGCCTTAGGGCACCGGGACCCGTACGTCCGGGTCGACCTCGGAAACGATCTATTCGGCCGCCGCGTCCCGTCCCTGGGTGCCGTGGACGGGCGTGCGCCAGTCGGCATGGTCCGGGATGGTGCCGCGCACCAGGCCTTCGTAGTGGGCCCACATGGCCGATGTCAGCGGCCCGATCTCGCCGTCGCCGACCAGAATCGAATCCACCGAGACGATCGGGTGGACCTCGTAGGTGGAGCCGCAGAGGAAGACCTCCTCGGCAACGTAGAGTTCGGTGCGGTCGATCGGCCGCTCGACCACCGCCGCGTCGAACGTCTCGGCGAAGGCCTGAATCATGGTGTCCCGCGTCACGCTTTCGAGGATGCCGGCGGTGACGGGTGGGGTTATCGGTTGGCCGTTCCGGATCATGAACAGGCAGGCGCCGGCACCCTCGGCGACCTTTCCGTCGGGGGTGAGGAAGATCGTCTCGTCATAGCCGCCCTCGCGCGCCTCCATCAGGCCCAGGCGGCCGTTCTGGTAGTTGGCCGCTGCTCTTCAGGCGCCCCGGCATGGCGGTATCGTCGATCCGCCGCCAGGCGGTGACCATGGCCCGGGTCTTCTTCGCCGCGAAGTTCTTGGCCGATCCCGGCTCCGTGCCGCACATCAGGTCGATCGGCCCGCGCGCGTCCATGAAACCGTCGCCCAGCACGTAGGCGGAAAGTCGGATGCCGATATCGCCCCGGTGCTTGTTGGCGCGGATGGTCTCCAGCACCACCGCTTCCATCTCCATGGCCGAGGGAATCGCCTCGTAGCGCATCACCTTCATGCCGGCCCTCAGGCGCGCCAGATGCTCGGCCAGGCGGAAGACGTAGAGTTCCCCGTGCTCCGGGTTCCAATAGGCGCGGATGCCTTCGAAGAGATGCACGGCGAAGCGGACGGCGGGCGAAAAGACGTGGATCCTGGCATCCTCGAAGGGCACCAGCTCGCCCGCCAGGTGGATGAAGCGGCCGTCGGTCATCTGTCGTCCTCCCTCAGCCCAGGAGTTCCGGCACGATCCAGAGGGGTGTTTCCCCCCGGCCGACGCGGGCGACGTTGTCGAAGGCGTTGCGCAGCCGGGCGGTATTGCTCTCCTGCGTCGGGCCGGCCAGGTGTGCGGTGAGCGTCACGTTGTCGAGTTCGAACAGCGGGTTGTCGGCGGGCGGCGGCTCCTGCTCGAAGACGTCGAGGCCGGCGCCCCAGATCCGTCTGTTCCGCAGGGCCTCGATCAGCGCCGGCTCGTCCACCACCGGACCCCGGCTGGTGTTGACCAGGATCGCCGAGGATTTCATCAGCGCCAGTTCTTCCGCGCCGATCAGGCCCCGGGTCGAGTCGTTGAGGGCGACGTGCAGGCTGACGACATCGCTCTCCATCAGCAGCTCCTTCAGCAGGCGGTAGCGGACGTCGAGTGCGTCCTCCTCCGCTTCCGTCAGTCGCCGGATGTCGTGATAGACCACCGACATGCCGAAGGCCTGGGCGAGCCGCGCCGTCTTCTTGCCGATGTTGGAGAAGCCGATGATGCCCATGCGCTTGTCGCGCACCTCGTGCAGGTCGGGGGAATCGTTGCCGCGCCAGCGGCCGCTTATGACGTCTTCGTGCTGGCGGACCAGTTGGCGCGAGGCGGCCAGCATCAGCAGGATCGCGTGCTCCGAGACGGCGACCGAATTGGCGCCGCCGTTGTTGGCGAGCGGCACGCCGGCCGCGCGCGCGGCCGCGAGATCGGCGGCATCGTAGCCGGCGCTCAGCACCTGAACCAGTTTCAGGTTCGGTGCCCGGCGGTAGAGCTCTTCCCTGACCAGGCCGGCGACGAAGCCGACCAGGTATTCCGCCGCCTCGATCGCCGCCTCGTACTCGGGCGATCCGCCGTCGACGACCGCGAGGTCGTAACCCGACGGCGCGATCCGCCGCGCCAGTTCACTGTCCGTCAACGGGCTGTCGACGAAGACGATATTTCCGCTCATCTATTCCTCCCGCCCCGCCCGGGCATCGGCGGGGCCGCAATTGAACACCGCCCCGGGACGGGAGCCCCGGGGCGGCGAGGAAACAGGACTTGGCCTACTCGGCCGCCTGTCCGGCCGCCTCGAACATGGCGCCGACGTGGAAGCCGCGGCGCTTGAGGTTGGCGACGAACTCGTCTTCGAAGTTGGCCGGCACCGAGCCGGTCACCAACTTGTTGGCGAGCAACGCGTCGGACCAGGCCCGGAGCAACGGGAAGTCGCCGAGCAGGCCGGTCTCCAGCTTGGCCTCGACGAAGGCAAAGCGCTGCAGGAAGGGCGCGTAGGCCGCGTCCACCAAACACAGCTTGTCGTCGTTGAAGTAGGGACCGTCGCCCTCGCGTTCGGTGGCGAGCGCCTCTTCGAGCTTGCTCAACCGGGCTGGCGCCTTTTCGAGCGCCGCCTGCGTCTCCTCCGGCGTCTTGGCGTAGTAGACCCCGCTCAGCGCCGGCGAGAAATCCGGCACGAAGTCGGTCCAGGCCCGGTTGCGGGCCCGCTTGATCGGGTCCTCCGGGTGCAGCCTGGGCGCCTCGACCTCGTCGAGGAATTCGGCGATGGCGTTGGATTCGAACAGCAGCCTGCCGTCCACGTTCAACACCGGCACCTTGCCGTGCGGCGAGATCTCCAGGAACCAGTCCGGCTTCTCGCGGAGATTGATGTAGGTCACCTCGAATTCGATGGCCTTGGCACGCAAAACGATCACGGCGCGCTGGACCCAGGGTCAGGTGACGGAACTGATCAGATGGTATTTGCTCATGATGCCTATCCTCGCTGGTACCGCCGAAGGGCGGGCGACGCGAGCATAGGCGCGCCGGCGGGCGCGGTCAAAACGATGGCTCGGGCGCGCGTCTCGGGAGCGCGGCATCAAGGTCGGCAGCCAGAGGCTGGTCTCCGGGAATGCGATCGGGATGGCCAGCGTGACGATGTCCATCGCCAGGAACCACATGATGCCCTTGAAGATCGTCTCCAGCCGTACCGCGTCGCCGATCGCGCCTTTCAGGCTATAGACGTCCATGTACTCGTCACTGGTGGTGACCAGAATGTCCCGGACGTTCTTCGGCGTTTTTTTTGAAGAGCTTCGGGTTGATGCCACCGCCATAGCCCAGCACCTGGCCCATGTTGGTCTCCGTCAAATGCTTGGCGAATTCGTAGTGCTCGTAGGACTTGACGACGGGCGTGTAGTTGATCGTCGCATCGATGGTGCCGCGATCGAGGGCGGCATAAAGCTCGCCGAAGCCGATCTTCACCGGCCGCTGGATGCTGTTTTTCATAATACGAAGCGTCACCTCGTGAATTTCGCCGGCTGGATGCAATTCGCGATCGACGGTATTATTGTGGGAGACCGTAGCGGAGCAATCGCCGAGGAGAGACGGGGCCATGTTCGAGACGGAACGCCTTCCGGGCAATTTCGGTGTCGCGATACGCGGAATCGACGGCGCCAAGGGGTTGGACGACGCGACCTTCCGGGCGCTGACGGAAACGCTTTACGAGCACCGCGTGTTCGCCTTGAAGGACCAGTCCTTCGACAAGGATTCCTACCTCGCCTTCGGCCGGCGCTGGGGCGAGCCGATCCCGCACGTGCTCGATCACATGCGGATGCCGGGCTACCCGGAACTCTTGACCGTCGGCAACACGGAGAAGAGGGACCGGGACGTGGCGATCCGCAACGGCGCCGCGCTCTGGCATACCGACCAGTCCTACGAGGCGGTGCCGGCCAGCGCCACGATGCTCTATTCGATCAAGACGCCGGAGACCGGCGGCCAGACCCGTTACTGCGACATGGCGGCGGCCTACGAGGGCCTGGATGCGACGACCAAGGCGCGGATCGACGGACTGGTCGTGGCCCATGCCTACGGCGCCGGCAAGCGGGGCGAGGGCGAGATCGCGGCCAACCCGCTTCGGACGGACGACCAGCACGCCCGGGCCCCGGTCGTGCATCACCCGCTGGTCCTGCGCCACCCCATCACCGGGCACAAGGCGCTCTATGCGCTCGGTCACGGCGCGCACGGCATCCAGGGCATGGACGACGGCGAGGCCGAGGCCCTGCTGGACGAATTGAAGGATCACGTCCTGCGGGAGAAGTTTTGCTATGCCCACGCCTACGAGGTCGGCGAGCTGGTGATCTGGGACACCTTCTCGACCATGCATGCGGCGGTGCCGATCGACTTCGCCGACGGCCCGGACAACGAGCGGCTGTTGTGGCGGATCAGCGTCCGCGGACGGCCCGACGTCCACGCCCAGGCGGCGTGAAGGAGGAGTCGGCGTTGCGTATCCAACCCCTGTCGGCGGCGCTCGGCGCCGAGGTGAGCGGCCTGGACCTCGCCCGACCGCTCGGGACGGCCGCGGTCGAGGCGATCCGGGCGGCGTTTTTCGATAATCACCTGCTCTGTTTCCGTTCCGACCCGCTCGACACCGTCGATTTCGTCCGCCTGGGACGTCACTTCGGCGAGCCGAAGCTCCAGCTCCTGCGCGATCAGCGCGATGGCGAGGCGCCGGAGGTCAACATCCTCGAAAGCACGTATAAATCCGCCGAGGACAAACCCGACGACTTGAGCCTGGTGCGCTTGAGCGGCTGGCACACGGACGATTCCTATTTCGCCACGCCCGCCAAGGCGACCATGCTGCAAGGCCTCGACATTCCCTCCGGCGGCGGTCAGACCAAGTTCGCCAACATGCACAGGGCCTATGCCTCCCTGCCCGAGGGCGAGCGGGCGCGGCTGGACGGCCTGTGCGCCGTGCACGGCTACGACACCCCGCGCGCGCCGGGGCGGGCCAAGACCCGCACGGCGGTGGAGGAAGCGGAGACGCCCGACGGCGTCCACCCGCTGGTCCGTACCCACGACGACACCGCACGCCCGGCGATCTACTTCAACCCCAACCGCACCGACCGGGTCGAGGGGATGGCGCGGGCCGAGAGCGACGCGCTGCTGGACGGCCTCTACCGCCACATGACCGAGCCCGAGTTCCAGTACCACCACGAATGGCGGGTGGGCGATATCCTGCTCTGGGACAACCGCTCGCTCATCCACGCGGTCAACACCGACTACCCCGTCGGGGAGGTCCGCCGCCACCAGCGCATCCTGCTGGAAGGCGGCACGCCGACCTGAGTTGGTCCGAGTACACTTGGCCGGGCCGGGGGAGCGGGCTGGCCGCGCCGCCGCCCATCGGAGGCGGTCCAAGCAGGAGGAGCCATCGCATGTCGCTAGCCGAAAAGGCCGAGGCGCCCGGCGCCGCCGTCACGATCGAGTTGCTGGAGGCGATCGGCAATGCCTTCAATGCCCACGACGTCGACCGGATCATGAGCTTCTTCGCCGAGGAGTCCGTCTTCGACAACGCCAAGGGCGCGGACGTCCACGGCCATCGCCATACCGGCAAGGCGGAAATTCGCGCCGTCTTCGGGGCCTGATGGCGCGCTGCCCGGACCTCCAGTGGGTCGCGATCGACTACCGGTTCGCCGGCGACAAGGGCTTCAGCGAATGGCGGCGCCAATGCACCGGCGCCGACGGCACAGCCGAAGACTGGCTCGGCCTCGACGTCTTCACCTTTCGGGATGGCCTGATCGGCCGCAAGGACACCTACTTTAAGATCATCGGCTGAGCCCGGCCGAGGAAAGACGACGGCACGGCCCCGGCCCCGCCGGCCGGGGACCGACGGGGCCGTTATCGACGAAAGGATCAGGCCGTCAGGCTTCCGCTTCGAGCTTGGCCAGCACGGGCGCCAGCGCGCTCTCGGCGATTTGCCTCAGCTCCTCCGCGCTCCGGTTCTGGATCGGGTGCGGCACCCACACGATCGCCGGCTCGAAGCCGAGCGCCTCGCCCTGGGTCCGGGCGGCGTCCTGGAACGCCGTCGTCGCCACCATCACGCCTGGAATGCCACGACCGTCGAGATCCGCGATGTCATGCAAACTGCACGACGTACACGCCCCTCAATCGGCCAGCGCTTCGATGACGACGTCGCATTCGGCGGCGATGTCTCCGGCGCTGTAGTGGCGGGCGAGCGTCGCCGGCGAGGGCTTGGAGTAGCGCTTCACCTTCAGCTGGCGCTCGACCAGCAGCGTCTCGATTGAATCGAGAAATTCATCGCTCCGCTCCTTGCCGATATCCAGCAGCGCGACGGTGCGCCCCTGGAGCGAGGCCGGCGGCGCGAGGCGGGCCCGCATGGGCGGGCCTCCCTCGCTCGTCGGATCGCGCATCGAATAGGCATCACTCATGCTTCGATCTCCTTGGTTACGGGTTGTACGACTTCACGCTTGCGACCGCCGGCCCAGCCGCCGATGATCGCGGAAAACAGCCCGGCTTGCCCGCCGGCGCGCGCGATCAGCAGGCCGTGGTCGCGCCAGAACTTTGGAAGTTCGCCGACCGCCTTGTCCACTTCCATTCCCTCGCCGACGCCGCCGACGCCGCGTGCCAGCTCGGCCGCCGGCCGGGTCGTCGCCTGGTGCAGCGCCTCCTCGATCTCGGCCCGGCCCCAGCCGGCATCGCGGTAGATCGCGTAATGCTCCGGCGAGAGCAGCAGGATCGCGTTGCACCACTGCGCCAACTTGGGGTGGCCGACATTTACCAGCTGAAGAGCGAGCGAGGTGGTCAGCTCCTCGGGGGTGCGCGACTTCTGGTCGATGAAGCCGGTGACGCCGTCGCCGTGGAACAGGGTGACGGCGGAGGCGCCCGGCGCAACGCCGCGTGCCTGCGCCAGCGGAATCCAGCCCTCGTCGCTCTCGTCCTCGGCGACGCAAACGCCGATCTTGCCCGGATTGCCGAAGGTCGCCCGGTCGATGCCGCCCGGCTCGCCGCCGCCGACGTTGCGGATCAGCAACTGCAAGGCCCGGCAGATGGTCGAATTGGCCCGGTTCCCCTGGCCGAGGCAATTGATGCCCGAATTCATGCCGATCGACCGCGCGATCGGCCCGTTGACGATCACCACCGGGCCGGAGAAATAGGTCGTGCACAGCAAGCCGTGCATCGCGAATTCGCGCCGCAGCGCGGCTTCCACGATAGCGAGGACCACCGGCATGTAGTCGGGTTTGCAGCCGGCCATGACGGCGTTGATGGCGACCTTCTCGACCGTGCATTGGACCAGGTTGGGCGGGATCTGGCCGATCACCTCGTCGGACGGGCGGCTCGTGCCGGCGTGCATGCGGAGGATCCGCTCGTCGGTCGGCGGCACCACGGGCAAGCCGTCGGTCCAGCCGCGCTCGTAGCAGCTTTCCATCGGATCGTCATAGGCGCCGACCTCGATTTGCCGGGCGGCGAGGCCGACCTCGCCGAAGCGAACCTGGAGCCGTTCGCGCATCCCCGGTTCGACGTTGCGGGCTCCGCAGCCGGGTTGCTGTTCCGGCAGGCTGGCCCCCAGTCCGTCGAGGCCCGAAAGCGCCTCCCACTCGCCCCGGTGCCAGCCGATGGCCCGGCCCGTCTCGCCGTCGTCTCCCACGCGGATCAACGTCGGCACGATTTCGATATCATGGCGGAAGGAGGCTTCGAGTTCCCGGTCGTCGATGGGATCGGGGACCGATTCCGGGAAGGCCGGATCGTCCTGGGTATAGACCGCGACGGGCGTGCCGCCGGCCCGAAGCTCGCCGTAAACCCCCTCCAGCATCACGCAGGTCGGACAGTCCCGCTTGGCCACCACGATCAGACGCTCGCTCAAGGCTTTCCCCTCCATTGGCCGGGTTGCGGCCATGATAGCGCAATTTCGCCCGCCGATGGACAGCCCCGGAGCGCTCGGGTCTAATGCCGGCCGAAAATCGCACCGCGGGACTTCGGGAGAACCTGGCCATGGACATCGGCGTCTTCATCTTCGCCACCGACTACTCAATCCGCATGGACGAACTCGGAGCAGAGCTGGAGGCGCGCGGCTTCGAGAGCCTGTTCCTCCCCGAGCACACCCATATTCCGACCAGCCGGCAAAGCCCCTTCGCGGGCGGGGGCGAGCTGCCGCGCGAATACTCCCACACCCACGATCCCTTCGTGGCGCTCGCCTTCGCCGCCGGCGTCACCCAGAAACTCAAACTCGGCACCGGCATCTGCCTGGTGCCGCAGCGCGAGCCGATCGTCACCGCCAAGGCCATCGCCAGCCTCGACATGATGTCGAACGGTCGCTTCGTCTTCGGCATCGGCGGCGGCTGGAACGTGGAGGAGATGAACGACCACGGCGCCGAGTACAGGACCCGGTTCAAGCTGATGCGCGAGCGCGTCCTGGCGATGAAGGCGCTGTGGACCGAGGAGGAGGCGAGCTTTCGGGGTGATATGGTCGACTTTCCCGCCACTTGGTCCTACCCGAAGCCGGTGCAGACGCCGCACCCGCCGATCCTGCTGGGCGGCGAAACCGACTACACCTTGCGCCGTGTCATGGACTATTGCGACGGCTGGTTCCCCCGCGCCGGGCGCGGCTTCGAGCCGGCGGAGCTGATGCAACGCCTGCACCGGGTCGCCGACGACGTCGGCCGCGACCGCGCGAGCCTGCAGGTCTCGCTCTTCCGCGCGCCGACCGACCGGGCCGGGCTGGACGACTGCCTCGAGGCGGGCATCGACCGCGCCATCCTGGGCCTGCCGTCCGGGGATCGCCACACGGTGCTGAAGCTCTTGGACGAGTACGCCCCGCTTCTGGATTGATAGCGATGACCGATGCCGCGCGGAGCTTCCTCGATGCCGCGCGCATCGGCCATCTGGCCACGGCGGATGCCGGCGGCCGGCCGCACGTGATGCCGGTCTGCTTCGCGCGAAAGGGCGAGACGATCCACACCGTACTCGACGAAAAGCCCAAGCGCGTCGACGCCCGGGCGCTGAAACGCGTGCGCAACATCCTGGAGAATCCGCGCGTCGCGCTGGTCGTCGACCGCTGGGACGAGAACTGGACCCGCCTCGCCTGGGTCATGGCGCGCGGCCGCGCCGAGATCCTGGAGCCCGGCCCCGAGCAGGCGCGCGCCGTCGCCGCGCTCCGCGCCCGCTACCCGCAATACCGCGAGATGGCCCTCGACCAGGCCCCCGTGATCGCCATCAAGATCGATCGATTGACGTCGTGGGGCGCGCTGGCGGGCTGAACTCGCCCGTCGCGGTCGGGTTTCTCGCGCGAAGCGGCGACGTTTCCGCCGCCACGCGCACGATCAAGTCTCTTCGACGGCACTCAGGATCAACGCGCCGGTGGCGCGCCGCTCGGCGCGGAAGCCGGGGGGGCCAGGGTCGCGGCGCCCGCCTCCTCGATCAGCGCCGGGCCGTCGAGGACCGCGTCCTCGGACAGCGCCTCGCGGCGCCAGACCGTCGTCTCCACCACCGTGTCGGCGAAGCGGACGGGCCGGGCGCCGAGGCGGGGCGGGCCGCCGCCTTCGGCCGCTTCCGGGCGCGGGGCCGGCGGCTTCTCGGTCAATCCGTAGGCCGAGAGGCGGAAGGAGACCGCCTCCATCGGGCCGTCGTCGGCATGGGAATAGCGCTGCTCGTAGACCCGGTGGAAGGCTTCGATCAGCTCGGCCATCACCGTCATCGCGGGCGCCAAGGGCGTCGTCAGCTCGAAGGCCTGACCCTGGTAGCGGAGGTCGACGCTTTCCTCGAAGCGCATGGCCTCGGGCGCGAAGCCGTCGGCCGCGAGTTCCGCCGCCGCCCTCTCGCGGAGCGGCGCCAGCACCGCGCGCACCTCGTCGAGATCGGCGCCGTCGAGCGCCATGATCCGGGTCTGGCCGACGGCGCGGCGGCGATCGGCGACCAGCAGGCCATGGGCCGAGAAGGCGCCCGACAAGGGCGGGACGATCACCCGGGTGATGCCCAGCTCCTCCGCGATCAGCGCCGCGTGCAGCGGCCCGGCGCCGCCGAAGGCGAGCAGCGCGAAATCGCGCGGATCGAAGCCGCGCATCAGCGAGATCTCCTTGATCGCGCCCGTCTTCCGCGCCACCGCGCTCGCGGGATCGTCGGGGATCGAGGGACACTTGGCGCTCGGCCGGCGTCGTCGTCATGGGCGACGATATCCGTGAAGGTGCCGCCGATATCCACCCCGACTCAGTACATGGAACCCCTCCGCCCGGAAACGCGCGGGCGATGCTATCGCCCCGGGCGAGCGGGCACAAACGCGCCGGCGCCATCATTCATGCTGGCGAGGGCAGGGGCCGATGCAGCGTCGCGGGCGCTCGGGTGACTGTCCGGTGCCCGTGCTTGAAGGCCATGGCGACGGGGGTCACCCGGCGGATCGCGTCCATGGGCGTGGCCGCGTCCAGCACCACCAGGTCCGCCGGATGGCCGACGGCGATCGCGTGTTCCGCCCGGCCCAAGAGCCTGGCGGGCCGGGTGGTCAGCATCTCGAAGCATTGCGCCAGTTCGCCGTCCGAGCCGCGCTGCACAGTGTTGGCGTAGAGGTTGGCCATGCGCAGCAGCGAGCCGTCGCCGAACGGGGTGAAGGGGTTGAGCACGTTGTTGGAGGAGAGGCAGCACTCGGCGCCCGCCGTCATCAGCGCGTTGGCGTCGGCGACGCCGCGCATGACGGCGTGGTCCTGATGGCGGCCGGTGACGAACAGGTCGGTCGCCGGCAGCACCGTCACCGCGACGCCCGCGTCCGCCAGACGGCGGCCGAGGGCAGCCAGTTCCGCCGGCGGCAGGCAGGAATATTTGCTGCCGTGGCCGATCGCCACCCGCCCGCCCCAGTCGATCTCGTCCGTCAGGCGGCAGACCAGCTCGATATCCATGTCGTGGGTGGTCCAGCCGACGTCGAGGTGGATATCGACGTCGACGTCGAACTCGCGCGCGAGTTCGAAGACCCGGCGGATCTGCCCGGGCCGGTCGGGATCGTAGCCGGGGGCGCCGCCCACCACGGGCGCGCCGCGCCGCAAGGCCTCGACCACGTTGGCGTCGGCCTCGGGGGCATTGGTCCAGCCCTCCTGCACGAAGACGCAGATTTCCAGGTCGATCGCCCAGGCGTGCTCGGCCGCCAACCGCTGGATGGCCTCGAAACCGCGCAGGCCCACGTTGGCGTCGACCTCGACATGGGTGCGCATCGCGGTGGTGCCGTGGGAGACGCACTCCAACAGCGTCGCCCCGGCGCGGGAGTGCACGTCTTCCACCGTGAAGCCGGGCTTCACCGCCGCCACGCGAGTCATGTGGTCGGTGCCGCGCTCCGGCGCCGGCTCGGTCCGATCGAGGATCCGGGATTTGTCGAGGTGGATATGGCTCTCGACGAAGCCGGGGACGACCAGCTGGCCGGCGAGGTCGATTTCCTCCGCCGTCTCGGCCCCGAGATCGTCCTCGAGGGCGGCGACGCGTCCGTCCACGATGCCGATATCGACCGCCTCCGCCGCGCCACCGGCCACCCGGCCGCCCCGCAGTATCAGGTCCAAGGCCATCCCGCATCCTCCCGCTTGGCGCCGCCTCGCCGATCGGCCATCATCGCCGTTCGGGCCGCGCCCGCAAAGTAGGGAGAAGGAAACAATGAATGAATTCGTCAACGCCAAGACCGTGCATCCGCCGATCGGCGTCTACAACCACGGGGTCAAGGTGCCGGCCGGCGCCGAGTGGCTGGTGATGAGCGGCCAGGTCGGCATGGACGCCAAGGGCAAGCTGGGCGAGGGCATCCGCAAACAGGCGGAGCTCGCCTTCCGCAACGTCCTCGCCTGCCTGCGCGAGGCCGGCATGCGGAAGTCCGACCTGGTAAAATTCACCGTCTACCTGACCGACCCGCGCCATATCGAGGGCTACCGCGCCGCGCGCAAACGGGTCGTCGGCGAAGATTGCTGCCCGGCCTCGACCCTGCTCCTCATCCAAGGCCTCGCGCAGCCGGAGATGTTGATCGAGATCGACGCCATCGCCGCCAAGGGCTGAACCGGGCGGCGGCCCGACGTCGCTGGCGTGGTCGATTTGAAGTTCCTCCGAGTATTGGGGCAGGCACCGTGAGGAACTTCAAATCCGTTAGCCACGCTAGAATCATGATTCCGCTAGTGTCCCTGTCAAATCGGAAGCTCATTCGGCGCACGCCATCAATGCCGCGAACTTCCGATTCGGAACACTAGGGCACCCCGGGTTTGGTCCCGGTCCACCCGTTCCGGGAGAGCGGGTGGACCGGGCGATTTCGATCATGCTCGATCCGCTCCGAGGCCTCCCATTCGGCCGCCGGCGATCCTCATGAAGGATCGTTCAAAGATGGGCTTGCGCCGAGTCCCACCATCTGGCAACTTACAATAAGTAGCGCGGTGATTTGTGGGTGGCACAATATCTGGCCGGATAGCATCGGTCTCGAATGTGCCGTCACGTTGCCGTCAGCTTGTTGAATCCGGCCGGATTCGGCGAGCTGACATCCGGGGGAGGCGTCGGCGAAGAGATGCAATCCGACCAGCTGATCGAGGTCGCCGACAACCCTCTCGACGTGGTCGAGGAGATCGTCACCGCGCACGAATGGAGTTTCGAGCGGGAGACCAGCGGCGAGTTGTCGGTCTGCATCGGCGGCGGCTGGTGCGACTATCGCCTGGGCTTCACCCACAACCCGCACTATGGCGGCCTGCAGGTCGCCTGCGCCTATGACGTGCGCGTCCCGGCGCGTAAGCGGACGGAGGTTTGCTCGCTGCTGGCGATGGTGAACGAACGGCTCTGGCTCGGCCATTTCGATCTCTGGTCGGAAGAGGGCATACCGATGTTCCGCCATGTCCTGCTGACGGTGGGCGATCCCAGCGCCACCGCGGGTCAAGTCGAACGGATGATCGAGATCGCCATCACCGAGTGCGAGCGCTATTATCCCGCCTTCCAGTTCGTGCTCTGGGGCGGCAAGAGCGCGGAAGATGCGGTGGCGGCCGCGATGTTCGAAACCATGGGCGAGGCTTGAGGCGATGGCCAAGCTGCTTCTGGTCGGTTGCGGCAAGATGGGCGGCGCGCTGCTGACGGGCTGGCTCGCCCAGGGCGTCGAGGCGGCGGACGTGGTCGTGGTGGAGCCGGCGGCGGACCCGAGTCGGGTTGCCGCCGTGCCGGGTGTCGCCATGGTCGATTCGGCCGACGACGTGCCGGCCGGCTTCGTCCCCGACGTGGTGATCTTCGCGGTGAAGCCGCAGGTCATGGCCGAGGTGGTGCCACTCTACGCCCGTTATCCCAGCCCCGTGACGCTCTTCCTCTCGATCGCGGCGGGAACGACGATCGGCTTCTTCGAAGGCCAGCTCGGCGCCGGCGCCGCCATTGTCCGCGTCATGCCCAACACGCCGGCCGCCGTCGGCCGGGGGATGAGCGTGCTTTGCGCCAACGGACATGTCTCGGCCGCGCAGCGCGAGGCCGCCGGCCGGCTGCTGGCGGCGGCGGGCGAGACCGCCTGGCTCGAGGACGAGGACCTGATGGACGCGGTGACGGCGGTGAGCGGCAGCGGCCCGGCCTACGTCTTCCTGCTGATCGAGTGCCTGGCCAAGGCGGGCGAGCGGGTGGGCCTGCCAGCCGGCCTCGCCGCGAAACTGGCGCTGGAGACGGTCGCCGGCTCCGGCGAATTGGCCCGTACCGCGGACGACGACCCGGCGCAGCTGCGCGTCAACGTCACCAGCCCCGGCGGCACCACGGCCGCCGCGCTCGAGGTCCTGATGGCCTCGAACGGCTTGGCGCCCTTGTTGGAGCGTGCCGTCGACGCCGCCACCAAGCGCGGCAAGGAACTCGGCGGGAAATAGCGCGAGAAGCAACTCCCGGACCGGCGACACGAGTACGGGTGGCACGGACCGCGTGGCGGCTCGGGGAACAATACCCGTCGGCGGGGGTCTCGCGTCCGGGCTCGGAAAACATTAGATAATCTTCATAATAGGCCGGATGATGACGAGACGTATCCTCCGGCGGATCCCGATGGGTCGCCCGAGGCTTGTCGCCGCGCCGGGATTGTCGCTTACTCCATTCGTCCGGCGGGCGTGAGCCGAAAACCGCTGGCGACCGATATCGCGCGCCGGCGGCGTTCGAATTGGCCGGACCAAGACATGGAGGCGACAGTGACGAGCAAGCTTTCCGACATTCTCGAGCCGGGCGAGGCGGTGCGTCGGGCCACGGGCTACGTCTTCACCGAGGGGCCATTGTGGCACCCGGGAGGTTTTTTCTACTTCAACGATATTCGGCCGGGCACGCTCTACCGTTTGACGCTCGGCGGAGCGGCGGAGATGATCAGAAAGACCGATGGCGGCAACGGCATGACCTTCGATCTGCGGGGGCGCCTGATCCACTGCGAGGGCGAAGGCAAACGCGTCACCCGCACCGAGGCGGACGGCCGGGTCGCGACCCTCGCCGATCGCTTCGAAGGAGGGCGCTTCAACCGCCCCAACGATGTCGTCTGCCGCTCCGACGGCAGCCTTTATTTCACCGATCCCTCGCTACGCATTCCCTTCGCCGAGCGCGAGCAGCCGGGGCCCGAGGGCATCGACGAGGTCTGGGCCGGCGCGCGGGTCTACCGGGTCTTTCCCGACGGCGCCATCGCAATCGCCTTCGAGTGCGAATATCCCAACGGCCTCGCTTTCTCGCCGGATGAACGCACCCTCTACGTCGCCAATACGCGGCTGACGAAATACATCCATGCCGTCGATCTCGACGAAGCGGGCAACATGGTCGGGCGGCGAATCTTCGCCGACCTCAGCGCGGGCGACGAGCCCGGCATTCCCGACGGCATGAAGGTGGATACGCTCGGCCGGGTCTACTGCACCGGCCCCGGCGGCATCTGGGTGCTGGAGCCGGACGGCCGGCATATCGGAACCATCCGCCTGCCGGAGCAGGCGGTGAACTTCTCCTTCGGTGGCGACGACTTGCGGACGCTGTTCGTCTGCGCCGTGACCTCGGTCTATACCTTGAGGGTCAAGACGGCGGGCGAGCCGCATCCCTGGTATCGTGTGCGGAACGCGGGATGAGCCCGGCGCTCCCCCCGACGGAAGACCGAATTTAGAGGAGGAATGGAATCATGGATGGAAACGGCACGCCCCCGGCGCTCGACGGCATCAAGGTCCTCGACTTCACCCAGTTCGAGGCGGGCCCCTCCTGCACCCAGGCGCTGGCCTGGCTCGGCGCAGAAGTCGTCAAGGTCGAAGAGCCCAAGCGCGGCGAGCCGGGCCGCTGGGGGTTCTCCAACCGCAAGGACGCCGACGCGCACTACTTCATCTTCTACAACACCAACAAGAAGGCCATCACCTGCAACCTGAAGTCGCCGGACGGCCGGGCCTTGATCGAGAAGATGATCGAACAGGCCGATGTGGTGGTGGAGAACATGGCGCCCGGCACCTTCGCCCGGCTTGGCTTCGACTACGAACGGCTGGCCGAGCTGAACCCGCGCATCATCTTCGCCCAGGTGAAGGGCTTTTCGCCCGACGGACCGCACGGCGCCTACCTGTCCTTCGACATGATCGCCCAGGCCGCCGGCGGCACCTACGCCATCAACGGCCGGCCGGACGAGCCGCCGATCCGCCCGGGCGCCACGATGGGCGATACGGGTACCGGCATGATGGCGGCGATGGGCATCCTCGCCGCCCTCTTCCAGCGCACCGCCACGGGCAAGGGCCAGCACATCCAGATCGCCATGCGCGATGCCATGGTCAATTACAGCCGCACGGCGATGAGCCGGCAAGCCGCGATCGAGGACGGCAGCCTGCTGCCGCGCATCGGCAACGACGTCGTCGGCACGGCGCCCGGCGGCCTCTTTCCCTGCAAGCCGGGCGGGCTCGACGACTGGGCATACATCTTCGCCAGCCGCGGCAACGAGGAGCATTGGCGCAGGCTCTGTCGCGCCATCGACCGCGAAGATCTGCTGGAGGATCCCAGGCTCGCCGACGGCGTCGCGCGCTACGAGCACAAGGAGGTCGTCGACGAGGCGATCCGCGCCTGGACGATGAAGCACACCAAGATGGAGGTGATGGAGACCATCGGCGGCGCCAGCGTGCCCTGCGGCGCCGTGCTCAACATGAAGGAACAGCTCGAGGACGAGGACCTGCGCGCGCGCGGCATCATGGCCAGGATCGACCATCCGGTCAGGGGCGAACTCACCGTGCCGGCAACGCCGATCATGATGTCCCAAAGCAAGGTCCCGGTGCGTTCCGCGCCGCTGCATGGCGGAAACAACGCGGAAATCTACGGCGACTGGCTCGGCCTCTCGGCCGCGGAAGTCGAAAAAATGCGCGACGAGAACGTCATCTGAACGCGGCTCGACGAAGCGAAAGGACGGAACATGCTCAAAATATGGGGCCGGAACGACGGCTCGAACGTCGTCAAGGTCATGTGGTGCGTGGGCGAACTGGGCATCGAATACGAGCGGGTCGATTGGGGCGGACCCTTCGGCGGCAACGACGATCCCGACTATCGCCGCAAGAATCCCAACGGCCGGCTGCCGACGCTCGAGGAAGAGGACGGCTTCACGCTCTGGGAATCGGGCGCCGTCATCCGCTACCCCTGCGCCAGGCACGGCCACGGCGAATTCTATCCCGAGGATCTCCACGCACGGGCGGCGGCCGACAAGTGGATGGACTGGAGCTCGTTGAATTTCGCCGGCTTCAATACCGTCTATCTGGATCAGTATTTCCGTCTGTCGGATAGAGCAACGGAGCGCCGAGGTGCTCCGGGCGGCGGTCGCGCAAGCGACCCCCATGCTCGACATCCTCGATGCGCACCTCGCCGACAACGCCTACATCGGCGGCGAGCGGCCGACCATGGCCGATTTCCCGGCCGGCTCCCTGCTGCACCGTTGGATCCACTGGAGCCCGGACCGGCCCGCGCACGCCAATGTCGAGGCCTACTACGATCGCCTCGTCACGCGGCCCGCCTACCAGGAACACGTCATCGAGGCGAACGCGCCGCGAACGAAACTGGTCCAGGCCCTCTGACCGTCGACTTTCGGGAAATACGGACCGGTTCGTCCGGGACGTCCACGATGCGAATATCGACCGTTATGGCGCCGGAATAGAGGCTGGCGATTATCGGTGCGCGGCGGAACCTGCCGCCACCGGCGTTCTTCCCGCCTATTCGACGAATGCCGGGACCGAGCCTCGAAGACTCTCGGCCGATCTCACGCCCGGTCCGTGAACTTCCCGAAGAGTTCCGCCAACTCGCCGGCGGCGAGGTCGTGGAGTTCCTTGCCTGCCTCGGGGTTGGATTCCCAGGGGTGGGAGCCGATGCGGCCGTCGGGGAAGCGGCTGCGGTAGTCGGCGGCGTCGGTCCAGCCACCCCGGTGGGCGGACGGCGGGCCCATCTCTTCCCCGACCTCCTTCGGATGGTCGGGAAACAGGTACTGGGTCACCGAGATCTCCGAATTGGTCGCGTGCATTCCGTCCCTGGCGCCGAAGAGGCGTTTGATCGCGCCGTTGGTACGGGGTCCCTGCCACCAGTTGCGCAACTCGCAGGCGATGTCCGGGCGGTTGGCGCCGGCCTCGCCGCCGTGCCCCGGGGGCCGGCTGCGTTCGGTGTAGAGTTCCTGGAAGGCGGCGTTGATGGTGGCGATATTGCCGCCGTGGCCATTGACGAAGAAAAAGCGGTCGAAACCGTGATGGGCTAGGCTATCGACCCATTCCTTGATCACCAGGATCAAGGTGGTGGGCTTCAGGGTCATCGACCCGGTGAAGGCCATGTGGTGCTGCGCCATGCCGACATTGATCACCGGCGCCACCACGGCGACGGCCCGCTCGCCCGCGGCTTTCGCGATATATTCCGCGCACAGCGCGTCGGTGCCGACGAGGCCGTTGGGGCCGTGCTGCTCGGTCGAGCCGATGGGCACGATCACGGCCGTCGAGCGTTCCAGATATCGCTCCACCTCGGCCCAGGTCATCATATGCAAGAGCATGCCGTCACCTCCCTCGACGCGCCTCGTGGCTCTTCATCACACGGGGCCTTCGCCCTGTCCAGGTGCCGGCCCCGCTTCCTCGGGTCGATTTATTGGCGCGGATGGCCGGAATCGGCCGACTAGGCGGTTGACGGCCATCGCTCCCGCCTGCATGTTGGCCCGGCCATCGGCGCGGCCGTTCCGGGGGGTGGCGCCGGCGCGGTATAGCGACGAACTCCCACCTTCGCGCTTCCGGGGAACGCAAAGGTCTTCGATCCGAGAATGCCCATGTCCGCAAGCCGAACGGCCGAGGTCAGCCACGCCGACTTGGCGAACGCAATCCGCGCGCTCGCCATGGACGCGGTGCAGGCCGCGAACTCTGGCCACCCGGGCATGCCCATGGGCATGGCCGACGTGGCCACCGTCCTCTTTCGCCAATTCCTGAAATTCGATTCCGCCCGGCCCGATTGGCCCGACCGCGACCGCTTCGTGCTCTCGGCCGGCCACGGCTCGATGCTGCTCTATGCGCTGCTGTATCTGACCGGCTATCCCGACATCGACCGCGACGAGATCGCCAACTTCCGCCAGCTCGGCTCGCGCACCGCCGGCCACCCCGAGTTCGGCCACGCGGCGGGCATCGAGACCACCACCGGCCCCTTGGGCCAGGGCATCGCCAACGCCGTCGGCATGGCAATCGCCGAGCGGATCCTGGCCGCTCGCTTCGGCGCCGAACTGGTCGACCACCACACCTGGGTGATCGCCGGCGATGGCGACCTGATGGAGGGGATCAGCCACGAGGCGGCCTCGCTCGCCGGCCACCTGGGTCTCGGGCGGCTGATCGTGTTTTACGACGACAACCACATCTCGATCGACGGCGACACCGACCTCTCGCTCTCCGACGACGCGGCCGCCCGCTTTGCCTCCTACGGCTGGGACACCGACGCGGTGAACGGCCATGATCCCGAGGCGATTGCGGCCGCGATCGAGCGCGCGCGGGCCGGCGACAGGCCGAGCCTGATCGCCTGCCGCACCACCATCGGATTCGGCGCGCCCAACAAGGCGGGGACGGCGGCGAGCCACGGCGCGGCCTTGGGCGAGGACGAAGTGGCGGCGACGCGGCTGGCGCTCGGCTGGCCGCATCCGGCGTTCGAGGTGCCGAATTCCATCCTGAACGATTGGCGTGCCGCCGGCGCGGCCGGGCAGTCGGCACGGGCCGAGTGGGAGGCGCGATTGGCCGCGGCCCCGAATTGCGACGACTTCGAAGCGGCGATGAGCGGTGGTGTACCCGATACGGTCGGGCCGGCCCTCGAGGCCTTCAAGCGGGCGATGAGCGAGAGCGCGCCCGCAATCGCGACGCGCCAGGCCTCGGGCGAGGTGCTGGCGATCCTCCAGCCGCTGATGGCGGAACTGGTCGGCGGCTCGGCCGACCTCACCGGCTCCAACAACACCCGCGTCCCCGGTCATCGCCCCATCACGGCAGACGATTTTTCCGGTGGCTACCTGCATTACGGCGTCCGCGAGCACGGCATGGCCGCGGCCATGAACGGCATGGCGCTGCATGGCGGCATCGTGCCTTATTCGGGCACCTTCCTGATCTTCACCGACTATTGCCGACCCGCGATCCGCCTCGCGGCGCTGATGCGCCAACGGGTGATCCACGTGATGACGCATGACTCCATCGGCCTCGGCGAGGACGGTCCGACACATCAGCCGATCGAGCATCTGGCGAGCCTGCGAGCGATCCCGAACCTGCTGGTCTTCCGCCCGGCCGACGTGGTGGAGGCGGCGGAGTGCTGGACGCTGGCGCTGGAGCACGACGACCGGCCCTCGGTGATGGCGCTCTCGCGCCAGGGCGTGCCGACGGTAAGGACGATGCACCGAAGCGACAACCTATCGGGCAAGGGCGCCTACGAGCTGGCGCCGGCGGATGGCGACGCCCGCGTCACCCTGCTGGCGACGGGGACGGAAATTTCCCTGGCGCTGGAGGCGCGCGCGCTGCTGCAGGCCGACGGCATCGCCACCCGCGTGGTCTCCGTTCCCTGCCACGAGCTGTTCGAGGCCCAGGACGACGCCTACCGGGCCGAGACGCTCGGCCCCGGCACCGTCAAAGTCGCGGTCGAGGCGGCGATCGTCCAGGGCTGGGAGCGCTATATCGGCCCGGACGGCGCTTTCGTCGGCATGGACGGCTTCGGCGCCTCGGCGCCGGCCAAGGATCTCTACAAGCATTTCGGCATTACGGCGGAAGCGGTGGCGGCGGCGGCGCGGAAGCGCCTTTGAGCCCGTCGGCGACCAGCAGGAACGGCAAGCAGGAGCAACAAGATGACGGTTCGCGTGGCGATCAACGGGTTCGGGCGGATCGGACGCCTGGTGCTGAGGGCGATACACGAATCGGGGCGCAAGGACATCGAGGTGGTCGGCCTCAACGACCTGGGCGCGATCGAAACCAACGCCCATCTGCTGCGCCACGACTCGGTCCACGGCTCCTTCCCGGGCACGGTCCGGACGACCAAGACCGGCATCAACCTCGGCCGGGGCGCCATCCGCGTCACGGCCGAGCGCGACCCGACCAAGCTTCCCTGGGGCGACCTCGGCGTCGATGTCGCGCTCGAGTGCACGGGCATCTTCGCGTCCAAGGAAAAAGCCTCCATGCATCTCGAGGCCGGCGCCAAGCGGGTGCTGATCTCGGCGCCGGCGAGCGGCGCCGACCTCACCGTGGTCTACGGCGTCAACCACAAGAAGCTACGCAAGTCCCACCGGGTGGTTTCGAATGCGTCCTGCACCACCAACTGTCTGGCGCCCGTCGCCTTCGTGTTGAACAAGGCGATCGGGATCAAGCGCGGCTTCATGACCACGATCCACGCCTATACCGGAGACCAGCCGGTGCTGGACACCATGCACTCCGATCTGCTGCGCGCCCGCGCGGCGGCCACCTCGATGATCCCGACATCGACCGGAGCCGCGCGCGCGGTGGGCCTGGTGCTGCCGGAGCTGAACGGCAAGCTCGACGGCACCGCCGTACGGGTGCCGACGCCGAACGTCTCGCTGATCGACTTCAAGTTCCAGCCCAGGAAGAAGACCTCCGTCGAGGAGGTGAACGCGGCGATCACCAAGGCGGCGAGAGGTCCGCTGAAGGGCATTCTCGCCACCTCGGGGGTGCCGCTGGTCTCGATCGACTTCAACCACAATCCGGCCAGTTCCACCTTCGACCTCGGCCAGACCCAGGTGATCGAGGGCGAGTTCGTCCGGGTGCTCTCCTGGTACGACAACGAGTGGGGCTTCTCCAATCGGATGTCGGATACCGCCGTGGCGCTCGGCAAGCTCGGCTGAGGGCGATGGCGCGGCGGACGCTCGCGGACGCGGACCTCGCCTCCAAACGGGTTCTGCTTCGCCTCGACCTGAACGTGCCGATGCGCGAGGGCCGCGTCGCCGACACGACCCGGATCGAGCGCGCGTTGCCGGCGCTCAAAACACTGATCCAGGCGGGCGCTCGCACCGTCGTGATGTCGCACTTCGGCCGCCCGAAGGGGGAGCGGCGGGCCGACATGTCGCTCGAACCCGTGGCGCCCGCGCTCGGCGCCGCGCTTGGGGGCCGGCCGGTTCACTTTGCCGCGGATTGCGTCGGCCCGGCGGCCGAGGCGGCGGCCGCCGCGCTCGGCGACGGCGAGGTCCTGCTGCTGGAGAATTTGCGCTTCCACCCCGGCGAGGAAACCAACGATCCCGCGTTCATCGACGCGTTGGCCGCACTCGGCGAAATCTACGTCGACGACGCCTTCTCCTGCGCCCACCGCGCGCACGCTTCGACCGAGGGGCTGGCGCGCCGCCTGCCGGCGTTCGCCGGGCCGGCGATGGAAGCGGAACTGGCGGCGCTCGCCCAGGCGCTCGACGCGCCGGCCCGCCCGCTGATGGCCGTCGTCGGAGGGGCCAAGATCTCCAGCAAGCTCGCCGTGCTCGGCCACCTGATCGATCATGTCGACAGCCTACTGATCGGCGGCGGCATGGCCAACACCTTCCTCCAGGCGCGGGGCCTCGACGTCGGTGCCTCGCTCTCGGAGCCGGACATGGCCGACCAGGCACTCGCCATCATGGCCAGCGCCGAGGCTTCGGGCTGCCGCATCCTGCTGCCCCGCGACGTGGTCATCGCCGACAAACTCGCGGACGGCGTCGACATCTCGACCGTGGTGGCGGAGCGGATGCCGGAGGGCATGATGATCCTGGATATCGGCCCGCGCAGCGTCATGGACGGCGAAGCGGCGCTCGACGCGGCGGCGACCGTCGTCTGGAACGGCCCCGTCGGCGCCTTCGAGATCGCGCCCTTCGACGAGGCGACGACGCGGCTCGCCCGCCATGCCGCCCGGCTGACCAGGGCCGGCCGGCTGGTCTCCATCGCCGGTGGCGGCGATACGGTGGCGGCTCTCGCCCACGCCGGCGTGCTGGCGGATTTCAGCT
Organism: Alphaproteobacteria bacterium; assembly: GCA_965226475.1. Classification (GTDB taxonomy): domain Bacteria; phylum Pseudomonadota; class Alphaproteobacteria; genus JASLMY01. Next base: position 830,508 of record CBDDDJ010000003.1, on the reverse strand, counting down.
ACGTCTCGACCGCCGGCGGCGCCTTCCTCGAATGGCTGGAAGGCCGGGTGCTGCCGGGTATCGCGGCCCTGGAGGGCTGAGCGGTTTCGCCCCCGCCCGTCATTCGTTTCCACGACCTCGCCCAGGCGCGGGCCGCGCTTCGGGCCGCCAAGGACACGAACCGCCCTTGCGTCCTAGTGACGCCGCCTGGCGGCGTCGGCTATGCGGGCGCGCCCTTCTGGCGCGAGGTCGCGGCGGCGGCCCAGCGCGACGTGCCGGACGCCCCGGTCGCGATCGTGCTCGACTGCGGCGACGACGCGGCGCAAGCGGTGGAGGCGATTCGCGACGGCTGGCGCGACCTCGTCCTCGATGCCGCCTCGCCGGCGGCCTCGCGGGTGGCCGATATCGCGGAGCGGGCCGGCGCGCGGCTGCGCGCGTTGGGGCCGCCGGCGCTGGATCTCGATCGCGTGGGCGATCCGGCGGCCGCAAGCCTGGATCTTTTGCTTCGAGGGGCGGCGGAATCGTTGAACGGCGGCGAGGCTTGCGGTACCTAATTGAGCGAGGGATTTCAGCGGGGAGCAGGGAAGCATGAGCGGACACGATCTGGCGTCCACGGCCCGGGCGATGGTGTCGCCGGGCAAGGGCATTCTGGCGGCGGACGAGAGCACGGGCACGATCGAGAAGCGGCTTGATTCGATCAGCGTCGAATCGACCGAGGATAATCGCCGTGCCTATCGCGAACTGCTGTTCACCACCGCCGGCGCGGCGGACCACATCAGCGGCATCATCCTGTTCGACGAGACGCTGCGTCAGTCGGGCAGCGCCGGCGTCCCCTTCCCCAAGCTGTTGGCGGACCGGGGCATTCTGCCGGGGATCAAGGTCGACAAGGGCGCCAAGGAACTGGCCGGCGCGCCGGGCGAAAAGGTGACCGAGGGCCTGGACAGCCTGCGCGAGCGGCTGGCGGAATACGCCGAGCTCGGCGCGCGATTTACCAAGTGGCGGGCGATGATCGACATCGACGCGACCTTGCCCAGCCGCTACGGCCTCGCCGCCAACGCGCACGCGCTGGCGCGCTACGCCGCGCTGAGCCAGGAAGCGGGCCTGGTGCCGATCGTCGAGCCCGAGGTATTGATGGACGGCGGCCACGACATCGCCCGCTGCGCCGAGGTAACGGAGGCCGCGCTCGCGATCGTCTATGACGAGCTCCACCTTCAGCGGGTCCTGCTGGAGGGCACGATACTGAAGCCGAACATGGTGATCTCGGGCAAAAAGTGCCCGACCCAGGCGGGCGTCGAGGAGGTCGCGTCGCGGACCCTCGAAGTGCTGAAGCGCGGTGTGCCGGGCGCGGTGCCGGGGATCTGCTTCCTCTCTGGCGGGCAGAGCGAGGAGGAGGCGACGGCGCACCTGAACGCCATGAACGCGCTGGGCGCGGCGCCGTGGGAACTGAGCTTCTCCTATGGCCGCGCCTTGCAGGCCTCGGCCTTGAAGGCCTGGGGCGGCGATGCGGCCAAGGTTGCCGAAGCGCAAGCAACTTATCTGCACCGGGCACGGATGAACGGCCTGGCGCGGAGCGGCGACTACCAGACCTCGCTGGAGCAGGCGGCCTGAGGCGGCGCATGAGCCGGTCGGGGGGCGAGCGGGAGCGCTGCCGCCTCTATCTCATCACGCCGCCGAAACTGGAGCCGGAGGGTTTTGCCGAAGACCTCGCCCAGGCCCTCGACGCGGGCGACGTCGCCTGCCTGCAACTGCGCCTGAAGGACGTGGCGGACGATGAGATCCGCCGTGCCACCGAGGTGCTGATGCCGGTGGCCCGGGCCCGCGACGTCGCCTTCCTGGTGAACGACCGGGCCGATCTCGCCGCCGAGATGGACGCCGACGGCTGCCATGTCGGCCAGGACGACATGAGTTATGCCGAGGCCCGGCGCCTGGTCGGCGCCAACGCCATCGTCGGCGTTACGGCCAAGAACTCGCGCCATCTGGCGATGGAGGCGGGCGAGGCCGGCGCCGACTATGTGGCTTTCGGCGCCTTCTTCGAGACCCACACCAAGGAAAGCACGACCAGGGCGGATCCCGAGATTCTCGCCTGGTGGTCGGAGCTGATTGAGATCCCCTGCGTCGCCATCGGCGGCATCACGCCGGAAAACTGCCCGCCCCTGGTCCGCGCCGGCGCCGACTTCCTCTGCGCCATCTCCGCCGTATGGAGCCACGCCGACGGCCCGGGCGCCGGCGTCGTCGCCTTCAACCGGGCGATGGACGAAAAGGGATGAGGCTCGGCGTCCGAACGAAACCAGACGGGCCGGCGCTTCGGCCGCGCGGGCTCGCGGTGGCCGTCGACGACGCCAATTGAGGCACGCCTCGATTTCGGGTCGGCCTCACCGGTTTCTCGGCGCGGGATCGAATGAACAACATCCCGAGAGATCACGGCTAGCCGGCCAAGTGCGCGATGGCCGCCTGGCGCAGCCATTCGAGCGTGTCCCCGGGCTGGTTGCGGGCGAACGCCAGGCGCGCCCTGTCGCTGGCGACGATCAGGGCCAGCGGGCCGCGCGCGCCGGTGGGCGATACCGTGACGCTCTCGATCAGCCGAGGCCGCGAGACGCTTGCGGCGCAATTCCACCCCGCGCCAGACGGTCGAGCTGGACCCGCCAGGCGTTCACCGAGGTCTTGCCGCGGCGGATCACCGTCGCCTCCAGCAGCACGCCCCCATAGTCGTCGCGATCCACCGCCCACCGGCTGTCGCCACCGAGCCGGCGTTCCTCGCCGACGACGCGATCGCGTTCGAGCGTGATCACCCGGCGCCGGAAGGCGAGTTCCAGGCCGACGTAGAACAGTCCCAGTCCGAAAAGCTGAAACAGCAGCATCACGAGGGGGAAGCTTTCACCGCCGCCGAGCGCCGCCAGAAGCATCATCACCGCCGGCACGCCACCCCACACGCTGGCGAAGAGGAGGATTAAGATGCCCACCACCCGCCCGTCGAGGACGACCAGGCGCAGTGGCAAGGCGTCGAAATCGACGTGCTTCGGGCTCGACCGCGCGGCGACGAGCTTGTCGATCCAGGCCATGGCATGCGGCTCCCGCGATGCCGACGCGAGGCCTCGAGCCTGCTTCCTTTGCGCGGGCGGGTCACGCCGGGGCAAAAATCGCCTATATAGGGATCCGAACGGCCAACAGGCCTCCATCCCCGCCCCGAGGAGCGTGCGCCCATGTCGCTGAATGCCGAGTCCGCCAACGATCTCGACCTGCTCGGCGAGTTGATCGCCAAGGCACTCAGCGCCGGCGCCGACGCGGCCGACGCCGTGCTGTTCCGCTCGACCTCGCTCGGCGTCAGCCATCGCCTCGGGAAACCGGAGGACCTGGACCGTTCCGAGAGCCGCGATCTGGGGCTTCGCGCCTTTGTCGGCCGGCGCCCCGCGATGGTGTCCTCGACCGACCTGTCCGCCGCCACGCTCGACCGCCTGGCCGAGCGGGTGGTCGCGATGGCCAAGGCGGCGCCAGAGGACGCCTATGCGGGCCTGGCGCCGAGGGACCGCTTGGCGAACGAGGTGCCGGACCTCGACCTCGACGACGGCGAGGCGCCGACGGCGGAAGCGCTCTACGAGGTCGCGGGCACTTGCGAGGCGAGCGCGCTGGCGGTCCCCGGCGTCACCAATTCGGAGGAAGCGGCCGCCGGCTGGACCCGGGCCCGGGTGGCGCTGGCCACCTCGGAGGGTTTCGCCGGCGCCTACGGCGGCGCCAGCCATTCCTTCCACGCCTCCGTCGTCGCCGGCGAGGGCACGGGCATGGAGCGGGACTACGAATTCACCTCGGCCCGCCACCGAGCCGACCTGGACGACCCGCGCGTGGTCGGCCGGCGCGCCGGCGAACAGGCCGTCGCCCGCCTCTCGCCCCGCAAGGTGGAAACCGGGCCGGCGCCGGTGGTGTTCGAACCCCGCGTCTCGCGCGGCCTGCTCGGCCATTTCGCCGGCGCGATATCGGGCCAGGCGGTGGCGCGCGGCACCAGCTTTTTGAAGGACGCGCTCGACACCCAGGTCTTCGCCGAGGGTATCCGCATCGTCGACGATCCGCGCCGGCCGCGCGGCCTCGCCTCCAAACCCTTCGACGGCGAGGGCGTGGCCAACGGCGAACGGGTGCTGATCGACGCCGGCCGCCTCACCGGCTGGCTCCTGGACAGCTCGTCCGCCCGCCAGCTCGGCCTTGAGACCACGGGCAACGCCAGCCGGGGGACCTCCGGTCCGCCGAGCCCGTCGGCCTCCAATCTCTACATGGCCGCCGGCGACCCCGCGCCGGACGATCTGATGCGCGATATCGAATCCGGTTTCTACGTCACCGAATTGATCGGCTTCGGCGTCAACGGGGTCACCGGCGACTACAGCCGGGGTGCCTCCGGCTTCTGGATCGAGAAGGGCGAGAAGACCTATGCGGTGAGCGAACTCACCATCGCCGGCAATTTGCGGGAGATGTTCCGCGCACTGACGCCGGCGAACGACCTCGAGTTCCGCTACGGCTCCAATGCACCGACCTTGCGCATCGATGGCATGACGGTGGCCGGCACGTGAACGATCTCGCCACGGACCACGAGCTGTTGATTGAGGCGGCCCGCGAGGCGGGCGCCCTGGCGCTCGAGTTTTTCCAAGGCGACTACAAGCATTGGGACAAGGCGCCGGGCGATCCCGTCAGCGAAGCCGACCACGCGGTCGACGCGATGCTGAAGGAGCGGCTTTGCGCGGCGCGGCCGGAATACGGCTGGCTCTCGGAGGAGAGCGACGATACCCCGGACCGCTTGGAACGGACCCGCGTCTTCATCGTCGATCCGATCGACGGGACCCGGGCCTTCATCCGGGGGGACCCGGAATTCACCGTCTCGGCGGCGCTCGCCGAGGAGGGCCGCGCCGTCGCCGGAGTCGTCTTCAATCCGGTGACGGAGGAGCTGTTCGAGGCCATCGAGAGCGGCGGCGCCAGGCTGAACGGGGCGCCGATCCGGGCCAGCGGCCAGGGCGGCTGGTCGGGCGCGCGGGTGATCTCCGGCACCCGGATGTTCAGCCGCGCCGGCTGGAGCGCGCCGCCGCCGGACGCGGAGTTCTTCGCCATCAATTCGATCGCCTACCGGATGGCGCTGGTCGCGGCGGGGCGCTACGACGCCTGCATTTCCCTCGGCACCAAGAGCGAGTGGGACATCGCCGGCGGCACGGTGATCCTGGCCGAGGCCGGCGGTCGGGCCACCACCGCGCGCGGCGCCGCGTTCGGCTTCAACCAGACCAAGCCCGTGGTCGATTCCGTCGTCGTCGCCGGTCCCGCCATGCACGAGATGATCCGCGACTTCCTCGACACCATCGAACGGCCGCCGGGGATGCGCTGGTAGTCGGAGACGCCGCGGGAACTCATACCAACCGGCAATGAGTGGAACCCATTGCCGGTTGTTCGGCGTTCAAACGCCACGCGGGCTTTTCCTCGCATAAGCTCGGGCGCGCGGTCGCGCTTGCCGACCCGCGTTGAGTTACACTCAACGCAGGTCGGTATCAGTCCCGGGCGATGCACATGGCGATCCCCATGCCGCCGCCGATGCAGAGCGTCGCTAGACCCTTCTTGGCGTCGCGCCGCCGCATTTCGTGTAGAAGGGTCACCAGGATCCGGGTGCCCGAGGCACCGATCGGGTGGCCGATGGCGATGGCGCCGCCGTTGACGTTGACCTTGTCCGCGTCCCAGCCAAGGTCCTTGTTGACCGCGCAGGCCTGGGCGGCGAAGGCCTCGTTCGCCTCGATCAGGTCCAGGTCCTCGACGCTCCAGCCCGCCTTGGCGAGCGCCTTGCGGCTGGCCGGAATGGGCCCCGAGCCCATGATCGCCGGATCGACGCCGGATTGCGCCCAGGAGACGACGCGGCCCAAGGGCCGCATCCCCTCGTCCGCCGCGGCGCCCGCGCGCATCAAAACGACGGCGGCGGCGCCGTCGTTGATGCCGGAGGCGTTGCCGGCGGTCACGGAGCCATCCTTCAGAAAGGCCGGGCGCAGGCGTGCGAGCGTCGCCTCGTCGGTGTCGTGGCGGATGTATTCGTCGTCTTCGACAACCGTGTCGCCGCGCCGGCTCGGTACGGTCACCGCCACGATTTCGTCCTTGAAACGGCCCGCGCGCTGGGCCACCGAGGCCTTGGCGAGAGAGAAAAGCGCGAAGGCGTCCTGTTCTTCTCGCGTGATCTGCCATTTGGCGGCGACGTTTTCCGCCGTGTTGCCCATGTGATAGCCGTTGAAGGCATCCCAGAGCCCATCGCGGATCATGCTGTCGATCATGGTGAAGTCGCCCATCCGCGCGCCGGTGCGCAAGTGGCCGACGTGGGGCGCCAGGCTCATGCTCTCCTGGCCACCGGCAACCACGACATCGCTGTCGTCGTTCAAAATCGCCTGGACGCCGAGCGCCACCGCGCGGAGCCCCGAGCCGCAAACCATGTTGACGTTGCAGGCCGGCACCTCGACACCCAGGCCGGCGTTGATCGAGGCTTGGCGGGCCGGGTTCTGGCCCTGCCCGGCGGTCAGCATCTGGCCCAGGATCACCTCCGAGACGTCATCCGGCGCGACCTTCGCTCGGGCCAGCGATTCCTTGATGACGATGGTGCCGAGATCGTGCGCCGGCAGGGACGCAAGCGCGCCGCCGAACGATCCGACGGGCGTGCGGGCCGCGCCCGCGATGACGATATCGGTCATGGTCTGTCTCTCCCGGTTGGTCCGATTTCACGGGCCGCCGCCAAATTTGTGCACCGCACAATAATAGGCGCCGCCATGCCCTCAGGCAAGGCTCGCTAGCCAGTCGAGGAGCGGCCGCCAGAGACCCTCCTCGGCTCGGCCACCGACCATCATGCCGATGTGGCCGGCCCGGGGGCGCACCACATGGGCCTTCGGCAGGGCCGGCAGGATCGCCTCGGCGGAGGCCGGGGGCACGATCCTGTCCCGGGCCGGAATGGCGACGAAGGCCGGCAAATCCAGGCTTTCGGGCCGAACGGGCTCGTCGCCGAGACGCCAGAGGCCGCGGCCCGGCAGGTTGCGGCCGTACCAGTCCAGCAGGCATTCGCGAGCGACCGGCCCGGCGATGGCCACGCCATCGTTCAGCCAGTCCTCCAGCGCGACGAAACGCCGTGCCGCCGTACTCTCGGGGGGAAGGGCCGCGAAGCGGCGGAACTTGCGACTGGCGAGATCCGGGTCCAGCCAGGCGAAGAGCGCCTGCAGGATGTCGACCGGCAGCTCGCCGAAGGCCGCCAGCAGGCCGTCGATCATGCCTTCCATGGCGAGAAACATCCGCGTTTCTCCGCCACGACCCGCGTGGAAGTCCCAGGGGGCGGCCAGCAGCGCCAGTCCGGCGAGGTCGCCCGCCCGCCGGCAGGCGAGCGCGGCCGCGAGCGTGCCGCCGAGGCAGTAGCCGGCGAGCGCCGGCGGCCGGTCCAATCGTTCGAGCACCGCGTCCAGCAGGCGATCCAACCGGCCGGCGACATAGTCCTCGACCGTGAAGCCGCGCTCCGCCTCCCCGGGCGCGTCCCAGTCGACCACCAGGACGCGGCGGCCGGCGCGGCTCAGCCAGCGGACCAGGCTCGCCTCCGCCATCAGGTCGAGCACGTAATAGCGGTTGATGAGGGAGGGGACGATCAGCAGTGCCGGCCCTTCGCCCGGGCCCTCGGCGGCGGGAAAGTCCAGCAGCCGCGTGGTGCCCTCGCGCCAGCACACCTCCGGCGCGGCCAGGTCGCGTCGATAAGGATGGGCGTGATACGCCGTCACGCCCGCCATGAATTGCCCGAGGCGGCTCTCGACCGCCCTCGCCACCGCCGCCGCCAGGGCGGCCGGCGCGGCCGCGTTCAGCTTCACCGACAGCGCGCGTCCCTCGGCCTCCAGTTCCGCCGCCCAGGGCAGCACTCCGGCTCGGGCGGCCGGCAGCGCGGCGAGCGCGCCGATGCCGGTCGCATTCGCCGCCGCCAGGTGGAGCGCGAGCGGCCGGGGCGCGAGCCGGCGGAGGAACGCGTCCCTATCCGCTGGGTTCGGGCTCATCGGTCGTCTCCGGGCGGGTGGCGACCGCCGTCGGGTGGAGGAAGGCTCGCGGCAACACCTCGCTCGACGGCATGGCGGCGAAAAGGCCGGCCTGGCGCTCCCAAAGGTCGAGGTAGCGCCGGGCGAGGCTATCGAGATCGCTGCGGTCGTTCATCGCGGGACGTGTTCCTGCCGGATCCGATTCCAAGCGTCGCGAGCGGACCACGGCCGTCGGGCCCGCCGGCAATGATCGCATCGACATGGGTCGCATGGCGAGGTATTTGCGGATTGCCATGCGATGGATCGCCTATCGAGGCATCGTGGATCCGTCGAATGGGCCTGCCACTGGCGCGCTTCCCGCCAACCGGATCGACGGTGACCGACCATTGGATATCCAGACGACCGATGCCGGCTACGGCGATCCCACGGGTCGGGAGTCGGCATCCGTTGACAGTCGTGGGCCTACATGCTTTACGGAAGATGCAACCCACAAAATTCATTGGAAGACTCGGGAAAATCATCCATGAGGACGTGCCGCGCCCCCCTGGCGACACTTGCGCAGCCTTGCCGTCGGGGTTGTCTCTTGCTCGTGTTGTTGTTCGTGGTGGCGGCGTGCGGTCCGGCGGACGAGGTCCCCCCGGTCGTTAGGGTCGGGGTCCTGCCGGATCAGGCGGCGGACAGGCTCGAGGCGCGTTACGCGCCCTTGCTATCGCATCTTTCCGGGGTGTCGGGCGCAAAAATCGAATTGGTGGTACCGGATGATTATGAGGGTCTGCTGCGCATGTTCGTCGAGGGAAGGCTGGACCTAGCCTATCTCGGCGGCCTGACGTTCTTGAAGGCGCGCCAGGCGGGCGGCGCGATTCCGATTGCCATGCGCGATGTCGACGCGCGCTTCACTAGCTATTTCATGGTGCGGGCGAACGACCGGGTAGCATCGCTGGCGGAATTGAAAGGGCGGAGGCTCGCCTTCGGTTCGCGGCTGTCGACCTCGGGTCATCTCATGCCGCGACATCATATGGTCGAGATCGGCATCGATCCCGAAGCGCATTTCTCAGAGATCAAATTCTCCGGCGCGCACGACACGACCGCTCTATGGGTTCGCGATGGCGTCGTCGACGTCGGCGCCGTGAATGGCCTCATGGTCGATTCAATGTTCGCCGATGGCCGCCTTAGTGTCTGGCCCCAAAAGAGTTGAGTGATTTCAGTCAGTTGTGATTCACTGTTTGTATTTAGCAACCAGGGAGACACAACATGTGGACCAAAATCACTCGCCCGAAGTATGAACGCGACCCGCTGCGCTACGCAAGCGACCTGACGGATGGAGAATGGAAGGTGCTGGAGCCGTTGCTGCCTCGCGCCAAAGCGCTGGGACGGCCTCGGACGACGGCATTGGATGAATGCGATCCTCTACCTACTGCGTAGCGGCTGTCCATGGCGCATGCTGCCCCGGGACTTCCCGCCACGCTCGACGGTGCAGCGCTACTTTTATCTCTGGCGGGACGACGGCACCTGGTCCGAGGTCAACCGGCAACTGCTGGTCGCGGCGCGCGAGGCCGAGGGCCGCGCGGCCGGCCCGTCGGCCGGTATCATCGACAGTCAGAGCGTAAAAACCACGGAAAGCGGCGGTATCCGGGGCTTCGACGCCGGAAAGAAAGTCAAGGGCCGCAAGCGTCACATCCTCACCGACACCGGCGGCCTGCTGGTCGCGGTCGTGGTCCACGGCGCCGAGATCCAGGACCGCGACGGCGCGCCGGCGGTGTTCGCCGCCATCCCCCGCCACTTTCCCCGCCTGCGCCACGTCTTCGCCGACGGCGCCTATGCCGGGCCCAAGCTCGAGGGCGCACTGAAGCGGATCGGCCGCTGGTCGCTGGAGATCGTCAACCGTCCCGCGGGCGTGAAGGGCTTCCAACTCCTGCCCCGCCGATGGGTCGTCGAGCGCACGCTCGCCTGGCTCAATCGAAACCGGCGGCTGGCCAAGGACTTCGAGACGGCCATCGAGACCGCCGAGGCCTGGATCTTCCTCGCCAGCATCCAACTCCTCACGCGCCGTCTCGCAAGAGCCTGAAAACACTCGATTCATTTCGAGTCGGACTCTGAGCAGGGATGCGGTCCGAGTTCTCTGGAAGACCCCGCCATACCCCGACTATGTCTGGGCCATGCGAGAGGGGATTTCGGAAGAGTTTCGCGCGAAAATGCAGGACGCTTTTCTGATGTTGTCCACCCGCGATGGCGGACAGGCCGAAATTCTTTCCGCTGTCGGTGCCCGACGTTTCTTGCCGGCCCATGTGTCGAACTTCGAAGTCCTGGCCGCCGTCGCCAACGAACTCGGCTTGCTGGGCGAAGATTCGGATGCCCGGCAGGAATGACGGGTGTAAACAACAATATTCTCAGAACGCTGCTTTCGTTGGTGGCGACCTTCCTCGTTCTTTGGCTGCTGACCGTCGCGTTTCTGATTTGGCACCAACCGATCGAAATGCGGCGATACGACGAGTTGAGCGATTACTACCTGCGTCTCACGGAAGTCTCCCGGAACCTCGGCCGGGAACTATCGCGTATCGAGAAGACCCTTATGGGGCGGGAGTCCTGGAGTACCTCGGATCTGGCTCAATTCGCCTCGGATGAAATTTATTTAGTTCGGCGATATTCTCGAAAGATCGCGAGTATCGAAGGCGGCCTCGCCAAACCGCGAGATGGTGCCCATGCCCGCTTGGTGGAGGCTTTTCGGCAATTTGAAGCCCTCGCTGGCGTTGTCGGAACCGGGGATATCGATCGAAGAGCACTTCTCGGCGAAGTAGGTAATTTTCGTGAACGCGCCGAGCAGTTGTCGCTGTTGCGGCAAGGGCAAGCGTTCGATCTGCGCGACGAACGTCACGCCGAGGCCGCCACGGAGAGGCGCAACGCGCTGATCCTGTTGGCCGGACTTCTGGCCATCGGCTTGTTCGCGTTCTTCCGGGCATGGCGCCAGATCCGCATGATACTGACGCGTGAGGCGGCCTATTCCGCCGAAATCAGCGAACTCAACAGGACCCTCGAGGCACGTGTCGACGCGCGCACGGCCGAGCTTCACGAGGCGCAGGCTCAAATGGTGCGCAAGGAACGACTGGCGGCGGTGGGCCAAGTTACCGCCACGGTCAGTCATGAATTGCGCAATCCCCTGGGCGCGATCCGCAACGCGACGTATGCGATCAAGAAATTCGCGAGCGACGAGGACCCGAGGATGGAGCGCGCCCTGGCGCTATTGGAGCGTGCACAGACCCGTTGCGACACGGTCATCGACGATTTGCTCAACTTCACCAGGGTCCAGGAAGCGCGATGCGAGCCGACGAAACTGGATGACTGGTTGGGATCTGTTTTGGGGGAATTGGCGCTTCCACCCAACATTATGCTTCGCTCATCCTTAAACTGTGGCGTCGAGGTCGACATCGATCGCGACCGCATTCGAAGGGCGGTGGACAACGTTTTGCAAAACGCACGTCATGCCATGGAAGCGGGGGCGGAAGACGATCCCTTGTCGACGCGGCTTTATCTCGACGTGGCGACGCGCGTCGATGGCGATCGTCTGGAACTGTCCATTACCGATACCGGCGGCGGCATAACGGAGAAGAACATGAGCGGCATTTTCGAACCGCTGTTCAGTACCAAGGCGATCGGGACGGGGCTCGGTCTTCCCTTGGTGAAACAAACAATGGAAATGCATGGTGGTGGCGTGGCGGTGTCCAGCGAGGTCGGACGCGGCACTGAAGTGGTCCTGTGGCTTCCCCTCGCGGACCGCGGGGTGAAAAACGAACCGATGGATGGAGTAGTGAAATGAAGTCGTACAAGGTTTTCATCGTGGACGATGATCCGGATTTGTCCGAAGGTCTCGCCATGATCTTGGAAATGGAGGGGCATCGGGTCGAAGTGGCCGGAAGCGGCGAAGAGGCGCTTCGGAGATTCCGGAAGGGCGAATTCGACGTCATCTTCATGGATATTCGCATGCCGGGCATGAGCAGCGTCGAAAGCCTGAGCAAGATCCGCGAGATACAGGCCGATGCCAAGGTCATCATGATGACGGCCTTCAGTGCCGAGTATTGGACCGAGCAGGCGGTCGAGCAGGGTGCTGAAAACGTGCTCCATAAACCCTTTTCGGGCGAGGCGATCGTTCAGGCGCTGAAACAGGTCTTGCCCGCCGGCCGCATTTTGATCGCGGACGATGATCCCGACCATGTCGAGGGGGTGGCCAGTATTCTGACCATTGCAGGCTATTGCGTGGTCGTCGCGAGGAATGGCCGGGAGGCAGTCGATCTGGCGCTCGAGGTCGACATCGACGTTCTGCTCCTCGATTTGCGCATGCCGACGATCAATGGGCTGGACGTGTACGCCGAAATCAAGAAACGAGGTCGCGCCGTGCCCACCGTCCTCGTCACCGGCTATCGAACGGAGGAGGCCGAAAGTATCGAAATGCTGCGCCGGCTTTCCGTCGAGACCTGCCTGACGAAACCGGTCGCCGCCGATGATCTGCTGAACGCGATCGAGCGGGTTATCTGAGGCATGTCGCAAATGTCGGCTATCGATGTCGACGAGGCGGCGGAGGGCGGCGCGAACCGAGTCCTGATCGTCGATGACGACGTCGATTTCGCCGAAGGCCTCGAATTGCTCCTGATGGGCGAGGGCTATGAGATCGAGCAGGCCCACAGCGTCGTGGAAGCCCGAAGGCGATTGGAACATTTCAACGCGGATGTCGCCCTGATCGATATTCGTCTGGGCGGCGGCGACGGCATCGGCTTGATTCCGCAACTCAAAACCCGGCGGCCCGATCTCCTCTGCGTCATGATGACCGCCTTCGCCTCGACCGACAGCGTGATCCTGGCCTTGCAACGCGGGGCTTACGACTATCTGCGCAAACCGATACAGGGGAGCGATCTGCTGGCGACTCTCGGCCGCTGCTTCGACGTTCGCAGGCTCGTGTCCGACAAGGCCCAGGCGGAAGCGGCATTGTTCACGCGTAATCAAGAATTGGAACAGATCAACGCTCGGCTGCGAATGGTCGTCGGCAGCATGCGTCTTTTGACCAACTGTGAATCGCTCTCGGAACTCGGTCGGCGCATCCTCGAGGAAGTGGCGCGCAACATGGACGCCGACGGCGGATCGGTCTATTTGCTCGAATGACGACAAGCTGGTTTTACACCACGCGTTGGACCCGGGGCACGCGGATCCCGTTATCCCGCTTCCATTGAAGGCGAATTCGGTGTTCGAGCGCGCCCTGGCGACGGGCCGACCGTGCGTGATCTCGAACATCGCCGACAGCCCGGACCTCGCGCCGAGTGGTTGGAGCGGCTATGGCGACCGTTCCATACTGGCTTTTCCGATGATTGGAGACGATGGTCGGTGCATCGGCGTTCTCTCGCTCCATGCCAAGGAGGACCCGCCTTTCACTCCGCAGGACCGCGATATCGGTCTTATCTTGATTTCCTTCGCCTATGAGACAATTCGCGCCGTTGCGGCATTGGAAGGCCTGGCGACGAGCGAGGAGCGGTTTCGCTCGCTCGTCGAGGCGAGCCCGATCGGCATTCAGGGCGTGGATCTCTCGGGGCGACTGATTTCCGTGAACCGGGCGGCTCTCGAGTTGCACGGCGCGCGCGATGAAAGCGCCATCCTCGGCCGGTCGTTTCTCGACTCCGTCGCGCCGGCGGATCGAGACCGAGTCGCGAAAATGATGAATCGCGCGCGCGAAAACTCGATTTTCGACATGGAGTTCGACGCGATCCTGGACGGCGGGCTGTAGCGCACCTGGTTCCTTGGACACAAGTTTGTCTCACGCGGCGGGCCTGATTGAGATCGCGGCGTGCCACGCCTGACGAGCTTGAGCGGGGCTCAGGTAGCCGTTCTTTTCGACGATCCACTGGGCATTGTAGAGTTCGACGAAGTCGCGGACGGCGTCCCGCAGCTCCGCGATGTTGCGGTAGATGCGACCATGGATGATCTGTTCCTTCAGCGTGCGATTGAACCGCTCGGCGACGCCGTTGGTCTGGGGCTCGGCGACGAAGGCGTAGGACGGCTGGATGCCCCAGAACTTGATCTGGTTGGTGAAGTGGTCCGACAGATACTGGGAGCCGTGATCCATCCGCAAGGCCAGCCCCCGAGCCGCGCCGGCCGCGGTCGAGCCATACAGCCCGGCAAGCCCCATGGAGATCGGCTGCAGGGCGGCGAAGCGGTCGCCGCGCTTGCAGACATGCCAGCCGACACACTCGGCGTTCCAATGCTCGACGGCGGTGAAGATCCAGCCCCAGCCGTCGTCCACCGTGAACACCCGAACGCCATCGGTGCCCCACATGAGGTTCGGGGCATGAGTGATGATCTCACCGTCATGGGGATTGCCGCCACGGCGGCGGCAGCGATGGGGCGAGAGCAGATTGTTCTCGCGCATCAGGCGGAGCACCCGCTTGCGGGCAACCCGGATGTCGCGACAGACCCGAAGCCGAGCCCAGACCTTGCGGTAGCCCTCGCCCTCCCAGGGCGATGCCTCCAGGTCGGCTTCGATCGCCACCAGCAGCGCCTGGTCCGAGATCGCGGGCTTCGGTCCCCGACGCTTTGCCGGCGGCTGCTCGGCGTGCTGGCCGGAGGTCATGGCGTAGAACGAGGAGCGGGCCATGCCCCAGGCGGCGCAGACCCGCCGCAGGCCGTAGGCCAGACCCGTGCCGGGCGAGGTGGCGGCACTCATCGCCGCGACCTCCGCCGCCCCAAAGGGCCGAAGGTCTCCGTCTTGGCCTCCAGCAGTTCCACCTGCATGGTCAACTCTCCGATCCGCTTCATGGCGCTATCCAGTTCCGCCTGCACCGGATCGCCCTTGCGTTGCTTGAGCGAGGCGTCGATCCCGCCGATCGCTTTCTCACGCCACTGCTCGAGCCGGAAGATCTCTACGCCCAACTGGCGCGACAGAAGTTGCACCGGCTCGTCACGCAAAAGCCGCGGAACGACCTCACGCTTGCGCGCCACCGTCCATCGCTGGCCAAGTCCCAGCGGGCCTGCCGGCAAAGCCTGGCCTGGGGAAAACGTGGACGAGCCAAGCTCGCCCGCATTTACCACAGGCCCATCAACAGCAACTTTCTTCTCAAAATTATCGGCCATGTTCCGGTCCTCCTTGGACACTTCGATTAAGCCAATTCTGTGTCCAAGGAAATCGGGTCCGACTCACCTGGACGGCGGGCGGCACACGTTGGCCGCTTGGTTTACGCCGCTGATCGGTGGTGATGGCGCCGTCCGTGAAATAATCGCGCTCACCCAGGACGTCACGGATCGCAAGCAAGCCGAGGAGCAGTTGCGCCAAGCGCAAAAGATGGAGGTCGTGGGTCAGCTGACGGGTGGCATCGCCCACGACTTCAACAATATCCTCGCGATCATCCTGGGCAACATCGAATTGCTCGGCGAACAGGTGAGTGGCAATGCCGAGATCGAACATTTCGTCGAAACCCTCGAGCGCACCACGCGCCGCGGCGCCGAATTGACGCAGCGGCTTTTGGCGTTTTCCAGGCGCTAACCGCTGGATCCCCAGGATATCGATATCACGCGTTTGGTGGATGGGATGACGTCCATGTTGCGCCGTACACTCGGCGAAACCGTCGGGATCGAAACCGACTGGGACCCGGATGTGTGGCATATTCACGCCGATGCCGGGCAGATGGAGAACGCCTTGGTGAACTTGGCGATCAACGCCCGCGATGCGATGCCCGATGGCGGGATGCTCACGTTCGCCATTGCGAACGCGACGCGCGACGCCGTCCCGGATTTCGTCGATGCCGGCGAAGACGGCGAAGACGGCGACATCGATTACGTGAGAGTGATGGTGCGCGATACGGGGACCGGCATGTCGGCGGACGTCCTTCAGCATGTCTTCGAGCCCTTTTTCACCACGAAGGATGTCGGCAAGGGCAGCGGCCTGGGATTGTCCATGGTGTATGGGTTCGTTCGCCAGTCGAACGGGCGGGTCCGGATCGAGAGTTCGGAAGGGCAAGGAACCGCGGTCACGCTCTTCATGCCTCGCGCGGCGCCTCGGACGCAGTCGATGTCCCCGCCGGAGGTGGGCGGCGAGTTCATGGGGCACGGCGAAACTGTTCTGGTCCTGGAGGACGACCCGGACGTGCGCGCCCTGACGGTCATCTTTCTGCATGCGTTTGGATATCGGACACTGGAGGCCGCCGACGCCGTCGCGGCGAGGACATTATTGGGCGGCGGCGAGGAGATCGACCTGATTTTGAGCGACGTGACGCTGCCAGGGGGGCTGAGCGGCCCAGGGCTCGTGCGCGAAGCCGATTGCGAGCGTCGCGGCATCAAGGTCCTTTTCATGTCCGGTCACGCCAACGAGGATGCCGCGCCTGGCCTCAAGGACGCCGGCGGCCAACAACGCCTTCTGCGAAACCATTCGCCCGCCGTGACTTGGCCGAGGCGTTGCGAGCCGCGCTCGACGACTGACCGACCCGCCATAATACGGTCGATCGATATGACCACGCCGCCGCGCATATTCCGCGCCCCTCCCGGACGAGGAAGCGTCCCCGCCGTAACCGGCGAGGGACCGGATCGCGGGCGAACCGGCGTCGTGCCGTTTCTTCCGCGGCGCAACAAATCCTTGCGCGGCGCGGCAAAGCGACGCAATAGTGTCGCTTCCCGAGGGGCCGGCGGGGTCGGCTCGGTCAAAGGGTTCGAGGCCGTGGCGAAAGCGTCGAGCGCGACGGACGGGCCGGTTCGGATCAAGAAGTACGCCAACCGCCGTCTCTACAATACCCAGACGAGCAGTTACGTGACGCTCGAGCAGCTGGCCGACATGGTTCGCGAGGGTGTCGACTTCGTCGTCGTCGACGCCAAGAGCGAGGATGATCTGACCCGCTCCGTGCTGACCCAAATCATCGTCGAGCAGGAGAACAAGGGCGAGAATCTGCTGCCGATTGGCTTCCTCCGCCAGTTGATCGGCTGTTATGGCGACGGTCTGCAGTCCATGCTGCCGAACTATCTCGACGTAACGATGAAGACCTTCACCGAGAACCAACAACGCATGCGCGAGGAGATGACCGAGGCCTTGGATGGCGTCTTCCCCGTGCGCCAGTTCGATGAGCTCGGCCGGCAGAACCTGGCGCTGTTCGAGCAGGCGATGCGCATGTTTCAGCCCCAGACGCCCTCGCGGCCGGAGCCGGAACCCGAGGACGAGGCGCCGCCCGCCGCGGCGGACGAGGGCGAACTCGCGGCGCTCCGCCGGCAACTTTTCGAAATGCAGCGCCAGATCGACCGGCTCGGCGATAAGAACGGCGCCGGCTGATCCCTCGGGCGCGGCTGCAGCGATGTGGAGACCCCATGACGTTCGGACGTTTCAAGGCGCGGCTCGCCACCCTGTTCGTGGTCACGGCCCTGGCGGCGCCGCTCCAGGTGTTCGCCCAGGGCGAGCTCGGCGCCATCGGCCGCCTCACGCCGAGGGACGGGATCGTCACCCTCTCCGGCACGCCCGGCATTCCGGTCCGCGAAATCCTGGTGGCGCCCGACGAGCGGGTGAAGCGGGGCGACGTCTTGATGGTGCTGGGCAACAAGAAATTGCTGGAAACCGAGCGGGCGCTCGCCGGGATCGAACGGAGGGCGGTGGAACGCACCGGAAAGGACGCCATCGAGGTGCAGAAGCTCGTCGTCGCCAACGCCCGCAAGCGTCACGAACGTGCTCGGGCGGAGCTGGAGCAGTACCGAAAACTCGGCAAGAACGCGATCTCGGAGCGCGAGCTGCAGCGCCGCGAATACGACGTGGCCGCGGCGCGCCGCGGCGTGGTGCTGGAGGGCGCGCGGCTGAAGATCTTGCGAAACGAGCTCCCCTTCCTGGTCGAAAAGGCCGAGGCGCGGCTGGCGGCGGCGAGCGCCAAACTCGAGGCGGCCCAGCTGACGGCGCCGAGCGACGGCACCATCCTGGAGGTCCGCAAACGGGTCGGCGAGCATCTCCGGGGTGATCCTGCGATCCTCATGGCCGATCTCGCCAACATGTACGTCACCGCCGATGTCTACGAAGGCGACATCTTGAAGATCGAGCCCGGCATGAAGGCGAGCGCCAAGAGCGCCTCCCTGCCCGCGCCCTTGACCGGCGTGGTGTCCCGCGTCGAGCGTCTGATCAATACCGACAGCAAGCTTGCCAAGGTTTTGATACGGCTGGATAATTCGGACGTCGCGGGGAAGGTCGTCGGCATGGAAGTACAAGTATCCATCCAGCGCTGAGCCGGCTTGCGGCCGGCGCGCGCCAGAGTGGCCACATCGGGGGGACGACATCGGGTGATCGCCGGTTTCACCTTGGGCGGGGGACTGCCGTGGGCCTGTCTGACGCTCTCGTGGCGCAATCTTTCTGAGCGTCCGGCCCGGACCGGGGTCGCGGCGACCGGCATCTGCTTCGCCATCTTCCTGTTGTTCCTCCAGATCGGTTTTCTTGACGCCGCCAGACGGGCGGCGACGCTACTGTTCGAATTCTTCGCCTTCGATCTCGCCGTGGTCTCGACCGACTACCAGTACCTGCGCGCCGCGCCCCGCTTCGACCGGGTCCGTCTGACCCAGGCCCGCGCCGTGCCGGACGTGCGCGACAGCTTCAGCGTCGCCATCAAGGGCGGGCGTTGGGCGGAGCCCGCCAGCGGGCGCCGCTCGACGTTGCTGCTGGTCGGCATCGACGACGATCCAAGTTTCATCGCCGAACCGGGCTTGCGCCAGAACCTCGGCGCGCTCGACCAGAACCGCTCGATCCTGATCGACGCCTTCAGCCACGACGACTACGGCGATATCCGGGTTGGCGCCGTGGGGCTGGTCAACAACCGCGAGGTCGGCATCGTCGGCCAGTTCGAACTCGGCGCCTTCTTCTATGCCGAGGGGGCGGCGATCACCCGCAACGAGACTTTCTCGCGCCTTGTCCGCCGCTCGAACCGCCTTATCACCATGGGCTTCCTGCGCCTGGTGCCGGGTAGCGACCCGGTCGTGGTCAAACGCCGCCTGGCGGAGACCCTGCCAGGTGACGTCCGCGTTCTCACGCGGACGGAGTTGATAGAGCAGGAGCGCGACTACTTCACCTCCGACCGGCCCGTCGGGCTGATGTTCAAGACCGGCATGTTCATCGGCTTCGTCGTCGGAGTGGTGATCTTGTTTCAGGTGATCTCCACCGAGATCGGCAACCGCATGGGCCAGTTCGCGACGCTGAAGGCCATGGGCTTCGGCCGCCACTTCGTGCTCGGCGTCGGCGCGGCGCAGACGGCCTACTTCGCCCTCCTCGGCTTCCTGCCCGCCTGGGCGATCGGCTACGGCGCCTTTTTGGCGGTCAGCCATGCGAGCCACCTGCCGATGCGGATGGATCCCGTGCTCATCGCCGCCGTGGGCGCCATGGCGCTGGCCATGTGCCTCGCCTCGGCGGCGCTGACGCTGCATCGGCTGCGCCGCGCCGATCCGGCGGAGCTGTTCTAGCGATGGCCATCATGATCGATGGCGCCCGGGCCGCCCCGCTCCCCCGGCCGAGCGATGGAAGTAACTAGCGATGGCGCTCCGTCATGTGGTCTCGGGCCTGGGCGCCCGCATCCTGACCCACAACCGCCGGCGTTTCGCCGCCGCCTCCGCCGGCATGGCGGTCGCGGTGGTGATCATGTTCGTCGAGGCCGGCTTCTTCTTCGGCGTGCTCGACAGCCAGGCCAATCTGGCCACCCTCGTCAAGGGCGACCTCGTCGCCATGCACGCCAACCAGACCAACCTCAACAAGTGGCAGGAGTTGGACCCGATCCGCCTGAACCAGATCGCGGCGCTTCCCGGCGTCGCCAAGGTCAGCCCGATCTACAAGGGCAACGTCGGCCTCGCCCAGCATTCCGAGGACAGCAGCCGGCGGATCGTGGTCTACGCCTTCCCGCCGGCGGACGCGCTGCTCGCGATCGGCGATCCCGAGCGTCTGGCGGCCAAGCTGAAGCTCGCGCGCACGGTGCTGTTCGATAAGCGCAGCCGCGACATCTACGGCGAGGTCGGCGTCGGGCGGGAAATTCTGCTGGACCGCCAGCCCTTCCGGGTGGCGGGCGAGGTGGAGATCGGCCCCAACGTCATCTCCGACGGCGCGGTGGTGATGAGCGAGGGCAACTGGCTGGCGCTGCAGCCGAGCTCCGATCCGATCTTGGGCGTGATCCGCTTGAAGGAGGGTGCCCCGGTGGAAGAGGCGCGCCGGGCGATCGAGGCGCTGGCGCCAGGTGAGATCACCGCGCTCACGCCCGGCTCGTTGCGCAACCGGGAGTTTCTCTTCACCATCCGCGCGGCGCCCATCGGCATCATCTTCGGCATCGGCATGCTGGCCGGCCTGGTGATCGGCCTCATCACCTGCTACCAGATCCTCTACAACGAGATTTCCGACCAGCAGGCACAGTACGCCACTCTGAAGGCGATGGGTTTCGCCCGCGGCTTCCTCGCCCGGATCATCCTGCAGCAGGCGCTGTTGCTCTCCCTCGTCGGGTTTGCGCTGGCGCTCGGAATGAGTTACGTGGCCTATGAGGTTATTCAGGATCTGACCGCGCTGATCATGCGCCATACATGGTGGCGGACCGGGGCGATCCTGGTGCTGACGGTCGTGATGTCGATTTTCGCCGGGCTGTTGGCGATGCGTCGCGTCGCGCGGGCCGACCCGGCGGAGTTGTTCTAGCTCCGGGCGGCGGGAAGGAGAGGTCAGGCACGGTGTCCCCACGGCCCGCGATCTCCATGCCGGCGGAAGTGCCGGCCCTCGACCCGGCACGCGCCGGGCCGCCGGCCGTCGCGGTGACGGGCGTCGCCTATATCTTCAAATCGAACCGGCCCGGCCGCAAGGTCCTGAACGAAATCGACCTCACGCTCGAGCGGGGCGATTTCGTGGTGCTGACGGGACCGTCGGGTTCGGGCAAGACCACGCTGCTCTCGCTCATCGGTGCGCTGCGCGCGGTCCAGGAGGGCAGCATCCGCCTCGAGGGGGACGAACTGAAAGGCCTCGACCAGGGCAAGATGGAACGGATGCGCCGCAATATCGGTTTCATCTTCCAGGGCCACAATCTTTTCGAATCGCTCACCGCGGCCGAGACCCTGCGTCTCGCGATGCGGCTCTTGCCCGAGCGCTACAAGGGCCGGGATTTCCGCGAACGGCCAGCGGCGCTGCTGGACGAGCTGGGCATGGCCGAGTTCACCGACACCAAGCCGGCCAAGCTCTCGACCGGGCAGAAGCAGCGGATCGCCGTCGCCCGGGCGTTGATCAACCACCCCCGCCTGATTCTCGCCGACGAGCCGACCGCCGCGCTCGACAGCGAGATGGCCGGCCAAGTGATCGACATGCTGCGCCGCCGGGTGGCGGAGGAAAAGACGGCGCTGTTGATGGTGACCCACGATCGCCGCCTCTTCCGCGTCGCCGACCGTGTGGTGAAGATGGTCGACGGCCGCATCGTCGGGGAAGAGTGAGTGAGGGGACGTCTCGCCCTGGCCTTGGCGCTGATGCTGACTTCGGGTGCGGCGGCCGAGCCGTTGGAACTCGAACAGGTCGTCGGCCTGGTCCTCACGCAACACCCGGCGCTGGAGAGCCAGCGGAACAGCGTCGCCGAAAGCCGCGCCCGGGTCGAGATCGAGGGCGGCCGCTTCGACTGGCTCGCCTTCGCGGAAGGTTCCTTCGAGCGGCGCGAGGTGATCAAGGACAAGGGTGGACAGCTCCTCAACGACACCAATACGGTCAACATCTACGGCGGACGCTTGGGCGTCTCCAAGCAGTTTCGCAACGGCATCACCGTACGTCCGGGGTTCGCGGTCTTCAACTCCGTCGGCGATGATGCGGAAGAGGTCCTGACCGAAACCAAGACCGCGCCGGTCATCACCGTCACCTGGCCGCTGCTCAGAGGTGCCGGCAAGCACGCCGCCGCGGGGGAGCGGGCGGCGCGTTCGGATGTCGTGGCAAGCGAGTTCCGCGCCCGGCACGAGAGGCGGGGCTTGCTGCACCTGGCGGTGCGGGCCCACTGGCAGGCGCTGGCGGCCGGGAAGCGCCTGGAGGTAGTGCAACTGCTGGAAGGCCACGTCGCCCGCGCGCGCGAGACCACCGGCCAGCTGGTGCAACGCGGCGAACTGGCGCCCTTGGCCGGCCAGGAGGCGGAGGCCGATCTGGCGCTTCGCCGCCTGGAGGTCGGACAGGCACGCTCCGGCTGGCTCGGCGCCCGGCGCGAACTCGCCCTGGCGGTCGGCCAGGAAACAGCCAACGTCGAGGCGTTGCCCCAGGCGGCCGGCGGCTTTCCCCGCGTCGTCCTGCTGCCGGACAACGGCGGGCCGAGCGAGGCGGCGCTGATCCAGGGCGCGCTTCTGGATCGGCCCGACATCCTGACGTTGCGCCAGCGCGCGAGTTCGGAGGACATCCGCGCGGCCGCCGCCAAGAACGGACTGTTGCCGGAGGTCAACTTGATCCTGGAACAGACGGGCGTACGGCTGAAGGTCGCGCACAGCTTGCGGAACAGTGCCGCCGAGGGTCGGCTCGGTGTTGCCCGGGCGGTGGAAAACCAGATCCGCGTCGATCTCACCCAACGCATGCGCCAGCTGAAGACCGACGTGCAGACGATCCTCGAGCGCCTGCGATTGAGCGGGGCCAGCTACGAACTCGCGCTCAGGACCAACGAACTGCTGCAGGGCATCGCCGACGACAAGGCGCGTCAGGGCGAGAACGGCCCCGGCGCCGACCTCGCCACGCTGGCCAAGCTCGCCCGGGTGCAACGCCAGATCGTCGATGCCAACCTGGAATACGCCTTGGCGCTCGCCGACCTCCGCTACGTCACCGGCCGCGTCGACGATGGCGAGGAGGCAACCCCCGCCCGCGTGGCACAACAATTCCAGAACCTGCCGGCCGAACGCTGATACCGGGGCACAAAGCGGCGGGCCGACGCGTTGGCTCATGCACGCAAGCTCGCAAAGGAGGCCGAGGCACAGGGCGCCTTGCCGGACCGAGCCGCCGCGCGTTCGGAAAAGGAGACCACGCCCACCATGGCCAAGGACCAAGCCCCATCATCCGACGGCGTCGAAACGCGCCCGCCGATGGTGACCGCGAAACACCTCAGTCGCGCGCTGCAAATTTTCGTCGGCTGGCTGGTGGCGGGATTGCTGCCGGAACGATGCTGGTGGCCGCTCGCCCTGGCGTTTGCCCGGATTAAGGTGGCCCTGCGCCTCGGCAAGACAAATCGCCGTTTCGACCGCCTGGCGATGATTTTCGGACGGCACCTCCCCGAGGAACGGCGTCGGCGGATCGTGATCGAGAGCTTCGCCCATGGCGAGGTGGCCCATCTTCAACGCTGCCGCGAGAACTGGTTTAAACCCTGGCGAACCTCCCTCGCCGTGACAGGATTGGAGCATGTCGACGCCGCGCTCGCCGGAGGCCGCGGCGCGGTGTTGTGGGTGTCGCGGTTCGTCTACAGCGATCTTCTGACCAAGAAGGGTCTGCATCAGGCCGGCCTTCCGGTCCACCACATAAGCAGACCCTCGCACGGGTTCGACGGCAGCCGGCTGGCGGAATGCGTCCTCGATCCCTTCTGGGTGGGCCCGGAGCGACGCCATTTGGCCGAGCGGATCATCATCACGAAGGAGGCCAGCGCCGCCGCGACGCGCCGGATGCGCCGCTTACTGAAGGACAACGCAATCGTCTCCGTCACAATCGGCCATGTCGGACGCCAATGGTGCCTGGCCCCATTTTTCGAGGCTCGAGCCTATCAGGCCACCGGGCCCGCCAATCTGGCACTGAACGCCGGCGCGCCGTTGCTGCCCGTCGTCACGATCGGCGGCGCCGGGGGCGGTTTCGAGGTTCATATCGGCCCGCCCCTCGCCGTGCCGCCGGAGGGCAAGCGAGAAGCCCGCTTCGAGGCGATGGCGGGCGAGATGATGCGGCGTCTCGAGCCTTTCGCGCTGGCCGAGCCCGCGCAATTCATGTTCTGGCGCGGCAGGTACGACCCGACGGGCGGCGAAGACGAACCGTCGGCCCGTCCCCAGGTTCCCACCCGAGATGGCCCGGCAAACATCACGCCATGAACGCCGTGCGCGCTATCCGATTTCCAATTCAGGCTGGGTTTTTCGCCGTTTTTCGAATTGGATGGTCGAATCGTGGAATGAAATAGGCCGCGTATCGGCGCAAAACCGCGAAAACTCGATGGCGCGCGGCGGCCCCCCTGACCTTTGATGTTCGCCACGGGCCGACGAAGGCGAAGGCGGCGGCCAGGGGTTACCGCCTCGTTCCGGGTTCCGTCGCGGGCCGCAAAACGTGCAGATACTGGAACACGAACAGCCGGCGCCATGGCCACGTGTCCAGGACCGGATCCAGAAAGCCCAACCAGCCGTCGCCCGCTTCGCGCCGGCGGACGTTGCGCCATTCCGTTTCCACCTCGAGGTCGGCCTGCGCGAAAAGCTCGAACAGGTTTCGCCGCGTAAAGAAGCGCAAGTGCGTCCGGTCGTGAATGCCGCGCGAGCGATAGGGCCAGTGCCCCCGAACCGCGAGGCACCAAAGCGTGTTCAGATGAGAGACGTTCGGAATGCTCGTGATCACCCGTCCACCTGGACGAAGCAGCGCCCTCGCCTCGCGAAGCACGCCCCAGGGATCGATCAGATGCTCGAGGATATCTCCGAAGACAACGACATCGAACCGTTCCGAACCAGCCAAGCTCGTCAGGGACGCGCCGTTCAGGTCCGCTTCGCGAACCTCGTCGAGCACCTCCCGCGCGATGGCCGCCATGCGCTGATCGCTTTCGATTCCCCACACCCGGGCACCCCGCTCGCGGCGCAGATAGGTCCCGAGAACGCCGGTCGCGCAGCCGACGTCGAGCACGTCTCCGGGACGTTCGGGGAGGAGACGCAGGATGTCGCGGCGAAGCGCCACGTAGGACGGGTTGAAGGCGGTGGGGTGCTCGGTCCCGTCGGATTCAGGCACGTGATCCGCCTCCAAGGAAGCTTCGCGCCGCGCCATCTCTTCCGAGCGCGCGGCGAACGGCCGCGACCGCGACGGCGCGGCCGGCGTCATGGCTGTATCGCTCGGCCTGGCGCTGGCGGGCCGCCCGCGCCAGCGTGGCGGCAAGTCCAGGGTCCGCGACCAGTTCGGCGATGGCGTCGGCCAGTGCTCCGGCATCGTCCGGTGGGACCACGCGACCGCATCCCTCCAGGATTTCCGGCACGTCGTTCACGCCGCTCGCCACGATCGGACGGCCGGCGGCCATGGCATCGAACAGCTTGGCCGGGATCTGGCCGCGCGCGGCGTTTCCGGCGCGCGAGGGCACGCTTATCACGTCGCAGACCGCGAGGACGCCCGCCAGCTCGGCCGAGGGAAAGGGCTCCAGGTGGCGCAGACGCTCGGGGCCCAGCCTCTCCCTCGCCATGGCCAGGGTCTCTCGTGCCTGCCCGCTGCCGGGATCGGCCCCGGCGAGCAGAAGGCCGGGCGCGCGGGGACCGGTGATGCGGGCGAGGGCCTCGATCAGGACATCGACACCCTTGTGTGGACGCACGGTTCCGACGAATCCGACCCAGGGCCGATCCCGGGACACCAGATCGCCGCACCCCGCCGGGTGGGTCGCCACGGCCAGGGGTTGGCGGACATGGTAGAGCAGGTCGCCGCCGTAGCGGGCTTGCAGCCAGCGGTTCGACACCAGCTTGGGCCAGGAGACCCGCCGGGCGATGAACTCGCAGGCACGGGTCGTCGAGCGGGCGTTTAGCTGCCCGGGAGAAATGGCGGTCCAGGCCTCGTGCAGCACTTCGCCGGCGGCTTGGGCAATGCCGCGACCGGCCAGGCCAGGGAAAAGCCCGACTTCCCAATCGTCGATGTCCAGCACGACTGGAATGCCGGCGCGCGCGCCGAGCCAGCCGGGACCGAGGCTGGTGGGCAGGGGCTTCGACACGACGAGCGCGTCCGTTTCCCGTAACGCGTCGCCACGCCATGCCCGCCAGCCCGACTGCCACGCGTTGGCGACGGGGATCGCGTCCACCGGAACGTCGAGGTCGCGGGCCGGCGCCCAAAGCCCCGCGCCGGAATCGAAGCCTACCAGGCGAACCTCGAAATCGCGGCACAACAGTTCGACGAGCAACGTCGCCCGCATGACGCAGTTTGTGCCCAGGTTCGAGCACAGAACCGAAATGCGGGTCATCGCCAATCATGCCCCTGCTTGGCGGGTGGCGGAAACCGGGCCGAAATCACCGCTGGAGCCACACCTTCAATCCCGCTCGATCGCCGATCCCCGGTCGGAACCGCCACCCGCCCACCGGCGCGACCAATCGCCGCTGGCCGACGGGCCCGAGGGGCTTTCATCGCGGACGGCGCCTTATACCGGATGACGGGCGCTTGGTCGGTCAAGATAGTCGCCGGACGGTTCGACGACAATCTCTCTCGCCCGGGCGGCTTGCGAATCCGGGAACACATGGCCTATAGCAATTCGGGCTTGGTCCGCCGGGCGCTTTGGATCAAACTCGATCCGCTCCAGCTTCACCGCCGGGCGATGTCGGATCGCGACGCGATGACGGGGCGGCCGCGGATGGCGAAGGTCGAACATTGAAAATTCTGGTGACCGGCGGGGCGGGATTCATCGGGTCCGCGGTGGTGCGGCACGCGGTCGCGTCGGGGCATCGGGTGGTCAATCTCGACGCCTTGACCTATGCGTCCTGTCTCGAGAACGTGGCGGCGGTCGCGGACAGTCCGCGCTATGCCTTCGAAGCCGTGGATATCCGCGATCCCGACGGGCTCGAACGGGTATTCGCCCGCCACGATCCCGCCGCCGTCATCCACCTGGCGGCGGAATCCCACGTCGACCGTTCGATCGACGGGCCGAGCGTGTTCATCGAGACCAATGTCGTGGGCACTCACAACATGCTCGAGGCGGCACGGGCGCACTGGACGCGGAAGGGACGGCCCGATGACTTCCGGTTCCTCCATATTTCCACCGACGAAGTCTTCGGTTCCCTCGGCGTGTCCGGCAAATTCACCGAAACCACGCCCTACGCGCCACGCTCGCCCTACTCCGCCTCCAAGGCGGCATCCGACCATCTCGTCCGCGCCTGGTGCGAGACCTATGATCTTCCCGTCCTGTTGACGAATTGTTCGAACAACTATGGTCCTTTCCAGTTTCCGGAAAAGCTTCTGCCAGTGGTGATCCTGAAGGCGCTGGTGGGGGAACCGATACCCGTCTACGGCACGGGAGAGAATGTTCGCGACTGGCTCTACGTGGAGGATCACGCCGACGCGCTGCTCACCGTCCTTCGCCGGGGAGAGGTCGGCCGAAGCTACAATATCGGCGGTAATTCGGAAGCGAGGAATATCGATCTGGTGCATCTGGTTTGCCGGATCATGGACGAATTGTCCCCGACTTCGGGTTCCCACGCCGATTTGATAGAATTCGTCCCCGACCGACCCGGGCATGATTTGCGATACGCCATCGACGCGACGCGAATTCGAACGGAGTTGGACTGGAAAGCATCGACCCCTCTGGAAGTCGGCCTCGAGCGAACGGTGCGCTGGTACCTGCGCAATGAAGCCTGGTTGCGTGCGCTGCGGGACCGGGCGGGGTTCGGCGAAAGATTGGGAATGTCCGAGGCGATATCGAAAAAGAGCCGGTTATGACCGATCGGAAGGGAATCATACTCGCGGGCGGATCCGGTACGCGATTGTACCCGGTTACCATGTGCATCTCGAAACAGCTGCTTCCCGTATACGACAAGCCCATGATCTATTATCCCCTGTCGGTACTGATGCTGGCCGGAATTCGCGATATCGCCGTCATCACCACGCCGGAAGACCAGGCGCAATTCAAACGTCTGCTCGGCGACGGCTCGCAATGGGGGATTCGACTGACCTATCTCGTCCAGCCCTCGCCGGACGGGTTGGCGCAGGCCTACATCCTGGCGGAAGAGTTCCTGTCGGGGGGGCCATCCGCGATGGTGCTCGGCGACAACATATTTTTCGGCCAAGGCCTGTCGAATTTGCTCGGCGAAGCGGACGATATCCGCTCGGGCGGAACGATCTTCTGCTACCGGGTGTCCGATCCGGGGCGTTATGGCGTCGTCGATCTCGGCGCCGGCGACGTGATACGCGCCATCGTCGAGAAGCCGGCCGACCCGCCATCCAATTATGCGGTGACCGGGCTCTATTTCCTCGACGGCGGCGCGCCGGAGCGCGCGCGGCGGGTCGAGCCTTCCGCGCGCGGGGAGTTGGAGATCACGAGCCTCCTCGAAACCTACGTCCGGGACGGCAACTTGGCGATGCGGATCATGGGAAGGGGCTACGCCTGGCTGGATGCGGGAACGCACGAAAGCCTGTTGGAAGCATCGAGTTTCATTTCCACCGTGGAGAAGCGGCAAGGCCTGGTCGTGGCCTCGCCCGAGGAAATCGCGTTTCTTCGGGCTTGGATCGACGATGTCCAACTGCGCGAACGGGCGGAGGCGATGGGCAAAAGCGAGTATGGACAGTATCTGCTGGCTCTCTCGTCGGGCGAGATACCCGGTTCGGCACGGTAATCGGCATGGCGAAGCGGCGGGGCCGCTCATGGGATGCCACGCCGCAAGGAGACATTCTCTCGTCCCATGGGGTAGATTTATCCCCGGACTCGGCGGCGGCGCAATTTGGAGCCTTGATGAGCATGGACATCGCATGGCCAGGGAAAACTCGGGAACTTCACAACCATCATTTCGATTCCACGATCTTGAACGATTTCAAATTCCGCGATGATGACATAATCATCTCAACATACGCCAAAGCGGGAACCACCTGGATGCAGCAGATCATCGCGCAGATGATGTTTGGCGGGGATCCAGACCTCGAGGTCGCGGAGATGTCTCCATGGCTCGACCTGCGGGTGCCGCCCAAGGAGGTGAAACTCCCCGACGTCGAGGCGCAAACCCACCGCCGCTTCTTGAAAACCCATTTGCCGGTGGACGCGCTCGTCTACTCGCCGCGGGCCAAATATATCTACATCGGTCGCGATGGGCGTGATGTCGTGTGGAGCCTGTACAACCACCATTCGAACGCAAATCAGATTTGGTACGACGCGCTCAACGAGACGCCGAATCGGGTCGGGCCTCCCATCGAACGACCGCCTTCGGATATTCGCCAGTACTGGCGCGACTGGCTGGACCGGGACGGCCACCCCTTCTGGCCATTCTGGGAGAACGTGGCATCGTGGTGGGAGCTACGGGAGCTTCCCAATTTGATGCTGGTTCACTTCAACGACCTCAAGCGCGATATGGGCGGGGAGATGCGTCGGATCGCGAGGTTTCTCGAGATAGGCATCGACGAGTCGCGTTGGGACCTCATTCTCGAGTACTGCTCATTCGATTGGATGAAAAGCAACGCGGCGAAGAGCGTGCCGCTGGGCGGAGCGTTTTGGGATGCGGGCGCGGAGGTTTTCATAAACAAGGGCGTCAATGGGCGCTGGGCGGATACGCTCGGCCAGGAAGACGTGGACGAGTACGAGACGCGCGCCGCCCGGGAGCTTGGGACGGAATGTTCACGCTGGCTTGCCGACGGCGCGGCATGACGCCCCATCGCGCCTTCCGTCCGTCCCGAATTCCGTCGGCGCGAGCGGCGCATGGCGATCGGGATGGCGCTCCGCGCGTCGGGGCCCATTGGGTGACCATGCTCGTTCGCGGTAACCGGTGGAGCGGGCCGCTGGCGGAATGTCGACGCGCGGACGCGCCGACATGACCCCAATCGACGAATTTTCGGACCGGGCTTGCGCCGGCCTCGGCTTCGCGCGCCTCAGAACTTGGAGATCGTGATCTCCTTCGCCGTGATGAATTCCAAGAGCGCCGGGACGCCGGCCTGGGTCTGCTCGATGCCCCGCCGGATCGCCGGGATGATCTCGGCCGGATCGGTCACCCGTTCGCCGTAACCGCCGAAGGCGCGCGCCATGGCCGCATAGTCGCCGGAGATGTCGGTCGAGCGGAACTTCTCGGTCGAGACCTCCATGATCGGCAGCTCGATCGCCATCGAGAAATTGTTCATCAGGATCGAGAGGATCGGGATCCGCTCCCGGACCGCCGTTTCGAAGTCCATGCCGGTGAAGCCGATCGCCGCGTCGCCCCAGACGTTGATGCAGAGCTTGTCGGGCCGGACAAGCTTCGCCCCCATGGCGAGACCAAGTCCATAGCCCAACTGCGTCGTCTTACCCCAGCCGATATAGGAGAGCGGCACCGTCGATTCCCAGAAGGGCGAAATCTGGTCGCGCGGGCTGCCCGCGTCGTGGGTGATGATCGTGTTGTCGCGGTCCACCGTCTGGTGCAGGTCCCAGAGCACCCTATAGGGCGAGAGCGGGGTCTCGTTCGAGGTGAGCTTGGGCATCCACTCCTCGAGCCAGCCGGCCTTGATGCCGGCGATGTCCGCCTCGGCGGCCGACGACTCGCGCACCGCGCCGTCGAGACGGGCTTCCACGGCGGCGTTCAGGGCCCGGAGCGTCAGGCCGGCGTCGCCGATCAGCCCCTGGTTGGAGACCTGGTTCTTGTTGATGTCGAGGGGGTCGAGGGTCGCGTGCAGGATCGTCTTGCCCTTGGGCATGGCGGTGCCGAAACCGGTGCTGGTGAAGCTGCAGCCGATGCCGAAGATGACGTCGGCCTTGGCCAGATACTCGTGCACCGCCTTCGGAATGGCCCGGCCGCAGGAACCGAGGCTCATGGGGTGGGTTTCCGGGAAGGCGCTCTTGCCCTGCAGGCTGGTGGTGACGGGCGCGGCCAGCAGTTTCGATAGGCGTGCCAGATCGTCCCAGGCCTTGGCGTAGTGCACGCCCTGGCCGGCATAGATCACCGGGCACTCGGCGGCGACCAGGGTGTCGGCCATCCGTTCGACCCCGTCCGGGTCCGGTGCGCTCTTCAACGAGACCTGCGGCGTATAGTCGATCTCGCCGTCGACTTCCGCCATCATCAGATTGCCCGGCACCTCAACCAGCACGGGCCCCGGCCGGCCGTTCCGCACCTGGGCGAAGGCGCGGCGCATGACGTCCACCACCTGGTTCGGATTGACCAGCGCCTCGGTCGACTTGGTCACGTGCCTGTAATTGAGGGTCGAGTTGAAGTTGGGCTCGACATGAGCGATGTCCGTCGCATAGCCCTGGGGCAGGACCAAGATCGGCACGCTTTCGCCGTAGGCCTGGGCGACGCCGCCGAAGGCGTTCTCCGCGCCGGGGCCGTGCTGCATGGCGAATACGCCGATCTTCTCGCCGCTGGTGAGGCGCGCGATGGCGTCGGCCATGTGCAGGCCGATCCGCTCCTGGCGGCAGATGATGGTGCGGATATCGGCCCTGGCCGCGTATTCGATAATGTGGTTGACGGGGTAGGCGAGCAGCATCTCCACCCCCTCGCGCTTCAGGATTTCGGCGATCGCCTCGACGACTTTCATGTGCTGACCCTCCCGACGGACGGCACCCCGGCGGCGCCGCGCGGACGAGTGTGCCATACTCCCGGCCGAGGCGTCACGGAACCGTGACGCCGGATCCGGTTCGGTTTGGCTCGAGGGGGCGATTGATTACCAGGCTCGGCGCCCCGGCGGCGGCGGTGGCCAAAAACCTGGCGCTCCTCGCCATGGCCCTCCTCGTCTTCGAAGGGCTGCTGCACGTGGCGAGCGCCGTCGTCCCGGCAGTCGACGAGAAGACCTTTCCGCCCCGTCGGCGATCCGGTCTCCGGCTACCGGGGCGACCCGGCACTACCCGAACACGACGCCCTCGGTTTCCGCAACCCGTCCGTAACGGCGAGGGTCGAAATCGTGGCGATGGGCGATTCCCACGTCTACGGCAGCCAAGTGCGCGCCGAGGCCGCCTGGCCGCGCCGGCTGGCCGAGGCGACGGGGGCCAGCCTCTACAACATGGGGCTGCCGACCTACGGCATTCGGGACAGCCTCGACCATTTGGAGCGCGCCATCGCCTTCCACCCCAAGCTGGTGCTGCTGACGCTCTATTTCGGCAACGACTTCTTCGACGACTACCGCACCGCCCGGGCCCGCGGCACGCTCGCCGATATCGCCACGGCGGGAGAGCTGGCGGAAATCCGGCGGCTGGAGGCGGAAACGGGCTTGGTGCGCCATCTGCTGGACGAGCGGGCGCGGACCGAGGAGGCCGGACCCGGGCCGGAAGCGACCCCGGCGCGGCGCTTCAACCACTGGATCAAGAGTTGGAGCCGGGTCTTCGGCCTGCTGCGCAACCTGTATGTCGCAATCGCCCGTGGGGGCGACATCGACGTTCGAATGGGCCTGCTGGCCGGCGATTTCGAGACCGCGCGGGCGGCGATCACACCGGCGCACCGTCCCTTCGTTTCGGTTCACGACGGGCCCGAATGGAAGACCTTGCTCACGCCACGCTACCGTTTGCAGGCGCTCGACGACGGCGACGTGCGCATCCGCGTGGGCGCGCGCGCCTCGCTCGCGCTGATCGCCGAGGCGGCCCGGCGCCTGAGGGCGCACGGCATCGCCTTCGCCGTGATCTTGATGCCGACCAAGGAGCTGGCGGCGCGGCCACGGGTGGCCGACCGGTCCGCGCACGGACCGCTCGACGCGCTGGTGGGAAGCGAGCGGCGCTGGCGCGCGGTGGCGCGGGCCGATCTCGCGGCGCGCGGTGTTCCTGTGATCGATCCCCTGGCGGCGCTCGCCACCAGCCCGCCCCGCCCTATCCCGCCAATGTCGACAGCCACCCAAACGATCTCGCCCACCGGATCATCGCCCGGGTCGTCGCTCGGGAATTGGCCGAGAAGGGGTTTTTGAAGTCGGGCGGGCGAATGAACTAGGTTGGGCCGCGCAATTCGCACGGGGAGGAAAATATCATGACGGACGAAATCGGCTTCATCGGCGTCGGCAACATGGGCCAGCCCATGGCGGCGAACCTCTTGGAGGCGGGCCAGCGGCTGGTGGTCCACGACATCAGCGAGGCGGCAATGGCGCCGTTGCTGGAGCGCCAGGCCCGCAAGGCCGGCTCGCCCAGGGAAGTCGCCGAGGCATGCGAACTGGTCTTCGTCTCGCTGCCGAACAACCGGGTGATCGAGGAGATCGTGCTGGGCGGGGACGGCATCGTCCAGGGCGACAAGGTCCGGCTCTACATCTCGACCTGCACCACCGGCTCCGCCTTCGCCGAGGCGACGGCGGCGGCGCTGGCGGAAAAAGGGATCACCACGATCGACGCGCCGATCAGCGGCGGCCCGCCGGGCGCGCGCGCCGGCACCCTCTCGATCATGGTCTCGGGCCCGATGGCCGCCTTCGAGGAGGCCAGGCCGTTGCTGGAGAAACTCGGCCGCAAGGTCGTCCATTGCGGCGACAGGCCGGGCCACGCCCAGGTCCTGAAGCTCGCCAACAACATCCTCTCGGCCACCGCGCTGGTCGCCTCCTGCGAGGCGCTCGCCATGGGGGTCAAGGCCGGGCTCGACCCCACCGTGATGCTGGAGGCGATCAACGCCGGCTCCGGGCGCAACAGCGCGACGGAGGACAAGATCCCGCGCGACGTCACGCCGCGTAGCTTCGCCTACGGCGCGCCGATGCACATCCTGCTGAAGGATATCGACCTGGCGGTGGCGGAGGGCGAGCGGCTCGGCGTCTCGCAGTTCGTCTGCCAGCAGGTCCGCCAAGTCTTCAAGCTGGTCGAGCACCAGGGCTGGCGCGATCGCGACATCACCGAGATCGCCAAGCTGATCGAGGGCTGGGCCGGCGTCGAGATCAAAGCCGGCGCGTGACCACCGGAGCGATCGGCGCCGACGAATTGGTCTTGCATCACTACGACATCTCGCCTTATGGCGAGAAGATCCGCCTGGTGCTGGGTCTTAGAGTCCGACTCGAAATGAATCGAGTGTTTTCAGGCTCTTGCGAGACGGCGCGTGAGGAGTTGGATGCTGGCGAGGAAGATCCAGGCCTCGGCGGTCTCGATGGCCGTCTCGAAGTCCTTGGCCAGCCGCCGGTTTCGATTGAGCCAGGCGAGCGTGCGCTCGACGACCCATCGGCGGGGCAGGAGTTGGAAGCCCTTCACGCCCGCGGGACGGTTGACGATCTCCAGCGACCAGCGGCCGATCCGCTTCAGTGCGCCCTCGAGCTTGGGCCCGGCATAGGCGCCGTCGGCGAAGACGTGGCGCAGGCGGGGAAAGTGGCGGGGGATGGCGGCGAACACCGCCGGCGCGCCGTCGCGGTCCTGGATCTCGGCGCCGTGGACCACGACCGCGACCAGCAGGCCGCCGGTGTCGGTGAGGATGTGACGCTTGCGGCCCTTGACTTTCTTTCCGGCGTCGAAGCCCCGGATACCGCCGCTTTCCGTGGTTTTTACGCTCTGACTGTCGATGATACCGGCCGACGGGCCGGCCGCGCGGCCCTCGGCCTCGCGCGCCGCGACCAGCAGTTGCCGGTTGACCTCGGACCAGGTGCCGTCGTCCCGCCAGAGATAAAAGTAGCGCTGCACCGTCGAGCGTGGCGGGAAGTCCCGGGGCAGCATGCGCCATGGACAGCCGCTACGCAGTAGGTAGAGGATCGCGTTCACCACCTCGCGCAATGCCGTCGTCCGAGGCCGTCCCAGCGCTTTGGCGCGAGGCAGCAACGGCTCCAGCACCTTCCATTCTCCATCCGTCAGGTCGCTTGCGTAGCGCAGCGGGTCGCGTTCATACTTCGGGCGAGTGATTTTGGTCCACATGTTGTGTCTCCCTGGTTGCTAAATACAAACAGTGAATCACAACTGACTGAAATCACTCAACTCTTTTCGGGCCAGACACTAAAGGGGCTCGACTGGGTCTCGGTGATCCAGCCGATGACGGCGCCGAAACCCTTCGTCGAGCCGCTGACCAGCGGTTTCCGCCGGACGCCGGTGCTGCAGATCGGCGCCGACGTCTTCTGCGACACGCTCGCCATCGCCATGGAGCTCGACCGCCGGGCGGGCGAGCCCGCCGCGCTGCCCGAGGCCTCGGCGGCGGAGATCCATATCCACGCCACCTGGGCCGAACGGGTGCTGATGTGGCCGACGGC
This sequence comes from Alphaproteobacteria bacterium, assembly GCA_965226475.1. Lineage (GTDB taxonomy): Bacteria > Pseudomonadota > Alphaproteobacteria > JASLMY01. The sequence continues at coordinate 795,609 of CBDDDJ010000003.1, read as the reverse complement.
GCGCTATGTCACGGCGCTGAACGCCGAGCGGCTGGGCGCCGACTTCTTCGCCGACCGGGCCGCGATGCGCGGTCATGCGCCCCCGGGCGCGGAAGAGCTTCGCCACGTCCCGCCGCACGACCGAGCGCAGCTCCAATTGATGCTCGGCTGGCTGGAGGGACTGCTCGCCGACGGCCGGGACTGGCTGCTCGGCGGGGCGCCGAATCTCGGCGATTTCGCGGTCTATCAGCGGCTCTGGTGGCTCCAGGCCTTCGATGGCCGGGCGGGCGACGTGTTGGAGGGACGGGTGGCGACGGCCACCTGGATGGCGCGGATCGCCGCCAACGGTCATGGGCGCCGCCGCGAGGCCACGCCCGAGGCCGCGCTCGCCGCCGCCCGCGCGGCCGAGCCCCGGCCGCTTGCGCCCGCCGGCGACGGGCTGGAGGGGCGCCGGGTCGAGATCGGGACGGAGGACTTCGCGCCCGATCCCGTCCAGGGCCGGGTGGTTCGGGCCACGGCCGAGACGATCACGCTCGCCCGCGAGGACGACCGGGTCGGCCGCGTCCAGGTGCATTTCCCCCGCCTCGGATATCGGGTCCGAGAGATGGCGGGGTGAACGGCGAACAGATCCTCCTCTTCTCGATCCTGGGCGTGGTTTTCGCGCTGCTGATCTGGGGGCGCTGGCGTTACGATCTGGTGACCTTCGCCGCCCTGGTGGTGGCGCTGATCGTCGGCGCGGTGCCGGCCGACCAGGCCTTCCAGGGCTTCGGCCATCCCGCGACGGTGGTGATCGCGCTCGTCCTCGTCGTCGGCCGCGGCCTCTCCAACTCGGGCGTGGTGGAATTGGTGGCGAACCGGCTGATCGACGGGGGCCGGGCGCTCTGGTTCCACATTGGGGTGATGACGGGTCTCGCGGCGGTGCTGTCGGCGGTAATGAACAACGTGGCCGCGCTGGCCCTGCTGATGCCGGTCGACCTGCAGGCGGCCCGCGCCGGCGCCCGTTCGCCCGCGTTGACGCTGATGCCGCTTTCCTTCGCCTCGATCCTGGGCGGCATGGTGACCTTGATCGGCACGCCGCCCAACATCGTCATCGCCGCCTTTCGCGGCGAGACCCTGGGCGAGCCCTTCACCATGTTCGATTTCACCCCCGTCGGCCTGGTGACCGCGATCGCCGGCGTCCTGTTCGTGACGCTGATCGGCTGGCGCCTGATCCCGGCGGCGCGCGGCCGCCACGACAGCGCGGGCGAACTGTTCGAGCTCGAGGACTATGTCGCCGAACTGAAGGTCCCGCCCGAAAGCCGCGTGATCGACATGCGGCTGATCGAGCTGGAGGAGCCGGCGGAGGAAGCGGGCGCCACCATCGTCGGCCTGATCCGCGACGGCCGGCGGTTGCCGGGACTGGCCCGCCATGTGCGGCTCGTCGCCGGCGACGTCGTCAGCCTCCAGGCCGGGCCCGAGGCGATCTAGAAGCTGATGGGGATCCTCGGCTTCGATTTCGTCGACGAAAGCCAGGGGCCGGGCGCGCTTCGGGGCGAGGATCTGGAGCTGGTCGAGGTGGTGGTGCCGCGGGGCGCTCAGATCGAGGGCCGCTCGGCCCTGTCCATGCTGCTCTTGCAGCGGACCGGCGTGGCGCTCCTGGGGGTTTCCCGCGAGGGCCGGCGCTTCGGCGAACGGGTCCGCCGCCTGACCATCCGGGCGGGCGACATCCTCCTGCTGCTGGGTTCGGGCGACAGCCTCGCCGACGCGGTGCCCAGGCTCGGCGCCCTGCCGCCCGCCAACCGGGGCCTGCAGCTGATCCAACGCCGCAAGGCGGGCCTGGCGGTGGCGATCTTCCTGGCGGCGATCGTGCTGGCGAGCTTCGGCTTGATCTATCTCGCCGGCGCGCTCGCGGCCGTGGTCGTGCTCTATGTGCTGCTCGGCATCGTGCCGGCGCGGGAAATCTACGATTCGATCGAATGGCCGGTGATCGTGCTGCTGGGCTCGATGATCCCGATCGGCGCGGCGCTGGACGCGAGCGGCGGCACCGCCGTCCTGGCTGAAGCCATCGTCGACCTGACGCGCGGCGCGGCGCCCTGGGTCGTCCTCGCCCTGTTGATGGTGGTGACCATGACCCTCTCGGACGTGATGAACAACACCGCGACGGCGGTGATCGCGGCGCCGATCGCGATCGATGTCGCCGGCCGGCTGGGCGTCGATCCCGATCCCTTCCTGATGGCCGTGGCGGTCGCGGCGTCGTGCGCCTTCCTGACGCCGATCGGTCACAAGAACAACACGCTGATCATGGGCCCCGGCGGCTATCGCTTCGGCGACTATTGGCGCATGGGCCTACCGCTCGAAATCCTGGTCGTTGCCGTTTCGATCCCGGCCATCCTCGTCGTCTGGCCGTTCTGATACCGGCCGACAAAAGTTCCAAGGCCGGACGTGGCGCCGCCATTCATGGAGATTCGAATCAGATCTGGCAGCGCCCGTCGGCGGGATCGGCATCGAGCCGCGCCAGGGCGTCGGCGAGATAACCTTCGACCTCGTCGCGCAGCGACGTGAACCGCCGGGTCGCGACCTCGTCCGGCGCGAACCAGTCGGAACTGGTGACGACGACGAGGTCGCGCGCCGGGACCGCGTGAATGGTCTGGCCGGAGAACCCGCGCGCCACCAGCACCGGGTGGCCGCCGATCCGGCGCAGCCACCAGAAATAGCCGTATTCGTAGTCGCCGTAGAGGTCCCGGGGCACGGTCTTGAAGCGAGGCGCCATGCTGTCGGCAATCCAGGCGGCGGGCAGGATCTGGCGGCCGCCGAGCCGGCCCTCTTGGACATAGAGCTGGGCGAAGCGGGCGAGATGGCGCGGCGTCATGAATATGCCGATGCCGCCGAAGTCGCGTCCCGTCTGGTCCTTTGCCCAGGCGCCGACGACGATGCCGGCGGGCCGCAGCAGGGCGGTTTGGGCATATTCGGCGAGGCGCCGGCCGCTCGAATGGGCGATCGCCGCGCCCAGGACATGGGCATTTCCGGTACCGTAACGAAAGGCCCGGCCGGCGGGGAAGACCGGGTCCTCGGTCAGGATCGCCAGTGCCGGATCGGGCATTTCGCGCCATGCCACGTGATTGAGGTCGATCTCGCTGCTGATCAGCCCAGAGGACATGGTCAGGAGGTGGCGAGGCGTGATCGGCGTCGAATCGCGGGCCAGCGGCGCCGCGAGGGCCGCCGGCAGCAGTTCGGCCACCGGCTGGTCGAGGTCGCGGATCAAGCCGTCGCGCAGCGCCGCGCCGGCGACCGCGGACAACACGGTCTTGGAGATGGAGAGCAGCGGCTGGGCCACGCCCTGGCCGTGACCCTGGCGGTAATGTTCGGCGACCAGGCAGCCATTCCGGGCCACCAGAAGGGCGCGAACGAAACCGAGCTTGCCCACGTCATCGGCGAACCGGCCGAGGCGGGCCGGATCGAGGCCGACGGAATCGGGCCGCGCCGCCCGCCAGCCGGCATCGGCCGCCGCGCCGGCGAGCGGCGGAACGGCGTCCTCGTCCGGGCCGATGCAGGCGGCGAGCAACAGGATCGCGAGAAGCGCGCCGAGATGTCCCGGCGGCCCCATCCCCCCAACCGGCATGTCGGATCCTTCCACCCCTTGACCAGAGACCGGCGGCGAGAGTAGGTGAGATGCCGCCGCCGCGCCAGGGCGCCCGGCGGGGGAATCGCGCCACCGAACGAAGAGCCGAGGCCATGTCCGAATCACTCGTGGGACCGACCTCCCACAGCTATATCTCCCAGCGCCTGCGCTTGCATTATGTCGACTGGGGCAACGCCGAGGCGCCGCCGCCGCTGCTGCTGGTGCACGGCGGGCGCGACCATTGCCGCAACTGGGACTGGGTGGCGGAAGCGCTACGCCACGACTACCACGTCATCGCCCCCGATCTGCGCGGCCATGGCGACAGCGAATGGATGGTCGGCGGCGGCTACGTATTGCCGGACTTCATCTACGACATCGCACAGCTCGTGCATCAAAACGAGCTGGCGCCGGTCAACATCGTCTCCCATTCCCTGGGCGGCATGATCAGCCTCGCCTTCACCGGCCTCTATCCCGAAAAGGTGCGCCGCCTGGTGGCGATCGAGGGCCTGGGCCTCTCGCCGAAGCGGGAGGCGTCGCTCAAGGAGAACGCCACCCACGAGCGGATGCAGGCCTGGGTCGAGGAGCTCCGGGCTTCTTCCGCCCGCCAGCCGCGACGCTACCCCAGTTTGCGCGAGGCTTGGGAACGGATGCAGGAAGCCAACCCGCACCTGACCCCCGACCAGGCCCGCCACCTCACCGTGCACGGGGTCAACCGCAACGAGGATGGCACCTACGGTTGGAAGTTCGACAACTACACCCGGACCGATGCGCCACACGGCCTCTCGCCGGCCAGAATCCGCGGCCTCTGGGGCCGAATCGCCTGTCCGACCCTGCTGGTGCGCGGCGGCGAAAGCTGGGCGAGCGACCCAAACCTCGACGGCCGGCTCGACAATTTCGCCAACGCCCGCGCCGTCAACATCGACGACGCCGGCCACTGGGTGCACCACGACCAGCTGGAGGAATTCCTCGCCCTGGTCCGCGAGTTCCTGAAATAACGCGCCCCGTTCGGCTGCGGGCCCGGCCGCTCGCCGGATGAGTTTTCGTATCGGCATCAACCTCGGAGACATCATCATCGATGGCGACGACATTCACGGCGACGGGGTAAACATCGCGGCGCGCCTGGAAGCGCTTTCGGAGCCTGGCGGCATCGCCGTATCCGGCAACGTGCACGAACAGATACACGGCAAGACCGATGCCCTGTTCGTCGACGACGGCAGCCACGAGGTGAAGAACATCGCCAAGCCGGTCCGCGTCTGGCGCTGGAAACCCGCGCGAACGTTCGTCGGTGGCATGGCGCCGGCGGCCGACGCCGCGCCATCGCCGATACCGGACAAACCTTCCATCGCGGTGCTTCCCTTCGACAATATGTCCAGCGATTCGGAGCACCAGTTTTTCGCCGACGGCATTTCGGAAGATATCATCACCGCGCTTTCGAAGATCTCTCAAATGCGCGTCATAGCGAGAAATTCGAGCTTTTCCTACAAGGGACGAGCCGACGATTTACGTCAGGTCGCCAATGAGTTGGGCGTTCGTTACGTTCTGGGAGGCAGCGTTCGCAGCGGTGGCAATCGACTGCGCATTACCGCGCGGCTCATCGACGCCGCCGATGGCGGTCATGTTTGGGCCGAGCGTTTCGACCGCACCATCGACGATCTCTTCGATATTCAAGACGAAATCACGAAGCAAATCGTCACCGCCCTCAGGGTGAGACTGACCGATGGCGAGGAAGCGCTCATGTGGGCGCGCGGCACCAGCGATATCGAGGCCTGGCAGCTGTGCGTCCAGGCCACGGAACTGTTCATGCGTTTCAACGCCACGGATTTTTTGCAAGCCCGATCGCTGGCTGAAAAGGCGTTGGAACGCGACGCCGATTACGCCTATGCCTGGGCCACGCTGGGCTTCACGCATTGGTGGGACGGTCGCCTGGGCTATACCGGCGGTTCGCAAGCCAAGTTCGTCCGCGCGCGCGAATGCGCCGATCGCGCGATGGCGCTCGACGACACGGTTTCATGGGCCATTGGTCTGGCCGTCATGGTATCGGGATCCATGAAACGCCACGACGAGGGTCTCGCCATGGCCCGGCGCGGCTTCGAGCTTTATCCCGGCAACGCCGATATGCGTGCGTTTCTCGCCTTTGGGCTGTCCAATGCGGGAGCCCATCGCGACTCCATCGACCATTATCGCGCCGCCATGTCACTCAACCCGTTTTATCCGAACTGGTACCGTACGGGCCTCTCGCGCGCGTTGACCGTTCTGGGTGAATTCGACGAAGCGCTTGCCATTGCGGACGAGATCTTGAGCCTGGAGCCCGCCCATTTGGTGTCCTGGCTCCAGAAGGCATACATGTTCGGACGACGCGGGCGCGTCGATGACGCCAATCGGGCCCTCTCAAATCTCGCCAGACATGCGCCCGACATGCGCCTCGAGCATGTACCCGGCATCCTACTGTGATGCGGACCCGATTTCCTTGGACACAGAATTGGCTTAATCGAAGTGTCCAAGGAGGACCGGAACATGGCCGATAATTTTGAGAAGAAAGTTGCTGTTGATGGGCCTGTGGTAAATGCGGGCGAGCTTGGCTCGTCCACGTTTTCCCCAGGCCAGGCTTTGCCGGCAGGCCCGCTGGGACTTGGCCAGCGATGGACGGTGGCGCGCAAGCGTGAGGTCGTTCCGCGGCTTTTGCGTGACGAGCCGGTGCAACTTCTGTCGCGCCAGTTGGGCGTAGAGATCTTCCGGCTCGAGCAGTGGCGTGAGAAAGCGATCGGCGGGATCGACGCCTCGCTCAAGCAACGCAAGGGCGATCCGGTGCAGGCGGAACTGGATAGCGCCATGAAGCGGATCGGAGAGTTGACCATGCAGGTGGAACTGCTGGAGGCCAAGACGGAGACCTTCGGCCCTTTGGGGCGGCGGAGGTCGCGGCGATGAGTGCCGCCACCTCGCCCGGCACGGGTCTGGCCTACGGCCTGCGGCGGGTCTGCGCCGCCTGGGGCATGGCCCGCTCCTCGTTCTACGCCATGACCTCCGGCCAGCACGCCGAGCAGCCGCCGGCAAAGCGTCGGGGACCGAAGCCCGCGATCTCGGACCAGGCGCTGCTGGTGGCGATCGAAGCCGACCTGGAGGCATCGCCCTGGGAGGGCGAGGGCTACCGCAAGGTCTGGGCTCGGCTTCGGGTCTGTCGCGACATCCGGGTTGCCCGCAAGCGGGTGCTCCGCCTGATGCGCGAGAACAATCTGCTCTCGCCCCATCGCTGCCGCCGCCGTGGCGGCAATCCCCATGACGGTGAGATCATCACTCATGCCCCGAACCTCATGTGGGGCACCGATGGCGTTCGGGTGTTCACGGTGGACGACGGCTGGGGCTGGATCTTCACCGCCGTCGAGCATTGGAACGCCGAGTGTGTCGGCTGGCATGTCTGCAAGCGCGGCGACCGCTTCGCCGCCCTGCAGCCGATCTCCATGGGGCTTGCCGGGCTGTATGGCTCGACCGCGGCCGGCGCGGCTCGGGGGCTGGCCTTGCGGATGGATCACGGCTCCCAGTATCTGTCGGACCACTTCACCAACCAGATCAAGTTCTGGGGCATCCAGCCGTCCTACGCCTTCGTCGCCGAGCCCCAGACCAACGGCGTCGCCGAGCGGTTCAATCGCACGCTGAAGGAACAGATCATCCATGGTCGCATCTACCGCAACATCGCGGAGCTGCGGGACGCCGTCCGCGACTTCGTCGAACTCTACAATGCCCAGTGGATCGTCGAAAAGAACGGCTACCTGAGCCCCGCTCAAGCTCGTCAGGCGTGGCACGCCGCGATCTCAATCAGGCCCGCCGCGTGAGACAAACTTGTGTCCAAGGAACCGGGTGCGCTACACCGGCATCCTACTGATCAGTGACGATGCCACCGTCCGACCGATCCTGGAGGGTCTCCGCGAGGTCGGCCTGCCCGAGTGAGCGGATCGGGTCGCGCGACGCTCCATGATGTCATGGGGCATGGCGGGGGAGCGGGTGGCCGGGCGATTCGGATAGAGCCCGATCCGTCCTAGACTCCTTCCAGTTCCGCGAGCGCGATGCCGCTTTCGCCGGCGATGACGTAGAGCAGCCACAGACGGCCGTCCGCCTCGAACGGGCAGGGATCGCGGAGCTGGTTGACCGGCGCGTCGACGGCGCCCCGCAACGAAGCTTCGAGCGGCAGGCCGGCCCCCTCCCAGGCCCGCTCGGGGCGTAGCAGTTCCTCGGGCGCGGAAAGCCGCCAGTCGTTCCAGTCCCCGCCCAGCGCCATGGTGGCGTGCAGGATCCGTTCGGGCGCTTCGCCGATCCGGGTCCAGAAGACATGGGCCAGGTCGCCCCGGACCAGCAGGGCCGCGTGACGCGTCGCCGGATCGAAGGGCACCGGCCCGGCCTGGAAGCCGCCCAAGCCGTCGGCGGAGCGATAGAGCCGGTTGCGAAAGACGTGGGCGTAGGTCCAGGCGCCATGGCGGAAGGCACGGAAATAGGAGGGACCCAGCACCTCCGGCCGGACCTCGAAGTCGAGGCCGTCGCTCGAGACGGCGAGTCGGGTCGCCTGGGATCCGTCCGGCAGCAGGCCGTGGAAGTACATCCGGACCCGTCTTTCGACGGGATCGACATGGACGTCGGGCGAGGCGAGATGGGGGTAGAGCCAGTCTTCCCCGGGCTCGACGCCGGCGGGGGCCGGGCCGGGCGCGCTCGGCCGCTTGGCGCAGAAGAGCGATTGCGCCACATCGAGACAGCCGGGCGCGTGCATCCGCCAGGGTCCTTCGACCCGGTCCGCCAGCGCGAGGCGGATGTAGCGGCCCCGATGATCGGCGAAATAGAGGTAGTAGCGGGCGAGCGGCCGCGCCACCCAGGGCGGCGCCGCGATCAGCGAGGGGCCGTTGATATTGCTTCCCATGCGCCCGTCCATCCCCGGGTGGATCAAGGGGGCGTCGCCGATGCGCCGCGCGAGAAGGCTCATGTCGCTTGCTCCAGGCCGCTATGACCGAGGCCATCGATGGCATAGCCTCGCCCGCATCGGCAAGCGGGGGGAGAAGCGCCATGATCCGTGAACAGACCGAGGGCGGCATCCGCCGGCTGACCATCGACCGGCCGGAACGGCGCAACGCGATCGACGGCGCGACGGCGGCGGCGCTGGGCGCGGCGCTGGCCCGTGCCCACGGGGACCACGACATTTTCGTCGTCGTGATCGCGGGCGCCGGCGGCGGCTTCAGCACCGGGCGCGACCTCAAGGCCTCGGCCGCGAAGACCAAGGCCGCCGCGCCCGATCCCTTCGCCGAGGACGAGGCCTGGGTCGACATCTTTCATCTGCTGCACCGTGCCCCCATCCCGTCCGTCGCGGTCGTGGAGGGGCACGCGGTAGCGGGCGGCTTCACCCTGGCCATGGGTTGCGACTTCGTGCTGGCGACGCGGGACGCCACCTTCGGCGCCTACGAGATGCGCCACGGCTTCCCCGCCGCCGTCTGCACGCCGATCCTGGCCCGCTTGGTCGGACCCCGCCTGGGCCTGGAATTCGCGCTTTTCGGCGAGCCCATCTCCGCCGAGCGGTTGCACGCGGCGGGCCTCGTCAACCGGCTGGCGGAGGATGGCGAGGATCTCGGCCGGATCGCCGGCGCCTTCACCGGACATCTGGCCGGGCTCGATGCTCGGGCGGTCAAGTTCGCCCGCGATACCTTCCGCGCGGGCGAGAACATGCCCCTGGACAACGCCCTCGACATGGGCCGGCAACTGAACCAGCTGATCGCCGCCACCGGCGGCTTTGCGGCGGCGGGGCGCAAACTGGGCGGCGGCGATTGACCGGGCGCGGCGTTGCAACGAGGATGCGCGCGAATTCCGCACCAGAATAGGCCGGGGAAGAACGATGAAGCTCAGCATCTGCGTGATGGCCAATATCGACGAGATCGGCTTTTTCAGCCATGCCGAGAACCTCGGCTACGACGCCGTCTGGGTGACCGACAGCCAGATGCTGTTCTCCGACTGCTACGCGGTGATGGCGCTGGCGGCGAAACAGACCCGCACGCTTCGCCTCGGCACCGGCACCTCGATCGCCGGCACCCGCATCCCGCCCGTCCACGTGGCCGCGATGGCGAGCCTCAACCGCATCGCGCCGGGCCGCGTCCACATTGGCATCGCCACCGGCAACACGGCGACCCGGACCATGGGCCAACCGCCGATGCGCATCAAGGAATACGCCGAATACCTCCGGGTGCTGAGCGCCCTTCTGCGGGGCGAGGTGGTTGACTACGCCTACGAAGGCCGCACCAAGCCGATCAAAATGCTGATGCACGAGCACAAATACATGAACCTGGAGCCCAGAATTCCGCTCTACGTCTCGGGCTTCGGGCCGAGGGCCATGGCGCTCGCCGGCGAATACGGAGACGGCCTGGTCTTCGCCATCCCGCCGCGCGGTGTCGCGGTGCCGCAGGCGATGGCGCACGTCCGCCAGGGCGCCGCCCGGGTGGGCCGGACGCTCGACGGGTTTTTGAACTGCGCGCTGACCAACATCGTGCTGCTGGAACCGGGCGAGGAGGTCTCCTCCGCGCGGATAAAGAAACTGGTCGGCCCCAACGTCATGGCCAGCGTCTATTACTTCTACGACCAGGTGCACGAAAAGGGTCTCGAGGTGCCCGAATTCCTCGAGCGCCTGTGGGCGCCCTATTGCGCGCTGGTGGCCCAGACGCCGGAGTCGCACCGCCATTTTCGCACGCATGAACATCACTACACCTACCTGCATCCGGGCGAGGCGGCGCTGATCGACGAGCGGCTGATCCGCGACACCTGCCTGGTCGGTACCTCCGACGAGCTGATCGAACGGATCCGCGAGTTGGAGGCCGAAGGCCTGGGAGAACTGATGTTCGCCGCCGGGACCGATGGCAAATGGGCCTTCGCCCAGGATTTCTCGGACCAGGTGATGAAGCGGTTGTGAACCCGCCCCCGGGATAAAACCGTTGCAAACTCGTCACGGTAAATTCTTTGACTTTCGGGCGAAACCGTCGAGATAATCAGGGGCTATGCTAAGAAGCCCGCACAAACGTCTGATTCGTAGAGCTTTATCGGCCTTCGCCCTGTCGCTAGCGTTGGCGTCGCCCGCCGGGGCTGGCGCGATCAGCCACGAAGGCGTGACCTTCGCCGAGGCGTCCGAGAACGTCCGCATCCTGGGCCTTAGTGTCTGGCCCGAAAAGAGTTGAGTGATTTCAGTCAGTTGTGATTCACTGTTTGTATTTAGCAACCAGGGAGACACAACATGTGGACCAAAATCACTCGCCCGAAGTATGAACGCGACCTGCTGCGCTACGCAAGCGACCTGACGGATGGAGAATGGAAGGTGCTGGAGCCGTTGCTGCCTCGCGCCAAAGCGCTGGGACGGCCTCGGACGACGGCATTGCGCGAGGTGGTGAACGCGATCCTCTACCTACTGCGTAGCGGCTGTCCATGGCGCATGCTGCCCCGGGACTTCCCGCCACGCTCGACGGTGCAGCGCTACTTTTATCTCTGGCGGGACGACGGCACCTGGTCCGAGGTCAACCGGCAACTGCTGGTCGCGGCGCGCGAGGCCGAGGGCCGCGCGGCCGGCCCGTCGGCCGGTATCATCGACAGTCAGAGCGTAAAAACCACGGAAAGCGGCGGTATCCGGGGCTTCGACGCCGGAAAGAAAGTCAAGGGCCGCAAGCGTCACATCCTCACCGACACCGGCGGCCTGCTGGTCGCGGTCGTGGTCCACGGCGCCGAGATCCAGGACCGCGACGGCGCGCCGGCGGTGTTCGCCGCCATCCCCCGCCACTTTCCCCGCCTGCGCCACGTCTTCGCCGACGGCGCCTATGCCGGGCCCAAGCTCGAGGGCGCACTGAAGCGGATCGGCCGCTGGTCGCTGGAGATCGTCAACCGTCCCGCGGGCGTGAAGGGCTTCCAACTCCTGCCCCGCCGATGGGTCGTCGAGCGCACGCTCGCCTGGCTCAATCGAAACCGGCGGCTGGCCAAGGACTTCGAGACGGCCATCGAGACCGCCGAGGCCTGGATCTTCCTCGCCAGCATCCAACTCCTCACGCGCCGTCTCGCAAGAGCCTGAAAACACTCGATTCATTTCGAGTCGGACTCTGAGCGGCAAGGGCACGCTGGAGGCGCCCTTCATCCTGTTGGAGGAGATCCTGGCCACCGGCGACGCGATCATCGAGATCGTCGTGAACGAGAGTTTCGGCAGCCGGGTCAAGACCTTCCACCAGACCGGTTTCGCCCTGATCAAGGTGGTGCGCAACGCCACGCCTGGCAACTGGGACTTCTTCAACATCGCGCTGGAGAAACGTCCCGGTATCGCCAGCGACTATTATGACGGCCTCTCCTTCGGCCAGTCGACGCGGGTCAACCAGCCCTTCACCTCCGATGTTTTCGCCAAGGTCGAGGATATACTGGAGCCGCGCGACGTCATCCGTTTCAGCAACGGCCGGGTGCCGCCGCGCGGCGCCGCGCGCTTGGTCATGTCGGTGACCCATACCGCGCCCGCGCCCCGCTTCTTCCTGGTCCAGCACGTCCGTAGACCCGCCGTATCCCTGCCGCCCCGGGCCGTCGTGGCCGAGGCCGAGGCGGCGATGGCATCCAACTGAGACGAGTCCCGCCATGGCCCAGATCGAACTGCCCAATCTACACCTGCCGCTTTCCGCGGCGCCCGCCGCCGGGGAGACGTCCGCGCCATGGGCGCGACCGTCGCCTGGTTCGCCCTCGTCTTCGCCTATGCGCTCGACACGGGTGGGCTGGCAGAGATTCGCGGCCTCTCCGCGCAGGAGCTGGCGGCGGCGATCGGCGGGGCCGTGGCGCCGGCGATCCTGTTCTGGCTGATCCTGCTCTACCTGCAGCGGGGCGAGGCCTTCGAAGCCCACGCCCGGGTGCTGGAGGCGCGGCTCGACGCCCTCGCCGCCCCTGATCCCGGGGGCCACGAGCGGGTGCGGTCGATCGCCGCCGGGCTTCACCAGCAGGCCGACATCGCCCGTGACGCCACGGAGCGTTCGCTCGAGGTTCTCGGCCGGGCGACGGAGAAGCTGACCGACGCGACGCGGGAAAACGAGGTCTCCCTCGACCGCCGCGCCGAACTGCTGCGCAAGACGGCGGCGGAGGCGAACGCACGGGCCGGTGAAAGCGCCCGCGAACTCGACGAGCGCGCGTGCTGGCCCGGGCCTCGGAACACATCGCCTTTCATCACAAGGATCTGGAGGCGGGCCTCCGACGGCGCGGCGCCCTGGTCGACGCCATGGTCGGCGAGGCGGGCGATCGGACCCGCGAAGTCGGCCTGGTGATCCGCGACCAGGCCCAGTTGATGATGGAGGCGGTGAGCCTCGCCGAGACCCGGGGCCGCGAGGCCAGCCTGGCACTGGAGGCCGAGGCGGAACGGCTGGAAGATTCGCTCGGCGGGCTCGATCGCCGGGTCGTCCGGATCGACGAGATCCTGAACCGCGACGTGGAGCGCGTCGACACGGTCTCGCGCCAGGTCGAGGCGCGGGCCCGCGCGGTCGAGGAGGGAATTGCGCGCCGTGGCGCGCGGGTGCTGGAGACGGCCCTGGGCATTGCCGAGGCGGTCCACCGGGCGGGCGAGGAATTCGAGCGGCGCGGTAAAGCGCTGGACGCCTGGGCCGAGGACGGCGCCCAGGCTCTGGAGGCGGCGGGCGGACGACTGGTGGCCCGGACCGAGGCGCTTGGCCAGGCCGGCGCCGAGACGAACGCCCAGCTCGCCCAGGCGATCGACGCGCTCGCGAACCGACAGGCCTCGATCGCCGAGGGCGGGGCCAGAAGCGCGCGCGAGATCGAGGTGGCGCGGGCGCGCCTGCAGGCCGCCGGCACGGGGCTCGAGGCGGCGAGCCGCCTGATCGGGGCCGGGGCGGATGATCTTGCGGCGCGGGAAGCCGCGCTCGCGAACAGGGTTGAACGGTTCGCCGAACGCCACGATGCCCTCGGCCGGGCGACCGAGCGAACGGCGGCGGGCCTAGCCGCGCTCGATCCCCAGCTCTCCCAGGCGGTGTTGCGGCTCGACGGGATGGAAGCGGAGATGACCCGGCAAGGCGCGGGTTTCCAGGGGAAGGTCGAGGCGGCGGAACAGCGGATCCGCGCTCTCGGCGACGTGCTGGCCCGCCATGGCGACGGTCTCGAGGCGAGCCGGACGGCGGCCGAACAATTCCGCGTCGCGATGGAGGCGCGCCTCCAGGGTCTCGACGCGATGGCGGTGGCGGTGGCGGCCAAGAGCGATGATCTTCTGCAAGCGATCGGGAGCCAGCGCCAGGCCTTGGACGCGGGCATCGGCGCCGGCGAGGAATTCGCCGCGATGGCGGCGCGGCTGGACGAGCGGGCGCCGACGCTCGCGGCAACGGCGCGGGCCGGCGGCGCGGACATGGCCGAGGCCGGGCGCGCCTTCGATGCCGCCGAGGCGCGCCTCGTGGTGCTCGGCTCCGGCATCGACCGGTTGGCGGGCACCGTGGGCGAGGCCGACGGCCTGGCGCGGGAGACGACGCGGTCCCTGGCGGCGGCGGGCGGGCAGGCCCGGGCGGAGATCGAGGCGCTGGGCGAGGCCGCCGACGCGGCTCACGCGGCGCTGGAGGAAGGCGGCCGGCGGGCCGAGGCGGCAAGGACGGAACTCGCGCGAACGGCCGGCGCGCTGGAAGCGGCCATGGGCCGGGGCGCCCGGGCGGTCGAGACCGCGACCACGGCGCTCGTTGGCGAGGGCGACCGCGGCGGCGAGGCGGCGAGGCGCCTCGCGGCGGACATCGACGCCTTGAATACGGTGGCGCGGGAGGGCGAAAAGCGGCTTGGCGAGGGGCGCGGGAACTCGACGGCCGGGTTCGCGAGCTGCACGCCGACACCTCGGTGGAACTCGGCCGCCTGGCCGAGGCGGGGCTCGAGCTCGGCCGGCGGCAGGAATGGCTCTCCGGTCTGCTGACGAAACTGATCGCCAGTGTCGACGGTACCGAAAACCACTTCGATCAGCGGGCGGAGACGCTGACGCGCAAGGCGCGCGAGGCGGGCGAGGCGATGGCCGGCGCGGGCGACCTGGCGAACGAACGGGCGGCGATGCTGGAGACCCGGCTGATGGGCCTCTCGGCGACGACGGAAACGCTGGTCTCCCGCCTCGCCCGGCACCTGGAGAGCCTGGAGGCGCTGGCGAGCCAGGCGCCGACGGACGAGGAGATGGCGGCGGACGCCCGGGCTGCCGAGTTCCTCGCCAGCCTGGCCCAGGTCGGCGACGCGGTCGGGGCGATGGGCCTCGATCTCGCCCAGCTCGACGCGGACGAGAGTACCGACGCCGGTTTCCTCGGCAAGTTCAAGCGGCGTGGAGCGGCGGCGGCGGGCGCGGGCCCGAGGCTCGCCCGGGAATATGGCGAGAATGCCGCATTCCGCGCCCAAGCGGACAGCTATCTCGCCGCTTTCGGGGTCTTCATGGACGGCGTGGCTCGGGACGGCCAGGGCAATGTGACACGGACCTTGATGCTCGGCTCCGACGTCGGCAAGCTCTTCCGCCTGCTCCGCCGGGTCCGCGACGAAGCCTGAAGTCGAGGTGCCAGGGGGCTTCGTTTCCGAGAACCACTATGAAGTCCCTCCGCCCCGGGCGCGAGGATGGGCGCGGCGATAGACGTCCAGCAACTGGCGGGCATCGACGTCCGTATAGCGTTGCGTCGTGGAGAGGCTCGCGTGGCCGAGCAACTCCTGGATGGTCCGCAGATCGCCTCCGGCGCCCAACAGATGGGTCGCGAAAGAGTGGCGGAACGCGTGCGGTGTCGCCGTCGCCGGCAGGCCGAGGGCGCCGCGCAGGCGCTGCATCAGGCCTTGAACGATCCGGGGGTTGAGCCGGCCACCGCGGGCGCCGAGGAACAAGGGGCCCTGGGTCCCCACCCGGTGGGGGCAGAGGTCCAGATAGTCGTCGACCGCCCGCCTGGCCGCCGCCAGCACCGGCACCAGCCGTTCCTTGCCGCCCTTGCCCCGGATATGGAGCGTCGGCCCCAGCGGCGCCTCGCCCCTGGCCAGGCCGAGTGCCTCGGATATCCGCAGACCGCAGCCGTAGAGCAGCGTCAGAACGGCGGCGTCGCGGGCGTTGATCCAGGCCTCGGCGCCGTCGAACGCCGCCGCGCCGAGCGTCGCCAGCGCCTCGCCCTCGGTCAGCGGCTTGGGCACCGCGTGGGGCCGTTTCGGCGTGCGGATGGTCCGGATCGCGCCGTTGACGAGGTGGCCGTCACGCTCCAGGAAGGCGAAGAAGCCGCGCACCGCGGAGAGCGCGCGGCCGGTCGAGGTGGCGCTGAAACCCGCGCCATGGCGCCGGGCGAGCCAGGCGCGAAAGTCCCGCGCAGCCAATGCCTCCAGCGCCGGCAAGTCCAGCCGGTCCCCCAGATGTTCCGAGAGAAAGCCGAGGAAGCCCGCGAGGTCGCGGGTATAGGCTTCGACCGTATTCTCGGCGAGGCGGCGTTCGGAGCCGAGCCAGCGCAGCCAGTCGTCGCGCGCCCGGCCGAGATCCGCCCCGAGCGCCGGCGTGGTCAGCCGGGCAGGTTGAGCCATCCCTGGATCTGCCGTTCCAGCGCCCGGGCCAGGAAGACCAGCAGATCGGCCCCTTGATCGGGCTGGAACTTGCGCCGGTCGCGCGCGCCGAAGGCGATCAGGCCCGAGGGCGCGCGCTTGCCGCAGCGCAATCTGGCGAGCGCCTGGCTGCGGACGATGCCGGCGGCGGGGCCGAAGACGTCCGGATCGGCCGGAATGTCGTTCACCAGCAGCACGTCGCGGCCCTGGCCGATGCGGGAATCGACGCCATGGAGCTCCAGCACGTAGACCCCGGCCGTGCGCGCCCGGGCCGGCGCTTCCTCGCCCTCCCGCTCGATGCAGATGGTGACCGCGTCGACGTCCAGGATCGGCGCCAGCTCCTCGGTCAGGAGGTAGATCAGATGTTCGAAGCTGCGCGCTTCCAAGAGCGCCAGCACCGCGCCGTGGACCTGGGACTGCACCGTCATGTTGGAGCGTCCGGTCTCGATCAGCTCGACGAACTGGCCACGAAGCCGCCCGAACTCATCGCCCATGCGGCGCAGCATGAATTGCTGCATGTCGTGCACGTTGGCGCCCGTGCGTTCCGACGGCGGGGTCAGGATTTCCAGCAGTTCCGGGTGCTCCTCGAGGAAGCTCGGGTGGCGGCGGAGATAGGCGACGATATCCTCGACCGAGGGTTCCGCTCCGCCCTTGCCGGGCGCCGGCGTGGTCGTGCCGCTCATCCCCGGGACTCCGCGTCCAGGATCGACTGCCCGGTCTTTTCCCAATCGGCGAGGAAGGCGGCCAGGCCCT
Organism: Alphaproteobacteria bacterium; assembly: GCA_965226475.1. Taxonomy (GTDB): domain Bacteria; phylum Pseudomonadota; class Alphaproteobacteria; genus JASLMY01. Next base: position 778,736 of record CBDDDJ010000003.1, on the reverse strand, counting down.
TGTCGGTCAACGGATGGCTGATCAGCTGGCGCAGCACGCCGGGCGGCAGGGTGCAAACGTCGGCGCCCAGTTTCGCGGCATCCTTCACATGGTTGACGGAGCGCACGGAGGCCACCAGAACCTCGGTGCCGAAGTCGTAATTGTCGTAGATTTCGACGATGTCCGAGATCAAATCCATGCCGTCGTGGCCGGCATCGTCCAGCCGGCCGATGAAGGGCGAGACGAAGGCCGCGCCGGCCTTGGCCGCCAGCAGCGCCTGGTTGGCGCTGAAGCAGAGGGTGACGTTGACCCGAATGCCCGACTGGCTCAGCACCCGGCAGGTCTTGAGGCCGTCCCAGGTCATGGGCAGCTTGACCGCGATATTGTCGGCGAAGGCGGCGAGCTTGCGGCCTTCCGCCGTCATCGCCTCATGTTCGGTGGCCGTCACCTCGGCGCTGACCGGCCCCTCGACGATGTCGCAGATCTCGCGCAGCACCTCGAAGAAATCGCGGCCCGTCTTGGCCACGAGGCTCGGGTTCGTGGTCGCGCCGTCGACCATGCCGGTTGCGGCCAGATCGCGGATTTCCCCGACGTCCGCCGTATCGACGAAAAACTTCATACAACCCGGACCTTCTCCGATTTCACGCCGACCGGCGCGCATGCGGGCCAGCGAATCAAGGGATAAAGTGTAGCGGATGGTCGAACCGCATGCCAGTTCGCCCCCCCCGAGCGCCGAGCGGGTCCACGTTCTCCTGCCGTTGCCGCTGGCGGGCGCCTACGACTATTCGGCCGGCGAAGTGGATGCGGCGCCGGGCGACGTCGTGGTGGTGCCGCTCGGCCGCCGGCACGCCACGGGCGTCGTCTGGGGCCGGGGCAGCGCCAACCCGGAAGCCCCCGTCGATGCCGCCAGGCTGAAGCCGGTGGCGGAGATCCTGCCCGTGCCGGCCATGGGGGAGACCATGCGCCGCTTCGTCGACTGGGTCGCGGCCTATACCTGCGCCGATCCGGGCAGCGTGCTGCGCATGGCGATGAGCGTGCCGGCCGCCCTGGTGGCGCCCCGGCCCCGGATTGGCTATCGCCTGGCCGGGCCCCCACCCGAACGGATGACGACGGCCCGGAGCCGCGTGATCGCGCTCTTGGCCGACGGTCCGGCGCGCACCCGCTCCGAGATCGCGGACGGGGCGGGCGTCGGGACGGGTGTCGTTTCCGGCCTGGTAACGGCCGGGACGCTCCACGAGGTCGATCTGCCCGCCGTGGCGCCCCCGCCGGAGCCGGACTGGCGCCGCGACGGCCCATCGCTGACGCTCGAACAGCAAGACGTGGCGGAGGAACTGGAACGGACGGTGCGTGGCGGCGGCTACTCCGTTTCCCTGCTGGATGGCGTCACCGGCGCCGGCAAGACCGAGGTCTATTTCGAGGCCATCGCCCGGGCGCTCGCCAGGGGCGGCCAGGTGCTGGTGCTGCTGCCGGAGATCGCGCTGACGGCACAGTGGCTCGCCCGCTTCGAGGCCCGCTTCGCCGTCCCGCCCCAGACCTGGCATTCCGATCTCCGCCAGGCGGAACGCCGCCACGCCTGGCGGACCATCGCCGAAGGCCGGACCAAGGTCGTGGTCGGCGCCCGCTCCGCCCTCTTCCTGCCCTTCGCCGAACTGGGCCTGATCGTGGTCGACGAGGAACATGACGGCGCCTTCAAGCAGGACGAGGGGGTTTGCTACCACGCCCGCGATATGGCCGTCGCCCGCGCCTCCCTCGCCGACATCCCGGTGGTGCTGGTCTCGGCGACGCCGAGCCTGGAGAGCCTGGTGAACGCGGAGCGCGGCCGCTACCGCCACCTGCGCCTGCCCAACCGGCCAGGGGTCGCCGAGTTGCCGGAAATCGAGACGATCGACATGCGGAGCTCGGGCCCGCCGGCGGGGGAATGGATCTCGCCGCTGCTGCGCGCCCGGATCGCCCAGGCGCTTTCCGCCGGCGAACAGGCGCTCCTGTTCCTCAATCGCCGGGGTTATGCGCCGCTCACCCTCTGCAAACGCTGCGGCCACCGCCTGGAATGCCCGAACTGCGCCGCCTGGCTGGTCGAGCACCGTTTCCAGGACCGGCTGCGCTGCCATCACTGCGATTTCGCCCGCCCGCTGCCCGAGACCTGCCCAAATTGCGAGGGCGAGGCGGATTTCACCCCCTGCGGGCCGGGAGTCGAGCGTATCCTGGAAGAGGCGAGCGGCCTCTTCCCCGAGGCGCGCGCCGAGGTGGTGGCGAGCGACACCGTGCACGGGCCGCTGGCCGCCCAGGCGATGATAAAACGAATCGCGGACGGCGAGATCGATCTGGTGATCGGCACCCAGATCATCGCCAAGGGGCATAATTTCCCCCTGCTGACCTGCGTCGGCGTGATCGACGCCGACCTGGGCCTCGCCGGCGGCGACCTGCGCGCCGCCGAGCGGACCTACCAAATGCTGAGCCAGATCGCCGGCCGGGCGGGCCGGGCCGAGCGGCCGGGCCGGGCCTTTCTGCAAACCTACATGCCGGAACACCCCGTCATGGAAGCTTTGGTCTCCGGGAATCGCGACCAATTCCTCGAACGCGAGGAGGAGGCACGGCTCGCCCAGGGGATGCCGCCCCATGGCCGGCTCGCCGCGCTGATCGTCTCCGGGCCCGAGGAAGAACGGGTGCGGGCGGTGGCGAACGCGCTGGCCCGCGCCGCGCCGGGCGACGGCGATATCCAGGTACTGGGCCCGGCGCCGGCCCCCTTGGCGCTGCTCAGGGGCCGCTTTCGCTACCGCCTGCTGTTGAAGGCGAGCCGGTCGGTCCGGGTCTCGGAGCTCGCGCGGGCCTGGGTCGCCCGGGTGACGCCACCGTCGAACGTCCGCATCCGCATCGACATCGACCCCTACGGTTTTCTCTGAAGTGGGCCAATCGCGCCGAGGCGGAGGGGGCCACGCCCACCGGCATTGGGGAAACCACCGAGCGAGGCTCGGGCTCGCGGACGAGCCCGTTCGCTCGCCCGGGAGTCGACGGGAACGACGACGACGATCAGACACGAAATTCCGTTGCCCATGTCGCCGGGCTAAACTGTGAACCGCCTCTTCCGCCCATGGGCGGGAGTACCGTCGTTCGCGGCGACCGGCACGGGTCCGGGCGCGCCACGGCGTCGATCGAGAGGAGAGGAGCGGTAGCCATGACCACGCCAGCGCACGATTCGGGCCCCCGGGACGGCCTCGCCCATGTGGTGGGCGACATTGGCCCCGAGCTCTGGCGCCGGACCATCCCCGACGTCTTGGCCCACACGGTGGCCGGGCACGGGGCCCGCGAGGCCGCCGTCTTCGTCGAGCAGGGCGCGCGCTGGAGCTGGGACGAATTCGGCAGGCGGGTCGACGGCCTCGCGGCCGGGCTCGCCGGGCTCGGCCTGAAGAAGGGCGAGCGCGTTGGCATCTGGTCGCCCAACCGTCATGAATGGCTGTTGACCCAGTTCGCGACCGCCCGCCTGGGCCTGGTGCTGGTGACCATCAATCCCGCCTACCGCCTGATCGAGGTCGAATACGTCGTGAACAAGGTCGCCTGCGCCGCGCTGGTGACGGCCTCCCGCTTCAAGAGCAGCGATTACGTGGCCATGCTGCGGACGCTGGCGCCGGAACTGGACCATTGCGCGCCGGGCGCCCTCCGCGCGGCCCGGTTGCCGCGTCTGGCCACCATCATCCAGATGGGCGACGAGACCGCGCCCGGCATGCTCGGCTTCGACGCCCTCGCGGCGGCCGACGGCCTGGCGGCCCGGCCCGAACTCGATCGGATCTCCGCCACGCTCGATGCCGACGACGCCATCAACATCCAGTTCACGTCGGGCACGACGGGGGCGCCCAAGGGCGCGACCCTCACCCACGCCAACATCGTCAACAACGGCCGATTCGTCGTCGCCGCCCAGCGCTTCACCGAAGCCGACCGGCTCTGCATTCCGGTCCCGCTCTATCACTGTTTCGGCATGGTGATGGGAACGGTGGGCTGCGCCACCACCGGCGCCGCCATGATCTTCCCCTCCGAGGGATTCGAGCCGGGCGCGACGCTCGACGCGCTCTCGGCCGAGCGGTGCACCGCCGTCTACGGCGTGCCCACCATGTTCGTCGCCATGCTGGCGGAGGGGCGGCTGGCGGGAGCGGACCTGTCGGCGCTCCGCACCGGCATCATGGCGGGGGCGCCCTGCCCGATCGAGGTGATGAAACGCTGCGTTGGCGAAATGAACCTCGCCGAGATGACCATCGCCTACGGCATGACGGAGACCAGTCCCGTCTCCTTCCAGACCGCGACCGACGATCCACTCGAACGCCGCGTCTCCACCGTCGGGCGGGTACAGCCGCACATCGAATGCAAGATCGTCGACGAGGGCGGCGCCACCGTCGCGCCCGGCGTCCAGGGCGAGCTCTGCACGCGAGGCTATTCGGTGATGCTCGGCTATTGGGAGGAGCCGGAGCGAACGGCCGAGGCGATCGACGGCGAGGGCTGGATGCATTCGGGCGACCTCGCCACCCTCGACGAGGCGGGCTATTGCAACATCACCGGCCGGGTCAAGGACATGGTGATCCGGGGCGGCGAGAACGTCTATCCGGCCGAGATCGAGGAATATCTCTACCGCCACCCGGCCGTGCGCGAGGTCCAGGTCTTCGGCGTGCCCGACCCGAAGTTCGGCGAGGAGATCTGCGCCTGGATCATCCTGGAAGACGGCGCCTCGGCCGACGAGGAGGAGATCCGTGCTTTCTGCCGGGGCCAGATCGCCCACTACAAGGTGCCGCGTCATGTCCGCTTCCGCGACGCATTACCGCTGACCGTCACCGGCAAGGCGCAGAAGTTCAAGATGCGCGACGCGATGATCGAGGAACTGGGCCTGGTGGAGGACGCGACGGCGTAGTCCGCCGACAATGAGTGGAACCCGTTGTCGGCTGTCGGGCGTCCGGACACCACGCGGGCTTTTCCTCGGCTTTGCTCGGGCGCGCGGGCGCGCGATTCTTTAAGGCGCGAGATCGGCCGGCAGGGCCTCGAAAGCCGGCCAGAAGGCCGCCGGATCGACCCCGGTGCCGGGCGCGGTCTCGTCGCGCGCCAGGTCATGCGGCGACGTGGCGATCCGAAGCCCGCCGATCCGCACCCGATTCCTCATCGCCCGAACCTCTCCTCATGTGCCTGATGGCGTGCCGCCGAGCGGCGCCGCGATCACGGGCGCCCGCGTCGCCGGCCCGCCCAGCAGCCAGACGAAGGCGCCGACGATCGCCAGGTTGGCGACGTTGAAGGCGACGCCGACGACGAAGGCCAGGTGATAGCCGCCGGAAAGATCGAAGAGGAAGCCACCCAAGAGGCCGCCGAGCCCCATGGCCGAGGTGCCGAAGAAGTAAACGACGCCGATGCGCCAACCGGCCTGGCCCTCGGGGAAGAGCTGGCGTACGGCGAGCGCATAGGCGGGCACGATGCCGCCGAACACCAAGCCGAAGAGGGCCGAGATCATGTAGAGCCCGAGGAGCCCGTCGACCACGGTGTAGAGCGAGAGCGCGGCCGTCTGCAGGCTGGAGCTGAGCAGGATGGTCTGCAGCCCGCCGATCCGGTCGGCGAGCCAGCCGAAACCCATGCGGGAGAGGAAAGCGCAGGCGAGTAGCAGAGACAGCATCTCCGCCCCGCGCGCGGCCTGGAAGCCGAGGTCGGTGCAATAGGCGACGATATGCACCAACGGCATCGCCATGGCGACGCAGCAGCCGACGAAGGCGAGGCCCAGCATGATGAGCACCAGGTTGGCGGGCAGGCCGAGCACGCGTCCATCGGCGGTCATCCGGCCCGGATCGCGCGCCGCCGTCGCCTCGGCGCGCGGCGTCCGCCGGCGGAAGGTGAAGGAGAGCGGCAGAATGACGACGATCGCCACCACCCCGTAGCCGATCATGGTCTGGCGCCAGCCGTATTCCTCGATGCCCCAGCGCGCCACCGGCGGCCACAGGGCGCCCGCCAGGCTCTGCCCGCTCGCCACCAGGGCGACGGCCAGGCCGCGGCGGCGCTCGAACCAGCGCGTCGCGTTGCTCATCATCGGCGAGAAGAGGAAGCCGCTCCCCATCAGCCCGACCAGCAGGCCCTGTCCTATAAGAAAACCGTGCATGCCGGTGCTGGTGGCCGACAGCAGCGAGCCGCCCGCGATGGCGGCGGTCGCCACCAACGCCGGCTGGAACATGCCATGGCGGTCCGACCACCAGCCGGCCAGCATGCCGCCCGCCCCGGTACCGGCATAGATCAGCGCGTAGCCAAGCGAGGGGATGCTGCGCGGCCAGTCGAAATCGGCGGCAATTGGCTTCAACGCGACCGAGATCAGATAGGTCGAGCCGAAGCTCACGGTCAGGATCAGGGTCGAGGCGATCGCCACCCACCAGGCCCAGGCGCCGTCGATCTCCCGTCCAACGTCGCCCCGCACGCGCTCGCCCACCCGACCTCGCCTCCCAACCGCCACCGGGCGCAGCCTACACGCCCGCCTTGAGAATTTCGATCAACTCCCTAACCTTTCGGGCCGCGTCCGCGCGACCGCACCAGAAGGACTCCGCCCATGACCGACGATCTCGTCCTACTCGACTTCGACGATCACGGCGATTTGGGCCGCGTGGCGCGGGTCACCTTCAACAATCCGGCCAAGCGCAACGCGCTCGGCCTCGCCGGCAAGGAACGATTCATCGAGGTCATGACCGGCCTGAAGCACGACGAGAGCCTGCGTGCCGTGGTGCTGACGGGAAGTGGAGAAAAATCCTTCGTCGGCGGCACGGATCTGGCCGAGATGGCCGGCTTCGATCTGGCCCGGGCGGAGGCCTCGGCCACCAAGACGCACCGAGTCTGCGATGCCGTGCGCCAGTTTCCGGTGCCGGTGATCGCGCGCATCAACGGCTGGTGCCTCGGCTCCGGTATGGAGATCGCCGCCTGCGCCGACATGCGCGTCGGGGTCGAGGGTGCCAGGTTCGGCATGCCGGAAACGCGCTTCGGTATACCCTCGGGCATGGAAGCTTCCGTGCCGCCGCGCCTGATCGGCTGGGGCAAGGCCTCGGAACTGGTGCTGACCGGCGATCATATCGACGCGACGGAGGCCTACCGGATCGGCTTCCTCGAACGTCTGGTGCCGCCCGACGGCCTGGATGCCGCCGTCGACGGCTGGATCGCCTCGCTGCTGGCCTGCGGCCCGAAGGCCGTCCGCATCCAGAAGCGCCTGATCATCGACTGGGACCGCATGTCGCCGACCGACGGCGCGCGGGCCGGCATCCAGGCCTATGTCGACGCCTACCGCGGCGATGAGCCCAAGAGCCTGATGACCGCCTTCGTCAATCGCAGGCGCGGCTGAGCGGGGGCCGCGCGACGATCGATAAAGCGCTATTTGCGTGCTTCGGCATCCAGCTCCCGCAGCCACCCGGTGGCGCGGCCGGCGTCATGGGCGGCCAGATAGCGGCGCGCCTCTATTCGCACGAGCATCTGGTCGTCCGGCATGTAGTGGTGCGGATCGTTGCCGTCGTCATGGTAATAGAATGTGCGACAGAGCGGACAGCGCACGATGTCCTCACGCCTTTCCAGCCGATCGACCGAGGCCGGCAAGATTTCTCCCAGCAGGACGTGCGCCGTGCAATGCTCGGGCAGGTCCCGGCAGATTTCGCAACGCTCCCACGCGGGCTTCGCCATGTCCGTCTCCCACGTCCCGAAACTCTCCGCAATGTACACCTACCGCACTTCGGCGGCCCGGGCGAACGCACTCGTGATCGAAGGGGAATTGAGGCGCCACTCCCAAGTGGATAATCTCGCGCGCGGCCGCCCGCCTCAGTCGAGGGCCGCCAGCTCGGCCGCGAACCAGAGAGCCATGGCGCCGCCGCGTTCGTCCCAGCCGGTGCTGAAGCGACGGTCCACATAGGCCTGGAGACTGTCGAGGGGGCCGGTGCTGACGCAAACCTGGGCCAGTTCGCCGCCGACTCCGGTCCGCGCCACGATGCCCTCCCAGGCACGGTCCAGCACGGGCCGCCAGCTGCCGGCGTCGAGCCAGCCGTCCCTCAAACCCCGGGCAATCGCATAGCCGATGATCGTCGTCGCGCTGTGCTCGAGATAAGTCGAGGGATCGTCGACGACCTGGTGCCAGAGCCCCGAGGCATCCTGGTATTCGGCAAGCGCGGCGAGATGCGTGGCGTTCCGCTCGACCAGGGCGGCCCGTTTCGGATGGTCCGCCACATGGGTGAGCGTTTCGGCCACGCCCAGCGCGGCGAAGGCATTGCCCCGGCCCCAGAACCAGGGCGAGGCATGGCAATGCCAGTAGAGCCCGTTCGATTGCAGGGTATCGGCGGCGGAGAGGTACGCCATCAGCCGGTCGGCATAGTCGGCGCGTGCCGTCAGACGGTAGGCGCGACCGAGCAGTGTGCCGCCGAAGAAGAAGTCCTCGACCCGGACATCCGAGTCGAAGCCCACTTTCTCCAGGAAGCGATCGGCGGCGGCGAGGAGAAAGTCCCGATGCCGTTCGTCGCCCGTGGCGTCGAACAGCTCGTCGGCGAAACAGGCGGTCGAGAGGCAGGGCCCGTTGTCGGGAATTTGGCTCGGCTCGGCGACGACCGGTTCGACCAACGCCCCGATCTTCCGACTGGTCTCGGCCGAGGTGCCCTCGATGGCGGCGAGTCTCAGGCGGCCGGAGAGCGCGACGCCATGGGGATAGGTCAGCGGCTCGGCGTCGAAACGATGGCCGTAGACCGAGGCCAGCAGCCGCGCCCGCGCAAGCGGCGTGGACGCGTTCATGCTAGTGGCGGATCCAATCGGCTTCGAAGCGGGCGAAGCAGTCCCGCTCGCCCGGCATCTTCGGCCAGCCCGCCAGCAGCCGCACGGTCGCCAGCAGCAGCCGGTCGCGCAGATGGGTCGAGTTGTGGCCGTACTCCTCGTAGGTCGAATGGGTGATCTTCTGGTTGTGCGGATCGTCCTGGAACTTGCAGGCGGTCACCGCGACCGAGGTGAGGTAGGCCTCGCGCTCCTCGCCAGACTTGAGATAGGCGTCGGCCAGCGCCGTGGTCCGGGGCACGTCGAAGGCGAGGATCGCCGCGTCGAGGTCCGCGAGCAGCGCCGCGCCGTCCCGCTCCAAAATCTTCTGTCCTCGGATCTCGCCCTCGATCACCGGCTCGTACAGTTGGTTGGAGCGGGCGACGTCGTTGACGAAGTTGGCCATCAGGTAAAGCACGCGCGGCTGGTAGGGATTTTCCGTGGTGCGGATCCAGTCGTTCACCGTGTTGCAGTAGTCGAGGGCGTGCTGGCCGTCGGTGAAACCGCGGGGCACGGTGTTTCGCAGGATCAGTTCGGCCGAGGCGACCTGGATGGTGTCACCCAGGCTTCGAAGTGAGATGCCGGCGCGCAGGTGTTCGGTAATTTGCTCGAACACGGATTGCGTTTCCGCCGTCATAAGCAGCTCCACCAGCGCCTCGACCTCCGCCTCGTCGAGCATGCCCTGGTTCGCCTGCTTCAGGCCGGTTCCGCCATCGTCCGGGAAAGCGTCGGCGAACATCACGCAGATTGCGTCGTAGAGCGAATAATAGAGCGGCCCGACCGCCATGTCGCCCACGCCCATGTAGTAGACGCCGTGCGCCTTGTCCCAGCCGATGTAGTCGGCGAGATCGGTGATCGCCCGCGCCCGAATCGACTTGTGGCCGGTGTTCCGCGCCTTGCGCCCGATAATCGTATCCTGCATGTCGATGGCGCCCAAAAAGCGCAACTGGTCGCGGAGCGCGGGCCGCGCGCTTTCCTCCTGGGCCAGGCCCAGGAACAGCCCGTGGGCGCGGGCGGCGTTGCCGCTGATGGTTGCGACCACGTATTCGTGCAGCCGCTCCTCGATGCTGCCGTCGGTGACGATCGGCGCTTCTTCGGCATTCCACACCACCGGATCGTAATCCGGCGGCGGCACATTCATGCCCTTCATCGAGGCGTAGCGCCCGGGGTAGCGGCCCAAGAGCTGGTTCCAGATGTCGAGCCCGGCCGGGATGTACCAGACGCTCTGCAACGGCGGCAGCAGTTCATAGCCCTTCGGCATGAAGGGCATCAGGCTCACCGAGCTGCGCAGGCCCAAAAGCGTGTGGTCGTTGTTGATCAGCGTGATGTTGCCCTCGCGCACGTTGATGTGGCTGTGCACCTGCACGTAGGGCGCCTCGGCGGCCGCGACGACGCTCAACGCATCGCCCACGGTGCGGCCCTGCTCGACCACCATCCGGTGGAAGATGTCGGTGGTGCGGGGCTGATCGCGCTCCAGAATGGCCTCGTTCAAGGCCTGGAAATTCGCGTCCTGGGAAAACTGCTCTCCGGTCATCAACGTCGCCATTCTCCACCCCGCCATCGGTCTCGAGCGAAATCGCCGTCTCGGCCGCCAACGCCGGCCGACGAGAGTTGATCATCCGGGACGTTCCATATCAAGACGACGCCGCGAAATGGCGGCATGGCGCCCACGGCCCCGCGCCGCCCCTCTCCCACGCCTCGGCGCCCGAACGCGGCGGGTCCGAGAGGATCCGACCAGCTCGGCGAGCGGCGCGCGCGGCGGCTACGCCTCGGCCACCAGGGCCACGTCCTCCTCGCTCTCGCCGTCGCGGCGGCCCCGCAGCATGGCGTCGAAGCGGTCGAGTTCGGCGGCGACCAGGCCATAGACGGTGTCGGGCGGATAGTCGCCGTTCTCGTCGGCCTCGCCCGCCGGGCGGCCGAGAAGGAGTTCCAGCGCCTCGTCGATGGTCTCGACCGAGAAGATGTGGAAGCGCTCCGCCGCCACGGCGTCGACGACCTCGTCGCGCAGCACCAGGCCCGCCTCGTTGGCATGCGGGATCACCACCCCTTGCGTGCCCGACAGCGGGGCGCGGTCCGAGCAGCTGCGGAAGAAGCCCTCGACTTTGTGGTGGACGCCGCCCACCGCTTGGCTTTCGCCGCGCTGGTTGGCCGAGCCGGTGATCGCCAGGTCCTGGCGTACCGGCAAGCCGGAGAGGTCGGAAAGGATGGCGATCAGCTCGGCGAGCGAGGCACTGTCGCCCTCCACCCCGCCGTAGCTCTGTTCGAAGGTGATGGAACAGTTGAAGGAGAGCGGATAGCGCCGCGCGAAATGGCCGGCGAGGAAGCCCTGGATCACCATGGCGCCTTTCTGCTGGATCGGCCCGCCCATGGCGATGTCGCGCTCGACGTTGATGACGCCGCGCCGACCGACCGAGGCCCGGGCGGTGACCCGGCTCGGCGTGCCGAAGGCATGGTCTCCGGTGTCGCGTACGGTGAGGGCGTTGACCTGGCCGATCACCGCGCCTTCGACGTCGATCATCAACGTGCCCTCGGCGATCTGTTCGTGCAGGCGGTCCTCGATACGGGCGTTGCGCCCGCGCCGGGCGTCGATCGCGGCGTCGACCGCGGCGCGGCTCACCTCGCCCACGCAGGGCGGGTCCAGCAGGTGCGCCGCCTCGCGCAGGCAATCCTCGATCCGCTCGAACTGCGCGGTCAGCCGCCGCCGGTCGCCGGACCAGCGCGCCGCCATCGCCAGAAGGCGCGTCACGGCGTCCGGGGCGACCGTCAAGCCGCCGTAGTCGTCCGCCATCTTGGCGATGAGGCCGGTATAGTCGGCGCGGTTCTCCTCGTCCGCCTCCATGTCGGTGTCGACGTCCGCCTTGATGCGGAAAAAGGTCTGAAAGTCGGGATCGACGGAAAAGAAGGTGTAGTACCAGTTGGGCGCGCCCACCAGCACGACCTTCACGTCGAGGGGGATCGCCACCGGGTTGGGCGCGCCGGCGATCGGCAGTACCGACTGTCGGGCTTGGGTGGTGATCTGGATCTCGTCGTCGCGCAGCGCCGCCTTTAACGCCGTCCATATCCCCGGCATCGACGCCAGGTTCTCGGCCCTGAGCACCAGGATGCCGCCGTTGGCCCGGTGCAACGAGCCGGTTCGGATCAGCGAGAAGTCGGTTTCCAGGACGCCGCCGCTCTGGCGGTACTCGACGTAGCCGAAAAGCCGCTCGAAGCTGGGATCGGGTTCCAATATGACCTCGGGGTGGGATTCCTCGGCGCGGTCGACCAGCAGGTTCACGGCATAGCGTTGCTCCGGCGCCATGCCCGGCGCCCACGGCGCGCCCTCGGGCCTGGGCTGAAACAGCGCGAAGTTTTCCAGCAGGTCCCGATGCATCTCGGCCAGCCAGGCGGCGACGTCGTCATGCGCGGAAAAGCGCTCCTCGATCTCGTCCATCAGCCCGCCAACCGCGTTTTCGGCCACCCGCCGGGTCATCTGGCCGACACTCTCGGCGAGTTGCACCTGGCGTTGCGCCGTGTCGCGCTTCAGGTCGCGAAGCGTCTCGTTCACCTCCCGGGCCTGGGCTTCGAGCTCGGCGCGCCGATCCTCGTCGAGACCGTCGGGCGACACCGGCTGGCCCTCCGCGTCGAGCGCCACGATCTGCATGCCCTGCGGGCTCTGCAACAGTTCGAACCCGCGTTCGCGCACGGCGCCGCGCAGCGCCTCCATGCCTTCTGCCATCCGCCGCTCCACCGCGTCGTTTTCGGCCTCGATCTGCTTGGCGAATTCGGGGTCCCCTAAGGCCTTGTTCAGGGCCTCGCGGATTTGCGGCAGCAGCGCCTCCATCGCGGCCCGGAAGACGCGGCCCCGGCCGGCCGGGAGGGGGTGGGGACCGGGGCGGTGCGGCTCGCGAAAATTGTTGAGGTAGAGCCAGTCCGACGGCACCGGCCGTTCCGCGACCGCCTGGCGCAAATATTCAAGCGTCGCCGTCATGCGCCCGCTGCGATCGGCGCCGACGACGAAGATGTTGAAGCCGGAGGTCTGGACCGAGAGGCCGAATTCCAGCGCCTCCCGCGCGCGGCGGTGCGAGGACAGGGCGAAGACCCCCCCGCCGTCGGCCTCGGCCGGCGGGAAATCCGGAAGGCCGACGGTATCGCGCGTCAGCTTCTTCATGGTCGTGCGCCTCCCTGCCTCGTGCGGCCCCCAGCATCCTCCGGGTGGCGGGAAATGCCAAGCCTCGTCAGCGGATGACGGTGCGTTTCACGCCACCGCGCCCGCCTCGCGCAGTGTCCGGATCTCGGTCTCGTCGTAGCCGGCCTCGCGCAGCACCGCGTCGGTGTGTTCGCCGAGATCGGGGGCGAGCGCCGGCATGCGCTTGGGTTCGTCCTCGATCCAGAGCGGGCTGTTCACCAGATAGTCGGCGCCGGCACGGGGGTCGTCGATTGGCGTCAGCACGTCGGCGGCCAGCATTTGAGGATCGTCTGGGATATCGCGCAAGCGCCCGATCAGGCCATGGGTGAGGTGGTGTTCGGCGAAGACGGCGGACCAGTGCTCCCACGGCTGGACGGCAAAGGCGGCGTCGAGGACCTGAATCAGCTCCGGCGTGTTGGCGCGCCGCGCCTCGGCATCGGCGAAGCGGGGATCGGCCGCGAGCTCGGGTCGCCCGATCGCGCCGCAAAGCCCTGCCCAGTGCCGCGCTTCCGGGATGAGCACCAAGTGAAACCAGCGGTCGTCGGAGGAGTGGTAGAGGTTGTGGAGCGCGCTCGCCGCGTTCTCCCGCGCCGGGCGGCGCTGGAACTCGGCGCCGCAGAGCATCGCCTGGGCGTGGAAGCCGGCCCACCAGACGCCGTTCGCCAGCAGGTTGGTGTGGACCATGGTGCCGGTGCCGGTGCGCTCGCGCCGGTAGAGCGCGGCCATGATGGCGGCGAAGAGGCTGATCGCCGTCGGGTGGTCGCCCATCCCCTGGAGCGAGCGGGCGGGCGGCGAGTCCGGGGCCGGGCGTACCATGTCCATAAGGCCGGTCCGGGCCCAGAGCGCGGTACTGTCGTAGCCGGTCTGGTTCGTCTGCGGCCCGGTCTCGCCGTAAGCGGTGAGGGAGGCGTAGATCAGCCTGGGGTTCACGTCCTTGAGGTCTTCCCAACGGGTGCCCAGCCGGGCTCGGGCCGGGAGCGGCGTGTTGGTGACGAAGACGTCGGCCGCCCGGACGAGGCGATGCAGCACCTCCCGCCCCGCCCGCTGCTTCAGGTCCAGCGCCAGGCCGCGTTTGGAGCGGTTGTCGAGGATCCAGGGGAAGTCGACCTCGCAGGGCGGATTGCCGGGGGCGTCGCGCGCGTTGCGGTAGGTATCGCCGGTCCCCGGCGGCTCGACCTTCACGACCTCGGCGCCGAAGTCCGCCATCACCGTCGCCGCCGCCGGCCCGGCGATGAAGCTCGCGCAATCGATGACCTTGATACCCTCCAAAAGACCCGCCACGTCGTCTCTCCTCGTCGCTCGACCGAAAACATCGCGGCCGGAGCCTACAGGCAAACATCTCCGCGCGGTATCTGGGACGGTGGGCATCCGTTTCGGTTATCCGAGCCTGGCGCGCGACCGGACGATGGCGGAGACGCGGGCGCCCGAGGCCGCCGACGGGCTTCGGCCTCGGCCAATCAGTCGATCTGGTAAAAGTCCGTTCCCGCGCGGTGGTGTTCGACCGCATCGGCGAGCTTCGGCTCGTCCGACATCATGCGCAAGAGCACCTCACGGTCGATCTCCAGCACGTCGAGCGTGGATTTCGCGGTGACCGTCGCGGTGCGGGAAACGTCGTCCAGCACCGCGATCTCGCCGATGAAGGCATGCTGGTCCAGGGTCCGGACATGGCGCGGTCCGTCGCTCCCATCGCGGTGAACGTCGACCTCGCCCGCCAGGATGACGTAGACGTGGCGGCCGAGGTCGCCCCGGCGGATCAGCACTTAGCGGGCCCCCGGCAGGCGCGCCGATTACTGGCGAAGGCCAGCAGCTTCAGCCTCGCCTGGTCCAGCGCCGAGAAGGGCGGAACGGTCGCCAGCAGGCGGTATTCGTCACCGAGGCTCATGTCCGCGTCCACCCTCGGAGGAGGAGCGGGCTGGGCGGGTCGCGCCAATGACGAGGGTCGACATCAGTCGTCGTCGCCGGCGGCGACCTTTTCCGACTGCAGGTCGATTGCCGATTGCACGGCGGCCTGCGCCGCGCCCAGGAACATGTCGCGATTTTCAAAGCTGTAGTCGTAGCTTTTTCGCCGCAGGTCGTTCTTGCCCCGGAAGTGCGGCAGCACGTAGCGGGCCATCAGCTCGAAGTGGCGCTTGGTGGCCGGGAAATCGGCCCAGTTGTGCGCGAGCTCCAGGAAGGCGCCGAAGCCGCCGGAACCTTCCTGCAGTTTTTCGATGTAGGCGATGGCGTCGTCCGGCGTGCCGATGCAGGCGAGGTTGTTCTCCATCAAATACTCGAGCGGTTTCTCGATGTCGTCCGGGACGATCGGGAAGGTTGCGATCTCGCGGAAATAGCGGATCCAGGCGTCGAGGCCGAACTCGACGTTCGCCCGCGCCTGCTCCCGCGTCTCGGCGACATGGGCGAGGCTGACCAACCGCCAGATGTCGCGGTTCACCTCGAAGCCGTTCTCCGCCGCCGTCGATTGCAGCAGATTCCAATTGTAGGCATGGTGCTCGAGCGCCTCGTCCGAGGTGCCGCCGATCGACAGCATGCCGATACCGTGGCGGCCGGCGGCGATGGCGCCCACCGGCGAGCGGGCGCAGGCCACCGCCATCTCCATGCGGGGATAGGTGTAGGAGGGCAGTTGCAACTGCGCCTCGCGCAGCTCGAACCAGTCGGTCTTCGCCGTGACCACCTCGCCGTCCAGCAGGCGGACGATCACGTCCAGTCCCTCGTTCAGGCGGCGGCGCTGGTCCTCCGGTTCGATCCCCATACGGAAGGCATCGCCGACCAGCGCGCCCGGGCCGACGCCGAACATCACCCGGCCCTTGGTCATATGGTCGAGCTGGACCATGCGGTCCGCGATCATATAGGGGTGGTGGTAGGGGATGGAGACGACGCCGGTGCCGAGGCGGATGTGCTTGGTACGCTCGGCGGCGGCGGCGATGAAGACCTCGGGCGAGGCGATGATCTCGAAGCCGCCCGAATGATGCTCGCCGACCCAGACTTCGTGATAGCCGATGTGGTCGAGATGCTCGATCAGCTCCATGTCCCGGTCCATCGCCATGGTCGGGTCCTCGTCGAGGGCGTGGAAGGGGGCCAGAAAGATGCCGAAACGGAGATTGTCGGTGTTCATCGGGGACCTGCTCGAATGGAGGGGAGGGATTGGCGAGACAGGCAGTTTAGACGGCGCCGCGCCGTTCGTCATCCCGGGCCGCGAATTCCAAACTCACTCGGGTTTGGTCTCGGATCGAGTTCGATCCGCTCTATAGTCGGGCGCGCGCGCAACGCGACGGGGAGAGAGGCGATGAACGAGGAGACGACCTTCTGGCCGCGCGAGATCCACCTGCGCCGCGAGGACCGCGTGTTGGAGATCGCCTACGACGATGGCCGGCGCGATCGCCTGGCGGCGGAACTCCTCAGGGTCGAGAGCCCGAGCGCCGAGGTTCAGGGCCATGGCGAGGGCAAGACGCTGGTCGGCGGCAAGCGCTGGGTCGGCATCAATTCGGTGGAGGCGGTCGGCAATTATGCGATCCGCATCCTCTTCGACGACGGCCACGACACCGGCATCTATAGCTGGCGATATCTTCGCTTTCTCGCCGACGAGGGCGCGCGATTGCTTGACGAATACTTGGTGGCGTTGGAGGCTCGAGGCCTTGGTAGGGATCTTTGAGCGAATGGAGCTGCTTCATAAGCGCTTTATTCGATAAAAGCGGCGATTTCTTCAAGTCATGACGGCGCGGGGCGGCTATCTTGCAACAGGTGGCCATGGAGTTTTATTGGCGATAACTACCTTGTCTTGAACCGCCGTATTATCTCGGATACCGTTTTTTAGTGATTCGTGGAGTGGGACCTTTTGCCGGCGGGCATCGCGTGCCCGTGGCGAAGCGGCCCGGAACACGGCGCCTGCCAACGGAAATACGTCTGGAATTACGTGATGAATCGCATGAAGATCTTCGCCTTGATCGTGCCGATATTGGCTTTGGCCGGTGGCTGCGCGGGTGGCGGCGGCGGCGGCGCGGCCTGTATCGCCGCCGCTGGCGCGATCGGCATCGCCGCTTGCCCCGCTGGCACCGGCGGTGGCGGCGGAGGCGCCGTCGGGGTCGGCGTGGTAACCCCGGTCGCGCAGGCGGACGCGGTATCGACGACCGAGAGCAACGCCATCACGTTGAACGTCACGGGCAACGATTCCAGCGGCACCGGCGACACCACGGTCGTCGCCGCCGGCGCGACCATCCTCGCCGCCGCCCAGAGCATCAGTCCGACGAACGGCATCGCGGTGATCACGGATGCCGCGGGCGGTCTCGTCACCTATACGCCGAACGCCGGCTTCACCGGGACGGACACGTTCAGCTACACGCTCCAGGATTCCAACGGCGCGACGGCGACGGCCCTGGTCACGGTCACCGTGGCGGGCGGTCTCAACCCGATCGCGTCGACGGCCACCTTGCAGGGCTTGTCGCAGCCCGCGAGTTTCACCACCACGACGGCGATACTCGCCGGGCTGCCGTCCGAATCCGCGCTCGTTGTTCGCGGTACCGTGGACAGCCGCATCACGATCGGCCCGCTGGCCGACCCCAGCATCGACTGGGATCTGATGCTCGGCGCCGGCGGTGGGATCAATCAAGACGTCATAGCATCCTATTTCGGTGGCTTCGAAGGCTTCGACGGCACCATGAATTACTGGGAGATCAATCTCGACGCCGCGGAAGTCGCCCACGGCAGTCTGGGACCCGTTCTGAACCCGCCCGGGCATCCCCATGCGCCCTTCGACGCGGACGATCCCGCCACCCCCCTGTTCGACGAGAGCGATCCCGCCAACTTCGCCGGGCAGAGCTTCCATTTCACGCGCCTGGGACTGCTGGTGCCCGGACCGATAGGGAGCGGCCTCAGCTTCGCCAGTTACGGCATCTGGGAGATCGACGGGCCCAATCTGTTCGGCACCAGCTACGTCGGCAGCGCCTTCTCCTTCGGCGTCCTGACGCCGCCGACGTCCGTTCCCGCGGCCGGCTCGGCGACCTACGCCGGCACGATGCATGGACTGTTCACGCCGCGCCTGGTGGAGCGACCTTAGTGTCTGGCCCGAAAAGAGTTGAGTGATTTCAGTCAGTTGTGATTCACTGTTTGTATTTAGCAACCAGGGAGACACAACATGTGGACCAAAATCACTCGCCCGAAGTATGAACGCGACCTGCTGCGCTACGCAAGCGACCTGACGGATGGAGAATGGAAGGTGCTGGAGCCGTTGCTGCCTCGCGCCAAAGCGCTGGGACGGCCTCGGACGACGGCATTGCGCGAGGTGGTGAACGCGATCCTCTACCTACTGCGTAGCGGCTGTCCATGGCGCATGCTGCCCCGGGACTTCCCGCCACGCTCGACGGTGCAGCGCTACTTTTATCTCTGGCGGGACGACGGCACCTGGTCCGAGGTCAACCGGCAACTGCTGGTCGCGGCGCGCGAGGCCGAGGGCCGCGCGGCCGGCCCGTCGGCCGGTATCATCGACAGTCAGAGCGTAAAAACCACGGAAAGCGGCGGTATCCGGGGCTTCGACGCCGGAAAGAAAGTCAAGGGCCGCAAGCGTCACATCCTCACCGACACCGGCGGCCTGCTGGTCGCGGTCGTGGTCCACGGCGCCGAGATCCAGGACCGCGACGGCGCGCCGGCGGTGTTCGCCGCCATCCCCCGCCACTTTCCCCGCCTGCGCCACGTCTTCGCCGACGGCGCCTATGCCGGGCCCAAGCTCGAGGGCGCACTGAAGCGGATCGGCCGCTGGTCGCTGGAGATCGTCAACCGTCCCGCGGGCGTGAAGGGCTTCCAACTCCTGCCCCGCCGATGGGTCGTCGAGCGCACGCTCGCCTGGCTCAATCGAAACCGGCGGCTGGCCAAGGACTTCGAGACGGCCATCGAGACCGCCGAGGCCTGGATCTTCCTCGCCAGCATCCAACTCCTCACGCGCCGTCTCGCAAGAGCCTGAAAACACTCGATTCATTTCGAGTCGGACTCTTAACGGCACAGTCGACGCTGACGGGAACCGCGGCGATCACGGCGGATTTCGCGGCCGGAACCGTGACGACCGCCTTCACCGGGATTACGGCCAACGCCAATTTCTCTCCGGTGTCGGCGGCGGGCGGACCGTTGCCGCGCAACGGGATCCTCGTCGGGCCGACCGGCAGCTTCGTCAACATCACCGGCACCGCCACCATTTCGGGCAACGGCTTCGCCGGCACGGCCACGACCGTGGCGACGCCCGGCGCGGCGATGGCGCCCACGGGCGCCGGCGGCGCCCAGTTGACGGGCGAGCTCGCGGGCAACTTCTTCGGACCGACGGCGGAAGAGGCCGGCGGCGTGATCCGTCTGGGCGATCCGGGCGGCGCGCAAATCTCGGGCGGCTTCGCGGGAATGCAGTAGGTCCTAGGATCCTGCGTGGCGATGAGGCACGGTCTTCCCCCCCGATCCGACAGTTGTTGAATGAGATTGCTCTGCGGCGCTCTGCTGGTCGCGCTCGCGACTCAGGGTGCGCGGGCCGCAGAGGAAGCGACGCCGGCGGACCGGAGAATGATCGCCCCGAGACGGTCGTGGCCGCCGCGCCCGTACCGAGGGATTCCCTTGCGCCGTTGGATCCCCGGGACGCGGCCCTGCTCGAACAGGCAAAACAACTCGTCATCCAGCGGCGCTACGGGGATGCGGTGGCGCTCCTGGACGGAATCGAGCCCAGGACGACGTCCGGCGCGATCGAGATCGAATTCCTCAAGGCGCAGAGCGCCGAAATGGCAAGCGACCTCCAAGCCTCGGTCACGCATTACCGCAACATCCTGGCGGACAATCCGAAACTGACGCGGGTCAGGCTGGAACTCGCGCGCGTGCTCTTTCGCCTGGAGGAAGACGACGCCGCACGCCACCACTTCGAGCTGGTGCTGGGCGACGATCCGCCAGCCGCCGTGCGCCGAAAAGTCGAGGATTTCCTGATCGCGATCCACAATCGCCGACGCGCCAAGCTCAAGTTCGGTTTTTCCCTTATCCCCGACAGCAACATCAACTCGGCCACCAATTCCCGGCGGGTGACCCTGTCGGGAGTTCCCTTCAATCTTTCCGACGACGCCCGCAGCAATTCGGGCATCGGCTTCTCCGTGAACACCAACTTCGACTACACGCATCCGCTTCGAGACGACGTCGACCTGGAGACTGGCTTCGCGGCTTCCGGCGTGAACAATCCCGGAGACGGCTTCGACGACGCCCGGATCTCGGGCTACGTGGGCGGGCGATACGTCTTCGAGGTCTATGATCTCGGTATCGCCGCGACGGCGTTCCGCCGCTGGTTCGGGCAGAAGGGATACAGCCTTTCCCTGGGCGGGCGCGCCGATCTCGGCCGTCGTTTCAGCCCCACCTGGAGCGGACGCGTGCGCGTCGGCGGCCAACGCGTGAACTATGAACGGCAAAACCGCCTGGATGGCGAGGTCTACAGCCTCCAGGTCGACAGCCACCACATCCTCGACTCGATCTCGCGTCTGAGCCTGTTCGGCGGCAGCTTCCTGGAGGACACCGCCGACCCCTCCTATTCCAATATCGCCCCCTTCGCCGGCATCGCCTATCAACGGGACTTCCCCAACCGGATCACCGCCAGCATTCAACCGATGATCTTCCTGCGATTCTTCGATGACCAGTTGGATCTCTTCGGCAAGACCCGCGAGGACGTCACGCTCCAGCTCCGGACCAGTCTCACCTATCGGACCGACCTGCTGTTCGGTTTCGCGCCGACGCTCACCTATACCTTCACCCACAACAATTCGAACATCTCCTTCCACGACTACAACCGCCATCGCGTGGAGTTCGGGCTGACGCGCGAATTCTGAGCCGGAAGGGTCCTGGCCGGGGATGGCGAAAGCGTTGGGCGGGGCGAAGTAGGTGCGTCCGTCGTCCAGAGTGTCCCAGCGCTTGATCAACGGGATCTCGTCGACCGCCATCTCCTGCTCGTGGGCGTCCGGAATCGCCTTGCCGTCATGGCGGCGGCACCTCGGATCGAGGGCTGGGGGTGTGGCGAGTGGCGGAAGGATGATACATCGGGGCCGGCGCGACTGGCGAGAGCGCCGGCGCGGCGCGGAGAGAGGGGCATGAGCGGCAAGACCATCGTCTGGAAGCTGACCTTGGAGGCGCCGGCGAACGGCATCCTGTTCGATGCCGCCGGCGGGCCGCTCGACCTCCACGCCCACGGCCTGCCGCCCGATCTCGTCCAGCAGGTCGAGGCGCTGCGGACCGATTCCCGCGCCTTCTGGCGCCTTGCCGTGCGGACCATGGCCAAGACGCCCCGGGCCGATGTCGTCGACATCCTCGAGAGCGCCGGAGCCGACGCGGTCCTGGAGGCGGCGGAGGCATTGATCGTCGCCCTCGCTCTCGCCCGGCCGGAGGTCCATCTCGACATCGACCTGAACCTGATGCCCTGATCGCGCGCCCTCAAGGAAGCGGCAAGCCCCTCCGGTCGATCGTCGCGTAAAGCGTGGCGACGGCGAGGAACGACCGGGGCGAACGGGCCCAAAGCAAGGCCGCGTCCAGAACCGCGCCGTACTTCCGACGCTGGTGCCAGAAGAACGGTCGGTTCGACGGGCCGCGAATACTTCCGGCGGCCACCATCCATCGACTGGGTGAAACATTACCGGGCCGACCTATCGGAAATAGACGATCAGCGCGCCGGCCAACAAGGCCGCCGCCCAGATGGCCATGGAGCCGGTCGGCCAGGTGCGGGCGAGGATGCCGCGCGGTCCGTGGTGGCGCCGTGCGACACGGATAGCCCGGACGGTCCCCTGTTCGAGGCCGCGCCATATCGCCCGGTGCAGCGCCACCCCCGCCGACTCGAGCCCCCGCCACGCCCAAGGCAGGACCCGGCGGTAGCTGAAATCGAAATCGAGAACCGTGGATCGGAGTTCCGGTGGATAGAGGCCGAATTTCTGCAACGTAGCGAAGGCGAGCGCGGAAAACAGGAGCAGTTGCAGCATCGTGACCACGTGGGTCGTCGTATAGGGCGTGTAGTCCACGGGGAAGGGCAGCAGCGCGTACAACGGATCCGGATAGACGCCGATGCCTATGCAGAGGAATGCCGTCACGCCCATGGCCAGCAGCATATTGGAGGGCGCTTCCTTGGGCCGCTTGCCGGAATCATGGGCGAAGAAGGCGAAGAACGGAATCTTGATGCCCGAGTGGTGGAACACGCCCGCGGACGCGAACAGCAGAATCAGGAAGACGAAGAGATAGCCTTCCTCGGCCGCCGCCGTCAGGATCATGGATTTCGTGACGAAGCCGCTGAAAAGAGGAAAGCCGGAGATGGAGGCGGCGCCGACGATGCAGAAGCCGGTGGTCCATGGCATGGTCTTGTGCAGGCCGCCCAACTCCGAGCCCTTGACCGTTCCCGTCCGATAAAGGACCGCCCCCATGGACATGAACAAAAGCGACTTGTAGAGGATATGGGCAAAGGCGTGGCTGACCGCGCCGTTGATCGCCAGCGTGGTGCCGATGCCGATGCCCGCCACCATGAAGCCCAGCTGGTTGTTCAGGCTGTAGGCGAGAACCCGGCGCAGGTCGTTTTCGATGACCGCGTAGAAAATCGGGAAGGCGGTCATGGCGGCGCCGATCCAGATCAGGATCTCGGTGCCGGCGTATCCGCGCGCCAGAGTGTAGACGGCCAGCTTCGTGGTGAAACTGCTGAGGAATACCGTGCCCGTGACCGAGGCTTCCGGATAGGCGTCCTGCAACCAGTTGTGCAGGAACGGGAAGGCGCATTTGATACCGAAGGACAGCAGGATGAGCATGCCGCCGGGACTGTCCAGGCCGATGTGCTCGAAGGCGATCGAGCCGGTTTCGCTCGCGCGCAGCGCCGCGCCGACCGCCAGCAGCATTCCCGACAACATATAGATGACCAGGCAGCGAAAACCCGCGCCGTAGGCCCGCTTCGTCCGTCCGGCCCAGATCACGAAGACGGCCGTGACCGCGGTCAACTCCCAATAGATAAACAGGCTGATCAGATCGCCGGCAAAGGTGGCGCCGATCGCCGCGCCCACATAGACGAGTGCGGAGGTCTGTTCCACCCGATCGTCGCCATGCCAGGCGAACAGGATGCCGAGCGCCGCGGCGATATAGAAGACATAGCCGAAAACGAGACTGAGCTTGTCGACGCGCACATGGATCAGCTCGAAGCCGAAGGCGGATACGGCGCCGAATGTGCCCGGCTCGAGCATCGTCAATTGCAAGATGCCGAGGAGCGGCAGGGCGAGCATGTAAATCGAACGCACGCGCCCCTTGAGGAACGGCGCCGGAATTGCCCCGAGGATCAGCAGAAGACCGGGTGGGAATTCAGCGATCATAATAATCCTCGTCGCGCATCAGGATTTTGCGCAGCTCGCGCGCCACCAGCACCAGGGCGAAGGACACCGAAAATCCGAACAGACCGAAAAAGCCGAACCAGTTCTCGAAGTCGTAAACCACATGTTTGTGGTAAAAGGCATCCGCAAGAAACAAGAGCGCGCACACAACGACCACGGCCCAGAAGACCTTGTGCGCATTGCGCCTGTCGTCGAGCCAGGAGGGCTTGCCGGCGCTGGCTTCCGAGGGGCGATCGTGTGAGGGCGTTTCGGTCATGTCATAAGCTCCGGTCAGGGCCTCGCCTCGGCAAGAGATTCGGCCAACTCGACCACCGGCGCCGACCAGAAGAACAGCAACAGGGTCAGCGCCGCCGTCGCCGTCAGCGCGATGACGATCGGCAACGGCGCCTCGCCATGGGGATGCGCCTCGTCCTCGGCGCGCAACGGTTTCAGGAACGCGGCGTGCAATATGGGCAGGTAATAGGCCGCGTTCAGCAGGGTCGAGGCGACGATGATCGCGATCGCGAACCACTGTCCCGCCGCGTGCGCGCCCAGCAGCATGTACCACTTGGAGAGGAAACCCACCGCCGGCGGCACCCCGATCATCGACAGCGCGCCGATGGCGAAGGCTCCCATGGTCCAGGGCATGCGCTTGCCGATGCCATCCAGCTGGCTGATCTCGGTCTTGTGCGCCGCCGTGTAGATCGAGCCGGCGGCGAAGAAGAGGGTGATCTTGCCAACCGCATGCGCGGCGATATGCAGCGCCGCCCCCACCACCGACAGGGGCGCCAGGATGAAGGTCGCCAGCACCACGTAGGACAGCTGGCTGACGGTCGAATAGGCCAGCCGGCGTTTCAGGTTGTCCTGCCGGATGGCGATGATCGAGGCCATGATCAAGGTGAAGCCGGCGATCGCCAGGATCAGGTCGCTGGTCGGCAGGGTTTGCAGGAAATCGATGCCGAAGATGTAGACCGCGACCTTTACCACCGTGAAGACCCCGGCCTTCACCACGGCGACGGCGTGCAGCAGGGCGGAAACCGGAGTCGGCGCCACCATGGCACCCGGCAGCCAGCGATGCAGCGGCATCAGCGCCGCCTTGCCGATGCCGTACATGTAGAAGACCAGCAGTACCGCGGCGAGGCCCTCCGGCACCTGTCCCGCCATGATGCCGCCCGCCTTGAAATCCAGCGTGCCGGTCTCGGCGAAGGTCATCACGATCGCGAACAGTAGAAAGCCGATCGAGGTTCCCATCAGCAGGCCGATATAGGTCCGCCCGCCCTGTTTCGCCTCGGCGTCCTCGTGGTGCGCCACCAGCGGATAGGTCGAAAGCGACAGCGCCTCGTAAAAGACGAACAATGTCAGCATGTTGTCCGCGAGTGCGATACCCATGGTGCTGGCCAGCGAGATCGCGAAGCAGATGTAGAAGCGGGTTTGCGCGTGTTCCTTGTTGCCGCGCATGTAGCCGATCGAATAGATCGAATTGATGATCCACAGGCCCGAGGCGACGAGGGCGAAGATCATGCCCAAGGGCTCGACCCGGAAGGCGAGCGGCACTTCGGGCAGCAATGGCAACAAGGCGAGGGCCACGTCTTCGCCCGCGGAGAAACGATGGTAGATGGCCAGCACGGTCATGAAGAGGGCGGCGGCCGTCGTCAGGGTCACCGCCTCGCGCAAATTCTCGAACCGGCCGGTGGCGCCGATGAAGAGCGCGCCCGCCAAGGGCAGGGCGAGAGCCAGCAGGATCAGGGTTTCGCCGCTCACGGCCCGGCTCCGAACAAGGCGATCGCCGCGCTACGGGCGAGACCGACCGGCACCGAGGTCTCGACGCCGAAATAGAGGTTGGCCAGCGCCAGGATCCAGGTCGGCAGCAGCAGCGACAACGGCGCCTCGCGAGCCGCCACTCGGCCATCGGGCCGGGGCTGGAAGTAGGCGACTTCGATCACCCGCCAGACATAGATGATCGCCAGCAGGCTGGAGGCGACGATCAGCAGGGCGAGCCACCAGAGGCCCAACTCGAAGGCGGCCCGCAGCAGGAGCCATTTCGAGATGAAGCCAGCGGTAAGAGGCACGCCGATGAGGCTCAACCCCGCCATGACGAAAGCCGCCATGGTGAAAGGCATCTCCTTCGCGATGCCGGCCATGTCGCGGATCGCCACCGAGCCGATCGAATAGAACACGCAACCGAGGGCGAGGAACAGCGCCCCCTTCATCAGCGCGTGGTTGAAGAGGTGAACGATGCCGGCCGACAATCCCGCCGTCGTCGCCAAGCTGATCGCCAGCACCATGTAGCCGATCTGCGCGACGGAGGAATAGGCTAGGAGCCGTTTCGCGTTCTCCTGGAATATGGCCACGATCGAGCCGGCGAAGATGGCGAGCAGCGCCGGCACGAAGAGCAGCAGGCTCATCGGCTGGGCGCCGAAGGCGAACTCGGCGCCGAAGATGGTGAAAGTGAAGCGCAGCAGGATATAGAGCGCCACCTTCGTCGCCGTCGCCGCGAGGAAGGCGGTCACCGCGCTCGGCGCGAAGGCGTAAGCGTTGGGTAGCCAGAGATGGAGGGGGAAGAGCGCAAACTTCAAAGCCATGCCGACGACGATGAAGGCATAGGCCGCCAGCACTGGCCGGGTGCCGTGCAGAGGCTGCAACCGCTCCGCCAGGTCCGCCATGTTGAGGGTGCCGGTCATCATGTAGAGCAGGCCGACGCCAATCAGGAAGAAGGTGGCGCCGATCGTGCCCATGACCAGGTATTGGAAGGCGGCGGTCAGCGCCTTGCGGTTGCGCCCCATGGCGACCAGCGCGTAGGTCGAAAGCGAGCTGATCTCCAGAAAGACGAAGACATTGAAGGCATCGCCCGTGATCGCTATGCCGAGCAACCCCGCGAGACACAGCAGCATCAAGCAGTAGAAGTAGGTCTGCCGTTCGGGCGCGATTTCGATGCCCGCGCTCAGGCGCGCATAGGGCAGGACCACCGCCGCCGTCCCCGTCACCAGCAGCAGGACGAAGGCATTCAACACGTCGATCCGGTATTCGATTCCCCAGGGCGCCGGCCAGGAGCCGAGGAGATAGGAGATGTCGCCGCCCTGGACCGTCTGGATCACGAGCGCCACGGCGATGGCGAAGGCCGCCCAGCTCACCGCCACGGCCAGGCTCCAGGCGAAGCGGACGTTGCCGACCAGCACGGCGATGGGCGCCGCGATCAGCGGCAGCACGACCTGCAATGCCGGCAGATGGGGCGTGATCATGGCGCCGACCCCAAGGCGAGGCCCGCTTCCCCGGCCCAGCCGTCCGTGCCAGGGTATCCCCGGGGCGGCTGGACCGGGGAAGCGGGCCGTCCAGGCCGATATGCGAACACCCCAGCCCTCATGCGTCGTCGTCCTGGTGGTCGATCTCGTCCTCCTCGATGGTGCCATAGGCCTCGCGGATGCGGACCACGAGGGCGAGGCCGAGGGCCGAGGTCGCGACGCCGACCACGATCGCGGTCAGGATCAGGACGTGGGGCAGTGGGTTCGAATAGGTCGTATAGGCGGCCTCGACGATCGGGGCGGTGCCGCCCTCGACCTTGCCGATGGAGATGTAGAGCAGGAAGACCGAGGTCTGAAACACGTTGAGGCCGACGATCTTCTTGATCAGATTGCCCCGGCTGACGACGATATAGAGCCCCAGCATCATCAGCAGGACGACGATCCAGTAGTTGTAGTGGGCGAGAAAGTTCATTCCTCGCCCTCCCGCCAGGCCGAGCGGCCGGCGAACTGGTAGAAGATGGCGATCATGGTCGCCGCGACGGTGATGCCGACGCCGAGTTCGACCAGCAGGATTCCGTAGTGCTGGCCGTGCGCCGGCTCGTGGGCCAACACGTTGTAGTCGAGATAATTGCCGCCCAGCAGGATGCCGACGACGCCGACGCCGGCGTAGATCACCACGCCCAGCGCCATCAGCCGGATCACCACCCGTTCCGGCGCCACGCGCTTGGTGCTCTCCAGCCCGAAGATCAGCGCATAGAGGATGAAGGCGGAGCCGAAGATGACGCCCGCCTGGAAGCCGCCGCCCGGCCCGAAATCGCCGTGGAACTGCACATAGAGGGCGAACAGCAGGATGAAGGGGATCAGCAGCTTGGCCACCACCCGGAGGACGCGATGATGTCTCACGGCGCCTCCCCCTCGGACCGGTTCCCGTCCTCGTCTTCCGGCCGGCGGCGGCGGCGCGCCCCGCCCAGCAGCATCAGCACCGCGATGCCGGCGGTGAAGATCACCGCCGTCTCGCCCAGCGTGTCGTAGCCCCGGTAGCTCGCCAACACGCTGGTCACCACGTTCGGGATACCGATCTCCCTCGGCGAATCCTTCAGGTAGCGCGGCGCCACGTGCTTCTGCGCGGGTGCCTCGGGATCGCCGAAGGCCGGCATGTCGAAGGTGCCCCAGACCAGCACCAGGCCGGTGATTGCCACCACGACCAGCGGTAGGATCGGCATGTGCACCGGGATCTTTTCGCGGCTGCGCGTCAGCGCCAGGGTGCCCAGCATCAGCACCGTGGTGATGCCGGCGCCGACGGCGGCCTCGGTGAAGGCGACGTCGACCGCGTCCAGCACCACGAAGATGCAGGCCGACAGCAGGCTGTAAATGCCGGACAGCATCACGACGGCGAAGAGGTTGCGCAGGCGAAGGATCGCGAACGCGGTGACACCCAGGAAGGCGAGCAGAATGATGTTGACGAAGGTCTCCATTTCGCCGGGCTACTCTTTCGTCGGCGGATCGAGGCGCGGCGCCAGGTCGGCGGCCAAGGCGGCGCGCGCGGTGGCGTGGCTCGCCGTCGGGCTGGTCAGCATCAATAAGAGGAAGATCAACACCAGCTTCACCGTGATCAGGCTGAAGCCGGCCTGCAAGGACATGCCGGCCAACAACAGCGCGGCGCCCAAGGTATCGGTGACGCCGGCCGGATGCAGACGGGTGTAGAAATCGGGAAAGCGCACCAGGCCCACGGCGCCGACGATGACGAATGCCGCGCCGGCGACGATCAGCGCCCAGGAGAGAGCGTCGACCAGCAGGCTCATCCATCCGCCTCCCGATTCCGGGCGGCGGGATCGTCGGTCAGCAGGGCAAGGTCGCCGTATTTCACGTATTTCAGCGCCGCGACGGTGCCGATGAAGTTGATCAGCGCGTAAACCAGCGCGATATCGAGAAAGTCGGGCCGCCCCATCAAGAAACCCAGCGCGGCGATCAGCAGCACCGTCTTGGTCCCGAAGCTGTTCACCGCCAGGATACGGTCGAAAATGGTGGGCCCCAGGCAAGCCCGGGCCAGCGCGAGCCCCATGCCGATCAGCACGGCGAGGGTAGCGACGGTGAACATCGACGCCCCTCCCCCCTCACTCGCCCTCGATGGCGCGGACGCGGCGATCCATTTCGCCTTCGCGAACCCCGTCGGCGCCCTCGCGGCTCAAGGCATGGACCCGGATCACGCCCGGGTCCAGGTCGACCGAGACCGTGCCCGGCGTCAGCGTGATGGAGTTGGCGTAGATCACCTGTCCGAGGTCCGTCTTCTGGCTCGCGGGCGTCTCGAACAGTTCCGGGCTGATATCCGGGGTCGGCTGGATCACCCGCTTGGCGACGTCGATATTGGCCTTGACGATCTCCCACCCCAGCCACGGCAGGTAGAGGACGGTCCGCCAGCCGACATGGAACGGCATGCCCTCGTCGTCGGCGACGTCCATCCGCATGGCGATGACGACGCAAAGCGCCACCGACGCGACGCCGAAGCCCAGGATCAACGTCTGGTAATGGCCCGACAGCAGCAGCCAGACGACGGCCAACGCGATCCCCAGCCCGATGGCATGCGCCGTCGGCCGGTAGTTGAACCCGTTTCCGCCCCTCTCGGTCAACGCCAGACGCCTCCCCGCCCTTCCGGTCGCGCCGCAATTTAGCGGGAGTGCGGTAGGAGCGCCAGGGGGTGCCTACGTCCCGTTTCGTGGCTGGCGAAGGGACTCGCCACGCTCGAATCGATTGACCGCATTGCAGGGAGCCTCGGCCGGTTTTTCGGGCGCCATGGCCGATGTGCGCCCGGGTATTCGAAATTTCGCCGGCACGCCTCGCCAAGGCCATCGTCGGTGACGGGGTTCGAGCGGGATCGACGGGAATGCGGCGAATCGTCGACGGCCGTGCCGCGCTCTCACCCCGCCACCCGAAGCGCCCGCCAGACCTTTTCCGCCGTGATCGGCATGTCGATGTGGGCCTGTCCGGTGTTTGCCCAAAGCGCGTCGACCACGGCCGAGACGAGCGCCGGCGGGGCGCCGATGGCGCCGGCCTCGCCCGCGCCCTTGAGGCCCAAGGGATTGGTCGTGCAGGGCTCGTTGCGGGTGGTGAAATCGAAGTCGGGCGCGTGGTCGGCGCGCGGCAGGGCGTAATCCATGAAGCTTGCCGCCAGCAACTGGCCGGTTTCCTCGTCGTAGGCCGTGTGCTCCAGCAATGCCTGGCCGATCCCCTGCACGGTGCCGCCGTGCACCTGGCCCGCCAGCAGCAGCGGATTGATGACGGCGCCGAAGTCGTCGACGATGGTATAGCGTAGGATCTCGATTTCGCCCGTCTCGGGATCGACTTCGACCTCCACCACGTGGCAGCCGTTGGGGAAGGTGTTCACCTCCGGCACGTGGGTGTACTCGGCGTCGAGCCCCGGTTTTTCCCCCGGGGCGAGGTGGGCGGAATCGCGGGCGGCGCGGGCGACCGCGAACAGGTCGGCCCGCCGGTCGGTGCCCGCGACGACGAAATCGCCATCGTCGTATTCGATATCCTCGACCGCCGTCTCCAGCAGGCCGGCGGCGACGCGGCGGCCCTTCTCCAGGCTCTTCTCCGCCGCGCCCAGCATCGCCGGCCCGCCGACGGGGAGCGAGCGGGAGCCGCCCGTTAGGCCCTTGGGCACCACATCGCTGTCGCCCTGAAGAATCGTGATCCGCTCGACGTCGATACCGAGGCGGCCGCCCAGGACCTGTTTGAAGGCGGTTTCGTGGCCCTGGCCGTTCCGCTGGGTGCCGGTCGCCACGGTCAGCGTGTCGTCCTCCTCGAAACGCAGTTCGGCGGACTCCGGGAAGCCGCCGCCGCAGCGCTCGATATAGTAGGCGAGGCCGATACCGCGCAGCTTGCCGGCCGCCGCCGCATCCGCCCGCCTGGCCTCGAAGCCGGCCCACTCGGCTCGCGCCAGACAGGCGTCCATCGCCTCTTCGAAGCGGCCGCTGTCGTAGACGTAGCCGAGCGCGGTCGCATAGGGGATCTGGTCGGCCGGGATCATGTTCCGCCGCCGCACTTCGTCCGGCGCCAAGCCGAGAGTGCGGCCGACCACGTCGACGATCCGCTCCATCGCATAGGCCGCCTCCGGCCGGCCGGCGCCCCGGTAGGGGCCGATCGGCACCGTGTTGGTCATGACGCCCTGGACGCGCACGTAAGCCGTCGGAATGGCGTAGACCCCGCCGATCATCTGGCAGGCGCCGACGGTCGGCACCATCGGCCCGTAGGGCGAGAGGTAGGCGCCGAGCGCGGCGTGGGTCGCCACGCGCACCGCCTGGATCCGGCCCTCGGCGTCGACCGCCGCCGTCACCTTCGTCACGTTGTCGCGGCCCTGCACGTCGGAAAGGAAGGCTTCCGTCCGCTCCGAGGTCCAGGAGATGGCGCGCCCGAGCTTGCGCGCGGCCCAGGCGAGGATCACGTGCTCGGGGTCGATGAAGGCCTTCATGCCGAAACCGCCGCCGACGTCGTCGCTCAGCACCCGGATATCGGCCGGCTCCAGGCCGAAGACGTACTGGGCCAGACTATCGCGAATATAGTGCGTGCCCTGGCTGCCGGTCCTGAGCGTCAGGCGTCCGTCCTCGGGGTCGATCCAGGCGGTCGCGGCGCGCGGCTCCAGGGAGGCGACCACGATGCGGTTGTTGACCAGCTCGACCTCGATTTCGTGGCTGGCGGCGGCGAGGGCCGCCTCGACGGCGGCGCCATCGCCCAATTCCCAGTCGATCACCAGGTTGTTCTCGATATGCGGCCAGATTCGTGGCGCGCCGGTTTGCGCCGCGCCCACGGTGTCGACGACGGCCGGCAGCGGCTCGTAATCGACCTCGACCAACTCGGCGGCGTCGCGCGCCTGATCCAGTGTCTCGGCGATGACGGCGGCGACCGGGTCGCCCACATAGCGGGCAACATCCGCCGTCAGCGCCGGGCGCGGCGTATCAGCGCGCGCGCTGCCGTCACGGTTGATCAGCGGGATCTCGCAGGCAATTCCGCCCAACCCTTCCGCCACCAAGTCGGCGCCGGTCAGCACCGCGACCACGCCGGACGCGGATCGCGCCGCCTCGACATCGATGCCCAAAATCCGCGCATGTGCATGGGGCGAACGCAGCACATGGCAACGCAACGCATCCTTCGGCACCGCATCGTCGGCGAAGCGGCCCCGGCCCGTCAGCAGTCTCGGATCCTCGACCCGCGCAACACCCTGCCCGATCCCGAATTTCGTCATCGCCCACTCTCCCTACCCACCGACGCGAGGCGAGAATAGAGTTTCGCAGGTTACTTCGCGACCCTGGGGAAGCCGTGGCTGTCGAAGCGCCAGTCGGCGAAGGCAAAGCCGTAGGGGTGGCTGGCGGCGGGTCGAGGCGCCAGGCGTTGGAACGGCCGAAGCGGAGGGCGTCGCGCATCATCGTGAGGTCGAGCCGCCAGCACCCACCCTCGAGGACCAGGGACCAGGGCACTGGCGTGCGCCCAGACGAGCGCCGGTCGGCGTCGTCGTGGGCGGGCGATGCGTCCTCGTCACCACCCGATCCGAGGCCCCGGCGCAGCTGGGCCGCCCGGGCTTCGCCGATGGTGCCTTCCCGCGGCATGCGCTCGATGCGTTCCTCGGCATTCACCGCGCATCTCCCGCGCCGCCCGTTCGGCCGTCATCCGGCCCGCCTCGACCTCGCCCAGCAGCGCCTCGATCGCCGCCTCATCGGCCGCCCACGGTGTTCGTGCCCCGACCTCGCGGTTGGCGCGCGTCCCGGAGGCCGTCTGGAGGGCCGGCGCCTTGCGAATCCCGCCGGATCGGCGCGTTTCGCGCGCGGAATCGACATTTTCGGACACGTACATCGCCAGTTTTTCATATGAAGAAATAAAGCAAGATAGTGAACGGCATGGATAACTCGCCCTGTCCGGGAGTCAGCATCTGTTCGTTTTGCAAAAAAGCCGATTTCTGAACGTCATTACTTTATATGTAGTAATACTGAATTTATATTCATTGATTGTCTCCGGAGCACCGTCCGACGAGCGGCCGCCCCGGAACGACGACGAACATGCGAAAGTCCGGGCCATCGCCGAGGGGCCCGACGACCGGGCGGTGCCGAGTATGAACCTCAACCTCTACCGCCCCGAGGCGCCGTGCGCGGACGAGAACTTTCGCCTGCGGGGCCTCGCCGTCGAATACGCCGTCATCCACCGTTGCCCGGGCGACCGCGCGCCGCTCGGCCGGGAGTGATATGCTCGCGGTCCTAGCCGAGCACAACGATGGGAGGGATAATCATGGGTCTTTATATGAGCCAAGCGAGCGTTACCGTGGACGCCTGGCGGGCGATGCTGGCCGATCCGCAGGATCGCGCGCCGGCCGTGGCCAAGGTCTGCGAGGCGCACGGAGGCAAGCTGATCGACTATTTCATCTCCATGGGCGACCACGACGTGATGGTGATCACCGAGGCGCCAGACAACGAGACCGCGATCGCCATCGCGCTCTCGATCGCCGGCTCGGGCGTGGTCACCAACCTCAAGACGACGCCCCTGGTGCGCTCTTCGGACGCGGTGGAAATCTTCGCCCGCGCGGCCGAGAAGGCGGGCAGCTACACGCCGCCCGGCGGCTGAGCGCGCCGCTCGTCCGCGCGCGGGTTCGCGCCGGGGCGAGGCGATCCAGAGAGGTCAATCGACAAGTGATGGACACCGGGGAAGACACCGGCGCGAACGCCGATCAGATCGTCTATTGGAACTCCGAACAGGGCGAGAAATGGGTCGCGCTGCAGACCGACCTGGACGTGATGTTCCGGCCCGTCCTGCAAGAACTGCTGGCCCGCGCCGCGCCCGGGGAGGGGGAACGGGTACTCGACGTCGGCTGTGGGGCGGGCTCCTCGACTCTGGCTTTCGCCGCCCGGGTGGGCGCGGACGGCGAGGCCGTGGGCGCCGACGTCTCCGTGCCGCTGCTCGAGCGAGCCCGACGTTCGATGGCGCGAGCGGGCGTCGCCAACGTCCAATTCCTGTTGGCGGACGCGCAAACCCACGCCTTCGAGGCGGAACGCTTCGACCTCCTGGCCTCGCGCTTCGGCGTGATGTTTTTCGCCGATCCCCTGGCGGCGTTCACGAATCTCGCGGCCGCGCTTCGCCGGCAAGGGCGCGTTTGTTTCATTTCCTGGGCGGAGCTGGCCGACAACGTCTGGTTTCGCATTCCCCGCGATATCGCCGTCGCCCGGCTGGGGCCGCCGACGCCGGCGCCGCCGACGGCACCCGGACCCTTCGCCTTTTCGGATGCCGGCCGTGTCCTGGGCATTCTCCGCGATGCCGGTTTCGCGGAGCCGACGGTCGACAGGCTCGAGGTGACGATCCCCGTTCCCGGCACGATCGAGGATGCGTCCCGACTCGCCACCAACCTCGGCCCCGCCACGCGGATCGCGAAGCAATATGGTGCCGACGAGAACGATATGACCGCCATCACGGCGGACATCGCCGGAGAATTCGCGGCCTATGCGGAGACCGGCACGGTGAGGATTCCCGCGACGGTGAATTGCTTCACGGCCCGCAAGTCCTGACCTCCGGGCACCAGGGGGAGAGGGTGGCCGGGTCGATCTCGAAAATGCCTCACGCCCCGGGCATTCGCGCCTGGAAAACGATCTCCTTGAAAGGCGGCGCGAGCACGTTGGCTTGGCCATGGCTCGCGCCGGGCGGCGCGCCGTTGACTTTCGCGGCATGGGCCGGCATCGCCTCGTCCAGATCGATGGCAGTGATCCGCGTACCGTCCGGCGGCGCCTTCGCCAGGTGCCGCGTGGAAATGCCCGTACCGCGGGCGACTTCCAGCGCATTCCCTGGCCGTCCGAGCGCATCCGTCAGGCGGGCCGCCAGGTCCGCGGCGGAAAACTCGAACGGGATCGGCCCGGCGGCGGGGCGGTCACGCCATCGGTTCCGGCCGGCGGAGAGAATTGCTTTTGCGAGGCGTCTTCCGGCGACCTAAGCTGAAGCGGGGAAGAGCTCGAAGACCGGCCGAGAAGAGGACCGAGCCCGTGGACTACAACATCATCTCCGCCGACGATCATCTCGATCTCGGCTACCTGCCGCCGGATTTCTGGAGCCGCAACATGTCCCGTGCGCACGCCCAGCGGGCGCCCCGCGTGGAAGAGCGAGACGGAAGTGCGCTCTGGGTCTGCGAGGACCGGGTCTGGGGTAGCTGGCGCGGCGAGTGGCCTGGCGGCAACCGACGGCCCGACCGGCCGGTGACGACGGCGCTGGAACGCGGCGGGCACGACGACTATGGCGAGCGGCGCCCGGCGGTGCCGGAGCTGCGCCTCGCCGACATGGATCGCGACGGGGTCCACACCCATGTGATCTACGGGCCGATCTTCTCGATCAAGGCGGACGATCCCGAACTCCGCGACGCCTGCTATGCCGCCTACAACGACTCTCTCGCCGAGTTCGCGGCCGCCGCGCCGGACCGCTTGCTGGGCGTCGCCATGCTACCGCCGGCTGCGGTTTCGGCGACCAAGGAGCTGCTGCGGTTGGCGAAAATGGGCGGCTGGAAGCAGGCCAATCTGCAGATCGCCGAGGTCGAGCCGCGCCTGCACGACCCGGCGTGGGATGCGCTCTGGCGGGCGCTGGAGGAAACCGGGATAATTCTATCCTTCCACGTCGCGGTGTTCGACCTGGCCAGGAGCGATCCGGCCTTCGGCAAGCCCGCCTCCAGCTTCGCCCTCGCCAAGGCTTTCATCGGCCAGTTCCTCGATCCCTTTGTCGACCTCTTCGCCTGGGGTATCCTGGAACGCCATCCGAAGATACGCCTCACCATGGCCGAAAGCGGCCTCGGCTGGGTGCCCTGGGTGGTACAGGAACTCGATCACCGCTTCGAGCTGATGTGGGAGAACAAGGGCTATTGGGACCGCCACGGCGGCATCCCGCTCGAAGCCCGGCCGAGCGAGATCTTCAAGCGGCAGATCTACGCCAGTTTCCAGGACGACCCCGTGGCGATCCGCCTGCTGCCCTTCATGGGCGAGGGGCACGTGATTTGGGCCTCCGACTATCCCCACCCCGACAGCACCTGGCCGAACTCCCGGACCAAGATCGACGCGCAGATGAAGGACCTGCCTGCCGCGACCCGCAAGCAGCTGCTGCACGACAACGCCGCGACACTTTATGGTCTCGTGGTTTAGCGCGGATCAAAGCCGATCCGCTCCAAACGCCGTTCGCCGCCTCGGATTTCCCGCGCCCCAGCGTTCACCTTGACTTCTCGGGCGCGGGCGCCCATGTAGGCTGGGTAGATTGTCTCTTGATTGCGCGACGCACCGCTTATTCGCGGTGCCATGTCCTGGGAACAATAAGCAAGAAAAACCAGCCCGCTCCGGCCGCGCCCGGGGCCGCTAAACGCCTGGACCCGTTCGTCTCGACGAGGCGGACCGCGCCGGGCGGTTGAGGATTAAAGTGACCAACAAACAGTTTTCGGAGCTCGGCCTCGCCGAGCCCCTGCGGCGCGCGCTCGATGCGCGCGCGCATCATGTTCCGACGCCGATCCAGGCGCGGGCCATTCCCGAAGTCCTGGCCGGACGCGACGTGCTGGCCATCGCCCAGACCGGAACCGGCAAGACGGCGGCCTTCGCGCTCCCGATCCTGCAGCGGCTCGCCGAAGGGACGAGCGGCGGCAAGACCCGCGCGCCGCGCGCCCTCGTGCTCGCGCCGACGCGGGAACTGGCGATCCAGATCGGCGAGGAGTTTCGTGCCTACGGCGCCAACCTGCGGCTCCGCCAGGCGGTAATTTACGGCGGCGTCGGCCAGACGCCCCAGGTCAACGCGCTCGCGCGCGGCGTCGACATCGTGGTCGCCACGCCCGGCCGCCTGCTGGACCTCATGGGCCAGCGCCGCGTCGTGCTCGACGATATCGGCTTTCTCGTCCTCGACGAGGCCGACCGCATGCTCGACATGGGCTTCGTGCGCGACGTCAGGCGGATTCTGGCGGCCCTGCCGGCCGAACGCCAGTCGTTGCTGTTCTCCGCCACCATGCCCAAGGACGTGGCCCTGCTGGCGAACGATTTCCTTCGCGCTCCGATCCGCGTCGAATTGGCGCCGCAAGCGACACCGATCGAACGGATAGAGCAAAGCGTCTTCCACGTCTCGACCGAGGGCAAGCGCCGGCTACTCGCGCAAATTCTGGACGATCCGGCGCTCAACCGGGTACTGGTCTTCGCGCGAACCAAGCATCGCGCCAACCGCCTCGCCACGCAGCTGGAGAAGAGCGGCGTCGTCGTCGAGGCGATCCACGGCAACAAGTCGCAAGGGGCCAGGCAACGCGCTCTCGAGCGCTTTCGCCGGGGCGAGGCCCGGGTCCTGGTGGCAACCGATATCGCCGCGCGCGGCATCGACATCGACGACGTCAGTCACGTCATCAACTACGAGCTGCCGAACGATCCGGAAAGTTACGTGCACCGTATCGGCCGCACCGCCCGGGCCGGCGCCGATGGGATCGCCTATTCGTTCTGCGACGCGGACGAGCGGGATTATCTCGGCCAGATCGAGCGGCTGATCAGGCGGCGGCTGACCGTGATCGGCGACGAGCCCGCCCCGGCGCCCCGCCCCGCGCAAGGCCGCCCCGCACGGAGCGGAAACGGCGAGGGGGCCAAGCGCCGCCCACCGCGTCGCGCCAAGGCTCGGCCGGCTCGGCGGCAGGGAAACGCAGCCTGATACCGAGCGACCGCGCGCCCGGGCAAAGCCGAGGAATAGCCCGCGCGGCGTCTGAACGCCCGCTAAACGACAACGGGTTTTACTCATTGTTGGTTGGTATGAGCCGCCGGGCGCGTGGGATCATCGCAAGGCGCGTCGAACCAGCGCGCCGAAGGCCCGGGCATCGCCCGCCCGTTTCCGGACAGGCACCATCATGGGGCATGGAGCCAGGCCGGCGGGGAGATTATCGGGCGGTCGTTCCGCTCGGTCGCGCGATCAGCCCTTCCCGCTGAGCCCGCTTGCGTTCGAGCTTACGCTGCCGGCGGATGGAGTCGGCGGCTTCGCGCGCGCGCCGCTCGGACGGCTTTTCGTAGTGCCGCCGCCGTTTCATTTCTCGGAATAGCCCTTCGCGCTGCATCTTCTTTTTCAGTGCGCGCAGGGCTTGGTCGACGTTGTTGTCACGAACGAATACGGTGACGATGATGCTCTCCCTTCGGGTTTTCGGATTCGGCGGCGACGGGGACGCGCGAAACTCGCCGCCCTCGCCACCGCGCCCCGGGTCGTTTAGTCCACGAGGCGAATTTC
Source organism: Alphaproteobacteria bacterium (assembly GCA_965226475.1). Classification (GTDB taxonomy): domain Bacteria; phylum Pseudomonadota; class Alphaproteobacteria; genus JASLMY01. Next base: position 741,024 of record CBDDDJ010000003.1, on the reverse strand, counting down.
CTCGGCCGATGACCTGCCGTCACGACCGGGCTTGACCTCGTATTCCACTCGCTGACCCTCGTCGAGACTGCTGATACCGGCGCGTTCCAGGGCCGAGATATGGACGAAGGCGTCCTTGCCGCCATCGTCAGGGCTGATGAAGCCGAAGCCCTTGGTGGCATTGAACCATTTCACGGTCCCGTTAGTCATGTTGCGTGTCCTTTTCTGGATGGTGTGGCGGCGACCCCGGCCTCGTTCATCGTGGCCGGCGGGAACATTCCCGTTGTTCGGTCGGCGCTTCGCCCGGGAACGTCCCGGTCGTTTCGTAGCGGCGAGAAATACACGAGGTACCGCCCGTCAGTTCGTGACATCGTTCGAGAGCGCGGCGCACTCGATAGCCACGGTGGCGATGCTGGAACAGCTTCGCGCCATCATCGCCCGGCCCTGCTGTTTCATCGTCTCGGCCTTCATCGTCCCGGTTCCAAATTGCACGACCGCGGTCGGCCGGCTCCCGTTGTTGCGCCATTGCCTCGGGTTGCGTGTGATGTATCGGAGAGCCAACCCGCGCCGTGCGGCGGGTCGAATCGCAAATTCGCCTTCTTGGCGCCGGATCACGTCCGGCTGGTGGCCCAATCTAACATCGACGATTTTGGATGGCAACACGGGAAAATGCCTTATTGTTTATACACCTTGCCATCGATCCACCATTATGTTACTCGATGGAGCGCGCCACGCGGGAGTGACGGGGTGTGAAACGCGTCACGACGCGTTGGCGCGTTCCTCTCCGCCGTTTGTTGGGATGGACGGGTATCGACGCGAAGCGGTCAGAGACGGAAGGACATCCCCGGCCGGAGCGCCAGACCCCGCGCCCGATGCCGGCAACTTGGTTGAAGCCGTGGCTTCTCGCCACCGGTCGCGGCGAACGGATCACGAAACACGACCTTCTGCTGGAAGCTGCGGCGGATTTGCGCGGAAAGCATCGCGACGAGCGCCCGGTCAGGGACGATTGAAGCAACCGGAAGACAAATGCGGTGCTAGTTTGGCGCGTTAGGTTGGTGCGGGGGCCGGCTCGCCCAGACGAAGGATCACGAGATGAGCAAGGGTGCGCGACAGCGAGCCGCCAATCTTTTCAAGAAGCCAGGCGAGGATACGCCGGCGGCGGTCAGCGAGCGGGAAGCGGAACGCCGGGCGGCGGCGGCGAAGACGGCGCGTCTGAGGGCGAGCCGTCTGGCCCGCGACGCGGGCGAGACGGCCGGCGGTGGCGCGACGCCGGCGTCGGACGTGAACCAGGAAGCGACCTGAATAAGCATCGGGGCCCCAAACGCCGTTCGCGGGCGAATTATGGACCACCTTTCCGGATCAAAAGACATGTCGCTCGACCCGCCGCCGTATCCCATGACCGAACTCGACCCGAAGCGGCTGGCGGCGCGCCTACGCGCGCATAGCCAGCCCAGCCCTCGTCGCTCCCTCACGCAGCTGGCGATCACCGGCCTCGCCTTCGCCGGCACCTGGGTCATCATGTGGCTGACGGCGGCGCAAGCCTACTGGTTTTCCCTGCTGTTGGCGCCCGTGGTGGCTGGACTAATGGTCCGTCTGTTTGTCATCCAGCACGACTGTGGACACGGCTCCTTCTTTCTCCGACGCCGGACCAATAATTGGGTGGGTCGCGTCCTGGGCGTGCTGACCTTGACACCCTACGATTATTGGCGCCGTGCCCATGCCCGGCACCATGCGACGTCCGGCAACCTGGACCGGCGCGGCATCGGCGACGTCACGACCCTCACGGTAGCCGAATACACCGCGCTCGGGCGCGGGCGGCGGTTCGCCTATTGGCTCTATCGCCATCCTCTCGTCATGTTCGGCATCGGACCAACCTACCTCTTTCTCATCCGGCACCGCTGGCCCCGGGACATCCCGGTCGTCGCCTCCGGCCTGTGGCCGAGCCTGATGGCGACGAACCTGGCGATCGGCGCCATGGCGGCGGGCATGGCGCTGGTCATCGGCCCCCTCACCCTGTTGAAGGTGCAACTGCCGATCGTCCTGCTGGCGTCTTCGATGGGGGTCTGGCTGTTCTACGTGCAGCATCAATTCGAACAGGGTCGCTGGGCGCGCGAGGGGGAGTGGGACCATGGTGCCGCGGCGCTTCACGGCAGCTCCTACTATCGCCTGCCCGGAGTTCTGCGATGGTTGACGGCGAACATCGGCCTGCACCATGTCCATCACCTCGCCAGCCGGGTGCCGAACTACCGGCTGGAGGAGTGCCTCGAGGCGCTGCCCGAGCTGCGCCGAGTTGGCGTTTTGAGCCTGTGGGAAAGTTTGGCCACCGTGCGCTTGTCGCTCTGGGACGAGAATTCCCGCCGCCTGGTGAGCTTTCGCGACGCCCGCCGCCTTCGGGGTTGAAAGCGTCCCTCCGCCCATCGCCCTCTCCCGTTTCCGCGGCTAAAGTCTGCGCCGAATCGCCATGGTTTCCCCCGCTGGAGGATTTTCATGAACGTCGCAATACCGCCCGCGCCGGCCGGCGCGGCCAGCTGGCCGGACGAGATCTTTCGCATCCTGCGCGGCTTTGACGTTGCTCAGGTGGCGTATGTGCCCGATGCGGGCCACGCCCTGCTGATCCATCACGCCGTCGACAGCAACGAAGTCCGCGCCGTCCCGCTCACCACCGAGGAGGAGGGCATCGCGCTGTTGGCCGGTGCCTGGCTCGGCGGCGAGCGCGGCGCGCTGCTGATGCAGTCGAGCGGAGTCGGCAACTGCGTCAACATGCTCTCTCTCGCCAAGACCTGCCGCTTTCCCCTGCTGATGCTGGTGACCATGCGGGGCCAGTGGGGGGAGAGCAATCCCTGGCAAGTCCCGATGGGCCAGATCACCGAAGACGTCCTGAAGCTCGCGGGCGTACTGACCTTCCCCGTGGACGCCGCCGACGCGGTCGAGGAAACGGTCGTCGCCGCCGCGCGCATGGCCTTCGAGGGCCCGGCGGCGGTGGCGGTCCTCCTCTCCCAGCGCCTGATCGGCGCCAAGAGCTTCGGGAAACAGCCATGAATCTGGAACGGGCGAAAGACTATCCGCTGCGCCGCCGCGAGGTGGTGAAGGCGTTGCTGTCGGATCGCGGCGACATGCTGGTGGTGACGGGCCTCGGCGCCTCCAGCTGGGACGCGGCGGCGGCGGGGGACCATCCGCTGACCTTCCCGCTCTGGGGGGCCATGGGCGGCACGGTCTCCATGGCCCTCGGTCTGGCCCTGGCGCGGCCGGCGCGGCGCGTGCTCGCCATCACCGGCGACGGCGATGCGCTGATGGGGGCGAACGGGCTCGCGACCGTGACGGTGCAGAACCCGGCCAACCTCTCGATCGTCGTGCTCGACAACGAGCGTTACGGCGAAACCGGCATGCAGCCGACTCACACCGCGGCCACGGCCGACCTCGCGGCCATCGCCGCCGCCGTCGGTTTCGCCACCACCGGCACGCTCCGCGATCAGGCGGAGTTCGACGCGGCGCTGCCCCGAATTCTGGAAGCGCCGGGCCCGATGCTGCACGTGATCAAGATCCGCGCCGAGGATCTGCCGCTCGTCCTGCCGCCCCGCGACGGCGCGCACCTGAAGGATCGCTTTCGAGCGGCCCTGCTGGGCGCCGAGGCGGGTTAGGGCGGCTCGAGTTTGGTCCAAATCACCCGGCCAAGCCCCGAAAGAATTTAGCCAGCCAGATAGCCACCGTCGACGTGGATCTCGGAGCCCGTGGTGTAGGATGATTCTTCCGACGCGAGGAACAAGACCGCGCGGGCCACCTCGATCGGCTCGCCAAAGCGGCCCATGGGCACCCGCTTCAGCATCTTGTCGCGGGTCGCCGGATCGGCGGTGGCGCCCGACGTGCGCATCGGCGGCATCAGGCCGGGGTGCACCGAATTGACCCGGATGCCGTCCCCCGCATGGTGCACGGCCGCCGACTTGGTCAGCAGCCTGACCGCGCCCTTGGAGGCGTTGTAGCCGGGGTGCACGACGTTCTGGCCGACGACGCCGGAGATCGAGGAGATGTTGACGATCGTCCCGCAGCCGTTCCCCACCATCGTCGGGATGACGTTCCTGTGGCCGAGATAGACGCCGGTGGCGTTGACGTTCATCAGCGCGTTCCAGGCCTCGAGATTGTGGGGATCCGGCTGGGCGCTGCCGGAGATGCCGGCATTGTTGACCAGCGTGTCGATCCGCCCGTGCGCCGCCAGCACCCGGGCGACCACGGCGGCCCATTCGCCGTCGCTGGTGACGTCCATTCGATGATAGCTCGCCTTGCCGCCCGCCGCCTCGATCTCCTGGACCCGCTTGGGACCCTCCTCCTCCAGCAGGTCGACGATCACCACCGTGGCGCCCTCTTCGGCGAAAAGCTTCGCCGTGGTGCCGCCCATGCCGAAGGCGCCGCCGGTGATGATCGCGATCTTGTCTTGCATTCGCATTGCCGTTTCCTCCCGTTTTCGGCCGGCCGAAGCATCGCATCCCCCAGGCCGGAACCACAAGCGGCCCGCTTGGTGCCCGGGCCCGATTCCGCGATACTCCGCCCGCGCGAGACGAGGCGAGGAGGGGCGAAATGGCGAGCCAACCGTTGTGGCGACCGGGGCCGGAGGCGGTCCGAACCACCCAGCTCGCCGGCTTCATCAAGGCGGCGCGGGAGGTATCGGGCTGGCCGCTGGCCGATTACGACCAACTGCACGCCTGGTCGATCGAGCGGGCCGAGGCCTTCTGGACCCTGGTCTGGGAGCAATCGGGCGTCGTCGCCGAGAGCCGGGGCGAGGTCACCGTCGCCGACAAGGCGAAGATGCCGGGCGCGCGCTGGTTTCCCGATGCGCGCCTGAATTTCGCGGAGAACCTGCTGGGCCGCCCGAACGACGGCCCGGCGATGCTGTTCCGGGGCGAGACGGGCCCGGTGCGAGAGGTCGGCCAGGAGGAGCTTCGCGACACCGTCGCGCGGCTGAGCCGCGCGATGCGGGCGGCCGGCGTCGGTCCCGGCGACCGGGTCGCGGGCTTCCTGCCGAACCTGCCGGAGACCATCATGGCCATGCTGGCGGCCGCCAGCCTGGGCGCCATTTGGTCTTCCTGCTCGCCCGATTTCGGCGTCGCCGGCGTGCTGGATCGTTTCGGCCAGATCGCGCCCAAGCTGCTGATCTCGGCCGACGGATATATCTACAACGGCAAACGCTTCGATTCCCTCGCCAAGGCACGGGAAATCGTCTCCGCGCTTCCCGACCTGGCACTCACCGTGGTGGTGCCCTACACCGAGGCGGCCCCCGCGCTCGACGGCCTGGGCGAGGCGGTGTTGTGGGACGATTTCATCGCCGGCGACGCGCCCGGCGAGATTGCCCATGCCCAGATGCCCTTCAACGCGCCTCTCTATATCCTCTATTCCTCCGGCACGACGGGCCAGCCGAAGTGCATCGTGCACGGCGCCGGCGGCACCCTGTTGCAGCACCTGAAGGAGCATCGCCTGCACGCCGACGTGCGGCCCGGCGACCGGCTGTTCTATTTCACCACCTGCGGCTGGATGATGTGGAACTGGCTGGCGAGCGGGCTCGCCTCCGGCGCCACCCTGCTGCTCTATGACGGCTCGCCCTTCCATCCCTCGGGCAACGTGCTCTTCGACTTCGCCGACGAGACCGACATGACCCACTTCGGCACCAGCGCCAAATACATCGACGCGCTGGCCAAGGCGGAGGTGACGCCGCGCGACACGCACCGGCTCGCCGCGCTTCGCGCCATGCTGTCGACCGGCTCGCCCTTGTCGCCCCAAGGCTTCGAATACGTCTACCAGCACGTGAAGGCGGATATCCATCTGGCCTCGGTCTCGGGCGGGACCGACATCGTCTCCTGTTTTGTCGGCGGCAATCCGATGGCGCCGGTCTGGCCGGGCGAGATCCAGGCCAAGGGGCTCGGCATGGACGTGCATGTCTTCGACGAAACCGGCCACTCGGCGAGGGAGACACCGGGCGAACTGATCTGCGCCTCGTCCTTCCCCTCGATGCCCGTCGGCTTCTGGAACGACGCGGACGGCAGCCGTTATCGCGCCGCCTATTTCGACGTGTACCCCAACGTCTGGCGCCATGGCGACTGGGTCGAAATCACCGCGCATGGCGGCATGATCATCCATGGCCGCTCCGACGCCACGCTCAATCCCGGCGGGGTGCGGATCGGCACGGCGGAGATCTATCGCCAGATCGAACAGCTGGACGAAGTGATCGAAGCCCTGGTGATCGGCCAGCGCTGGGACGACGACACCCGCGTCGTACTGTTCGTGAAGTTGCGCGACGACGCCGTCCTCGACGACGACCTCCGCGACCGGATACGCCGGCTGATCCGCGAGAACGCCTCGCCCCGCCACGTGCCGGCCCGGATTATCGCGGTCGCCGACATCCCGCGCACCGTCAACAACAAGATCACCGAACTGGCCGTGGCCGACGTGGTGCATGGCCGTTCGGTCAAGAACAGGGAGGCGCTGGCGAACCCGGAGGCGCTGGAGCTCTTCCGCGATCTGCCGGAGTTGGCGACATGAGCCCGCGCCCCGACGTCACCCGCGCGCTCGCCGAACGGATTCACGCCACCGATTACGCCGACATCGGCGAACCGGCCCGTCATCAGGCCCGTCGCCTGGCGCTCGACGGCCTGGCCGTCGCGGTCGCCGGCTCGAGGCAGAAGGAACCGCCCTCGATCCTGGCGGATCACGTCCGCGAGATGGGCGGGGCCGAGATGGCGAGCGTCATCGGCTTCGGCTTCCGCACCTCGCCCGTGCAGGCGGCGCTGGTGAACGGCGCGGCCATGCACGTCCTCGACTTCGAGGCGATGTGGAACCCGGCCAATCACCAGACCTCGACCACCTTGCCGGCGGTGCTGGCGCTGGCGCAAGCACGCGACCTTGGCGGGCGGGTGGCGCTTACCGCCTTCGTCAAGGGGATCGAGACCCAGGGCTGGATTCGCGAGGCCTCCCGCCAATACGAGACCAAGCAGATCAACATCCACCCGCCGGGCCAGGTCGGACCGATGGGCGCGGCGGTGGCGGCGGGACATCTCCTGGGCCTGGATATCGACGCGTTGCGGAAGGCCCTCGGCATTGCCGCCAACCGCGCCGGAAGTCTCCTGGCCAACGCCGGCACCATGACGAAATCGACCAACTGCGGCGTCGCCGTCGCCGGCGGCCTGGAGGCGGCATTGCTGGCGGCGCGCGGCTTCACTGGCAACCCCGACATCTTCGAGGCGGGCCAGGGCTATGTCGCGTGCCTGTTCGACGAGGGCTTCGAACTCCAGGAGCTTTTGAACTACGGGGCCCCCTTCCGCATCGTCGAGCCGGGCTATGCGCTGAAGATGTACCCCAGCCAATATGGCACCCATTTCGCCATCACCGCCGCGCTCGCGCTCAGGGCCGAGGTCGGCGATCCGGGACGGATCGAGAGCGTGGTGCTGACCACGCCGCGCATGCCCTATATCGACCGGCCGGCACCGGTGAACGGGCTCGCCGGCAAGTTCTCCTGGCAGTACACCGCCGCCGCCGCGCTCTTGGACGGTCGCGTCACCATGGCGAGCTTCGAGGACGAACGCCGCTTCGCCCCCGACATGGAAGCGATGCTGGCCCGGATCACGGTCGATGCCCGCGACGAGATCCCCGGCCGCTTCGACCGGATGCATGTCGAGGCCCGCGCCCGTCTCGCGGACGGCCGCGAGATCTCGACCCGTTGCGACGGCCCGCCCGGTTGCTGGGGCGGCGAGCCGGTGAGCGAGGAGGCCCATCTCGCCAAGGTCCGCGACTGCCTCGCCGCCCGCCTGGATACGGCGGCGGCCGAGGAGGTGATCGGCCTCGTCCGCCGCCTCGACGACCTCGGACCCGGCGACATCGCGCGCCTGATGGCACTGGTGGGGCGGGAATAGGCGGCGTTCATTCGCGGCCCAGCTCCAGCAGACTTTCGACCACGAGATCGGCGCCGACTTCGGCCGGCGTTACGTCGCGGGTGCCGTCGTCGATCCAGATGGTGGCGAGGCCGGCGGCGCGGGCGCCGGCGACGTCGGCCACCGGATTATCGCCGACGAAGACAATTTCGCGGGCCTCGAGGCCGAGGGCGGCGATCGCCGTCTCGAAGATCCCTGGCGCCGGTTTCACCGCGCGGCCGTCGGAGGAAAAGACCAGCGGGGAGAGCAGTTCGTCGAGCCCGACCCGGGCGAGGGCGGCGACGTAGCGTTCCTTGCCCGAAAAGATGTTGGAGACGACGCCCAGGCGATGGCTTCGGGCGAGCGTCTTCAGCACGGCGGCGAAGTCGTCCGGGACGCGGCCGACCTCGTGAGAGGCGATGGTCGCTTCCAGCAAGAGTCGTTCCCCCGCCGGCAGGCCCCGTTCGGCCAGCAGCTCCGCCACGTGGGGGAAATCGCCTTGATGCGCGGGGTCGTGGACGCGGCGCTCCATCTCCACGACCACGCCGTCAACGACATCGCGGACCCGGTCCGCATTCAGGCCACCGCCGCCGAGGGCGCGGTAGGTTGCGTGATAGTCCTCCGCCGGGCCGAAGCGGTCCTGCCCGAACATGAAGGTACCGTTCAGGTCCAGCAGCAGGCCGCGAAACTTCTCGAGGAAGGGATGGGGACGCATGGCCGGCGCTTCCGCTGTCGCCTCGGATCATCGCGGCGCCGCCGGGACCTCTATCGTCGCGGGCGCGAGGCCCCGGCGGTGCCGCGCCACCATCATCTCATAGCCGGTCTCCAGATGACCACGGAAGCGAGCGGTGTCGAAGAGGGGGGCTGCGTCGCGCGCGACCAGCAGCCGCGAGCGCAGCTCTTCCCGTCGGGCCGGATCGCGGGCGAGGTCGAGGATCAGGCGGGCATAGTCCTCCAGGCTGGTGGTGATCAGCTCGGCCACGCCCGCCGCGTCGAGCAGGGTCGCGCCCAGGCGCGCGGAAGGTGTCGAGCCCCGCGGCGTCACCATCGGCAGGCCGACCCAGAGCGCATCGACCGTGGTGATGCCGCCGCCGTGGCGGAGATTGTCGATCGCCAGGTCGGCGACGGCGAGGCGGGCCAGGTGCTGATCGTGTTCGACGATGCCGGCGAAGACCAGGCGGTCCGGATCGACGCCGCGCGATTCCGCCTCGCGCCGCAGGTTGGCCTGGGTCAGGGGCAGCCAGTCGCCGAGCCAGAGCACCGCCTCCGGCAAATCGGCCAGCAACCGCATCCAGACCTCGAACATCACCGGTTCGAACTTGCAGGGGTGGTTAAAGTTGGCCAGCACCAGCGCGTCCTCGGGCAGGCCCAGGGTCAAGCGGCGCGGCCGATCGGGCGCGACCGGCGCCCGCACCGTCGGCATGAAGGTCTCCGGCAGGTAGACCAGCGCCTCCGGTCCGACGGCGGCGTCCTCGGGCGTGATGTAGATCGGATCGCTCACCAGATAGTCGACGTAGTCCGCGCCCGTGGTGATCGAATAGCCGAACGCGTGCGCCTGTATCGGCGCCGGCCGTTCGGCCAGGATCGACATGCAATTTATGCCGGTGAGGCCGGCGACATCGATCAGCAGATCGAGCCCGTCCTCCGCCACCATGGCGGCGGCCTCGGTCGGATTGGCGGGTGGCAAGGTGCGGAAGCGGTCGAAGACGGCGCGGTAGTCGCGGGAAAAGGGGCCGCCGTCGCAGGGCTCGGTGCAGTAGCCCAGGACCTCGAAACGGTCTCGGGGGTGGGCCTCGACGATATCCTTCAACACCAGCGGCAGGCTGTGCAGCCAGGTGTAGGGCAGCAGATAGCCCAGGTGGATACGCCCGTCCCCGGGCCGGGCCGGGCCGGGCGCGGCGTCGGCACCGGCTCCGCTTTCGCCGTCGTCGCGGCGCTGTTCCGCGCCGCCCGGGCGATCGCCGCATAGTCGAGAGGCAGGGCCTGCAGGTTGAAGATGTCGATGGCGATCGGCCGCCCGGCGGCGATGTCCTCGACGATGCCTTCCGTCAGCCCGCCGACGAAGCCGTCATAGTTCCGCCAGTCGCAAAGCGAGAGGGTGATGTCCAGCAGACGGGAGGTGGCGAGGCGATTGCCGGGATCGAGTTCCAGCACCCGTTGCAGCAGCACCATGGCCTTGTCCTGTTCGCGGAGCTGCTCGTAAAGCTGCGCCGCCGCGAGCGCGAGTTCGATGTCCTCCCGGATTGCCTCGGCGATGCTTGCGAGCAACACGGCCACCCGGTTGCGATCGCCGATGATCATTTCGGCCCGCGCCAGCAGGATGGTGGCGACCGCGTTTTCCGGGCTCAGCTTCAGGGCCATGCGCGCCGCCGCCATGGACTCCGCCTGGCGACCCGCCTGGGCGTGGCACATGGCCGAGATGTTACAGGCGGCGACGTCGGCCGGATTCCGCTGCAGGCAGGCATCCAACAGCGCGAGCGCCGGCTCCCACAGGCCCCGGCGTTCATAGACGTGCGCCAGTTCGCACTGGATGTCGCCCGAGTCGGGCAGCCGTTCGGCCAGGCGCTCCAGCAGCGCCGACGCACCTTCGAGGTTGCCCAGGGCCTTGTAACGGCGGGCGAGTCCGAGCGTTGCCGCCAGCATGTCCGGGTCGAGGCCAAGCGCGGTTTCGAGTGCCCTCGTCGCTTCCGCGCCGTCACCCATATCCATCGCCGCGAGGCCCAGGGTCTCCCAGGCGGCCGCCAGATCGGGCCGGGACTCCGTCACCGGCAGGAAGCGACGGCGTGCCTCCGCCGCCTGGCCAGCGCGAAGACAGGCGAGGGCGGCGAGGTTGAGGGTCTCGGCCACGCCCAATGCCGCTTCGTCCAGGTCGGGCTGGCGCTCCAGGGCCTGGCGGAAGGCCGCCTCGGCCGCCGTCAACTCGCCCGCGGCGAGGGCGGCGCGAGCGAGCTCGAGGTGCAGTTCGATGTCGTCGGGCCGCATGGCCAGCGCCCGGGCGAAGGCCCGCCGGGCATCGGCCGGCCGGTCCAGCGTGCCCAAAACCAGCCCCAGGCGGCGCCAGGCGTCAAGGCAGCCGGGGTCTTCCGCGACCACCTCGCCATAAAGCTCGATTGCCGCCTCGGCCTGGCCCTGTTCGACCAGCAGGTCGGCCATGGCAATGCGACCGTCCGCAATCGTCCAGCTGGCGCCTTCCGGCGCCCCGTTCAGGACCATGACCCGCCTCCGCCACCATCTTCGACCAGCTGACGGGAAGCTAGCCTCGCCCCTCTCAAGGAAGTGTTAACCGTGTTGGCGAGCGCGATCAGAGCTTCCGTCTTTTCCGGAGCTGGAACCGCTTCTTGCTCATGGCCCGCTTTCCCTTGCGGATCTTCGAAGCGCCCAGGGGCGTGTGGCGCCACCAGGTGATTTCGTTCACCGAGAAGATCGGCCGGTAGTGGCGAATCTTGGAGGCATCGGCGACGATGGTGATCTGGTTGTCGAGGATCAGCGTCTTGCCGTCGACCTCGACCATCAGAATTGCGTGCGGCACCCGCAGGTTCATGTCCTTGACCACCAGGATCCGCATCTTGTCCTTGGGAAAATCGATCGCGCGGAGCGAGAGGTACTTGGCGATGGCGTAATCCTCGCAATCGCCGTCGGGCGCGAAGAACTGCCGCGGGGTCACCCAATAGTCCGTTTTGCCCAAGTTGACGGGGTCGAGGATGTAGCGGCTCTTGTTGTGGAAGTTGTTGATCTTGTTGAGTTTTCGGATTGTTGTTTCGTTTTTGACGCTGTCGAGGAAGGCAACCCACGCCGTGTATTCGGCCTTCGTCTTGCCGCGCTCCTCCGCATAGCGCTCGAGTGTCGAGGTCCACTTCGGGAAGGCCCGCAGGCCTTCCTTCCGGGTCTCGGCATAGCCGAAGACACTGGGCTCGCCGGCGGCAATCGCGTGGGGTGGCGCCAGGCCGACGACGGCGAGGCCCAGGCCCAGGGCCAGGGCCGGAAACGGGGCGCGAGCGCACCCGGATGTTGATCGACGGCGCATGGATCCCATATTATTCGAATGGCTTATCCCTTTGCTTCCGGTCACACCAGATGTTGATCGGCCTTCTACGTTCCAGGCACGGTTTTCGGACCGTGCCGGGGGATGTGCGGGAGCTTTTGGACTTGGGGAAGTTGGTTTCGAGTGCTGTCAGGCAGACTGGAGGGCCGGTATTCGGCTCCGATTGAGGCGGATCGGAGGGCGGGCGGTGGCTGGCGCCCGGCCTGCCGGGATCAGACGTGTTGTCCGACGATGTCGCGGTAGTCGGCGGGTCGCAGGCGCGTGCCGATGCCGAGCAGGGTATCGAAAGCCGTTGCGGTGTGGCGGCGGCGGTTCCAGCGGAACACGAACTCGTCGAGGTAGCGGCGCAGATGGGCGCGGCGCAGGCCATGGAAGGTTCCGAGCGCCCAGCGCTTCAGGTTCGAGAACACACGATGGATCCACGTCAGCACGAGATGGGCGGGCGTTGCACCGACGACCTTGGGCTGGTGGTCGTGGTCGGGCAGGCCGCAATAACCGCTCCAGCCATCGGTAATCACCCGCGCGCCCGGCGCCGAGGTTCCGGCAACGAAGGCACGAAGGCTGCGCGCGGAGAAATCCCCGATCGGCGCCAGCCGGATGCGGCGTGGCTCGCCCTCGGGCGATAGCTCGACCGCGCCGGCAATGCGCATCTTGCCTTGTGGGCTGCGACCTTGCCCGCCTGTGGCCGGGTCTTTTGCGGTGCGGAACGGGAGGGTGGCCTCATCGATCTCGATCAGGTCCTCAAGCAGGCTGCGATCCGGATTGACCATGGCACGGCGCAGCTTGTGCAGCAGGAGCCAGGCACTCTTGTAACTGCCGAGCCCGAGCTGGGCCTGGAGTTGCAGGGCGGAGATACCATTCGAGTGGCTGGTCACGATGTGAACGGCCATGAACCAGGTCTTCAGGGGCAAGTGGCTGCGGTGCATGATCGTGCCTGCGGTCACCGAGGTCTCCTTCCCGCAGGCCGCACATTCCCAGCTCGCCCGGCGCCGCTTCAGTTCCCAGCCCCTGTCATGGCCGCAGGCGGGGCAGACGAAGCCGTCGGGCCAGCGCCTGGCGGCGAGATGCCGGGCACAGGAGGCTTCATCGGGAAAGCGCGCCTCGAAGGCGGCGCGGGACATGGGGCGGTCATATTTCCAGCGGCTGGCCATGACGGAACATTACACGAACATGCTGCCGACGCCCACCAGAAACTCAACATCTCGTCAAACCGGGCTCAAAGGGATAAGCCCTTTATTCGATATGACGGTGGGACCAAGTGACCGCGCGCACAGGCGCGTATCCGGGATCTCGCCGAGCGGTCTTCGGTGTCGTCGGCTGCCATTTTACCGGCATTGTCGCTTTTTCTCCTCGGAATCTGGTCCCCGGCGCCCTATATTGAAATCTGGGTGAGGGCGAACCCGCCATGACCCAGCAGCAGTATCTCCCCGCTCATCCCGGAGCAAAAAATAAAAATCCGGGAGAGCGGGGTTTTTCTTTGGCGATGTTATACTTGACAAACCTAGAACAAAGCGCGTACATTCGAATCAGAATCCGAGTGTCGGGGCCGGTCGGTTATCGACCATAATCCCTCCATGGATTCGGCTTCGTTCTTGCACTCGGAACAGTAAGCAGCGCCGTTCGAATACAGCCAGAACGTGAAGCTGCCGCATCGACATTGCCATACGTCCGGCTCAGGCTGCGCATGCTTGCTGAAATCGACAACTGTCATTGGAGACACCAAGGCTGCAAGAGAAGAGAAGAAAACCGTCTACCGAGATTCGGAAGACGGTCAGTTCACGACAAAGCGATATGCTGAAACTCACCCCAGGACGACGGAGAAAGAGCGGGTGCGGATCAAGCCTCCCGCTCCCCCGAAGAAGAAGTGATAGTGAGAAGCCCCGGCTTACTTGTCCGGGGCCTTCTCTTCCTTGGGCCGTGGCTTCGCTTTCGCTAGCCGTTGTAACTTGTCATCGAAGGCGGCCTCGTCCTCGTCGGCGCCGAGTTCGCGGCCAGCTTCGATGAAGCGGTCGCGTTGGGTCTTCCGTGCCGCCTGCGATTTCCTATTCATTCTCCACTCCGTCATCTAAAGCCAAATTTCCCTGTCGCAGTGCATCAGGCAGAGGAAGGTCAGATGTTCTTAACACCTTCAACTCTGCATCCGTGCCGAAATTATAAATATGCGGATCATCGGAATAAATAGTATTCGCCCCAGACACTTTCGCAATCGCTACTATTTGCCGGTCAAACTTAATCTTTTGGCATAAATTACTGCGACGCTCCCTTTTATCGCCTTGGCTTAATGCATCACTCGTCATTACAGCCACTTCAACAGCAGCGCGTTCATCAAATGGCGCTATCTGGAATGCACTCGACATGGAAATTCTCTCAAGATATCCAGCGGCGGCAGGTCCCGCCCGTACCAATACCTCACTAAGTGTCTGGCCCGAAAAGAGTTGAGTGATTTCAGTCAGTTGTGATTCACTGTTTGTATTTAGCAACCAGGGAGACACAACATGTGGACCAAAATCACTCGCCCGAAGTATGAACGCGACCTGCTGCGCTACGCAAGCGACCTGACGGATGGAGAATGGAAGGTGCTGGAGCCGTTGCTGCCTCGCGCCAAAGCGCTGGGACGGCCTCGGACGACGGCATTGCGCGAGGTGGTGAACGCGATCCTCTACCTACTGCGTAGCGGCTGTCCATGGCGCATGCTGCCCCGGGACTTCCCGCCACGCTCGACGGTGCAGCGCTACTTTTATCTCTGGCGGGACGACGGCACCTGGTCCGAGGTCAACCGGCAACTGCTGGTCGCGGCGCGCGAGGCCGAGGGCCGCGCGGCCGGCCCGTCGGCCGGTATCATCGACAGTCAGAGCGTAAAAACCACGGAAAGCGGCGGTATCCGGGGCTTCGACGCCGGAAAGAAAGTCAAGGGCCGCAAGCGTCACATCCTCACCGACACCGGCGGCCTGCTGGTCGCGGTCGTGGTCCACGGCGCCGAGATCCAGGACCGCGACGGCGCGCCGGCGGTGTTCGCCGCCATCCCCCGCCACTTTCCCCGCCTGCGCCACGTCTTCGCCGACGGCGCCTATGCCGGGCCCAAGCTCGAGGGCGCACTGAAGCGGATCGGCCGCTGGTCGCTGGAGATCGTCAACCGTCCCGCGGGCGTGAAGGGCTTCCAACTCCTGCCCCGCCGATGGGTCGTCGAGCGCACGCTCGCCTGGCTCAATCGAAACCGGCGGCTGGCCAAGGACTTCGAGACGGCCATCGAGACCGCCGAAGCCTGGATCTTCCTCGCCAGCATCCAACTCCTCACGCGCCGTCTCGCAAGAGCCTGAAAACACTCGATTCATTTCGAGTCGGACTCTAAGGGCTGGCGTTGGGATTATGATCCGCCTGCCACGCGATTGAAGACCACTAATTAGACGGTCTATCCGCTCGGGATAATACTCCACAGGAGACTGCGTCGCCGGATCGATCGGCGGCGGAACATCGGGCCAAATCGTCGGAAGCAAAATATCGAATACTACCATCAATCTGCCTCAGCATCGCCATGCCGAATATCAGTTAGTTCGCGCCAAGGATCATCGACATCCCGCCACTGGTTTCCCGGAATATCTCGAAGTTTTGCCACCACAGAGGTCAGCGGCTCTTGATCCAGAACATCGAAGCTGCGTACCTAAAACTCCTCTAGATTCCATTTACCACCGGGGTCTCTCGTCCACCGCCCCCTACCATGGAACCTCAATTTCGGTCCGTAAATATATGGGGCAAGCTCTCTAATGAGATCCCGACTGCCACGACAACGAGCATAAACCGTGCCCCGATCCCATATTGCCACCCTGGACACGTCGGCGAGCCCGCCGAGGGGCATAACTACACCGTTTAATGTTCCCATCTGGGTAAATGGGCCAAAGGTCTGGGCCGCTACCGCGTCCCTTCCTGGAAAGTGTATTACTTCATTTCCATCAGATAACAGGTGACCAACACTATTATCTCTGCGAAGCCTCCTATCCAGCCGCTCATAAGCAGCCATCACGTCAGACGGCGCGTCACGGTCTCTTACTTGAACAACACGTTCTGCAATTTTGGGCGCTGTTGGATCATCCACCTTGTGAACAAGTACGGCGCTACCCTCATCAATCTTCACAAAGTGGACGCTTTCCGGCTCCGCGAGAAGCTTGGCCAAATCCGTCATATATTCCGCCAGCCGCCCCATGGGTAGCGTATCTGGCGTATAGGCGTCGATCTTGAATCTATATTCGTTGGACTCAGACACTGGCCCACTCCCGAGGGCGCGGCCTGTCAGACCGACGCCGCTAACGAGTGGCGGTATGTCAGCCGCTTCCCAACGATACCGCCTAGCGCCGCTACATAGCGAGCATCGTCATTATACCCTGTGGCCTCTCGGTGAGTGTACCGAAAATCGGGGATGTCCCGGGCTCTGTTGAAAAGCTGAAGTAGGCGTCGTCCGCCTGGAGCCGCTAGGCTCTGGGTGCTGATTCCATCAAGGAGAACGACGCCATGACCAAGACTACACGCAACGACCGTTCCTCGGAACCATCCTGTCGGCTCTTGCCATCGATGCCGGAGGCCTTCGACGATCTGCGCATGAGCGTCGATCGCTTCTGCCTTTTGGCGGGCCTCGAGTCTTTGAACGAGATGATGTCGGCGGACGCGGAAGCCTTGTGCGGTTCGCGCCACGCCCGCTCGGGCGAGCGCAAGGGCCATCGATGGGGCACGACCCGGAGCGAGATCGCCTACCACGGCGGCAAAGTGAAGGTCGAGCGCCCTCGGGTGGGGGACTTCGCGGGTCGGGAGATGAGCCTGCCGAGTTGGGAGCTGCTGTCGGAACCCGAACTCTTGCAAGCCTGGGCGATGAATCTGATGGTGATCAACGTCTCGACCCGCAAGTATGCCCGCGCGGTGCGCCTGCCGGACGATGCGGGCGGCGATCTGCCGGCGGCATCGGGTGACGCAACCTCGAAGTCGGCGGTCTCGCGCCGTTTCGTGGCGTTGACGCGAAGCAAGCTGAAGGCCTGGCTGGCGAGCCCGCTCGACGATCTCGATCTCGTGGTGCTCCAGATCGACGGGCTCCATGTCGGCGATCACCTGATGGTGGCGGCGATCGGCATCGACACCGGCGGCGCGAAGCACGTGCTGGGCCTGGCCGAGGGCGCGACGGAGAACGCGGCCACGGTGCAAGCCATGCTCGACAACCTGATCGAGCGCGGTCTCGATCCCGAACGGCCTCGGCTCTACATCGTCGACGGCGCCAAGGCGCTCTCGAAGGCGATCCGGCGGACCTTCGGGCGGGCGGCGGCCCTCCAGCGCTGCCAGGTGCACAAGGGGCGCAACATCACGGACCGGCTGGACGAGAGCCTCCATGCCGGCGTCAGGAAGGTCTTGCGGCAGGCCTGGCAGCAGGACGACGCGGCCAAGGCCGAACGGCTCTTGCGCAACCTCGCCCGCCGTCTGGAGCATGACGCACCCGGCGTCTCGGGCTCGATCCTGGAGGGCCTGGACGAGATCCTGACCGTGATCCGGCTCGGCCTCCCGCCGCAACTTCGACACTCGCTGGCTTGCACCAACGCCATCGAGAACGCGATCGGCACCGTCCGGACGGTGCAGCGGAACGTCAAGCGCTGGCGCAACGCCGAGATGGCGCTGCGTTGGACCGCCGCCGGCCTCTTGGAGGCGCAAAAGACCTTCCGCCGCCTCAAGGCCTACCGCCAGCTCCCCATCCTCGACGCCGCCCCGCGGGAGGCGGTGAGAAAGGCCGGAGCAAAGTCCGTCATTGAAGACATCGAGGTGGCCGCGTAGCCTCTCGATCAGACGATGCCTATCTCGCACTTTTCAACATTGGGCGGGACATCACCCGAAAATCGAACTCCGCCATGTAGCGGTGCAGGTGCTTCTTGGCGCAATGCTGATATACGCCCTTCATGCCCCGCTTGAAGATGCTGAAATAGCCTTCGATGGTGTTCGTGTGGATCTCGCCCCGGCCATACTCGCCCCGGCCATACTCGCCCTTGCCGTGGCGCACGAAGCCATGTGCGTCAAAGGTCTGGTCGAGGCTCTGGTACTGACCGGCTTCGTCCGTCGTCACGTATGCCTCGCGCGCGATGTTCTCTTTCAGGATCGGCACCAAGTCCTTGGCCTTCAGGCTATCAACGACTTGGCTCTTGACCCGGCTCGTCTCGCGGTCGACCAAGGACAGCACGGCGTGCTTGTGGGCGTAGCCCCGCCCCTTCTTGCTACCCTTGGGCTTCTTCGTCTTGTCGTGGCCGATGAAAGTCTCGTCTACCTCGACGATTCCGCCGTCGCCGCCGAATGGGGCGAGGTCGCCGTCACGCATCGCCTCGCGAATACGATGGGACAGAAACCACGCGCTTTTCAGCGTAATCCCGAGGGTGCGGTGAAGCTGGTTGCTGCTGATGCCCTTCTTGCCGGACGTCATCAGGTAGATTGCCTGCAACCATAGCCGTAGAGGAACGTGGCTCCGCTCGAAGAGCGTGCCGACGCGAACCGTGAACTGAGCGCGGCAGTGGTAGCACTTCCAAAGACCGAGCCGGACGCGACCCTTCTTGTCCTTCACGCCCTCAAGCCGGTTAATCCGGTCCACGCATCCGCACTTCGGACATGTCGGGCCATCCGGCCAAACGATGCTTTCCACCTTCGCGAAGGCGACCGCTTCGTCATGGAAGTATGCTACGGATAGAATGGACATGACCCTAACTCCTTGACTCCAATATAGAGTCTCGGGTTGGGTTTGTCAAGTATAACATCGCCTTTTCTTTGCCTGCTGGCGCCGCCTCATTCGGCGCCGACCAGCGCGTCGAGCAGCATGGCACGGACCGCCTCGCGCCGGTTTCGGGCCAACGCCTCGGGGGCGACGAAGCGGGCGAACACGGTGCCGGCCGCGCCCCGCGAGATCCCTCCGATGAAGGCGTGGCCGGGAAGCCGCCGCTGGAGCCCGCCTGGCCGCCCGCCTCGAACAGGTGGAGCGCGCGGCCCGCCTCGGCGGAGTCCTCGATGCGTCGGGCCAGCGCGGGCGCCGCGAGCGGTATCGCCACCCCCCGTCCGCCAGCCGCCGGGTGATCGCCTCGGCCATGCGCTGGCGCCTCGGTTGCCATCCGGGCGATTATGTCGCGCCCGGCCCGGTCCGTCGCCGCCGTCGCGCGATCGTGAGAGGATTTGAGCCGGCGCCGGGGCCCGCGCGGCCCACATTGTGTATCGGGACACGGGAGTGAACGGAGCCATGCGCGCGAACCTTCTCGCCTTCGGTCTTGCCGCCGCGCTCGCGGCCACGCCGGCGCGGGCCGACTTCGATGCCGGGCTCGCCGCCTATGACGGCGGGCGCCATGGCGAGGCGGCGGCGAACTGGGCGCCGCTGGCCGAAGCGGGCGAAGCCTGGGCCCAGGTGGCGCTCGCCGGTCTCTATCGGTCGGGCCTGGGGGTGCCGGCCGACGCCGCCCGCGCCGCCCGGCTCTATCGCCTGGCGGCCGAACGGGGCCTGGCGATCGCCCGGGTCAACATCGGCGAGATGCATGAGCGCGGCGAGGGCGTGGCGCGCGACCGCGCCGCTGCCTACGTTTGGTACCGCCGCGCCGCCGCCGGGGGCAACGCCTGGGCGGTGGACCGGGCGGCGGCGCTCGCGGAACGGCTCTCGGCCGAGGAGCGCCGGCGGGCCAAGGCATTGCTCGCGGCGCGCTGAACTCAACCCTCGGGGTGGAATTCCAGGATCGCGCCGAACGCCGCCGCCGCGCCGACGCGGACGGTGCCCTCCACCCGGTCGTGGGCGATCCCGCCCGCCGCCAGGCACGCCGCGACCCGGCCGGGATCGTCGCAGCCGATCGCCATCGCCACGATCGCCGGGCGCGGCGCCGAGGGGATCGCGCCCAAGTCCAGGCCGGGGAAGCGTCCCGCCAGCTCGACCGCCGGCAACACGGTGATGCGGCCGCGCTGCGTTTCCACCAGCAGGCGGCGGCCCTCCCCGTGTACCGCGTTGGGTGCCACCAGCTCGGCATAGAAGGGCGCCAGCGCCGCCGGGTCGTCGGCCACCAGCGTCACCTCGGTGATCGACCGGGCGCCGTTGGCGTGGTCCTGGAATTCGGGGTGCCAGAAATGTTCCGGCGCGTGCTGCTGGCAGACGAAATGAGGGGCGTCGGCGACGACCGGCGGCAGGGCGAAGGCGATCGAGAACGAAACCGTGGCCTCGCCGCCGCCCGGCTGCCCGGCTGGGCTGGAGAAATCGACCGGCGGCAGCGTTGCAATGCCGGCCTCGGCGAAGCGGCGCTGATCGCCATGCGCGTCTTCCGAGGAGAGCACGACGAAGGCAAGCCCCTCGCGCCGGGCGAGGAAGTCCGTCAGATGGCCGCCGAGGCTGAATCCCTCGGCCGTCGGGGCCGGGATCTTTTCGGGTGCGGTGATGCCCAGAAACTCGATGAAGTTGCCGTCCAGGATCGCCAACCGGTTGCCGGTGCCGAAGGGATGATGGGCCGTGGGCGTCAGGGTGAAGCCCATGGCCTCGAAGCCCGCGCCCAAGGCCGCGAGGTCGCGCCCGCCGATCACCAGATGATCGATGCCGGGTCTCTCCTGCAGCATGTCGCCCACTCCACTCTGACGCCTCGCGCGGACCCATCCTCGCCCACCGCCGTGCTATGACACAACCGCCATCCCGGTCGGCCCCGGCAGGCCCCTTCGAATGGAAGGAGGAAACGCGCATGTCAGACAGCGACAAACGCGCCAAGGGTCGCGAGATCGTCTCGAAGCTGTTCTCCACCGGCCCGGTTGGCGAGTACATTCCGATGCCCAAGCGGTTTCGCGAGATGACCGTCAACCACGTCTTCGGCGAGGCTTGGCAGGGAGAGGACCTGGAGCTGACCGAACGCTCGCTGGTGACATGCGCGATGCTGATCGCGCTGGCGCGTGACGACGAGATGCGGGTGCATTTCACCGGCGCGCGCAACCTCGGCATGCCCCGCGCCAAGCTCGAGGAACTGATCACGCACGCCGCCCACTATGCCGGCTGGCCCGCCGCCGTCGGCGGCTTCCGCGCCCTCGCGGACGTCTGGCCGCCGGAGGAATGATCTAGGCCGGGTCGATCGTCACCTCGCGGCTGGCGAAACGCCAGCCCTCGGCGGTTCGGCGCAATTGATCGTGGTAGATGCCGGTCACCCGCAGCATCGCCGTCTCGCCCTGGCCGGCGCCATGGGCGTTGAGGTAGCAGCGCATGGTGGCCTCGTCGCCCGCGACCTCGATCAGCAGGTTCCAGTTCCAATGACGCGCGCGGCCCTGGGCGCGGGCGTAGTGCGCCGTGGCATAGGCGCGGAGCGCGGCGTGGCCCTGGTGCGTGCCGCCGCGCGGATCGCCCTCTGGCAGGCCCAGGCAGGTGAAGGCGCCATCCTCGGTGAAGCACGCCGCCCAGCCGTCGACGTCGCCGAAGTCGATCGCCCAGTTGTAACGCGCCAGCAGCTGGCGGATGGCTTCATGGTCGCTCATTTGGAATTCTCCGATCGAATGCCGTACCGCCCGCCACGTCCGCGGACTTGACGGGCGCGTGGCGGATCGGATCATCTCGCATCGGGTTGGCAATGGGAAGGACGGGCGATGCGGATCACCAACGTCAAGGTCGACATGTTCAACTGGAAGTCGGAGGCCTGGAAGACCGGGGTCGGCACCGTCTTCGGCCAGACCCGGCAGATGGGGATCGTCACCGTCGAGACCGACGAGGGGGTGAGCGGCAACGCCTTCCTCGGCTCCTCCCGGGTCGGCGCCAACCACTTCGCGCCGGGCCTGATCGAGTTCATCAAACCGATTGTCAAGGGACGCGATCCGCAGGACATCGGCGCCATCTGGTGGGAGCTGTGGAAGATGAACCGCTCCGTCTCCACCTATGTGATCGGCGCCGTCGACATCTGCCTCTGGGACATCAACGGTAAAATCGCCGGCCGGCCGATCCATCGCCTGCTCGGCACCTGCAAGCACTCACTGCCGGTCTATTCCTCCACCGCCTGGCATGAGACGGCGGCGGAATACGTCGAGGAGGCGCTGCGCTTCAAGGAGATGGGCTGGAGCGCCCACAAGCTGCACCCGCACGGCCAGCCCAAGGCCGATATCGAGATCAGCCGGGCGGTGCGCGAGGGCGTCGGCGACGAGATGACGCTGATGCTCGATTCCATGTGGGCCTACCACTACGAGGACGCGCCCGGGCGCTATTACGGCATGACGCCCTGGATCACCGAGCGGGCGACCGACATCCTGCGCGGCGACGTCGCGGTCACCGGCGGCATCACCCCGCTGGTGCGTCTCTGCCACCTGGCGGAGGGCTTCAACATGCGCTGCGAGATCCACCACGGCGGCAACTCGCTGAACAACGTCGCCAATCTGCATGTCGCCATGGCGGTGCCGAACTGCGAATTCTTCGAGTTCTTCCCCTGTACCGGCGCCAACGAGTTCGGCCTGGTGGAGGACATCCAGTATCTCGACGGCCAGGTGCATGCGCCGACCAATCCCGGCCTCGGCTACGAGATCGACTGGGATCTGGTGAAACGCGAGCATACGGCGACGGTGGAATAGGCGGGTACCGGCCGATAAAACAGGAAGTGAATCATGACCAATGACACGGCACGACAACTCTGGTCCGCCCGCGTTGACAACACCAAACTGCCGAGCGACTTCGCCGGCGACCTGGACTCGGAAGCCGCCGCCTACCGGCTTCAGTCCGAGATGATTTCCGCCTCGGGTCAGGCGGTCATCGGCTGGAAGATCGGCGCCACGGCCGAGGCGCTCTTCGGCGTGCTGGGCGTGACGCAGCCGTTCATCGGCCCGCTGTTCGAGGCATTCACCTATCGAAGCGGCGACGAGATCGAGATCGCCGAGGGCCGTAGCATCGAAAACGAGATCACGCTCCGGCTCGGCGCCGACCTGCCATTCTCCGAGGAAGCCCGAGGACGTGCCGAGGTCGAAGCCGTGGTGGGGGCGATCATTCCCTCTTTCGAGATCGTCGGCGCACGCTTCGAAGGCGGGCTCGCGGGCGCCGGCTTTCGTCTGATTGCCGACGGCGGCGCCAACGTGGGCACGGTTCTGGGCGACGAGATCGCCGATTGGCGGCAACACGACCTGGTGGGCCATCCGATCGAGCTGTTCCTGGACGGCCGCTCGGCGGTCCAGGGCAATACCTCGGCGCTACTGTGGGAGCATGTCTTCGACGCCCTCGCCTGGCTGGCCCGCCAGCCGGCGATGGCACCCCGGGGGCTGCTGGCCGGCGACATCGTCATGACCGGGACCTGCACCGGCATCACCCCCATCGCAAAGGGCACCCGGGCCTCGGCGAGCTTCGGGGCGATGGGCGAGATCCGCGCGACATTCGGCTGAAATTCGCCCGGGTCGCCTACAAGCCCATGATCCGGGCCGAAAACAGCATGATGTAGCCACGATTGCCGCGGACGACCCGCACCAGGGGATGTCCCTCGCTCGCGCCCGCCGCGCCACCGTCCTCCGCCGCCGGGGGTGACGGGATATCCCCGACGGCCCAATGCTGGTCACCGCGGATCGGACAATGGACCGACCCGCCGTGTCCGTGTAACCAGTTTTCGACCCTTCGCGTGCCTGCTCGGTCGAATGCCATGTCGTCCTCGCCTGGTTGTCGGCGCCGGGTTCGGCCGCTCGCGAACGAAGCCTATCGTCATCGGCGCGACGGCGGAACGGTCGGTCCGAGCGTGATCCGATCCAAACCCGAATTGTCATGATCGGCCCGGCCGTCTCGCGAAACTCACGACCCCGGCTTGCCGCCCGGGCGGTGGTGGGCGACGACGCCGAGGCTCGGGTAGCGGGGGCGGACGTCGATGCGGCGCCGGCCGCAGGCGACGCAACGCATCCGCCGGCCGGCGGTCGCGATCGGCGTCGCCGCGCCGAGCCGGGCGATCAGCAGGGCGAGCGAGGGCTCCCGGTAGCGCCCGCAGCCCTCGCACCAGGCCGAGACGGCGACGCCGCGCCGGGCCAGCTCGCCCAGCGTCACGCCACCGCCTCTCCCCGGTCGATCGTTCTTGACCATGATTAGAACAAAACAGGAACAACAAGGCGGAAGTCAAGCCTCCCGGCGGGGCCGCCTTGATCGTGTCGTCGGCGTGCCTACATTAAACCCGTGGTGGCGCCCCAGGGGCCGCCGGCGGAGGCCGCTCCGGCTCCGCGAGAAAACAGACGATGCCATGCTTGCTCAACTGGAGGAGGTGGTTCGATGAGCCGTTTGTCCGCGTTCAACAGTCCGCTGCTGCTGGGCTTCGATCATTTCGAGCGTATTCTCGATCGGGCCTCCAAGGCCGGCAGCGACGGCTATCCCCCCTACAACATCGAACAGGTCGGCGAGAACGGGCTTCGCATCGTGTTCGCGGTGGCCGGATTCGGCGAGGACGATCTCTCGATCACGCTGGAGGACAACCAGCTGATGATCCGCGGCAAGCAGGACGAGGTGGCCGGCGCCGTCTACGTCCACCGGGGCATCGCCGCGCGCCAGTTCCAGCGCGCCTTCGTGCTGGCGGAGGGAATCGAGGTGGTCGGCGCCAAACTCGACAAGGGCCTGCTGGCGATCGAGCTGGCGCGCCCGGTGCCGACGCTGAACGTCCGCACCATCGAGATCGAGGCCGGCCCCGGCGCGCCGGCGCCCAAGACCATCGACATGACCTCCGAGTGATGTACAAGGGGTGAACGAAATGACCAAGACCGACACGACCATGAGCGCGCGGCCGCCCATCACCATGCAGCAGCTGTTCCAGATCGGCCTGACCGACATCGCCTACGTCAAGGCGGTGTCCGGCGGCAAGGGCGGGAGCTATGCGCTCCACTCGGCCGACGGCAACGAGATCGCCCGCTTCGCCGACCGCGAGGTGGCCTTCGCCGCCTGCCGCCAGCACGATCTGGAGCCGGTCAGCGTGCATTAGGCGCGCGAAAGTCCTGGTTACGGGGTCACGATACTTATCCGTCAAAATAAACGAAACAACATCTACCTATTACGAACGATTCAATAGATGAGAATCGTGTCCCCACAACACGCCTGATACCGACCTGCGTTAAGTGCAACTCATCGCGGGTCGGCAAGCGCGACCGCTCGCCCGAGCTTATGCGAGGAAAAGCCCGCGTGGCGTCTGAACGCCAGACCACCCGCAATGAGTCCCTCTCATTGCGGGTTGGTATGACTCGGCATCCCTACCTCGATCGTATCTTCGGCATCGGGTCGTCGACTCTCAATCCACCACGAACAACTCGCGCGGGACGTTCGCCAGGCATTCGACGCCCGCCTCGGTGATCAGGATGCTTTCGGTAATTTCGATACCCCAGTCGTCGAACCAGAGGCCGGGCATGAAGTGGAAGGTCATGCCGGGGCGAAGTTCGGATGTGTCCTCGGGGCGCAGGCTCATGGTCCGCTCGCCCCAGTCGGGCGGATAGGCGAGGCCGATCGAATAGCCGCAGCGGCTGGTCTTCTCGATCCCGCGCCTCGCCAGAACGGCGAAGAAGGCGCGGGCGATATCGCCCGTTGTCCCGCCGGGCCGGGCCGCCGCCAGGCCCGCCTCGATTCCCTCCTGGAGCGCCGCTTCCGCCTCGCGCCAGGGCGGCGGCGGGCGGCCGAGGAAGACCGTGCGGCAGAGCGGCGCATGATAGCGCTTGTAGCAGCCCGCGACCTCGAAGAAGGTGCCCTGGCCCGGCGCCAGCGGCCGGTCGTCCCAGGTGAGATGGGGCGCCGCCGCGTCCGATCCCGTCGGCAACAGCGGAACAATCGCCGGATAGTCGCCGCCGTGGCCGCCGGCGCCCCTGAGGCTCGCGTCGTAGATCTCCGCCACCAGCTCGTTCTTCTTGACCCCCGGGCGCGCCACCTCCCGGATGCGATCGTGCATCACCTCGACGATGGCCGCGGCGACGCGCATGTGGGCGATCTCCGCCGGCGACTTCACCGCGCGCTCCCAGTTGACCAGCCCGGTGGCGTCGACCAGCGCCGCGCCTTCCAGTTCCACCCCCAGCACCCGGTGCGCCTCGGCCGTGTAGTAGTAGTTGTCCATCTCGACTCCGATGCGACCCCCGTCCCAGCCGCGATCCCGGATCAGGGCCGCCAAGGTCTGCATCGGATGGCGTTCCGTCGACTGCACATAGTGGTCGGGATAGCCGTGGATGTAGCCATCGGCCATGAAGACGGTACGCCGCGCGCCGTTGGCGTCCTGTCCCCGGCCCCACCAGACCGGATCGCCCGCGTGGCCCAGCAGCACGCCCTGATGGACGTAGAACGACCAGCCGTCGTAGCCGGTGAGCCAGGCCATGTTGGCGGGATCGGCGAGGAACAGCAGGTCGAGATCGCGCGCGGCCATGGCGGCGCGCGCGCGGGCGATGCGGGCGTCGTACTCCGCCCGCTCGAAGCCGAAGCCGCTCATGCCACGCCGTCCTCCAGCCCGTCGGCGCCGCGCAGCAGGCGGAGGTGCAAGTCCATGTCGATGTTGCCGCCGCTCAGTACCACCACGGTCGGCCCCCGGGCCGCGACTTTCCCGGCGAGCAGCGCGGCGATGCCGACGGCGGCCCCGCCCTCGATGATCTGCCGCTCCCGCGCGTAGGCGTGGCGGACCGCCTCGGCGATCTCCGCCTCCTCGACCAGGGCGGTCTCGTCGACCAGCTCGGAAACCAGGCGGAAGGTATGGGCGTTGTCGAGGCCGATACCACCGCCCAGGCAGTCGGCGAGGCTCGCCACCTCCTCGACCTCGACCGGCCGGCCGGCCGCCAGGCTTTCGATCATCGCCGCGCCGCGCGCCATGGTGACGCCGACGACGCGCAGGTCCGGCCGGCGCGCCTTGGCGGCGAGCGCCACGCCGGCGATCAGCCCGCCGCCCGAGAGCGGCACGATCAGGGTCTCGAGGTCCGGCGCCTCCTCGACGATCTCCAGGCCGAGGGTGCCCTGGCCCGCGATCACGTCGGGATCGTCGAAGGGCGACACCATGGTCAGCCCCTCCTCCGCGACCAGCCGTTTGGCCTCGATCTCGGCCTCGTCTTGGCTGGCGCCGTGGATCAGGACTTCGGCGCCGAGGTCGCGGATGGCGGCGACCTTGTTGGCGGGCACCAGGCTGGACATGCAGATGGCGCAGCGGATCCCGGCCCCGGCCGCCGCGTGCGCCAGGCCCCGGCCATGGTTGCCGGTGGAGACGCCGACGACGCCGGCGCGTCTCGCCGCCTCGGGGAGCGAGAGGACGGCGTTGGTCGCGCCCCTGAGCTTGAAGCTCCCCGTCAGTTGCCAATGTTCCAGCTTCAGCCGGACCTCGGCGCCGGTCCGCTGGGAGAGCGAAGGCGAGGCGACCATCGGCGTCGCCCTGAGCCGGCCCCGGAGGCGCTCGCGGGCCGCTTCCACGGCCCGGATGGAAATCGGGTCTTCGGCACTCATCTTGTCGAACCTCCGCTGGGATCGCCCGCGCCATCATTCGCCCGCGAAGACGGCGCTTACAAGTCGAAACGCGGGCTTGTATTTGACCGGCGTCGTATTCAAGCTATATGACGTCGGGTCCAGGCAAGTGCTCCCGTCGGGGTGGCATTGAGACTGTGGGCTGGCTTTCGCCGGGCGCGATCGCGGAGATGATCGGCCGGCGGGGGCGCCGACATGGTCGACGAGGGGAGCGGCGTGGCGGACACAATGAGTGGCAACGGCCACACCGGGGGGGGCGGCGGGCGGCACCATTGATGACGCCTTCGTTCGTTTCGCCGACGTGCAAAAGAGCTACGATGGCGTCGATCTTGTCGTCAAATCGTTGAACCTGGATATCGCCAAGGGCGAGTTCCTGACCATGCTGGGCCCGTCGGGCTCTGGCAAGACGACCTGCCTGATGTTGCTGGCGGGCTTCGAGCCGGCGACCTACGGCGAGATCTTTCTCGACGGCGAGCCGATCAACAACGTGCCGCCGCACAAGCGCAATATCGGCATGGTGTTTCAGAACTATGCCCTCTTCCCCCACATGACCGTGGCGGAGAACCTGGCCTTTCCCTTGAACGTCCGCAGGGTGGGCAAGGCGGAGGTGAGGGAGCGGGTGCGGCGTGCCCTCGACATGGTGCAGCTCGGCGCCTTCGGCGGCCGCAGCTTTCGGGCGGCCAGCAGCAGCGCGTGGCGGTAGCCCGCGCGCTGGTCTTCGATCCCAAGCTGGTGTTGATGGACGAACCCCTGGGCGCTCTCGACAAGCAGCTCAGAGAGCAAATGCAGTACGAGATCAAGCACATCCACGAGAACCTCGCGGTCACGGTGGTCTACGTCACCCACGACCAGTCCGAGGCGCTGACGATGTCGAACCGCATCGCCGTCTTCAACGACGGCGTGATCCAGCAACTGGCGGCGCCCGCCGACCTCTACGAGCGGCCGGACAATTCCTTCGTCGCCCAATTCATCGGCGAGAACAACAAGCTGACGGGGACGCTCGCGGCCAAGAATGGCGAGGCCTGTGACGTCGCGCTCGATACCGGCGAGGTGGTGAAGGCGCTGGCGGTCAATGCCGGGGCAGTCGGCGAGCGGACGATGCTGTCGCTCCGCCCCGAACGGGTGATGGTCAATCCCACCGAGGGGATCTGCGACACCACCGTGCCCGGCCGGGTCGAGGAACTGATCTATCTCGGCGATCACATCCGGACGCGGATCGCGGTCTGCGGCCGCGACGATTTCATCGTCAAGGTACCGAATTCCGCCGAGCATACGGGCCTGACGCCCGGCAACGACGTCACCCTCGGTTGGCGGCTGGAGAATTGCCGCGCGCTCGACATGCCGGCGGACCTTTGAGCAACGAACCAAAGAGTTCGCGGAAACGAAATGATTTGGAACATTCCGAACAACCCAAGGAGGAACAACATGCGCATTGCTCGTAACGCCGTTCTCGCCGTCGCCACGGCGGGGGCCTTCGTCGCATTGGCGACGGCGGCGCCGGCACAGGAACTGGTCGTGGTCTCGTGGGGTGGCGCTTATTCCAAGAGCCAGCAGGACGCCTATCACGACCCCTACATGAAGGCCAATCCGGGCGTGAAGATCGTCAACGACGATTCCGCCCCCGAAGCCGTCTCCAAGCTCCGCGCCATGAACGAGGTGAATAACGTCACCTGGGATCTGGTCGACGCGGTGGCCTCGGACGCCATGCGGCTTTGCGACGAGGGCTTGGCGCTCCCCATCAACGCCGACAAGGATCTGGCCCCGGCGCCGGACGGCACGCCCGCGTCAAAGGACTTCGGCGACCTGCTGGTCTCCGAATGCTTCATTCCGCAGATCGTCTATTCGACCACCTTTGGCTACCGCACGGACAAGGTCTCGACCCCGCCGACCAGCGTCTGCGACGTCTTCGACCTGAAGAAGTTTCCGGGCAAGCGCAGCCTGGAGAAGAAGCCGGTCAACAACTTCGAGTGGGCCCTGCTGTGCGACGGCGTGGCACCGGACAAGATCTACGACGTGATGGGCGGCGAAGGCGGCGTGGATCGCGCCCTGAAGAAGCTCGGCACCATCAAGGATCACGTCATCTGGTGGACCAAGGGCGCGCAGACGCCGCAGATGCTGGCCGACGGCGAAGTGGTGATCGGCTGGACCTACAACGGCCGCCTGTTCTCGCTGATCGAGGAAGAGAAGCAGCCGGTCGCCATGCTCTGGGACTGGCAGGTCTTCGACCTCAACGGCTGGATCATCCCCAAGGGCACCAAGAACCTGGAGGCGGTGATGAAGTTCGTGCGCTACGCCACCGACACCCAGCGCCTCGCGGATCAGGCCAAGTACATCTCATTTGGCCCGGCCCGCAAGTCCTCGGCGCCGCTCGTCTCCAAGCATGCGAAACTCGGCATCGACATGAAGCCGCACATGCCGACGGACCCGAACAACGCCAAGACGACGCTGCTCTACAACTACACGTTCTGGGCCGACCACCAGGACGACTTCACGGAGCGGTTCGAGGCGTGGCTCGCCAAGTAACCGACGTTTGCTTCCGGGGCGGCCTCGGCCGCCCCGGACAGCCCCGACGTTAAAGCGATGGGCGGGTCATGACCGACGCGACGGCGACACCGGGGGAGCTTGTCACGGCCGATGGACGGCCGCTCAAGGCTTCGCTCGCCCGCGCGCTCCGGCGGCAGAAAATTCGCGCCCTCCTGCTCGTCGCCCCCTCTTTCTTTTCATCTTGATCAGTTTCATCCTGCCGATCGCGGACATGCTGTTCCGCTCGGTGGAGAATTCCATCGTCGCCAAGATCCTGCCGGAGACGACGGCGGCGCTTCCGGGTTGGGATGCCGAGGCGGGCAAGCTACCGGAGGAGGCGGTCTACGCCGCGCTCTATCGCGATCTCAGAATCGCCGCCAAGGCCCGCACGGCGACCCGGGTCGGCCAGCGTCTCAACTACGAATCGCCCGGCTTCTCCAGCCTGTTCCGCTCCACCGCGCGGAAGGTCAAGCGGATCAAGGATGGGCCCTACAAGGCGGCGATGATCAAGGCCCACAAGAAGTGGGGCAAGGTCGAGACCTGGCAGGTGATCAACACCTACAACACCAAGTATACGCCGGGCTATTTCTATGCCTCGGTCGACGCCAAGATCGACGTGGACGGCGGCGTCACGATGAAGGAAGAGGAAGAGCGGATCTACCTCACGCTCTTCATGCGCACCCTCCGCCTCAGCCTGATGATCACGCTCGCCGCCCTGGTGCTCGGCTTTCCGATCGCCTACCTCCTCGCCCTGCTGCCGACGGCGAAGAGCAACCTGTTGCTGATCCTGGTGCTGCTGCCGTTCTGGACCTCGCTCTTGGTGCGGACCACGGCCTGGATCGCGCTGCTGCAGCAACAAGGGGTGATCAACGAAATCCTGGTCCTGCTGTCGATCGTCGGCGACGACAACCGGCCGCGACTGATCCACAACCAGATCGGCACCGTCATCGCCATGACGCACATCCTGCTGCCGTTCATGGTGCTGCCGCTGTTCAGCGTGATGAAGACGATCCCGAAGACCTATGTCCGCGCCGCCGTCAGCCTCGGCGCGCATCCCTGGCTCGCGTTCTGGAAGGTCTATTTCCCCAGCACCGTGCCGGGGATCGGCGCCGGCTGCATCCTCGTCTTCATCCTGGCGATCGGCTACTACATCACGCCGGACCTGGTCGGCGGCACGACGGGCACCTTCGTCTCCAACCGGATTGCCTACCACATTTTCTCCTCGCTCAACTGGGGGCTGGCGGCGGCGCTGGGGGTGATATTGCTCGGCATCGTGCTGGCGCTCTATCTGCTCTACGACAAGATCGGCGGGGGATGTCCCGGGCTCTGTTGAAAAGCTGAAGTAGGCGTCGTCCGCCTGGAGCCGCTAGGCTCTGGGTGCTGATTCCATCAAGGAGAACGACGCCATGACCAAGACTACACGCAACGACCGTTCCTCGGAACCATCCTGTCGGCTCTTGCCATCGATGCCGGAGGCCTTCGACGATCCGCGCATGAGCGTCGATCGCTTCTGCCTTTTGGCGGGCCTCGAGTCTTTGAACGAGATGATGTCGGCGGACGCGGAAGCCTTGTGCGGTTCGCGCCACGCCCGCTCGGGCGAGCGCAAGGGCCATCGATGGGGCACGACCCGGAGCGAGATCGCCTACCACGGCGGCAAAGTGAAGGTCGAGCGCCCTCGGGTGGGGGACTTCGCGGGTCGGGAGATGAGCCTGCCGAGTTGGGAGCTGCTGTCGGAACCCGAACTCTTGCAAGCCTGGGCGATGAATCTGATGGTGATCAACGTCTCGACCCGCAAGTATGCCCGCGCGGTGCGCCTGCCGGACGATGCGGGCGGCGATCTGCCGGCGGCATCGGGTGACGCAACCTCGAAGTCGGCGGTCTCGCGCCGTTTCGTGGCGTTGACGCGAAGCAAGCTGAAGGCCTGGCTGGCGAGCCCGCTCGACGATCTCGATCTCGTGGTGCTCCAGATCGACGGGCTCCATGTCGGCGATCACCTGATGGTGGCGGCGATCGGCATCGACACCGGCGGCGCGAAGCACGTGCTGGGCCTGGCCGAGGGCGCGACGGAGAACGCGGCCACGGTGCAAGCCATGCTCGACAACCTGATCGAGCGCGGTCTCGATCCCGAACGGCCTCGGCTCTACATCGTCGACGGCGCCAAGGCGCTCTCGAAGGCGATCCGGCGGACCTTCGGGCGGGCGGCGGCCCTCCAGCGCTGCCAGGTGCACAAGGGGCGCAACATCACGGACCGGCTGGACGAGAGCCTCCATGCCGGCGTCAGGAAGGTCTTGCGGCAGGCCTGGCAGCAGGACGACGCGGCCAAGGCCGAACGGCTCTTGCGCAACCTCGCCCGCCGTCTGGAGCATGACGCACCCGGCGTCTCGGGCTCGATCCTGGAGGGCCTGGACGAGATCCTGACCGTGATCCGGCTCGGCCTCCCGCCGCAACTTCGACACTCGCTGGCTTGCACCAACGCCATCGAGAACGCGATCGGCACCGTCCGGACGGTGCAGCGGAACGTCAAGCGCTGGCGCAACGCCGAGATGGCGCTGCGTTGGACCGCCGCCGCCTCTTGGAGGCGCAAAAGACCTTCCGCCGCCTCAAGGCCTACCGCCAGCTCCCCATCCTCGACGCCGCCCTGCGGGAGGCGGTGAGAAAGGCCGGAGCAAAGTCCGTCATTGAAGACATCGAGGTGGCCGCGTAGCCTCTCGATCAGACGATGCCTATCTCGCACTTTTCAACATTGGGCGGGACATCACCAGATCGTCGGCATCGACAACATGAAGCTCGGCTGAGATGGCGGCATTCCCCCCCTATACCAGCGCGCCGGAGCGGATCTGGCACTATGCCTTCCGCATCATCTGCGGCCTGATCTTCTTCTTCCTGATCTTTCCGCTGGTGGTGGTCGTGCCGCTGTCGTTCAACTCGGTGCCCTTCTTCACCTTCACCAAGGAAATGCTGTCGCTCGATCCGGCCGGCTATTCCTTGAAGTGGTACGAGGATTTCTTCGGCAATCTGAACTGGCAGGGCGCGGTGCAGAACAGCATCATCATCGCCTTCTTCGCGACGCTGGTCTCGACCACGCTCGGCACCATCGCGGCCCTCGGCCTCTCGCGGCCGAACATTCCGTTCAAGACCCTGCTGATGAGCGTGCTGATCAGCCCGATGATTGTGCCGCTGATCATCTCGGCCGCCGGCATGTTCTTCTTCTATTCGCGCGTCGGCCTGCAGGGGACGTACGTGGGCGTGATCCTGGCGCATGCCGCGCTCGGCACGCCCTTCGTGGTGATCACGGTGACGGCGACGCTGGTCGGCTTCGACAACAGCCTGATACGCGCCTCGGCGAGCCTCGGCGCCTCGCCGCCGACCACCTTTTTCAAGGTGATCGTGCCGCTCATCCTGCCCGGCGTGATTTCGGGCGCTCTCTTCGCCTTCATCACCTCGTTCGACGAGGTCGTGGTGGTGTTGTTCGTCGGCAGCTTCAAGCAGCGGACCATCCCGTGGCAGATGTTCTCCGGCATCCGCGAGCACATCAGTCCGACCATTCTGGCCGTGGCGACGATCCTGGTGATGTTTTCGATCGCCCTGCTGATCACGGTCGAACTGCTGCGGCGGCGGGGCGAGCGGCTGCGCGGCATCCAGGCGACCTGAAGATCCCGCCCGGGCGGCGGTACAAGGCGAAGGGAACGGCTCATGAGCACCGCGCTCTGTCTGATCATCTCAATACTGGTCACCGCCCTCGGCGGCGTTGCCATGTGGGTCGGCTTCACCAAGGACGACGGTGGAATGCAGGCCAAGATGGGCGGCAGCGTCATCGCCGTGATCGGCGTCATCGGCATCGTCGCCTGCCTGGCCACCGCCTGAGCGCATCGCCGTGCCGCTGCATTTCGGGGAAGCGGAACTGGCCGCTCGCCGCCGGGCGGCGACCCGGGCGATGGTGGCGCGCGATCTGGACGGCATGCTGATCTTCCGCCAGGAGAGCATGTTCTATCTGACCGGCTACGACAGCTTCGGCTTCTGCTTCTTCCAGTGCCTCTATCTTGGCGCCGATGGATCGCTCGTCTTGCTGACCCGGGCGCCGGATCTGCGCCAGGCACGCCACACCTCGATAATTCGCGACATCCGCGTCTGGGTCGACGGTGCCGAGAGCACGCCCGAGGTGGAGTTGCGCGCCCTCCTCGGCGAATACGGCGCCGAGGGCAAGCGGCTCGGCATCGAGCTCGACGCCTACGGCCTGACGGCGAGCATTGGCCGGCGGCTAGATGCCGCGCTCGACGGCTTCTGCGCCCTCGAGGACGCGAGCGATCTGGTGAGCCGGCTGCGTCTGGTGAAGAGCCGGGCCGAGATCGCCTATGTCCGCGAGGCGGCACGGCTCGGCGATCTGGCGTTAGCCGGGGCCGAACGACTGGCGCGGCCCGGCGCCTTCGAGGGCGACATCCTTGCCGCCATGCAGGGCGCCGTGTTCGCCGGCGGCGGCGACTATCCGGGAAACGAGTGGCTCAATTCGTGAAGCGTATGCATTTGTGATAGAATGCTCGGAACGTCAGGAGGTTGGGTCATGGACGGCAAGGGTTTCCAGGTGTGGCTTTCGGCGGCGCGCGGGCTGACGCGCGTGCAGCGGCACGAGGCGCTCGCGGTGCTGTCGGGCCGGAGCGAAGGCGAGGCATCGAAGGCCGCGATCGAGCTTGGTGTGGACGAGGCCCGGCGCTGTCCGCACTGCGCGAGCGAAGGGGCGGTTTCGCGCGGTATGGCGCGGGGTCTGCGGCGCTACCAGTGCAAGGGCTGCGGCAGGACCTTCAACGCGCTGACCGGTACGCCGCTGTCGGGCCTGCACCACAAGGAACGCTGGCTGTCGTTCGGGGCGTCGCTGGCGGAGGGGGAGACGGTGAAGGCCTCGGCGGCGCGCTGCGACGTGGCGGTGAGCACGGCGTTCCGCTGGCGTCACCGGTTTCTGGCGGCGGCGCGGAGCGATTCGGAGGTGCTCAAGGGGATCGTGGAAGCGGACGAGACCTACGTCCTGGAGAGCCGGAAGGGCGCGCGCGGGCTGGGACGCAAGGCACGGCGGCGGGGCGGCAAGGCGAAGAAGCGCGGCCTCTCGCGCGAGCAGGTGCCGGTTCTCATGGCGGCGGACCGGAGCGGGACGACGGTGAGCGCGGTGCTGCCCAGGGTCGACGCGGCGGCGCTCACGGCTGCTCTCGACCCGGTGGTCGCGAAGGACGCCCTGCTGGTCTCCGACGGTGGCGCGAGCTATCCACCTTGCGCCGCCGCGCTCGGGGTGAGCCACGAAGCACTCAACCGCTCGATGGGGGAACGGGTTCGGGGCGATCTGCATGTGCAGACGGTGAACAGCCGCCACAGCCGGTTGAAGGACTTCCTGCGTCCCCGCCGCGGCATCGCCACCCGCTATCTGGACAACTACCTGAGCTGGTTCCACCTCGTCGGCCTCGCCCCCGGCGCCAATGACCGAGCCTGCCTCGCCGCCGCCGTAACAAGGTGACGCATACATTTCACGAATTGAGCCAAACGAGTTCATCATCGGCTCCGGTTCCGGCGCGCTGCTGGTGCGCTACTTCACCGGCAGGCGGCATCTGGGCGCGCCCGACCAGCTGACCCTGGAGTTCGCCGGCGCCTACCGCCACTACCACGCCTGCCTGATGCGGACGCTGCTGACCGGATCGGTCGACCCACGCCACGGCCATATGCACGAGGCCTCGCTCGAGGCGCTGGGGGCCTGCCGCGAGGCGCTTCGCCCCGGCCGGCCCGTCGGCGAGGTGTTCGAGGCGCACGCCCGGGTGCTCGACGCCGCCGGTTACAGGGCGCACCGGTTGAATGCTTGCGGCTACAGCCTCGGCGCCACCTTCGCCCCGATCTGGATGGACTGGCCGATGTTCCACGCCGGCAATCCGGTCGAAGCCGCGCCCGGCATGGTGTTCTTCATCCACATCATCCTGGCCGACAGCGACAACGATCTCGCCATGACCCTGGGCGAAACCGTTCTCGTGACGGCCGAGGGCAACGAGCGTTTGAGCACGGCCTCGCTCGATCTCGTGGCCAACGTATAAACATACCCAACACGGGCTTTATACCGCCGAGCCGACGAACTGACTCGTCATTGTCCACGTACGCCACCGTCATTGCGAATGAGCGAAGCGAGCGTGGCGATCGTGCGTCCGCGAGGACGCGGTTGTACGGCGAAAGCCGGCCGGAGGCCGCCCCCAGGCCGCGCCCAGGCCAACACCAGGCCAACACCGAACCGGGTCCGAACGAAGGCCGCAAGCCCGCCCCCGGCCCCCGGTTGCCGAGCGAGGGGACACCCTTCCCGACCCCTATCAGTGGGTCCCGAAGCCGCGCGAATACGTCGATGTCGACGATACCGCCCTGGATGGCCACGCTTCGCTCGCCTTGACGGCGGTTGCCGTCGAGCGGTCAAATCGAAGGCTCGCCGGCATCAGGCTATCGGTTCGGGTCCGGATCTCGAGAAACCTGGTCATCGCCAGGCGTCTATCGAGAAAGTGGCGTTGCGCCAGTCACCGCCGAACATCTTCCAGGCCGGCTGCGTTTCACCGCCGGTGACGACGATGTGTATCTGCTCCGGCTCCCACATACGGACCAAGTCATCGGGTGCCGCCTCGAGCTTGCTGGCGTAGGGCTCGACGCCAGCGACCGCGTGCGGCCTGAGAAGGGTCTGGACCCACTGGTCGTCCCAGTACTCCCGCGCCGGCAGCTCGGCGTTTTCCGCGCACCAGCGGATCAGCTTTTCCTTGCTGTCGAAGCCCTCGGCGACGAAACCGCGCGCGACGATCGGGTCCATGACCAGGAGTGGCGGTTGGTAGGGTTCGCAGGCCTTGAAGGTCCGGCGCATCTTCTCGCGCCAAGTTCCTCTCGGGCCATAGCCGGCCTGCGTGTACCAGCCGCCGAGGAAGATGCTGACCACGCTGTCCTCGGCCGCGAAGCCTTTTTGGACGTGCAGCGGCGTCCAAGGGCTCGCCTCTTCGTTCTCGGCGAAGGTTGCGCCTTGCGCATACCAATTTCCGAGGGAGCCCATGTACGTGTCGCCCGGCACCGACCCGCCCTGCAGATTCTGCGACAAGAGCCCGTAGGCCCGGCCGATGGCGGTGTTGGCGTGATTGTGGGGGCCCATCGCGCCGATGCCCGCGTTCATGCCGATTTCGTG
This sequence comes from Alphaproteobacteria bacterium, assembly GCA_965226475.1. Lineage (GTDB taxonomy): Bacteria > Pseudomonadota > Alphaproteobacteria > JASLMY01. Next base: position 704,005 of record CBDDDJ010000003.1, on the reverse strand, counting down.
GCGAATGGGCCCGTTGACGACCGTCAGCACGGCGAAGGAGTTGGTACTGCTCTGGCGGGCGGTGACGCCGCTTGCGGCGAGGGCCAGGATAACCGGGAAATACTCCGGCTTGGCGCCTGCCATGACGGCATTGACGGCGACCTTCTCGACCGTCGATTCCCAGGCTTCTCGGAAGAAGGTCGGCCTGAGGCGCCCGACCACCGCGTCCGGCGCGTGGCTGGTGCCGGCCAGCATCGACTCGACGCGCGCTTCGGTCGGCAGCACGATGGGCTGGAAGTCGGTCCAGCGGTTCTCCACGAAGAGCCGGTGCAGGTTCTCTTCGCCGTCCGGCTCCAGCAACCGCGGCGTCGAGCGCTCGAAGCTCATGTCCTCGAGATCGGCATCGTCGAGAGGGGCGGAAAGGCCTTCAATGACCTCGCGCACGAAGGGGCGACCCGAGATTGGGTCCTCGCCCTCGATATAGTCGCGCAGTTCGTCCGGGGTACGGCCGACCACGGGCTGCGGGACGAATGCCTGGCGTTGGGTCGGCGTCCCGTTCGCCAGCGCCGCCGCCCGCGACAGGCGAGCGAAGGTATGGGTGTGAACGGAGACCGTGGCAACGCTGCTTTCTTCGAGGGAGGAGGCGAGTCCGACGACCGTCGGACTGCAGCTGCTTCACAAGCCGACGCCGAGAATCGCCGCATCGCCGTCCCGGGCAATCGCCGCCCGCATGTCCGGGTCGTCGACCCAGCTCTCGCGCGGCCGGATCAGCCGGGTCTCGACCGCCGGCAGGTTGTGGCTGAACCAGTCCTGCATCTGGTCCATGAAGGCGGCCGAGTTGTCGAACAGGCAGTCGACGAGATAGACCACCTTGCCGTCCAGGCTCTCGAGCCTCGGGGCGAGCCTCTTGCCAGTGACCTTCGGCGGGTAGCCTCGTGGATCGTGAACCGTGATGTGCTCAGTCATTCGATGCCCCCGATGCCGGCGCCAGATCCGTCTCCAGATCCGGGCCCAAAGCGTGCCAGGCGCCGTCCTCGATGTAACGATCGACGGCGACAGCGGCGCCCGCGCCCTCTCCCGCGGCCGAAACCGCCTGGCCCGTGCTCGTCGCGCGAACTGTACCGGCCGCGAAAAGGCCGGGCAAGGCGGCGCGCATGTGCCGGTCGGTCGGTATGTGGCCGGTCTCGACGAGTGTCAGCAGGCCGTCCAGAAACCCGGTGTTGGGCCGCAAGCCGACGAAGATGAAGACGCCGGCCGCCTCGACCTCCTCGACCGTACCGTCGGCGCGATTCCGGTAGCGGACGGCGCTTACGCCGGCATCGCCCAGGATCGCCTCGACAACGGCATTGTAGCGGATCTCGATTGCGGCCTCGCTCTGCAATCGTTCCCGATAGGTCGCCTGCGCCGACAGGGCCCGATCCCGCACCAGCAGCACGACCTTGGCCACGTGAGGGACGAGGGTTAGGGCTTCCTGGGCCGCGGAGTCGCCGCCACCGACGACGACGGCGACCTGCCCGCGCAGCAGCGGCGCATCGCAACTGGCGCACTGGCTGACGCCCTTGCCGAAGAAATCCTCTTCGCCCGGCACCTCCAGCCTCCGCATGGAGGTCCCCGTCGCCACGATCACGGCAGGCGTGAGATAGGCCGCATCCGACGTGATGACCCGCCATGGACCGTCCGATCGCTCGAGCCGCTCGACCTCCGCCATCGATACACGAGCACCCGCCTCCGCGGCCTGGGCCTGGGCCAGGGGACAGAGCTCGAACCCGGCGATCCCATCGGCAAAACCGGGGAACCCCTCGACATTCTCGACGCTGATGAGATGGCCGCCGAGCACGGCGCCGGTGACGATCATGGTCGCGCGGCCGAGGCGGGCCGCGGTCAGCCCGGCGGTCAGTCCGGCAATGCCGCTGCCTATCACGACGACGTCGTAGGTTTCGGCGGGAATCGGGTCCGGGTCATTCGATTGCATCGTTCAGGCCTACAAATTGTCATCGGACGAAGCTTGGCTAGTGTCTATGTCCGGCGGCGACTGGCATCAGGCGCCGACCGAGATTCTTGCCCCGACGGCCGGCATGGGACCATCTTCACCGCTTCGAGATCGATCATGCTTCGCGCGCCCGGAGGCCAACGCGTCATGGTTCCACTCACGGGCCGGAAAGGCGGCGTCTCCCGGCCGGATCGTGCACGGCTCGCCGAGCGGTTTCAATAGGCTCCGCGACGCCTTCCCGCTCGACTTTCACCCTTCAAAGCCGTCGTCGAGCCGCGCTAATCGTAGACCACGCTCGGCAGCCAGAGGACGAGGGCGGGAAGGCCACGACGAGGACGAGGCCGATCAGCCGCAGAAAGACGAAGGGCACGATGCCGGCATAGATCGAGCTGATCTTAACCTCCTTGGGCGCCACCCCCTTCATGTAGAACAGCGCATAGCCGAAGGGTGGCGTCAGGAACGACGTCTGCAAATTGACGGCGACCAGCACCGTGAACCAGAACAGGACCGATTCCTGGGGCACGTGGTCGCCGAATTCGAGCCCGTCGACCAGCGGGGCGAAGATCGGAAACATGATCAGCGCGATCACGATGAAATCCAGGATGAAGCCCAGGAAGAACACCATCACCAGGATCGTGACCAGCACGCCCCAAGAGCCGAAACCAGCCAGCGCGAAGATTTCCTCGACGATATCGTCGCCCCCCAGGGACCGGAAGACATAGGCGAGGTACGTGGCGCTCATGATGATGAAGAAAATGAAGGAAATGGTCAGCGCCGTCGCCCGGCACATCGAGTTGAGGTTGTCCCAGTTGAGCCGGCGGGCGGCGGCCGCGATCATCAGGGCACCGAAGCCGTCGACGGCGCCCGCCTCGCGCGGCGTCGCCCAGCCGAACAGGATCGAGCCCTTGATCATGCCGATCAACACGACCGGCGGCACGAAGCCCTTCAGCAGCAATGCCGGCAGGTCGCGCGCCGGCACGTGGAGCATGCCCTCGGGGAGCGGCGGCGCCATTTCCGGCTTCACGTTGGCGAGGATGAAGATATAGGTGAGATAGAGCGCGGCCAGCGTCAGCCCCGGCATCAGCGCCGCCATGAACAGACTGCCGCCCGAAAGGCTCATCAAATCGGCCATGAAAATCAGCATGATCGAGGGCGGAATCAGGATGCCGAGCGTGCCGGAGGCGGCGATCGTTCCCGTCGCCAGCGCCGGGCTGTAGCACTGGCGCAGCCATCGCGGGCAGCGCCATCGCCGTCATCATGGTGACGGAAGCGCCGATGATCCCGGTCATCGCCGCCAAGATGGTGCCCATGATGGTGACCGAGAGCGCCAGCGCCCCCGGGACCTTGCGCAGCAGGATCTGGCAGCATTAGAGCAAATCGTTGGCGATGCCGCTTCGTTCCATCACCACGCCCATGAAAACGAAGGTCGGCACCGCCACCAGCACCAGGTTCTCGGCCGCCTGGCCCCAGATCCGGGGCGCGAAGTTGAAGTACTCGATCGGCTCGAAGATCCCGAACATCCAGCCGATGGCGCCGAAGACGATCGACAGGCCGCCCAGGATCAAGGCGATCGGGTAGCCCGAGAACAGCAGGACCGCCATGCCGAAGAACATCAACAGCGGCAGGATGTCCTGAATGACGTGGAGGGTTTCCAAGAAGATCACTTTCGTGACTGGCGGGTGGGATCACTTTCGAAACGGGCGGCTGGTCTGGCTATTACGACCTTCCGGGCCCGGGGGAAGTCCGCCCGGCGGGCGGGCCGCCCTCACCGCCGCCACCCCTCGGTCCCCAGGAAGGCGCGCCGGTCCCCCTCCAGCACCAGGCAGGTGAGGATTCCGGTGGCGAAGACGCCAGTATCGATGCCGATCCGGTTATCGCGCAGTTGGACCGCGCGCCTCGGCGTGTGGCCGTGCACGACGACCATGCCGAAGTCCTCCTCGCTCTCCAGGAACGGCTCGCGAATCCAGATCAGATCGTCCTCCCGCTGCCGCTCGAGCGGCACGCCCGGCCGTATCCCGGCGTGGACGAAGAGGTAGTCGCCTTTCCGGTGATGTCGCGGAAGACCGGAGAGGAAGTCGACATGGGCCGCCGGGATCGCCTCGCGGCCGCGCTCGGGGCCGGCCGCCGAGGTCGCGAGCCCGGCCGGCAGGTCATAGCTTTCGAGCGTCGCGTCGCCGCCGTTGTAGCCCCAAAGCGCGCCGTTCTTCCCGTTCTCCAGGAACTCCAGCATCATCGTCTCGTGATTGCCGAGGAGATGGACCGATTCGAAACCGGGAAGCGGTGCCTCCAGCAGGCGTTCGATCACGCCCCGGCTGTCCGGGCCGCGATCGATATAGTCGCCGAGGTAGACGATCACCTTATCCTCGGCCGTGGAAGCCGCCGCGTCCGCCAGGATCATCTCGCGCAGTTGATCCAGCAGGCTGGCCCGGCCGTGGATATCGCCGACGGCGTAGACCCGTTTGCCCGCCGGAACCCGTGCCGGATGCGCCGGCCCAATACCGGCCATCACGAATGATGGCGGCCGGGACTTCCGATAACAACCACTACGCCTCCAGGCCCGGCGGCACGCGGCCGGTCCACTCGGTCGCGTTCTCGTGCGCCCAGGCGATACGCAGCGCCATCGCCTCGTCGAGCCCGGCGCAGGCGATCTGCAGCGCGCTCGGCAGGCCGGCGCTCGTGAACCCGTTCGGCACCGTCGCGGCGCACATTTCCAGGATATTGGCGGCGCGGGTGAAGATCGCGGGTGTCTGGCTCTGGTCGATCCCGTCCACCGCCGGCGCGGCGGTCGCGGTCGTGGGACTGAGCCAGGCGTCGAAACCGGCGAGCGCGGCCCGGAATTCCGTCTTGAGGGCCTGTTGTTCGGCGAGAGCGCGCTGATAGTCGCGGGCCGAGACGTCCTTGCCGAGCCAGATCCGGGGCCGGACGGCGCTGTCGACCGGCAAATCCATGTCGTCGACCAGCTCGCCGACGAAAAAATAGCCCTCGCAGCCGATGATCCGGCCCGTCGCGGCCCCCAGGGCATCGAAGCTCCGGGGCGGCGTCAGTTCCAGCACCTCGGCCCCCAGGCTGGAAAGGAGCGCCAGCGATTCGTCGTACGCCGCCAGCACGTCGGGCGCCACCTGTTCCCGCTCCGAAGCAGGCAGCGAGGCCAGACGCAGGCCCGCGACACCGCGCTTCAGGTCCGGCATCGGATCCTCGACGGCATGGAGCATGGTCCTGGGGTCCAGCGGATCCGGCCCGGCCATGACCTTGTAGAGCCGGGCCGCGTCCTCGACCGTGCGGCACATCGGCCCGGGCGTGTCCAGCGTGGTCGAGAGCGGCAGCACGCCATGGGTGCTGATCCGCCCGACGGTGACCTTGAGGCCGGCGAGCCCGCACCAGGCGGACGGCAGGCGGACCGAACCGCCGGTATCCGTGCCGATCGCCCAGGGCGCCATGCCGGCGGCGACCGAGACGCCGGAGCCGGCGCTGGAGCCGCCGGGCGCGCGGTGGGTCTCCAGGTCCCAGGGGTTCCACGCGCTCCCCATGTGCTCGTTGGTGCCCCAGCCGCCCATGGCGAACTCGACCGTGTGGGTCTTGCCGATAACGATCATGCCGGCCTGAATCAGCCTGGCGGCGAGCGTGGCGGTGGTGGGCGAGATGCGCTCGTCCCAGACCTTCGAGCCGCCGGTGGTCACCCGGCCTTCCATGTCGATAATGTCCTTCAGCGCGATCGGCACCCCGTGGAAGGGCCCGACCGCGTGGCCGGTGCGGATCGCCTTCGCCGCCGCGTCCGCCGCCTCCCGCGCCTCGTCCGCGTAGACCCGGACGTAGGCATGGAGCTTTTCGTCATAGCGTTCGATCCGCTCCAGGAAGCGATCCATCACACCGACCGGCGACAGCCGTCCGGCGCCCATTTCGGCCGCCAACTCGCTCGCCGACAGGAAGGCCGGGTCCGTGTTCTGCGTATTCATGTTGTCTCTCTCCCTCTCGGGTAAAGCCTAGCCGATTGTCCCCTCCTCATCCATGGCTTGCCCGGCGACGCCAGTTGCGGGAACCTGGGCCCGGGCAGCAGGGAGGAAACGAAAATGCCGAGCAAGGAAATGAGCGCCGCCACGTTCGCCGAACTCGCGGCCGAGCTGGGGCTTGAGCGCTTCCATGCGCTCGATGCCGAGGCGCTGCGGCGGGCCTGGCAAAACGCCCAGGGGATCACCGCCACAACGCCCCGGCCGGAGGGCATCGCCGACGAGCCGGCGCACGCCTACCGCGCCGGACCGGAGGCGTGACGCCATGAGCACGGAACTCGCCTACATGAGCATGGCCGAGGCGGCGCGGCGAATCGCCGCGAAAGACTTATCGCCGGTCGAATACCTGGAAGCGTTGCTCGCCCGTATCGAGGCGCACGACCACGCCCTCGATACCGTCCTGCATATGGATGGCGACGCGGCGTTGGCGCGGGCGCGGGCGGCCGAGGCGGCGGTGACGGCCGGCGAGACGCTGGGCCCGCTCCACGGCGTGCCCTTCGGGCTCAAGGATATCATCGATGCCGAGGGGCTGCCGACGACGGGACACTCGAAGATCCTGGACGGCAACATCGCCGCCGCCGACGCCGTGGTGACGACGCGCCTCAAGGCCGCCGGCGGCAACCTGGTGGCCAAGCTGGCGACGCACGAGTTCGCGATCGGCGGTCCCTGCTTCGACCTGCCCTGGCCGCCGGCGCGCAACCCCTGGGACCGGACGGCGTTCACGGGCGGCTCCTCCAGCGGCTCCGGCGCGGGGGTGGCGGCTGGCTTCTTTCCAGGGGCGTTGGGGAGCGATACCGGCGGCTCGGTGCGCAATCCCGCCTCGTGCTGCGCGCTGGTGGGCATGAAGGCGACCTACGGCCGGGTCAGCCGGCGCGGCGTGCTGCCGCTCTCCTTCGCGCTCGACCATGTCGGCCCGCTGACGCGGACCGTGCGCGACAACGCGCTGATGCTGAACGTCATCTCCGGACACGATCCCCTCGATCCCGGCAGCGCGCGGGCCGAGGTGCCGGACTTCACCACCGATCTCGACAAGGGCATCGAGGGGCTCCGCGTCGGCGTCATTCGACATTTCTATGCCAAGGACATGGTGGCCGACGCCGACGTGGCGGAGAGCATCGAGGAGGCGGTTCGCGTGCTCGACGGCCTCGGCGCCCGGGTCGAGGAGGTCACCATGCGGCCCCTCGGCGAGTACGCCGCCTGCAACCGGACGATTCTGCTGTCGGAGGCCTTCGCCATCCACGAGCGCTGGCTATCCGAACGGCCCCAGGATTACGGCGCGATCACCCGCGAGCGGCTGGTCGGCGGCGCCTTCATCCGTGCCGTCGACTATGTCCAGGCGCTGCGGACGCGAAAACGCCTCGCCGACGAGTTCGCCGGCCTGATGGAAAACTTCGACGTCGTCGTCACCGCCTCCTCCATGCACGCGCCGGGGCCAATCGAGGACGCGGAAATCATGGAGAAGACCTATTCCCACCAGGCCCGCCCACCCTTCAACGTCACCGGCAGCCCGGCGCTGGTACTGCCGACCGGCTTCAACGAGGCCGGCCTGCCGCTTTCCATGCAGATCGTCGGCAAGCCGTTCGACGAAGCCATGGTCTACCGCGTCGCCCAGGCCTACGAGGACGCCACCCCCTGGAAGGACCGCCGCCCGCCGCTCGACGGATAGAAGGGCTCAATCCGCCTCGACGTTGTCGGCCGAGATCGGTGTCGGCGAGGCGAGCCGGCCGAGAGTGGCCATCGGACGGTCGAGGGCCGCCGCCAGAATGCTCGCGGCGCCGGGCCCGCAATAGATCCCGCCGCACTCGCCACCGGCGAGGCCGGTCGCGCTCCAGACCGCCCGCAGATCCGGGGCGCCGTCGGCCGCGAGCCGCCGCAGGCGGCCCGTGACGATATCCCGGCAGGGGCAAGCAAGCGTCTCGTCCGGGGCGGTGGCGGCGATGTCGAGGGGCGGGGGAAAGGCGTCGGCGAGCCCGCGATGGAAGGCGCGGCGGGTCTCGATCCGGGTCATCCAGAAGCGGAGCGTGCCGACGGTCACCGGATAGCCGAGATCGATCAGCGCGGCGAAGGCGGCGATGGTGCCGCTCGCCTCGGCCACCGACACCATGGACCCCTGGCCCCGGGCGGCCCCGGCGAGATAGACCGGCTCGCCCTCGATGCCGCCCGAATCCTCCGTCCGGACCCGCCAGCCGCCGAGGTCGTCATCGAAGTCGAACTCGGCGCCGGCCATGGCCGCCAGCCGGTCCTCCGGCCGCCAGCCGAAGCCGGCGACGAGAGAATCGGCGGGAACCGCGAACTCCTCGTCCGCCGCGTCGCGGCAGTGGAGCGCCTCGATTGCGCCTTCTCCCACCACCGCGAGCGGCCGAACGCCCCGCCGCATGGCGATCCGCCGGGTCTTGAGCGCCGCGACGTCCGCGACCAGCTCGCCGAATTGTATCCAATCGGTGGCGATGCGGGGCAGCGCCCTCGCGCCCGCGCCCGCCGGTCCGGTATCGAGCACGGCGGCCGGCGCGGTGCCGGCGGCGGCGTGACGGGCCGCCGCGCGGTACAGCATCGGCCCGGTTCCGAGGAACACCGGCCGCCGTCCAACGGGCCGGCCGCGCGAGAGAGCGGCGAGCGCATGGCTCATGGTCGCCACGCCGTCGCGTGACCAGCCGGGAAACGGCAGCAGCAGTTCGCTCGCCCCCGTCGCCAGGATCAGGGCATCGAAGGGCAGCGTCTCGACCGCCTCGCCGCGCCGCACGCCGAGGCAGCCGTTTTCGATGCCGGTCGCGATGGTCTCGGGGCGGAACTCGATCTTCTCCGCCAGTCCGGCGAAGCCGCGTTGCAGCGAGACCGAGCGATCGCCGAGCCGGGCCTGGCCCTGCCGGCCGAGGCGCCGGACCCGTCCGCCCGGCGCCGAGCCGGCATCGATCAGGATCGGCCTCAGGCCGACGCCGGACAGCACTTCGGCGGCACGCAGGCCCGCCGGCCCGGCGCCGACGATGACGACCCGTTCCTCGCGTGTCGGTTCCATGCGGTTCCGCTACCAGACGTTGGCTTCGACGACCGCGCGGCCTTCGGCGATCCGTTCGAAGGCGAAGCGGGAGAGATCGATGCTCCGATATTCGCCGTGGACGACCAGCTCCGCCATCGCCCGCCCGGCGGCCGGCGATTGCTGCAGGCCATGGCCGCTGAAGCCGGTGCAGAAGAGCAGATTGGCGATCTCGGGATGGGGGCCGAGAATCGCGTTCTGGTCGAAGGTGTTGAAATCGTAATGGCCGGCCCAGGCGCCGGTGAGCTTGATCGCCTCGAAGGCGGGCACGCGGTTCGCCAGCGTCGGCCACGTCACCTCCTCGAAGGTGGTGTAGTCGACCTCCATGTCTTCCGGATCGCTGTTCGGATCCCGGTCCTCGGGCGGCGACATGGAGGTGACGTACTGGCCGCCTTCGGGGCGGAAGGCGACGCCGCTCGGATCGATGGTGAGCGGCACCATCGACAGATCGTCCTTGCAGTCGAAGACGTAGACATAGCGTTTGCGCGGCCAGACCGGCAGGTCGATGTCCAACAGCGCCGCCAGCCCGCCCGAGCGCGAGCCGGCGGAGAGCAGGACCGTCCCGGCGCCGACCGCGCCGCCTCGGGCCAGACGAACGCCGTCGAGCCGCCCGCCCTGGCGGTCGAAGCCGACCACCTCGTCCTCGACGTAGGCCACGCCGAGCGAACGGGCCTTGCGCCGGAAGCCCTGCAGCAGGGTGTTGGGATCGATCCAGCCCTCGTTCGCATGGCCGAAGACCGCGGCGCCGAGGCCCGCGGGATTGAGCCAGGGGAAGCGCTCGGCCAGCGCGCCGGGCTCCAGAAAGGTCACTTCGGCACCCTGGCCGCGCTGCATCTCGTAGTTTTGCCGTAGCGTCGCCGCGCCCTCCGGCGTCGCGGTGAAGAGATAGCCCTGTTCGCGGAAGGTGACGTCGGCGCTCTGCCCCTCTACCGCCAGGGTTTCGGCCGCCCGGCGCGCGAACTCGGCGCCGAACATCGACATGGCGATGTTCTCCTCGGTCGAGAACTGCTGGCGAATACCGCCCATCGAGCGCGATGTCGCCGAGGTGTCGTAGGTCGAATCACGCTCCACCACCAGGATGGTGCCGTCGAAGTCGCCCGAGGCGGCCAGGAAATAGGCCGTCGAACTGCCCATGACACCGCCGCCAGCAATGACCACGTCGTAACGCGCGTCCATCTTCGTCTCCCGTTTTCGGGCACTCTATCGGCATCGGCACCGGGACGCCATGCGACTGTGATGGCATAGTCGGAGGCAGATTTCCCCACCGCGGATCGGAGTTTCAATGGCGACGACCTGGACCATCGGCGCCGGCCTCTGCCTCGCCATCTGGCTCTACCTCCTGGGGTTTCGGGGCGGCTTCTGGCGCTGCGACGAACGCCTGACGCCGACGCCGGAACCGGCCGACTGGCCGGCCGTGATCGCCATCGTGCCGGCTCGCGACGAGGCGGCCTCCATTCGCGAGGCGATCACCGCGCTCCTGGCCCAGGACTATCCCGGCCCCTTCCACGTCGTGCTGGTCGACGACGAAAGCCGCGACGGCACCGCCGAGATCGCGCGGCGGGCGGCGGCGGAACTGGGCGCCGGGGATCGTCTGGACGTGGTCGCCACGTCGCCCCGGCCCGCCGGCTGGGTGGGCAAGGTCTGGGCCATGGCGCGCGGCCTCGCCCATGTCGAGGCGGCCGGCCTGGACGCGCGCTACCTGCTCTTCACCGATGCCGACATCCACCACCCGCCCCACGGCCTCCGCCGCCTGTTGGCCAAGGCGGTGGCCGAGGATCGCGACCTCGTCTCCCTCATGGTGCTGCTGGCCCGCCGGGGTGCGTCGCAGCGTCTGCTGATTCCCGCCTTCGTCTTCTTCTTCCAGAAGCTCTACCCCTTCGCGCTCGTCAACCGGGGCCGGATCGCGGCGGCGGCCGGCGGCTGCATGCTGGCGGCGCGGGAGACGCTGGCGCGCGCCGGCGGGCTGGAGGCGATCCACGATGCGCCGATCGACGACTGCGCGCTCGCGGCCGCGATGCGGCGGGTGGGCGGGCGGCTGTGGCTCGGCCTCGCGACCGACACCCGTTCGCTACGCCCCTACGAGGGTCTCGGCGGGGTCTGGCGCATGGTCGCCCGCTCCGCCTACACGCAGCTCCGCTATTCGCCTTTGCTGCTGCTCGCCACGCTGCTCGCCATGGTGGCCACCTACCTGGCCGGGCCCCTCGCCGTCCTCGCCTGGCCCTGGCACGGCGAGGTGCCGGCACTCGTTCTGGGCCTGGCCGCCTGGGGCGCGATGGCGGTCGCCTTCCGGCCAAACCTGACGCTCTATGGCGAGCCTTGGCCGCTCGCCCTGCTGCTGCCAGTCGCGGGTTTACTTTATGCGCTGATGACCCTCGAATCGGCCTGGGCCCATCATCGGGGACGCGGCGGCGTCTGGAAGGGCCGGGTCGGCGCCGGCGCCGGGGAGGGTTGAATTCGACGACCGGGCTTGCAAGCTCGGCCGCCAACCGGTAACCAGCAGCGATTTTCATCGACCTCGGGGGGCCAAGTGCGGGCACCGGAAACCACGGGCGGTATTGGCGGTGCCTTGGCGGCGGGCGCGGGCGCGCTTCCCGTCGCGGCCGACGCGCGGGCCCATGTGCACGAGGTGGTGAAACGCGCGGGCTCCTCCTTCTATTGGGCCATGCGCTCGTTGGAGCGGGAGCGGCGCGAGGCCGTCTACGCGATCTATGCCTATTGCCGCGAGGTCGACGACATCGCCGACGAGGCGGCCCCGGTCGCCGACAAGATGGCCAGGCTCGCCGCCTGGCGCGACGAGATCGCCGCGGTCTGTCGCGGCGCGCCGACGACGCCGATCGGCCAGGCGCTCGCCGCCACCGTCGTCGCCCACGAGTTGCCGCGGGAAGAATTCCTGCTGCTCATCGACGCAGTCGAGATCGACGCCCGGGGGCGCGAAACGGCGCCGAGCCTCGAGGAACTCGAGGCCTATTGCCGGGGAGTGGCGGGCGCGGTCGGCATGTTGCTGATTCGCATCTTCGGTGCGCGCGGGCGCGACGCGGAGGCCTTCGCCGTGGCGCTCGGCGAAGCGCTGCAGCTGACCAACATCCTGCGCGACGTGGTGGAAGACGCCGAGGAGGAGCGGATCTACCTCCCCCGCGAATGGCTGGAGGAGGCGGGCGTCGCCCTCGATCTCGGTCCCCCCACCACGATTCTGGATCAGGACGGCCTGGCGGCGGTATGCGCCCGCCTTGCCGGGCGCGCGCACCAGCGCTTCGCCGAGGCCGAGCGCCATCTCGCCCGCTGCGACCGGCGCCAGCTTCGCGCGGCGCTGATCATGCGGGACGTCTATCACCGCCTGCTGGAGCGCCTGGAGGCGCGGGGCTGGGCACGGTTGCGCCAGCCGGTGCGTGTCGGTCGAGTGGAAAAGTTCTTGATCCTGGTCCGCCGAATCGTGGCATGACCGGGAAAGCGGGCGGGCGGCCTGTTATCCTGTTGGCGGGAAGTCACATGCCGGTGACATAACCGTCACGGACTATTGAGCTGGCGCTTCCGACATAGTATGCAGGGGCCGCCTAGCAACGGCTCGACCGACGGCGTGCGATCGACTGAAACAGACTGTATCCGGGTGCGATGACGTTGGACAGAAGCGAGTTTCCCTCCGAGACGAGCGAGATCGAGTTCGGTGTCGAAGGCCACGTCGCGGACGCCGCCGAGGCCCTTCTCGCGCTTCAAAAGGCCGATGGTCATTGGATCTTCGAGCTGGAAGCGGATTCGACCATTCCCTCGGAGTACATCTTCCTGGAGCACTACCTCGACGAAGTCGATCAAGAGCTCGAGGAAAAGATCGCCAACTACCTGCGCGCGGCGCAGGCCGACCACGGCGGCTGGCCGCTGTTCGAGGACGGCGCCTTCGACCTATCGGCGACGGTCAAGGCCTATTTCGCCCTGAAGCTGGTTGGCGATTCGCCCGACGCGCCCCATATGCGCCGCGCCCGCGAGGCGGTGCTGGCGCACGGCGGTGCCGAGGCGTCCAACGTCTTCACCCGCTTCTCCCTCGCCCTCTTCGGCCAGGTGCCATGGCGCGCGGTTCCGTTCATGCCGATCGAGATCATGCTGCTGCCGCGCTGGTTCCCCTTCCATCTCTCGAAGGTCTCCTACTGGTCGCGCACGGTAATCGTGCCCTTGTTGATCATCATGGCGTGCAAGCCCCGGGCGCGGAACCCGAAAGGCGTCCACGTGCGCGAGCTGTTCCGCACCCCGCCGGAGGAGGTGGGGCGCTACAATTCCAATCCGACCGGCGACATCGTGGGTGACCTGTTCCTGGCGGCCGACGCGGCGATTCGCAAGTTCGAGCCCTTCTTCCCCAAGGGCAGCCGGCAGAAGGCGATCAAGCGGGCGGTCGAGTTCATCACGCCCAGGCTCAACGGCGAGGACGGTCTCGGCGGCATCTTTCCCGCGATGGCCAACGCGGTGATGGCGATGGACGCGCTGGGCTACGCCAAGGACCACCCGGACCTGGTGGTCGCCAAGCGGAGCGTCGACAAGCTGCTGACCGTGCAGGGCGACAAGGGCTACTGCCAGCCCTGCCTCTCGCCAATCTGGGATACGACCCTGGCGCTGCATGCGCTCTTGGAGGCCGGCGTTCCGGCCGACGACGAGCGGGTGATGCGGGCCTTCGACTGGATGCTGGAACGCCAGATCCTCGACGTCGAGGGTGATTGGGCGATGAAACGGGCCGGCGTGCGCCCGGGCGGCTGGGCTTTCGAATACTGGAACGACTACTACCCCGATGTCGACGACACCGCCGTCATCGTCATGGCGATGGACCGTACGGGCGATCCTCGTTACGCCGACGCGATCGCGCGGGCGACCGAGTGGATTATCGGCATGCAATCCAGGAACGGCGGCTGGGGCGCCTTCGACGTCGACAACACCTACCGCTACCTGGAACACATCCCCTTCGCCGACCACGGCGCCCTGCTGGACCCGCCGACGTCGGACGTCACGGCGCGATGCGTCCAGATGATGGGCCAGCTCGGCTACGACCGGCACCATCCGACGGTGCGGCGCGGCCTCGACTATCTGATGCGCGAGCAGGAGCGGGATGGCTCCTGGTTTGGCCGTTGGGGCGTCAACCACGTCTATGGCACCTGGTCGGTACTCTGCGCCTTCGAGGCGCTGGGCGAGGACACGCGCGCATCGCATATCCGCCGCGCCGTCCGCTTCCTGCTGCAGCGCCAGAAGGAAGACGGCGGCTGGGGCGAGGACTGCGCGACCTATGCGCCGGGCCAGCGTCGCCTGATGAGGTCGAGCACGCCCTCGCAGACGGCCTGGGCGCTCCTGGGCCTGATGGCGGCGGGCGAGGCGGGACACGAGGGGGTCCGGCGCGGGGTCGACTTTCTGCTGCGCTCGGAGCGCGACGACGGCAAGTGGGTCGAAAGTCTCTATACCGGGACCGGTTTCCCGCGCATCTTCTACCTCCGCTACCACGGCTACAGTGCCTATTTCCCGCTCTGGGCGCTCGCGCGCTACCGCACCTTGATGCGGGCGCGCGACGCGACCCGCCAATTCGGGACCTGATGCGGCTGGGCCTCGTCACCGGCCTGGCGCGCGAGGCGCGACACTTCCGAAACCTCGATCTCGGCCCGGACCACGAGGCCCTGCCGCGCGTGGCCCTGGGCGCGCGCGCGGGCGACGCGGCGGCGGCGCTTGCCGCCGAGGGCGCCGATGCGCTGCTGAGCGTGGGCTATGCGGGCGGTCTCGCGCCCGGGATACGGGCGGGCGACCTGATCCTGGCCGACGCCATCGTCGGGCGGGACGGCGAGCGGATTGCGACGGACGAGGACTGGCGAGCCTGGCTATCGGGGCTGCATGGCCGGACCGGCGCCATCGCGGAAAGCGACGCGGTCGTCGCGACGGTCGAGGCGAAACGCGCGATCCATGGCCGGACCGGCGCGCTGGCGGTCGACATGGAAAGCGGCGCCACCGCCCGTGCCGCCCTTGCGCGCGGCCTGCCGTTCCTGGCGATCCGCGTGGTGCTCGATCCCTGGAACCGGGCCTTGCCGGCCGCCGCGCTCGCCGGCGTGGGCGACCGGGGCGAGACCCGCATGGCGCCGCTGCTGGCCACGCTCGCTCGCCGGCCGTGGGAGGTCGTGGATTTGCTGCGCCTCGCGGGCGATTTCCGCCGGGCGGACGCGAGCCTAGGCCGCGTTGGACGAGCCGGCGCGGGGCTTCTCCCCCTGGGCCGGCTGGCCTAGCGCCTCGGCGACCACCGCCTCGAAGGGATATTCCGCCGGCCGCTGGCCCTCCAGCGCGATCTCCGGCGCCATCGGCCCCTCGGTCCTGGGGCCGAACAGCGCGACCCTGGCCGCCTTCAGGGGGTGACGCACGGTGTCGTTCACCGCCGTCGCCTCGTAGCCGCAGTGGACCATGCAATCGGCGCACTTTTCATAGTTGCCGGTGCCGTATTTGTCCCACTCGGTCTCGTCCATCAGCTCGGCGAAGGTCGCGACATAGCCCTCGTTCAAGAGATAGCAGGGACGCTGCCAGCCGAAGACGTTGCGCGTCGGATTGCCCCACGGCGTGCATTTATAGGATTGGTTGCCGGCGAGGAAGTCGAGGAACAGGCTCGACTGGCTGAACCGCCACTTCTTGCCCTCGCCGAGGCGGAAGACCTCGCGAAAGAGTTCCTTCGCCCCCCGGCGCTTGAGGAAATGCGCCTGGTCGGGCGCCCGCTCGTAGGAGTAGCCGGGCGAGATGGTGACACCCTCGACGCCGAGTTCGGTGGCGAAATCCAGGAACTCCGCCACCTTGGCTGGCACCACGCCGTCGAACAGCGTCGTGTTGACATTCACCCGGAAGCCCTTGTCGCGGACCATCCGGACCGCCGCCACGGCCCGCTCGAAGACGCCGTCGAGGTCGACCGCGCGGTCGTGTTCTTCCTCCAGGCCATCCAGGTGGATCGAGAAGGTGAGATAGGGCGAGGGACGGAAGAGGTCGATCTTCTTCTCCAGCAACAGCGCGTTGGTGCAGAGGTAGATGAACCGCTTGTCGTCGATCATGCGGCGCACGATCTCGCCCATCTCGCGGTGCAGCAGCGGCTCGCCGCCGGCGATGGAGACGATCGGCGCGCCGCATTCCCGCGCCGCGGCCACGCACTCGTCGGCGCTCAAGCGGCGATTCAGGATGGGGTCTGGATAATCGATCTTGCCGCAGCCCGGGCAGGCCAGGTTGCAGCGGAACAGCGGCTCCAGCATCAGCACCAGCGGATAACGCGCCCGCCGGGCCAGCCGTTGCTTCACGACATAGGCGCCGACACGCGCCTGCTGGCGAAGGGGTACGGGCATGAATCTCTTCCGAAACGAGGGTCAAGGCGAAACAGGCAACGTGGCCGCCAATGTCGCGAATCGGCGTGCCGCGCGCTTGCCGGGCAATATGGTTCGCCGGCCCGTCCGCGTCCAGTGAAAACCTTGATTTAGTGCCCCTATTGTCGAGGGTGTGATCGAATGTCGCGGCTATTCGCCGCCTTGCTCCACCACGCCGCCGTCCCCGCCGACGGGCGCCACCCTCAGCAGCACGCCATCGACATCGACGACCTCGACCTGCTGGCCGGCCGGCAGATCGGGGCCGCTGATTCGCCACATCGTATCGTCGACATGCAGCTTGCCCCGGCCGTTCTCCACCGGCTCGGCCAGCGTGAACGTACGGCCGACATATTGCCGCCCGCGCCGGTTGAGTTCGGGCCGGTCGGACTCGATCGGGCGGCGGCGCAGATAAAGCCGGGCGGCGATGACGCTGATCACCGCCAGCACGGCAAACAGCAGGAACTGGTAGCGCCAGTCCATGTCGGGCACCACCAGCACGACGACGCCGGTGATACCGGCGGCGATCCCCATCCACAGCAGGAAGACGCCGGGGGCCAGCATCTCGCCGACCAACAGGATCACGCCCAGGACCCACCAGTGCCAGTGATCGAAGCCGAGGAAAAAGGCGGTGAGCAACTCCATCGCCCGGGCCTCAGTCGGCGTCGCTGGGCGGCGAGGCCCAGCTGGCGGCGCCCGTGCCGGCGGCCAGGCTCGGGCCGCTCGCCGGCACGGAGCCACGCGTCGGTCCGGCGGCACCGGTCGAAGCGGACATGCCGCCTCAGGCGGGGCTCGAGGGACGGGGCGCGCCGGGTCGTTGGGCGCCGTTGCCGCCACCGCCCCCACCCGGGCCGTCGCCTATCGCCTGCTTGGCGATCTCCGCTATGCCGCCGATGGCGCCGATGACGCTGGAGGCCTCGAGCGGCATGAACAGGATCTTCTGGTTGGGCGAGGCGGCGAAGGCGCCCAGTGCATCGATGTATTTCTGCGCGACGAAGTAGTTGATCGCCTGCACCTCGCCGCCGGCGATGGCTTCCGAGACCATGGTGGTCGCCCGCGCCTCGGCCTCGGCCTCGCGCTCGCGGGCCTCCGCGTCGCGGAAGGCGGCCTCGCGCCGGCCTTCGGCGGCCAGGATCGCGGCCTGCTTCTCGCCCTCGGCGCGCAGGATCTCGGCCTGCCGCTCGCCCTCCGCCTCCAGTATGTTGGCACGCTTGTCGCGCTCCGCCTTCATCTGGCGGGCCATGGCGTCGACCAGATCGCGCGGCGGCGCGATGTCCTTGATCTCGATGCGGGTCACCTTGACGCCCCAGGGCGTCGTCGCCTCGTCGACCACGGACAACAGGCGCGCATTGATCTCGTCACGCTTGGACAAAAGCTCATCGAGATCCATCGACCCCATGACGGTTCGGATGTTGGTCATGGTCAGGTTCAAGCTGGCGACTTCCAGCTGGCGCACTTCATAAGCCGCCTTCGGCGCGTCGAGCACCTGGAAGAAGACGACGCCGTCGACCGCCACCATGGCGTTGTCCTTGGTGATGACCTCCTGCGTCGGCACGTCCAGCACCTGCTCCATCATGTTCATCTTGGAGCCGACGACGTCCACGAAGGGCACGATAAAGTGCAGGCCGGGGGACAGCGTGCGGATGTATCTGCCGAACCGTTCGACCGTGTAATCGAAGCCCTGCGGCACCCGCTTGACGCTGGTGAACAGCAGCACGATCGCCAGCAGCACGACGACGACCACGAAGGCCGTCAGACCGGTGAATTCCAATAATGCTTCTTCCATCGTTCTAGACCCCTATCTCGCCGGCGCCGGCGGGCGTGTTTCCATAATCACAAGTATGATTATGGCACTCCCGCGCATGGGAACAACCGGAACTAATCCCGTCAACTCTGGATAATATCGATCGGTGACGCGTTCGACCCGTTGCCGGTTGGCATCAGTTCCGTTCGATGACGCCCATGCGGCCCGCATGGTAGTCGTCGAAGGCGGCCAAAAGCTCCTCCCGGGTGTTCATGACGAAGGGGCCGTGGCGGGCGATCGGTTCGGCGATCGACTGTCCCGCCAGCAAGAGGAACCGCCCGCCGGCCCCGTCCGCCGGCGCCGAGACGGCAAGCCGCCCGCCGGAACCGAACAGTGCCAGCTGGCCGTGCCCGACCGGCGCCCTCTCGGTACCGAAGGCAACCTCGCCCGCGAACACATAGGCGGCCGCGTTGAAGTCGGGATCGACCTCGATCGTGGCGGTCGCCCCGGCCCGGACACGCCAGTCCTGCAACCAGATCGGCGTATGGGTACCGATCGCGGCCTTGGTACCGAAGGCCTCGCCCGCGATGACGGTAACCTCGATTCCACCATCGGCGCTCGTCGCCACTGGAATTCGGTCGCGGGGCAGATATTGATAGCCCGGAGCCGCGAATTTGTGTTCGGCCGGCAGATTGACCCAGATCTGGAAGCCGTGCGACCGGCCGCCGTTCTTTCGTAGCGCCGGCCACGGCATCTCCGAATGCACGATGCCGGCGCCCGCCGTCATCCACTGGATGTCGCCGGGACCGATCAGCTGGGACTTGCCCGTTGAATCCTCGTGCAGCTTCCCGCCCTCGAGAATGTAGGAGACGGTTTCGAAGCCCCGATGGGGATGATCCGGGGCCCCCAGGGCCTCGCCTGGGGCGTACTCGGCCGGACCCACTTCATCCAGCATCAGAAAGGGGTCCACATGGTCGAGCCCGGCCGTTGGAATTGGGCGGCGCACCATGAAGCCGGCGCCCTCGCGCTGCTGGTGGGCGTCGACGATGCGCGTGATCCGTCGGTGCATTGAGAATCCTCCGAAAATCCGGATGCCCCGTCCACCGGCGCCACGACCATCCATCCACGCGCGCTCCACGACGTGGCCGCCGCGCGGGCGCCCGCCTCCGCCCTACCCCGCGATCACCGCCTCGCCCCGGATGAGAGTGCGGTGCATTTCCCGCGCCTGGGTGGCGTCGATTGGCGTGCGGGCATGCAGGGTGCAGCGGTTGTCCCACATCACAACGTCGCCCGCCCGCCAGTCGTCGTGGGTCCAGGTCAATGCCTCGGCGCTGGCCGTCTCCCACAGCTCGTCCAGCAGCGCCTCGCCCTCGGCCTCGTCGAGTTCGACGATATGGCTCGATGGCGCCGCGTAGCGGCGGCCGAGGTAGAGCGCGGTGCGCGCTGTGACGGGATGGCGGCGGATGAGCGGGTGGATCGGGCCCACCACCTCTTGGCGCGTCGCCGGCAGCTCGCGGCTGGGGCGTAGCCCGCCCGCGGTATTGCGGCTGGTGTCGTGCCGGATATGGAGGCCGGGGAGGCGCGCCCGTGTCGCCTCGGGCAGCGAATCGTAGGCGAGATACTGATTGGCGAACGAGGTATGGCCGCCGCCGTTCACCGGCACGCGCAGCGCATGCAGGATCGAGCCCTTGGGCGGGTCTTCCACATAGGAATTGTCGGTGTGCCATTTGAGCGGCTGGCTGCCGCTTCCCTCGTGGACGGCGACGGGGCGCCCGCCCTCGTCCAGGTTGGAGACGATGGAAATCCCGGGGAGCGCCGACAAGCGCCCTGATTTTTCCGTATAGCCGGCCTTCAGGTAGTAGTTCCGCGATTCCGTCGCCTGCGCCCCGCCGAAGGCCTCGGCCATCGCCAGCAAGTCTTCGTCGCCGATGCCTTGGTCGCGGAACAGCAGGACCAGGTGTTCGTGCCAGGCGTCCTCGATATCCGCTTTGTCCGCCTCCGACAGCGGGGCGCGGAGCTCGATCCCGCGCACTTCCGCCCCCAGCGCCCGCCCGCTCGAAATGGTCTCGGCCATGATCGTCTCCCGCTCCAATTCCCGCCTCCGCCACCGAGATTAGCCAATCGGACGGGGCTTGGAAAACCGGGCTTTTCGCCACATCGTGCCGGGTCTTCCCCATGCGTGCCTTCGGTTGCCAACCGCGCTAGTCTCCCGTCAACGCAGAAACGAGGGGAGGCGGAGACATGGCGAAGGATCTGGCGGCGGTCGCCAAGGAACAGGGCATTCGGTATTTCCTCGTCAGTTTCGTCGATCTGTTCGGTGCGCTCCGGGCCAAGCTGGTACCGGCCCGCGCGATCGGCGAGATGCAGGTGGCCGGCGCCGGCTTCGCGGGCTTCGCCACTTGGCTCGACATGACGCCGGCGGACTCCGACATGTTCGCGATCCCCGATGCCGACAGCCTGGTCCAGCTGCCCTGGAAGCCGGAGGTCGGCTGGCTGGCGGCCGACCTGCGGATGGACGGCCAGGAGGTCGAGGCCTCGCCCCGGAGCGCGCTCAAACGACAGATCGCCAAGGCGGCGGTCGGCGGCCATCGCATGAAATCGGGTGTCGAGTGCGAATTTTTCCTGATCTCTGCGGATGGCGAATCGATCTCGGATCCGAGCGACATCCTGGAGAAGCCCTGCTACGACCAGTCGGCCCTTATGCGCCGCTACGACGTCATCTCGGAGATCTGCGACCATATGATCACGCTCGGCTGGGGGCCTTATCAGAACGACCACGAAGACGCCAATGGCCAGTTCGAGATGAACTGGGATTATGACGATTGCCTGTTGACGGCGGACCGCCACGTCTTCTTCAAATACATGGTGAAATCGGTCGCGGAGAACCATGGCTTTCGCGCCACCTTCATGCCGAAGCCCTTCGCCAACCTCACCGGCAACGGTTGTCATGCCCACGTTTCACTCTGGAACAAGCCGGGCCGCGTCAACCGGTTTCTCGACAAACGAGACGAGATGGGCCTGTCGGAGACCGCCTATCGCTTCGTCGGCGGCGTCATGCATTCGGCGGAAGCGCTCTGCGCGCTCTTCAATCCCACGGTCAACAGCTACAAGCGGCTGAACGCGGCGCCGACCGTCTCGGGCGCCAGCTGGTCGCCCAACGCGGTCAGCTATTCGGGCAACAACCGCACCCACATGATCCGCATCCCCGACCCCGGCCGCTTCGAACTGCGCCTCATGGACGGTGCCGCGAATCCCTACCTGTTGCAGGCGGGCGTGCTGTGCGCCGGGCTCGACGGCATCGCGAACAAGCGCGATCCGGGCAAGCGCCTCGACATCAACATGTACACCGACGGCCACAAGGCGCGCGGCCTGAAGCGGCTGCCGCTGACGCTGTTGGATGCGTTGCGCCTGGCGGAGAAGAGCAAGGTGCTGCGCGATGGGCTGGGCGCCCCGCTGATGGATGCCTACCTCAAGCTGAAGATGGCGGAATGGCATCGCTTCACCCAGCACATGAGCGCCTGGGAGCGCCACAACACCCTGGACATCTGATCGACGGTCGACATAAATGTCGACAGCCCGGTCGGCCCGCTCCGCCGGCCTTCCTCGCGAGGCCGGGGCTCGCATACGGAGCGGCGGCCGGGGGGTGGAGAACAAGCGATGGCGATGGAAAACGTGACAATCTTCGGCGGCTCCGGCTTCCTCGGCCGTCACCTGGTCAAGCGACTGGCGGAGAAGGGGGTCCGGATCCGCGTCGCGGTGCGCGATCCCGACGCCGCCGCGTTCCTGCAACCGATGGGCGGGGTCGGCCAGATCGCCGCCATGCGGGTCGACATCCGCGACCTGGCGGGGGTTCGCCGGGCGGTCCGGGGGGCCGACGCCGTGGTGAACGCCGTCGGCATCCTCTATCCCTTCGGCGCTCAACGCTTCGAGGCGATCCATCACGAGGGCGCCCGGAACATCGCCGAAGCGTCCCATTCCGAAGCCGTCGGCCGCCTCGTCCACGTCTCCTCGATCGGCGCGGACGCGGCAAGCACCTCCCGATACGCGGCGACCAAGGGCCTCGGCGAACAGGCGGTGGCGGCGATCGATGCGGCCGCGACCATCGTCCGGCCCTCGGTGATCTTCGGGCCGGAGGACGACTTCTTCAACCGCTTCGGCGCCATGGTCCGCTTGACTCCGGCCTTGCCGCTGCCAGGCGGCGGCCATACCCGCTTCCAGCCGGTCTATGTCGGCGACGTGGCGGAGGCGATGGTCCGCATCCTGGAAGACGGTGCCGCCAGGGGCCTCAGCTACGACCTCGGCGGCCCGCGCGTCCAGACCTTCAAGGAGCTGATGGAGCTGGTCCTGGAAGTGACCGGGCGCAAGCGGCTGCTGCTCCCCGTGCCGTTCGGGATCCTGAAGCTGCAGGCGAGCTTCCTGCAGCTGTTGCCGGTGCCGCCGCTGACCCGCGACCAGGTCGAGCTGCTGAAATACGACAACGTCTGCGACGAGGGCGTGCCGGGCCTCGCCGAACTGGGTATCGAGCCGACACCCGCCGAGGCGGTGCTGGAAAGCTACATGTACCGCTACCGCCGCTCGGGCAAGCTGACGCCCTCGCGCTTCGCCTGAGGGGCGTCGGGGCGATCAGGGCGACGTCACCGCCGTTGACGGTGTCTCGCTGCATATCGGGGCGGGCAGCCTGGTGACGCTTTTGTGTCCATCTGGCCGCGGCAAGACCACGACCTTGCGGCTGATCGCCGGGCTGGAGATGGCGAGCCCGGGCCGCATCCGAATCGGCGAGGAAGACGTCACCCTGGTGCCGGCGACGGAGCGCGACGTCTCCATGGTCTTCCAGTCCCATGCCCTGTTCCCCCACATGACCGTGGCCGAAAACGTCGGCTACGGTCTGCGCTTCTCGGGCTACCTCAAGGCCGGCATCGCCGAGCGGGTGGCGGCGGGCCTCGAACTGGTCGGGCTCGCCGATTATGGCCGGCGGCTGCCGAGCGAGCTTTCGGGCGGGCAGCAGCAGCGCGTCGCGGTGGCCCGGGCCCTGGTGCTGGAGCCCCGCGTCCTGCTGTTCGACGAGCCACTCTCCAACCTCGACGCCAAGCTGCGCCGCCGGGTTCGCGAGGAGATCCGCGAGATCCAGACCAAACTCGGCCTCACGGTCGTCTACGTAACCCACGACCAGGAAGAAGCGCTGGCGGTCTCCGACCGGATCATCGTCATGAACCAGGCCGTGGTGGCCCAGGACGGCACGCCGCGCGAACTCTACGAGGCGCCGGAAAGCCCCTTCGTCGCCGACTTCATCGGCGAGGCCAACGTGCTCGGCTGCGAGGTGATTGAACTCGCGGGCGGGACGGCGCGGGTCCGCCTGGGCCCGCTCGCGCTCGAGCTGCCGGCGCGCGGCCTCACCCCGGGCCCGGCGCGCCTGGCGATCCGCCCCGACCGCGTCCGCGTCGGCGCGGCAAACGGTGTTCCGGGGCGGATCCTGCGCGCGACCTACGTGGGCCGCCACATGGAGGTGACGATCCAGACCGAAATCGGCGAGATCTTCGCGCTTCTGCCCGACACCGGCCGGCCGCCGGCGACGAGGTCACCGTCTCGTTTCCCGAAGGCGGCCCGGTCCTGCTGCCAAATCGAAGAGTCTAGCGCGTCGCCCCGACCGCAGATTTGGATCCCATTCTTAAGACGTCGCTGCTCGCGCAAATCTTGAAATTCACTCTGAATCGTCAAAGATCGAAAAGGCCTCCATCTATCAGGTATTCGCTAACAAGAAATCGCTCCAGTCGGCATATTCTTGAAGAATGCCGGTTGCTTGGTTGAGCAACATTCGAATCTCATTAGCGGGACGGCCGTTATCTCGATGATCTAAGTACATTCCGAGCAACTGAATACCGGTAAGTGCGACGCCACCCAATCCGGTAAGCACAATCCGCGCGTCATCAGGAAAACTTAGTTCGCTCGGGTTCTCTGGATATCGCTCCATTAATGGTACGTTACGGAATGTATTTTGTATTAGAACCGCTTTTGTAGGACGCGGTTTAAACAGGTCATCAACATTCTTATTCACTGGAATGTCGAGCCCCACCAAGATCGGCACATACTTCCCAATAATTACGTCACGCACATCAGGTGTAACTTCTTGAGCCATCAACACCTGTTCCTTCCACTGATGAGGCTGTCGCACATGCGCGGTTCGAGACCCGCGCTCAAGGTCCCTTCGCCTCTATTGCCAATATTGTATTACTGTCAACGGCAATAATATCTGCATGACCCTGAGGACCAAAATCAGCGCGATACCCCAATTCTGTCAGAACACGCAATACGGAATCTTCAAAGGAATTCCCTGTAGCAGTGAGGAGATATTTCAACCAAGATTCGGCTTTAGCCCTTATTACACTTTGATCATACTTCAATTTCAGATCATCGATTTTCTGGTATATGGATTCTGATTCTTCAAGAGCACTCGCCTCAGATCTAGTCAAATACATACCTGTCCAGTTCGGCTGCGCCTCAGACTGATTATTTTGGAGTTCGATAATCTTATCCGACAGATCCTTCATCGAGGAAATTAACTCGTCTGCATCGTATGAGTCGAGGTCGTTAAAACCGCTACCAGTCGGATAAAAGAACACTCCTCCTTGCTTTTCCCCCAATTTGTATCCACCGACGACGACCTCTGAATCGCCCACTAAAGCACGAGATACGAATGCGGGTGTTATACTATCTTCGAGCAACTCAGTATCAAACCTGTCGATATGCTCCAGAATACGCTTTGCAAAGACTCGACCTTCTTCGGGCCCCGTATACTCTGCGACGAGAACTTCTCGTTTTTCGGAAGAGACAATCCGAGTATTGGAAGCCTCCTCGTAGCAAAGTCTTCCGAGATATGCTCTAAAGTCTGTGCCTGAATGGGTCGAGAAAAGCAAATGACAACCGCCCCCTTATCTACAGCTGATTGCAATTCATCAAGACGTCTGAACAATTGATCCGTTAGACGATTTCCCAGCTCTAGATCGCGACTTTTGTTGGGTGAACTAGCCCCCACAACTACTTGGTGTATGCTGCTTATAATCCCATTAGGATCAACGAAAATATGAGTGAAATGATCAAAAGCCAAATCTCCAAAAATGCTCGACTTATGGCCCACTGTCGTATTAACAAAACAATTTCGAAGGAGTATTCTTTGGTTTCCCATCATTTCTAATTCTCTCCTATTTATAATAATTGCAATGCTAAGTTACTAACTACGAGTCTCTAATTATTGTTTCATTAAATTATCTCCCGCATAGTAATATTCCCTCTGTAGTTCCGAGATGGATTTCTTTATTGGGAACATTGCCTAAACCTGCGCCACTATACCAGTTTTGCACTCACCCTAGTGTCAATTTGATCCCCTAACTGGACATCGCAGACTTGAAAACTTATAATATTTGGCTTTCGTCTCCGTAAACCCACCTGAACAGAGCGAAGTTAGAATCATTCGCGTAAAATAGTGGAACGCCTGAAATTTATCAATACATAAATCGACATAATTTAGATAACCATACATGAGTTCCACTTTTACTGCAGGCTGTGAAATATTATTGCGTGGGAACGACGTGGCCTGGCCGAAGACATCGGTCTGGTCAGCGCCTCGCCTCTATCGAACTTCCCAGACTAAGAGACAAGGTCATGAGCGCAGGAGGTCAAGATCACCGTGAAGGTCGTCGCGAAACGCCATGCTTAAGAGATTCTTCGAACGCGAAGCCGCAGCTGCTGTACGCCGTTAGAAAAACGCCGCTATGATATCATACCCAGCGACACTCCGTCGAACCCATGCTCGATTGTATACCTGCGCCGAGACAGCTGAATAAGGCGGCGTAAGAGATACCAAGTTCGAGCGCGTCCGACGTACCACTCGAAGCTGTCCAGGCGACACATCCCCTGCTGCACAATTTTTACCTAACATCGAACGCGAATGGAGGCGGACACATGGCCGATATCGAAACCGGGCTGAACGCCTGGCGGCAGACCAGCAACCACAACCGCATGATCGAGCTGCAGGCCGACCGGACGCCGGCCAGGGACGGGCCGGTGGAGCTGGCTTTCTTCGGCTCCTCGGCCTTCCGCATCACCAGTCCCAAGGGCCTGACGGTGATGGTCGATCCCTGGCGCAACCATCCCTCCCGCGCCTGGGACTGGTATTTCCACGATTTCCCCATCACGGAAGTCGATATCGGCGTCTCGACTCATGCCCATTTCGACCATGACGCGCTGCACCGGCTCGACGCCCACGTGCTGCTCGACCGGCTGATCGGCACCTACGGCTTCCTCGACGTCGCCATTCACGGCATCGCCGAGAAGCACGCGATCGATTCCTGCTGCGCCCTCTACAATTTCCGCAAGATCCACCGGCACTTCCACGGCACCGACATCGCGCCCCCGAACAACCCGCGCTCCTGGGACCATTGCCTGATCGTGATCGAGACCGGGGGCCTGCGCATCGCCCATTGGGGCGACAACCGGGCCGCCCCGCCCGATGCCGTCTGGGAGGCGCTGGGCGAGATTGACATCGCTCTCCTGCCGGTCGACAACTCCCAGCACGTCATCGGCTTCGGCGCCGTCAATTCCATTGTCGACCGGCTGAAGCCCAAGGTGGTGATCCCGCACCACTACTACACCTGGGAAGTGGTGCAGCGCCAAAGCACGCTGCAAACCCCCACCGACTGGTTGGACAATTACGAGAACGTCACCCACCTGGAGGGGCCAACGGCGAGCTACACCAAGGAGGGCATCGCCAGCCTCGACCAGGCGATACACTATTTCGGCGACCAGGTCGCCTTCGACAAGGAAGACTGGTTCGCCAAGGGTGAGTAGAATAAAACCTCACGATCCCACCGGCCGAGTGGAGGCAGCGCGATGCGCGAGGTCATCCTCTATATCGATTACAAGAGCCCGTTTTCCTACCTGGCCAAGGATCCGGCCCATGCGCTGGAGGAGGACTTCGATGTCCGCCTCGACTGGCGCCACTACACCTTTCCGATTGCCGAGGCCTTCGACGCGGTGGCTGAGCGCTCGGACTGGAACTGGCGCAAGATCCGCTACCTCTACATGGACGCCCGGCGCCTCGCCAACAAGCGGGGGCTGACGGTCCGGGGGCCGAAGATCATCTTCGATTCGCGCCCCGCCGGCATCGGCCTCTATTTTGCGCAGGCCCAGGGCGAGGAGGTGCTGCGCGGCTACAGCGACCGGGTGTTCGAGCGCTTCTTCAAGCGCGAACTCGACCTCGGCGACGGCGAGGCGGTCGCCGCCGCGCTGGCCGAGGCGGGGGCCGACATCGCCGGTTTCGCTGGCTATCTGGCGGGCGACGGCATGGCCCATCACGATCGAATCGTCGCCGAGGCGGAAGAGTTGGGCGTCTTCGGCGTCCCCACCTTCGTCTTCGAGGGCGAATTGTTCTGGGGCACCGACCGGATGGACCTGCTGCGGGAACGGGTGGCGGGAGGCTGAGCGCGCGATGGCGGTGCCGCGGAATCGCGGTTAGTGACCCGCGGGCAGCTCCGCCAGTTCGATCAGAATATCGCCGGTGGATTCGGGGTTGATGAAGGCGATACGGGCGCCGCCGTGGCCGATGCGCGAGGTCTCGTCGATTAGTTTGACGCCCTTTGCCTTCAATTCGTCGAGGGCGCCGTCGATATCCTCGACCTCGAAGCAGAGGTGGTAGAGGCTTTCGCCCTTGGCCTCGACCCAGTCGGCCACCGCCGATTTGGGGCCCGCCGCGCGCAGCAGCTCAAGATAGGTCTCGCCGATGGGATACATCGCCAGTTCGGTATCGCCAATTCGCTCCTCGTATTCCATCTCCAGGCCGAAGATGTTCTCCAGCATCGCCATGGAACTCCGAATGTCGTTGACGGCGATCGCCACATGTTCCACGCGCTTGATCTTCACGGGCCTCGCCCTCCCTCGCTGCTCCCCCGCCATCAATCCACGTTCGCGACGGCGACGCAAACCGTTTCGCCTGTATGATGGGCCGAGACGACGTCAATACGAGGGAGCAGGCATGAGCGTCATCGGCATCGAGGAAATGTTTCTGCAGGTGAAGGACATGGAGAAGGCGCTGGCCTTCTATAACGGCATTCTGGGCATCCCCATCGACAAGCGCGACGAGGAACGGGTCTATCTGCAGATGGATCGCGGCCACATCGTGCTGCAGGTCGCGGGCCACGGCGGACGCCACCAGGGGGGTGGGCCGATGCACTTCGCGCTGACGGTCGAGGAAGACCTGTTCGACGAGATCGTTGCCCGATTTCAGGGTGGCATGAACTTCACCCGGGGGCCCTACGGCGAACGCGGCCAGGGCAGGGCGCTCTTCATGATGGATCCCGACGGCAACGAGGCGGAGGTAAACACACGCTACGTCCACGGGGTGCCGAAGCGTTAGAGCATTTTACGTTCGAGCGGAATCACCGGGCCACCCGACGACACTTGTCGGTGGCGCGGACGGGTCGGGGTGGCATGGATGGCGAGCACGGATTTACCGATCGTGATCAGTTGAGTGGGATGCTCATCTTAACGGTGGCGCCATAGGATTCGAAGCCATCGCCGCCGATGCCGTCGTAGCTGCCGCTGGCGCCGAAGCGAATACCGCCCTCCGTGGTTAGATTGACGCCCAGTTCGACCCGGCCCCTGAGATCGTCTTGCCCGTTCGGCTCGCTGCCGAGCGAGACCCCGTCGGTATCGCTGAAATTATAGACGCCTTCCAAGGTCCCATGCGGCTCGATCGTCAGGCCCCGCCCGGTCTCGATGCGGTAGGAGACGGTCGGCCCCACGTTCACCCGCCCGGCCGAGACGGTCTGCCCGGGCACGAAAACGCCGAGGCTGTCGGTATAGCCGTGCTGGCGCTCCTGGATGCGGGTGAAGCTCGCGTTCGGGCGGACGCGCCAGTTCTCGTAGCTGAAGTCGCCGATCAAGCCGACGCTCGCCAGCCAGCGGGTGGTCTCGAAATCGTCGCTGAAGGTGCCCATGGGCTCGATTTCGTTGTCGGAGAGCCCCCAGGCCGCGCGAGCGTCGAGGTAGAAATTGTCCGAGAGGCGCACGGTGACATAGGGGCCCGCCATCCAGCCGGTGCCGCTGACCCGCGTGCCGCCCGAGCCCGACTTGTCCACCGTGTCGTCGATCTGCACCAGGCCGCCGATCAGGATGTCGGGGCTGATCAGATAATCCGCGCCCATGTAGCCGATGGCGAAACGGCCCCGGTTGCCGTCGTTGCGGAACCAGAGCCAGGACCCCTCGAACCAGACATCGAACTTGGATGTCGGGCGGGGCCCGACGCCGGCGGCATTGCCCTGGGCCGCGCCGTCACCGGCGGCGAGGAAGTCGCGCCATGCCAGAAGCGCGGTGTCGAACTTGGCGAGGCTGGTCGCGAAGCTCACCTTGTCGAGGCCGGTGGCATCGCCCCTGACACCGAATTCGAAAGGCGTATGGCCCGACAAGTCGGCGAGCGAATTGGGGTTGGGCTGGCTGTTGCCGTGACCGTTGAGCCGGTCGATTCGCCGGCGCAAGGGCGGCGGACTCTGCATCAACAGAGCCGCGCGCCGGGTGAGGAATTTGTTGATGGCCCGCGTTGCGATCCCGCGGGAATTGGCGGCGCCGAAGGTGCATTGCACCTGCTCGCCCGAGCCGAGCTGGACCGTGGCGCTACGCGTGGCGAGATCCGTCGTGCTGTCGCCATCGCTGCAGGTGATGGCGGTCAGACCGTAGCCGTCGGCGGTCTTGTCGGGCGCGGTGACGACGTAGCTTCCGGGGAGAAGCAGGATCGTCGACGACTCGGCCGCGCCGTTGACGGTGGTGAGCGAGAGGTTCAACGCCGGCGTCGACGAGGTGAAGTCGAACCTGTCGTCGCCGCCGACGGTC
Organism: Alphaproteobacteria bacterium; assembly: GCA_965226475.1. Taxonomy (GTDB): domain Bacteria; phylum Pseudomonadota; class Alphaproteobacteria; genus JASLMY01. The sequence goes on along the minus strand of CBDDDJ010000003.1, from coordinate 674,040 downwards.
TCCAGGCGGATCACCAGCTGTCCCTTCGGCCGGATGTTGAGCATCGCCTTGCGGGTGGTGCTACCCATGCCGTTGGTCTCGTTGCGGAAATCGACCGTCGCCTCGACGTCTCCGGGCGCCAGCGCGTTCGCCGCCGCGTTGAAGGCGATCGTCACCGTCGTCGTCGCGCCCGGCGCGATCGTTCCGCCGGCGGGCGAGGCGTCGAGCCAGCTCTCGCTCGACGTCGCCGAGAAGTCGAGCGGGGCCTCGCCGTCGTTGGACAGGGTGTAGGTCTTGGTCCCCGGCGAGAAGGGGCCGCCCACGATGCCCGAGGCGACGAAATTCTCGGCCGGCGCCACCGCGAGGAGGCCCGGCGCCAGGACGGTCAATTCGACGCCGACCGCGCCGTCGCCAGACCCGTTGGTCAAATTGGTAAACGCGATGGTTGCGGTGTGGAGGCCGGCCGCCAGCGCATCGGCCCCCGCATTGAGAGCGACGGTCACGTCGACGCTACCGCCCGGCGAAATTGTGCCGCTCGCCGGCGCCGTGTCGACGAAGGCGCCGTCGTCGCTCGCGGTGAAATCGAGCGCGACGTCGCCCGGGTTGCTCAGGGTGTAAATCCGATTGGCGGGCGTGAAGGGGCCGCCTACCATGCCCGAGGCGGTCAAGTTCCCCGCCGGCGCCACGACCAGCCGGGCGGGGTCGAGCACCGTCAGCTCGACGCCGACATTGGTGTCGCCATCGCCGTTGGTGAGGTTGGCGAAGCTCACGGTGCCGGCATGGGTGCCGGCGACGAGCGCGTCCGCCGCGGTGTTCAGCGAGACCGATATGGTCCGCCATGCCCCCGGCGGCGATCGTGCCGCTGGACGGGCCCACGTCGAAGAAGGCCTGGTCGCCGCTCGCCGCGTAATCGAGCGGCACGTCCCCCGTGTTTTGCAGGAGGTAGCTCGTCGCCGAGGGCGTGAAGGGGCCGCCGACCAGGCCGCTCGGGACGAAGTCCGTGCCGGGCGCCACCGACAGCATCGCCGGCGCCAGGACATCCAGCGTCACCGCGCGTGTCGTGTCGCCGCTGCCGTTCGTCGTGTTGGTGATGGCGACCGTACCGGCATGGGTGCCGACGGCGAACGCGTCGGCGGCTGCGTTCAAGGCGACGGTGACCGTCGCCGTCGCGCCTACGGCGAGCGTTCCCGAAGCCGGTGTCACGTCGAAGAAGGCCTGGTCGCCGATAGCGGTGAAGCCCAACGGCACGCCGCCCGTGTTTTCGAGCGTGTAGGTCGTCGACCCGGGCGTGAAGGGGCCGCCCGGTAGGCCGCTCGACGTCAGTCCGGGAGTCGGCGTGGTCACGAGGCTCGAGGGCACCAGCACGGTGAGATCGACGTTCCGGGTCGTATCGCCGTTGCCGTTGTTGGCGTTGGTGAACGTCACCATGCCGGCGTGAATCCCCGCGGCGAGCACGTTCGCGCCCGCGTTCAAGGCCACGACGACCGTCGCCGTGGCACCAGCCGCGATGGTTCCGCTCGCCGGCGTGACGTTGAAGAAGGCTTGGTCGCGAACGGCGGTGAAAGCGAGCGGCACGTCGCCGCCGTTGGTCAGCGTGTAGGTCTCCGAGGTCGGCGAGAACGGACCACCGACCAGACCCGACGTCACGAGGTCGGTGCCCGGTGAGACGGAGAGACTCGCCGGATCCAAGATGGTGAGGTCGACGCCTCGCATCGTGTCGCCGTTGCCGTTGGTGGTGTTGGTGAAGGCGACGGTGCCGATATGGCTTCCCGCCGTCAGGACGGCCGCCGTGGCGTTGAAGGCGACGGTGACGGTGGTCGTGGCACCAGCCGCGATGGTTCCGCTCGCCGGCTTGACGTCGAAGAAGGCCTGGTCGCGAACGGCGGTGAAGTTCACCGAAACGTCGCCGTTGTTCGTCAGCGTGTAGGTCTCCGAGGTGGGCGAGAAGGGCCCGCCGACCAGGCCCGACGCCGTCAGGTCCGTCGCCGGCGTCACCGCCAGACTGGCCGGCTCCTGCACCGTCAGGTTGACGTTTCGCGTGCCGCCGCCGGCGCCGTTGGTATCGTTGATGAAGCTGGAGATCCCGAAATAGGACCCGTTCGCCAACCCATCGGCGAGCGCGGTGAGCGACACGGTCACCGTCGTCGTCGCGCCCGCCGCGAGGCTGCCCGTCGTCGGCATGACCTGGAAGAAGGCCTGGTTCGCCGAGGCGGTAAAATCGAGCGAGACCCCGCCGGTATTCTCCAGCGTGTAGGTCGCCGTGGCCGGGGCGAAGGGCCCACCCTCGATGCCGACGGGCGAGAAATCGGTCGCGGGCGTGACGGCGAGGTTCGCGGGCGGGATGACGACCAAGGCGTCCATGGCGCCGCCGGAGAGCACGTCGGCGCCATTCAGCAGATTGCCCGACGTACTGGGATAATTGCTCGGCGTGGCGCCCGCCGGCACGGCGAGCGTCACGGTGAAGGTGCAGGACTGCCCGGCCGTGAGCGTGGCGCCGGCGAGCGTCACCGTGTCGGTCCCGCTCAAGCTGCCGCTACCGGCGCAGACGTTGCTTTGCGGCAGGCCGGTGGCGGCGAGGCCCGTGAGCGTCGCGCCCAGGTCGTCGGCGAAGCGGAGATCGCCCAACGTGCCGGCGCCGGTATTGCCGATGGTGTATTCGGGACTGACGGTGTCGCCGGGGATCACCGGATCGTCGGTGAAGCTCTTGGCGAAGCTGGCGGTGCTGGAGGTGATGGAGAGATTGGCCGAGGCGGCCGTCACCGTGTCGGCGGTGCCGTTCACGGTCGCCGCGAGAGTACTGGTGGTATTCGTGTAAGTGCCCGGCGAATCGCCCCCGGGAATGCTCACGGGCACCGTGAAGATGCATGAGGTTCCCGCCGGCACGCTGGCGCCGGCGAGCGTGATCGTGCCGGCCCCGCCGAGGGTCGAGCCGGCGCCGCAGACGTCGGTTGCCGGAAGCCCCGTGGCGACGGCGCCCGTCAGCATGGCGTCGAGATCCTCGGTGAAGCCGATTGCCGCGGCGTCCTTGGCGCCGCCGACGCCCGCATTGGTGATCGTGAATTCCAAGGTCGCCGTGTCGCCCGGGGCCGCGGGGCTGTCGGTGAAGCTCTTGGAGAAGGCGAGGTCGGCCGCCGACGTCTCGACGACGATGCTGTCGGAGGCCGCGTCGAACGTCGGGGTTACGCCGGCGATCGTCGCCGTCAAGAGACTGGTGGTATTGGTGTGGGAGCCGACGGCGGCGGTGCCCGGTACCTGGACGGTCACGTCGAAACTGCAGCTGGCGCCGGCATTGACCGCGCGCCCGGTGTAGATCAGCAGTTGCCCGGCGTTCGCGGTCGATACGGTGCCGCCGCAAGACGGCGTCGGGAGCGGCCCCAAGGCGGTCATGGTGTCGATCGTGGAATCGAGATTGTCGGTAAAATTTATGGCTGTGGCGTCGTCGCCCGCCGTCTGGTTCTGGATCGTGAACCGCAATGTCGCGGTGTCGACGGCGATGACGGGATCGTCGATGAATTCCTTGGCGAGGGTCATGCCGACGACGTTCAGGTCGCCGCTCGCCGCGAGACCGGTGACCGCGACGCCGCCCGAGGTGAAGGCGATGGCGCTCGTCGTGTTGGTATGGGCGCCGGGCGTGGCTGTTCCAGGGACGCTCACGGGCACGGTGAAGGTGCAGCTGGCGCCGGGTGCGAGGGTGCCGCCGGCAAGCGTGATCGTGCCGCCGCCGGTGAGGCTGGAGCCCGCGCCGCAGATGTCGTTCGCCGGCAGGCCCGCCGCCGCCGCGCCGGCGAGCATCGCGTTCAGATCGTCGGTGAAGGCAATTGCCGTGGCATCGGCCGCGTTGATCGCATCATAGTCGATCGTGAACTCGAGCGTCGCGGTGCCGCCGGGCGCCACGGGGTCGTCGGTGAACTCCTTGGTGAACTGGATCGAGGCCCCGACGACCGTCACGCTATCCGAGGCGGCCGCGCCGGTGACCGCACCGCCCACGGTAGCGGTTATGGCACTGGTCGTGTTGGTATAAGTTCCCGACGCCGTGCCGTCCGCCACGTCCAATACGAGGTCGAATGTACACGACGCGCTCGCAGCCAAAGTTATCCCGCTGACGAAAAAAGTCGATGAGGCATCACCTGGGGGAAGAGGGTTGAACGTGACATCGCTAAATAGCGAGCCGGCGCCGCAATCTACACCGTTGGTGGGCAGGACGTTCGGAGTAAAGCAATTGCCGCCCGTCATGTCACTCAGTACGTCGCTGAAAGCAATGCCCGTCGCGGCGTTTACGGTGCTTTGATTGGTGATGGTGAACCTGAGCGTCTCGGTGCCACCCGCACCGACCGGGTCGTTGATGAAGGTTTTGGTGAGGAGGGGGGCGAGAGTGGTGCTGACCACCAAATCATCGCTCACCGTCCCGCCGTTGACGCCGCCGCCGTTGACGGTGGCGGTAATGTCGGTGGTCGTATTGGTATAGCCGCCGGCCGCGGCGGCGCCGGGCACCAGGAGGGGGACGGTGAACTGGCATGAACTGCCCGGCGCCAGGCTGCCGCCCGAGAAGGTGAGCGTGCTGGTCCCGCTTATCGTCGAGCCCTTGCCGCAGGGATCCGTCGGCAGCGCGCCCGAAACGGCCAGACCGGCGAGATTCGCGTCCAGAACGTCCGTGAAGGCGATGGCGGTCGCATCGAAATCCCGGTCCGGATTGAAGATGATGAACCGCAGATCGACCGTGGCGCCCGGCGCCACTGGATCGAGCAGGAAGAATTTGGTCAGCGTCGGCGCGCCGGGGGCCAGCGCCGAGACGGTCAACTCGGCGCTGGCGCTGCCGGAGCTGGCGTCATTTGAGAACTGGTCGATTGCCGTTAATGTCCCGGTAACATTGCCCAGCACGCCGATGGCGCCGGCGACGATGTCGACCTCCACCGTGCAGGCCGTGGCCGCGGGAACCAAACCGCCCGCCAGGCTGATCGTGCCGCTCCCCGCCGCGGCCGTCACGGTACCGCCGCAGTCGTTCGCGACGTTGGTTGGAGTGCCGACCGTCATCCCGGTCGGCAGGTTGTCGGTGAAACCAACGGCAGCGATAGGGCCCGCATTCGCGGTGTTGTCGATCGTGAAGGTCAGCCGCACCGTCTCGCCGAAGGTGGTCGTCGCGGGCGCGAAGGCCTTGGAAAACCCGGGCCGAGCCGTGTTGACGATCAAATCGTCGGTCGCGGGGCCGCTGTTCCCGGCCGACGAGGTGAGATCCCCCGACACGTTCATGTGAGTGCCGGGGACCGCGGAGGTAACGTTGACGGAGACAGTGCAGGTCTGGCCCGCTCCGACGCCGGAGGCGCCATCGCCCGTGAAGGTGATCACGCCGCCGCCGCCCGGCGCGGTGACGGTGCCGCCGCAATCGGTCGAGACGTTGGGCGCGCCCGCGATGGTCACGGCGGCGGGCAGGTTGTCGGTGAAGGCGAGGTCGGTGACGGGGGTTCCCAGGGCACTCGCGTCGATGGTGAATTGCAGCACCGTCGTCGCGCCGGGTCCGATCGTATCCGGCGTAAACAGCTTCGAGAAGTCCGGCTGCTGTGCCTGGGCGGGGGTCCAGCCGGCGAGACCCGTGACCGTAAACAACAGCGTCGCGACAGCTAAATACTTTCGCACATCAACCGGGGATGTCCCGGGCTCTGTTGAAAAGCTGAAGTAGGCGTCGTCCGCCTGGAGCCGCTAGGCTCTGGGTGCTGATTCCATCAAGGAGAACGACGCCATGACCAAGACTACACGCAACGACCGTTCCTCGGAACCATCCTGTCGGCTCTTGCCATCGATGCCGGAGGCCTTCGACGATCCGCGCATGAGCGTCGATCGCTTCTGCCTTTTGGCGGGCCTCGAGTCTTTGAACGAGATGATGTCGGCGGACGCGGAAGCCTTGTGCGGTTCGCGCCACGCCCGCTCGGGCGAGCGCAAGGGCCATCGATGGGGCACGACCCGGAGCGAGATCGCCTACCACGGCGGCAAAGTGAAGGTCGAGCGCCCTCGGGTGGGGGACTTCGCGGGTCGGGAGATGAGCCTGCCGAGTTGGGAGCTGCTGTCGGAACCCGAACTCTTGCAAGCCTGGGCGATGAATCTGATGGTGATCAACGTCTCGACCCGCAAGTATGCCCGCGCGGTGCGCCTGCCGGACGATGCGGGCGGCGATCTGCCGGCGGCATCGGGTGACGCAACCTCGAAGTCGGCGGTCTCGCGCCGTTTCGTGGCGTTGACGCGAAGCAAGCTGAAGGCCTGGCTGGCGAGCCCGCTCGACGATCTCGATCTCGTGGTGCTCCAGATCGACGGGCTCCATGTCGGCGATCACCTGATGGTGGCGGCGATCGGCATCGACACCGGCGGCGCGAAGCACGTGCTGGGCCTGGCCGAGGGCGCGACGGAGAACGCGGCCACGGTGCAAGCCATGCTCGACAACCTGATCGAGCGCGGTCTCGATCCCGAACGGCCTCGGCTCTACATCGTCGACGGCGCCAAGGCGCTCTCGAAGGCGATCCGGCGGACCTTCGGGCGGGCGGCGGCCCTCCAGCGCTGCCAGGTGCACAAGGGGCGCAACATCACGGACCGGCTGGACGAGAGCCTCCATGCCGGCGTCAGGAAGGTCTTGCGGCAGGCCTGGCAGCAGGACGACGCGGCCAAGGCCGAACGGCTCTTGCGCAACCTCGCCCGCCGTCTGGAGCAGCAAAAGACCTTCCGCCGCCTCAAGGCCCACCGCCAGCTCCCCATCCTCGACGCCGCCCTGCGGGAGGCGGTGAGAAAGGCCGGAGCAAAGTCCGTCATTGAAGACATCGAGGTGGCCGCGTAGCCTCTCGATCAGACGATGCCTATCTCGCACTTTTCAACATTGGGTGGGACATCACCACATCAACCCCCTGGGAAGCACGATAAAATCCGCTACTTCATGCGGCGGAACCACCGATCACACTGGCGATTTGGTCGATATTACCGGGGGTTGGCGCGGTAGTCCACACCGCGAGGCCGGGGCGCGTCGAATTGGGAGGGGGCGGAATCGCGCCGTCAGGCAGCGGCACCGAAGTCGATGACGGAGCGCACCACGCGGCCTTCCTTCATCGCCTCGAAGCCCTCGTTGATCTCCTCGAGGCTGATGGTGGCGGAGATCCAGTCGTCGAGATGCAGGCGGCCGGACAGATAGAACTCGATCATCTTCGGCATGTCGACGCGGAAGCGGTTCGAGCCCATGGAGGAGCCCTGAATCTTCCGCTCGCGCAGGAAGTCGATGCCGTGCAGCTCGATCTTCTGGCCGAAGGGCACCATGCCGACGATGGTCGCGGTGCCGCCGATGCCCAGCATCTGGAAGGACTGCTCGGCGGTGATTTTCAGGCCCAGGCACTCGATCGCGTGCTGGACGCCGCCGCCGGTCAGATCCTTTATCCGCTCCACCGGGTCGCCGTCCTCGGGGTTGATGACCTCGGTCGCGCCGAGCTTGGTGGCCAATTGCAGCTTCCGTGGATTGGTGTCGACGGCGATGATCCGGCCGGCGCCGGCGATATGGGCGCCCTCGACCGCGGCCATGCCGACGCCGCCGCAGCCGATGACCGCCACCGTGTCGCCGAACTTGATGCCGGCGGTGTTCACCGCCGCGCCGAAGCCGGTCATCACGCCGCAGCCGATCAGCGCCGCGCGGTCCAGGGGCATGTCCTTGCGGATCTTCACCAGCGCGTTCTCGTGCACCAGCATCTGCTCGGCGAACGACGACAGGTTGATGAACGTGTGCAGTTGATCCGGCTTCTCCCACTCGAAGCGGCGCGCCTTGCCCGGCGGCATCTTCACGTCCTCGTTGAGGCAGAGGTTGGGCCGGCCCGTCGTGCAGTTCTCGCAGGTCCCGCAGAAGACCGACAGGCAGGAGATCACATGGTCGCCCTTCTGAAGGTAAGTGACCTCGGAACCGACCTCTTCGACGAAGCCCGCGCTCTCGTGGCCCGGTACGGTCGGCAGGGGATGGGGAAACAGCCCCTCCATGAAATGCAGGTCCGAATGGCAGAGGCCGGCGAAGGCGGTGCGGATCAGGACCTCGTGCGCCTGCGGCTTGCGCACGCTCACATCCTCGATCACCAGGGGGGTATTCGGTTCGTAGAGAACGGCGGCTTTCATCGTCTCTCTCCCTTGTCGGACGCGTTTTGTCGTTCGGGGAAAGCGTATCGCGAATTGCCGCTCGCCCGCCAGTCTTGCCACGGCGGCGGGCGTCGGGGATGATCCAGGCTTGCCCTTCGGCGAGGGAAACGGGGGAGGACACGGCAATGCCCAAGACGCCCGACTATTTCAAGGACAAGACCATCCTGATCACCGGCGCCGGCAGCGGCATCGGCCGGGCGAGCGCGCTGGTCTTCGCGCGCGAAGGCGCCAACGTGGTCTGCGGCGATATCGACGCGGAGTCGGCGGAACGGACCGCCAATCAGGTGCGCCAGAAGGGCACGCTCGCCACCTATGCGAAGTGCGACGTCACCGTCCGGACAGAAGTCGATGCCATGGTGAACCATGGTGTCGAGACCTTCGGCCGAGTCGATTTCGAGCTCAACGCCGCCGGCGCCGCGCTCGCCCGCAAGCCCTTCCTCGAAATCAGTGAGGAACTCTGGGACATGTCCTATGCGCTGAACGTCAAGGGCACCTTCAACGCGGCCCAGGCGATCATACCGCACATGCTGGAGAAAGGCGGCGGCACCATCGTCAATATCGCCTCGCTGGCGATCAAGATGGGGGGGGCCGGCAACTCGGTGCATTACGCCTCGGCCAAGGGCGCGGTCGACGTCATGACCAACGGCATCGGGCGTGAATTCGCGCGCCGGGGCGTGCGCTGCCTCTCGATCTCGCCGGGCCCGGTCGACACGCCGTTCCACGCCGAGACCCCGCCAGAACTCATGAAGTCCTTCGCCGACCAGGTGCCCATGGGCCGCATGGCGACGGCGGACGAGATCGCGGAGACCGTCCTCTTCGCCTGCTCCGATGCCGCCCCCTTCATGACGGCCGACACCATCTTCGTCAGCGGCGGCATGCGATGAGGCTCGAGGGCAAGGTCGCGCTGATCACAGTGGTGGGGCGCCGGCCGGTGATGGCGTTAAAAGTCGCCATCGGCGACTTTTGGGCCGGACACTTAGGCCGGAGGAGCACGGGAGGACGCGCCAATGCCTAAAACACCCGATTATTTCGAGGATAAGGCCATCCTGATCACCGGCGCCGGCAGTGGCATCGGCCGGGCCTCGGCGCTGATCTTCGCGCGCGAGGGAGCCAACGTCGTTTGCGGCGACATCGACGAGGAGGCCGCGGAGCGCGTCGCCAACCAGGTGCGCCAGATGGGCTGCCTGGCGACCCATGCCAAGTGCGACGTCACCAAGCGGGCGGAAGTCGACGCCATGGTGAACCACGGCATCGAGACCTTCGGGCGGATCCATTTCGAGCTGAACTCGGCTGGCGCCGCGCTGGCCCGCAAGCCCTTTCTCGAGATCAGCGAGGATCTCTGGGACAGGTCCTATGCGCTCAACGTCAAGGGCACCTTCAACTCGGCCCAGGCGATCATCCCGCACATGCTGGAAATTGGCGGCGGCACCATCGTCAATATCGCCTCGCTGGCGATCAAGATCGGGGGACCCGGTAACTCGGTGCATTACGCCTCCGCCAAGGGCGCGGTGAACGTGATGACCAACGGCATCGGACGCGAGTTCGCGGGCCGGGGGATCCGCTGCCTCTCCATCTCGCCCGGGCCGGTCGATACGCCGTTCCACGCCGAGACCCCGCCGGAGCTGCTGCGATCTTTCTCCGACGAGGTGCCGATGGGCCGCATGGCGGCGCCGGAGGAGATCGCCGAGACGGTCCTTTTCGCCTGCTCCGACGCGGCACCCTTCATGACGGCGGACACCATCTTCGTCTCCGGCGGCCAGCGTTGAGGCCGCGATGACCCTCGACGGCAAGGTGGCGCTGATCACCGGGGCGGGAAGCTGCATCGGCGCCGCCAGCGCGCGGCTGATGGCGAAGCAGGGCGCGAAGGTCGTGGTGACGGACGTCGCCGGCAGCGCCATCGAAGAAGTGGCGGGGGAGATCGGCGGGGCGCTGGCGGTTGCGGCCGACGTCACGGACGAGGCCCAGATCGAGGCTGCCGTCGCGGCTGCCGTCGAGCATTTCGGCAAGCTCGACATCGCGGTCGCCAACGCCGGCATCCAGCGCCACAACACCGACGTCGATCTTCATGCCATCGACCTCGCCGAGTTCGAGTTGACGCAGGACGTCAATCTCAGGGGCGTGGTTCGCACCGCGAAGCACGCGCTCGCCCACATGGTGGCGCGCGGCGAGGGCGGCGCCCTGGTGCTGATCAGCTCGATCACCGGGCTCGGCGGGCTGACGCCGAACGTCTCCTACATGACGTCGAAGACCGCGCTTCTGGGCCTCAACCGTCACATCGCGGTGCACTACGGCCCCCACGGCATCCGCTGCAACGCGTTCTGCCGGGGACCGCTCGAACGGACCCCCAACTGGGACGAGCATCCCGATCCCGAAGGCCGGTCGGCGAACTTCACGGCGCGGATCCCGCTTCGCCGCCTTGGCACGCCGGAGGACATCGCCCGGACGATCGCCTTCCTCGCCTCCGACGCGGCCGGCTTCACCAGCGGCGCGCATGTCGTCGTCGACGGTGGGCTGACGGCGATCTGAGCGCCATGGAAGACCTGAAACGCAAACTCTATCCCCTGGCCGCCTTCCTGGTGGTGATCTGGGTCGTCGAGATCGTCAATCTGGTGAGCGGCCGTGCCCTCGTCGATTGGGGGATCCTGCCCCGCACGGTGTCGGGTCTGATCGGCATCCCCCTGGCCCCCTTCCTCCACGGCAGCCTGATCCACGCGATCTCCAACACCCTGCCGATGCTTGTTTTGGGCGGATTGGTGCTGACCACCGGCGAAAAGCGATTCGTGCCGACGACGATCGGGATCGTCCTGCTGGGCGGCCTGGCCGTCTGGCTGGTGGCGCGCGGCAACTATCACGTCGGGGCCAGCGGCCTGGTCTTCGGCTATTTCGGCGTCCTGGTGACCCGCGCGGTGATGGAGCGAAGCCCGCTCAAGATCCTGGTCGGCGTCGTCGTCGTCGTGGTCTACGGCGGCCTGTTGTTCGGCGTGCTGCCGACCCGGCCCTGGATCTCCTTCGAATCCCACATTTTCGGCCTGCTGGCCGGTATCGCCATCGTCTGGCTGGAGAACAAGTACGACGCGCGGGGCGGCGAGGGCGCGCCGGAGTGACCATCAGTAGCCGCCGGCCTATGCTGCTAACAATCTGTATTTAAACGATTTTCTAATCCTGCCGGGTTGTCATGACCCGGAGGATGACGGCAGACTGATGTAATCGTGGGCCACTGAGGACGCTTTGGACATGTTCACCGGCATTCCCTACGACACGAGCGGCGGCGGCGAGGGCTGGCGCCTCGCCACGGCGGAGATCATCTATCGCCTGCCCGACGATCCCTCGCTGCTGCAAAACTATATCTGGCAGAACTACGACCTGCCGCCGGACTACCCGGCCCTGAACCACTTTCTCGAGTTCTGGGAGAAGAATCTCGACGGGCCGCTGCACTCGGTCCGCCTGGCCCATTCGGCGCGCCTGGCGCCGGCGCGCTGGCGGCACCACAAATTCGAGCTCCGCCTGCACTGAGACGGCGCGCGACCGCCAGGCGGGCCGCATGGCCAAGGAAGCCCTGCTTCACGGTGCCGACTTTCTATCCGGCCGACGCGCCTCGAAGTCCGGACCGGCGTCTTCACATACGGCAGGCGGCAGGGCGTGGACAGCGCGCGTGGCGACGTCGAGCGCCTCGAGCTAGCGGAGCCACTCGCGACTTTGCGTTCATCCCTGACGCCGCACCACAGCCATGGGCCAGGGCAAACGATCAGCCGATTGCACAGGCGCCATTATCGTAGGCTGGACAGGCAAAGCCTCAACGGCTCTTCCCTACTCCTCTGGCATGATCCAAGGCACGATCCTGTGCCGCAACCGCGTGTGGCATGCTCTCGCCGATCCTGTCCGACCACAGCCGGCCGACGCCAAGTCTCAGTGTCTGGCCCGAAAAGAGTTGAGTGATTTCAGTCAGTTGTGATTCACTGTTTGTATTTAGCAACCAGGGAGACACAACATGTGGACCAAAATCACTCGCCCGAAGTATGAACGCGACCTGCTGCGCTACGCAAGCGACCTGACGGATGGAGAATGGAAGGTGCTGGAGCCGTTGCTGCCTCGCGCCAAAGCGCTGGGACGGCCTCGGACGACGGCATTGCGCGAGGTGGTGAACGCGATCCTCTACCTACTGCGTAGCGGCTGTCCATGGCGCATGCTGCCCCGGGACTTCCCGCCACGCTCGACGGTGCAGCGCTACTTTTATCTCTGGCGGGACGACGGCACCTGGTCCGAGGTCAACCGGCAACTGCTGGTCGCGGCGCGCGAGGCCGAGGGCCGCGCGGCCGGCCCGTCGGCCGGTATCATCGACAGTCAGAGCGTAAAAACCACGGAAAGCGGCGGTATCCGGGGCTTCGACGCCGGAAAGAAAGTCAAGGGCCGCAAGCGTCACATCCTCACCGACACCGGCGGCCTGCTGGTCGCGGTCGTGGTCCACGGCGCCGAGATCCAGGACCGCGACGGCGCGCCGGCGGTGTTCGCCGCCATCCCCCGCCACTTTCCCCGCCTGCGCCACGTCTTCGCCGACGGCGCCTATGCCGGGCCCAAGCTCGAGGGCGCACTGAAGCGGATCGGCCGCTGGTCGCTGGAGATCGTCAACCGTCCCGCGGGCGTGAAGGGCTTCCAACTCCTGCCCCGCCGATGGGTCGTCGAGCGCACGCTCGCCTGGCTCAATCGAAACCGGCGGCTGGCCAAGGACTTCGAGACGGCCATCGAGACCGCCGAGGCCTGGATCTTCCTCGCCAGCATCCAACTCCTCACGCGCCGTCTCGCAAGAGCCTGAAAACACTCGATTCATTTCGAGTCGGACTCTCAGCAAACGCCGAAGAAGCCGAGTATTGCGAGTCGGCAACAAATCGCCTCATGCTTCCGAAAACTTCTCCGAGACAATTCAATACCGACGGCAAGCCGTTCTTGGCGCGCCGGGCGTCACGCTTGACAGGTCGGGAAGTCTTCCAGTTTAATGCGCGGAACGATGGGCTTGATGTGACCCAAAGCGGAGATATGTTCCAAAGGAGTTGGCAAGGATGACTATTGAAGCAACGATAAAAGCAACATAGCATCGAAATGTCATGGAATACGATTGGCGAGATTTCATGGCCCGACATGGCGGCGTAGAGGGTGCGCGCGCGGCGTTTGAAACTGCTTGCGAGTCATTGTTGCGTCGAATGCACTCGGACGAGACGGTGCAGGCCGTGCGACCCAGTCCCGGCGACGACGGAATTGACATTCTTGTGGGTGAAATCGGAATAGGACCAATCCAATATCGGAAAGTCGCAAAAGGCTCAGATAACTCGATCCTTCGAAAGGGCGAGATCCTCCGGCGTATCCCAGCTGGCCTCCTGGACCCTTTGCCTGCCAATGGTCTTGAGTATTCGGGAGAACATATGGAGGGCAAAATTCAAGCGGCAGTCGGAGGCAAGTGGGATATCATTAGATTTATTGAACGGCGACCAGTTGTTAGTCGAAGCTCGCCGAAGCGGAATATTACAAGATTGGTTTCTTTCGGAGGATTCGTCTGTACCGAATCGCCACTTTGTCCCGAGAAATCTGCCGTTCCGGTCCCTTTTAAATCTCTTCAAGGGGCGAGAGATTGATATACAACGGATATCGGAGTCGCTCAAGTTGCAGGAGCCGATGGCCATATCCCAGCCTCAAACGATTCATGGACTCGGCGGCATTGGAAAGACACGATTGGCGATAGGGTATGCATGGAGGCATCTGCAAGACTATTCCGCCGTTCTGTTCGTCTCGAGTAATACGCGTCGAGAACTGAACGCGAGCTTGGCCGCGCTGACGAAACCTGAAATTTGGATTTGCGCGAGGTTGCAGACACTTCGGAAGAACTCCAACGCGACACTACCGTGCAATGGCTGCAGAGAAATCCCGGGTGGTTGATTATTTTCGACAATATCGATACGGCGGATGGTGCCGGGGCGGTTCAGCAATTGATCCCTCGCCTCGGGAATGGCTACATCCTCATCACCTCGCGCATACGTAACTCGCCCCTCAGTATTCTCCAGTTGCCACTGGATGTAATTGGCTCGGAGGAGGGGGCGAGCTTTATTCTCGAATCCACGGAAGGAGTTCGACGGGCCGGGGATGATGATGTATCCGTGGCGAAAAGACTGTCGGCTCTCCTGGGCGGCCTGCCGCTCGCTCTTGCTCATTCCGCCGCCTATATAGCGCATCAAGAAATTAGGCTCGTTGAGTATATAGAGATATTTGAGAACCATCTGGACAGAGTTTTGCAGTTCCACGATTCCTCGGCATTGGAGTATGGAACGAGTGTGCATCAGCTGGGATCTGTAAAGACGATTGCCACTACCTTTTTCGTCTCTTTTGAGCAGTTAGTGTCCACCGAGAAGGCCTTGCTTCAGGGCGCGTTGTTCCTCGGGCCTGAGGCCATTCCGATATCGATTTTTGAGGCTAGTCAGAAAGACTTTTCAAGCTTGGTGGATTTGTGGTGAGAGGGAACGGGCGATCGCAGCGACGAAATGCCAGTTCGGGATGCTATCGCGATGCTCTCGAAGTATTCATTGATTCTGCGAAGCTACGATTCCTTTCAGATCCATAGAATTGTTCAACGGATTTTGCGTGAAACTGTTGATCGGAAGTCGATGCCGAATTGGGTGGACATGGTTCGGGAGAATTTTTGTGCGTTTGCGCCGGACGAGACCGTGGAGGATCCGAGGACGTGGCGTGACTAGGATCAGATCCCGCCGCATGCAGAAGAATTAGTCAAGCTCGCGCGTGGGACGACGACGTCAAGCCGAATTTGAATCTCATGGTGGCATTGGGTGTTCTGTACTATGGCAAAGGTTTGTATCAACTATCACTTCCCCTCGAACGCGAGGCGCTGCAAGTCGCGGAGGCCAACCAAGGCGCCGAAAGAACACAGGTTGCTAATTGTTTACTTTCTTTTGGTGAGTCGCTGCGTGTTCTTGATCGGTCAGAAGAAGCGCTGGAGATGTTTGAAAAATACATGGAGATACGTCATAAGATTGACGGGAAAGACAGCCCTAGGATTGCCGATATCTTGAATTATATCGCGTTGACGAAAGAGAAGCTGTCGCAGATTACGGAGGCCAAAGACTGCTATAAAAATGCTTTGAAGATCTACGAAGCACAATGAGACGACGTTAACATAAGCAGCTATATCAAGCTTCTCGGAAATCTTGCGACGATGGAGGGCGCTGATGGAAATGCGGAATAAGCCAAGCGATATCTTCAGAAGGCAGTGGCCTTGTCCGAACGTGAGAAGGGGGAACAGGTGAGGCCGCAGCTCGCGATCATGTTCCTATTGAAACTTGCCAGATTACTTGACGTGAATCAGGAGAAGGATGATATTGAACGGCTACTTCGTTCTTCATTAGAACGAACGTAACTGCCCAGGTACGTGGCCGCCTTTCAGGCGGCGTGGAGACGTGCGATCAGGGTTTCGGGATTTTCCATGAGCGCCTGGATGATGTTCCAGCCCTGTTTTCTGGCGGTCGAGATGAAGCCGCGGACGGTGGCGAAGTCTTCGGCGCCTTTCTGGCTGCGGAAGCCGCCGGAGATTTTCTGCTTGACCTTCATCATGCGCCCGTCCTGCTCGGCCTGATTGTTGGTGAACGGCACGGCGAAATTGGTGAGGAAGCGTAGCGCATCTTCCTTGCGAGCCTGAAGGCGCCGGAGAAGGTTGTGGCCGACGCGGCGCGGCTTGCGTCCCCGGCGCCTGGCCTTGCCCTCGACCGGTTTGGGCGCGAGAGGAGGTTGGGCCTCGTGAAAGGCGATGCCCTCGGCCGTGATGGCGTCCCAACATCGTCGGAAGCGGCTGACGAGGCTTGGTTTCAGCGCCACTCCCCGCTCCCGGGCGAGATTTACCGCGTGGCAGGCGCGGCGCAATAGTCTCTGCATCTTGCCCGCCCAGTCCTCCTTCTCGATCTCGACCAGGGCTTGCAACTCGCGCAGGTGATGGGCGTTGCACAGCGCGTGCCGCACCCCCTCCATCGTGAAGTACGGCTTCCAGTGGTCGTGGACGACGATGCCGCCGACGCCGCCGAGCAGGCTGCCGCGCCGGGGCGAAACCCGGTAGAAGGTCAACAGCGCCGTGGACGCGACGTGCAACCATTGACCCCGCCCGGCGACCCGGAACCCGGTCTCGTCCATGTGCTTGACCGGCGCCGATTTCACCAGCTCGCGGATCGTCCCGACGACGCCTTGCACGGACTCGGCGCTGTTTCGGCCCATCCGCGCGATGCTCGCCGCAGACAGCCCGGCCCCGAACAGATCCTTCATCAATGCGGCCAGGCGGTCCTCGGGCAGGAGCTGGTAGTGCGACAGGTAGACCACCATGGCTCCGATCCGACCGCCGTACTGAACCGGGCCGGTGACGCCGTCGGGAAAGGAAGCCCGAGTTTGCGTGCCGCAATGCCCGCAACGGCAGCGATGCGCCCGATGCTCCGTGACCACCAGGGGCCGGGGCTCGGGCAGGTCGAAAACCTGACGGGCGCCGTGGCCGGTGGTCATATCCGGCGTCAATCCCGAACCACACCGCCGGCACGTCTCGGGATAATGATCGACGCTGGCGTCGGGATCGGCGACTTGGCGCAGGGTCTCGCCCTCGTGGCCCTTCTGCCCGCCCGGCTTGCGATCCGATTTTCCGCGAAGGCTCCCGGTGCGTCGCTTCTTCTTCCCCGCCGGCGGTTTGTTCAATCCATCGCTGGACGGCGGCTTGCCGCTGTTCGTGCTGTTCAGGCCAAGCTGGCGCTCGAGTTCGCCAAGCCGGAGTTCGAGCTCGGCGAGCCGCGACCCTTGGGCCAGCACCACATCGATCAGGTCGTCTTTCGACAAAAAGGCGAGAGCATACCTATCCATCGAATCCTTAGAATCGACCCACCATCTCTTGTCAAACGAAATCTAGGCCCCCAGCGCCTCAAACCCACAAAATCTGCCCCGAGAGACCCAATCCGCAGCCCCAGCGAAATCAGATACCTGGGCAGTTACCTATTCTTTCGAAATTTGGAGCCGATACTGTTTCGGTTTGGGTCGAACCGGAACGGTTCAATCCCGCGCGCATTTGATCTAGGGTGTGGCGAAATCGGATATCAGGCGCGCGGGAGAGTTCAAATGTTTTGGCTCAATTCGTGAAACGTATGCATTTGTGATAGAATGCCCGGAACGTCAGGAGGTTGGGTCATGGACGGCAAGGGTTTCCAGGTGTGGCTTTCGGCGGCGCGCGGGCTGACGCGCGTGCAGCGGCACGAGGCGCTCGCGGTGCTGTCGGGCCGGAGCGAAGGCGAGGCATCGAAGGCCGCGATCGAGCTTGGTGTGGACGAGGCCCGGCGCTGTCCGCACTGCGCGAGCGAAGGGGCGGTTTCGCGCGGTATGGCGCGGGGTCTGCGGCGCTACCAGTGCAAGGGCTGCGGCAGGACCTTCAACGCGCTGACCGGTACGCCGCTGTCGGGCCTGCACCACAAGGAACGCTGGCTGTCGTTCGGGGCGTCGCTGGCGGAGGGGGAGACGGTGAAGGCCTCGGCGGCGCGCTGCGACGTGGCGGTGAGCACGGCGTTCCGCTGGCGTCACCGGTTTCTGGCGGCGGCGCGGAGCGATTCGGAGGTGCTCAAGGGGATCGTGGAAGCGGACGAGACCTACGTCCTGGAGAGCCGGAAGGGCGCGCGCGGGCTGGGACGCAAGGCACGGCGGCGGGGCGGCAAGGCGAAGAAGCGCGGCCTCTCGCGCGAGCAGGTGCCGGTTCTCATGGCGGCGGACCGGAGCGGGACGACGGTGAGCGCGGTGCTGCCCAGGGTCGACGCGGCGGCGCTCACGGCTGCTCTCGACCCGGTGGTCGCGAAGGACGCCCTGCTGGTCTCCGACGGTGGCGCGAGCTATCCACCTTGCGCCGCCGCGCTCGGGGTGAGCCACGAAGCACTCAACCGCTCGATGGGGGAACGGGTTCGGGGCGATCTGCATGTGCAGACGGTGAACAGCCGCCACAGCCGGTTGAAGGACTTGCTGCGTCCCCGCCGCGGCATCGCCACCCGCTATCTGGACAACTACCTGAGCTGGTTCCACCTCGTCGGCCTCGCCCCCGGCGCCAATGACCGAGCCTGCCTCGCCGCCGCCGTAACAAGGTGACGCATACAATTCACGAATTGAGCCAATGTTTTCGAAGGACAAGTTTCTGGAGGATTGCAAGGGCGCCGTGGCCGAGGGGCAGCGGGCGATCCGCGCGCTGGTGCTGGCGGCGGTGGCCGATCCGGCGGGCATCCGCGCCGAGCTCGGCGAGCCGACCCAGGCGGGCGTCTTTCCGCTCCATCACGCGCCCGACCTGACGGTGATCAACTTCGTCTGGGCGCCTTACATGACGCTGCTGCCGCACAATCACAACATGTTCGCCGTCATCGGCATCTATGGCGGGCGGGAGGACAACGTCTTCTGGCGCCGGCGGGCCGACGCGGGCGAGGGCGGGGCGGGACTGGAGGCGGCGGGCGCCGACAGCATGGGTGCTGGACAGGTCGCGACGCTCGGCCCCGACATCATCCACTCCGTGGCCAACCCGATCGCCAAGCTGACCAGCGCGATTCACGTCTACGGGGGTGATTTTTTCGATCCGCCGGTCCCCCGCAGCCAGTGGGATCACGAAACCCTAGTCGAACAGCCCTGGGACATGAACAACACCCGCGCCACCTTCCGCGACGCCGAAACCCGGTTCAACGCCGGCCTCGCGGCGGGCGCGGGTTAGCGGGTGGCCGGGTGATTCGGATCAAACTCGATCCGGCTAGCGCCGGCCGCGCCCGGGCATGGCATCGACCGCCGGTCGAAGATCTTCCTCCAGGATCGAGACATTGAGGGTGTAGGAGACCTCGCGCTCCTCCTCGTCGCGGTAGAGCACGCCGATAAATTCCTCGGCGATACGCACCTCCACCGGCGCGTTCGGCCGCGACGGCTGGTCGATGATGATCCGCTCGTTGGAAAAGGCGCGCCGGAGGTATTCCTGGACCCTGGCGATCTCGTTCGGCGTCATGCGTGGCTCCCTTTAGGCGAACCGTCGTCTATCTCGTATCGGGGCGAAGATCAAATCGCCGCTCGCGCTCGAGCGGTCCGCTTGACCCGCAACGGACAATCCCTATTATGGCCGCGATTGGTCCCAGGGGAGCCTCGCTAGGAGGCTGAGATGTCGCCGGGGGCGGGCGAGCCCGCGCCAACGCGACGACCCTTCGAACCTGAACCGGGTCATGCCGGCGTAGGAAACGGGAGTCTTGCGTTCACTCAAAACCCATTCCCCATGACCGCCGACCGGAATCAGGCGCAGGCGCGAGGTCGTGGTCGATGAGGCAAGCGGAGATTATTGCCGCGGTGATGGATTTTATCGCCGCCGATGGTGCGAGCGAGGATGAGTTCGAGGCGTTGGCGCTCCGGCTCTTCGCCTATCAGTTCGCCGGGAACGAGCTCTTTCAGCGCTTCTGCCGCCTGCGCGGACGCATGCCCGCGACGGTCTCCGGCTGGCGCGATATCCCCGCCGTGCCGATCGACGCCTTCAAAGACCTGACGCTCAGTTGTTGCGCGCCCGTGGACGCCGCGCGCGTCTTCATGACCAGCGGCACGACGCGGGACGGCGCGCGCGGCAAGAGCCACCACCCGACGGTCGAGGTCTACGACGCCTCGATGGTGAAGAACTTCCGCCAGCGCTTCATGGGCGCGGACGAACGGTTGGCCATGGCCGTGCTGTTCCCGACCGAGCATATGATGCCGAACTCGAGCCTCGCCCACTATCTGGCCCTGGCGTTGCGTCATTTCTCGCGCCCCGACAGCGGCTATTTCGTCTCCGAGAGCGGCGTGGCGTTCGAGGCGCTGTTCGAACGCCTCGAACGCGCCGAAGCCGAGGGCGAGGCCTACGCGCTGTTGGGCGCGAGCTTCTCCCTGGTGCATGTGATCGACGAGATGGCGGCCCGCGATCTCCGCCTCCGGCTACCCGAGGGCAGCCGCATCCTCGATACCGGTGGTTTCAAGGGCCTCTCGCGCGAGCTGGAGGCGGACGCCTTCTACGACGCCCTCTCGGATCGCCTTGGCGTGCCCCGCGGCCGTTGCGTCAACATGTACGGCATGACCGAGCTGTCGACTCAGTTCTACGATGGGGGCAACGCGGTCTGCCCCTCGGTCAAGTCCGGCCCGCATTGGATCCGCGCCCGCGTGGTCGATCCGTTGAGCGGCCGGGATGTGCCGCCGGGCGAGGTTGGCGTCCTCGCCCACGCCGACCTCGCGCATTTCAACATTTGTACGACCATCCTGACCGAGGACGCGGGCCGCATGGTGGAGGGCGGCTTCGAGCTACTCGGCAGGGCCGGCGGGGCGGAAGCGCGGGGCTGTTCCCTCGCGGTGGACGAGTTTCTCCGCGCGGCCAAGGGCTAGAACGGATGGGGGAAATTGAACGCGCGGGCTACCTGCCGGGCCTCGACGAGGGCGAGGTCGGCTGGGAGACCCTCGCCTTCGATCGCGCCGAGCCGCCGGTTCAAGTTCAGGTGCCGGTGCTGAGCGAGGCACAGATCGGGCGCCTCGCCGCCACCGTCCGCGCCGGCGCCCGGGCCGGCCTCAAGAGCCGGCGCGCCGACGAGATCGTGGAGATCGTGGATGCCGTGATTCGGCGCCTGTTGGACCGTGGCGACCCCTACCGCCGCGAACTCGACCGCCTGCTGCCGGCGATCACCGGCTATGACGGGGAGATGGTCCGCCTCGGCCTGAGCGAGTACCTGAAGACCTTCCGCAAGCCGCAGCTGACCCGATTTCTCGCCGAGGATTTCGCCAATCCCGGCCTGCTCGACAGCTTCCAGCCGACCCCCAAGGGCGGCTATGCCCGGGCCTACGGGCCGGACCTGCTGGCCCATGTCTGGGCCGGCAACGTGCCGGGCCTGCCGCTCTGGAGCCTGGTTTCGGGCCTGCTGGTCAAGTCGGGCTCTATCGGCAAGGTGGCAAGCGCCGAGCCGCTCTTCGCCGGCCACTTCGCCCGCCTGCTGGTGGAGATCGAGCCGTCGCTCCGCGACAGCCTGGCCGTCCTCTGGTGGCGCGGCGGCGACGAGGCAAGCGAACGCGCCCTCTTCGCCGAGGCCGACGTGGTGCTGGCCTATGGCGGCAACGAGGCGCTCGGCCAGCTCGGCGAGCGCGTTCCGATCACCACCCGCTACCTGCCCCATGGCCACAAGATCAGCTTCCAGGTGATCGCCCGCGAAGCGCTGGACGCGGCCAAGGGCTGGGGCAGCGCGCACGATGCCGCCCGCGACATCGTCTCCTACGACCAGCAGGGCTGCTATTCGCCGCAATGCGTCTATGTCGAGGCGGGTGGCGCTCTCTCGCCCCGGGACTTCGCGGGAGCGCTCGCCGGCGAGCTCGCCGCCTTCGAGAGCCGCTTTCCCCGTCGCGCCCTCACCGTTGGCGAAGCCAATGCCGTCGCCGGCTGGCGCCACGGCGAAGAGCGGCAGAGCCTGGCGGGCGCCGACGTCGAGCTCGTGGGTGATTCCGCCTCGCCCTGGGCCGTGGCCTATTCGGGTGCCGCCGACGGTCTGGCGCCGAGCGGCCTCAACCGTACGATCCGCGTCGTCGGCGTCGCCGATCTGGGCGAGGTGGTTCCGCTCGTCGCCCCGCACCGGGCCTACCTGCAGTCGGTCGCCGTCGCCGCGGCGCCCGAGCGTCTCTTCCCGCTCGCCGAGGCGCTGGGCGCGGAGGGCGTGACGCGCATCACCGCCCTCGGCCGCATGAGCCTGCTGGAGGCCGGCTGGCACCACGACGGCCGCTTCAACCTGCTGGACCTCGTCACCATCACCGAGATCGAGGCCTCGGCCGAGCGCGCGGCCGAACGTTTCGCGTCCTATGTCGAATGAGGACGGGACCATGAGCTTCCTCGACATCGCCGCCGTCTCCTACGCCTATGCGGGCGAGGCGAGCGTCGTCGCGGCGGTCGACTGGCGGATCCCCAAGGGGGCCTTCCACTGCCTGGTGGGACGCAGCGGCTGCGGCAAGACCACCCTGCTGAAGCTCGCCGCCGGCCTGTTGATGCCGAGCGCCGGCCAGATCCGCATCGATGGCGCCCGGGTCGTGGCCCCGAGCCAGGACGTCGGCTTCGTCTTCCAGGCACCGACCCTGTTGGAGTGGCGCCCGGTGCTCGACAACGTGCTGCTGCCGGTCTCCCTGAAGCGCGCGCCGAGCGCCGAGGACCGGGCCCGGGCCGGGGAACTGCTGGCGCTGATGGGCATCGGCGAGTTGGCCGCGCGCTATCCGCTGGAGCTTTCCGGCGGTCAGCAGAGCCGGGTGGCGATCGCCCGGGCGCTGATCGGCGCGCCGAAGCTGCTGTTGATGGACGAACCCTTCGCCGCCCTCGACGCCATGACGCGGGAGGAACTGCAGGCCGACCTGCTGGAAATCGCCCGGGCCCGCGAGACCACGGTGCTGTTCGTCACCCACGACATCGCCGAGGCGGTCTTCCTCGCCGATTTAGTGGCGGTCATGGAGGCGGGCCGCATCCAGGCGGTGCTCAAGGTGGCGCTTCCCCGTCCCCGGGCGGCGGAGATCCGCCACGACTCCCGCTTCAACGCCTTCTGTCTGGAGGCGCGCCAGGCCATGCGCGCGCCGCTGGCCGCATGAGGCGCGCGCCGATGGCTTCGGAACACGCAACGTCGTCATCTCGCGTGAGCGAAGCGAGCGTGGCGAACCAGGCGGCCTCGATGCCGCGCGACGTGGTAGATGCCTTTCACGCCGCCCTGGATCGCCACGCTTCGCTCGCGATGACGGAGCCGCGTCGTCTTTCCCGCGGCAACCGTCGACACGGCGCGACCCGCTCTGGCGCGGCGGGGCGGGGAGTGCTTCGGTGAACCGGGCGCGGCTCTATTCCGCCCTGCTGCTGGTCGCTCTGGTGCTGGCCTGGGAGGCATTCTGCCGCCTCACGGGCATCTCGGCGCTGGTCATCCCGAGGCCGCTCGACGTCGGCGAGGTGCTGTGGAGCGGGCTGACGACGGGTTATCTCTGGCCGCATATCTGGGTCACCGGCGCCGAGATGCTGCTGGGCCTGGCGCTCGGCTGCGGCATCGGCTTCGTCGCCGGCGTGGTTCTGGGCGAGGTCGACTTCCTGCGCCGCCTGCTCTGGCCCTACGTGATCGCCAGCCAGGTGGTGCCGAAGCTGGCGTTGGGGCCCCTCTTCATCGTCTGGTTCGGCTTCGGCATGGCCTCGACCGTGGTCATCACCGCGCTCATCTGTTTCTTCCCCCTGCTGGAGAACACGCTCACCGGCCTGCAACTGATCGACCCGAGGAAGCGCGACCTCTTCCGCATACTGGGGGCCACGCGCCTGCAGACGCTGGCCCGCCTGAAGCTGCCCTCGGGGCTGCCGGTGATCCTGGCGGGCGTTCGCGTCGCCGTCGTCCTGGCCCTGGTCGGCGCCGTCGTCGGCGAGTTCATCGGCGGGCGCGAGGGGCTTGGCGCCTCCATCATCGCCGCCCAGGGAATGATGGATTCGAGCCTCATGTTCGCCCTCTTCATCGTCATCACCCTCCTCGGCATCGCCGTCTACCAGATCGCCATCGGCGTGGAGCGCTGGCTGCTCCGCCATCACGCAAAAGGACTGTCGCCATGAACCCCTGGAAACAGCTTGCCGTCGGACTTCTCGCCCTCTCCTGCGCCGCCACCACGGCGAGGGCGCTGGACAAGCTCTCGGTCGCCGGCTGGAGCAAGCCGATCAGCGAGATCAC
Organism: Alphaproteobacteria bacterium; assembly: GCA_965226475.1. Lineage (GTDB taxonomy): Bacteria > Pseudomonadota > Alphaproteobacteria > JASLMY01. Next base: position 650,173 of record CBDDDJ010000003.1, on the reverse strand, counting down.
CAACCTGCTGGCGGAGCCGGACAAGGGCTTCTTCAAGGCGCGGGGCATCGAGCTCGGCTACGTGCCCGGCACCGGCGGCGGCTCGGCCATCCGCAACATGCTCGCGGGCGCCGCCGACATCGCCTTCACCGATCCGGCCTCGTTCTACCAGGCGCTCGACAAGGGCGAAAAGCTGGTGGCGATTTACAACATCTATCCCCAGAACGTCTTCAACGTGGTGGCGCCCAAGGCGCGCGGCATCACCCGGCCGGAGCACCTGAAGGGCAAGAAGATCGGCGTCTACAGCCTCTCCAGCGGCACGCGGCAGAACCTGCTGGTGCTGCTGCACCAAGTCGGCCTGACGGAGGCGGACGTCGAGATCGTCGTCACCGGCCTCTTGAACTTCGGCCCGGTGATCCAGGGCCAGGTCGACGCCACGGCGGCAACGGACACCGGCCTCTTCGTCGGCACGCTGAAGGGCCTGGGCGACGTCGACGTCATCGAGGTGCGCGACTATCTGAACGTGCCGAGCGACATGTTCGTCGTGCCGCTCGAAATGTACGAGCGGAAGAAAGAATTGCTCGGCCGCTTCCTCGCCGCCTACCGCGATAGCGCCGCCTGGATGATCGCCAACCCGGAAGAGGCCGCCAAGGTCGCCAAGACGCGGGCGATTAACGGCCGCGACGAGAAGATCAACCTGGAGATTATCCGGATCCGCAACATCTCTACCGTCTCGGAGACGACGAAGGCCAAGGGCCTCGGCCACTTCGACCTCGAGCTGTTGCGGAAGGGAGCGGACACCTTCCATGCGCTCGGCCTGATCAAGACCAGGCTGGACATGTCGATAGTGATCAAGTCCGACCTGATCCCGAAGTGAACCGGCGAGGCGGGGCCGATGGACTTCCGTGATGCAAGCGTCCTGGTGACCGGCGCCAGCCGGGGCATCGGCCGGGCCATCGCATGCGCCTTCGCCGCCGAGGGCGCGTCGGTCGCGGTCAATTATCTCTCCAACGAAGCGGCGGCCGAGGCGACGGTGGACGCCTGCCGGCGGGCGGGCGGCCGCGCCGCCGCCTATGCCGCCGACGTCACCGACGGCGCGGCGGTCGCTGGCCTCGCCGCGGCGGTGCTGTCCGATTTCGGCAAGGTCGACGTGCTGGTGAACAACGCCTTTCGCGCCTATCGTTTCGATCCCGAGCGCCGGCCGCTGTTCTGGGATCTGGAGTGGGCCGACTACCGGGCGCAGTTCGACGGCGCGCTCCTCGGCACACACGGCCTCGTCAAGGCGTTGCTGCCGGCGATGCGGGCCCGCGCCCGGGGCGCGATCGTCAACGTCGCCAGCGACCTCGTCGCCCGCCCGACCATCCCCTATCACGACTACACCACGGCCAAGGCGGCGCTGGTCGGCTTCAGCCGCAACCTGGCGATGGAGCTCGGCCCCTTCGGCATCCGGGTCAACTGCGTCGCCCCCGGCCTGGTCTACCCGACCGAGGCGAGCGCCCACACCAAGGAAGAAGTCAAGGAACAGCTGATCGCCCAGACCCCGCTCCGCCGCATCGCCCGGCCGGAGGACGTCGCCGGCCCGGTGCTGTTTCTGGCCTCGGAATGGAGCGGTTTCATGACCGGCCAGACCCTCTACGTCGACGGTGGCTTGGTGATGGGCTGACGGCCGTTCTCGGTTTGGAATGATGTATAGGCCTGAAATTGGCTCTGTTGATAAGACCGTTGGCCGCCTAGGCTCGCCGGACCGTAATCAGTCTGGAGGGCGCGAGCATGACCGAGAAACAGGAACGACTCTATCCACGGCCGCTTAGGGGCGACAAGCTTGGGAAGCCGCCGCGGGGAATTCTGCCGGCGCGCGCGCCGCTCCAGGGCCGCTACGTCCGCCTCGAGCCACTGGACGCGGAACGCCATGGCGAGTCGATGTTTACCGCCGCGCACGAGCCGGAGGCGGCGCTTCGGATCTGGGACTATCTCTATGACGGGCCCTGGCCCTCGGTCGCGGCCTACAAGGCCGATCTCCGCCGGCAGTCGGCGATGCTGGACCGGATCTACCACGCCGTCCTGCCCGAAGGCGTGGCGGGCGCCCAGGGCCAGGCGAGCTACCTCGACCTTTCCGCCACCGACGGGGTGATCGAGATCGGCCACATCTGGTTCGGCGTCGCCCTGCAGCGGACCCGGGCGGCGACGGAAGCGCTCTACCTGCTGCTCGATCATGCCATGGGCGAGCTCGGCTATCGCCGCATGCAGTGGCGTTGCAACGCCCTCAACGCCAAGTCGCGGGGCGCCGCCCGCCGCCTCGGCTTCCGCTTCGAGGGCATCTTCCAAAACCACCAGATCTTCAAGGGAATGAACCGGGATACCGCCTGGTATTCGATCCTCGACGACGAATGGCCCGAGGTGCGTCGGATCCTGCAAGCCTGGCTCGAGCCCGCCAACTTCGACGCCGATGGCGTCGCCAAAACGTCGCTGGCGACCATGATGGGCGCGCGCCGGCCGGGCGAACGGCGGATCGGCTAGATTGGGGCCGCGCGGCCCTGCGTCCCGATGCCGACGGCGGGGAAGCCGGAGACATTCGCCGAACGACGTCAATCCCGCAGCGGGAGCCAGAGTACGAACGTCGCGCCCCGTCCCGCCGTGCTCTCGACTTCGACACCGCCATCATGTTGCATCATGATATTTTCGACCGTGGGGAGTCCCAGGCCCGTGCCGAAACTCTTGGTGCTGAAAAGAGGAACAAAAAGTTTTTCCAAGACGTCCTCCGACATGCCGACGCCGTTGTCCTGGATGCGAATTTCCAACCGTTCGTCAGTGGCGCGGGTGGCGACCAACAGCCGGGAATCGCCAGCCTGTCGGCCCCGTGCCGGTTCCGGGATCATTGCCTGACAGGCATTTTCATAGCTGTTGATGACGGCGCGCCGCAGGCGTTCCGGGTCGATCGACAGAGCGACGCCAGGAGATGCGAGATCGAGCTTCAACGTTATGTGCTTCGGCAATTCTTGTTCGCTCAGCAGCGTCGTCAACCAGTCGTCTATAACGATCCGCTCCCTGTCGAGGATTCGGGTTCGAGAAAAGTCCAACAGATCATCGATGATCCGATCGCAGCGATCGATGCCGCGTTCGGTACGTTCTATCGCACGTTGCTCCAGATCGTCCCTGCCTTCCGATTTCCCGCGCAGAATGTACATTGACGTGCGCATGACGCCGAGGGGATTGCGCAATTCATGACTGACGGTTGCCGTAAGCTGTCCCAGTGTCGCCAGGCGTTCGCTTTGAATGAGGCTTTCCTGTGCCGATTTCAGCGCTTCCGTCCGTTCGAATACCCGCTGCTCGAGCTCGTCGTTGAGTGTCTGAAGTGCATTTTCGGCCTTTTTTCGTTCCGTGATGTCGAGAGAAACGACACCGATACCCGTTGCGATATTATTTTTGCCCAGGATCGGAAATTTAATTAGGATGAAGTCGCGCAATCCCATTGGCGTGGGGTCGGCGTATTCACGGGTGATGGCTCTGTTTTCCTCGACGACGTCTTTCTCGTGCGCGCTATATCTGTCCGCATATTCCTTCGGGTAGATATCGAATAGTGTTTTGCCGATCGCTGCTTCGGGATCGATTCCTATCACTTCGGAGGCGTGCTTGTTGAGTAGGGAAAATCGCCCGTCCAGCTCCTTGAGGACGATCGGCAAAGGTGCGTTCTCGACGATCGCCGCCAGCTTCGCTTCGCTGTCGACGAGCGCCTCGTTGGCCCGTTGCAACTCGGCGGTCCGTCTCTCGACTCTTTCCTCCAACCGCGCGTGGGCCTCGGCCAGCTCTTCCTGTGCTTGTCTGATTTCACTGACGTCGGTCGCCACGGCATAGAAACCATTGACATTCCCCTCCGGGCCGCGTCGGGGCACGTAGGTCATTCGGGCGTAACGGTCATTGCCGCTGGCGTGTGGCCTCATGGCTTCGAACGTCACGCCGTGGCCGGCCAGGGCGCGCTCGACATTGGGGCGGATCATCTCGTAGGTCGCCTCGCCGAGACCGTCGCGAATATGACGTCCCGTCAGCTCCTCGGGGTCATGGTCGAGCAGTCGATATAGGCCTTGTTGTTGAAGCGCCAGTGTTGGTCCTTGTCGACATAGCAAATGAGAACCGGCAAGGCGTCCATGGCGTCTTGTAATTCCGCGCGGTTCGCCGCCAGCGTTCGTTCGGCCGCGCGCCGCTGCTCGATCTCCGCCTTCTGGCTCCGAATTATGCCGGCGAGTTGCGGGAACAGCTTTCGCATCATGCGAGACAGTCCCGCGACGATCGCGCCGATGGCCATGACGTCGGCCGCCCAGCTCCAATTCAGATGCAGTCCCATCATCGTGGCCATGGCCGCTTCTCGGCCGATCATCGGCGGCAACACCGTCATGGACGCGAGGTCCGCCAAATGAAATGCGGCAATCATCGCCAGACCAAATATGGTCAGCCCCAAGGCCCCCGAAATCCGCAAGTCCGACAGCATGGCCCGATGGCGCAGCGCCGTGATGCTCAGGAAGACTATGAGTGAAACGTTGACGATGTCGATGATCGTCATCAGGGGAACGGAATTCCAGATCATCTCGTATCCTCCGATGGTGTCCCGTCGGGGGCACGCCAAGTCGCCGCCGCGCGGCGCCGTTTGCCTTGGGGCGATTTCAGCACGCGCAATAATCCGCAAGATCCATGCCATTCAAGCGTGCCACGGCCCGACTTCCAAGTTGTCGGCAATTTGGTATTTTCTCCATCTTCGCCGGGGAGTGTCGACGGCGCCACGATGCGTATTGGCAATATCGTCGGCATTCTGCTCTGCGTTTTGCGGAAGGCGGCTCTCCATGGCGCCGAACGTTCGACGGGGTGCGTGCGTTCGTTCGTCGCCCCGACCCGCGGCCGGCTGGCCGCGGTAATGAATTCACCCGTTCCGTTCGCGTTCCATTCCGACGGCCGCCCGCCCCCTCCCGACATTGCCTTCGAGCCGGAATCCCATTTGGCCAGCCTCATCGCAAAACAGGCACGCGCGACCGGGCGGGGGAGATTTCGCGCCGAAACGCCTACGCCCCCGCCGCCGCCTCGCTCCAGGCCATCGCGATGTCGGGCGCGTCGCGGCCGGGGACGGCGATCACCGCCTCCTCGGCGATTGCGAGCCATGGCGCGGTGACATCCTTGTCTCGGGCGCGGCGGCGGTGCGGGCGGGCGGCCTCGGTCCGGGCCAGGCGGGCGCGCAGGATGAGGACGGCATCGGGTCCATCCGGCGCGTTCACCAGATAGTCGGCGAGTTCGAAGCCCGCGGGAATCGAGGCCTCGAAGCGCTGGCGGGTCCGGCCCGAGAGGCGGATCAGCAGATACTGCGCCACCTCGTCCTCCTGGGTCAGCACGGCCAGCCGGTTGTCCGTCTGGCTCGCGACATAGACCGCGAAGTCGAGCTCGCTGGTCGCCAGCAACTGGGCCGCCATGGCGCCCGCGCTCTTGCGGCCGGACGCGTTGGCGGAAAAGCCGTGGTACTCGTAGAACTTGGCCTCCAGTGCCTCGACGTAGTCCTCGCCGCGTTCGAACAGGCGGCGCTCGATATAGCCGAGGCCGCGCCCCAGATCCTTGATCGCGTTGTCGGTCAGCCGTTCCACCTTGACGTGGAAGTGGGTGAGCTCGAACACGTCCCCGCCCTCGGCGCCCCGCTCCACCATCAAGGCGTAGTCGAGCGGCAGCAGCTTGCGAACCAGGGGGTCGAGGTTGGGCGAATCGAAGCGGCCGTCGGCCGACTTGTACTCGCTCAAATCCAGCTCCGGCGCGTAAGCCGAAAGATTGCGCCAGCTGATCCGGTTCGAGGCGCGGAGGCGAAAATGCTTGTTGAGGCCGACCGGCATCCGGCCATCGACGGCGAAGAGCAGGGCGGTGTTCTGATAGGGCCGCTCCAGCCGGCCGGTGCCGTGATCGGGCAGCAGCGAGCCCGGATCGGGAAAACCGTAAGCCTGGCTGGCCCGCCGGCTGCGGCGCCAGCTTTGAACGAGGGTGTGGTCGATCAGCAGCCGTCCGAGGCGCGCGCGCGTTTCAGCGAAGTCCGGTGCCGGCCGCGGCGGCGGCGCGATCCCCTCGAGCGCTATGACCTGGCCCGTCTCGGCCATGATGTCCCTCTGTGCGATATGAGCTTGATTTGACCAACCAACGGAAATATAAGCGGTTTTTGGCACAACTCAAGCCCGAACATGGATTACCGCGAGAACCCGCCCCGCTTGATCCTGGCATCCGAAAGCCCGACCCGCCGGGCCATGCTGAGCCACGCCGGCCTCGAATTCGAAACCCGCCCCTCCCGCCTCGACGAGGCTGCGATCAAGGCGTCGCTCGCCGCCGCCGGCGCGCCGCCGGAGGCCATCGCCCAGGCGCTGGCCGACGCCAAGGCGGAACGGGTTTCGGCCGCCGCGCCCGGTGCCCTGGTCGTCGGCGCCGACCAGATCCTTCTGCTGGAAGGGCGGATCATCGACAAGCCGGCGGACCGGGCCGGGGCGAAAGCGACGCTGAAAGAGCTTTCGGGCCGCGCCCATCGCCTGGTCGGCGCCGTCGCCGTCTCGCGCGACCGTGCCGTCCTTTGGCGCCACCGGGAGGAGGCGGTGCTGGAGATGCGGGACTTGAGCGAGGCCTTCCTCGATCGCTATCTTGACGAGATCGGCGAGGTGGCGGTCCAGACCGTGGGCGCCTACGCGCTCGAGGGCCGGGGCGCACAGCTCTTCACCCGGGTCGAGGGCGATCACTTCACCATCCTGGGGCTGCCCCTCCTGGCCCTCCTGGCGTTCCTTCGAGAGCATGGAGTTGCGATGACATGAGGCTTACCGGCAAGGCACGCGTCGCCGGCGTCATGGGCTGGCCGATCGGCCATTCCCGCTCGCCCCGCCTGCATGGTTTCTGGCTCGCGGAATATGGCATCGACGGTGCCTATCTGCCCTTCGCCGTGCGCCCGGGCGAGGTGGAAGCGGCACTCAGGGGTCTGGCGGCGCTCGGAATTCGGGGCACGAACGTCACCCTGCCGCACAAGCGGGCGGTGCTGGAGATCGTCGACGAGGTGGAGCCGATCGCGGCGCGGATCGGCGCGGTGAACACGGTCGTGGTCCGGGACGACGGCAGCCTGCGCGGGTCCAACACCGACGCTTTCGGCTTCCTCGCCGCGCTCGGACAGGACGCGCCGGGCTGGAGCGCGACGGCGGGTCCCGCCGTGGTGCTGGGCGCCGGCGGGGCGGCCCGCGCCATCGTCGCGGCGCTGCTGGACGCCGAGGCGCCGGAGATCCGCCTGCTCAACCGAACGCGCGAGCGGGCCGACGCGCTCGCGGCCGACATGGATGATTCGCGGCTGACCATCGAGGACTGGTCGGCCCGCTCGGAGGCGCTGGCGGGCTCGGCCCTGCTGGTCAACGCCACCTCGCTCGGCATGGACGGCCAGCCGCCGTTGGACATCGCGCTCGACGACCTGCCGGGGAGCGCGGTGGTGGACGACATCGTCTATATCCCGCTGGAGACGGCGCTGTTGGCGGCCGCCCGCGCGCGTGGCAACGCGGGCGTCGACGGCCTCTCCATGCTGCTGCACCAGGCCCGCCCGGGCTTCGAGGCCTGGTTCGGCGTCGAGCCCGAGGTGAGCGCCGCGCAGCGCGCCGACGTGCTGGCCGACATCGCGGGCTGAGGGCGCGCGCCCATGTTCATTCTCGGACTGACCGGGTCCATCGGCATGGGCAAGTCCGAGACGGCCAAGATGTTCCGCCGTCTGGGCGTGCCGGTCCACGACGCGGACGCTGCCGCGCACCGGCTGATGGCGCCGGGGGGCGCGGCCGTCGCCTCGGTCGAGGCGGCCTTTCCGGGCGTGGTGGTGGACGGCGCCATCGATCGCCCGGAACTCGGCCGCCGGGTGTTCGGCGACACGGCCGCGCTTCGCCGCCTGGAGGGAATCGTCCATCCCCTGGTCGGCCGGTCCCAGCGCGCGTTCCTGGCGCGGGAAGCCCGGCGGCGGACGCCGCTGGTCGTACTGGATGTGCCGCTGCTGTTCGAGAACCGGGGCGAGGATCGGACCGATGCCATCGCCGTCGTCAGCGCCCCCTACCGCGTGCAGCGCCGGCGCGTGCTGTCCCGCCCAGCGATGGACGAAAAGAAGTTCCACGACATTCTCGACAAGCAGGTGCCCGATGGTTTGAAGCGGCTTCGCGCCGATTTTCTGCTGGAAACCGGCCTCGGCCGCGCCTGGACCTTGCGCCAGGTCGAAGACCTCGTGACAATGCTGCGGGACAGGCCCGGTCACCGCTGGCCGCCCCGCGCGCGGCCCCGGCCCCGACCGGCCGACCATCCCTCGAAGCGGGGACCCCGTGCGCGAAATCGTTCTTGATACCGAGACCACCGGGCTCGATCCCGGCGCCGGCCATCGGGTGGTGGAGATCGGCTGCGTCGAGCTGTTGAACCACGTGCCGACCGGCCGATTCTATCAGGCCTACATCAACCCCGAGCGCGACATGCCCGAGGAGGCCTTCCAGATCCACGGCCTCTCGGAAGATTTCCTCGCCGACAAGCCGCCCTTCCGCGACATGGTCGAGACGTTCCTCGCCTTCCTGGCCGAGGGCAAGCTGGTGATCCACAACGCGAGCTTCGATTTGAAGTTCCTGAACGCGGAACTGGCCGCGCTCGACCGGCCGCCGCTTCCCGCCGAGCGCGCCGTCGACACGGTACAGCTGGCGCGGCGCAAGTTCCCGGGCGCGCCGGCCAACCTCGACGCGCTCTGCAAGCGTCTCGGGGTCGATGCCTCGGCGCGCGAGAAGCACGGCGCGCTCTTGGATGCGGAACTGCTGGCCGAGGTCTATCTGGAGCTGATGGGCGGCCGCCAGGCGGGGCTGGAACTGGCCAGCGGGGGCGAGGCCGTGGCGACCGGCGGGGGTGGCGAAAGCGTCGCCCGCCCGCCCCGCCCACATCAGGCGAGCGCGGAAGAGCTGGCGGCGCACGAGAAGTTTCTGACGGAAGAGATCGAGGATCCGATCTGGAAACGGGAATGACGAATATGGACAAGCCGATGGGCGCGCACGACGTGACGACGATCGAGGAGCTGGAGGCGATTTACGGCGAGGCGGTGCCTCGCAGCCTGGTGAAGGAGATCGACTACATTTCCGAACACTACCGCGCCTTCATCGAGGCCGCGCCCTTCGCCGTGCTGGCGACGGTGGGGCCGGAGGGGACGGACTGCACGCCGCGCGGCGATCCCGCCGGCTTCGTCCGCGTCGCCGATTCCAAGACCGTGATGCTGCCCGACCGGCGCGGCAACAACCGCATCGACAGCCTGCGCAACATCGTGCGCGATCCGCGCGTCTCGCTGCTGTTCCTGATCCCCGGCGTCAACGAGACCATGCGGATCAACGGCCGCGCCGCAATCTCGACCGACCCGGACCTGATCGCCTCCTTCGAGATGGGGGGCAAGCCGCCGCGCTCGGTGATCGTCATCACGGTCGAACGGATCTATTTCCAGTGCGCCAAGGCGCTCGTGCGCTCCAAGCTCTGGAGCCGGGAGGCGCAAATCCCGCGCGCCGACCTTCCCAGCACCGGCACCATGCTCGCCGGCCTCGATACGGGCGACTTCGACGCCGAGGCCCACGACGCCGGCTATCCGGCCCATATGGCCAAGACGATCTATTGAGGCGGTCGCTAGTGATGCGAGGCCTCGCCGCGCGGCTCGTCCTCTAGCAAAGTTTGCGGAAGACCTTGATGCTCGGCATGTGGCCGCCCGAACCTTCTCCACCGAACTGCGATTTCGTGGTCGACAAGCTCGGCTCGACGATGAGGCCACCGCGCTTCGATTCTTCCATCGCCCGGTTGAGCTGCTGCACCAGTTTCACGAGCTCGTCCGCTGCTTGCCGGTCCCGACTTTGCTCGCCCTCGACGGCATCGCCCGTCACTTGACATGACCGGTTTCTCTCCTGGCGTGGCCTCGAAAGGATGTCTCGTGTCGTTGTCTCGACCTCATGGGGTGGGACTTTCGAGTGCTCGATAATTTTCTCCACCAACCGCAGCTGGGCGGGTTCCGGCGGTTCATTGGCTTGCACGCTGGTCGAGATCAAAATTCCAGGCGGCATCGCGTCGCCATGACCGTTGGTTCTTGAACCATTGCGAATTGCGAATCCCTTGACTATCGGCATCTGAGGTACACTCCCGTTGCCGTCCTCCCAGACGGTATTACCGCCGACCACGGAATGCGATCGACCCCGACAATCATCTCCGAAAGCCCGAGCGCGGCCATCACCCAAATGAGTACGATCTCATGCGCTCCAAGCTCTGGAGCCGGGAGGCGCAAATCCCGCGCGCCGACCTTCCCGCCACCCCCACCTTGCTCGCCGGCCTCGATACGGGCGACGCCGACGCCGAGGCCCACGACGCCGGCCATCCGGCCCCCATGGCCAAGACGATCCATTGATTGGCTCTTATATCGAGCGACGATGAAATCGGCTCATCCACGTTCGGCAGCGCGACCGCGCGGGCCATGGTCTTCAAATCGCCCTTGAGCGCCAGGAAATCATGGCGCAGGCTGAATGGACCTATCCGGAAAGAATCTGGTAGTCCGTGCAGGGGAAGAAACGTTTCGGGGAGAGTTTCATGCGCATTGGGGTACCAAGGGAAATTCATCACGGAGAACGGCGGGTGGCGGTCACGCCGCAATCGGCCGAACGGCTGATCAAACTCGGCCATTCCGTCATGGTGGAAGCCGGTGCCGGGGCCACCGCGAGCATCGCGGACGACGGATATCGGGAAGCGGGAGCGACAATCGCGCGCGACGGCCGCGAAGTATGGGCCGCGGCCGAGCTGATATTGAAGGTACGGCCGCCGGAGCCGCATCCAACATTCGGGACCCATGAAGCGGAGATGCTCAATGCCGGCGCGACCTTGATCAGCCACGTCTGGCCAGCCCAAAATGGTGACCTGCTCGAGCGATTGCGGCAACGCGATGCGACCGTGCTGGCGATGGACTCGATCCCACGGATTTCCCGGGCGCAGAAGTGCGACGCGTTGAGTTCGATGGCCAATATCGCCGGATATCGGGCCGTCGTCGAAGCGACGTCGCATTTCGGCCGTTTCTTCGGCGGGCAGACGACCGCCGCCGGCGGCATTCCCCCGGCGAAGGTGTTGGTGATCGGCGCCGGCGTGGCGGGGCTCGCGGCCGCTGGCGCGGCCAGCCGGATGGGCGCCGTCGTCCGCGCCGTCGTCCGCGCCTTCGATACCCGTCTCGAGGCGCGCCAACAGGTGGAGAGTTTGGGCGCCGAGTTCCTGGAACTCGATTTTGCCGAGGATGGTAGCGGTGAAGGCGGCTATGCCAAGGCCATGAGCCGGGAATTCATCGATGCGGAAATGGACCTGTTCGCCCACCAGGCGATGGAGGTCGATGTCATCATCACCACCGCGCTGATCCCGGGGAAACCGCCCCCCAAATTGATCACCGGCAGCATGGTGCAAAGCATGCGCGAGGGGTCGGTGATCGTGGATCTCGCGGCGGAGCAAGGTGGCAATTGCGAGCTGACGGAACCGGGCGAGGTCGTCGTTCGCCACGGCGTGACGATGATTGGTTACACGGATTTGCCAAGCCGCATGGCCACGCAGTCCAGTCTGCTCTATGCGACCAACGTCTATCATCTGGTCGATGAGATCACGGCCGACGGGGACGGTGCCGTCGTGGTCGATATGGAGGATGAATTGGTCCGCGGCGCCACGATTCTGAATGCCGGCGCCCTGACCTGGCCGCCTCCGGCGGCGAAAACGCCGCCACCGGCGCCTCGTCCCCCATCGGTGGTGGAAGGCTTTCAACAAGGCCCCGAAATCGAAGCCGAGGAAAAGGGTCGCCACGACGGCATCAAGTCGGTCGCCACGATGCTCGTCGGCGGTGCCGTCCTCTATGGCATCGGACTCTATGCCCCGACGTCGTTCATGGTTCATTTCACCATATTCGTTTTGTCCTGTTTCGTCGGCTGGCAGGTCATCTGGAACGTGACGCCGGCGCTCCACACGCCGCTCATGAGCGTCACCAACGCGATCAGCGGAATCGTCATCCTGGGCCCGATGCTGATGGTCTCGGATTCGTCGCTACTCGTCATCGCCTTGGCGGCGGCGGCGATCGCGTTCGCGACCATCAATATCACCGGCGGCTTCGTCATCACCCAGCGCATGCTGCAAATGTTCCGGAAGAGCTGAGGAGGCGGTAATGACGTCGGGTCTTCTCGCCGTTTCCTATATCGGCGCCAGCATCCTGTTCATTCTCAGCCTCGGCGGCCTGAGCCACCAGGAAACCGCTCGCCGCGGCAATCTCTATGGCATCGCCAGCATGATTCTGGCGATCGTGGCGACGGCTCTGGCGCGGGACGTGACCGGCTATGAAGTGCTGATACCCGCCATCGCCGTGGGCGGCGCCATCGGGATCGTGGTCGCGCTCAAGGTAGAGATGACCGGCATGCCACAACTTGTCGGCATGCTGAACAGCCTGGTGGGACTGGCGGCCGTCCTGGTCGCCGTCGCCAGTCATTTCAGTCCGCCCCAGGGGCTGGACTCGGCCGAGACGGTCATCCTCGCCGTCGAGATATGTCTAGGCGTTCTGATCGGCACCGTAACCTTCACCGGCTCCATGATCGCTTTCGCCAAACTGCAAGGCATCTTGTCGGGTCGGCCACTGCTGCTGCCAGGACGGAACGGGCTCAATTTGGTGGGAATGGCGCTGTTGTTGTGGCTGGGTTGGGAGTATCTGGTCGCGCAGACGGGCGGTGCTTCGGCATTTGAAATGCTGCCGACGGCGGCGCGCGATTCGATGGGCCAGATCGATTTGGGCGTGACGATCCTGATCGTGGCCATCGTCTTGTCCGGTCTTATCGGCATTCATTTCGTATTGGCCATCGGAGGCGCCGACATGCCCGTCGTCGTTTCGATGCTGAACAGCTATTCCGGCTGGGCCGCCGCCGCCACCGGGTTCATGCTGGGCAACGACCTTCTCATCGTAACCGGCGCTCTGGTGGGGTCCAGTGGCGCGATCCTGAGCTACATCATGTGTCGGGCCATGAACCGAAGTTTCCTCAACGTGGTCTTGGGCGGGTTCGGTACCGAAGGTGGAACCATCATGGAGGGGGTCGAAGGCGAGGCCGTCGCGACGTCGGTTCTGGAGACGGCGAACCTGTTGGCCAACGCCAAGGACGTCATCATCGTGCCGGGTTACGGCATGGCGGTGGCGCGGGCCCAGAACGCGGTTTCGGACATCACGGCCGCGCTGCGCAATCGGGGTGTCAACGTGCGGTTCGCCATCCACCCGGTCGCCGGACGCTTGCCGGGCCATATGAACGTTCTGCTGGCCGACGCCAATGTGCCATACGATATCGTTTTGGAGATGGATGCCATCAACGCCGACTTTCCGAATACCTAAGTGTCTGGCCCGAAAAGAGTTGAGTGATTTCAGTCAGTTGTGATTCACTGTTTGTATTTAGCAACCAGGGAGACACAACATGTGGACCAAAATCACTCACCCGAAGTATGAACGCGACCTGCTGCGCTACGCAAGCGACCTGACGGATGGAGAATGGAAGGTGCTGGAGCCGTTGCTGCCTCGCGCCAAAGCGCTGGGACGGCCTCGGACGACGGCATTGCGCGAGGTGGTGAACGCGATCCTCTACCTACTGCGTAGCGGCTGTCCATGGCGCATGCTGCCCCGGGACTTCCCGCCACGCTCGACGGTGCAGCGCTACTTTTATCTCTGGCGGGACGACGGCACCTGGTCCGAGGTCAACCGGCAACTGCTGGTCGCGGCGCGCGAGGCCGAGGGCCGCGCGGCCGGCCCGTCGGCCGGTATCATCGACAGTCAGAGCGTAAAAACCACGGAAAGCGGCGGTATCCGGGGCTTCGACGCCGGAAAGAAAGTCAAGGGCCGCAAGCGTCACATCCTCACCGACACCGGCGGCCTGCTGGTCGCGGTCGTGGTCCACGGCGCCGAGATCCAGGACCGCGACGGCGCGCCGGCGGTGTTCGCCGCCATCCCCCGCCACTTTCCCCGCCTGCGCCACGTCTTCGCCGACGGCGCCTATGCCGGGCCCAAGCTCGAGGGCGCACTGAAGCGGATCGGCCGCTGATCGCTGGAGATCGTCAACCGTCCCGCGGGCGTGAAGGGCTTCCAACTCCTGCCCCGCCGATGGGTCGTCGAGCGCACGCTCGCCTGGCTCAATCGAAACCGGCGGCTGGCCAAGGACTTCGAGACGGCCATCGAGACCGCCGAGGCCTGGATCTTCCTCGCCAGCATCCAACTCCTCACGCGCCGTCTCGCAAGAGCCTGAAAACACTCGATTCATTTCGAGTCGGACTCTAAGTGTCTGGCCCGAAAAGAGTTGAGTGATTTCAGTCAGTTGTGATTCACTGTTTGTATTTAGCAACCAGGGAGACACAACATGTGGACCAAAATCACTCGCCCGAAGTATGAACGCGACCTGCTGCGCTACGCAAGCGACCTGACGGATGGAGAATGGAAGGTGCTGGAGCCGTTGCTGCCTCGCGCCAAAGCGCTGGGACGGCCTCGGACGACGGCATTGCGCGAGGTGGTGAACGCGATCCTCTACCTACTGCGTAGCGGCTGTCCATGGCGCATGCTGCCCCGGGACTTCCCGCCACGCTCGACGGTGCAGCGCTACTTTTATCTCTGGCGGGACGACGGCACCTGGTCCGAGGTCAACCGGCAACTGCTGGTCGCGGCGCGCGAGGCCGAGGGCCGCGCGGCCGGCCCGTCGGCCGGTATCATCGACAGTCAGAGCGTAAAAACCACGGAAAGCGGCGGTATCCGGGGCTTCGACGCCGGAAAGAAAGTCAAGGGCCGCAAGCGTCACATCCTCACCGACACCGGCGGCCTGCTGGTCGCGGTCGTGGTCCACGGCGCCGAGATCCAGGACCGCGACGGCGCGCCGGCGGTGTTCGCCGCCATCCCCCGCCACTTTCCCCGCCTGCGCCACGTCTTCGCCGACGGCGCCTATGCCGGGCCCAAGCTCGAGGGCGCACTGAAGCGGATCGGCCGCTGGTCGCTGGAGATCGTCAACCGTCCCGCGGGCGTGAAGGGCTTCCAACTCCTGCCCCGCCGATGGGTCGTCGAGCGCACGCTCGCCTGGCTCAATCGAAACCGGCGGCTGGCCAAGGACTTCGAGACGGCCATCGAGACCGCCGAGGCCTGGATCTTCCTCGCCAGCATCCAACTCCTCACGCGCCGTCTCGCAAGAGCCTGAAAACACTCGATTCATTTCGAGTCGGACTCTAAGTGGCCCTCTTGATCGGCGCGAATGACATCGTCAATCCTGGCGCTCTCGAGAATCCGCAAAGCCCGATCGCCGGCATGCCCGTGCTGGAGGTCTGGAATGCAAAATCGGTGGTCGCGCTGAAACGGACCATGGCAACGGGCTACGCCGGCGTGGAAAATCCGCTGTTCTTCAAACCGAACACGCGGATGCTGTTCGGCGATGCCAAGGAGAACGTTCAGGCCGTGTTGGCCGAACTCGCCTGACCAAATTGATCGACTGCCCGCGACAAGTATCGCCATTTGCCGCCGACTCGGACGGATGTTTGGTCCAGAACGGGCCGCTGGCGCGGCCCGGTTTTCCCGTGGGGGTTCCCTAAAAACAGACTTGAAGAATTACCGGAATCAGACTTGATGCCGGTATCCTCGCCGTGAGGCGCTGTCCCTCGAGGGAGAGAAAAATAGGGTGAATGCTTGACATCTGTATAGCGTAGCGTTACACTGCACGATAATATTATTGTTTCATCATAAGGGGCTGAAGGTTTTCCACGTGGATGGCGATGCCAAAAGGTTGCCGCCCGAGCAGGCCTCGAAGATCCGCCGGATTTTGACGGCGATCGATGAAGCGAACGAACCGGAAGAGATAGGCCTGTTTCCCGGCTGGCGGTTGCATCCACTGACCGGGGACATGAAAGGCTTCTGGAGTGTGACCATTACCGGCAACTGGCGGATTATCTTCCGCTTTGCCGACGGCAACGCATCGGAGATGGACTATCTCGATTACCATTAGGAAAGGAAACGCAGCCATGACCATGCACAGCCCCGCCCATCCCGGCGAAATGATCCGCGAGGAGGTTTTGAATCCGCTCGACCTCGATGTGACAAAAGCGGCCTCCGTGCTGGGTGTCACCCGTCCGGCGCTGTCGCGTTTGCTCAATGAGAAAGCGGCCCTGTCACCGGAAATGGCGCTCAGGATCGAAAAGGCCTTTGGGCCGAAGGCCGATCACCTCATGCGCATCCAGCTTGCCCATGACATGGCCCGAGCGCGTGAGAAGGTGGGTCAATTGCAGGTGTCGACGGAGTACGCGCGCAGAGAGCCCGTGTGATAGTGATGGGTATGGAAATCTAGTTATACCCCGACTCCTCAGAGACCCGAAAAAAGCTCTGGCAATCCGGCCGTTGATCGATTCTTCTCGGGGGCATGATTCGCGGTGGATTTCTGAGTGCCAAGGAGCGGGGGCCCCTGAGGGCGGTGATGGGGCACCCGAGCGAGAGCCATGGGGTGGCCCGGCGGGCGAACGCCGTTCTGCTGCTGGATGACGGCCTGAGCTGTGCCGAGGTGGCGCGGGTGCTCTACCTCGACGACGACACGGTGCGGACTTGGTTCAAGCGCTACCGCGCGGGCGGTCTGGATGAATTGACGCTGTTCGACTGGCCCGGCGGGCCGGGCCATCTGAGCCGGGAGCAAGAGGCGGACCTTTCGGCGCATCTGGGCGAACGGCTTTACCGCGACACGGGCGAGGTGGCGGCGCATATCGCGGCGACCTGGGGGGTGATCTACAGCCATTCCGGCTGCATCAAGCTGATGCATCGCCTGGGCTTCGAATACAAGCGCCCGGAAAGCCTGCCGGCCCAGGCCGACGAGGCCGAGCAGGCCGCCTTCATCGAGGCTTATGACAAGTTGCTCAACGGCCTGGAGGCCGACGAGGTGGTCTACTTCGCCGATGCGGTGCACCCGGAATACCAGTCGCGTCCAGTCCATGGCTGGGTCAAAAAAGGCGACAAGGTGGCGCTGAGGCGGACCTCGGGACGCCAGCGCATCAACCTCCACGGCGCGCTCAATCTGGAGAATTTCCACTGCCCCTTGGTCCAGGCCGAGCGGATCAACGCCGCCTCGACCATCGCGCTGTTCGAGAAGCTGGAGGCCGACAACCCCGGAAAGAAGCGGATCTACGTCTTCGCCGACAATGCCCGCTATCACCATGCCCGCCTGGTCCGACAATGGCTGGAGAGGCCGGGTTGCCGCATCAAGCTGATCTTCCAGCCCGCCTACGCCCCCCACCTCAACGCCATCGAGCGATTATGGGGCGTCATGCATCGCGAGGTGACCCACAACAGGTTCTACGCCAACTTCGACCTCTTCACCAAAGCGATCGATCACTTCTTCAAGCAACGCCTGCCACGAGAGTGGACGACTTGGCGCGACACCATAACCGACAATTTCCGTATCATCTCGCACCGGGATTTTCGGGTTCTGGAGTGATCCGAGTATATGAGCAAGGATAATATTGAGCGCCGGATAATGGGCGTGGACGTAAAAAAGGGCCTTCGCCGGAGCAAAAGCAGAAATCGACCGTGTTGTGACACGGTTCGATGAAGATTGGCTGCCGTCCGGGTGATATCGTCGCGACGGTTGCTCTCGCCCTGAATCCGGACAGCCTTAAATTGGGACCAGAGGCATCTTCATCTCGATTCTTCGAGAGACGGGGATGGTGCCCCCGTACCGCCGAGCCCGCCGCCCGCTCATTCGATGGCGAGGCTTCTCGTCTCCGTCTGATCGAGAATGCCGAGAGAGTTCACTGAATAGCCCGTGTAGCCGTGGACGACGCCCGCGCCCAGCCCGGAATAGGTATTCTGGTACTGGTCGGCGGAGGAGCTATAGAGCGCCTTGATCTCGCTCGCGCTCAAAACCCTGTTGAAAATCAAGACCTCGTCGATCAAGCCGTCCCAGGTCTTTCGCGGGTCTTCGGGCATCCCGACGGCGAGTTCCAGGTCGTTGCCGTATCCAAGCGGGGAGACGTTGTTCGCTTTCGTGGGCACCAGGACACCGTCCAGATACAACTGTATGTGTGGCACCGTGTGGTCGTAGATTCCGACGACATGGACCCACGCGCCCGGGACCATCGGGTCGGACGCCTGTGCGCTCGCCGCCGTCGCGCTGGTGTCGCCGCTGTTGACGCCGATCCGCAACTTGTGATTCCCGCCGCTGGTCCTCAGATGCCAGCCCGGCAGGGCGGTTATGCTCTTGTTGCCGATGATGACCATCTTGTCGCTGACGTCCGGCTTGGCCCAGGCCATGACGGTGAAACTGGTGTCGAAGATGTTGTGGCGGTCCTGGAAACCGTTGATGAGAATTCTGTCCGATATGATCGTCCCACCATGATCGATGCCGTCGAATTCGAAGGCCACGCCGAACTTGCCGTCGGGATTCTCGACGGCGTCGCCTTGGATGGTCCCATGGTTGCCATGGGCGCTCAGGTCCGTGACGGTACCGCCGATCACGTCATCCATTCGCAGCCACAGGTAGAGATCCTCGTCCATCTCGACGAACGAGTAATGATCCAGGCCTGAATTCGTCGCCAAGCGGATATCGACGGCGGCGGCGCTCTGGGACGATCCGTCCGCTGGCGTCGGGTCGGCGAAGGCGACGGCCGGAGTATCGAGATCGACCGCGAAGGCGATGCTGTCGGAGGTGGTATTGCCCTGCGTGTCCGTCGCGAATGCCTCGAAGCCGTGATTGCCCGATCCCAGCGACCCCTGGAGGGCCGTGAACGTCGTGGAGGACGCTCCATTATCACCGGTCATGGCCTCGGGCGCGGCGCCGTCGAGGGAATAGTCGACCGAGCCGAAATCGTTGAGCGCGACGCTAAAGGGGAGCGGGAAGTCCGACGGGCCGTAAGTGCCCGCGCGAGGCGAAAGGATCGTCATCAGAAGTGGCCCCGTCGACCTGCCCACGGTTTCGACGGTGATGTCTGTCAACGGCGGAGTAAAACCCGGCCATGTGGCGGAGCAAAAGTGGGCCACTTTGGTTCGGTGAGGAGCTTGTCCCCGTAGTCCACGGGAGGGACCCACGCGCGGCGTGGACTGCCCCTCAGCAGGCAAAGGCCGCGGCGCGCGTGGGAGGGGCCTGTGGGCCCACGGGGGCAAGCGGATGCCGCTCAGGCGCTTTTTGCGGGTTTCTGTTTTCTTCGGCTCTGCTTGAGGCGGAAGCTTTCGCCGTTCATTTCCAGGATATGGACGTGGTGGGTCAGGCGGTCCAGCAACGCCCCCGTCAGGCGTTCTGAGCCGAAAACCTCCGTCCACTCGTCGAATGGCAGGTTGGAGGTCACCAGGATCGAGCCACGCTCGTAGCGCTGGCTGAACACCTCGAACAGCAACTCGGCGCCGGTCTTGGAGAGCGGCACGAAACCCAGCTCGTCGATGATGAGGAGCTTGAGGTTGGCGAGCTTCTTCTGGAACCTCAGCAGCTGTCTGTCATCGCGCGCCTCCATGAGCTCGTGGACCAGGGCGGCGGCGGTGGTAAAGCCGACCGACAGGCCCTTCTGGCAGGCGGCAAGGCCGAGGCCGAGCGCAATGTGACTCTTGCCGGTGCCGGAATTGCCCAGAGCGATCACATTCTCCCGGCGCTCGATGTACTCGCATCGTGCCAGCTCGAGGACCAGCGCCTTGTTGAGCGAGGCGATCGCTTTGAAGTCAAAGCTGTCCAAGCTCTTGACGGTCGGGAACTTCGCTTGCCTGATTCGCCGCTCGACCATGCGGCGCTCGCGGTCGATCAGTTCCAGCTCGGCCAGGCGGAGCAGGTAGCGCACGTGGTCGGCGCCCTCGCTGGCACACTGGCGAGCCAGCTTGTCGTACTCCCTGAGGAAGGTCGGCAGCTTGAGGGCCTTCAGGTGATGGGCCAGCAACACCTGCGGCGTGTCGCTCACGGCGCCGCTCCGCCCAGCAGGCTCATGTAGCTGGCGGCGGATGTGGTGGTCACCTGGGCCCGCGGCAGATAGGGATAAACGTTCAAGTCGAGCCGGGGGGGTCGACGCTCGACGCGACACAGCACCAGGTGCTTGACCGCATCATAGCCGATGGCGCCTAACCGCGGGGCATCGCGGATGGCACCGTGCACCTCCTCAAGGGCAAAGGTCTCCAGAAGACGGAGCACTTGCACGTACTCCCGCTTGCCGGCCTTGCCCATGCGGGCTTCAAGCAAGCGGCGCAGGTTGGCGTACGCCTCGGGCAGCTTCCAACCGGCCAGCGGGGCGGCTTGATCGAGGGCACCGATCTTCCGCTCCCGCAAGGCCAGATAGTGGATCGGCTCGAAGATCAGGTCCTCTCGTTCGTAAGAGCGTGGGTGCCGGGCGATGACCTCGGCGGCGCAGCCGATGACCACCTCGTGCACGTAGCCACGGACCCAGACCTCTTGGTGACCGTAGGCGACGGGCACCGAGTAGTCGTTGCCCCGATAGCGCACCAGGGAGAGCGAATTGACCCGCGTGCCCTCCTTGTCGCAGGCCTCGAAAGGCGCCGGCGGCAATTCCATCAGCTTCTCCCGGTCGCATCCGAACCGCTCGCCGATGGTCTCGCGATGGCCGCGCAAGACGTCGCTTTCCCGTCTCCGACATTGATGTTCCAGGTGAGCGTTGAAGGCGTCCCAGCTCGCAAACCGGGGGATGGGAACCATGAAGTTCCGGCGGGCGTAACCGACCAGCCCCTCCACCTTGCCCTTATCATTGCCCTTGCCGGGGCGGCCATATCGATCCTGGAACAGATAATGGGATTGAAGCCCGCTGAACGCTCGCGTTCGTTGCCGCGTGCCGTCCGGCAGGATGCGCGACACCAGGCACTTGTCATTGTCGTGGAGAATCGATTGGGGAATGCCGCCGAAGAAGGCGAAGGCCCCGTTGTGGCCGTCCAGCCAGGCCTCCGTCGCCGCCGCCGGGTAGGCCGCAACGAAGCAGGCATCGCCGTGGGGAAGGTCCATGGCGAAAAAATGCGCCCGCCGCTTGACGCCGGCGATGATCGCATCCGCCTCGCCAAAGTCCGCCTGAGCGTGACCCGGAGGGTGCGCCAGCGGCACGAACATCTCACGCTGGCGACGGCGCCGTTCCCGGACGTAATCCTTGACGATGGTCTGTTTGCCCGCAAAGCCATGCTCGTCGCGAAGACGCTCGAATATCCGCTTCGCCGTGTGGCGCTGCTTGCAGTGAACCGTTCGGTCCTCTTCCAGAATACGGTCAATGATATCCCTGAAGGGGTCCAGCTTCGGGCGCTTCGGTGGCTGGCGGCGGCGGTAGCCAGGCGGCTCCGAGTGCCCGAGCATCTTCCTCACCGTCTCTCGCGCTATGCCAAACCGACTCGCCGCCTCTCGCTGACTCAGCCCATCAACATGGCACGCCAGCCGAACGCGTGGATAAAGGTCCACGGTATACATCCTCCCACCTTCCATCCCGAAAAGGATCGAAGGCTACAGGTGGCAGAGTTTTACTCCGCCCGCAGCCGGG
The DNA here is from genome assembly GCA_965226475.1 of Alphaproteobacteria bacterium. GTDB lineage: Bacteria > Pseudomonadota > Alphaproteobacteria > JASLMY01. The sequence goes on along the minus strand of CBDDDJ010000003.1, from coordinate 628,681 downwards.
CAAATCCCGCCGCTTCCGTGGTCTAATTTGTCGCCGCCGCACACAGATGTCGTCCCAACTACAGCGTTCCATGTTTTGGTTGGTCAGACAGCTTGCCCGCAGCTTGATTTGCGACGACAGCGGAACGAAGTCGACGATGTTTACCCGCCACGAACCGGACTGGGTGCCCTCGAAAAAACCGACGTCGATGAAGCTCGTCCCCCCGTCGTCGCTGATCGACACCGCCATGAACTCGCCGGCATCGGCATTATCGATGCCGTAGCTGAAGCTCAGGGTGGCCGCGGTCATATCGGACAAATCTATGTTTTTGATGGTGGTCATCCATTGTTCCGTGCCCGTGTTCTTGGCTGAACATTCACCTCTCGACGTCGTCCAGCTTCCGGTCACGTTCCACTTTCCGGTATCGTCGCAAACTTCGAGGAAGGCCGCCGTTTCACCCGATCCGTCGCCGCCACCGTCGCACCCCGGCCAGGGCGTGCAAGCGCCAGGGGGCGCCGCGCGGACGGAATTGATGGCGCCCAGGGCAAAAGCGAGGGTCAAAATGAGCATTGAAACTTTCATAACCGTTCCTTTCCCGATACCAGACGACGTCTGCGTTCGAAGGCCGAATTTTCGCTCCTGCGCAAAGTCCGCCTTGAATTTTTCAATCTACTAATGCTCAATCAACACGAATTCGAAATGGCTCGCAACACCCATATGATACCAACCGGCAATGAGCGGAACCCATTGCCGGTTGTTCGGCGTTCAAACGCCACGCGGGCTTTTCCTCGGCTTTGCTCGGGCGCGCGGTCGCGCTTGCCGACCCGCGATGAGTTGCACTCAACGCAGGTCGGTATGATACCGGTGAGCAGATGAAGTGACTCTTCACCGGCGGACGGACACCACCGTCATCGCGAGGGGCGAAGCCCCGTGGCGATCCAGGGCCGCGTGAAGACCGCCGAAGACATCGCGGGCCATCGAGGCCGCCTGGATCGCCACGCTTCGCTCGCGATGACGACCGTATGGGCCGAGAGGTCAATTCAAAGGGGATTACAAAGAAACGTTGACGCCGAGCAGGGAATCCGCATGCATCCCATCTTTGCCCTGGTTGGTGCAGTTACGACTGTGGTTGGCGTACCCGCAACCATATTCGGGGTCCCCGGCATGATAGATGGACGGATGTGGAGGAAGGTCTACACGCATCCCATCTTTGCCCTGGTTGGTGCAGTTACGACTGTGGTTGGCGTACCCGCAACCATATTCGGGGTCCCCGGCATGATAGACGGCTGGGGAGTATGGCAAGAATGGCAGCAGGCAGCCCCGTGGTGGTTCGGCTTTATCTCGGGCGTTGGGGCTACCATGCTCACGCTCTGGGCGCTTCATGTGTTCGGCCCGACTATGGTGACAGTCTACAAATGGGTTGTCGCGTTCATAAAAGACCCATTCAGATACATTTTGGTTAGTAGGGCCTATCGCGCCCCAGGTAATGGCATCCATATCGCCAAGCTAATCGAGAAGACTCGCAGCGTCGAAACAGCAAGGGATATCTTCGACGGAAGTCCGGGGAAAGAGAGGGGTGAGTACGCATATTCTTCATATGCTCAAGCACTCACGCGTTTTGGTTGTATGGCAGAAGCGACAGGTGTGCTCATGACTCTAGATGAGCAAGGCATCCCAGACATCGATATAGCAGATGCTAAGGACAAATTTTTCTATCCGCAAGAGGATAAAGGTAGATGAGAGTTACCGTTATTTACACGCTGAGCGGGCTACAGCGGGAAAACAGGAAACGGGGCTACCCCCGAGAAGTTGGCGGAAGCGCGGAGAACTTTTGGACCATGAAGGCTCGAAATTTCCTACAGTATCCGAAGGAAGCGGAATCCGATGACCGCTAACATGGCCGAATGGAGGGCCAGCTATGACGGACGATGAAATGGCTGCCGAAAAGCTGGCCACGATGGACGATCTCAGCGCGGCCAACGCCCGCCTAGAATGTCTGAAGGGGCGGCTGGAGCGGCATTCATCCTTGATAGGGCAGGTGGTCGCAGTTTTCGAAAAGGCGCTTTCGGGTCGCCCATCAACGTCCTACGCCCTTGAACTTCCAGACCTTCATCAGTGGCCGGACGCTGCCGAGGTAAAGCGGGGCGTCCATGAATTCGAAGACACCGAGAGGCGCATATCTCTGCTGAGAGGCCGGATGCGCACCTGGGGGGCCGTGTAATGACCTACAGACCCAAGCTCGATCCGAAAGTGGACCTCGCTGGCGCGACCCCGGAGACGCTAGCGCGAGCGCTGTTTCGCCGCACGGAGCCGTTACGCCCCGGAACCCGACGAAAGCCCGTTGTCAGCGACGAGGTCGCGGTAGAGAAGGTTACGACCGACGAGCCGGGCGACGGTATCGTGCATCTGGGCAAGCGTTCCTGAGTCGCGGACGTTATGCTTACCAGCAAACTCGGAGACGTAACGTTGCAGATGTTTCGGGCTTATCTTATGGAAGGTTCCCTTGTGGGCGCGCTTCAACATCGACCAGAAGGATTCTATGCCGTTGGTGTGCGCCATCCCGTCAACGTACTCGGAGACCGAGTGCTTGACGCTTTCATGCGGGTTGGGGATGCCCTCGTAAGCCGCTGCGTCGTCGGTGTAAACCACGGCGTCAGGCTCGGCATTCTTGGCCACAAAGTCTTGCAGGGTATCCTTGTCGGTGTCCTTGATTACGCGGGCGTTGACCTTGTTCGTCGCCCGGTCCTTCGCGCCAACCACCGCCGTCATGTCCACAGGGCCACGCCCGGTGGCTTTGGCCCGTTGGGCGTTCGACTTGTTTTTGCGCTTTCCGCCGAAATAACTTTCGTCAAACTCGACCGGACCATCGAACGGGCCTTCGCCTTCCCCGCCCCAGGCTTCCCGAATGCGCTGCATCATGAACCACGCCGTCGGCTGCGAAACGCCGATGTCACGCTTCAGTTTCATGGACGAGACCGACTTGAGCGAGGTCAGGCACAGGTAAATGGCAATCGCCCATTTCCGCATCGGGATTTTCGATGCCTGCATGGCGGTTCCCGTCTTCACCGAGAAGTAGGAGCGGCAATCGGTGCACCAATAGGGCATATATACTCGGATCACTCCAGAACCCGAAAATCCCGGTGCGAGATGATACGGAAATTGTCGGTTATGGTGTCGCGCCAAGTCGTCCACTCTCGTGGCAGGCGTTGCTTGAAGAAGTGATCGATCGCTTTGGTGAAGAGGTCGAAGTTGGCGTAGAACCTGTTGTGGGTCACCTCGCGATGCATGACGCCCCATAATCGCTCGATGGCGTTGAGGTGGGGGGCGTAGGCGGGCTGGAAGATCAGCTTGATGCGGCAACCCGGCCTCTCCAGCCATTGTCGGACCAGGCGGGCATGGTGATAGCGGGCATTGTCGGCGAAGACGTAGATCCGCTTCTTTCCGGGGTTGTCGGCCTCCAGCTTCTCGAACAGCGCGATGGTCGAGGCGGCGTTGATCCGCTCGGCCTGGACCAAGGGGCAGTGGAAATTCTCCAGATTGAGCGCGCCGTGGAGGTTGATGCGCTGGCGTCCCGAGGTCCGCCTCAGCGCCACCTTGTCGCCTTTTTTGACCCAGCCATGGACTGGACGCGACTGGTATTCCGGGTGCACCGCATCGGCGAAGTAGACCACCTCGTCGGCCTCCAGGCCGTTGAGCAACTTGTCATAAGCCTCGATGAAGGCGGCCTGCTCGGCCTCGTCGGCCTGGGCCGGCAGGCTTTCCGGGCGCTTGTATTCGAAGCCCAGGCGATGCATCAGCTTGATGCAGCCGGAATGGCTGTAGATCACCCCCCAGGTCGCCGCGATATGCGCCGCCACCTCGCCCGTGTCGTGGTAAAGCCGTTCGCCCAGATGCGCCGAAAGGTCCGCCTCTTGCTCCCGGCTCAGATGGCCCGGCCCGCCGGGCCAGTCGAACAGCGTCAATTCATCCAGACCGCCCGCGCGGTAGCGCTTGAACCAAGTCCGCACCGTGTCGTCGTCGAGGTAGAGCACCCGCGCCACCTCGGCACAGCTCACGCCGTCATCCAGCAGCAGAACGGCGTTCGCCCGCCGGGCCACCCCATGGCTCTCGCTCGGGTGCCCCATCACCGCCCTCAGGGCCCCCCGCTCCTTGGCACTCAGAAATCCACCGCGAATCATGCCCCCGAGAAGAATCGATCAACGGCCGGATTGCCAGAGCTTTTTTCGGGTCTCTGAGGAGTCGGGGTATACTTGTGAGAGGCTTCGCAGGTACGGACCGAGCCGCATTTGGAGCAATGGCGGCCGTCCGGCCAAATCACGCTCTCGAACCATGCCGTAGCCGCTTCCTCGGTCGGGAACATATCCATCAACTGAACGATGGTCAGTCCCTCGCGGTGTGCTTTTCCTGGGGCTTTCTTCGACATTTCATAACTCCCATCCACACTTCGAATATAGGGGCTGGATTAGATAATGTCAACGTTTCTTTGTAATCCCCAAGATTTGCACCTCTCTCGCCTGTGAAAACACCTGATTGTCGACCTGGTCCACGCCCGCGAGCGATCGTCAACGCCGCGGGACAGTGGCGGTTTCCGGCAACCGGAACCCCATTCAACCGGTCGAAATCACCAGTTCTCGCCGAACGGGCGGAGTTCGACCAAGAAAGAGCGGGCGGTGCGGGGCTGGTGGGCGACGTGGTAGATTTCGGCCGCCAGGTCGTCGGGCTGGGCAAAGAAGTCCTTCGGCTGGTCCTTCCAGCGCTGGCGCGCGAAGGGCATGTCGATCACTGCGTCGATCACCACATAGGCGACATGCACGCCGTCGGGCCCGAGCTGGCGCGCCAGCGCCTCGGCCAGGATCCGCTGGCCGGCCTTGCTCGGCGACCAGCCGATGAAATTCGGCTTGCCGCGCATCGCCGCCGTGTTGCCGGTGACCACGATCGAGCCACCGCCATTCGAAATCATCGCCGGCGCCAGCTCCTGCGCCGCCGCCAGCAGGCCGGTGGCGTTGACCCGGTAGTTCCGCTCGAAATCGTCGGTGTCGATGTCCAGGTATACCCCGACTCCTCAGAGACCCGAAAAAAGCTCTGGCAATCCGGCCGTTGATCGATTCTTCTCGGGGGCATGATTCGCGGTGGATTTCTGAGTGCCAAGGAGCGGGGGCCCCTGAGTGTCCGTCCGGGGACTTTATGAGTCGGATGAATCGGTTATCCGGCGCCCCCTCTTGAAGAGCTGAATCAACTGTGATTCTCTGGGGTGGTGAATTTACTCTTGAGGTGCCCCATGTGGACTGCCGACAACCGCCCGCGCTACAACCGCGACAAACTGCGTTATCCGAGCGACCTGACCGATGCGGAATGGGCGCATATCGAGCCGCTGATCCCGCCGGGCAAGCCCGGCGGCGGCAAACGGCGCGTCGCTATCCGCGAGGTGATCAACGGCGTGATGTACATTCTGAGCACCGGCTGCCAGTGGCGCGCGCTGCCCAAGGATTTGCCGCCCAGAAGCACCGTGCATGATTACCTCGGCCTGTGGAACTGGGACGGCACGCTGGATCGCATCCATCATGCGCTCTACCTCAAGTGCCGCGAGAAAGCCGCGCGCGAAGCCAGCCCCACGGCCTGCATCATCGACACTCAGAGTGTGAAAAGCGCTGAAAAAGGGGGGCTCGCATCGACAGCCACGGCTTCGATGCCGGCAAGCTGATCAAGGGCAAGAAGCGGCATGTTCTGGTCGATACGCAAGGCTTGCTGCTGCACGGCATCGTCACCGCCGCCAACGTTCAGGATCGCGACGGCGGTCTCGCGCTGCTGGCGACCTTGTTCGGTCTGTTTCCCTTTCTCGGGAAATTGTTCGCCGACAGCGCCTATCAGGGGCCGGTCTTTCACCGCGCCCTGGCCGGCATCCTGCCCGATCTCGAGACCGAGATCGTCAAGCGATCCGATCGGGTGAAGGGCTTCGTCGTCCAGCCCAGGCGTTGGGTGGTCGAACGCACCATCGCCTGGCTCAACCGCTGCCGCCGACTGGCCAAGGACTGGGAGAACCTCAACCGCAACGCGCTCGCCTTCATCAAGCTCGCGTCCATTCGACTCATGCTCCGAAAACTCTGTAATCCTACATAAAGTCTCCGGACGGACTCTGAGGGCGGTGATGGGGCACCCGAGCGAGAGCCATGGGGTGGCCCGGCGGGCGAACGCCGTTCTGCTGCTGGATGACGGCCTGAGCTGTGCCGAGGTGGCGCGGGTGCTCTACCTCGACGACGACACGGTGCGGACTTGGTTCAAGCGCTACCGCGCGGGCGGTCTGGATGAATTGACGCTGTTCGACTGGCCCGGCGGGCCGGGCCATCTGAGCCGGGAGCAAGAGGCGGACCTTTCGGCGCATCTGGGCGAACGGCTTTACCGCGACACGGGCGAGGTGGCGGCGCATATCGCGGCGACCTGGGGGGTGATCTACAGCCATTCCGGCTGCATCAAGCTGATGCATCGCCTGGGCTTCGAATACAAGCGCCCGGAAAGCCTGCCGGCCCAGGCCGACGAGGCCGAGCAGGCCGCCTTCATCGAGGCTTATGACAAGTTGCTCAACGGCCTGGAGGCCGACGAGGTGGTCTACTTCGCCGATGCGGTGCACCCGGAATACCAGTCGCGTCCAGTCCATGGCTGGGTCAAAAAAGGCGACAAGGTGGCGCTGAGGCGGACCTCGGGACGCCAGCGCATCAACCTCCACGGCGCGCTCAATCTGGAGAATTTCCACTGCCCCTTGGTCCAGGCCGAGCGGATCAACGCCGCCTCGACCATCGCGCTGTTCGAGAAGCTGGAGGCCGACAACCCCGGAAAGAAGCGGATCTACGTCTTCGCCGACAATGCCCGCTATCACCATGCCCGCCTGGTCCGACAATGGCTGGAGAGGCCGGGTTGCCGCATCAAGCTGATCTTCCAGCCCGCCTACGCCCCCCACCTCAACGCCATCGAGCGATTATGGGGCGTCATGCATCGCGAGGTGACCTACAACAGGTTCAACGCCAACTTCGACCTCTTCACCAAAGCGATCGATCACTTCTTCAAGCAACGCCTGCCACGAGAGTGGACGACTTGGCGCGACACCATAACCGACAATTTCCGTATCATCTCGCACCGGGATTTTCGGGTTCTGGAGTGATCCGAGTATAGGTACCGAAGCTGGCGAGCGTCGCGTTGTAGATCACGGTTCCGGGCGTGCCGTGCGCCGCGACCATGCGCCGGAGCGTGGCGTGAAACGCATCGAGATCGCGGATATCGACGGCATAGGGCGTGGTGTCGGGGATCTCGGCCTCGAAGCCCGCCAGGCGTTCCAGGCCGCGGGCGATCATGGAGACGTGGTAGCCTCCGTCGACGAAACGCCGGGCGCAGGCCGCCCCCGTGCCGGCGCCGATGCCGATCAGCAGGCAGTGGGGTTTCGTGGTGCTCATCTCCCCGACTCCCGTCCATAATCCATTTGCCCCGGCGGTCAAAATTCGACCGTATTATTCGTCGAGGCTGAAACCTTTCCGCGCCCGCCGGGTACGGATGGGCATGGATGCGTGTGGAACAATCCGGGGATTGATGCCGATGGGGGCGAAAGCGGACGACGAGTCCGTCGTGGCGCTCGGCGAACGGAGCTGGCTTCCCCGCCACGTCCGGGGCGACGCGGCGGCCTTTCCGGCACTGCTGGCGGCCTATCGCCGCCCGATCTACGGCTATCTGGCGCGCGCCGGGATCGACGAGGCGGAGCGCGACGATCTGGTGCGCCAGGCGAACTGGCAGAAGGTAGGGGGTGCAAGTCCCCCGGAACGAAGGAGTAACCGAACCACGTTTCTCCGCGAGCCGTGCGTTGGCTCCCGTGAGGGGGCAGGCGAAGCGTCGGTAGCGGCATGGATGGGCAGGGCTATTGAGCACCGTAAAAGCGATGGTCCGGGGTGCCGAGGCTTTCAGATCGGTCGAAGGCAATATCGCAGGCGTCGTTTTGGTGAGATGTCGGCGAGCTCCGCGGTGTCAGAGAACCCATGCACGTTCGCACGCCTTCTGTTGGGACCCTGGGAGGTCTTCAAACTGCCCCGGTTGTCGTAAAGGGGCCGCGTAGGGAATGGAGAAAACCGAAGCCTATGATGAACGGTTTGAAGAAGTCGGATGAGGCCGTACGACCTGTGAGGGCGGCGAACAAGGGAGCGCGAGCTTCTGCGGAGTCGCCGGAGGAAAGGGCCTCAACCAAGGGGAATCCGGATTGCCAAAGCACGCGCCGAACACAGTGTCGGGGAAGCGTGCCACAGGCGGCGGCCCGGATACGGAAAGCTGCAGAGAGAAACCCGAAGGAACGTCTCACTGCGCTCTTCCACCACATTACGCCGGACGCGCTCGGTGCGGCCTACTTCGCATTGAAGAAGGACGCAGCAGCCGGTGTCGACGGCGTTACGTGGGACATGTACGGCGAGGGTCTGGATGAGCGCCTGCTCGACCTGCACCGGCGCCTGCACAGAGGGGGAGCGTACCGGGCGCCGCCGGTTCGGCGGGTAGAGATACCCAAGCCGGACGGGGGGACACGACCGCTCGGGATCGCGGCGCTGGAGGACAAGGTCGTCCAGAAGGCGGTTGTGGATGTGATCCTGACACCGATCTACGAGGTGGTGTTTCTTGGCTTCAGCTACGGGTTCCGACCGGGGCGGGGGGCGCACGATGCGCTCGATGCCCTGGCCTTCGGGATAGAACGGCGCAAGGTCAGCTGGATAGCCGACGCGGATCTACGGGCGTACTTCGACACAATCCCGAGGGATTGGTTGATCATGTTCCTTGAGCACCGCATCGGCGACAGACGGGTCATCCGCCTGATCCAGAAATGGCTGAACGCTGGCGTCATGGACGGTGGATCATGGACAGACGCGGGCATGGGCACGCCGCAGGGGGCAATAGTTTCCCCGGTCTTGGCGAACGTGTTCCTGCACTACGTGCTCGACCTGTGGTTCCACAAGAAATGGCGCCCGAACGTCCCGGATGGCGAAGCGATCATCGTCCGTTACGCCGACGATATCGTTGTCGGGTTCCAACACAAGCGGGATGCGGAGCGGTACTTCCGCGACGTTCGGGAGAGGCTGGCCCGGTTCGGTCTCAGCCTCCACCAGGACAAGACCCGCCTCGTGGAGTTTGGCCGGTTCGCGGATTTGAACCGGCGCCAGCGCGGGGTGGGCAAGCCGGAGACTTTCGACTTTCTGGGCCTCACGCACTATTGCACGACGACCCTGAGAGGACGCTTTCGGCTTGGTCGCAAACCGGTCGCCAAACGGGTCAACAGGACCCTGGCGCGCATCGACGAGGTGCTCCGCAAGCGCTGGCACCACGACATCTGGGAAGTTGGTAGGTGGCTGGGGCGAGTCTGCAATGGCTGGCTCAACTACTTTGCCGTCCCAGGGTCGGGCCGGTTCATCCGTGCGTTCCTCCGCAGGCTGCAACGCCGGTGGATGCGGGCGCTACGCCGCCGGTCCCAGCGAGCCCGATTTAGTTGGAAGCGACTGGAGCGCATGACCGAAATCCTGTGGCCACGCGCCTCCATCCGCCACCCATGGCCGGACCAGCGGTTTGCCGTCAAGCACCCGAGGTAGGAGCCGGATGGTTCAACGACCACGTCCGGATCTGCGCGGGGGGTGCGCAGCAATGCGCATTCCTACCGTAACTTCCAGGTGATCTTCCTGCGCATCCACCGCGCCGCCGGCGACTACCGGCCGACCCTGCCGCTGGCCCCCTGGCTGTTCACCATCGCCGCCAACGTGGTGCGCAACCATTTCCGCGATTCCGCGCGCCCGGGCCAAGTGGTGGCGCTCGACGGCTTGGCCGAGGTCGTGGCCGATCCCGCGCCCGATCCCGAACGGACCGCCGCCGCCCGCCTCACGTTGGCGTGGCTCGAGGAGGCGCTGGCGGCGCTGCCCGAGGCGCGGCGCCAGGTGCTGCTGCTCGTGGCCGTGGTCGGCCTCGGCCAGGGCGAGGTGGCCGCGGCGTTGGAAATGCCGCTCGGCACCGTGAAGACGCATCTCCGCCGCGCCCGCCTCGCGCTCGCCCGTGAGCTCGCCGGCCGCGAGGACCCCTCGAAGAAGGATGGAGAGGGCGATGACGATTTGTGAGAGGGTTCAGGAGCTGCTGGCCGAGGCCGGCGTCGAGGCGCTCGACGCCCAGCCCGGGATGGCGGCGCATTTCGCCACCTGTCCCGACTGCCGGGCGATCGCGGCGGCGCTCGACGAGCTGGATGCGCGGTTCGCCGAACTGCCCGAGGTCGACGCGCCGGACACCCTCGTCGAGAGGACGCTCGCCGAGGTGCGCAAGCAGGCCTCCGGCGGCGCCGCCGAATGGGGCAAGCCGGGACCGGCCCGGCGGCGGATCGCCGGCGCGCTCGCCGCTTCCCTCGTCGTCGTCGCCGTCATCGGCCTGGCGCAAGGGGTGTTGGATCGGCGCGCCCACGACGAACTCTTCGGCTTAGGCGGGGTCAGGGAGCTGTTCTCCGCCGTCGACGGCAAGTTGTCCGCCAACTACGGCTATGGCGGTGCCTCCACGACGGCGCCCGACGTCCAGACCGAAGGCGAGCCCGGCACGGCGGTGGAAGACGGGCGCTATTACGCCCATTCCGCCACCGGGCCGAGCCATGCCGAGCCCTCCCGCTCGCTACGCGGCAGCTTCCGCCAGGAGGCGGCCGAGGCGAAGCGGAAGGAGGCGCCGCTCGCGCGCGGCAATTTCCGCGACCCGCCCGCGCCCTCGGGCGAACGTCACCGGGAGGCGGAGGTCTTCGCGCGGCTGCGCGCCGCGCCGCCCGAAAGCCAACTGGCCGACAAGGGGCTGGTGGTGACCGGTCAATCGAAGAGCGAGATCGTGGCCCGTCGCCCGCGCCCGGCCGAGGAGGCCGCCGTCTCGGCGGACCGGAACGAGGCGCGGAAGAGGGCGAAGGTCGTCGATTCGCTGCAACGAAGCGCCGGCCATGCCGGGCAATCGCTCGCCAAGGATCAGGCCCGGCGCGGAGATCGCGTGGGCGACGACGAGGCCGACGAGGACTTGGCGTCCACCGAGGCCGCCGCCCGGCCACCGGCCGCCGCCCCGGTGCCCGTGGGCGGCAAGCGATTCGAATACGCCCGGAAGGCGCCAACGGCGCGCGAGGCCGCACGGATCTTCCTCGACCGCCTCGCCGATCCGAACGGCCTCGTCTTCCAGCCGGCGACCGGCTACTGGCGCAATACCTACGTGCCGGGCGATCCGGACATGCGGCTGCTGGGCGCCCGACTCGCCAAGTGGGCGGCCGAGGGGAGCGCGCTCCGCCTCGACCTGGCACGAGAGGTGCGGCCGATAGAACAGTTCTTCGATCCGCCGCGCGAGACGGCGCTGGCACTCGAACTCCGGGCCGACACGCGGGCAATTAGCGGGCCGACGCGGCTCCGCCTGCAGGTCGGCCTGCAAGGCACGGAGCGGGCGGGCGCGTACCGCCCGGCGATGCGCGTCGCCCTGCTGCTCGACCTTCGCCGGGCGCCCGATACGGTCACGGCCGGCCGGTTCCAGGCGCTGGCGACGGCGTTGGAGCGGGCGCGCCAGCCGGGCGACGAATTCTCGCTCGTCGTCGCCGGTCCCGAGGGCGGCTTGGCCCTGCCGGCCGACGCCTTCCGCCACGGCGCCCTGAAGCTCGTCCTCGAGGATCTGCTGGACGAGGCGCGCCCCGGCCCCGGAATGGACCTGTCGGCGGCGATCGAGCTCGCCGGCGGGCACCTCGGCGCCGAGGCTTCGGCCGAGACGGTCCTGGGGTCGAGCGTCGTGCTGCTGGCGACCGCCCAGCCGCTCGGTCCCGATCTCGATGCCATCGAAAGCCTGGTCCACGGCAACGCGCTTCGCGGCATCACCACCAGCGTCGTCGCCGCGGGCGACGGAATCGCGCCCGAAAGCCTCGACCGACTGGTGGCGGCGGGGCAGGGCCATCGCCGCATCCTCGCCCGGGCCGGGGCGGCGGAAGCGCTGATCGGGCGGGAACTGCATGCCTCCAGCCGGACGGTGGCCCGCGCCGCGCGGCTGCGCATTCGTCTGGCGCCGGGCGTCGAACTGGTCGACGTCCTGGGCTCGGAACGGCTCGACGGCCTCGGCGCCGCGCGGGTGCGCGAGGCCGAGGCGGCGATCGACCGCAAGCTCGCCCGCGATCTCGGCATCGTCGCCGACCGCGGCGAGGACGAGGACGGCATCCAGATCGTCATCCCCAACTTCCAGGCGGGCGCCGCGCATGTCGTGCTGCTCGATGTCGTGGCGCCGGGCCCGGGTCCGATCGCCGACGTGACGCTCCGCTTCAAGGACGTGACCCGGCTCGGCAACGGCGTCGCGCATACCCACCTCGCCCTCCAGAACGGCGAACCCGCCGCCGGCCCGGCCGAGGTCAACGTGTTGCGGAATTTGCTGGCGCACGACTTCGCCCGGCGGGCGCGGCGGATCGGCGGCCTGATTGCCGCCGGCCGGGACGGCGAGGCGACGGCGGAGATCGCCCGCCACCGGACCCTGCTCCAGGGTGTCGCCCGCGAGGTGCCGGCGCTCGCCGACGACCATGCGCTTGCCGCCGACGACCGCTTCTTCGCCGAATACCGCCGGCTGATCGACAGGCGCGCGCTCGGCCCCGCCGAGGCGCGCCGCCGCGTTTCGCAATCCTTGCGCTACGCGGCCTTCGCCAAACTCCACACCGCCGTCGCCGGCGCCAAGTCCGAGGAGGACTCCCGATGAGACGCCTGATGCTTTTTCTGGTCCTGGCTTTCGCGCCGCCGACCGCCATCGCCGGGACGGAGGGGGGCCAGGTCACCCTGCCGCTCTCGGTCTACGCCGGCCTCGCCCAGGGCGCGGCGCGCGAGCCGGCGCGCCATGCCGTCGGCCAATCGGACGTCCGCGTCCGCATCCAGCGCCGCGAGGCGGGATATCTGGCCGAGGTCACGGCGACGCTCCGCCTCGAGACCTTCGAGGAACGCTGGACCCTGGTCCCGCTGCTGCCCCCCGGCACGGTGCTGCGCCGCGCCCTGGTCGACGGCCGGCCGGCCCAGCTGGTGCACGGCCCCGACGGCCTCGGCTGGGGCACGATGAAGCCCGGAAGTGTCGCCCTGCGTCTCGACTATGCCGTCGATGCGCGGCGTTCGGAGACGGGCTTCGTGCTGGCGCTGCCCTTGCCGCGCGCGACGTCGACCAAATTCGTCCTCGATTTCCCCGGCCGCGACGTCGATCTCGCCATCGTGCCGGGTGCCGATCCGCAAAGCGTCGTCGGCGAGCGGATAACCCGTTTCACCGCCGATATTCCGCCGACCACCGCCGTCATGATCTCCTGGCGCTCGGAAGAGAAGCGGGCGCCCGCCGTCGGCCGGGCGAATTATCTCGGAACCTTGGAGGACGACGGCGTCGCCTGGAAGGCGGTCTTCGAGGTCGAGCTGTTCTCGGATGCCGCCGTCACCGTGGCGCTGATGCCCGCGACCGTGACCTTGAACGACATGACGGTCGACGGCGTGGCGGCGACGGTGATGGAGCGGGACGGCCACTTCGCCACCCGGATCTCGGGCGCCGGCAAACACGAGGTCCGGGTCGCCTTCCAGGTGCCGGTCGTCTCCGGCAACGGTCCGCCCCGCGCCCAGGTGCCGATTCCGCGCGTGCCCGTCTCCCGCTTCGAATTGTTGTTGCCGGGCGAGAAGACGGTGACGCTCGACGGCGGGGTCGGCGTCATCAGCCGGATCGAGGGCGGGCGGACCATCGCCAGCGCGCACGTGCCGATGCGCGATGCCGTCGTCTTCGGCTGGAGCGATGCGATACCCGAGGATCTGCGCCCGCCCTTCCGCGCCAACGCCAGCCTCTATCACGCCGTCCACGCCGAAGAGGGCGTGCTGCACGGCCGCGCCACCGTGGTCTGGGACATCACCCACGGCGAGACCGGCCGGCTGGCCTTGAGCGTGCCGGCGACGAGCCAGGTGAATTCGATCGGCGGGCCGGACGGCGCTCTCGCCGACTGGGTGGTCGGCGAGGTCGGCGCGGACGGCCGCAAGACCATCAACATCTTCCTCGCCGCGCCCGCACGGGGTGAATTCCGCCTCGACGTTACCTACGAGCGCCTGCTGGGCACCGATGCCAGCGGCGACGAGGGCATTGCCGTGCCGCTGCTGACCGCGTTGAAGGTCCACCGCCAGCGCGGCATGGTCGCGTTGTTGAGCGGCCGCGAGTTGGCCCTGAAACCGATCGACGAGGCCGGCGTCGGCCGGGTCGGCGAGAACCAGCTGCCGGCTTTCTTCCGCAACCAGTTGAGCCTGACCGTGGCCCATACCTACAAATATATCGAGGCGCGGCCCCGCCTCTCCGTCGCCACCGTCACGCCGGAGCGCCGCCAGGGCAAGTTCGACGCCCAGGTCGACACGCTCGTCAGCCTCGCCGACGTGGCGCTGAAGGGCGCGGCGACGGTTGAGATCGACGTCAAGTCGGGAACCATCATGGCGCTCGACCTGACGCTCCCCCAGGGCGTCAACGTGCTCGCCGTCTCCGGCCCCTCGCTCCGCTCCCAGCGAGTCGAGGCCGCGGAAGGCGGGCAGGCGATCCGCCTCGCCTTCACCCGCGAAATGGAGGGCCGCTTCCGCATCGAGGTCGCCTACGAGCGGATCATGGACGCGGGCGCCGACAATGCCCGGGTGCCGACCGTCTCCGTCGCCGGCGCGGAGGTCGAGCACGGCCGCATCGCGGTCGAGGCGCTGGCGGCGGTCGAGGTCGGCGCCGGCCGGATGGTCGGCCTCTCCAACCTGGATTTGAACGAATTGCCGCGCCACCTGGTGTTGAAGACCACGAACCCGATCCTGCTCGCCTATCGCTACGTTCAGGCCAAGACGCCGTTCGAACTGACGCTCGCCATCACCCGGCACAGCGAGATCGAGGTCCAGGTGGCGGCGATCGAGAAGGCCCGTTACGCGACCCTCTTCACCCGCGACGGGCTGGCGGTGACCACCGCCCGCCTCACGGTGCGCAACAGCCGCCGCCAGTTCCTTCGCCTGGGCCTGCCGGCGGGCTCCAAGGTCTGGTCGGTGTTCGTCGACGGCAAGCCGGAGAAGCCCGCTTTCGCCGGCGACGACGGGGGCGACGAGGCGGCGGTGCTGATCAAGCTGATCAATTCGACGCGCGGTTTCGCGGTCGACCTGGTCTATGCCACGCCGGTCGCGCGGCTCGGCCATCTGGGCAGCCTGTCGAGCCGCCTGCCGCGCCCCGACATGGTGGTGACGCACAGCCTCTGGGACGTCTATCTGCCGAAGGGCCCGCGCTACCAGAGCCCCGACGGCAACCTCGAGGTGTTGCGGGAGGGGGTGTCGGCCAATCCGCGCCGCTCGGCGTCGTTCGCCCGGGCGAAGGACGCCGGCCGCGCCGCGCTCGGCCAGCCGCCGCGCATCAGCGTGCCGACGCGCGGCGTGCTCTTCGCCTTCGAGAAGCTCTACGCCGACCAGTCGCCGGAGGCCGCCGCCTTCACCATCCGCTACGCCTCCGAGGATGCCGATTGGATCGCACTCGCCCTGTCGGTGATCGGCGCGTTGCTGGTCTGGCTCGCGATCATCTCGATCGGTCGCGGCCGGCCGAAGCTCAACCGCTCGCTGATTATCCTGGCGGTCGGAAGTGGCGTCGCCCTGCTGGTCTTCGCCCTCGGCTACCTCGGCACCACGCCGGCGCCGGCCTCGGCCGTCGCCATCGCGGTGGCCCTGCTGCTGACGGTCGGCTGGCTTGCCGGGCGCGTCAAGGCATGGCTTGCCGGGCGCCGCGCCGCGCGGACGGCCATCGAGGCGCCTTGATATAGTCGGGCGCGGGAGGAATCGCGCATGCGCCGGCTGATCATCGCCCTCGGAGTCCTCGTCGCCTGGCCGGCGGCGGCGCAGGACTTCGAGACGGGCGTCGCCGCCTACGAGACGGGCGATTTCGGGACGGCCTACAGGGAATGGCGGCCGCTCGCCGAACAGGGCCACAAGCGGGCGCAGAACAACATCGGCTATTTCCACCGGCGCGGCTTCCACGTGAAGCGGGATTACGGCGAGGCGATGCGCTGGTTCCGGCTCTCGGCCGCCCAAGGTTTCCGCCGGGCGCAGAACAACATCGGCTCGATGTACGACCTCGGCCATGGCGTCGGCGAGAATATCGAGGAAGCGCTCAAATGGTACCGGTTGGCGGCGGCGCAGAAGCACGACATGGCCTGCTTCAACCTGGCCGAGATGTATCGCACCGGCCGGGGTGTCGAGCAGAACCACGAGGAGGCGGTCCGATACTTGCGGATCGCCGCCGGCCAGGGCCTGAAGGAGGCGCAGTTCAACCTGGCGGTCCTGCTCGCCAATGGCCAGGGCGCGGAGCGCGACATGGTGGCGGCCTATGTCTGGTTCCGTCTCGCCGCGGACCAGAAGTTCGGCGATGCCGATTGGAACCGCCACCGTGTCGGCGAGCGTCTTTCCGACGCCGAGATCGCGGAGGCGGAGGCCAGGTCCAAAAAGCTCGCGGCCGAGATTTTCTCTGAATACGGCCCGCCCGCCGTGCGTCATTGACCTCCGAAGGGCGGGCCATCGAAGCGGTCGTGGGTGGCGATTTCGGCGGCCGTGTTGCGCCTGAGCTTGGTCAGCATCCTCACCGGCCGGCCCATCGGCACCACCGCGGCGACCGCGTGGTCGGCGGGGATGCCGAGTAGTTGCCGTACCGCCGGCTCCTCGGCGACGGCGAGCGTGGTGATGGTGCCGCCCAAGCCCGCCTGGCGGGCGCAGAGCAGCACGTTCCAGACGAAGGGATAGACCGAGGCGCCGCTGATGACGCCGACCCGCTCCAGCTCCTTGTCGGTCGATGCCACGAGCTCGAGGTCGACCACGAAGACCAGCACCACGGGGGCGATGCGGAAGGAATCCACCAGCCGGTCGGGCGGCGTGGTTTCGGCGGCGATCTCCGCCGTGACCGTGGTCGGCACGATCGAATTCCAGGGGCTCTCGCCGGCCAATATCTGGGCCGTGTAGCGCTGGCCGCCGGCTCCGCGCATTTGGCCAGCTGGTCCCGCATCCCGGCGTCGCGGACGACGATGACCCGGTTTCCCTGACGGTTGCCGCCGCTGGGCGCGAAGCGGGCCGTATCGAGGATCTCGTGGAGCACCTGGTCCGGCAGGTCTTCGTCCGTGAAATCGCGCGCGGAAAAGGCCGTGCGGATGACGTCGTTCAGTTCCATCGTCGGTACTCGTCCGTGAAATCGCGCGCGGAAAAGGCCGTGCGGATGACGTCGTTCAGTTCCATCGTCGGTACTCCCGCCTCGTCTATAGGATATCGAGGACGTTCTCGGGCGGGCGGCCCAGCGCCGCCTTGCCGTTGGCCAGCACGATCGGCCGTTCGATCAGGATCGGCTCGACGACCATCGCGGCGATCAGCGCCTCGCGGTCCAAGCCTTGGTCGGCGAGGCCGCGTTCGGCGTAGGGCTTCTCCTTGCGTCGCATCAGCTCGCGCGGCGCCATGTCGAGCTTGTTCAAAATCTCGTCCAGTTCGGCGGCGCCCGGCGGGGTCTTCAGGTATTCGACGATCTCCGGCTCGATGCCCTTTTCGCGCAACAGCGCCAGGGTCTGGCGCGATTTGCCGCAACGTGGGTTGTGATAGATCGTGACGGTCATGGCCAAGCCTCCCCGAAAATCATCCCCTCGACGCCATCCGGTATACCACGGGCCCCGACGGATCGTCTCCGGCGGGCAGAGCGGGGTCGACCGCGCCGCGCTCGACGCGGCGCTGGCGCTCGGCCTTGAGGCGGGCGGCTGGTGTCCGGCCGGCCGCTGGGCCGAGGACGGGCCGATCCACCCCCGCTACCGGCTTGACCCCGCGCCGGTCCGCCACGTCGCCAGGCGCACCGCGCTCAACGTTCGCGACAGCGACGCGACCCTGATCCTGGCCCCGGGCCGGGCGCGGGGTGGCACGCGGTGGACGGTGCTGGCCGCCATCGCCCATGGCCGACCGCTGCTGCTGGCGGACCCGGCGGCGGTGGGGGTCGCGCGCCGGATCAAGGGCTTTCTCCGCCGCCACCGGCCGCGCACGCTCAACGTCGCCGGGCCGCGCGCGAGCGAGGCGCCGGGCATCTACGGGACGGTCCGCCGGCTGCTGGGACAAGTATTGCCGGGCGCTTGATTTCGGGCCTCCGGACGCCACTTTTCCCATGCAACGAAAGGCGGCCAAAAGGGTGCGGTGACGGCGCGCCTCTGCTACACTCGCGCGCGACTCGAAATGGCGCCGGAAACGGCGGCCGGGCGGTCGCGAGGCCGGCGGCGGGAAACCGTCACGGTAGCCAAGAAACTGTTTCGCAATGGAAAACTTTCGCAATGGAAAACAATGAAGCTGACGATTGAACGCGGCGCCCTCCTTCGCTCTCTCGGGCATGTGCAAAGCGTGGTGGAGCGCCGCAACACGATACCGATTCTTTCCAACGTGCTGCTTTCCGTGGAGGGCGACCGGTTGCGCTTCACGACGACCGACCTCGACATCGCCATCGTCGAGGAGGCGCCCGCCGACATCCATGCAAGCGGGGCGACGACCGTATCGGCGAACATGCTCTACGACATCGCGCGCAAACTTCCCGACGGCGCCCAGGTGAGCCTCGATGCTTCCGGCGACGACGGCCGGCTGGCGCTGGTGGCCGGACGCTCCAGCTTTTCGCTTTCCTGCCTGCCGAAGGAGGATTTCCCGGCGATGTCGGAGGACGAATTGCCGCATCGCTTCCAGATCCAGGCGGGCGATTTGAAGCGCCTGATCGAGAAAACCCGCTTCGCCATCTCGACGGAGGAGACCCGCTACTACCTGAACGGTATCTTCCTGCATGCGAAGGAGCTGGATGGCCGCGCGGTGATGCGGGCCGTCGCCACCGACGGCCATCGCCTGGCCCGGGTCGAGCTGCCGCTCCCCGACGGCGCCAGGGGCATGGCGGACGTGATCGTGCCGCGCAAGGCGGTGCTGGAGGTGGTGAAGCTGTTGGAGGACAACGACGGCAGCGTCGATGTCTCGTTGAGCGAGACGCGGATCCGCTTCGGTATCGAAGGCACGGTTCTGACCTCGAAGCTGATCGACGGCACCTTCCCCGATTACGAGCGGGTGATCCCCGAAGGCAACGACAAGCTGATGGAGGTCGACGGTCGCGAGCTGGTGACCGCCGTCGACCGCGTGGCGACGATTTCATCCGAAAAATCGCGGGCGGTGAAATTGGCGCTCGGCCCCGACAAGCTGACGCTTTCCGCCAGCAGTCCGGAGGCGGGCAGCGCCACGGAAGAAATGCCGGTGAGCTTCGCCGACGGCGAGATGGAGATCGGCTTCAACTCCCGCTACCTGATGGATATCGCCGAGCAAATCGACGGCAACAGCGCCAGTTTCCGGCTCGCCAATTCGGGATCGCCGACGATCATCCAGGACGCCGAGGACGGCAGCGCACTCTATGTGCTGATGCCGATGCGGGTTTGACGGCGGCCTCCACGATTCTGGCCGCGCCAGTGGAGAGCGAGGACGAGGCGGCCGGGCCTCCGGCGCGCGTCGCGCTGCGCCGCCTGCGTCTGACCGATTTCCGCTGTTATCGCACCCAGTCGCTCGATCTCGACGACCGCCCGGTGGTGCTGACCGGGCCGAACGGGGCGGGCAAGACCAACCTGCTGGAGGCAATCAGCTTTCTCTCCCCCGGCCGGGGCCTGCGCCGTGCCAGGCTTGGCGAGGTGACGCGGTTCGGCGGCGAGAACGGCTGGGCGGTGGCCGGCCACGTCAAGGCGCCCGAGGGCGGCCTCGACGTCGGCACCGGCATCCTCGGCATCGGTGGCCGGGAACGCCGGGTGGTGCGGATCGATGGCAAGCAGATCTCGGGCGCGGCGGGACTGGCGAGCCACTTCGGCGTCCAATGGTTGACGCCGCGCATGGACCGCCTGTTCCAGGAAGGACCGGGACCACGACGGCGCTTCCTCGACCGGTTGGTGCACGGCTCGGACCCGGGCCACGCGCGCCGGGTCGCGGATTACGAGCGCTGTCTGCGCGAGCGCTCGCGTCTCCTGCGCGAGGGGCGAGGCGACGATGCCTGGCTGAGCGCGCTCGAAACCGAGATGGCGGCGCACGGTGTCGCCGTGGCGGTGGCCCGGCGCGACGCGGTGGCGCGCCTCGATGCGGCCCTGGCCGAGCGGCCGGGCGATTCGCGCCAGGCCGAGATCGCGGCGCGGGGCGGCGTGGAGGACTGGATCGCCGAACTGCCGGCGGTGGAGGCGGAAGGACGGTTCGCGGATGGCCTGGCGGCGGCCCGCGCGCGCGACCGAGAGAGCGGCGGGGCCGGCCTGGGACCGCATTTGAGCGATTTCGCCGTCCGCCACCGGGCCAAGGACGTGCCGGCCGCGCTCTGTTCGACGGGGGAGCAGAAGGCGCTGCTGATCGCCATCGTGCTGGCGAACGCCCGGGTCGAGGCGGCGCGCCTGGGCCGCGTGCCGATCCTGTTGCTGGACGAGGTGGCGGCCCACCTGGACGCGGCGCGGCGCGAGGGCTTGATGGACGAGATCTTGGGGCTCGGCGGCCAGGCTTGGTTCACCGGCACGGATGCCGAGCTGTTCCGCCCCCTGCGGGGGCGGGCGAAATTCCTCGCCGTCGAGGCGTCGAGGCTCACGGAACAAGGACAAGACAATTGAGTGATCCGAACGAACCGGACCTGGAGGCCGACGGCGCGGGCGATTACGATGCCGGATCGATCAAGGTGCTCAGGGGCCTCGATGCGGTGCGCAAGCGTCCGGGCATGTATATCGGCGACACCGAGGACGGCTCCGGCCTGCACCACATGGTCTACGAGGTCGTCGACAACGCCATCGACGAGGCGCTGGCCGGCTATTGCGACGCGGTCCGCGTCTGCCTCAACCCCGAGGGCTCGGTCACGGTTTCCGACAACGGGCGCGGCATCCCGATCGACATCCACGAGGAGGAGGGAATTTCCGCCGCCGAGGTCATCATGACCCAGCTGCACGCCGGCGGTAAGTTCGACCAGAACTCCTACAAGGTCTCGGGCGGACTGCACGGAGTGGGCGTTTCCGTGGTCAACGCGCTGTCGGCCGAATTGACGCTCGACATCCGGCGCGGCGGCAAGCTTCACCGGATCGTCTTCCACGACGGCGTGGCCGACGCGCCGCTCGTGGTCGTGGGCGATGCCGAGGGAGAGATCGGGACCGAGCTCACCTTTTTGCCCTCGACCGGGACCTTCACCAACGTCGAGTTCGACTATGGCACCCTGGAGCACCGCCTGCGCGAGCTCTCGTTCTTGAATTCGGGCGTTCGAATCGTGCTCGCCGACGAGCGGGGCGTAGAGCCGAGGGAAGTGGTGTTCGTCCATGAGGGCGGCATCCTGGCCTTCGTCCAGTATCTCGACCGCACCAAGACGGTGGCGCACGAGCCGCCGGTCGCCTTCGGCGCCGAGCGCAACGGCATGTCGGTCGAGGTGGCGCTGGAGTGGAACGACAGCTACCACGAGAATGTGCTTTGCTTCACCAACAACATCCCCCAGCGCGACGGTGGCACGCATCTGGCGGGTCTGCGGGCCGCGCTCACCCGGACGGTCAACGCCAACGTCGAAAAGGTGGCGGGCGCCCGGCGCGACAAGGTCCAGGTCTCGGGCGACGATTGCCGCGAGGGCCTCACCTGCGTGCTCTCGATCAAGGTGCCGGATCCCAAGTTCTCCTCCCAGACCAAGGACAAGCTGGTCTCCTCCGAGGTTCGCCCGGTGGTGGAGAGCGTGGTGGCTGAGAAGCTCGACCAGTGGTTCGAGGAGCACCCGAGGGAAGCCCGCTTGATCGTGACCAAGGTGGTCGACGCGGCATTCGCGCGTGAAGCGGCCCGCAAGGCGCGCGAGCTCACCCGGCGCAAGGGGGCACTGGACCTGAGTTCGCTGCCCGGCAAACTCGCGGATTGCCAGGAGCGCGATCCGGCCAAGTCCGAGCTGTTCCTGGTCGAGGGCGATTCGGCCGGGGGCTCGGCCAAGCAGGGGCGCGAACGGCGCAACCAGGCGGTGCTGCCGCTTCGCGGCAAGATCTTGAACGTGGAGCGGGCCCGCTTCGACAAGATGCTGTCGTCGAACGAAATCGCCACCTTGATCACCGCGCTCGGCACCGGCATTGGGCGCGACGATTTCAACATCGCCAAGCTCCGCTACCACAAGGTGGTGATCATGACGGACGCCGACGTCGACGGCGCCCACATCCGCACCCTGCTGCTGACCTTCTTCTACCGCCAGATGCCGGAGCTGATCACCGATGGCCACCTCTATGTGGCGCAGCCGCCGCTCTACAAGGTCTGGCGCGGCAACTCCGGCTCGCAACGCTACCTGAAGGACGACCGCGAGCTCGACGATTACCTGATCGACGAGGGCGTCTCGGGCGGGGTGCTGACCTTGCACGACGGCAGCCAGCGCGCCGGCGAGGATTTGAAATCCCTGGCGCACGAGGCCCGCACGGTGCGCGCGCTGCTGGGCGCGGTGGCCCAGCGCTACGAAAAGTCCATCGTCGAACAGGCGGCGATCCTCGGCGTGCTGAATCCGGCGGTCCTCGACGACGAGGAACGGGCGGGCACGGCGGCGGAATTCCTGGCCCGACGCCTGAACGGCCTGGCGCCCGAATTCGAGCACGGCTGGACGGGTGAGTTGGCGCCGGAGGGCGGCTTCCGCCTTTCCCGCACGCTTCGGGGCGTCGCCTCGCACAACCTGATCGACGGACCGCTGATCCGTTCGGCCGAGGCGCGCCGGCTCGACGCCTTGGCGCCGGAGCTGCAGGCGGTCTATCAGCGCCCGGCCACGCTCGCGCGCAAGGACGAGGAGATCACCATCTCCGGGCCGACGGAACTGCTGGAGACGATCCTGGCACTCGTCCGGCGCGGCCTCAACGTGCAGCGCTACAAGGGCCTCGGCGAGATGAACCCGGACCAGCTCTGGACCACGACACTCGATCCAGAGGCACGGACGCTGCTCAGGGTGCAGATCAAGGAGTTGGACGAGGCCGACGACGTCTTCTCGACCCTGATGGGCGACGTGGTGGAACCCCGGCGCGAATTCATCCAGTCGAACGCGTTGAACGTCGCCAACCTCGACGTCTGAGCGCCGGCCCGGCGTACGAGGGCCGATGGCCGAGGAGAAGGGCAAGAAAGCCAGGACGATGCGGCCGAGGGCTAGCCGGAAATCCAAACCGGAGGGGGACCCGTCCGGCTGGCGGCGAAGACTCCTGGTCGGCGCGCCGCGCATCTCCTGGCGGGTGGCGCTCTTCCTGGTGATCGCCGTCTTCGCCCTCGTCGTCTGGTATTCCCACGACCTGCCCGACGTCGAGAAGCTCCGCGCCGAGAGCAAGCGGCCGACGGTGACGCTGCTCGCCGCCGATGGCGCCAAGCTCGCCAGTTACGGCGATCTCTATGGCGAGCGGATCGCGATCGCGGACCTGCCGAAGGTACTGCCCCAGGCGGTGATGGCGATCGAGGACCGGCGCTTTCGCTCCCACTTCGGGGTCGATCCCCTGGGCCTCGCCCGGGCCATGGTGACCAATCTGCGCGCGGGCCGCATCGTTCAGGGTGGCTCCACCATCACCCAGCAGCTGGCCAAGAACGTCTTCCTGACGCCCGACCGCACCCTCAAGCGCAAGATCCAGGAGGCGCTGCTGGCCCTCTGGCTCGAATACCAGTTCACCAAGGACGAGATCCTCGCCCTCTACCTCTCGCGCGTCTATCTCGGCGCCGGCACCCATGGGGTGGAGGCCGCCAGCCGTAAATATTTCGACCGTTCGGCCCGCGAGATCGGTCTCGCCGAGGCGGCGCTTCTGGCCGGGCTGTTGAAGGCGCCCTCGCGCCTCGCGCCGATCCGCAACCCGAAAGGCGCCCGGGCGCGGGCGGCCGTGGTGCTCGACGCCATGGTCGACGCCGGCTACATCGACGAGGCGGCGGCGGCGAAGGCCAAGCGGCGGCGGATCCGGCCCAAACGGCGCCGTGCCCCCGCCAACCGTTATTTCGCCGACTGGATCCTGGAGCGGCTGCCCGACCTGATCGGCCATCCCGACGGTGATCTGGTGATCCAGACCACGTTGGAGCCGAAGGTGCAGAACGCCGCCTACCGGGCGATCGGCGATACGCTGGCCCGCGCCGGCGCGAAGCACCGCATCGGTCAGGGGGCCTTCGTGGCGCTCTCGCCCGAAGGCGCGGTCCGCGCCATGGTCGGCGGCCGCGATTACGAGAAAAGCCAGTTCAACCGCGCGGTCCAGGCCCGCCGCCAGCCCGGCTCCGCCTTCAAGCCCTTCGTCTATCTGGCCGGCCTGGCCAGTGGGCTGACGCCGGATAGCGTGATCGAGGACCGCCCAATCCGAATCGGCGACTGGAGGCCGCGCAACTACAAGGGCAAGCGGTATGGCCGGGTCACGCTGCGCCAGGCGCTCGCGCGCTCGATCAACACGGTCGCCGTCCGCGTCTCGGAACGCGCGGGGCGCGACCGGGTGATCGCCACGGCGCGGCGGATGGGCATCCGCTCGCCCCTGAAGCCGCATCCCTCGCTGGCGCTGGGCTCGAACGAGGTCGGCCTGCTGGAGCTGACGCGGGCCTATGCGGTGCTGGCGAACGGCGGCCACGGCGTCTTGCCCCACGGCATCGTCGAGATCCGCGACGGCCGGGAGCGGCTGCTTTACCGTCGCCCCGGCGGCGGGCCCGGCCGGATCATCGACGGCCGCCGCGTGGCCCAAATGCACGACATGCTGGGCGCGGTGATCCGGGGCGGCTCCGGCGCCCGCGCCCGTCTGAAGCGCCCGGCGGCCGGCAAGACCGGCACGACACAGGACAACCGCGACGCCTGGTTCGTCGGCTATACGGCCGACCTGGTGGCGGGCGTCTGGCTCGGCAACGACGACGGCAGCCCGATGCGCGACGTCTCGGGCGGCGGCTGGGCGGCGATCATCTGGCGCGACGTCATGCGCCAGGCCCACGCCGGTCTGCCGGCGCGTCCGCTCCGGCGGACGGGGGTGGTGGGGGTCGCGGCATCGGAGGACGACTCTCCGATCTCCGTTTCGATTGGCGTCGACGTCGACAAGTTGGTCGAGAAGGTGTTCGATTTCTTCGCGTCCGGGAGTGGGAGCACGACCGAGGAGGAAGAGGACATCAGCCGGGGGAAATAGGGAGTGGCCGGGTCCGGGATCGATCAATGGAGGATCCGCCGATGCCGAAGCGGGCCGCACGCCGGAACCAATCTTGAAATGATCTAGATCTGGTCGCGGCCGATCGCGCGGCCGGCGCGGCGATCAAGTCCCCGCCGACCCAGGCGGCATCCGAGCCTGGCTCACCAGGGTCGGACACGCCTCAGCCCACCGCCGCGCGCGCCGTCCCGTCCTCTTCGACGAACCAATCCGCGATCTGGCTGCCCGTCACGAAGACCGCGTCGTCACGGGCCATCAACGTGTCGAGGACCCGGGCCAGCACGTCGGCCCGGTGGGGGACGCCCATGACATGGGGGTGCAGCGCGATGGTGAGGACGCGGGGGTGGGTCTGGCATTCGACGTCCAAGGTTCTGAGCGTCATCTCCAAACGGCGCAGCATCTCGTCGGAATCCTGCTGCTGCACGACATAGAGCGGCACGTCGTTCAGCTCGATCGTGTAGGGCATGGCGATCAAGGCCCCGTGCTCGGTGCGCATCCAACAGGGCAGGTCGTCGACAAACCAGTCGGAAAGCCACTCGATCCCCGCCGCCTTCAGCAGGTCGGGGGTCTCGAAGCTCTCGCCGGCGCCGGGGCCGAACCAGCCACGCGTATCCTTGCCGGTCAGCTGCTTCAGGCGGGCGAGCGACCGTTCGATCACCGCCGCCTCGTCCTCCTCGAACTGGAGGGAACGCTGCACCCAGCCGTGGCCGACGAACTCCCAATCCGCTTTCAACATCGCCTCGGCCGCGCTTGGGTACACGTCGGCGCAGTTCGCGTTCATGAAGGTGGAGGCGGGCAGGCCGCGCTCGCCCAAGAGGCGCAGAAAGCGGGGCATGCCGGTGCGCATGCCATATTCGACCCAGGCGAAGTTGCCGACGTCGGGGATCGGCGACTTGCCGTGCGGCGCCGGCAGCGCCGCGCGCGGCATCGCCTGGTCGAACGGCCAGTATTCGACGTTGACGACGACATGGACCATCAACGGCTTGCCGTCCAGGGGGCGAAGTGGTTTGCGCTCGCTCGACATCTCGTAGGGCACACGGGGGTTTGACATCACGCTCGCCTCTTCCGGTCGGGTCGGCAACGAGCGTAGCATCGGAACGCGGAGAGCGGGGAGGCCGGCGTCGTGGCGGAGTTCGACTTTATTATCGCCGGCGGCGGGGGGGGGCCGGGCTGCTGGCGGCGGTCAGGGCCGGCGACCTGGGCCTTGGCACGCTGGTGCTGGAGCGGGACGGCCGGGTCGCCTGCAACACCGCGATTTCCAACGCCCTGGCGCCGGCGGCCGGCACGGACCAGCAACGGGCGGCGGGAGTCGTCGATCTGTCCGAGGACCTCGCCGCCGATATCCGCGCCTGGAACGGTGGCGGGGTCGACGAAGCGGTGCTGGACGCGATCTGCCGCCGCGCGGGCGACGTGGCGTGGTTGCTGGAGGATTCGGCCGGGATCGCCATGCACCTCCACCTGAGCTCCCTTCACCCGGGCCACCGGCGCCACCGGATGCACGGGCCGGGAAGCGAATCCGACCGCGAGCTGATCGAGGGCCTGCGCCGCGCCGTCGCCGCGCGGTCCTCGGTCGCGGTCCTCGATCCGGCGGAACTGGAGGCTCTGGTGGTCGAAGACGGGCGCGTGGTCGGGGTCCGGGCGCGGGCCGGGGCTTTCCGCGCCGATGCCACCCTGCTCGCCTGCGGCGGCTTCGGCGCCGACGCCGGGATGCTGCGGCGCCATTGCCCGGAGATCGCCGACGGCGCCTATATCGGCGCCGCCTCCAACACCGGGGCCGGGATTCGGGCGGGCCTCGCGGCGGGGGCGGCGCTCGCCCACATGGGCGCGCATCAGGCCCACGCCCACCTCAACCCGGACTTCGGCACTCACCTGACCGGCGGGCTGCCGGGCCTCGGCGCCATCCTGGTCAATGCCCAGGGGCGGCGCTTCGGGGCGGAGGATGTCGGCTCCTCCCAGTTCGCCGCCAAGATCCTCGCCCAGCGGGACGGCCGGGCGGTGGAGATCGTCGACGCGCGCATCCACCGGACCGCGCTCGCCTTCGGGCCCTACCGCGACGCGGTGGCGGCCGGCGCGGTGCGGGAAGCGGCGGACGCGATGGACCTCGCCCGCATATTCGATCTGCCGGCGGAAAACCTGATGGCGGAGATCGAGGCGACGAACGCGGCCCGCCGCTTGGGCGGCGACCCCCGGGGCCGGCGCGACCGGCCGCCGCCGCCGCTGGTGGCGCCCTTTCACGCGGCGCTTGTCACCGGGGCGCTCGCCCACACGCAGGGCGGCTTGAAGATCGATGCCGGCGCCCGGGTTCTCGACGAAGAGGGCCGGCCGGTCCCGGGCCTTTTCGCCGCCGGCGGCACCGCGGCCTCGATCAGCGGCGAGGACGCGATGGGCTACCTCTCCGGCAACGGCCTGTTGCAGAGCTTCGCAACCGCCCTGCTCGCCGTCGATACGGTGGCGGGGGTTTGAGTCTCAATCCTCGCCCCGGAGCAGGGCGGCCAGGCCTTCACGGTAGGTGGGATAGCGGAGCGTGATGCTGAGTTCCGTCTTGATCCGCCGGTTGGAGACGCGCTTGCTCTCGGCATAGAAGCTGCGCGCCATCGGCGACAGTTCGGCTTCGTCGAAGGGGATCGGCGGCGGCGGGGCCTGGCCCAGCAGCCGGGCCGCGTGCGCCACCACCTCGCCCGGCGGGGCCGGTTCGTCGTCGGCGACATTGTAGACCCGGCCGGGGGCGGGATGGGCGATCGCCGCCCGGATCACCGCCACCAGGTCATGGACATGGATGCGGGAGAAGACCTGGCCCGGTTTCTCGATTCGCTTGGCCCGGCCGGCGCGGACAGCCTCCAGCTGGCTGCGCCCGGGGCCGTAGATTCCGGCGATGCGGAAGATGTCGAGCGGGACCTCCCGCTTCCCGGCGAAGGCCCGCCAGGCGGTCTCGGCGGCGAGGCGGCGCGCGCCCCGCTCCGTGCTGGGGGCCGGCGGCGCCGTTTCGTCGACCCATTCGCCGCCCCGGTCGCCGTAAACCCCGGTGGTCGAGAGGTAGCCGCACCAGACGAGATCGGGGAGCGTGGCGCGTGGGCCCAGGCCGTGACGCAGGAGGGGATCGCCCTCGCCGTCGGGCGGCACGGAGGAGAGCAGATGGGTGACGCCCGCGAGCCGCGCCGGGCCGAACGCTTCCCCGCCATCATGGACATGCAGGGCGATGCCCGCTTCCGAGGCCGCCTCGGCCGCGCGCCTCGTGCCCGCGACGCGCCAGCCCTCCGCCACCAATGCCCGGGCGAGGCGGGTGGCCGTGTAGCCGAGGCCGAAACAGAAGAGGAAGGGGGAATCGCCGCTCATGATCTCGCCGCTTGATTGTCGCCGCTCGATCGGCCTCTCTTAGCACATGCCCCGCTCGCGCCCGCTGTCGACCCTGCTGTTGCTCGCCACCGCCCTTCCCGCGGTGGCCCAGGTCGACCATGCGCGCGAGTACCGGGCCTGCCTGGTGCTGGTCCACCGCGACGCGATCCGGACGAGCGAGGCGGCGACCGCTTGGGCGAAGCGGGGTGGCGGGGCGGCGGCCGACCATTGCGCCGCCCTGGCGTTGGTGGAGCGGGGGCGCTACGACGTCGCGGCCGAACGGCTGGAGCGGGTCGCCGGCGCCCTGCCGAGGGACTCACGCATTTCGCCGGCCGAGCTGCTGGCCCAGGCGGCCAACGTCTGGTTGCTGGCGGGCAAGCTCGAACAGGCGGCCAAGGCGATCGACATCGCCGCCGGCCTGGCGCCGGAGGATGCGCCGATCCTGATCGACCAGGCCCGCATCCGGGCCGAGGGCGGCGACTACCGGGGGGCGCTTTCCGCGCTCGACCGCGCGCTCGCGCTCGCGCCGATCGACGGCGACGCCCATGCCTTCCGCGCCGGCGCGCTCCGCCGCCTGGACCGGGCGGGCGACGCCTTGGAGGCGGCCGGCCAGGCCGTGGCGCTGGACCCGGCCAAACCCTCCGCCCGCCTGGAGCGGGGCCTGGCGCGACTGGCGCTCGGTGACGTGGAGGGCGCGCGCCTCGATCTCGCCGAAACGGTGCGCGGCTTCGACGGTACGCCCGCGGCCGAGGCCGCCCGCGCCGCGCTGGCGGAGATCGACAAACGCCCACCGGCGCCGAAACCACCACGGACCGCAAGCGGCCGACCCTTGCCGCCGATCCCCGGGATCAAACCGTCACCACCCTCACGTTGACGGACCGGCCAATCTACTCCGGCTCCGGCCCCTGGTAATCGATGCGCGACGCCGGAAGGTGGCGCCAGGTCGTGTCCTGCGACTGCTCCTCCAGAAAATGCGCCCCGAAGGAGACCGAGCGCGGCGTCAACAGGAAGAGCCGGGTGCTGCGCCAGTCGAAGCCGAGATCGAGGATGACGCAGGCGCTGACGCCATCGAGGTTCATCGGCACCGCCCGCCCGCCCCGCCGGTGGGCGAGGACGGCCTCCAAGCGTTCCGCCAGGCGGCAATAGAGCCCGTGCGTGCCCTCGCGCCTGGCGACCGCGAGCACCAGGGGCGCGCGCGGGTCGGCGCCGTGCAGCGGGATGCCGTAGCCGGGCAGCCGCTCCCCTCGCGCTTGCGCCGCTTGCACCATTTCCTCCGCCAGACCCTCGAGCGCCGCGCCGGAGGCGCCGGCCTCGAGCCCGGCCGCCGCCACGGCTTCCACCATCATCCGCGCCAGCTGTTCGCCGAGCCCGCCCATCCGATCGCCGAAAGCGAGTATGCCGCCGCCGACGGCCGCCTGGATCGAGGTGCCGTAGGAGGCGAAGCAGCGGGCGATCATCGAGGGCGGCGCGATCCCATGCTCGATCGAGGCCACCAGCAACGCATCCAGCACCCGCGCCTCCGCCGCCGTCGGCAAATCGCCCCTGAGCATCAAAAACATCATCTCGGCGAAGCCGACCCGTCCGATCAGATCGCCGAGCCTGTGGCCCCGGATGACGACCTCTTCCTCCTCGCCCTCGCTGACGACCTTCGAGATTGCCGTCTCCCAGCTGCTCATGTCCCGCGTCGCCATGGGTGTCGTCCTTCCGGCCGTGCTTCGTACCGCCGGAAGACTAGCGCGAAAGCGCCTCGCGATGGGCGCGGACGGACCGTCGCGCGAGAGTCGGTGCGTGACGCAATGGGAGCCACGATTATGAGCGACGGCGATTCTGCGGTCTCCGGCCGGGCGATGCCGGTTCGCTGAACTAAGCGGCGTTCCCCGTCTCCCTACATCATTGAATCCTTGGGCAGGATGTCGCGGACGCTGCGGGGAACTGGAAAACCCAGGTCCCCATTATTGGGATCGAGCCAGCGAAGCTGCCCCTGCTTGTAGAGTTGGCTGGCGTAAAGGGTCACCCCTATCACTTTCATCGCGTGATCCAACGCTTGGAACGCATCGACGCCATAGGCACGGCCCGGAGTTGTTCCAGGCCAGCCGTCCAAGCGAAACCGGCACTCGAATTCCGTGCCATTGGACGAGAGTTCCGGCCGGAACAGCACCACCGTCACGGCCTCTCCCGTCGCCAGATTGTCCAACTGCCGTGTTGCCATGGCTTCCTGGCAATCGGGATCCGCGGGTGGTTTGGGCATTGCCATCTCGCTTCTTCGGTCGTGGGCTCCACGTTACCGATCGTCGCGCGCTTGCGCCGGTGCGTCCTGCCGGCCCGAGGCGAGGAAATCGTCGGGAAGTTCGCTTAGAAGCTCGAAAGCGCGGCTCATGTCGCGGCGGCGCTCTCGCAGGATCACCTCGTCTCCGCGTCGGTAGATTTCCACCTCGGGCCCCTCGAAGCGGTATTCCTTCGGCAGGTGAAGGATCTGGCCGTCGTCGGTATCACTGACTTTCGCGGTCGCCATCGCGCCCTCCCTCACCCGTCGATTTCGACTTCCGCCTCGATCTCGACGGGCGTGCCGAAGGGGAGGCCGGCGAGGCCGACGGCGGAGCGGGCGTGGGCGCCCACGTCCGGGCCGAAGAGTTCGACGATCAGGTCGGAGAAGCCGTTGATCACCACGGGATAGCGGTCGAAGTCGGGCGCCGTGTTGACCATGCCGAAGACCCGAAGCCAGGCGCTGATCCGGTCCAGATCGCCGATCGCCCGCTCGATGTCGCCGAGCGCCGCGAGCGCGACGTTGCGGGCGGCCTGGTAGCCCTCCTCCTCGCTGACCTCGGCGCCGACCTTGCCGAGCGGCTGGGCGACCTGGCCATCGAGCTCCAGCGCGATATGGCCCGAGACGTAGACGCGGTTGCCCCGGACGCGCACCCAGGAGAAGGGCAGCACCATCCCCGCCGGCACCTGGATCGGTCCCGGCAGCTCCAGCCCGAGTTGGTTCAATTTGTCCCTGATCCTGGCCATGGCCGCCTCCCGCTCGTTCTCGTGTTCGGCGTCAGGCTGTCACGGCGACGTCGGTTCGGCAAGCCAGTCGGCGGCTTCCGCCCAGACACCCGTTTTCGGCAGGCTGGGCGAATAGTCCTGCGAAGTGGGCGCGCGGCTTCGAATAAGTCCGACGACTGGAAGGCGAAGTGGAAGGGCAGCGCGGCTTCGAGGCGGCGGATCGTCTCGGCGCGGAAGCGGGGGAGCGCTATCTCGACGACTGCACTTCGGCCTCGGAGAGCGCACAGGAAACACCGAGCACCCGGCGGCGCTGGTCGGGGCCGATGCCGATCACCGAGAGCACGGCGGCGTCGCGCACCACGCCACCCTCTCGGAAGGCGAAGTGGAAGGGCAGCGCGGCTTCGAGGCGGCGGATCGTCTCGCCGGCGCATACTGAGCGACGTGGCGGAGGCCGAACGCCAGACCGCCGGCCGGCACGGGGAGCCGCGCGGCCGGGTCTCGCTCACCGCTCCGGTGGCGTTCGGCCGGATGATCCTGCGACCGGTCCTGTTCGATCTGCTGGAGCGCTATCCGGCACTGGAGCTTTCGACCCTCTTCCTCGACCGGATAGCGCATCTGGTGGAGGAGGGGCTCGACGTGGCGCTGCGCATCGCCGAACTGCCGGATTCCGCCCTCTCCGCCGTTCGCGTCGGCCGGGTCCGCCGGATACTCTGCGCCGCGCCCGGCTATCTCGACGCCCGGGGCCGGCCGGAACGGCTTTCCGACCTCGACGATCACGCATTGATCGATTTCACCAACATGACGCGCGGCGGCGAATGGGACCTCGTGCCGGCGCGCTACCGTCCGGCCGCCCCCTTCCGGGTCAACACCGCCGACGTCGCCCGCGAAGCGGCATTGGAAGGCCGCGGCATCACCCGCCTGCTGTCCTACATGATCGCGGAGGACGCGGCGGCCGGTCGTTTGGTGACGATCCTCGACGACTTGGCGCCGCCGCCGGTCCCGGTCCACGTCGTCCACAAGGAGCCCGGCCAGACGTCGGCCCGCGTCCGCGCCACCGTGGATCATCTGGTCGAAAACCTGCGCGGCCATCCGGCGCTGGCATAGCCGCGCCGTCGTTCCCGGCGCGGCTTCAGTCCTTGGTTTCCTCGCGCGCGGGCCGCGACCAGGGGTCGGTGGTCAGCATCGCGAAGAGCAGGTGATCCCGCCAGGCGCCGTCGATCTTGAGGTAGTGCCGCGCCTGGCCCTCCTCGACGAAGCCGACCCGGCGCAATACCCCCTTGGAGCGATCGTTGTGCGGCAGACAGGCCGCTTCCAGGCGATGCAGGCCCAGATCCTGGAAGACGAAGGGCAGCAGCGCGCGGACCGCGTCGGTCATGTGGCCGTGGCGCGCGTGTCGCTTGCCCATCCAGTAGCCCAGCGAACAGGTTTGCGTCACGCCACGGCGCACGTTCGAGAGGGTGAGGCCGCCCAGCAGCGATTCATCCTCGCGCAGGAAGACGAAGAAGGCATAGCCTAGCCCCCCCCGCGCGTCGCGCGCGTAACGGCGCATGCGCCGGCGGTAGGCGTTGCGGGTCAGCTCGTCCGCCGCCCAGGTCGGCTCCCAGGGCGTCAGGAACTCCCGGCTTTCGGCGCGAAGCCGCGCCCAGTCCGACCAGTCGCCCGGCTGCGGCGCGCGCAGGTCGACCTTCACGCCGCGCAGGATATGCGCGCCGCTGCCCCAGGGGGGATTGCGCAGAAAGGTCGACACCGCTCCATCCGCCTCCGTTCGTTAACCGCCGTCATTGATGACGGCGCCCCCGGCCGCCCCGCTCCCCCGGTCCAGGCGGAAATCGCAATCATCAACACTAGCAGCCTGTCGGACTTGATCAGAGGGGTTTGATTTGATTCCATACCCTTAGCTGATTCGCCCCCGCCTGATGAGGCCGCCATGAGCAATTTCCGCCAGGTTGACCGCGAGACGAGTTTTCTTCTGCCGCCATCGGTGGACGAGTGGCTTCCCGAGCGGCATCTGGCGCGTTTCGTGGTCGAGGTGATCGATCAGCTGGATCTATCGGCGTTTGTGAAGGCCTATCGCGGCTCCGGTTCGGCGTCCTATCACCCGAGCATGCTACTGGGGCTTCTGGTTTACGGCTACGCCACGGGGGTGTTTTCGAGCCGCAAGCTGGAGCGTGCGAGTTACGATTCGGTGGCCTTCCGCTTCATCGCCGCCAACGATCATCCCGACCACGACACCATCGCCGTGTTCCGTCGGCGCTTTCTGGACCGGATCGAGGCGCTGTTCGTGGAGGTGCTGCTGCTGGCGCGCCTGGCCGGCATGGTGAAGCTCGGCACGGTGGCGCTGGACGGCACCAAGATCCACGCCGATGCGAACCGGCCCGGCGCCTTGTCGTGGAAGCATGCCTGCGAGATCGAAGCCCGGTTGAAGGCCGAGGTGGCGGAGCTGATGGCGCTGGGCGAGGCGGCCGACGCGGCGGATGTGCCGGACGGGATGAGCGTGCCGGAGGAGCTGGCCCGGCGCGAGGACCGCCTGGCGGCGATCGCCGAGGCCAAGGCGGCGATCGAGGCGCGGGCCCAGGAGCGTCATGCGCGCGAGCAAGCCGAGTACGAGGAGAAGATGCGGGCGCGCGAGGAGAAGGCGAAGCGGACGGGCCGCAAGCCTGGTGGCCGTCCGCCGGCGCCGCCCGAGGCGGGGCCTCGCCCGAAGGACCAGGTCAACCTGACGGACGCGGATTCGCGCATCATGCCGGTGGCCGGCGGCGGCTTCGAGCAGTGCTACAACGCCCAGGCCACGGTGGCGACCGACAGCCTGTTGGTGGTCACCGCCGATGTGGTCCAGGCGGCCAACGACAAGCGGGAGATCGTGCCGGCGCTTGCCGCGCTCGCTCTCCTCCCCGAGTCGCTGGGCAAGCCCGAGACCCTGCTGGCGGACAGCGGCTATTTCAGCCAGGCCAACGTCGAGGCCTGCGCCGAGGCGAAGATCGCCGCGCTGATCGCGCCGGGCCGGGAGCGCCATCATCTCTCCTGGCGGGCTCGTTTCGCCGAGGCGCCACCCGCGCCGGAGGATCCAACGCCGCTGGAGGCGATGGTCCATCGCCTCGCGACGCCCGAGGGCCGGGCGCTCTACGCGCTCCGCAAGCAGACCCCGGAACCGGTGTTCGGCATCATCAAATCGGTGATGGGCTTCCGCCAGTTCAGCCTGCGCGGCCTCGAGCAGGTCAAGGGAGAGCGGAACCTGGTCACGCTCGCCTGGAACATCAAGCGGATGTTCGCCCCGCAGGCCGCCTGAAGGCCCTGGCAGTCCCCTATCGTCGGCCAGTCGGGCGACCATGTCGAGGTGAGGTGCCGCCGTTCTCCCCATCGCTCGAAAAAAAACTCGTCCCTTGAACGCTTTAGCTCCTGGTGTGCCCGTGGCAATGTGGCTAGGCGCAAAGCGGCTTCTCCATCATGCCCACGGCCGCATGGTGCGGTGGGCATCAGTCCGACAGGCTGCTAGCAGTCCGTCGGACTGGAGCCCACCGCGCTTGCCGGCCGTGGAGATGATGAAACGGGCGCTTCGCGCCCCGCCCATATCTCCACGTGTGCGATGGAGGCAAAAGGGAACAAGCGACGAGAATATTCCGGCGCGACGGTTCGAAGCCGCCCTTCGCCTCGATAAGACGGCCTGGCTGTCGGAGGAAGTGGGAGCACCGCGACGTTCAGGCGGTTTGCAGGGCGAACATCCGCTTCACCTTCCAGGCCAGGGTGACCAGGTTCCACTCGCCCTTGACCTTGTCGAGGCCGCGCAGGTGGAATTGCCGGAAACCCATCACCGATTTGATGATGCCGAACACCGGCTCCGGCGTCTGCTTGCGCAAGGCATGGAGTTGTCGACCTTCGGGCGTCGCCAGGAGATGGCGCATCGCTTCCAGCGGTGTCGGGTTCTCGGGCGCCGGTGGTGCTTCGGCGAAGCGCTCCCGCCAGGAGAGATGATGGTGCTCCCGGCGCTGCGCGATCAACGGCGCGATCCCGGCCTCGGCACAGGCCTCAACGTTCGCCTCGCTGAAGTAGCCGCTGTCCGCCAGCAGGGTCTCGGGCCTGCCCAGCGCCTCGGGAAGCCGGGCCAGCGCCTCCAGCGCCGGCGCGATCTCCCGCTTGTCGTTGGTCGCCTGGACCACGTCGGCGGTGACCACCAACAGGCTGTCGGTCGCCACCGTGGCCTGGGCGTTGTAGCACTGCTCGAAGCCGCCGCCGGCCACCGGCATGATGCACGAATCCGCGTCCGTCAGGTTGACCTGGTCCTTCGGGCGAGGCCCCGCCTCGGGCGGCGCCGGCGGACGGCCACCAGGCTTGCGGCCCGTCCGCTTCGCCTTCTCCTCGCGCGCCCGCATCTTCTCCTCGTACTCGGCTTGCTCGCGCGCATGACGCTCCTGGGCCCGCGCCTCGATCGCCGCCTTGGCCTCGGCGATCGCCGCCAGGCGGTCCTCGCGCCGGGCCAGCTCCTCCGGCACGCTCATCCCGTCCGGCACATCCGCCGCGTCGGCCGCCTCGCCCAGCGCCATCAGCTCCGCCACCTCGGCCTTCAACCGGGCTTCGATCTCGCAGGCATGCTTCCACGACAAGGCGCCGGGCCGGTTCGCATCGGCGTGGATCTTGGTGCCGTCCAGCGCCACCGTGCCGAGCTTCACCATGCCGGCCAGGCGCGCCAGCAGCAGCACCTCCACGAACAGCGCCTCGATCCGGTCCAGAAAGCGCCGACGGAACACGGCGATGGTGTCGTGGTCGGGATGATCGTTGGCGGCGATGAAGCGGAAGGCCACCGAATCGTAACTCGCACGCTCCAGCTTGCGGCTCGAAAACACCCCCGTCGCGTAGCCGTAGATCAACAGGCCGAGCAGAACGCTCGGGTGATGCGCCGCCGAGCCCGAGCCGCGATAGGCCTTGACGAAGGGCGAGAGGTCCAGCTGCTCGATCACCTCGACGACGAAGCGCGCCAGATGACGCTCCGGCAGCCAGTCATCCACGGAAGGCGGCAGCGGATATCCCGTCTCACGGTCGACCTGTCGAAAGTTGCTCATCACCAAAACCGCCAAGCAGGAGAGAATCAGACCATGATAGAGAATCTCATCTCGGCCCTCGGCTCAAGTCCGACAGGCTGCTAGCGGGAACGATTGGTTGTCGACATACCAGGTATCCAAGGCGAAACGATCCTCCCAAGAAGGCGCGTTTCAACGTTGTGAAGCGGAAGGTACACCATCAACGGAGAGCGAAGGCCGACAAGGCTCATGTCGCCCCTGGGCACATTCCACAATTCCGGAGATTCATCCAGGTTGCTCGCGCGAAGGAACCGGCCAAGACTCGTAAACCTCCGACCGTCGGTCGCGGGCTCGTCCCTTGCGTCGAACGTCGGCCGCATGCTCCGGAGTTTCATCATTGCGAACGGCGGCCCGGAACGTCCTGGGCGCGTTCGGGAAAAGAGTACGAGCGAGCCCAGGAAAACGCGAACCAACAACGCCGTCGACAGAATCACGGGCGTGGCCGAGATAAGCGCAAAACACGCAACCAGAATTTCAAATATGCGCCTTGTCACTCGAAGATATTCCCGACCTTCCTCGAGCCATTCCAGGACCCGCCATCCCCCGCTCCACCCGCGAAGCGCCGCTCGAGGATACGCCGGGAAGATGCGGACCAGCGAGCTGGTGGTCAAGTGCCGGCGGGACTTCCGCCAAGTGCGCGGCATGGAGCGACATTGTGCAGCGGGCCAACTGGATGGACGGCGCCAACGGCGACCATGGTCGATGGCCTGGTCGGAGGCGACATCTTCCGTTCCTCGGCAGCGGCCGAGCCACCGAGCCTCCTCTCTTGCCGCGCCGCATCGCGGAGCGGGCGCCGACCTGGGCCGCCAGATGTAGGATGAGTTTGATGGCTGGCGACCTCGCCTCGGAAGTTCTCCAAGAAGCCGATGTCGAACAACGCTATTCCCTATTCGGTTACAACCGGCCGTCCACGTAATCTCTCTCCAGCGCGGACTTTACGTCATACAAGACGGCGTTTTCCGTGCCCCAGGCGCGAATTCGCCGAGTGCCCATGGACATGAAAACATCATGAGCCACCGCCAGAATGATCAGTTCATAGCCGCCGCTAGGATGATCGACCATATTGATGCCATACTCGTCCTCGACCCTCGGCGAAGTGACGCAGGGGTCATGGACGTCGACGCTCATACCATAGGTTTCAAGCTCTCTAACAATGTCGACAACCTTGCTATTTCGGAAATCTGAACAGTTTTCCTTAAAGGCGATACCTAAGATCAGGGCCTTTGATTTTCCGATTGATACACCCTTTCGGCTCATCAGTTTGACAACCTCGCTGGCAATATAAGTCCCCATCGAGTCGTTTATGCGCCGCCCAGCGAGTATCACCTGGGGGTTGTAGTCAAACTGCTCGGCCCTATAAGTCAGGTAATATGGGTCG
This sequence comes from Alphaproteobacteria bacterium, assembly GCA_965226475.1. Taxonomy (GTDB): domain Bacteria; phylum Pseudomonadota; class Alphaproteobacteria; genus JASLMY01. The sequence continues at coordinate 590,775 of CBDDDJ010000003.1, read as the reverse complement.
ACCCCAATACAATGTCCGCCCACCAGTCCGGGTCTAAACGGCAAGAAATTCCACTTTGTCTCCGCTGCCTCCAGAACCTCCAGCGTGTCGATCCCGAGTTTTTCGAAAATAATGGAAAGTTCGTTCACGAATGCGATGTTCAGGTCTCGTTGCGAATTTTCGATTACTTTCGCCGCTTCTGCTACCTTTATCGAGTTGACGGGAAACGTGCCCGCGGTAATGATTAGCTGATATAAACTCGTCACGAATCTCAAGGTATCCGGCGTAGACCCCGAGGTTACCTTTATGATCGATTCGAGCCGATGCTCTCTGTCGCCCGGATTGATTCGTTCCGGGCTGTAACCACAGTAAAAGTCCTGATTAAACTGCAAACCCGAACATTCCTCTATTATTGGAACACAAACCTCTTCGGTGGCGCCGGGAAACACGGTTGACTCGAAGATGATGATGTCGTTCATTTTTAATATGCCGCCGACGTCGCGACTTGCCTTCCGTAACGGCGTCAGATCTGGTCTATTATGCTCGTCTATTGGAGTCGGAACGGTAACAATATAGACATTGCAATCGTTAAGCCCGGATATCTCTTCCGTCGCCGAAAAATACCGAGAATTCCGAAACTCCTCGGCCGTCAACTCGCCAGTTCCATCATATCCCCGGTTTACTTCCGCCACGCGCTGCATATCGATATCATAGCCTATCGTAACCCGCACCTTTCCAAAAGACACTGCAAGTGGCAATCCGATATATCCCAAACCTATTATTCCAATTCGGACATCATCTAGATCAGTCATTCTTCATACCCAGTCAATGCAGCCATACCCATGCTGCAAATGAACGCGATCATCCAAGATATCGTCCGTTCCGTCCAGCGTTCATAAAGTTGTGATCCCGAATTATAGCTTAACCGTTTGGCGGCCGAGACGAGCGGTTCCTTAGCACCGATCGAAAGCCGCACGCAATACCGCCCGACGTCGCGGCGTGACGAGGCCTCGAAGGCCGCGTCCGGTGGCGCCGGGCGGCCGCGGACGCAGGAGCCAGATTGGACATGCGCGGTTTGTCACGTTAGTGGCGAGGCCCCAAGCGGTAGGGAAGGTCCGTTCGGTTTCGGGCGAATCGCGATTCCACGATCCATGCACGTTGAATTCTCCTCCCACGACGTCATCGCCGCGGCTGATCCGAGGAGCCTCGCCCGGGGACATTACATGTCGGCCCGCGGCGGCATGATCGCCGCGTCGCCCATGCGCACGATCCGAAGGCCGTCGCGGTCGCGCAGGATGCAGGCCTGTTCCAAAAGGGCCACGAGATCGCTCAACAGTTCGGGTGATTCCGCCAGATTGAAGGGATGAAGCCAGTAGTGGACGGTCGTGCCATGCTCCACGGCCGCTCTCATGCCTCGATACGCTTGGGCCAGGACCAGTTGTCGACGCAGGCCCAGGAACGGGCGGCCATGCCAGTTAAAAAACATCGACCCGGACTGGGTCTTCAAACCACACTCCAACGTTTCCTCTTGGGCAAAGGGAGGCGGGCCCACTTTGGACCAAATGCGATGGATCAGGTTACTTGTGGGCTGCCATCGAGATGACATGGTCGGCGCCAAGCGCGCGACCTTGAGCCCGAATTTCGTCAGCGGCGGGAACGACGACGCATCGTTTTCAGGGAAGACGAACGAGACCGGTTCCTCGCCCCACTTCGCCAGTTGGGCCAGTCCCAGGCCCAGATCAATTTCTTGCCCTTCGTTATCATACCCGGGTGTTCCGAAACTTGCGTGCGAATAGGTATGAAATCCGATTTCATGTTCTATCCGGGTGCCGAGAATCAACTCGAAGAGATCCCGACCGTCGCGGGTGGATTCCGCCGCTTCGCTGGCAAAACTGGCGCTCAATCGTTGCAGTTCCTCCGGGAGATGGTCGAAGGTCAAGTCGTTCGGGCTGGCCAGCATTCCTCCCACGGTCGCCCATGTGGCCGGGACCTCCATCTCGTCGAGCGCGGCCAACAGGCGGCGCAATACCGGACGAAGTTCCGAATAGACGCCTTGCCGTTCCCGGCGCCGCCACCACTGGTTGACAATCGTGCCCCAACCGACTTCGAAATCGAAGCTCAGCACAAGCTGCCCGCTGGTCTTCGTCTTAACGCTCACCGCATGCTTCCTGGATTATGGCATAGCCATGTTGTCGCAGCTTGCTGCTCATGATTTCGCTCGCACTGGCGAGATCGCCGCTGGAAAGTCGCGCCAAACTCGAGGCGTTCATATTCTCGATACGGAACTCCGTTTTGTCCATCGTCAGCACGCCTTCCCTGAATGACAGCGGAGGGATCTCAACACCAAGAAAGGTAAATATGGCCTGTAAGATGGCGACTGGATCGGCGAACAGTTCCTCGTAGCTGATCGAAATGACATGCCTCACATTTGGGATCGCGTCGTCGATCTGATCATTGATCGCAACCCACTGTTCCCCCAGCAACGTCATCGGATAATCGTCGCCGATCTGTAATGCGGCCTTTCCGGTCGGAGCGGCGCGCCGCCGGACCCCTTCGCAGACGCAATAGCCGTTGCGCACGATCGTGATGAAATGCGGTGACTTGAAGGCGGCCTCCAGCCACGGCATGCGGACAGAGTGGGTGATCGACTTCTCGAGAAACACGCTTGCGTTGCGTGCCCACATGGGAGACCAATCGTGAATGATTCGCGATACACGGGCTGGGATGTCGTTTCGCGGCATTTCCCATTTCGCGCGGTTACGGAGCAACATTCGGGTCCAACCATCCGCCTGAAGGTCGGGAAACCGATCGGTCAAGACGACGCCCTCGCGTGGCAACGTTCCGATGGACGGGTGAGCCCCCAGAACCTCGCGCAAAATGGTCGTCCCGGAATTGTAGCACCCAACGAGAAACGCCCATTTCTCCGGCTGTCGTGCCGGAAAGGCGCGGGAAACCAAGCGCCGAGTGATGGGTTGCGCGTAGGCGCGCCCGACAAACCATGTCCACGCCGATGACGCGAGCCGACCCTGGTTGCGGGAGGCGAATCGGCGCACCCGCGCGGTCAGGCCCAAAAGCGACATTGTCTACCTTTCGAGAAACGTTGGCGCGACACCGCCGACCAGCCTGTGTGTCAACGGCGGCCGGAATATGGGCCAGGGCGGCGGCGTAACAATGTACCAGTGGCTCGGTGGCAGCTTGTCCACGTAGTCCATAGGAGGGACCCGCGCGCGGGGCGACGTGCCTTTCAATGGGCAATCGGCGGCCCGCGCGTGGGAGGTTCCTGTGGACCCACGTGGGCAAGCGGGGGAGGAAGCGAGATTATTGGGAAGGGTGTCGTCGTCGCGATCGGCTCTGCTTGAGCCGGTAGCTTTCTGCGTTCATCTCCAGGATATGGACATGGTGGGTGATCCGGTCGAGCAGCGCGCCGGTGAGGCGTTCGCTGGCGAAGACGGAGGTCCATTCCTGGAAGGGCAAGTTTGAGGTGACGATGGTGGCGCCGCGCTCGTAGCGCTGGCTGAAGATCTCGAACAGCAGCTCACTCCCGGTCTGCGACAGCGGGACGTATCCGAGCTCGTCGACGATCAGGAGATTGACCTTGGCGAGCTGGGCCTGGAGGCGGAGCAGCCTCTTCTCGTCGCGGGCCTCCATCAGCTCATGCACCAGCTGGGAAGCGGTGGTGAAGCGGACGCTCAGGCCCTTCTGGCAGGCGGCCAGTCCGAGGGCGAGCGCGATGTGGGTTTTGCCGACACCGGAGGGGCCGAGCAGGATCACGTTCTCCCGCCGCGCGACGTACTCGCCCCGGGCCAGGTCCAGCACCAGCATCTTGTTGAGTTCCGGCACGGCCTTGAAGTCGAAGCTCTCGAGCTGTTTGACGATGGGGAACCTGGCTTGCTTGATGCGCCGCTCGACCAACCGGCGCTCTCGGTCGATCAGCTCCAGCTCGGTCAGCCGGGCGAGATAGCCGACATGGTCGACGCCGTCGCCGGCCGCGATCCGCGCCTGCTTGTCGTACTCGCGCAGGACGGTCGGCAGCTTCAGGCTCTTCAGTTGGTGATCGAGCAGGAGGCGTGGGGCTTCAGCCATGTCCGGCGCCTCCCGCCAGCAAGGTTGCGTAATCGGCGATCCGTGTCGCGGCGACAAAGGGCTGGGGGAGGTGAGGATAGCGAGAGAAGTCCAGGTGGGCCGGTCGCCTCTCGATCCGGGCCAGGAGCAGATGCTTGACGGCATCGAAGCCGACCAGGCGCCGCTTCACCGCCTCGCGCACCGCCACCCTCACCTGGCTCTCGGGGAAGTCCTCCAACAGGCGCAGCACCTGGATGTACTCCCGCTTGCCGCGATGGCCGAAGCGGGCTTCGAGGAGATGGCGCAGCTCGTCGAAGGCGGGATCCAGCTTCCACCCCAGCAGCGGGGCCGCTTGATCCAGGGCACCCGGCTTCTTCTCCAGCAAAGACAGATAGTGCAGCGGGTCGTAGACCACGTCGCCACGCACATAGGAGCGGGGATGACGGGCGATGATCTCGGCGCCGAGAGTGATCTCGACCCGGTCGACATAGCCCTTGACCATCACGTCCTTGTAGGCGTGGACCGTCGGCGCCGAGTAATCCACCAGCCGGTAGCGCACCAAGGCCATCGAGGAGACCTGCCCGGGATGTTGCTCACAAGCCTCGAAGGGGACGGCCGGTAGATCGCGCAAAGCCTCGAGGTCGGCCAGCAGCGCCGTTGCCTTCTCGCCTTCCTCCAGGGCGTCGAGACGCGCCAGGCAACCCGCCATCAGCTGTTCGTTCAGGGCGTCCAGGTCCCGCACCTTTGGGATCGGCACGAAGAACTTGCGCCGCGCCGTCTTCACCAGCGCCTCGACCTTCCCTTTGTCGTTGCCCTTGCCGGGCCGGCCGAAGCGGTCGCGGAACAGATAGTGCGACTGCAGATGCGAGAAGGCCTGGGTGCGGCGGCGCTCGCCGTCGCCCATGATCCGCGCCACCGCCAGCGTCGTGTTGTCGTACAGGATCGATCGAGGGATCCCGCCGAAGAAGGCGAAGGCGCTGACGTGCCCGTCCAGGAAAGCCTCCGTCGTCTCCCGCAGGTAGGCCTTCACGAACCAGGCGTTCGAATGGGGCAAGATAAAGCAGAAGAAGTGGACCTTCTCCCGCTTGCCACGCAGATCGACCACCGCTTGGCCAAAGTCTGCCTGGGCATGGCCCGGCGGGTGATGCAGCGGCACGAAGGCTTCGCGTGTCGACTGCCGCTGAGCGCGGACGTAGTCCTTCACGATGGTGTAGCCGCCGGTGAAGCCGTGCTCGTCCCGAAGCCGCTCGAAGATCCGTTGTGCCGTGTGCCGCTGCTTGCGCGGCACATCCCGGTCCGCCGACAGGATCGCGTCGATGACCGCCGTGAACTCTTCCAGCTTCGGCCGTCTCACCGGCATCGTCCGCCGATACCCCGGCGGCGCCGAGTAGCTCAGCATCTTCTTCACCGTCCGGCGGTCGATGCCAAACCGCCGCGCCGCCTCACGGTGGCTCAGCCCCTCATCGACAACTGCCAGCCGAACCTGCGCATACAACTCCACGCCATACATCTCCTGCCCCCCGTCGCTAACAACAGGGGACGATCACTGGCGCATCTTCGCGCCGCCGCAACCGGACTACCCGGCCGCCTCGCGTGGAGCATTTTTGCAGCGCCGCCTACAGCGTCGGAACTCCGGGCAATTACTGACTGTAATGATCCCTTTCAATGTGCTATCATCCTCAGCGGACGATCCAGAGTGGGAGGAGACACGGATGCGTTTTGCAATCACATATATAGTGATTTGCTTCGCCTTCATTGGCCCGGCTCTCGCCGGTGACTACTATGCGGGATATGCGGCGTTCAAGCAGAAGGATTATTATAACGCATACAGGGAATGGAGCGAGCTGGCGGCGAAAGGTGACAAGAGGGCGCAATACCGCCTCGGTGAAATGTTCAGAAGTGGGACCGGCTTGCCCGTGGTGAAGATAGGTAGCCGTTGCACTCTACATCTCGGCGGCCGACCAGGGTCACAAGAATTCGGTCAGACGACTGAAGTCGATGGCCGACGCCGGTAACGCCGCGGCCGAAAATTGGATCAGCAAAAACCTGAAGAAGGTCGCCGAGGTACGTCCGGCACCCAGGGACGCCGCCAAGGCCGCCAAGTCCGTGCAAGCCGAGGAGGAGGCATCGACGAGTTCCGGCGACCTGGGCGATCCGGGCGATCTGGATTTTCTGAAACACCTGATGAAGTAGGCGGAACCGCAAAGCGCATCGCGGTACTTGTTGCGTCTTCCCGCGCGCCGCCGTCGATGACGGGCGTGCCTGTCGAGCATGGCGATGGCACGGCCAAATCTAAAGGCTCAATTCGTGAATTGTATGCATCACCTTGTTACGGCGGCGGCGAGGCAGGCTCGGTCATTGGCGCCGGGGGCGAGGCCGACGAGGTGGAACCAGCTCAGGTAGTTGTCCAGATAGCGGGTGGCGATGCCGCGGCGGGGACGCAGCAAGTCCTTCAACCGGCTGTGGCGGCTGTTCACCGTCTGCACATGCAGATCGCCCCGAACCCGTTCCCCCATCGAGCGGTTGAGTGCTTCGTGGCTCACCCCGAGCGCGGCGGCGCAAGGTGGATAGCTCGCGCCACCGTCGGAGACCAGCAGGGCGTCCTTCGCGACCACCGGGTCGAGAGCAGCCGTGAGCGCCGCCGCGTCGACCCTGGGCAGCACCGCGCTCACCGTCGTCCCGCTCCGGTCCGCCGCCGTGCCTTGCGTCCCAGCCCGCGCGCGCCCTTCCGGCTCTCCAGGACGTAGGTCTCGTCCGCTTCCACGATCCCCTTGAGCACCTCCGAATCGCTCCGCGCCGCCGCCAGAAACCGGTGACGCCAGCGGAACGCCGTGCTCACCGCCACGTCGCAGCGCGCCGCCGAGGCCTTCACCGTCTCCCCCTCCGCCAGCGACGCCCCGAACGACAGCCAGCGTTCCTTGTGGTGCAGGCCCGACAGCGGCGTACCGGTCAGCGCGTTGAAGGTCCTGCCGCAGCCCTTGCACTGGTAGCGCCGCAGACCCCGCGCCATACCGCGCGAAACCGCCCCTTCGCTCGCGCAGTGCGGACAGCGCCGGGCCTCGTCCACACCAAGCTCGATCGCGGCCTTCGATGCCTCGCCTTCGCTCCGGCCCGACAGCACCGCGAGCGCCTCGTGCCGCTGCACGCGCGTCAGCCCGCGCGCCGCCGAAAGCCACACCTGGAAACCCTTGCCGTCCATGACCCAACCTCCTGACGTTCCGGGCATTCTATCACAAATGCATACGTTTCACGAATTGAGCCAATGTAAAAAAGAGAGCGGTTACCCGAAAACAGAATCATGCTTCTCATTGCGAGCTTTGCGTGGTCGATATCGCGATCTCGTGGAGGCCTGGAGGCCAAACCGATCGGGCGCGTGGGGAATACGTAAAAAAAGTGGCATGATTCCACCTTTCGCGGTTTTCTCGAGACGGCGCCGACCGGCGCCGCGCGAGGGCCCGAAACGGGGCGGTCCTTGATCGGGATCAAGGACCGGTGCCCGGTCCCATCCTACACGACCCCGGGTCCCGGGCGGCGGGGACAAAGGGGTTCGGTCGATGGGGACATGAGGGGAGCGGGCGATGCACTTCATTTGGGGCGCGGTCTTCGCCGCCGGCGCGCTGGCGGCGCCCTCTTCCGCCGAGGCATCCTGGTCAAGGCGGGCGACGCGCTGGAACGCCTGGCCGAGGTCGATCTGGTGGTCTTCGATAAGACTGGCACGCTGACCGAGGGGCGGCCCCGACTCCGCGCGGCCGCCTCCCATCCACCCCAGGTGCTGGCCGCCGCCGCCCGCCTCGCGGCCGAGAGCCGTCATCCGCTGGCCCGCGCGCTCGCCGCCGAGGCGCCGCCGGCGCTCGAGCTGTCCGAGATCATGTCCCCGGCTGATGCGCCTGGCCGGCTTGGCGGGCGTCAGCCGGCGCCGGCGTCGCGGCGAGCCTCGCGTTCGGCCTGATCGGAATGGCGCCGGCGGGCGTGATCATGGCGTTGACAGGCGAGGCCATGAGCCCCGAGAAGCGTGCTTTCGGCATGGGCGTCTTCCTTTCCGCCTATTTTCTCATCAATGCCATTGCTCGACCGCTCGCCGGATGGATCTATGACATCACGAATGATCCCTTCAGCGTCGTTGCTTTCGGCATCGTGCTCTTCGGACTGGTGATCGTCAAAAATGTCTGGTTCCGGATGACGCAACGGAAAGCCGATCAACCCTTTGTCCGAGCCACGGCAATCGAATCTTCGGTTTATGGCTGGCCCCGGGCGCGGCGGCCGTGTGCGGGCCCGCGTATGACCGCCGGCCCCGCGGGGGCTCTCCCCCGGCTCTCGTACGGCATCGCGCCTTCGCTCCACTCGGCGCGTACATGGCACACGACCCGGCCCGGACGCGCCATGCTCTCGGTCCCAAGATCCCGTTCCCCAGTCCGACGGCGAGCATTGCAGGTGTCATCGCCGCCGCATATTCGAACGCTCGATTGCAGGCGGCGCGTGGGGATGGAGGCCCGCTTCAAGCACGTGGTCGGTAGCCCCGCGGTGGCCAGACGATGAGCGCGACGAGGGGGTATGCGAGCAGCGAGGTCCACAGGAATAGATTAAAGACGTTTATATAGCCGATGGTCGTCGCTTGGCGCGTCACCTCGCCCGCGATGCCGGCCAGGCCGGTCGTGGTCTCGGTACTCCAGCCGCCCATGACGACCCCGAGGCTCAAGCGGTCGCTGAACGGATTGATCCATTGCGCCAGCTCGCCATAGCTCATCTTCTGGGTGTGAAAAACCACCACGAAGCTCGCCGATATGTAATAGCTGGAGGCGATGGAGCGGACGAAATGAAACAGAGCCGCGCCTTCCGCCGATCGGCGCGGGTCGAAGTTCGAGAACGTGACCAGTGTCATGGGTACCCACAGGCACCCGACTCCGAAACCTTGGATAGCCATTGTCCAGGTTATCTCGGACAGCGACACGTTCATCTCGAAACTCGCCATCCGCAGGCCCGCGTAGGTATGCGTGCCAAAGCCGATTAGAAACAGTAACCGCGGGTCCCAGCGGTTGGCGAAAAAGATGATCATCAACATCGAAACCGCCGTCCCGGCGCCACGCACGGCGATCAGCAGTCCGACGGTGAATTCGGGCACATCCCTGAGCTGTTGTAGCATTGTCGGTATCAGCACCATGGGGGTGACGAACAGCATGCCGAAAATTGCCGCTATGCCGACCCCCAAGGCGAAATTACGCTCGAGCAGCAGGCGCGGATCGAGAAACGGGCGGTCGCTCGTCAAACTGTGCACCAGGAAGATCCAGCCAAACAGTAGCGCAAGGGAACCCTCTAGGATGATCTCGATCGCTTCGAACCATTCCGCGCGTTCACCGCGGTCGAGCATGAGCTGCACGCAGGCGATGGCAATCGACAGGCTCAGGAAACCGGTCCAATCGAGCTTTGGCCGCTCTTCGCGCGGCGGGTCCGGCTTGATGAACATCAGCACGCCGGCCAAAGCCACGAGCGCCACCGGGAGCAGAATGAAGAAGACCCAACGCCAGGAAATCTCCTCGCTCACATAGCCGCCGAGCATCGGCGCGATCGTGGGAGGTATGCCCACGCCCATCATGTAAATCGCGGTCGCCAGGGGGCGTTTCTCGCCGGTGAACTCGTCGAGCACGACCGATTGCGCGATCGGCGTGAGCGGCGAACCGAAGGCCGACTGCAGCACACGCCAAAAGATCAACTCGGCGAGCGAGGTGGAGAGCCCACACATCAGGGTGGCGGCGCCAAAGCCCGCGACGCCCCAAATCATCGAACGGCGCCGCCCGAAGCGGGCCGAGATCCAGCCGGCCAAGGGAATGGTCACGGCCGTCGCGATCAGATTGGACGTTACGACCCAGGCAACCTGATCGGGACTGGCCGACAGCGCGCCCTGAATCTGCGGCAGCGACACATTGGCAATGGTGATAGTGGTCGCGTAGAGCGTCGTGACCAGCGTGCAAGTGATGAGGAGCCACACGGTGCGCTAGCGGGCCCCGCGGCGTTGAGCGAAGCGGCGATCGGCACGGTAGCGATAGGCTCGAACCACGAACTCGCCAGACGGCGCATACAACCGTAATCGCATGCGGGCTGGTTCGCTGGCGCTCACCGGCCGTCCAGCCATGTCGGGTCGGGTCGGCGGGTTCCGCGGGCCGTCGACGGGGCCCTCAATGAGTTCATTGGCTGACCTGCGATTGTTGGGTCGATCAGGGGTGTGAGTGGCGCCACATTACTTCGAATTTACAATGAAATTGTCAGAAACACTTCTTCTTTGCAAGTGATTCCGGGAGGCGGTATGCTAGGCACATGATTTACGAGCCAAACAAATGCCCAATTCGGTTTGGGCTCGGCGTATTCGGGGATCGCTGGTCGTTATTGATCATCCGCGACATGATGTTTCGCGGCCACGCCCGTTTCCGGGACTTCCTGGATGCCGGCGAGGGCATTTCGACCAATGTGCTGTCCGACCGGCTGAGCCGACTCGAGGCGCGGCAAATCATCAGCCGGGAAAAGGATCCAGCCAACGGACGCCAGGTCTTATACAAACTGACCGACAAGGGAAAAGATCTGCTTCCGGTCATGCTGACGATTATCGGCTGGTCCGAAAAATATGATCCGCAAACCACGGTTTCCGACGAGTTGGCCGAACGGATACGGACTGATTTTTTCGGGGTGCGCGATGAAATGCTGGCCGATATGAATCATTCAAGCCCGGAAACTTGATTTGCGTGTCGGCAATCTCGCCAAGTGGGCGTTGCGCGGGCGGTCCTCTTTCCGTTCGAGGACGGGCCCTGGATCGCTCGCGACAACGGCAAGCGAAATCGGGGGAGCTTCGCGCCACGGCGAACTCGGCGCGACCGTTGCGACGGCGGGGCGATGAGCAGGCCGCGGCGCGGATCTCGGCGCCGGTCCATGACGGGTTCACCGAGGGCTTCGACACACCGGACCTGAAGGACGGCAAGACACCGCTCGATGAGCTGGCTTGATCAGAACGCCACTCCGCCGTCGTTTACCCCTCGGTCTCCCAGGGAGCCTTTGATGAATAAGGAAAAAGCGCGCGCCGTCCTATCGGAGGTACTAAAGCCATATCGGGCCAAATCCTACGCGGAGCTCAAGACTTTGATTGGTCAAATCGACGTCCATGAAATCGAGAACGCCGAAGGTTCCGACTACCAGATCGAAATCCTGGTTTATTGGGACAAAAAGCCCAACGGCGACATTTGCGTCTCCGGTGGCGTCGACGATGGGGGATGGTCCACCTTCTCCCCGCTCGGAGAAGATTTCATCCTGGCGCCAGACGGTTCGTTTATCGGCGAATAGGAGGCGCCATCGAGAGATCGTCGAGCGCGGTGGAACGTCGCGGGGGGATGCGATCGGGGCCTGAAGGAGCGGCGGCCTTGCCATTTTCGATGTTCCGGGCGAGTGGCGGCGACAATCTGGCCGCGATCTTCGGCCCGGAGCGCGCCGAGCGCTCCTTTCTCTTCACTAACCTGAAGGAAGGCCGGGGCGTGGGGGAGATCGTCGCCTTCATCGAACATGAAGGCGGCCTCGCCGCTAAGTGTCTGGCCCGAAAAGAGTTGAGTGATTTCAGTCAGTTGTGATTCACTGTTTGTATTTAGCAACCAGGGAGACACAACATGTGGACCAAAATCACTCGCCCGAAGTATGAACGCGACCTGCTGCGCTACGCAAGCGACCTGACGGATGGAGAATGGAAGGTGCTGGAGCCGTTGCTGCCTCGCGCCAAAGCGCTGGGACGGCCTCGGACGACGGCATTGCGCGAGGTGGTGAACGCGATCCTCTACCTACTGCGTAGCGGCTGTCCATGGCGCATGCTGCCCCGGGACTTCCCGCCACGCTCGACGGTGCAGCGCTACTTTTATCTCTGGCGGGACGACGGCACCTGGTCCGAGGTCAACCGGCAACTGCTGGTCGCGGCGCGCGAGGCCGAGGGCCGCGCGGCCGGCCCGTCGGCCGGTATCATCGACAGTCAGAGCGTAAAAACCACGGAAAGCGGCGGTATCCGGGGCTTCGACGCCGGAAAGAAAGTCAAGGGCCGCAAGCGTCACATCCTCACCGACACCGGCGGCCTGCTGGTCGCGGTCGTGGTCCACGGCGCCGAGATCCAGGACCGCGACGGCGCGCCGGCGGTGTTCGCCGCCATCCCCCGCCACTTTCCCCGCCTGCGCCACGTCTTCGCCGACGGCGCCTATGCCGGGCCCAAGCTCGAGGGCGCACTGAAGCGGATCGGCCGCTGGTCGCTGGAGATCGTCAACCGTCCCGCGGGCGTGAAGGGCTTCCAACTCCTGCCCCGCCGATGGGTCGTCGAGCGCACGCTCGCCTGGCTCAATCGAAACCGGCGGCTGGCCAAGGACTTCGAGACGGCCATCGAGACCGCCGAGGCCTGGATCTTCCTCGCCAGCATCCAACTCCTCACGCGCCGTCTCGCAAGAGCCTGAAAACACTCGATTCATTTCGAGTCGGACTCTTAGGCGAAGATGCCCGTCAGGCGGGCGAAAGTGATGATGCCATTTTGCCGTGGCATCCGCGCACGGACCGACGGCTTGGCCCCAGGTCGCCAGGCAACCCCTTTTCCGGCGTCGCAATGCTTGCGAAAAGTAGCATGTCCCCGTTTTCCAAGACCCATTTTCTCCGTCGGCGCATCCGGTCCACTCGCTGAAATTCATTCGGACAAGCCCGCCTTTTCGAGACCTTCAAGGAACCGATCCATATCGGCGGGATCGCGCCACGGTGCCACGATCTTTATGTCATCCACCGTCAGGCCAGGAAAATATCCGAGAAGTGTCTGGAACGCATCCCTGGCGTCGGAAATCCGGGGTGATGTCCCGCCCAATGTTGAAAAGTGCGAGATAGGCATCGTCTGATCGAGAGGCTACGCGGCCACCTCGATGTCTTCAATGACGGACTTTGCTCCGGCCTTTCTCACCGCCTCCCGCAGGGCGGCGTCGAGGATGGGGAGCTGGCGGTGGGCCTTGAGGCGGCGGAAGGTCTTTTGCGCCTCCAAGAGGCCGGCGGCGGTCCAACGCAGCGCCATCTCGGCGTTGCGCCAGCGCTTGACGTTCCGCTGCACCGTCCGGACGGTGCCGATCGCGTTCTCGATGGCGTTGGTGCAAGCCAGCGAGTGTCGAAGTTGCGGCGGGAGGCCGAGCCGGATCACGGTCAGGATCTCGTCCAGGCCCTCCAGGATCGAGCCCGAGACGCCGGGTGCGTCATGCTCCAGACGGCGGGCGAGGTTGCGCAAGAGCCGTTCGGCCTTGGCCGCGTCGTCCTGCTGCCAGGCCTGCCGCAAGACCTTCCTGACGCCGGCATGGAGGCTCTCGTCCAGCCGGTCCGTGATGTTGCGCCCCTTGTGCACCTGGCAGCGCTGGAGGGCCGCCGCCCGCCCGAAGGTCCGCCGGATCGCCTTCGAGAGCGCCTTGGCGCCGTCGACGATGTAGAGCCGAGGCCGTTCGGGATCGAGACCGCGCTCGATCAGGTTGTCGAGCATGGCTTGCACCGTGGCCGCGTTCTCCGTCGCGCCCTCGGCCAGGCCCAGCACGTGCTTCGCGCCGCCGGTGTCGATGCCGATCGCCGCCACCATCAGGTGATCGCCGACATGGAGCCCGTCGATCTGGAGCACCACGAGATCGAGATCGTCGAGCGGGCTCGCCAGCCAGGCCTTCAGCTTGCTTCGCGTCAACGCCACGAAACGGCGCGAGACCGCCGACTTCGAGGTTGCGTCACCCGATGCCGCCGGCAGATCGCCGCCCGCATCGTCCGGCAGGCGCACCGCGCGGGCATACTTGCGGGTCGAGACGTTGATCACCATCAGATTCATCGCCCAGGCTTGCAAGAGTTCGGGTTCCGACAGCAGCTCCCAACTCGGCAGGCTCATCTCCCGACCCGCGAAGTCCCCCACCCGAGGGCGCTCGACCTTCACTTTGCCGCCGTGGTAGGCGATCTCGCTCCGGGTCGTGCCCCATCGATGGCCCTTGCGCTCGCCCGAGCGGGCGTGGCGCGAACCGCACAAGGCTTCCGCGTCCGCCGACATCATCTCGTTCAAAGACTCGAGGCCCGCCAAAAGGCAGAAGCGATCGACGCTCATGCGCGGATCGTCGAAGGCCTCCGGCATCGATGGCAAGAGCCGACAGGATGGTTCCGAGGAACGGTCGTTGCGTGTAGTCTTGGTCATGGCGTCGTTCTCCTTGATGGAATCAGCACCCAGAGCCTAGCGGCTCCAGGCGGACGACGCCTACTTCAGCTTTTCAACAGAGCCCGGGACATCCCCAAATCCGGTTCAAATGAGCATAGCTCGCCGCCAGGATGCGGTAGGCTCCCGAGTGGGGCGGATTCGTCGCTTCGGCGCATTTGGTGGCCCAATCGACTGCATCTTCGTAACGACCCGCGACGAAGCAGGCGCTGGCGGCGCTATGCAGCCAAATATGCATCCACGGATCATGTGGGCTCAGCCGAATGGCATGCTCAATGTGGGGAAGACCTCGATCACCTTCGCCCATGAACGCGAGCGTGTAACCGAGAGCGTTATGCGCGTGTGCCAAATTGGGGTTGAGGTATATCGCCCTCTCTAGCCGCCGAAGCGATACCTCATGCTGACCCCCGAAGCGATCCATCATGCCTTAGTGTCTGGCCCGAAAAGAGTTGAGTGATTTCAGTCAGTTGTGATTCACTGTTTGTATTTAGCAACCAGGGAGACACAACATGTGGACCGAAATCACTCGCCCGAAGTATGAACGCGACCTGCTGCGCTACGCAAGCGACCTGACGGATGGAGAATGGAAGGTGCTGGAGCCGTTGCTGCCTCGCGCCAAAGCGCTGGGACGGCCTCGGGCGACGGCATTGCGCGAGGTGGTGAACGCGATCCCCTACCTACTGCGTAGCGGCTGTCCATGGCGCATGCTGCCCCGGGACTTCCCGCCACGCTCGACGGTGCAGCGCTACTTTTATCTCTGGCGGGACGACGGCACCTGGTCCGAGGTCAACCGGCAACTGCTGGTCGCGGCGCGCGAGGCCGAGGGCCGCGCGGCCGGCCCGTCGGCCGGTATCATCGACAGTCAGAGCGTAAAAACCACGGAAAGCGGCAGTATCCGGGGCTTCGACGCCGGAAAGAAAGTCAAGGGCCGCAAGCGTCACATCCTCACCGACACCGGCGGCCTGCTGGTCGCGGTCGTGGTCCACGGCGCCGAGATCCAGGACCGCGACGGCGCGCCGGCGGTGTTCGCCGCCATCCCCCGCCACTTTCCCCGCCTGCGCCACGTCTTCGCCGACGGCGCCTATGCCGGGCCCAAGCTCGAGGGCGCACTGAAGCGGATCGGCCGCTGGTCGCTGGAGATCGTCAACCGTCCCGCGGGCGTGAAGGGCTTCCAACTCCTGCCCCGCCGATGGGTCGTCGAGCGCACGCTCGCCTGGCTCAATCGAAACCGGCGGCTGGCCAAGGACTTCGAGACGGCCATCGAGACCGCCGAGGCCTGGATCTTCCTCGCCAGCATCCAACTCCTCACGCGCCGTCTCGCAAGAGCCTGAAAACACTCGATTCATTTCGAGTCGGACTCTAAGATCACAAGCCTAGGCGCCCGAGTACGCCCGGGTCCAGCGAGGAGACATCCGATGTCCGAGGCCTTTCCCCATCTCTTCAGCCCGCTGAAGGTCGGGTCCTACACCTTGAAGAACCGGGTGATGAACACCGGCCACGCGGCCCATTTCCAGACCGGCGACGGCCTGCCGACGGAACGCTATGTCGACTATGTGCGGGAGAGGGCGCGGGGCGGCGCCGGCATCATCGTCACCGGCCACACGGTACCGCACTACGACGGCGACGCCTCGCTCAGCCTGGCCAATTACGACGAGCGGATCACCGAGGTCTACAAGCGCTTCGCCGAGGCGACGCATGCACACGATGTGCCGATCCTGGCGCAGATGGGGCACCGTGGCCGCCGCGTCTCCGATACCACGGCCTGGCTGCAGCGCCCGAGCCTGGCGCCCTCGGCCGTGCCCTCGCCCGACTTCTCGACCCCGATGCTGATGCCGCACGAGATGAGCACGGGCGAGGTGGAGGCCATCGTCGAGAGTTTCGCCCAGGCCGCCGATCGCGCCGTCAGGGGCGAGATGGACGGGATCGAACTCTCGGTCGGCATGGACTATCTCTTCACCAACTTCCTCAATCCCCAGGCCAACCTGCGCGACGACAAATATGGCGGCGGCACGCTCGAAGAGCGGATGACGTTCCTGAACGAGGTGATCGACGTGGTCCGCGCGGCCCTAGGCCCCAACCGCCTGCTGGGCATCCGCTTCTATGACGACCTCGAGGACTTCTCCCTGGGACTGGGGGACTACAAACAGGTCGCCCAACGGGTCGAGGCCGGCGGCAAGATCGACTACTTCAACATGTGGCAGGGCCTGGTGCCGAGCCCGAGGAGCGGGCGCGATCATTGGCCGGCGCACTATCGCGCCCCCGGCGCCTTTCGCCATCTGCCGGCGGGCCTGAAGGAGGTCGTCTCGCTTCCCGTGGTCGGCACCGGACGGATCGACTCGCCCGGCCTCGCCGAGGACTTCGTCGCCTCGGGCTCCGCCGACATCATCGGTCTCGCCCGCGCCCTCATCGCCGACCCGCACTGGCCCAACAAGGCCCGCGACGGCCGGGCCGAGGACATCCGTACCTGCATCGCCTGTACCCAGAGCTGCGTCGGCCACATTTATGTCGGCATGGGGGTGGGCTGCATCTACAACCCCGTCACCGGCCGCGAGCGGGAGTGGGCGGAGCTGCCGGCGGCCGAGACGGCCAGGAAGGTCGTCGTCGTCGGTGGCGGACCGGCGGGGATGGAGGCGGCCAGGATCGCGGCGGAACGCGGCCACGAGGTGGTGCTGTTCGAGGCCGCGCGACGCCTGGGCGGTCAGATCAACCTCATCACCAGGACGCCCGAGCGGCAGAACTTCGAGGAAATCATCCTTTTTTACGAACGCCAGCTGGCAAAGCTTGGCGTCGATCTCCGCCTGGGACAAGCGGCCGAGGCTGAGACGGTTCTGGCCGAAGCGCCCGACGCGGTCGTCGTCGCCACCGGCAGCCATGCCTTCAGGCCGCCGATCCTGGGCGTCGAGCAACGCCATGTCCTGACCGCGCGCGAGGTCTTGCGAGGAAACGCCGAGGTTGGCACCCGGGTCGTCGTCGTCGACACCCTCGGCCGGGCCGAAGGGCCATCGATCGCCGAATACCTCGCCGACGAGGGCAAGCAGGTCGAGATCGTCACCGGCCTCGAATATGTCGGCCGTGACATGCCGGCGCCGGCCTGGCACTACCAGTTCGAACGCCTGCTGGAGAAGGGCGTCAAGATGACCCCCTTCACCGGCGTCTGGGAGGTGAACGAGCGCTCGGTCGACATCTACAACGTGGTGAGCCAACGGCCCTCCGAGATCGAGGACGTCGACACGGTGGTGCTGGCGGCCGGCGGCGAGGTGGAAGACGGGCTCTATCACGCGCTAGAAGGCCGGGTCGCGTCGCTGCATCTCATCGGCGACGGCTTCCAGCCGCGCGATATCGAGATGGCGGTGGTCGACGGCCACCGCGTCGCGCGGGCGATCTGAATCCGACCGGCGCGGCGGTCCAAAACGAGGAGATGAACGCATGATTTCCATGGCGGTTCTGGGCGTCGGCCGCATGGGCGCGGTGCATGCCCGCAACGTCGCCGCGAACGGCGAGGCCGAACTCCGCGTGGTCGCCGATCCCGATACGGCGACGGCCCGGGCGGTGATCGTCGCCACGCCCACCGACACCCACGCGGACCTGGTGGAACGGCTCGCCGCCGCCGGCAAGGCGGTCTTCTGCGAGAAGCCGATCGACCTCGACGTCGCCCGCGTGCGCGCCTGCCTCGGCGCGGTCGAGCGGGCCGGCACCGCCCTTTTCGTCGGCTTCAACCGCCGCTTTCACGCCAGCTTCGCCGTGATGCGCGCGCGGCTTCGGGCGGGCGAGATCGGCCGGCTCGAGGTGCTGTCCATCGCCAGCCTCGATCCGGTGCCGCCGCCGCTCGACTATGTGCGGCGTTCGGGCGGCCTGTTCCGGGACATGATGATCCATGACCTCGACCTCGCCCGCTGGCTGATTGACGAGCCCATCGTCGAGGTCCGCGCCGTGGGCTCGTCGCTGGTGGATCCGGCGATCGGCGCGGCGGGCGACTGGGACACCGCGATCGCGACGCTCAAATCCGAGCGCGGCACGCTCTGCCACATCACCAACTCGCGCCGCGCGGTCCATGGCCATGGCCCCCGCCTGGAGGCGCTCGGCGCCGAGGGCGTGCTCAGGGCGGACAACTGGACCCCGACGCCGGAACGCGTGCTCGACCCCCGCTTTCAGGCCCGTTTCGCCGAGGCCTACCGGGCCGAGTTGGCGGCCTTCATCGCCAGCCTGCGCGACGGCGCCACGCTGGAGCCGACGGGGCGCGTCGGACTTGCGGCCCTGCTCCTCGCCGAGGCGGCCACCCTCTCCGCCCGAACGGGCTGACGCGGTGACGCCGGAGAAGGTCTGAACAAATGCCGGCGACGTCGAATTCGAGGTATCCCCGACCGAAAGGATCGATTTTTCGATTGAGTCGGCGCCGATTGTCGGCAATCTAGGACCTACACCCGAGGGAGGGACGCGATATGGCCATGGCCCAAGGCACCGCCGAACAGGAACTGATGGCCCGCGCGCGCGAGGTGCTGCCCGCCGGTGGCTTCGGCAATTTCCCGAACGACGTGGTGATCGCCGAGGGCAAGGCCGGACGCGTCAAGGACGTCAGCGGCAACGAATACATAGATTTCCTGCTGGGCTCCGGCCCGATGTTCGTCGGCCATGGTCACCCGAAGGTCCAGGCGGCGATCCAGGAGCAACTGCGGCGCGGCACCACCTTCTTCGCCAACAATCCGGCCGGAATCGAGCTGGCGGAAGCGATCTGCGAGGCCGTCCCTTGCGCCGAACAGGTCCGCTTCGTCAGCTCCGGTTCGGAGGCCGACATGTACGTCATGCGGCTCGCCCGCGCGCACCGGGGCCGGGAGAAGATCTTGAAGTTCGAGGGCGCCTTTCACGGCATGAGCGACCATGCGCTGATGAGCACCTTCCCCAAGCTCTCCGGCAACTCGACCGAGGCGCAGCCCGATTCCGCCGGCCTGCCGAGCCGGGTCCAGGACGAGGTGCTGGTCGCCCCCTACAACGATATCGCAACGGCGAAGCGGATGATCGCCGAACACGCCGACGAGTTGGGCGGCGTCATCGCCGAGCCGTTCCAGCGCCTGCTGCCGCCGGTCCCCGGCTTCCTGGAGATGCTGCGCGAGGAGTGCACCCGCCACGCCATCCCGCTGATCTTCGACGAGGTCGTGACCGGCTTCCGCTTCGCCTATGGCGGCGCCCAGGAGCTTTACGGCGTGACGCCGGACCTCTGCAGCCTAGGCAAGATCATCGGCGGCGGCTTCCCGCTGGCGGCGATCGCCGGCAACGCGGAATTCATGGCCCACTTCAACCTCGACGCCGTGGGCGAGGAAGGCTTCACCCGCCTGATCGGCACCTTGAACGGTAATCCCGTGGCTTCGGCCGCCGGCCTCGCGACGCTCGAGGTGCTGCGCGAGCCGGGCGCCTACGAGGGCGCCTACGCGACCGGGCGGGCGATCATGGCGGCATTGGAAGAGAACTTCGCCCGGGTCGCAATTCCAGCCGTCGTCGTCGGCAACCCCACCCTCTTCGACGTGGTGATCACCGAGGAGAGGGAACTCAACGATTACCGCGCCCTCGCCCGGGGCAACGCGGAAATGCATAAGCGCTTCAACCAGCTGCTGCGGATGCGCGGCATCCTGAAAATAGAGAACAAGTTCTACGTCTCTCTCGCCCACGACGCGGACGACATCGCCCATACGATTGGTGCAATCGCCGAGTCGGTCGACATCCTGAAGGCCGAGAGCTGAGCATGTTCGCCCCGGACCTGAAGTTCACCCCCTGGTGGTGGGAGTGGGCGCCTCGGCGCGAGCGAAACGAGCCGGAGTTGCCGAGGGATGCCGAGATCGCCATCGTCGGCTCCGGCTTCACCGGCTTGTCCGCCGCGCTGACCCTGGCGCGGGCCGGGCGCGAGGTCGTGGTGCTGGAGGCGGACGCGCCCGGCTTCGGCGCCTCCAGCCGCAACGGCGGCCAGGTCGGCAGCGGCAACCAGCGCTATACGACCACTGAGCTTAAGGCGATGTATGGCGAGGAACCGGCGGGCGAGTTGCTGCGCGAGGGGATGGCGGCGCTGGAGTATGTCTGCGGCCTGATCGAGGAGGAGGAGATCGACTGCCACTTCCGCCGCGCCGGCCGCTTCCGCGCCGCGCGCCGCGCCTCGCACTGGGAGCCGATGTTGCGCGAGCACGAGGCGCTGTCGGCCATGATCGGCCTCGACTTCACGGCCGTGCCCAAGGCCAGCCTGCGCGACGAGATCGACACCGACCTCTACCATGGCGGCGTCGTGCTCAACGAGGACGCGACGGTGCATCCCGCGATGTATCACTCCGGCCTGCTGGAACGGGTCGAGGCCGCCGGCGTCCGCGTCGTCCCCTTCACCCGGGTCCAGGAAATCGTCAAGGAGCGCCAGCGGATCGCGCTCCGCACCTCTCGCGGCGAGATCTCCGCCGGCCACGCCATCGCCGCCACCAACGGCTACACGACCAACGCGACGCCGGACCTTAAGGCGCGGGTGGTGCCGATCCCCTCCGGCATCATCGCGACGGAGGAACTGCCGGCCGACGTCATCGCCCGCCTGCTGCCCAACCGCCGGGTGATGGGCGAGACGGGCCGGATCTACCACTATTACCAGGTGAGCCCGGACGGCAAACGCATCCTCTGGGGTGGTCGCGCCAAGGGCAATCCGCATGCCCCCCGGAGCGAGGATTTCGTCCATCTCTACCGAGGGCTGATCCGCCTTTTCCCCGAACTCGACGGGGTGAAGGTGACGCACGCCTGGGGCGGTTACGTCGCCTATACCAAGGACGTCTTCCCGCACGCGGGCGTGCGCGACGGCATCCATTACGCCATGGGCTACTGCGGCAGCGGCGTTGCCCGCGCGACCCACTTGGGCCACAGAATCGCGCTCAAGATCCTGGGCGAGGAAGAGGGCGCCACCGCCTGGGACCAGTTGGAGTTCAAGCCCTACCTCTCGTCCGGAATCGCCCAGGCCATGGTGCCGGCGGTCTCCAACTTCTACCGCCTCCTGGACGCGATGGAGCGCTAGATCAGGGCGCCATCGCCGGCGGGTCGGCGGCGAGCGCGGCGCCGGCGTGGCGGTTGTCGACGCAAACCTCGTAGGGGATGTCGCGGGTGACCAGGCCGCCCGAGAGGCAAGAGCGTTTCAAGCGTTCGAAGCCGTCGGCCGGCAGGATCGGGTTATCGTTCCAAACCCCCAAGGCCTGATAGCGGGCGATGCAGGCGGCGACCAGATCGGGGTCGAGATCGGGGAAATAGTCGCGGATGACATGGGCCACGGTCTCCGGCGCCGCCGCCTTCAACCACTTCTGGGTACGGTAGAGGCCACGCGTCATCGCCGCCATGGTCTCGGGCTCGGCCTCGAAGCGGGCGCGGGTGGCATAGAACGAGGTGTAGGCGGTGGGGCCTCGCCTGGCCGCCGCGTACCAGACATGGCAGCCCTGGCGGATCAGCTGTTCGGCATAAGGCTGGTAAACCTGTACGACGTCGACCTCGCCCGCCAGCAGCGCCGCCCCGTTCTCCCCCATGGTGCCGTCCGCGCGGCGGCGCACCGCGCCCGGATCACGGCCCAGACCACGCAGATCCTCCTGCAGACAAAGCCAGGGCGTCGGTACCTCGGAGACGCTGGCGAGGTGCAGGTCCGCCAACTCCTCCACCTGGAAATCGGGCCGGGGCTCGCGGCCGATCAGAAAGAACGGATCGCGGCCCACCGCCTCGGCGAACAGCACCAGGTCGCACTCCGGGTGGCGGTCGTAGGTCAGCAGGACGCGCATCGGCCCGCCCCAGGAGATATCGGCCGTGCCGTCCAGCAGGCTGGTCGCGGTGGCCGCTGGGCTGGGCGAGGTGACGATGTTCACCTCGATCCCTTCCTCCGCGTAAGCCCCCAGGGCATGGGCCGAATAGAAGGGGGCGTAGAACACCGCGCGGAGGTTTTCGAAGAGGGTGATGGCCATGGCCGCGCTCCTGCTCGTCTCGGGTCCGCCCCACTTTGAACGGCTTGCCGGCCCGCCCGCAAGTCGGCTACGAAGGTGGCCATGACGACGGAGCGTGATATCGGCGCGGGCGAGGTCGTCCTGCCAGCGGCGGACCTGGCGGCGACGCTCGACTTTTTCACCGACACGCTCGGCTTCCGGCTGCTCGCCATCTTTCCCGCCGAGGATCCGGAAATCGCGGTGATCGACGGTTACGGACTGCGCCTCCGGCTGGACCGGGGCTTCGACGGAGCGCCTGGCCGCCTGCGCCTGACGGGCGAGGAAGGGACGCTGCACGCGCCCAACGGCACGGCCATCGACATCGCCCCGACGGACGGCATGGCCGACGTGCCGCCGCCCGCCGACACGCTCTCCATCGTCGAGGCGGGCGACTGGGTCACCGGGCGGGCGGGCATGCTCTACCGCGACCTGGTGCCAGACCGGGCGGGCGGCCATGTCGTCGCCTCCCACATCCGCATACCCCGGGCCGGGCCGGTGGCGGACATGGTTCACTACCACCGGGTCCGCTTTCAGATGATCCATTGCCTCGCCGGCTGGGTCCGCCTGGTCTACGAGGACCAGGGCCCGCCCTTCGTCATGGAAGCGGGCGACTGCGTCCTGCAACCGCCGGAAATCCGCCACCGGGTGCTCGAAGCGAGCGCCGGCCTTGAGGTCGTCGAGGTCGCCAGCCCCGCCGCCCACCCGACCCTGATCGACCACGACCTCGACCTGCCGACGGCGACCCTGGCCCCGGAACGCGACTTCGCCGGCCAGCGCTTTCATCTCCACAGAGCCGGCGAGGCGGCCTGGGCGCCTTCGGAACTCGCCGGCTTCGAGATCCGCGACATCGGCCTCTCGGCGCCCACCGGCGGCATCGCCGAGGCCCATCTCCTTCGCGCGAGCGCCGGGGGCGCGGGCGGCCTATCGACCTCGCATCCCGGCGTCCTGCTGCTCTTCATCGTCCGGGGAGAGCTCGACGTCGACCTCGCGGGCGAGCCGGCGCGGCGGATCGGCGGAGGCGCGGCGATCACCCTGCCACCCGCGACGCCCTGCCGAATCGCCGCCCGAAGCGACGATCTGGAAATACTGCGTGTTCACCTGAAAGGCTGAAGATCTCGCGGCGTCGTCCAGGAGCAAATAGCCGTTGGCGCTTTCGTCGGGGTCGAGTACGCCGCGGGTGGCGGCGAAAGCGCCGGAATCCGGCATCGCCCGGGGCCGCCGATCCCTATTCCCCCAACAGCTCACGCACCGCGGCCTCGACGAAGCGCACGTCCTCGACGTTTTCCGGCCACGAGCCGGCCATGTGACCCCAGATCGACGGGATCGGACGCAGCTCCGCGTTGGGCATCAACGCCACCTCGCGGCGGCTGTCCTCGACCGGGAAGTAGAGATCGCTCTCCGACGGCATCACCAGCGCCTTCGCCCGGATCGCGCCGAGCGCCGCGCCGAGATCGCCCTCGTAGCGGTCGTTGGCGGCGACGTCGCAGTGTTCCCAGGTCCAGAGCATCGCCCGGATGTCCATCGGATCGCGGCGTTCGAGGAACGCTTCCCAGCGCCCGACCACGAAATCCTCCATCGAGGCGTGGCCCAGCCGGCGCCAGACTTCCTCGCGATAGAACGCCTGGCTCATCGCCCAGGCGGCGCAGACGCGCGCCAACGCCCGGACGTTGCCCTCCCCCAGCGCCGCCCGCAGGCACTGGACGTGCAACCGGTTGTGCGCCGTCGCGCGCGCCGACCCGACGACGCAGCAGATCCGCTGGACCATCTCGGGGAACAGCGCGCCCCAGTGGAAGGCCTGCATCGCGCCCATGGAGCGGCCATAAACGAGGGCGATGCCCTTCATGCCCAGCTTTTTCGTCAACAGCCGGTGTTGCGCGACGACGTTGTCGTGGATGGTGAAGTTCGGCGCGCCGGGCGCCGTCGACAATCCGTTGCCGAACAGGTTGACCATGACGACGAAATGGCGCGCCGGGTCGAAAATGCGAAGCGTCCATTCCACGTCCGGATGCTGGCCGGCGAACGCCGTCGGGTAGACGATGGCGTTGGAGCGGCTGGCGTTGGGCGCGCCCCAGGTCCGGTAGACCAGCCGAGCGCCCTGGCAGACGGCGCCCGACCGCAGCTCCAGCTCGTCGAGGACATAGACCCGGTGATCGGTCATCGAGGCGCAGCCTACCACGTCGCCGCGGCCGTCGGCGCCGGCTTGCCGCGGCGGGGATTGCCTGGTTGGGGGCCTGGGTCTACTACTCGAAGATCCCATGTATGGCGACCACCTCGTCGCGACCGGACGCGACGATCCGCTTGAACCCGTATCGGAGGATGTGATGGGCGAGATCGAACGGCTGGGCTTCATCGGTTTGGGCGTCATGGGCGGGCGGATGTGCCGCAATCTGGCGCAAAAGTCCGGCAAGCGCGTGATCGGCCATGACATCGACGGCGAAAAGGCGACAGCGCTCTCGAATGCCGGCGTCGATGCCGTCGGCTCCATCGCCGAGGTGGTCGACGGGCCCGAGATGATCTTCATCTGCGTGCCCGGCGAGCCGCAAGTGCGCGAGCTGGCCTTCGGCGAGGGTGGGCTGGTGGCGGCGGCGCGAGCCGGCCAGACCGTGGTCGACATGACCACGGCGACGGTCGAGATCAACCGCGAGGTCGCGGCGGCGCTGGCGTCCAAGGGCGTCGACTTCGCCGACGCGCCGGTGGCCCGCGGCGTGCCGGCGGCCGAGAACGGCACCCTCGCCATCATGGTCGGCGCCTCGGACGACGTGTTGGCGCGTATCACGCCGTCCCTCGAGTGCATGGGCACCGAGATCTCCCATTGCGGCGACGTCGGCACCGGCCAGGTCATGAAACTGATGAACAACATGCTGGTCTTCGAGAACGTCTCGGCTATCGCCGAGGCGATGGCGATCGCCACGCGCGCCGGGGTCGAACGCGACAAGGTCTTCGAGATCCTCAGCCGCGGCTCGGCCGACAGCTTCGTCATGCGCAAGCACGGCAGCCACATGACCACGGGCGATTACCCCGACGACCAGTTCCCGACGACCTATTCGCTGAAGGACATCGGCTACGCCATCGATCTGGCCGAGAAGGTCGGCGTCGAGGCCGACGGCGCCAAACTGGCGCAAAGTCGCCTGCGGCAAGCCGCCGACCGGGGCCTCGGCCAATACTACGCCCCGGTGATCTACAAGCTGTTCGAGGCGTGAGGCCAGGCGGGAAGCGCGCGTCAGGCCGCGTCGAGAAAACGCCGCAGGATCCGGTTGACGTCCGCCGGCGCCACCACGTTCATCATGTGGCGCTGGCCGGGAATGATCGCCAACTCGGCGCCGGGGATCTCCGCCGCCATGGCCCGCGCCATGTCGGCGGTGGAGCCGACGTCGTGCTCGCCGGTCAGCACCAGGGTCGGGCAGCGGATTGACCGCAAGCGGCCGACGAGGCCGCCGCCCGCCGTGGCGAAGACCCGGTAGGCCTTGAGCTTGGCGGCCTCGTTCCCTTCGCGCATCCAGCCGTCGACCTCGGCGATCGCGGCGGCCAGCGTGACGCGCTCCTCGTCGGTAAACCAGCGGGCGACCGTGGCCTCCGCGTTGCCGGCGATGCCCAGGGATTCGAAATCGCCGAGGCGGGCGGCGGAGCGTTCGCGCTGCTCGGCGTTCCGGTCATAGACGGCGTTCATCAGCACCAACCGGCGGAGCTCGGCCGAGTGCTCGATCGCATGAGCCTGAGCCAGCAAGCCGCCCATGGAAAAACCGACAAGCGCCGGCGGCCCGTCGTCGGCGGCAAGGTCGATGACCTGGCCGAGCTGGCAGACGTAATCGTCCAAGCCGCGCGGGCCCGGCGGGTCGGCCGAACCGCCGTGACCCCACATGTCAAAGCGAACGACCCTGTGATCGCGCGCCAGGTCGGCGACCTGGCGGCCCCACATTCCCATGTCCATCAGCACGCCGTGGGCGAGCACCACCGTCGGCCCGGCGCCCTCGACGCGGACGCGGGTCCCGCACTCGACCCATTCGCGGACACTTCCCGCCACGCGACCCCTCCCCGGCCCCAATATCCCGGCGCGGACGGTAGCATGTCGTCGGGAGCGCCGCGCGAACCCGCGGCCGTGTTATGTGGTATTTTATTACCGCAGACGTAAACGTTTGAAAAATCAGGGGAAATTGGACAAATCGGCCCAATTAAAGCATTGACTTGGGCGGCGATCCTGACATACTCCGCCGCCGGTCCGGGGCCGCGTCCGCTCCCGGCCCGACAAGTCGCAACTCAGGATACCAACTCGGGATAGCGATACGATGAGAACCTACTCCGCCCGCCCGGCCGACGTCACGCGGCAATGGTGGCTGATCGACGCGGAGGACGTGGTCCTCGGCCGGCTCGCCGTCATCGTCGCCGATCGCCTGCGCGGCAAGCACAAGCCGCAATTTACGCCGCACATCGACTGCGGCGACCATGTCGTCATCGTCAACGCCGACAAGGTGAAGCTGACGGGGCGCAAGCGCAGCAACAAGACCTATTACTGGCATACCGGCTATCCGGGTGGCATCAAGAGCCGCACCGCCGACAAGATCCTCGACGGAAAACACCCGGAGCGGGTGATCGAGAAGGCGATCCAGCGGATGGTGCCCAAAGGACCCTTGGGCCGGGCGCAACTGCGCAAGCTGAAGGTCTATGCCGGCGCCGAGCATCCCCATGACGCGCAACAGCCCACCGCGCTGGACCTCGCGGCGATGAACGCGAAGAACAAGAGGAGCGCCTGACCATGTCCGAGACGACCACCACGGGCGGCCTCGAGGATCTGGCCAGCCTCGTCACGCCGAGCGAGGAGGCACCGCCTCCGCCCGAGCCCCAGATCGACGCCCAGGGCCGCGCCTATGCGACCGGCAAGCGCAAGAATGCGATCGCCCGGGTCTGGATCAAGCCGGGCCTCGGCCGCATCATCGTCAACGGGCGCGACAGCACGGAATATTTCGCCCGTCCCGTCCTGCGCATGATCCTCAACCAGCCCTTCGCTGTGGTGGAGCGGATCGAGCAGTACGACGTCCACTGCACCGTCAAGGGCGGCGGCCTCTCGGGCCAGGCCGGCGCCGTGCGCCATGGCATCAGCCGGGCGCTGGTGAATTTCGAGCCGGGGCTCCGCCCGGTTCTGAAGAAGGGTGGCTTCCTGACCCGCGATTCCCGCGTGGTCGAGCGCAAGAAGTACGGCAAGGCCAAGGCGCGCCGAAGCTTCCAGTTCTCCAAACGCTGACCGCCCGGTCGTAAATCCAACTCGATCAAGGGCGGTGGCGACACCGCCCTTTTTCGTTGCTCTTCGACTATAATCTCGCCTTAGTGTCCGTCCGGGGACGTTATGAGTCGGATGAATCGGTTATCCGGCGCCCCCTCTTGAAGAGCTGAATCAGCTGTGATTCTCTGGGGTGGTGAATTTACTCTTGAGGTGCCCCATGTGGACTGCCGACAACCGCCCGCGCTACAATCGCGACAAACTGCGTTATCCGAGCGACCTGACCGATGCGGAATGGGCGCATATCGAGCCGCTGATCCCGCCGGGCAAGCCCGGCGGCGGCAAACGGCGCGTCGCTATCCGCGAGGTGATCAACGGCGTGATGTACATTCTGAGCACCGGCTGCCAGTGGCGCGCGCTGCCCAAGGATTTGCCGCCCAGAAGCACCGTGCATGATTACCTCGGCCTGTGGAACTGGGACGGCACGCTGGATCGCATCCATCATGCGCTCTACCTCAAGTGCCGCGAGAAAGCCGCGCGCGAAGCCAGCCCCACGGCCTGCATCATCGACACTCAGAGTGTGAAAAGCGCTGAAAAAGGGGGGCTCGCATCGACAGCCACGGCTTCGATGCCGGCAAGCTGATCAAGGGCAAGAAGCGGCATGTTCTGGTCGATACGCAAGGCTTGCTGCTGCACGGCATCGTCACCGCCGCCAACGTTCAGGATCGCGACGGCGGTCTCGCGCTGCTGGCGACCTTGTTCGGTCTGTTTCCCTTTCTCGGGAAATTGTTCGCCGACAGCGCCTATCAGGGGCCGGTCTTTCACCGCGCCCTGGCCGGCATCCTGCCCGATCTCGAGACCGAGATCGTCAAGCGATCCGATCGGGTGAAGGGCTTCGTCGTCCAGCCCAGGCGTTGGGTGGTCGAACGCACCATCGCCTGGCTCAACCGCTGCCGCCGACTGGCCAAGGACTGGGAGAACCTCAACCGCAACGCGCTCGCCTTCATCAAGCTCGCGTCCATTCGACTCATGCTCCGAAAACTCTGTAATCCTACATAAAGTCTCCGGACGGACTCTTAGGGAGAGAAGCCCATGACCTCCAACAATCTTCGGATCGCCATCCTCGGCGCAAGCGGCTACACCGGCGCGGAACTCGTGCGCCTTTTGGCGAACCATCCGAACGCCGAGATCGTGCTGATGACCGCCGACCGCCACGCGGGCCAGTCCTACGACCGCGTCTTCCCCCACCTGGGCGGCATGGATCTTCCCGACCTCATCTCCATCGACGAGGTGGAGTGGGCCGGCCTCGACGTCGACGTCGTGTTCTGTGGGCTGCCGCACGGCACCACGCAGGAAGTGATCGCCGGCATCCTGCACGACACCGGCCGCGACATGGTCGACGAGATGCTGCACGAGACTACCGGCGACCTCGCCGCCGCGACGCCCGGCCAGCCCAGGGTCATCGACCTCTCGGCCGACTTCCGGCTGGATGACGAAGAGACCTACGCGACCTGGTACGGCCATGCCCACCTCGCCCCGCACCTGCAGGGAGAAGCGGTCTATGGCCTGACCGAGTATGCCCGCGACGCGTTGCCGGGCACCCGCCTGGTGGCCTGCCCCGGCTGCTATCCGACCGCCGCCATCCTGCCGCTGGCCCCGTTGCTCGGCGCCGGGCAGATTGAGCTCGACGACATCATCATCGACGCCAAAACCGGCGTCACCGGGGCCGGCCGGGGCGAAAAGCTCACCAGTCTCTTCGGCGAGGTGGCCGAGGGCGTACATGCCTACGCCATCGCCAAGCACCGCCACGGGCCGGAGATCGAGCAGGAGTTGAGCCGGGCCGCCGGGACGCAAGTCATGGTCAACTTCACGCCGCACCTGGTGCCGATGAACCGGGGCATCCTCTCGACCAACTACGTCCGCCTGGCGAACGGCAACACCGCCGACGACCTCCGGGCGACGCTGGCGAACCGCTACGAGAACGAGCCCTTCGTCCGCGTCGTGGCCGAGGGCGAGGCACCGGCGACCCGCCATGTTCGGGGCTCCAACCACTGCCTGATCGGCGTCTTCGCCGACCGGCTGCCGGGCCGCGCCATCGTCATCTCGGCGATCGACAATTTGGTCAAGGGCTCTTCCGGTCAGGCGGTGCATAACATGAACATCATGTACGGGGTGAGCGAGACCGCCGGGCTCGAGCAACAGGCTTTGTTTCCGTGAGAGGCCAGACGTGAGCCATCTTTCGATTCCCTACGAGGGCACGACGCCCGAGGTCTCGGCCGACGCCTTCGTCGCCCCCGACGCGACCTTGATCGGCGCCGTCACGGTCGGGGCCGGGTCCTCGATCTGGTATAAATGCGTGGTGCGCGCGGATTCGAAGCCGATCCAGATCGGCCGCAACTGCAACATCCAGGACGGCACCGTGGTCCATGTCACCGGCCTGCCCAGGCCGACGATCATCAGCGACGGCGTCACGATCGGCCACATGGCGCTGATCCACGGTTGCGTGATCGAGCCTGGCGGCTTCGTCGGCATGAAGGGCATCGTCATGGACGGCGCCGTCATCGAGAGCGGCGCCATGCTGGCGACGGGCGGCCTGCTGACCCCGGGAAAACGCATCCCGTCGGGCCAGATCTGGGCCGGCAGCCCGGCCAAATACTGGCGCGACGTCGGACCCGAGGACCTCGAGCTCTTCACCTCGACCATCCGCGTCTACCAGGACTACGCGGCCAAACACAAACGCGCCTGTGCCCAGGCGGGCCTGGTGCCGGACGCGCGCTTTCAGGCGGCGGGATCGGACTGAGGGCGGCGGCGCGCGTCGACCGAACGCACGACCGGCGGCTCGGCCGGCGCCAGGCGGTCGGGGCGGAACGGCGCCAGATCGACTTGGCGCGCCTCGCCCTCCAGCAATAGCTCCGCCATCGCCTCGCCCGTCGCCGGAGCGTTCAAAATTCCCCAGACGTTGTGGCCGGTGGCGACATGGGCGCCCTGGATGCCGGCGACCTGGCCGATCAGCGGCAGGCCGTCGCCGGTGATGGGGCGGTAGCAGGCCTGGAAGGCGCGGGCCGGCGCCGCCGCCATTTCGGGCGAGAAGGTCGCGACCATGGCGCGCAGCTCGGCCTCGGCCTCGGGTTCGACGACGACATCGTCGGGATCGACGGGCAGGTCGCCCTCGCCCGGCAGGCCGCAGACGTAGGTGGTGCCGTCGGGGCGGGGGAATACTTCCGGCGCGTGCACCTCGCCCGAGCCGACCTCGCATTCGACGAAGAGGGCCGAGGCCGGATCGGGGGCCCAGTCGAAGACCAGGCTGTGGCCCTTGAGGCCACCGACGGCGGGCAAGGGCAGCCAGCCGCAGGCGAGGATCGACCAGGGACCCATCGCCACCACCAGGGCGTCGGCCTCGATTACCCCGTCGTCGACCAGCACGCCGGTGACGGCCGATCCGTCCGCCGACTTTTCGAGGCCGGTGACGACACCCGCGCGCACCTCGGCGCCTTTCCCCTCGGCGGCCGCCATCAGCCCCTGGGTGAACTTGGCGGGATGGACCTGGGCCGTGCTCGACGCGTCGCCGAGCTGGCCGTGCACCGCCGCGCTCTCCGACAACCAGGCGGGCGCGGTGGCGGAACGATGGCGGGCCATGTCCTGGCGCGCGCTTGCGACGACGCCCAGGGTATCGAGGCGGCGGTAGTCCCATTCGCCCACCTCGGCCTCGGCGAGTTCGCCGTGCAGCTCGAAGCTTCGCCGCGCCAGCGGTCCGAGCGGCGTGCCCTCGCACCAGTCGCGGGCGAGGAACCCGCCCGACTTGCCGGAGGCGGCGCAGGCGACTCCGCTGCGTTCCACCACGATAACCTCGGCGCCCGCGAGGCTGGCGTAATAGGCCGTCGCGGCGCCGATGGCGCCGCCACCGCAGATCACGATGCGCATGGCTCCCCCGTTCGCCGCCGCGCCGTCAGAACCGATCCAGCAGGCGGTCGATATATTGCCGTTCGAGGCGGGGGCGTTTGTGTTCGCCGGCCCGGCGGCGGAGTTCGTCGAGGATCTGGCGGGTGCGCTGCAGATCCGCCTTCTCGGGGATGCGGACGGTGGAGGTGTCCATGCCGCCGCGCGCCGAGGGCCGGCCGAGGGGGTCCTCCTCGCCGCCACCCAGGACCGTGTCCTCGCCCTGGCCGTTTCCCAGCTGGCGCGCCAGTTCCTGGGCTAGGCCCCGCATGCCTTCCGCCATCTGGTCGATCGCCTGGCCCTGGGACTCGCTGGCCGGGCCCGGCCGGCCCCCGCCCAACGCCTCGCGGGCATTGCGCATCGCGCGTTCGGCCCGCCCGAGGGCACCCGGGATCTCGCCCAGTCCCTCGCCGAGCCGCCGCATGATCTCGCCGAGCCTGCGGCGCAAGGCCTCCTGCCCGGCCGACATGTCGGACATCGAGGGATCGCCCTGGCCGGGCATCGGCTGGCCGCGCCGGCCCTGCTGGCCCTGGCCCCGCCGGCCCTGGCCCGGCCGGGGTATCTGGCCACCCTGGGGCGAGCGGCGGAAGGTCTGGTCCAACAGCTTCTGCTGGTCGCGCATCAGGTCGCCCAGTTCGCGGATCGCCCGGTCGGCGCCGCGCAATTCGGGCGGCATCTGCATCATGCGGCCCGCTTGCAGGTTCTCCAGCATCTGCTGCAGCTGCGCCAGCATCTCCCGCGCCGCGTCCTTGGCGCCGAGCTTCGCGAGTTCCCGAGCCCGTTCCAGCATCCGCTGGATGTCCTCGCCTTCCAACACCTGGGCGTTGGGGTCGTAGGGCATGGCCTCGAGGCCCTGCTCCGCCATCCGCTGGGCCTGTTCGGCCAGCGCCTGGAGGTAGCGGCCCATCGCCTCCTGCAGCTGGTCCATCAGCTGGTCGAGCTCCGCGTCGGAAGCGTCGCGGGCGAGCGCGTCCATCAGCTCCTTCTGCAACTTCCGCACCTCCCGCTCGGCCATGGAAAGGCGGCCTTCCTCCACCTTCAGCGCCAGGTCCCAGAGCAGCTTGGCGACGTCGGTGACGACGTCCGGATTCCTTGAAAAACGAAGCCGCGAGGAGGACAAGCGGAGTCCCATGAAGACGACGATGTCGTCGCGGTAGGAATCGGGCGCGATCGCGATCGAACTCAGCGCCAGCGCCACCATCCCCTTGCGGTCCGGCTCGGTGAAAAGCGTCTTCCGCTGCTCGATGATCGCGCGGGCGACCGGGTGGGCGAAGCGACGCTCGGGCAGAACCATCCCGTGCGCCTCGCCGCGCCCCTCCTGGCCCTGGGTGTCGAGGACGACCGGCACCAGGACCACCTTTCTGCCGGCCCAGGGATGCGCCGCCAGATCGTGGTAACTTCGCTCCCGCGCGAGTTTCAGGCCGAGACTGGAAATTGGCAGGGACAGGCTTTCAACATCGCCCTCGCCCTCGCCGCCCTCCGCCAGCCGGATCTCCAAGTTGGCCTCGCCAAGGCCATAGTCGTCGCGCGCCTCGACGTCGATGGCGAGGCTGCCCCTGGGCGTCGCCACGGGATCGGCGGCGAAGGCGATTTCCGGCGCCGTGTCCGGCACGGTCTCGACCGCCCAGGCGGCGATCACCAGGCCGCCTTGCCGAATCGCGAGGCGTCGGGCCGCCTTCAGGGGGTGTTTGAGTTCGTGGTTGAGGGCATCGATCGCCCGGAAGGCCACCACCGCGTCGTCGACCAGCAGCTCCACCCGGCCGGCGCCGCCATAGACCCGGGCCAGTACGTCGCTTCCCGTCGGTATCCGGAACGGGCCGGCGCCCTCGGCGCGGGCGGCCAGCTGGAACGGTGGCGCGCCGGTATAGGCCGGCGGGTTGATCCAGGCCTCGATTTCCGCCGCGACCTGGGCCGGCCGGTCGAAGTCGGGCTGCATCGCGCGGGCCAGCCGCCCCGAGACGTCGCCATGACCCACGGCCAGGGCGAAGACGGCCAGCAGGAAAACCGCCGCCCGCAGGCCATGAACATCGCGCTCGCCGACGCCGGGGCGCGGCCAGCCGACGCGGATACGGCCGAGACGGGCAAGGGTATTTTCGAGATGCGCCTGCCAAAGCGCGCGCGCGGCGAGATCGCGTCCGCCGATCGCCAGCCGGTCCTCGATCGTGGTCAAGGGCCGGTGGACGAGACCGCTGGCCGTCTCCAGCCGCCGCTTGGAAGCCCGCTCGTCGGGCAGGCCGAGCTTCGGCAGCGCCCGCCATGCGGCGAAGACGAAGGCGAGCGCGAAGACCGCCAGCAAGGCGACATGCCACCAGCCGCCGAGCGCCGAGGGCACCTCGATCAGCGCCAGCGCCAGGAATACCACCAACACCGCCGTCGGCGGCCAGAGCGCCGGCCAGGTCCGCTCCCAAAGCAGAGCCACCCAGGCGAGCTTGCGCCTGCGCTCGAGCATGGCGTCGAGACGTCTCACGCGGCACCCCGCGCCGGGACCGCCGCGCCGTCGAGCCAGGGCGGCATCCGCTCGTCCTCGTAAAGCGCCTCCAGCCGCTGACGCGGCCGCACCACGGCGAATTCGCCACCTCGCACCAATACTTCCGGCGCGAGGGGCCGGGAGTTGTAGTTCGACGCCATGACCCGAACATACGCGCCCGCGCTGCGGAAGGCGATCAAATCGTCGGGAACGAGCGGCGGCGCGTCCCGCCCGACGGCGAGGATATCGCCCGATTCACAGATCGGGCCGACGAAGTCCGCCGCCGTGTTCGACCGGTCGCCGCCGGGCTCGCGAACCGGAATCACGTCGTGCCAGGCGTCATAGAGGGTCGGCCGGATCAGGTCGTTCATCGCCGCATCGCAGATGACGAAACGCTTGCCGTCGTCCTTGACGTAGATCACGCGGCAGAGCAGGAGGCCGGCGTTGCCGACGAGCGAGCGTCCCGGCTCCACCACCAGCTCGAGGCCGAGATCGCCCACCGTCTCGCGCACCACCTGGACATAGGCCGACGGCGCGGGCGGCTGCTCGCCATGGTAGTCGATGCCGAGGCCACCGCCGAGATCGAGCCGCCGGAGCGCCACGCCGTCGGCCAGCAGGAGGCGGGCGAGTTCCCCCATCCGCGCGAACGCCGCGCGGTAGGGCTTGAGGCTGGTCAACTGCGAGCCGATGTGGACGGCGATTCCTTCGACCTCGATTCCCGGCAGGTCGCCCGCCAGACGGTAGATTTCCATCGCGCGCTCCCAGGGGATGCCGAACTTGTCCTGCTTGCGGCCGGTCGAAATCTTCTCGTGCGTCGCCGCGTCGACGTCGGGATTGATGCGCACCGCCACCGGCGCGGCCCGGCCCCGCGATACGGCCACCTCGCTCAGCACGCGGAGTTCGGAATCGCTCTCGACGTTGAACTCCATGATCCCGGCATCGAGGGCTCGCGCCATCTCGTCCCGCGTCTTGCCGACGCCGGCGAAGACGATGCGGTTCGCCGGCACGCCGGCGGCGAGCGCCTGGGCCAGCTCCCCGCCCGAGACCACGTCGGCGCCGGCGCCAAGGGCGGCGAAGGTGCGGATCACGGCCAAGCTGGAATTCGCCTTCAAGGCATAGCAGATAGAGGCATCAAGGCCCTCGAAAGCCTCGCGGTAGCCAACATAGGCCTCTTCCATCGCCCGGCTGGAATAGACGTAGGCGGGCGTCCCGACCGCTTCGGCGATGCGTGCGAGTGCCACGTCCTCGACATGAAGCTCGCCGTCGCGGTGTTCGAAAACGCTCATTGTCCGCCCTCCGCGTCGAGCAGCCCTCGCCAGCGGGCGACCTCGGCCCGAACGTTATCGGGCGCGGTGCCGCCCAGGCTGGTGCGGCTGGCGACGGAATCCGCGACGCGCAAGACGCCCACCACTTCTTCCGTCAAGGCGGGGTCGATCTCCCGCAGGGCGGCGAGCGGCAGGTCCGCGAGCTCGACGCCCCTGTCATCGGCCAGCGCGACGATCCGCCCGGTCGCATGATGGGCCTGGCGGAAGGGAAGGCCGAGGGCGCGGACCATCCAATCGGCGAGGTCCGTCGCCGTCGCGTGCCCCGCGCCGGCGAGGCCCGCCATCGCCTCGCGGTTGACCGTCATGTCGCCTACCATGCCCGCCATCGCCGGCACGGTGAGGGCCAGGGTGTCGCGGGTCTCGAACACCGGTTCCTTGTCCTCCTGCATGTCCTTCGAGTAGGCGAGCGCCAGGCCCTTCATCATCACCAGCAGCGCGTTCAGGCCGCCGATCACCCGGCCGGTCTTGCCGCGCACCAGCTCCGCCGCGTCCGGATTGCGCTTCTGCGGCATGATCGAGGAGCCGGTGGTAAAGGCGTCGGACAGTTGGATGAAGGCGAAGGGGGCCGAGGACCAGATCACCATTTCTTCCGCCAGGCGCGAAAGATGGACCGAGAGGATCGCCGCCAGGGCCAGATACTCCATGGCGAAATCGCGGGCCGAGACCGAATCGAGCGAGTTCGCCGTCGGCCGGTCGAACCCCAGCGCCTTCGCCGTCGCCCACCGGTCGACCGGGAAAGAGGTGCCGGCGAGCGCCGCCGCCCCCAGCGGGCATTCGTTCATCCGCGCCCGGCAGTCGCGCGCCCGGTTGCGGTCACGGGCCAACATCTCCACATAGGCGAGGAGATGATGACCGAGGGTGACGGGCTGGGCCGATTGCAGATGGGTGAATCCGGGCATGAGAGTGTCGGCCTCCGCGCCGGCGCGGGCGACCAGCGCGCCCATCAGCGCCGCCAGGTCCTCGTCCAATTCGTCGAGCGCGGCGCGGACCCAGAGCCGAAAGTCCGTCGCCACCTGGTCGTTCCGGGAACGCGCGGTATGCAGCCGCCCGGCGGCGTCGCCGATCAACTCGGCGAGCCGGGCCTCGACATGCATGTGGATGTCCTCGCGCGCGGGCGTGAATTCGAACCCGCCGGCCTCGATCTCGGCTTGAATCGCGTCCAGCCCCTTCAAGATCGCGTGACCGTCCGCCTCGTCGATTATCCCTTGGGCAATCAACATGTTACAGTGGGCCCGACTGCCGGCGAGGTCTTGGCGGTAGAGCCGCTTGTCGAAGCCGATGGAGGCGTTGATCCGCTCCATGATGTCGGCGAAGCCGCCGGAAAACCGGCCGCCCCAAAGGCGATCCCGGCTTCCCCCGTCGACCGGGGCGGCCGCCGGCGCGTCTTCGTTTTGGGCGTCCTCGGCCATCGAAGGCACTCCACTGAATTGAGGTTCGATCAGGGTTCTAAATGATGGCGAATTTTAGACGCGCGCGCATCCGTCGTTCACTGCTGGCCGGTCTCGCCGTTGCCTTGGGGTTGACGATCGCCCCCGCCGTGGCCGCCGCCGAACGGCTGCAGGCCCTCGCCACCGGAGCGATGGCCAACTTTACCCTGTCCGACCCGCCCAAGCCAGCGCTCGACATCCAGTTCGTCGATGGCGAGGGCGGGCGCGTCACCCTCGCCGACTTCCGGGGCAAGGTGGTGCTGTTGAACTTCTGGGCCACCTGGTGCGCGCCCTGCCGGCGCGAGATGCCGGACCTCGCCGAATTGAAGCGGGAATTCGGGCCCGATGGCTTCGACGTCGTCGCCGTCTCGGGCGACCGTCAGGGCCCGGCGGTGATCGCGCCTTTCTATGCGCAAATCGGCGTCACCGGCCTCGCCGTCTACAACGACCGCTCGATGAAAAGCCAGCGCGCCTTCCGCGTCTACGGCCTGCCGACCACCTTGCTGCTGGACCGCGAGGGCCGCGAACTCGGCCGCCTACTCGGCCCCGCCGAATGGGCGAGCCCGGAGGCCAAGGCCCTCATCGCCCATTTCGTCGACGCGAAGCCGGAGATGGTGAAGAAGGCGGCGGTGGCCGGGAAGTAGGCCCGTCCCCGGGGGCCACGAGCCGAATAGGCCAAGCTCCGAAGCGTCCCCTCACCCGCCGCCGCCGCCGAGCGCGTCGCGCACCATGGGCAGCAGGCCGTCGGCGATGCGGCGCACGCCGGCGGCGTTGGGGTGCAGGCCGTCGTCGAGGTTGAGTTCGGCCTTGAAGGCAACGCCTTCCAGCAGGAAGGGATAGAGCGCCGCGCCATGGCGCTCGGCGAGTTCGGGATAGATGGCATCGAAAGCGCGGACATAGTCGGCGCCCAGGCTCGCCGGCGCTCGCATGCCGGCCAGCAGCACCGGAATGCCGCGCGCCTTCAGCCGCGCCAGCATGGCGTCGAGGTTGGCCCGGGCGAAATCGGGATCGATGCCGCGCAGCATGTCGTTGGCGCCGAGCGCCAGGATCACCAGGTCGACCGCATCCGGCAGCGTCCAGTCGAGCCGCGCCCGGCCGCCCGCCGTGGTGTCGCCCGAGACGCCGGCGTTGCGCACCCGGACGTCGAGCCCCTGGGCGCGCAGCCGTCGTTCCAGCACCGCCGGCAAGGCCTCCTCGCTCGTCAGGCCAAAGCCGGCGGTCAGGCTGTCGCCGAACGCCACCACGACCCGCTCCGCCGCCATCGCCGAGGGGAGGAGAAGAAGAACATTGAAAATCACCGCCAACATGACATCTGCGGGCCATGCCGCGACCGGGTTCGCGGGGCGGGAGCGGCGGGACATGATCCACCTCGACGACGTTCGACTGACGCTTCCAAGCGAAGCGGGACCTGTCGACATCCTGCGCGGGGTCGACCTGGATGTCACCCCCGGCGAGAGCCTGGGCCTGGTCGGGCCATCGGGCTCCGGAAAGTCGACGCTGATGGCGGTCGTCGCTGGGCTGGAACGGCCGAGCGCCGGCCGGGTCCGGGTGGCGGGTCACGACCTCGGCGCCATGAACGAGGACGATCTCGCCCTCTTCCGGCGGGAGAACCTCGGCATCATGTTCCAGGCCTTCCACCTGGTGGGTACCATGAGCGCGTTGGAGAACGTGGCTATTCCGCTGGAACTGGCCGGCGCGCGCGACGCCTTCGAGCAGGCGGAGACGGGCCTCGCCGACGTCGGGCTCGGCCACCGGCTGCACCACTACCCCTCCCAGCTTTCGGGCGGCGAGCAACAGCGCGTCGGCCTTGCCCGCGCCCTGGTGCGCAAGCCCCGCCTGTTGCTGGCCGACGAGCCGACCGGCAATCTCGACGCCGAAACGGGCTCTGACGTGATCGAGCTGATGTTCCGTCTGCGGGCCACGCACGCCAGCACGCTGGTGCTGATCACCCACGATCCCCACCTGGCCGGGCGCTGCGACCGTATCGTCGAGATGCGCGACGGGCGCCTGGGTGTCGGCGAGGCCTTCGCCCAGGCGGCCGACTGAGCGATGGGGCGCCGCCGCCTCCCCCTGGCCTTGCGCTTTGCACTGCGCGAATTGCGCGGCGGGCTTTCGGGATTCCGCGTCTTCCTCGCCTGCCTCTCCGTCGGCGTCGCCTCGGTCGCCGCCGTCGGCTCCCTCTCCCGCGCCCTGGTCGGCGGGCTCGACGCCGACGCCAATCGCCTGCTGGGCGGCGATGTCGAACTCCGCCTGACCCACCGGAGGGCCGACGCGCGCGAACTCACCCGCCTGGAGGCGGCCGGCAGCCTCAGCCTGTTGGTCGAGATGCGGGCGATGGCGCGGGCCGGCGGCAAGCGCACGCTGGTGGAGCTGAAGGGCGTCGACGGCGCCTATCCGCTGCATGGCGCGGTCCGCCTCGCGCCGGCCGGACCGCTCGCCGCCGCGCTCGCCAGGCGCGACGGCCTCTGGGGCGCGGTCGCCGAGAAAGGCCTCGCCAACCGCCTCGGCCTCGCGCCGGGCGCGTTGGTCGAGGTCGGCGAGCAGGCCTACCGCCTGAGCGCCATCGTCGAGCACGAGCCGGACCGGGGCGCCGACGCCTTCGTGCTCGGACCCCGGCTGATGGTCGCGGGCGAGAGCCTGGCCGGCACCGGCCTCATGCGTGAAGGCAGCCTGATCCGCTACAAGTACCGCCTCGACCTGCCGCCCGGCAGCGACGTCGCGGCCTGGACGGCGGATATCGAGGCCGCCTTCCCCAAGGCCGGCTGGCGCGTACGCGACATCCGCAACGGCGCCCCCGGCATCCGCCGCTTCGTCGAGCGGATGCGCTTCTTCCTGATTCTGGTCGGTCTCTCGTCCCTGCTGATCGGCGGCCTCGGCATCGCCGGCGCGGTGGCGAACCATCTCAAGGGCCGGGCCCGCACCATTGCCATCCTGAAGTGCCTCGGCGCGCCGGATCGCGTCGTCTTCCAGACCTATCTCTGGCAGGTGGCGATCCTTTCGCTTGCCGGCATCGCGCTCGGCCTGCTGCTGGGGGCGCTGGCGCCACTCGGCGTTGCCGGCCTGATCACCGCCTATCTGCCGTTCGAGGCCAGATTCGCGGTCTATCCCGAGCCTCTGATCCTCGCCGCGATCTACGGTCTGGCGACCGCGCTGGTCTTCGCCCTGCAGCCGCTGCTGGCGACCCGCGCGGTCTCGGCCGCGGCGCTGATCCGCAATGCCGACGCGCGGACGGCCGGACGGCCGAGGCGCCGCGACGTGGCCTTCGTCGCTCTCGCCTTCGCCGGCCTCGCCGCGCTCGCCGTCCTGACCCAGAACGAGCGGGGATTCGCCCTCTGGTTCGCCGCCGGCGCCACCGGTGCGCTCGCCGCCTTCTTCCTCGCCGCCAAGGCCGTGATCTGGATCGGCCGTCGCCTGCCGCGCATCCGCCGGCCGGGCCCGCGCCTGGCGCTCGCCAATCTGCACCGGCCGGGGGCGCCGACGGTTAACGTCGTGCTCTCGCTCGGCCTCGGCCTCGCGGTGATGGTCACCGTCGGCCTGTTGGAAGGCAATCTGGTTCGCCAGCTGAGCGATCGCTTGCCGGAGGAGGCGCCGGCCTTCTTCTTCATCGACATCCAGGCGGACCAGATCAAACCGTTCCTCGCCGCCGCCGAGGCGGTCGACGGTATCGGCCGGATCGAAAGCGTGCCCTCGGTGCGGGGCCGCATCATGAAGCTGGCGGGCGTGCCGGTCGCGCAAGCCGCGATCGACCCCAGCGTCGAGTGGGTAGTGCGGCACGATCGGGGCCTGACCTATTCGCCGACGCCGCCGCCCGAGGCCGAAATCATCGCCGGCGAATGGTGGCCGGCCGACTACAACGGCCCGCCGCTGGTCTCCGTCAGCGCCAAGGAAGCCGAGGGCCTGGGCCTCGAAGTCGGCAATTCGATCACCGTCAACATCCTCGGCCGCGAGGTGACCGCGACGGTCGCCAATCTGCGCCGGGTCAACTGGGCGACCTTCTCGATGAACTTCGTCCTCGTCTTCGCCCCCGGCCTGCTGGAGAGCGCGCCGCACAGCTTCATCGCCACGGCGGAAGCGTCGCCGGACGTCGAGGCGGCGCTGGAGTCTGCGATGATCGACGCCTTCCCCAACGTCTCCGCCATCCGGGTGCGCGATGCCTTGGAGGCGGTGCGCAAGATACTCGACAACGTCGCGGTCGCGGTCGGCGCCACGGCGCTGGTGACGTTGCTGGCGGGTGTCCTGGTGCTGGCGGGCGCGCTGGCCGCCGGGCACCAGCGCCGGGTCTACGACGCGGTGGTGCTGAAGGTGCTGGGCGCGCAAAGACGGCAGATCGTCGCCGCCTACCTGCTGGAGTATCTGATCCTGGGCCTGGTCGCCGCCGTCATCGCCGCCGGCGTCGGCTCCGCCGCCGCCTGGGCCATCGTCACCCAGGTCATGCAGGCCGGCTGGATCTGGCTGCCGGGCACGCTCGTCTCGACGCTTGCGGTCGCGGTCGCCATCACCCTCGCCCTGGGCCTGTGGGGCACCTGGCGGGCGCTGGCCGTGAAACCGGCCCCGTTGCTCAGGAACGAGTAGGCGGCGGCGAACGCCATGGCCACGCGGTCGTGCCTTGCGCGGACCGGTCGGGCACGACTACCGTTGCATCCGTGCCGGGCGCCCAGGGGGGACCCGGCGAACGATGGGAAATGACGCGCCATGTCGGTTGGAATTTCGAGCCTCGCGCGGGCGGCGGCCGTCGCGGCCCTACTGGCCCTGACCACGAACGGGGCGCATGCCGATTCCGTTGCCGCGAGCGGCGATTTTCGCGGAGCCAGCAATCACGCGGCGAGCGGCGAGGTCCAAATCGTCAAGGGGACCGATGGCGGCTATACCGTGGTTCTCGGCGACGACTTCAATTTCGACGGCGCGCCGGATCCGAGGGTCGGCCTCGGCCGGAACGGCACGTTCGATGAACGCTCCGATGCCGGCGCCCTCGGCGCCAACCACGGCAAGCAGAGCTATTCCGTTCCCGCCGGCTTGGATGCCTCAAGCTACAACGAGGTCTACATCTGGTGCCGCAAATACAGCGTGCCCCTGGGCATCGCCACGGTGAAATAGCCGAAAGGCACCGGCGACGTATCGACCCCGCCCCTATCGACGAGAGATCTACTTAATCGCGTTTTCAAACGATTTAAGTGGATTAACGCGCGATCAGCGAGACTCGCCCGGGCGCCATCGGTGCAAGCCGAATCCTTGTATTTCAAACCGATCCGACTAATATCGGGAGCAATTCTTAGCTTCGAGCAACCGAGGAAACGAAACGACATGGCACTTGATCCGAGACAGGCGAAGGCGGGCCTCGGCGCGCGAACCCAGACGGCGGCGGTGGACGCCGGGCTGCGGGCCTACATGCTCAAGGTCTACAACTACATGGGCCTCGGCCTGCTGCTGACCGCGGCCGTCGCCTTCTACATCTCGACCTCCGAGACACTGATCAACGCGATCTACGGCACCATGCTGCATTGGGTGGTGATCTTCGCGCCGCTCGGCATGGTCTTCTTGCTGAGCGCGCGGGTGCACAAGATGTCC
Organism: Alphaproteobacteria bacterium; assembly: GCA_965226475.1. Lineage (GTDB taxonomy): Bacteria > Pseudomonadota > Alphaproteobacteria > JASLMY01. The sequence continues at coordinate 548,619 of CBDDDJ010000003.1, read as the reverse complement.
GCCGGCGCGGCGCAGGCCTGTTTCTGGATCTTCGCGGCACTGATGGGCGCGTCGATCTCCTGGATCTTTATGGCCTATACGGGCGAGAGCATCTTCAGCGTCTTTCTCTACACAGCCGCCGGCTTCGGCGCCTTGAGCCTCTTCGGCTACACGACGAAGAAGGACCTGGGCCCGATCGGCGCCTTCTGCATCATGGGCCTCATCGGCATCCTGGTGGCGATGATCGTCAACATCTTCGTCGGTTCCTCCGGCATGGCCTGGATCATCTCGGTCCTGGGCGTGCTGATCTTCGCTGGCCTCACCGCCTACGACACGCAGAAGATCAAGGAAATGTACCATGCCGCCGACGGCCAGGCGGTGATGACCAAGAAGGCGATCATGGGGGCGCTGAGGCTCTATCTCGACTTCATCAACATGTTCATGTTCATGCTGCACCTCTTCGGCAGCCGCGATTAGCCGCGCGGTCGGGCGCGGATCGGGAAACGCCCGGTGGTCCGCCACCGGGCGTTTTTCTTCCATCCACTCTGCTAAGCTTCCCCGACGGTTCCGCGTTCAGGGGGAGGTGCCGCCATGCGCGTCGTCATGGCGATGATGAAGCACGAGACCAACACCTTCTCGCCCGTACCCACGCCCTGGGCCCGCTTTGAGCAGTGGGGCGCCCATCGGGGCCGGCGGGTGGTCGAGGTCTACGAGAAGACCAACATGACCTTGGGGGCCTATATCAGCGTCGCGCGGGCGGCCGGCGCCGAGATCGTCAGCCCCATCGCCGCCGAGGCAATGCCGTCGGGTCCGGTCGCCGCCGAGGCCTACGAGCTGATGAGCGAGGCGATCCTCGAGGCGGTGGCCGGCGGAGCGGACGCGGTCATGCTGGACCTGCACGGCGCCATGGTGGCGGAGACGACGGACGACGGCGAGGGCACGCTGCTCGCCCGCATTCGCGAATTGGCGCCCACCACGCCGATCTGCGTCACCTGCGATCTGCACTGCAACCTGACCGAGGCCATGGTCGCCAACTCGGACGCCCTCATCGGCTACAAGACCTACCCCCATGTCGACATGTTCGAGGTCGGCACGCGCGTGGCCGAAATCCTGTTCGCCATCCTACGGGGCGAGCGACGGCCGGTGATGGCCTGGGGCCAGGCGCCGCTCTTGTCCCAGACCTTGCGCCAGGGGACTGACGACGAGCCCTTCGCCTCCCTCGTCGCCACCGCCCGGGCGGCGGAGGAGACCGGCGAAGTCCTGGCGGCCACCGTGTTCGGCGGCTTCGCGCTCGCCGATATCGCCGATAGCGGCGCTTCCGTCGTCACCATCGCCGATGCCGACAGGGGCCCGGCGGAAGCCGTGCGCGACCGCCTGCTGGCGATGCTGTGGGAACAACGCGAGGACCACCTCTACCGGCACCGCCCGCTGGCCGACGCGGTGGCCCGGGCCAAGGAGCTGGAGGAAGGTCCGATCCTGCTGCTGGACCATGCCGACAACGTCGGCTCCGGCGGCACCCAGGACGTGATGGGAGTGCTGGAAGAGGTGATCCGGCAGGACCTGGAGGATGTCGCCGTCGGCGCCATCCGCGATCCCGCGGCCGTCCGGACCATGGCCGAGGCCGGAATCGGCGCCACGGTGACGCTGGCTCTCGGTGGGCGGACCGACATGCCCTCGATTGGGCTCCAGGGCCGGCCACTCACGGTCACGGGCAAGGTCAAGGTGCTGACGGATGGGGAATGGACCGTCCGGGGACCGATGTATCACGGCGTCGAGGTCTTCCTCGGGCCGACCGCCGTGCTCGATACCGGCCGGGTCGAGATCGTCGTCATCTCCCGCCACCACGAGCCCTGGGACCTCGGCATCTTCACCTCGGTCGGCATCGATCCGCGCCACAAGCGTTACCTGCTGTTGAAGTCGCGCATCCACTACCGCGCCGGTTTCGCGCCGATCGCGCGCCACGCGCTCACCCTCGACGGCGAGGGCGTGACGACCTCCGACAACCGGCTCCTCGACTACGAGAAGGTCCGCCGGCCGATCTATCCCCTCGACCGCCCGAACGAGCCCTGAAAACGCGTGGACCGGATCCCTCCGCTCCCGCTTCGGGCCATCCCAGAGGACCATTGCCGAGTGGTTTGGCCGGGAGAGAGTGGCCGGGACCAATCCTGAAAGAATCTAAAGCAGCCGCGGCATCACTTTTTCGGTGAAGGTAATGAAGGAGGCGTGGCTCAGGGGCGCGCAGAGGAGGTAGTCGAGCTCGATCTCCTCGCGCAGGCGCTGCAACTCGTCGACCACGCGCTCGGGCGAGCCCCAGACGGTCACGTTGTGGAGATAGCGCTCGACGGGGTCGAATTCGCGGATCTCGCCGTCGATTTTCACGGTCTGGATCGGGTTGGCCATGCCCTTGGATTCGTTCTTGTAACTGTCGACGATCCAGGCGGCGCCGCGGCGCGCGACCTCCTCGGCCTCGGCGTCCGTGTCGGCCATGGCGATGAACCGGGTCATCGGGATCTCGCGGCCGTCCATCGCATGACCGTTGGATTGCAGGTTGGCGGCGAAGAGACGCTTGTATTCCAGCAACTTGTCGAAGTCGGCGTGCGGACCCAGCATCACGGTGTAGCCGCGCTTCCCGGCCCACTCGAGCGCCGGCGGCGAGCCCGCGGCGACCCACATCGGCGGGTGGGGCTTCTGATAGGGCTTCGGCAGGACCTCGATGTCGTCGAAGCTCCAGTTCTCGCTCTCCCAGGTCAGCCGCTCGTTGGCCCAGGCGGCCATGACGATGTCGACCGCCTCCTGGAAACGGGCGCGGGACTCGGAAACCGGAATATCGAAGGTGGCGAATTCCGTCGGATCGAAACCCCGCCCGGCGCCCCAGTTGACCCGGCCGCGGGTCAGCTGGTCGAGCAGAGCGACCTCTTCCGCCAATCGCAGGGGATGGTAGAAGGCCGCCAGCGAGACCGCCGTGCCGATCCGCAAGTGCTCGGTCCGGTTGGCGACGTGCACGCCCATCATGTGGACCGAGGGGCAGACCGAATAGTCGGTGAAATGATGCTCGGCGAGCCAGACGCAGTCGTAGCCGGTCCGGTCCATCAGGTCGATGCGTTGCAGCGCCCGCTCATAGACCTCCTCCAGCGCGAAGCGGCGGCCCGGCCAGGAAAAGAACTGCAAAACGCCGAACTTCATGTGCCCGATTCATCCCTCGCCATGCCTCGCCCGCGCGCCACGACGCGGCCATACCTAGACGATATGTTGGGGCTGTCAAGTTGTCGCGGAGGATTTGCCCAGAGTCTCACGATACCACATTATCAAGGCAAGATTCCGTGGCGCGGGGCACGCGCCGGGACGATCGAGTAGGACGAGACGATGATTGGCAGGACATTGATCGGGGCCCTGGCGCTCGTGGCGGCGGTGGGCCTGGGCGCGATGTCGATCCCCGGAGCCGGGGCGCATTCGAGGCAGGACGGAGTCAAGGTCGGCCTCTTGAAGTGCAACGTCGGCGGCGGCTGGGGCTTCGTCTTCGGCGCGTCGAAGGACGTGAAGTGCGTCTTCACGCCGGAAGGGGGCAAGCCGTCGGAGCGCTACACCGGTTCGATCGACAAATACGGCGTCGACATCGGCTACACCGAGGCGGGCGTGATCCCGTGGGCCGTCCTGGCGCCCTCGAGCGACGTGTCGCCGGGGGCCTTGACCGGCACCTATGGCGCCGCCACCGCGCGGGCGACGGCCGGCATCGGCCTCGGCGCCAACGTGCTGGTGGGCGGTGGCGACAATTCGATCTCGCCGCGGCCGGTCGGCATTTCCGGCCAGAAGGGCCTGAACGTCGCCGGCGGTATCGGCGCCGTCAGCCTCGAGGCCGTGAAGTAGGGGCCGCCTCCGGCGCGGCCAGGATCCGCACCCGCGCCCGGGCGCGGCGGCCCAGCGCGTCGATCACCACCAGTTCCGAGAAACCGGGCCCATCGGCGCGCCAGGCCGCGCGGCGGGTCCAGCGCGCGGTGGACAACGGCTTGCCGTCGACCAGCCAGACGAGCGGCCGTCGCCCGCCCTCCGCCTCCAGCGCGATTCCCCGCGATTGGGCCCCGGGACGCAAAACCACCTCGTCCGGCGGATGGACGATCCGGGGCGGCGGGCCGGCGCGCAGGCGGGCAATCCGCCGCGCGCCCAGCCGGCGGAGCGCCGGCGGCAGCCCACCCGCCGCCAGCAGGCCGGCGCCGGCCGGCGGTTTGCCCGAGGGCGCCGGCGCCTTGGGCAGCAAATCGAACACCCGGTGCATCAACGGCGCCGCCGTATTGGCGCCGAAGCGGCCCGGGAGCGGAGCGCCGTCCGGCCGCCCGACCCAGACGCCCACGGTGTGGGTGGCGCTGAAGCCCACTGCCCAGGCATCGCGAAAACCATAGGACGTGCCGGTCTTGTGGGCGATCACCCGCCCCGTCCCGCGCGCGGCGACGGGTGTCACGACGCCCTCCAGGATGCGCGCGACCTGCCAGCGGGCGAGCGGGCGGAACAAAGGTTCCGTCTCGGGCACGGACCCGCCTTGCGCCAGAAAGCGGAGCGGCTTCACCCGTCCGTCGTCGCCGAGCGCCAGGTAGATCCCGACCAGGTCCTCGAGCGTGATCCCGACCCCGCCGAGAGCCACCGCGAGGCCCGGGCGGGCATCCGCCGTCCCCAACGAGAGCGGCACCCCGGCGCGGCCGAGCCGCTCGACGAAGGCGACGGGGCCGAGTTGGTCCAGCAGGGCCACCGCCGGCACGTTCAACGACAGGCGCAGCGCCTCCGCCAAACTGATTTTACCGTGGTGCCGGTCCATGAAAATGGCCGGCGCATAGTCGCCGAACTGGGTCGGCGCGTCGTCGACGATGGTCGCGGGATGGGCGAGGCCGCGATCGAAGGCGAGGCCGTAGATGGCGGGTTTGAGCGTCGAGCCCGGGGAACGGACGGCACGGGAGAAATCGACCTGGCCGTCGCGATTGGAATCGCGGAAATCGGCGGAGCCGACATGGGTCCTGACCGCGCGGCCAGCGTTCTCCACCACCAGCACCGCGACGTTGGCGGTATCACCGATCCGGCCGACCCAATCGCGCGCCAGGGCACGGACGCGGTGCTGCAACAGAGCATCGATGGAACTTCGCACCACCGCGCCCGCCTCGCGCCCGGCCCTGAGCCGGTCGGCCAGGTGCGGCGCCAGGAAGGCCGGCAGGCGGCGGCGCGGCGTCACCGCTTCCGACATGGCGAGCCCGACCTCGTCGGCCCGGTAGCCGGAGCGCGTGCCGACCCGCGTCAGCACCTGGTCGCGGGCACGCCCGGCGGCGGCCGCGAAACGCTCCGGGCGCAGCCGGCCCGGCGCGCGCGGCAGGGCCACGAGAAGGGCCGCCTCCCCCGCCGTCAGCGCCTTGGGTTCGCGCCCGAAATAGGCCCAGGCGGCGGCGCGCACGCCCTCCAAGTTGCCGCCGAAGGGCGCGAGCGTGAAATACATGCCCAGGATCTCGTCCTTGGAATGGCGCCGCTCCAGCTGCAGGGCACGGAACATCTCCATGAACTTGGCCACCATCCCGCGCGGGCGCTGCTCCAGCAGGCGCGCCGTCTGCAAGGTGAGGGTCGAGGCGCCGGAGACGAAGCGGCCGGCCGCCACCGCCTGACCGATCGCGCGGCCGAGCGCCAGGATGTCGACCCCGGCGTGGTCGAGGAAGCGTTTGTCCTCGAAGGCCAACAGCATCTTCACGTAGCGGGGATCGACATCCTCGCGCGCCGTCCGCAACCGCGTCATGCCGTCCGCCGTCAGATAGGTCCTGAGCGGCCGGCCCTCCCGGTCCACCACCCGGATCGAGAGATCGCCGGCTCGGGAAAGATCCGGCGGGAACAGCCGGTCGGCCAGCGCGAAGCCACCCGCCGCCAGCCCACCCGCCGCCAGCAGTATGCCGGCGGCGTGGGAAAGCCAGCGAACCCTCGGGCCTCGTGGCCTCACCGCACGATTTCCAGCCATCCGGTAGCCCCCCGCGCGTGGTAGCGCGGATTGTACATGTCCTCGACGAAACCGCCGGGATTGACGAAGCGGCCCAGCGTCACCGCGCGGGCCACATAGGCGACGGCAAAGCCGCGCCGGTTGCCGCGAATGTCGATCGCCGCCACGTAGCGGTCGTCGCGCGCCGCCTCGAATTGTGGCCGGCTGAGCGGCGGCAGGAAGGTGAAGCGGCGCTTGTCGGTGCCACCGAGAGCGGCGTTCTCGATCTCGAGGCCCGCCGGCAGCAGATCCACCACCAGGGCCTCCCGATCCCCCGCCGCCGTGGCCTTGCCCTCGACCAGGACGACCACCCGATCGTTGCGGCGGATGGCGGCTGGATCGACCTCGCCACCCTCGAGCGTGAAATATCGGCGTTTGATGGTGAAACCCCGTTCGACCGCCGGCGGCGCGGTGGACGGCACGCCCCGACGGCTTTCGATCACCCGGACCGGGTTCGCGCCCCGGTTGGCTATCTCGATACCGTCGCGGTCCCCCGGATCGGGCTTCACTCGCACCGGCTTGCCGGCCGACGCGCGGGCCGCGCCGTCGATCGCAAGGTCCATGGCGCCGCCGCCCTCGGCGAGGGCGTTGGTCGCCAGCAGCAGCCAGGCATGCTCCTGGGTGGAGAACCAGCGGCGCTGGTCGAACTGGGCCTCGATCAGTTCGGCCACCCGGGCCCGGCGCGCGGGCGCGGTCGAGAGTTCCGCCAGCAAGGTCGCCAGAATCGCGCCGTCGCGAAGGTCGGAGCCATAGTCACGCACGGCCAGGCCGCGTGGGCGGCGCTCGCGGAGCGCGCGGGCGAAGAGCGGCTCGGCCCGCGCGGGTTCGCCCAGCAGCGTCAGGGCGGCGGCGATATGGCCGATCGCCGCCCGGGTCTTCAGGCGGCCGATATGGGTGTCGGCGAAGTAGCGCACGTCGCTCGCCTTCACCGCGCCGATGCGGGCGAGCGCATAAAGCGCGTAAGCCCGCGCGTGGGGCCGGCTGTCCGCGCGGCGGGTGGCGAAGCGGGCGAGCCAGGCTTTCGCGTGGGCGTAGGCGGCCTGGGGCACGGCGTGGCCGCGCTCGCGCGCGCGGGTCAGGAAGTCGAAGGCATAGGCGGTGAGCCAGGCATGGCGGGCGCCGAAGGACCGCCAGACCGCGAAGGCGCCGTCGGCCCGCTGGCGGTCCAGCACCCGGGTGATGGCCCGGTCGATCCGCCACTGGCGCTTCCGCCGGTCCGGGGCGACGGCGAAACTTTCTTCCAGGTCGTTCGCGACCAGGGTGGGCAGCGCGCGGGAGATCGTCTGCTCGGTGCAGGCGTAGGGATAATCGCGCAAGGCCGAGAGCAGACCCGGGGCGTCGAACTCCGGGCGCGAGGCGATGGTGACGACGGTCTCGAGCGTTCCGGGAAGGAATTCGTCGCTGGCCAGCCCGGCGCCGGAAAGCGTGCGTCCGCCCTCCAGCACCGTCACATGCCGGCGGGTGACCCTGGACCAGGCCGGCCGCACCTCGATCTTCCAGCTTCGTTCGACCGCCGGGCCAGTATCGGGCGTAACGCGCAATCGCACTTCGGCGACGCCGACCGCGCCGCCCGTCAGGACGAGGCTCGTGTCGCGCCGCTCACCATCCGCCAGGGTCGATCGCGACGACGGCGCTCCGGAAATCGCGATACCACCGTCGACCGAGTGGGCCACGTCCAACTCGCGCGGCCCGCCCAAAAGGTTGTGCAAGGAGAGGCTGGCGACCGCCTTGTCGCCCGGCGCCAGGAATCGCGGCAGGACGACCTCGGCGACGATGTCATCGCGCACCACGAGGTTCGCCTCGCCACCGCCGATCAGGGTTTTGCCGTAGACCACCGCCATCAGGCGCAGCCGGCCGTTGAAATCGGGCAGATCCAGCGTCACCCGGCCTCGGCCGCTCTCGTCGATCTCGACATCCCGGTGATAGAGAGCGACGCTCTCCACCGTGCGGGTCATCGTGCCCTGGAAGTTGCCGAGCGCGGCGTCGCCGCCGCTCCGCACCCGGCCGAAGTCTCCTTCGGCATCGGGTACCAGGCGGCCATAGAGGTCGCGGATGGTCATGGCCAGGCGGCGTTGGCCGAGATAATAGCCCCGGGGGTCGGGGGTCTCGAAACCGGTGAGCGAGAGGATCCCCTCGTCGACCGCCGCGATGGTGAGCTTCATCCGCTCGCCGCGGTTGCCGGCGCTGACGATCCTGAACGGCAGGGTGACGCTTCGTCGCGGCCGGACTGTCTCCGGCACCTCGAATTCGACCCCGACGCGGCGCCGGGCGGCGTCGATCGAGAACCAGGCGAGGCCCATGGCCCGCCTCGGCAAATGCGCCTGGCCCTGGCCCTCGGGCCGGAACGCCGTCACCATCAGATAGGCTCCCGGCCCCCAGTCGCGGGAGACCGGGATCTCGATCTCGCCGCCGCCCTCCGGCAGCCTCACGGTCGAGAGGTGGTGCAACTCCTCGCTCATCACCACGGCGAGCGCGGTGCCGGCAAAGGGCGCCTTGACGAAAGCGCGCAGCACCTCGCCATCGCGCAGGTCGCGTGCGCGGAGCGACAATTCCAGCGCGTCCGGCACATTGGGTAGCCGCGAGGAGGACCACCAGCCGACATGGAAACGATGGCTCGCGGCGGACGTGCCCTGGGCGTCGGCGATCTCGAAACGCCAGCGCCCGCGCGGCAACTGGCGGACGAGTTTCGCCCGGCCGGTATCGTCGAGGGCGACCTCGTCGGCGAAGGCCACCTCGTCGGTGACGGTGACCCGGGTCCGCCAGATCTTGCCCTGGCGGTACCAATCATAATCATGGTGCTCGCGGACCCACTGCACGACCAGGCGGCGGCCCGGCACCGGCTGGCCGCCACGGTTCACCGCGAGGACGTCGAACGCGGCGGCATCGCCCGGGCCGAGCGCGCCTCCCGCGCGCGGGCGGAGTCCGACCTCGACCTCGCGCGCCCGCACCGGCAGGCGCAGGCGGGCCGGCACCGCGCGCCCGCCGACGTCGATCAGGTCGAGGCGGAGGTCGGCCAGCAGGGGATGCGAGGTATCGGGCATTTCGTCGAGGCGGAAGCGCAGGCTGGTCTTGCCCGCCTTGTCCGTCCGGGGCGCCTTCAGCGGCCCGCGGACGGGGCGAAACGGCTCCTGTACCAGACCGAAACGATAGTCCTCGTGCGCGGCGAAAGGGGTCTCGGCGCGGATCAGGGTCAATTCCCCACGGACCTCCAGGTCGGCGGCGGGGGCGCCGTAGAAGAACCGCCCTTCCAGCTTCGCCTCGATCTCCTGGCCGACCTCCAGGGCCCGGGCCTCGGTCGTCACGCTCGCCTCCAGACGACGGGGCACGAAATCCTCCACCAGGAAGCTCGCCTGGCCGACGGGGGCCGCGCCCGCGTCGAGATAGGCCGTCGCGGTCCAGGTGCCGGCGCGGGCACCGGGGGAGAGGGGGACATCGACGCCGAAGCCGTCGCCGGTAAGCGTCTTATCGAACATCACCGTGCCGCCCGGCCGCGCCACCCGGAGAGTGAGCGGCAGGCCGCCCATGGCGCGGGCGTCGGCATCGCGCAGCAGGGCGCTCAACCGTACCGTTTCGCCGGGCCGGTAGACGCCGCGTTCGGGATAGAGGAAGGCATCGGCGCCCGCCGGCGCCGCCCGCCCGCCGACGCCCCGGTCGGACAAGTCGAGCTGGCCGCGATCGAGGCGGAGGAAGTTGTAGTCTCCCTCCTCGGTGGCCACGGTCAGTAGCAAGGGCCGGTCGCCGCCCTGGCCGCGCAGCAGGCCGGGGGCGAAACGGGCGAGGCCTTCCCCATCCGTCACCGCCTCCCCCAGCACTTTGTTGTTTCGGGCGATGAGCGTCATGCGGGCGCCCGCCACGGCGCCCGTGTCGGAGAGCGCGCGCGCCACGACCAGCATCCCGTCGTCGCCCTCGAAGGTGGTGAGGCCCAGGTCGCTCACCACCAGCCACTGCGTCGCGTGTCGCCCCCAGGCTTTCGAGGCTGCTCGTTCGGATCGCGCGCGACCACGGCATAGACGCCCGGCGCCCGCGCCGTCAGCACTTCGGCGAGCGGCAGATTCGTGGTGACCTCGCGGTTCCGCCGTTGTTGGATCGCCAGCGTGCCGGACGTTACGGTAGGAATGCGCATTGCTGCGCACCCCCCGCGCAGATCCGGACGTGGTCGTTGAACCATCCGGCTCCTACCTCGGGTGCTTGACGGCAAACCGCTGGTCCGGCCATGGGTGGCGGATGGAGGCGCGTGGCCACAGGATTTCGGTCATGCGCTCCAGTCGCTTCCAACTAAATCGGGCTCGCTGGGACCGGCGGCGTAGCGCCCGCATCCACCGGCGTTGCAGCCTGCGGAGGAACGCACGGATGAACCGGCCCGACCCTGGGACGGCAAAGTAGTTGAGCCAGCCATTGCAGACTCGCCCCAGCCACCTACCAACTTCCCAGATGTCGTGGTGCCAGCGCTTGCGGAGCACCTCGTCGATGCGCGCCAGGGTCCTGTTGACCCGTTTGGCGACCGGTTTGCGACCAAGCCGAAAGCGTCCTCTCAGGGTCGTCGTGCAATAGTGCGTGAGGCCCAGAAAGTCGAAAGTCTCCGGCTTGCCCACCCCGCGCTGGCGCCGGTTCAAATCCGCGAACCGGCCAAACTCCACGAGGCGGGTCTTGTCCTGGTGGAGGCTGAGACCGAACCGGGCCAGCCTCTCCCGAACGTCGCGGAAGTACCGCTCCGCATCCCGCTTGTGTTGGAACCCGACAACGATATCGTCGGCGTAACGGACGATGATCGCTTCGCCATCCGGGACGTTCGGGCGCCATTTCTTGTGGAACCACAGGTCGAGCACGTAGTGCAGGAACACGTTCGCCAAGACCGGGGAAACTATTGCCCCCTGCGGCGTGCCCATGCCCGCGTCTGTCCATGATCCACCGTCCATGACGCCAGCGTTCAGCCATTTCTGGATCAGGCGGATGACCCGTCTGTCGCCGATGCGGTGCTCAAGGAACATGATCAACCAATCCCTCGGGATTGTGTCGAAGTACGCCCGTAGATCCGCGTCGGCTATCCAGCTGACCTTGCGCCGTTCTATCCCGAAGGCCAGGGCATCGAGCGCATCGTGCGCCCCCCGCCCCGGTCGGAACCCGTAGCTGAAGCCAAGAAACACCACCTCGTAGATCGGTGTCAGGATCACATCCACAACCGCCTTCTGGACGACCTTGTCCTCCAGCGCCGCGATCCCGAGCGGTCGTGTCCCCCCGTCCGGCTTGGGTATCTCTACCCGCCGAACCGGCGGCGCCCGGTACGCTCCCCCTCTGTGCAGGCGCCGGTGCAGGTCGAGCAGGCGCTCATCCAGACCCTCGCCGTACATGTCCCACGTAACGCCGTCGACACCGGCTGCTGCGTCCTTCTTCAATGCGAAGTAGGCCGCACCGAGCGCGTCCGGCGTAATGTGGTGGAAGAGCGCAGTGAGACGTTCCTTCGGGTTTCTCTCTGCAGCTTTCCGTATCCGGGCCGCCGCCTGTGGCACGCTTCCCCGACACTGTGTTCGGCGCGTGCTTTGGCAATCCGGATTCCCCTTGGTTGAGGCCCTTTCCTCCGGCGACTCCGCAGAAGCTCGCGCTCCCTTGTTCGCCGCCCTCACAGGTCGTACGGCCTCATCCGACTTCTTCAAACCGTTCATCATAGGCTTCGGTTTTCTCCATTCCCTACGCGGCCCCTTTACGACAACCGGGGCAGTTTGAAGACCTCCCAGGGTCCCAACAGAAGGCGTGCGAACGTGCATGGGTTCTCTGACACCGCGGAGCTCGCCGACATCTCACCAAAACGACGCCTGCGATATTGCCTTCGACCGATCTGAAAGCCTCGGCACCCCGGACCATCGCTTTTACGGTGCTCAATAGCCCTGCCCATCCATGCCGCTACCGACGCTTCGCCTGCCCCCTCACGGGAGCCAACGCACGGCTCGCGGAGAAACGTGGTTCGGTTACTCCTTCGTTCCGGGGGACTTGCACCCCCTACCTTCTGCCAGTTCGCCTGGCGCACCAGATCCGGGCGCCCAAGGTGTCGGCCACCTGGTTTTCGTTGCCGGCGTAGAGATCGTCGCGTAGGAGGCCGATGGCGGCCGCGTTCGCCAGATTGCGGTCGGCGATACGGTAGAGGTCGAGGCGGACGGAGGTGAGATTGACCGTGGTCACCGGCAGCCGGTCGCCGCGCGAAAGCGGCAGCACATAGGTCCGCCGGGAGAGCGTTACCCGCTTCGCCCTGTCGGGCACGACGAAGCGGCGGCGCGAGTCCTCGTAAAGCCGCCCGCCCTTGGTCCCGAGGATCCCCGCCTTCACCACCACCGCCAGCTCGGCGCCATGGGCGAGGCCGTTGAAGCAGATCTGGTTTTCCCGCGCCGAGACGTCGACGTCCTGGGCCGGCTCCAGGCGCGCATAGTCTTCCGGCCGGCGCCAGCGGCTGGTTGAAGACGACGCAGGCGCTCGGCCGGCGGCCCTCGACGTCGAGGGCCAGGTCCTTGATCCGAAGCTCGAAGCGCTCGCGCAGCACCTGGAAACGGCGTAGCCGGCCACCGCCCCGGTTCAGTTCCAGGGCCTTCGCATAAAGGTTCAACGCCTCGCGCGGTCGGTCGCGGCCGAGCGCGGCCTCCGCCATGATGTCGAGGGCGCTGGCGCGCTGGGGTTTCTTCGGCGACTCGCGATAGACGCGGTGGGCGGCGGCGGCGGCGTCCAGCCGTCCCTTCTTCAGATAACGCTGGGCCAGGCGCAACCAGCCGGCGTGCCGCGCCGGCGCCTTGTCGACGGCGAGTTGGAGCGCGAAGGTCCGGCGAAACTCGTCCGGCCGTTCCGGCAGAAACAGCTCGCCCAGCCGCTCGTCGACGCCCTGGGCCGCCGCGCCCGCTTCCATGGCGACGACGCGCTTGGCGAGGGCGCGGAACCGCTCGCGCAGGCGGGCCGAAGCACCCGAAAGGTCCGGCACCTCGAAGGCCGGATCGATCAGACGGTGGGCCGCTTCGTCCTGGGCCGCTTGGGCGGCGGGGGGAAGGAACAGCAGCAGGGCGAGGAGGGCAGCGCGCATCACCGGGCCTTTTTTTGGACGAGAGGACGATCGCCGGACGCTGACGCGAAATTGCGTTTAAAACAAGGCGCGCCATGGGCGCTTCCTGGGCGCTATGATGTCCGCCACGGGAAACGAGAGGAGCGGGATCATGCGTGTGACACGGTTGGACGACATTCCCCACGAGGACCTCGGCGAGGCGACGCCGATCGCCGGCTGGAGCGGGGGCTCGGTGACGCGCTCTCGCCAGACCGTTATCCCGGATGGCGATTCATCCAACTACAAGTGCAGCGTGGTGAATTTCAGCCTCGGATCGACCACCGGCTGGCACGTGCACGACTGCGACCAGATCCTGATCGTCACGTCGGGCGAGGGCATGGTTGCCAACGAGGGCGAAGAGCTGCCGATCTCGGTCGGCGACGTGGTGCACATCAAGGCGGGCGAGCGGCACTGGCACGGTGCCCGGGCCGATACCACGATGGGCCATATCACCGTGACGCTCGCCGGCAGCGTCGCGTCTTTTGAGTAGGACTGGGGGAGGGGAACATGGGCAAGGCGAACGAGCTGAGCGCCAGCGAAGCCGCGCGGCAAATCCGGGCCGGCGAACTGACCAGCGAAGGCCTGGTCGAGGCCTGCCTCGCCCGCATCGAGGATCGCGAGGCGACGGTCAAGGCCTGGGTCCACCTGGATGCGGCGGGCGCGCTGGCCACCGCCCGGGCGCGTGACGGCGAGGCGCCGCGCGGGCCACTGCACGGCCTTCCCGTCGGCGTCAAGGACATCATCAACACCGCCTCGATGCCGACGACTTACGGCTCGCCCATCTTCGAGGGACACCAACCGGGGGCGGACGCGGCTTGCGTCGGCCTGGTGGAGGCGGCGGGCGGCATCGTCATGGGCAAGACGGTGACGACGGAGTTCGCGGCATCCTACCCGGGGCCGACCCATAACCCGCATAACCCGGCGCATACGCCCGGCGGCTCTTCCAGCGGCTCGGCGGCGGCGGTGGCGGATTGCATGATCCCGCTCGCCTTCGGCACCCAGACCGGCGGCTCGATACTGCGCCCCTCCTCGTTCTGCGGCATTGTCGGCTACAAGCCGACGCTGGACCAGTTCTCCATCGTCGGCGTCAACCCGATCTCTCCCTCGCTGGACACCCTGGGCGTCCATGCGCGAAGCGTGGCGGATGCCTGCCTGATGCGCGCCGCCATGCTGGGGGCGCCCGAGAGTCCGGCCCCGCTGCCCCGTGCGCCGCGCATCGGCCTCTGCCGCACGCCCTGGTGGGACGACGCCGACGACAGTTCCAAGGACGCCGTGCTGGCGGCGGCACGGGCGGCCGAGGCGCGCGGCGCCGAAGTCTCGGAGATCGCGCTGCCGGCCGAGTTCGACGGCCTGCTCGAAGCCAACAACCAGATCATGGGCTACGAGGGCCGCCGGGCGCTCGGCAACATTCATCGCCTGCACCCCGACGGCATGAGCGACGAGATCAAGGTCCGCCTCTACGAGACCAACTACGCTTACGAGGACTATGTCGCCGCGCGCCGCCTGGCGGCCCGTTGCCAGGCCTTGCTTGCCGACGTCATGGCCGACCTCGACGCCCTGATCGTTCCAGCCGTCGTCGGCGAAGCGCCCGAGAGCCTGGAGAGCACGGGCGATGCCCGCTTCAATCGCCCCTGGACCACGATCGGCGTGCCGGCGATCACGCTGCCCGGCCACGTCGGCCCGGGCGGCCTGCCGGTCGGCGCCCAACTGGTGACGCCTTTCGGCTTCGACGACGAGTTGCTGAGCGTCGCCGCCTGGCAAGAAACGGCGATGGCCGGGAACTGACGCCCACATGGCCAAGCGGACCGCGCCCCACGGCACCTGGGCCTCGCCCATCGGCGCCGATCTGGTCGCGGGCGGCACCGGCGGCGTGCGTCCCGGCGAGGTCGCGCTCGACGGCGGGGATCTCTACTGGACCGAGATGCGCCCGGCGGAAGCGGCGCGCTCGGTGGTCATGGCGCGCGGGCCCGACGGCATGGTCCGCGAGGTCACGCCGGCGGGCTTCAGCGCCCGAAGCCGGGTGCACGAATACGGTGGCGGCGCGTTGGCGGCCTCCGATGGCGTGGTCTACTTCGTCAATTTTTCCGACCAGCAGGTTTATGCGGTCCGCGAGGGCGAGGCACCGGTCCTTATCACCCGGCGCGAACGGCAGCGCTATGCGGACATGGTCATCGATTCCGCGAGAGGACGGCTGGTCGCGGTGACGGAGGATCACGACCGCGAGGGCGAGCCGGAAAACCGAATCGTCGCCATCGCCCTCGACGGCGGCGGGGCGGAAGAGGTGTTGGCCTCGGGCGACGACTTTTACGCCTCGCCCTGCCTGAGTCCGTCGGGCGATCGGCTCGCCTACCTCTCCTGGTCGCATCCGAGCATGCCATGGGACGGCTCGCGCCTGTGGCTTTCCACGATAGACGGGGAGGCCCGGCTGGTCGCCGGCGGCGAGACGGAATCGATCTTTCAGCCGGCGTTTTCACCCACCGGCGCGCTCCATTTCGTCTCCGACCGCACCGGCTGGTGGAACCTCTACCGCCTGGAGGGGGTGGGCGACATCGAGGCGCTATGCCCCATGGCGGCGGAGTTCGGCCGGGCCCAATGGGTTTTCGGCATGGCGACCTACGGCTTTCTCGCCGATGGCGAGATCCTCTGCGCCCACCTGGCGGACGGGCGTTGGCGCCTGGGGCGGCTCGGCGCGGAATTGCACCTCCTGGGCCAGCCCTGGAGCGACATCGGCGCCCTTCGCGTCCAGGGCGGCCGCGCGGCGGCGACCCTGAGCCGGCCCGACGGCGCCCCGATCGTCGCCGAGATCGATCCCGCCGACGGCACGGCCACCACGGTACGCGCTTCCTTCACTCTCGACCTGGATCCGGCCGGATTTTCGCAAGCGCGCGCGATTTCATACCCGAGCGAGGACGGCGCCACGGCGCATGCCTTCTTCTATCCGCCCGCGAACACAGATTTCGACGGCCCTGCGGGGGAGCGCCCGCCGCTCATCGTCAAGAGCCACGGCGGCCCGACGAGCGCCACCAGCGACGGCTTTTCCCTCGCCATCCAGTTCTGGACCAGCCGGGGCTTCGCGGTCCTGGACGTGAACTATGGCGGCAGCACCGGCTTTGGCCGGACGTACCGGGAACGCCTCGATGGCCAGTGGGGCATCGTCGACGTCGCCGACTGCGTCGCCGGCGCGCGCCATTGCGTGGCGGAAGGGCTGGTCGACGACGCGCGGCTGGCGATCAGCGGCGGCTCGGCCGGTGGCTACACGACGCTCTGCGCGCTGACCTTCACCGACACTTTCACCGCCGGTGCCAGCCACTACGGCATCGGCGACCTGGAGGCCCTGGCCCGCGATACCCACAAGTTCGAATCGCGCTATCTCGACGGCCTCGTCGGCCCCTGGCCCGAGCGTATCGATCTCTACCAAGCGCGCTCGCCGATCCACCACACCGAGCGCCTGACCTGTCCGGTGATCTTCTTTCAGGGCCTGGAAGACAAGGTCGTGCCGCCGGAACAGTCGGAGGCCATGGTCGCGGCGCTGGAGGCGCGCGGCCTGCCGGTCGCCTATGTCCCCTTCGAGGGCGAACAGCACGGCTTCCGCCGCGCCGAGAACATCCAGCGCGCGCTGGAAGCGGAACTCTGGTTCTACGGCCGGGTATTCGGCTTCGAGATCGCGGACGAGGTCGAGCCGGTCGAGATCCTCAACGGCGGCGGGCGGCCCTGACCGATGCGGGACGGCCCTAGGAGACCGCCCACTCGCCCGCCGCACCCTCCATCAGCACGGCCTTGGTCGCGGCGAGGGAGGCTTCGCGGTAAGCCCGGGCGGCCGGCGCGAAGTCGCTTTCCGGCCTCGGCTCCAGCTCGAAATGGTCGAATTCGTCCACGCCGTGGGCCAATGTCGCCGTCGTCCGGCCGCCACGCTGGCGGACGTGGGTGGGGATGTAGCGGATCGCGAAGCCGACCCGGGGGACCTCGCCCGCGTTCGCCTCCGAGCCGTGCACCAGGGCGACATGGTGCAGCGACATTTCGCCCGGCGCCAGGGTGACATCGAGGGCGTCGGCCTCGTCGACCTCCACCTCTACCTCCTGGCCACGGCTCAACAGATTGTCGTCCGCGAAGGTGTCGCGGTGGCCGATCTGTCCCGCTCGGTGGCTGCCCGGCACCACCCGCATGCAACCGTTCTCCGGCCGGCTGGGCGTGAAGGCGATCCAGGCGGTCAGGATCTCGTGCGGCTCCAGGCCCCAATAGGTCGAGTCCTGGTGCCAGCTGACATAGGAGGGGTCGCCGGCATCCTTGGCGAAGAAACTGGTGCCCCAGACCAGGAGGTTGGGGCCGAGGATCGATTGCACCGGAGCCAGCACGCGGGCATCGCCCACCAGATCATAGAGCCAGGGAAAGAGCAGATGCGGCTTGGCACGCAGGACGTTCGGTGCTTCCTCCGGATGCGCGTCGCGGAACGCCAGGAAGCGGCGATGGTAACCGGCGGCCTCATCCGCCGACAGCACCGGAAGTGGCGTTACCACGCCATCGCGGTCGTAGCGCGCGACATCCATTTCCGACAGTCGTTCCATCATTTCGTTCCATCCCTCGGTTATTTCGGCAGCTCGCCCGCGACGCCCTCTACGTACCAGTCCATCGACAACAGCT
Source organism: Alphaproteobacteria bacterium (assembly GCA_965226475.1). GTDB lineage: Bacteria > Pseudomonadota > Alphaproteobacteria > JASLMY01. The sequence goes on along the minus strand of CBDDDJ010000003.1, from coordinate 530,932 downwards.
TGCCGTCGTCGAGCCGGGAGCCGGCGGCGACGATTTCCTGGCCGGCCTGATTCCGCACCGGGCCTTGGAAGGGATGCAGGGTGCCGGCGCCGATCTTGGCCGCGGTCGACGCCGCCAGATCCGCCACGTGCTTCGGCATGTTGGTATAGGGCGCCATCTCGACCATGCCGGTGTCGAAACCGCCCCAGGTGTCGGCCGAAGACCAGTTTCCGGCCAGCACCGCCTTGGCGCGGGCGACGTAGTAGCCGTCCCAGTTGTCGACGATCGCGGTCAGCTGCGCCTTGGGCGCGAAGGCGATCATGTCGGAGGCCTGGCCGAAGCCCTTGACGCCGCGCCGCTCCGCCACTTGAAGCGGCGCGGGGCTGTCGGTGTGCTGGGTGATGATGTCGGCGCCCTGGTCGATCAGCGCCTTGGCCGCGTCGCCTTCCTTGGCCGGATCGTACCAGGAGCTGACCCAGACCACCTTGATGCGGACCTCGGGATTGACCGAACGGGCGCCCAGCATCAGCGCGTTGATGCCGCGCACCACCTCGGGGATCGGGAAGGAGGCGACATAGCCGATCGTGTTGCTCTCGGTCATCCGGCCGGCGATGACGCCCGCGACGTAGCGGCCCTCGTAGAAGCGGGCCATGTAGGTCGAAATGTTGGCGCCGCGTTTGTAGCCGGTCGCGTGCTCGAAGCTGGCCTTCGGGTGGCGCTTGGCGACCTTCACGGTCGGGTTCATGAAGCCGAAGGAAGTGGTGAAGATCAGCTTGTGGCCGCTCTTGGCCAGCTGGTTGATCACCCGCTCGGCGTCCGGTCCTTCCTTCACGTTCTCGACGAAGCTGGTCTTGACCTTGGCGCCCAATGCCTTGTCGATCGCCTGGCGGCCGATGTCGTGGCGATAGGTCCAGCCATGGTCGCCCACGGGGCCGACATAGACGAACCCGACCTTCAATTCCTCGGCCACCGCCGGTCCCGCCAGCGCGAACGCCGCCAGCGATGCCACCCGAACAACATTCATCGCCCACTTCGCCATCACGAGATCCCTCTCCAAATCAAACTCCCCGGCCACATGGCCCCAAGTCATAGACCATTCGGACCCGCCGGCAAAACCATCGCCATGCGCCCCCTCTCCCCACGACCCGCGGTGTGCGGGGGCTTGAAACCGTGTTATCGTCGCTCCCGGTCGCGAACGTTGCCCGGCCCCCCTAGGGCTTCCCGTCCCATGCGTGCCTTCGTTTCCGACCGGCCGACGATGGCCGGCATTCTCTTCATCCTGGTCTCGGCCACCCTGCTCTCGCCGGTGGCGACGGGGTCGGTCAAGTTCCTGACGAGCACCTTCGGGATCTTCGAGATCGTCTGGATACGCGCGGTCGGGCAAACCCTCTGGATGTTGCTGTTCTTCGTGCCGCGCCACGGCTGGGGCGTCGTCAGGTCCAACCGGCCGGGCCTGCAACTGATCCGCTCGGGCCTGATGTTTCTCGGCACAGTCGGCTTCGTCGTGGGTGTGCAACATGTCGACATCGCCACGGCGCACACCATCAATTTCACCTCGCCCTTCATCGTCGTGGCGCTCTCGGTACCGATCCTGGGGGAGCGCGTGGGCCTCCATCGCTGGTCGGCGGTGGTGGTGGGCTTCATCGGCACGCTGATCGTCATCCGCCCGGGCTCGGACGCGATCCCGCTCGCCGCATTGTGGATTCTGGTCTCGGCCGCCTGCTGGGCGGTGGTGCAGATCATGAACCGGCGAATGTCGACCATGGACAGCTCGCAGACCTCCGCCATCTACACCTACATCGTCGCCCTCGTCGTCACCACGCCCTTCGCGCCCTTCCGTTTCGAGCCCGCGATGGCGCTGGGGCCCGGTCATTGGCTCGCGATCGGCTGCGTCGGACTGTTCGGCGGCATGCGCCACTACACCGCCATCCGCGCCTTCGAGCTGGCGCCCGCCTCGCTCATCGCGCCCTTCAATTATTGCGAACTGGTGGGGGCCACGCTCGTCGGCCTCATCGTCTTCACCCAGGTCCCCGACGGCTGGACCTGGCTCGGCGCCAGGGTCATCATCGCCAGCGGGCTCTATATCGCCCGTCGCGAGAGCCTGGTCAGGGCAGGCGGAGGATCGACAGGATCATGAGAGCAATTTCGTGCCTGGTGCTGGCGTCCTTTCTCTGGTCGGTGCCGGCGGCGGCGGCCGAACGCCACATGGTGGCCGCTGCGCACCCCGCCGCCGTCGCGGCCGGCCTCGAGGTGCTGGAGGCGGGCGGCACGGCGGCCGACGCGGCGGTCGCGGTGCAGACGGTCCTCGGCCTGGTGGAGCCGCAGTCCTCCGGCCTCGGCGGCGGCGCTTTCGCGCTCTATTGGGACGCGGCCAGCCGAACACTCCACAGCTTCGATGGGCGCGAGACGGCGCCGGCGACGGCACGGCCCGGACGCTTCCTGGAGACCGACGGCAAGCGCATGAAGTTCTGGCGAGCGGTGATCGGCGGCTAGTCGGTCGGCGTGCCAGGCACCCCGCGCCTGCTGGAAGTGCTGCACAAGCGCTTCGGCAAGCGGCGCTGGAGTGATCTCTTCGCGCCAGCCAGGAAGCTGGCGCGCGAGGGCTTCGAGGTCTCGCCCCGCCCCGCCTCGCCGCGTCGATCGCCGATGCCCGCGGTCTCGACGCCTTCCCGACGACCAAGGCCTATTTCCACCAGGGGACCGGCGCGCCCCTCGCGCCCGGCACCCTGCTGAAGAACCCGGCCTACCTCGCGACGCTCGGGGCAATCGCCGACAACGGCGCAGATGCGTTCTATTCCGGTGCGCTCGGAGAAGCGATCGTCGAGGCCGCCAAGGCGACCAGCATCGGCCCGCCGACCATCACGCTCGGCGACTTGGCCGCCTACTGGGTGGTCGAGCGACCGCCGGTCTGCCTCGCCTACCGGGGCCGCGAGGTCTGCGGCATGGGCCCGCCGACCTCGGGCGGCGTCGCGGTCGGCCAGATCCTGGGCCTGCTTCGCGGCTTCGACCTGGAGGCGCTGGGCCCCGGACCGGACAGCACCCACCTGATCGCCGAGGCCGAGAAACTCGCCTATGCCGACCGCGCGCGCTATCTCGGCGACGGCGATTTCGTGCCGGTGCCGGTCCGCGGCCTGCTGGATGCCGGTTACCTGGCGACACGCGCGGGCCTGATCGACCTCGCCCGGGCCGGGCCCAAGGCGGTGGCGGGCGAACCGCCCATGAAGAAGGGCTGGCTGCCGCCGGCGGGCGACCCGCGCGAGGGCAACGGCACCAGCCACTTCGTCATCCGCGATTCCCTCGGCAACGCGCTTTCCATCACCACGACGATCGAAAGCGGTTTCGGCAGCCGGGTGATGGTGGCGGGCTTCCTGCTGAACAACGAGCTGACCGACTTCGACTTCCAGCCGACGCGCGAGGGCCGTTCCGTCGCCAATCGGGTCGAGGGCGGCAAGCGGCCACGAAGTTCCATGTCGCCGACCATCGTCATGGAGCAGGGCGAGCCAATGCTGCTGATCGGCTCGCCGGGCGGCAGCCGTATCATCGCCTACGTCGCCCAGGCGCTGATCGCCATCCTCGACTGGGGCCTCTCGCCACAAGCGGCCGTCGCCCAGGGCCATGTCCTGCACAGGAACGGCAAGGCGCTGGAGTTGGCAGCGGGCACCGAAGCGGCGGACTGGGCCGAGGCGCTCCAGGCGCGGGGCCACGCGGTAAAGCTCCGCAAGCTCAACAGCGGCCTGCATGCCATCCAGATCCGCGACGGCAAACTGATTGGCGCCGCCGATCCCCGCCGCGAGGGCGTGGCGAAGGGTCGTTGAGCCCGGGTCTCAGCTCCCGCTCGGCAGCGAGGGCGCGGTGCCGGCGGCGCGGCGGGCCAGCAGGCCCTCGAGCCAGTCGGGGTCCATCTCCGGCACCGAGGACAGCAGCAGCTCGGTGTATTCGTGGTGCGGCGGGGTGAGTATGTCCCGCTTGTCGCCCTGCTCCACCACTTCGCCTTGCAGCATCACCACGATCTCGTCGGCGATGGCGCGCACCGTGGCGATATCGTGGGTGATGAACATGTAGGCGAGGCCGAGCTCGTCCTGCAGCCGTTGCAAGAGCTTCAGGATCTCCTCCGCCACCAGCTGGTCGAGGGCCGAGGTCACCTCGTCGCAGATGATCATCTCCGGCTGCGCCGCCAGCGCGCGGGCGATGCAGATCCGCTGCTTCTGACCGCCGGACAGCTCGCCCGGCAGACGGTCGTAGAACTCTTCGGGATCGAGTTCGATCATCTCCAGGAGCTCGCGGACGCGCTCCCGCTTCTCCCCGCCGCGCAGGCCCAGATAGAACTCCAGCGGGCGGCCGATGATGTCCGATACCCGTTGGCGCGGGTTAATCGCCGTGTCCGGCATCTGGTAGATCATCTGCAAGCGGCGCAGCTCGTCCTTGTTGCGCTGGCGATAGTCCTTCGGCAGCACCTGGCCGTCGTAGACCACCTGGCCCTCCAAGGGCGGCAATAGGCCGGTAATGACGCGGGCCGTGGTGCTCTTGCCGCTACCCGACTCGCCCACGATGGCGACCGTGCGTTTCTTGTGGATCTCCATGGTGACGCCGCTCAACACCTTGATCTTGCCGTAGGCGGCGGTGACGTTGTCCACCTTGACGAGTGGCACCTCCGGCAACGGTTCGTTCGGCGGCGGCTTGCGGAAGGAGCGGACCGCCAGCAGATCGGTGGTGTAATCCCGCTGCGGATCCTCGACGATCTGGCGGGTTTCGCCCTCCTCGACCAGGTTGCCGTAACGCAGCACCATGATGCGGTCGGCCATCTGCGAGACGACCGCCAGATCGTGGGTGATGTAGATCGCCGCCGTGTCGAACTGGTGGACGATATCCTTGATCGCCGACAGCACCTCGATCTGCGTCGTGACGTCGAGCGCCGTCGTCGGCTCGTCAAAGACGATCAGATCCGGCCGGCAGGCCATCGCCATCGCCGTCATCGCCCGCTGCAGCTGACCGCCCGAAACCTGGTGGGGATAGCGGAAGCCGATTCCTTCCGGATCGGGCAGTTGCAAGCGGCCGTAGAGATCGATGGCATCGGCCTCCGCCTCCCGCCGGCTCTGGATGCCGTGCTGGGTCGGCGCCTCGCAATACTGGTCGATCAGCCTGTGCGCCGGGTTGAAGGAGGCGGCCGCGCTCTGCGCGACATAGGCGATGCGGGAGCCGCGGAACCGGCGCAGCTCCTCGTCCGAGGCCTTGGTGAGGTCGACCCCGTCGAACATCACCGTGCCGCCCGAAATGCGGCAGCCGTCCCGGGCGAAGCCCATGGCGGCGAGGCCAATGGTGCTCTTGCCGGCACCGGACTCGCCGATCAGGCCCAGCACCTCGCCGCGCCTGAGCACCACGTCGACGCCGTGCACGATCTCGTGCCAGGTCTCGTCGGCCTGACCCTCGATGCGCAGGCCCTTCATTGTCAGGATGACCTCGCCCTTGCGGCTATCGCCGCTGGCGGCGGTATCGGTGTCGGTGCTCATGGCCTATTCCCTCAACCCACTGGCTTTGTGCAGGAACCAGTCGACGACGAAGTTGACGCCGATGGTCAACAGTGCGATGGCGCCCGCCGGGATCAGCGGCGTCAACTCGCCGAAGGTGATCAGCGTGGCGTTGTCGCGCACCATGCTTCCCCAATCGGCATCCGGTGGCTGGATGCCGAGGCCGAGGAAGCTCAGCGCGCTGATGAAGAGGAAGACGAAGCAAAAGCGCAGGCCGAACTCCGCCACCAGCGGCGGCATGATGTTGGGCAGCACCTCGCGGCGGATGACCCACCACAGCCCCTCGCCCCTGAGGCGCGCCGCCTCGACGAACTCCATCACCACGACGTTCATCGCCACGGCGCGCGCCAGGCGGAAGACCCGCGTGCTATCGAGCACCGCGATCACCAGGATCAGCGAGAGCCACGAGGTTCCGAAAATGGTCAACAGCAGCAGGCCGAAGATCAGCGAGGGGATCGCCATCAAGACGTCGACAACGCGGCCAAGCGCCAGATCGACCCAGCCGCGGAGCGTCGCCGCCAGCAGGCCGAGGAAGCCGCCGATGGCGAAGGCCAGCACGGTGGTGATGAAGGCGATGCCGACGGTGTTCCGGGCGCCGTAGACGATCCGGGTCAGCATGTCGCGGCCGAGGTTGTCCGTGCCCAACAGGTATTTCTCTCCCCACTCCTCGTACTCGTTACCGACGATCTGCGTCTCGCCGAAGGGAGCGATGATGGGCGCCGTCGCCGCGATCATGACGTAGAGCAGGATCACCACCAGGCCGAAATACGCCGTCGGTGGCGCCTGCCTCAGTGCCTTCCAGTACTTCACCGCCAAGTAGGCGCAGGCCTGAACCATCACCAGGCCGAAGAAGGTCGACCCGGGCCAGGAACGGAAGACGTCCCAGAACAGCAAGACGATAACGACGTATTCGAGCGTGAAGGTGACGATCACCGTATCGCCCGCGGCCGTCCGTTCCATCCTCGTCCAAAGGACCAGGGCGATGACGCTGTATAAATGGATGACGAGGAAGCCCAGGATCGACCACCAGGTTTCAGCCTGGGTGTTCTGCAGGAACAGCACCATCAGGAAGAAGTGAACGGCGGCGACCGCGATGCGGCTGGCCCAGGGCGAGCCCTCGCCGGAGAAGGCGCCGCCAGAGAGAGATGTGATGCTCATCGTCGTCTCTCCCTCAGCGCGGATGCAGCAGGCGGGGATTGCTCAGGATCGAGAGCACGTCCGCCAGCAGGTTCAAGAGGATGAAGGTCATGGCGAAGATCAGGCAGCAGGCCTGCACCACCGGGATGTCGCGCTTCGAGACCGAGTCGACCAGCAGCTGGCCAAGGCCCGGATAGACGAAGACGACCTCGACGACGACGACGCCGACGATCAGGTAGGCCAGGTTCAGCACCACGACGTTGATGATCGGGGCCAGGGCGTTGGGCAGGGCGTGCTTCGTGATGATGCGGCCCGGCTTCAGGCCCTTGAGGCGGGCCATCTCGATATAGGGACTGGCTAGCAGGTTGATGATCGCCGCCCGCGTCATCCGCATCATGTGGGCGACGACGACGAGCGTCAGGGTGAGCGCCGGCAGGATCGCCCGCTCCAGCCGTTCACCGGCGGAGAGGTCGGGCGATATGTTGGAGATGCTCGGCAGCCACTCCAGGTGCACCGAGAGGATCAGGATCAAGATATAGGCGACGAAGAACTCGGGGAAGGAGATCGAACTCAAGGTCGTGACGTTCACCGCCCGGTCGTAAAGTCCGTTGCGGTAGAGCGCGGCCAGAATGCCGAGGAACAGCGATAGCGGAACGGCAATGATCGCGGCGATGGCCGCCAAGTATAGCGTGTTCCACAGCCTGTAGCCTATCAGCTCGCTGATCTGGCGCTTGTTCGCCAGCGACTTGCCGAAATCGCCCTGCACCATGCCGCCGAGCCACGAGAGGTAGCGCTCGTACAAGGGCTTGTCCAATCCCAATTCCTTGCGGAACTGGGCCAAATTCTCTTCCGTCGCGGATTGGCCGAGGATCTCCTGCGCCAGATCGCCGGGCAGCAGCTCGACGGCGCCGGCGATGATGATCGAGACGACAAAGAGGGTGAGGACGCCCAGCGCCAAGCGCTGGGCGACCATTTTAATGATGTCGTTCATGACAGGTGGCGGGCCGGCGAAAAGCCGGCCCTATCCCCTCAACCGAACCACCAACGTTCGGCCGCCTTGTTGCCGTCCATCGCCCAGTTGCCCGCCATCTTCTTGTCGTGCATCACCTTCTTGGAGTTGGCGAAGACATAGTTGGCGAACATCGGGATCACGGTGCCGCCCTCGTTACTGACGATGCCCTGCATTTCGATATACATGTCACGCCGCTTGCCCTCGTCGAGCTCGGCCCGCGCCGCGACCAGCAGCTGGTTGAACTTGTCGTGGTCGAGATGGGATTCGTTCCAGTCCGCGCCCCGCGCATAGGCCTGGGAGAACATCCAGTCCTCGGTCGGACGACCGCCCCAGTAGACCATGCACCAGGGCTTCTTCAGCCAGACGTTGGACCAGTAGCCGTCGTTCGGCTCGCGCACCACGTTGATCTCGATGCCGGCCGGTGCCGCATGCTCCCTGTAGAGGACGGCGGCATCGACCGCGCCGGCAAACGCCGCGTCGGCGGCCGAGAGGTCCACCTTCAGCGAAGTCAGGCCCGCCTTCTTCATGTGGAACTTAGCCTTGTCGATATCGTAGACCCGCTGCGGCAGATCGCTCGCGTGATAGCGGTTGGCGATGCTGATCGGATGGTCGTTGCCCAGCACGCCGTGGCCACGCAGGATGGTCTTCAGCAGCGCCTCGCGGTCGACGGCGTATTTCAGCGCCAAACGGACATCGGGATTGTCGAACGGCGCCACGTCCATGTGCATCGGGATCGTATAGTGGAGGGTGCCCGTCACCTCCTCGACCTTGATGTTCTTGCGCCGCTTCAGCAAGTGAACCGTCTTCAGGTCGGCGCGGTCCATGGAATCGACCTCGCCGGTGGTGAGCGCGTTGGTCCTGGCCGCGACGTCGGCGATGGTGATGAACTCGATCTCGTCGAAATGGCCGCGCCCTTCCTTGAAGTAGTTGGGATTGCGCTTGCCGGTCGCCCGGACGCCCGGCTCGAAGCTGGCCTTAATGTAGGGACCGGTGCCGACGCCGGATTGCCAATCGGGGGTGCCGTCGGACTTCGCCGGCATGATCGCCAGGTGATAGTCGGAGACGATGAAGGGGAAGTCGGCGTTGCCGCCCTCCAAGGTGAAGACGACCTTTTCCTTGCCGTCGGCCTTCACATCCTTCACCGCCGCCAGGATCGGCTTGGCGGCCGACTTGGTCTCGCCCCGGTGATGGTTGATCGAGGCGATCACGTCCTCGACCGTCATGGTCTTGCCGTTGTGGAATTCGACGCCCTTGCGAAGCGTGAAGGTCCACTGCGCCGCATCGTCCGAGGCCGACCAGCTTTCCGCCAAGTCCGGCGCCAGCTTGCCTGTGTTGTCCACCTCGGTCAGGTGGTTGCGCATGGTGTAGCCGTACTGGGTGATGCAGCTGTTGGCGAAGGTGCCGGGATCGAGCGCATCGGTCGTGCTGCCATGGGCCGTGCCATAGCGCCATTTGCCGCCCTTCTTGGGCGCCGCCAGCGCCGTGCCGCTCATCAGCGAGGTCGCCATCGCCGCCGTGACGCCGGCCGCCGTCGCCCGCTCCATGAATTCGCGCCGCGAAATCCGACCCTGTTTCGCCAAATGTTCGAGTTCCTTGATCTTGGACATGTTTTCCGTCGCTCGGCTTGCGCCGGCGCGCCTCCCTGTAAATTTCAAACGCCCCAAGTTCCGCAGCCATGATGCGGCAGGCCGCCGCATCATGCAATAGTCTGTCGGATCAGCGACATTCATCTATCGCGGATGAGACAAGCTACGGTCGGGTTGCGTCAGTTCTTGCCTGCCGGCCCGAAGATCCGCGCATCGTCCGCGCCGAGTTCGGGCGCGCGACGGGCCGGCGCCGGTCGGGCGGAATCGAGGGAAAGCGGCAGGGCGGCAAACGCCAAGGTCATGCCCGGCACCGCCTGGAGGATGTCGAGCGCCTCGGTCTGCGGATCGGCGGCCAGTTCGCCCGCGTCCTGCACCGGCGCGCTCGGCACGCCGACCGCGTCCAGCCGTTCCCGCCAGGTCGCCCGGCTGTCGTCGGCCATGGTCTCGGATATCGCCGCGTTCAGCGCCGACTTGTTGCGCGCGCGGTCGGCGCCGGCCGCGAAGCGCGGGTCCGTCGCCCATTCGGGATGGCCGAGCGCGCCGGCCAGGCGGGCGAACATCCGGTCGTTGGGCGCCGCCACCATCAACATGCCGTCGGAACAGGGATAGGCCTAGTAGGGCGCGATGCCGAGGGAGCCGGTGCCCTGTGGCCCCGGCACCTTGCCCGTGACGGCGAACTGGGAGAGGTGCAGGCTCATCCAGCCGACCGCGGTCTCGAAGAGGGAGGTGTCGACGATGCCGCCCCGCCCCGTGCTCGCGCGCCGCGCCAGCGCCGCCAGGATACCGATCGCCGACCACATGCCGGCGCCGCAGTCGATGATGGAGACACCGGCGCGCGCCGGTTCCGCGCCCGGATGGCCGGTGACGCTCATGATCCCGCCGTAGGCCTGCATCAGTGCGTCGTAGCCCGGACGGTCGGCCATCGGCCCCGTGGCGCCGAAGGCGTGCAGCGAGCAGTAGACCAAGGCCGGCTTGGCCGTGGTCAGGGTTTCGGCGCCGAGGCCGAGCCCGTCCAGCACGCCCGCCCGCATGTTCTGCACGACGACGTCGACGTCGGCGAGGATGAATTCCTTCAGGCGCGCGACCGTGGTCTCGTCGCGAAGATCGGCGGCGACCGACGTCTTGTCCCGGTTCAGCAGGTGGAATAGGGCCGCCGAGTCGTCGACGAAGGGCGGGCCCCAGCCGCGCGCGTCGTCGCCGGCGCCGGGCCGTTCGATCTTGATGACCTCGGCGCCGAGCTGGGCCAGGATCCAGCTGGCGTAGGGCCCGGCGATGTTGCCGCCGAACTCAACGACGGTGATGCCGCCGAGCGGCCGGTCTCCCTCGGTGCTCATCGCTCCCTCCCCATGCTATATCCGCGGCCACGCAACCGCGCCGGAGGGTAGCACCATGATCGAGACGATTTCCGCCGCTGACCCCCACACCCGCCACCGGGTGGCCGTGCTCGACAGCGAGATGGCCTATGTCGACGAGGGCGAGGGCAAGCCGATCGTGCTGCTGCACGGCAACCCGACCTCGTCCTATCTCTGGCGCAACATCATCCCGCATTTGACGGGCGTCGGCCGCTGCCTGGCGCCGGACCTGATCGGCATGGGCGAGAGCGGCCCCTCGGCCGACGGCCTCTATACCTTCGCCGAGCATGCCCGCTATCTCGATGCCTGGTTCGATGCCCTCGGGCTCGATTCGGATATCACGCTGGTGATCCACGACTGGGGCAGCGCCCTCGGTTTCCACCGCGCCCACCGCTTTCCCGGCAGCGTCCGGGGCATCGCCTACATGGAAGCCCTGGTGCGCCCCGTCACCTGGGAGGAATGGCCGGAGCCGGCGGCTAAGATCTTCAAGGGCCTCCGCTCGCCCGCGGGCGAGGAAATGGTGCTGGAGAAGAACGTCTTCGTCGACCGCATCCTGCCGGCGAGCGTGCTGCGTGGCCTGGGCGAAGAGGAGATGGCCGTCTACCGCAAGCCTTACCTGGAGGCGGGCGAAAGCCGCCGCCCCACCCTCACCTGGCCCCGCCAGATCCCAATCTCGGGCGAGCCCGCCGACGTCGTCGCCATCGCCCGGGCCTACGCCGAGTGGCTGAGCCATGGCGGCCCGCCCAAGCTCTTCATCAACGCCGACCCCGGCACCATCCTGACCGGCCCGCAGCGCGAGTTCTGCCGCGCCTGGCCCGACCAGAGGGAAGTCACGGTCAAGGGCAGCCACTTCATCCAGGAAGATTCGCCGGCGGAGATCGGAAGTGCGGTGCGGGCGTTCGTGGAGGGGCTGGATTAGAACGCCGTCCTCTCGACTGGACGCTCGCTCGGCCCCGCGTCGTCGCGAGCGAAGCGTGGCAATCCAGGCGGTCTCGATGGCGAGCGGAGATACCCATTACGTTCACGCGGTTCTGGATCGCCCGGCGCCTCGCGGTGGCGACGGCGGGCGGGATTCCAATCGATCGGAACATGCACCCAAACGTGTATAGAGGGTGAAGTCCCCTTTAACCCGAAAGGCCGCCACTGAAGACATCGGCGAGGCCGCGTAGCCTCGTCGGCGCTCGATGCCTACCCCGCCTTTTTCAACGACGGACGGGACATCGCCCTGCGCAACCCGTGGACGATTTCGCCATGCATCGATTGTCGTAACGCTAATAATTGGGTCCACGGAGTATGGCCGGAATTAGCTACGCCCGGGCGTAGCTGGCGTCCCTCGGCGATGGGGATTATACCTCCGATGGCCGACATTGGGCCGCCGGTGCCCGGGCGCTTGACGATCCCGGCGGGTCGGCGACGGGCCGGGGGAGGTGCGGGCACCGGGGGCCGACAATGATCGAGACCCACGACTACATCATCGTCGGCGCCGGGGCCGCTGGCTGCGTGCTGGCCGAGCGGCTGACGGCGGATGGCGGCAATCGCGTCCTGCTGCTGGAGGCGGGCGGGCACGATTCCAACCCCTGGATCCGAATTCCGGCCGGCGTCACCCGGACGATCACCGATCGAAGCGTCAACTGGTGCTACGAGACGGCCGCCGAGGAACACCTGGGCGGCCGGCGGGTGTTCTATCCCCGCGGCAAGACGCTGGGCGGCTCCTCCTCGATCAACGGTCATCTCTATGTCCGGGGACAGCCCGCCGACTACGACCATTGGGCCCAGCTCGGCAATACGGGCTGGAGCTATCGGGACGTGTTGCCCTTTTTCATGGCCGCGGAGACGCGGGCGGGTGGCGACCCGGCGGTGCGCGGCCGGGACGGCCCCCTTGCAATCGAGGACCAGCGGACGGCGCATCCCCTGGTCGGGGCCTTCGTCGAGGCGGCGGCGCGCCACGGCCTGCCGCGCAATCCCGACTACAATTCGGGCGATCAGGAAGGCACCGGCGTCTACCAGGTGATGATGCGCGGCGGGCGGCGATGGAGCGCGGCGGACGCCTATCTCAGGCCCGCGATGCGGCGGGCGAATCTGCGCGTCGTCACCCGCGCGCTGGCCGAACGCGTGCTGCTGGAAGGGAGCCGTGCCGTTGGTGTCGTCTACTGCCGCCACGGCCGACCGATTGAAGCGCGGGCCGGGCACGAGGTGATACTCGCGGGCGGCGCGATCAACTCGCCGCAACTGTTGCAACTCTCCGGCATCGGCCCGGGCGAGGTCCTGCAAGCGGCCGGCGTCGCCGTCGCCCACGAGTTGCCGGGCGTCGGGCGCAACCTGCGCGACCACTACATCGCCCGCGTCCAGGCGCGCGTCCGGGGCATGGCCACCGTCAACGAGGGGACGCGGGGGGCAGCACTGCTCGGCGAACTGCTGCGCTATGCCGTCTCGCGCCAGGGCATCCTGGCGATGAGCCCGGGCCAGGGTCACGCCTTCCTCCGCACGCGGCCTGAGTTGGAGGCACCCGATGTGCAGCTGATCTTCGCCCCGGCCTCCTATGCCGACCCGAGGCTGGGCGTCGCCAAACTGGAGCGTGAGCCGGGCCTGACCCTCGGCGCCCTGCAACTGCGCCCGGAGAGCCGCGGCGTCTGCGAAATCCTCTCCGACGACCCGACCGCGCCGCCCCTCATCCGGCCGAACTACCTGGCCGAAACCGGCGACCGCCAGGTCCTCGCCGCCGGCCTCGCCGTCGCCCGGAAGATCGTCCAGACGCCGCCGCTGGCCGATGTCGTCGATTCGGAACTGCTGCCAGGCCCGAATGTGCAAAGTGCCGGGGAATGGCTCGACTTCGCCGCCGCCACCGGCAACACGGTCTATCACCCGATCGGCACCTGCCGGATGGGCCCGGACCCGATGGCGGTGGTCGATGCGCGGCTCCGGGTCCATGGCCTCGCCGGCCTGCGCGTCGTCGATGCCTCGGTGATGCCGACCATGCCGTCGGGCAACACCTATGCGCCGACGAACATGATCGGCGAAAAGGGCGCGGCGATGATCCTGGAGGACGCGCGGGACTGACGAGATATCCGCGCTCGCCTCGCCGGTCCGCCCGGACTGTTGTCTCTCGCCCTGAAATGCTAAGTCACCGCGACCGCTATTGATTCCGGCTCCCCCGCGCCCGCGATATCCTGGATGTTACTTCCATGCTTCGTCTTGACGATCTCACTTACCGCATCGCCGGCCGTGTCGTGCTGGAAGGGGCGAGCGTGCACGTGCCGGTGGGTCACCGGGTCGGCGTCGTCGGCCGCAACGGCGCCGGCAAGACCACGCTGCTGCGCCTGATCACCGGCGAGGCGCAGGCCGACGGCGGCAAGATCCAGCTTCGCCGCGATGCCCGGATCGCGGTACTGGCGCAGGAGGCGCCCGGCGGGAGCCAGAGCCTGATCGCCTGCGTGCTGGAGGCCGACGGCGAGCGGACGGCGCTGCTGGCGGAGGCGGAGAGCGCCGAGGCCCCTGACCGGATCGCCGAGATCCATCAACGCCTCGCCGACATCGATGCCCACGGCGCGCCGGCGCGCGCGGGGCGGATCCTGGCCGGGCTCGGTTTCACGGCGCAAGCGCAGGCCATGCCGCTCGACCAGTTTTCGGGCGGCTGGCGGATGCGGGTGGCGCTCGCCCGCGTGCTGTTCCTGGCGCCCGACCTGCTGCTGCTGGACGAGCCGACCAACTACCTCGACCTCGAGGGTGCGATCTGGTTGGAGGGTTTCCTCGCCCGCTACCCCCACACGCTGATGATCGTCAGCCACGACCGCACGATACTGAACAAGGTCGCCACCTCGATCCTGCACGTGGACGACAAGGGCCTCCGCCTCTACCGGGGCGGCTACGACCAGTTCGAGGCGGAGCGGCGCCAACGGCTGGAGCTGCATGAGAAGGCGCGGGTCAAACAGGAGGCGCAGCGCAAGCGCATGCAGGCCTTCGTCGACCGCTTCCGCGCCCAAGCCACCAAGGCCCGGCAGGCGCAGAGCCGGGTGAAGATGTTGGAGAAGATGGCGCCGATCGCGGCGGTGATGGAGGCCCGCGCCATCGATCTGGAACTGCCGGAACCGGAGCCGCTGGCGCCGCCGATTCTGGCCTTGGACGGCGCGGCGGTCGGTTATGGCGAGGCGCCGCCGGTGCTCTCCGGTCTCGACCTCCGCCTCGACATGGAGGACCGCATCGCGCTGCTGGGGCGCAACGGCAACGGCAAGACCACGCTCGCCCGGCTGCTGGCGGGCGAATTGCAGGCGTCGGCCGGGCGGGCGCATCGCGCCGGCAAACTCCGCGTCGGGCATTTTGCCCAGCACCAGATCGAGGCGCTCAATCCCAACGCCACCGCCTACCAGCACATGGCCAGGCGCTTCCCCGATCTGCCCGAATCCAAGGTGCGGGCGCGGACCGGCGCCTTCGGTTTCTCCCAGGAGCAGGCCAACGTGGTCGCCCAATCCCTCTCGGGCGGCGAACGGGCCCGCCTGGTGCTGGCCCTGATCGCGGCGGAGCGGCCGCACCTGCTGATCCTGGACGAGCCGACCAACCATCTGGACGTCGACACCCGCCAATCGCTGATCCAGGCGCTGAATGAATTCTCCGGCGGCGTCGTCCTGATCAGCCACGACCGCCATCTGGTCGAACTGGTGGCCGACCGCCTCTGGCTGGTCGCCGACGGCGGCGTCCGCGTCTTCGACGGCGACATGGAGGACTACCGGAACCTGATTCTGAGCGAGGGGCGGAACGGCACCCGGGGATCCGATGGCGGGACCGTCGGCGAGCGCAGACGGGCCCGCAAGCGCCGGGCCGAGCGGCGGCGCGACCTCGCCCCGCTCCGCATCGAGGCCCGGGCGGCCGAACGGGAGGTCGAACGGCTGGGCGCGAACAAGGCGGGATTAGAGGCCGAACTGGCCAAGTCGGACGGCGACGGCGAGGCGATGGCGCTACGCTACAAACGGCTGGCGGAACTGGACGCGGCGCTTCTGGCGGCCGAGACTCGCTGGCTCGCGGCGGAGGAAGCCCTGCAGGAGGCGGTGGAATGATCCTGGCTCGTGCCTTGCCGGCGGCACTCATCGTCATCGTGACCGCCGGCGCGGCGCCTGCGGAAACGCAGCTCGAGCGGGGCACCTAGCTGATGCGCTCCATCGTCGCCCGAGGCAACCGCCACACGCCCAAGGGTCCGAAGGGCGAAATCCCCGGCATGGAACTGGCCGGCATGGCGCCGATGCACGTGACGCCGGCCTTCACCGCCAACGCGCCCAACATCACGCCGCGGGGTCTCGCCGATCGTTCGGACGCGGAGATCCGGAAAATGATCACGCAAGGGCGAGCGGCCCGACGGCACGACCATCCGCCGCATGAATTCGCGGCGGCGTTGTAGTTCATCGACTTCGTTCCGCCAGGACATCGGCGCGGTTCCTCGGGACGGCGGAATCGATGGGCGGAAGAGTGCAAGCTGGGACCGACGCGGGCAAGCCCCGGCCAGGCCGTCCGCCTCACGCGCCCCTTGGGCCACCCCCTCGCTGGGGGTAAGCTGGCCACAACCCGAAAACGCCGGCTTCGGCGAGGAGAGAGATCATGGATATCCAGGACGGCGGGCTCTTCCGCCAGCAGTGTTACGTCGATGGCGCCTGGGCGGACGCGGACGACGGCACGACGATTCAAGTCACCAACCCGGCCGACAACCAGACGATCGGCAACGTGCCCCGGATGGGGGCCGGCGAGACACGGCGCGCGATCGAGGCGGCGAACCGGGCGCTTCCCCCCTGGCGGGCCAAGACCGCCAAGGAGCGGAGCCAGATCCTGCGCCGCTGGCATGACCTGATGCACGAAAACGCCGACGACCTCGCCACCATCATGACGGTGGAGCAAGGCAAGCCGCTGGCCGAGGCCAAGGGCGAGGTGGCCTATGCCGCGAGCTTCATCGAATGGTTCGCGGAGGAGGCCAAGCGGATCTACGGCGACACCATTCCCGGCCACCAGGCGGACAAGCGGATCGTCGTGGTGCGCGAACCCGTGGGCGTCACCGCCGCGATCACGCTCTGGAACTTCCCCGCCGCGATGATCACTCGGAAAGCCGGCGCGGCGCTTGCCGCCGGCTGCACCATGGTGCTCAAACCCGCCAGCATGACGCCCTATTCCGCCCTGGCGCTGGCCGAGCTGGCGGAGCGCGCGGGCGTGCCGGCCGGCGTTTTCTCCGTCGTCACCGGTGCCTCCGGCGCCATCGGCGGGGAGCTGACCGCGAACCCGATCGTTCGCAAGCTCAGCTTCACCGGCTCCACCGAGGTCGGCAAGATCCTGCTGGCGCAATGCGCCGGCACGGTGAAGAAGGTCTCGATGGAGCTGGGCGGCAACGCCCCCTTCATCGTCTTCGACGACGCCGACTTGGACGAGGCGGTCGAGGGCGCGATGATCTCCAAGTACCGCAACGCCGGGCAGACCTGCGTCTGCGCCAACCGGATCCTGGTGCAGGACGGCGTCTACGACGCCTTCTCGGCCAAGCTCGCCGAGGCGGTCGCCGCCCTCCAGGTCGGCAACGGCCTGGAGGCGGGCGTCAACCAGGGCCCGCTGATCGACATGGCCGCCGTCGCCAAGGTTGAGGAGCACATCACGGACGCCGTCGGCAAGGGCGACAGAATCGTGGTCGGCGGCGGGCGGCACGAACTCGGCGGCAGCTTCTTCGAGCCCACGCTGCTGGTCGACGTGACGCCCGAGATGACCGTGGCGCGCGAGGAGACCTTCGGGCCCTTGGCCCCGATCTTCCGCTTCGCAAGCGAGGCCGAGGCGATCCAAATGGCCAACGACACCGAATTCGGCCTCGCCTCCTATTTCTACGCCCGGGACATCGGGCGGATCTGGCGGGTCTCCGAAGGCCTCGAATACGGCATGGTCGGCATCAACACCGGCCTGGTTTCGACCGAGATCGCGCCCTTCGGCGGCATGAAGGAATCCGGCATGGGCCGGGAAGGCTCGAAATACGGCATCGACGATTATCTGGAGGTGAAATACCTCTGCATGGGCGGGATCGACGGCTAGCGGCGGCATCGCTCGAAGGGCCACGGCCCGTGCGGTACTGGGCGTTGATCGCGGCGGTCGCGGTCGCCGTCGCCGGCTATGGCGGCTATTACTTTTTCGTGGCCGACGCGGTGGTCGGCGGCATCGAGACCTGGTCGCGCGACTGGCGCGCGAGTGGCGGCATCGCGGAATACGACGGGATCGAGCGCCGCGGCTTTCCCTACCGGGTGGTGGTAGACGTCGCCCGGCCCCGGCTCGCCGCGCCCGGCCGGGGAACGGTGCCGGTCTGGGAGGCCGACAGGCTCCAGGCGGTGATCCAGCCCTGGGATTTCCGCCACGTCATCCTCGACCTCACCGGCCGACACCGCCTGGGGCCCCTGGCCGCCGGGCCCGGACGGACCACGCGGCTGGATCTCGCCGTCTCCGAGGGATTGGCGAGCCATCGCCGGGACGGCGACGACCGGCTGCTCGACCTCGCGGTCGACTTGAAGGGTCTCGCCGGCACCGCCGAGACGCGCGTGGGCGGCCAGCGCTTGCAGGCCGCGATCACCGGCGAACGGGCACAACTGCACTTGAGGCGGTCCGGACGGCCGGACGCTCTCGGCGACGTCTCGCTGCGTCTCGACCGTCTGGCGGTGGGTGAGTGGGCCTGGATACCACCCTTCGAGCGGCTGGCGCTGCTCGCCACCGTCGTCGGGCCCGAGCCGCCGCCCGCCGATCCCCGGGCCATGCTGGTGGCCTGGCGCGACGGCGGCGGCACGGTGGAGGTGGCGGAGCTCACGCTTCTTTGGGGCAAGGTCGAGATCCGGGCCGAGGGCAGCATCGCGCTCGACGCGGAGACCCGCCCGATCGGGGCGCTGACGGCGAAGGTCAAGGGCCATGGTGAACTGCTGGAACGCGCGGTGCTGGCCGGCGCGATGCGGCGCGAGGACGCCGACCAGGCCTTGCCGATCCTGAACCTGCTGGCCATCGCGGCCGGCGGCGAGCTCTCGGTACCGGTGACGATGCAGGACGGAATCCTGTGGCTCGGGCCCGTGGCCGTGGCGCGGCTGGCGCCTATTCTTCCCCGCCGTCCTCCGGCCCGCTAGGCAGCCAGCGGCCGAAATCCGGCGCCGCGGTTTCCTGACCCGCGTCGATGATCTCGCGGCGGATCGCGCGGGTGCGGGAGAAGAGTTCGTGCAGCGTCTCGCCCTCCCCCCAACGGATGGCCCGCTGCAGGGCGAAGAGGTCCTCGGTGAAACGGCCCAGCACTTCCAGCACCGCCTCGCGGTTGGCCAAGAAGACGTCGCGCCAGAACTCCGGGTCCGAGGCGGCGATCCGGGTGAAGTCGCGGAATCCGCCGGCGGAATACTTGATCACCTCGCTCTCGGTCACGGCCTCCAGGTCGTCCGCCGTGCCGACGATGTTGTAGGCGATCAGATGCGGCAGGTGGGACGTGACGGCCAGCACCAGGTCGTGGTGGCGTGCCTCCATGATCTCGACCCGACTGCCGATCCGGCCCCAGAATTCCCGCACCAGCGCCACGGCCGCCGGATCCGCGTCGACGGCGGGCGTCAGGATGCACCAGCGCTCGTCGAACAACTCGGCGAAACCCGACGTCGGACCGGAACGCTCGGTGCCGGCGACCGGGTGGCCGGGGACGAGATGCACGCCCGAGGGCAGGTGCGGGCCGACCTGGCCGAACACCTGCGACTTGACCGAGCCAACGTCGGAGACGACGGCGCCGGGCTTCAGGGCGGGCCCGATCGCCCTGGCGACGTCGCCATAGCTGCCGAGGTGGCTGCAGAGGATCACCAGGTCGGCGTCCGCCACCGCCATCGCGGGATCGAGATGGGCGCTGTCGACGATGGCGAGTTCGAGACAGGCATCGCGGCTCGCCGCGCTCCGGGTGCAGCCGGCGATGTGTACCGCCAGGCCGCCGCGTTGGACGGCGCGCGCGATAGAGGAGCCGATCAGGCCGACGCCGATCAGCGCCAGCTTGCCGACGAGGGGCGTCGTCGTCTCAGTCATCGGGCGCCGCCAGGAATTCCTCCAGCGCCTGGATCACGGCGCGGTTCTCGTCCTCCAGGCCGACGGTGAAGCGCAGGTGGCCGCTCAAACCGTAGCCGGCGATGGCGCGGGGCAGGATGGCGCGGGCGTTCAGGAAGGCCAGCGCCGCCGCCGCCGATTTCGGGCCTTCGGCGCCGAAGGCGACGGACAGGAAGTTGCCGACGCTCGGGATCGGATCGAGGCCCAGGCGGGCGAACTCCCGGGTCAGCCAGGGCAGCCAGCGGTCGTTGTGGGCCCGCGCCTTCTGGCGATGGTCGTGGTCGAGAAGCGCCGCGATGCCCGCCGCCTGCGCCGCCGCGTTGACGTTGAAGGGGCCGCGCACCCGGTGATAGACGTCCGCCACCGCCCTGGGCACATAGGCCCAGCCGAGGCGGAGCCCCGCCAGACCATGCAGCTTGGAGAACGTCCGGGTCATCACCACGTTCTCGGCCCCGCGCACCAGCTCGGCCCCATCGCCATAGTCGTTGGCCGAGACGAACTCGGCATAGGCCGCGTCGATCACCAGCAGCACGTCCGAGGGCAGGCCCGCGTGCAGGCGCGCCAGCTCGTCCGCGCCGATGTAGGTGCCCGTCGGGTTGTTCGGATTGGCGAGGAAGACCATCCGGGTCCGCTCGCCCACCTCGGACAACAGCGCGTCGACGGAAGCGGTATAGTCCCGCTCGGGCGCCTGTACCGGCGTGGCCCCGGCCGCCATGGCGGCGATGGGGTACATCAGGAAGCCGTGGCGGCTGTACAGCACTTCGTCGCCCGGGCCCGAATAGGCGCTGATCAGGGTGCCGATGATCTCGTCCGATCCGTTGCCGGTGATGATCCGCTCGGGCTCCAGGCCATGGATCTCGGCGATCACCCGGCGGAGCTTGTCGCTGGCGCCGTCGGGATAACGGTGCAGCTCGCCCGCGAGGCTTCGATAAGCCTCGACCGCCGCCGGGCTGGGTCCGATCGCGGATTCGTTGCTCGACAGTTTGATCGTGCACGCCGCGCCCTCGACCTCCGATTCACCCCCCACATAGGGCGAAATGCCGAGAATTCCGTCGCGCGGCCGCGGCGAACTCATGCCTCCGTTTCCTTCTCGCCGTCGACCAAGGGGATGGGATAGGCGCCCAGAACCAGGGACCGAAACAGGCTTTCGCCCATATCCTCGACCATCGCGGCGAGGCGGGTATCGTCCTCCCGCACGAAATCGTCGACATGCACCAGATGCACCCGGCGCTGGTGGGCGGCAACTTCGTGGGTCATCAAGATCCGGGCGGACAAGCCCACTTGCGCGAGGTTTTTGATCAGCCGGCCGCGGCTGATGTCGGCCTCGGTGTCGAGCGCCAGGATGGTGACGTCGTCGCCGCTCGGCTCGGGCGGCAGACAGGCCACGGCATAGGCCGTCAACTGCTCGAAGCGCCCCATGGGCGCGGCGAAGAAGGGCAACCGCCAGATGATGCGGGGGACGGAGGTCTCCGGCGCATCGTTCACCAGCGCCAGCCACCAGGGCTCCTTTTCCGCGTCCTGCGGCTCCGGCAGGATGCCCACCGTCCCCGGGCGCTCGACCACCCGGCGCATTACCACGGTCGGCGAGACATGCAGGGTCATCGTCGTCGACGCGCCGAAGTGGTTTCGGGCGAGGTCCCAGTAGCCGACGCTATTGGACGGCGCGCAGACCGCGACCGAGAACGGGCCCTGCAGCGCGGTCGCGGCGTTGATGATTTCCCGCCAGATCCGAAGCACGACCGCGGGCGGCAACCCGCCCTCGTGACGCGCGGCAAGGCGGCGCAGGATTTGCGTTTCGCGTCCGGGCCGCATCGTCGTCGGCGGCGCTTCGCCCGATCGCTTCGCCGCCACCACGCGTTCCATCAGGCCCGCGCGACGCATGATCCCGTCGTGCAGCAGGGCGTCGATCTCGTCGATCTCGCGGCGCAGGTCGTCGAGGCTGGAATCGTCTGCGGACATGGTCGGCGGGCTCTGGAGAACTGCTGGAAATAGGGCCAGACATATAGTCGGAGGGCGGCGGAAAAGCAAAGGAAAGCTAGGTGCCCGGAGGAGTGGGTGGCCGGACCGAACCGAAAGAGTCTAGCCAGCGGACTCCCGATCGCGCGCCGAGTGGGCGCCGTCGCGCGAGGCCGCCGCGATCGGGATCGGCCGGCGCCGGCGCACGGGCGCTCCGGCCGCGGTCAACGCGTAAATCTGCTTGTCCGCCTCCACCATCAAAACGCCGGAGACGCCGGGTGCCAGCAGGCGTCCGCCGCGCTCCCAGGCGCGGGCGCCGCGCAACAGGATCTTGGGCGCCGGCGGCACATATAGGGCCGCCGCCCGTTGCGTCGGCTGGAACATGGCCTCGCGCAGCAATCGCGACAGCTGGCCCGGACTATAGGGCCGGCCATGGCCGAAGGGCGTGCTCTCGAAGTGCGCCCAGAGGCCACGCCGGTTCGGCACCACGACCAGCAGCCGGCCGCCGGAGTTCAGCACCCGCCACGCTTCGCGCAACAGGCCCCGCGCGCGCTCCGTGTTTTCCAGTTCGTGTACCATCAGCACGCGGTCGACGCTGGCATCTGCCACGGGGAGGTCATGCTCCTCGGTCAAAGCCACGAGATTGGCCTCGCCCGCCGGCCAACGCACCACGCCCTGCGGCGCCGGCATCAACGCCAGCACCCGTTCCGCCTCCGCCTGGAAGGGCCCGAGGTAGGGCGTCGCATAGCCCAGACCTAGCACGCTCATGCCCCGGACATCCGGCCAGAGGCCGCGGATCCGAGCGCGCAACAAGTTGCGCGTCACCCGCCCGAGCCGGCCGTGATAGAACTCCCGCAATTCAAAAACATCTGGGCGCATGGCGACAGTCTATAGCAATTCGGGCTTGGTTCCGGCCACCCGCTTCCCCGGCCCGGCCGCCCGGCGATGGTACCCTGGCCGAGGAGACACCTGACGGTCGGGGCCGGCGCCGCCGCCGCCAGCTTCACCAACGAACACTTCGAATCGGCGCCCGGGGACTTCGATCCGGGCATCAACGACGTGAATAAGGCCGTATTCGCCCCTGTGGTCTTTCGGCAACCCCCCGGAGGCCACTGTTCCGGCTCGGTGTCGAGAACATTTCGAATTGACCGCTTTATGTACCATATGAATTGACCGCTTCTGTTGTGGTTGTTGGGCCTGTGGATAAGTGGGGAACCCGCCGTGGCGGGTTGTCCACTTATCCACAGGCCGGGCGCGCGTCGAAGCGGTTCACTTGGCCGCTCTGCTGTTCTTGGTTTCGTCGAGGACGGTGCCGTCGGCCTGATATCGGGCCAGCCGGCGCGGGCCGTGGAAGACCGCCAGGGTGCCGCCGGAGTATTCGTGGACCCGCACCGATGCCTTGACGTAATGGCGGCGGTGGCGATCCTCCGGGATCTGCAGCACCAGCCGCTTGTAGCGCACCGTGTTGTCGTTGCCGACGATCCGGTCCTCCTGGATGCACAGGATGTCGTCGAGCGATCCGGTGAAGGGGACAAAGGCCGAGCCCTCGGCTTCGGCCGGCACCGCGAAACGGGCGTTGTGGCGGGGCAGATAAATCTCGCGCAGGAACGCGTTGGCCTCGGCCATCGTGGTGATGGCGGCCAAGCGCAGTTCCTGCGGCAGGCGATTCTGCAATGTCGCGAACATGCGCTCCGAGCGCCCCCGGGCCTCGGGGGAGTAGGCCGGGATCAGTTCGATGCCCAGCTGGCCCAGGGCTCGGCCCACCTGGGTCGGGTTGTTCTTGTCCACCTTGCCGCCGGCCTCGGGCGTGTGCCAGTAGTGCGAGGCCCGGTCGGCGTAGAGCGAGCAGAACAGCCCCCGGACCTCGATCACCTCGCCCAGGGCCCGGAAGCTGCTCATGGTCCCCTCTTCGTCGACGAAGAAGGCCGAGTAGATCTCGCTGGTTGCGTCATCCATGGTGACGATCAGGTCCCACCACTGCCCGGGAACCCATTGGTGGGTCGAGCCGTCCTGGTGCAGCATCATGGCGGGCAGGGCGCGGCGCGGCCGCTTGCGCCGGTGCGCGCCTCGCCGCGGTGCCGGACGTTTGCGCCCGTGGGCCTGGAGCGTCAGGCGGACCCAGTTGTAGCTCCGCGTGAAGCCGTGCTCATCGAGCAGCTTCTCGTGGAAGTGCTTGGCCGTGAAGTCCCAGTAGCGCGTGTCGAACAACTCCAGAACCTCCATCACCGTGTCCACCGGCACCCGGTGCCCCGAGACCTTGCCCAGCCGGCGGTCATACAGACCCTCCGCGCCTTCCGCCTCAAAGCGACCCCGCCAGCGCCGGAACGTTCGCTCGCTCATCCCCAGGATCGACGCCGCCTCCGACTGGCTCAGTCGCCGCCGCTTCGCGCGCTCCAGAATCTCCTCGAACTTCATCTGCCGTAGTCCTTGCAACACCTCGGCCCGCTTCATCGCCGCCCTCCTCGAAGGCGACGTTCTAAACCGGACAGATCACATGGTACCTACGGCGGTCATATCGTGTGTTAGCGACACCACTGTTCCGGCTCGGTTGCCGGAACGTCTCGTCTTGGCCATACTGGCGCGAAGATTTATGCGCTTGAGTATTTGGTGGAGGTTTGAGCAATGCGCGCCCTTCTCTCGGGAGTTCTGCTCTCTTTCTGTCTGGCCATGCAGGCGTGGGCAGATGGCGCCGACGACATCAACGCCGGCTACGACGCCTTCGTGAAGGGCGACGTGCCCCTGGCGGTCGAGCTTTACACGCGTGGCCTCGAGTCCGGCGAGTTGACCAAGGAAGAGCTGACCATCGGCTACGGCAACCGCTGTGCCGCGCTCTATTCGCTCGATCAGCTGGAGGACGCGATCCTCGACTGCGAGGCGGCGATCGAACTCGATCCCGGCGACCCCATCGCCTACAACGTTCGCGGCAACGCCTACATGGCGCGCTTTGAGAACGAAAAGGCGACGAACGACTTCGACATGGCGATCAAGCTCGACCCCGAGTTCGCCGACGCCTACAACAGCCGCGGTCTCCTGCGGCGCGACGCCGGTGATTTCGACAAGGCGCTCAAGGACTTCGACGCCGCCATCTGGCTACGCCCGGATTTAGCCCAAGCCTACTTGAACCGGGGCGAGACCCATCGCCGCGAACGCAACTTCGAGCGCGCGGTCGCCGACTATACCACGGCCATCGGCCTGCGACCGGACTTCGCCAGCCCCTACATAGGCCGGGGCGCGGTGCATCAGGCGCGCGGCAAGAAGGACTTGGCGATGGCCGATTACCGCAAGGCCCAGTCGCTGGCCCCCGATCACCCCTACCTGAAGCAGAAACTGCAGGAAATCAGCGCCAAGTAGCGGCGCCGGTGCGTCAAGGCGAGACCCTTTCGGGCTTGGTCCCGGCCACGCCCTATTCCGCTGCCGGCGCGCCCACCTCGAGGCCGACCGGGCAGGCAACACCCGTGCCACCGATGCCGCAGTAGCCGTTCGGCACCTTGGCCAGGTACTGCTGGTGATAGTCCTCGGCGTAATAATACTCCGGCGCATCGAGGATCTCGGTCGTGATCTCGCCCTGGCGATGGCGCGACAGCGCCCCCTGATAAGCCGCCTTCGAGGTTTCGGCCAATCGGCGCTGCGCTTCCGAATAGACGTAGATGCCGGAGCGGTATTGCGTACCGACGTCGTTGCCCTGGCGCATGCCCTGGGTCGGATCGTGGTTCTCCCAGAAGACGCGGAGGATGTCCTCGTAGCAGATCTCCGAGGAATCGAAGACGACGCGAACCACCTCGTTGTGCCCGGTGCGACCGGAGCAGACTTCTTCGTAGGTCGGGTTGGGCGTGATGCCGGCCGCATAGCCGACCGAGGTCGAGAAGACGCCGGCGGTTTGCCAGAAGATCCGCTCCGCCCCCCAGAAGCAGCCCATGCCGAAGAGCGCGAGTTCGAGGTGTTCGGGAAACGGCGGGGCCAATGGCGCACCGTTGACCACGTGCGCCGCCGGCACCGCGATTCGCTCGGACCGCCCGGGAAGGGCCTGGTCCGATTCCGGCATCTTCAGCTTGTCATTGGAAAACCACCACATCTCGGCCTCTCTCTCGTTGTCGCGCCCGGATGATAGCAGCTTTCAGCCCCGCCGTCGGCGCAAGGCGATGCCTGCTCGGCCGATGCCGCGCTCCCGCTTCCAATCGACGACGCGGCTGATCGCGGGGTTGTCCGGGCGCTCCCGGTAATAGGGCACCAGCGGGTGCGGTTCCTCGAACGGCCGCCACAATTCCCGCATCGGCGCGTCGTGGTCGTCGACGCTCGGGTTGACGATGGTGAAGCCTTCGTTCTCGTGCACCGGGATCGCCGCGGCACGCTGGCCATCCGGCTGGCCACCCGCGTCGGTGCCGGCGACAGGTGGCTGGCGTGGGGGTGCGCCTCGGCGCGGGCCGCCGCCGCGTCGGGGTCGGTATCGTAGAGCCGGATCTCGACGCCACCGCCCCGGGCCCCGCTCTCCGACAGCAGCGAAGGCAGCGGGTGGCCGTGGTAGGTGTGGTCGGCGTGGAGCTGCAAGAGTTGGTCGCCATAGGTCAGGATCGCGAAGTCGGCGTTCACCCGGTGCATGGTCATCGCGAAGACGACGCCGAGGAAGCCGGCGAGGCCCGGCACGTCGGCCGCCAGAATGTCGAGTCCCAGGCCCTCGAGCGAGCGCCCGAATGCCTCGGCGCCGACGGTTTCGAAGTCCATGGCACCCGTCTCCTCGATGATGGAGGTTCGGCCCGTTTCCGACCGTCGAACCCATGCCGGCCACGTTGCCCGGGCCGAGGCGGTGTCAAGGATTTACCGGCCTCGCCGGCGCGGCTCCCTCCGCCCGCCGGGGCCGGGCGACGGCGAAGTGCCCTGAAAACGATCCTGGCCGCGCCGACCTCCCGCGCTGATCGGGGGCTCCGGTCGCGGATTCGCGAATTTTGCAAAACAAAACCCTCGGCGGCGACGTCAAATCGAAAAGGGTAGTAAGATCAATCTTTTACATAAAATATTTGTATTATACTCGGATCACTCCAGAACCCGAAAATCCCGGTGCGAGATGATACGGAAATTGTCGGTTATGGTGTCGCGCCAAGTCGTCCACTCTCGTGGCAGGCGTTGCTTGAAGAAGTGATCGATCGCTTTGGTGAAGAGGTCGAAGTTGGCGTAGAACCTGTTGTGGGTCACCTCGCGATGCATGACGCCCCATAATCGCTCGATGGCGTTGAGGTGGGGGGCGTAGGCGGGCTGGAAGATCAGCTTGATGCGGCAACCCGGCCTCTCCAGCCATTGTCGGACCAGGCGGGCATGGTGATAGCGGGCATTGTCGGCGAAGACGTAGATCCGCTTCTTTCCGGGGTTGTCGGCCTCCAGCTTCTCGAACAGCGCGATGGTCGAGGCGGCGTTGATCCGCTCGGCCTGGACCAAGGGGCAGTGGAAATTCTCCAGATTGAGCGCGCCGTGGAGGTTGATGCGCTGGCGTCCCGAGGTCCGCCTCAGCGCCACCTTGTCGCCTTTTTTGACCCAGCCATGGACTGGACGCGACTGGTATTCCGGGTGCACCGCATCGGCGAAGTAGACCACCTCGTCGGCCTCCAGGCCGTTGAGCAACTTGTCATAAGCCTCGATGAAGGCGGCCTGCTCGGCCTCGTCGGCCTGGGCCGGCAGGCTTTCCGGGCGCTTGTATTCGAAGCCCAGGCGATGCATCAGCTTGATGCAGCCGGAATGGCTGTAGATCACCCCCCAGGTCGCCGCGATATGCGCCGCCACCTCGCCCGTGTCGCGGTAAAGCCGTTCGCCCAGATGCGCCGAAAGGTCCGCCTCTTGCTCCCGGCTCAGATGGCCCGGCCCGCCGGGCCAGTCGAACAGCGTCAATTCATCCAGACCGCCCGCGCGGTAGCGCTTGAACCAAGTCCGCACCGTGTCGTCGTCGAGGTAGAGCACCCGCGCCACCTCGGCACAGCTCAGGCCGTCATCCAGCAGCAGAACGGCGTTCGCCCGCCGGGCCACCCCATGGCTCTCGCTCGGGTGCCCCATCACCGCCCTCAGGGGCCCCCGCTCCTTGGCACTCAGAAATCCACCGCGAATCATGCCCCCGAGAAGAATCGATCAACGGCCGGATTGCCAGAGCTTTTTTCGGGTCTCTGAGGAGTCGGGGTATATATACTCGGATCACTCCAGAACCCGAAAATCCCGGTGCGAGATGATACGGAAATTGTCGGTTATGGTGTCGCGCCAAGTCGTCCACTCTCGTGGCAGGCGTTGCTTGAAGAAGTGATCGATCGCTTTGGTGAAGAGGTCGAAGTTGGCGTAGAACCTGTTGTGGGTCACCTCGCGATGCATGACGCCCCATAATCGCTCGATGGCGTTGAGGTGGGGGGCGTAGGCGGGCTGGAAGATCAGCTTGATGCGGCAACCCGGCCTCTCCAGCCATTGTCGGACCAGGCGGGCATGGTGATAGCGGGCATTGTCGGCGAAGACGTAGATCCGCTTCTTTCCGGGGTTGTCGGCCTCCAGCTTCTCGAACAGCGCGATGGTCGAGGCGGCGTTGATCCGCTCGGCCTGGACCAAGGGGCAGTGGAAATTCTCCAGATTGAGCGCGCCGTGGAGGTTGATGCGCTGGCGTCCCGAGGTCCGCCTCAGCGCCACCTTGTCGCCTTTTTTGACCCAGCCATGGACTGGACGCGACTGGTATTCCGGGTGCACCGCATCGGCGAAGTAGACCACCTCGTCGGCCTCCAGGCCGTTGAGCAACTTGTCATAAGCCTCGATGAAGGCGGCCTGCTCGGCCTCGTCGGCCTGGGCCGGCAGGCTTTCCGGGCGCTTGTATTCGAAGCCCAGGCGATGCATCAGCTTGATGCAGCCGGAATGGCTGTAGATCACCCCCCAGGTCGCCGCGATATGCGCCGCCACCTCGCCCGTGTCGCGGTAAAGCCGTTCGCCCAGATGCGCCGAAAGGTCCGCCTCTTGCTCCCGGCTCAGATGGCCCGGCCCGCCGGGCCAGTCGAACAGCGTCAATTCATCCAGACCGCCCGCGCGGTAGCGCTTGAACCAAGTCCGCACCGTGTCGTCGTCGAGGTAGAGCACCCGCGCCACCTCGGCACAGCTCAGGCCGTCATCCAGCAGCAGAACGGCGTTCGCCCGCCGGGCCACCCCATGGCTCTCGCTCGGGTGCCCCATCACCGCCCTCAGGGGCCCCCGCTCCTTGGCACTCAGAAATCCACCGCGAATCATGCCCCCGAGAAGAATCGATCAACGGCCGGATTGCCAGAGCTTTTTTCGGGTCTCTGAGGAGTCGGGGTATAATACTATAAATGGCTTATCCCTTTGCTTCCGGTCACACCAGATGTTGATCGGCCTTCTACGTTCCAGGCACGGTTTTCGGACCGTGCCGGGGGATGTGCGGGAGCTTTTGGACTTGGGGAAGTTGGTTTCGAGTGCTGTCAGGCAGACTGGAGGGCCGGTATTCGGCTCCGATTGAGGCGGATCGGAGGGCGGGCGGTGGCTGGCGCCCGGCCTGCCGGGATCAGACGTGTTGTCCGACGATGTCGCGGTAGTCGGCGGGTCGCAGGCGCGTGCCGATGCCGAGCAGGGTATCGAAAGCCGTTGCGGTGTGGCGGCGGCGGTTCCAGCGGAACACGAACTCGTCGAGGTAGCGGCGCAGATGGGCGCGGCGCAGGCCATGGAAGGTTCCGAGCGCCCAGCGCTTCAGGTTCGAGAACACACGATGGATCCACGTCAGCACGAGATGGGCGGGCGTTGCACCGACGACCTTGGGCTGGTGGTCGTGGTCGGGCAGGCCGCAATAACCGCTCCAGCCATCGGTAATCACCCGCGCGCCCGGCGCCGAGGTTCCGGCAACGAAGGCACGAAGGCTGCGCGCGGAGAAATCCCCGATCGGCGCCAGCCGGATGCGGCGTGGCTCGCCCTCGGGCGATAGCTCGACCGCGCCGGCAATGCGCATCTTGCCTTGTGGGCTGCGACCTTGCCCGCCTGTGGCCGGGTCTTTTGCGGTGCGGAACGGGAGGGTGGCCTCATCGATCTCGATCAGGTCCTCAAGCAGGCTGCGATCCGGATTGACCATGGCACGGCGCAGCTTGTGCAGCAGGAGCCAGGCACTCTTGTAACTGCCGAGCCCGAGCTGGGCCTGGAGTTGCAGGGCGGAGATACCATTCGAGTGGCTGGTCACGATGTGAACGGCCATGAACCAGGTCTTCAGGGGCAAGTGGCTGCGGTGCATGATCGTGCCTGCGGTCACCGAGGTCTCCTTCCCGCAGGCCGCACATTCCCAGCTCGCCCGGCGCCGCTTCAGTTCCCAGCCCCTGTCATGGCCGCAGGCGGGGCAGACGAAGCCGTCGGGCCAGCGCCTGGCGGCGAGATGCCGGGCACAGGAGGCTTCATCGGGAAAGCGCGCCTCGAAGGCGGCGCGGGACATGGGGCGGTCATATTTCCAGCGGCTGGCCATGACGGAACATTACACGAACATGCTGCCGACGCCCACCAGAAACTCAACATCTCGTCAAACCGGGCTCAAAGGGATAAGCCCTTACTATAAATACCAGCTGCGGAGTCGTCATTTTTCGTCGAGAATCGGTGCATTTCGGTCCTGTTTCGTCCAAAACAGCGGCCGAACCAACCCCTGCGTCCGCCGGGCGTCATGGCTCGCCGGGCGGCTGGCACCATCTTTCCCCCGTCGTCCGAGACGCCGAAGAGGACGTAGTGATCGTCGACGATTTCGCGCAGATAGTCGATCCGGCCGTTGGGCGGCGCGGCGAAGAACTCGGTCTTCAAATCCTCCTCCACCGCCATGTCGAGCATGACGTCGACGGGATGCTTGCCTATCTTTCCGGCCGCGTGGCCGAGCGTATGGTCGAGATATTCAGCGTTCTTCTCGAGCTTCGGGCCGATGATGACAATGTCCTCGAGCGGGCCCGTCGCCATCATCGGCATGTTGTCGCGCAGTGCCTGGCGCCGGGCCGGATCGCCCAGCTTTGCCTTGCGCTCCTCGTCGTTCGCCGCGCGCCCGGCCCGCGACCCGGCCGAACTCCACCGTCGATCTCATGCCGGCCACGTTGCCCGGGCCGAGGCGGTTGTCAAGGAGGACGCCGGCGAAGCCGGCGCGCCTCCGGTGTGGACCGGCGCGTCCCTGACAACCGCCGCGGCCCGGCCGATCCCCCACCCTGGGTTCGACGGCGGGGAGCGGAACTCCGTAAATCAACATTCAAGACCTGACCCGCAAGGCGAAACCACCATCGCCGCCACGCTCAAATTCCCATGGCGACGCACTGCATCCCGCGATTTCGTGCCTCTGCGCTTCTCGGACGCCGGCAAACACTGCGCACCATCACCACGGCCTGCGTGGCATCCGAGAAACCTGCACATGAAGCCGAAGTTTCACCAGCTCCCCTCACGCTTATATTGCGACCATTCCTGTTGGTCCTCAGCTTGGTTAAACTTCGCCCATGTCCGAGGGTCCTCAACGCAGACTTGCGGCAATCGTCTCGGCCGACGTGGTCGGCTACTCGCGCCTTATGGGGGTGGATGAGGATGGAACACTGGGAAGCTTGCGGACGCACCGTTCGGAGCTGATCGACTCGATGATCGCAGAACATGGTGGCCGCATCGTAAAGACGATGGGCGATGGTCTGCTGTTGGAGTTCCCGTCCGTCGTCAAGGCTACACAATGCGCTCTCGAGGTCCAGGAGGGCATGGCGGCCCGCAACGCGGACGTGCCGGCCGATGATCGGATCGTGTTCCGGATCGGCATCAACCTAGGCGACATCATTATCGAGGGCGAGGACATTTTCGGCGACGGCGTGAACGTTGCGGCGCGGTTGCAGGAGGTCGCCGAACCGGGGGGGCGTGGTGATCTCCCATACGGTGCACGATAGCGTCGCCGGCAAACTGAAAGCGGCGTTCGTCGATAACGGCGAACGAAAGCTTAAGAACATCACAAATCCGGTTCGGCTCTGGTCGTGGCCAAACCGGCTGGCCGACACTTGGCAGCCGGTCGCCGTCGATCGCCGGGACAGCAAGCCACTGGTTATGGTGGCCGCCTTCGAGGGCCGACGCGAGGAGGAAAAGGTACTGGCCGATGGCATTCGCGACGAGCTGACCGCGGCCTTGGCGCGGCTGACCGGGCTGGAGGTAACCGTCGACAACGCCAAGGCCCACTATGTAGTTCGCGGCGGGGTTCGCCAGGCCGGCCGGCGTTGTCGCGTTTCCGCTCAGCTGATCGGCGTCGATGGGGAGAAGCAGCTCTGGGCGGAACGGTATGACGAAGACTTCGACGATCTGTTCGAACTGCAGGATCGGTGTGTCACACGCATTGCCATGAGCGTCCGTCGGCGCATGGCCGCGGATGATGCCGAGAGGATCGCCGGTCAGGACCTGGAGCAGTTGTCCCTGGAAGAGCTGCTGTCGGTGTCCGGCGTCAGCTTCTTCACCCCGACCAAGGCCGGCTGGCGCCGCGGCGGGGCAATCGCCGAGCAAGCCTTGGCGCGCGATCCGAAGAACTTCATGGCCCTGGCGATGGCGGCGGCGGGCAGCGGGATGGCGGAAATGTTTTAGGCTCAATTCGTGAAACGTATGCATTTGTGATAGAATGCCCGGAACGTCAGGAGGTTGGGTCATGGACGGCAAGGGTTTCCAGGTGTGGCTTTCGGCGGCGCGCGGGCTGACGCGCGTGCAGCGGCACGAGGCGCTCGCGGTGCTGTCGGGCCGGAGCGAAGGCGAGGCATCGAAGGCCGCGATCGAGCTTGGTGTGGACGAGGCCCGGCGCTGTCCGCACTGCGCGAGCGAAGGGGCGGTTTCGCGCGGTATGGCGCGGGGTCTGCGGCGCTACCAGTGCAAGGGCTGCGGCAGGACCTTCAACGCGCTGACCGGTACGCCGCTGTCGGGCCTGCACCACAAGGAACGCTGGCTGTCGTTCGGGGCGTCGCTGGCGGAGGGGGAGACGGTGAAGGCCTCGGCGGCGCGCTGCGACGTGGCGGTGAGCACGGCGTTCCGCTGGCGTCACCGGTTTCTGGCGGCGGCGCGGAGCGATTCGGAGGTGCTCAAGGGGATCGTGGAAGCGGACGATGTAGCGCACCCGGTTCCTTGGACACAAGTTTGTCTCACGCGGCGGGCCTGATTGAGATCGCGGCGTGCCACGCCTGACGAGCTTGAGCGGGGCTCAGGTAGCCGTTCTTTTCGACGATCCACTGGGCATTGTAGAGTTCGACGAAGTCGCGGACGGCGTCCCGCAGCTCCGCGATGTTGCGGTAGATGCGACCATGGATGATCTGTTCCTTCAGCGTGCGATTGAACCGCTCGGCGACGCCGTTGGTCTGGGGCTCGGCGACGAAGGCGTAGGACGGCTGGATGCCCCAGAACTTGATCTGGTTGGTGAAGTGGTCCGACAGATACTGGGAGCCGTGATCCATCCGCAAGGCCAGCCCCCGAGCCGCGCCGGCCGCGGTCGAGCCATACAGCCCGGCAAGCCCCATGGAGATCGGCTGCAGGGCGGCGAAGCGGTCGCCGCGCTTGCAGACATGCCAGCCGACACACTCGGCGTTCCAATGCTCGACGGCGGTGAAGATCCAGCCCCAGCCGTCGTCCACCGTGAACACCCGAACGCCATCGGTGCCCCACATGAGGTTCGGGGCATGAGTGATGATCTCACCGTCATGGGGATTGCCGCCACGGCGGCGGCAGCGATGGGGCGAGAGCAGATTGTTCTCGCGCATCAGGCGGAGCACCCGCTTGCGGGCAACCCGGATGTCGCGACAGACCCGAAGCCGAGCCCAGACCTTGCGGTAGCCCTCGCCCTCCCAGGGCGATGCCTCCAGGTCGGCTTCGATCGCCACCAGCAGCGCCTGGTCCGAGATCGCGGGCTTCGGTCCCCGACGCTTTGCCGGCGGCTGCTCGGCGTGCTGGCCGGAGGTCATGGCGTAGAACGAGGAGCGGGCCATGCCCCAGGCGGCGCAGACCCGCCGCAGGCCGTAGGCCAGACCCGTGCCGGGCGAGGTGGCGGCACTCATCGCCGCGACCTCCGCCGCCCCAAAGGGCCGAAGGTCTCCGTCTTGGCCTCCAGCAGTTCCACCTGCATGGTCAACTCTCCGATCCGCTTCATGGCGCTATCCAGTTCCGCCTGCACCGGATCGCCCTTGCGTTGCTTGAGCGAGGCGTCGATCCCGCCGATCGCTTTCTCACGCCACTGCTCGAGCCGGAAGATCTCTACGCCCAACTGGCGCGACAGAAGTTGCACCGGCTCGTCACGCAAAAGCCGCGGAACGACCTCACGCTTGCGCGCCACCGTCCATCGCTGGCCAAGTCCCAGCGGGCCTGCCGGCAAAGCCTGGCCTGGGGAAAACGTGGACGAGCCAAGCTCGCCCGCATTTACCACAGGCCCATCAACAGCAACTTTCTTCTCAAAATTATCGGCCATGTTCCGGTCCTCCTTGGACACTTCGATTAAGCCAATTCTGTGTCCAAGGAAATCGGGTCCGACTCATCGTGGAAGCGGACGAGACCTACGTCCTGGAGAGCCGGAAGGGCGCGCGCGGGCTGGGACGCAAGGCACGGCGGCGGGGCGGCAAGGCGAAGAAGCGCGGCCTCTCGCGCGAGCAGGTGCCGGTTCTCATGGCGGCGGACCGGAGCGGGACGACGGTGAGCGCGGTGCTGCCCAGGGTCGACGCGGCGGCGCTCACGGCTGCTCTCGACCCGGTGGTCGCGAAGGACGCCCTGCTGGTCTCCGACGGTGGCGCGAGCTATCCACCTTGCGCCGCCGCGCTCGGGGTGAGCCACGAAGCACTCAACCGCTCGATGGGGGAACGGGTTCGGGGCGATCTGCATGTGCAGACGGTGAACAGCCGCCACAGCCGGTTGAAGGACTTCCTGCGTCCCCGCCGCGGCATCGCCACCCGCTATCTGGACAACTACCTGAGCTGGTTCCACCTCGTCGGCCTCGCCCCCGGCGCCAATGACCGAGCCTGCCTCGCCGCCGCCGTAACAAGGTGACGCATACAATTCACGAATTGAGCCATGTTTTATGGCTTTCGCCAACCCGACGACGAGGTCATCGGCACCGTGTTCCGACGGATCGAGGCGGCGCAGCGTCTCACCGACAAGAGCGACATGAGCGACATGAGCGTCATCGTCTACTCCGGGTTGCTACTGTACGGGCGCGAGCGCCACGAAGAGGCTCGGGCCGCCGCCGAGCGTTCCTTGCAACTGAAC
The DNA here is from genome assembly GCA_965226475.1 of Alphaproteobacteria bacterium. GTDB lineage: Bacteria > Pseudomonadota > Alphaproteobacteria > JASLMY01. The sequence goes on along the minus strand of CBDDDJ010000003.1, from coordinate 496,119 downwards.
CCCGACTACAACATGGGACTGTGGGCCCTGGGTGCGGCAGCGGTGTTCGCCGGTGATTACGAGGCCGGCGCCGAGCACGCCATTCGGGCAGTGAATGTCAACATCCGCGATCCTTACATCCATCTCTACAGTAGGATCGCCGGGTACGGCTATTTCGGCGCGGCGCGGTACCGGGATGCCGTCGGTTGGTTCTGGAAGGCCGACCAGGCGGCCCCCGGCCTGCCGCACAACCTTGTCGGCCTGACGGCCAGTTACTGGCTCGACGAGGATCCAGAGGGCGCGCGCGGCGCAATCGCCCGTTTGCTCGACACTGAGCCGGATTTCCGGCTCACCGACATGCTGCGATTGCCGTTCCGCGACGTCGCCGTCTGGGATCGGTTTATCGGAGCCCTGCGCGCCGCCGGCGCGCCTCATTGACGGAAGTTTCGATGTCCCCTGAGGCGGGACGACTATCATTCAGCAGGGATACGCCAGAGTTGGGAAATATTCTTTGAGCTGCCGCTTCGGTCGGCGCACACTCATGTTCCCGGGCACCCACAAAGAAAATTCTGAACCAAGAGCGCCCGTTGCTGCCAAAGGGAAGGATGAGAAAATGGCTATATCGATTCACCCGGCCGTGGACCAGGGTGTGAAACCGAGCAAGGCAGACTTCGCCGGCGGGATAGTGAGGTGCCTGTGCAGCGCGAATGCGGTCGAAGTGACGGTGGCGTCACAGACAGCCCACAACCACGTCTGTGGCTGCACCAAATGCTGGAAGCCGGCAGGCGCGACGTTCTCGCAGATCGCAGTTGCCCCGCGCGACACAGTCAGCGTAACCGCGAACGCGGACAAGCTCGAGATCGTGGATTCCTCCGCGGCCATTCATCGTTACGCCTGCAAAGAGTGCGGAACGCACATGTACGGCCGAGTGGAGAACGATAGCCATCCGCTCCACGGGTTGGACTTCGTTCACACGGAACTCTCCCAAGCGGACGGCTGGTCGCCGCCCGAATTCGCCGCTTTCGTGTCGTCGATCATCGAGGGGGGCACCCCGCCCGACCAGATGGATGCCGTCCGGGCTCGGCTGAGGGAGCTAGGACTCGAGCCCTACGATTGCCTGTCGCCGCCGTTGATGGATTTTCTGGCGACGCACGCCGCCAAGGCCTCGGGCGTCTTGACCGACTGATCGTTCGGTCACGTTGCGACAAGGCCTGATCGTCAATGGCCATCGTAGGTGTCGCCGTCGACGCTCTATCGGCGCCTGCCGCGTGGAAGCGGGGCAGCGGGGGGTGAGTCCACGCGGCGCCGAAGGCCAGCATGTCGGCTATCGGGGGCATAGTTTCCGTCGGGCGGGGGTAGCCGATTCGGTCATTGGTAGCCAATGCACTAAATCGCCGCGCGATACTTGTGGCGTGTGCGGTCGCGGCGTGACCGACCGGCGCCGAGGATTTCATCGATAACGCTGTGGGTCATTGAGGTCTCGAAGACCTCGATGACGGAGGAATGCCCTATGACGACGACCATCAGCCCGTTGCGCCAGCGCATGATCGAGGACATGAACGGGCGCGAGCTCACCCGCGCGACGCAGCAGGGCCACATACGCGCCTGCCAGCGCTTCGCCGCCTTCCTCGGCCGCTCACCCGAGGATGCGACGCCCGAATACGTCCGCCGACGACTCTATCTCGAGGTCGCCATATGTTGTCGACCAGTTCCCGGCGAAGACGCCTCGGCAGAGTCCCTCCGAGGCGACAATTTCCAGTCGTCCCGATTCCGCCCCTTGTTTGTCGGCCTCCCTGAGTTTGGTCTCCCGTAGTATCGGAGCGTAGGCGAATTTCACGGAGCCATTGTCCCGTAGTATCGGAGCGTAGGCGAATCTTCTTGTTCTCGACGCGATACCAGTCGCTTCCATTTACTCTTCCGATGATCGAGACTCTGGCACCCTTCTTCAAAGTCGCTACGTGCCGGGCGGGGGCTCGCGGCGGGTCCCGCAGGATCGTATCGTCGAGAAGGAGGAAGGAACTCGGGAAATTGTGAACCGTGGGCACGGGTGGTACGCTTCTAGCGGCACGCGCGTGGGCGGCACCAGACCGCGAATCCGTTCCCGTTTTCTCGAGCTTCAGGCGCGCGACCGCCGCGAATATGCCACCCGGGAATTGGGCGAGGTAAGCCTCGAACGCAGCCGGATTCGTGCTGTCTTTTACGGATTGCCAAAACTCGAAATCCAAGGTCTTCTCGTCGACCGCGCCGCTCTTCGCGGGCGGCGTCACCGCTACTCTCGACCCTTGGGCCACAAAAATGAACTCGCCACCTTCATGGCCCGCGCGTCGAATGTCGGAATAACGCGGCGTCTGCTCCGAGTTCAATACGACCGGTCGGCTAATCTTGCGAAACAGCTCATGCCCTTCCAGTATGTCGGCATTGTCCGCGAGCGCATTCAGCAAGGCGTTGGCAAAGACCGAGTGCCCACCCCGACCGGCATCCGCCACCGGCTCGAGACCACCCGATACGATCGCCGTCCGCGACCGCGTCTCCGACATGCGTTTGAGCCACTCTTCCCGCTCCACCCCCGAGGGCAATCGTGAGCTTGCCTGCCTCACCAAGGTTCCGGAATAACAGCTATCGGCGATCACCATGACGTGATTCGCCGTCATGCCATTGAGACGTCGAGTCAGCTCACCGTTGGCAATCCAATTGAGATCGTCTTCGGCTTCCGCATCCACGGGCTGCCAGTAGCCGGTATTCGTCTGGCGATCCAACCACCCGTGTCCCGCGTAATAGATGAGAAAATTATCGGACGTCGCGAGAGCGGCGCGATAATCGTTGATCGCACGTAGGATATCGCGCTTGGTTGCGTTTCGCAGAAGCCTGACCTCGAAGCCGTACTTCGTCTCCAGGAGACTCGCCACGGCTTCGGCATCGTTGACGGCGGTTTCAAGATCCGGAAGGTTCAAGTATGCATTATTGCCAACGACCAGCGCGTGGTAACGACCAAAGCGGGTTTCCGTCGCCTGCGCCGGCCCGGCAAACCAGCACGCCAGCAACGGGAGTATGCCGATCACAAAGCGAATGGTCCTCTCCATGCGTCCAGGTTAACACATCTGGTCCCAGGTCATCAGCCGCCGTGGTGAGGTACGGAATTCCGGTGAGTAAAGGTCCGGTCCGGTTCGGGTCATCACCTAATGTCACCGGGAATATCGGGGCGGTCCGGATAATTCTAGCTGGATGGCGGGTACCGGTCGGCGGCGGCGCGCACCACCCTGGCTTTACGACGCTCAACTCGCACGCCGCACCACTTGGTACGATCTGAAGCGCAAGTTCGCTTCCGGCGAAGAAGGTGCAACAGTTATCGAATATGGACTCATCGCGGCGGGCATTGCGGTCGCGATTATCGCCGCCGTGTTTGCCATCGGTGACGAGTTGAACAACTTCTTCACCGCCGTACAGACTAAGCTGGGGAATGCCTGCTCTTGATTATCCGGCAGTACGATCTGGGCCCGCTTCGGCGGGGTCATTTTCTTTCGGGCAACTGGTTGGCCGTTTGGGATCGTGACGACCGTCATAGACAGGTGTGCGGCCCTGTGTGATAGAATTCGGCTAGTATCGATGCATCAGGCATCGCCCCCGGCGAGCCAACCGTACGGAGACACGGCCATGACATTCAGGACCCTGCCGCACCGCTTGACGCTTCTGGGCACGACGTCGCTTCTCAGTCTGGCGCTTTGGGCAATTCCCGTCACCATCGATCAATCGACGCACCTGCCGAACGCAAAAGTAAGCTTCGCGAAAGGCGGTGGCGGCGGCGGTGGCGGTCCAGGCGGTGGTGGCGGTCCAGGCGGTGGTGGCGGCGGTGGTCCAGGCGGCGGCGAGGCCGGTGGCGGCGAGGCCGGTGGCGGTCAGGCCGGTGGCGGTCAGGCCGGTGGCGGTCAGGGCGGCGGCGGTCAAGGCGGTGGTGGCGGCGCCGGTCGGGGTGGTGCCCAGGCGGCCGCAAACAGCGCCCATGGTCCAGCCAACACGCACGGCTCTACCGCAAGTGCGCTCGGCGCGCTCAATGCGGCTCATGCCTCACCGACGGCGCTTGCAAATGCGGCACCGAATTCGAGGGTCGGCCAGATCGCCTCTTATAAGGACGCCGTGGAGGCGACCCTCTCGGCGGTTGAAGAGGCCGCCGAAGCCGCGGCTGCCGCCGGGGCCGCCCAGGCGGCGGCGGATCAGGCCGCGCAAGACGCCGTCGACGCACAGGACGCGGCGGACGCGGCCGTCGGTACTGCCGAGGAAGCGGCGGCGCAGGCGGCGGCGGACCAGGCCGCGCAAGACGCCACTGACGCACAAGCCGCGGTGGACGCGGCGGCGGCGGTCGAGGCAGCGGCCCTGGACGCGGCGGCCAATAAGGATGTCACGGACGCCGTTGTCGCGGCGGTCCAGGATCTGCTCGGCTTCGATTAAGTCCGGTGCCCAAGTTGCGCGGGTGTTCCCGAAGGTGCTGCGCTCCCGGCCGGTCTGGAGGCCTGAGCCTGCCCCGGTTTCGTGGACTGTCGGAGATTACGCGACCGGGGGGTGATTGCTCCTCTCGTGGTTGATGGGTGATTTGCAGCCGAGGGCGGAATGACGCCTTCGAGAATTCCACCAGCCTGGCAAGCGACGATCCCCCAATCGTTTTTCATCCTCCGAGGCGCGGCAGAACTTCCTCCACCAGCCCCCGCCGCAGCGCGTCGGGCCGTGTCCAGGTGGCCTGGTCGCGCCACCAGATCGCGTCGAGACCAAGGTCGATTAGCGCCTGCGTGCGCGCCGCCACCTCCTCGCCCGAACCCAGCATCACCATGCTCTCCGTCGCCGCGTCGGAGACGAAGGACGAGACGCGCTTGGCCTCCTCCCAATCGACCGCGTGGCCGAGGTCGGGATAGGGGTCGGTGTAATTGGGCACCGCCGCCGGCGGCGCCAGCCCCGCCCGCTCGAACAGCGTCGCCGCATGGCCGTGGCGGTAAATGCCGGCGGCACAGGGGCGCATCAGGTCGATGGCGCGCTCCTTGTCCGCGTCGACGCAGGCGGTGCAGACCAGCATGCGGCGGATGTCTTCGCGGCTCCGCCCGGCGCGCGTCAGGCCGACATCGACATGCTCCAATGCCCAGGAGACCGCGCCCGGGGCCGAGCCGACCATGATCAGCACGCCGTCGGCGATCTCGCCCGCAAGTTCCAGCATCTTCGGCCCCGTCGCCGCCAGGTAGATCGGCAGATCGGGGTGCGGCTCCGGCAATTCGATCTCCAGGCCCCCGAGTTCCGTCGCGGTGCCGGCGAAGATCGAACGCCAGAGCGCCGTCGCCTCGCGCATCTGTTTCCGAGTCGCCTGCTTGCGGCCGATGATGTAGGCCGAGCTGTAGCCGGTGCCGGCCACCAGGTCGGCGCGGCCGTCGGAGACGTCGGCGAGGGTCAGCACCGCGCTCGCCGTGGTCACGGGATGGCGGGTCAGCGGGTTGGTGACGCCGGGACCGAGCCGGAGGTTCTCGGTATGCAGCGCGGCGACCGTCATGTGGCTCCAGACGTCGCGCCAGCGCCCGGCGAGGATGGGGGTGTCGGGCGTCCACATGAAGTCGAAGCCACCGGCCTCGACCTCGGCGGCGTAGGCGCCGGTGTCCTGGGGTTTGCCGACGGTGGGGACGCGCAGGCCGTGTTGAACGCTCATCTCTCAAGCTCCCGAAACCGAAATTTCCATGGTGGCGTGATCGCCGTAGTGCGCGATCGCCCGGCTACCGTGCGGCAGCGGCCGGGGAATGGTGGCGCTCCCGGGCGTGACGTACTGCCCCGCGCGGAGGCCAACGCCGCGCCGCGAGAGCTCGTTCGCCAGCCAGGTCAGCACCGCCAACGGCTCGGTCCGCCGCTCGATCGGGTTCTCGGGCTCCGGCGCGCCACCATCGATGCGAAGCTCTACCGGGATCTCAAGCAGCGAGAGCGCGCGCCACTCGGCGATCTCCGGTCCGATCACCAGGGCGGCGTTGGCCGCGTTGTCGGCGACGATGCGCAGGCGTTCGTCCTCGTCGTCCGGGATCACCTTGCCGCCGGCGAAGCGGCTGTCGACGATCTCCATGGTGAAGACCAGGCTGGCCGCCGCGGCCACCTCCTCCTCGCCGTAGTCGCCGCGCAGCGGCGGCAGGTCACGCAGCAGGCGGAAGCCGATCTCGCACTCGACATGCGGAATCCTGAGAAGGTGGCCCGGCAGTGTCGCGCCATTCGAGAACAGGCGGGAGGAAAAGACCCGCCCCACCATCGGTCCCGGCTGGCCGGCGACCTTCCAGCCGACGACGGGATGGCCCAGCCGCTCGGCCGCCGCCGCCTGCATCGCCGCCGCCTCGTCCAGATCGCGCGGCGCCACGTCCGCCGACAGCGCCTCCAGCGGCGTGCCGTCGCGCCAGGCGCTCGCCAGCATGCCGGCGACCTGCTCAATTCTCTCCTCGCTCATCGTTCCCTCCCAGGCAATGTCCCGCGCACAGTCTAGAATCCGGCCGCGCCCGACGCCACCGGGCTCGACGGCAAGCGGAGAAATCGGCGGGATGGCACCAAGGCGCGGGGAGTCTTCCCTCGCCCCGGTTCCGCGACACCCGCCTGGATCGCCACTTCGGCATGTCAATTCCCCCGAATTTCGACTATCGTGCTCACTTCGCGGCACGGAGGGAGACTAATGTCGAAACGACGGATCGGGCTCGTCGCGCTCGCGGCGCTGCTGTTCGCGACGGGCGTCGCGCGGGCGCAGGCGCCGCAGGTGCTGGCGTTGATGGAAACTCCGCGACCGGTGGAGATGACGTGCGAAGATGCGACCTGTCGAGCCGAACTCAGCAGCTTCTGCCTGCAACAGGAGCGGGTATCGCCGCTCCATGGCACGCTCTATACGGTCGCCGAGGGCGGGTGGGTCGAGTTCGTGGTGCGTGACGGCGAGGGACGCACGCGGCGTCTCGCGGCCGCCGACCTGGCGACGCTTCGCAGCGCCAGGGGCTTCGGCGCGGTCACCATCGAGGTGCCCCGCTCGACGCTCGGGGCGCGGGGCGCGGTCACCGTCGCCGTGGCGGTTGGGCCGAACGTCTCGCTGCTGCCGGCGGGGTTCGCCACGGACGAGGCGAGCCGGCGGGCGGCCGGTGTCCACCGCGAGGTCGGCCAGAAGGTCGTCGAGGCGGCCGGCCGGGGGATCCGCTCGGTCCGGGTCATGAACGCGATGATCAACCGACTGCCCAGGGCCGACCTCGCCACCACGGCCGGGCTCGAAAGGCTCTGGCGCGAGGCCTGGCACGCGGCGCTCGAGGCTGGCGATGCGGCCGACGTCGCCCCGGCGCGCGAGGCCTTCGACGACTGTGCCGGGCGCCATGGCGGCTTCAGCGGCATCGGGTTCGGGCGCTGCCTGAAGATTCGCCACGACGCGATGCTCGAGCGGCTGAACCGCGATTACTGGGAGATCCTGGGCGCGGGCAGCTGACGCCATCGCCGGCCCGTCCGCCCGCTCCCGGCGACGAGGGATGCTTGACGCTACCCCGCCGCCCGTGCGAGCGCTTGGCTCTGGAGAATGCGTGGAGGACAGGCGGGATGATCGACTTCCATTACGCGGCGACGCCCAATGGCTGGAAGGCCGCCATCATGTTGGAGGAGTGCGGGCTCGAATACGACTTGAAGCCCATGCGCCTCGCGGAAGGCGACCAGTTCAAGCCCGAGTTCCTGGCCATCAGCCCCAACGCCAAGATTCCGGCGATCGTCGACCACGATGTCGCGGGCGAGCCGGTCTCGGTCTTCGAATCCGGCGCGATCCTCTTCTACCTGGCGGAAAAGACCGGCCGCTTCATGCCGACGGACCCTCTGGGCCGCAAGGAGACGCTGGAATGGCTCTTCTGGCAGGTCGGAAATCAGGGCCCGCTCGCCGGCCAACTCAGCCACTTCGTCAACTACGCGCCCGAGGAGAGCCAAGCCTACGGCCGCAAACGCTACGGCGGCGAATACGATCGCAACCTCGCGGTGCTGGAACGCCGTTTACAGGACCGCGACCATATCCTCGGCGACTATTCCATTTGCGACATGATCGCCTTTCCCTGGGTGCTGATCGCCCGCCCGCTCACCGCCTCGCTCAACAACTATCCCCGCGTGGCCGATTGGCGCGGCCGCATCAAGGAGCGGCCCGCCGTCCGCCGCGCCGTCGACCTGCTGAAGGACAGCCAGAACCGGGGCGAGGCCACGGCCGAGAACAACAACGTGCTGTTCAACCAGTCGGGCGCCCACCTGATGGGCAACAAGGGCTGATCGGCCGCCGCCATCAAAACCAGCGGCGGACCCTGGACTTGTAGTCGGCATAGACCTCGCCGAAGGTCGCCGCCAGGAAGCGCTCCTCGCGAACGATCACCAGGCGGTCGACCAAGGCCACGGACGATGCGACGGTCGCGAGCGCCCAGAGGCTCTCGGTAATGAGGGCCACGCCGGCGACGAACAGCGCCATCGACACATAGATCGGGTTTCGCGAGACGGCGTAGGGACCGCTCGCGACGATGGCCTGGGTCGGCCGGTGGTGGGCGATCGAGGTGGCGTGACGCGTCAGCTCACGCCAGGCGGCGGCGAACAGCGGCAGGCTCGCCAACACCAGCGCGCCGCCGATCCAGGCACCGAGCCCGGCGGGCACGAAGGATGACGGCCAGAACCGCTCGACGACGAGTGCCACGGCGAGCGAGCCGAGGAAGATCACCGGCGGCGGGACGACCCTCTCGCCGCCGCCCACCACCCGTTCCCCTCCGGCCTCACGCCCGGGCGAGCGGCCCCCTGAGCAGTTGGCCGGGCAGTGCACCGGTCGGCTCGTTGTCCTGGAGTACGATCTCGCCGGCAACGACCGTCGCCTTGATGCCGTCGGCGTATTGCTTCAAGCGGCGGGCGCCGGCGGGAAGGTCGTACTCGACCGTCGGCATGCGGGGGGCGACGGCCTCGCCGTCCAGCACCACGATATCGGCCACCAGCCCCTCGCGCAGCAGGCCGCGGTCGTGGAAGCCCCAGCGCGTCGCCGTGTCGTAGGTGATCAGCCGGATGGCTTCCTCGAGGCTGAAGGCCTCCCGCTCGCGGACCCAGTGGCTCAACAGGTGGGTCTGCAGCGAGCTGTCCATGATCTGGCTGACGTGCGCGCCCGAATCCGAGAAAGTGACGCAGGAATAGGGATTGCGCATCAGGGCCAGCGCGTCCTCCTGGTTCTCGTTGGCGAGCGGCTGGCGGAAGAAGAGTTTCAGGTCCCGTTCCAGCGCCATGTCGATCATCGCCTCGGCCGGGCTGACGCCCCGCTCGGCGGCGATATCGGCCATGGAGCGGTGGGGGAGCGCCACCTGCTCCATGGCGTAGAAGATGTCCCACTCGGGCGGGCGGGCCTCGGCGCCGACCACGGCCGGGCCCTCGTAGGGCCGGTTGGCGATCTCGATCAGCTTGGCCCTGGTCTCGGGATCGCGCAGTTTCGCCTTCTGCTCCTCCAGCGGCAGGGCCCGAACCTCGCGCCAGACATCCCAGCCGTCGAACGGCGTCGCCGTCTCGAAGGAGAGGATCGAGTTGATCTCGCGGCTGTGCACTTGGGTGAAGATGTTGGCGCCTGACCGATTGGCCTGGTCGATGATGTCGTAGAGCTTCTTCCACTGGCCCGGATATTTCCGCCGGCTCAGGCTGCCGAAGGTGACCGGTCGGCCGGTCTCGCGGCTGAGATCGGCCAGCTTGCCGTAAATGCGCCGCATCTTCTCTTCATCGCCCCGCTCCATCGCCAGCTGGAAGATGCCGGCGCCGATCTTGCCCATGGCGCGGACCAGCGTCTGAACTTCCGAGAAGGGCGCGTCGCGGCTGGCCACCGGGCGGTCGTCCGAGGTCTGATGGCTGGGACTGCGCGAGGTCGAGAAGCCCATGGCGCCGGCCGAAACCGCCTCCTTCACCTGGCGCTCCATTTCCGCCATATCGTCCTCGGTGGCCTCCTCGCCGAAGGCCCGCTCGCCCATCACGTGGGTGCGGAGCGCCGAGTGGCCGATGTACCCCGCGTAGTTGATGCCCTTCGGCAGGGTGTCCAGCACGTCCATGAACTCGGGGTAGGTTTCCCAGCGCCAGTCGATACCAGCCAGCATGGCGTCGCGGGAGATGTCCTCGGCCCGCTCCAAGTTGCGGAAGACGAAGTTCACCTCTTCCTCGCGGCAGGGGGCCAGCGTGAAGCCGCAATTGCCCATCACCACCGTGGTGACGCCGTGATAGCAGGAGCAGCTGCCCATCGGGTCCCAGAAGATCTGCGCGTCCATGTGGGTGTGGCAGTCGACGAAGCCGGGCGCCACGATATGGCCCTCGGCGTCTATCACCTGGTCCGCCGGCTCGGCGATCCGGCCGATCCGCGCGATGCGGCCGTCCTTGACGCCGACGTCGGCCCGGTAGCGGGCCAAGCCGGAGCCGTCGATCACCATGCCGTTCTTGATCACCAGATCGTAAGCCATGCCGAAGTCCCTCCGCTCGAATGATCGTTCGAAAAGACATTAGTCGAAGCAATACGACAATGCGAGCCACGCGGCTTGAGCCGGTGGCGGGCGCATGCCACCCTCCCTCGGATCCCGCCGCCAACCCGGAGGATATCCGCATGGTCGTCGCGTCCGTCGATACCGCTTCCCCGGCCCCCTTCACCGTCGCCAAGCGCCATCCCGTAATCGGCGCCGAGGTTCGCGGCCTCGACCTGCGGCTGCCGCTCGAACCCGCGACGGTCGAGGCCCTGAAGGCGGTCTGGGCCGAGCATCTGGTGCTCGTCTTCCCCAAACAGGATCTGAGCGAGGCGGAGCAGGTCGCCTTCAGCCGCAATTTCGGCGAGCTGGCGGTGCATCAGGACAAGGAGAAGATCTCCACCGCAGTGCCGGAGATCCTGCGCATCGCCAACACCGACGAGGACGGCAATATCCTCGAGGTCGACCATGAACTCAGGCGTTATTTCGCGACACTCACCGCCCTCTGGCACACCGACGGCTCCTACAAGGCGGTGCCGAGCCTGGGTTCGATCCTGCATGGCCGCGAGGTGCCGCCCGAGGGCGGCGAGACCTGGTTCGCCAACATGTTCGCCGCCTACGAGGCGCTGCCCGACGAGGTCAAGGAGACGATTGAGGGCCGCCACATGGTGCACAACCACGAGTTCAATCGCCTGATCTGTCCCGGCTTGACGCCGACCACGGACCAGCAGAAACGCGACCTGCCGGCGGCGACCCACCCGCTGGTGCGCACCCATCCCGACGGGCGCCGCTCGCTCTACGTCTCGGAGAACGTCGCCTTCTATGTGGGCGGCATGGGGCTGGAGGAAGGCAAGGCCTACCACGCCAAGCTGATGAAACTGGCGATCCGCGACGAGCACGTCTACCGCCACATTTGGGCCAAGGGCGACGTCCTCATGTGGGACAACCGCGCCACCCTGCACCGGGTGACCGACTATGACGCCCGGCGCCACCGCCGCGTCATGCAGCGCACCGAACTGCTGGGGACCGAGATCGTCCGCTGAGGATCAATCGATGGAAGTCCCGGCCGGCGCGCGCGCCATCTCCCCAGACGAGACATGCGGCCCGAAGAACGGGTGCCCGGCCCGTCAAACCGCGGGCGATAGCCCTCGTCGTGGAGACGGATGACCTGGAATGAGGGTATTTCGGCGCGCCGGGGCGAAAATCGAGGTGAGCCGGCCCCGCCGCCGTGTCGGGCGCAAGCGCGAATATATATCGCCGAGCGCGTCAAATGGGTGTGGTTCATGTCTCCCATATGGCGTGCCGGCCGGGGGCCCGCGAGGCGCCGGTAACGAGGGCGGAAGCATTTGAATTATATGAGGTTTCCGGCCCCGGCAAGACCTCCGCCAGGACGCCGCGATGGCCCGCCGCTGAGCGGGTCCTCGGGACGGGTGCGCGCGCATCCGGATGATGTCCAATATATGTCTCGGCGCGCATGAGCAGGGGTGTCGAAAAGTGCTTATCGGGTGTCTAAATATGTCCTGAAAAAGCCGGAATCGGCCCGAAATGACATATTCGGATCGCGGCGGGGGCGAAACGCCGCGGATCATCTCGACGTCATCATAGCGTCATCTAGGGCCGCGCCGGCGCGGGCGCCCGTCGGCCCGCCGCCGTCGCGCGCCCGGATCAGGTGCGGCGGGATGCCGGGCGTGGAAGGCGAAACGGGTTCGCGGCGCAACGCGGAAAAGGTGCCTACCCCCTTGAACCGGCCGGTCCGTCTTCCCGCCGACGACCGCGCCGGTCCCCGGTCCGCGAAACGGAGGTACCATGCCGGCCCGACCCGATGCCCGGCGGAGGTCGGCGACATGAACACGGCGGCGCCCCGCCCGGGAGATACCGTCGTCGCGCTCGCAACGTTGTCCACGACGGCGGCAACGCCGCGTGGCGCGCTCGACGCGGGCCCGGTCCTCCGGGTGTTGGAAAGCGCCTGGTGGGAAATCGTCCTGGCGGTCGTCATCGGCGGCACGATCGGTCGTGTCATCGGCACGGCCGTCGCGCGGGGGTTCTATTCGGGGCCCGGCGACCGGGTGCGCATTGTGCGGGCGGGCGTCGCGGCGGCGCCGAAGACCTTGCCCGCTTCATCCCTCGGCGCCCTCGCCGCGACCATCCCGCCGGGCCCCGGGACCGCGGGCCCGCGCGGCGGGCCGGCGCCGGTCGAGGCCGTCGCGCACCTACAGGCGGCGAGCGCCATCCTCGTCGCCTTCCCCTGGGGCGCTCTCTCCACCTTGCCGTGGCCCCGCCGCCCGGGACTCCTTGCCGCGAAATGCAAGACTGGACCCCATTCGCGGGTTGCCCCGGCAATTCCGCCGCCCGCCGCCGTCGAGCCCATGGGTTCGACGGTGGCGGGCGGTGAAGGAGACCAATCCCAGGAAGGAACATCGGCACGACAGCGTTCACTTTTGGTTAAGCCATTGACGATCGAACTATAATGCGCCGGCAATTAGTAAACTGTCCCTGGAATCGCCCCGGAATTGGTCCCCGGAATTGTCCCCGTCCCGCCACCCGGCCGCCCCCGAGCCCGACGTCTCGGCGGCGGCCGGAACGGTTCTGGCCCGCCATGTCCAGCCGATTGGCGCCCCGCCGCCGCAGGGACGCGCCGGCCGCAGTCCTCATGGCGATGAGCCGTTGAAGTGACCTCTCGTCCCTCTCCGCCGTCATCGCGAGCGGAGCGTGGCGATCCAGGGCCGCGCGAAGGTCGTCGATGCCTGGCCGCGACGTAACTGCCGCCTGGATCGCCACGCTCGCCTCGCCCACTCGCGATGACGGTCGTGTTTGCAAGGCAGGCACGGGTCACTTCGATTATTCGCCGGAAACATCCGAGAAACCTCTGCTCGAATAGCCGCGCCTACATTGGCGACAGTGAAGGTGAATAGGGGACCGGCGCCATGACCTTCCGGCGCCACAATTCGGGAAAGGAACATCCCATGACCCGCGCGACATCCACCACACGCTCGCTGATCACGGCCGTGGCGCTTCTGGCCGCCACTTGCCTCACGGTGCCCGGCACCGCCCATGCGACGGTGCTGGTGGTATCGTCGGCTGGGCGGCCCGCATATGGGGCATGATGCGCAATCAGGAGATCGTCGAGCGTGGTCGAACGATGGCGACGAGGACGCGAGCGGGACCAGGGCGGCCACTGATGTTGTCATTTTGGATGGGTCGGGCCTCAATTCCATGATGATTCACATGATACGGAACACGCTCTACGCCTCTTTTCTATGCAGGGTGTGGGAAGGGTGGAATAAATCGCCGTCGATAGGTGTCTATGGAATTGAGGTCGATGTGATCGGCCGTGGAAACCGCAATCAAGGAGATCCCGATGAGCAAGCGTCTGTTTCTAGCCGCCGCCCTGGCGACCGTCATCGCCACTCCGGTTTTGGCCGGTCATTGCCCGGTATCCGCGGATGTCAAGGCGATCGACCACGCACTTTCGAAGATGTCGCTGCCCGCCGCACAGATGACCGAGGTCAAGGCGCTGCGAGACGAGGGCGATGCCCTGCACAAGGCGGGTAAACACAAAGAATCGACCAATGTGTTGGCAAAGGCGATGCGTATGATACTGGTAAGTCAGTAATCCCGTTGCCGGGGATCGACGTGCCCACCCTTGGTCCCCGGTATCGCCAATGCGAGCCAGGATGGAAGATCGCGAGCGTCTGATTATCGCAGAGATACCATCGCTGCGGCGCTATGCGCGGGCGCTGATGGGCGATATCGCAGGCGCGGATGATCTGGTTCAGGACTGTCTTGAGCGCTCGCTCACACGCCGGCATCTCTGGCTCGGGCGCGGCAGCATGCGCGCTTGGCTGTTCACCATCCTGCATAACCTGCATGTCAACGCCGTGCGGGCCGAAACTCGCCGCCCTCGCCTGGTGCCGATCGAGCAGAGCCGTGATGCGCGCGTGCTGCCGACACAAGATCATGTCGTACGGCTGCGCCAGTTCGCCGAAGCCCTGGCACAATTGCCCGAGGAACAGCGTGCGGTCGTCCTGCTGGTCGGTCTTGAGAGCATGACTTATGCGGAGGCGGCGAAAATTCTCGGCGTGCCCATCGGCACCGTGATGTCCAGGCTATCCAGGGGTCGCGAGCGACTGCGCCAGTTGGGACACGGGCCGCAATCCGAGATCGAATTCGAGGCGTGTTGAGAATGGCGGCGCCAAGCATCAATGAGCATGATCTTCACGCCTATGTCGACGGCAATCTGACGCCGGAAAGGCGACAAGAGGTTGAGGCCCATATTGCCGTAAATGCCGACGCAGCCGAGCGCATCTCCGCCTACCGGCTGCAAATCGAGCTCATTCACACGCTTTACGATCCGATCTTGGATGAACCGGTACCAATCCAGCTGCAAGTCAGCCACGTTGCTGGCCGCGGCCACTGGGTCGGTCGCGCAACAGCGGCGACATTACTGTTGTTGGTCGGCGGGTTAGTAGGCTGGTGGATCCACGAATTGGATCAGGTCTTGCCGACGAATTCGGAGCTAGAGTTCGCACACCGGGCCGCGAGGGCCTATGCGGTTTTCACGCCCGAGGTCCGCCACCCCGTCGAGGTCGGCGCAGAAGCCGAGCAACATCTTGTCGCCTGGCTCTCGAAACGACTCAAGGCCAAACTGAAAACGCCGGTTCTCATCGACAGCGGGTTCAATCTGGTGGGCGGCCGTCTGCTCGCGGACGGCGAGGGTCCTACTGCCCTCTTCATGTACGAAGACCAGAGCGGCCAGAGACTGACGCTTTATGTCAAGCGGCACGAAGGTACCATCGATCAGACCGCGTTCCGCTACACCTACGAGGGCGACATCGGCGTCTTCTATTGGATCGATAACCAGCTGAGCTACGCGATCGCTGGCCAGATCGACAAGGATGCCCTTTTAGCACTGTCTCGCGTCATCTATGACCAGCTGGAACGGTAACGCGGAATTCGAACGAAAGGAATCGCATCGTTTCCGACATTAGCCTCGAAAGCTCTGCTTTCGAGAGCATACTCACCATCAGTGAAACATGCCGCTGGATGGTCTGCCCCGTATTTGAACGCATAACAGAGCGGGCCAGCTAGCCCGGATCTCTCACCCTAGGGGGTGCATCGGCCTCAAGAATGCTGTAAAGTTCTTTTGTGACAAAGGCTTAACAGATTCTGGGATGAGGTCCGATGCCGACAGAGTGTATCTCCAATCCGTTCGAATTTGAAGCCTTCGATGGCCGTCGCGTGGTGGCGGCCTTCGATGGCGGGGCGATCAGTAGCGATGCCGGTGCCTTGTTGCTTCGCCATTGCGCTTCCGCGATCGGTTTGTTCGATCGTGTGGCGGGATGCTTCGTCGATCATCGGACGCCGCAACTGGTGGTGCATGGGCTTCGGACGTTGCTCGGGCAGCGGATCCGCGGGATCGCGCTCGGCTACGAGGATGTCGACGATCACGACCAGCTGCGCCACGATCCCGTCCTGGCGCTGCTGTCGGATCGGCTGGAGGGGAAGCGGGAGGATTGCGCGGCGCTGGCCGGCAAGAGCACGCTCAATCGGCTGGAGCACGCGCCGTCGGGCGCGCCGGGCCGCTATCACAAGATCGGCCATGACGAGGCGGCCATCGAGAGCCTGTTCGTCGATCTCTATCTCGATGCCCACGCGGGCGCGCCGAAGCGGATCATCCTGGATCTCGACGCCACCGACGATCCGGTGCATGGCAACCAGGAAGGCCGGTTCTTCCACGGCTACTACAAGTGCTACTGCTATCTGCCGCTCTACATCACCCGCGGACGCCACCTGTTGGCGGCGAAGCTTCGGCCGGCCAATATCGATGGCGCCGCCGGGGCGCGCGAGGAGGTGGAACGGATCGTCGAACGGATCCGGGCGCG
This sequence comes from Alphaproteobacteria bacterium, assembly GCA_965226475.1. GTDB lineage: Bacteria > Pseudomonadota > Alphaproteobacteria > JASLMY01. The sequence continues at coordinate 479,804 of CBDDDJ010000003.1, read as the reverse complement.
CTGGCCCCGGGTCGAGATCCTGTTGCGTGCCGACTCAGGCTTCGCGCGCGACGAGATCATGGCCTGGTGCGAGGCGAACGGGGTCGACTATCTCTTTGGCCTGGCCAAGAACAGCCGGCTGAAGCAGCGGATCGAGGGCGAGGCGGCGGCGGCCCGGTCGGAGCACGACGAGACGGGCCAGGCGGCGCGGCGCTTCGCCGACTTCATTTATTCAACGCTGGACAGCTGGAGCCTGCCGCGCCGGGTGGTGGGCAAGGCCGAGCATCTCTCGAAGGGCGCCAATCCACGCTTCGTCGTCACCTCGCTCGCCTCGGCCGAGGTCGACGCCAGAACGCTCTATGAGGAGCTCTATTGCGCCCGCGGCGAAATGGAGAACCGGATCAAAGAGTGCCAGCTCGATCTCTTCGCCGACCGCACCTCGGCGGCGACGATGCGCGCCAACCAGCTCCGGCTCTGGTTCGCCTCGCTCGCCTATGTGCTGGTCGACAGCCTGCGCCGCATCGCACTCGCCGACACGGCCCTCGCCAACGCCACCGCCGGCTCGATCCGCCTCAAGCTCTTGAAGCTCGGCGCCAGGGTGACGATCTCGGTTCGTCGGATCAAGATCGCCATGGCCTCCGCGCAACCCTGGCAAGCCGAGTTCGCCATCGCCCACGAACGATTATCCATGGCGGCCAGGTAAAGCCGCCGATCAAACACCCGAACCGCGGCAACAGAGGAACATTCAGAACTTACCCAACCGGCAAAGCCGCCGGACCGACTACCATGTCCGAAAAACAAAAACCGCCGCACCAAGCCAAACGCCGAACGTGTTGCCCGACGAAAGTCCCTGGGGTGAGAGATCCGGGCTAGCAGTCTGTCGGACTGGAGCCCACCGCACCATGCGGCCGTGGGCATGATGGAGAAGCCGCTTTGCGCCTAGCCACATTGCCACGGGCACACCAGGAGCTAAAGCGTTCAAGGGGCGAGTTTTTTTCGAGCGATGGGGAGAACGGCGGCACCTCACCTCGACATGGTCGCCCGACTGGCCGACGATAGGGGACTGCCAGGGCCTTCAGGCGGCCTGCGGGGCGAACATCCGCTTGATGTTCCAGGCGAGCGTGACCAGGTTCCGCTCTCCCTTGACCTGCTCGAGGCCGCGCAGGCTGAACTGGCGGAAGCCCATCACCGATTTGATGATGCCGAACACCGGTTCCGGGGTCTGCTTGCGGAGCGCGTAGAGCGCCCGGCCCTCGGGCGTCGCGAGGCGATGGACCATCGCCTCCAGCGGCGTTGGATCCTCCGGCGCGGGTGGCGCCTCGGCGAAACGAGCCCGCCAGGAGAGATGATGGCGCTCCCGGCCCGGCGCGATCAGCGCGGCGATCTTCGCCTCGGCGCAGGCCTCGACGTTGGCCTGGCTGAAATAGCCGCTGTCCGCCAGCAGGGTCTCGGGCTTGCCCAGCGACTCGGGGAGGAGAGCGAGCGCGGCAAGCGCCGGCACGATCTCCCGCTTGTCGTTGGCCGCCTGGACCACATCGGCGGTGACCACCAACAGGCTGTCGGTCGCCACCGTGGCCTGGGCGTTGTAGCACTGCTCGAAGCCGCCGCCGGCCACCGGCATGATGCGCGAATCCGCGTCCGTCAGGTTGACCTGGTCCTTCGGGCGAGGCCCCGCCTCGGGCGGCGCCGGCGGACGGCCACCAGGCTTGCGGCCCGTCCGCTTCGCCTTCTCCTCGCGCGCCCGCATCTTCTCCTCGTACTCGGCTTGCTCGCGCGCATGACGCTCCTGGGCCCGCGCCTCGATCGCCGCCTTGGCCTCGGCGATCGCCGCCAGGCGGTCCTCGCGCCGGGCCAGCTCCTCCGGCACGCTCATCCCGTCCGGCACATCCGCCGCGTCGGCCGCCTCGCCCAGCGCCATCAGCTCCGCCACCTCGGCCTTCAACCGGGCTTCGATCTCGCAGGCATGCTTCCACGACAAGGCGCCGGGCCGGTTCGCATCGGCGTGGATCTTGGTGCCGTCCAGCGCCACCGTGCCGAGCTTCACCATGCCGGCCAGGCGCGCCAGCAGCAGCACCTCCACGAACAGCGCCTCGATCCGGTCCAGAAAGCGCCGACGGAACACGGCGATGGTGTCGTGGTCGGGATGATCGTTGGCGGCGATGAAGCGGAAGGCCACCGAATCGTAACTCGCACGCTCCAGCTTGCGGCTCGAAAACACCCCCGTCGCGTAGCCGTAGATCAACAGGCCGAGCAGAACGCTCGGGTGATGCGCCGCCGAGCCCGAGCCGCGATAGGCCTTGACGAAGGGCGAGAGGTCCAGCTGCTCGATCACCTCGACGACGAAGCGCGCCAGATGACGCTCCGGCAGCCAGTCATCCACGGAAGGCGGCAGCAGATACCCCGTCTCACGGTCGACCTGTCGAAAGTTGCTCATCACCAAAACCGCCAAGCAGGAGAGAATCAGACCATGATAGAGAATCTCATATCGGCCCTCGGCTCAAGTCCGACAGGCTGCTAGATATGGCTGTCAGGACGCTCGGACGGAAGCGATTTCCACATTTGCTCCGCAAATGATCGCTCCTCGGCGCCCACTACTTCCGTGTAGATAGCCGTCGTTTTCAGTTGCGCGTGGCCGAGCCATTTGGATACCACATTGAGCGGTGTGCCGGTCTGGAGGGCGGCGACGGTGAAGCCGTGGCGGAACCCATGGTGGGGAGGTCATCCGGCCGCGGGACGATTTTGGGCTCGACCGCGAGGCGCGACGACGGGGGGCCAAAGCTTATGCAGTTTGGCGCACCTACACATGAATAGAGATGAAATATCCAACTGAATCAACATCTTATTACTTCATCCCGTTATCTATCCGCCGCCGGCTGCGGCGCGTTTGCGCCTGAGGTAGTTGCCGATCTGGCTCAACAAGAACAGCGGCGCGCCGATGGCGGCGGCCAGCAGGAACCAGTCCACCAGGCCAAGCCAGGTGACCGGCGCCACCAGATACATGACGTCTTCCATCTCGAAGCCGGCGGCGTTCGGCTGGTCGACCGCGCCCGGGCCCCATTTTTCCTTGACCCCGAAGCGGACCGAGAAGATCACCGCGATGGTGAGGCCCGCCAGCACGCCCAGGGGAATGCTCCAGGCGTCGAAGCGGCCGTCGGCGAGGCCGAGACCCATGCCGATGAAGACGGTCGCGTAGGTATTGCCGCTGGCGATGTGGTCGAGGTGATAGCCGAGCCGGCTGACCTTGCCGGTCGCGCGCGCCAACTGGCCGTCGACATGATCGAGGAACATGGCGAAAATGAAAAAGAGCGCGCCAATACCCCACGTGCCCGGCCCCCGGGCATAGAGCCACAGCGCCGTCCAGGCCGAGCACATGGCGACGATGCTGACCAGGTTGGGATGAACGCCCAAGGGCGCCAGCGCCTTGACGACGAGCGCCGCGACACGCTGGTCCCAGAAGGGGGTTATGCGGAAGGCTTCCGCCATTCCGGCGTCTCCTCCAACAGAGTCTGGATCTCGCCTTCGGCCCGTTGCAGATCCTCGGGAAAGTCGATTTCGATCCAGGGCAGCCCGGTAATATCCTCGTAGCCGAAGGCGTCGGGGCCGGCCTCGATCACCAGGTCCCGGATCGGCTGCTCATAGATAACTTCGGGCTCCCCGCCGTCAACATACCGTTCGAGATATTCCGGCAGCTTTCGCGCGGCTTCGCGGGAAAGTTGCAAAAAGCCGATCCATTCCGCCCGCCACTCGCCGAGATCGGTGGGCCGCTTGTGGAAATCGACGATCCGTCCGTCGCGCACGCAGAGCTTCACGGGGTCGTCGCCCGGCTCCAGATGCCGATCGATCAGGAAACGGCCACCTCGTGTCCGGGCGGCCAGGCGGGCGGCGATCCGGTGATCGTAGAGCACGTCGCCGTCCATCAGCAGCACCGGCCCCTCGGCCGCGCGAAACTCGTCGGCCAGCGCCCAAAGGGTCTGAATCGCGCCCCGCCGGTAATTGGCCGCCGGCACCGTACGGACGAAATCGCGGGCGCCCAGCCGATCGATCTCGGCCTCGATTTCTCCCGCCCGATGCCCCACGCCCAGGACCAGCTCCCCGACCCCGGCGTGGGCCAGCAGTTCGACATGGCGGGCCAGCAGGCTGCGGCCGGCGAACTCCAGCAGGATCTTCGGAGGCGCGTCCGCGCTTCGTTCCAGGCGGCTGCCGACACCGGCGGCCAACATTACGGCCTTCATCGTATTTCATGCTCCCTTCGTTCGGTCATCGGGTTCGGCCGAGGCCCAGCAGGGGCACCAGGCTCGGCAGGATCAGGAGGGTGCATATCAAGGTGAAGAAGATGGCGAGGGTCAAGAGTTCCCCCATGCTGGCCATGCCCCGATGGGCGGAGAGCGCCAGGCTGCCGAAGGCGGCGAGCGTCGTCAGCGTACTGAAAAGCACGGCGCGCGGCGTCGTCGTCCGCATCAGCGTCGTCGTGTCGGAGAGTTGGCGCAACCGCTCCACCACGTGGATGTTGCTCGCCACCCCCAGGCCGAACAGCAGCGGCAAGGCGATGACATTGGCGAAGTTGAGTTCCAACCCCAGGGCCGCCGCCGCCGCCAGGGTGAATATCGCTGCCAGCGCCAAGGGCCCCAGGGTCAGCAGCACCAGCGAAGGACTTCGGTGCACCGCCGCCAGCAGTAGCGCGATGACGGCGACGGCCAGCAGGGTCGCGGTGACGAAGGACTCGATCACCACGCCGCTCGCCCCGGAGACGATCACCGCCGAGCCGATGGCGTTGGGCGCCCGGGCCGAAACCGCCTGGACGAAGCGGGTGAGGTTCTCGGCCACCATCAGATCGTCGACCGGCGCGACGTTCACCCGGTGAATGCCGCCCGCGCCGACCCAACGCTCGCGCAGGTTCGCCGGCAGAGTCTCGACGCTGGAAGGCGACGCCTCGAGGACGAGTGCCAGATCCTCCAGCATCCGGGGGAAATGGCCGAGCAGGCGCCGTTCCAGTATCCGCGCCGCCGTCTCGCCGCCGGCCGCCACCCGCGCCAGCGCCTCGCCCGCGCGCGACACCGCATCGGCGAGCGGAGCCGAGAGCCGCTCCCGCTCGGCGGCGAGCGCCTTCCAGTCCCCGACCGCCCGGTCGAGCGCGGCGGCGGCCCCCTCGCCCGGCTCGCGCGGACGCGCTTGCAGCATCACCAACGGCGCCAGATAGAGCGCCATGTCCTCGACGATGGCGAGCTTTTCGTCCTGGTCCGCCGGCACGAAACTGGCGAGCGTCAGGGTCCGGCGCACCGGGTCCAGGGCGCCGAGGTCCTCGGCCATTCGGCGCGCGGCGGCCAGGTCCGCCACCAGGACATCGACGCCGTAGGGGCTGGAGTCCGGATCGGCGCTCAACTCCAGGAAGGTCGCCACCGACTCCGTGTCCGGATCGCGCAAATTGACCGGATTGAGGTCGAAGCCGACGCGCGGCAGGAGGAGCGCGGCGGCGAGCGTCGCGACGATGGAGACCGCGAGCACCGTCCGATGGTGGCGGGTCACCAGCCGCTCCAGCCGGCCATCGGGGCGGCCCGGCGGCAGCCGTGGCTCGAAGCCGCCGGCGAGCACCGCCATCAGGGCCGGCAGCACCGTCAGGTTGGCGAGATAGGCGAGCCCCATGCTGACGCCCGAGATCAGGCCCAATTCGGCGAAGCCCCGGTAGTCGGTCGGCAGGAAGGCGAGGAAGCCGAGCCCGGCCGCCAGGGCCGCGATGGCAAGGCCCCGGGCCACGCCCCGGCCGGCCCGGACGAGGGCCGCCCGCTCTCCACCCCCGGGATCGCGCGCCACTTCCTCGCGAAAGCGGAGGCAGAAGTGGATCGAGAAATCGACCGCGAGGCCGATGAAGAGCACGGCGAAGGCGACCGACAGCAGGTTCACGTGCCCGATGGCGAGGGTCGCGAAGCCGGCGCTCCAGGAAAGTCCCATCGTCAGGGTCACGAGCGTCGCCACCACCAGGCGGGGGGAGCGGAGACCCAGGCCCAGCAGCCCGGCGACCAGGGCGAGCGACAGCAGGCCGGCGGTGGTACCGCCGATTCGCGAGCTCTCCAGCTCCTCCTGCCGCATCGCCGGCTTGCCCGTGAGGCGCAGCCGCGTCCCTCGTTGCGGACCGATGCCGATTTCGCCCGCCAGCGCCCGGGCGCCGGCCATCGCGGCGCGGGCCGGCGACAGGCTGGCCGTATCGAGCCTTGGGCGGGCGAGAATGATCTCGCGCGCCTCGCGGTCGTCGTCGATCACCAGGCGCCGCCACGAGAGCATGCCCGGCCGGCCGGCGACGGTGGCCTCGGCGACATGCGCGATGCCGTCGGCCAACCGGCGCAGATCGTCGCGCCCGACCTCGTCCGCCTGGGCGAATGCCCGGGTGGCGATCTCCACCAGGCCCGCGAGCGAGGGATCCTCCGCCAGCGCGCCGAGCAGGGGTTCCGAGGCGGCGAGCCGGTCGGCCAGCCGCGCAAGCGCCTCCGTCTGCATATGGAGGAGCCCGTTTCGCCGCAGGAAGGGATGGCCGGTCGCCCAGTAGACATCCTCGAAGTGGGGCGAGGCTCGGAGCCTGGCCGCCAGCAACCCCGCGTCGCGGGCGGCGGCCTCCGGCTCGGTGCCGTCGATCACCACCACGAGGGAGCCATCGAGCTTGGGGAAGGCTTGCCTGAAGGCCGTATCGTGCCGGCGGAAGGGCACGTCCTCGGAGATCATGTTGGAGGTGTCGGTATCGATGCCGAGGTGGCGATACGCGAGATAGAGCGAGGCGGCGGTCGCCGCCGCCGCCAGCAACAGTACCCAGGCGGCGCGACGCGCGACGAAGCCGACCCAGGCGCCGATCAGCGTCGACCATCGGTCCGCCGGGGCATTCTGGTCCGGCGCGTCTTCAACTCGGGACGGTCTGGACATATATAAGGCCCGGTTCGGAGTTTTCCCGGAGGTCCCGATGACCGCGAGGAGCGTGGCGTCGGCAGTGCCGACGCGCCCCCCTGATAACGCCCGCGCGCGGTGGCCGCAACAGGCCCTCGTCGCTTTCGCGGGCGTGCCGTGCTTCCTCGTCGCCCTGCTCTGGGCGGCGGGGCCCGCGCGCGCGCTCGAGCCCTCGGAAGCGCTGGTGGCGCGGCTCAACGCCGGCATGCTGGGGATCATGCAAAAAGCGGACGAGCTCGGCTTCCAAGGTCGCGTCTCCGCCTTCGACGCCCTGCTGGGCGAGACCTACAACCTCGAGAGCATGGCCAAGGCGGCGGTCGGCCAGCGGTGGCGCAAGCTCGACGACGCGCGGAAACAACGGCTGGTCGCGGCCTTCACCGCCATGACCGTCGCGACCTACGCCGGCCGCTTCAAGGGCTATTCCGGCGAGCGCTTCGAGGTCGACGGCAGCGAACCCTCGGTCCGGGGCCTGATCCTGGTCCGCGGCCGGTTGCACCGGAGCGATGGCGAACCGGTCAGCCTCGACTATCTGACCAAGTCCTATGACCAGGGCTGGCGCATCGTCGATGTTTATCTGGACGGCAAATACAGCGAGCTCGCGCGTCTGCGAGCCGAGTTCGCCTCGGTCCTGGCCAGGGAAGGCTACGACGGCCTGATCCGTCGGATCGAGGCGCGCACGGCCAAAGCCGCGGAGACAGAGGGATGATACCAACCCGCAATGAGAGGGACTCATTGCGGGTTGTCTGGCGTCCGGACGCCACGCGGGCTTTCCCTCGCATAAGCTCGGGCGCGCGGTCGCGCTTGCCGACCCGCGTTGAGTTGCACTCAACGCAGGTCGGTATGAGGCGGCCCAAGAGGCGGCCATGCTCCCGCGCCTCCCGTGGCTAGACCGCCGCGCCCGGCCGAGGGGCGCCTGGTCGCGGGCGCCCCGCGCCTCGAGATCCTGCCCGGCATCACGATCCCCGAAGCCGAGCTGCGCGAGCGCTTCATCCAGGCGGGCGGCCCCGGCGGCCAGAACGTCAACAATGTCGAGACGGCGGTACAGCTGCGCTTCGACGTCGAGGCGACGACGGCGCTGCCCGAGTCGATCAAGATCCGGCTCCGACGTTTGGCCGGACGGCGTCTGACGGCCGACGGCGAGCTGGTGATCGATGCCCGCGGCTTCCGCACGCGCGAGCGCAACCGCCGCGACGCCCGCGCCCGGCTGGTGGCGCTGATCCGCCGCGCCGCCATTGCCCCCCGGCCGCGGCGGGCGACCAGGCCATCGCGCGCCCAACGCGCCGCCCGCCTGAATGCCAAGCGCGTGCGCGCGGAGGTCAAGCAGCGCCGACGCCGGCCGGGTCCAAGCGATTGAATGCCGACGGGATGCGGGGTCTCAATCGACCGGCTTGCCGGCGTTGGGAAAGTGGCGGGCGATTGCGTCGTGCGTCGGTTTATCAATCAATAGATTGTCAACCAGCGGCGTCTCCGCAGTCTTCTCCTCGTTGTCGTCGCGCCACCTCCGGATCCCTTGGACATCCAGGGTGAAAAAGTTTTCACATTTCCGGCACGCCTGGATGCGAATGCGGCTGAACGTGCCGTGCCGTTCAGGCTCGACCCGCAGGATCGCCAACAATCGCGCCAGCGGATCGATCTCCAGTTCTGCCTGGAAACCCACCTTGTCGCCGATCGCCTCCAGTTCGGGCGATAGGTAGACGTCCTCGGCCCATTCCTTGCACGCCTCGCAAAAGGCGCGACCGCGCGCATGTACCGTTTGCACCGCCAGGACCCAGCCCAAGAAGACGATCAAGAAGGCCTCGAGAGACCACAACAGGTAACTTTTCGTTCCCGTCGCATACCACTTGGGTGTGTAGTTGATGCCCTCGTCAGCCACTTGCGCCACGGCCGAGAACCACCAGTCGTCGCTCAGTGGCGCGAAGTAGTCGTGCCCGCTCCACGCCAACAGCCAGAAGACCCATCCGGTGTAGACCGAGACGATGCCGACGGCCACGGCAAACCAGCCGACGAAGGCGCGGCTGGCAACCTTGCCGATACGCGCCGTCCTGCCGACGATCACGCCAATGCCGACGACGTAGGCGATCGGCGCGAAGAACTTCAGCATCATCGCCACCACCGGCACGGTCTGCACGTACCACATGTAGTAGCCGTAGATCGCGCCCAACAGGATCGCGCCGACGAGGCCGCCGAGCACCATGACCAGGATCGCCCGGGGGCCAATTTGCCCCGACTGGCGGTTGTAGCGTGCTTCCGTCAACCGTCGTTTCCCTTGCCAAGGCGGGCGCGTTTCTCCGCCCTTCGGGTCAAATGCCCCGCCGCCGCCGCCTCGCCCATGTGTATCCGAGAGCACAGCTTTCTCACAGGCGATGCGTGAGCCGGCGGCCGAGCGGGATCGCCAGCGGTACGGTCCCGAAGATCATGGCGGCCAGTACGACGAGCGTGGTCTCGACGCTTGCCCAGTCGCTCAGCAGGCCGAAGAGGAAGGGCGCCGCCGCCCCGCCGCCGATGCCGAGGGAATAGAAAAGGCCGTAGCCACGTCCGCGACGCTCGGCCGAGACAAAAGCCGGAAGCGTGCCATAGAGCACCGACGAGGTGCCGTTCAGCATCGCGCCCAAGAGCGGCAGCAACACCATCGAAGGGATCAGCGGCAGACCCAGAAGCGCCAGGATGAGAAGCGCGGTCAGCGCCTCGGTCAAAACGACGCTCGCGGTGATGCCGAAGCGTTCGGCGAGCATGCCGCAGAGGAATTTGCCGGCGGCGCCGCCGACGAAGACCAGCGCCAGCGCGAATCCAATCTCCGCCGGCGCGAGCCCCTTGCCCAGCAGCAGAAAGGGCAGAAAGGTCAGGCAGGCGGTCCGGCTGGCCCCGTCGATGACGCCGATCCCGGCCAGCAGGCCGAAGCCCCGGGTGTCCTGGATACCCCAGCCGACGGCGGGCGCCGCCGCAGCCGGCTTGGACGCGCGATGCACGATGGCCGCGCCGACGCCGAGGGCGGCGAAGACGGCCAGGATGACGAGCGCCAGGCCCATGCCGATCGCGCCGTAGCCGCCGGCGATCATGCGCCAGCCGAGCACGCCCACGAGCAACCCGGCCAACGCCGGGACAATCGCCTTGCCGACGTCGCCGGCGAAATTGTAGATGCCGATCGCGCGCCGCTGGCCCGCCCCTTCGTAGACCTTGGAGACGAGCGCGGCGCACAGTGGATGCTGCACGCTGGAGCCGAGACCGGCGAACGCTAGGCAGAGCATCAGCCCGATCACCCCCTCGGCGAAACCGAGACCGACGAAGGCCGACCCGGTGACGGCGGTGCCGATCGCCAGCAAACGCCGCTCGCCCAGCTTTTCCGCCAGAATGCCCGCCGGGATCTGACCGACGGCCAGCGCGGTGGAGAACAGTGACTTGGTGATGCCGACGACGGCCAGCGACAGGGCGAACTCCGCCTGCCAGAGCGGCAGGAGGAAATAGATCACGTCGGAGAAGCCGTCATGGACGAAATGCGTCCCCGAACAGGCGCCGAGCGTCGACCGCCGCCGCCGCCGCGCCGCCGGCGCGTTGGCCAGGGCCGGCCCGGCCTCCAAATCGATGTCGCCGACGTTCATCCGCCGTCACCTCGTTCCCGAGGCGACTTGATACGCCCGGGCGGCGCGGCGATCCAGGATTATCGCGCTTTCGCGACGGTCGCCAGCCGGGGGTGCGGGCCGGCCGGGAACGTCCGTCGACCGGTATTATACCGACCTGCGTTGCGTGCAACTCATCGCGGGTCGGCAAGCGCGACCGCGCGCCCGAGCTTATGCGAGGAAAAGCCCGCGTGGCGTCTGAACGCCAGACAACCCACGATTAGTCCCTCTAATTGCGGGTTGGCATTACTCGGGCATCGGGCCGACGAGCAGGGCCGGGTCGAGGCGTTCGGCGAACCAGTTGACGCGCCAGTCGAGGTGCGGGCCGGTGACGCGGCCGCTCGCGCCGATCGTGCCCAGGGGGTCGCCACGGGCGAGAATTTGGCCGACCCGCGCCGTCACGTCCCGAAGGTGGGAGAAGACGGATGTGACGCCGTGGCCGTGGTCCACCATCACCGTCCCGCCCGTGAAGTAGAGGTCGGTTTCAGCGAGCGCCACGCGGCCGGCGGCGGGGGCGGTGACGAGCGTGCCGGCGGGGGCCGCGATATCGATGCCGTAGTGCGGCCGGCGGGGCTCGCCGTTCAAGACCCGCTGGCTGCCGAAGACACCGGTGATGGGGCCCTTGGCCGGCCAGACGAAGCCCGAGGCGAACCAGGTCTCGGGCGTGTCGAGGCGGCGGACCGCGCGGATCAGCTTCGCCTCGCGGCGGATCCGCTTCAGCGCCTCGGCGCTCGGCGTCACCATCTTGGGCGGCAGGCCGTCGATCCGCTGGATCCGGTAGACGCGTTTTTCGATTCCCAGTTCCCGGAGGTGGCTCCCGCCGCCGGGCGCGCGGACGCGCAGGCGGGCCCGGGGCCCGTGGTCGCGGCCGAAGCCGATAACGAAGCGGCCGGCGGCGGCGACACGCACCGGCTTGTCGTCGAGCCACGCCTCGCTTCCCGGCGCCGCACGGCCGCGCATCAGGCCACCCTGGATCGCGTCGCCTTCGAGGTGGACCGGCGCGGCCACGGCGGGCGCGGCCAACGGAAGCAACCAAAGGAAGAGGACGAACCGGATCAAAAGAGTTCGCCCTGGTTGCCGCCGGGCTTCGACCGGCGCCGGGCCGGCCTGGCCGGCGCGGCGGCTGGCGCGCCGGCGACGGTGACGCCCACCTGGCCGTCGTGGAATTCGAGGCCGAGCGCGCGGCCGGGCGTCGCCAGCGCCATGGAGGTGAGCGGGCGGCCGTCCTCGCCTCTCGCCACCGCATAGCCGCGCGCCAACACGTTCCGGTAGGAGAGGTTCTCCAGGCGCTGGCCGAGGCCCTCCAGCCGCTCGCCGATGCGCTCGCGGCGATTCCACTCGGCCCGGCGCCCGCGGGCGTCGAGTTCGGCGAGCCGTTCCCGGCGGCGCGCGATCTCCGCCGCCAGCAGGCGGGGGCGGAGCTGCGCCGCCAGCTCGCGGAGCCGCCCGTGGCGCTCGCGAGCCAGCGCGGCGAGCGCGCGGGGCAGCCGCTCCGCCAGATCGTCGAAGCGCTGGCTGGCGAAGCCCAGCAGCTCGCGCGGGCCGCGCAGTCCCCGGGCCAGGCCCTCGATCCGGTAGCGGTGCTCCTCCAGCCGGCGACGAAGCGACGTCACCTGGCGCCGCTCCAGCTCGCCGACTTGCTCCAAGAGGTCGAGGCGGACCGGCACCGCCATCTCCGCCGCCGCGCTCGGCGTCGGCGCCCGGCGATCGGAGGCATGGTCGATCAGCGTGGTGTCGGTCTCGTGGCCGACGGCGGAAATCAGCGGAATTTGGCTCTCCGCCGCCGCGCGGACCACGATTTCCTCGTTGAAGGCCCAGAGGTCCTCGATGCTGCCGCCGCCGCGCGCGACGATCAGCAGGTCGGGGCGGGGGACCGGACCGCCCGCGTCGAGGCGATTGAAGCCGCGAATAGCCGCCGCGACCTGTTCCGCCGCGACCTCGCCCTGCACCAGGGTCGGCCACAGCAGCACCCGGCGGGGAAAGCGGTCGCGCAGGCGATGCAAAATATCGCGGATCACCGCCCCCGTCGGCGAGGTCACCACGCCGATCACCTCGGGCAGGTAAGGGAGCGGCCGTTTGGCCTCGGCCGCGAAGAGGCCCTCGGCCTCCAACGAGCGCCGGCGTTCCTCCAGCAGCGCCATCAGGGCGCCGACGCCGGCCGGTTCCATCCGCTCGATTACCAACTGGTAACGCGAGCGGCCGGGATAGGTGGTGAGCTTGCCGGTGCAGATCACCTCCAGCCCGTCCTCTGGCCGGCAGCCGAGGGTGCCGGCCGTGCCGCGCCAGCAGACCGCGTCGAGCACCGCCTTATCGTCCTTCAACGACATGTAGAGGTGGCCCGAGCGCGCCTGGATGAAGCCCGAGATCTCGCCCCGCACGCGCACGTAGGGGAAGGCCTCCTCGACGATCCGCTTCAGGTGGAAGGAGAGCTCCGAGACGGTGAGTTCCGGCAGGTTGGCGCTTGGTTCCGCCGTGTCCATGACCCTCGCCCGTGCGTGATTCCGCTTCCATGATACAGGAACGCGCCCGGGGGTGGCACGGCCGAATGGGCCCGCCGCGCGCTCTCGCGCGGACATTCCCGGAGGATCGGCCCGGCGTGCCGCCGGTTGGAAGAGGAATGGATACGGCCAGCGGGAATCGGCTAGCGGGAATTGGCCGGGTTTACGAGGCATCATGGCCATCATGTGATCAATGGCGAGAACCAATGCGCCCCCGATCCAGGCGTCTCCACAATGGTGCCCGACCTCGTTTTCTTCGTCTAACCCCGCTTCACCGGGTGGTGCGCTTGCGATCTCATTCCGCCCTTTTGCCGATTTCAGCTGGTCATCCGATGCCCCAACGTGCCGTTGGCTTCGCCGTCGATAGGGTCGCCCGGGCCCCTTGCCGTTCCTTGTTCCCGGCGGCGCGCCCCAGCCGTTCGAGCACCGCATGCCGATTGCCCGCCGCCGCAACCGCAGATCCCCACCGACGGAACGAAAATCACACCCGGCCACGCGCCTCGATCGCCCGCGCGTGGCGGAATCCTCCTGGGAACGGGCGGCTTTTTGACAAGAAATGACGAGTCGGCGGCTGGTTTTGGATAATTCGTAATATCTGGAAATTATATAATACATTGAGATAAATGAAAAATTCGGGTCGACATTGCCGGCGGCGATCTTGTTTCGTCACTTTTCGTGATTCCCGACAGGCGAGAGGGTTGCGGCGAAATCGAATGAGTTGAAGTGACGCTCAGGTTGCAATTTTATCTCGATTCACGACCAGCCAGCCCGCGCTTCCCGCCGTGGCCATGGCCTCGGCGCCGCTGCCGGCCCGAAGGGTCGACCTGGGCCGTGGCCACGGCGGGAAGCGCGGGCTAGGTTGTCCGAGCACATCTCGGAGGGCACCATGGACATTCTGGTGATCGGCTCGGGCGGACGGGAGCATGCGCTCTGCTGGGCGCTCGCCGCGTCGGCGCTGACCGACCGGTTGTTCTGCGCGCCCGGCAACGCCGGCATCGCCGAGGTCGCGCGCACCATTGAGATCGACGTCATGGACTTCGACGGGCTGATCGGCTTCTGCCGTTCCGAGGAGATCGGCTTCGTCGTCGTCGGGCCCGAGGCGCCGCTGGTCGAGGGGCTGGTGGACCGGCTGGACGCGGCCGGCATCAAGGCCTTCGGGCCCAGCGCCGCCGCCGCCGTGCTGGAAGGCTCGAAGGCGTTCACCAAGGACCTCTGCGCCGAGGTCGGCGTCCCGACCGCGGCCTACCGCCGTTTCACCGACCTGGAAGCCGCCGCCGCCCACATCCAGGAGATGGGCGCGCCGATCGTGGTCAAGGCCGACGGCCTCGCGGCCGGCAAGGGCGCCATCGTCGCCGAGGACGTCGAGACGGCCATCGAGGCGGCGGGCGAGATCCTGGGCGGCCGCTTCGGCGCGGCCGGCGCGGAAATCGTCATCGAGGAGTTCCTGGAGGGCGAAGAGGCGAGCTTCTTCGCGCTGAGCGACGGGGTGACGGTGCTGCCGCTCGCCACCGCGCAGGACCACAAGCGGGTCGGCGACGGCGACAGGGGGCCCAATACCGGCGGCATGGGCGCCTATTCGCCCGCTCCGGTGATGGACGAAGCGACCGTCGAGGCGACCATGAGCCGCATCGTCGAGCCCACGGTGCGCGCCATGGCGGCGGCCGGCCGGCCCTACAAGGGCGTCCTCTATGCCGGCCTGATGGTGAACGAGGCCGGACCGCACCTCATCGAATACAACTGCCGCTTCGGCGATCCCGAATGCCAGGTGCTGATGGCTCGGCTCCGCTCGGACCTGCTGCCGGTGCTGATGGCCTGCGCCGACGGGCAGCTGAAAAACGTTGACCTGCGCTGGCGGGACGAGGCCGCCATGGTCGTGGTGTTGGCGGCGAACGGGTATCCCGGGGACTACGCCAAGGGCGGCGAGATCCAGGGCCTCGGCCCGGCGGGCGACTTGCCCGACGTCACCATCTTCCATGCCGGTACCAAACGCGAGGAGGGCCGCCTGCTGGCAAACGGCGGCCGGGTGCTGGGCGTCACGGCGCTCGGGCGGACGATCGCCGCCGCGCGGACCCGCGCCTATGAGGCGGTGGACGTCGTCGATTGGCCGGGTGGTTTCTGCCGACGCGATATCGGGGCGCGGGCGATCGGTCGTTGAGGGCGCCTCGTGGGGCTCGCCACGGCTCTGGGCATCCATTAGGATCGCCCGAAATTTCCAGTGCACGGAGCCGGAGACCATGTCCGAGCAGCTGACCTACGATCCCGTCTACGATGTCGTCGATCCGAAGGACTTCCGCCGCCTGATCGAGGTGGATCGCTACAACCGCCGGTCCGGCGCGTTCGATCGCATCATCTCGGCGACGCACGAGCATTTCTGGGACCCGACCGACAGCCGCTATGTCGACTTTTCCCAGCCCTTCGATCTGGAGCACGGCTACATTATGCCCAAGCACCGGCTGCCGGAATTCCGCAGCCCCCTGGTGCAAGCGATGCCCGAGCGCGAGCAGGCCCGCCTGGCGAACGAAATCATGCGCTGGCAGCTCTCCTCCATTCTGCATGGCGAGCAGGGGGCGCTCTCGCTCTCGGCCGGACTTTGCAGCCTGCTCCATGACGCGGGCGCGCGGGAATACGCCGCCAACCAGGCGCGCGAGGAGGCACGCCACGTCACCGGTTTCGCGATGTACATCGAGGCCCGCTGGGGCACCGCGCTTCCCGTCGGCGAGGTGCTGGGCGACTTGCTGGAGGACCTGGTCCACACCGATGTCGTGTGGAAGAAGCTGGTCGGCATGCAGATGCTGCTGGAAGGCCTCGCCATGGGCGCCTTCGCCAACATCCATGCCCATGCCAACGATCCCGTGCTGAAGCGCCTGGTGCAGCTGGTCATGACGGACGAGGCCTTCCACCACCGCTTCGGCAAGATCTGGGCCGACCGTACCATGCCGGAGCTGAGCCGGGCCGAGCGCGACCAAATCGAGGACTGGGCGGCGGAATGCTTCGAGGCGCTGCTCTTCAACCTGGTCAACATCCGCCAGAAGCGGGTCGTCTACGGCCAGTTCGGCCTCGACTGGGAGGAGCTGCGCGAGAGCATCCGAGAGGTCTATGACGAGAACGACCGGCGGAACGAGCTGAAAGAGGGCACCAACGTCTTCCGCGTGCTGACCCGGACCCTCGTCAAGGCCGGCATCATCACCAAGCGGACCCGTGCCCTCTACGCCAACTGGGTCGACATGCGCGAACTCGAGGCCGAGGGCGAGGAAATGGTGGGCGACGCGATCATGGTCGAGGGCATGGATTATCTGCTGGCGATCAACGCCGGCCGCCGCGACATCGCCGCCAAGACCGCCGCCGCCTGAGGCCACGCCGCCAATATCGAGGGGGAAGCGATGGCCAATCGCGGCGCGGAGATGCAGCGCAATTTCAGCGGCACGATGGAGGTGCGCGAGCAGCACCGTTTCGAGGTCGCGCACCTGCAACGCTTCATGGAAGAGAACGTCGAGGGCTTCTCCGGTGGGCTCGAGGTGGAACAGTTCAAGGGCGGCCAGTCCTGCCCGACCTACCGCCTGTCGGCCGGCGGCGAGAACTATGTGCTGCGCCGCAAGCCGCCGGGCAAGTTGCTGCCCTCGGCCCATGCCGTCGAGCGCGAATACCGGGTGATCACCGCGCTTCGCGACACGCCCGTGCCGGTGCCGCGCACCTATGTGCTGTCGGAAGACGAAGGGGTCGTCGGCACCGCCTTCTACATCATGGAATGGGTCGAGGGCCGGGTGTTTTGGGACCCGACCTTGCCCGACCTCGCCAAGTCGGAGCGCTGGAAGATCTATGACGCCATGGGCGAAGTGATGGCGGAGTTGCACAAGGTCGATTACGAGGCCGTCGGCCTCGGCGATTTCGGCCGCCCGGGGAACTACATCCAACGCCAGATCTCCCGCTGGTCGAAGCAGTATCGCGCCTCCGAAACCGAGACGATCCCCGAGATGGACAGGCTGATCGAGTGGCTGCCGGCGACGCTCGCGGCCGAGGACGCGACCTGCCTGGTGCATGGCGACTACCGTCTCGACAACATGATCTTCCATCCGAGCGAGCCCCGCGTACTGGCGGTCTTGGATTGGGAGCTGGCGACCCTTGGTCATCCCTTGGCCGATTTCACCTATCTGCTGATGGGCTGGCGCCTGGGCGGCGACCTCTTCCGGGGCGTCGGCGGCCAGGACGTGGAGGCGCTCGGCATCCCGACGGAGGCCGAGTTCACCGAGGCCTACTGCCGGCGGACGGGCCGGGCGGGCATCGCCGACATCGACTGGTATCAGGCCTACAACATGTTCCGCCTGGGGGCGATCCTGCAGGGCATCATGGGCCGGGCGCTGGACGGCACCGCTGCAAGCGAGCACGCGGCGGAAGAAGGCAAGCGCGCGCGCCCGATGGCGGAGGCGGCCTGGGCCCAGGTGGAGCGAATCGCCGGATGAGCCACCAAGCGGAGTACGAAGGCGTCGAGATCATCCCGGTACGCCAAGCCCACCAGCTGGACGAGGCGGCTTTGGAGCGCTATCTGGCGGCGCGCATCGAGGCCTTTCGCGGCCCCATGGTGGTGCGCCAGTTCGAGGGCGGGCAATCCAACCCGACCTATTTTCTGGAGGCGGGCGGGCGCGCTTATGTCATGCGCAAGAAACCGCCGGGCAAGCTGCTGCCCTCGGCCCACGCGGTGGAGCGGGAATACCGCGTCATCACCGCGCTTCGCGACACGCCCGTGCCGGTGCCGGAGACGTACCTGCTGTGCGACGACGAGGATATCGTCGGCACGCCGTTCTTCGTCATGAGTCATGTGCCGGGCCGCCTCATGGTCGACCCGCGGTTGGACACGATGCCCAAGACGGAGCGGATGGCGCTGCTGATGCACTTCGTCGAATGCCTCGCCGCCCTCCACGCCGTCGACCACGAGGCGGTGGGCCTCGGCGATTTTGGCCGGCCGGGAAACTACTACCGCCGCCAATACGACCGCTGGGCCAAGCAGTATGGCGCCTCCGAGACGGAATCGATCCCGGCGATGGACCGGCTGATCGAATGGCTGCCGGACAATATCCCGGAGACCGACGAGACCACGCTGGTGCACGGCGACTACCGGATCGGCAACTGCCTCGTGCACCCGAGCGAGCCGCGCGTCGTCGCGGTGCTGGACTGGGAACTCTCGACCCTGGGCCACCCCTTGGCCGACCTCGCCTATACTTCCATGGTCTATCACGTCGACACGGGCCGGACCGGCAACTTCCTGGAGACCGATTTCGAAGCCACGGGCATTCCGACCGAGGAAGAGTTCGTCGGCCGCTACTGCGCGCTGACCGGGCGGGGCGAAATCGAGAACTGGCCCTTCTACGTCGTCTTCGCCATCTTCCGCATCGCCGCCATCGTCCAGGGCGTCTACAAACGAGGCCTCGACGGCATTTCCGCCTCGGCGCAATCGATCGAGTTCAAGGACGTCTGCCGGCTGCGGGCCGAACAGGCCTGGCGGATGGTCGAACGGATGTGAACGGCGGAGCCGGCCCATGCAACTGACCCAGGGACTGAAGCGGGCCGTGCAGGCCAACGGCGAAGGCATCGCCGTCGAAGGCGAGGGCTACGGGCGCACCTGGCTCCAAACGATCGACCGCATCCAGCGCCTGGCCGCCGGCCTCAAGATCCTCGGCCTCCAGGACGGCGAACGCGTGGCGATCCTGTCGCTGAATTCGGTCCAGTATTACGAGATGCTCTTCGCCGTCGCCTGGGCGGGCGGCGTCTTCGTGCCGGTCAACTCCCGCCTGGCGGGGCCGGAGGTGGTGCACTGGCTGAACGATTCGGAGGCGCGGATCTTATGCGTCGACGGCAATTTCCTGGAACTCTGGCGGGGAATCGCCGACCAGGTGCCCTCGGTCGAACGGCTGGTTCATATGGCCGACGGCGACGCGCCCGAGGACATGAGCCGCCACGAGTCGCTGATCGCCGGCAACCCACCAATTCCCGACGCTGACAAGGGCGGCGACGACCTGGCGGGCATCTTCTATACCGGCGGCACCACCGGGCGCTCCAAGGGCGTGATGCTCAGCCACAGGAACCTGGTGGCGAATGCCATGCAGGTGCTCTACAGCCTGGGCATCGACCGGCATTCGAGCTGGCTGCATGTCGCGCCGATGTTCCATCAGGCCGACGCGCTGGGTACCTTTTCGCTAACCATCGCGGGCGGTCGGCATTGTTTCGTGCCTGGCTTCACGCCCGACGGCGCGCTCGAGGCGATGCAGCGCTTCCGCATCAGCCATGCGATCTACGTGCCGACGATGCTGAACATGATCGTCAACCACCCGGACGTCGGAAACTACGATCTGAGCGCGGTGAAGACCATCATGTACGGCGCCTCGCCCATGCCCGAGACGGTGGTGCGCCGGGCGCTGGAGCTGATGCCGACGGTGGCGTTCGTGCACGGCTACGGCCAGACGGAATCGGCGCCGATCCTGACCATGCTGCCGAGTGAGTTCATCGCCGGGACGAGCGCGAGCCTCGGCAAGATCAACTCGATCGGCCTATCGGCGATAATGGTCGACCTGAAGATCCTGGACGAGGACGGCAACGAAGTCGCTCCCGGCAGCGTCGGCGAGATCTGCGCGCGCGGGCCGAACGTCATGCTCGGCTACTGGCGCCAGCCGGAGCTGACGGCCGAGACCTTGCGCGACGGCTGGCTGCACACGGGCGACGGCGGCTACATGGACGAGGACGGCTTCTTCTATATCGTCGACCGGATCAAGGGTATGATCATCACGGGCGCCGAGAACGTCTTCTCGGCCGAGGTGGAGAATGCCCTCTACCAGCACGACGCGGTGCTCGAATGCGCGGTCATCGGCGTGCCGGACGACAAATGGGGCGAACGGGTCCACGCCATCGTGCGGCTGAAGCCGGCGACGGCGGCGAGCGAGGAGGAGCTGGTCGCCCGCTGCCGCGAACTCATCGCCGGCTACAAGGTCCCCCGTAGCCTCGAGTTCCGGACCGACCCCCTGCCCTTGAGCGGTGCCGGCAAGATCCTGAAGACCGAACTCCGCGCGCCCTACTGGGAAGGCCGCGAGCGGCAAGTCAGTTGACACTCGCCCGGGCCGCCGGCGAGAACAGCGGGCGCCATATCGCCATCACCGCGATCGCCTTCTATTCGGCGACCGTCGCCTGGGGCATCACCTTCTACGGCCACAGCGTCTACATGGCGGCGCTGCAGGATCGCCACGGCTGGTCCGCGAGTTCGATCTCCAGCGCCATATCGCTGGGCTGGGTCGTCGGCATTCTGGCCACCATGTTCTATGCCCGCCTGATCGAACGGGGTCGCGCGGCGCTGGTCGTGGCGCTCGGTGTCGGCGCGACGGCGCTGTCCGTCGCCTCGCTCGGTCAGATTTCCGCGCCCTGGCAACTCTTCCTCGCCTTTCCCCTGATGGCCTGCGGCTATCCCGCCCTCGCCGCCCCGGCGATCAGCGCCATTCTCTCCGATTGGTTCCGGGTGCGCTACGGCCTCGCCCTGTCGTTGGCGCTGAGCGGCGCAAGCCTCGGCGGGGCGCTGCTGCCGCCGCTGATGGTCTGGGGCATGGATCGATACGGCTTCGCGCCCATGGTCGCGGGCGTCGGCGCCCTGGCGCTCGTGACCATGCTGCCCTTGGCCGGCGTCGTCCGCGCGCTCGGCGAGGGACCGATCCGTCGCGCCTCCCGGGCGACGGGTGGGGCGGCCGGAGATTGGGACCGGGGAAAACTCTTCCGCGCCCCCGCCTTCTGGCGCATCTCCGTCGCCTGCGGCCTGGCGCTCTTCGCCCAGGTGGGCTTTCTCGCCCACCAGGTGCCGCTGCTGGTGGACGACCTCGGCGTGCAAGCGGCGGCGCTGGCGGTGAGCGTCACGGCGATCGCCGCCGGCGTCGGCCGCCTGCTGGTCGGCTATCTGAGCGATCGGTTGTCGCTGAATCTCCTGACGGCCGCCTGCCACTTGGTGCAGCTCGCCGGCTTCGTCCTCGTGCTCCATGCCGAGGGCGAAACGATGTTGTTCGTGGGCGCGGCGATCGTCGGTCTCCCCGTCGGCGCCATCGTCATGCTGCCGCCGCTGCTGTTGCGCCAGGCCTTCGGCCCGCGCCATTACGGCCGGGTTTATGCGCTGGCCAACGTCGGCCTCGCCCTCGGCATCGGCTTGGGCCCGGGCGTCGTCGGTCGGCTGAAGGACCTCGCCGGCGGCTATGGCCCAACCCTGTGGATGCTGGCCGCCGTACACCTGGTGGCGGCGTTGACGATCTATTCCGGTGGAGGGCGCCGAGGGTTCAGGCGCCCGACGTAGCCGCGCCCAGGTGCTCCGCCAAGGCCGCCCTCGTCTCCGGTGTGACGTAGCAGATCCCGTCGACGATCATCGTGTGATCGGCATTCCACTCGGTCGCGGCGTAATCCCAGCCGATGAGATGGATCTTCTTCTCGCGGTCGGCCAGCAAGCGGCGAAGCTTGCGGCTGACGGCGCCCTGGAAATAGGACAGCACGCGGATGTCGCTGTCTCCCGTCACCGCCAGCAGCGCGTGGAACGAGACCCGCTCGCCCTGGCGCACGAAGACCTCGAGGCGGTGGCGATGGTTTTCCGCCAAGCCGTACAGCAGCCGGCCGGCGAGTTCGGGCGTGAGGTCGATCGGTCGCCGCCAAAGATCGGAACTGGTGCGAATCTTGTTCCTCGATCCGACGTCTCGGCGGCGGCGGCGGCGAACGGGCAGTTTTACGACATTGCCCTTCGGGGGGTCGGCGGCATCCGGCACGACGAGTTCCGACATCCAGCGCCGGATCTCCGGCTCGGGCCGACAGCTTAGAGCATTTTCCGTTCAAGCGGAATCGCCGGGGGAGCGGGCCGCCAAGATCGATCGGAAAATGCTTTATCCACTGGCGCCGGCCACGGCAAACCGGGGCCGGCGTATGGCGTCGGCGCCGCCAAGCGGGTAGAATATCACCCTGTCTGGAGGATGGGTTTTCGGATGGTCAAAATGAAGTACGGGCTCTTCGTGCGCGGGCAGTATCGCGCCGGCGACGACATGGCGAAGCGGTTCGAGGAGGTGGTGGCCCAGGTGCGCCTCGCCGACAAGCTGGGCTTTTCCGACCTGCTGACCGGCCAGCACTATGCCGCAGCACCGTTGCAGCAGTACCAGCTTCTCCCCCTCCTCTCCCGCCTGATGGCGGAGACCGAGGCCATGCGCCTCGTCACCGGGATCGTCCTCCTCTCTCTCCACAAGCCCCTCGATATCGCCGAGCAGTTGGCGACCATCGACGTGATGTCGGGCGGCCGGCTGGTCTTCGGCGCCGGTCTCGGCTACCGCGAGGTGGAATTCAAGGGTTTCGGTACCACGCAGTCCGAGCGCGTGCCGCGTCTGGTCGAGAATCTGGAGGCGATCAAGCGGCTGTGGACCGAGGACGGGGTCACCATGACGGGCTCCCACTTCGAATTAATCGACGCCACAATCTCACTCAAGCCGTTGCAGAAGCCGATGCCACCGATTTGGTTCGGCGCCAACGCCGACGGCGCGGTACGCCGGGCGGCCCAGCTGGCCGACACCTGGTTCGTCAACCCGCACCAGCGGATGGAGACGATCGAGCGCCAGCTCTCGCTTTACAATCAGGCGCTGGAGGAATTCGGCAAGCCGGCGCCCACCGAACTGCCCTTGATGCGGGAGATCTTCGTCGCCTCCAGCCGCGAGGAGGCGACCCGCCTCGCCCGGCCCTATCTGGAGGAGAAGTACAAGGTCTATCACCAGTGGGGCCAGGACAAGGCGATGCCGGCCGACGACCAGGACCTCGGCCTCGATTTCGACGACCTGACCCGCGACCGCTTCCTCTTCGGCTCCCCCGACGAGGTCGCCGAACAGATCATCGGCTACCAGCGGCGCCTCGGCGTCACCCACATGATTCTCTCGGTACACTGGGTCGGCATGCCACATACACAAGTGGAGGACGCACTGAACATGTTCGCGGGTGAAGTCATGCCGCGCGTGGCGCAAGCCTCATGACCGGGCGCGCCACGCGTCTCGCCGTCGACATCGGCGGCACCTTTACCGACGTCGTGCTGGAGGCGGGTACAGCGCGCGCCACCGCCAAGGTGCTGACCACGCCCACCGCGCCCGAGGCGGGCGTGATGGCCGCGGTTCGAGAGGCGATGGCGGGGGCCGGCGTCTCGCCCGGCGAGGTCGGGCTGATCCTGCATGGCACCACGCTCGCGACCAACGCCATCATCGAGCGGCGCGGCGCGGTAACCGCCTTGGTCACCACCGAGGGCTTCCGCGACATCATCGAGGTCGGCTACGAGAGCCGCTACGACCAGTACGACCTGATGATCGACAAGCCGGTGCCGCTGGTGCCGCGCCACCTGCGCCTGACGGTGCCGGAGCGGGTCGACGTCGCCGGCCGGGTGCTCACCCCCCTCGACGAGGCGGCGGTCGAGGCCCTGGTGCCGACGCTGGAAGCGGAGGGGGTGGGCTCCGTCGCCGTCGGCTTCCTGCACGGCTACGCCAATCCCGCCCACGAGCACCGGGTCGAGGAGATCCTCCGGGCGGCCCTGCCCGAGATACCGGTGACACGGGCCTCCGAGATCTGCCCCGAGGTGCGCGAGTTCGAACGCTTCACCACGGCGACCGCCAACGCCTATGTCCGTCCGCTGATGGAGGGCTACCTCGCGCGCCTGGAGAGCGAGCTCGCACGCCTCGGCTTCGGTTGTCCGCTGCTGCTGATGACCTCGGGCGGCGGGCTGACGACACTCGAAACCGCCATGCGCCAACCGATCCGCCTGGTCGAGTCCGGTCCCGCCGGCGGCGTCGTGCTGGCCCGCGATATCGCCGCCGAGGCCGGCCTGGACAAGGTCATGTCGCTCGACATGGGCGGCACCACGGCGAAGATCTGCTTCATCGAGAATCTGGAGCCGCGCCGGGCGCGCGAGTTCGAGGTCGGCCGCCAGGCCCGCTTCATGAAGGGGAGCGGCCTGCCGCTCCGCATCCCGGTGATCGAGATGGTGGAGATCGGCGCCGGCGGCGGCTCGATCGCCCGGGTCGACACGCTGGGGCGCATCACCGTCGGGCCGGAAAGCGCCGGCGCCGATCCGGGACCGGCCGGCTACGACCGGAATGGGACCCAGGCCACGATCACCGATTCCGACATCGTGCTGGGGCGGATCGATCCCGAAGGCTTCGCCGGCGGCCGCATCGCGCTCCGCCCCGAGCTGTCGGCCCGGGCGATCGGCGACGCCGTGGCCGAACCGCTCGGCCTCGGCGTCGAACTGGCGGCCTACGGCATCGCCGAGATCGTCGACGAGACCATGTCCAACGCGGCCCGGGTGCTGGCGGTGGAGGAAGGCAAAGTCGCCGCCGAGCAGACCATCATCGCCTTCGGCGGCGCCGCGCCCTTGCATGCCTGCCGGATCGCCGAAAAACTCGCCATCCAGCGCATCGTCGTGCCGGTGGATGCCGGCGTCGGCTCGGCGATCGGCTTCCTCCGTGCGCCCGTCGCCTACGAAGTGGTGCGCAGCCTCAACATGCGGCTTTCCGCCTTCGACGCGGATGCGGTGAACGAGGTGATGGCAGAGATGCGGGACGAGGCGCGCGCGGTGGTCGAATCCGGTGCCTTCGGCGCGCCGCTCGACGAAACGCGGGTCGCCTACATGCGCTATCTCGGCCAGGGTCACGAGATCACCGTGGCCGTGCCGTCGCGGCCGCTCGGCCCGGCCGACGGACCCGGCCTGCAAGCGGCCTACGACGCGGAATACGAGCGGCTCTACAAGCGCATCATCCCCGGCGCCGACGTCGAAATCCTGTCCTGGGGCCTGACGGTGTCGACCGTCGTGGCGACGCCGCCCGCCCAGGCGACGACGGCGGCGGGCGCGCCCGCGACGCCGTCGGGAAGCCAGCGCCTGTTCGACGCCGATCGCGGTGAATTGGTGACGGTGCCGCTTCACCAGCGGGCCGACCTCGCCGCCGGCGCCGTCATCGATGGCCCGGCGATCATCCTCGAGGATCAGACCTCGACTTACCTCACCGCCGCCTTTCGGGCCATCGTCGCGGCGAACGGCAATATCGTCATCAATCGGAAGGAGGGGCAAGCGACATGAGCCAGAATAGCCAACTCGACGTCATCCAAAAGCAGGTGATGTGGAACCGCCTGATCTCGGTGGTGGAGGAACAGGCGCAGACCCTGCTCCGCACCGCCTTCAGCCCGATCGTGCGAGAGTGCGGCGACCTCTCGGCCGGCGTCTTCGATCTCCAGGGCCGGATGCTGGCCCAGGCGGTGACCGGCACGCCGGGCCACGTCAACTCGATGGCGGAATCGGTGCAGCACTTCATCCGCCATTTTCCGATTGCGGAAATGAACGAAGGCGACATCTACATCACCAACGATCCCTGGATGGGCACCGGGCACCTGAACGATTTCGTCCTGACCACGCCCTGTTTCCGCAAGGGCGAGCTGGTCGGCATGTTCTCCTGCACCTCGCATCTAACCGACATCGGCGGCCTCGGCGTTGGCCCGGACGGCACGGACGTGCACATGGAGGGGATCTACATCCCGATGCTGAAACTGGCCGACCGGGGCATCATCGACAAGACGCTGATGGCGATGGTACGTCGCAACACGCGCGAGCCGGTGGAGACCGAGGGCGACGTCTATTCGCTCGCCGCCTGCAACGAGGTCGGCTGCGTGCGCCTGGTCGAGATGATGGACGAGTTCGAACTCGACGATCTCGACGAGCTGGCGACCTACATCATCGACAATTCACGCCGCGCCGTGCTGGACGAGGTCGCCAAGCTGCCACCGGGCCGTTACCGGAACTCAATGACCGTGGACGGCTACGACCACCCGCTCGACCTGGTGGCGACGCTGGATATCGCCGCCGACGGCATCCATGTCGACTACGACGGCACTTCGCCGATGTCGCGTTATGGCGTCAACGTGCCGATGGCCTATACGACCGCCTACACGAGTTTCGGCCTCGGCTGCGCCATCGCGCCGGAGGTGCCGAACAACGCGGGCTCGCTCTCCGCCTTCCGGGTCACGGCGCCGGAGAAGTCGATCCTCAACGCGCCCTATCCGGCCGCCGTCTGCGCCCGCCACATCGTCGGCCAGATGCTGCCCGACATGGTCTTCGGCTGCCTGGCGAAGGTGGTGCCGGAGAGGGTGCCGGCGGAGGGTGCGTCGTGCCTGTGGAACATGACCTTCCGGGGCCGCACCGACCGGGGCGCCAACGACCGGGAGATCTTCATCGTCACGGCCGTCACCAACGGCGGTACCGGCGCGCGGAGCGTCAAGGACGGGCTCAACGGCACCGCGTACCCGAGCGGGGTCAAGGGCACGCCGGTGGAGATCACCGAGCAGGTGGCGCCGGTGGTCTTCCTGCGCAAGGAACTCCGCACCGATTCCGGCGGTGTCGGCGCCCAGCGCGGCGGCACCGGCCAGGTGCTGGAGGTCGTGTCGGCGATCGGCGCCGACATGGAGCTGCTGGCCGCCTACGACCGGATCGATCATCCCGCCCGCGGCCGCAACGGCGGCGCGGCGGGCAAGGCCGGCGCGGTCTTCCTCGCCTCCGGCGCCAAGCTCAAGGGCAAGGGCACGCAGATGATCCCGGCCGGCGACAAGCTGATCCTTCACACGCCCGGCGGCGGCGGCAACGGCGAGGTAAAGGACCGCGCGCCCGACGCGGTCGCCCGCGACCTTCGCGACGGTCGGATCAGCGAAAAGTCGGCGCGCGAGGACTACGGCTGGACCGGCTAACCGCCGCCGACACGGGGCACCACGTAGGGTCCTTCGGGGATCACAGCCACGCGGTTGGATCCGGCGCGGGCCGTGGCGGCGGCGACGGTGGCGGTGAGGTCCTCGGTCATTTCGACACCCGTCAGGCCGCGCTCCCGGCCCTTGAGGCCATCGCTATAGAGGTGGATGGTGCCGATCCGCATCGGCTTCAGCTGCATCTCGGTCTGCCATTCGTCGATGTCGGCGTGGCTCTTGGCCTCGATCTCCTCCAGGAACCGCTCCGGCCCGCCGGCGACCAGGCGGCGCTGCGCCTCGACGTAGTGGGGCGAGCCCATGCCCTCGGCGCACTCCGAGGCGATGATCAGGTCGCCGCCCGGCCTCAGGATATCCATCGCCGCCACCATGCCCTTCACGGTCTGGTAGTAGGTTTTGTCGAGCGGATAGCCGGCCGCGCTGGTGAGAATGGTCGGGAAGGGTTCGCCCACCTCCACCTCCGAATAGGCCCGCGCATGGGCAACGGCGGCATAATGGCTTTCCACCACCTCGCCGAAGTTGACGAAGGACAACGCGCGGTCCTCGGTGATGACGGTGTTGAGGGCCAAGGCGCCGCCCAGCATGCCCATGATCTCCAACTGCTCCTCGTGCAGCGGATTGCCGTCCAGCACGCAGTTGGCGGCGCGCGGGTGCTCCATGAAGCGGGCGGAATGGAATGTGGTGATGGTCTCGGCGTGTGCCACGCCCGGCGCGATCACCTTCCGACCACCCGAGTAGCCGGCCATGAAGTGCGGCTCGACCAGGCCGGTGGCGATTTTGAGATCGGCCTCGACCAGCCGGCGGTCGAGACGCACCACGGTGCCGCGCGTCGCGGTCCGTCCGAGGTCGACGTGGGCGGTGTCGTCGGTGGCGAAATGGTTTTCCACCCGAACCTGTTGCAAGACCCAGGGGTCGCCCACCAGTTCCGCCAGTTCCGTCCCTTCGTTCGGGCGGTGAAGGCCGGTCGCGACCAGCACGGTGATGTTCTCGGCCGCCATGCCGGCCGCCATCAGCCGGCGGATCAGGAGGGGGAGAAAGAGGCCGTTCGGCACCGGCCGGGTGATGTCGCAGATCAAAATACAGGCGGTCGTGGCGCCCCGCGCCAGTTCCTCGAGCGGCGGGACGCCGACGGGGTTGGATAGCGCCGCCTCGATTCCGGCCTGGGGATCGTGCAGCGTCGGCATGTCGCGCTTGGCGATCACCGTGACGTCGAGCCCGCCCGGCAGCTCCACCGTCAATTTGCCCCGGCCGTAGTTGATCTCGACTCGCATGCGCTTCCCCGTCGGCTCCGTTCGCCGGTCACTATAGCGCCAAGTGGCGGCGCTTTCGCCGTCCGCGTGGCCGCGCTACCATCGCGTCTCGCCCGGCGCGGAAGGAACCACGGCATGCAGCTCGCCCCCGACGAACTCGACCAATTTTGCCGCGACGGCTATCTGTTGAGCGAGGGCTTTCTCGACGATGCCGAGATCGAGCACCTCCGTGCCTGCTATATGGAGACGGCGGAGCGGCTGACGGCGGAAAACGCGCTGGAGAACGTCCAGTCTGGCGGCGACCGGGACGAGGATTTTCAGGTTTACCAGATCCGCACCGCCCACCTCCGCCATCCGATCTTCCACATGCTGATCAACGATTCCCGCCTGCTGGACCTGGTGGAATGCCTGATCGGGCCCGATATCCGGCTGATCCACTATCAGGGCATCTACAAGCCGGCGGAGACGGGCGGCGCCATCGGCTGGCACCAGGACAACTACTATTTCAATGTCGAAGGCAATCGCACGGTGAGTGTCTGGATGGCGCTCGACGACGCGACGGTACGGAACGGCTGCATGTGGTACCTGCCGGGCCGGCATGGCAAGCGCCTGGCGCATGAGCAGCTCTGGGACACCTCGGTCAAGAAAGGCTTCTATTTCGCCATTCCGGAAATCGACGAAAACGGCGCCATTCCGGCCGAGGTTCCGGCCGGCGGCCTCGCCATCCACCACTGCCTGATGCCGCACCGCTCGCTGCGCAACCAGACCGCCCGCCCGAGGCGCGGCCTGGCGATGCACTTCATGGACGCGAAGGTGGTCGACCCCGAGATGCTGAAGATCCTGCCGGAGGGCGCGACGCCGATTCTGCGCCGCGCGCCCGGAAGTGGTCGTAATGCCCCGGACACCCTGGGAATTGGTCATCAAACTGGATGAATCTCGATTTAGAGCATTTCAAAATTGGTCCCGGCCACCCGCACCCCCGGCGCGGGTGTTCCATCGGGGGAAGGCGATGGGCTGGATATTCAATAGCCTTCGGCGATATCGATTTCCTGTAAGAGCGGTTCACCCGCTTCGAGTCGCCGGATGTTGGCGGCGATTTCCCTTACCAGTTGGACGACCGTCGGCCGCCGCGCCACATGTGGCATGACGGTAACCTTGGGATGCAGCCAGAGTGGGCTCTCCGGCGGCAAGGGCTCGGGCCAGAGCGCGTCGAGGGCGGCGTATGACAATTGTCCGGCATCGAGCTCGTCGATCAAATCCCCGTCGACCACGTGTTTGCCGCGTCCGACATTGATCAGCATCGCGCCTTTCGGCATCATGGCGAAGGTTCGGGCGCTGAATATACCCTCCGTTTCCGCCGTGAGCGGCAACAGGCAGACCGCGATATCGGTTTGGTTGAGAAAAGGCTCGAGCTGACCGGGGCCATGAAATATCGGAACTTCGGCATCCTCCTTGGGCCTTCGGGTCCACGCAGAGACGTTGAATTCCAGTGACTTCAAAACCAACGCCGGCGCCTTGGCCATCATGCCGTAACCGAGGAAGCCGACGCGCCTTTCATCGGGTCGGATGATCGGCCCCCGATGCCATTCCCGTTTGGCCTGGCGCGCCTGATAGGCGGGCATGTCGCGATGGAAACGAAGCACGTGCATGACGACGTACTCCGTCATCATCGGGTCGCCGCCGGACGGCTCCAGCTTGCCGAGCGGCACGTCGGGCAAGTTGGGATGGTCGACAAAGGATTCCACGCCGGCCGAGCGCGTAAACATCGCCCTCAAATTTGGAAATGCCGGAAGAATGCCGAAATCGGGGTGCATGAACGCGAGATAGTCGATATCCGCCGGCTCGCCCGCATCGGGCCAAATGCGAATTTCCAAATCGGGAAGCAGATCCGCGAAGGTGTCGCGCCACGCCTTGGCGTCGCCGATATATCTGTCCAGGTTGATGATGAGAAGCGCCACGAGACCTCCTTGACGTTTTTACATGTCGGCCTTCGGCGAAACCGATCCGGGATGCCGTGGCCTCCACCGCTTCACGCGTTCATTGCCTTGCGCCGCGCGGCCGCCGTTTGCCCGGTTGGCCGGAGTTTAGCCAAGTCGGTCAATGGCGGGAACATATGCCGGCCGCCAAACGGGCTACGCGGTTTTCCCCATCGATGCTACCGTCCAAGGCGCGCGGTGGGGAGAGGACTGATGAGCGACGAAGACATGGCCTTCATGGACCAATGCCTGGCGGAGGCGGCGGTGGGCGAGACGGCGGGGAACGTGCCGGTCGGTTCGCTGATCGTGCGCGATGGCGAGATCCTGGGCGTCGGGCGCAATCGGTCGCGATCCGATCTCGACCCGACGGCGCATGCCGAAGTCGACGCGGTTCGCGACGCCTGCCGCAAGGGCGGGACCACCGAGCTTACCGGCGCCACCTGCTACACCACGATGGAGCCCTGTCCCATGTGCTGCTGGGCGCTGCAGGAGGCGGGGATCGAGCGTCTGGTGCTGGGCGCGCGGCATGTCGACCTCCAGCGGACCGACTACGGCGGCTATTCGGTCGAGACGCTGATGGAACTGACCAAACGCAACCTGGAGGTCGTCACCGGTGTCAGGCAGGCGGAATGCATCGAGGTGCGGCGGAACTGGCAAGGTGACTGAAACCGAGTGAGGGTACGAGCCATGCACAAACGGATCGATCACATTGTCGTCCGGGTCGCCGACCTGGATAAAAGCCTGGAGGACTACGAGGGCAAGCTCGGCCTCAAGGCGCGCGAGGCGCCGGTGGAGCAGCCGGAGCTGGGTCTACGCCGCGCCATCCTGCCCTTGGGCGATTCCGGAGGTTTCATCGAGCTGGCGGAGCCTCTGGGCGACGGCGCCATCGCCCGCAGCCTGGAGAAGAACGGCGAGGGGCTGCATCTGGTGGCGCTGGCCGTCGACGACCTCGCCGCCGCGAAAGCCGAGATGACGGCGAACGGCGCCCGGCTGATCGAGGCTGGCCGCATGGTCTTCGTCCATCCGAGCGACGGCCACGGCGTTATGTACCAATTGGTCGAGCGCAACTAGATGGCGGCCGCGGGCGGCGCCTTCGTCCCGGGCGGCGAATTCCGCATCGAGGGCCGCGCCGGCGGCCCCTTGGACGATCTCACCTTCGCCGCCAAGGACCTGTTCGACGTCGCGGGCCTGGCCATGGGCGGCGGCAACCCCGATTGGGCCCGCGCCAATGCGGTCGCCGAGCGCCACGCCTGGGCGGTCGAAACCCTGCTGGAGGCGGGCGCGACCCTCGTCGGCAAGACCATCACCGATGAAATCTCCCTCGGCATATTGGGGGAAAGCGCCTTCGACGGCACGCCGGTCAACCCGGCCGCGCCCGGGCGGGTGCCGGGCGGCTCCTCCTCCGGCTCCGCCTCGGCCGTCGCTTCCGAGCTTTGCGACACCGCGCTCGGTAGCGATACCGGGGGCTCGGTCCGGGTGCCGGCGAGCTTCTGCGGGCTTTACGGCATCCGCCCGACCTGGGGCCGGCTCGATCTCAGGGGCTTGATGCCCCAGGCACCGAGTTCGGATACCGCCGGCTGGTTCGCCCGCGACGGCAACACCTTCGCCCGGGTCTCCGCCGCCCTGCTGCAAGAGGAGATCCCGGCCCAGACGCCGACCCGCCTCTTGGTCGCGGTCGACGCCTTCGGTTTCGCCGACGCCGAGGTGGACGAGGCGCTCGAACCCATGGTGGCGCGCCTCGCCGAAATCGTCGGCGAAAGCGAGGCGGTGACGATGGCGCCGCCCGGCCTCTCCACCTGGGCCAGGGCGCAGCGCACGCTGCAGCCGTACGAGGGTTGGCTCACCTTCAAGGACTGGATCGATCGCGACAATCCGCGCTTCGCCTTCTCCGTCGCCCGCAACCTGATGCTGGCCGCGACCATTCCCGAGGGCGAACGGCAGTGGGCCGCCATGATGCGGGCGGAGGCGCGGGCCCGCCTGGTGCATCTGCTGCCGCCCGGTACCGTGCTCTGCCTGCCGACGACGCCCTTTCCGGCCCCGCCCAAGGGGCTGGCGATCTCGGCGCAGGAGCCGTTGCGCACCAGAATCTCGGTGCTGGCCAGCCACGGCGGCCTGGCGGGCGTGCCGCAGGTCAGCCTGCCGGGCGCGACGGTCGACGGCCTGCCGGTCGGGCTCTCGCTCGTCGGCGGCCACGGAACCGATACGAGCCTGGTGGCGCTGGCCCGGGCCATGGGAGGGCCGGCATGACCGACATGACCCCCAACATTCCCGAGGTGGTCGAGGAGGTCCGCGCGCTCTTCGAGGCCTACGAAACCGCCCTGGTCGAAAAGGACGTCGCGGTCCTCGACGCCACCTTCTGGGAGAGCCCGCACACCATCCGCTACGCCATGCATGAAAACGGCTACGGCTTCGACGAGATCCACGCCCACCGCGTCGCCCGCCCGCCGGGGCCGGGCATCAAGGAGGAACGCCGGCGCCTCGAAATCCTGACGCTCGGCCGCGATCTCGCCGTCGTCAATCTGGAGTTCAAGATCCGGGGGCGGGAGCTCGTCGGGCGGCAGAGCCAGACCTGGGCCCGTTTCGCCGAGCTCGGCTGGAAGGTAGTGGCGGCGCACGTCTCCACCGTCGACGAAGCCCCTCTCTGGTAGGAGGTGGGAGCCCATGTGCCGCTGGCTCGCCTATCTCGGTGCCCCCATCTTCCTCTCCGAGCTGCTGTTCGAGCCCGACAACTCGCTGATCGACCAGAGCCTGCATGCGCGCGAGTCGATCTCGACCACCAACGGCGACGGCTTCGGCATCGGCTGGTACGCGCACCGGAGCGAGCCCGGCGTCTTCCGCGACGTGCTGCCGGCCTGGAACGACGAAAATCTGCAGGCGATCGCGCGACAGATCCGCTCCGGCCTCTTCCTCGCCCATGTCCGCGCTTCCACCGGGACCGCCACCAGCCGCTCCAACTGCCATCCCTTCCGTCACGGCCGCTGGCTCTTCATGCACAACGGCCAGATCGGCGGCTGGTGGGAGGTACGCCGTGCCATCGAGGCCCTGATCGCGCCGGAATTCTATCGCCTGCGGGTAGGCACCACGGACAGCGAGGCGATGTTCTGCCTGGCGCTCTCCAACGGCCTCGACGTGGAGCCCGAACGCGCGCTCGCCCGTACCGTCGGCCAGGTCGAGCGACAGATGGCCGAGCACGGCGTGAAGCGGCCGCTCCGGATCTCCCTGGCGCTCTCGGATTCGGAGCGCATCATCGCGCTCCGCTATTCGAGCGATGCCAACTCGCCGACGCTCTATGCCGGCATCGGGCCCGCGTCGCTCCGCGCGGCCGGCCTGGGCCAGGTGGAGCGGGATTGTCTGCTGGTCCTCTCCGAACCGCTCGACGATGTCGACGACAGCTGGACCCGGATCGACGATGCGAGCCTGGTCATCGCCGACCGTGACGGCATCGAAGTTCGCCCCTTCCTGCCCGAGCCCCCCTGACCCCGCGCCGCCCGACCCCACCCCGTATCGGGGGCGCCGGCGGTTCAGCCGAGGGGGATGTCGTTGCCGGACTTGCCGGCCTGGTAGGTGGCGGAGAACTCGCCGTAGACGGCCCGCAGTTCCTCGATCCGGGCGTCGAGCGCCACTCGTTCGCCCGACGGCCGGGCGGCGACCGCATCTGCGATGGCGTAAGCCGTCCAATAGGCGTTCCGGCGCCGGTAGCCGCCATCCGAGACCGCGAAACCTCCTCCAGTATCCGCAAGTCGTGGGGAATGGCAAAGTCCTCGGCCGTCGAGCGGTAGGCGAAGAGATAGTGGAAATTGTCGAAGCCGGCCCAGGTGATGGCGGATAGGCAGAGCGAGCAGGGCTCGTGCGTCGCCAGAAAAACGCACTCGGCCGGCGCCGGGCGCGCGTCCGCCGGCAGTTCGTGGAAGCGACGGATCGCGCTCACCTCGCCATGCCACAGCGGGTTCGCCATCTCCTCGTTGGTGGCGGCGGCGACAAGGGAAAGATCGGCTTTCAGCAGGATCGCCGCGCCGAAGACCTTGTCGCCGCGCGCGACGCCGGCCCGGGTGAGCGGCACGATGTCGTCTCGAATTACGTCGAGCAGGCGGTGCGGAAAGGCGGCGTCGGCGGTGTCGGGCATTGCGGGACCGATATCGCGCGGCGGACCTGGCTTGGTCAAGCTCCCCACCCTCGCCTATGCTCCCGGCCACGAGCGTCAGTGTAGGAGGAGCGAGACGTGACAGCGACCAATCAAGCCTGGCTCGATCAGGTCGTCGAGGAAGCCCTGGAGCCGGATCTGCCGATTTGCGATCCCCATCACCATTTCTGGGACATAAAATATCCGGGCATCCAGGTCGAGGAACGCTACCTGATCGACGACTTGTTGGCCGATATCGACAGCGGCCACAACATCGCCTCCACCGTCTTCATCGAGTGCGCCGCCATGTACGGCGCCGACGTGACGCCCGAGATGGCACCGGTGGGCGAAGTGGAGTTCGCGGGCGGCATCGCGGCGATGAGCGCCTCCGGCCTCTACGGGCCGACGCGGATCGCCGCCGGCATCGTCGGCCACGCCGACCTGCGGCTGGGCGACGGCGTGAAGGCGGTGTTGGAGGCGGAGATCCAGGCCGGGTGCGGCCGCTTCAAGGGCATCCGCCACAGCGCCGGCTGGGTCGATACCGATACGGTGCACAACTCGCTTTCGAACCCGCCGGAGCACCAGTTCGAACAGGCCGACTTCCTGGCTGGCTTCAAGCATCTGGCACCGCTCGGGCTCAGCTTCGAGACCTGGCTCTACCACCCCCAGCTCGACGACGTGCCGCCCTTGGCCAAGGCCTTCCCCAATACCACGATGATCCTGAACCATTTCGGCGGGCCGCTCGGCGTCGGCCCCTTCGCCGGCCAGGCGGACGAGATCTTCGAATATTGGAAGCCCAAGATCGACGCGATCGCGCAATATCCCAACATGCACGCCAAGCTCGGCGGTCTCAACATGCGGATCAACGGCTTCGCCTGGGAGGACCGTCCCCTGCCGCCGACCTCGGAGGAACTCGCGGCGGCGACGCGGCGCTGGTTCGAGTACGTGATCGAACGCTTCGGGCCCGAGCGTTGCCTTTTCGAGAGCAACTTTCCCGTCGACAAGTTGAGCTGTTCCTACGGCGTGCTCTGGAACAGCTTCAAACGGATCGCCGCCGGCTGTTCGGCCGACGAGAAGGCGGCCCTCTTCCACGATACCGCCGCCCGGGTCTACCGGCTGGACGGGAACGCGTAGGAGGCAAGACGATGGTCCGACTGGCGGATCTTCCCGTAGTGGAAGCGGCGGCCTATAGAGCGATTCCCTGCGAGGCCTTCGAGACGACGCCCTGGGTCGAGGGCCCGCCGAACGGCGGGTGGCGCTGGTGACGACGGCGGGGCTGGTGCCCCCCGGCGAGCGACACTATTCGCTCTCCGACCCGAGCTTTCGGGTGATCTCGGGCGATACAGACGGCCGCGACCTGCTGATGGGTCACACCTCGATCAACTTCGACCGCAGCGGCTTTCAACAGGACGTCAACGTGGTCTTTCCGATCGACCGGTTGCGTGCGCTGGCGGCCGAAGGCGCGATCGGCTCGCTCGCCCGGGTCCACTACAGCTTCATGGGCGCCGCGATCCCCCCGCATCAGCTGGAGGCGACGGCGCGCGAGGTCGCGGGTCTGCTGAAGGAAGACCAGGTCAACGCCGTCCTCCTGTGCCCCGTCTGACCGAACTGCACGACCGCCGTGAGCGGTCTCGGTCACTATCTCGAAGACGAAGGCATCCCGACGGTATCAATCGCACTGGTGCGCGAGCACGCCGAGGCGATCCGCCCGCCCCGCGCGCTCTGGGTGCCTTTCGAACTGGGCCGGCCCTTCGGCGTTCCGGGCGACGCGGCGTTTCAGACCGGCGTGGTCCGCGCCGCCCTCGCCTTGCTGGAAAGCGGGGACGGACCCGTGCTCCTCGGCGACTATCCGATCGACGCGTCCGCCGGTCCGACGGCCGACGGAACCGGCTGGGTCTGCCCGATCGATCTCTCGCCACCCCGGGACGCCGAGGCCTCGGACCTGGCGGCGGCGGCGATCGCGGAGATCGACAAGCTCGAGCCATGGTACGCGCTCGCCCTGGAGACCCGGGGGCGCACGACCTTCGGCATCGCCGGCCGCGGTGTCCGGGAGCTAGCGCGCTTCGCCGTCGCCTTCGCCGAGACCCAGCCCGACAACCCCGATCCCGACGTTCCGCTGAGCGAGCACCTGAAGCTCGCCGTCGAGGATTTGCGAGCCTGGTATACCGATGCGATAACCGCGCGGCCGGGCGGCGCCGGCTCGCGCGAGCTTTCGGACTGGTTTTGGGGCGAAACGAGGATCGGCGCGGCGCTGCTGGCGGTGGGACGGCGGCTCGGGGACGGCGACGACGAGACGCTGGCCCGCGTCGCGACCCTGTTTCTCGTTCCCCGCGCGCAACACCACCGCTTGTGACGGGGCGGATCGGACGACCGGAGGAAACGCCCATGGACCTCGATGCCCTGCTGGCCGACAACCCCTTCTGCCGCAAGGTCGGCATCCGCTATCCGATCGCCCAGGCCGGCATGTTCCAGGTCGCCTACGGCCGTCTCGCCGGCGCGGTCTCGGCGGCGGGCGGGCTCGGAGTCATCGGCTCCGCCTTCATGACCGGAGAGGAACTGGCCCGCGAGATCGCAATCGCCCGCGAAATGACCAACAAGCCGCTCGGCGTCGATATCCTCTTCGCCCGCGTGCCGGCGGAGGACGGCCAGGCCGCCGCCTATACCGCCCAGGTCGCCGAGCATATCGAGGTGACGCTCACCGCGGACGTGCAGGTCCTGGTCTCGGGCCTCGGCAATCCGGCCGAGGTGATCCCGGCGGCGCACGAGCGCGGCATGACGGTGATGGCGCTGGTCGGCACCTCGCGCCAGGCCGCCCGCGTGGCGGAGGCGGGCGTCGACCTGGTGATCGCCTCGGGCCACGAGGGTGGCGGCCATGTGGGCCGCGTCGGCACCATGGCGCTGGTGCCCAAGGTCGTCGACACCGTGGACGTGCCGGTGCTGGCCGCGGGCGGCCTGGTCGACGGGCGCGGCCTGTTGGCGGCCCTCGCGCTCGGCGCCGCGGGCGTGTGGATGGGCACCCGCTTCATCGCCACCGACGAGGCGCGCGGCCATGCCAACTACAAGAACAAAATCGCCGAGATCGACGAGGACGGCACCATCGTCAGCCTCGCCAATTCCGGCAAGCCCAACCGGATGATCAAGAACGGCTTCACCGCCGCCTGGGCGGGCCGCGACGACGAGATCCTGCCCTACCCCCGCCAGATGATCGAAGTCGGCGCGCCGGCGAGCCACCGGGGAAGAATCGAGGGCGACGTGGAAAACGGCATCCTCGCCGCCGGCCAGGGCGCCGGGCTGATCGGCGAGGTGGCGCCCGCCGGCGAAATTGTCGCGCGGATCATGGCCGAGATGGAAGCCGCGCTCCGCCCGCTCGGCGCCGCCTTCAGCGCCTGAGCCGGGCCATGGCGAAGGCGTCGTGGTAAGCGCCTTCGCGGTAGGCGAAGTCGAGATGGCGCCCCTCGGTCTCGAAGCCGAAGCGGCGGTAGAGCGCGATCGCCGCGGCATTGTCGACATCGACCTCCAGCCCCAGGCGACGCAGCCCCAGCCAGTCGTCGGCGAGATCGATCAACCCAGCCAGCAGCGCCGTGCCGATGCCGCGCCCCTGGAACTCGTCGTGCATGCCCATCCCGATGCTCCCCGCATGCACCCGCCGGCCCTGGCCCCGAACCAGCGAGGCGGAGCGACCACGCGGCTGTCCAGATCGGCGACGAGTTGGAACCGGTTCCTATCAGCGCCCGGCAGCCAGGCCGCGATGGTGGCGCGGTTGGTGAACGGCAGGCGGAGGGTGAAGCGGCGAAAGTTCAGCTGGTTGGCCAATTCGACCAGACCGTCGACATCGCCCTCCTCCATGGCGCGGATCACCAGCCCCTCGGGTGGATTGCGCATCGTCCTCTTATCTCCCTGGCTGAAACGGAAAGAGCCGCCCGAAGGCGGCTCCTAATCGTGGATATGGCCGCCGCCGTCAGACGCGTCGCTGGACCATCATTTTCTTGATCTCGGCAATCGCCTTGGCCGGGTTGAGGTTCTTGGGGCAGGCCTTGGCGCAATTCATGATGGTGTGGCAGCGATAGAGCCGGAAGGGATCTTCCAGGTCGTCCAGCCGCTCGCCGGTCGCATCGTCCCGGCTGTCGATCAGCCAGCGATAGGACTGCAACAGGGCGGCCGGGCCCAGAAAGCGCTCGCCGTTCCACCAATAGCTAGGGCAACTGGTCGAACAACAGGCGCAGAGAACGCATTCATAGAGTCCGTCAAGTTTGCCCCGGTCCTCCTCGCTCTGTGGCCGCTCGCCATCGGGTGGCGCCGGCGTCTTGGACTTCAGCCACGGCTCGATCGAGGCGTATTGCGCATAGAAGGTCGAGAGGTCCGGTACCAGGTCCTTGATCACCGGCAGGTGCGGCAGGGGATAGATGGCGATGTCGCCCTGGACCTCGTCGTTGGTCCGCGTGCAGGCGAGCGTATTGATGCCACCGATGTTCATGGCGCAGGAGCCACAGACCCCCTCGCGGCAGGACCGACGGAAGGTCAAGGTCGGGTCGATCTCGTTCTTGATCTTGATCAGCGCGTCCAGAACCATCGGCCCGCAAGTCGACATGTCGACCTCGTAGGTATCGACGCGGGGGTTCGCCCCGTCGTCGGGGTTCCAGCGATAGACCTTGAAGCGGCGGATGTCGCCCCCGCCCGTGGCCTTGTGGTGCGTGCCTTGCCCGACCTTGGAATTGGCCGGCAACGAGAATTCAACCATCGGGGTTCACCTCAATAAACACGCGCCTTGGGCGGGAAGTACTGGACATCGTTGGTCAGCGTGTAAGTGTGGACCGGGCGGTAGTCGATGGTGACCTCGCCGTCGTCCTCCATCCAGGTGAGCGTGTGCTTCATCCACTCTTCGTCGTCGCGATCCGCGTAATCCTCGCGGGCATGGGCGCCGCGGCTTTCCGCGCGGTTGCCGGCGGCGGCCATTGTGACCATCGCCTGGCGCATCAGGTTGTCGAGTTCCAGGCTCTCCACCAGGTCCGAGTTCCAAATGAGCGAACGGTCGGACACCTTTATATCGGGCATTTGCGACCAGACGCCCTTGATCAGCTCCATGCCTTCCTCCAGCACCTCGCCGGTGCGGAAGACGGCGCAGTTGTTCTGCATCGCCCGCTGCATCTCGTCCCGAATCCGCGCCGTCGGCGTGGAGCCGTTGGCGTGGCGCATCCGGTCGAAGCGGGCGAGGCATTCGTCGGTGGCGTCGGCCGGCAGATCCTTGTGCGCCTCGCCCGGATTCACTACCTCGGCGGCGCGCAGGGCGGCGGCGCGGCCGAAGACGACGAGGTCGATCAGCGAGTTGGAGCCGAGCCGGTTCGCGCCGTGGACGGAGACGCAGGCCGCCTCGCCCAAGGCCATCAGGCTGGGCACGATGGTGTCGGGGTTGCCGTCGTGGAGGGTCACGACCTCGCCCAGGTAATTCGTCGCGATGCCGCCCATGTTGTAGTGCACCGTCGGCAGCACCGGGATCGGCTCGCGCGTCACATCGACGCCGGCGAAAATTCGCGCGGATTCGGAAATCCCCGGCAGGCGCTGCTCGATCACCTTGGGGTCCAGATGATCGAGGTGCAGCAGGATATGGTCCTTGTCGCGCCCGACGCCGCGGCCCTCGCGGATCTCGACCGTCATCGAGCGGCTGACCACGTCGCGACTGGCCAGGTCATTGGCGCTCGGTGCGTAACGCTCCATGAAGCGCTCGCCCTCGGAATTGGTCAGGAAGCCGCCCTCGCCGCGCACGCCCTCGGTGATAAGCACGCCGGCGCCGTAAATGCCGGTGGGGTGGAACTGCACGAACTCCATGTCCTGGAGCGGCAGGCCCGCGCGCATCACCATCGCGTTGCCGTCGCCGGTGCAGGTGTGGGCCGAGGTGCAGGAGAAGTAGGTGCGGCCATAGCCGCCGGTCGCCAGCACCACCATGTGGGCGCGGAAGAGGTGGATCGTGCCATCCTCGAGGTTCCAGGCCATGACGCCCCGGCAGGCCCCGTCCTCGATGATGAGGTCGAGGGCGAAATACTCGATGAAGAAGTCGGTGTCGTGGCGCAGCGACTGCTGGTAGAGCGTGTGCAGGATCGCGTGGCCGGTGCGGTCGGCGGCGGCGCAGGTCCGTTGCGCCGTGCCCTCGCCATAACGCGTGGTCATGCCGCCGAAGGCGCGCTGATAGATCTTGCCTTCCTCGGTGCGGGAGAAGGGCAGGCCCATGTGCTCCAGCTCCAGCACCGCGCGGGGGGCTTCCCGGCACATGTATTCGATGGCGTCCTGGTCACCCAGCCAGTCGGCGCCCTTGACCGTGTCGTACATGTGCCAGCGCCAGTCGTCCTCGCCCATGTTGCCGAGCGCCGCGGCGATGCCGCCCTGCGCCGCGACGGTGTGGCTGCGGGTCGGGAAGACCTTGGAAATGCAGGCGGTTTTCAGGCCGGCCTGGGACATGCCCATGGTGGCGCGGAGGCCCGAACCGCCAGCGCCGACGACGACGACGTCATAGCTGTGTTCCATGATCGGATACGCCTCGGTCATCCCCTCAGCCTCCAAAGGTGATGCGCAGCGTGGCCAGGATCGAGGCCAGGCCCACCGCGATACAGGCGAACTTCCAGACCAGCAGGGTGGCGATCCGCATCCAGCCTTCCCCGACATAATCCTCGATCACCACCTGCATCCCGAGCATCAGGTGATAGAAGCCGGTGGCGAGGAACAGTACCATCAGCAGCGCCGGCAGCGGGCCCCTCAGCCAGGCCGTCGCGGCCGCGTGGTCGGCGCCGACGAGCGACAAAATCGAGGCGACGAACCAGACCACCAGCGGCACCAGCGCGATCGCCGTCACCCGCTGCATCCACCAGTGATGCGTTCCGTCCTTCGCCGATCCGAGACCCCGGACCCGGGTCAGCGGCGCACGCAGTTCTCGCTCGCTCATCTCAACCTCTCACGGCATAGGCGACGAACCAGGTGAGCACCGTCAGCAGAACCGTCGCGACGACGACGGCCCAGCCGCTCTTGCTCACGGTCTCGAGTTCGAAGCCGACGCCGGCGTCCCAGAAGAGATGCCGGATGCCGTTCGCCAGGTGATAGAACAGCGCGAGGGTGAAGCCCAGCAGCAGCAGCCGGCCGATAATCGAGCCCATGAACCCCTGCGCCGTGGCGAAACTGTCGGGCCCGGCGGCGAGCGTGATCAGCCACCAGGCGATAAGCAGCGTGCCGAGACCGAGCCCGACGCCGGTTGCACGGTGGGTGATCGACAGGACGGAGGTGATTTGCGGCTTGTAAACCTGCAGATGGGGCGATAGGGGTCGCTTGTTCGAAGCCATCGCGCTCTCTTCGTTGTCGCCGCCCCGAACGCGCGCGGGCCGGCCCTTGGTTCGGGCCGGATATTACGCCGTGGCGGGGCCACG
Source organism: Alphaproteobacteria bacterium (assembly GCA_965226475.1). Taxonomy (GTDB): domain Bacteria; phylum Pseudomonadota; class Alphaproteobacteria; genus JASLMY01. Next base: position 438,270 of record CBDDDJ010000003.1, on the reverse strand, counting down.
TCAACTGAACGAGGGCGGAGACCCTTGTCGGGGATGGGGAATTCGGCCTTGAAGGTTCTCGTTGTCACCAGCCATGTCGTCTCGGGCCATGTCGGCGGCAGGATCGCCGTGCCCGTGTTGCAGGCCCTCGGGTGCGAGGCCTGGCACCTGCCGACGGTGCTGTTCTCCAACCACCCGGCGCACGGTGGTTTTTCGGGCCGGCCGGTCGAGCCGGCCTTGATCGCCGAGCTGCTGGCGGGGCTGGAGGCGCGGGATCTACGACCCGACGCGGTGTTGAGCGGCTACATGGGCACGCCCGAAACGGCCGAGGCGTTGGCCGACCACCTCGAACGGCTCGGCGACGGCGTACCCTATTGCTGCGATCCGGTGCTCGGCGACGACGGCCGGCGTTACGTCGCCGACGGCCTGGAGGAGGTGTTCCGCGACCGCCTGCTGCCCCGCGCCGACCTGGCGACGCCCAACCGCTGGGAACTCGAATGGCTGACCGGCCGGCCGCTCGGCGACGCCGAGGCGATCCTGGCGGCGGCGGGCGAGCTCGGCGGCGAGGCCGTCTGCACCTCCGCTCTCGACGACGGCGCGCGTCTGACGATGCTGGCCCGCGCCGGCGAGGCGGCCTTCGCCCTCGACGTCCGGCACCTCGACGACGTACCGCACGGCACGGGCGATTTGTTCTCGGCCGCCCTCCTCGCCCGGCGCCTGGCGACCGGCGACCTGGCGACGGCGCTCGGCGAGGCGGCCGCGATCGTCGACCTGGTGCTGCGCCGGGGACGGCCGGGGCAGTGGGAGCTCGCGCTCGTCGAGAGCCTGGCCGACCTCGTCGCCGGCGTGCCGACGCTACCCGTGCGGCGCCTCTGACCTCCGAGGGCTGGTGAGTCCGAAGGGGCGAAGGTCGGCGCATCCGACGTTGTACCAATGACGATGAACGAATTCGAGGAAATCTATGCACCGAGGGTCGATACGCCATTCGAGGTCAAATATCGAGCGAGCTGCCACTGCCAGGCGGTACGTTACGAAGTTTGCGCCGATCCGGTGGGTTCGAAGATTTGCCATTGCAGGGTCTGCCAAAAGCTGCACGGTGCTCCCATGCAGTGGGCCGCGATATTCCACAAGCATCACGTCAGAATTACGATGGAGATGGCTCATCTCGGTTTCTACAACGCGGAGCTCGACAGGCACGAGAGAACCCTTCCCTGCAAGGTGAGTTGCGCCTTATGCGGCACGCCGATCGCGGATGAAGGACGGCGGATGTGGCTGGACTTTCCACCGCTCTTCGACTTCGGATCCGCGCCAAAGCTGCCCGAACCCTTCAAGCCGACCTGTCATATCTACTATGGCACTCGAATGATCGATGTGAACGACGATTTGCCCAAGTGGTCGGGCCATAAGAATGAATCTACCCTCCTGTAATCGGCGGTTCTTCTCGAATGTTCAGCCGGAAAATGGGCGGGAGCGCTCAAACTCCCATGGCGAGGCAACCTATCTCGCGATTTCGTGCCTTGGCGTTTGTTCGACGCCGGAAAACAATACGCATCACCACCACGGCTGGCGAACCATTGGCGCGCCAGACCGGTCTGCAATGGGATCGGAAAGACCGGGCTTCGAGAAAGAAGCCAACCTATCAAAAATAAAATCGTCCAGCAGCCTTATGAATCAATTGCGCTTCTGACCTGTTCGGCCAGCTTATCGTAAGTGAACCGCTTCACGAGAAGTCGCACCCCGGGTTCGAGCCGTCCTTGGCGAACGATAGATCCTTCGGCGTAGCCAGACATATACAGCACTTTGACCGTCGATATTCGGCTTTGAACAGCTTCCGCTATCGATTTTCCGCCCATTCCCTCGGGCAAAAACGACATCGGTCAGCAGCAGATCGATTTGGCTCTCCCGCGCCAAGAGATCCAGCGCGGCCGGGCCGCTCCCCGCCGCCAGTACGCGATAACCAAGAGCCGACAGCATCGCCACCATGAGCGTTCGCAAATCATCATCATCCTCGACAACCAGGATCGTTTCGTTCCCGCCCTTCGTTGCCACTGGTCGCGCCTGGTTCCGCTGGCTCTCATGGCTCCGCGGCAAGTAAAGATTGAACGTCGTGCCCTTGTCGACCTCGCTGTGGACGGTCATATGACCGCCGGATTGCTTGGCGAAGCCATAGACCATGGAGAGCCCGAGGCCGGTACCCCTGCCAATTCCCTTGGTGGTGAAGAAGGGTTCGAAAATCTTCTCCCTCAGTTCCGGGGCGATACCCGAGCCCGTGTCCGTCACCGCCAGCAGCACGTATTCCCCCGGGATCAGATCCGGATCTCGCGCCGCCTCCGGCTCGGATAACGCGATGTTCGAGACCTCGATCGAGAGCTTACCGCCATCGGGCATGGCATCCCTGGCATTGTTGGCGAGATTGATGATGGCCTGCTCCAATTGACCCGGATCGGCGAGGCAATGCCAATGATCGGAGGAGATGGTGGTCTCGATCGATATATCCTCTCCAAAGCTCCGCCGCAGCATCTCGGCAAGACCACCAATGAGATCCCCGGCATCGATGACCTCGGCACGGAGCGGCTGACGGCGTGCAAAGGCGAGCAACCGCTGCGTCAGCGAGGCGCCACGTTCGACCGCCCGCAGGGCTGGAACCGTGAGTTCCCTCGACTCGCTGTCGGCGTCGAGCCCCAATTCGAGGAGGCTGATATTGCCATGAATTACGGCCAGCAGATTGTTAAAGTCGTGCGCGAATCCTCCCGTAAGTTATCCGATTGCCTCCATCTTCTGAGCTTGTCGTAAAAGTTCTTCGGCTTGAACCCTTTCAGTGTTGTCTTGAACCGTACCGACTATTTTAAGGGGAGTTCCGCCCGCCGCCCGTTCCATAACCCCTTGAGCGTGAATGTTCCGAATTTCGCCGTCGAGGCGAACGACGCGATACTCTATGTCGTAGGGTAACTTTCCGATCAATACCTCTTCCGTATGCCAAGACACGCGTTCGCGATCATCCGGATACACGGCGGCGGCAAAATTGTGCCGAGTAGGAGTAATTTCATTTGGTTCATACCCAAAAATCCGAAAATGCTCGTCAGACCAAGTTTTTTCACCTGTTTTGACGTCGAGTGTCCAGCTTCCGAGATGGGCGGTGCGTTGCGCTTCGGCGAGGCTATGCCGACTTTCTTTCAATGACTGCTCGACTTGCATCACCGACGTTACGTCTGAAGTTATGCCCCGATAACCTTGAAAAATTTCGTCGCCTCCAAAGACCGGAACGCCGCTGCTTCGAATCCATTTGGCCCCGCCATCGTCGCCAATTCGTCGTGCCACCAGATCACGAAAGGGACGACGCGCGTCGAAGGCCCGATAAAACGGCTCCCATTCAGACCGGTCGTGGAATTCGGCCACTATCTCGTCGTGCGACCGCCCGAGAGCCCACGACGTCTGTTGACCGGCATCCTCCGATAACGCGCTGGAGACGAAGGTGTAGCGGCGACTGGCGTCCATCTCCCAGAACAGATCGGCACTGGATTTTGCGAAGTCGGCGAAGCGACCTTGATAAAATTCTCTTTCCTTGGCCTCAAGATACTTATCGCGAAGCGCGTTGGTTGCATTGAGAACAACCAAGCGGGATGCCGTGGTCACGGCGTAATAAAAGAAGACCAACATGACGCCGAGCATCATCAATATACTGTCGCCAGTGCCCACGATTACTACGACGACGGCCACGCAAATCGGCAGCGAATAAGCAATCGCGGCCTGGGGGATGGGCGCGAGTACCACGGCGCCGGCGGCCGCCATGCCCGACAGCACGACGGAAAGAAAGAGAATGGTGTCGTGGTCTAGGCCCGAGACGAACAGCGGCGCCGCGCTGGCCCAGACCAGGCCGGCAATCCCCCCCAACACGACCGCCCGTCGTACCGAGCGCGTGCTGCCCGAGCAGCGCGGAGGTTTCTGGCGGCTCGACCACCAGGCTCGCAGTGGATAGACGGCGAGGACGGCAGCCGTCGCGAGCCAAATCACCAGTGGGAGCCTCGGTACCCGTTCCCAGAGTACGGACACGGGAAGCGACGCGTTGACAATGTTTACCAGCGATAATAGCGGCGTCAGACGGACCACCATGCCTACCTGTCGCATGCGGAACTCCCGCTGCCAGTCCTGGCTTGCGGCCGAAATCGCGACAGGCGATAGAGTTTCGTTAGTGTCTTTATGCAACGCCGTCCAACTCCGCCGATGACTGGAAAAAGCAACATGCCAGCCAGTGTAGAATTCCGGATGCTAATCGATCATCCAAGTTTCAACTAACTCGGTTCCAATGGCGTCTCTAGTCGTCTAGACATAACACCGTCGAGCCTATTCGGTGACGTTGAACGATTGCATCATATCTCCCAGGCCGAGAAACGGCGCCGTCCCCCTTCGGTTGTGCCCGCTTCTTCCAGAGCGGGTCAACAGGATTCGATCGGCGCCGCCCGATACCTTGGGAATATCCAGGGGCGGTCCAAACGCCCCCGGGACGGAAAGCCGACATGTTCCGGGGACCGGCGCGCGCGTCTCGCGGCGTGCCACCTCGAACGATACTCGGGCCCTCAGGCGAGCGCCTCGCGCAGCGCATTCGCCGCTTCCGTCCGCGTCGCCACGGCGCCATCGATCGCCGGCGGCATGGCAAAGAACATGTGGATCATGCCGGCATAGTCCGTGTGCGTAACCGCGTTGCCGGCCTTGCGCAGCGCCTCCGCATAGGCGACGCCGTCGTTGTGCAGCACGTCGTACTCGGCGGTGATGACCAGGGCGGGCGGCAGCCCCTGAAGGTCGGACGCCTTGAGGGGCGAGGCGCGCCAGTCCTCGGCCTCGGCCGCGTCGTTCAGATAGTGCACCTGGAACCAGCGCATCAGGCCGTCGGTCAGGGGGCCGTAGCCCTCGCCAAAAGCCTCATAACTCGGGCTGACACAGGAATAGTCGGCGACGGGGTAGACCAGCAGTTGGTGGCGAAGCGCCGGCCCACCCGCGTCCCGCGCCATCAGTGCCACCACGGCGGCGAGGTTGCCGCCGGCGCTGTCGCCGCCGACCGCGATCCGGCTGCCGTCCATGCCGATCTCCCCGCCGTTTTCGGCGCACCATTTGGTGACCGCGAAGCAATCCTCCACCGCCGCCGGGAACTTGTGCTCCGGCCCCTTGCGATAGTTGACCGAGCAGACGGTGACGCCGGCCTCCTCGCAGAGGCTGCGGGCGACGCTTTCATGGGTATTCAAATTGCCGACCACATGGCCGCCGCCATGGAAATAGACCAAGCCGGGACTTTGGCCTTCCACGGCGCCCGTCGGCCGGTAGATCCGGCAGGGGATGCCGCCGCCCGGCCCGGGAACGACCCGGTTCCGAATCGCGCCGGCCTCGGGCCCGAAGGGACCGCGGGCTTCCCCCATGGCGATCACCTGGTCCCGCGCCGCCGCCGGCGACAAGGCTTCCAACGGCGGCAGACCAGCGGCGTTCAAGGCCTCGATGACGGCCACGATCTGCGGGTGCAAGGGCATCGACGTCTCTCCCGGTTGATTGCGCGCGCATCAAAACCGCAAAGATGCGGCCAATGCAAGCGGCCGGCGGACCGACGCGGGCTCGCCTCGAGGGGAAGTGGGAATGAATGCCGGACCGATGGGCGGTATCCACCGGGGCGCCCAATCGCGATGCGCGGGACCGGCTCTCAGCTGGGCCAGGAAAACCGCTCGGCCGATCGGACGAAAGCGGCGACGGCCGGGCTGAACGGGCGCCCGGGCCGCGTGACGAGGCTGATCGTCCGTGCCACCGAAGGTTCGACCAGTGGGCGTTGCAGAAATCCGGCAAACTGACCGAATACTCCGGCATGAAGGCGAAGCCGATACCGGCCAGCACCATCGCTTGGATCCAGTCCTCGCGTTCGGAGCGAAAGCGCGCATAGAGATCCAGGTCCACATCCGAGCAGGCCTCCATAACCATCTCGCGCATCTCTCAAGCGAGGCGATCGACATACGGTTCGCCCGTCAGATCGCGAAGTCGAACCGTATCGTGGTTCCCCAGGCGATGCTCCGGCGGGAAGATCACGACGTAGCGTTCCTTGTAGAGTGCCAGGGCCCGGTAATCCTCCCCCAGGCCGTCCAACGGATTCAGGATGGCCACATCCAAGTCACCCTCTTCGAGGTCTGATTTGAGGCCCTCCATGCCCTGCTCGCGCACCGACAGTTCGACGCCCGGATATTCCTTCTCGAACTGGGCGATGAAGCGCCCCAGCCGAAGATGGCCGACCGTCGACAAGACGCCGAGGCGAACGGGAACCTGATTCAACAGGCGGTAATTCTCGGCCAGGCTCCGCGCGGCCTCCGCGCCTTCGATTGCCTTCTGCAGGTTGGGCACTATGGATCGGCCGAAATCATTCAACAGAACGCGCTTGCCGTCGCGGTGGAAGAGCGGCGCGCCGAGTTCCTGCTCCAGGGTCTTGATGGCCTTGGTGAGCGCGGGTTGCGAAACATTGCAGTCGCGCGCCGCCTTGGTGAAATTCAAGGTCTTGGCCGCCGCCAGCGCGTAGCGAACCTGTGACATTTCCATGAAGTGGCCCAATTTCCGACGCCTGCGTCCCTGGATGCTACGGCAATCGACGATAACTCGGGGTTATCGATCGATAAGGCATCGGTCGTTCCCATGCGGCCGGGTCTCCGCTTTGATGGTCCGGTGGGAACATCGATGGAAAGGATTCGATATGTCGGTTTACATGGTAGAGAGAAATCTCGCGGGCATCAGCATGGAAGATCTGGGCGGCGCGCAGCAAGCGGCGATCGCGAAGGCGGGGGAGATGTCGGCGGCGGGAACGCCCGTCGAGTATATCCGCTCCACCTTCGCGCCCGGCGACGGGCGTTGCATGTGCCTTTTCGAGGCCGGCTCGGAGGACGCGGTGAGGCGGCTCAACGACGACGCGGGCTTGCCCTATCACGCCGTTACCGAGGCCCACGACCTGACGCCGTGACGAGCGCCCGCTCCAACCTGTCGAAGCTACATCGGAACATCGCGGCCGCGTCGGCCACCAGCGGCGTCCCCGATCGTCGGACCGACGACGTCGTCGGCCGTCGACCGATCGCGAAACGCGTTCCAGGGCGATAGCCAAGGAACGGGTCGCGGAGCGGCCCGTTCCGCTGTCGAGAACATTTCGAATTGACCGCTTTATGTACCATATGAATTGACCGCTTCATGTTGTGGTTGTTGGGCCTGTGGATAAGTGGGGAACCCGCCGTGGCGGGTTGTCCACTTATCCACAGGCCGGGCGCGCGTCGAAGCGGTTCACGCGGCCGCTCTGCTGTTCTTGGTTTCGTCGAGGACGGTGCCGTCGGCCTGATATCGGGCCAGCCGGCGCGGGCCGTGGAAGACCGCCAGGGTGCCGCCGGAGTATTCGTGGACCCGCACCGATGCCTTGACGTAATGGCGGCGGTGGCGATCCTCCGGGATCTGCAGCACCAGCCGCTTGTAGCGCACCGTGTTGTCGTTGCCGACGATCCGGTCCTCCTGGATGCACAGGATGTCGTCGAGCGATCCGGTGAAGGGGACAAAGGCCGAGCCCTCGGCTTCGGCCGGCACCGCGAAACGGGCGTTGTGGCGGGGCAGATAAATCTCGCGCAGGAACGCGTTGGCCTCGGCCATCGTGGTGATGGCGGCCAAGCGCAGTTCCTGCGGCAGGCGATTCTGCAATGTCGCGAACATGCGCTCCGAGCGCCCCCGGGCCTCGGGGGAGTAGGCCGGGATCAGTTCGATGCCCAGCTGGCCCAGGGCTCGGCCCACCTGGGTCGGGTTGTTCTTGTCCACCTTGCCGCCGGCCTCGGGCGTGTGCCAGTAGTGCGAGGCCCGGTCGGCGTAGAGCGAGCAGAACAGCCCCCGGACCTCGATCACCTCGCCCAGGGCCCGGAAGCTGCTCATGGTCCCCTCTTCGTCGACGAAGAAGGCCGAGTAGATCTCGCTGGTTGCGTCATCCATGGTGACGATCAGGTCCCACCACTGCCCGGGAACCCATTGGTGGGTCGAGCCGTCCTGGTGCAGCATCATGGCGGGCAGGGCGCGGCGCGGCCGCTTGCGCCGGTGCGCGCCTCGCCGCGGTGCCGGACGTTTGCGCCCGTGGGCCTGGAGCGTCAGGCGGACCCAGTTGTAGCTCCGCGTGAAGCCGTGCTCATCGAGCAGCTTCTCGTGGAAGTGCTTGGCCGTGAAGTCCCAGTAGCGCGTGTCGAACAACTCCAGAACCTCCATCACCGTGTCCACCGGCACCCGGTGCCCCGAGACCTTGCCCAGCCGGCGGTCATACAGACCCTCCGCGCCTTCCGCCTCAAAGCGACCCCGCCAGCGCCGGAACGTTCGCTCGCTCATCCCCAGGATCGACGCCGCCTCCGCCTGGCTCAGTCGCCGCCGCTTCGCGCGCTCCAGAATCTCCTCGAACTTCATCTGCCGTAGTCCTTGCAACACCTCGGCCCGCTTCATCGCCGCCCTCCTCGAAGGCGACGTTCTAAACCGGACAGATCACATGGTACCTACGGCGGTCATATCGTGTGTTAGCGACAGGGAGCGGCCCGTTCCGCTTGCCTGAGGGGGCGGAGCCGATAACATGGCGCCGCCCGCGCCGAGGCGGGTGGGAGAACGTGGAGTTCCAAGGCATGTCCGAGACTTATGACGTGGTGGTCGTGGGCGCCGGCAATGCGGCGCTCTGCGCGGCGATCAGCGCGGCCGAGAACGGCGCCGGCGTTCTGGTTCTGGAGAAGGCGCCGGAAGAGGAGAAGGGCGGCAATTCCTACTTCACCGCCGGCGGCTTCCGCTTCGCCCACGAGGGCCTCGACGACGTCGCCCAGGATATCCTGACCGACCTGTCGAACGAGGAGCGGGTGCTGATCGACCTGCCCTCGCACGACCGCCATCACTTCTACGACCAGCTGATGAAGGTGACGCACCACCAGTCGAACGAGGACCTGGCCTGGACCTTGATCGACGATTCCCGCCCGACCATGGCCTGGCTCGCCGAGAACGGCGTCCGCTTCGTGCCGATGTTCGGCCGACAGTCCTATCTGGTCGACGGCAAGCACCGTTTCTATGGTGGCGTCAACATCGAGGCCGTCGGCGGCGGCGCCGGGCTGGTGCAGTTCCTGCTGGCGCGCTGCGAGAGGCTCTCCATCCCGATCCGCTACGAGACCGCGGCCTGGAAACTGGTGCACGACGACAACTACCGCATCACCGGCCTCACGGTCCGCACGCCCGAAGGCCTGGAGCAAATCCAAACCAAGGCCGTGGTGCTCGCCTGCGGCGGCTTCGAGAGCAATCCCGAATGGCGGGTGCGCTATCTGGGTCCGGGCTGGGACCTCTGCCGGGTGCGCGGTACCCGCCACAACACCGGCGACGGCATCGCCATGGCACTGGAGATCGGCGCGCTGCCCTACGGCAACTGGTCGGGCTGCCACTCGGTCGGCTGGGACATCTCGGCCCCGCCCTTCGGCGACCGGGAGGTGCTGGACAATTTCCAGAAACACTCCTACCCGCTGGGCATCATGGTGAACATTCACGGGCAGCGTTTCGTCGACGAGGGCGAGGACTACCGCAACCTCACCTACGTCCGCTTCGGCCGCGCCATCATGGGGCAGCCCCGGCGCATCTGTGTGCAGATCTTCGACCAGAAGACCGTCGACATGCTGCGCGACGAATACCGCATCCGCCAGGTGACGAAGGCGGAAAGCGATACGATTCCGGGCCTGGCGGAGGAGCTGGAGATCGATCCGAAGGGTTTGGCGAAGACGGTGGCGGAGTACAACGCCGCCTGCCGGCAAGGCGACTACAACCCCGCGATCCTGGATGGCGTGGCGACCGAGGGCATCACGCCCGCGAAGACCAACTGGGCGCTACCCATCGACCAGCCGCCCTATGTCGGCTACGTCACCACCACCGGCATTACCTTCACCTTCGGCGGCCTCAAGATCGACGACGGCTCGGCGGTCCAGGACCTGGCCAACCGGCCGATCCCCGGCCTTTTCGCGGCGGGCGAGCTGGTGGGCGGCCTGTTCTATGAAAACTACCCCGGCGGCAGCGGCCTGATGTCGGGCTCCGTCTTCGGCCGCCGGGCGGGGCGCTTCGCGGCGGGGTACGCGGAACGCACGGTGAGCTAGCGGGAAAGCCGCTTCGCCGCCGCGTGCAGGCGGGCCTGGGCCTCCGCGCCGTTCCAGATCTCGACCTGGCGGGCGACGCGGGCCGACATCTGCCGGCGGACATCGGCGCAGAAACGGGCGTTTCGCATGTTCTTCGATTCGGCGAAGGCCTCGGGCGCGAGGTCACGCAGCAACAATAGCTGTTTCCAGGCGACGTCTTCGATTTTCCCCTTCTCGTCGACACCGTGGACGATATTCAGCGACGCCGCAGCCTCGGCGGTGACCAGCTCGCCAGTGTAGATCAGGTCCGAGGCGATGAAATCGCCGGCGACGAAGCGCAGCAACTGGTCGCCGTAATAGGGATTGGGCACGCCGAGCAGGATCTCCGGCTTGCCGACTAACACCCGGCCGGTCGCGCCGTAGCGATAGTCGCAGGCGATGAAGAGCGCCATCGTCCCGCCGATCGCGTGACCCCGGATCGCGCCGACGATGGGGCGCGGGCACTCCATGATGCGCAGGATACAATGGCCCAGCTCGAGAAACATTTCGCGCATTTCCGCGCCCGAGCGCGCCAGCGCCCACTCCAGGTCGACCCCATTCGAGAAGAACTTCTCGCCGCCGCAGAGCATGATCCCCCGGGAATCGTGCCCGGCCTCGTCCAGCGCGGCCGAAAGCGCGCTGATCAGCTCGGTCGTCAACAGGTTCGCGTCGCCGTTGGCGAGACGGACGCGGGCGCAGTCGTCGATCGACTCGCACTCGATGCCGCTCATGGCGGGGTTCGGTGCTACTCCGCCGCCTGGTCGCGGGCCTCGAGCTCGGCGCGGATCTCGTCGGAATGCTCGCCCAGCAGCGGCGCCGGCCGGCGTACGCCGCCGGGCGTTCCCGAGAGCTTGATCGGCGTGCCGATGTTGCGCTGGCGCCCGGCCTTGGGATGGTCGACCTCGACCACCATTTCGCGGGCCAGCACGTGGGGATCGTTGAAGACCTCGTCGTGATAGCGCACGGGGCCGGCGGGGATGTTCTCCGCGTCCAGCCTGTCGAACCAGCCCTCCGTGGTGTCGGTGATGAAGCGTTCCTGCAGGATGGCCACCAGCGCCTTGTTGTTGGCCACCCGGTCCGCCTTGGTCTTGAAACGCTCGTCCTCGATCAGATGCTCGCAGTCGAGCACGGCGCAGGCCTTGACCCAGAGGTTGTGCTGCGCCGCGCCCAGCACCAGCCAACCATCCGCGGTCTCGAACACCTGGTAGGGGGAGGAGCCCCGATGTTGCTGACCGATCCGGGTCGGCCGCTCGTTGGTGGCGAAATAGCCGGCCGCCTCGTAGACGCATTTGGAGATCGCCGATTCATAGAGCGAGACGTCGACCTGCTGTCCAACCCCGCTGACCTCGCGTTGGGCGATGGCCGAGAGTACGCCGATCGCCGCGAACATGCCGGCGCTGGTGTCGGAGATCGCGATCGGCAGGCGGTGCGGCGGGCCGTCCTCGTCGCCGGAGATCGCCATCAGGCCGCTCATCGCCTGGGCCACCAGGTCGAAGCCGCCGCGCCGGCTGTAGGGGCCCGTCTGCCCGAAGCCTGAGACCGAGCAATAGACCAGACTGGGGTTCAGCTCGTGCATCGCCTGGTAGCCGAGGCCGAGCCGCTCCATGACGCCGGGCCGCGCATTTTCGATCATGATGTCGGCGCCGGCGATCAGCCGCTTGGCCACCGCCAGGTCGCCCGCGTCCTTGAGGTCGAGGGTGATCGACCGCTTGTTGCGGTTCCAGAGCATGAAGGGCGCGCTCTCGCCCTCGATGAAGGGCGGCGTCTCGCGCAGCACGTCGCCGGAGCCCGGCCGTTCGATCTTGATCACCTCGGCGCCCTGATCGGCCAGTAGCATGGCGCAGTAGGGGCCCGAGAGATGGGTGGTGATATCTACGACCTTCAGATGTGACAGTGCGCCCGGCATCGGAGTCCCTCCTCGTTTCCAACGTGGCCGCCCGGGTGGCGGCGCGCGTGGGTCGCCATCATAACCGCCAACACGCGACATCGCGAATGTCCGCCATGGACGGCGCCACGATTACGGTCGCCCGAGGCCCGCGAGCGGGTAGCGGATTCAACCCTGAAATATATGCCGCGAGGTTGCCATCCGCCACCATTCGGCGGTACACCAGACTTGGTGCCGGGGTCCGCCGAGGCGGGGCGAAGCGCGCGCGGATTGGCGTCCGTTCGCTCGCGTGCCCCACGGAAGATGTGAGCCGTACCGGCGCGGATGTGGATTGGCGAGCGGATATGGCGGCTAAAATTTCACCGGAGGCCGCGGCGGAGATTCTTGAGACGATCTCGCAGATCTCCTACAGCCTGGGATTTTCCGGCGGCCTCAGGCCGACTCAATGGACGGCCCTGCGCTTTTTCGCGAATTCGGAGGATCGCGCGCGGACCGTGGGCAACTTCGCCCGTTACAACAAGACCTCGCCCTCCAGCGCCTCGCAGACGATCAACGCCCTGGTTGCGCGCAACCTGTTGGAACGCGTGCAGGTCGAAAACGACCGGCGGACTCACCGCCTGGCGGTCACGCCCGAGGGCCACGTGCTGCTGCGCTCCGACCCGCTGAGCCATCTGGTGGAGGCGATCAAGGAAATGCCGGAAGGTCGGCGCTTCGAACTCGCGGACCATCTGCAGTTCCTGCTGATCCGCATGCTGGACCACTTCGAGCAGGGCAAGGGCAAGACGGGCTGACCCACCCGCCGCGCGACGGCCTCTCCCTGCATTCGCGGGGAGGGGCCGTCGCTCACGTCAGGTCGAATACTGCGCGAACTGCTGGGTGCCGGCGCGGGCGCGGTAGTCGGTCTTGATGTTGACCAGCGCGACCATACCCTCGTCGACCTTGGCCTGGGCTCGTTCCAGCGCGGCACGGATCTCGCCCGGCTCTTCGACATACTCCGAATAACACCCCAAGGCCTCGGCCATCTTGTCGTAGCGGGTGTAGCCGAGCTGGCGGCCGGGCTTGACCCCGTCGGGGTCGGCCGTCCAGCCGCCGTTCAGGCTGATCACCACCAGCACGTTGATCCCGTGGCGGACGGCGGTGTCGAGCTCCATGGCGTTCAGGCCGAACGAGCCGTCGCCATGAACCACGATGACCTGGGTGTCGGGCTTCGCCACCTTGGCGCCGAGGCCGAAGGGCAGGCCCACGCCCATGGTGCCGAAGGGGCCGGAGTTGAGCCGGTGGCCCGGCGCGTAGGTCGGCATCGATTGGCGGCCGTAGTTCAAGATCTCCTGCCCGTCGACCACCAGGATCGCGTCGCGGTTCATGAAGTTCTTCACCTCATCGCACAGGCGCAAGGGGTGGATCGGCGTCTCGTCCGAGACCGTGTTGGCGCCGGGACGCGCGCGCTTCTCCGCCTCTTGGTCGCCCAGCTGCTTGCGCCAAGCCGAGTAGCTGTCGTTGTTGACCTTGCCGTCGAGCTTGGCCATGACCTGATTCAACACCGCCTTCGCATCGCCGACGACGCCGATGTCGATCGGCCGGGGGCTGGTGGAGACCTCCTCCTCGTCGATATCGATGCGCACGATGGTGGCCTCGGCGTTGAAGCGCGGCGGGGCCGCGTGGCCGATGATGTAGTTCATCCGGGTGCCGATCACCATGATCAGGTCCGCCTCGCGGAAGGCGGTCGAGCGCACGGTCATGTAGCAGTAGGGATGATCCTCCGGGATCACGCCACGGCCTTGCGGCGTGGTGTAGAAGGGGATGCCCGCCTTGTCGACGAAGGCATTCAACTCCTCGCAGGCATCCGACCAAAGGATGCCGCCGCCCGTGACGATCACCGGCCGCTCCGCCTTGGCCAACGCCTCGACCAGGCGGTCGATGACTTCGGGATCGCCGTGCGGGCGGGCGCGCGCCAGCGGGCGGCCGGACAAGGTCCAGTCGATCTCGCTCTCCTCCATCTTCTGGTAGAGCACGTCGCCCGGCATATCGAGATAGACCGGTCCCGGCTTGCCGGCCATCGCCTTCTGGAAGGCGACGTTGACCATCTCGGGAATGCGTTTCGGGTGGTAGACCCGCTCGGCCCATTTGACGCAGGGGCGCATGAAGGCGACCTGGTCGATCTCCTGGAAGACCTGGCGGCCGTAGGTGCCATAGGGGCTGGAGCCGCCGATGGCGACCACCGGCACGCAGTCGATCAGCGCGTTGGCGATACCGGTCACCAAGTTGGTGACGCCCGGGCCGGAAGCGGCCATGCAGACGCTCGGCTTGTTCAAGAGCCGGCTGTAGGCCTGGCCCATGAAGGCGGCGGCCTGCTCGTGGCGCACGTCCAGCGGGCGGATGCCCTCCTTGATGCAGCTCTCCTCGGCGAGCAGCATCGGCCCGCCCATGATGAAGAACAACGTATCGACGCCCTCGCGCTTCAGCGCCTTGGCGAGAATTTGCGATCCTGTGAGTTCCGCCACGGTTTCCTCCCTCGTTGCAGTGAGTACCAGGCGGCGCTAGATGGCGCCGTCGGCCTTCAGGTTTGAAACGTCTTCCGGGCTCAGTCCGAGCCACTCATTAAGCACACTCTCCGCGTGCTCGCCCAGGAGCGGCGCCGGGGCGAGCGGTACGTCGGAGCCCGACATCTTGACCGGCCAGGCCGGCATCTTGAATTCACCCCGGGTCGGGTGCTGGACGGTCTGGAAGATGCCGCGCTCGGCCATGTTTTCATCGGCCTGCAGCTCGGCGGTATCGAACACCGCGCCCGCCGGAATGCCGGCGGCACCCAGGATCTCCATCGCTTCCCGCTTGTCGCGGCCCATCGACCATTGGGTCAGCATGGCGTCGAGTTCGGCCTCGTTCTCCAGCCGCTTGGTAGGCGTCGAAAAGCGCTCGTCCTCCGCCAGTTCCTCGCGGCCCACCACCTTGCAGAGCCGCTCCCAGTGATGGTTCGCGGCCCGGGTCGCGTAGATATAGACGTAGTCGTTCGGCCCGCCCGGCGCGCAGGGATAGAGCCCGCTCGGCGCAGTGCCGCCCATGATGACCTTGGAGCCGGTGCGCGGCCCGGGTTTGCCCGTCCGGGCCATCACCGAATAGGCGATCCGCGTGTATTGCAGCATCGCGTCCTGCATGGCGACCTGGATCCGCTGTCCCTCGCCCGACGTCTTGCGTTGATAGAGAGCGCCCAGGACGCTGATCGCCGCCAGCATGCCGGTCCCTGTGTCGCCGATGGTGGCGCCCGGCTTCATGGGCGGGCCGTCGGGATCGCCGGTGATCGAGAAGACGCCGCCCACGGACTGGCCGATCATGTCGAAGGAAAGGAAGTTCTCGTATGGGCTTCCCTCGGCATAGCCCTTCACCTGGGCGTAAATGATCCCGGGATTGATCGCTTTCACCACGTCGTAGCTGAGGCCCAGCCGTTCGATCACGCCGGGGCCGAAATTCTCCATGAAGACGTCGGCTTCCGCCACCAGCTTCTTCACCAGGTTCAGGCCCTGCTCGCTCTTCAGGTTGACGGTGATGCTCTTTTTGTTGGCGTTGAAGAGCAGGAAATAGTAGCTGTCACGCCCCTGGCTGTCCGACCCTGCAAAGCGGCCCTGGTCGCCGCCCTTGGGGTTCTCCACCTTGACGACCTCGGCGCCGAGCCAGGCGAGCGCCTCGGTGCAGGACGGGCCGGCCTCGAACTGCGTCAGGTCAAGGACCCTGACGCCGGAAAGGGCACCCTGGGCGCCGTTCGTCGCGTTCATGTCGTCGTTCCTCCAAATCGGAGCGCAATTATCGCGCGCCGGCGCGCATGGGGCACGCCATCGCGATCATATCGGAAAGCGCGAGTGACCTTCTAGCGGGCGTTAAAAAGTCACGCGCCGAGCTTGGCGCCGACCTCCAGGCCGACGCTATGGGCGAATTCCGCCGCCGCGACCTTGCCACCGCCGCCGTGGCGCACGCGCTTTACCAAGATACCGCCACGCCCGGCGACGACGGTGATGCCGGAATCGGTGATGGCGGCGACTTCGCCGACCCGGCCGCCGGCCTCGACCCGCTCCGCGTCGAAAATTTGCAAGGTCTCGCCGCCGAAGCTGGTCCAGGCGCCGGGCTGCGGATTGGCTCCGCGGATCAAATTGTAGACTTCGCCGACGGAGCGCGACCAGTCGATCTCCACCTCGCCCGCCCGGCACCAGCTTTCATAGGTCGCTTTGGAATGGTCCTGCACGATTTTGGGTGCCGTGCCGGCGCGCACGAGGTCGATCGATTCCAGCACCGCGTCAACGCCCAAGGGAAAGATCTTGTTGAAGTAGATACTGCCCAAGGTGTCGTCGGGGCCGATCTCGACCTCTTTCTGCAGCAGGATCTCGCCCTCGTCCAAGCCGTCGTCGGGCCAGAAGATGGTGAGGCCGGTCTTCTCGGCGCCCCAGATAATCGGCCAGTTTATCGAGCTCGGCCCCCGGTGCAGCGGCAGCAGCGAGGGGTGGAAGCAGACCGAACCGCGCGTCGGAATATCGCGCGCCGCTTCCGGCACGAAGGCGGTGACGAAGGCCAGCACCATCAGGTCCGGCTCGCATGCCCGGATCGCCGCAAGCACGTCCTCGTCCCGGTAGCTCTTCGGCTGAAACACGGGCAGGCCGTGTTCCAGCGCGGCCTCCTTCACGGGATCCACCCGGCCGCCCTTGCCGTCGGGCGCGGTATAGACCGCGACCACCTCGTCCTCGCCCTTCTCCAGGATCGTCTCGAGACAAGCTTTGCCGAAAGCCTGTTGGCCGTTCAGGATCAAACGCATTTCCCCTCCTCCGATAGGTTGGTTTCTAAACCGCGCGATATACCGAGTCCGAGCGGGGCCGGCCATCGGTTGCGACCCGTTCCGTCTCCACCATGTGAATCAGGTGGGAAAGGACGGAGCGTTCGGCCGCCTTGTGCAGGAATTGCGGCACATCCGTGTACATCCGCGCAACCATGTCCGGGATGCGGCCGACGCCGTCCGCCAGGCAGGCGGTGATCTGCGCCTCGCGGTTCTCGCGGTGGCCTATCAGCCCGCGCACATGGTCCTGGGGGCGCTGGATCGCCGGGCCGTGGGTCGGCCAATAGAGCTTTTCGTCGCGGTGGGTGAGTTTGTCGAGGCTTTCCATGTAGCGCTTCATGTCGCCGTCGGGCGGCGAGACGATGGTGGTCGACCAGCCCATCACGTGATCGCCGGGGAAGAGCGTCGCCTCCTCGCGGAGATCGAAGCAGAGGTGGTTCGAGGTGTGGCCCGGCGTGTAGACCGCTTCCAAGGTCCAGCCCTCGCCCGTGATGACGTCGCCGTCGCTCATGCGCACATCGGGGTCGAAATCGGCGTCGCCACCTTCCTCGACATCCTCGCCCCGACCCTCCGCGTCGGGGCGGCCGGAGCCGTGCGGGCCGAAGCCGTAGGTCTTGGCCCCGGTCGCAGCCTTGAGCGCGGCGGCGGCCGGCGAATGATCACGGTGGGTGTGGGTGATCACCAGATGCGTCACCGTCTCGCCGTCGAGAGCGGCCAGCAGCGCCTCGACATGGGCGACATCGTCCGGGCCTGGGTCGATCACCGCCACGTCGCGGCCCCGGCCGATGATGTAGGTCCCGGTGCCGTGCAAAGTGAAGGCGCTGGGGTTGTGGGCGACGACCCGGCGGATCAAGGGCGTCACCTGGGCCGGGGCGCCATACTCGAATTCCAGTTCGCGGTTGAAAGTCAGTTCGGCCATGCGTGGCCCCTCCTCAGGCTTCGACGCGGTAGTCGCGCAATACGTCGGGGTCGGGATCGGCGCCGAGGCCGGGCCCATCGGGCACGCGGAACTCGCAACCATTCGGCTGGTTCAACTCGCCGTAGGGATAGGCTTCGAGCTCGAGATAGATGTGCTCGGCGAGGAAAGCGTTCGGATCCGATGCCAGCAGATGCAGCGTGGCGAGGAAGCCCGGGCCAAAGTAAGGCGAATGAGGCACGCATTGCACGCCGTTCGCCTCCGCCAGCGTCGCCACCTTGCGGTACTCGGTGATGCCGCCGACCTTGGTGACGCTCGGCTGCACGAAGGACGCGGCGCCCGCCGCCATCATCTTGGCGAATTCGAACGCCGTGCAGGCGTTCTCGCCCGCCGCGATGGGGATGCCGGATTGGACCTGCAACTCGGCCAGCGCCTCGAAATCCTCCGGCGGGAAGATCGGCTCCTCCAGCCAAAAGAGGTCGTATTCGGCCAGCCGCTCGGCCGCCTCGCGCGCCTCGCGCGGGCTCCAGGGGCAATTGGTATCCAGCATGATGGCGACATCCGGGCCGACGGCGTCGCGCGCCGCCCTGGTCTCGGGCACTTCCGTCTCGTGCAGCTTGATATGGCGGTAGCCGTGCGCGACGGCATGGAGGCAGCGGTCCGCGACCACCTCGGGGTCCTGGTATTTGAACAGGCTGGCGTAGGCCGGCAGGCTTTCGTGGACCCGGCCGCCCAGCAGCTCGTGCACCGGCTTGCCCGCGGCCTTGCCGGCGATATCCCAGAGCGCGATATCGACCCCGCCGATCGCGAACATGGTGACGCCGTAGCGGCCCCAGATGTGGTTTGCCTTCTGCAAGCGGTGGGAGATGCCGGCGATGTCGCGCGCGTCCTGGCCGATGAGCGCCGGCGCCACCATATGCTTCACTGCGGAATGGGTCGCGTGTGCCGCGCCGTAGCCGAAGGCGTCGCCCCAGCCCGAGATGCCCGCGTCCGTGTCGATCCGCATCAACACATAGTCGAGCGTGTTCCAGTCCCGCCAGTCCTTCAGGTTGCCGGAAGCGGTGAAGGGAATCTTGATCAGCACGGTCTCGACGTTCTCGATTTTCATGGGCGGGGAGTCCTCAACTGGCGATCCGGAGGCGGGCCACGGCCTCCGGATCGAAGGTGAAGCCGAGGCCCGGGCGGTCGGGGATGACGAGGTTGCCGTCCACCAGCTCCATCTCTTCCCGGAAGAGGCCGGTGAACCACGGCATGTGCTCGGCGTAATTGCAGTTGGCGACGGCGCCGCAGAGTTGCAGGCTCTGTTCGGTGAAGATGTGGGGGGAGACCGGCACGTCCTCCGCCTCCGCCATATGCGCCACCTTCATGAACTCGGAAATGCCGCCGACCCGCTGCAAATCCGGCATCAGGATGTCGGCGGCGCCCAGGCGCAGCATCTCGCGGAAGCCGTAGCGGGCATATTCCGTTTCGCCGCTGGCGATGGGGGTGTCGATCTCCCCCGCCACCCGGGCGGAACCGGCAAGATCGTAGGCCTGCACCGGCTCCTCGAACCAGACGAGGTCGTAGGGCTCGATGGCGCGGCCGACGCGGATCGCGTGGTTGACGGAGAAGCCCTGGTTGGCATCGGCCATCAGCGCCACGTCGGGGCCGATCGCCTCGCGCACGGCGGCGACCCGTTCGGCGTCTTCGGTGGCGCTTCCCTTGCCGAGCCGCATCTTCATTGCCCGAAAGCCTTGTTCGACGAAGCTTCGCGCCTCGGCCTGCAATTCGGGGATCGACATAGAGACCCAGAGCCCGGCGCTGGCGTAAGCAGGCACCGAAGCCCGCGCGCCGCCCAACAGCTTGGCGACCGGCTGGCCGAGCGCCTTGCCGTGGAGATCCCAGCAGGCGGTGTCGATCGCCGAAATGGCGAAGATCGGCACCCCCTTGTGGCCGACGAAGTTGATGTCGCGCCACATGTCCATCCAGATCGCCTGACTCATCGCCGGGTCGCGGCCGATGGCGTGTTGGGCGAGCGAATGGACCATGGCATCCAGCACGTCGAGCCGGGCGCCAGCGAGGGTGAACATGTAGCTCTCGCCGACGAGCCCATCTTCGCCGTCGAGATAGACCAGCACGCAACCGACAGAGTCGAGACTGTGGATCGAGGTGCGGATCGGTGTCTCGAACGGCACCAGCACGAAATCGGTGCGGAGATTGGTGATTTTCACGGGGCGGAACGCCTCCTCAAGCTTGGCCGGCGCATAAAAGCAGATGCGGCCTCGCGGGGCAAAGTCACCGGGTCAGCGGCCGCGCCGCGCGTGCCGGTCGAACAGCGGAAAAAGCAGCCAGCCGGCGACGAAACCGGCGATATGCGCTTCCCAGGCGATCCCCTGGATGCCGGCCGACGGCGTCAGCCCGGTGACCCCGATGAAGACGTTGACGCCGACGAAGACCGCCGCCGCGACGATGACGGGACGGGAATTGCGCCGGCGCGGGCGATCGGGAAAGCGCGCCGGCGGGCCCGCCCACATCATCCAGAGGACGGCCGCGAAGAGGCCCGAGAGCGCGCCCGACGCCCCCACCACCAACACAGGCGCCGGATTGGCGATGAAGGCGATCAGCGTGCCGGCGAGCGCGAGCAGCGCCGTCAGCAGGTAGAAGACCAGCATGCGGGCGCCGCCGATCCGCCGTTCGACCCCGGTCGCGAAGGCGAGCACGAAACCCATGTTGATCAGCAGATGCAGGGCGTCGGCATGAATGAAGGCATAAGCGAAGAGCGAGAGCCACGGCAGAGGGTCGAGCGGCACCGCCACGGTACCGTCCGGCCAAATGAAGTTCCCCGGCGCGAAACCGCCGTGAATCAGCACCGCCTCGTCCCAGGCCATCGGCAGCGCCAGGCGGACCAGATGCACGGCGACGCTGGCGGCGATCAGGCCGCCCGCCACCGGCGTGATGTTGACCGCCGGCTCGCGGGGTTCGCCGGCGCGGCGCGGCACGAAACGCATGATCATCCTCGGCTGGTTGTCCACCTGGACAATAGATTAGGCTCGGCCCGACCCGGAACAAGGAGCCGGCATGCGTAAACCGTTTGTTGCCGCGATTTTCGCCCTGTGCTTCCTGCCCGTCGCGGCGGAGGAGGCGCGGGACGGGGCGGCGTCGCGCGAACGGATCGATGCCGAGAGCTATCCCTGGCGTACCTTCGGCCGGGTCAACCGCCAGGGACACCGGCGCGGCTTCTGCAGCGGCGTGCTGATCGCCCCGGACGTCGCGCTGACGGCGGCGCACTGCCTCTACGACGCCAAGCGCGGAGCCTGGGCCGAGCCGCGCTTTATCCATTTCGTCGCCGCCTATCAGAAGGGCCGCTTCCTCTTCACCTCCAAAGCCTCCCGCTACGAGGTGGCCAAGGGCTATACCCCCGGCGGCAAGCGGCGCGACGCGATCGACAGCGCGCGCGACTGGGCCGTCCTGCATTTGGCGGAGGCCGCCGGACCGGAGATCGGTTATCTGGGCCTCTCGCGGCTGCGGCCCGGTGACCGGCTGGAATCCAAGCCGATCTTCACGCTGGCGGGATACGGGCGCGACCGGCCCTTCGCCTTGTCGGCCGACGGCGCGTGCGGCCTGCTGCGCTGGGACGGCGCGGCGGCGCTGGTGCATCACGATTGCCGGGCCGACAACGGCACCTCCGGCGCGCCGATCATCAGACGCAATGGCGCCGACTTCGTCGTCGTCGCGCTCCACGTCGGCCGGGGCGAGGTCGCGCGAGAGGAAATCGGCGCCGCTGTCCCTTCCGGCAACTTCTTCGAAGTCGCGGCCGCGGCCGCCGGGCGCCGGATCCGCCCGACGCCAGGCCTGGGCCCGACCATGGCCGGCAGCCGCGTGAAATGAACGAGGGGAGACGCATCTTGGACGAGACCGACGACGACGCGGCGCCTGGCGGATGCCTGTGCCGGCGAATCCGCTTCCGGGTCCCGCCGAAGTGGGTGATCCACTGCCACTGCCGGCGCAACACCGGCGCCGCCGTCGCCACTTTCGTCGGCGTGGAAGAGGGCCACTTCGAGCCGACCGCCGGCGCGCCGGGCGAATACGCGTCCTCGCCCGGCGTGCGGCGCGGCTTCCGCGCCGAGTGCGGCACCCCGCTCACCTACCGTGCGGACCGGTTCCCGGGCGAGGTCCACCTCTGTGTTTCGACCTTCGACGCGCCAGAACGTTTTCCGCCCCAGGCCCATGTCTACGAGGCTGAACGGATTCCCTGATTCCATATCGACGACGAGCGGCCCCGCCACCAAGGCTCCGGCCCGGGGGCCTGAACACGACACGACCCGTTTCGCCAAGCCCTCACACCGTCGCGGTCACGAGGAACTGCGGGTTCAGCGCGAAGAATTCGCCATTCGCCGCGGCCTTGGTCGCGGTGTCGACGACCCGTCGGACGGTTTCCTCGTCATGGGTTCCGCTATTCCGGGCGTAACCGGCGAAATTCTCGATGACGTTGAGCATCCGCCCTCTCGTGTCCGGAACCGCGATGACCCGGACGGCCACGTCCGAGTATCCCGCCCGCCGTGCCAGTCCGTACATCTTGCGGCCGATCTCCGGCGTCTTGAAGGCATGCATCGCCGACTCCAGGAGGCTGCGCCAATCCTCCGGCGTCACCGGATCGAAGGCGGTCATGTAGAAGTCGCTGTCGATCGCATGCACCTTGCCGCCCGGCTTCACGACGCGGCGGAACTCCTCGAAGCTGGCGAGCGGATCGTCGACATAGAGCATCACGTTCTTGGCGACGAGCCGGTCGAGCGAGGCGTCGTCGAGCGGCACCCGGTCGTTTTCCAGGTGGGTGACCTCCACGCGATCGGCGACGCCCGCGGCCGCCGCCCGCTCAGCCGTACGGGCGACGAATTCCGCGTTGATGTCGAAGGCATGGACGCGGCCGGCCTCGCCGACGCGGCGCGCCAGCTCGACCGCCAGATAGCCCGGACCGCAGCCGTAATCGGCGACCGTCTGTGCGGGCGCGATTTCCGCAGGCGCCAACAGCCGGTCCATGCCGGGCCGCCATACGAACTGTTCCTCGTAGCGCTCCAGCCGTTCGGATTCGATGTCGGTCCAATGGTCTCTGTAATAGGTTTCCCGGGACATGCCGCCTCCACACCCGCGCCGCGATCGCCATTATCGCACGCCCACGCGCCCGGACCGAGCGCCGACATGGGTCGACGATCGGGCGTGCGTTCAGGCGGGAGGGGCGAGGCCGATCTTGGCGTATAGCTGGTCCCTATAGTCTCCCGAGAGGACGGGGGGATACTTGGCTTCGCCCGGCGGCGCCACGCACTCGATCATCACGTCGTGGTTGGGGTGATTGAAGAAGGCGAGCGATAGTCGCGCCGAGCCAGGACCCACTTCCCGGGGGGGATTGACCACGCGGTGCGGATTGGAAAGCCACCGGTCGTTTGTCCAGCGCATCAGCAGATCGCCAATGTTGACCACGAACTGGTGCGGGTCGGTCGCCACGTCGGTCCACTCCTCCCGTCGGGTTCGCACCTGCAGGCCGCCCGCCACGTCCTCTCCACTCAGTATGGTGAAGCCTCCGTAGTCTCGATGGGCGCCGGCGCGGAGCTGGCCCGGCAGCGGGCGCGCGGGCTGGGCCGGATAATGGTTCAGCCGCATGGTACCGACGGAGCGGTCGACCTTGTCGTCGAAGAAATGCTCGTCCACCTCGAGCGCCAACGCCGCCAACCGCATCAGCCGCGCGACGAGGTCCCCCATCGCCCTGTAGTAGGCGGTGGCGGCGCCGGCGAATTCCGGCGGCGCCTCGGGCCAGATGTTGGCGGGAAAGAACCGCCGGCCGGTGCTCGATCGATAGTAGGGCTCCTCGGCCACGTCCACCGGACCGATATGGAAGAATTCCTTCAGGTCGGGTGGCGGGATGCCGTCGGGATTGTCCTCGGTGGCGGCCAAGCTCTCGTCGCCGATCGCCCGGTAGCCTCGGTTCACGGTGCGAAGCGGATGGGTGGACTTTTGCTTCTCGGCCTCGGGCAGAGCGAAGAAATCGTGGGCTACCCGCCGTAGATCGTCGACCGTATCGGTCGCGATGCCGTGCCCGGTGATCGCGAAGAAGCCGATCCGGCGGCAGGCCTGGTCGATCGCGCGGGCGACGGCCCGCCGTTCGGCAAGCGTACCGTCGCGGGCCGGTTCCAGGTCGATTGTCGGAACCGTTGTCATGCGTTAGCACGGCCTCCAAACCCTAGCGCCGGTCTCATGCCGCGAGATTACCGGCTTGACCCCGGCGACGAAAGCCGCCCCGTCGCTCCTTTCCAGGACGGGGCAAGCCCGCCCTCAGGCGGAAGCGGCGCCGACCGCCTCGATCTCGATCAGCCAGCTCGACTGGACGAGCGCCTTGACGATAATGGTCGCGGAAGCCGGTCGGGCATCGCCGAAGTATTTCGCCCGCGCCGCCCCGGCCGCCGCCACGTGCCCTTCGTCGACGAGATAGGTCGTGATCTTCACGAGATCGCCAATGCTCATTCCCGCGTCATCGAGGATGGCAACGAGGTTTTTCCAGACGGCGTCGGCCTGCGCCTCGATCCCTTCGGGCACCACGCCGTCCGGCCGCGCCCCGACCTCGCCGGAGATGTAGAGCAGGCGCGAACCACCCGGAACCTCGACGGCATGGCTATAAGGCCCGAAGGGCGCGGCGACGGTTTCCGGAGAATGGGGGATATTCATGGCGTCCTACCTCGTTTTGTCGTGCACATATCGAGAATGACAGCACGAACCCTCGGCGATCAAGGCGCGTCGGCGCGGTCGAGGATGGCGCCCAGCAGCACGTCGCAACCGGCGGCCAGGTCCTCGGTCGTCGCTTCCTCGGCTTCGTTGTGGCTGATGCCGCCCTCGCAGGGGACGAAGATCATCGCCGTCGGCGCCACTTCGGAAATGTTGCAGGCATCGTGCCCGGCGCCCGAGGTGATTTCCATCGATGGCAGGCCGCTCGCCGCCGCCCCGTTCGCGACCGCTTTTACGCACTCGGCGTCGAAGACGATCGGCGGCTGGTGCCAGATCTCCTCGATGCCGAGGTCGAGGCCGATTGCGTCGGCGATTTTGCCCGCCTCGGTCAGGAGCCCGGCCTTCATCTCGGCAAGCCGCGTCTCGTCGGGATGGCGTACGTCGATCGAGAACTCGACCCGGCCCGGGATGGTATTGCGGGAGTTGGGCAAAACCACGAACTGGCCGACCGTCGAACAGGCGCCCGGCTGGAACTCGTGGCCGATGCGGTTCACCAGATCGACCATGCGGCAGGCGCCGACCAGCGCATCTTTTCGAATCGCCATCGGCGTCGGCCCGGCGTGCGCCTCCTGGCCGGTGACGGTGACGTCGAACCAGCGCTGGCCCTGGGCGCCGCGAACGATGCCGATGGTCTTCTCCTCGGCCTCCAGGATAGGGCCCTGTTCGATGTGCGCCTCGAAGAAGGCGGCGATCTCCCTCCCGCCCAAGGCCATATCGCCGAGATAGCCGATCCGCTCCAGCTCGCCCCCCATGGTCTTGCCATCGAGATCGGAAATCGCGTGCGCCTCCTCCAGGGCGAGCTTGCCGACATAGGCGCTGGAGCCGACCATGGCGGGGGCGAAGCGGCAGCCCTCCTCGTTTGTCCAGACCACGACCTCGACCGGCCGGCGGGTCCGGTGGTCCATGTCGTCCAGGGTGCGGATCACCTCCAGCCCGGCGAGCACGCCGTAGACTCCGTCGTACTTGCCGCCGGTCGGCTGGGTGTCGAGGTGGCTACCGGTCATCACCGGCGCCAGCCCGTCCTCCTCGCCGGCGCGCCGCGCGAAGATATTTCCCATGGTGTCGACGCGGACCGTGCAGCCCTGCGCCTCGCACCAGGTGACAAAGAGGTCGCGGCCCTCGCGGTCGAGGTCGGTCAAGGCCTGACGGTTGACGCCGCCCTTCTCCGTGGCGCCGATTCGGGCCATCTCCATCAGGCTCGCCCATAGGCGGTCTTGGTTGATCCTGAGATTGCGCATCACTTCCTCCCCGTCAGGCACCGATCACGTCTTCGGCCGAGCGGTAGGCCATGTTGAGCTCGCGGGCCACCGCCTCGTAGGTGAGCTTGCCCTCGGCGACGTTGAGGCCATTCCGCAAATTCGCGTCCTGGCGCAACGCCTCGCGCCAGCCCTTGTCGGCGAGCGCCATGATGAACGGCAAGGTCGCATTGTTGAGGGCGAAGGTCGAGGTCCTGGCCACCGCGCCCGGCATGTTGGCGACACAGTAATGCACCACGTCGTGCAGAATATAGGTCGGCTCGGCATGGGTGGTGGGGCGCGCGGTCTCGATGCAGCCGCCCTGATCGATGGCGACGTCGACCAGCACGGCACCGCGCCGCATGCCCTTGATCATATCCTCCGTCACCAGGCGCGGGGCCGAGGCCCCCGGCACCAGCACGGCGCCCACCACCAGGTCGGCCGACATGACATGTTCCTCGATCGCATCGACGGTCGAGAAGATGGTGTTCAGCATCGGCCCGAACTGCAGGTCGAGGTCGTAGAGCCGGCGAAGGTTGATGTCGATGACGAAGACCGCCGCCTCCAGCCCCATCGCCATCCGTGCCGCGTTGGTGCCGACGACGCCGCCGCCCAGGATCACCACCTTGGCCGCGCGCACGCCCGGCACGCCGCCCAGCAGCATGCCGCGCCCGCCCTGCTCCATCTCTAGGCAGTGGGCGCCTGCCTGGATCGACATGCGGCCCGCCACCTCGCTCATCGGCGCCAAGAGCGGCAAGCCGCCGTGGTCGTCGGTCACCGTCTCGTAGGCGACGGCGACCGCGCCGCCCTCCATCAACGCCGTCGTCAGCTCCGGCGCCGGGGCCAGGTGCAGATAGGTGAAGAGCAGCTGGTCGGGGCGCAGCATCGCGCATTCCACCGGCTGCGGTTCCTTCACCTTCACGATCATCTCGGCGCGGGCGAAGACCTCCTCGGCGGTGTCGACGACCTCGGCTCCGACCGCGCGGTAGTCGTCGTCGTCGAGGCCGATGGCACGGCCCGCATTCGTTTCCACCAGCACCTCGTGGCCGTGGTGGCGGGCCTGGCGGACGCTGCCCGGCGTCAACCCCACCCGATGTTCCTCGGCCTTGATCTCCCTCGGGACACCGATAAGCATGGTTGGGTCCCTCCCCTCAGGCGACGCGCTTGAGCGCGCCGGAGATCGTGTCGACGATCCGGTCGATGTGGCCCTTCGCCAGGATCAGCGGCGGCGACAGGGCGATGATATCCCCCGTAGTGCGGATCAGCAGGCCGTTTTCGTAGCAGTCGGTGAAGCATTCGACGGCGCGGGCCGTCGGCGCGCCCGGCCTCGGCTCCAGCTCAATCCCGCCGATGATGCCGAGGTTGCGGATGTCGATGACATGTGGCTCGTCCGCGAGCGAATGCATGCCGTCCTCCCAATAGTCGGCGAGCTCGGCGCCCCGCTCCAACAGCCCCTCCTCGCGGTAGAGATCGAGGGTGGCGAGGCCGGCGGCGGCGGCGAGCGGATGGCCCGAATAGGTGTAGCCGTGGAACAGCTCGATCCCGCCCGAGGTCGACTCGATGAAGGTCTGGTAGATCTCGTTTTTGCAGACCACGGCGCCCATCGGTACCGCCGCGTTGGTGAGGCCCTTGGCAAGCGTCATGATGTCGGGGGTGACATCGAAATATTCGGCGGCAAATGGCAAACCCAGGCGGCCGAAGCCGGTGATGACCTCGTCGAAGATCAACAGGATGCCGTGCGTGTCGCAGATCTCGCGCAGGCGCCTCAGATAGCCGACGGGCGGGATCAGCGCCCCGGTGGAGCCCGCCACCGGCTCGACGATGACGGCGGCGATGGTCGAAGCGTCGTGCAGCGCCACCAGCCGTTCCAGCTCGTCGGCCAGATGCGCGCCCCATTCGGGCTGGCCTCGAACAAAGGCGTTTTGCGCCAGGTCATGGGTGTGCGGCAGATGGTCGACGCCGTTCAGCAGCGGGCCGAAGAACTTGCGGTTGGCGACGATGCCGCCGACCGAGATGCCGCCGAAGCCCACGCCATGGTAGCCGCGTTCGCGCCCGATGAGGCGGGTTCGCGTCCCCTCGCCCCGCACCCGCTGGTAGGCGAGCGCGATCTTCAGCGCGGTGTCGACCGATTCGGAGCCCGAGTTGGTGAAGAACACCCGGTCGAGCCCATCGGGCATGATCTCCACCAGGCGCGAGGCGAACTCGAAAGTCAGTGGATTGCCCATCTGGAAGTTGGGGGCGTAGTCCATGGTGTCGGCCTGGGCCTTGATCGCCGCCGCGATCTCCTCGCGCCCGTGGCCGGCGTTGCAGCACCACAGCCCGGCGGTGCCGTCCAGGATGTCGCGGCCGTCGTGGCTGCGGTAGTGCATGTCCTTGGCGCCGACCAGCATCCGGGGCGACGCCTTGAATTGGCGGTTGGCGGTGAACGGCATCCAGAAGGCTTCGAGGTCGTTGGGTTGCGCGAGTTCGGTGGTGATGGGCCGATTCATCTCTGCTCTCCGGGGCGCCAGAACGGGGGGGTCGCGGCCGCCGTTACGACGGCCCTTGTGTTGGCACTCTATCAGCACCAAAAATGGGGCAAAAGCGAAACCCGGAGGGATGAGCCATGAGTTTCAGCGACGACTACGAGAACCATGACGGCCTCGGCTTGGCCGCCCTGGTCCGTTCCGGCGAGACCAGCGCCGAGGAAGTGCTGGAGGCCGCCATAGCACGCGTCGAGGCGCGCGATGGCACCGTCAACGCCATCACCACGCGGATGTACGACTTCGCCCGGCGCGCCATCGCCGACGGCCTGCCCGACGGGCCGTTCCGGGGCGTGCCCTATCCGGTCAAGGACCTGGGCGCCTCCATCGCCGGCCAGGTGACGACGCGGGGCTGCCGCTACTACGAGGACGTGGTCGGCGCCGAGGACAGCGAGACGGTGCGGCGCCTGAAGGCGGCGGGCTTGGTGATCTTCGGCCGCTCCAACACCTGCGAGCTGGGCTTGAGCCTGACGTGCGAGCCGCAACTGAAGGGCGCGACCAGGAACCCCTGGAACCCAGGCCACATCTCCGGCGGCTCCAGCGGCGGGGCGGCGGCGGCGGTCGGTGCCCGCATGGTGCCGATGGCGCACGCTTCCGACGGCTTCGGCTCGATCCGCGCGCCCGCCGCCTGCTGCGGCCTGGTCGGCCTGAAGCCGACCCGCTCGCGCAACACCATGGCGCCCTTCCTGGGCGAGGGATTGGGCGGCATCTCGACCGAACACGCCGTGACGCTGACGGTCCGCGACAGCGCCGCCCTGCTGGACGCGACCTCCGGCCCCGCCCCGGGCGATCCCTACGCCGCCCCGTCGCCGGCCGGTACCTTCCTGGACGCGGCCAGCCGGGATCCGGGCCAGCTCCGCGTCGCCGTCACGCGCAAGACGCCGAACGGCGCCTCGATCGACGCGGAATGCCTGGCGCTGCTGGACGAGACGGCGGCGCTCTGCCGCGAACTCGGCCATGTGGTCGACGAGGTCGATCCCGATATCGAGGGCGCCGCGGTGGTGCCGACCTTCCTCACCCTGATGGCCGCCAACACGGTGGTCAATCTGGCCAGCCATCCGAGCAAGGGGCGGGAGGCGCACGAAGACGAGGTGGAGCGCGTCACCTGGGCCTCGGCCGAGATGGGCCGCCGCCTCTCGGCCGCCGACTATGTCCGCGCCACCCAAACGGCGCACCGGCTCGGCCGCCAGATGGGCGCCTTCCATGCCAACTGGGATGTGCTGCTGACGCCTGGCTTGGCGCGGACGGCGGTGCCGCTCGGCTGGCTCGACATGATGATGGAGGATGTCGACGAATACTGGCGCCGGGTGTTCGAATTCTCCCCCTTCACGGTCTGGTTCAACCTGACGGGCCAGCCGGCGATGATGCTGCCGCTCGCGAACGCCACGGACGGCCTGCCGCTGGCGACGCAGCTGGTCGGCCGCTTCGGCGAAGAGGCGACGATCCTGGCACTGGCCGCGCAGCTGGAGGCGGCGCGGCCCTGGATCGACCGAAAACCGGCGCTCGCGGCGCCGGTTTGAAGGGCGGCGGGCAGGCGAATCGTGGTAGTTACGGTAGGAATGCGCATTGCTGCGCACCCCCCGCGCAGATCCGGACGTGGTCGTTGAACCATCCGGCTCCTACCTCGGGTGCTTGACGGCAAACCGCTGGTCCGGCCATGGGTGGCGGATGGAGGCGCGTGGCCACAGGATTTCGGTCATGCGCTCCAGTCGCTTCCAACTAAATCGGGCTCGCTGGGACCGGCGGCGTAGCGCCCGCATCCACCGGCGTTGCAGCCTGCGGAGGAACGCACGGATGAACCGGCCCGACCCTGGGACGGCAAAGTAGTTGAGCCAGCCATTGCAGACTCGCCCCAGCCACCTACCAACTTCCCAGATGTCGTGGTGCCAGCGCTTGCGGAGCACCTCGTCGATGCGCGCCAGGGTCCTGTTGACCCGTTTGGCGACCGGTTTGCGACCAAGCCGAAAGCGTCCTCTCAGGGTCGTCGTGCAATAGTGCGTGAGGCCCAGAAAGTCGAAAGTCTCCGGCTTGCCCACCCCGCGCTGGCGCCGGTTCAAATCCGCGAACCGGCCAAACTCCACGAGGCGGGTCTTGTCCTGGTGGAGGCTGAGACCGAACCGGGCCAGCCTCTCCCGAACGTCGCGGAAGTACCGCTCCGCATCCCGCTTGTGTTGGAACCCGACAACGATATCGTCGGCGTAACGGACGATGATCGCTTCGCCATCCGGGACGTTCGGGCGCCATTTCTTGTGGAACCACAGGTCGAGCACGTAGTGCAGGAACACGTTCGCCAAGACCGGGGAAACTATTGCCCCCTGCGGCGTGCCCATGCCCGCGTCTGTCCATGATCCACCGTCCATGACGCCAGCGTTCAGCCATTTCTGGATCAGGCGGATGACCCGTCTGTCGCCGATGCGGTGCTCAAGGAACATGATCAACCAATCCCTCGGGATTGTGTCGAAGTACGCCCGTAGATCCGCGTCGGCTATCCAGCTGACCTTGCGCCGTTCTATCCCGAAGGCCAGGGCATCGAGCGCATCGTGCGCCCCCCGCCCCGGTCGGAACCCGTAGCTGAAGCCAAGAAACACCACCTCGTAGATCGGTGTCAGGATCACATCCACAACCGCCTTCTGGACGACCTTGTCCTCCAGCGCCGCGATCCCGAGCGGTCGTGTCCCCCCGTCCGGCTTGGGTATCTCTACCCGCCGAACCGGCGGCGCCCGGTACGCTCCCCCTCTGTGCAGGCGCCGGTGCAGGTCGAGCAGGCGCTCATCCAGACCCTCGCCGTACATGTCCCACGTAACGCCGTCGACACCGGCTGCTGCGTCCTTCTTCAATGCGAAGTAGGCCGCACCGAGCGCGTCCGGCGTAATGTGGTGGAAGAGCGCAGTGAGACGTTCCTTCGGGTTTCTCTCTGCAGCTTTCCGTATCCGGGCCGCCGCCTGTGGCACGCTTCCCCGACACTGTGTTCGGCGCGTGCTTTGGCAATCCGGATTCCCCTTGGTTGAGGCCCTTTCCTCCGGCGACTCCGCAGAAGCTCGCGCTCCCTTGTTCGCCGCCCTCACAGGTCGTACGGCCTCATCCGACTTCTTCAAACCGTTCATCATAGGCTTCGGTTTTCTCCATTCCCTACGCGGCCCCTTTACGACAACCGGGGCAGTTTGAAGACCTCCCAGGGTCCCAACAGAAGGCGTGCGAACGTGCATGGGTTCTCTGACACCGCGGAGCTCGCCGACATCTCACCAAAACGACGCCTGCGATATTGCCTTCGACCGATCTGAAAGCCTCGGCACCCCGGACCATCGCTTTTACGGTGCTCAATAGCCCTGCCCATCCATGCCGCTACCGACGCTTCGCCTGCCCCCTCACGGGAGCCAACGCACGGCTCGCGGAGAAACGTGGTTCGGTTACTCCTTCGTTCCGGGGGACTTGCACCCCCTACCTTCTGCCAGTTCGCCTGGCGCACCAAACCCTTGCGAATGCCCGCCCCGTCGGGCGGTGACAGAACCGAGGTTCCGAAGGGTCATGGTCGAGGTCAATTCCACTCGGAAGAAGAAAAGGCCGGCGCCGACGCGCCGGACCCTGCTCCGCGCCGGTGCCGCCGGCGCCGCCATCCTGGCCGCGCCGGCGCTCATCTCTCGACGAGCCTCGGCGGCGGAACCGCTGAAGGTGGTGGCCTGGAAGGGCTACGTCACCGACGAAATGCTCGAGACCTTCAAGAACCGAACCGGCATCGAGGTCGCGCTGACGTCGCACGACGGCGATCAGTTTGTCCTCGACAGCTGGATGAGGTCGGACAAGGCGATCCACGACATCGTCTTCAACTCCAGCAGTTCGCTGCCGACATGGTATGCGAGCTCGGACGCGGCGAATTCTCCTCTCATCGCTCCGATCGACGAATCGCGCCTCGATACCAAGCAGATAATTCCGGCCATCTGGGATCGCTCCGGTATCCTCGGGGCTACCCGGGGGGGGCCGCCGTTTCGCCGTGCCGTTCAATTGGGGCACCGAAGTCCTAGTCTACGATTCGACCGAACGGGACTACGCGGTCGGCTCCGTCTCGTGGCGGGATCAATGGGCTTCCGAGAATCAGGGACGCCTCGCCTCGCGCCCTTTCACGACGCTGACCTCGATCGCCCTGATGCAGGGGGGACACGAGTACCTGGACACGGCGCATCGCGACCGGAACAAGGCCAGGGAGATGTTCGAGGAGGCCTTCCGTTTCGCGCTCCAGCATCGGAACTGGATTCGCTCCGCCTGGAATACGCGCGAGGAACTGACCAAGGCCTTCCTGGACGACCGGTGCATCGTCGGACAGAGCTACGAGAGCACCGCGATCGAGCTTTGGGACCGGACCCGGGGGCGGCTCAAGTTCGTCGCGCCGAAGGAAGGCGCGATGGCTTGGCTCGATACGATTTCCGCCTCGGCCAGATCGACGAAAACCGACGAGATCTACGCCTTCATCAACTTCTGCCTTTCGGCGGAGGGTGGTGCCATGCATTCGCGCGCGACCGGCTACAACAGCGTGGCGCGCGGCGCCAAGGACAAACTGGGCGATGCCTACCGGGTACGATTCGCCAACGCCTACGGCGAGGCCGGCGAGGCCATCGAAAACTTCTGGTGGCAGGCGCTGGAGCCCGAGTGGTACGTGGAGCTACGCGACGAATACGTGCGGCGCTGGGGCTTCGGCTGAGCATTTTCCGTTCAAGCGGATTGCGCGGGGCCGCCCGTTCCCCCGTCCCAACCACCCGGTGATAGTACCCTTAGGATGCCCCGGGGGGTGGTTTTGACGGGGGAGCGGGTGGTCAAGCTCGATGGGAAAATGCTCTGAGCTTCAGAAGCCTTCCAGGCCCTCGTCCAGCTGTACGCCGATCGAGTTCAAAGCCATCGCCACGGTGGTGTAGTTGCCGACGGTGAAGATGACGTCCATCAGCTGTTCCTCGGAATAGTGTTCCGAGAGCGCGGCCCAGGTCTCGTTGCCCACCATCTTGTCGGCGATCAGCTCGTCGGCGGTGGCGAGCAGCGCCCGCTCCGAGGCGCTCCAGCCGTCCGCCCCCGAACCTTCCCTCACCCGGGCGATTTCTCCATCCGTGATGCCGGCATCGCGGGCGATGACGACGTGCTGGGCCCATTCGTAGACGGCCTGGGTGTCCCAGGCGGTCCGCAGGATCAACAGCTCGCGCTCGCGGCGGGAAATCGTCGACTTGAAGAGGATGTGGTTGGTGAAGGGCAGCCAGCGCTTCAACAGCTTCTCGTGACGCACCAGGGTCCGCATGATGTTGATTGGCCCGACGCCCTTCTCCATCTTCTCCATCAGGGCCCGCTGCTCCTCGTTCCAATCGCCGGCTTCCGAGGGCTGAATTCTGGGCTCGCTCAAGCGCATGGGTCTCTCTCCTCCCCTGATCGTCGCGGGCGCCATCATCATGCTTCCGCCGGCAAAATCAATTCCGCGTGACGGCGGACGGGATGGCGTGCTAGAGCGGCATCCGTCAAACGATGTCCTTGATGGGAGGCGCCCGTGCGCCCGATGCCGGAGTTGCGACGACGACGATCCGCGCGCGCCCGCCGCGTCACGACGCCGCTCGCCTCCGCCTGACCGGAATATCCGGGACCGAGGGGCGGGCCACCCGCCCCTCGCCTCGGAGTTCCATCGGATGATCACCCTCGCCCACGAGCGACCCCAGGACGGGCCAGCCATCGACATCCTCCTCGACCGGGCCTTCGGCCCCGGCCGCCACGCCAAGACCGTCCATCGCCTGCGCGAGGCCGCGGCGCCGATCCCCGAACTCTGCCTGACATCGTGGCGCGGCCCGGCGCTCCTCGGTTCCATCCGCTTCTGGCCGATCCTGGCGGACGGCATCGAGGGGCTGCTGCTCGGCCCCCTCGTCGTCGCGCCGGAAGCACGGGGCCAGGGTCTCGGCGCCCGGCTCGTCACCCGAAGCCTGGCGGCGGCAAGCGACAACGGTCACGGCTTCGTCCTGCTGGTGGGCGATCCGGCCTATTATCGCCGCTTCGGCTTCGAGGCGGGTATCGCGCGCCGCTTCCCCCTGCCCGGTCCCGTCGATCCGGCCCGCTTTCTCGCCCTGGAACTCATCCCCGGCGCGCTTCCGGCCGGCGGCGCCGTCACCGCCCGGAGGCGTCTTCGAGCGGCTTGACACCCCCGTTCCTTGACGGGTCGGGGATGTTCAGCGTTTCAGAACACTCTCGTGCTTGCCGAGGACGGGATTCATGTGGTTCCAGGGGTGGGCGTGGGCGTGGGCGGTGAAGTTGTCGTCGGTCGGCTGGAAGCGGGCGGGATCGTCCAGGCTCGCCGCGGTGACCACGGCGAAGGCGAACTCGCGCCCGACCTTGAGGGTGGCGGACGAGCCGCAAGTGGCGCAGAAGCCCCGCGCGATGGGCGAGCCGCTGCCGCCCTCGCTCTCGTGGAAGCGGGCATTGCCCTCGACCCGCAGCTGATCCTTCTTGAAAACCATCGCCGGCGCATAGCCGGCGCCCGCCCACCTCTGGCAGTCGCGGCGGTGGCAGTTCATCTGAACCAGCGGCTCGCCCTCCGCCTTGTAGCGGACCGCGCCGCAGAGGCATCCGCCCTCGTAACCGTCGCTCATGGTTCCAGCGCCCTTAAATCAACGCCACCGGTCGCGCCGGGGAGCCCGTGGCCCCCTTGAATTTGACCGGTAGCAGGATGAAGCAGAAGGTCGAGATGCCTTCGCGGATCAGGCCGTCCATCACCAGATTCTCGATCAGATAGACGCCGGCGTCGACCAGGCAGTGCTGGTGCACGGGCATCATCACGTTCGGATGGTCGGTGCCGGGCAGCACCTCGACGGCCATGTTGTCGACGCCGATGGAGACGACGTCCCTGGACGTCAGCCATTCCGCGGCCTCGAGATCGACGCCCGGCTCGCCGGCGACATACTTCGCGTTGTCGACCATGAAGAAACGGCCCCAGCCGGTGTTGATACACACGACATCGCCGGCCATCGGCTCGATCCCCGCCTCGGCGAACGCCCGCTCCACGTCGTCGCGGCCGATGGCGCGGCCCGCCACCAGATGGTCGCCACCGTCGAGGCCCGAGACGTCGATGCAGATCCCCCGGGTGATAAAGGCCGGCGCCTGCTCGATCCCGAGCTTTTCGAGACCCCAGTCGCCCACCACCTCCTCGGCGCTGTGTCCGCCATAAAGCTGGTCGCCGCGCGAGAAATGGCCCAGCGCATCGATATGGGTGCCGACATGGGTGGTCATCTCGATCCGCTCCAGGTTGGAGCCGACCTCGTTGGTGGCGCCCAGCGCCGCCCGGCGCCTGATGCCGTTGCGCGAGGTGGAGGAGGTGTTGATGACGTAGGGCTGCTGCACCGGGGCGATGCGGGGCGCGTCCATCTCGATCACCTGGTCCATGTCGAGGATGCGGCCCTCCTTGACCAGCGAGAGGGCGGCCAGGACCCGCTCCGGCGTCAGCAGGTGGCCGGCGCCGAGTTGGTCGCCGGCGCCCCAGCGCGAATGGTCGTGGATACAGTTGGTCATGGGCTATTCCTCGGGCTTGATTCCGACCGCGCAGTGCATCGGGCGGGCGAAGTGGAGGGTGCCGGCCGCCTCGGCGCGCGCGAAGGCGTCGTGCCAGACCACCTTCTCGGCCTCGCCCAGCAGGCTCAACACGTGCGGCAGGTAATAGCGGAAGGTCGGATTGGCGGTGTCGTCGACCGACATCAGGGCGGCGAAGTAACGGCCGTTCCGAAGCCCGGCGGCGGCGAAGCGGTCGTAGAGGCTGGCGTCGGCGCAGCCGTCGGCGTTGACGGATCGGATCGGCGCCTCGACCCGCTCACGCATGTCGTCGGGGATGTCGAGGTTCCAGATCATCGGCCGGTCGACGGCGCGCACGATGGCGCCGATGCGCCCGCCAGGCCGGGTCACGCGGATCAGCTCCGCCAGCATGGCGTCGGCGTCGCCCTCCTCCATCACGGTGAGACAGAGGGTGACATCGAACCAACCGTCCTCGAAAGGCAGCGCGGTGGCATCGCCAGGACCGAAGTCGATTTTCTCGGCCAGACCGTCGCGCGCGGCGAACGTCCGCGCCTCGCCCAACAGGAAGTCGTTGACGTCGACCGCCGTGATCGGCGTCGTCGTCGGATACGTGGCGGCGAGCCAGCGGGCGACGGCGCCGGTGCCGCAGCCGACCTCCAGCAGCCGCTCCTCGGACGCCAGCGCGACTTCCTCCATCAGGCTCCGGAGCACCCGGCGATAACCGCCGTCGGTGCCGCGGCCCTCCAGCACCGCGACCATGCCCAGGCGGTCGCCGCCAGTCAGGATCACGCTGTGGTCGGCGGCGAGATCCTCGACGATTCCGTCCCACTGACCGGGCGACAATAGCATCGGCATCAGGATCAGCGCCGGGCCCCGGCCCTGGATGCGGTAGGTGATGCCGTCCACCTCTCCGCTCTCGCCGTCGCGCGCCAGCACGCTGGCGTCGCCGCCGGCGATATGGTCGCGAAGGGCGGCCAAGACCTCCTCGCGCCGTTCGCCGACCACGTCGGTCCAGGCCTCGCAGCGGGCGTCGGCCAGGCGATGGGCGCGCGCCGCCGGCAGGGCGGCGATGGCGCGTTCCGTGGTCTCGGCGAAATAGCCTTGGTCGCCGGTGAAGATCAGCAGGCGCTCGCCGAGGCGAGCGAGACGGGTAGCGTCGGTACGATTGGGCGCCATCAGCGTGAGCGTCGTGAACCGCTGGGGCGCCTGGTCGATCAGGGTGTCGAGGTCGGGTTGAAACTGGCTCGCCACGTGGGCGCTCTCGATCCCGAGACGCTCGAAAAGCGCCGCCATTCCATCCATGTCCGGACCCTCCCCTGGTCGGGCGCCATTCCACCTTGTCGCCCGCGCTTTCGCAAGGCGCACTCACCGCCCTAGAATGGGGCCGAGTGGAACAGTGGAGGCGACATGGCGCAGGCAATCGACGCGGTCGATCTCGGGATCATGTGGGACCGGTTGATCGCGATCACGGACGAGATCGTCTCGACCCTGGTCCGGACCTCTTTCTCTACCATCGTCTCGGAAAGCTACGATCTGACCGTCGTGGTGCTCGACGCGGATGGGCGGCTGATGGCGCAGGGGGTCTATTCGATCCCCGTCTTCATCGGCACCGCGCCCCTGACGCTTTGCTACATGCTCGAGCGCTATCCACCCGAGACACTGCGGCCCGGCGACGTGCTGGCAACCAATGATCCCTGGCTCGGCACCGGCCACGTCTACGACGTCTGCGTCATGCGCCCGGTCTTCCACGAGGGCGCGATCGCCGCCTATGTCATGAGCATCACGCACCTGCCCGATGTCGGCGGCATCGGCTTCTCCGCCGCCGCCACGGAGATCTACCAGGAAGGCCTGCGGTTGCCGGTCGTGAAGCTGGTGCGCGAGGGCCGGCTGGACGATTTCCTCGTCGACCTGATCCGGACCAATGTCCGGGTGCCGGAGCAGACCATGGGCGACGTGCTGGCCAACGTCACCGCTGTCGAGGTCGGCGAGCGTTTCCTGCACGAGTTCCTGGCCGAGCACGCAATTCACGATCTCCGTCCCCTATCGGCGGCGATCCGGGGCCAGTCGGAAGCGGCGATGCGCAAGAAGATCGCCGAGATGCGGCCGGGCACTTACGAGAACGAGATCCGCTTCGAGGGCATCGACGAGGCCATCACCATGGCCTGCCGGATCGAGGTCGGCGATGGGACGATGGACATCGATTTCGCCGGCACCGGCGGCGCCGTCAGGCGCGGCATCAACGTGCCCTTCTGCTATGCGAACGCCATGGCGCTCTATTCGATCAAATGCCTGACCATCCCCTCGGTACCGAACAACGAGGGCTCGGTGGCGCCGGTGACGGTGCGGGCACCCGAAGGCTCGATCCTGAACGCCATGCCGCCCTCGGCCACGGGCGGGCGCCACATCATCGGCCATTTCGTGCCCTCGGTCATATTCGGCGCGTTGGCCGAGGCGGCGCCGGATAAGGTGCAGGCCGACTGCGGCATGGTCGACATCGTCACCTTCCAGGGTCGCCACGCCGACGGCCGGGATATCGCAACGCTCTATTTCACCTCCGGCGGCTTCGGCGCGCTCAAGGGCCGGGACGGGGGCAACACCGTGCCCGGCCCCTCCAACATGGCGATCGTGCCGGTCGAGGTCTGGGAATCGCTCACCACGATGACGATCGAGAAGAAGGCGA
Source organism: Alphaproteobacteria bacterium (assembly GCA_965226475.1). GTDB lineage: Bacteria > Pseudomonadota > Alphaproteobacteria > JASLMY01. The sequence continues at coordinate 399,818 of CBDDDJ010000003.1, read as the reverse complement.
TGCTGGCCGACAGCGGCGGCGCCGGCGAGGCGCGCGGCGGCCTCGGCCAGGAGGTGGTGATGCGGAACGACTCGGGCCACCCGATGACCATTTTCTGCATGGCGGCGCGGACCGAGTTTCCCCCGCTCGGCCAAGGCGGCGGAGCCGAGGGCCGGCCCAGGGAGGCCCGGATCAACGGCCGGCCCGTCCATCCCAAGGGTCAATACGTGCTGGCGCCGGGCGACCGGGTGACGCTCGTACAGGCGGGCGGGGGTGGCTTCGGCGATCCCGCGTCGCGCTCGCGGTCGGCGATCCTGGAGGATCTGGCGGATGGCTTCGTCACGGCCGAGGGCGTGGCGCGCGATTACGGCATCAGGATAGAGGCGGCGGAATGACGGTAGACAAGTTCGACGCGGTCAATCTGGGCATCATGTGGGATCGGCTGATCTCGATCACCGACGAGGTTACCTCGGCGCTGGTGCGAAGCTCCTTCTCCACCATCGTGCGCGAGAGCGGCGACCTTTCGGTCGTGCTGCTCGACGCGGCGGGCAATTCGGTGGCCCAGGGGAGCTACTCCGTGCCCTCCTTCACCGGCACCGCGGCGCCGACCCTGCGCCACATGCTGAAGCGTTTTCCCCCGGAGACCCTGCGCCCGGGCGACGTGGTGGCGACCAACGACGCCTGGCAGGGGACCGGGCACCTTTTCGACATCAACGTCATGCGCCCCATCTTCAAGGGCGACAAAATCGTCGGCTACACCATCTCGATCACCCATTTGCCCGATATCGGCGGGGCCGGTTTCGGCGCCGGCGCGCCCGAGATCTATCACGAGGGGCTGCGCCTGCCGATCTGCAAGCTGGTGCGGGAGGGCGCGCTGGACGAGACCGTGATCGACGTGGTGCGCAACAACGTCCGCGTGCCCGAACAGGTCTTCGGCGACCTGATGGCCAACGTCACCTGCAACGAGGTCGGCGGCCGCGAGCTGCTGGAGTTCCTCGACGAATACCAGCTCGACGACGTCGAGGCGCTGTCGGCCCAGATCCGCGCCGCCTCCGAGCGCGCAATCCGCGAGGCGATTGCCCGCATCCCCGATGGCGCTTACGCCAGCGAAGTGCGCGTGGAGGCGATCGACGAGCCGGTGACGCTCGTCTGCGAGGCCCGGATCCGGGGCGAGGAGATCGCCATCGACTTCGCCGGCACCGGCGGGGTGGTGGCGCGCGGCGTCAACGTGCCCTTCTGCTACACCCGGGCCATGGCGCTTTACGCGGTGAAGTGCCTGACCGTGCCGACCATGCCCAACAACGAGGGCGCCACGGGGCCGATCGCGGTCTCCGCGCCAGAGGGTTCGATCCTTAATGCCCTGCCGCCGGCGGCAACGGGCGCCCGCCACGTGATCGGCCACTATGTCGTGCCTTGCGTCTTCGGCGCACTGGCCGAGGCGGTGCCCGACATGGTCCAGGCCGACTGCGGCCTGGCGAACCTGATCACCTTCCAAGGCACGCACCGGGACGGGCGGCGGATCTCGACGATCTATTTCGCTTCCGGCGGTTTCGGCGCGCTCAAGGGCCGCGACGGGGCCGAGGTGACACCCGGGCCCACCAACATGGGCTCGGTGCCGGCGGAGATGTGGGAATCGCTCACCTCCACGACGATTGTCGAGAAGCGCCTGCTGGCCGACAGTGGCGGACCGGGCGCGGCGCGCGGCGGCGCCGGCCAGGAGATCACCTTCCGCAACGATTCGGGCAGCGACATGCAGCTCTTCTGCATGGCGGCGCGGACCGAATTCCCGGCCCGGGGACTCCTGGGCGGCGGCGCGGGTGGCCGCCGCCTCGCGCTCATCAACGGCGAAGCGGTGCATCCCAAGGGCACTCACGTCTTCGGCCCGGGCGACACCTTCACCATTCGGGAAGCCGGCGGTGGCGGCTTCGGCGATCCCAAGGCGCGGCCGAAGGCCCTGGTCGAGGCCGACGTCGCCTCGGGCCTGGTGACGGCCGAGGCGGCGGCGCGGGACTATGGTCGCGGCTGAGCGCCGGCGATGCGTGCCACCTGGCTCGTCATTGCGCTTTGGGGGTTCGCTCAATCCGCCGCCGAGGCGCGCGAGGTCGACTTGGAACTGGTGTTGGCGGTCGACGTTTCCTCCTCGATCAGCCGCGATGAATACCTTCTCCAGGTGACCGGGCTGGCCGCCGCCTTCCGCAGCCCGGAGGTGGTGGCGGCGATCCGAAACTTCGCGCCCCGGGGCATCGCGGTCACCCTGCTGCAATGGGCAAGCATCCGCCAGGAACGCCAGACGGTGCCATGGCGCCACCTGCGCGACGAATCGAGCGCCCAGGGCTTCGCGGCCGAAATCGAGGGCATGCGCCGGATCGGCCACGAAGGCGTGACGGCGATCGCCGCCGCGATACTGGCCGCGCGCCGCCTCTTCGCCGCCAACGGCTTCGAGGGCGCGCGCCGCGTGATCGACGTCTCGGGCGACGGGCCCTCGAACCAGGGCCCGGAAATCGGCCCGGTCAGGCGGCGGGTGGCGGCGGACGGCATCACCATCAACGGCCTGCCGATTTCGAACGAGCAGCCTCGCCTCGTCGACTACTACCGCCGGAACGTCATCGCCGGCCCCGGCGCCTTCGTGCAGGAGGCGGCCGACTACACCGATTTCGCCCGCGCCATCCGCGCCAAACTGGTGCGCGAGATCTCGGGCGCCGGGCTGGCGGCGCGGTGATCAGCTCTCGTTGCGGCCCGCGAGCGTCGCGAGCCGGGCCAGCGTCTGCGAGCGGTGTTTGCGCCGCCAGATCACCGCCACGACCCAGAAACTCGCCGGGATCACGGCCAAGGGGTGGAGGAACCAGGCCAGCAGCGCGAAGCCGAAATAATAGGCCCGCGTGCCGTGATTCGAATGCTTGGCCGCCAAGGTCGCGATCCAGGCGAGATCCTCGGCGCTTTCCTCGATGTCGTCGGGCAGCGCGTCGAGCGCCGGGGCGCCGCCGATCAGCACGGCGCAATAGTTGTATTGGCGGACCGACCACATGAACTTGAAGAAGGCGTAGACGAAGACGAAGACCAGCAGCAGGACCTTGAGCTCCCAGAGCGTGCGGCTGGTGGCCTCGGCGAAGGGCAGCTCGTCCACCACCTGGATCGCCGTGTCGCTGGCGCCCAGCATGGTCAGCAAGCCGGCCACCACCAGGATCGAGGTCGAGGCGAAGAACTGTGCCGACTGCACGGCCGAGCGAACGATCTGAATATCGAGCATGCGGTTGTCGCGCCCCATCATCGCCCGCATCCAGATCCGCCGTTGCGCCGACATCTCGTCGATCAGGTTGCGCCCGGCCCGGCCTCGGCGCTCGGCATAATGCATGTAGCCGAACCAGCAGGCGCCGTAGACCGCCAGCGCCAGGAAGTCGAGCGCGTGGGCCACCGCCAGTTCGCCCAGGGAAGATGGCGTCATGGCGGGGCTCCCTCGTGGCGTGCCGGGTCAGGCGTCCATCGCCGCCGCCCGGCGGCGTTCACGGCGGCGCTCGTGGGGATCCAGATGGCGCTTGCGCAGGCGGATGCTGCCGGGCGTCACCTCCACTAGCTCGTCATCGGCGATGTAGGCGAGCGCGGCTTCCAGCGGCAGGCGCACCGGCGTGGTCAGGCGAACGGCGTCGTCCTTGCCGGCGGCGCGGATATTGGTCAGCTGCTTGGCCCGCAGCGGATTGACCTCCAGGTCGCCCGGGCGACTATTCTCGCCGATCACCATGCCAGGATAGACATCCTCGCCGGCGCCGATGAAGAGGTGGCCGCGCGCCTCCAGATTCCAGAGCGCGTAGGCCACCGACTTGCCCCGGCTGGTCGAGACCAGGGTGCCGACGCGGCGATCCTGGATGGCCCCCTTGTAGGGAGCATAGCCGGCGACGGAGCGGTGCATGATCCCGGTGCCCCGGGTCTGGGTCAGGAACTGGCCGTGATAGCCGATCAGGCCCCGGCTCGGCGCCTGGAACACCAGGCGGGTCTTGCCGCCGCCGGAGGGCCGCATGTCCTGGAGTTCGGCCTTGCGCTCGCTCATGCTCTCGACCACGACGCCGGTGTGGGCGTCGTCGACGTCGATCTCGACCTCTTCCACCGGCTCCTCCACCCCGCCCTCGCTTTCACGAAAGAGGACGCGGGGGCGGCTGATGGTCAGCTCGTAGCCTTCCCTGCGCATGGTCTCAATCAGTACGCCCAGCTGCAGCTCGCCCCGACCCGCGACTTCGAAGGCGTCGGTCTCGCCGGTATCGCCGACGTGGATGGCGACGTTACCGTCGGCTTCGCGCATGAGCCGCTCACGGATCATCCGGCTGGTGACCTTGTCACCGTCGCGCCCGGCCAAGGGCCCGTCGTTGACGGCGAAGGTCATGGCCAGGGTCGGCGGATCGATGGGGCGGGAGGGCAGCGGCGTGGTCACCCGGGGGTCCACCAGGCTGTCGGCCACGGTGGCGACGGGCAGGCCGGCGATGGCGATGATGTCGCCGGCCGAGACCTCGTCGACCGGCACCCGCTCCAGCCCCTGATAGCTCAACAGCTTGGTCACCCGCGCCGTATCGGTCTTGCGGCCTTCGGGGTCCAGCGCCTGGATTGTCTCGTTGACCCTGAGGCGACCGGCGGCGACCCGCCCCGTCAACACCCGGCCAAGATAGGGGTCGAGTTCCAACAAGCTCGCTAGCATGGCGAAGGGGGCGTCCTCGTCGACTTGTGGTGCCGGCACCGCGACCAGGATCGCTTCGAAGAGCGGCGCCAGATCCTCGCGCGGCCCGTCGACATCGACACTCGCCCAGCCGTCGCGGGCGGAGGCGAAGAGCGCAGTGAAATCCAGTTGTGCCTCGCTCGCGTCCAGCAAGGCGAAGAGATCGAAGACCTCGTTCAGCACCACCTCGGCGCGCTGGTCGGCCCGGTCGACCTTGTTGACGACGACGATCGGACGCAAGTCCAGGGTGAGCGCCTTCTGCAGCACGAACTTCGTCTGCGGCATCGGTCCCTCGGCCGCGTCGACCAGCAGCAGGACGCCGTCGACCATGTCGAGGATGCGCTCGACCTCGCCGCCGAAGTCCTGATGGCCCGGCGTGTCGACAATGTTGATCCGGGTACCGCGCCAATCGACCGAGGTGCACTTCGAGAGGATGGTGATCCCGCGCTCGCGCTCCAGTTCGTTATAGTCCATGGCGCGTTCGGCGACGCGCTGGTTGGCGCGCACCGCGCCCGAGAGGCGGAATATGGCATCCACCAGCGTGGTCTTGCCGTGGTCGACATGGGCGATGATAGCGATATTGCGGAGCGACATGGGCGCCGTTCTTCAAGATTTTGGGGGCGGTTCGGCGCGAGAGATACACGTAGCCGGGACCAAGGTCCAGCAGAGGTGAATGGGAAAGGCAAATGAGCGACACGGGCGAGATGATGCTGACGATCATGTTGCGGCACGATCAGTCGAAACCGCTGGCGAAGATCAACCAGGAGCGGGAAGAAACCGGCTTTTGGGACGGCTTCCCGCCCGACGGCGTCGAAGTCGTCTCCTGGTACGTGATGATGGGGATCGGCCAGGTCGCGACCCTGCGCCTGCCGGCCGATTCGCGGTCCCGGATCGCCGCCGGCCGACGCCCGACCCCCGGGCCCCTGCTCGCCCAAGGCGTTACGCCGACGCTTGCGCGCGCCTCGAACCACGCCTATAGAATGACGCTTTAATGCCCCCGGCCGAACACAGCGGATACCCGCATCCTCATCTCCTCGGGATCGAGGCTCTGGCGCCGTCCGATATCGAGACCATCCTCGATCGTTCCGAAGACTACGTGGCGCAGAACCGGCAGATCGACAAGAAGCGGTCGCTGCTGCGCGGGCGAACACAGATCAACCTCTTCTTTGAAAGCTCGACCCGCACCCGCACCTCCTTCGAACTGGCGGGCAAGCGCCTCGGCGCCGACGTCATCAACATGTCGGTCGACGGCTCGGCGATCAAAAAGGGCGAGACGCTGATCGACACGGCGATGACGCTCAATGCCATGCACCCGGACATCCTGGTCGTCCGCCATCCCTCTTCGGGCGCCGTCGAACTCCTCGCGCAGAAGGTCGACGGCGCGGTGATCAACGCGGGCGACGGCGGGCACGAGCACCCGACCCAGGCGCTGCTGGACGCGCTCACCATCCGCCGCCGTCTCGGCCGGCTCTCCGGCCTGATCGTCGCCATCTGCGGCGACATCCTCCATAGCCGGGTGGCGCGCTCCAACATCCTGCTGCTGAACACCATGGGGGCCCGTGTCCGCGCCGTGGCGCCGCCGACCCTGCTGCCGGGCAATATCGAACGAATGGGCGTCGAGGTGCATCACGATCTCAGGCACGGCCTCGCCGACGCCGACATCGTGATGATGCTGAGATTGCAGACGGAGCGGATGAACGGCAGCTTCGTGCCCTCGGTCCGGGAATATTTCCACTATTTCGGCCTCGACCGCGACAAGCTCGCCTACGCCCGGCCCGACGCGCTGATCATGCACCCGGGCCCGATGAACCGGGGGGTCGAGATCGACAGCGAGGTCGCCGACGACATCCACCGCAGCGTCATCCGCGAACAGGTCGAGATGGGCGTGGCGGTGCGCATGGCGGTTCTGGATCTCCTGGCGCACCACCGACGCAACACGCTCGCGGGACTGGTCGCGTGAGCGGGCCGCGTACCGCCTACCTGAACGCCCGCCTGATCGACCCCGCGAGTGGTCTGGACGAAAGGGGCAAACTGCTGACGGAGGGCGAGACGATCGCCGACCTCGGCCCCGGCCTCTTTTCCGACGGCGTACCGGACGGCATCCAGGCCATCGACTGCGCCGGCCGGGTCCTGGCACCGGGCCTGATCGACGCCCGCGTGTTCGTTGGCGAACCGGGCTCCGAACACCGCGAAACCTTCGCCAGCGCGGGCCGAGCGGCCGCCGCCGGCGGGGTCACCACGATGCTGACCATGCCGAACACCGATCCGGTGATCGACGACGTGGCGCTGGTCGAGTACATGGCCCGCCTCGCTCGGGACTCCGCCCGGGTCCGGGTCCATCCCATGGCGGCGCTGACCAAGGGGCTCGAGGGCCGGGAGATGACGGAGTTCGGCCTGCTGTCGGAGGCCGGCGCCGTGGCGTTGACCGATGGCGACCGGGCGATCGCCGATTCCCGCGTCATGCGGCGCTGCCTTAGTTACGCCGGCGCCTTTTCCATGGTGGTCTGCCAGTATCCGGAGGACCCGATCCTCGCGCCGGACGGCGTGATGAACGAGGGCGAGCTGTCGATGCGGCTCGGCCTCGCGGGCATCCCGAGGCAAGCGGAAACCATCATGGTGGAGCGCGATCTGCGACTGGTGGAACTCACCGGCGGGCGCTACCATGTCGCCGCCCTCTCGACCGCGCAGTCGATCGATGCCGTGCGCCAGGCCAAGGCGGCGGGCCTCCCGGTCACCGCCGCGGCCCTGGTGCACAGTTTCGCCCTCAACGAGACCGCCGTCGGCTCCTACCGGACCTTCGCCAAGACCGCGCCGCCACTCCGCGCCGAGGAGGATCGCCGCGCCGTGGTGGCCGGCCTGGCCGACGGCACGATCGACCTCGTCGCCTCCGGCCACGATCCCCAGGACGTCGAGAGCAAACGCCTGCCTTTCGCCCAGGCGGCGACCGGGATCATCGGCCTCGAAACCCTGCTGCCCTTGACGCTCGAGCTCTATCATAACGCCGAACTAGGGCTCTCCCGCGCGCTGGCGACGCTGACCAGCGCGCCCGCCCAGGTGTTCGGGCTGCCGCAGGGCAGGCTCGCCCCCGGCGCGCCCGGGGACCTGATCGAAATCGATCTCGACGTCCCCCATCAAATCGACGAGGACGCCTTTCGCAGCAAGTCGAAGAATTCCCCCTTCGGCGGCCGTCCGGTACAGGGCCGAGTCGCGCGCACCGTGATCGCCGGCGAAACGGTCTACCGGCGCGCGCCGGCGTGAGACCCCGATGTTCGTCGATCCCCTGGGCGACTTCTCCTACACGTGGCCCTTCTATGCGGCGGCGCTGGGCGGGTACGCCCTGGGTTCCATCCCCTTCGGCCTGCTGTTGACGCGGCTCGCCGGGCTCGGTGACATTCGCGCGATCGGCTCCGGCAACATCGGCGCCACCAACGTGCTCAGGACCGGCAACAAGCCGCTCGCCGCGCTGACGCTGGTGCTGGACGGCGGCAAGGGCGCCGCCGCCGTGCTGATCGGCGGCCTCCTCGGCCCCGACATCGCCGTGCTGGCGGGCGCCGGCGCCATGGTCGGGCACTGCTTTCCGGTCTGGCTCCTGTTCCGGGGCGGCAAGGGAGTCGCGACCTTCCTCGGCACCATGCTGGCGGCCGCCCCGCTGGTCGGCCTCGCCTGCTGCGCCATCTGGCTGGCGATGGCCGCGATCTTCCGCATCTCCTCCCTCGCCGCGTTGAGCGCGGCCGCCATGGCGCCGGTGCTCGCCCATTTCCTCGCCGACCGGCAACGCACCGAATTCGGCCTGCTGATCGCCGTCATCGTGATTCTGCGCCACCACCAGAACATCCGCCGCCTGCTGACGGGCAAGGAGCCGAGGATCGGCGCCGGCAAGAAAAGCGATGGCGATAACGAAGCCGATTCGCGCGGAGATTGACCAAGCCCGAAGGTATGGCGAATATCCGGGCATGTCGCCACCCCCCAGGCCCCTCACCCCAGCCGAACACATCGCCTGGCTTCGCCTGATTCGCACCGAAAGCATCGGGCCTGTCACCTTTTTCCAGCTGCTGGAGCGTTTCGGCGATGCGGAAAGCGCGCTCGAGGCGGTGCCGGACCTCGCCCGGCGGGGCGGCCGAAAGCGGCTTCGCGTTACCGGGCGGGACGAGGCCGAGGCCGAGCTGGCCGAGGCGGCGGCCGCCGGCGCCGCCGTCGTCGGCTTTGGAGAGCCAGCCTATCCGCCGCTCTTGCATGCGATTCCAGACCCGCCCCCGCTGCTGTTCCTCAAAGGCCACGAGGTCCTGCTGCAACGCGACTGCGTCGCCGTCGTGGGCGCCCGGAACGCGTCCGCCGGCGGCATCCGCTTCGCCCGCGCGCTCGCCGCCGATCTGGGAGAGGCCGGCTTCGCCGTGGTCTCGGGCCTCGCGCGCGGCATCGACGCCGCCGCCCATGCGGGCGCCCTGGCGGGCGGCACCATCGCGGTCGTCGCCGGCGGGATCGATAAAATCTATCCAATTGAAAACACTGAGCTTTATGAACAGATTGCCGCCCAGGGCGCGATCATCGCCGAGACCCGGATGGGCACCACCGCGACGGCACGGCACTTTCCCCGGCGTAACCGTTTGATCGCCGGTCTGTCGCTCGGCGTGGCGGTGGTCGAGGCCGCCCCCCGTTCCGGCTCCCTCATCACCGCGAGCCTCGCGGCGGAACAGGGGCGCGAGGTTTTCGCGGTGCCCGGCTCGCCGCTTGATCCCCGCGCGCGCGGGACGAACGACCTCATCCGCCAGGGCGCGACCCTCGTCGAGAGCGCCGCCGACATCGCCCGGACGCTGGCCGCGATGCGGGAACGGCGGATCGACGAGACGGATGGGCGACTGCCGATTTCGCCGCCCAGTCGGCAGCCGAGCAAGGCCGAGCTGGAGCCGGCGCGGCGGATCCTGATCCCGCTTCTGAGCCGCACGCCGATCGAGGTCGACGAACTGATCCGTCAGTCGAAGTTGACACCGCCGGCCGTAATCACCATTTTGCTGGAACTCGATTTGGCGGATCGGCTCGATCGCCACCCTGGCAACAAGGTGTCGATACGCTAGCCGCGTCGGATCATGGACCCTTTTAGTCACCCGGCTCGTAGCGTAAATGAACGTCGTCGTCGTCGAGTCTCCGGCCAAGGCCAAGACCATCAACAAGTATCTCGGCAGGGACTATGTGGTCCTGGCGAGCTATGGCCATGTCCGCGATCTGCCGTCGAAGGACGGCTCGGTCGAACCGGACAACGATTTCCACATGACCTACCAGGTGGAGCCCCGCTCGGCGAAGCACCTGGCGGAAATCAACCGTGCCCTCGAGGGCTCCAGCCGCCTGATCCTGGCGACTGACCCGGACCGCGAAGGCGAGGCGATCAGCTGGCACGTCCTGCAAGCGCTGGGCGAACGGCGCGACCTCGCCGGCATCGACATCGAGCGGGTCGTGTTCAATGCCATCACCAAGAGCGCGGTGCTGGACGCCATGGCGCACCCGCGCGAGTTGGACATGGATCTGGTGAACGCCCAGCAGGCGCGCCGCGCGCTGGATTATCTGGTGGGCTTCACACTCTCGCCGGTGCTCTGGCGCAAGCTGCCGGGCGCGCGCTCGGCCGGGCGGGTGCAGTCGGTGGCGCTGCGCCTGATCTGCGAGCGGGAAAACGAGATCGAACTCTTCCAGCCGGTGGAATACTGGTCCGTCGAGGTCGTTTTCCGGACCGCCGAGGGCGCCGAATTCACCGCTCGGCTGACGCAGCTCGACGGCAAGCGGCTAGACAAGTTCGCGCTTGGCGACGAAGCGGCGGCGAGCGGCGCCGTGGCGACCATCGAAGCCGGCACGGCTTGGCGCGTGGTCTCGGTCGAAACCAAGCCCACGCGCCGCCATCCCCAGCCGCCCTTCACCACCTCGACCCTGCAACAGGAAGCCTCGCGCAAGCTCGGCTTCGGCGCCTCGCGCACGATGCAGATTGCCCAGCGCCTCTATGAGGGCATCGACATCGGCGGCGAGACCACCGGCCTCATCACCTATATGCGGACCGACGGCGTGCAGATGGCCGACGAGGCGATCCACGCCTGCCGGCGGGTGATCGGCCAGCGCTTCGGCGACGCCTTTGTGCCGGAGAAGTTCCGCGTCTATCGCGCCCGCGCCAAGAACGCGCAGGAGGCGCACGAGGCGATCCGGCCGACCGACCTCTCCCGCGATCCCGCCGCGCTGGCGGGCCGGCTCGACAAGGACCAACTCCGGCTCTACGAGCTCATCTGGAAGCGCGCCGTCGCCAGCCAGATGGAGAGCGCGCGCCTCCAGCGAACCTCGGTCGACATCCAACCGGCCGAGGCGACGGCACAATTGCGCGCCACCGGCTCGGTAATCGAGTTTCCGGGCTTTCTCAAGCTCTATGAAGAGGGCCGCGACGACAAGGACGGCGAGAGCGAGGAAGATCGCCGCCTGCCGCGCGTGGCGGAGGGCGCGGGGATCGATCGCGGCAAGATCTCGCCCGAACAGCATTTCACCGAGCCGCTGCCGCGCTATTCCGAGGCGACCCTGGTCAAACGGCTGGAGGAGCTCGGCATCGGCCGGCCGTCGACCTACGCCTCGATCCTCACGGTCTTGCAGGAACGCAGCTATGTCCGCCTCGACAAGCGCCGTTTCATGCCGGAGGACAAGGGACGGCTCGTCACCGCGTTCCTGGTGAATTATTTCCCGCGCTACCTCGAATACGGCTTCACCGCCGATATGGAATCCCAGCTCGACGAGATCTCCGCCGGCGATATCGACTGGAAGGCGGTGCTGACGACCTTCTGGCGCGACTTCTCCGCCGCCGTCGACGAGACCAAGGAACTCCGCGTCCGCGACGTTTTCGACGCGGTCAACAGCCTGCTCGCGCCCTACCTCTATGGCGACGACGAGAACGCGCGCACCTGCCCGAAATGTTCCGAGGGCCAGCTGTCGCTCAAGGGCGGCAAGTTCGGCTTCTTCGTCGGTTGCTCGCGCTATCCCGACTGCCGCTATACCCGGCCCTTGACCGGGGGCGAGGGCAATGACGCGGATGGCCTGCTGGCCGACGGTCCCAGCATTCTCGGCCCCGACCCCGAGACCGGGCTCGACGTCAGCCTGCGCAAGGGACCCTACGGGCTCTATCTACAGCTGGGCGAGATGGGCGAGGACAAGGTGAAGCCGAAGCGGGCCTCGCTGCCCGAGGACGTGCCGCCGGACCAGCTGGACCTGACCCTGGCGCTGGGCCTGTTGGCACTGCCGCGACGGGTCGGCGACCACCCGGAAACGGGCAAGCAAATCAGCGCTGGAATAGGGCGTTACGGTCCGTTCTTGGAGTGCGATCGCAAGTACGCCAAACTCTCCGGCACCGAGGAGGTACTGACCATCGGGCTCAACCGGGCAATCGTGGTGATGAGCGAGGCGAAGCCCGGCCGGGCCGCCGCCAAGGCGCTGAAGGAGCTGGGCGAACACCCCGACGAGGGCGGGCCGATCCGGGTGCTGGACGGACGCTACGGGCCTTACGTGAAGTTTGGCAAGATCAACGCGACGATTCCCCAAGGCATGACGCCCGAGGAGATCACCCTCGCGGACGCGCTGGCGCTGATCGCCAAGAAGGCGGCGAGCGGCGGGCGCAAGGGCAAGGGCGGCGCCAAGGGCAAGGGCGGCGCCAAGGCCAAGTCGACGACGAAAAAGGCCAAGTCGACGGCCAGAAAGACCAAGGGCGCCAAGGCGGCCAAGTCCGCGTCGCCCGACGGCTGAGGCCGACTTGGCCCGCCCGCCCTCCGAGGCCCCGCCCTTCCCTTCCACGGCGGAAATCCTGCGTTTCATCGAGGAGAGCGAGGGCACCGTCGGCAAGCGGGAGATCGCCCGCGCCTTCAAAATCCGGGGCCCGGCCCGCATCGAGCTGCGCGAAACCCTGAAGCAACTCGCCGAGGACGGCCTGATAGACCGCGGCCACGAGCGCGGCGTTCGGCCCAAGGGCGAACTGCCACCCGTCTCCGTGATCGAGGTGATCGAAGCCGACGAGGACGGCCGGCTGCTGGCCCGCCCCGTCGCCTGGGAGGGGGACGGACCGCCACCCAGAATCGAGATCAGCCCCGAGCGCCGCTCGAGCGGCCCGGCCCTCGGGCCGACGGAGCGGGTTCTCGCCCGCCTGGCCAAGAGCGGCGAGGGATATGAGGCGAAGATCATCCGACGCCTCGGCTTCGCGCCCAACCGGCTCGTCGGCGTGCTGGCGGACATCTCGGGCTCGCTGCGCCTGATGCCGACCAACCGGCGCAACAAGTTTGACCTGCTGGTCCCGCCCGACGGGCGCGGCGGCGCCAAGAAGGGCGACCTGGTGCTCGCGGAAACGCTGCCCGGCCGCCGCCTGGGCCTGCGCGAGGCGCGCGTGCTGGAGGTGGTCGGACGTTTCGGCGATCCGCGCGCGGCGAGCCTCGTCGCCATCACCGAGCGGGAGATCCCGTTCGATTTCGCATCCCCGGCGCTGGCCGAGGCGGAGGCGGCGGTGCCGGCCGAACTCGGCGCCCGACTCGACCTCCGCCATGTCCCCTTCGTCACCATCGACGGGGCCGATGCACGCGATTTCGACGACGCGGTCTGGGCCGAGCGCGACGATGCCGCCGACAACGGCGGGGGCTGGCGGATCATGGTGGCGATCGCCGATGTCGCCCATTACGTCCGGCCCGCCACCGCCCTCGACGCTTCCGCCCACGAGCGCGGCAATTCGGTCTATTTCCCTGACCGGGTCGTGGCGATGCTGCCGGAGAAGCTGTCGAATGACCTCTGCTGTCTGCGCCCGGAAGAAGACCGGGCGGCGATGGTCGCGGAATTGCGCCTCGACAAGGGCGGCGAGAAGCTCGAGCACCGCTTCCACCGGGCGCTGATCCGCTCCCGCGCGCGCTTGATCTACGAGGACGTCCAGGAGGCCCGCGATTCGGCCGACCGCTCGGCGCTGCCCGAAGCGGCGCGCGACCGCATCGGCCCGCTTTACGGGGCCTGGAAAGCCCTGATGCGGGCCAGGGCCCGGCGCGCGCCCCTGGATCTGGAGTTGCCGGAGCTGAAGGTGGTGCTCGACGATCAGGGCCGCGTGGCGATGATCCACCCCGCCACTCGCCACGACAGCCACCGCCTGATCGAGGAGTTCATGATCGCCGCCAACGTCGCGGCGGCGGAGGAGTTGGAGCACCACCAGCAGCCCTGCATGTACCGGGTGCATGACGCGCCGGACCCGGAGAAAGTCCGGGCCTTGCGCGAATTCCTCCGCACCCTCGGCCTCGACCTCTCGCTCGGCCAAGTGATCCGGCCGGGCCTCTTCAACCGCCTGCTGGCCCAGGTGGCGGAGAGCGAGAGAGCCGAAGTGGTGAACCAGGCAGTGCTGAGGGCCCAGTCCCAGGCCGTCTATTCGCCCGAAAACCTCGGCCATTTCGGCCTGGCGCTCCGCCGCTATGCCCATTTCACCTCGCCCATCCGGCGCTATTCCGACCTGCTGGTGCACCGCGCGCTGATCCGGGGCCTCGGCTTCGGCCCCGACGGCCTGAGCGATGCGGAAGCGGACCGGATGGCGGAAATCGGCGAACATGTTTCGAACACCGAGCGGCGCGCCATGGCGGCGGAGCGCGACGCGAAGGACCGCTACCTCGCCGCCCACATGGGCGGCCGGTTGGAAGAAGAGTTCGACGGCACCATCGCCGGCGTCACGCGGGCCGGCCTCTTCGTCCGTCTGGCCGAAACCGGGGCCGATGGTCTGGTGCCTATCGGTGCCATCGGGCGGGAATTTTTCGTGTTCGACGAGGAGGCCCAGGCCCTGGTCGGCGAGCGGAGCGGTCGGGTCCACCGTTTGGGCGACAAGGTCCGGGTCCGCCTGAAACGGGCCGACGCGATCACCGGCAGCCTCGCCTTCGAACTCACCGACTGGCCCGATCACGAGCCGCGCGAGGCGCCGCGCCGGGGCGCCAGGCGGGGTCCCCGCCCAGGGGCGCGCGACGGCCGGGGCCGCGGTCCCCGGCGGCGGAACTGAACGTTGCGCGAGCCGGCCGGACCCCCTCCCCGCGCCCTCATTCCCGCCATGAAGAAAGGGTTGTTGTTCCTTTGTCCCCATTGCGGTAATGGGAAGCTTTTCAGCCGATACCTCAAGACGGTCGAGCATTGCGAAAGCTGCGCCGAGGCGATCCACCACCACCGGGCCGACGATGCGCCGCCCTACTTCACCATGCTGATCGTCGGCCATATCATCGTCCCCTCGATACTGCTGGCGGAGCAGTGGTGGGCGCCGCCGACCTGGGCGCACATGGTGGTCTGGCTGCCGTTCAGCTGCCTGCTGATCTACCTGATCCTGCCGCGCGTGAAGGGCGCGCTGATCGGCATGCAATGGGCCTGCCGGATGCATGGCTTCGACGAGGCGAATGGCGGCAACGAGGCGGCCTGATGGCGGCCCGCGGTAGGCCGCGACTGGACAGCGCCCGCGCCCGGGTGGTATCCCCGGCGCGTCGAAAATCGATTGGTCCGTCATGAAAATTACCGCCGACCCGCCGAGGCGCGCGCCCCGGCCACGGGATGCCGCGACCCTAGTCCTGGTCCGCAAGAGCGGCGGCGAGCTCGCCGTGCTGATGGGCCAGCGCCATAGCGAGATGGCCTTCCTTCCCGACCATTACGTCTTTCCCGGCGGGCGGCTCGACCGCGCCGACTATCACGCCAAGCCGGCCCGGCCGCTCCCCGAGCGGGTGGCCGACCTCGTTGGCCGCACCACCGCCAGCCCGGCCAAGGCCCAGGCCCTGGCGCTCGCCGCCGTGCGCGAGACCTTCGAGGAAACCGGCCTGGTGATCGGCCATCCGATGGACCGGCCGCGGCGGGTCCCGGACTCCTGGGGCCCGTTCTACGAGACCGGCCACGGCCCGGACCTGGACGGCCTCGACTACATCACGCGCGCCGTGACGCCCCCCTTCCGCAACCGCCGCTTCAACGCCCGCTTCTTCCTCGCCGACGGCGACGCGACATCCGGCCGGATCCGGGGCAGCGGCGAATTGCTGCGCATCGACTGGATCCCGATTCACGAGGCCAAGAAACTGCAACTGCCGGGCATCACCCATATCGTGCTGGACACGGTGGAGAAGATCCTGGCCGCGCCCGACGATTGGCGCCGGCGCGGCACCGTGCCGGCCTACCGCGTGCTGCACGGCAAGCGGGTGGTGGAGCAGGAATGAGGGTGGGAAACGCGAAGACCCGCCCGGTCAGGCCGCGCGACGCGGCGAGCCTGATCATTCTGCGCCGCGGCGGCGGGCGCCACGAGGTGCTGATGGGCAGGCGCGCCTCGCGCCACCGCTTCATGCCCAACGTCTATGTCTTCCCGGGCGGCCGGCTGGACGCGGCGGACCGCGACGCGGCGGTGGATTCCGAGCTTTCGCCGGAAGTGGCGGCGAAGCTCGAGGCCAAGTGGTCGCCCCGCCTCGCGCGCGGCCTGGCGGTGACGGCGGCCAGGGAGACGCAGGAAGAGACGGGCCTGGTCTTCGGCCGCCTGGTCGGCGGCACCACGCGGCCCGCGCTCGCCGGGTTCGACTATGTGGCCCGCGCCATCACGCCGCCGGATTCCCCGATCCGCTTCCATGCCCGCTTCTTCCTGGCCGACGCCGCCCAAGCGAGCGGGCGCGTGCGCGACAGCCACGAGTTGCAGGACCTGCAATGGCCGGAGATCCACGCGGCCCTGCGCATGGACGTCGCCGACGTCACCGAATTCGTGCTGGGCGAGATCGGCAAGCGGCTCGACGGCTGGGAAGCGCCGGGCATCCCCCTCTTCCACTACAGTCATGGACGCCCCCGGATCCGCTACGAGTGAGGCGGCCGGCTCCGGCCCCGGCCTCGGCCCCGCCCAGCGCCGGCGGAGCCTGGCCGCGATCATCGCCTGCATCTCGATCTATGGCGTCGTCCTGGGCCTCACCTCGCCGCTGCTGTCGCTGATCCTGGAGGCGCGCGGGGTCGATTCGACGATCATCGGCCTCAACGCCGCCACGCCGGCGCTGGCGATGCTGCTGGTCTCGCCCTTCACCCCGGCGATCATCCGGGCGGTGGGCTTCCGCCTCGCCATCCTCGCCTCGCTCGCCGTCGAGGGCGTCGTCCTGCTGCTCTTCCCCGCGTTTCCGGGCCTTATCGCCTGGTTCGGCTTGCGTTTCATCCTCGGCGGCTCCGGCGTCCTGCTGTTCATCGCCGCCGAGACCTGGATCAACCAGGTGGCGAGCGAGGCGACCAGGGGCCGCGTCGTCGCCATCTACGTGACGGCGGTTGCCGCCGGCCTGGCGCTCGGGCCCTTGATCGTCGCGCTCGCCGGCATCGAGGGCTGGGCGCCGTTCCTGATCGGCGCCGCGGTCGTCGGGGTCTCGATGCTGCCGCTCGCCGCCGCCGGGAACGTGGCGCCGTCGATGGACGGCCGCGCCAGCTTCGGCGTCCTGGGCTTCGTTCGCCGCGCGCCGACGCTGACGGGAGCGGTAATCTTCTTCGGTTTCTTGATCATGAGCCAGTTGAACCTGCTGCCGGTCTACGGCGTGCGCCACGCCATGGACGCGGGCACGGCGGCGGCGATGCTGATGGCCCTCACGCTCGGCAACGTCATCCTGCAGGCGCCGATCGGCTGGGCCGCTGACCGCTTCGAGCGCCAGCGGGTCCTGCTGCTCTGCGCCCTGGTGGTGCTGGCCGGCAGCCTGCTGCTGCCCCTGGCCATTCGTGGCGGCCCCTGGCTCTGGGTCCTGCTGTTCGTCTGGGGCGGCTTCGGCTTCGGCATCTATACGGTCGCCATGACCATCCTGGGCGAGCGCTTTCGCGGCGGCGAGCTGGTGACGGCGAACGCGGCCTTCTCCGTGCTCTGGGCCCTGGCGCAGCTGGTCGGCCCGCCGCTTTCCGGCTGGGCCATGGACCTTTGGGACCCGGAGGGGCTTCCGGCCGTTTTCGCGCTCGCGGCGCTCGCCTTCGTCGCTCTCTGGCTGTTGCGCGCCCGGGGCCCCTGGCGGCGCCCGAAGGCTTGACTTCCCGGCCGTCCGCCCTATCTTGCGCCCCTACGAGACAACCCAGGTATCGAGACATCGGAGGGCCCCATGGCGAAGCCCACGACATTGAAGATCAAGCTCGTCAGCACCGCCGGCACCGGCTACTACTACGTGACCAAGAAGAACCCGCGCACCCAGACCGAAAAGATGGCGATGCGCAAATACGATCCCGTGGCCCGCAAGCACGTCGAGTTCAAGGAAGCCCGAATCAAATAGGCTTCGCGTTTCCGACGACACGAGGAGGCCCGGTCGCCGCGACCGGGCCTTTGTCGTTCGAGGGAGGCCATGATCCATGGACCTCGACCAAGCCCGCCGCCACCTGGAAGCCCGCCGCGAGGAATTGCGGGCCCTCGACGCCGCCATGGCCGACTCCCGTCGTCCGGTCGAACTCGACCAGAGCCGCGTCGGCCGCCTCTCCCGCATGGACGCGCTGCAAGACCAGGCCATGGCGCTGGAGACGGAGCGGCGCCGGGCGCTGGAACTGAAGCGGATCGAGGCGGCGATTGCGCGGATCGAAGCGGGAGACTACGGCTATTGCTTATCCTGCGACGACGAACTGTTGGAGAAGCGCCTGGAGCTGGACCCGGCGGCGACGCTCTGCGTGGATTGCGCGCGGCGGCGGTAGGTTGACACCTCCGAGGCCCGGTGAGAGCATTGCCGCCATGACATTCGGCCCCTCTGGTGGGCCAGGGGGGCTCGTGGCGATGAGGACGAGTTCGATGGCGAAAGCGATCCGAAATATGGCGTTGGCGCTGGTGAGCGCGGGCGCGTTGGCATTGGCGGGCGGCGCGAGCGTGGCGGCGCCGCAGGCGTTGGGGCTGGTGGCGAGTGCCGGGCCGGTGCCGCTCACCTGTCTGGGGCCGGACTGCGCGGTGGAGTTCAGCGCCTTCTGCTTGCAGCAGGAACGGCGGCCGCCGGAACTGGGCGAGAAATATGCCCTCGTCGAAGAGGGCGTCTTGACGCTGGTGGGCGAGCGGGCGGACGGCGGCCGGGTGACGCTGGATGCCGGCCGGGAAATTGCCTTCTCGGCGCTTCGTACCCACGTCGCGGTCCGCCTCTCGATGTCGAGCCACAGATTTGACGCGCTGGGGCTGGTCAAGGCCTTCGTCGCGGTCGAGGCCAAGGCGGTGCTGCTGCCGGTGCCCAAGGCGGATGACCCCTCCCCCTTCTCCAAGAGCGAGATCGCGCTGGTGACCGGCGTGCTGCGCGACACGGGCGACAAGCTGGTCGACGGCGACACGGTGCGGATGAGTGCCGCGCGGATGACGCTCGCCGCGGTCAATGGCCTCGGCGACGTCCATCTGATCTCCAAGGACCGGCGCGAGATCCTCTATGATTCGGTGATTCAGGAGCACGGCAAGGCGACGCCAGCCGAGGGCCGGGCGCTCTTCGACAGGGCCTTCCAGGGTTGCGGCGGCACCGAGGCCTACATGCTGGCCCCGCCGAGCTTCAAGGGCTGCCTGCAATCGAAGCACGACGGCTTTCTGGGCACGCTGAACGCCGACTATTGGGACGCGATCCGCACGGGGAGTTGAGGTTTAACGACAAAAGTCCCAGCCGCCCCGCTCCCCCGGATCAGTCCGCGCGCGCCTCCCCGCCTGCACCGCCGCGATAGACGTAGTTCGCGTCCAGGCGGGCCATCAGATACTCGCCATAGAACACCGGGTCCCAGGCGGCGGTGGCATTCTCGTCGATGCACTCGGGAAGCGGGGCGACCTCGGCCTCCATGTCCATGTCGTAGAAGAACGGGATCGAATAGCGGTCCCGGCCCGCGCGGTTGATCACCCGGTGGCGGGTGGAGCGCCAGCGACCGTTGGAGAGCCGCTCGCACATGTCAGCGATGTTGACGACGAAGGAGTTCGCCACCGGCGGGGCGGGAACCCAGCGCTTGCCGTCGAGCTGGACCTGGAGGCCGCCGATTTCGTCCTGCGCCAGGAGCGTCACGAAGCCATAATCGGTATGCGGGGTCGCGCCGAATTCGTCCTCGGGCGCGCTCTCGGGCAAGGGCGGGTAGTGCAACAGACGGAGGAAGGTGGTGGGGCGGGCGAACATCGGCGCCAGGCGGCCGGCCTCCAGTCCGAGGGCCAGTTCGAAAAGGCCCGTCAGATGGCGGGCAAGGCCTTGCAGATCGCGGACGTAGGCCAAAATCGCCTCGCGGAAGCCCGGCGACTCGGCCGGCCAGAGGTTGGGGCCTTGCAGCGGTTTGCCGGCGAGATAGGCGGGGTCGTCGGCCGCGACCTCGTGCATCACCATGAAGGACTCGCTCATGTTCGGCCGGGTGGCCTTGGCGACCCGCGAGGTGACGATACGCGAGGTGGCATATCCCATGTAGCCCCGGTGCCACTCGTTCATGGCGACGGCCCGCTTCGCCTCGTCCGGCAGGGCATGGAAGGCGCGGGACGCGGCGAACGCGGCCTGGATCTCCGCCTCCGGGACGCCGTGGCCGACCACATACATGAAGCCGAGGCGCCGGTAGGCCTCGTCGATCGCCCGGGCGACCGCTCGGGCCGCGCCGTCGTCACCCGAGAAGCTCGGCGCGAGGTCGACGATCGGGACGTTCGTGCTCATCGGCCTCGGAACACCGGCGGGCGCTTCTCGACGAAGGCGGCCATGCCCTCGCGCCGGTCCTTGCTCTCGAAGGCGCGGCCGTAGGCCTCGATCTCCAGCGCGCGGGCGGCCTCGAAATCCATCTCGAGGGAGGCGTTGAGGGCGCGTTTCAGTTCGCGGATGGCGACGGGGCTGTAGCCGGCCAGCGTCGCCGCCACCTCCGCCGTGGCGCTCTCCAGTTCCTCGTGCGCCACCAAGCGGTTGACGATGCCGAGCTGATAGGCCCGCTCCGCGGAAAAACGATCGCCCAGGAGGCAGATCGCCCGAGCCGTCGCCGCGCCCAACAGCCGATCGACCAGCACCGTGCCGCCGGTGCCGGGGAAGATGCCGAGCTTGATTTCCGGATAGCCGAACTGGGCCTTCTCGCTCGCCACGCACACGTCGCAGGCGACGGCGATCAGCATGCCGCCGCCCAGCGCATAGCCCTGCACCGAGGCGACCAGCGGCTGCGGCTGGCGGCGCATCTGGTCGTAGAGCCGCATGCCGTGCCAGCTACGGGTCTCCGCCGCCGCCCGGCTCATGTCCGCCATCTCCTTGATGTCGGCGCCGGCGACGAAGGACTTTTCGCCCGCCCCCTTCAAGACGATGACGCGCACCGCCGGCTGGCCCGCCAGATGGTCGAGCGCCTCCCCCATCTCGGCGAACACCGTGGAATTGAGGGCGTTCAGCGAATCCGGCCGGTTGATGGTGATGGTGGCGCGGGCGGCGGCCTCGTCGACGGCCAGAAGCAGGGTCTCGAACTCCATGCCGGGCGCCTAGTTGGCCATCAGGCCACCGTCAACGGGCAGGATGACGCCGGTGACGTAGCTCGCAAGTTCGGAGACGAGAAAAACGGCGGGGCCGGCCAGTTCCTCCGGCTCGCCCACGCGGTCGACGGGGACGCGGGTAAGGAAGGCGGCGAGCGTCTCGGGGTTCTCGCGGTGGACCACGGTCATCGGCGTCGCGATGATGCCCGGTGCTATGGCGTTGACGCGGATACCGTCCGTGGCCAGTTCGGTCGCCATCGCCTTGGTCAGCATCGCCACCGCGCCCTTGGAGGCGCAATAGGCGGCCGACTCCCGCGCCGCGATGAAGGAGCGGATCGAGGCCAAATTGACGACGCTGCCCTGGGTGCGGCGCAGCTGGTCGAGGCAGGCGTCGGTCATGTTCATGACGCCTTCCAGGTTGACATCCAAAACCCGCCGCCAGCCTTCCTGGAAGCCCTGGCCACCGATGGCGTCGCGGCTGATGACGCCGGCGTTGTTGATCAGGATGGAGATATCGCCGAGTTCACCCTGAATCTCGCCCGCGATGGCACCGCAGGCTTGCGGGTCGACCACGTCCAGATGGCGCCAGATCGCCTTGCCGGCGGCCGCCTCGATTTCGCCCGCGACTTGGGCAGCGCCCTCGTCCAGCACGTCGCTCACCGCGACGGCCGCGCCGTGGCGCGCCAGGCCCTTGGCGATCGCCGCGCCATTGCCGCGCGAGCCGCCGGTCACCAGCGCCACCCGGCCAGCCAGTATGTCGGTTCGAATCTCGGTATTCATATCTTCGTTCCCTCCCAAAGGCGTCCGCCGTGCGCCACGACGCCATGGTCGGCCGAAACGGACACGGCGTCCAGCGACGACGTTGAGGCTCCCTGCGATAGTCGCTAGCATCGGGGCAGCGGGACGAGTTCGCCTCTGGGGGTGGCATGAACGAGGCGCCGACGGATGCGGGAAGCGCGGCGCAACGCCGTCAAGTGACCGTACTCTTCGCCGACATGGCCGATTACACGCCGCTCGCCGACAAACTCGGCGAGGAGAAGACCTATCTCCTGATGCAACGCGTCCACCGGGAGCTGAGCGAGGCCGTCCATGACCAGGGCGGCACGGTGCAGGAGATGACCGGTGACGGGGTCATGGCGCTCTTCGGCGCGCCGGTGGCGATCGAGGATGCGCCGCTGCGGGCTTGCCGCGCCGCGCTCGACATTCAGGCACGGATGGCGGCCGTGGCCGGCGAGGCCGAGGCCAACTACGGCGCCCGCCCCAGCTTCCGCGTCGGCCTCAACAGCGGGCCGCTCATCATCGGCGCCGTCGGCGATGATCGGCGGATGGAGACCACGGCGCTCGGCGACACGGTCAACCTGGCGTCCCGGATCGAGGCGCAAGCCGAGGGCGGCACCGTGTTGATGAGCGAGGCGACCCACGCACTGGTCGAAGGCTTCGTCGAGGCCGATTACCTCGGCGAACGCGAGTTGAAGGGCAAGGCGGGACCGCAGAAGCTCTGGCGGCTGGATGCCGTTCGCGAGGGCGTCAGCCGCTTCGACGTCGCGATAGGCCGGGGCCTGACGGCACTGGTCGGCCGCCGCCGGGAGCAGGAGGTCCTGGAGGAAAACTGGCGCCTGGCGATGGCGGGAGCCGTCCGCCTGGTCGACATCGTCGGCGAGGCCGGGATCGGCAAGACCCGCCTCGTGCACGAGTTCCGCCTGGGCCTGCCCGAAGGCACCTTCTTCCTGCGCGGCGCCTGCACCCCGGACGGCCGCGCATCGCCCTACCTGCCTTTCATCGAGATCGTCCGCACCTCCTTCCGCATCCCCGACGAGGCCGATCGCGCGGAGATCGAGGACCGGCTGACGCGCGGCCTGACGGTGCTGGGCGCCGAGCTGGCCGCGACGCTGCCCTACCTGTTGAACCTGCTGGGCCAGGTGGGCGACGACGCGGCGCTCGGCGAGCGCGCCTCCGAGACCGTCGGCATCCGCACCCGCGACGCCATTCTGATGCTGCTTTGCGAGCGTTGCCGCATCTCGCCCCTCGTCCTGCTGCTGGAAGACCTGCATTGGATCGATAGGGCCTCGGCGGAGTTGGTGCGACGCAGCCTCTCGGATGACCGCATTCCCCGCCTTCTCGTCATCACCACGCGGCGGCCCGAGTACGCGCCTCCTTGGGCCGATGCCGGAGCCATGGCCGAGGTCCGCCTGGCGCCGCTTTCCGGCGGCGGCACCGTCGATCTGCTGAAGAGCCGGCTCGGCGTCGACCAGGTCCCCGACGACCTCGCCCGCCTGATCACCGACAAAGCCGAGGGCAACCCGCTTTTCGTCGAGGAACTGACGAGCTGGCTCCAGGACGAGGGTCGCCTCGCGGCCGGCCCCGAAGGGGTGCGCTTCGAAGCGGGTTCGGCGGCCCTTCCGGCGAGCCTTGCCAACCTGTTGATGGAACGTTTCGACCATCTGGAGGCCGGTGCCCGCGCCGTGCTGGAGGCCGCCGCCGTGGTCGGCCGCCGCTTTCCGCCGGGTCCCCTCGCCGAGATCGCCGGCATCGAGGCACCGACGGAAGAACTTCTCGCGGCCTTGGAGACCGCCGACCTCGTGTTTAGGAGCGACGAGGATGGCGGCTACGAGTTCCGCAACGCGCTGATCCGCGACGCGGTCTACGACAGCTTGCTCGGCCCGCGCAAAGCCGAGCTGCATGGCCGCGCCGCCGCCGCCTTCGAACGCCTGCACGCCAACCGGCTGGAAGAAGCGGCCGACCTGCTGACCCACCACTACAGCCTGACGGACCAGGCCGACAAGGCGATGCGCTATCTGGCGATGGCGGGCGAGAAGAGCCTCGGCGTCTACGCGTTGGAGGAGGCCGCCGAGCGTTTCCGCGCCGTCCTCGATCTCTTCGAGCGCCACCCGGACGCCGACGACGACGACTTCCTTGCCGACGTACTGCTGGGCGTTGCCCGGGTTCACTATTTCACCATCGACTTCGGCAGCCTGATCGCCATGGTGGAGAAATATCTCCCCCGCATCGAGGCGCTGGGCGACCAGCGCCGTCTCTCGCGCTTTCTTTTCGAGACCGGCTACGCCCATGTCTTTGGCGCGCGGCAGGACATCGGCCGCCCGCTGCTGGAACGGGCCCTGGAGATCGGCCAGGAAATCGATGACGAAGTTGCCATCGCCTA
The DNA here is from genome assembly GCA_965226475.1 of Alphaproteobacteria bacterium. Lineage (GTDB taxonomy): Bacteria > Pseudomonadota > Alphaproteobacteria > JASLMY01. The sequence goes on along the minus strand of CBDDDJ010000003.1, from coordinate 375,599 downwards.
CACCAAGATGGGCTTGATGTGGCACTATATTTATTGGGAGCCCGCGAGCGTCGCTCGAAGAGAGACGGTCAACCGCCTTGGTGAAGAGGCGATCGAGGTCGGACGTCGGATCGGTGACGTCTGGTTGACGTCCAAGGCCATGGTCGCGCGCGGCAACGAGGCCGCCATGTGGGGGCGGCCGGACGAAGCCGTCGTCTTCGATCTCCAATTGCTGGAACTCAGCCGCGAGACCGGCGATCCACGCCCCCGCGGCATGGGCCTTTGGCGTCTCGCCTACCTCACGGTGATTTCAGGCGACCCTCAGCAGGGGATCGAACATGCCGACGAGGCCCTGAACCTGTCCATGAGTCCGATAGACCGGCTGTATGCGCGCGGTGCCAAGGCCTTCGCCATGGTCCTGATGGGCCGCGCAGGCGAGGCGTTGGAAATCCTGGAGGAGATGCGGCGGATCACGGCCGCGGGCAATCTGCTGATCGTCAACTTCATCACCGTCGACCTGCCCTATGGCCTGGCCCTCGTCATCGCCGGCCGCATGGCCGAGGGCGTGGCGCATATCGAAGCCAAGACGCGGGCGTTTGAACAACTCGGCCAACCCCTCGCCCAGATCTGGTCGAGCTATTACCTGGGAGAGATCTATCTGGAAATGGTCCTCTCTAAGGAGCGGCCGCCTGTCACGGTAATTCTCAAGAACCTTGGATTCATCCTCAAGACCGCCCCCTTCGCCGCGCGACGGGCCCGCGAACGGCTATCCGAGGCGGTCGCGTCTTCCCGGGAGCACGACATACCTTACTTGCTGGCCGCCGGCCTCTTCGGCCTCGGCCGACTGGACGTGGCGGGCAAGCGCAAGGACGAGGCGCACGCAAGGTTCGACGAGGCGCGCGAAATCGCCGTCAGGCTCGAAGTGTCGTCACTGCAAAAGAATAGGCTCAATTCGTGAATTATATGCGTCACCTTGTTACGGCGGCGGCGAGGCAGGCTCGGTCATTGGCCCCGGGGGCGAGGCCGACGAGGTGGAACCAGCTCAGGTAGTTGTCCAGATAGCGGGTGGCGATGCCGCGGCGGGGACGCAGCAAGTCCTTCAACCGGCTGTGGCGGCTGTTCACCGTCTGCACATGCAGATCGCCCCGAACCCGTTCCCCCATCGAGCGGTTGAGTGCTTCGTGGCTCACCCCGAGCGCGGCGGCGCAAGGTGGATAGCTCGCGCCACCGTCGGAGACCAGCAGGGCGTCCTTCGCGACCACCGGGTCGAGAGCAGCCGTGAGCGCCGCCGCGTCGACCCTGGGCAGCACCGCGCTCACCGTCGTCCCGCTCCGGTCCGCCGCCATGAGAACCGGCACCTGCTCGCGCGAGAGGCCGCGCTTCTTCGCCTTGCCGCCCCGCCGCCGTGCCTTGCGTCCCAGCCCGCGCGCGCCCTTCCGGCTCTCCAGGACGTAGGTCTCGTCCGCTTCCACGATCCCCTTGAGCACCTTCGAATCGCTCCGCGCCGCCGCCAGAAACCGGTGACGCCAGCGGAACGCCGTGCTCACCGCCACGTCGCAGCGCGCCGCCGAGGCCTTCACCGTCTCCCCCTCCGCCAGCGACGCCCCGAACGACAGCCAGCGTTCCTTGTGGTGCAGGCCCGACAGCGGCGTACCGGTCAGCGCGTTGAAGGTCCTGCCGCAGCCCTTGCACTGGTAGCGCCGCAGACCCCGCGCCACACCGCGCGAAACCGCCCCTTCGCTCGCGCAGTGCGGACAGCGCCGGGCCTCGTCCACACCAAGCTCGATCGCGGCCTTCGATGCCTCGCCTTCGCTCCGGCCCGACAGCACCGCGAGCGCCTCGTGCCGCTGCACGCGCGTCAGCCCGCGCGCCCCCGAAAGCCACACCTGGAAACCCCTGGTGTCCATGACCCAACCCCCTGACGTTCCGAGCATTCTATCACAAATGCATACGTTTCACGAATTGAGCCAAAGAATATCGACCGGGCGATCGCCGCGCTTCGATGATCATTCAGGCGGCGGCGAAGAGGCCATCCACGTCGTGCGAGCCAGCGTCGGCGAAGAGTTCGGCGTAGGACTTGGTCGCCGGGCGCGGCGGGGCCACGTGCGCGAGCGCGTTGCGCAGAATAGCGTCGGTGCCCTCGGCGCTCAGCAGCCCATCCGCGCGGAGCCGTACCATCAACTTGCCGATCATGGCCGACGTGCCGGCACCGAGCGTCGGCGTATTCAAGCTTGCGTCCATCGGTCCCATCCCGCGAATCACCCCGTAATAGTTTTGCGGAAGTAACGTCATTTGTCCATGTAAGCGCCAAGAGCTTGCCAAATGGTTAACGCCCGCGTGACTCGAAAGCCACAAGCGCCATTCAGGCCGATCTCCGGCCCTCGACATCGTAATGCAGAATCAGGACGACCTGATCAGGCGTCTCCGTCGGAGCGTGGCCTCTTCATCTTTTGCGCTGGCTCGTATCGTCGTCGCGCGGGATCAGGCCGCCGGTGAGGCTCGCCCGTTCCGAAAGCTCTATCCAGTTCCCGTCCGGGTCGCGCACGAAGGAATAGCGGACCACATCGCCCAGCGTGCGGGGCGGGCGGCCCTCGGTCCCGCCGGCGGCGAGCACGCGGGCATGGGCGCCGTCGCAATCGTCGATCTGAAAGGTGAAATAGCGCAGGCCCAGGCCCGCCAGGGGGCCGACGCGCGGGGCGCCCGGCTCCGCCTCCAGCCGGATTTCGGAGCGGCCGGCGCCGAGCCGCCCCTCCCCCAGGTCCGCGAGGCCGAGAGCATGGCTATAGAAGTCGTGGCTCGCCGCCCCGGCGCGCACCCGAAGCCTGAGCGCCAGATTGTCGAGGCCCCCCTCCCCCATTGGCACGAGACGGACCGCGTTGCCGTCGGGGTCGCGCAGATCGCGCGGCGCCGCCAGGTCCTCGCGCGCGATGGTGAGGCCGACGAGACCCGTGGGCGCGTCGCTGGTCAGGGCATCGCGCGCATGGTTCACCTTGATGATCGAGCCGTTGCAGTGGTGGCGCAGCTGATGCACGCCACCGCCGAGCTTTCCCAAATAATCGAACGCCAACCCCACCTCGCCCTGCCAGAAATCCAGCTGCGGCTGGCGCCGGTTGGTGTAGAGGCCGATATCGATCATCGGTTTGGTGAAGTTCATGTCGAGGGCTCCGCCCCATCGAGCACGAGCGCCTTTTCCAGGGCCCGGACGAGTTTCCGCTGGTATTCCGCGTTCTCGAAGAATTGCAACTTGCCGTCGATCAGTCTGGAGATGAAGGCGGGCGCGACCTTGTCGAGATGTTCGCGATGCTGCCTCACCAGCGTGGAATCGCCGATCTTGCCGGCGTGCGCCACCATGAGGGCGCGGCGGATCGGCCCATTGGGCTGCGCCCGTATGGCCTCCTCGGCATGGTTTTTGAAGGCTTCGTCGTCCTCGACGAAGGCCACCTGCGCCAGCGCGAGATAGGCGGTCCCGGTCCAAATATCCCTGGGATTCAGGCGAATTGCCTTTGCCGCGCTCGTCTTCACCGCCTCCAGATTGCCGAGCTTCGCCTCGGCATAGGCCAATACGGAGAGTACCATGGTATCGTTCGGATTGAGCGACAGGCTGTGCCTGAGATCGGCTGCGCAGGCCCCGTTTCGATCCGCCATCATGTTGGCGATGCCGCGAAAGAGATGGGCGCGATGCGAATTGGGAAACAACTGATTGAAGGTCTCGGCGGCCTCGCCCAGTTCCGATAAAAGTTCCGCCGGTCGTTCGGCCCATTGCAGGAGGTACTCGTTGAAGGCCGAAAAGCAGATGGTGGCATGGGCGTGGAGGCAGCGCTCGTTCAGAGCCAGGGCCTCTCGCGCCATCTCCCGGGCCGAGCACATCATCTCGGGCCGTGCCAGGCGCTCGGCGCCCAGCGCCTCGTCCCAGGCACGCCAGGCGAGATCGTGGGCCTCGTCGAAGACCTGGTCGCCACGCCGCATTCGCGCCAACGCGGCGTCGGTGATCTGGGGCATGATCGCGCTCGCGACCTGGCGCGTGACCTCGTCCTGAAGCTCGAAAATCTCCTCGACGCCGCCATCGTAGCGCTCGGCCCAGAGGTGGTTGCCGTCCGCGCCGTCGATCAGCTGCGCCGTGATCCGCACCCGGTTGCCCGCCTTGCGGACGCTGCCCTCCAGGATGAAGTGGACGCCGAGTTCGCGCGCGACATCGACCAGGTTCAGCTCCCGGCCCTTGTAGGTGAAGGCGGTGTTGCGGGCGATGACGTAGAGCTCGTGGAAGCGGGAGAGTTCGGTTGTAATGTCCTCGGTGATGCCGTCCGAGAAATACTCCTGGTCGGTGTCGCCGGACATGTTGTCGAACGGCAAGATGGCGATGGAAGGCCGGTCGGGAAGTTCGGGCCTCGGCGGATCCGCCGGCCGATCGGCGGCATCGGGGCCGGGCGCGGCCGACCAGCGCCAGACGTGGATCGGGCGGGCGATGTTCTTCACCTCGTGATCGCCCGCGTCCTCGAAGGCGATGTCGACCTTGCCCCGGACCTGTTCGTGGACGTTGGCCGAGATGGCGATGGCGCCGGGCTCGCACAGGCCCTCCAAGCGAGCGGCGACGTTGACGCCGTCACCGTAGATGTCGTCGCCGTCGACGATCACCTCGCCGATATTGATGCCGATACGAAGCCGCATTTCGGAATCGCTCGCTTTCGCCATGCCCCGCTGGACCGCGACGGCGCATTCGAGAGCCGCCACGGCGCTCGCGAACTCGACCAGCAGGCTGTCGCCGGCGGTGCCGACCACCCGGCCACCGTGGCGCGCGACCAAAGGGCGCCACAGCGTTTCGCGATGCACCTTCATCCGCGCGTGCGTACCGGTCTCGTCGGCCTCCATGAGGCGTGAATAGCCGACGACATCGGCGGCGAGAATGGCGGCGAGCCTGCGTTCGGTGACCTCGGACATGGTGGCACTTTAGCGAAGCTTTCGGGATTTCAGAAGGTCGTCGGCCAGGTGCCCATCTTGTGTTCGCCGACGCCGCCCGTGAGGCGGCGTTCGTGCAGCTCCAGCATCGAGGCCAACCATTCGCGGGTCTCGCGCGGGTCGATCACCGCCTGCGCCCGGTAGCTGGCGGCGAGGCCGTAGGCGTCGGTGTCGCGGGCGAGGTACGCCGCCAACTCGCGGTAGCGCTCCGGGTCATCCTCGGGGCGCAGGCGGTAGACCACGTTCACGCCCACTTCGGGGTCCATGAAGCTGACGTCGGCGGTATACCAGAGCGCCATTTCATCCGCGACGCCGGCGCCCATGTTGAGGTGCGCCTGGCCATAGGACTTGCGCATGATGACGGAGAGCTTGGGCACCGTCGCCATGTGCAGCGCCTGCATGTAGATCATGATCTTGCCGGGCAGCTTCAGCCGCTCCCCCACCGTGCCGACCAGGAAACCCGGCGTATCCGCGAAGGTGACGATCGGCAGGTTGAAGCTGTCGGCCAGCACGATCAGGTTAATCGCCTTGTCGCAGGCATCGCCGTCAAGGGCGCCGCCCTTGAACATCGGGTTGGTGGCGAGAATCGCCACGGCACGGCCGTCGATCCGCGCAAGACCGGTGGTGACGACGCGGGAATAGCGCTCCTTCAGCGGAAAGAAGCTGCCCTCGTCGACGATCAACGCGATGATCTTGCGCGCGTCATAGACCTTGGAACGACCCTCGGGCAGGATTTCCAGCAACTCGTCCGCCCTGGCGCCGGAGCCCGCCGGCACCGGCGCCAGCGGCGGCGCCTCGTCGTGGTGGCTCGGCAGGTAGGAGAGGAAGCGCTTGACCGCATCCAGCGCCTCCTCATCGGTGTCGACCGCCAGGTCGGCCTGGCCCGTGACCTCGGTCTGCATCCGCCAGCCGCCCAGGTCCTCCGGGTCCTCGGCCTCCGAGATCGCCACCGAGGTGACGTTGACGCTGGAGACCGCCAAGATCGCGCCCTTGCGCATGACGGTGAAATCCGAGGTGACGGCCCGCCAGCTGCCGCCGCCATAGGACTGGCCCAGCACGGCGGCAACCTGCGGCACCACGCGCTCGCGGCCGAGGTTGAAGTATTCGCCGGTCTTGTGGATGCCGGTGCCGCCCATGACATCGGGCATGCGGGCGCCGGAACACTCGCACAGCATGATCAGCGGCACGCCGTTCCGGACAGCCGTTTCCTGCATCTTCCGTTTCTTGATCGAGTTGATCTCGGCGCTGGAGGCGCCCATGGCGGAGAAATCGGCGGCGTTGACCAGCACCGGGCGGCCGTCTATGCGGCCGAAGCCGTCGACCGAGCCGTCGGCCGGCGCCCGGTCGTGGTCCTCCTCGCGCGCCGGCATGGCGAGCAGACCGGATTCGACGAAACTGCCCTCGTCCAGCAGATGCTCGATCCGCTGGCGGACGTTCAGCAGGCCCTGATCGGCGAATTGTTGCAATCGGCGGGGCGAGCCCATCGCCCGCGCCTTGGCCCGGCGTCGTTGCAGCTCCTCGATCTCGGCTTCGAAAGCCATGAGTCCCTCCCCGCTCTGGTTGGCGTGGGAGGGACTCTGGCCGAAAGCCGGAACCGCGCCAATAGGGCTATTCGGCGGCCATGGCCAGCGGGCCCGGCAGGTCGTGGCCGACCGGATCGAGCCCCAGGGCCAGACGGCCGGTAAAGGCCAGCTGCTTCTTTTCGGGGAGCGGGTGGAAGCGGGCGCCGTGGGCGTCGCGCGCCAGCCGCTCGAGGCCGAAGGGGCGGAAGAAGCCGGCCCCGCCCGCCGTCTCCAGCGCCTTCTCGACCGTGGCGATCACCGCGTTACCGGTGAGCGTCTTGCGCACCAGGATGGCGTCGGCCGTCCCGGTCGTGAGGTCGAAGTCGCCGTCGTTGGCGATCCGCACCATGTCGTCGACGGTGAGTTGCGCCGAGGTCAGCGTGTTGGTCAGCTCGCCCAGCAGATAAACGGTCGCCGGGTCGGAGGCGCGCTTCGCCGCCATCTTACTGGCGATTCCGGCCGCGGCCTCGGCCACGCCGACGTAGACCGACATGATCAACGGCATGGCGACGGTGACGATGACGTTCCAGGCCATGGTGTATTCGCCCCGGCCCCGGCGCATGGCGATGGCCTCCTCCGGCACGAAGACATCCTCCAGGATCACGGTATGGCTGCCGGTGCCCCGCATGCCCATCGCCTTCCAGTCGCCGGCGAGCGACGCGCCCTCGGCGGCGAGCGGCACGGGGAAGTGCAGCACCTGCCAGCCCGCCTCCGGGTCCTCGTAAGGCGCCGAAGTGACCAGCACCGCGCCGGCGGGCGACCCGCTGCCGAAGGGTTTCCGGGCACTCACCCGATAGCCGCCCTCGACCTTGGTCATCGTGCCGTTCGATTCCATCCAGTCGTTGGCCCCGGTGCTGACCAGCACGGATTCGTCGCCCGCCACCTTGTCCAGCACCTTGCGGCCCGGCCGGCCGGCGGCATCGTTCACCATCGCCGCCGCCACCAGGTGCTGGTGCATGGAAAGGGCCAGCGCGGTGGAGGCGCAATAGGGCGCGAGCGCGCGCAGAAAGGCGCACATCTCGGAATGGCTGGCCCCGCCGCCGCCGTATTCCAACGGCACCAGGGCCGAGAACAGCCTGGCCTGCTTCATCGCCGCGTAGTTGTCGGCGACGAAAGTATCGCCGGCATCCGCCGCCGCGGCGCCCTCCGCGAACCGGGGCCCCAACTCGTTCAACACCGCCTTCAGATCGATTTTACCTGTCATGACACCCACCCTTTCCGTCTCTAAAGTTCCCGTTGGCGTAAAGATGGGGGTGCGCCACCGGCCTCTTCAACTTCAAGATATGAAGCTCGTCCTGACGGCGCCGCGATCATCGAAATCCCAGCTTCACATTTTGCAGTTGAAGAGGCTGCACAGTCAGGTAGCTACATGGCGAGACGAAAACATATTTCGGAGAGTCGTTACGGGCCCCACGGCCTGGTGGCCCCGGGCCTCGAGCCGGATTTTCCGGTCGCCACCTTCGGCGCGTTCGCCGAGGCCGATCATTCATTGTGATGGGGGAGAAAAACAATGCTCACCGAAGACAAGTCGGTCCTGACGGAGGAATTGCTGCAAGCCTGCGCCGGCCGAGCCGCCGGTTACGATCGCGACAACAAGTTCTTCACCGAGGACTTCGTGGAACTGAAGAAAGCGGGCTACCTGCTGGGGCCGGTGCCGAAGGAGTTCGGCGGCGGCGGCCTGTCGCTGGCGGAGTCGTGCCGGGCACAATCCCGCCTTGCCTATCATGCCCCGCCAACCGCGCTCGGCATCAATATGCATCTCTATTGGGTCGGCGTGGCCGCCGATCTTTATCGCCGGGGCGATAAATCGCTGCAATGGATTCTCGAGGAAGCGGTCGAGGGCGAGGTCTTCGCCGCCGGTCACGCGGAACGCGGCAACGACTTGCCGGTTTTCCTCTCGACGACGGCGGCCACGAAGGTCGACCGCGGCTACCGGTTCAGCGGGCACAAGATGTTCGGCAGCCTCAGCCCCGTCTGGACGCGCTACGGACTGCATGGCATGGACGCCGATGCCGAGGGCGGACCCCGGATCATCCACGCCTTCATGCCGCGCGACACGGAGGGCTACGAGATCAAGGAAACCTGGGACGTGCTCGGCATGCGGGCGACCCGCAGCGACGACACGGTGTTGAACGACGCCTTCGTCGAGGACAAGTACATCGGCCATACGGTCCCCGCCGGTCAGGGGGACCCTTTCGTGCTGGCGATCTTTGCCTGGGCGCTCTTCGGTTTCGCCTCCGTCTATTATGGCCTCGCCAGCCGCGCGATCGATCTCGTGCTTCCGGCCCTCAAGGAGAAGACCTCGCTCGCGGTCTCGAGATCCATGGCCTATCACCCGGAAGTTCAGCACTCGGTCGCCGACATGATGCTGACTTACGAGAGCATGGGGCCGATGCTGGAGAAGTTCACCGAGGACTGGAGTGCCGACGCTCGATATGGCGAGGCTTGGCCGGCCAAGATCGTCGCGACCAAGTATCACGTCGTGGAAAGCTGCTGGAAGGTCGTCGACACGGCAATGGACCTCTCCGGCGGCTTCGGCATGTTCAAGCGCAGCGAACTCGAACGTGTCTTCCGCGACGCGCGTTGCGGCCGCTTCCACCCGGCCAACTCGAACCTAGTGCACGAGGTGGTCGCCAAGACCGCGCTCGGCATCGATCTGGGTGAGGAACCTCGCTAGGGCTAGGGCGAAGGCATCGCCGGCTGGGCCAGGGGCCCGGCCGGTGCTCCGCCTCCCGGATGGCTTCCTGCGCGCCTTTGGCTCCGCTAGACTTCATGCATGTCCGGGAGAACACAACGCAGACTGGCGGCGATCGTTTCGGCCGACGTGGTCGGCTACGCGCGTCTCGTGGGTGCGGACGAAGCCGGCACCCTCGCCGCCCTGCGCGCGCATCGGACCGAACTGATCGATCCGCTGATCGAGACGCACGGCGGCCGTATCGTCAAAACCATGGGCGACGGCCTGCTGTTGGAATTCCCGTCCGTCGTCAACGCCGTCAAATGTTCGATCGACCTGCAGAACGGCATGGCCCGGCGGAATGACGACGTGGCGGAGGGCAAGCGTATCGACTTCCGCGTCGGCGTCCATCTCGGCGACATCGTCATCGACGGCGAGGACATTCATGGCGATGGGGTCAATGTCGCCGCCAGGCTTCAGGAGGCGAGCGAGGCAGGCGGCCTCGCGCTTTCCGCCGTCGCCCACGAAAGTTTGGGCACGCTGGTCGATGTCGCTTTCAAGGACGGTGGCCAGCGACAATTCAAGAACATCGCGCGCCCTATTAAGGTCTGGCGCTCGAGTCCATCCGCGAGCACGCCGTCGGCGGGTTCGATGTCCGTCGCCAAGCGCCCGCCAAGACCCGATGAAGCCTCGATCGCCGTCCTGCCGTTCACCAACATGTCGGATGATCCGGAGCAGGAGTATTTCGCGGATGGTCTGGTCGAGGACATCATCACGACCCTCTCCAAGCTGGCCGGACTTCGGGTGATCGCCCGCAATTCGAGCTTCGTCTACAAGGGCCGGACCATCGACATTCGCGAGGCGGCCAGGCAGCTCGGCGTGCAATTCGTCCTCGAAGGCAGCGTCCGCAAAGGGGGCAACCGCATTCGCATTACCGCCCAGCTGATCGATGCCGACAGTGGCTCGCATGTCTGGGCGGAACGGTACGATCGGGCGCTGGACGATTTTTTCGCCGTCCAGGACGAGATCACCCTGGTCCTCGCGACCGAGATGCAGGTCACGCTGACCGAAGGCGAACAAGCCCGGCTCCACTACACGACCACCAGCAACGTCGAGGCCTGGACCCAGTGGGTGAAGGGACTGTCCTATTATCGCCAGGCGGTCACGCGGGAAAATTTCACGGCGGCACTGTCCTGCTGGCAAAAAGCGCTGGCGCTCGACCCCGCCTCGGCCGACCTGCACGGCTCCCTCGGTTACATGCATTACATGGATGTCCGTTTCGGCTGGTGGGAAGACCGGAAAACGGCGCTCGATAAATCCCGCGCGTACGCGGCCCGGTCACTCGAGCTCGATCCCGATAGCGTCAATGGTCACACCGCCTCGAGCTTGAGCTTGTTGTTGGTGGAGCGCTACGACGAAGCCGCCGTCCATGCGCGCCAAGCGGTGCAACTCGCGCCCAGTTCGGCCGATGCGGTGACCTTTGCCTGCGTCGTTCTCGCCAACGCCGGAAACCCGCAAGAAGCCGTGGCGCACGGCGAAAGGGCGATGGTTCTCAGCCCGAACTATCCCGCGGCCTATCTGGGACAGCTGGGAAACGCCTATCGCCTGGCGGGACGGCTTGAGGAAGCCATCGTCGCCTTCAAGGGCTATCACGCCCGCATCCCGGGATTCGGCCTGAGTGACCTCGTGATCGTCTATCAGCAGACCGATCGGCCGGCCGAGGCCAAGCGAACGGCGGAGCAACTCCTGTCCGTCCGTCGGGATTTCACCATTGCCGCCTGGGCGAAAACCCAGTATCGCGCCGATAAGGCGGGGATCGAGGCCGACATCACGGCGTTACGTGCCGCGGGGCTCCCCATGGACTGAGGTCGGCCGGTGTCCACGACACAAGGTGAAATTAGCCCGCCGATCCCGCCGAATACGTCCATACCCGGAAATACCTCGCGCGGTTGCCGACAGTGGTCCCGATACTTGAAAGGTCAATGCAATGAATATATCCATCGTCACCGGAAGTTGCCTTTGCGGCGCGGTGGCGTTCGAATTTGGGCTTCCGACGGCGTTTGCCGGACACTGTCATTGCACCATGTGCCAGCGTGCCCATGGCGCGGGCTTCGTGACTTGGGTCGGGGTTCGCAAGGATCGGTTTCGGATTACCGCGGGCACGGAAGACCTCGTGCAATACAGAAGCTCGAGGCATGTGACGCGAGGCTTCTGCGGGCGATGCGGCAGCTCGATGTTTTGCGAGGCCGACGAACACGCAAACATCATCGACATCACCATGGCGAACGTCCATGGCGAGATCGATCGCGATCCCGGCGCACACGTCTATTACGACTGCCGCGCGAGCTGGATAGAGATTGACGACGAACTCCGAAAGCTGGGTGGCGAGCGCGGCACCGAACCGCTCTGACCCATTCGCCCTCCCAACGGCCGTACCCTCCGTTAGCCATCGCTCTCACACCGCTCGGGGAGACGCACCCGGTCCAAGGCAATTCGACTTTTGATATTGAAGTTGTCCGTACCACCGGTGGTGGCTAATATTCATTCATGGCAAAGCTAAAGGGATACGGGCAGTTTTGCCCGGTCAGCCGCGCGGCCGAGATCTTGGCCGAGCGGTGGACGCCGCTGGTGGTGCGTGAGCTTCTGTGCGGCAGCACCCGCTTCAACGATCTGCAGCGCGGCGTGCCGTTGATGTCATCTTCGCTGCTCTCGCGCCGGCTCCAGGAGCTGGAGCATGCGGGCATCGTCGACCGCCGGCCGATCGAAGGCCGGCGAGGCAACGAATACTATCTGACCGAGGCGGGCCGCGAACTCTTTCCCCTGGTCGAGGGCATGGGCCTGTGGGCGCAGCGCTGGGTGCGCGACGACCTGGTGCGGTCGGAGAACCTGGATCCCACGCTGCTCATGTGGGACGTGCGCCGTAACGTAATGGCGGAGGAGATTCCGGTCGAACGACGCTATGTCGTCCGGTTCGAGTTCCAGGGCGTGCCGCACAACCGGCGGCGCTTCTGGCTGGTGTTCGACACCGACGGCGTCGACCTCTGCATGCGCGATTACGGCTTCGAGGTCGACCTCGTGGTCGGCGCCCACGTCAAGGCCCTGACCGAAGTCTGGCTCGGCCATGTGGCCCTCGCCCACACCATCCGCGACGGCCAGGTGAAGCTGGAGGGTGCCGCGCCCGACACCCGCGCCGAGGCCGGCCGCCAGCCGCCGGGCTTGCCGGCGGCGGAATAGGGACTCACACCAACCGGCAATGAGTAATCTCATTGCCGGCTGTCGGGCGTTCAGACGCCACGCGGGCTCTTCCTCGCATAAGTTCGGGCGCGCGGTCGCGCTTGCCGATCGGTATCAGCTGCCCGGATCGGCGGCGCGCCAGTAACGCTTGACCTCGTCTTCCATCAGCCGGTCGTGGCGGCGGCTGAGGCATTCGTGGACCGACCAGCCGCCGAGCTGGACCATGCGGTCGTCCCAGCAGCGCTCGTATTCCCGGGCCGCAACGCGAAGCCGGGCGGGCGGCGTCTTCGCAAGCCCGCGCTCGAGTGCTCTGGTCCAGAGCCGCGCCTCCGCCCCCGGCCGCCGATCGATAAGCCTCGGCACCGTGTTCACCAGGGCGACGAGGCCGCGCGCGCGTTCGATCTCGCCGGCGCCGCCGTCGACCAGGTCGGCACCCAGCGCGCGGAGTGGGCCCGAGGCCTCCCGCAACTCCTCGATGCCTTGGGGAGAGCGGTCGCCCGGCACCGCGCGGGGCGTCAGCGTCACCAGGGCCCCCACCTCTATCGCCGCCCCGCGGGCCCCGAGCTTGGCTAGCGTTGCTTGGGCAAGCGCAATGGTCACGGCGGCATGGCCGGCGCGCGGCGTTTCGATTTCCACATAAGGGGCCGCGTCGAGATGGCGCACCCGGCCCGCGCCGTCGACCAGGGCGAGCGTCAGGCCACCGGTCTCGGCGATCTGGTAGACTGTTCCCTTGGCCGGAAAGCGCCGCGTCTTCTGCAGGCAGAAGCTGATGAACTCGGCCCGGCACCACCCCGCCTCGCAGTGAAGCGGCACCGGCTAGTCCATCGCCACCAAGCCCAACGCCTGAGGGGCCGGCTCCACCGCGCCGAAGGGCACGGCCAGCGCCACCAGCATCGCGAAACCAAACAGCTTCTTACGCATACCCATACTCCTTCCACGTCGTTGAATCGCGGGGGCGAAGGGGTCGAGGACAAAATGGTTCCGCGCGGGCAAGGGCGCTGTCAAGCGAGGCGGGCGCGACAATGGTGAATTTCCCGACGCCGGGACCCGATCCTTCGCGAGGTCAGCTTTCCTGGACGGACGGCTCGGGCGCCAAGGCGGCACGCGCGGCAACGCCCAGTTTCCGCCGGCGCGCCTTGGCGACGGCGGCCTTGGCCGAGGCGCTGGCGGAAAACATTTCCAGCTCGTCCAACTCCTCCGCCACGATCGGCGCGATCGACAGATCCATATAGCGCTCCCGTTCCGGGTCGTTCAGGACTCGCGCCAAGATGCGGTCGTAGCGTCGTTTCAGGAGCCAGAACCGGGCGAACTTGAGGGCCGTCTCGCCAGCATAGCGGGGATAGAAGATCAGGGGATTCTCCAGCGTCATGCCGTGACGCCGGTCCCTGCGATACTTGCGGCGGAACAGACCGCCCTGCAAGGGGTGCACGCCTTCGATGAGATGACAGCCGTAGAATTCCAGGATCGCCGTCTTCACCGTGTTCGGCCTCATCCCCGAGGCCAACGCACGGCGAATGATCGCCTCCACGTGATCGTCACTATAGAAGGCGTGCCAGGCACTATCGTAGAGGTCCTGGAATTCACGCCGCGACATCTTCGGGTGCGCCGTGCAGACATGCTCCAGGTCGTATTTGTTCATGTCCGGATCCATCGCCACGCCCTTGGCGGCAAGTTCCTTGTGGTCCTGGGAGCCGGGCAACGGGGTCAGGCAGAAGAACTCTAGCAAGTCGATGGGGAGTTCGCGCTTGAGGATCTCGATATCGTTGAGGACCCGTTCGGGCGTGTCGCCGGGAAAGCCCAGGATGTAGCCGCAATAGGTCATGACGCCGGCCCTCTTCCAGGCCTGTAGCATCTCGCGATATTCGGTGATCCGGTTCTGCCGCTTCTGTGCCGCCAGAAGATTTTCCGGATTGATGTTTTCGAGACCGATGAAGACGCGGCTCAAGCCCGCGCGCGCCGCCTTTTCGATGAACCCTTCGACCCGGTGGCAAAGCGTGTCGACCTGGATGATCAGCTTGAGATCGATACCGTCCACCTCCCGCAAGTGGATGAGACGATCGAAGATCGCCTCCCAGTTCGAGTTGCGGGCGAAGTTGTCGTCGGTGATGAAGAACTTGCGGATGCCCTGGGCGTTGTTCTGGCGAATGATCCGCTCGACGTCGTCGGCGCTGCGATAGCGCGACTTGCGGCCCTGGACGTTGATGATGGTGCAGAAGCTGCACTGGAAGGGGCAGCCGCGACCCGAATCGAAGCTGGTAAAGGCGTCAACCGTGCGCTCGATGCTGCCGCGCGCCAGCATGGGAAGCGGCACGTCGGTGAGATCGGGGAGCTCCGCCATGTAGTTGTAGAGCGGCTTCTGCCGGCCCGCGTGGGCGTCGCGCAGCACCTCCTCGAAACGGCCCTCGGCCTCGCCGGCGAAGAGCGAGATGCCGCAGTCCATGGCCTCTTGGATATCGGCCGGAAGCTCCGGCAACATGGCCTGGCAGCCGCTGACGTGGAAGCCGCCGATACAGACCGGAATTCCGGCCTCCCTGAGCGGCCTGGAGATATCCATGGCGCGGGGAAACTGGTTCGACTGGACCCCGACCACCGCCACCAACCCCTTGCCGCCAGCGCGCCGGATCTCCTCGACGATTTGCCGAGGCCGGACCCGCGTGTTGGTCTCGTCGGTGGTGGAGATCTCAATCTCGACATCCTCGCCCAGAACGCGGCGCTGGACGCAGTCGAACGCGATGCCGTTCATCAGGGCCATCGAATTCGACGGGATCTCCGAGCGGAGCCACTGGATGACATAGCCGTCGTCGTCGTAGTGAGAGGGCTGAATGAAGTAGAGTTTGAAGACTTCGCCTCGCCCGGCGCCTCGCTCCGTCATGGATTTCGACGACCTCCTGCCACGGTAGGGACCAACCCGCGCTTCGTATCCGGACAGGCTCGCCCAATTTAATTTGGCTCAATTCGTGAAACGTATGCATTTGTGATAGAATGCTCGGAACGTCAGGAGGTTGGGTCATGGACGGCAAGGGTTTCCAGGTGTGGCTTTCGGCGGCGCGCGGGCTGACGCGCGTGCAGCGGCACGAGGCGCTCGCGGTGCTGTCGGGCCGGAGCGAAGGCGAGGCATCGAAGGCCGCGATCGAGCTTGGTGTGGACGAGGCCCGGCGCTGTCCGCACTGCGCGAGCGAAGGGGCGGTTTCGCGCGGTATGGCGCGGGGTCTGCGGCGCTACCAGTGCAAGGGCTGCGGCAGGACCTTCAACGCGCTGACCGGTACGCCGCTGTCGGGCCTGCACCACAAGGAACGCTGGCTGTCGTTCGGGGCGTCGCTGGCGGAGGGGGAGACGGTGAAGGCCTCGGCGGCGCGCTGCGACGTGGCGGTGAGCACGGCGTTCCGCTGGCGTCACCGGTTTCTGGCGGCGGCGCGGAGCGATTCGGAGGTGCTCAAGGGGATCGTGGAAGCGGACGAGACCTACGTCCTGGAGAGCCGGAAGGGCGCGCGCGGGCTGGGACGCAAGGCACGGCGGCGGGGCGGCAAGGCGAAGAAGCGCGGCCTCTCGCGCGAGCAGGTGCCGGTTCTCATGGCGGCGGACCGGAGCGGGACGACGGTGAGCGCGGTGCTGCCCAGGGTCGACGCGGCGGCGCTCACGGCTGCTCTCGACCCGGTGGTCGCGAAGGACGCCCTGCTGGTCTCCGACGGTGGCGCGAGCTATCCACCTTGCGCCGCCGCGCTCGGGGTGAGCCACGAAGCACTCAACCGCTCGATGGGGGAACGGGTTCGGGGCGATCTGCATGTGCAGACGGTGAACAGCCGCCACAGCCGGTTGAAGGACTTGCTGCGTCCCCGCCGCGGCATCGCCACCCGCTATCTGGACAACTACCTGAGCTGGTTCCACCTCGTCGGCCTCGCCCCCGGCGCCAATGACCGAGCCTGCCTCGCCGCCGCCGTAACAAGGTGACGCATACAATTCACGAATTGAGCCTTTAATTTCGCCCGTATACCGAAAGACGACGCAAGATACAATCAAACGACGCTGGTCTCCAGCAAGTTGACCCTGGCCCGCCGAGACCGTTGCAATTTAGACGTCACCGTTCGGCGGCGGATGCCGGGCGCGGGCTTCAAATCACCTCGTCGTCGCGCTTCGTGGTCTCGCCGTAGCGCGAGAGGATGGGAGGGGTCAGGCCGTCGTAGAGGGCATCGAGGCGGCCTTCGATCTCGCGGTTCGATTTGGCGAAGAGGCTGGTGCCTTCCGAATCGCTGTCGACGATGAAGGGGCCGAAATTTTCGATTTTGAAGATCCAGATCGCCTGGGCGATGCCCAGCTCGTCGAGCCAGACCGCGTCGACCACCTCGCGGACGCCCCGGCCTAGCAGGGCGCCGGTGCCGTAGCCGACGGTGGTCAGGTAGACCGCGCCCCTCGGCACGAAGATCTCGCGGTAGATCTCCTCCGTCATGCCGCCCTTGCCGATGATCATTCTGGCGTTCGACTTGTCGAACCAGCCCTCGATCCACTTGGCGAAGCGGAAGCTGGCGGTCGCGGTCACGGCGCCCACCCTGTAGCCGCCGTCATCGGCGACGCTCGCCGCGGGCGAGCAGTGGAAGTTGACGTTGCTGTGCGCCGCGATGTCGATGGGCAGGGCGATGCCGTCCTCCACCACCCGCTTGTAGGCGCCCTCGCGCGCCGTATAGACCGTGCCGTCGAGATAGACGATGTCGCCCTGGCGCAGGCCGGCGACGTCCTCGTCCGTGATCGGCGTCGAGAGACGCACTTCGCGCAAGCTGCTCATTGCACGCCCTCCCGCCGGTAGAAGGGGGTGAACCATTGGGGATCGGTGCGGTATTCGGCCTCGCCCGTGGGGTGGAGCCTGGCCGTCGCCCGGCGGGAGGAGAGGCAGAAGCTGTGCACGCTCATCGGCATCGCGCCCGTGTGCGTGAAGCCGACCTCGATATGGCAATCGATCACCATGGAGCGCCCCGTATAGCCCATGGGGCCCAGGCCGATCTCGTTGCCGAGGACGGTCAGCTCCGCCTCCAGTGCCGCGATCTCGGGGTCGGGGTTGGGCTCGCCGACGATGCGCAGGCAGGCCGCCTCCTTGCCGAGACGCATGCAGGTGTCCTTGCTGCCGCCCAAGCCGATGCCGACGATCGCCGGCTGGCAGGCGAGGCCGCGCCGGCCGTGTTGCAGCATCACATCCAAGAAAAAGCGCTTGACGCCGTCGATCCCGTCGCCCGGGAACAGCATGCGGTAGTCGGTACCGAAAAGGCCGCCCTTGTGCACGGTGGTGATGTCGATCCACTCGCCATCGGGCTCGAAGGCGTATTGGATCTCCGGCGCGTGGATGCCGACGTTGTTATTGTGGTCGACCCGGCTCAAGGGATGGACGCGGTTGGGGCGAAGGGGGATCGAGTGCGTCGTTTCCGCCGTCGCGCGGCGCAACGCGCCTTCGAGGGCGACGAAGCCGCCCTCGACGCGGGCCTCGTTGCCGACCTTGACGTAGTAGCGCGGCAGGCCGGTGTCGGCGCACATCGGGCGCTGGTCGTCCTCGGCCGCCTCCCAGTTCTCCAGCATCGCTTCCAGAACGAAGCGGCCGAGTTCGCTGGTCTCCTCCTCGACCATGGTCTTGATGCCGTCCTTGTAGTCGCGCGGGATCTCGATGCTGGCACGGCGCATGATCTCGGCCGCAGCGCCCTCCACGGCATCGATTGCAATGGTGTCGCTCATTCTCCGCCCTTTCCTCGTCTCATTCGCCGGCCATCTCCTCCGGGATCAGACTTTCGCCCGGCCGGACGCGGGTGAACGCGACCGGCACGGTCTCGGTCTTCAGCCCGTCGGACCCGAGGCGCACCCGCGTATAGGCCGAAGTCTCGAGCGGGCCAGACTCGGGAAAGTCCTGGCGGAAGTGGGCGCCGCGCGAATTCTCCCGGGCCATGGCGGCCGCGACGATGGCCTTCGACACTTCCAGCTGCGAATCCAGGTTCAACCAGTCGTGCCAGGTGAGATTGAAGGCCCGCTGATCGTCGGCAAGCCCCGTCTCCTCCAGTCGGCCGCGCAGCGCCGCCAACCCCTCGGCCGCGCGGGCAAGGCCCGCCGCGTCGCGAAGGATCCCGGCATCCTCCCACATCAGATCCAGAAGACCCAGGCGAATGGCGTTGAGGTCGCCGGCCGCAAGGCCGCAAGGCCGATCGACCCGCGCAACCGCCGTTTCGATTTCGGCTTCATCGGCGGGCGGCGCGCCTCCCTCGGCGGCAAGCCAGGCCGCCATCACCTCGCCGGCGATGCCGCCGTAGACGGTGGAATTGGCCACCCCATTGCCGCCCAAGCGGTTGGAGCCGTGCACGCCGCCCGCGTCCTCGCCGGCGCAGAAGAGTCCGGGGAGCGTGGTTTCGCAGTCGAGCCCGACCTCGACCCCACCCATCATGTAGTGCGCCGTCGGCACCACTTCGACGAGGCCGGCGGCGAGGTCGTAGCCGACGTCGGCGCGACGCTCGACCATGCCCTTGAACTGGCGGCGCACGGTGTCCGGCTCCAGCGGCGCCATGGAAATATAGACCCCGCCCGCCGGCGTGGTATGACCCCGGCGCATCGGGTCGAAGATGGCACGAGAGACCAGATCGCGGGTTGCCCGCTCGCCCCGCTCGTCGTAGTCGAGCATGAAGCGTTCCCGGGCGCCGTTCAGCAGATGGCCGCCGGCGCCGCGCAGACCCTCTTCCAGCACCGTACCGGTCAGACGCGTGTCCTCGCCCGCCAGCAGGCCGGTCGGGTGGAACTGCACCATCTCCATGTCGCGCAAAGGCAGCCCGGACCTGAGTGCCATCGCCATGCCGTCGCAAGCCTTGTCGCCCGACGGCGTGTGGTAGCGGTACATGGTCGGCCCGCCGCCGGTCGCCAGCAGCACGGCACGGGCGGCGACATAGCGCAAATCGCCCGTCGCCATCTCCATCAACAGCACGCCAGCAATGCGATCGCCCATGTCCGAGGGGATGAGGGCGACCGCGCGGTGCTCTTCCAGCCGGCGCACGCGGCGGGCCAGCACCTGCTCCATCAGCCGGTTGATGATCTCGATTCCCGTCTGGTCGCCCTTGTGGATGGTGCGGTCGAAGGTCTGGCCGGCGAAGGGCTTGCCGTGGACGGTGCCGTCGGGGTTGCGGTCGAAGAAGCAGCCGTGCTGGTTTTCCAGTTCCAGAACGCGGGCCGGCGCGCTCGCGACCAGGCGCCATGCGAGTTCCTGGTTGGGCAGCCACGAGCCGCCCCGGATCGTGTCCATGAAGTGGCGTTCGATGGAATCGCGCGGGTGGATCGCGACGTTGTAGCCGCCCTGCACCATCCGGGTGCAGCCGCACTTTCCCATCAGCCCCTTGACCGCCACGGTGATGTCGAGATCGGGATCGGCGTCGTGGGCATGGAGGGCGGCCAGCAGGCCGGCGCCGCCGGTGCCCAGGATCAGAATATCGGTCTCCAGCCGTTTCATCAGAACGCCCCTACTAGAAACAGCAGCCCGACCGCCAGCGACAGGCCGCCGCCATAGGCAACGAGCCGGCCCTGCCAGTCCTTCCAGGGCAGGAACTCGATCATCAGCAGCCTGAGGCCCCCCACCAGATGCACCACCAGCAAGATTACCAGGCCCGCCTCGGCGAATTTCACCGCCGGCGACTCCGTTCAGCGGAGAAAACCGTCGAGCCGCGCCTCGGACTCGATTGCCAACCCCAGGACCCAGAAATGCGCCGGCAGGAAGAGCGCCAGCAGCACGCCGGTCACCTGCTGCGCCAAGCTCGCCCAATAGCCCGCCTCCTCGTGCCCCCGCATCAAAACACCAGCCCGGCGACCGCGCGCCAACCCATCACCAGCAGCGCCACGCCGATTCCGCCGCCGAGCCAGGTCGCGGGCACTTGCGACGCCCGGGCATGATCGATCAGGAAACTCCGCATGCCGATCGCCGCATGCACCGCCGCCGCCGCGACGAAAAGGAAGTAGAAGCCACCCCAGACGACGCTGCCCCGCGTGCGGGCGACGATCTCGGCGGCGTCGAGTCCGCCCCGCGAGGCGAGGATGATCGTCACGAGGTGAACCAGGATCAGCGGCGCCAACAGCGCGCCCGTCCCCCGGTGCGCGAGCCAGAGCCAGACGTCGAGGCTGGGGCTCACAGCTCCCCCTTCAGCGCGGCCTTGGCGATACCCCGCTTCAGTCCGGCGATCGCCGCCGTCGGGTTCAGGCCCTTGGGACAGTATTGCGCGCAGCGCTGCCGCGTATGGCAGGCGAGGCAGCCGCCCGCCGCCACCTGGGAGAAGCGCGCCGAGCCCCCCTGGTCACGGGCGTCGTTCACCATGTGTCCAGGCCCGGTTGAGGGCGGCGGGGCCGAGATAGTCGGGCCGCTTGGCCACCACGTCGCAGGCGGCCCAGCAGACGCCGCAGTTGATGCACTCGATCCCGGCATCGACCAATTGGCGGGCCGGGTCGTCGGGGGTTATCGGCGCGAAGGCCTTGGCCGGGCCGTCGCCCGCCTCGAAGCGGCCGCCGGCTTTTCGCCACGTCTCGAAGAAGGGCGCCATGTCGGCAACGAGGTCGCGGATCACCGGCAGGTTGGCCAGGGGGGCCAGCGTCAGCATGCCCTTCTCGACCACGCCGGAGACCAGGGTGCGGCAGGTCCAGCGCGGCCGGCCGCCGACCGTCATGGCGCAGGAGCCGCACATGCCGACCCGGCAGGCGAAGCGATAGGCCAGCGTGGGGTCGAGCCGGCGCTGCACCTCCGTCACCAGGTCGAGGACGGTCTGGTCGTGGCGGTAGGAGAGCGCGTAGTCACGGTAAGCGCCCTCGGCGCCGACGCGCCAGATCCGCGCCGTGACCTCCGCCGTGGTCATCACACGCACCGCCGGCAACGGACCTTGGCGAGGATCTCGTCCCAGTCGCCGTCAGTCGCGGCATGGTCCAGCAGGCAGCGAAGCGCCTTCGAGGCGTCGGGCAGCTTGTAGCGCTCGACGATGGTTTCCAGCATCTGGCGCGCGTTGGGATGGACCTCGTGGGCCAGCTTGACTTTCGCTCCCGCCATCGTCTCTTTTCCCCTCGCCTCGGGCATGGTTCGGTGGCACCTTATACCTTTTTCAAGCGCCACGAATGGCGAATCCTCGGCCGCCTCGCTCCCTCGGCCCAACCACCCGTGGGGTGTATCCTTGGAGTCGCTGGGCCGGAGGAGCGGGGCGGCCGGGACTTTCGTCGCTTGGTACGGGAACTACTCCAGGGAGAGCCTGAGGGCGGCGGCGGCGGCCCAGGGCGCGAGCGCGATCGCGCCGAGGAGACCGGCCCCCAGCAGCAACAGGTGTGGGCGGACCTGGAGATCGAGGATCGCGGCCTCGGTCCCCGCGACGCCGAAGATCAATACCGGCAGGTAGAGCGGCAGGACGAGCAGCGTCAGTAACACGCCACCCCGCCGCATGCCGACGGTGAGCGCCGCGCCGATCGCCCCCACCAGGCTCAGGATCGGGGTGCCGAGGAGCAGCGCCGCGAGAAGCACCGGCAAGCCGCCGGCATCCATATGGAGCGACAGCGCCATGACGGGGGCGACGACGATCAGCGGCAGGCCCGAGCTCAGCCAATGGGCGAAAGCCTTGGCCAGCACGATCAGCTCCAGGGGCGGACCGGCGAGCGCCAGCTGTTCGAGCGCGCCGTCCTCGTGGTCGGCGTGGAACATGCGGTCGAGGGCGATGAGCGTCGAAAGCAGGGCCGCGACCCAGACCACGCCCGAGGCGATGCGGGCGAGGATCTCCCGCTCCGGACCGACGCCCAAGGGGAAGAGCGTCACCGTCATGGCGAAGAACACCACCACCAGAAGCGTCGCCGCCCCCTGCCGTCGGGCGATCAGCAGATCGCGCGAGACGATGGCCCGGAGCGCCTCCATCACGCCGCCCCGAGGCGGAGCATGCGGGCTCCGTCCAGCTCGAGGGCGAGGTGCGTCGCGATGACCGCCATGCCGCCTCCGGCCCGGTGGTCCTCGATCAGTCGGACCAACCTGCGCGTGCCGTCCTCGTCGAGACCGACGCTGGGCTCGTCCAGCAGCCAGAGCGGCGCCGGCCCAAGCAGCGGACGCGCCAGCGCCACCCGCTTTCGCTGGCCGGCGGAGAGCCGCGCCGCCGGCACCTCGGCCAGCCGCGAGATCGCCAGCGCCTCCAGCGCCGCCTCCACGCTCCGCCCGCCTCCGCCGCCGAGCCGAAGCCAGAAGGCGAGGTTTTCCCGGACCGTCAGCAGCGGCTTCACCGCGTCCAGATGACCGACATAGGCGAGGCGGCGGCGATGCGCCTCGACATCGTCGAAGATGTCCTCGCCTTCCCACGCCAGGATGCCACCGTCGGGTCTGAGCAAGGTGGCGGCGACGCGCAGCAGCGTGCTCTTGCCGCTGCCGTTCGGCCCGGTGAGCAGCAGCGCGCCACCGGACGCGAGCTCGAAGTCGATGCCGTCGAGGACGCGCCGCTCGCCCCGCCTGCAGGCCAGCGCCTCGGCCGCCAGTGCCACGCCCGGCCGCCCTCGTTCCTAGTCGAGCTTGCGCGCGTCGTCGATCACGCGGCCGTCGTCCGGCAAATCGTCGGCGGAGACGAAGGCGACCCCGCCGCGCAGCTTCAGCACGATTTGGATCGAATCCCGAATAGCGTCCTTCAACGCCTCGCTCCCCTCCGCCACCGCGACCTTCAGCGTCATCTGGTCGACGCTGTCTGGGTTCTCCAGCACCAGGCGCGCTTTCTTGATTTCGGGATGGCGGCCGGCCAGGTCCACCACGTTCGAGGCGTGCACGAACATGCCCTTGAACTTGGCCGACTGGTCGGCCCGGCCCATCCAGCCCTCGATCCGGACGTTGGTCCGCCCGCACGGGCTCCGGCCCGGGAGATAGCGCGAAAGATCACCGGTGCCGTAGCGGATGAGGGGGTAGACCGAGTTGAAGGTGGAGACCACGATCTCGCCGAGCTCGCCCTCGGCCACCGGCTGGGTGCCGTTCGGTTCCACCAGCTCGAACAGGATGCCCTCGTCGACCACCATGCCCTCCCGGGCCGAGGTCTCGTAGGCGATGAGGCCGATGTCGGCGGTGCCGTAGCTGTTCACCACCTCGATACCGCGCGCCGACAGCAGCTCGCGCACCGCCGGCGTCAGCGCCTCGGCGCCGACCACACCCGTTTGGATCGACGAGGTGTCGATCCCCATCTCGTCCCCCTTCTCCACCAGGATGCGGAGGAAGGAGGGCGTGCCGACATAGCCGCGCGGGCGCAGGCGGCCGATCGCCTGGACCTGGATCTCGGTATTGCCGACGCCGCCCGGAAAGACGGTGCAACCGATGGCGTGGGCCGAGTTTTCGACCATGGCGCCCGCCGGCGTCAGATGATAGGCGAAGGTGTTGTGGACGATGTCGCCCGGCCGCATGCTGGCGGCCCACAGGCAGCGGGCGAAGCGGCCATAGTCCTCGCCGTTGCCGCCCGGCTCGTAGACCGGGCCCGGCGACGTGAAGACCTGCGCCGGGTGGCCGGCGTCCCGCGCGGCGAGGCCGCCGAAGGGTGGCGATGCCTCTTGCGCCCTGGCGATATCGGATTTGCGGATGACGGGAAGCTTCGCCAACGCGTCGCGGTCCACGATATCCGCCGGCTCGACGTCGGCCAGCAGCCCGGCGAAGAAATCCGTCTTCTCCTTCGCGTGGGCGATCTGGCCGCGCAGTGCCTCCAGCTGCTGGGCGTGGCGGACCTGGGGGTCGCGGGTCTCGAGCGCGTCGTAATGCTCGTCATTGGCCATCGGCGTGGAACCTCCCCTCGCTGTCCGAATCTCAAAGGGGCCTGGGCATCGCTGCCCGGCCCCCGTGAACCACGCGGCTCAGGCAAGCCAGCGCTTGCGACGCCGGTAGTGCTTCACGTCGCGGAAGCTGGTGCGGTCGCCGGCGGAAATGCCCAGGTAGAACTCCTTGACGTCCTCGTTATCGGCGAGCTCCTTGGAGAGTCCGTCCAGCACGACGCGGCCGTTCTCCAGCACATAGCCATAGTCGGAGAAGCGCAGCGCCACGGTCGCGTTCTGCTCCGCCAGAAGGAAGCTGACGCCGACCTCCTTGTTCAAGCGGGCGACGATTTCGAAAATTTGCTCCACCAGCTGCGGCGCCAGGCCCATAGAGGGTTCGTCCAGCAAGATCAGCTTCGGCTTGGCCATCAGCGCGCGGCCGATGGCGGTCATCTGCTGCTCGCCGCCGGAAATATAGCCGGCGAGCGAACCCCGACGCTCCTTGATCGCGGGGAAATAGCCGTAGACCAGCTCGAGGTCCCGGGCCACCGCCGTCCGCCCGTCGCGACGGGTGTAGGCGCCGGTCATCAGGTTCTCCTCGACCGTCAGATGCTCGAAGCAATGGCGCCCCTCCATCACCTGGGTGACGCCGCGCTTCACCAGTTCCGAGGGGTTGAGGGCCTGGACTTCGTTCCGCTGGTAGAGGATCGTGCCCTTGGTGACCTCCCCCCGTTCGGCGCCCAGGAGATTGGAGATCGCCTTCAAGGTGGTGGTCTTGCCCGCGCCGTTGGCGCCGAGGACGGCGACGACGCCGCCCTCGGGCACCTGAAGCGACACGCCACGCAACACCAGGATCACATGGTCGTAGATGACCTCGATGTTGTTGACGACAAGAAGATTCTGATCGTCGCTCACGGCTTTCCCTCTCGGGTTACTCATTTCCGTTCGTTCAAGCGCCACTCGGGCTTTTCCTCGCATAGGCTCGGGCGCGCGGTCGCGCTTGCCGAACCGCGATGAGGTTAGCTCATCGCGGTTCGGTAACGGTTGCGGCTCAGCCTTCCTTGGAGCAATCACGCGGGGTGATGTTGTTCTCCTTGGCGAACTTCGCCGCGTCGGCCTCGATCAGCGGGCGGGTCACATCGCGCATGACCGGAATCCAGTCGCTGATGATCTTCCACTCGTCGGCCTTCGCGTCCCACTGCTGGATCAGGATCGGGTTTGCGCCCTCGTGGTCCTCGCAAGTGACCTTGATCTCCGGATAGCCGGAGAGGCCGATCTGCTTCCAGCGCGCCGGCGTGATGTGGGTGTTCTCCAAGCCCCAGCGGACATGCGTGCCGGTCACGACCTTGACGCCGAACTTCTTCTGCGCCTTGGCGATCGCCTCGGACAGGAATACCCCGTTCAGCACGGTACGATTGTACAACACCTCGCCGACCCGTTCCCTGGCGCCGGCGCCCTTGCCACGGTCGTAGACATACTTGCGAATGTCGTCGTGCAGCTTGCTCTTGCCGCCCGGCGGATGGAATGTCGCTGCCTTGTAGCCGTGCGCCACGTCGCCCACCGGGGTGATGTCGACCTCGGTGCCCGACCACCAGTTGCCTATGAAGTGATCCATCGGGAAACCGATCTCGGCCGCGCTCTTCAACGCCACCTGGTTCATCACGCCCCAGCCGGAGAGGAACATGTATTTCGGCTTCCAACGGCGGATCTGCAGCCAAGTCGCCTTCTGCTCCTGACCCGGATGGTCGACGGCCAGCAGCTTCAGCTCGTAGCCGAACTTCTTGGCCAGGATCTCCAGAGTCGGGTTGGCTTCCTTGCCGTAGGCGCTGTTGTGGTAGATGTGGGCGATCTTCAAGCCCTTGAGTTTGTCCATGCCGCCTTCTTGGGAGCCGATGTAGTTGATGACGGCGCTCGCCTGATTCCAATAGGTCGTCGGGAAGTTGAACACCCATTTGAAGACCCGGCCGTCGGCCGCAGAGGTGCGGCCATAACCCATCGAGAAAATGGGAATCTTGTCCACCGGCGACTTGGGGATGAGCTGGTATGTTATACCGGTCGAATAGGGCATGATCGCGATCGGTTTTTTGGCCTTCAGCTTTTCGTAGCACTCGACGCCGACCTTAGTGTTGTAGCCGGTCTCGCACTCCTCCAACTCGATCTTAACGCCGCCAATGCCACCATCACGCGCGTTGAGCATGTTGAAATAGTCCCTCAAGCCATTGGCTGAGGGGATGCCGCCCGGGGCATAGGCGCCCGTCCGGTAAACCAAGCTTGGGATGAAGATGGATTCCTCCGCGATTGCAACGTCAGCGGCCATCATGCCGCCCGCCGCCGCCGCCGAGGCCAGCCCCAGGATGAACTTTCTAACCATGACCTACTACCTCCCTTCGGTCGTTACGCGTCCCTCGCGGGGATCGCGTGAGTTCGAACCCTAACAAATCCGAATACGGCTCACAATTCACGATGCGGCCGGCCGGCTAATAAGGAAACGGCCAGACCCTGAGCTTCTCCTTGACGATCTGCCACAGGCGCGCAAGGCCCAGCGGCTCGACGATCAGGAAGAAGATGATCAGACCGCCGAAGATGATGAATTCGAAGTGCTTCGCGGTCACCGCCTGGAAGCCCAACCACTGCACCATGATATTGTTCAGCGCGATCGGCATCAGGTGGATGAAGGTGGCGCCGAAGAAGGCGCCCATGATGCTGCCGAGGCCGCCGATGATGATCATGAACAGCACCTGGAAGGACTGGTTGATCTCGAAGGCCTCGTTGGTCTCGACCGAGCCGAGCCACACCGCCCAGGCCATGGCGCCGGAAACGCCGATGTAGAAGGAGCTGACGGTGAAGGCCAGCAGCTTGGTCTGGAACGGCCTGAAGCCGATCAGCTCGGCGGCGATGTCCATGTCGCGGATCGCCATCCAGGAGCGGCCGACGGGGCTGCGCACGATGTTCTTGGCCAGCAGCGCGAAGACCACGACGATCGCCAGGCAGAACAGGTAGCGCGCCTCCGGCGTCGCCGCGGGCCCGACCACCAGGACGCCGAAGATTTCGCGCGGCGGCGCCGTGATCGTGCCCGACGGCGTGTAGTTCACGAACCAGGCGACCTTGTTGTAGAGCCAGCCGAGGAAGAACTGCGCCGCGAGCGTCGCCACGGCCAGGTAGAAGCCCTTTATGCGCAGGCTCGGGATGCCGAACATCAGCCCGACGCCCGCCGTGATCAGCCCCGACGAGATGAAGACGACGATGATGTTGAGCTCGGGGAAGGCGGTCATCAGCTTGTAGGCCGCGATCGCGCCCGTCGCCATGAAGGCGCCGGTGCCGAGCGAGAGCTGCCCGCAGTAACCGGTCAGCAGATTGAGGCCGATGGCCGCCAACGAGTAGATGAGCACCGGGATCATGATCGCCTGCAGCAAATACTCGCTGCCGAAGTAGGGCACGGCGAGGAA
Source organism: Alphaproteobacteria bacterium (assembly GCA_965226475.1). Lineage (GTDB taxonomy): Bacteria > Pseudomonadota > Alphaproteobacteria > JASLMY01. The sequence goes on along the minus strand of CBDDDJ010000003.1, from coordinate 348,024 downwards.
CATCACCAACAGCACGACCACCATGAACCAGCGGTCCTGCTTCAGCGGGAAGATGGCCTGGTCGGCGTCGTAGTCGGATTTGAACTGTCCCGCTTCGCGATAGATCATGGCCTAGACCCTCTCGATGATCTTGTCGCCGAACAGGCCCTGCGGCCGGAACAGCAGGAACACCAGCGCCAGCACGTAGGCGAACCAGTTCTCGATCGCCCCGTTCACCAGCGGGCCCCAGTAGACCTCGGCGACCTTCTCGCCGACGCCGATGATGAGGCCGCCGACGATGGCGCCCGGGATGGAAGTGAAGCCACCCAGGATCAGCACCGGCAGCGCCTTCAAGGCGATCAGCGAAAGCGAGAAACTCACGCCGCTCCGCGTCCCCCACATGATGCCGGCGACGAGTGCCACGATGCCGGCGACCGACCAGACGATGACCCAGATCGTCTGCAAGGGGATGCCGACGGAGAGCGCCGCCTGATGGTCGTCGGCCACGGCGCGGAGCGCCCGGCCGAAACGCGTCTTCTGGAAGAACACCGCCAGCGTCACCACCATGATCGCGGCCACCACCGTCGCCCAGATGTCGAAGATCTGGAACTGGATGCCGGCCCAAATGAAGGAGCCCTGCGGGATGCCGATGTCGAGCGCCTTGACCTCGCTGCCCCACATGATTTCGCCGACCGCCTGCAGCACGAAGGAGAGGCCGATCGTCGACATGAACATGATGATCGGGTCCTGGTTCACCAGGGGTCTCAGCACGTATCTCTCGACCAGGATGGCGAGGACAACCATCACGGCGATGGTGAAGATGATGGCGAGCCAAGGCGGCATCGCCAGCCAGCCGATCTGGGAGAGCACGACCGGCACGGTTCCGGTCATCAGCCCGACCAGCGTGAGCGCCGCGAACAGCGCCAAGACGCCCTGGGCGAAGTTGAACACGCCCGAGGCCTTGAAGATCAGCACGAAGCCGAGCGCCACGAGGCTGTACATGATGCCCGCCATCAGGCCGCCGATGACGACCTCGGCCAGGAACTCCGGCGCCTCGATCATGTCGGCGAAGGGCAGGACGAAGACGTTGTTCCAGAATTCGTACATGTCGCTTCTCTCCGCGCCCGGCTCAGTCGTGGCTGACGCCGAGGTAGGCGTCGATCACGTCCGGACTGGTCTTGACCTCGTCGGGCGTGCCGTCGGCGATCTTGATGCCGTGATCGAGCACGACGACGCGCTCCGAGATGTCCATCACGACACCCATGTCGTGTTCGATGAGGGCGATGGTGGTGCCAAACTCGTCGTTGACGTCGAGGACGAAGCGGCACATGTCCTGCTTCTCCTCGATGTTCATGCCGGCCATCGGCTCGTCCAGCAGCAGCAATTCCGGCTCCGCCGCCAGTGCCCGGCCCAACTCGACGCGCTTCTGCATGCCGTAGGGCAGCCGGCCGACCGGCACCTTGCGGATCGCCTCGATCTCCAGGAAGTCGATGACCCGCTCGACATAGGCGCGGTGCTCGCGCTCCTCGTTGCGGGTCCAGCCGATGTAGATCGCCGCCGGGATGAGGCTGGTCTTCCACTTGTTCATCTTCAGGTTGCGCCCGGTCATGATGTTGTCGAGCGTCGTCATGCCGCGAAACAGCGCCACGTTCTGAAAGGTCCGGCTGATCCCCTGCGCCGCCGCCACGTGCGGGCGCATCTGCTTTCTCACTTCGCCCTTGAAGGTGATCTGGCCCTGCTGGGGGTGATAGAAGCCGTTGACCACGTTCAGCATCGAGGTCTTGCCGGCGCCGTTGGGCCCGATGATCGCCCTGATCTCGCCCTTCAGGATATTGAAGCTGACGTCGATCAGCGCCTGCACGGCGCCGAACGAGAGCGAGATGTTCGAGACATCGAGGAGGGTCTCGCCCTCGTTGATCCGCCCGTTCACGTGTCTCACGCCGCCTTGCGTTGCACGCCGCCGAAGGTGCCGGCTTCCATGATCTTGAGGTCCGCCTTCATCTGGCCCGTGCGACCGTCCTCGAACGTCACCTGGCTTTCGATGCTCACGTCGCCGGCATCGCCGAAGAGCGCGTCGATCAACGGCTTGTAGCGTTCCGCGATGATCCGCCGGCGAACCTTGCGGGTCCGGGTCAACTCGCCGTCGTCCGCGTCGAGCTCCTTGTGCAACAGCAGGAAGCGCTTGATCTGCGAGCCGGCGAGCGCGCTATCGCGGGCCAAGGTCTGGTTGACCTCTTCGATGCAGCCCTTGATCAGGCCGTATACCTCGTCGCGTCCGGCCAGATCGTTGAAGTTCGTATAGGAGATGCCGCGCCGCTCGGCCCAATTGCTGGTCGCCTCCAGGTCGATGACAACGAAGCAGGCGACATGGTCCTCGCCGTCGCCATGGGCCACCGCCTCGCGGACATAGGGGTGGAACTTCAGTTTGTTCTCAATGTATTGCGGCGCGAAGAGCGTTCCGTCGTTCAGCTTGCCGACGTCCTTTGCCCGGTCGATCACCTTCAGGTGGCCACTATCGTCGAGAATGCCGGCGTCGCCCGTGTGCACCCAGCCGTCGGCGTCGAGCGCCTCCGCCGTCGCCTCGTCGTTTTTGAAGTAGCCGATGAAGTTGCCCGGGCTCTTGTAGATGATCTCGCCGTCGTCGGCGATCATCAGCTCGACCCCGGGGCAGGCCGGACCGACGGTGTCCAGCTTCACGTCGCCGTCGCGCTGGATGCAGGTATAGGCCGAGGACTCCGTCTGGGCGTAGAGCTGCTTGAGGTTGAGGCCGATCGAGCGGTAGAAGTTGAAGACTTCCTCGCCCAAGGGCGCGCCGCCGGTATAGGCGATGCGCGAGCGGCTGAGCCCGAAGTTGTTCAGGAGTGGCCCGAACACCAGATAGGAACCCAACGAATACATCACCCGGTCCATGCCGCCGACCGGACGCCCCTCCAGGATGTCGACGCCGACCCGCCCGGCCACCCGCAAGAAATAGTCGAAGACCTTGCGCTGCAGCCATCCAGCGTCTTCCATCCGCACGCGGATCTGGGTCAGGAAGGTCTCCAGGATCGCCGGCGGCATCAGGACCACGGTCGGACCGATGTCCTTCAAGTCGAGCATCACCGTGTCGGAGCTTTCCGGACAGTTGACCGTAAAGCCGGCGACCCGCTGCTGTGCCACGGAGAAGAAATGATCGCCAACCCAGGCGATCGGCAGGTAGGCCAGCATCTCTTCCTTGTCGGTGATTTTCTCCATCTCGATCTGCAGTCGCGCGCTCTCGATCAGGCCCTGGCAGCTCAGCAGCACGCCCTTGGGATCGCCCGTGGTGCCGGATGTGTAGGCGATGAGCGCGACGTCCTCGCCCTTGCCACGGGCCAGTTCGCCGAGGAAGAAGTCGGGATTGGCGGCGTCATACGCCCGGCCACGCTCGATCACGTCTTCCAGCGAATGGACATCATCATCGGCGTAATGACGCATGCCCTTCGGGTCTTCGAAGATCAGTTGCTGGATCGTCGGCACCCGGTCGCGCACCGATTGGACCTTGTCGATCTGTTCCTGGTCTTCGCAGATCGCCAGCTTGATTTCGGCATGCTGGAGAACGTACCGCATCTCTTCGGCGACCGAGTCCGCGTATAGCGGCACCGGGATCGCGCCCAGCGCCTGGATGGCGTCGAAGGCGAAATAGAGTTCAGGACGATTCGAGCCGATGAGAGCGATGGTATCGCCGCGCTCGACCCCCATTTCGGCCAGGCCGCAGGCGAGCGCACGGGCGCCATCGGCGACCTGGGCCCAGGTCCAGGTCTGCCAGATGCCGAGATCCTTTTCCCGGTAGGCCGGCTGGTCGCCGCGTTCCTCGGCATGCTTCAAAAGCAGCTTCGGACAGGTATCGTACGCCTTCAGCGACGTCTGGATATCCGACATCGAACGTCAAACCCCCATGTATCGGCCCTGACCGCAGACGGATCTCGACGGGTTTCGCCCGGGTCACCCCCCTACCAGACCCGACTATCCAGATTTCGGCTCGAACCTGCCAGCTGTCGGCGCCCGACAGGCCCCCGGTCGTCCCATCCGGCGACGCTGCGCTAATAGTCCAACACCCGCCGGTGGTCAAGACGTTATGGGAGCGCGGTCGTTTGCGCGGGCTGGGGCGTCGCTTTCCATCGCCGATCGCGCTACATAGGGCCGCGAAACGCCCCCGCGCCCCCGCGGCGCGGCCGGCCACCCGACAAGCCGCCCGTAAGGAGGTCGACCCGTGACGAGACTGGGCCAAGATTCCCTGAACACCCGCCGCCAGTTGGACGTGGGCGGAACTAGCTACGACTATTTCAGCCTGAAAGCCGCGGAAGCCGCAGGGATCGGCGACACCTCGGCGCTGCCGGTGTCGCTGAAGGTGCTGCTGGAGAACCTGTTGCGCCACGAGGACGGCCGTTCCGTCAGTGTCGATGACGTCAAGGCCGTCACCGGCTGGCTGGAGAACCGCCGCTCGGACCGGGAGATCGCCTTCCGCCCCGCCCGCGTCCTGATGCAGGACTTCACCGGCGTGCCGGCCGTCGTCGATCTAGCGGCGATGCGCGAGGCGATGGTCAAAATGGGCGGCGATCCGACCAAGATCAATCCGCTCTCGCCCGTGGACCTGGTGATCGACCACTCCGTCATGGTCGACCATTTCGCCGGGCCGGACGCGGTCGAGCGCAACATGGCGCTGGAGTTCGAGCGCAACGGCGAACGCTATGCCTTCCTGCGCTGGGGCCAGACCGCGTTCGACAACTTCCGCGTCGTGCCGCCCGGTACCGGCATCTGCCACCAGGTGAACCTCGAGTACCTCGCCCAGGTGGTCTGGACCGGCGATGCGGACGGCACCCAGATCGCCTATCCCGACACCCTCGTCGGCACCGACAGCCACACGACCATGGTGAACGGCCTCGCCGTGCTCGGCTGGGGCGTGGGCGGCATCGAGGCGGAGGCGGCGATGCTCGGCCAGCCGATTTCCATGCTGATCCCCGAGGTGATCGGTTTCGAACTGCGCGGCAAGCTCAAGGAAGGGACCACCGCGACCGACCTGGTGTTGACGGTGACGCAGATGCTGCGCGCCAGGGGCGTCGTCGGCAAATTCGTCGAGTTTTACGGCGATGGCCTGGCCGAGCTCAGCCTCGCCGACCGGGCGACCATCGCCAACATGGCGCCGGAATACGGCGCCACCTGCGGCTATTTCCCGATCGACGGCGAAACCATCCGCTACATGAAGCTGTCCAGCCGGGACCCGGACCGGGTCGCGCTGGTCGAGGCCTACGCGAAGGCCCAGGGCATGTGGCGCGACGAGAACGCGCCGACACCAGCCTTTACCGACACCCTCGGACTGGACCTCGCCGAGGTCGAGTCCTCACTCGCGGGGCCGAAACGGCCGCAGGACCGGGTCTCGCTCACGGGCGCCGCGGGTGCCTTCGCCGACGCCTTGCCGGAGATCAAGGCCGGCGCCGCCCCCGGCGGCGACAACGCGGTCGAAGGGGCGGACTTCACGCTCGGCCACGGCGACGTGGTGATCGCGGCGATCACCTCCTGCACCAACACCTCCAATCCCTCGGTGCTGATGGCAGCCGGCCTGCTCGCCGAGAAGGCGGCGGCGAAAGGTCTCGCCCGCAAGCCCTGGGTCAAGACCTCGCTGGCGCCAGGCAGCCAGGTGGTGGAGAACTACTTGCGCGAGGCGGGCCTGCAGGAGCATCTCGACGCGCTCGGCTTCAACATCGTCGGCTACGGCTGCACCACCTGCATCGGCAACTCCGGACCCTTGGAGGAGAACATCGTCGACGCGGTACAGGAGAACGACCTAGTGGTCTGTTCCGTGCTCTCGGGCAACCGCAACTTCGAGGGCCGGGTAAACCCGCACGTCCGGGCCAACTACCTCGCCTCGCCTCCGCTGGTGGTCGCCTATGCGATCGCCGGCTCGATGAACATCGACATCACGACGGAACCGCTCGGCACCGACCAGGACGGCAATCCGGTCCATCTCGCCGACATCTGGCCGAGCTCGGCGGAGATCCGCGAGGCGGTCGAGCGGCACGTGACGCCGGAGATGTTCCGCGCGCGCTACGCCGATGTCTTCACCGGCCCCGAAGCCTGGCGCCGGGTGCCCACCACCGACAGCCTGACCTACGACTGGAACGCCGTTTCGACCTATGTGAAGCACCCGCCCTTCTTCGAGGCGATGGACGAGGGCGAGACCGGCTTCGCCGACGTCACGGGCGCGCGCGCGCTGGCGCTCTTGGGCGACTCGGTCACCACCGACCACATCTCGCCCGCGGGTTCGATCAAGGAGGAGAGCCCGGCCGGCCAGTACCTGGTCGGCCACCAGGTCCCGGCGCGCCAGTTCAATTCCTATGGCGCGCGCCGCGGCAACCACGAAGTCATGATGCGCGGCACCTTCGCCAATATCCGCATCCGCAACGAGATGGCGCCCGGCACCGAGGGGGGCGTCACCCGCCACCACCCCTCGGGCGAGGTGATGAGCATGTATGACGCGGCGCTCCGCTATCAGGCCGACGACGTGCCGCTGATCGCCATCGCCGGCAAGGAGTACGGTACCGGCTCCAGCCGCGACTGGGCGGCGAAGGGCACCCGGCTCTTGGGTATCAAGGCGGTGATCGCCGAGAGTTTCGAGCGGATCCACCGCTCCAACCTCGTCGGCATGGGCGTGCTGCCGCTCGAGTTCCAGGACGGCCAGAGCCGGACCTCCCTCGGCCTCGATGGAAGCGAGACCTTCGACCTCGCCGGCATCGACGGCGGGATAGAGCCGCGCCAAGACGTCACCTGCCGGGTCCACCGGGCCGACGGCGCGAGCGAGGAGATCACGCTGACTTGCCGGATCGATACCCTCGACGAGGTGGAGTACTACCGCCATGGTGGGATCCTGCAGTATGTGCTGCGCAACCTGATGGCGGCGTAGCCCGCTTGCCGCCGTCCCGGCGGCGGGCGGCGGGGAATGCCGAACGGGCATCACCGACAATTGATTTTGGGGTGATGGCCGGGCGTGGCTAGGATTCGGCGCATGAACGCATTTCGTCGCATATTGGCCGGCGCGCTGGTCGCGCCGGCGTTGATGTTCGCCACGGCCGCGCCGCTCGCGGCGGGCGAGCGTCTCGCGGTGGTCGAGCTTTACACCTCGCAGGGTTGCAATTCCTGCCCGCCGGCCGATCGGCAGCTGGGCCAACTCGCCGAGCGCGACGATGTCCTGGCCCTGACCTTCAACGTCGACTACTGGGACTATCTCGGCTGGAAGGACACCCTCGGCTCGCCCGTGCATTCGGACCGCCAGCGCCGCTATGCGCTCGCCATGCGTTCGCGGCGGGTCTACACGCCGCAAATGGTGATCGGCGGCACGCTTGAATCCGTGGGCTCCGACGGCCACTCCGTCGCCCGCGCAATTCGCGCCGTGCAAGACGACCCCCGCGCCTGGCTGGATATCGAAATCGCGCGCGAGAAGGACATGGTGGTGGCCCGGCTGCCGAAGGGCGAGACTCCGCGCGAGGCAACCATCTGGCTAGTGCGCTACGACAGCCACCAGGCAGTCGATGTCCGTCGGGGCGAAAACGGCGGGCGCAGGCTCGTCTATCACAACGTCGTCCGCCAGATCGACAACATCGGTCTTTGGCGCGGCGAGGCGATGGAAGTCGCCTTCAAGCTTTCCGACCTCACCGAGGGCGGGCGCAATGGTTGCGCCATCCTGGTGCAGATCGGCGGCCAGGGCCCGATCATCGGCGCCGCCCGGATGGCGATCGACGACGACTCCTGAGAATTTCCGTCCGGGGTTGGCAAGCGGCGCTGCTTCGGCATAATCCGTTATCCGGCAAAAAGTACCTCGGCTTCGCCTCGGTGTACTTCTTGCCAATGCGAATCGGCCAAATCCACCCTCGAGGCAGCGAAGTACACCGAGCGTGGCGAGGGACTATTTCACCAGGATCCAGTCCCGCGCCGAGCCGGGCATTCGCCCGAGTGCCCTTCCCCGACGGAGACCCAATCGATGCATGTCGACCAGGCCATCATGACGCGCCGGAGCGTGCGCGGCTTCCTGCCGAAGCCGGTACCGCGCGAGATCGTCGAGCGCATCGTCGAAGTCTCGGCCCGGGCGCCGAGCGGCACCAACATCCAGCCCTGGAAGGTCTATGCCTGTACGGGCGCGGTGCGCGACGCCATCGCGGAGGAGACCTGCCGCGCCTTCCTCACCGGCGAGCCGCCGCGCGACGACGAACTGGATGCCTATCCCTCGGAGCTGGCGGAGCACTTCAAGGCGCGCCGGCGCAAGGTCGGCTGGGACCTCTACGGCCTCATGGGGGTGGAGAAGGGCGACCGTGAAGGAAGCCGCCGCCAGCATGTCCGCAATTTCGACTTCTTCGGCGCGCCGGTGGCGATCTTCACCTTCATCGACCGGCGCCTCCAGTATGGCAGCTGGCTGGACAGCGGCATGTTCGTTCAGAACCTGATGCTGGCCGCCCGTGCGCACGGCCTGCATACCTGCCCGCAGGCCGCCTGGCGGGATTTCCACCGAATCGTCCGTCGCCATTTGGCCGTGCCGGACGATGAGATCATGATTTGCGGCATGTCGCTCGGCTACGAGGACGAGGCGGCGAAGGTCAACACGCTCAGGACCGAACGCGAACCCCTCGACGTCTACGCCCGCTTCGAGGGCTGGGAGTAGACGTCCCCTACCCCATATCCCGCGCCATGAGCGCGCTCATGCGCCGGGCGAAGGCGGCCGGATCGGGGAGCGGCTCGCCCTCCAGGATCAGCGCCTGATCCAGGAGCAGTCGCGCCGCCTCGTCGATGCCGGCGGCGGCGCCCTCGCTCTTCACCTTGCTCACCAGGCCCCGGATCAGCGCGTGGCGGGGGTTGATCTCCAGGATCCGTTCCGACGGCATGTCGAGGCGCTGCTGCTGCTTCAGCAAGCGTTCCAGATGCATGTCGAGCGCGCCCTCGTCGGCGACCAGGCAGACGGCGCTGTCGGTCAGGCGGGTCGAGGCGCGCACGTCCTTCACCGCCTTGCCCAAGACCTGCTTGAGCGCGACCGAGAGGGTGGCGATATCGGCCTCGCGCGGCGCCTCGGCGTCTTCCGCCGCATCCTCGTCCTCGGTCTTCAACTCGTCGAGGTCGGCCGTGCCCCGGGTCACCGAGCGGAACGGCGTGCCCTCGAATTCCGCGACGCTGGTGAGCCAGAAGTTGTCTACGGGATCGGTCAGTAGCAGCACCTCGATTGAGCGCGCCTTGTAGCCCTCGATCTGCGGGCTCTTGGCCAGCTGGTCGGCGTCGTCGCCAGTGATGTAGTAGATCGCCTTCTGCTCGTCTTTTGCCCGTTCGACGTATTCGGCGAGGCCGACCCAGCCGCCCTCCTCCGCCGTTGAGCGGAAGCGGGCCATCTTCAGAATTGCGTCGCGGCGCTCGTCGTCCTCGTAGATGCCTTCCTTCAGCACCGCGCCGAAAGATTCCCAGAAGGTGGCGAAACTCTCCGCGTCGTCCTTAGCCTTTTTCTCGAGGTCGTTCAGCACTCGGCGGCCGATGGCGTTCTTCAGGTGGGCCAGCAGCGGACTGGTCTGTAGCATCTCGCGCGAGATGTTGAGCGGCAGGTCCTCGCAGTCCACCACGCCCTTCAGGAAGCGGAGATAGGGCGGGATCAACTCCTGGCAGTCGTCGGTGATGAAGATGCGCTTCACGTAGAGCTTGACCCGGTTGCGCCGGGCCGGATCAAAGAGGTCGAAGGGCCGGGCCGAGGGCACGAACAGCAGCACGGCGTACTCTATCTTGCCCTCCGCCTTGTAGTGCACGGTCAGCCACGGCCCGTCGAAGGCATGGCCGGCGTGGCGATAGAACTCGGTGTATTGCTCTTCCGTGATCTCGCCCCGGGGCCGGGTCCAGAGCGCCGAGCCCTGGTTGACGACCTCCTCCTCCTCGCCGTCGACCAGCGTGATCGGCAGGGCGACATGGTCCGAATAGGTCCGGACGATGCCCGCGAGCACGCCCGGCTCCAGCCAGCGGTCCTCGTCCTCGCGCAAATGCACGGCGACGGTGGTGCCGCGTCCCTCGCGGCTCCCCTCGGCGATGGTGAACTCGCCCGTGCCCTCCGAAGTCCAATTCCAGGCGGCCTCGTCGCCCGCCTTGCGGCTGGCGACCTCGACCCGTTCGGCCACCATGAAGACCGAATAAAAGCCGACGCCGAACTGGCCGATCAGCGCCATGTCCTTAACCTGGTCGCCCGTCAGCTCGTCGACGAAGGCGCCGGTACCGGAACGCGCGATGGTACCGAGGTCGCGGACCAGGTCGTCGCGGTCCATGCCGATGCCGTTGTCGGCGATCGTGATGGTGCGCGCTTCCCGGTCCAGGGTCACCGAGAGGCGGTAGTCGGGATCGTCCTCGGCCAGTTCCGGCCGGGTCAGCGCCTCGTAGCGCAGCTTGTCGCAGGCGTCAGAGGCGTTGGAGATCAGCTCGCGCAGGAAGATTTCCTTGTCGCTGTAGACCGAATGCACCATCAGCTGGAGGAGCCTCGCCACCTCCGCCTGGAATTCCATCCGTTCCTCGCTCATCGCCCGTTCTCTCCTCCACGTTGTCGATTGATGCGCGGTATGTGAGATTTTTTCCCTTCGATCAAGGGGCAGGCGTGCAATCGCGTGATAACGCCGTGATATTCCAGCGCTATGATCTGGCGCCATCGAGGCCGGAGAAGAGGTCACCATGCCCCGACGCGTTCTGGTGATAGAGGATAATCTGGACATCGCCCGCCTGCTGAAACTGCACCTGCGCGAGCTCGGCTGCGACGTTCGCGACGCCCAGAACGGCCTCGCCGGCCTGGAGAAGGCGCGGAGCGGGAGCTACGACCTGATCATCCTCGACCTCATGCTGCCCGGGATGGAGGGACTGGAAATCTGCCGCCAGCTCAGGGCCGAGGCCGACCATACGCCGATCCTGATGCTGACGGCGAAGTCGGACGAACTCGACCGGGTGCGGGGGCTGGAGATCGGCGCCGACGACTATCTGACCAAGCCGTTCTCCATCAAGGAGCTGGTCGCGCGGGTGAAGGCGATCTTCCGCCGGGTCGACGTGATGGGCCGGGGTAGCGAGCAGACGCTCGGCGACCTCACGCTCGGCGACGTCCGCATCGACTTCGACAAGCGCCACGTCGACGTGCGCGGCGAGGCGGTGGAGCTGACGCAGAAGGAGTTCGACCTCTTGGGTCAGTTCGCCCGCAATCCAGGCCGCGTCTATACCCGGACCCAGCTCCTGGACCTGATCTGGGGCTATGGCCACAGCGGCTACGAGCACACCGTGAACAGCCACATCAACCGGCTCCGCTCCAAGATCGAGCGAGATCCCACGGCGCCCGAATACGTGCTGACGGTCTGGGGCGTCGGCTACAAGTTCGCGGACATTCAGGCCTCGTGACCCGCGGCCTGCACGTCCGCCTGATCTGGACTCTGCTGGTCCTGCTGACGCTCGCCGGCACGCTGCTCGTGGGCCTGGCGATCGTCGCCGGCCGCCTGCACGTGGAGGAGGCGAGCCAGCGGCTGAACCGCCAGCTGGCGCGCGACATCGTGGCGCACGAGCCGCTGATGGTCGGTGAGAACGTGAACGCGCCGGCGCTGAAGCAGCTGTTCAAGACGCTGATGGTGATCAACCCCCGAATCGAGGTCTATCTCATCGACACGGAGGGCCGGGTGCTCGCGTTCGATGCGCCGCAAGAGGTGGTGGTGCGCCGCCGGGTCGACCTCGCTCCGGTGCGCGCCTTCCTCGACGGCACGGGCGCGCTGCCGCTCCGGGGCGACGATCCGCGCCAGGCGACGGGGCGCAAGATCTTCTCGGCCGCGCCGATCCAGGGGCCAGACGGCACCGTCGGCTACCTCTATATCGTGCTCGCCGGCAGCGCCTGGGAGGGCGTGACCGAGATGGTGGAGGAGAGCACGATCCTCCACCTGGGGCTCGGCGCCACGGTGGCGGCGCTGCTGGTCACCTTGATCATCGGCACCTTCGTCTTCATCGGCCTCACCCGGCGCCTGCGCCGCCTGACCCAGGGCGTCGAGCGCTTCCAGCGGAGCGACTTCCAGTCGGCCGAGGACCTGGCCATTCCGGCCCGGGCCACGGGCGGCGACGAGATCGATCAGCTCTCTCAAGCGTTCTCCCGCATGGCGCGGCGGATCCAAGGCCAGTTCGCCGAGCTGGAGCGCGCCGACGCCGCCCGGCGCGAGCTGGTGGCCAACATCTCGCACGACCTCCGCACGCCAATGGCGGCGCTGGCCGGTTCTCTCGAGACCCTGGCGATGATGCCGACGGACGAGCGCAAGGAGCACCTGGAGGTCGCCCTGCAGCACGCCGAACGCCTGGCGCGGCTGATCGAGGAACTGTTCGAGTTGGCCCGCCTGGAGAGCGGCGAGCCGCGCCTCGACCTTGAGCCCTTCAGCCTGGGCGAACTGGTGCAGGACGTCGGTCAGAAGTTCGCCCTCCAGGCCGAGCGGCGCAACCTGCGCCTGGAGACCGACATTCCGGCGACGGCGGCCTTCGTCCAGGGCGACATCGGCCTGATCGAGCGGGTCTTGGAGAACCTGTTGGAGAACGCGCTGAAATACACGCCCGAGGGCGGCGTCATACGCCTGAGCCTGATGCCGGGCGCGAACGCGGTGGCCGCGCGCGTCGCCGACGACGGCATCGGCATCCCGGCGGACGAACTGCCCCGCATCTTCGAGCGCGCCTACCGCGTCTCCCGCGACGAGCGCCACGGCGCCGAGGGCACCGGCCTCGGCCTCGCCATCGCGCGGCGGATCTTGCATCTGCACGGCAGCGACATCGAGGTCGAAAGCACCCCCGGCGCCGGCAGCGCCTTCACCTTCGCCTTGCCAACGGGCCGAGGCGCACGATGAAAAAAGGGGCCGCTCCGATGAGCGGCCCCCTGGTACGCGTTGGTTGCGGGGTGGCTTACATCATGCCGCCCATGCCGCCCATGTCGGGCATCGCCGGGGCGGCGGCCTTGTCGTTCGGCTTCTCCGCCACCATGGCCTCGGTGGTGATCAGCAGGCCGGCGACACTGGCCGCGTCCTGCAGCGCCGTGCGCACGACCTTGGTCGGGTCGACGATCCCGGCCTTGAACATGTCCACATACTCTTCCTTCTGCGCGTCGAAGCCGCGGTTCTCGTCGTCGGCCTCGTGCAGCTTGCCCGCGACCACCGCGCCATCGTGGCCCGAGTTCTCGGCGATCTGGCGCAGCGGCGCCTCCAGCGAACGGCGCACGATGTCGATGCCGACACGCTGGTCGTCGTTCGCCGTCCGGAGACGCTTCAAGGCCCGGGTCGCATACAAGAGCGCCACGCCGCCACCCACGACGATGCCCTCCTCGACCGCCGCCCGGGTCGAGTTCAGCGCGTCGTCGACGCGGTCCTTGCGCTCCTTCACCTCGATCTCGGTCGCACCGCCGACCTTGATCACCGCAACACCGCCGGCGAGTTTCGCCAACCGCTCCTGCAGCTTCTCGCGGTCGTAATCGGACGAGGTCTCCTCGGTCTGCGCCCGGATCTGGCCACAGCGCGCCTCCACGTCGGCCTTCTTGCCGCCGCCGCCGATGATCGTCGTGTCGTCCTTGGTCATCGAGACCCGCTTGGCCTGGCCCAGCATGTCCACCGAGACGTTCTCCAGCTTGATGCCGAGATCCTCCGAGACCACCTGGCCACCGGTCAGGATCGCGATGTCCTCCAGCATCGCCTTGCGGCGATCGCCGAAGCCCGGCGCCTTCACCGCCGCCACCTTCAGGCCGCCGCGCAGCTTGTTGACCACCAAGGTGGCCAGCGCCTCGCCCTCGATGTCCTCGGCCACGATGATCAGCGGCTTGCCCGACTGCGCCACCGTCTCCAGAACCGGCAGCATCGCCTGCAGGCTCGAAAGCTTCGCCTCGTGCAGCAGGATGTAGGGGCTCTCCAGCTCCGCCACCATCTTGTCGGCGTTGGTGATGAAGTAGGGCGAGAGGTAGCCCCGGTCGAACTGCATGCCCTCGACCACCTCCAGCTCGGTCTCCAGGCCCTTGGCCTCCTCGACCGTGATCACGCCTTCCTTGCCGACCTTGCCCATGGCCTTGGAGATCATCTCGCCGATCTCCATCTCGCCGTTGGCCGAAATCGCGCCGACCTGCTTCACCTCGGCCTCGGTCGAAATGGTCTTGGAACGCTTCTGCAAGTCGCCAACCACCGCGTCCACCGCCAGGTCGACGCCGCGCCGGAGATCCATCGGGTTCATGCCCGCGGCCACCGCCTTCAGGCCCTCGCGCACGATCGACTGCGCCAGCAGGGTCGCCGTCGTCGTGCCGTCGCCGGCGACGTCGTTGGTCTTGGAGGCCACCTCGCGCACCATCTGCGCGCCCATGTTCTCGAACTTGTCGGCGAGCTCGATCTCCTTGGCGACCGTCACGCCGTCCTTGGTGATGCGCGGCGCGCCGAACGACTTGTCCAGGATAACGTTGCGGCCCTTCGGCCCCAGCGTCACCCGCACCGCATCGGTCAGAATGTCGACCCCGCGCATCATCCGCGAGCGGGCATCGGTATCAAACTTGACTTCTTTCGCAGCCATTGCTTACTGCTCCTCGATTCTAATTATGGGTTGCGTCGTTTCTTGGAAAGCCGGCCGACGCGTCACGCGGCCTTCTTGCCCTTCTTGACCTTCGCCGGAGCGTCGACGATGGCCATGATGTCGCTTTCCTTCATGATGACGAGGTCCTCGCCATCGAGCCGGACCTCGGTGCCCGACCATTTGCCGAACAGCACGGTGTCGCCCGCCTTGACCTCGAGGGCGACCAGCTTGCCCATCTCGTCACGGGCGCCGGCGCCGACGGCGACGATCGCGCCCTGCATGGGCTTTTCCTTGGCGGTGTCGGGGATGATGATACCGCCGACGGTCCGCTCGTCTTCCTCGACGCGGCGGACGAGGACACGGTCGTGAAGTGGCCTGAATGCCATGATCGTTGTTCTCCTAAATTCGTTTATCGAACCCGTTCCGGAGCCGCCGTCCGGGCGTTTTTGACGCCGCCGCCGGCCCGTTCGCGCGGCGCCCTCGGGGCCGCGCATGACACCGGAGGCGAGACTGCTAGCACTCTCCACCGATGAGTGCCGGTGATCTAGGCGCATACTCCTCCGAGGTCAAGGGTTTTCCGACGGAATAGAGACGAAAAATCATCGATTCCCGGGCCACCGGCCCTCTCGGCTCGTCCAGCGCTCGCGTTGACTCGCCGCCGCCGCCCTCGTATCTCTGCCCCGACTTGCCCCGGGCCGGCCGGCGCCGGGCCGGCGAACACGGGAGGAGATGTCCATGGTGGCTGAGGCCGTCAAGGTCGGAGAGCGGCGGTACCGGGAATCTTATGGCCGCTGCTTCGAGGATTTCGAGCCCGGCGACATCTACGAGCACCGCCCGGGCCGCACCATTTCGGAAGCCGACAACACCTGGTTCACCCTGCTGACGATGAACCAGCACCCAATCCACTTCGATCACGTTTACGCGCGCCACAGCGAGTTCGGCAAGCCACTGGTGAACAGCACGCTGACGCTTTCCATCGTCGCCGGCATGAGCGTTTCCGATACCAGCCAGAAGGCGATCGCCAACCTCGGCTGGAGCGACATCAAGATGCCGGCGCCGGTATTCCACGGCGACACGCTCTATGCCGAGAGCGAGGTGATCGATAAGCGAGAATCGAAATCACGCCCTACCCAGGGCATCGTCTCGATCGACACCCGCGCCTACAATCAACATGGCACCCTGGTGATGAGCTATCGCCGCCAGATGCTCGTGCCCAAGCGCGGCCATTCGGTCGAGGACAAAATCGACGCGGCGCGCGCGCAAACAGCCGAGGAGTAGCAAACGATGTGCAGCCAAGTGGTCGCCGACATCGGACAGGACGAGTTGGAAGTCCATATCTTGGACGCCATTAACAAATGGCTGGACCGCGACGTCCGCCCGCACGTCATGGCGCTGGAGCACGATGACATCTATCCCCAGGAGATGGTGGACCAGATGATCGAACTCGGCCTCTTCGGCGCCACCATCGCGGAGGAGTACGGCGGGCTCGGCCTCGGCGCCTCGACCTACGCCAAGATCGTCACCACGATCTCGGAGGTCTGGATGTCCCTGACGGGCATCTTCAATTCCCACCTGATCATGTCCGCCGCCGTCCAGCGCTTCGGTACCGATTGGCAGAAACGGCACTATCTGCCGAAGTTCGCCGCCGGCGAGATGCGGGGCGGCTTGGCCTTGACCGAGCCCGATTGCGGCACCGACCTGCAGGCGGTGCGCATGCGGGCGGTGCGCGACGGCGACGACTACGTCATCAACGGCACCAAGACCTGGATCTCCAACGGTCTCGAAGGCCACTGCTTCGCCGTCCTGGTGAAGACCGATCCCGAAATCGAGCCCCGCTACAAGGGCACCTCGATGTTCCTCTGCGAGAAGGGCGAGGGCTTCCGCCCGAGCCGCAAGCTCGAGAAGCTCGGCTACAAGGGCATCGACTCGGCCGAGCTGATCTTCGAGGACTATCGCGTGCCCGCCGCCAACCTGATCGGCGGCGAGGAAGGCTCCGGCTTCCATCATGCCGTCGGCGGGCTGGAACTCGGCCGGATCAACGTCGCGGCGCGCGGCGTCGGCGTTGCCAGTGCCGCGATGAAGGAAGCGGTCGCCTACAGCCAGGTCCGCAAGACCATGGGCAAGCCGATCTGCCAGCACCAGGCGATCCAGCTGAAGCTCGGCGACATGGCGACCAGGGTCGAAGCCGCCCGCCTGCTGACCGAGCAAGCGGCCAAAGCCTACGACCGGGGCGAGCGCTGCGACATGGAGGCGGGCATGGCCAAGCTCTTCGCGTCCGAAGCAGCGGTCGAGAACGCGATGGAGGCCATGCGCGTCCATGGCGGCTACGGCTATTCCAAGGAGTTCCCGGTGGAGCGCTACTATCGCGACGCGCCCTTGATGTGCATCGGCGAGGGCACCAACGAGATCCAGCGCATCATCATCGCCAAGCAGCTGATCGAGCGGAACCCGGTCTGATGCTGCCGCTCGACGGGCTTCGGATCCTCGCCGTCGAGCAGTACGGCGCGGGGCCCTACGGCACCACACATCTGGCCGACCTCGGCGCCGAGGTGATCAAGGTCGAGAACCGGGTCCGGGGCGGCAACATGGCCCGCGACGTCGGCCCTTTCTTTCTCGGCGAGAAGGACAGCCAGCTTTACCAGGCGGTGAACCGCAACAAGAAGTCGCTGACCCTGGATTTGAAGAGCGAGGCGGGCCAGCGGATTTTGCATCGCCTGGCGGCGACGGCGGACGGCCTCTTGTGCAACCTGCGCGGCGACCAGCCGGAGAAGCTCGGGATCACCCACGACGACCTGAAGGCGGCCAACCCGAGAATCGTCTGCGCCCACCTCTCCGCCTATGGCCGCGACGGCGACCGCAAGGGCTGGCCCGGCTACGACTTCTTGATGCAGGCGGAATCGGGCTTCATGTCGCTCTCGGGCGAACCGGACGGCCCGCCCGCGCGCTTCGGTCTCTCGATGGTCGACTTCATGACCGGGCTCGCGGCGGCCTTCGCCCTCGTCTCCGGGATTCTGAAGGCGCGCGAGACCGGCCTGGGCCGCGACGTCGACGTCAGCCTGTTCGACGTCGCCATGCACCAGCTCTCCTATCCCGCCGTCTGGTACATGAACTCGGGGCGGATCACGGAGCGGATGGCCCGCTCGGCCCATCCCTATATCGTGCCCTGCCAGCTCTACCGGACCAAGGACGGGTGGATCTACCTGATGTGCCAGACCCATCGGTTCTGGGAACTCGCATGCGAGAAGATCGGCCGTCCCGACCTGCCGCTGGACCCCGACTACCAAGGCTACGAGAACCGCGATCACAATCGCGACCGGCTGACCGAGATCTTCGACGAGGCCTTGCAGGCCCGCGCCACGGCGGAATGGATCGAGCATTTCGCCGGGGCCGTCCCGGCCGCTCCGGTGCACGACATGGCCCAGGCCCTGGCAAATCCCTACTTCGTCGACCGCGGCGGCATTTCGGCCCTCGACCACCCGGACCTTCCCGGCCTCAAGACCGTGGCGAGCCCCTTCCGCATGAAGGACGATCCCATTCCGACCCGCCCCGGCCCCAAACTCGGCCAGCACACCGACGCCCTGCTCGGCGACCTCGGCTACGACGCGGCGGAGATCCAGGCGCTCCGCAATTCCGACGTGATTTGAGAGCACCCCCCGAGGGCGGCCACCCGTCGCGGGCGCCGCCATCGGTATTGAAATTGACACGCAATACCGATGCGTCTAGGAGCGGATCGAATTTGATCCGAATCGCCCGGCCACCAATTCCCCCGGCTCGGGCCGCCCGCCGATGGTACCCAGGGATGGCATCGGTGTTTGGTCGCAAAAGGATGCAGCATGAAGGACTTCGTCCTCTACACGTGCCTCTTCGGCGACTATACGGACCTCGACGACCCTTATGGTGATGATCCCGGCGACTTCGAGCGCATCTGTTTCACGGACGACAAGGATCTCGAATCCCGATTTTGGAAAATTGTCGTTCTGGAGGAGAGCGGGCTCGGCCCGCGCATCGATTCACGCCTGCCCAAACTGCTACCCCATCGCTACTTGAAGGATTTCGATCTCTCGCTCTATGTCGACGCGCGCATCCACTTCAAGACCAATCCACTGGACTTCGCGCGCGACGAAGCGTTGGGCGACAGTCCCCTGAAGTGCTTCGTCCATCCTTGGCGGGACTGCGTCTACGACGAGGCCGAAATCGTCATAGAGCAAGGAATCTGCCCGGAAGCCGCCGTGCGGCGTCAGATGGACGGTTACCGGCGGCGGGGTTATCCCGCGAGGAACGGCTTGGCGGCCGGCGGCATCCTCCTCAGGCGCCACAACGATCCCCGGCTCGTCGCCCTCATGGAATTATGGTTTTCTCACGTGTTGCACCACAACTACCGTGATCAACTCTCACTCGATTTTTGCGCCTGGCTGAAGGACTTCCACTACGACAGTTTTGGCCATCCACTGAAGGAAAGCCCCCACCTGAAATGGCTGTCGCGCTCGGAAACCAAAAGCATTCCGAACGGCTTCGACGAAGATCGTTTTGAATGGATGGTCCCGGAAGTCGCCAGATCGGGCCTTTCGCCCCGGCAATATTATCTCCAGCGCTGGCAAGGCAAGGAAATGGCTTATAAACGTCCGATCTCGCGGCTGAACCGAATTGCCAACAAATACAAGTGGGACAAGGGAAACCTTTACTACAACGCGCATGGATTCGCCTATCTCTACGACAGTTATTTCGCGCCCTTTGCGAAACAGTCGTTGAATTTTCTCGAAATTGGTCTACTGCGCGACGACGTGCAGGCGCGGCGGATCGAGGGCGCGCATGACGATGTGCCCAGCCTGAAGATGTGGAGAGAATATTTCGACGAGGCCCGCATCGTCGGCTTCGACATCGCCGACTTCTCGGCCGTTCCCCCGATGCGGGACGTGACCATTTTGCGCGGCGACATGGGCGACACGGCGGACCTCGACCGCGCGGTCGCGGCGGTGGACGGTGCCTTCTCGATCATCGTCGAGGACGCGAGCCATGCCTCCCATCACCAGCAAATCGCCTTCGCGCATCTCTTTCCGCGGCTGATGCCGGGCGGCATCTACGTCGTCGAGGACCTCACCTCCCAGCCGCGCGAGCTGGAGGAAAAGGACGCGGTCAAAACCGTCGAAATTTTGCGCGGGCTGGAAAGCGGCAATCTCGTCGGTTCGAAATACTTGCCGGTGGAATTGCTGGCCGAGCTCTCGCGTTGGATCGAGTTCGTGCACCTCTACGACAGTCAGGATCGCAATTTCGGGGGCCGTCACCGCGACGCGATGGCGATCGTCAAGAAGAGGGATACCATCGGCGCGGCATCCGCGCGGGCGGTCCGCCGCGCGCGTGGCACGCTCAAACGCTGGTTCGCCGGATCGTGACGCCGCGCGGCCCAGGCGCCATGGGATACGGCTGAAAGAGTCTAGTCTCGGAACATGTGCGGCATTGCTGGAATTCTCGATTCGACGGCACGTGACGGCGATCTCGCCGGCACGATCGACCGCATGACGGCGACCCTGGTTCATCGCGGTCCGGACGACGACGGCACCTGGGTCGACCGGCGGGCCGGGATCGCCCTGGGCCACCGTCGGCTTTCGATCGTCGACCTTTCCAAGGCCGGCGCCCAGCCCATGGTCTCAGCCGACGCCCGCTGGGTGATCAGTTACAACGGCGAGATCTACAACGCGGCCGAACTCGCGGCCGAGCTCGAGGCCACGGGCCACCGCTTTCGCGGCCGTTCCGACACCGAGGTCCTGCTCGAGGCCTGCGCGGCCTGGGGCGTTCGAGCCGCCGTCGAACGGCTGATCGGCATGTTCGCCTTCGCGCTCTGGGATAGGCGGGAAGGCAAATTGCATCTGGCGCGCGACCGGATCGGCATCAAACCGCTCTATTGGGGCCGCTTCGGTGGTCTTTTCGTTTTCGGCTCGGAACTCAAGGCGCTCCGGGCACACGCGGGCTGGCCCGTGGCGATCGACCGCGACGCCTTGGCCGGTTACATGCGCTTCATGTACGTCCCGGCTCCCTGGACGATCTATTCCGGCGTCCGCAAGCTCGAGCCGGGACGAATCCTGACCGTCGACGCGACCCGCGAACCGACGATCGAGACCTACTGGGACCTGCGCGCCGTGGTGCGCGAGACGGCGCGCCCTCCCCGCCCCGTCACGGCCGGGCAGGCGCTCGACGCGCTGGAGGTACAGCTCTCCGATGCCGTTCGCAGGCGCATGATCTCCGACGTGCCACTCGGCGCCTTTCTATCCGGAGGCATTGATTCCTCGACCATCGTCGCCCTGATGCAGGCACAGAGCGACCGGCCCGTCCGCACCTTCTCGGCCGGCTTCCACGAGGCCCGTTTCAACGAGGCGGAATACGCCGCCGCCGTCGCCCGCCACCTCGGCACCGAACACACCGAACTCTACCTGGAGCCGCGAGACACCATCGATACGATCGGCCGCCTGGTCGACATCTACGACGAGCCCTTCGGCGATTCCTCGCAGATCCCGACCTTGCTGATCTCCGAGATGGCGCGCCAGCACGTGACGGTGGTGCTGTCGGGCGATGGCGGGGACGAGCTGTTCGCGGGCTACCACCACTATTTCAATGCCTCGTTGTGGCCACGCCTCGATCACCTGCCGGCGCCGCTTCGCCGGCTGCTCGCCAAGGCGGTCGCCAGCCTGCCGGGCCGGCCGAGCAACCGGCGACGACGGCTCGCCAGGGTCCTGGCCGAGGATCGCGACGACCTCTATCGCGAATATTTGAGCCACTGGACGGACCCCGAGGTGTTGCTACCGGGCACGCGCGAGGTGAAGGGTCGATTCTGGGACGAGAGCCTGCGCGAACTCGTGCCCCATCTGGTCGACCGCATGCAATTCGTCGACACCGTGACGTATCTCCCCGACGATATACTGACCAAGGTGGACCGCGCGTCGATGGCCGTCTCGCTCGAGGCGCGCGTGCCGATGCTGGACCACAGGGTGGTCGAACTGGCCTGGTCGTTGCCGCCCACGATGAAGATGCATCGCGGCGGCGGCAAATGGCTGCTGCGCCAACTCCTGGACCGCCATGTTCCGCGCGAGCTGGTCGACCGGCCGAAGAAGGGTTTCGGCGTTCCGATCGGGGCGTGGCTTCGGGACTCGTGGCGCGATTGGGCCGAGGATCTGCTCTCGCCCGACAAGCTGGAAGCCGGCGGCCTCGACCCGAACGTGGTCCGACGGGCCTGGGCGCGTCACTCGAATGGCGAAGGCGGCGAACAGCACCGCCTCTGGACCGTCTTGATGTTCCAGATGTGGCGGGAGCGGTGGATGTAGCGAAGGCTCGGAGATTTGGCGATCCCGAGGCGCGTCATTCCTGGCGCCGGGGCCCGCGCGAGCGCATCATGCTCTCTTCCGAAGTCGTGCTTCCCTTCACGAAAAAACCACCTCCGCAGTCCAACGCAATCATCTTTTCCGACTTATCCGCGAGAAATTCGTCAACGGCCTTCGTCGCCCCGGGACAGATCGTAAATCCGTAATCATCGCAAAGAAGCACGCCTCCCGGCGAGATGCGGCCATAAAAAAATTCGATGCTGTCCTTGGTCGATTCGTAGAGATCGACATCGGCGTGAACAAATGAAAATGGATTTGCATCGCAATCCTCGAACCGATCTGGAATCCAGCCCTTATAGAACACGATGTCCGAAA
The DNA here is from genome assembly GCA_965226475.1 of Alphaproteobacteria bacterium. GTDB lineage: Bacteria > Pseudomonadota > Alphaproteobacteria > JASLMY01. The sequence goes on along the minus strand of CBDDDJ010000003.1, from coordinate 325,798 downwards.
ACTCGGAAAGATTACGCTTGGCGATATCCTCGGTGGCCGACAGGACGCCCGGCGTCCAATGCGTCCCATCTTCATCGGTGGGAGTCGACAGCCCCTCGTACGAGTCGAAACAGTGGTGCATCCGGTCGAAATAGCCGTTTTCCTTGTTGCTCCTACAGATCAACCATGAAGACGATCCCTTGAAGACCCCACACTCGGCCGTGTCTCCTTCAACGTTCTCCGTCAATCGCAGCAGTTGATGGAGCGACCACCTACGATGGGTATTAAATCTCTTTCGCTCGTGGAATTTTTTTCAGATACCAGTTGAACTCTTCATTTTTCCACCAGTCTATATGCGGCCATGTCAACAGATAATCGGGCAGCAACCACTGGGAAAAGGTCCGTACGGCCCGCAGGAGAAGTTCCGGATTCCTCGACATTACCTGTCCAATAAACCGCACCATCGATATCATTCTTATTCCCCAGACTCCTGGGTGTTGCTGCTCGCACGACTCGGTGGGACCGAACGTTTGCGCGAAGCAAACTTCCCATGCAAGGGCTGGCCGTTTCATGGCGCCATCCAAGGGCCATTCCGTTCACAAGAACCGGGGAAGAGATATCCCGGCCAGCCGGACTGGCGGCGAACCCGTCACGTGATCCGCGATGGCGCGTTTTCAGCCCCGATCGCCGAGCTGGACGACAACGAATAGGAAATCCAGGTGCTCCGCGATTCCGACGTGATCCGAGCCCAAGTCCTACCTACACCGCATTCAACGGCCGAATGGCCCTGAGGGCTTTCGCCAAATCGGACCCGCGCCGACGGGCCTCGCTCTGGGCAACTCGCAACTCGTACCGACATTGCAAGTCGAGCCAATATTCGGGTAAAAGGTCGAAATACCGGGATAAGCGAAACGCGGTATCGGCGGTGATGGCGCGCTTGCCGGCAACGATCGCACTCACCCGGTTGGGCGGGACACCGATCGCCTTGGCGAGCGCGTTCGCGCTCATCCCGAGCGGCACCATGAATTCTTCCTCGAGGATCTCGCCCGGTAAGATCGGGGTGAACTCGGCCATGATCGACCTCTCCGGAGTCCCAAGAGAAGCAGACACGCCAGGAGGTGTTCATCGAATCGACCACAACCCGGCTCGATCTCCTCGGGAACGCTCCAATCGGTTTGCCGGTGGATTCCGATGATTCTCTATCCGCCTTGCGACATCAACCATCTGGAGCTTGCGACGCGCTACCTGTTCAAAGGCACGCCATCCACGCGGACAACGCCGATCCGCCAACGACCCGATCATATCGCTGGATAGTGCCAACTACGTACTACATCTACCCCCGAGTCGGATTTCGAGGCCCCACGAGCGCGAGGAGGCGCTCGCGATGAGTCTCCAGGCCCGGCGCGAGCGCGCCCGCGACCTTGCCCCGGTCGTCCCAGCGACGCAGGCGGGCCGCGGTCTCGGCGCCGGGCCGGGCGGCGAAGTCCCGGGCCTCGTCCTCGCTCATCGGGCCGCCCTGGAGTTCGAGGCTCGTCTTCGAGGCGCTCGACAGTCCGTGCCAGTAGTCGGGCTCGATGGCGCGGAGATAGCGCTTGGCCGGAACGTGCAGCCCAACCGGCCGGGTCACGGAGGGCGGCAGGACGCGCGCCAGCCAGCGGGCCCCCACCGCCTCGTGCCCCTCGTCGCGGCGCAGGAAGTCGGCCCGTCCCCGGTGCTCGCCCAGCACCAGATGGCCGACATCATGCAGCAAGGCCGAGACGATCGCCTCGTCCCCGGCGCCGTCGTCGACCGCGTGGGCCGCCGTCTGCAAGGCGTGCTCCAGCTGGGTCACCTCGGCCTCGTATCGGGTCTTGCCGGCCTCGGTCAGCCAGAGCATGAAAGCGTCGACGAAGGCTTCGCCGTCGCCTTCCCAATCGGGCAATTTCGCTCTCGTCGTCATGCCGGCGTGCCTCCGTCCAGGTCCCGCGCCGCGCGGCAGAGGTTGGTCAGTTTTTGCCGCGCGAGGTCGCGGCCCAGCATCGCCAGGCCGCAATCCGGCGCCGCGATCAGCCGCGCGCCGTCCGTGTGCTCCAACGCCTCGGCCAGACGGGCCCCGATCTCCTCGACCGTCTCGACCCGGCTGGAGGCGATCTCGACGACACCGAGGATCACCGTCGTGGTCGCCAGGCGTTCCAGGAGCGCGAGATCCATCGGCCGGTGGGCGTCTTCGATCGACACGGCCTGGATGACCGAGTCTTCGATCGCATCGGCGATCCGGGCGTAGGAATCCTTGGGCGCCTTGACGAAGTCCGGGTTGTCGAGCCCGTCGGGATAACCACAGCACATGTGAACGGTGCGGGTGACGCTCTCGGGCACGCCGTGAAAGCAGCGCTCCAGGTTCTCGAAGCCGTAGGCGAGCGCATTCTCCGGGCGGCGGGCGAAGAGCGGCTCGTCCACCTGCACATGCCGGCAGCCGGCCTCGGCCAGCCTGCGGATCTAGACGTTGACCGCCTCGGCGAGCGCGGCGTCGCGGCGCCGGGGATCGCCATAGTGGGCATCCGCGATGGTCTCGCCGATCGTCATCGGCCCGGGCACGGTGATTTTCACCGGATGGTCGGTGAAGGATTGGGCGACCTCCCAGTCATGCGCCAGGAAGGGCGCGCCGGCGCCGACCGGCCGGGTGATGGTGGGGAACAGCGCATCGGCATAGGCGCCGTCGCGAACGGGCGTCAGGGTCAGTTCGTCGAAATCGATGCCGTCGATGTGGCGGCAGTGATAGTGGATGTAGTTCTCGCGCCGGATCTCGCCGTCGGTCGGGATATCGACGCCGGCGCCGACCTGGTCCAGCACGGCCTCCCTCGTGCCCCGGGCGAGGATCGCCTCGGCCTCGCCGCCCAACGACCGGACCGCCTCGGCATAGTCCCGCGTCGGGTGCTTCATCGTCTCGACGCGGTCCTGGAACATGTCGGGAATCGTGACGTAGTCGGGTTTGGGGTAAGAGCCGATCGTGGTCGTTCGCAAGGCCATTGAAAATCTCCATGCGCGCGGGCGTGGGACGATAGGACGCGGACGAAGCGACGCGTTTTCCGCTATCTTCGGCGCATCATTCTTATTCGAAACGCGGGAGGCGGCAATGGCAACGGCAAAACGCAAGGACGTGGCGGAAGTGAGCCAGCCCGAGAGCTACGACTGGCGGGCGATCATCGGGGGCTGGATCGCTATCTCAGGCTCAGGACCACTCCGATCGGGATGAAGCTGTACCAGACGGTCGAGGAGATGGCGGCGATCCCGCGCATCCGCCGGCCGCGCAACGTGCACACCACCGACCAGATCGTGGCGCAAGCCAGCCGGCTGAATTGGACCGTCGGCATCACCGGCGATGATCTGGTCGGCGCGCAGTGCCGCGCCGTCATCGGCCTGGGCGCACAGGATCGGGAGTGGAAGTCGGGCGCCCACATGGCGGGCGTCTGGTACAAGACCAAGCGCGACGCGGGTCTTCACCAGCGGGCCATGGACGTGGTGCAACACGGCCACTACGCCGCGATGGCGGTCTCGCCGCTGATCACCGGACGGCTCGACCCGCCGGACATCGCCATGATCTACGCGACGCCGGCACAAATGATCCTCTTCATCAACGGCCTGCAATGGTCCGGCTACCGGAAGCTGGAGTGGGGCTGCGTCGGCGAATCCGCCTGCGCCGATTCCTGGGGCCGGGCGCTTCTGACGGGCGAGCTGAGCCTGTCCCTCCCATGCTTCGCCGAGCGGCGCTACGGCGGCGTGATGGAGGACGAATTGCTGATCGCGCTGCCGCCCAAATACCTGCCGAAGGTGATCGAGGGGCTGGCGGCGTTGTCCGCCAACGGCCTGCGCTACCCGATCCCACAATACGGCATCCAGGGCGACGTCCGCGCCGGCATGGCGGCGAGCTACGGCGAGCGCTGAGCGATGAAGGCCTCGCGCCGAGCGACGGCGGCCAGTGCCCGGGCCGCGCCCTCGATGTCGTCCAGGACGGGCAGGCCGCGCTGGCCGGCGCGGACGCGGAGCCGCGCTTTCGCCGCCTCCACCTCGCCCGTGCCGTCGGAGCGGAGCACGAGCAGGACATGCGCGCCCGTCGTCGCCATCTCAACGGCCGCCATCAGCGGGCCCAACAGGTCGAGGTCGCGGTAGGCCATGATGACCGGCATGTTGAGGTTGACGATCAGCGCCTCCGGCGGGTCGGTGGCGAACACCGCCTCCAGGATCCGACGCGGCAGCGCGCCGCCGTCGCGGGCCAGCACGTTGGCCGGCACGTCGATCAGGTTGGCCAGGCTGGCGCCGGCCGGCAGGTCGATCTCCCGCAAGGCCGGGACGTCCAGCCTCGGCACTTCCAGTCCCTCGCGCGCCAGGGCATCGACCGCCAATACGCCGGCGCCGCCGCCGTTGCCGAAGAGCACGACCCGCGCGGTCGGCACGTCACCCGGCCTCAACTTCTCTGCCAGCAGCAGCGTGTCGAGGAATCCGGCCAGGCTCTCGGCCCCGAGAGTCCCCGTCTGGATACAGAGCGCGTCCCACGCCCGCGCGTCGCCGGCGAGCGCGCCGGTGTGGCTTTGCGCCGCCCGCCCGCCCGCCCGGCTGAGGCCGCCCGCCAGCAGCACGACCGGCTTGCGGCCGCCCGCGGCCCGCAGGATCTCGAACAGCCGGCGGCCCCGGGGGGCGTCCTCGAGATAGAGGCCGATCGCCGTCGTCTCTGGATCCTCCAGGAACCAGGGCAGGAGTTCGGCTGGGCCGAGGTCGGCGGCGTTCCCCATGGTGACGACCGCGCGGAACGCCAGCCCCTTGCGCGCGCCCAGGCGCAGCATGTCCATCGACAACCCGCCGCTTTGGCTGAGCACGGCGATGCCGCCCGTCTCCGGCGGCGCCCCCGGCATGTAGGTGAGACGGCCCGACGGCGAATGGGTGCCGAGGCAGTTGGGCCCGAGCAGGCGCATGCCGCCGGCCCGTGCCGACGCGACCAGTTCCGCCTGGGCACCGCCCGCCGCATCCTCGAACCCGCTGGCCATCACCTGGGCGAAGGCGACGTTGCCGCCCGCGGCCGCCAGCAATCCCGGCGCCTGGTCGGCCGCGACCGCGACATAGGCATAATCGATCGGACCCGGCGCCTCGGCCAGGCTCGGCCAGGCCTTCAGCCCTTCGACCTCCGCCGCCAAGGGGTGGAACGGCAGGATCTCGCCCGGGTAGCCATAGTCGCGAAGCGCCCGGATATAGCGGTTGCCGTGCACCACGCCGCTCGCCGAGGCACCGGCGACGGCAACCTTCCGAGGACGTAGCAGGTCCGAGAGATCCGCCACCGGTGGAACCGCCGCCTCGGACACCGTATCGGCGAGTTCGATCATCGCGTCGGCGACGCAAGCACCCCTCCGGCCAACGATGATCGGATTGACGTCGACTTCCGAAATGCGGTCGGCATGGGCCATCAGCACCCCGTCCGTCCCGCCGAGCTTCACCATCGCCTCGATCAGCGCCGGCTTGTCGAGCGCGGGCCGGCCCCGCGCGCCCTCCAGCAGGGCGGCGCCGCGCAGCCCGGACAGCATCGCCACCGCCTCGGCCTCGTCGATCGGCGCGATGCGGAGCGCGACGTCGGCCATCGTCTCGACGAAGAGGCCGCCGAGCCCCACCATCACCAGCGGACCGAAGCGGGGATGGCGCACCCCGCCCAGGATCATTTCCACGCCCTCGGGCGCCATCTCCTCGAGCAGATAGCGATCGTACTCGGGCATCTCGGCGAGCGCGCGGCGGACGTCATCTTCGTCCCGCAGGCCCAGCCGGACACCACCGATATCGCTCTTGTGCGCGACCTCGGGCGACAGCAGCTTGAGGGCAAGGGGCGGCTGGAGGGTGGCGAGGGCCGCCTGGAGGTCGTCGGTGCCCTCGATGGCGACGCCGGCCGGAACCTCCAGGCCGAAGCCCGCCAGCAGCCGCTTGCTATCCTGCTCGTCGAGCCTCGCCTGTCCCGCCCGGCGGGCGTTCTCGATGGGAATGCCGCGCGCCACCGCTAGAAACTGGTGGGCCAGTTGGCGAGCCGATGTTGGCCGACCCCGTCCGTGTGCCGGTCGAAATGCACCGCCAGCGTGTCAATCAAATATTGCCGCGTCTCGCGCGGATCGATCACGGCTTGCGCCTCGTAGAGCCCGGCGAGCGGCCAGGCCGCGCTTTCGGCCTGGAGTTCCGCCACCAGTTCGGCGAAGCGTTCGGGGTCGTCTTCGGGCCCGATCCCGTGCAGCACGTTGACGCCGACGGCCGGGTCCATGAAGCCGTAATCGGCGCTCGGCCAGGCGGCGACCTCGTCGGAATTGCGCCCCCCGCCCATGTTGAGAAAGGCCTGCCCGTAGTTCTTGCGCAGCGTGATGCAGATCCTCGGCACCGTCACCTGGGCGAGCGCGTTCATCCAGTTCATGATCCGCCCCGGCGCCCAACGCTTCTCGCCCTCGAGGCCGATCAAGAAGCCCGGTTGATCCACCAGGAAGACGACGGGAATATTGAAGCTGTCGCAGAGCACCAGGAAGCTCGCCACCTTGCGGCAGGCATCGACGTCGATGGCGCCGCCCTTGGCGCGCGGATTGTTGGCGATAAAGCCGGTGACGGCGCCGTTCAGGCGGGAAAGCGCGGTCACGACCGGCCGGGCGAAGCGCGGCTTCATCTCGAAGAGCGAACCGGAATCGACCAGGCAAGCGAGCAGCTTGCGCATATCGTAGGTCTTGGTCCGCGCCTCGGGCAGGATCTCCGCGATCCCGTCGTCCTGGTCGCCCGAGCCCTCGGACACTTCGGCGAGCGGCGGGCGTTCGCCGGCGTGGGAGGGAAGGTAGGAGAGAAACCGGCGCGCCAGCGCCAGCGCCTCCGCGTCCGTCTCGGTCGCGAGATCGACCAGGCCCGTGGTCTCGGTATGCAGGCGCCAGCCGCCGAGCGTCTCGCCGTCGACCGGCTGGCCGATCGCGCGCTCGGTCACGCGCGGGCTCGCCACGCTCATCAGCGCACCTTTGCGCATGACGACGAAATCCGACATGCAGGCATACCAGGTGGAGGAGCCATAGCAGGGCCCGAGCAGCGCGCTCACCCAGGGCGTCTCGCGATTGCGCAGGTATTCGAAGCGGTCCTGGCCCATGCTGGCACGCCCCGGCGCGCCCATGCGGTCCGGCATGCGGGCGCCGGAGGATTCACCCAGGAAAACCAGCGGCATGCCGCGCCGGGTCGCGGTCTCCTTCACATGGCGGACCTTCTTGCCGTTGACCACCGACGACGAGGCGCCGAGCACGGTGAAATCGTTGGCGAGGACGGCGACGGCGCGCCCGTCAATCTGGCCGAAGCCGGCGATCTTGCCGTCGGCCGGCGACTTCTCCCGCATTTCCGGCCGGTTGGAGGTGGCGAGCAGGCCGCTCTCGTTGAAGCTGCCCTCGTCCAGCAGGACGTCCAGACGCGCCCGCGCGTCCAGCACGCCGGGCACCGCCTTGCGCTGGGCGAGCTTTTCCGCCCCGCCCATGGCCAGCGCCGCCCGGCGGCGGCGCGCCAGCTCCCGGGAAGCCGCTTCGCCGCTCACGCGTTGGAACCTTCGCGGCTCGCCCGCAGGCCCCCGTAACTCGCCCAGCCGCCGGCCACCAGCCAGCCGTAGTCGACCGGTAGGTTGATGCCGGTGATCGCCGCGGCCTCGGCGGAGACCAGGAAGGCGGCCGCCTTGGCGATCTCGTCGGGCGCCACCATGCGGCCGAGCGCCGAGGTGTCGGCCAGGAGGTCGCCGTCGCGGTGCCCACCCTCGATCGCCTTCAGCAGCAGGGGCGTCGCGGTGTAGCCGGGGGAGATCGAATTGACGCGTACGCCGGAGCGGCCCCATTCCGCCGCCAGCGCCTCGGTCAGGTTGATCACCGCCGCCTTGGCCGGCGCATAGCTGTGCAAGGGCGTCGAGCGCATGCCCGTGATGGAGGCGATGGTGACGATGGCGCCGCGCCCACGCCGGGCCATGGCCGTGCCGAACTCGACCGCCGTCAGATAGGTGCCTTTCAGATCCACTTCGAGAACCTTGTCGTAGATCTCGTGCCGCAGCTTTTCGGGCGGCACCGGGTTCTGGCCGATGCCGGCCGAGGTGACGACGATCTCGGCCGGCCCCAGTTCCGCCCCGACCCGCTCGGCCACCCGGGTCGTCGCGGCGGCATCGACCACGTCCAACTCCAGCGCCAGCCCATCGATCTCGCCCGCCACCATTTCGGCCCGCTTCATGTTCATGTCGGCGACCGCGACCTTGGCGCCGCGCTGGGCGAAGAGCCGGGCACAGGCCTCGCCGATACCGCTCGCCCCTCCGGTGATGACCGCGACCTTGCCGTCGAGCGATCCGACCATCACGTCCCCTCCCCGATCAGGTGGCGCACCAGATGCGACCGGCCCGCATGAATCGCTTCGTCGAGTTTCGACATGTAGGGGTCGTAGTGCGCGCAGTCGAGCAGCAGGAGCTGCTTCGGCTCCAGCGCCCGGCCGTAGGCCTCCAGCTGGTCGCGGGCCGGCACGCGGGTGTCGCGGGCGGCGATGATTATCAGCAGCGGCGTCGGGCTGATTCGGTGCATGAAGGCCCAGGGTTCGTATTCGAGCCAGAGGTCGCGGCTCCTGAGCGTCACCTCGTTCCGGTAGCTGGTGCCGGGGCCGAGGGCCTCGGCCCAGGCCGCCGTCTCGCCGCCCGGCTGGAAAACGGCGAGCGTCGTCGGTGCCTCGCCCCTCGCGCGAGCATCGTAGTCGGCGTAGACCCCCTACAGCCAGCCGGCCATCTGGTCGGCCGGCACCATGCGCTCGATCGCGCCGGAGCCGCTGGTGACCGGCACCTGGGAGACGACGCACTTCACCCGCCGATCGACGGCGCCGATGACCAGTACATGGCCGCCCGAATAGCTGGTGCCCCAGAGGCCGATGCGGTTTTCGTCGACGTCGGCGCGGTTTCGCGCATGGCCGATAACATCGCGCATGTCGCGGATCTGCTGCCAGGGGTCGACCTCCTGGCGCACGTCACCGTCGCTGTCACCGAAGTTGCGGTGGTCGTAGACCAGGCAGGCGAGCCCGGCGGCCTGGAAGGCTTCCGCATAGGGCTGGAGGCCCATGTCCATCACCCCGCTGAAGCCGTGGCTCATGATGACGCAGGGGTGTGGACCGGCGCCCTCGGGCACGAAAAACTTGGCGGCGAGCGTGATGCCGCCGCCAACGGTGAGACGAAGCGTTTCGACCATGACGACCTCACGTAGCAGTCCAAACGCAGTCTAAGAGTCCGACTCGAAATGAATCGAGTGTTTTCAGGCTCTTGCGAGACGGCGCGTGAGGAGTTGGATGCTGGCGAGGAAGATCCAGGCCTCGGCGGTCTCGATGGCCGTCTCGAAGTCCTTGGCCAGCCGCCGGTTTCGATTGAGCCAGGCGAGCGTGCGCTCGACGACCCATCGGCGGGGCAGGAGTTGGAAGCCCTTCACGCCCGCGGGACGGTTGACGATCTCCAGCGACCAGCGGCCGATCCGCTTCAGTGCGCCCTCGAGCTTGGGCCCGGCATAGGCGCCGTCGGCGAAGACGTGGCGCAGGCGGGGAAAGTGGCGGGGGATGGCGGCGAACACCGCCGGCGCGCCGTCGCGGTCCTGGATCTCGGCGCCGTGGACCACGACCGCGACCAGCAGGCCGCCGGTGTCGGTGAGGATGTGACGCTTGCGGCCCTTGACTTTCTTTCCGGCGTCGAAGCCCCGGATACCGCCGCTTTCCGTGGTTTTTACGCTCTGACTGTCGATGATACCGGCCGACGGGCCGGCCGCGCGGCCCTCGGCCTCGCGCGCCGCGACCAGCAGTTGCCGGTTGACCTCGGACCAGGTGCCGTCGTCCCGCCAGAGATAAAAGTAGCGCTGCACCGTCGAGCGTGGCGGGAAGTCCCGGGGCAGCATGCGCCATGGACAGCCGCTACGCAGTAGGTAGAGGATCGCGTTCACCACCTCGCGCAATGCCGTCGTCCGAGGCCGTCCCAGCGCTTTGGCGCGAGGCAGCAACGGCTCCAGCACCTTCCATTCTCCATCCGTCAGGTCGCTTGCGTAGCGCAGCAGGTCGCGTTCATACTTCGGGCGAGTGATTTTGGTCCACATGTTGTGTCTCCCTGGTTGCTAAATACAAACAGTGAATCACAACTGACTGAAATCACTCAACTCTTTTCGGGCCAGACACTAAGGCCGGTGCCGTCGAATGGCCACGAAGGCGACATGATCCGGCCGCGCCGTCGGGCGATACCCCGTCAACGCATGCCGTTACCGGGGAGCCGCCATGACCGACGCGCACGAAAAGCCCGGGATACCGGAGATCACGAGGCGCCTGCTCGACCCGCTGCTGACCCGGACGCTGCTGCTCGTTGGCCTGACGCTCGCCATGCTGCTGCCGCTCGACCAGCTCGAAGACCTGATCGACGAGCGTCGCCTGCTGCACGAAAGCGTGGCCGAGAAGATCGCGGTGGCCTGGGGCGGGCCGCAATCGCTGCAAGGTCCGTTGCTGGCCATCCCCTATGTGGAGCGAATCGCCGACGGCGGCACGACGCACGAAGTGCGGCGCATCGTCCTGCTCCGGCCCGAGGCGCTTCGAGCCGACGTCCGGTTGACGGTCGAGGAGCGGCGGCGCGGGATCTACGCCACCCCCGTATATACGGCTCGGGTCACGCTCGCCGGCCGTTTCGACCGCTTCGAGCGGGCGGAGTTCCGGGGCGCCGACGTTCGCCTCGACACCGCGTCCGCCGCCCTGATCTTCCGCCTGCCGAAGGCGACCGCCGAGACGATCCGCGCCCGCGCCCTGGCGATCGACGGCAAGCCCGTGCCCGTGAGCGTGGCCGCTGCCGGCGGCGGCTTCGAGGCGATCGAGATGCCCTTGCCGGGCTGGAAGGCGGCGGGTGACGGCTTCGCCTTCCAGGCCAGGCTCACCCTTACCGGTACCAGGAGCCTCGGCCTGATGGCGAGCGCGCGCTCCGCCGAGGTCCGGATGACCGGTGACTGGCCGCACCCGAGTTTCCTCGCCCCCCGCCTGCCGCTCGCCCACGAAATCGACGACGACGGCTTCCGCGCCGAGTGGCGCCTGACGGCCCCGACGCCGGACCGGGCGATGTTCCTCGCCAACAAGGGCCGCCCGCAATGGTTTCCGGGCGTCACCATCGGCGTCGAACTGTTCGAGCCGATGAGCCTTTACGCCACCATGGGCCGCGCGGTGAAGTATGCCGTGCTGTTCATCGCGCTGACCTTCGCCGCCTGTTTCGCCATCGAGTTCGCCTCGGGCGTCGCCATGCACATCGTGCAGTACGGCGTGGTCGGCTTGGCGCTCGCGCTGTTCTACCTGACCCTGCTGGCGCTGGCGGAACACGTCGTCTTCTGGCTCGCCTATCTCGCCGCCGCCGGGGCCATCGTCGCCATGATCACTCTCTACACCTGGGCCACCCTCGCCTCGCTCCGCCGCGCGGGTCTCGTCGCCGCCGTCCTCGCCCTGCTCTACGCCACCCTCTTCGTCATTCTGCGGATGGAAGATTTCGCGCTTCTGTCGGGAAGCGGCGTGGCGATGCTGGCGTTGGCCGCCCTGATGCTGGTGACCCGGCGCCTGCGCCCGGCGTCCGGCACTTCGTCGCCGTAGAGGATAAGATGGGGACTTGGGGATCGGAGGGCGAAGCGATGCGGTTCGACATCTATGGAAGGTATCGGCTGGACGTGGTTCGCGAAGACGGCCGCTGGGCCTTGTACAGGCTGGACGGCGGCAAGCGACGCGCGGTCACCGATTTCGCCATCCCCAACGTCCTTCAGACCGAGGAACTGGAGACATACCTGGACGACATGCTGCACGAGTTGGCGCGACCGGGAGATGTCGTCCGGTGCATCGACTGACCGTATGACGCGTTAAGGGCCGGCAAGTCGGCGATCGTCGAACGACCTTCCAGACCTGCCGGCCCGCACCACACGGAAGCGAGAGCCGAACCTACGCGGCGCGAACCTCGCTCAGGAATCGCTCGATCTCGCTTTGCAACAGAGTCGCTTGTTTGGTCAGTTCGCTCGCCGCCGCCTCGACCTCACCGGCGGTTTGACCGGATTCGCCCGCAGCCTGACTGACGCCGCCGATTTTCGAGGATACCTCCTGCGTCCCCTTTGCCGCCTCCTGCACGTTGCGGGCGATTTCCTGCGTGGCGGCCGCCTGTTCCTCGACCGCCGCCACGATGCCGGCGGCGATGTCGTTCACTTTCGAGGTCGTGTCGCTGATGCTGCCGATCGCCTTCTCGGTTTGGCCGGTGACGGCCTGGATCTCGGTGATCTGCCCGCCGATCTCCTCGGTCGCCTTGGCGGTCTGGCTGGCGAGGTTCTTCACCTCGCTCGCGACCACCGCGAAGCCCTTGCCGGCCTCGCCCGCGCGCGCGGCCTCGATCGTGGCGTTGAGTGCCAGCAAGTTGGTCTGACCGGCGATATCGTTGATCAAGTCCACGACAGAGCCGACCTTTTCGGCGATCTGTGCCATGCTCTGCACGGTTTCCGTCGCCTGCCCGGCCTCCTCGACCGCACTCGCAGTCACCGTCGAGGCCTCGCCCACCTGGCGGGTGATCTCGTTCACCGAACCGGAAAGCTCCTCCGTGGCCGAGGCGACGGTCTGCACATTGTTCGTCGCCTGCTCGGATGCCGCCGCCACCGAATTCGCCAGCGAACTTGTCTGCTCGGCGCCGGCCGCCATGGTCTTGGCCGAAAGCTGCATCTGATTGGCGGCGGAAGATACCGTCTGGACGATGCCGCCGACGGAGCCTTCCAGGTTCGCTGCCATATCCATCAGCGCTTCCTTGCGGCTCTTCTCGGCGGCTTCCTTCTGTCGCGCGGCCTCCGCCTCCAGCTCCTTGTTTTCGATCAATTTCTCCCGGAAGATTTCGAGTGCCTTGGCCACGGCACCGATCTCATCCTCGGCCCGTACCGTCACCGAAACGTCGGTATTCCCGGCGACCAGTTCGTCGAGCACCGCGACGAGTTCGCGGAGCGGCCTGGCGATCACCCAAGTCACCAGAAGCCAGCCGAGCGCGACGGTTGTAAGGAAAACGGCGACCGAGACGCCGATCATGAGCTTCAGCGCGAATTTCTCGTGCGCCTCGGCGGTCTGGGTGGCCTTCGCCGTGAACGCGCCGATTTCGGCCAGCAGGGCCTCCAGCTCGTGGTCGAGGGTCTCGATCTCGTGCACGATGGCCTCCTCCTTCGCGACCGCCTCGGTGATCTTGCCCTCCGATAGCAGGGCAAAGGCCGCCACGGCATGCGCGTCGAACTCGCTGTGTTCCTTCTCGATCTTTTTCAAGCTGTCCAGGACGTGCTGGAACTCCTTGGCCTCCGCCGCCGAATGCGCATTCGCCACCGCGTCTTGCGCCAGCGCCTCGCCCTCCTTGATCTCCTTGTCGACCTTGCCGGCCAGGCCCTCGAAAGTCTCCACGGCTTCCTTGAACTGCTCGCCGGCATGCGCGTCCTTGGCCATGGCCTCGCCGAAGCGGGCCGCGCGCTCGAAGCTGATCGCCTGCTCCAGCTGGTGCACGGTGACGTTGGTCAGGATTTGGGTCAGTGGGATGTCCTGCTCGGCCACCGCCTCGATTTCGCCGCCGATCTTGCTCATCTGATCGATGGAGAGCCCGGCAACACCCACGAGGCCCATCAAACTGATTCCGACAATGGCCAGGACCTTGATCCCGACGTCCAAGTCCATGAGTTTTTTCACGATGTGCATCTTCATTCTCCTATGTCGGCGGCATCGGCACGCGCGGTCCCGCGCGAAGATCGTTACGTTCGTCAACCGGGAAAATGAGCTGGAAATCTGAAGATCCGGTAAAATTCACCGCAATGGGTTGAATGTTTATCGTTCCGGCCCGCGGTTGTACTTCAAGAGCTTGCGGGTCGCGTCGCGGGGGAGTTCGACGACAAAACGGGCGGAATTCCGCTGCTTGAAGCGGGCGGGCCGGCCGTTGCGGAACGTGGAAAGGGGCGTCATGAGACGCCCCTTTCCTCGCGGACGGACCGACGCGGTCCGTCTTCGTTGGTTGCTACTCCTCCTTAAGCGGCCCTGACGTCGTGCAGGAACTTGTCGACCTCGCCGCGCAGCTTCTCGGACTGCTCCGACATTTCCCGGGCCGCTTTCAACACCTCGCCCGCCGACTGGCCGGTCTGGCTCGAGGCCTCGCTGACGGCGGCGATGTTGGTGTTGACCTGTTGCGTGCCGGCGGCGGCCTCTTGCGCGTTGCGGCTGATCTCGCCGGTGGCGGCACCCTGCTCCTCGACCGCGGCCGCGACCGCGCCGGCGATCTCGTTGATCTCCGAGATCGTCTTGGTGATGCCTTCCACGGCCCGCACCGCCTCGCCGGTCGCCCCCTGGATACCGTTGATCTGGGCCGCGATATCCTCCGTCGCCTTGGCCGTCTGCGTGGCCAGGTTCTTGACCTCGGAGGCGACCACGGCGAAGCCCTTGCCGGCATCGCCGGCACGGGCCGCCTCGATCGTGGCGTTCAGAGCCAGCAGGTTGGTCTGGCTGGCGATATCGTTGATCAGATCGACCACGTCGCCGATCTTTTGCGACGCCTCGGCAAGGCCCTGAATTTGCCCCGTCGCCTGTTCGGCGGCGGAGACGGCGCCCTGCGCGATGGTGGAGGTGTTGGCGACCTGGCCCGAGATCTCGCTGATCGAGGTCGCCAGCTCCTCCGAGGCCGAGGCCACGGTCTGCACGTTGGCGGTGGCCTGCTCGGAGGCGACGGCCACCGTGCCGGTCCGCGTCGTGGCATCCTCGGCACTCGTGGTCATCGACTGGGCCGTGCTCTCCATCTCGGTCGAGGCGGAGGAGACCATGTCGACCACGCCCTTGACGCTGTTCTCCAGGCCGTCGGCCAGTTCGAGCATGGCCCGACGTTGCTCCTCGTCGGCGCGCTTCTTGGCCGCTTCCTGCTCTTCGCGCAGGCGGTCGGTCTCGATCGCGTTCTGCTTGAAGACCTCCACGGTCTCGGCCATCTCGCCGATCTCGTCGCCCCGCTCGGTGCCGGGGATCTCGACCGACTTGTCACCCTTGGCCAGGCGCTGCATGACCTCGGTCATGCTCTTGATCGGGTTGGCGATGGCGTTGCCGATCAGCCAGGCCAGGGCCAGACCGATGGCGAGCGCCAGGGCGATGCAGATGCCGATCATGATGTAGGTGTTGCGGACCGTCGCGGCGTTGGCGGCCTGCCGCGTCTCCATCAAGGCAACCTCGGCGCCACTGAAGTCCGCCATCAGCTGGCGGAACTTGTCGAAGTACTGCTTGCCACGGGCCTCGCCGATCAGGTCGGCCATGTCGTCCATGTTCTTGGCATCGCCGATCTTGCCGCGGAGCGCGATGGTCGGCTCGGTGACGTTCTTCTGCCATTCGGCGATGGTCTGCAACGTCGCGTCCAGCAGCTTCACCTGGGCCGGGTTGTCGTTCACGGTTTTCCGCAGGCTGGCGATGAGTTTACTGAAATTCTTCTTGCCACCCTCGTAGGGCGCCAAGAACTCGTCCTTGCCGGCCAGCAGATAACCGCGCATGCTGGTCTCCATATCGACCGCCGCGGCGACGATGGAGTTGGCGTGATCGATCACCTCGTAGGTGTGCGTCACCCATTCCTCGTTCTTCCGCATGATCTCCAGATGGCGCGAGACGTTCTTGTTGGCCTCGACGCCCGCGGCCTGGCGTTCCACCATCAGCTTGGCCTCGACCTCGCTGAAGGCGGCGATCTGGCCGCGGAAGGCGTCGAAGAACGTCTTGCCGAGCTTGCGCCCGACCAGGGTCTCGACGTCCTGCAAGCTGGCGGTGCCGGCCACGACCTGGCGGCGAAGCGCGATCGCGGGCTCGGTCACCTCGTCGACCCATTTCCGGATGGTGGCCTCGGTCTCCTCGAGCCTGGCGACCTGCGCCGGGTTGTCGTTCACGGTCTCCCGCAGGGCTTGGATTTCCTCGAAGAACTTGGCCTTGCCGGCGGTATAGGGCGCGAGGAATTCGTTCTCGCCGGCCAGCAGGTAACCGCGCATGCCGGTTTCCATGTCGACCGCGTGGGCCAGAAGCAGGGTGGCCTGGGCCAAGACGTTGTGCGTGTGATCGACCCACTTGCCGGTCTTCTCGATCAGGGTGGTGTCCTCCGACACCTTGTCTTCGGCGGCCTTGAAGGCCGCGCGACGCTCAGCCAGCAATTTCGCCTCGCGATCGATGAAGGTCTTGATCTGGCCGCGGAACTTGTCGAAGTAGACCTTGCCGCGGGCCTCGCCCACGAGATCGGCCATGTCGTTCTTGGTCTCGGCGTCGCCGATCTCACGCCGCAGCGCGATCGTCGGCTCGGTGACCTTCTCCTGCCACTCGCGCAGCACCTGCTCGACCTCGCCCAGGCGCGCGACCTGCGTGGGGTTGTCGTTGACCGTCTGTTGCAACGAGGCGATGCCTTCATAGGTTTTCGTCTCGCCACCCTGATAGGGGGCGAGGAACTCGTCCTTGCCGGCCAGCAGGTAGCCGCGCATGCCGGTTTCCATGTCGACGGCGGAGCCGACGATGCCGGTCGCATCGGCGAGCACGTTGTGGGTGTGCTCGACCCACTTGTTGGCCTTCGTGATCGAGTTGATGTTGAAGGTGGCGATGCCACCCAGCAGCAGCAACAGGACCATCGGCGACAGCACGCCCAGCAGGATCTTCGGCTTGGTCTTCAGATCCGCGAACTTGAAGGAGAGTTTCATTTTGTATCGCACCCGGTTCCTTGGACACAAGTTTGTCTCACGCGGCGGGCCTGATTGAGATCGCGGCGTGCCACGCCTGACGAGCTTGAGCGGGGCTCAGGTAGCCGTTCTTTTCGACGATCCACTGGGCATTGTAGAGTTCGACGAAGTCGCGGACGGCGTCCCGCAGCTCCGCGATGTTGCGGTAGATGCGACCATGGATGATCTGTTCCTTCAGCGTGCGATTGAACCGCTCGGCGACGCCGTTGGTCTGGGGCTCGGCGACGAAGGCGTAGGACGGCTGGATGCCCCAGAACTTGATCTGGTTGGTGAAGTGGTCCGACAGATACTGGGAGCCGTGATCCATCCGCAAGGCCAGCCCCCGAGCCGCGCCGGCCGCGGTCGAGCCATACAGCCCGGCAAGCCCCATGGAGATCGGCTGCAGGGCGGCGAAGCGGTCGCCGCGCTTGCAGACATGCCAGCCGACACACTCGGCGTTCCAATGCTCGACGGCGGTGAAGATCCAGCCCCAGCCGTCGTCCACCGTGAACACCCGAACGCCATCGGTGCCCCACATGAGGTTCGGGGCATGAGTGATGATCTCACCGTCATGGGGATTGCCGCCACGGCGGCGGCAGCGATGGGGCGAGAGCAGATTGTTCTCGCGCATCAGGCGGAGCACCCGCTTGCGGGCAACCCGGATGTCGCGACAGACCCGAAGCCGAGCCCAGACCTTGCGGTAGCCCTCGCCCTCCCAGGGCGATGCCTCCAGGTCGGCTTCGATCGCCACCAGCAGCGCCTGGTCCGAGATCGCGGGCTTCGGTCCCCGACGCTTTGCCGGCGGCTGCTCGGCGTGCTGGCCGGAGGTCATGGCGTAGAACGAGGAGCGGGCCATGCCCCAGGCGGCGCAGACCCGCCGCAGGCCGTAGGCCAGACCCGTGCCGGGCGAGGTGGCGGCACTCATCGCCGCGACCTCCGCCGCCCCAAAGGGCCGAAGGTCTCCGTCTTGGCCTCCAGCAGTTCCACCTGCATGGTCAACTCTCCGATCCGCTTCATGGCGCTATCCAGTTCCGCCTGCACCGGATCGCCCTTGCGTTGCTTGAGCGAGGCGTCGATCCCGCCGATCGCTTTCTCACGCCACTGCTCGAGCCGGAAGATCTCTACGCCCAACTGGCGCGACAGAAGTTGCACCGGCTCGTCACGCAAAAGCCGCGGAACGACCTCACGCTTGCGCGCCACCGTCCATCGCTGGCCAAGTCCCAGCGGGCCTGCCGGCAAAGCCTGGCCTGGGGAAAACGTGGACGAGCCAAGCTCGCCCGCATTTACCACAGGCCCATCAACAGCAACTTTCTTCTCAAAATTATCGGCCATGTTCCGGTCCTCCTTGGACACTTCGATTAAGCCAATTCTGTGTCCAAGGAAATCGGGTCCGACTCAGGAGAGTTTCATTTCGAGCCTCGGGGGTTCAGAGTTGCGTTCGTGTGTCTCCCCAAATCGGATCGGCGAACGGGTGACACTGGAACAATGAATCCGCCGAGATCGTTAAAGCCCCGTTAAGCTCGAAACATATTTGAAGAAACTTTCACGGCGCCACGGCCGAGGGTAAAGTCGTCCACGATACTCGATCGGTTCTTCGAGAATTAGGGATCTGTTCAATAAAATCGCGACTGCCACGTCCCGGCGGCGCCATTCTCCGCATGACATCTCCCGGGTTCCGACGAGGTAGGGACTAGCCCGGACTTCTCACACTATCCATGGCCTCAGCGCCGCTGTCGGCTCGACAGGGCAGGGGCGCCGCGCCGTTCGATGTGGTTCATCGGGCAAGCGGCGCGACGCACGTGAACGAGCCGACAGCGGCGCCCGAAGGGTCGATCCGGGCCGCGGATAGTGTGAGAAGTCCGGGCTAGCTACCCGCTCCGACCCCGAGTGATGCGCGGTAGGCCCCGATATTTTTCTGGCGGTGATCGTCGCCGCCGCTTCGCAATCGCCGCAAATCCATCAGCCAGCGCCGCTTGACCGCGATTGCCAAGTCGCGGAATTGTCCTCGCGCTTCGTTGCGCGGGGCATATTGGCCGATCCAGGCCCCGACGGCGAAAGCGTCCACCAGGGCGGCCCGTTGGTAGATTTCCGGGCCCACGGGTTCGTCGAACCTCTCCAACGCCGCTGCAAGCTCTCGGCCGACGGCGGTGCGCCGATCGACCTTGGTTGGGCACCAACAGACATAGGGGACCACCATCCTTGCGGGCAGCCTGGGCGTCATGCACCAAAGCCAGCGCCGCGTCGGTCGCCACCAAGTCGGCGCCCGACGGCGTCACCGGCACCAACACCATGTCGGCTATGCCGGTGGCCGCGAGCGTCGCCGGGCCGAGGTGCGGTGGACAGTCGATGACGACGTGATTGGCTTGAAGCGTCAAGACCCTTTCGACCCAGGGGCCGACTCGCGATTCGGCGTCGAGCGGCAAAGCCTCGACCCGGGCAGGCAGTTCGCCCCGCCGGGCCCAGTCGGCGGCGGTTGCCTGAATATCGGCATCCACCACCACGACCGACTGACTGCCGGCCAGCTCGCAGGCCAAGTTGATGGCGATCGTGCTCTTGCCGACACCGCCCTTGAGGTTCACGACCGCGATAATCGAAACCAGCTTGTCGATGTGGGCGGGGCGCTGGAACATTTCCGCGCCGAGATCCGATCTATCTGCTTTTGCCCGAGCCGCGATCTTCACCGCGTCCAATGCCTTGCGTTGCATGTTCTGGCCAACCCCATCAGCCTACTTCCGAATGCCCGGCCCAACGCGGGAATTCTCCGTGAAGACCGCTTCGCGCCTCGGGGCGGTGTGCTCACAAATAGTAATAAATGGTTGGTTAATTATTCCTTAACGACCATCATCCAGGCGACGGGAGATAACGAGCGGCCGGGTACATTCGTCGCTTCCCTAACCAATAATTTCTGCACGGGACGGACCCATCGGGCGGCTCGATCTCAACGATACACAAGACCGGCCTGACCGGCGACCCGGCGCGACGGGGAAGGACATCTCGTCGGCCGACTTCGCCGAGGCCCTGGCGACCCTGCTCGGCCCCGAGGCCCCCGGTCCCTCGGCGAGCACGATCGCCCGGCTGGCCGAGACCAAGGCCGATGCCGAGGCCGCCTTCGACTTCTTCTTCGAGGCCCACGGCGCCAAGTACGACAAGGCCGTCGACTACCTGGTCAAGGACCGGGATCGCCTGCTGACCTTCTACCAATTCCCCGCCGAGCGCTGGAAGCACCTGCGCTCGACCAACCCGATCGAGAGCACCTTCGCCGCCGTGCTGCCGTTCGACAACCTGACCGCCGATCGCCGGCGCCGCATCCTTCCCCTTCCCCATCCATCCGGATATGCTCGGGCACGCGGCCGGCTACAAGCTCGTGAACGATCGTGAGGACACCCGATCGGTGCAACACTACACGGGGCACCAGAACATTCAGCACACGGCGCGGCACACCGAGCTTGCCACGGATCGATTCGCCAGCTTCCGGGAGGGCTGATCAAAGCGTGATTTCCGCCTTGCAGAGCTCGACGCGAAGGACCGGCC
The DNA here is from genome assembly GCA_965226475.1 of Alphaproteobacteria bacterium. Classification (GTDB taxonomy): domain Bacteria; phylum Pseudomonadota; class Alphaproteobacteria; genus JASLMY01. Next base: position 305,558 of record CBDDDJ010000003.1, on the reverse strand, counting down.
TGATCGCTCGCAAGGACTTACGGCATCGAAACGCGGGGCAACCCGAGGGGCAAGACGAAGTCCGCCTTTTGGACCAATTTTACTCCGCTGTTGACAGGCAAAGATCATGGGCGCATTAATTTTCTAATGCCACATGTCGGGGGAGGTAGCAATAATGACAATATCGACCGGACAGGAGAAAGACGCTCGTGAATGATAGCGACACCGAGAGCGCTGGAGAGTCCTACGTAAGGCGCATCGGAGCCGGGGGTTTTGTTGTAGCCTTCGTAGTGTTGCTGGGCATTTTCGGTATGGACATCTGGCGAAGTCACGAATCACGGAAGGCGCTCGAATGGGTTTCGCACACGCACACGGTGCAGACTCAGCTCTCAAAGGTGCTGTCAACTCTGCAAGACGCGGAGACAGGCCAGCGCGGCTACTTGCTCACGGGTGTCGAGTCGTATTTAGAACCATTTAAGAACGCCAACCAGAAAATTCATATCGTTCTCGATGACTTACGCACTCTGACGGCTGACAATCCTCGCCAGCAGGAAGAACTCGACCGTATTGGACCACTCGTCCATGAGAAATTCAACGAGCTCATCAAAACCATATCGTACTGAAAACCGAGGGGCTTGATATCGCCCTAGCCCTGGTTCAGACCGACCGGGGGAAAATCGTCATGGATCAGATCCGAAGCCATATCGCAAATATGGAGGCGGAGGAAAACGCGCTTCTAGCGAAAAAGAAAGATTATGCGTTGCGGTTAGCCGACTTAAACCCTATAGTGGACGGTGTTGGGTTTATTGTCATCGTTCTCATAGCAATATTTGTTATTCGGAGGGTCAGCCATAACATCGCCGTTCGTCGGCGCAGCGAAATTGCATTGAAACAGCGCAGCGTGGAACTCGAATCCTCCAATGCCGAATTGGACGCCTCCGCTCATTCTATCTCGCACAACTTGCGCGCGCCTCTTCGCGCCATGGATGGCTTCAGCCAAGCCTTGATCGCGGACCATGGCGACAAGTTGGAGGGCGAGGCCAAGGATTTTCTCGACCGCATCAGCAGGGCCAGTCGGCGCATGGGGCAGATGATCGATGAAATCCTGACGCTATCGCTGGCGACCCGACAGAAAATACTAACTCAAGAGGTCGATCTGACCGCCATCGCCCAGAAACTCCTCGCGGAGCTGATCGCGCGCAACCCCGATCGCAGCGTAACCATCGAAGTCGCGCCGAATGTCACCGCTCGGGGCGATCCAGATCTGCTGCAAGTAGTGCTCGATAACTTGCTTGGCAATGCCTGGAAGTTCACGAACCAAAAGGAAGTCGGGAAGATCGAATTCGGCATGTACTCGAAGGACCGCGAGCGAGTATACTTTGTGCGTGACGATGGCGCTGGATTCGACATGGCCAATGAGGACAAACTGTTCGGCATCTTCCAGCGCCTGCATTCGACGACCGCGTTCGAGGGGACCGGCATCGGGCTGGCGACGGTCGCCCGGCTCATCCATCGGCACGGTGGGCGCGTCTGGGCTGAAGGGGAGGAGAACAAGGGCGCCAGTTTTTACTTCACGCTCGAACGGTAGAGCTTCCAGGGAGAAAAATCATGCCAGCGATGCGAATTCTGATGGTCGAGGATAATCAGGACGATGAAATCCTGATGCTGCGGGAAATGAGGAAACAGAATGTTGCCAACGATATCACCGTCGTACACGACGGGGCCGAGGCGCTCGATTTTCTCTTTTGCACCGGGTCATACGCCGACCGCGATCCAAACGATATTCCGACGGTGGTGATGCTGGACCTCAAGCTTCCCAAGGTCGACGGACTAGAGGTTCTGCGCCGAATTCGGGACGATGAACGCACTAAGCTCCTGCCCGTGGTCGTTGTCACGTCCTCGGACGAGGATGAGGACGTCGCTGAGAGCTACAGCTGTGGCGCCAACAGCTATGTCAGAAAGCCGGTGGATATTAACCAATTCAGGGAAGCGATACGTCAACTGCATCTCTATTGGTTGCTGATCAACGAACCCTCGCGGAAACCGGGATCGAAAACATGAGCAAGCCGCTTCGAATCCTCATCGTCGAGGATTCGGAAGACGACGAGGTGCTCCTGCTCCGCGAACTGCGCCGTGGCGGTTTCGACCCTATCCACGCGCGCGTGGAAGATGCCGCTGCCTTGCGCGCGGCTCTGCATGGATGATTCCTGGGACATTGTTCTCTGCGACCACTTCATGCCGCGGCTCGACTCCTTTAAGGCAGTCGAGATCGTAAGGGAAGAAGGCTCGGACATTCCCTTTATCGTCATCTCGGGCATGATCGGCGAGGATGTGGCGGTCGAAGTGATGAAATCGGGCGCCAACGATTACCTGCTGAAGGATAATCTGATCCGTCTTGTCCCGGCCATCGAACGCGAACTGGAGGAGGCGGAGTCGCGACGGCGGCGGCGGCGAGCCGAGGAGGCGCTGCGCGAAAGCGAGAAACGTTTCCAAAGTTTCGCACGCTTGTCCGCTGACTGGTTTTTCGAGTTGGACGCCGATCTTCGATATACCTACTTTTCGGGTCCGGGCTCGGTCGACGGCTTGTTTCCCGAGGACTTTATTGGCAAGACGCGCGAAGAGCTTCTGGGTGAAGCTTTCGATCCCGGGGCACTCGACGATGAACTTCATGCTTGGCGCGAACGCGAGCCATACCGCCACATCGTGCGACGGTCAGACGTGACCGGTAATGAGTGGCTTCGACTGAGTGGCGAACCGATTTTTGCCGAAGACGGAGCGTTTCTTGATTATCGAGGCACCAGCGCCAACGTTACTGCGTCGGTAGAGGCCGAGCGTGCGATCCAAGCGAACGAAGCGCAACTCCGCCTCGTCACCGACAACCTGCCGGTGCTGATCGTCCAATTCGATGCGGAGCTACGCTTTCAGTTCGCCAACCGGGTCTGCCAGGAGTGGTACGCGAGACCGCTCGATCAAATTGTCGGCGTCGGCGCCGACGAGGTGTTGGACGCCGAGGCCATGGCGTTCCTGCGACCGCACCTGGAGGCCACGATACAAGGTGAGACCACGTCCTTCGAGTATCGCATCACTTATCCCGACGGGATCACGCGTGACGTCGAGATCACCAATGTCCCGAACCGCGACCTGAACGGCGATGTCGTCGGTTGCTTCGGCCTGGTCTCGGACATCACAGAGCGCAAAGCAGCGGAGGAGGCCGTTCTTGCGGCCATGGAGCAAGCTGAAATTGCGAACCGGACAAAGTCAGATTTTCTGTCCAACATGAGTCATGAACTGCGCACGCCGTTGAATGCGATCATCGGCTTCTCGGAAATTATCAAACAAAAAACCTTGGGTCCGGTCGGGAACGCAAAGTATCGCGAATACGTGGGCGATATCAACGCGTCCGGGCAGCATCTGCTCGGCCTTATCAACAGCATTCTCGACTTGTCCAAGGTCGAATCTGGAACCGACGAACTTTACGAAGAAAACATCGATGTCCCGGAGACCGTCCGCTTGATCATGAGGCTGTCGATGGGAGCCGCCCAGATGGGTAATGTCGACCTTGTATCCGAAGTGCCGGACGGTATCCCCGCGCTGCGTGCCGACGCAAGCAAGGTGAAACTGATTCTGATCAACCTGCTGTCGAACGCGGTCAAGTTCACGCCGGATGGCGGCAAGGTCACGCTCAAGAGTTGGTCCGGCGCGGAAAGCGGCTACGTGTTCCAGGTGACGGATACCGGTATCGGGATTTTCCCCGCGGACATTCCCAAGGCGTTGGCACCCTTCCAGCAGATCAACAGCCACCTAAATCGTAAACATGAAGGAACCGGCCTTGGTTTGCCTCTAACCAAGTCATTTGTCGAATCGCATGACGGTTATCTGGACGTACAAAGTGAAGTTGGCATCGGGACCACCGTCACCGTGTGCTTTCCAGCCGAGCGGATTGTATGCTTGCCGCACTACAACGGAAGCCGTAAACGCCGGTGACTGAAACCTGAAAATCAGGCTGAATCGACGCCGGGGTATCACCGCCAACCCACGGATTTAGGATGATTCCAAAATCGGCGAGATTGCAGAGCATTACCGCTATCGGCATGTCTTCGATCATCTGGCGATAGGTATCGCTTTGAACCGACGTTGAACTGCTTTCTTTTCGTGCAGGCGGTCAAGCATGGAGTCCGCTCCCGTGTTCGAGGTCAGCGGCATCATGGCTGTAAAATACTAAGGACAAGTATCCAACAGGACGAATCGACGGAGAGGCCGTCACGCGGACGACGACCCGGGGCGGTCCATACCCGTCCCGAGTGATGTCCCCTCAGCCGTCCTCGACCCCGCCTTCGCCGAGCGCGGCGCGGGCGGCGGCCAGGCGGGCGATCGGCACCCGGAACGGCGAGCAGGAGACGTAGTCGAGGCCCAGCCCCTCGCAGAAGGCGATCGAGGCCGGATCGCCGCCATGCTCGCCGCAGATGCCGAGCTTGATTTCTGGCCGGGTCGCGCGGCCGCGCTCGGAGGCGATCTCGATCAGCTCGCCGACGCCCGCCACGTCGAGAGTGACGAAGGGGTCGACGTCCATGATTCCGGCGCGGCGATAGTCGTCGAGGAAGCTGCCCGAATCGTCGCGGCTGATGCCGAAGGTCGTCTGGGTCAGATCGTTGGTGCCGAAGGAAAAAAAGGCCGCCTCCGCCGCGATCTCGCCGGCGCGGAGGGCAGCGCGCGGCAGTTCGATCATGGTGCCGACCAGATAGTCGATGCGCGCCTCGCGCTCCGCCATCACTTCCTCGCCGACGCGGTCGACGAGCGTCTTCAGGATCTCGAATTCCCGCTTGGTGGCGATCAGCGGCACCATGACCTCGGGTAGGACCACGGCCCCGCCCTCGCCGGCGACCGTCAACGCCGCCTCGAAGATGGCGCGGGTCTGCATCTCGTAGATTTCCGGATAGCTGATCGCCAGACGGCAGCCGCGATGGCCGAGCATGGGATTGAACTCGCGAAGCCGCGCGACCCGGCGGCGAAGCGTCTCGATCTCGATGCCGCTGGCGGCGGACAATTCGGCCAGCTCCCCCTCGCCATCGGGCAGGAATTCGTGCAAGGGCGGGTCGAGCAGGCGGATGGTCACCGGCAGGCCGGCCATGGCGCGGAAAAGTTCGACGAAGTCGCCCCGCTGCATCGGCAGGATGCGGGCGAGCGCGGCGCGCCGCCCCGCCTCGTCCCCGGCCAGGATCATCTCGCGGACGGCGGCGATGCGGTCGGCTTCGAAGAACATGTGCTCGGTGCGGCAGAGCCCGATGCCCTCGGCGCCGAAGCGGCGCGCGGTCTCGGCGTCCGCCGGGGTCTCCGCGTTGGCGCGAATGCCGAGACGCCTGACCTCGTCGGCCCAGCCCATCAATTCGCCGAATTCACCGCCCAATTCCGGCTCGATTGTGTCGACCTCGCCCGCCATGATTTCGCCCGAGGCGCCGTCGAGGGTCAGGATCTCGCCCTTGGCCAGCACGCGGCCGCCGGCGGTCACCGTCTCGGCCTCGTAATCGACCTGGATCGAGGCCGCGCCGGAGACACAGGGGCGCCCCATGCCGCGCGCCACCACCGCCGCGTGGCTGGTCATGCCGCCGCGCGCCGTCAAGATCCCCTTGGCCGCGTGCATGCCGTGGATGTCCTCGGGGCTGGTCTCGACCCGGACCAGGATCACTGGTTCCCCTTGGGTCGCCAGGGTGACGGCCTCGTCGGCGTTGAAGACGATCTTGCCCGAGGCGGCGCCGGGGCTCGCCGGCAGGCCCCTGCCGATCACCGCGCGCGCGGCGGCGGGGTCGAGGGTCGGGTGCAACAGCTGATCGAGAGAGGCGGGATCGATCCGCCGGACCGCCTCGGTCTTGTCGATCAGCCCCTCATTCGCCATGTCGACGGCGATGCGGATCGCCGCCTTGGCCGTCCGCTTGCCCGACCGGGTCTGCAACAGGTAGAGCTGGCCCCGCTGCACCGTGAACTCGATGTCCTGCATGTCGCGATAGTGCGCTTCGAGGTGCTGGTAGACGGCTTCCAGCTCGGCGAAGACCTCGGGCATCGATTCCTCCAGGCTCGGCTTGTCGTCGCCCGCCGCGAGCCTCGCGCGCCGGGTCAGATACTGCGGCGTACGGATGCCGGCGACGACGTCCTCGCCCTGGGCGTTGGCCAGGTATTCGCCGTAAAAGACCCTTTCGCCCGTCGCCGGATCGCGGGTGAAGGCGACGCCGGTGGCGGAGTTCTCGCCCATGTTGCCAAATACCATGGCCTGGACGTTGACGGCGGTGCCCCACGCCTCGGGGATCGCGTGCAGGCGGCGATAGGTCTTGGCGCGGTCGTTCATCCAGGAGCCGAAGACGGCGCCGATCGCGCCCCAGAGCTGGTCGCGCGGGTCCTGCGGGAAGGGCCGGCCCTCGTCCCGCACCAGGCGGAGGAAGCCTTCCGTCAGCTCCTCCAGGTCGGCGGTATCGAGTTCCGTGTCGAGCAGGACGCCCTTCTCCAGCTTGCGGGTCTCCAGCAGGTCCTCGAAATAGTAATGGTCGAGGCCGAGCACCACGTCGGCATACATCTGGATGAAGCGGCGGTAGCTGTCGAAGGCGAAGCGGCGGTCGCCGGAGCGGATGGCGAGCCCCTCGACGGTCGTATCGTTCAGGCCGAGGTTCAGCACCGTGTCCATCATCCCCGGCATCGAGGCGCGCGCGCCCGAGCGCACGGAGACCAGCAGCGGGGCGGCGCCATCGCCGAAGCGGGCGCCGACGCTCTCCTCCACCAGGGAAAGCGAGGCATCGACCTCGGAGGAAAGCGCGTCGGGATAACGGTTGCCGTTGCCGTAATAGTGCGTGCAAAGCTCCGTCGTCAGCGTGAAGCCCGGCGGCACCGGCAGACCAAGCTTGCTCATCTCGGCCAGGTTGGCGCCCTTGCCGCCGAGCAGGTTTCGCATCTCCCGCCCGCCCCGGGTGCGGCCCTCGCCGAAATCGTAGACCCATGTGCCCATTGTCCGCCCCTATCCCTCGACGGCCGAAAAGTCGGCCACTCGATGAAGAGTTTGCCTGATCCTCGACAGCAGGCGCAGGCGGTTCTCCCGCAGCGAGGAATCGTCGGCGTTGACCGTGACGTCGTCGAAGAAAGCATCGACCGGCGCCCTCAACCCGGCGAGCGCCGCCATCGCCGCCTCGAAATCCTCCACCGCCAGCGCCGTCTCGCTCGCCGCCGCCGCCGCCTCGAGGGCACCCGCCAGCGCCACCTCGGCCGGCTCGACCAGCCGGGCCTGGTCGACCGGCCCGTCGTGGACGCGGTCGTCCTTGCCTTCCTCGATGCGGACGATGTTGACCGCACGGCGATAGGCGGTCAGCAGGTTGGCGCCGTCCTCGCTCTCGACGAAGCGGGCGAGTGCCGCGACCCGGCCGATCAATCGGTGGAGATCGTCCTCGCGGCCGAGGGCGAAGACCGCCTGGATCAGGTCGTGGCGAACGCCGTCACCCCGCAAATGCACCTTCAGCCGGTCGGCGAGGAAGGCGAGCAGGCTTTCCTCCACATTCTCGCCGCCGTCCGCGATTTCCCCGCCATAAGCCTCGCTCGCGCGACGAAAGACCGGCGCGAGGGGGAGTCTCAGCTGGTTCTCCAGCACCATGCGGATGACGCCGAGGCCGGCGCGCCTGAGACCGAAGGGGTCGCGGCTGCCGGTCGGCGTCTCGCCGATGGCGAAGAAGCCGACGAGGGTGTCGATCTTGTCGGCCAGCGACACGGCCAGCGCGGTTGGCGCGGTCGGGCAGGCATCGTTCGGGCCCAGGGGCGAATAGTGCTGGCCGATGGCGTCGGCGACCGTCTCCGCCTCCCCCTGGGCGCGCGCGTAATAGCGGCCCATCAGGCCCTGGAGGTCGGGGAATTCGCCGACCATCTCGCTCACCAGGTCGGCCTTGGCCAGGCGGGCGGCCCGCGCGCTCTCCCCGGCTTCGGCGCCAAGCGGGCCGGCGATATCGGCCGCCAGCCGTTCGATCCGCGCCACCTTCTCGCCCAGGCTGCCGAGGCGCGCGTGGAAAACGACCCGGTCCAACCCGGCGACCCGTTCGGCCAGCGACCGCTTCAGGTCCGTCTCCCAGAAAAACTCCGCGTCCGCCAGCCGCGCGGTCAACACCCGCTCGTTGCCGGCGACGATGGCACCGCCGCCATCGGTGGCCTCCAGGTTCGCGACGACGATGAAACGGGCCGCCAGGCCGCCGTCGGCGTCCTCGACCGCGAGATAGCGCTGGTGCGCGCGCATGGCGCTGACCAGGACCTCGCGGGGGAGCTTCAGGAACCGCTCGTCCATCCGCCCCATCAACACGACCGGCCACTCGACCAGGCCGGCGAGTTCGTCCAGCAACCCCTGGTCCGGCACCAGGCGCAGGCCCTCCGCCGCCGCCAGGCGCTCGGCCTCCGCGGCGATGCGCGCGCGCCGATCGGCGCCATCCAGCATCACCCGCGCCGCCGCCAGACCCGCGCGATAGGAGGCGAGATCCGTGACCTCGAAGACATCGGGCGCGTGGAAGCGGTGCCCCCGAGTCGAGGCGCTCGTCCGGACGCCGGCGACCTCGAAGGCGATGACCCGGCCCGCGAACAGGCAGAGGACCGAGTGCAGGGGCCGCACCCAGCGCGCCTCGCCCGCCCCCCAGCGCATGCTTTTGGGCCAGGGGACCGCCGCCAGCACCTCTGGCAGCAGATCGGCCAGCACCTCGGCGGTCGGCCGGCCCTTGCGCTCGATCAGGGCGAAGAGAAAGGTGCCCTTGTCGCTCTCCCGTGTCTCGCACTGATCGAGAGTCAAGCCATTGCCGCGCAGGAAGCCTTGAATGGCCTTTTCCGGCGCGTCGGCGCGGGGCCCGCGCCGCTCCTCGCGCGTGTCCGGTTGGCTCTCGGCCAAGCCGGTGACGCTCAGCGCCAGCCTGCGGGGCGTCACCCAGGCCTCGGTGCCCTCGGGCGGGAGGCCGGCCGCCTTCAAGCCCTCGAGCACGCGGCGTTCCAGTTCCTCGAGCGCCGGGCGCTGCATCCGCGCCGGTATCTCCTCGGAGAGGATTTCGAGCAGCAGGTCCGCCATCTCAGCCCCCCTCGTCGGGGGCTTCGCCGTGGGAGACGAGCCAGGCACGGGCCGAGGCGCGGGCGAGCGTCCGCACGCGGCCGATATAGGCCTGCCGTTCGGTCACCGAGATTACGCCCCGCGCGTCCAGCAGGTTGAAGAGGTGGCTCGCCTTGATGCACTGGTCATAGGCCGGCAGCGCCAATTCGGCCTCGACCAGCCGGCCGCATTCCGCCTCCGCGTCCGCGAAGTGGCGGAACAGCGTTTCGGTCTCCGCGTGTTCGAAGTTATAGGCGGAGAACTCCCGCTCGGATTGCAGGTAGACGTCGCCATACGTCACGCCGGCGTCGTTCCAGGCCAGATCGTAGACGTTGTCGACGCCCTGGACATACATCGCCAGACGTTCAAGCCCGTAGGTCAGCTCGCCCGAGACCGGCCGGCAATCGAAGCCGCCGACCTGCTGGAAATAGGTGAACTGGCTCACCTCCATCCCATCGCACCAGACCTCCCAGCCGAGGCCCCAGGCACCGAGCGTCGGACTTTCCCAGTCGTCCTCGACGAAGCGGATGTCGTGCAACGCCGGGTCGATGCCGATGGCGCGGAGGGAGTCCAGATAGAGTTCCTGGAAGTCGGGCGGCGAGGGCTTCATCAGCACCTGAAACTGGTAATAGTGCTGCAGGCGGTTGGGGTTCTCGCCATAGCGCCCGTCGGTCGGCCGGCGCGAGGGCTGGACATAGGCCGCGTTCCAGGGCTCGGGCCCGAGGGAGCGCAAGACCGTCGCCCAATGGAAGGTGCCCGCCCCCACTTCCATGTCGTAGGGCTGCAGCAAAACGCAGCCCTTGGCGCCCCAATAGCCCTGCAAGGTCAAAATAAGGTCCTGGAAGGACAGGGCCTTGCCCGCCGTGTCCGCTGCCATGTTCGCCACCGGTTGTCGTCGAAGGGTGCCGCCGTCGCCGACCGAAACACCCGGATTTTTGTGCGGCGCAAACTAGCGATGCGCCCCCGGGAGGTCAACCAAATGTCGGGCTGGCCCGCGCCCGGGCGGATCGCGCCGAAATCGGACTCGCGCCCGACCTGGGTCGGGGCTACCGTGCGTCGAACGGAAAGCAGCTGAATTGGGGCGAATGAGGCATGAGTCTGCGACAGGACCTGAGGGCGGTCGCCAAGCGCGCAGCCGAGGAGTTCGAAGCCGGAAAGCCGGGAAAGGCGGTCAAACGGGCCCGCGAATTCATGGCCGAGGAGCCGCGGGCCTCGATCGCGGTGCTCGATCTCGTGGTGGCGGCGGCAAATCGGCGGAAGCCGGACGAGGCGCTCATCAACGCCTATCTCGCCATGTTCGATTCCGGGATCATGCATCTGAGCCTTGGTCTCGACCAGGGGCTCGGGTGGGTCGAGGAGATCATCGACATCAGCTTCGAGCACGTCGCCATGTTCACCGACGACGACGAGATCGACGGCCCTCTACTGATGCGCATCCTGAATAGCTATATCGACGCGGGGATCGATCCGGGAGAGGAAATGCGCGACCTCCTGGACGACGTCATGCTCGAGGACGTCGTGGACGACGTCGAGGTCTCGCCGGAGGAACTGTCGGAGACCCTGGAATCCCTGGTAAGCGAGGTCGACGGCACGACGTTCGAGCTTCTCGATGTGCTCGCGGAGACGTCCAAGGCCATGCCCGAACAGTTCCGGGCCTTTCTGTCGCGGATGATCGCTACATCCGAGAACCCGGACATGCGCGAGGCGGCCGTGCTTTTCCTGTTGGATACGGCGAGCGAGGTGCGCCGGGCAACGGCCAAGATCCTCGCGGAGACCGCCACGCCCGCGCGCCTCTCGTCGACCTCGCTCAGGCGGATGATCGCGCTGCGCAACTGGCTGCCGGAAGACGATCGACCGGATCTCGACGCCGCGATCAGGGCCGCGCGCCGGGCCGGGGTCGAATGCGCCCCCTGGCCCGGCCGGACGTTGGAGACGCTGGTCGCCACCAATATCGACGGCGCCGGCGCGCAGAGCGTGCAAGTCGTCGTCAAGGAGGGGCGACGGCGCATTATCGCCAGCCTCCTGGTCAAGTACGGCATCGGTATCGCCGATGCCTGGTGCCAGCACGACCAGACCAGCGGCGACGTCCGCGACTTTATGCGGTTGATCGACGCCGAGACCGACAACCACGTTGTCTCGCTCGATTACCTCCGGCGCCTGATCCCCCATTGCCTGGCGACGGGACAGTCGCAGGGTGTCGTTCCCGGGGCCGGTTTCATGGACTTCGTCGAGGCGATCGGGATCGAGGAATGGCAACCGAGGGAGTTCCCCCCGGAGGATATCGTCGCCGAGCTGGAACCCGGCGTGGCCGCCGGGCGCCTGACGCCGGCCGCGCTCGAATCCGCCCTCGCGGAGAGCGAGGATTGGCTCGATCGCGACGCATCCAACGAGTCGTGGTTCGAGGCGGACGCCGAGGTCTCCGAAACGCTCGCCGAGATCGAGGGCGAGCCGGAAGAACGGGCCGGTGAGATCGTGCTCGCCTCGATCCTGGAGCCGCGCCGGGCGAAGTGGGCCGAGCGCTTCCTTTGGACGGCGCTATGGCTCCGGGAGAAATCCGATCCGCTCGCGCCGCGCGACGACTATTTCATCCTTGGCCGCGAGCTGCTCGGGGGGCGCCCACTCGCGGAAATCTCGATCATGCGCGCCATCGCGCTTCGCACGGTGCGGGCCGGCGCATTCGAGGGGGATCTCGTCGACGAAAACCCGCTCGACGACGACCTGTTCGACTGATGGCGGTGCTCGTGATTGAGAACCGCTCGCCATCATTGGCGACCGCTTTGCTTGGCAGCCAACGCGGGCCTTTCCGCGCGCGAACCCGCCCGCGCTCGCGCTATCGGCCTCAGGCGCCGAGCGCGCGGATCAGCCAGACCACGACCACGCCGATGCCGACGGCGACGGCGCCGCCGATCCGAAGCGCCTCCATGGGCTGGGAAAGCGCGAACATCATCGCCCGTTTCATGGTCTCGGGGAAAAGCGCGTAAAGCGCCCCCTCGATCACCAGCACGAGCGCGATCGCAGTGAAAAAGTCACGCATCGCGCGCCGCCGCCCGCCGGGATGGCGTCCGCGCTACTTCGTCGCGCCCGCCATGTTGCCGAAGTAGCGGAAGAAGTCGCTGTCCGGCGACAGAACCAACGTGGTGTCGCTGGCATTCATCGCCTTCCGGTAGGCTTCCATCGAGCGGTAGAAGCTGAAGAACTCCGGGTCCTTCTGGTAGGCCTTGGCGTAGATCCGGTTGCGCGTCGCGTCGCCCTCGCCGCGCAGGATCTCCGCCTTGCGGCCCGCCTCCGCCAGCATCACAGCCTTCTGCCGGTCGGCATCGGCCTTGATCTTCTGGCCTTCCTCGGCGCCGCGCGCGCGGAACTCCTTGGCCTCCCGCTCACGCTCGGCGTTCATGCGCCGGTAGATCGCGTTTGAGTTTTCTTCCGGCAGGTCGGCCCGCTTGATGCGGACGTCGATGATCTCGATGCCGAACTTGTTCGCTTCCGTGTTCACCGAGTCGGTGATGCGGCGCATCAGTACGCGCCGCTCGCCCGACAGCACCGTCTGCAACTCGACCGCGGCCATCACGCTGCGCAGGGTCGAATTGATGATGGTGGCCAGCCTGGTGCGGGCGCCGTTCTCGGTGCCGACGCGGGTGTAGAACTGCAGCGGGTCGATGATCCGGTAGCGTGAATAAGCGTCGACCACGATCCGCTTCTTGTCGGAGGCGATTACCTCCTCCTTGGGCGCGTCGAAGTCGAGGATGCGGCGCTCGACGTAGACCACGTTCTCCGCAAGCGGAACCTTGAAATTGAGCCCCGGACTGGTGATCTGGCGCTGCGGCTTGCCGAACATCAAGACGATCGCCTGCTCGGTCTCGGAGACGGTGAAGATCGATCCCCAGCCGATGATCCCCAACAGGACCAGCAGCCCGGCGCCGACGAGTTTGATGATCATTGGCTGCCTCCCTGGCCGGTGACGCGTTTCTGGATCTCGGGCAGCGGCAGATAGGGGACAACGCCGCTCTGCCCGCCCTCGCTGTCGATCACCACCTTGTTCATTCCCGCGAACACCTCTTCCATGGTTTCGAGATACATCCGCTGGCGGGTCACGTCCTTGGCCGCGGCATATTCGGTATAGATCGAAACGAAGCGCGCGCTCTCGCCCTGGGCATCGGCCACGACCTTTTCCTTGTAGCCCTCGGCTTGGAGGCGAATTTCCGCGGCTTCGCCCCGCGCCCGCGGGATCACGTCGTTGGCGTAGGACTGCGCCTCGTTGCGCATCCGCTCCATATCGGCACGGGCCGCCTGCACGTCGCGGAAGGCCGCGATCACCGCTTCCGGCGGATCGGCCTTTTCCATCTTGACGCGGATCACCTCGATGCCCGATTGGTAGACATCCAAGGTCTCCTGCACGATCTCGTGCGCCTCCGCCTCGACCGTGGCGCGGTTTTCCGTCACCACGTCGTCGATCTTGGAGCGTCCGACCACTTCGCGCATCGCGCTCTCGGCGACCGCCTTGACGGTGAGGTCGGGGTCGCGGATGCGGAAGAGATAAAGCCCGGCGTCCTTGATCCGCCAGAAGACCGCGAAATCGATATCGACGATATTCTCGTCGCCGGTCAGCATCAGGCTTTCCGCCGGCACGTCGCGCTTGGCGCTCGTCCGGCCGGTCGCCGAGGTGTCGACGAAGCCGATGTTGACCTGATTCTCCCGCGTCACCTTCGGCGTCAAGTGTTGCTGAATCGGATTGGGCCAGCGGAAGTGCAAGCCTGGCGGCGTCGTCACGTAAAACTTGCCGAACATAAGCTCGACGCCCTGCTCGTCCGGGCCGACGCGGTAAACGCCGGTGAAGCCCCAAACGGCGAGCAGAATGACCGCCAGGATCAGGAGGCCGATACCGCCACCGAGCCGCCCGCCCGGAAGCCCGGCCCGGAGCTTGTCCTGGCCCTTGCGCAGCAGTTCCTCCAGGTTCGGGGGCTGCGGTCCGCCGCCGCCGCCGCCGCCGCCGCCGCCGCCGCCTTGCCAGCCACCGCCGCCACCGCCGCCATCGCCTCCTTGATTATTCCAAGGCATCGTGGGTTTCCTCGCTTGCTTGCATTTTCCGGGTGGTCCTCCCGGCCAACGCCTTTCGCAGGCCGGCGACCACGCCGCCGGCTTTGCGCCCCAGGTTCGCGCGGGTTATATGATAACCATCCAGTCCACGCAATGAAACAACGGCTGACGGCTCACGCCAGAAGCCCTCGCAATATGGAAAGCTTCGCGCCATGGCACAAGTCGAGGAACAAAACATCTCCCGCGCGCTCGCCACGGTCTCCCATCCGACGCGGGCGGGCGACATCGTCTCGCTCGGCATGGTTTCGGATCTGGTCGTACGCGATGGCAACGTCGGTTTTTCGATCGAGATCGACCCGGCCGAGGCCGATGCGATGGAGCCGGTCCGGCGCGCCGCCGAGGCGGCCGTGGACGCATTGCCCGGCGTGGTCTCGGTGAGCGCCGTGCTGACCGCGCACAACGTCCAGCCGGCGCCCGCGCGGCCAGCGCCCGCGCCCTCGCCGCCGCCCCAGGCGGAGAACCAGCTGTTGCCGCGGGTCGGCGCGATCGTCGCCATCGCCTCGGGCAAGGGCGGGGTCGGCAAGTCGACGACGGCGGTGAACATCGCCTGCGGCCTGGCGCGCCTCGGCATGCGCGTCGGCCTGCTGGACGCCGACATCCACGGCCCCTCGATCCCCCGCATGCTGGGGCTTTCGGGCCGCCCGGCGACCGACGGGCAGACGCTTCAGCCGATGCGCGCCCATGGGATCTCCTGCATGTCGATCGGCTTTTTGGTGGAGGAGGACACGCCGATGATCTGGCGCGGGCCGATGGTGATGGGCGCGCTGGAACAGTTGATGCGGGACGTGGAGTGGGGGCCGCTCGACGTCATGGTGGTCGACATGCCGCCGGGCACGGGGGATGCCCAGCTCACCATGGCGCAACGCGTGCCGCTCGCGGGCGCGGTAATCGTCTCGACGCCGCAGGACATCGCGCTGATCGACGCGCGCAAGGGCCTCAACATGTTCCGCCAGGTCGATGTCCCCGTCCTGGGCCTGGTCGAGAACATGAGCTATTTCGACTGTCCGAAGTGTGGCGAACGGACGGAGATATTCGGCCACGGCGGCGCCCGCGCCACGGCGGCCGAGATGGGAATGGATTTCCTGGGCGAGGTACCGCTCCAGCTCGCGGTGCGCGAGACTTCCGATGCCGGCACGCCGATCGTCGTCATCCTGCCCGACGGTCCCGAGGCCACCGCCTACATGGCGATCGCCGAGGCGCTCGCCGCGAAGCTCGGCTCGGGCGCCGGCCGCGCCGCGCCCAAGATCACCATTTCCTGAGGAGACCCCGGGCGCATGCAAAAGCTCGCCATTGGCGACACCACCGTGGAACGCCTGGTGGAGGCGGAGGGGCCGAGCTTCTTTCCCGCCTTCATCCTGCCCGACAGCACCGAAGAAGCCCTCGATGGCGAGATGGACTGGCTGCTGCCGCACTTCCACCACCCGGAGACCGGGCGCTTGTGGATGAGCGTCCACAGCTACGTCGTCCGCACCACCCACCACACCATCCTGGTCGACACCTGCGTCGGCAACGACAAGGAACGGCCCTCGACCAAGCCCTGGCACCGCATGCAAACGCCCTGGCTCGACAACCTCGCCGCCATGGGCGTCAGGCCGGAGGAGGTCGACTTCGTCTGCTGCACCCACCTGCACGTCGACCACGTCGGCTGGAACACCCGACTCGTCGATGGTCGCTGGGTCCCGACCTTCCCCAACGCCCGCTCCCTTTTCTCCAAGGCCGAATACGCCCATTGGGAGGCCGAGGCGGCCATGGAAGCGGCCGCGGCGGCGGGCCGCGGCGGCGCGGTCGACGACTGCTTCACCGACAGCGTGCTGCCGGTGATGGCGGCGGGCCAGGTGCAATTCGTCGACGGCGGCCACGGCATCGACGACAACCTCACCATCGAGGCCTCGCCCGGTCACACGCCGGGCCACATCTGCCTGAACCTCGAGGGAGGCGGCCGGCGCGCGGTCTTCAGCGGCGATTTGATGCACCACCCGGTACAGGTCGCCTATCCCGAATGGAACAGCCGCTTCTGCGTCGATCCCGCGATGAGCCGGGCGACGCGGCAGGCCTTCGTCGACGCCCACGCCGAGACCGACACCACCATCCTCGCCGCCCACTTCGCATCGCCGACGGCGGGCCGCATCGTCGCCAACGGCGGCCGGCGGAAGTTCCAAATTTAGTCGTCCAGACCTTCCATGGCCGCCAGTTCGCCGACGGTGACCGGCTTCACCGGCGGGCGGAGGCGGAAATGGTCGCGTTCCTCGGGTGGGCGGCCGTCGCGCTCGGCGAAGAGGCGGGCGACGGTGGCGGCGCACATGCGTGATTGGCAGGGGCCCATGCCGGCGCGCAGGAAGGCCTTCAACTGGTTGGGGCCAGGCACGTCGAGCGCCAGGACGCGGCGGATTTCGACCACGGTGAGCGCCTCGCAGCGACAGGCGATCGTGGAGTCGTCCGCCGGAGCGAGCAGCGCGTCGGGAACCCGGTAGAGCTCGTGCAGGAAGGCCTGCGGCCTGGAGGCGCGGGCGACGTCCGCCCGGGCCTCGGCGCGGCCCTGCTCCGCCGCCGCCCGCTCCAGCTTGCCGAGCCTCAGTGCCGCGCCGAGTGCCGCCCAACGGCCGAGCGCCGGGGCCGCCCTGGCGCCATGGATCTCGACCCCGTCGCCGGCGAGGCCGACGCCCGCGAGGCTGGTTTGCAGCCAGTCGTCGTGGCGGGCCGCGAGATGGCCGCGCACGGCGTCCCAATCGTGCGCGGCGCCACTCGCCCGGGCGAGCTGGGGGTTCGGCACGATCCCCTCGTGCAGCAGCAAGACGTCGGCGTCGAGCCGCGTTTCCGCGCCGCCGCGCGCGTAGCGCACCGCCTGGACGCACTCCCCGCCCTCGGCGCGAAGCGCCGTCACGCCTTCGATGAAGGGAATGCCGCGACGTTTAAGCGCCCTGATCCAACCGAGACCCTTGGCGAGGTCGGGGTTGCCGACGAGGCCGAGGACATGCGGCAGGGCGCGCCAGAGGTTGCCCCTGGGGCTGGTCCTGAGGATAGCGCGCAAATCGACCCCGGCCTCGGCGAGCTGGAGCGCGAGGAGGAACAGGAGCGGTCCGCTCCCCGCCAGCACCACGCGGCCCTCGGGCACCATGTCGGAGGCCTTCAGCAAGCTCTGCGCCGCGCCCGCCGACATGACGCCCGGAAGCGTCCAGCCCGGAAGCGGCACCGGCCGCTCCATGGCGCCGGTGGCGAGGATGATCTCGGCCGTGGCGAGGCGGGAGGCGACGCCGTCGCGCAACACGCCCAGATGTCCGCTTCCCACCTCGAAGACGGATGTTCCAGGGCGGTAGTCGACGCCGCATCCGCGGAAGGCCCGAACCAGCTCCAAACCGGCCGAATAGTCGGGGCCGAGCACGGCGAGGTTGCCCGGCCAATCACGGTGTACGCCCTCGACGTTTCGGTAGATCTGCCCGCCGGGCGCCGCCTGTTCGTCCAGCACAACGGTGCGCAAGCCCAGGCGGGCGGCCTCGATTCCCGCGCCCATGCCCGCCGGTCCGGCGCCGACGATGGCGAGATCGACGGCCTCGCTCATGCGCCCACCGCCGGCTTGCCGGTCATGCGGCGAATTCGCATGCCGTCGGCGACCGGCACCAGGCAGCCCTGACGGTTGGGCATGCCGTCGACCTCCACCAGGCAGTCGAAGCAGTTGCCGATCATGCAGAAGGGTGCCCGCGCCGCGCCGTCGACCCCGTGGCGGCGATAGCCGCCGCCGGCGGCCAGCAGCACGGCCGCGACGCTGTCGCCCGCCGCCGCCACCACCGGCGTCTCGTCCAGCAGCACGGTGACGCTCCGCGCGGGCGCCGCCCTACGCCTGAACATCGAACCTCGCGGCGGAGAGGCCGGCGAGTTCCGCCCCGATTTCGCCCTTGGAGAAATAGTCGGCCAGCACGTAGGCGTGCACGGCGGCGGTGGTGACGCCGCTGTGCCCGGTCGCGATGAAGATGCCGGGGTGGGTCGGCGACTGGTCGTAGATCGGAAAGCCGTCCGGCGTCATCACCCGAAGGCCGGCCCAGGAGCGGACGACGCGCAGGTTGGCGAGGAAGGGGAAGGCTCGGATATTGCGAGCGGCGATCCGCTTCAGGACGGCCGCGTCGGTGGCGATGTCGAATTCGACCTCGGCCTGGCTGGCGCCCAGCATGAAGGTTCCCTCGCGGGTCTGCTTGACGTTGAGCGTCGGCATCGCCAGCAGAGGGTCCGCACGCTCGGTCACGATCACCTGGCCCTGCACCGGGCGGACCGGCGCGTCGAGCCCGACCTTGGCCGCCAGATCCCGATTGCCGAGGCCGGCGGCGATGACGACGCGGTCGGCGAAATGTTCGGCGCCGTCCTCCGTCCTGACCACATAGCCCCCACCGGGAGCGACATCGATATCGGTGACGTCATTGCCGGCGACATAGCGGCCGCCTCGCTTCTGGTGGGCGCCGTGCAGCGCGTGCAGCAGGAAGAGGGAGTTGGTCTCGCCGTCATGGCTCGTATAGGTGCCGGCCACCACTTCGGGTCCCAGGCCCGGCACCATGTTGTCGAGCCGGGCGCGGTCCACCACGTCAAAATCGAAGGCGCCTTCGGGCGCCTCGTCGCGGATTTGTTCCAGCTGCGCCACATGTTCCGCCAGCTCGTCGTCGTCGAGCGCCAGCGTGACACCGCCCGGGCGATGGTAGGCGCAGTCGACCCCACTCTCCTCCTCGAGCTCGGCGCGGAAATCCTCGTAGAGCGCGGCGGAGCGGCGCGACCAGGCGGCATAGTCGGGCTTGCCGAGCCCCTTGCTCTGCACCCAGACCAGGCCGAAGTTGGCCCGGCTGGCGCGGAAGGCGTCGTCGGCGCCGTCGATCATGGTCACGGCGTGGCCGAGGCGGGCGAGCCCAAAGGAAATCGCGGCGCCGACGACGCCGCCGCCGATGACGATGAAACCGGCGCCGCCCGTCACCGGCTCAGTACCGCTCGACCCAGGGACGGAGTTCCACTTCCCAGGTCCAGGCGCTGCGGTGCTGGGCGTGGGTCTGGACATAGCTCTCGGCGATCGCGTCGGGATCGAGGCGGGAATCGCCCCCGTCACGGCCGATGCCGCCGTCGATCACGAAGTGGGCGACATGGATGCCTTGTGGCGCCAGCTCGCGCGCCATCGATTCCGCCAGCGCGCGGAGACCGTATTTGCCGACCGAGAAGCCACTGGAGCCGGCATAACTCTTGACGCTGGCGGTGGCGCCGGTGAAAAGGATCGTCCCCTCCCCCCGGGGCGTCATGCGCCGCGTCGCCTCGCGCCCCAGCAGGAAGCCGCCGTGGCAGCAGCGCATCCAGGCCTCGATGAATTCGTCGCCGCCGATATCGGCGATCCCCTTCCGCACCCGGCCGCTGGCGTTGTAGACGGCGACGCCGAGAGGGCCTAGGTCGCGCTCCACCTCCTCGACCAGGGCGACGACGCCCGCCTCGTCGGTGCCGTCGACGGCATAGCCCTTGGCCGTGCCGCCCGCCGTCTCGATCTCGGCGACGATGGCGTCGGCCTTGCCCGGCGTGCGCGCCGCCAGCGCCACCGCGTAACCGGCCGCCGCGAAGCGTCGTCCGAGCGCGGCGCCCAGTCCCGGCCCGACACCCACCACCAGACAGCTTCCGCCTTCCGCCATCTCTCTCATCCTCCCGGCATGCGCCCGACTTCATAGCCACGCGACTCGATGCCATATTCCCGAACCTTGCGATAGAGGGTCGAGCGGCCGATGCCGAGCCGCCGCGCCGCCTCCGACATGTGCCCGCCATAGCGGTTGAGCGCCAGTCGGATCAGCTCCGCCTCGACGCGATCGAGCGAATAGAGTTCGCCCGCATCGTCGAGCACGCGGATCGTGGCCGGGTCGTCCGCCACCCTCGAGACCGGCGCCGGCGCTTCCCGCGCCACCGCCTGGACCGGCGCCGCCGGCAGCTGCGGCAAATCCTCGACATCGATCCCATGGCCGTCGGCCAGCACGACGGCGCGATAGATCATGTTCTCCAGCTGGCGAACGTTGCCGGGCCAGGCGTAGTTCACCAGCCGCGCCATCGCTTCGGCCGATACGTCGCGGATGTCCTTGCGCTCGGCGGCGGCGAAGGCGGCGATGAAATGCTCGACCAACGGGGGGATGTCCTCGCGCCGCTCCCTGAGCGGCGGCACCGCGATGGGGAAGACGTTCAAGCGATAGTAAAGGTCTTCGCGGAAGGCCCCTTCGCGCACCCGTTCGGCCAGATCCCGGTTGGTGGCGGAGATCAACCGCACGTCGATCTTGACCGGACCCTTGCCGCCCACCAGGTCGATCTCCGATTCCTGCAGCGCGCGCAGCAGCTTCACCTGGATCTCGGGGCGCAGCTCGCCGATTTCGTCCAGGAACAGCGTGCCGCCGTCGGCCTCCTGAAACTTGCCGATATGGCGATTGGTGGCCCCCGTGAAGGCGCCCTTCTCGTGGCCGAAGAGAATGCTCTCGACCAGGTTTTCCGGAATGGCGGCGCAGTTGACCGCCACGAAGGGCTTGCCGGCGCGCCCGCTCGAGCCCTGAATCGAACGCGCCACCATCTCCTTGCCGACGCCGCTCTCGCCCTCGATCAGCACCGCGATGTTCGAGGGCGCCGCGCGCGCCGAGAGGTCGCCCACCCGGCGCATGGCCGAGCTGTCGCCGACCAGGTCCTGGAAGATCATCCCGCCCTCGGTCCGCCGCGCGAGGCGCGAGACCTGACCCGAGAGCGCGTTCAGCCGGACGGCGTTGGCGAGCACCAGCTCCAATCGCCCGGCGCTGGCGGAAGCGCCGACGACGTCGACCGCGCCGGCGCTCACGAGCGCGGCCATGGCGTGATCGTCCTCGCCGTCCGAAAAAAGGACCACGATCGGCAGGTCGGGGCGAAGCGCGCTCAAGGTCTCGATACCGTCGATCTCGTCCAACGGATCGGCCCCACAGCCGAGCAGCACCAGGTCCGGCGCCGCGCCGGCCTCCAGGCTCTCGCCCGCGGACGCGATATCGTCGACCGCGCGCACGCCGTGGCCCTGGTCGTGCAGGGCCATCAGCACCTGGCTGGGCGCGTCGCCGATGAGGAGGATGTCGTGGCTCATGTCGATGGAATCCTAGCATCCGTGCCAAATCGGGACAAACCGCGCGGGTGGCCGGCCGGGTTCGATCGAAATATGTTCTAGACTTCGCCGCCACCGGGAAGGAGGCCCCCTTGGAGATCGAGAACACCGCCATCGCGGACGTGAAGCTGATTCGGCCGGCGCGTCACGGAGACGGGCGCGGCTGGTTCTCGGAGCTTTGGGACGGCGCGCGGCTCGCCGAGGCGGGGCTCGACTTGGACTTCGCGCAGACCAACCTGGTGCGGAGCGATTCGGCCGGCACGCTGCGCGGCCTCCACTTCCAGAGCCCGCCCAAGGCACAGGGCAAGTTGGTCGTCGTGCTGGCGGGCGCGGTGCAGGACGTCGTGGTCGATTTGCGGCTGGGCTCGCCCACGCGGGGACGGCACGTCTCCGCCAGGCTCTCGGCGCGCGACGGCGAACAACTCTGGGTCCCGCCGGGCTTCGCCCACGGCTACTGCACCTTGGGCGACGATTGCCTGGTGCTGTACATGGTGACGGCGCCCTACGCGCCCGACTTGGAGGGCGGCCTCGCCTTCGACGACCCGGACCTCGGCATCGAGTGGGCCTTCGATGCGGGCGATCTGATCTTGACCGATCGCGATCGCGGCTGGCCCCGGCTTCGCGCCCTGGGCGACGGTCCGTGACGGTGCTGGTGACCGGCGCCAGCGGCCAGGTCGGCCGGGCGCTCGGCCAAGCCATGGCATGCCTGGGGCTCGCCCGCTACGATCTCGACATCACCGACGAGGCGGCGGTCGAGGCGGCGGTTCGGCGCGCCCGGCCGGCGGTAATCGTGAACTGCGCGGCCTACACGGACGTCGAGGGGGCCGAGGACGACGAGGCCGGCGCGCTTCGTATCAATGGCGAGGGCGCCGCCAACCTGGCCCGCGCGGCGGCGCGCCACGGCGCGATCCTGGTCCAGCTATCGACCGATTTCGTCTTCGACGGCGCCAAATCCACCGACTATCTGGAGGACGACGAACCGGCCCCTCTCAACGCCTACGGCCGCACCAAGCTCGCCGGCGAGGAAGCGGTCCGGCGCCATGCCCCGCGCCATGTCGTCTTGCGTACCGCCTGGGTGTTCGATGGCCAGGGGCGGAACTTCGTCCGCGCCATGCGGCGGTTGGCCGACGAGGGGCGGCGCGAGCTGACCGTCGTTTGCGACCAGGTTGGCGGACCGACGGCGGCGGCCGATATCGCGGCCGCGATTTCGCGCATCGTCGAGGTCGCGGGCGGGCACGGCTTCGATGCCTGGGGCACCTATCACCATGCGGGTCGTCCGGCGGTCAGCTGGCATGAATTCGCGAAGGCGATCCTCGCCGACCATCCGGAAATCGCGGTCGAGCCGATCGCCAGCGCCGACTGGCCGGCCCGCGCCCGGCGTCCGGCCCGCGCGGTGCTGGGGGGCGAGCGGCTCGCGAGCGTCTTCGGCCTGGCGCCCCCCGACTGGCGCCCGGCGCTCCGCCGCGCGCTCGCCGAGGGCTAACGCCCGAACGGCTTCGTTGCCGGCAAAAAAGTCCCTCGCTCCGCCCGGAGGCCGGGGCTCTTTCGGGGGATCGTCGCAGCACGGGCCGGACCGCCGAATCCGCCGTTCGAAATTTTGGCGAGAGACACCGCCCTTCGCCGGCCAGGCACGAGGCCGCCGCCACGACGGTGAAGAAAAGCGCTCCGGGCCGAGGGGATGAGCGTCGTGGAGAGCATGAGCCTGTGGGAAGGCAACGTGCCGCCCCTCGTTCCCGGCGGGCGTGGCGTCGTCGGACGCGGCCGCGAGCGGCGCCATGTCGGCCAGCCGGGGCAGAGCCCCCGTTTGGGTGACAGGAGCGATTTCGTCATTGATGGACGAACATCACTCGTTTGGGTGATGACGAGGCGGAAAGCCCATGCTTATATTATGGCTCAATTTGTGAAACGTATGCATTTGTGATAGAATGCTCGGAACGTCAGGAGGTTGGGTCATGGACGGCAAGGGTTTCCAGGTGTGGCTTTCGGCGGCGCGCGTGCAGCGGCACGAGGCGCTCGCGGTGCTGTCGGGCCGGAGCGAAGGCGAGGCATCGAAGGCCGCGATCGAGCTTGGTGTGGACGAGGCCCGGCGCTGTCCGCACTGCGCGAGCGAAGGGGCGGTTTCGCGCGGTATGGCGCGGGGTCTGCGGCGCTACCAGTGCAAGGGCTGCGGCAGGACCTTCAACGCGCTGACCGGTACGCCGCTGTCGGGCCTGCACCACAAGGAACGCTGGCTGTCGTTCGGGGCGTCGCTGGCGGAGGGGGAGACGGTGAAGGCCTCGGCGGCGCGCTGCGACGTGGCGGTGAGCACGGCGTTCCGCTGGCGTCACCGGTTTCTGGCGGCGGCGCGGAGCGATTCGGAGGTGCTCAAGGGGATCGTGGAAGCGGACGAGACCTACGTCCTGGAGAGCCGGAAGGGCGCGCGCGGGCTGGGACGCAAGGCACGGCGGCGGGGCGGCAAGGCGAAGAAGCGCGGCCTCTCGCGCGAGCAGGTGCCGGTTCTCATGGCGGCGGACCGGAGCGGGACGACGGTGAGCGCGGTGCTGCCCAGGGTCGACGCGGCGGCGCTCACGGCTGCTCTCGACCCGGTGGTCGCGAAGGACGCCCTGCTGGTCTCCGACGGTGGCGCGAGCTATCCACCTTGCGCCGCCGCGCTCGGGGTGAGCCACGAAGCACTCAACCGCTCGATGGGGGAACGGGTTCGGGGCGATCTGCATGTGCAGACGGTGAACAGCCGCCACAGCCGGTTGAAGGACTTCCTGCGTCCCCGCCGCGGCATCGCCACCCGCTATCTGGACAACTACCTGAGCTGGTTCCACCTCGTCGGCCTCGCCCCCGGCGCCAATGACCGAGCCTGCCTCGCCGCCACCGTAACAAGGTAACGCATACAATTCACGAATTGAGCCTATATTATTCCTTGGTTGCTCCGGTTCCAGCTGAACGGGAAACGATCATGGCTGAAGGACTTCGGGGAGGCTTTGTCCGCGCGGCCGTTTGCCGGGGCTCATCGCCGCGATGCCGAGCCCCCGCCCCGCTGTCGCGCATGGCGGAAACGACGCCCGTGACCGCCGCCCCGACACGGCTGCCGGCGCGCGGCGCCACGAGACCCCGCGGGTGGAACCGGACCTCCGCGCCGCCCCGAGCCACGGCCCCTGCTGTCGGTAGGGAAGGAATGTTGACAGGGAATCGGAATCAAATAGGTAACCGTTGTCTAATTGAGTTTCGTCCTTTCAGGATTATTTCCTTTCATTTCCCGGCATGCCTGGCGCGGAGATTTCAGTTTCTCGGAGCGCCGGGCATGCCGAGCCGCCTTTAGGCGGCTGTCTGGCTGCCTGTTTTCAGTCTTCCGGTCGTTTGCGCGCCCTTCGCCTTCACGGTTGTCTACGCGGTCACCGTTCCGCGCGGGGGCGCGCTGATTTGGCGGTGCCGGACGATGGGGGCCGGAGGAAAAGGAGTGGGGGGAGCGAAAAGGTCCCCGACGCGGTCGAGAGCCGTGGACAGTTACGGCACGCTTCCCCCCGGGCCTCGGGTCTGGCGGCGGGCGCGGCGCGGCGGCGCGTCGGGCGCCGCCGTCGGCCCTGCTCAGGCCCGGGCCCAATCGAAGTCGGCTTCGTCGCGCCACATCTTGTGGAGGATCACCGCCAGCTTGCGGGCGACCGCGACCCGTGCCCGCTTCGAACCCTTGCGCTCCTGCAAGGCCAGGCCCCGGTCCCTGAGCGCACAAGGCCGCTTCAGGCGGCCGAGGATACTGTTCGCCGCCTCGTAGAGCGCGTGGCGCAGCTCCTTGTCGCCCCGCCGGGAGATCCCTCCGTCGTAGTCCATCTCGCCCGACTGATAGCGCTTCGGACTGAGCCCGACATAGGCGCCGACCTCGGCGCTCCTCGCGAAGCGTCCCGGATCCTCGATGCCCGCCTTGTAGAGCGCCGCCACCCAGTGCCCCACCCCCGGCGCCGTCATCAGACGACGCGTCACCGCGTCCCGCGCGGCGCGCGCCTTCAGCTTGCGATCCAGCACCGACTGCTCGCGCTCCAGCGCTTCCAACACCGCCACCAGCGGCCCCAACGCCTCTCGGAGGCGAGGCTCCTGGGCGAACAGCACCTCCAGACGCTCAGCCCTCTTCGCCGGCGTCGTCACTTTGCCCAGACGCAGCCCGAAGACCTTCAGCAAACCGCGAAGCTGGTTCTTGCACCCCGTCTTCATCCCCACCAGGCGGGCCCGCACCTTCTGCTCCGCCCGCGCGATGTGGCTCTCGGCGTCCTTCACGTGAACCGCCTCGTACCAGCCCGTCCGCGCCAGCTGCGCAAGCCCCTCCGCGTCATTCACGTCCGTCTTGTTGAGCGCCGTCGACAGCACCCCCTTCGCATGGCGCGCGCGGATGCAGACCACCGGAACACCGCGGGCCCGAAGACCGTGATGCAGAAACACCGACAGCGGGCCCGTCTCCAGCACCGCGCGGACAAGCACGATACCAAGACGGCTCGTCTGCTTCCCCAGCATCACCGAGATCGCCTGGGGATCGCTCGCGCACTTGCCCCGCCAGGCGACCGCGCCGGAGGCATCCATCATGCTAATATGCGTCTGCTTGTCCGAGATATCGAGACCGGCGTAAACTTCACTCATGGGTCGTCCTCCTTGGGGGATGTCCCGGGCTCTGTTGAAAAGCTGAAGTAGGCGTCGTCCGCCTGGAGCCGCTAGGCTCTGGGTGCTGATTCCATCAAGGAGAACGACGCCATGACCAAGACTACACGCAACGACCGTTCCTCGGAACCATCCTGTCGGCTCTTGCCATCGATGCCGGAGGCCTTCGACGATCCGCGCATGAGCGTCGATCGCTTCTGCCTTTTGGCGGGCCTCGAGTCTTTGAACGAGATGATGTCGGCGGACGCGGAAGCCTTGTGCGGTTCGCGCCACGCCGGCTCGGGCGAGCGCAAGGGCCATCGATGGGGCACGACCCGGAGCGAGATCGCCTACCACGGCGGCAAAGTGAAGGTCGAGCGCCCTCGGGTGGGGGACTTCGCGGGTCGGGAGATGAGCCTGCCGAGTTGGGAGCTGCTGTCGGAACCCGAACTCTTGCTGTAGCGCACCCGGTTCCTTGGACACAAGTTTGTCTCACGCGGCGGGCCTGATTGAGATCGCGGCGTGCCACGCCTGACGAGCTTGAGCGGGGCTCAGGTAGCCGTTCTTTTCGACGATCCACTGGGCATTGTAGAGTTCGACGAAGTCGCGGACGGCGTCCCGCAGCTCCGCGATGTTGCGGTAGATGCGACCATGGATGATCTGTTCCTTCAGCGTGCGATTGAACCGCTCGGCGACGCCGTTGGTCTGGGGCTCGGCGACGAAGGCGTAGGACGGCTGGATGCCCCAGAACTTGATCTGGTTGGTGAAGTGGTCCGACAGATACTGGGAGCCGTGATCCATCCGCAAGGCCAGCCCCCGAGCCGCGCCGGCCGCGGTCGAGCCATACAGCCCGGCAAGCCCCATGGAGATCGGCTGCAGGGCGGCGAAGCGGTCGCCGCGCTTGCAGACATGCCAGCCGACACACTCGGCGTTCCAATGCTCGACGGCGGTGAAGATCCAGCCCCAGCCGTCGTCCACCGTGAACACCCGAACGCCATCGGTGCCCCACATGAGGTTCGGGGCATGAGTGATGATCTCACCGTCATGGGGATTGCCGCCACGGCGGCGGCAGCGATGGGGCGAGAGCAGATTGTTCTCGCGCATCAGGCGGAGCACCCGCTTGCGGGCAACCCGGATGTCGCGACAGACCCGAAGCCGAGCCCAGACCTTGCGGTAGCCCTCGCCCTCCCAGGGCGATGCCTCCAGGTCGGCTTCGATCGCCACCAGCAGCGCCTGGTCCGAGATCGCGGGCTTCGGTCCCCGACGCTTTGCCGGCGGCTGCTCGGCGTGCTGGCCGGAGGTCATGGCGTAGAACGAGGAGCGGGCCATGCCCCAGGCGGCGCAGACCCGCCGCAGGCCGTAGGCCAGACCCGTGCCGGGCGAGGTGGCGGCACTCATCGCCGCGACCTCCGCCGCCCCAAAGGGCCGAAGGTCTCCGTCTTGGCCTCCAGCAGTTCCACCTGCATGGTCAACTCTCCGATCCGCTTCATGGCGCTATCCAGTTCCGCCTGCACCGGATCGCCCTTGCGTCGCTTGAGCGAGGCGTCGATCCCGCCGATCGCTTTCTCACGCCACTGCTCGAGCCGGAAGATCTCTACGCCCAACTGGCGCGACAGAAGTTGCACCGGCTCGTCACGCAAAAGCCGCAGAACGACCTCACGCTTGCGCGCCACCGTCCATCGCTGGCCAAGTCCCAGCGGGCCTGCCGGCAAAGCCTGGCCTGGGGAAAACGTGGACGAGCCAAGCTCGCCCTCGTTTACCACAGGCCCATCAACAGCAACTTTGTTCTCAAAATTGTCGGCCATGTTCCGGTCCTCCTTGGACACTTCGATTAAGCCAGTTCTGTGTCCAAGGAAATCGGGTCCGACTCAACCCGAACTCTTGCAAGCCTGGGCGATGAATCTGATGGTGATCAACGTCTCGACCCGCAAGTATGCCCGCGCGGTGCGCCTGCCGGACGATGCGGGCGGCGATCTGCCGGCGGCATCGGGTGACGCAACCTCGAAGTCGGCGGTCTCGCGCCGTTTCGTGGCGTTGACGCGAAGCAAGCTGAAGGCCTGGCTGGCGAGCCCGCTCGACGATCTCGATCTCGTGGTGCTCCAGATCGACGGGCTCCATGTCGGCGACCACCTGATGGTGGCGGCGATCGGCATCGACACCGGCGGCGCGAAGCACGTGCTGGGCCTGGCCGAGGGCGCGACGGAGAACGCGGCCACGGTGCAAGCCATGCTCGACAACCTGATCGAGCGCGGTCTCGATCCCGAACGGCCTCGGCTCTACATCGTCGACGGCGCCAAGGCGCTCTCGAAGGCGATCCGGCGGACCTTCGGGCGGGCGGCGGTCCTCCAGCGCTGCCAGGTGCACAAGGGGCGCAACATCACGGACCGGCTGGACGAGAGCCTCCATGCCGGCGTCAGGAAGGTCTTGCGGCAGGCCTGGCAGCAGGACGACGCGGCCAAGGCCGAACGGCTCTTGCGCAACCTCGCCCGCCGTCTGGAGCATGACGCACCCGGCGTCTCGGGCTCGATCCTGGAGGGCCTGGACGAGATCCTGACCGTGATCCGGCTCGGCCTCCCGCCGCAACTTCGACGCTCGCTGGCTTGCACCAACGCCATCGAGAACGCGATCGGCACCGTCCGGACGGTGCAGCGGAACGTCAAGCGCTGGCGCAACGCCGAGATGGCGCTGCGTTGGACCGCCGCCGGCCTCTTGGAGGCGCAAAAGACCTTCCGCCGCCTCAAGGCCCACCGCCAGCTCCCCATCCTCGACGCCGCCCTGCGGGAGGCGGTGAGAAAGGCCGGAGCAAAGTCCGTCATTGAAGACATCGAGGTGGCCGCGTAGCCTCTCGATCAGACGATGCCTATCTCGCACTTTTCAACATTGGGTGGGACATCACCCCTCTTTGATCGAACCCGCCGTAGGCGCCAAACCAGGGCGGGTTCCAGGTTGTTGATGAGGACGACCCTAACTCAATTACGCCATGTCCCCAGAGACCCGACAAAGCGAGGTGACATGTCGTTTAGTGTATTGTTCACTTGGCGGCGGCGATCGATCCAGGGATCGTGTCGCGGTCTCATGCTGGGGCTTGCCGCCGTGGTGGGCTTGGCGATCGGCGCGGGACTTGCTCCCTCGGCCCGGGCAGCGGATCTCATCACGTACGATGTGTTCGCGGACTGGAGCGACACCTCGAATCCGAATGGTGCTTGGTCGTATGAATTGCGCGGTGCTCTCGCGCCAAGCCAATCGACTGGTGCCACCTGGGGGAGCGGCGGCCCGTTTGGGTGGTCGAGGGTCATCGGCACCGAACCATCTCCTGGGGCCTGGGGGGACTGGTCGGCCGGAGATGTGCTTGGCCACTCCCCGAACACCCTGGGCGAAACGATAGCCATCGCGTGGACTAGGGCCTGTGGACATTCATTTGAGTGCGAGGCGACAGCCGGCGAGGTGTATCATCGCGGCAAAGCTTGTGTCGGGTTTTTCGTATCTCGTGGCGATGCGCCGGAACTGCTTGAGATCGTAGAAGAAATTCTCGACGAGATGGCGCCATTTGTACATCGCGAAGTCGCACGGGATAGAGCGCACCCGATCGGCCTTGGGTGGAATGACGGCCATGGCGCCTCGGCTGTCCAGTTCGGCGCGGATCCAGTCGATGTCGAAGGCCTTGTCGGCCAGCAGGGCCTCGAAGTCGATACCCTCGATCAACGGCGCAACGCCGATGCTGTCGTGGCGTTGGCCGGGAAGCAGCAGGAAGCGCGTCAGGTTGCCGAGCGCATCGACGAGCGCGACGATTTTCGTCGTCAGCCCGCCTCGCGATCGGCCGATGGCCTGATTTTGAGTCCCCCCCTTGCGCCGGTGCCATGCTGGTGGACCCGGACGATGGTGCCGTCGATGATGGCGTATTCGAAGTCCGGGTCGGGAGACAACAGCTTGAATAGACTCTCGAATACGCCTTTCTCCGCCCATCGTCGGAAGCGTCGGTAGACCGAATTCCAGAGCCCGAACCTCGGCTCCAGGTCGCGCCATGGCGCGCCGGTGCGCGCAATCCAGAACACCGCTTCCAGAAACAACCGATTGTTCGCCGTCCGACCAGGGTCACCGACCTTCCCCGGCAGTTGTGGCGCAACCCGCTCGAATTGCTCGTCGCTCAAGATACTTCGATCCATGGCCCATCTCCCTTGTGGGACCTTGAATCAGAATTTCTCCGTCGTGGGAATCCCCCACGACCAAATGAATGTCCACAGACCCTAGTCCTGCCTATGGCACGGTCGATATCACAGATGGGATCTGGGATGGTGGGACTCAGGAGAATCGCTTCAATGTGGGGGATGTCCCGGGCTCTGTTGAAAAGCTGAAGTAGGCGTCGTCCGCCTGGAGCCGCTAGGCTCTGGGTGCTGATTCCATCAAGGAGAACGACGCCATGACCAAGACTACACGCAACGACCGTTCCTCGGAACCATCCTGTCGGCTCTTGCCATCGATGCCGGAGGCCTTCGACGATCCGCGCATGAGCGTCGATCGCTTCTGCCTTTTGGCGGGCCTCGAGTCTTTGAACGAGATGATGTCGGCGGACGCGGAAGCCTTGTGCGGTTCGCGCCACGCCCGCTCGGGCGAGCGCAAGGGCCATCGATGGGGCACGACCCGGAGCGAGATCGCCTACCACGGCGGCAAAGTGAAGGTCGAGCGCCCTCGGGTGGGGGACTTCGCGGGTCGGGAGATGAGCCTGCCGAGTTGGGAGCTGCTGTCGGAACCCGAACTCTTGCAAGCCTGGGCGATGAATCTGATGGTGATCAACGTCTCGACCCGCAAGTATGCCCGCGCGGTGCGCCTGCCGGACGATGCGGGCGGCGATCTGCCGGCGGCATCGGGTGACGCAACCTCGAAGTCGGCGGTCTCGCGCCGTTTCGTGGCGTTGACGCGAAGCAAGCTGAAGGCCTGGCTGGCGAGCCCGCTCGACGATCTCGATCTCGTGGTGCTCCAGATCGACGGGCTCCATGTCGGCGATCACCTGATGGTGGCGGCGATCGGCATCGACACCGGCGGCGCGAAGCACGTGCTGGGCCTGGCCGAGGGCGCGACGGAGAACGCGGCCACGGTGCAAGCCATGCTCGACAACCTGATCGAGCGCGGTCTCGATCCCGAACGGCCTCGGCTCTACATCGTCGACGGCGCCAAGGCGCTCTCGAAGGCGATCCGGCGGACCTTCGGGCGGGCGGCGGCCCTCCAGCGCTGCCAGGTGCACAAGGGGCGCAACATCACGGACCGGCTGGACGAGAGCCTCCATGCCGGCGTCAGGAAGGTCTTGCGGCAGGCCTGGCAGCAGGACGACGCGGCCAAGGCCGAACGGCTCTTGCGCAACCTCGCCCGCCGTCTGGAGCATGACGCACCCGGCGTCTCGGGCTCGATCCTGGAGGGCCTGGACGAGATCCTGACCGTGATCCGGCTCGGCCTCCCGCCGCAACTTCGACACTCGCTGGCTTGCACCAACGCCATCGAGAACGCGATCGGCACCGTCCGGACGGTGCAGCGGAACGTCAAGCGCTGGCGCAACGCCGAGATGGCGCTGCGTTGGACCGCCGCCGGCCTCTTGGAGGCGCAAAAGACCTTCCGCCGCCTCAAGGCCTACCGCCAGCTCCCCATCCTCGACGCCGCCCTGCGGGAGGCGGTGAGAAAGGCCGGAGCAAAGTCCGTCATTGAAGACATCGAGGTGGCCGCGTAGCCTCTCGATCAGACGATGCCTATCTCGCACTTTTCAACATTGGGTGGGACATCACCTCAATGTGTGGTCACTGACCAAGAACGACGTCACGCTGACCGATGGCTCGATTCCGTCGACTAACAGTGACTCATACAACAGTGTCACTCCCTTCGATTTCTTGACCGGAAGTGGAGGAAGCTCGGCGATAACGGTGAGTCGGACCCGATTTCCTTGGACACAGAATTGGCTTAATCGAAGTGTCCAAGGAGGACCGGAACATGGCCGATAATTTTGAGAAGAAAGTTGCTGTTGATGGGCCTGTGGTAAATGCGGGCGAGCTTGGCTCGTCCACGTTTTCCCCAGGCCAGGCTTTGCCGGCAGGCCCGCTGGGACTTGGCCAGCGATGGACGGTGGCGCGCAAGCGTGAGGTCGTTCCGCGGCTTTTGCGTGACGAGCCGGTGCAACTTCTGTCGCGCCAGTTGGGCGTAGAGATCTTCCGGCTCGAGCAGTGGCGTGAGAAAGCGATCGGCGGGATCGACGCCTCGCTCAAGCAACGCAAGGGCGATCCGGTGCAGGCGGAACTGGATAGCGCCATGAAGCGGATCGGAGAGTTGACCATGCAGGTGGAACTGCTGGAGGCCAAGACGGAGACCTTCGGCCCTTTGGGGCGGCGGAGGTCGCGGCGATGAGTGCCGCCACCTCGCCCGGCACGGGTCTGGCCTACGGCCTGCGGCGGGTCTGCGCCGCCTGGGGCATGGCCCGCTCCTCGTTCTACGCCATGACCTCCGGCCAGCACGCCGAGCAGCCGCCGGCAAAGCGTCGGGGACCGAAGCCCGCGATCTCGGACCAGGCGCTGCTGGTGGCGATCGAAGCCGACCTGGAGGCATCGCCCTGGGAGGGCGAGGGCTACCGCAAGGTCTGGGCTCGGCTTCGGGTCTGTCGCGACATCCGGGTTGCCCGCAAGCGGGTGCTCCGCCTGATGCGCGAGAACAATCTGCTCTCGCCCCATCGCTGCCGCCGCCGTGGCGGCAATCCCCATGACGGTGAGATCATCACTCATGCCCCGAACCTCATGTGGGGCACCGATGGCGTTCGGGTGTTCACGGTGGACGACGGCTGGGGCTGGATCTTCACCGCCGTCGAGCATTGGAACGCCGAGTGTGTCGGCTGGCATGTCTGCAAGCGCGGCGACCGCTTCGCCGCCCTGCAGCCGATCTCCATGGGGCTTGCCGGGCTGTATGGCTCGACCGCGGCCGGCGCGGCTCGGGGGCTGGCCTTGCGGATGGATCACGGCTCCCAGTATCTGTCGGACCACTTCACCAACCAGATCAAGTTCTGGGGCATCCAGCCGTCCTACGCCTTCGTCGCCGAGCCCCAGACCAACGGCGTCGCCGAGCGGTTCAATCGCACGCTGAAGGAACAGATCATCCATGGTCGCATCTACCGCAACATCGCGGAGCTGCGGGACGCCGTCCGCGACTTCGTCGAACTCTACAATGCCCAGTGGATCGTCGAAAAGAACGGCTACCTGAGCCCCGCTCAAGCTCGTCAGGCGTGGCACGCCGCGATCTCAATCAGGCCCGCCGCGTGAGACAAACTTGTGTCCAAGGAACCGGGTGCGCTACACTCGGCGATAACGGGGATCGACCTGGCCGAGGGGGATATCGTCAGACTCGTTGTCCGCACGGCCGACAATGTAGGCGATCACGTAGTCGTCAAGCTGGTGCTTTCCTTCCTGCCCCGGACGGGCGGAGCCCCGCCGACGGTAACGGCCGACGTCGCATCGGGCACTTACGGCGACGTGCAGACAGTCAGTTTGGCCTGCGCCAGGACGATGTTGGCTCTTGTGCCATTCACTATACCACCGACGGAAGCACGCCGACTCCGCAGTCAACAGTTTATGCCGGACCCCTGAGCATTGCTCAGACGACGAGGCTGAAATTCAACGCCGTGGATGACTTCGACATTCTGAGCGCGGTCGTGGTCGAGGATTACCTGATTGACTTGGTATCTCCGCAAGTGATTATCACCGATCCGCCCGATCTCGCGAGCGTGAACCAGCTTTTCGAGGTCAGCGGCACGGCGGCGGATCCCGATGGCTCGGGAGTGGCGAATTTGCGCGTGCAGATCACCGACGGCAGCTTCTACGTCACGTCGGACGGCAGCGGCCTCACCAGCAGACCACAATAGATCGCGGCGGCGGACCAGAGCGCGGGCGGCGATTGGTCGAGCTGGCGGATTACCGGCCTGAATGCCAACTTTACAGGTAACCAGACCTACACGATCACGGCCGAGGCGACGGACGGAGTCGGCCGCGTGAGTACGGCCGAGCACCAGTTCCTCTTCTTAGGCGTTTCCGGACAGTTCACGACTCTGGATTTGAACCTCTCAACCTCGTCAATCATCTTCGGCGGGTCTGCAGATGCTTCGATGAAGCTGACCAATCCCGCAAACGTGGGCGCGGATCTAACTGGCAGCGAAGTCTATTTGGATGTGACCGACCCGGACGGCGTCACCGTGACGATCGGGCCGTTTGCGACCAATGAAAATGGCCAGGTCACGGTGACGAGTATCGGCCTTCCAGGTAACGGTCTCCTGAGCGACGGCGGCGATATCTCCTTCAACAAGTAAGGGACCTGGAGCCTGATCGCCAGGTTTACCGGCACCGCGGCCTTACTCGCCTCTACTTCGAGCGCGCAGTTGCTCCTCGTTGGTACCTCTGCGGGATACGCGGTTTTGGTACAGGGCAAGATCTCGAATAACGAGGGGCTCGCAAGTCACAACAAGACGGCGAACCGGATCTATTGAACGCTCAGGTCGCGCGGCTTCGACGACCAGAGCATCTTCTATATCAACCACGATCCCGCCCAGGACGCGAACCAGGACGGTGTACCCGACAACGCCATCACCCAGCTCGGCGTCGGCGTCGACTTCTCGCCGAGCGAGGCCGGTGTCCGCGAGGTGATCGAGGGGCTCGCGGCGGTGGTGAACGACAATCCGGCGCCGATCTATCTGCTCTTCGTCGAACACGGCGCGCCGGCACCTTCGTTCCTGCTGGGCGGAGGCGAGACGATCACGCCGGCGGAGCTGGACGGCTGGCTCGACACGCTGGAGGCGGGCTTGGATACGGAGGCTCGGAAGGAACCGCGCGTGGTGGTCGTCGGCACCTGCTATTCGGGTGGCTTCATCTCGCGTCTCTCGGGCCCGAACCGGCTGATCGTGGCCAGCGCGGCGGCCGACGAGGAGAGCTATAAGGGTCCCCAGGAGGCGGACGGGATCCGGGTGGGGGAGTATTTCCTGGAGGAGTTCTTCCAGGAACTGGGGCGTGGCACCGACTTCAGCGCGTCCTTCACGGCAGCGACGGCCAAGACCGAGAACTACACACGAACCGGCGGAATTTCGACGAACAGCGCAAACCAGTATTTCGATTCGGCCGAGCAGCATCCCCTGCTTGACGACAATGGCGACGGGGCGGGCAGCAACGTGCTGGACGCGGCCTCGGGCGACGGCGCCCTGGCGGCCAGCCTCTTCCTCGGCACCGGGCCCAACCATGACACCAACTCGGCCGACAACCCCGCCGACATCGCGGGCGTGACCACGACGCTCTTCCTGAGCAACGCCCAGAGCCAGGCGGCACTGGAACTCTTCGCCAACGACACGGCCCAAGTGAGCCAAGCCTACGTGGAAATCCGCGCGCCGGCGACCCAACTGGCGCCCGAGGGCGGCACCGAGCAGTTGGAGACGAACTACACTCGCCGCCAGCTGCTGCCCCCCGGCAACCCCCACGGCGACCGCTTCTATCTGCTGGCCGACGGCTTCACCGCGCCCAGCAAATACGAGATCTACTACTACGTCCAGGACGTGGAGACCGGGGCGCTCTCGCCGGCCCGGCGCTCGGTCGTCTACAAGAACCTGGGCACCAACGCACCGCCGGCCGCCTTCGACCTGCTCTCGCCCCTGGCGGGCGCGACGGTGAAGACGGTGGGGATCTTCGACTGGGAAGACATCACGGACCCGGACGGGCACGATCTCTCCCACACCCTGGTGATCACCGACGACGCGGGCTTCACGACGTTCAACGGCGCGGCGGGCGCCTACCGGCTGGAGGAACTGCCGTCCTCGGCGGCCGCGGTGGACGCGACGGCGGGCCTGCGGGACCTTTCAACCTATCACTGGAAGGTGGAGGCGGTGGACGTCTTCGGCGCCATCCGCGCCAGCAGCCAGACGCGAAGCTTCTCGACCGACAACGGCAATGCGCCGTTCGGAATCCTGAAGGGGATCGTGCACGGCGACCTGGATTTCGCCCGTCTGGCCGGCAGTTCGGTCAGGGGCGTGGTGGGTAGCGTCAGCGAGACGGTGGTCGCCGAGATCAACGGCGAATACGTGCTTCTGATGCCCCTGGGCTCGGCCCGGGTAACGGGGAGCCGTTCGGGCTACCTCTCCCGTGTGTTCACGGGCATCGATGTTCCGGTCAGCACGACGGACGAGCCTTACGTTTCCTTGAACCTACCTCTGCTTCCGAACAACGCCGACAGCGACGGGGACGGCATGACCAATTCCTGGGAAGTCGCCCACGGTCTCGGTCCGGAAAACCCGAACGATGTCGCCCTGGACCCGGACGGCGACGCGGATGGCGACGGTCTCACCAACGGCCGGGAAGCGGCGCTCGGCACCGATCCTTTCAAGGCCGACACCGACGGCGACGGCCTGAACGATCGCAAGGAACTCGCCCTGGGCCGCGACCCCACGGTCAACGAGGCCGCGGCCATCGTTCCCGTCATCATCATGCAGCTCGACAACGGCCCCTGAACCAGGGCGCCAAGGTGAAAACCCACGCCGATGCGACGCGGCGGGACCTTCCCGCCGGCCGACTATTTCTTCCCGTCCACCAGCCGCGCCTTGCGGACCAGGAAATCGGCGATCAGGGGTATCGTCCTCGGATTGCCGTAGACGTCGTGGCCGCCGCCGCCCTCGAGCACGACGGAGCGGGAGCGCGGCCGTTTCCCGATGAAGACGCCGCAATGGCCGGCCTGGCCGGGCGTCCTCGAGGCCGAATACCAGGGATCGTCGGCCCGCACGATGGTCAGCACCGGCTCGTTCGGTTGCGCCATCAAGCCGCGCACGAGGGGCGAGCCGTGACCGGTCCATTGCGTCACCACCCGGGCGCGGAAGGCGTAGCCCCGGTAGATCGCCGTCGCCAGGCCGCCCTCGGAGGAGCCGTAGAGGAACATCCGGCGCCGGTCGACCCAGGGCGTGCCCTCGATCCGGTGCAGCGCATAGGAGATCTCGGTCTGGCGGAAATCATAGACGAAGACGTTCCGGCCGCCGCTTTGCCGCCAGGCGCTGCACTGCAGCGGCCGATAGCGGCGCGCGAAACTGTCCGGCGCGATCACCGCGAAGCCGCGTTCCGCCAAGGCCCGCAGCACCTTGACCGAGCCGACCCCGTTGCAACCGTGCATGTAGAGGATCGTCGGATAGCTCAGCTTCGGTCCCCGGGCCAGCCGGGCCTTCAATTCGGGCGCGTTCATCCGGGTCACCAGCGGCGCCCCGCCGTCCGGCCCCGGCAACATCACGACCGCGTTGTCGAAGGTCCGGGCGATGTCGCTTCCCCCCTCGGTCGGGCCGACATCGCCCGAGGACCCGCCCTCGCCCGCCATCCCGGGCACGCAGCCGGCGAGCACGAGCGCCGCCGCGCCCACCAGGGCCAGGCGCGCGAACCGTCTCATGCCAACCCGCAATGAGTAGGACTCATGGCGGGTTGTCTGGCGTTCAGACGCCACCCGGGCTTTTCCTCGCATAAGCTCGGGCGCGCGGTCGCGCTTGCCGACCCGCGATGAGGTGCACTCAACGCAGGTCGGTATCATGGCGTCACCGCCGCTTCATCGCCCACCGCCAGACATGTGGCACGGCACCACCACCCCGGCCGTTCGGCCTGGACGAGGTCGCGCGCGGCCCCGGCCGCCGCGCCGGTATCGAACAGCGCGAAGCAGGTGGCGCCGCCGCCGCTCATCCGCGCCAGCAGAACCCCGGGCAGGGTCCGCAGCCGCGCGAGAACCTCGTCCACGACGGGCGCCAGGCGCCGCGCCGGCGCCTCCATGTCGTTGCCGAGCGGAGCGAGCCAGGCCGCGAGGTCCGCCACGGTCGATGCCCCGTCCCAGGCCGGTGCCGGCGGCGACCAGCCGCCCTCGCGGGCGCGAAACACCTCCGCCGTCGAGAGCGCGACACCCGGATTGACCACCAGCACCGGCGCCGGCGGGATCGGGCCGATCGGGGAAACCCGTTCGCCGACGCCGCCGATCCGCACCGCCCCCGGCTGAGCGAGGCAGGCCGGCACGTCGGCACCCAGGCCGAGGCCGATTTCAGCGAGCGACGCCTCGTCCATGTCCAGCCTCCAGAGCGAAACGAGGGCGCGAAGCGCCGCCGCCGCGTCGGACGAGCCGCCGCCCATGCCGGCCGCGGGCGGCAGGTTCTTTTCCAGGCCCAGGGCCGCGCCCCGGCCGGGAGCGAGGGCGCGGGCCGCCCGCAGCATCAAATCGTCGTCGTCCGCCGCCAGGGACGCCGCCAGCCGCCCCGCGAAGGCCCCGGTCCGGGTCAGCGACAGCCGGTCCGCCGCCGCCGCGCTCACGCCATCGGCGAGGCCGGTGAAGACGATCAGGCTGTCGAGTTCGTGATACCCGTTCGGCCGGCGGCCCAGGACGTGGAGAAAGAGGTTGAGCTTGGCCCGCGCCGGCCGCCGTTCGGGCACCACGGGCTCAACCATCGTTGCTGTTCCGGACACCGTCCAGGCCACGGTGAATCTTCTCGCGGATCCCGGCGACGGCATCGTCCTCGGGCTTGAGGTCGAGCGCATGGCTCCACTGGAAGCGGGCCTCGATGCGCCGGCCGACCCGCCAGTAGGCGTCGCCCAAATGATCGTTGATCACCGGATCGCTCGGCCTGAGTTCGACCGCCCGTTCCAGGTGGCGCACCGCGTTGGGGTAGTTGCCCCGGCGGTAGAGCACCCAGCCGAGGCTGTCGACGATATAGCCGTCGTTCGGTCGCTGGGAGACCGCCTTCTCGATCATCTCCTGGGCGCGGTCGAGGTGGCGGCCCTGTTCGACCCAGGAATAGCCGAGGTAGTTCAGCACCAGCGGATGATCGGGGCTGAGCTCCAGCGCCTTGAGGAAATCGGCCTCGGCCCGCGCCCACTTCCGGGTTCGCTCGAGCGCGATGCCGCGCGCATAGAAGAGCGACCAGTGATGCTTCTCCGGCTCGTCCAGGCCCAGGAGCGCCCGGTCGTAGGCCTTGGCGGCATCGTCGTAGCGCTCCCGGCTGCGCAGCAGGTCGGCCAGCGCGATGACGGCCGATTTGTCGTCCTCGTCCTTGGCGACGAGCGCCTCCAGCTCGGCGATCGCCTCGTCCGGCCGTTCCAGCCGCTCGAGGTCGACGGCGATCCGCAAGCGCGAAGCGCGGTAGTAGGGCGAGACCGGCCCGATCGCGTCGTAGATATCGATCGCCTCCCGCCAACGGAGATCGGACTCCAAGATCTCCCCCAGCAGCATCCGCGCATCGTCGAGGCCGGGCCGGAGATAGAGCGCCAGGTTGGCGTACATCCGCGCCGCCCCCCGGCCGCGATCCTGCGCCAGCGCCGTGGCGACGCCGAAATAGGCCTCGGCCAGGCCATCGTTCACGGTGGCGACCGGCCGTGCCGGCAGCCCGCCCTTCTCCAGCTCCCGCCGCGCGCGGCGCACCGGCGGGTTGTTGGGCACCCGCCCCAGGAACTTGGCATAGGCCTCGGCCGCTTCCTTGGGCCTGCCGAGCCCGGCGAGGATCGCCCCCTGGGCGAGCGTCGCCGACGCGGTGAGGCCCCGGCCCCCGTCGATCTCGCCCAGCAGCCTGGCGGCGCCCTCCGCGTCGCCGAGGAAGTCGCGCATCAGAGCCAGGTGATAGTCGCGGAAGCTGCGAAAGCCGTCCCGCTCCTCCAGCGGTTTCAGCGCCGTCTCGGCCGCCTGGAGGTCGCCGGCGCCGACCTTGATCCACCCCCGGATCAAGTGTTTCAGAAGGACGGCGAAGCCCTTGGCCTCGTCGTCGGCCAGCAATTTCTCGGCCTCGGCGTAGCGCCCGGCCTCGACGTCGCGCGTCGCCAGGACCAGCCGGGCCAAGCCCGCGCGCCGGCCCGGCGCGACGAGCTTCTCGGCCAGCTTGAAGGCCCGGTCGTGGTCCCCCGTCGACAGCGAGACGAGGAAGGTTCGATGAATCAGCGTGCGGTTTTCCGGGTCCTCGCCGAGCGCGACTTCATAGAACCGCGCCGCCGCGTCCCCGTCCCGCGCGACGCGGGCGTGGCGCGCGGCGAGATAATGGCCGAGGGCGGAATCCACCGGCTCGCCGCGGAGCGCGAAGCCGTCGGCGCCAAAATTCCCGCCGCAGCCCGAAAGCGCCACCACTGCGGCGAGCGCCAATGCCGCGCACCCGGCCGCGCCCGCCGTTCGGGGCGGATCTCCGCCCGTCGCCTTCGCCTTGTTGCCCATCACGCCGTCCCGTTTGCCTCCGCGCCTCACATATTCGGGTAGTTTGGCCCGCCACCGCCTTCCGGCACCACCCAGTTGATGTTTTGCGTCGTGTCCTTGATGTCACAGGTCTTGCAGTGGACGCAGTTCTGCGCGTTGATCTGCAGGCGCGGGTTGGGGCCGTCGTCGTCGCGCAGAATTTCATACACGCCCGCCGGACAGAAGCGCTCCTCGGGCGCGTCGTAGAGCGCCAGATTGACGTCGATCGGCACGCCGTCGTCGGCCAGCGTCAAGTGGACCGGCTGGTCCTCCTCGTGGTTGGTATTCGAGAGGAAGACGGAGGAGGGTTTGTCGAAGCTCAGCACCCCGTCGGGCCTGGGGTAGGGAATCGGCTGGTGCGCGTCCTTGCGTCCGGTGTGGCGATGGTCGGGCAGGCCATGGCCAAAGGTCCAGGGCACCTTGCCGCCCAACATCTGATCGAAGCCGTTGTAGAGGGTGGAGCCGAGGAGGCCCCATTTGGCGAAGGCCGGGCGGAAGTTCCGCGCCGCGCGCAGCTCGTCATGCACCCAGGAGTTCTCGTAGGCCTCGGGATAGGCGGTGAGCTCGGCCGGCCCCATGCCTTCGCCCGCCCCGGCCAGCGCCTCGAAGGCCGCCTCGGCCGCCAGCATGCCGGTCTTCATGGCGTTGTGGGAGCCCTTGATCTTCGGCACGTTCAAGAAGCCGGCGGCGCAGCCGATGAGCGCGCCGCCCGGGAACACCAGCTTAGGCACCGATTGCAGGCCGCCCTCGTTCAGCGCCCGGGCGCCATAGGCGATCCGGCTGCCGCCCTCCAGGTGCCCGGCGATCTCGGGATGGGTCTTGAAGCGCTGGAACTCGTCGAACGGCGAGAGATAGGGGTTCGCGTAGTCGAGGCCGATGACGAAGCCGACCGCGACCTGATTGTCTTCCAGGTGATAGAGGAAGGAGCCGCCATAGGTCGAATTGTCCATCGGCCAGCCGGCGGTGTGCATGATCAGGCCTGGGTGGTGGCGCTCGGGCGGGACCTGCCACAGCTCCTTGATGCCGATGCCGTAACTCTGATGCGCGGCGCCGTCGCGAAGTCCGAAGCGCGTCTCCAGCCCCTTTGTGAGCGAGCCGCGGCAGCCCTCGGCGAAGAGGGTGTATTTGGCGTGCAGCTCCATCCCCGGGGTGTAGGAATCCTTCCGCTCGCCGTCGCGCCCGACGCCCATGTCGCCGGTCGCCACGCCCTTGACCCGTCCGTCCTCGTGGTGGAGCACCTCGGCGGCGGCGAAGCCCGGGTAGATCTCGACTCCCAGCGCCTCGGCCTGCTCGGCCAGCCAGCGGCAGAGATTGCCGAGGCTGACGACGTAGTTTCCGTGGTTTTGCATGACCTTCGGCAATAGAAAGGTCGGGAACGCAATCGCCTTGCGTCTGGTGAGGAAACGGAAGCGCTCGGCCGTGACGGGCGTGTGGAGCGGGGCGCCGAGTTCGGACCAGTCCGGAATCAGCTCCTCGAGCGCGCGCGGGTCGAGCACGGCGCCGGAGAGGATATGGGCGCCGATCTCGGAGCCCTTCTCCAGGACGCAGACATCGAGGTCGACGCCGCCTTGCCGGCAGAGCTGTTTCAGCCGTATCGACGCGCCGAGGCCCGCCGGGCCGCCGCCGACGATCACGACGTCAAAGGGCATCGACTCACGTTCCATCCGCATCGCTCCCCGGCCTTGCCGCGCCGCCCCCGGCGCGCCAGACCCGCACTTATGCGTGCCCGGCGTCGCCCGGTCAACGACGGCGTGCGCGGGCGGCGGACCCGCCTGGCGGGGACGAAGCGGCGAGTGCTAACCTCGCCGCCATGACCGATCGCGCCCGGGCCCTCGACATCCTCCGCTGGCATCTCGACGCCGGCGTCGACGAGACCATCGGCGAGGCACCGCTCGACCGCTTCGAGGTCTCGGCCCGCCCGCCGCCGCGCGCGCCGGCGCCGCCACCGCCACCGCGCCGCGCGCGGCCCGCGCCGGACCTGGCGATGGAAAACCCGGAAACGGCCGCGGCCGGCGCCCAGGCACTGGCCCAGGCCGCCGGAAGCCTCGAGGAACTCCGCGCCGCGCTCGCCGGCTTCGACGATTGCCCCTTGAAGCACACGGCCAGCAACCTGGTTTTCGCCGACGGCGCGGCGGACGCGCCGGTCATGCTGATCGGCGAGGCGCCAGGCGCCGGCGAAGATCGCCAAGGCCTGCCCTTCGTTGGTGTCAGTGGCCGCCTGCTGGACCGCATGCTGGCCTCCATAAGCCTGGACCGCACCAACATTTACATCACCAATATCCTGCCCTGGCGCCCCCCCGGCAACCGCAAGCCGACGCCCGCGGAAAGCACGATGTGCCTGCCGTTCCTGCGCCGCCACATCGAATTGAAGGCGCCGAAGCTGTTGGTTTTCCTCGGCGGAACCTCGGCGGCGACATTGCTGGAGCGGCGGGAGGGCATTACGCGGCTTCGCGGACGCTGGTTCCTCTATCGGGGTCCAGGCGGCCCGCTGCCGGCGATGCCGACCTACCATCCCGCATTCCTGCTGCGCCAGCCGGCCCTGAAACGAGACGCCTGGTCCGACTTCCTGGCCATTCGTGACCGCCTCGACGATCTTGCATAAACAAGATATAGTGGTATTATGGCATTTTCACACAAGATATTGAATCCATCCACCGCAAGACCTTGATAAAAAGTAAAATTCGGATTATCACGGCACCATGGACGGGAGGCGTATTCAAGACCCGCCAGGTGCGGGGGGAGAGTTGATCGCACGCTTGCCGGGCGAGGCGGTGGCTTGGCCGCGCCTTGCCCGCGGGCTGGCGCCGCTCGCTTTGCTCGTCCTTCTCGCCGCCCCGCTCGCCCTGGTCGGTTCTTCGGCCGAGGCGACTTTGGACCGGGACGAGGCGGCCGATATGCCGCGCCTGCTCTCGGTCGACGACGTCCGGCGTTACGAGCGCCTGTTCGAATTGCAGCGGGCGAAACGCTGGCGTGCCGCCGACGAGGTGGCGAGGCAGCTGGACGACCCGATATTGTTGGGACACCTGCTTTACGAGCGCTACCTGCATCCAACCGCCTATCGTTCCAAGTTCGAGGAACTCCACCGCTGGCTGGCGAACTATCACGATCACCCCGGCGCCGAACGGGTTTACCGCCTGGCGATGAAGCGCCGGCCGAAGCGGGCCGGGCGCCCGCGCCGGCCGACGACGACCCGGATTCCACGCCTCGCCGCGGCGCCGCCGGTGGCGACGGAGCGGGCCGCGGCGCGATATACCCTCGCCGGCCGGGCACGCCGGCTCGCCGCCCGAGTACTCGCGGGATTGAAGCGAGACCGGCCGACCTGGGCGCTGAAACTGCTCAAGAACGCGCACCGGCGCCAGGCGTTGGGGGCCGCCGACTACGACACCATCGCCTCGGCGATCTCCCGCGGCTACTACTACAACGGAAAGTATCGCAAGGCCCTGAAGCTCGCCGCCGGGGCGGCGGAACGATCCCGGGCGCGGGTTCAGGGCGCCGACTGGTTCGCCGGCCTGGCCGCCTGGCGGCTCGGCGACCACGAAACGGCGCGGCGGCATTTCGACGCGCTCGCCAACTCCGAGACGGCGAGCGGCGACATGGTCGCGGCCGGGGCCTACTGGGCGGCCCGGACCAGCCTGGTTGGCCGGCGCCCGAACGAGGTCATTCCCTACCTCTCGGTCGCGGGCCGACATCCCAGAAGTTTCTATGGCCTCGTCGCCAACCGCCTGCTGGCACGCGAGACCGGCCTCGATTGGACGCCGCCGCCGCTGTCCGAGGCCGAATTCGGCCGACTGCTCGAAATTCCCGCCATCCGGCGCATCGCCATCTTCCGCGAGATCGGCCGGCATGATCTGGCCGACCGTGAAATCCGCCACTTGCTAACCCAGGGCGTCAGGGGGCGGGGGCCGGTGCTGCTGGCGGTGGCGGATCGGCTGGGCATGCCGGAAACGGTGCTGCGCCTCGCCCGCCTGCAGAGGAACGCGGGTCTGGTCGCGCGCGACACCGTCCTCTATCCGCTGGCCCCCTGGCGGCCGAATGGCGGTTGGGAGATCGACCGCGCGTTGGTCAACGCCTTCATCCGGCGGGAATCCAACTTTCGCCCAGATGCCCGGAGCCCCGTCGGCGCCAGCGGCCTGATGCAACTCATGCCCCGGACCGCGAGCTTCATGGCCGGCGACAGCGGGCTCGTCGGCCGGGAAAAGCGCCGCTTGCTGGACCCCGCCTACAATATCAAACTCGGCCAGCGCTATATCGCCTACCTGCTGGAGGAAAAGTCGATTCGCGGCAACCTGATCTTGCTCGCGATGGCCTACAACGGCGGCCCGACGAAAGCACAGCGTTGGTTCCGCAAGGTCGAGCACGGCGGGGACCCGTTGCTGATGATCGAGAGTGTGCCGCAGCGCGAGACCCGGCTTTTCATCAAGCGGATCCTGACCAACTTTTGGATCTATCGCGACCGTCTGGGCCAGGACACCCCGTCGCTCGATGCGGTGGCCAGCGGTTATTGGCCCTATTATGTGGCCCTCGATGGCAAGACCATGTCGGTGGC
The DNA here is from genome assembly GCA_965226475.1 of Alphaproteobacteria bacterium. GTDB lineage: Bacteria > Pseudomonadota > Alphaproteobacteria > JASLMY01. Next base: position 260,918 of record CBDDDJ010000003.1, on the reverse strand, counting down.
CCAGGGCGGCCGCGCGAGGTGACGAGATGGCCGGCATAGACGAGCGGATCCCGTTCCGTCCGGTCCGCATCGCGGTGATGACCGTCTCCGACACGCGGGGGGTCGAGGACGACCGCTCTGGTGCCTTGCTGATCGAAAGGCTGGAGACGGCGGGCCACGAACTGGCGGACCGCCGGATCGTCCGCGACGAGCGCGAGACGATCCGCGCGCGGCTCCGGGCCTGGATCGAGGACCAGGCCATCGAGGTAGTGCTGGCGACCGGCGGCACCGGCGTCACGGGCCGCGACGTAACGCCGGAAGCCTTCCATGACGTCTACGAGAAGGAAATCCCGGGCTTTGGCGAGCTCTTCCGCATGATCAGCTACAAGATCATCGGCACCTCCACCGTTCAATCACGGGCGACGGCGGGGGTGGCCAAGGGCACCTATCTCTTCGCCCTTCCGGGTTCCACCGGGGCCTGCAAGGACGCCTGGGACAACATCCTTCGCGACCAGCTCGACATCCGCCACAAGCCCTGCAACTTCGCCGAGCTGCTGCCCCGCCTCAGGGAACATGAGGTCGCCGCCGCCGAATAAGCCAGGTGAGGTCTTTGGACGTCGTCCAGGAAATTACGAGACATGCGCCCGCCAGGCCGATTTTCGCCCACCCCCCGACATTGGATAATGTTGTCCCATGGGGGTAACCGCTCGCCGTCGCGGCGTAATACCATCCCGGACACCGAGGTCGAGCGGCCAGCGCCGATCCGAAGGCGTTGTCTCTTCGGCGATCTTCCGTTTAGGTGACACGAGGGTAATTCCATGGCCGATACAGAGCTATGTTTTCATTGGATCGAGGAACTGGCACCCAAACTGCGCTCGGGCGACGTGTCGCCGGTCGAGGTCGTGGAAGCGCTGCTGGCGCGTATCGAGCAGTACAACGCGTCGCTCATCGCCTATCTGCACGTCGACGCCGATCGGGCCCGCGCGGCCGCCCGGGCGGCCGAGATCGAGATCTCGGCGGGAGGGTATCGCGGTCCGCTGCATGGGATACCCGTCGCGTACAAGGATATTTTCCACGTCCAGGGATTGCCGACGACGGCGGGTTCCAGGCTGATGGCCGATTACGTGGCGACCGAGGACTGTACGGTCGCCAGCCGCCTGCGCCAAGCGGGCGCCATCTGCATCGGCAAGCTCAATACCATCGAATTTGCGTCCGGCAGCATGGGAGTCTACGGTACGGCCCGCAATCCCTGGCACACGGAGAGATTCCCGGGTGGATCGAGTTCCGGCTCCGGAACCGCGCTGGCGGCTCACCTGGCGCACGGCGCCATGGGAAGCGACACCGGAGGCTCGATCCGTATCCCCGCGTCGCTCTGCGGCGTTGTCGGGCTCAAACCGACCTATGGACGGATCAGCCGGGCCGGCATCCTCCCGCTCAGCTGGAGTCTCGATCACCCCGGTCCGATGGCGCGCACGGTTACCGACACCGCACACCTGCTGTACCCGATCGCCGGCGCCGACCGACATGATCCAAGCGCCGCCCCACGGCGCGTACCCGACTACGTGTCGGCTTTGACGGGCGACGTCCGGGGCCTGCGGATCGGCGTCCCGCGAAACTATTTCTTCGACGCGGTCGACCCGGAAGTCATCGGCGCCGTGCGGGACGCCATCGCCACGATGGAAGGTCTGGGCGCGCAGGTCCACGAGATCGAGCTGCCGACATGCGAGTATGCGTCGGCCGCATCATGGGCGCTGGCCTACACCGAATCATTCGCCATTCACCGGGACAATTTCTTCGCCCGTTCCCGCGACTATACCGCCGCGTTCCTGCACAAGATTACCGGTGCCGCCTGTCTCACGGCCGACGAACGCCTGACCGCCGATCGCCTGCGCGAGCTGACGACGCGTGAATTCCTGCAAGCGCTCGGAGACGTGGATGTGATCGTGACACCGACCACATCGTATCCAGCCCATCCCATCGGCGGCCAATCGCCGGAATCGGAATCCCGCAGCCTGACACGGCCCATCAGTCTGACCGGCCTGCCGAGTTTGGCGATCCCTTGCGGCTTTGCCTCCGGTAGTTTGCCAGTCAGCATGCAGCTTACCGGCCGGGCATGGGAAGAGAGCACGATTCTGCGCCTTGGCCACGCATACGAGCGGGCAACCGAGTGGTCCCGGCGGCGCGCGCGCCTCGACGCCGCGGGTGATCCACCCGAGCACGCCCGCCAGCCCGACCTCCCATCCCTGGTGGATGCGCAATGGGTGCTCGACTACGCGCGGCTCACGGGCTTGAGCTTCGTCACGGCGGACGACGCGACGCCAGTCGCCGCGTCAATTGGCCCGCAGAAGACACAACTGAATCGAGCCCTGGGCGTGATCGAAGCCGGCGCGGAGCCGGCGGTCCGCCCGGTCCGCCTTCGCTTCCGAGAATGAATGCACGGCGTGGTCGGCCGGGCGTTTCGGCACGGTTCGCGGAACCCCGCAGGCTCGATAAGGGATATGTGGTCTATCCCCGCTTTGAAATGATCGCGGAGCTGGATCTCGGGGAAACGAGACAAGGACGTTGGCTTCGGCTTCCGGCCGCACCCGGGCGCGACCGGCGTCCTGGGTTGACGGGGACTATACCCCGGATAGGCAAGATCGCGCCGCTCGCCGCCGCGTGAGCCGGGCCAGATCCGCCCCGTCGTCCACGTCTTCCAAGGTTTCCAGCAACGCCACCCGCCGGCCCGACGGCAGGTTTGCGAGCGTGTCGGCACGGGCATGCGGGCCCGACCAGCGGACGTTCCTGAACAAGCGGAACAGCAACGCCGGGTCGCGCGCGCCGACCAGCCAGTAGCCGCCGTCGGCGGCCGGGCCCAGTACCAGGTCGGTCTTGCCGAGCGCGCGGAAGGCGGCGAGCAGCTGGGCCGGGCCTAGATCGGGAATGTCGGAGCCGACGACGACCACCGGCCGGGGCCAGGGACGGCGGAGCGCATGGGCCATGCGGCGGCCGAGGTCGCCCTCCCCCTGCTCTCCGCGGCGGAGGCCGGCGGGCCACCAGCGGCCCCGGCGGGCGAAGCCGTCGGGCGTCACCGCCAGGCGGACCTCGAAGCGCGGCTCGGCCGAGAGACGGGCCAGCAGTTCCTCGGTGTTCCGCCGGTAGAAGCGGCGCGCGGGGCTATCGCCGATATCGCGGGCGAGCCGAGTCTTCACCGCGCCGAGGCGCGGCGCCTTGGCGAAGACGATCACCAGCGGCCGCCTCATTCGTAGATCCGCCTGAGCAGGGTCGGCGGCACCCCGGCGAAATAGAGGCCGAGGCAGAGCAGGTTGCGGGCGCTGCGCCGCGGATAGCCGTTTCGATAGCGGGTCGGCGCGGTGATCATCTCGGCCTCCAGCAGACGGATCCGGCGCCTGCCGAGCGCGCGGGCCATCGCCACATCCTCCATCAGCACCAGCGGGCGGAAGCCACCCAACGCATCGTAGAGCACACGGGAGATCAGCAGCCCCTGGTCGCCATAGGGCAGACCCAAGGCCCGTGTCCGCCAGGCGACGATGCGCTCCAGCCGACGGGCCCGGGGGGAGGCATCGTCGAAGCGCAGGCGAAAGACGGCGGCCCGCCCCTCGCCCGTCGCCACATGGTCGGCGATCGCCTCGCGCCAGCCGGGGCCGGGTGCCGAGTCGGCGTGAAGGAAGAGGAGCCAGGGCCGTCGAGCCACCTCCGCGCCCCGCGCCAGCTGGCTCCCGCGTCCAGGCGGGCTCTCCACCACTATCGCGCCGGAGGCTCGCGCCAGGGCAACCGTGCGGTCCCCGCTGCCGCCGTCGGCGACGATGACCTCGCCGATCGGCCCGTCACCCCGCGCCAGGGCCCCGAGCGTCCCGGACAGCGTCTCCTCGGCGTTCAGGGTGGGAATGATGACGCTGATCATGGGCGCGAAGATAGCGCAAGCGCGGCCAGTCGTCGTTATGTTCTTGATTTGTTCTGATAGTCGGGATAGATTTTGGCCATGTGGGACGAGACGACCAAACTGCCGGCCGAAACACGGCGCGGGCGCGGCGCGATTTCCAATGCGAGCGGCCGCTTCGAGACGCACGAGCGCTTCCTGGCCGACGACGGCTGGGACACGGCGGAGCGGGAGCACACTCCGCGGCGCACCGAGGTGACGATCGATTCCTCGAAAAGCGTCATCGCCCCCAACGACTCGCCCGACGTGGGATTCGACCGCTCGATCAATCCTTACCGCGGTTGCGAACACGGCTGCGTCTATTGTTTCGCTCGGCCGACCCATGCCTGGCTCGGCCTCTCGCCCGGCGTCGACTTCGAGTCGCGCCTCTTCGCCAAGCCCGATGCCGCCCAAGTCCTGGTCGGGGAACTCGCCAAGCCCGGTTACGCTTGCCGGCCGATCGCAATGGGCACCAACACGGATCCCTACCAGCCGCTGGAGCAGCGGATGGAAATCACACGCTCGATCCTCCAGGTGCTCTCGGAGCACGACCACCCGGTCACCATCGTCACAAAAAGCCATGCGATCGTCCGCGACATCGACATCCTGGCGCCGATGGCGGAGCGCCGGCTGGTCAGGGTCGCACTCTCGGTCACCACGCTCGACCGCTCCCTTGCGCGGGTGATGGAGCCGCGCGCCTCGACGCCGCAAAGACGCCTCGCGGCGATCCGTCGCCTGACCCAGGCCGGCATTCCGACCGGCGCGATGGTGGCGCCGATCATTCCGGCGATCAACGACATGGAGATCGAGGAGATCTTGCGGGCTTGCGTCTGGGCGGGTGCCGGCGGCGCGGCCTATGTGCTGTTGCGCCTGCCGCTCGAGATCAAGGACCTCTGGGCCGAATGGCTGGAGACGCATTTCCCGGACCGGGCCGGCAAGGTCATGCGGTTGCTGCGCGAGATGCGGGGAGGGCGCGACTACGACTCCCGCTTCAGCCTCCGGATGCGCGGCACCGGCCCCTATGCCCAACTGATGGCGCGACGCTTCCGCCTGGCGAAAAAGCGCCACGGCCTCGATGCGGAAGAGCCCGCGCTGGACGTCGGGAGCTTCCGCAAACCGATCCGGCCGGGCGATCAATTGACGCTCTTCTGACTCTCGGCGCATTGTCGCCCCGAAATGCCGGGCGAGGTACCCGGCGTCGGGGACGGGGCTGGATGCACACCGACGCGCTGCTCGACATCACCATCGTGGTCGCCGCCGCGCTGGTCTGCGGGCTGGCGTTGCGCCGCCTGCGCCAACCGCCGATCGTCGGCTATATCGTCGCCGGTGCCCTCTTCGGTCCCTCCGCCCTCGGCCTGATCGAGAGCCGGGAGGCGATCGGCACGCTGGCGGAACTGGGCGTGCTGCTGCTTCTTTTCATCATCGGCATGGAACTTTCGCTCCGCGCCTTCCGACGGGTACTGCGCCTCGCGGTACTGGGCGGCTTGGCGCAGATCCTGCTGTCGGTCGGCGTGATGCTGCTGCTGGGCGGCGCCTTTGGCTGGCCGATGCCGCTCGCCATCCTGTTGGGCTTCGTCGTGGCGCTTTCCAGCACCGCCGTCGCCTTCAAGATCCTGGAGGAGATCGGCGAACTCAGAACCGACGTCGGCCGCGTCGCCGTCGGCGTGCTGATCGCCCAGGACCTGGCCGTGGTGCCGATGCTGCTGCTGGTCGACGGCATGGCGGGCGATGCGGGCCTGCCCAAGGCGGCGATCGGCAAGACCCTGCTCGCCGTCGGCCTGTTGGCGCTGATGATCGCCTACCTGACGCGGCGCGAGCGGGTCGCCATGCCCTTCGCCGAGGCGATCGGCGACAATGTCGAGCTGACGGCGCTCGTCGCCCTCACCTTTTGTTTCCTCGCCGCGCTGATCTCCGCCCTTTTCGGCCTGTCACCGGCCTCCGGCGCCTTCCTCGCCGGCCTCTGGATCGGCAACAGCCGGAGCCGCGCGAGAGTACTGGCCGCGACCCTGCCGATCCAGGGCGTGCTGCTGATGGTCTTCTTCCTCTCGATCGGCTTCCTGCTCGACCTCGGCTTCATCTGGGAGAATGTCGGCCAGGTGCTGACCCTTCTGGTTGTGGTGACGCTGTGCAAGACGGCGATGAACGTCGCCATCCTGCGCCTGTTGGGAGAGCCCTGGGAACGCGCCTGGCTCGCCGGCGTGGTGATCGGCCAGATCGGCGAGTTCTCCTTCGTCCTGCTGGCGGCGGGTGCGGCCGTCGGCATGATAGACGCCGACTATCAGCGCCTGATCGTCGCGGTGATCGCGTTGAGCTTGATGATCAGCCCCCTCTGGCTGATGACGGCGAGGCGGCTCAGTGCGATCCCCTGGAGCGGTCTCGACGGCGTGCGGCAGATCCTGGGCCGGGTCTATGCCCGCGAGACCCGGGCCGTCGCCCTGGTCTCGCGCGGCGCGCTGGACGGCGCCAACGAGGTGATGCGGGCGACGCTTCGCCTCGGCGAACAGGGGGTCGAGACTTACCATCGGCTGCGCAAGGGCGAGGCGGGCGTCGAAACGCCCGGGCGCGATGCCGCGTTCACCCCCGACCTGCTCCCGCCGCCGGAACGCAAGGATGAGTGACCTCGTCGGCGGTCTCTCCCGCATCGCCGGCATCGACGAGGTCGGGCGCGGTCCGCTCGCGGGACCGGTGGTCGCCGCCGCCGTGATCCTACGGGCCGTGCCGCCGGTGGGCCTGCGGGATTCGAAGAAGCTTAGCCCCGCCGCCCGCTTCCGCCTGGACCGGCAGATCCGCGCCACCTCGGACGTCGCGATCGCGTTGGCGAGCGTCGAGGAGATCGACCGGCTGAATATATTGGAGGCGACGATGCTGGCGATGCGCCGCGCCGTCGGCCTGCTGGCGACGCCGCCGGAAGCGGCATTGGTCGACGGCAACCGGCTGCCGGACCTCCCCTGCCCGGCCCGGGCCATCGTCGGGGGCGATGCGTGCTGTCCGTCGATCGCCGCCGCCTCCATCGTCGCCAAGGAGGCCCGCGACTGCCTCATGCGGGCATTGGCCGTCGCCCATCCAGGCTACGGCTGGGAGCGGAACGCCGGCTACGGCACCGCCGCCCATCTCGAGGGCCTCGCCCGCCTCGGCGCCACTCCCCACCATCGGCGAAGTTTCGCTCCGGTCCGGGCCGTTGCCGATATGTAACTTTGAGACTCCGGCATAAATGGCTGAGTCCGCTGGATATTGACCCGGCGAATCACCTCGATCATTGTGCCCGGCCATGCGTAGAGAAAAGACATATACCGACAAAGTCTTCCACGGAGACTGCGTCGAGGTGATGGGCCAGCTGCCCGAACAGTCGGTCGATCTGGTCTTCGCGGACCCGCCCTACAACCTCCAGCTGACGGGCGAACTGCGCCGCCCCAACGACAGCGTCGTCGACGCCGTGGACGACGAGTGGGACCGCTTCGACGATTTCGCCGCCTACGACCGTTTTACCGGCGATTGGCTGCGCGCGGCACGGCGCGTGATGAAGCCGAACGCCACGCTCTGGGTCATCGGCAGTTATCACAACATCTTCCGCATCGGCGCCGCGCTGCAGGACCAGGGTTTCTGGATTCTGAACGACGTGGTCTGGCGCAAGAGCAATCCCATGCCAAACTTCCGCGGCCGCCGCTTCACCAACGCCCACGAGACGTTGATCTGGTGCGCCCGCGAGCCCTCGAGGCGCGGCTACACCTTCAACTACGATGCCATGAAGGCCCTGAACGAGGAGGTGCAGATGCGGAGCGACTGGCTGCTCCCGATCTGCTCCGGCAACGAGCGGCTGAAGATCGACGGCCGGAAGGCGCACCCGACGCAGAAGCCGCTGGCGCTGTTGCGGCGTATCTTGCTCGCCGCTTCCAACCCGGGCGACGTCGTCCTCGACCCCTTCTTCGGCAGCGGCACCACGGGCGCCGCGGCCAAGGCGCTGAAGCGCCACTACATCGGCATCGAGCGGGAGAAGCGCTACATCAACCTCGCCCTGAAGCGGATCGAACAGGTCCGCCCCTTGGACGACGACGCGCTCCAGACCACGCCGTCCAAACGCGCGCTACCGCGCGTCCCCTTCGGCTGGCTGATCGAGCGCGGCCTGATCACGCCGGGCGAGACGCTCTATGGCCCCACCCGGCGCCACGCCGCCCGGGTCCGGGCCGACGGCTCGCTCGTCGCGCGCGACGCCCGGGGCTCGATCCACCAGGTCGGCGCCCAGGTGCAGGGCCTCGGCGCCTGCAACGGCTGGACCTTCTGGTGCATCGAGCGCCAGGGCCGATTGCTCCCAATCGACACGCTCCGCCAGCGGGTCCGCGCCGAGTTGCAATAACACCAATCGAGAAAAGTCCCGGCCGGCCGTCTGGTTCCGATCAAACTTGATCCACGCTAAATTCGGGCGGCTACCCGCGTCGCCGGAAAGGACCGTTGGAATCACGCCGGGACGGGTTTTCGTGCGGCAGCATCACGGATAGCGCATTGTTGAGCCGGGCCCGAAAGGCGGGATCGCCGGGGCCGGCGCCCCTCGGCGCCTCCAGCAGCAACTCGGCCTCGGGCTTGGCGTCGTTGCAGAAGGCCATCGCCACTCGCATCGTCGGGCCGGCGTGGCCTGTCGGCATCGAGGCCAGATCGCCGCAGGCGCCCTTACCGCCGATGTAGGGCGGGACGGGATTGAAGACCATGACCAGCCGGAACGCCGCCTTGGAGCCCTGGGCGCCGGTCGGCCGGGTGGTCAGACGGGCCGGCGGAAACCAGCCCGGGAGGTCGAGCCCCTCGGCGATTTTCTCGGCGACGACCGGATCCTCCGGCCCGAACGGGCTGCCGTGGACGACGGCGGCGAGCTTGCCCTCGTGCACGGCCCAACCGACGTTGTCCGGCTCGTAGGCCGTCTCGACGTCGACATAATTGATGGTGCCGCCCGTCGTCTGGCAGGCGGATAGAATGGCGGCGGTCGCGAAAAGCGCGGCGATGCCCATGGGTCTAGGCATGGCGGTTACTCCCGTTTCATCGCCTCCACGAGACCGAGTGTGCCGCCCGGCCGCGCCGCTGGCAAGAATGTTTTACAGGTCCCGAAACAAGGGATCGGCGTCGAGAGCATGGCGAATCACTTTCTTGGAGAGGGTGGGCAGGGCCTGGCCGCCGAGCGACTCGATCCGGCACCAGGTCCCGACGGGACCGGCGCCCGCGGTCCGGGCCGCCACCAGCTCGAGCCGCAGGCGGAAATGGGTAAAGCCGTGCTCGACCACGCCGGGGAGTGGCCGCCACCCGGCTTCGACCGGCGCCGAAGGCAGAGCCTCCCGCGGCCCCCAGGGGGCATCGCGCCATTCCGTCGAGGGCACCTCCATCATGCCGCCGAGGAGACCCGCGTCCGGCCGCCGGCGGAGCAGGATCGCGCCATCCTCGCGCGTCAGCCAGAAGACGACGCCATGGCGAAGCGGCCGGGCGGCCTTTGGCCGCCGGCGCGGCAGTTCGGCGGCGATACCCGTCTCGCGGCCCCGGCAATGGGAGGCCAGCGGGCAGCGTTCGCAAAGCGGCGCCTTCGGTCGGCAGATCGTGGCCCCCAGGTCCATCGTCGCCTGGGCGTGGTCGCCGGGCCGCGCCTCGGGCGTGAGGTCGCGGGCGAGCGCCGCCAGTTCCGGCTTGGCGTCGGGCAGCGGGGTCAAGACGGCGAAGAGACGGGCCATGACCCGCTCGAAGTTGCCGTCGACCGGTGTCGCCCGGCGGTCGAAGGCGATGGCGGCGATCGCGGCGGCCGTATAGGGGCCAATCCCCGGCAGCTCGCGAAGCGCCGCCTCCTCGTTGGGAAAGCGGGCCCCATGCTCCGACGCCACCACGCCCGCGCAGCGATGCAGGTTGCGCGCCCGGGCGTAATAACCGAGCCCCTGCCAAGCGTGCAGCACGTCGTCGAGCGGCGCGGCGGCGAGCGCTTCGATGCTTGGCCAACGGGCGAGGAAGGCGCGGAAATAGGGCCCCACCGTCGCCACCGTGGTCTGCTGCAGCATGATTTCGGAAAGCCAGACCCGATAAGGCTCGGCCGCCTCCCCCGCCGGCGCCCGCCAGGGAAGCTCGCGGCGGTGCCGGTCGTACCAGGCTAGCAGATCGCCCGCCATCGCCTTGCGTTTCGCCGCGCCTGCCATTGGAACCTGGGTCGCCATGCGCCAGGATGTCTCCATGGCCAAGCGCGCGACAAGAGGACCCCTTCGCTCGGCGGCGCGAATTCTGCGCACCGTCGCCCGAGGCCCCCTCGCCAAGCGGGGTTTCGGCGAGATCGACATCGTGCTGCGCTGGCGCGAGATCGTCGGCGAAACCCTCGCCCTCCAGTGCCGGCCGGAGCGAATCGCCTTCCCCAAGGGAGACCGGCGCCATGGCGTCCTCCACCTGACGGTCGCGCCGGCCGCGGCACCAGAAGTCCAGCACCTCTCGCCCCTCCTGATCGAGCGGATCAACGCCTTCCACGGCTACCGCGCGGTGGAACGGGTGAGCCTGCACCACCGCCCGCTGCCCGAAGCGCCCCGCCGCCGCCGCCCCCCCGCCGAGGGCCCGCTCGCGGCGGAACGGGAGACCTCGCTCGAGCGGACCCTCGGCGACGTCGGCGACGACGCGCTGCGCGAGGCGCTCCGGCGGTTGGGCAGGAATGTCATGAGACGCCGTGATTCGTGATCGCGGAAGTGCTGGCGGGACGCCCGCGAGCGGCCCATATTCGGCGGACCGGGCGCGACGTCGCGGGAATAGCGGGATTCTTCGCCGAGCGGGCCCGTCGGCGCTTGTGACGCCTGGATGACAGACCTATAGTTTCCCCACATCTTGTGGGTTGGAGGAGAGATGACCCAACCGAATGTAGTTTTTTTACCGCGCGCGCGGCGCTGGATGTTCGCGCTCGCGCTCGTTTTCGCCGCCTCGCCGGCGCTCGCGCAAGGCGTCACTCCGGCACTCGGCGAAATGGCGCTCGGGGCCGACGACGCGCCGATCACGGTGATCGAATACGCCTCGATGACCTGCCCGCACTGTGCGGCATTTCATGCGGAGACATACAAGGCCCTGAAGAAGAAATACATCGACACCGGCAAGGTTCGCTTTGTCTTCCGCGAATTTCCACTCGACCGGCTGGCCTTCGCCGCCTCCAAGCTCGCGCGCTGCGCCGGCGAGGACGGTTTTTTCGCGATGATCGACGTGCTCTTTCAGCAGCAGCGGAACTGGGCCCGCACGAAGGATCCGACGGGCGCGCTGGCGAGGATCGGGCGATTGGCCGGCATCGACCAAGCCGGCTTCGAGGCCTGCCTCGATGACGAGGCCATCTCCAAGGTCGTCCTCGAGAACCGGCAGACCGGCGACAACAAGCACAAGGTCGCCTCGACGCCGAGCTTCGTGGTCAACGGCGAGATGATCGCGGGCGGCCGTACGATCGAAAATTTCGACACCATCTTCGCGCCCTACCTGAAGTAGGCGCTTTGTACCAAGGGGGCAGTTGAGCGGTGCAGTTCACCAGTTTGCGTCTCGCGGGCTTCAAGTCCTTCGTCGACGGCACGGACGTCCGAATTGAGCCGGGCCTGACCGGCGTCGTGGGTCCCAACGGCTGCGGCAAGTCCAATCTGGTGGAGGCGCTCCGCTGGGTCATGGGCGAGACCTCGGCCAAGCAGGTGCGCGGCGGCGCCATGGACGACGTCATCTTCTCCGGTACGCAAGCCCGCCCGGCCCGCAACATCGCCGAGGTGTTGTTGACCATCGACAACGCGACACGCACCGCGCCGCCCGCCTTCAACGACGTCGACGAGCTGCAGATCAGCCGCCGGATCGAGCGGGAGAGCGGCTCGACCTACCGGGTGAACGGCCAGGAGGTCCGCGCCCGCGACGTCCAGCTGCTGTTCGCCGACCTGGCGACCGGCGCCCACTCGCCGGCGTTGGTGAGCCAGGGCCGGGTCGGCGCGCTGATCAGTGCCCGACCGACCGACCGGCGCGCCCTGCTGGAGGAGGCGGCGGGCATTACCGGCCTCCATTCCCGCCGCCATGAGGCGGAGCTTCGCCTACGCGGCGCGACCAACAACCTGGAACGGCTGGACGACGTCATGCAGGCCCTCGAGAGCCAGTTGCAGGCGATGAAGCGCCAGGCCCGCCAGGCCAACCGCTACCGCAAACTGGGCGGCCTGATCCGCCGCTTCGAGGCGATCCAGTTGCACCTCCGCTATCTCGACGCGAATTCGCTCGGCGAGCGGCTGGCGGAAGAATTGCGCGAGGCGACGCGCCTCGTCGGCGAGTTCGAGGCCCAGGCCGCGCGGGCGACGACGGGGCGGGAGGAGATTGCCGCCACGCTTCCCGAACTCCGCAACGCCGAGGCCGAGGCGGGCGCCCGGCTCCACCGCCTCGGCACGGCGCGCGACGGCCTCGATGCGGAGGAGGCCCGGGTCCGCGAAGAGGCGCGTCAGTTGGTGGCGCGGCTCGACCAAGTGGCAACCGACATCGAGCGGGAGGGCAACATTCGCGAGGGAGCCCAAACCGCCATGGCCCGCCTCCAGGGCGAGGCGGGCGAGATCGCCGAAGCTCGCGAGGGCGAGGGTGCCGCGCTGCGGGAGTCCGGGGAAAAGATCGCGGCCCTCGCCCAAGGCGTCTCCACGGAGGAAGGCGAGCTCGACCGCTTGACCGACGAGACGGCCGCCGAGGCGGCCCGGCGCGACGCGCTTGCCGCCAGGCGCCAGGAAGCGGACCGGCGGCTTGAGCGCCAGATCCAGCGCCACCGCGAGGCGGAAGCGGAGATGGCGACATTGGACGCGACGCTGGCCGAGGACGACGGCGTCCGACACCCGTCCGATCGATTGGCGGCGGCGGAAACCCGGGCGGGCGAGACCGGCGCGGCGCTCGAGGCGGCGGAGCGGAACGGCGACGAGGCCGACACCACGCTCGGCGCCGCGCGCGAGAGCCTCGGGGCGGCGGAGAAGAGTCTCGCCGAACTCACCGGAGAGGAAAGCGCGCTGGCCCGGCTGCTGGAAGGCAAGGACGGCGGCCTTTGGGCGCCCCTGGTTGATGCCGTCGAGGTCCAGCCCGGCTACGAGACGGCGCTCGGCGCCGCGCTCGGCGACGACCTGGAGGCGCCGACGGACGAAGGCGCGCCGGTTCATTGGCGCTTGCTGGACGGTGGCGGAACGCCGCCCCGGCTGCCGGAAGGCGCAGCGGCCCTGGACCGCTTCGTCGCCGGCCCGCCGGCGGTGGCCCGCAGGCTGGCCCAGGTGGGCTTGGTCGAGGCCGTGGACGGCGGCCGCCTGAGCCGCGAATTGACGCAGGGCCAACGACTGGTGAGTCGCGACGGCAAGCTCTGGCGGTGGGACGGTTTCACCATCACGGATGGCGCCGAGACGGCGGCGGCCCAGCGGCTGGCTCAGCGCAACCGCCTGGCCGAACTCCGCGAGCGGCGGCGGGCGGCGGAGCGCGAGTTCGCCGTCGCCGGCGAGGCGCACGAGGCGGCGCGCGCGGCGGCCAGTGCCGCCCGCGAGGCCTTCGAGGCGGCGCGCGTCGCCGACCGGGCCCAGATCAAGACCCGGGAAGAAGCACGTGGGGCGCTGGAGGTGGCGGAACGCCGGGTCGCGGCGACGAAGTCGCGCCGCCTGGCGCTGGAGGAGACCCTCGCCACGCTCCGCCTCGATATCGAGGAGAGCGAGACGGTTCGCGACGAGGCGCGCGACGCGCTCGCCGGCCTGGCGCCGCTGGACCAGGCGCGGGAGCGGCTCGGCCAGCTGCGCGCCGTCGTCTCGGAGCATCGCTCCAAACTGGCCGAGGCGCGGAATGCCGAAGCATTGCTCGGTCGCGAGACCCAGGCACGCATCGACCGCCTTCGGGCGATCGAGACCGAGGAGTCGGGTTGGCGGAACCGGGTCGAGGATGCTGGCCGTCAGCAAGAAATCCTGACCCGCCGCCGCGAGGATACGGCGGCGGCCCTGGAGGTGGCCCGGCGGAAGCCGGAGGAGATCGACACCAAACGCGCGGCGCTGCTGGAACAGCTGACGGGGGCCGAAGCGGCCCGCGACGAGGCGGCCGACGCCGTTGCCGGGCGCGAGGCGGAACTGGCCGATGCCGAGGCCGGACTGCGCCGGGCGGAGAGCGCGGCATCGGAGGCGCGCGAGACCCGTGCCCGCCTGGAGGCCAACCTGGAAGGGGCGGCGGATCGGCGCGAAGAGATCCGCCGCCGGATCCGCGAGACGCTCGACTGTGAGCCCAAAGCGGCGCTGGCGGCCGGCGAGGTGGCGCCCGAGGAAGAGCTGCCGGCGCTGGAGGAGACGGCCGGGCGGCTCGAACGTCTGTTGCGCGAGCGCGAGCGGATGGGGCCCGTCAATCTCCGCGCCGAACAGGAAGCGGCGGAGTTGACCGAGCAGCTGGAGACCATGACGAGCGAGCGGGCCGACCTGGAAGCGGCCATTCAACGCCTGCGCCAGGGTATCTCCAGCCTCAACCGCGAGGGCCGCGAGCGGTTGCTGGCGGCCTTCGAACAGGTCGACAAGCATTTCCAGGATCTCTTCGTCCGCCTGTTCGGCGGCGGCATGGCTCATCTGGCGCTGACCGAATCGGAGGACCCGCTGGAGGCCGGCCTGGAGATCATGGCGAGCCCGCCGGGCAAGCGCCTGCAGCGGCTCTCGCTGCTCTCGGGCGGCGAGCAGGCACTCACCGCCACGGCGCTGCTCTTCGCCGTGTTCCTGACCAATCCGGCGCCGATCTGCGTCCTCGACGAGGTCGACGCGCCGCTGGACGAAGCCAATGTCGAACGCTTCTGCACCTTGGTGCAGGAAATTGCCCGCGTCACCGGCACCCGATTCCTGATCATCACCCATCACGCGCTGACCATGGCGCGCGTCGACCGACTCTATGGCGTGACCATGGCCGAACGCGGCGTCAGCCAGCTGGTCTCCGTCGATCTGGTCAGGGCGGAGCGTCTGAGGGCTACCGCCTGATGGCGAGCGGCAATGGACCAGACCCATTACCGCTCGGCGAGCGCGGGCGTGGATGCCTCCTTGAATCCGGGGTCTCGTGCCAATCGGCACTGGGTGGGACTCATTGCCGGTTGTTTGGCATTCAAGCGCCAGGCGGGCTTACGTTGCATAATCTCGGGTGCGCGGTCGCGCTTGCCGACCGGCGTTGAGTTGCACTCGACGCCGGTCGTTATCAGGTCCCGTCATCTATCATAATTATGATGACCGCGATGATCGCCGCCGGTTCGTTCGCCAGCGGATCGCGGCCCGTTGCGATCTCATCACCGTCGGAAGTTCCATCCCCATCGGTATCGCGTTTGGCGGGATTGGTGCCGTGGACGAGAATTTCGTCGCTATCGGTCAAACCGTCGCCATCACTATCAGGCGACTGAACCGTGACGAGGTAATCCTCGACCTCGCCGTCCGCCGCCGGTCCGCGTGGCGCCAGACCGCCGACGGAACTCAGCCGGAAGCGCGCGTAGGTCTGCCCGGCGACGGCGTTGCCGGGGATTGCCGCCGTCGTCAGGTTGTTCACGCCCGAAGCGAGCGACCGGTTGTCGAAGATCCGTTCGCCGGAATCGTCCCAGTCGCCGTCGTCGTTGTAGTCGATCCAGGCATCGAGTTTTCCCGCCGCGCTTGTCGTTACACGAATACCCACGGGCGAACCGGCCTCGAGCGTCGTGGTGAAGACGACGCCGTCTTCATCGTCGGTGCCGTCGGCATCGTCGCCCCGGGCGTTGCCGCTCGGCTGTCCGTCGGCCTCGCCGTCGGCCGCGGCGCCGAGGATGAGCCCAGAACCCAGCGCATGGGCGGCACCCTCGTCGGCGAAGAGCGTGGGATAGCCCGCCGGAGCGTCGCCCAGATCGACCTGGGTCCCCCCGGCGCCAAAACCAAGACGACGTCTTGCCGGGTAACGGAATCCTCGTTGCAGAAACCGCGCGCCCGCATGGTCATGGTGCGCGACCCGGCGGTGGTGAATTCGAAGGCGAAGGGATCGCCGACGCCGAAGCGGTCGAGGAAGCCGTCATCGTTGGTATCGTAGTCGAGAAAGACGAAGTCGCCGGTGGTCGTGCTCGCGAAGTTCACGGTCAGCGGCGCGGCGCCGATCGAGGGGCTGGCGGTGAAGCCGGCGGTCGGCGCCACCGGCGGGCGGACGGTCAGCGGGAAGTCGACGAAACTCGCCGTCTGGTTCGTGCTGGTGATGGCGCCCCGGCCAGTCGGCGAACCCGCCTCGGCGGCGGAGAAGGCCCAGATCCCGGCGTCGTCGTAGATCCCGTCGCCAGCGGTCTCGTCGCCGAAACTGCCGTTGTCGAAGACGTCGGCGAAGGAGTTGCCGGTGCCGCTGAACTGGAAGGCCCTGAGGTCCCGGCCTTCATGATTGAAGATCCAGCTCTGCATGTTGCCGAGGTTCGTCCCGCTCGGATCATAACTGAAGGCGTGCGTTTCCTGGGACGTGGGAAACGGCTGGATCACGAAATCGAAGTCGGGGTCCGCCACCACGGAGTTCACGACTGGAATGTCGTTGGGCACGCCCTGGATGCCGGTCCAGTCGAACACGACAACATCGGCGCCGGGGGCACCGACCATGTGGCGGACACCGCCGATGAAAGCGATGCGGCCGCCGTCGGCGCTGATGTCGTGCTTGTCGCTGCTGGAGCCGCCGACGTCGATCGTGTTCTGGCTGACCGACAGTGGATCGGAGCTGCCGTCGGCCGCGACCCAGCGCACCGAGGGCTCGTCGCTGCCGCCGAGCTCGATCCGGTAGGAGACCGCCGAGCCGTCACGGCTCAGCCGCGGGTTGAGCGGCGGACGGCCGGCGAGGAACTCGGTGTCGAGCACGATCGGCGAGCCGCCGCCGGTGCCGATGGTGAACATCCCCTCCGGTACCAGGCCGCCGCCCCTGCGGCTGACCGCCATGCGCGTGCCGGCGCTATTGAGGCTCGGGCCGGTGAAGAGCGTGCCCGAGAGTTGCAGGACGACGCTGGGCGCGCCACCCGGGAAGATCCGCAACAGGCCGTACGGCAGATGGCCCGAGCCGCCGGAACTACCGACGGGAAGCATGACGATGCTGCCGTCGCCGTCCGTCGCCAGACTTCCGAACGAGGACAGCAGTTCGACGGCCGAGGCCGACAGGTTCGGCACCGAGGAGAGCCCCGATTGCGAGAACAACGCCACCGGCGACTTCGTCGCGAGGTCGACCTTGTAGAGCGTCTGGCCCGAAACGGACTGGCCTGCATTGCCGCTGCCGATCGGCCCGAAGGAGTTGATGAAGAAGGCGATGGCGCCGTCGCCCGAGAGCGCCAGCAGGCGGGTGCCGGAAAAGTGGCTGATGTTTTCGAGACTGCCGACGCCGAAGCTGAGGTAAGGAACCACCCGCAACAGCAGCGTGTCCTGCTGGCTCGCGGTGTCGTAGATCCTGAGCTCGGACTGGTTGTTGGAGGGATTGACGAAGCGGCCGTGGACGACGGTTCCGCCGTCGTCGGAAATGGCGAAGCTGTCCATGACCCGCGGGTAGACGTTGTTCGGCGGATCGCTGTAGATCACCCGTTCGTTCGAGCCGTCGGCATCGATGATTCGCAGGGACTTGCCGGCCACGCTCGACGTCAGGAAGACGATCTTCGAGCCGTCGGCGCTCATCCGCAGGTTCAAAATGACGTAGCCGGCGCTCTGGGTGTCGGTGATCTCGCGGAAATAGCCGCTCCGGAGGAACGATGCGGTTTCCGTCGCGAGCGAGGGTTGACTGATGGCAAGGAGACCGAAGATGAGAACAATGAAGCGCACGAACATCGACATACTCGACACCTCCGCCTTCGGGGGGCCGGCCATCCAGCGCGTCGCCAACATACCGCATCAGCAATTGTGATGTGTGTATGGTCTCACTTATGCGTGTAACGGTCCAGTGTTCAATGGCTGCGGTGTCGCTAACACACGATATGACCGCCGTAGGTACCATGTGATCTGTCCGGTTTAGAACGTCGCCTTCGAGGAGGGCGGCGATGAAGCGGGCCGAGGTGTTGCAAGGACTACGGCAGATGAAGTTCGAGGAGATTCTGGAGCGCGCGAAGCGGCGGCGACTGAGCCAGGCGGAGGCGGCGTCGATCCTGGGGATGAGCGAGCGAACGTTCCGGCGCTGGCGGGGTCGCTTTGAGGCGGAAGGCGCGGAGGGTCTGTATGACCGCCGGCTGGGCAAGGTCTCGGGGCACCGGGTGCCGGTGGACACGGTGATGGAGGTTCTGGAGTTGTTCGACACGCGCTACTGGGACTTCACGGCCAAGCACTTCCACGAGAAGCTGCTCGATGAGCACGGCTTCACGCGGAGCTACAACTGGGTCCGCCTGACGCTCCAGGCCCACGGGCGCAAACGTCCGGCACCGCGGCGAGGCGCGCACCGGCGCAAGCGGCCGCGCCGCGCCCTGCCCGCCATGATGCTGCACCAGGACGGCTCGACCCACCAATGGGTTCCCGGGCAGTGGTGGGACCTGATCGTCACCATGGATGACGCAACCAGCGAGATCTACTCGGCCTTCTTCGTCGACGAAGAGGGGACCATGAGCAGCTTCCGGGCCCTGGGCGAGGTGATCGAGGTCCGGGGGCTGTTCTGCTCGCTCTACGCCGACCGGGCCTCGCACTACTGGCACACGCCCGAGGCCGGCGGCAAGGTGGACAAGAACAACCCGACCCAGGTGGGCCGAGCCCTGGGCCAGCTGGGCATCGAACTGATCCCGGCCTACTCCCCCGAGGCCCGGGGGCGCTCGGAGCGCATGTTCGCGACATTGCAGAATCGCCTGCCGCAGGAACTGCGCTTGGCCGCCATCACCACGATGGCCGAGGCCAACGCGTTCCTGCGCGAGATTTATCTGCCCCGCCACAACGCCCGTTTCGCGGTGCCGGCCGAAGCCGAGGGCTCGGCCTTTGTCCCCTTCACCGGATCGCTCGACGACATCCTGTGCATCCAGGAGGACCGGATCGTCGGCAACGACAACACGGTGCGCTACAAGCGGCTGGTGCTGCAGATCCCGGAGGATCGCCACCGCCGCCATTACGTCAAGGCATCGGTGCGGGTCCACGAATACTCCGGCGGCACCCTGGCGGTCTTCCACGGCCCGCGCCGGCTGGCCCGATATCAGGCCGACGGCACCGTCCTCGACGAAACCAAGAACAGCAGAGCGGCCGCGTGAACCGCTTCGACGCGCGCCCGGCCTGTGGATCAACCCGCCACGGCGGGTTCCTTATCCACAGGCCCAACAACCACAACAGGCGGTGGCGGTCAATTCGAAATGTTCTCGACAGTATTCAGGCCGACGGCCCCGGGTATCCTCGACGGCCAAGAACAGCAGAGCGGCCGTCGTGAACCGCTTCGACGCGCGCCCGGCCTGTGACTGATCACGTGGACCGGCCGCCACGGCGGGTTCCCCAAGGTCGGGGCATCCACACGGCGGAGAAGCTGCTCGACACGGCTTCACGCCCGCCTGACGCTCCAGGCCCACGGGCGCAAACGTCCGGCACCGCGGCGAGGCGCGCACCGGCGCAAGCCCGCCATGAGCTGCCCAGGACGGCTCGACGGCCACCAATGGGTTCGGATCGTCAGGATGGTACGAAGAGGGGACCATGAGCAGCTTCCGGGCCCTGGGCGACGAACGCCGACCGGGCCTCGCACTACTGGCACACGCCCGGTCCGAGCCCTGGGCCAGCTGGGCATCGAACTGATCCCGGCCTACTCCCCCGAGGCCCGGGGGCGCTCGGAGCGCATGTTCGCGACAGAATCGCCTGCCGCAGGAACTGCGCTTGGCCGCCATCACCACGATGGCCGAGGCCTTCCTGCGCGAGATTTATCTGCCCCGCCACAACGCCCGTTTCGCGGTGCCGGCCGAAGCCGAGGGCTCGGCCGTCCCCTTCACCGGATCGCTCGACGACATCCTGTGCATCCAGGAGGACCGGATCGTCGGCAACGACAACACGGTGCGCTACAAGCGGCTGGTGCTGCAGATCCCGGAGGATCGCCACCGCCGCCATTACGTCAAGGCATCGGTGCGGGTCCACGAATACTCCGGCGGCACCCTGGCGGTCTTCCACGGCCCCCGCCGGCTGGCCCGATATCAGGCCGACGGCACCGTCCTCGACGAAACCAAGAACAGCAGAGCGGCCGCGTGAACCGCTTCGACGCGCGCCCGGCCTGTGGATCAGTGGACAACCCGCCACGGCGGGTTCCCCACTTATCCACAGGCCCAACAACCACAACAGAAGCGGTCAATTCATATGGTACATAAAGCGGTCAATTCGAAATGTTCTCGACAGTGTTCAATGGCTGCGGCCCCTGGTCGCACGGTACTTGCTCGGGATCGTCTCACCCGTCGGGAGAACGAGACGGCGAGCAGGAGCGGCATCGGGCCGCACGGCGCTCTCGACGACCCGCCGCCAGCGCCGGAGGCCGCTCCGCATATCCGGCCTTCGCTAGCCGTCGATGCCGATCACCTGGCCCTGGATTATCGCGCTTCGCCCGCAACGACGTCGGGCGAGCCGCCTTTCGGCCTGATCGGGTGGCCTATCGGCGCCGGAAAACCACGGAAAATCAAAGATTTACATGACAACGGCATGCGACCGAACGTAGCTTGACAGCGGGGGGGCCTTTTCCTATCTTGCGCGCGCCTTGGGCGTGGACGGAATCGTTATCCGGCCTGTTGCGCGCGGCAAGGTGGCGTCGGTCACAACTTCGGTTTTCCCAGACGACAGCTGGCCCCGGGGCCGGATATGACGGAACCAGGCGACAAACGCCCGTTCGACACGCTGGGCACCCGGATCGACCGGGCGCGGCGGGACGCGGGTCTGGACGAGGAAGACCAGGAGGCGCCGCCGGCCAGCGAAATGGGCATGGCGTGGCGTGTCTCGATCGAGATGGTCGTCGCGCTGGTCCTCTGTACCGTTCTCGGCGGGGTCTTCGACCAGTGGTTCGGGTCCACGCCCTGGGTAATGCTGGTCATGCTCTTTCTCGGGGCGGGCGCCGGCATTCGAAACGCGGTCAGGACGATGAACCGAATGGACGCCCTGGCGGCGGAACGGACGCGGAAGCAAGCCGGCGAGACCGGAAGCGACAAGACCAAGGCGGGGGGCGAGCGTGGCGGCTGAGCGGCATATCGAGCACGACAGTCCGATGCATCAGTTCGTCATCGGCAAGTTCGGCGAGTGGCAGGTCGGCGGATTGGATTTCGCCTTCTCCAAGGCCGCCGTCTTCATGCTGGTGGCCGTGGTCTTCATCGCGGTCTTTTTGATGCTGACGACGAGCCGCCGGGCCCTGGTGCCCGGCCGCTGGCAGTGCCTGACCGAGATCTGGTACGAATTCATCTCCGACATGGTGAAGGAAACCGTGGGCGCCGACGGACGGCGCTTCTTCCCCTTCGTCTTCTCGGTCTTCAGCTTCATCGTCGTGATAAACCTGCTTGGCATGCTGCCGTACGCCTATACGGTGACCAGCCACATCGCGGTGACGGGCGCGCTCGCCATCATGGTCTTCGTGCTGGTGACGGGAATCGCGCTTTCGCGCCATGGTCTCCATTTCCTGAGCTTCTTCGTGCCGAAGGGCGTGCCCTTCGTCATGTTGCTGCTGGTGGTGCCGATCGAGGTCCTGTCGTATTTCATGCGGCCCATCAGCCATTCGGTCCGCCTCTTCGCCAACATGACCGCCGGCCACACCATGTTGAAGGTGTTCGGCGGCTTCGTCGTCAAAATGGGCATCTTCGGCGTGCTGCCACTGGCGCTGATCGTCGCGTTGACCGGTCTCGAGGTCGCGATCGCCTTCCTGCAAGCCTACGTCTTCACCATCCTGACCTGCCTCTATCTGAACGACGCTATCCATCTGGAGCACTGAGCCGGCATCTCGCGCGCCACCGGGCCGCACGCCGATACGAGCAACTCTCAACCACGAGGAATAAAACCATGGGACCTGAAGCCGCAAAGCTTATCGGAGCCGGACTCGCCGCCATCGCCATGGGCGGTGCCGGTATCGGCATCGGCCTGATCTTCGGCAACTATGTCGCTGGCGCGATGCGCAATCCGGGCGCCGCGCAGGCCGTGTTCGGCCGCGTGATCCTGGGCTTCGCGTTGACGGAGGCGATCGCGCTCTTCGCCTTGGTCGTCGCGCTGATCATCCTGTTCGTGTTCTAGGACCGCTTTCGCCAAGCATCCCGAGTACACGAGGAACAGCGCCATGCCACAGTTCTGGATCGAGGACTTTCTGCCGCAGATCGTCTGGTTGGCGGCCGCCTTCGCGGTCCTCTATTTCCTGATGGCTCGGATGGCGCTGCCACGGGTGGCCGTTATCCTCGAGAACCGCCAGTACCGGATCGAGGGCGACCTCGATCTGGCGGCGGAACACAAGCGCCGCGCCGAGGCGGTGATGGCCGAGTACGAGGAGGCGCTGGCCGAGGCCCGTGCCCAGGCCCAGGCCGTGATCGCCGAGGCCCAGGCGGCGGGCGCCGTCGAGGCGGAGCGGCGCGGCGATGAGCTGGGCGATCGCCTACGGCGCCAGGCGAACGAGGCCCAGGCTCGGATCGAGGCGGCCAAGACCCAGGCGATGGACGAAGTCCGTACCGTCGCCGCCGATCTCGCCCAGGGCGCGGTCGAGCGCCTGATCGGGGTTGAGGTTGCCGAGGAGGCTGCCCGTTCCGCGGTCGACGCGGCGATGGAGGAAGCACGCTGATGGCTTTCGACGCCACGTTCTGGGTCGGCATCTCCTTCGCCATCTTCGTCGGCCTGATGATCTACTTCAAGGTCCACACGAAGCTGATCGGCGGCTTGGACCAGCGTGCCGAGAGGATCAAGCAGCAGCTGGACGACGCCCAGCGCTTGCGCGAGGAGGCCCAGGCTCTGCTGGCGAGCTACGAGCGCATGCAGCGCAACGCGGTCCAGGAGGCCGAGGCCATGATCGAGCACGCCCGGGCCGAGGCCCAGCGCGGGCGCGAACAGGCCGAAGCGCGACTGGAAGAGATGCTGACCCGGCGCGAGGCCCTTGGCCTCGAGAAGATCCAGCTGGCGGAAGCACAGGCCGAGCAGGAAATCCGCGAGATCGCGATCGAGGCCGCCATCGCCGCCGCCCGCCAGGTAATCGTCGGCGAATTGAACGACGACCGCGCGGGCGCCCTGGTCGACGGCGCGATCAGCGAACTCCGCGGCCACTTGAGCTAGATCGATTTCGAATTCGAGCTCGACCACCCGCTCCCCCGTCAACCTGCCCGTCCCGTGGAATGGTGACGTAACCGCGGCCCAGGCCAAGGCACGCGCAAAAAATGCTGTCGGATCTCGGGTATATGGAGGGCGCGGCAACGGTCGCCAGCAGACGTTCTTCCACGACGAGGATTACGCCTTCTACCGCGATCTGCTGGGCCGCGAGTGCCGGGCCGCCGGGGTCGAGGTCTGGGCCTGGCGTCCGATGCCGAACCATGTGCATCCCGATCCTCGTGCCCGCCGAATCCGACGGACTACGGCGCGCGCTTGCCCGCGTGCATCGCGCTTATGCCGGGCAAATTCACGGGCGGCTGGAACGGACCGGCGCCGCGCTCCAGCCGTTCGAGCACCGCATGCCGACGGGCCAGGCACCGCCGCCACGAGCCGATCGCCGCCGAAGTCGGCCGCGGCCGGGCGGCGGACGCGGCGCGCCGAACGGCGACCGGCCACGCGCCTCGATCGCCCGCGCGTGGCGGAATCCGCCTGGGAACGGGCGGCTTTTCGATAAGAAATGACGAGTCGGTGGCTGGTTTTTTATAATTCGGCATATATGGCAATACTACAATTTTTTGATATAAATGAAGGCTCAATTCGTGAATTGTATGCGTCACCTTGTTACGGCGGCGGCGAGGCAGGCTCGGTCATTGGCGCCGGGGGCGAGGCCGACGAGGTGGAACCAGCTCAGGTAGTTGTCCAGATAGCGGGTGGCGATGCCGCGGCGGGGACGCAGCAAGTCCTTCAACCGGCTGTGGCGGCTGTTCACCGTCTGCCACCGTCGGAGACCAGCAGGGCGTCCTTCGCGACCACCGGGTCGAGAGCAGCCGTGAGCGCCGCCGCGTCGACCCTGGGCAGCACCGCGCTCACCGTCGTCCCGCTCCGGTCCGCCGCCATGAGAACCGGCACCTGCTCGCGCGAGAGGCCGCGCTTCTTCGCCTTGCCGCCCCGCCGCCGTGCCTTGCGTCCCAGCCCGCGCGCGCCCTTCCGGCTCTCCAGGACGTAGGTCTCGTCCGCTTCCACGATCCCCTTGAGCACCTCCGAATCGCTTCGCGCCGCCGCCAGAAACCGGTGACGCCAGCGGAACGCCGTGCTCACCGCCACGTCGCAGCGCGCCGCCGAGGCCTTCACCGTCTCCCCCTCCGCCAGCGACGCCCCGAACGACAGCCAGCGTTCCTTGTGGTGCAGGCCCGACAGCGGCGTACCGGTCAGCGCGTTGAAGGTCCTGCCGCAGCCCTTGCACTGGTAGCGCCGCAGACCCCGCGCCATACCGCGCGAAACCGCCCCTTCGCTCGCGCAGTGCGGACAGCGCCGGGCCTCGTCCACACCAAGCTCGATCGCGGCCTTCGATGCCTCGCCTTCGCTCCGGCCCGACAGCACCGCGAGCGCCTCGTGCCGCTGCACGCGCGTCAGCCCGCGCGCCGCCGAAAGCCACACCTGGAAACCCTTGCCGTCCATGACCCAACCTCCTGACGTTCCGAACATTCTATCACAAATGCATACGTTTCACAAATTGAGCCTAAATGAAGGGGATTACAAAGAAACGTTGACGCCGAGCAGGGAATCCGCATGATGGACGGATGTGGAGGAAGGTCTACACGCATCCCATCTTTGCCCTGGTTGGTGCAGTTACGACTGTGGTTGGCGTACCCGCAACCATATTCGGGGTCCCCGGCATGATAGACGGCTGGGGAGTATGGCAAGAATGGCAGCAGGCAGCCCCGTGGTGGTTCGGCTTTATCTCGGGCGTTGGGGCTACCATGCTCACGCTCTGGGCGCTTCATGTGTTCGGCCCGACTATGGTGACAGTCTACAAATGGGTTGTCGCGTTCATAAAAGACCCATTCAGATACATTTTGGTTAGTAGGGCCTATCGCGCCCCAGGTAATGGCATCCATATCGCCAAGCTAATCGAGAAGACTCGCAGCGTCGAAACAGCAAGGGATATCTTCGATATTTTCGACGGAAGTCCGGGGAAAGAGAGGGGTGAGTACGCATATTCTTCATATGCTCAAGCACTCACGCGTTTTGGTTGTATGGCAGAAGCGACAGGTGTGCTCATGACTCTAGATGAGCAAGGCATCCCAGACATCGATATAGCAGATGCTAAGGACAAATTTTTCTATCCGCAAGAGGATAAAGGTAGATGAGAGTTACCGTTATTTACACGCTGAGCGGGCTACAGCGGGAAAACAGGAAACGGGGCTACCCCCGAGAAGTTGGCGGAAGCGCGGAGAACTTTTGGACCATGAAGGCTCGAAATTTCCTACAGTATCCGAAGGAAGCGGAATCCGATGACCGCTAACATGGCCGAATGGAGGGCCAGCTATGACGGACGATGAAATGGCTGCCGAAAAGCTGGCCACGATGGACGATCTCAGCGCGGCCAACGCCCGCCTAGAATGTCTGAAGGGGCGGCTGGAGCGGCATTCATCCTTGATAGGGCAGGTGGTCGCAGTTTTCGAAAAGGCGCTTTCGGGTCGCCCATCAACGTCCTACGCCCTTGAACTTCCAGACCTTCATCAGTGGCCGGACGCTGCCGAGGTAAAGCGGGGCGTCCATGAATTCGAAGACACCGAGAGGCGCATATCTCTGCTGAGAGGCCGGATGCGCACCTGGGGGGCCGTGTAATGACCTACAGACCCAAGCTCGATCCGAAAGTGGACCTCGCTGGCGCGACCCCGGAGACGCTAGCGCGAGCGCTGTTTCGCCGCACGGAGCCGTTACGCCCCGGAACCCGACGAAAGCCCGTTGTCAGCGACGAGGTCGCGGTAGAGAAGGTTACGACCGACGAGCCGGGCGACGGTATCGTGCATCTGGGCAAGCGTTCCTGAGTCGCGGACGTTATGCTTACCAGCAAACTCGGAGACGTAACGTTGCAGATGTTTCGGGCTTATCTTATGGAAGGTTCCCTTGTGGGCGCGCTTCAACATCGACCAGAAGGATTCTATGCCGTTGGTGTGCGCCATCCCGTCAACGTACTCGGAGACCGAGTGCTTGACGCTTTCATGCGGGTTGGGGATGCCCTCGTAAGCCGCTGCGTCGTCGGTGTAAACCACGGCGTCAGGCTCGGCATTCTTGGCCACAAAGTCTTGCAGGGTATCCTTGTCGGTGTCCTTGATTACGCGGGCGTTGACCTTGTTCGTCGCCCGGTCCTTCGCGCCAACCACCGCCGTCATGTCCACAGGGCCACGCCCGGTGGCTTTGGCCCGTTGGGCGTTCGACTTGTTTTTGCGCTTTCCGCCGAAATAACTTTCGTCAAACTCGACCGGACCATCGAACGGGCCTTCGCCTTCCCCGCCCCAGGCTTCCCGAATGCGCTGCATCATGAACCACGCCGTCGGCTGCGAAACGCCGATGTCACGCTTCAGTTTCATGGACGAGACCGACTTGAGCGAGGTCAGGCACAGGTAAATGGCAATCGCCCATTTCCGCATCGGGATTTTCGATGCCTGCATGGCGGTTCCCGTCTTCACCGAGAAGTAGGAGCGGCAATCGGTGCACCAATAGGGCATATATACTCGGATCACTCCAGAACCCGAAAATCCCGGTGCGAGATGATACGGAAATTGTCGGTTATGGTGTCGCGCCAAGTCGTCCACTCTCGTGGCAGGCGTTGCTTGAAGAAGTGATCGATCGCTTTGGTGAAGAGGTCGAAGTTGGCGTAGAACCTGTTGTGGGTCACCTCGCGATGCATGACGCCCCATAATCGCTCGATGGCGTTGAGGTGGGGGGCGTAGGCGGGCTGGAAGATCAGCTTGATGCGGCAACCCGGCCTCTCCAGCCATTGTCGGACCAGGCGGGCATGGTGATAGCGGGCATTGTCGGCGAAGACGTAGATCCGCTTCTTTCCGGGGTTGTCGGCCTCCAGCTTCTCGAACAGCGCGATGGTCGAGGCGGCGTTGATCCGCTCGGCCTGGACCAAGGGGCAGTGGAAATTCTCCAGATTGAGCGCGCCGTGGAGGTTGATGCGCTGGCGTCCCGAGGTCCGCCTCAGCGCCACCTTGTCGCCTTTTTTGACCCAGCCATGGACTGGACGCGACTGGTATTCCGGGTGCACCGCATCGGCGAAGTAGACCACCTCGTCGGCCTCCAGGCCGTTGAGCAACTTGTCATAAGCCTCGATGAAGGCGGCCTGCTCGGCCTCGTCGGCCTGGGCCGGCAGGCTTTCCGGGCGCTTGTATTCGAAGCCCAGGCGATGCATCAGCTTGATGCAGCCGGAATGGCTGTAGATCACCCCCCAGGTCGCCGCGATATGCGCCGCCACCTCGCCCGTGTCGCGGTAAAGCCGTTCGCCCAGATGCGCCGAAAGGTCCGCCTCTTGCTCCCGGCTCAGATGGCCCGGCCCGCCGGGCCAGTCGAACAGCGTCAATTCATCCAGACCGCCCGCGCGGTAGCGCTTGAACCAAGTCCGCACCGTGTCGTCGTCGAGGTAGAGCACCCGCGCCACCTCGGCACAGCTCAGGCCGTCATCCAGCAGCAGAACGGCGTTCGCCCGCCGGGCCACCCCATGGCTCTCGCTCGGGTGCCCCATCACCGCCCTCAGGGCCCCCCGCTCCTTGGCACTCAGAAATCCACCGCGAATCATGCCCCCGAGAAGAATCGATCAACGGCCGGATTGCCAGAGCTTTTTTCGGGTCTCTGAGGAGTCGGGGTATACTTGTGAGAGGCTTCGCAGGTACGGACCGAGCCGCATTTGGAGCAATGGCGGCCGTCCGGCCAAATCACGCTCTCGAACCATGCCGTAGCCGCTTCCTCGGTCGGGAACATATCCATCAACTGAACGATGGTCAGTCCCTCGCGGTGTGCTTTTCCTGGGGCTTTCTTCGACATTTCATAACTCCCATCCACACTTCGAATATAGGGGCTGGATTAGATAATGTCAACGTTTCTTTGTAATCCCCTAAATGAAAGATCTGGGTCGACACCGCCAGCGGCGATCTTGTTTTGTCACTTTTCGTGATTCCCGACAGGCGAGTCCGGGGCGGCGAATTCGAATGAGTCGAAGGAAATAAAGGGGTCGGGCACCTTTGTTGCCAATCCCACCGTCGCGGCGCGCCGAGAGATCCGGGCCAGCTAGCCCGGATCTCTCACCCTAGGGGGTGCATCGGCCTCAAGAATGCTGTAAAGTTCTTTTGTGACAAAGGCTTAACAGATTCTGGGATGAGGTCCGATGCCGACAGAGTGTATCTCCAATCCGTTCGAATTTGAAGCCTTCGATGGCCGTCGCGTGGTGGCGGCCTTCGATGGCGGGGCGATCAGTAGCGATGCCGGTGCCTTGTTGCTTCGCCATTGCGCTTCCGCGATCGGTTTGTTCGATCGTGTGGCGGGATGCTTCGTCGATCATCGGACGCCGCAACTGGTGGTGCATGGGCTTCGGACGTTGCTCGGGCAGCGGATCCGCGGGATCGCGCTCGGCTACGAGGATGTCGACGATCACGACCAGCTGCGCCACGATCCCGTCCTGGCGCTGCTGTCGGATCGGCTGGAGGGGAAGCGGGAGGATTGCGCGGCGCTGGCCGGCAAGAGCACGCTCAATCGGCTGGAGCACGCGCCGTCGGGCGCGCCGGGCCGCTATCACAAGATCGGCCATGACGAGGCGGCCATCGAGAGCCTGTTCGTCGATCTCTATCTCGATGCCCACGCGGGCGCGCCGAAGCGGATCATCCTGGATCTCGACGCCACCGACGATCCGGTGCATGGCAACCAGGAAGGCCGGTTCTTCCACGGCTACTACAAGTGCTACTGCTATCTGCCGCTCTACATCACCCGCGGACGCCACCTGTTGGCGGCGAAGCTTCGGCCGGCCAATATCGATGGCGCCGCCGGGGCGCGCGAGGAGGTGGAACGGATCGTCGAACGGATCCGGGCGCGCTGGCCCCGGGTCGAGATCCTGTTGCGTGCCGACTCAGGCTTCGCGCGCGACGAGATCATGGCCTGGTGCGAGGCGAACGGGGTCGACTATCTCTTTGGCCTGGCCAAGAACAGCCGGCTGAAGCAGCGGATCGAGGGCGAGGCGGCGGCGGCCCGGTCGGAGCACGACGAGACGGGCCAGGCGGCGCGGCGCTTCGCCGACTTCATTTATTCAACGCTGGACAGCTGGAGCCTGCCGCGCCGGGTGGTGGGCAAGGCCGAGCATCTCTCGAAGGGCGCCAATCCACGCTTCGTCGTCACCTCGCTCGCCTCGGCCGAGGTCGACGCCAGAACGCTCTATGAGGAGCTCTATTGCGCCCGCGGCGAAATGGAGAACCGGATCAAAGAGTGCCAGCTCGATCTCTTCGCCGACCGCACCTCGGCGGCGACGATGCGCGCCAACCAGCTCCGGCTCTGGTTCGCCTCGCTCGCCTATGTGCTGGTCGACAGCCTGCGCCGCATCGCACTCGCCGACACGGCCCTCGCCAACGCCACCGCCGGCTCGATCCGCCTCAAGCTCTTGAAGCTCGGCGCCAGGGTGACGATCTCGGTTCGTCGGATCAAGATCGCCATGGCCTCCGCGCAACCCTGGCAAGCCGAGTTCGCCATCGCCCACGAACGATTATCCATGGCGGCCAGGTAAAGCCGCCGATCAAACACCCGAACCGCGGCAACAGAGGAACATTCAGAACTTACCCAACCGGCAAAGCCGCCGGACCGACTACCATGTCCGAAAAACAAAAACCATGTCCGAAAAACAAAAACCGCCGCACCAAGCCAAACGCCGAACGTGTTGCCCGACGAAAGTCCCTGGGGTGAGAGATCCGGGCTAGCGGAGCGCCGCGGCGATGTTGCCGCCGTCGACGGTGAGCACGGCGCCGGTGGTCTTGCGCGCCGTCGCCAGGCTGACGAAGGCCCGGGCGACGTCGCTGGCCTTCACCTCGCTCTGCAAGAGATTGCCGGCGCCGAGGTAGTCGTCGACGCTCAGCCCCCGGGCCGCCGCCCGCGCTTCGAGCAGCCCGTCGGCGAAGAGGCCGGTATTCACGCGGTCCGCGTTGACGGCGTTCGAGCGGATGCCGATAGCGCCATATTCCAGCGCGTATTGCCGCGAGAGGAACAGCGTCGCCGCCTTCGGCAAGCCATAGGGGCCGAAATCCGGTCCGGGGTTCACCGCCTGCTTGGAGGCGTTGAACAGCAGCACGCCGCCGGTACTCTGACGCGTCAGCACGCGGACCGCGTTCTGGGCCACGCTCTGATGGGCGAAGAAATTCAACTCGAAGCTCTCCCGAAGCACCGCCTCGGGCACCTCGCCAATTCCGCCCTGCCAAGCGGCACCGGCGTTGGAGACGACGATGTCGACGCCGCCGAAGGCCGCGCAGGTGGCATCGAACGCGTGGCGCACCGCCTCGGAATCGGTCACGTCGCAGGGGATGGCAATCGCGGCGGCGCCGATTGCGGCGGCGACCTCGGCCGCGCGGTCGCCGTCCCTGTCGAGAATCGCGATCGTGGCGCCGCTCTCGGCGAACGCCTGGGCCGTGGCGGCGCCGATGCCGCCCCCGCCGCCGGTGATCAGGACGACGTGGCGCTCGAGCGCGCGCTCGGAGACTTTCGAGAGCTTGGCCTGTTCCAGCGACCAGTATTCCAGCTCGAACATGTCCGCTTCACCGGCCGGCTCGTAGCCGCCGATCGCCTCCGCGTCCGTGATGACCCGGATATTGTTCTCCGCCAGGTCGGCGGCGACGCGTGCCTCTCCGGCCGACTTTCCGGCGCCGAAAAGGCCGAGCCCCGGCACCAATATGACGCGGGGGACGGAATCGAGCCGCGTCTTGGCCTGGCCGCTCGCGCCGTCGTGGCGCTGGAAATAGGCGACGTAGTCGGCCCCGTAGCGCTCGATGGCCTGCTTCGCCTCGGCGGCGAAGCGTTCCAGTTCGCCGGCTTCGGGCGGGATGAGAATGAGGGGTACGTTCTTGGTGCGGATCGTGTGGTCGGGCGTCACCACGCCCCGCGTGGCGTAACGCGCCAGCTCGACGCCGTCGACATAGTCCAGGATCGCCTCGCTGGCGCGGAACTCCAGGATCATGCGGCGCCAGGGGTCGTCGTCGCCATCGTTCCTCTCGGCCAAGGCGCCCCTCAGGATCGGTCCGACCTCGGCCGGGCCCGCCACGTCGCGCGGGATCTCGGCGGCGGCGAAGGTCGCGCGTCGATTTCCCTCGATATGCCGTTCGGCGAGCGTCACCAGGTCGATCATGCGCTCGTAGGACTCGCGCGCGCTGTCGCCGAAGCTGAAGATGCCGTGCTTGAGGAGGATCAGGCCCTCGGCGTCGGGATGCGTCTCCTGGATTTCCGCCGACAGCTTGGCCAGGTCGAAGCCGGGCATGACGTAGGGCACCAGGGCCGCGCGGTTCCCGTAGACCCGCCGGCAGAGCTCCGCCCCGTCCGGTTGATCGGCCAGCGCCAGCACGGCGGTCGAATGAGTGTGGTCGACGAACTTGTGCGGCAGGAAGGCGTGCAGCAAGGTCTCCACCGAGGGGTTCGGCGAACTCGCGTGCAACAGGCAGCCGCGCATGAAGCTCACCATGTCTTCATCCGTGAGCGCCGCCAACGCCCGTGCCCGTTGCAGCGCCTCGAGCCTGAGCGCCGGCAGGCCCGCGGGCTCGATATCGCCCAGGTCCCAGCCGCTGCCCTTGACGCACAGGACCGCGACCTCGTCGCCGACGATGTCGGTCATCCGGCTCTTCACGGAGGTGTTGCCGCCGCCGTGCAGCACCAGTCCGGGGTCGCGTCCGAGCAGGCGCGAGGTGTAGACGCGGAGTGCCAGGTCGCGGCCGATATCCCGATCGGCGTAGCGGGCGACGGTATCCTCGGCGTCGGGATCGTGCCACCGGCTTTCCATTGAATTCCCTCCTGGACGATTTTCGAGGACGCGGGCGCGGCCCGCGTGGTCAATCGGGAAGCGACTCGGGGTCGATGCCGTAGGCGGCGCGCGAGCCCGCCGCCGTCACGTAACCGTCCCTGAGATCAGCGCGGAGCGCGTCCCCGTCCCGTTCCCCCGGCGGGCCGTAGCCGCCGGAGCCGGGGGCGCTGAAAATCACCTTGGCGCCGGCGATCGCCTTGAAGGGGCCCTTGGAGTTCAGCCGCTTCTCGCCGCCGTTGGGATCGACCAGCAGGATCTCCGCCCGCGCGCCGTCCGCCCCGCCCTCAAGCCCGAAGGGCGCGGCCAGCGTCCGCTCGCAGCAGACGCTGGCGGCCGCGTCGCCCTCCAGCACCCGCGTCACCCGGCGGGTGCCGAGGCCGCCGCGAAAGCGCCCCGCGCCCCCTGAATCCGGAATGAGCTCGTAGGCCTCCACCCGCACCGGAAAACTCATTTCCAGCACCTCGATCGGCGTGTTCATGGTGTTGGCGATGCCGCTGGCGAGCCCATTGATGCCGTCCTTGGTGGGCCGCGCGCCGAAGCCGCCCTTCAGGGTCTCGTAGCTGACGTAGCGTTGGCCGTTGCGATAGTCGATGCCGCCCAGGGTCAGGATCGCCGAGGTGCCCTGGCTGCAGGCCATGACGCTTCCGGGCGCGATTTCCGCCATGGCGGCGAAGAACATGTCGGCGGCGCGGTGGCCGACCTCGTGGTTGGCGTAGACGACGGAGGCCGGCAAGGTCGCGTGCATCACCGAGCCCGGCGGCGCCGTCACCGTGATCGGCCGCCAGCAGCCGGAATTGGGCGGGATCACGTTGCCGGGGTCGGCCAGCATCTTGACCGAGGTGAAGACCCCCGAGGCGGTGACCGCCAGGGGCGCGTTCATCGGCCCCTGGGTCTGGGGGTCGGAGCCGGCGAAGTCGACCAGCAGTTCATCCGCCCGCTTCTCGACCCGGATGTGCACGCGGATCGGCGCATCGTTGCCGTCCTCGTCGTCCGGCACGCCGTCGCCGTCCATCAGCTCCTCGAAGCGGCCCTCGCCATCGGCGAGGCGGGCCAAGGCCTGGCGCATCATCACCTCGGAATAGTCCATGACGTCGGCCATGATCCCCCGCAGCCGGTCGCCGCCGTGCTTGATGGAGAGCGCGGTCAGCCGCTCCGCCCCCCGGCGGTTGGCCGCCACCTGGGCGCGCAGGTCGCCGCGCCGTTCCTCTGGCGTGCGCACGTTGGCGAAGATGATGGCATCGACGTCGGGATTGATCTCGCCGCCGATCATCAGGCGCACGGGCGGCAGGCGCAGCCCTTCGCCATAGATGTCGGTCGCGGCGCCGTAGCTGCCGGGCGTGCCGCCGCCGATATCGGGCCAATGCGCGCGGACGCAGGCATAGCCGAGCAACGCGCCATCGCCGTCGAAGGCGGGCGTGACGACGTTCACGTCCGGCAGGTGGCTGCCGCCGAAATAGGGATCGTTGTGGACGAAGACGTCGCCGGGCCTGGGATCGGGCCAGACCTGGACCACCGCCTTCACCGAGTCAGGCATAGAGCCCAGATGGATCGGCAGGTCGGGGCCCTGCGCCACCATCCAGCCCTGGGCATCGAAGATGCCGCAGGAATAGTCGCCCGCCACCTTCAGGATCGGCGAATAGGCCGTCTTGGCCAGCACCACCTTCATCTCCTCGGCCGCGGAATAGAGGCTGTTCTTCACCACCTCGAAGGTCGCGGGATCGACGCTCGGCCGGAAGGCCGCGGGGGTCGCTTGATCGTTCATAGCTCTCGCTCCATCACCACGAAACCGGCGTCGTCGGCGGTGGCCCGCCAGCCCGGCGGCACCACCGTCGTGCAGTCGAGGGCCTGCAACACCGCCGGCCCCGCGACGACCTGGTCCGGCGCCATCGTCTCGCGCCGGTGGATCTCCGCCACAACCGCGCCATGCCCCGGAAAGACCAAGCTTCGCCGACCCAGCGTGTCCGCGCCCGCGCCCGGCGCGCCGACGTCGATCTGGTCCAGCTCGCCGATGGCGGAGAGGCGGATGTTCACCATCTGCACGTCTTCTTCCGGGTTCGAATGACCGTAGGTGACCTTGTGCTTGGCGTGGAATTCCACCGCCAGCGCGGCCAGCGCCTCGGGCGAGATCGCGCCCTCGGGGAGCGGCACCGTCAGCTCGTAGGCCTGGCGGGGGTAGCGCAGGTCGGCGTGGCGCTCGATCCGCCAGCGCGCTTCGTCGACACCCGTGTCGGCCAGCATGGCGCGCGCCGAGGCCTCGATCTCGGCGAAGCCGGCCTCCAGCGCCGCCAGATCCGCCGTCGAAAGCCGGGTATAGAAGGTTCGCGCATAGTCGCGGCGCAGGTCCGTCGCCACCAAGCCCAGGGCGGAGAAGCCGCCGGCGATCGGCGGCACGATGACGCGGGGCACGTCCAGCTCGTCCGCCAGGGCGACAGCGTGTACCGGGCCGGCGCCGCCGAAGGCGATCAACGCGAACTCGCGCGCATCGTGCCCGCGCGCGACGGAGACGATGCGCAGCGCCTCCGCCATCGCGTTGTTGACGACGTTCACGACACCGAGCGCGGCGTCCTCGACCGAAATTCCCATGGGGCCGGCCAGCTTTTCGTGGATCGCCGCCCGCGCCGCCTCGATATCGACGGCGAGGCCGCCGCCCAGCAGGTGGCCGGGATCGAGATAGCCGAGCACCAGGTCGGCGTCGGTCACCGTCGGCTCGGTGCCGCCGGCGCCGTAGCAGACCGGGCCCGGCTCGGCGCCGGCGCTCCTGGGTCCGACCTTCAAGGCACCACCCGGATCGATCCAGGCGATGGAGCCGCCGCCGGCGCTCACCTCCGCCAGGTCGATGACGGGGACGCGGATCGGATGGCCGGTGCCGTGCAGCCAGCGCCCGACATTGCCGGTGCCGCCGACCTCGTATTCCGAGGTCGTTTCGATGGCGCCGTTCTCGATCAGGCTCGCCTTCGCCGTGGTGCCGCCCATGTCGAAGGACAAGAGGTTGGGCTCGCCCAGCTGGCGGCCGGCGGCGGCGGCGGCCACCACGCCCGCGGCCGGGCCCGACTCCACCGCCATCGCCGGCATCCGCAGCACCTCCGCCACCTCCAGCACGCCGCCGCTCGACGCCATCACCCGCAAGCCCGGCAGGCCCAGATCGTCGACGGCCTCGGCGATCCGCTCCAGGTAGGAGGCCAGGATCGGCCCGACATAGGCGCAGACGGCGGTGGTGCTGGCGCGTTCGAACTCGCGGATCTCCGGCAAGACCTCATGCGAGACGAAGATCGGGATATCCGGCAGCGCCGCGCGCAGCCGTTCGGCCACGCGGGCCTCGTGCGCGTCGTTCAGGAAGGAATAGAGGAAGCTGATCGCCACCGCCTCGACCTCCGCCCCCCGCAGTTCTTCGATCACGCCGTCGATCTCGTCCTCGGCGAGCGGCGTCACCACCTCGCCCTGGGCGTCCAGCCGCTCGGTGATCTCGAGCCGCAGGTGGCGCGGCACCAGCACGTCGGGCGGGTCCTGGAAGAGGTCGTAGAGGTCGCTGCGGGCGGAGCGCCGCAATTCCAGCAGGTCGCGGAAGCCGCGGGTCGAGATCAGCGCCGTCCTGGCGCCCTTGGATTCCAACAGCGCGTTGGTCACCACCGTCGTCGCATGGCTGAGGAAGCTCACCGAGTCGGCCGCAACCTCGTTGTCGCGGAGCGCGGTTTTCAGCGCCGTCATCACGCCGGCCGCCAGGTCGCGCGGCGTGGTCGAGACCTTGGCGATGGCGATGCGGCCGCCCGCCTCCTCAACCAGCGCCACGTCGGTGAAGGTGCCGCCGATATCGACGCCGATCCGCCAGCTCATCGGCCCGGCCCCCATCCGCGCCGTGGCCCCGCCGCCGAACCCACCTCCGTCATCGCGAGGGGCGAAGCCCCGTGGCGATCCAGCGTTGCTCCAAGGCCGTCGACGACCTCGGACGGCATCGAGATCGCCTGGATTGCCACACTCGCTTCGCTCGTTCGCAATGATGACTTTGACACGGCTCCCGTCATCGAATGATTTTTAACCTCTCAGCCTACCGGCAGCGGGAACTTGTCGAGGAGGAGCTGGTAGTCCGGCTCCACGTCGATGTCGAAGGAGGCGAGCATCGTCACCAGGCCGCAGTAGGTCCCGGTGATGACGACCAGGTCGATCATCCGTTCATGATCCAGGTGTTTGGCCAGTGCGGTGAAGGTCGCCTCGCGCATCCCGCCCTCCTCCTGCATCTGGCGGGCGCCCTCGATGACCAGCAGCTCGACTTCGCCGAAGCCGCATGCGCGCCCCTCATTGAAGGCGGCGAGATCGAGGATGTCGTCGTCGGTGACCTCGAACTCGAGGCGGATCAGCAGGTGATGGCTGTATTCGTAGGGGCTGCGCGCGCTGTAGCCGACCTGCAGGGTCGCCAGCTCGCGCAGGCGCGGATCCAGCCGGCTCTCGTGGCGGATCCACTGGCTCATGGCATGGTGGTGGGCGCAGCACTCGGGGCTGTTGCTCATCGCCCGCATCAGGTTGTTGTGGCGGGCCAACAGGTACCGCCGGTCCTCCGGCAAGTCCTCGGGGTCTCGGTAGGGCAGGCGGGCCATGGCTCACTTCACCGGCAGGGGAAACTTGTCGAGGTGGACCTGGTAGTCAGGTTCCACGTCGATATCGAGGGTGGCGAGGATGCGCACCAGGCCGCAATAGGTCCCGGTGATGACCACGAGGTCGATCATCCGCTCGTGGTCGAAATGCTCGGCCAACGCCTCGAAGGTCGCTTTCGCCATCTCGCCCTCGTCCGCCATCTCGCGCGCGCCCCGCAGGACCAGCCGCTCGACCTCGCCAAGACCGTTCTCGCGGCCCTCGTTGTCGGCGACGAGGTCGCGGATATCGCCCTCGGTGACGCCGAAATCCAGGCAGATCTTCAAGTGGTGGCTGTATTCATAGGGACTGCGGGCGCTGTAGCCGACCTGCAGGATCGCCAGTTCGCGGATCCGGGGATCGAGCCGGCTTTCGAAGCGCACCCAGTGGGCCAGGCGCTGGAAGTGAGTGGTGCAGTCGAGGCTGTGTGTCATCGCCCACATCAGGTTGATGTTGCGGCGCAAGAGGTCGCGCCGGTCCTCCGGCAGGTCGTCTGGCTCGTTATAGGGCACGCGGGCCATGGTAACTCCTCTTCTCGCCGCCGAATTCACGACGCCCAGTATAGCGGCAAGTCGGCGAACGGGGCGCGGGTTGATCGGCTGTCGGTTTTCATGTCATGGGATCGGACGCGGGCATCCGGTGACGGGACTGGACGGTCGCCGATTTACCCGGCAACTATTGTATTGACATTGTGCCTACAATTACGTATGTTAAAAATCATGACATGGGAGTACGACATGGCCAACGCGTCTTCGACGGATCGGACGGTGCGCGACGTCACGATCAATCTCCGCGCGAATCGGCGGCAACGGACCTTGATCGACCGGGCCGCCCAGTCGCTCGGCAAGAATCGCTCGGACTTCATGCTCGACGCCTCGTGCCGGGAAGCCGAGTCCGTGCTTCTCGACCACCGCTTCTTCGCGCTCGATGATGCCGCCTTCGAAGAATTCAGGGCGAGGCTGGATGCTCCCCCAACTGTCGACCCCGGGCTCGTCCGGCTGCTCGCGGAAAAAGCGCCCTGGGAGCAATGAACGGTACCGGAGAGCATCCAGGCGCGCCGGAGGTTCTTGGGCCCGATCACGATTTTTCGCTCTTCGATTCAGGCACGCCGGTACTGGACGACTGGCTCAGGCGGCGGGCGCTACGAAATCAGGAAAGCGGCGCGTCGCGAACCTACGTGATATGCGCCGGCAAACGTGTCGTGGGCTACTATGCGCTCGCGGCGGGCGCCATCGCGCCGTTGCAAGCGACCGGACGCACCCGGCGCAATATGCCCAATCCGGTGCCGATGATGGTCATCGGTCGACTTGCCATCGATGGCGCGTTCCAGGGCCGGAGGCTCGGTCGCGCCCTACTGCGCGATGCCGTGTTGCGAACAATGCAAGCCGCTGATCTAGCCGGGATTCGGGCAATCCTCGTTCACGCCATCTCCGAAGACGCCAAGCGTTTCTACGAGCGCCACGGATTCGAACCCTCGCCGGTCGACCCGATGACGCTGATGGTCACGCTGCGCGATGCACGCCAGGCGCTGCTCGGAGAGGACGGGTAGACGCCGGGGCGGTGGCGGCCCGTCGACTGGCCCATCCTTGCTTCACCTTTGATCGTGCGCGCGGTCACGGCCGACCAGCGTGACGCCGCCGTCGACGACGAGCGTATGGCCAGTGATGTAGCGGGCGCGTTCGGAACACAAGAACAGCACGGCATTGCCGATGTCCCAGCCCGTCCCCTCGATGCCGAGGACGGAGGCGGTGCGCCTGAGGTCGCGGTTCTGGTCGCTCATGCCGCCCGAATAGACCATGGGTGTGTAGACCGGCCCGGGGGCGACGCAGTTGACGCGGATGCCGTCCGGCCCGTGATCCACCGCCATGGCGCGGGTGAGCGCGATGACCGCGCCCTTGGAGGCCGAATAGGCGGTGAGGCCGCGCGGCCTGAGCGCCGAGATCGAGGAGATGTTTACGATCGCGCCGCCATCGCCCGAGTCGATCATCGCCGGCACCGCGTGCTTGGCGGCGAGGAACATGCCGGTGACGTTGACGTCCATCAGGTGCTTCCACTCGTCTTCGTCCTGCTCGACGACGTTGCCCTTGGCGGAGATGCCGATGTTGTTGTCCAGCACGTCGAGCCGGCCGTAGCATTGAATAGCGGTGGCCACCATCTCGGCGCAGGAGTCGGAACTGGTCGCGTCCGCGACGCAGGCACTGGCCTCGCCGCCTTCCTCCGCGATCATCGCCACAGTGGCCTCGGCGTTCTCGAGGTTCATGTCGGCGACCAGCACCCGGGCGCCGGCGCGGGCCAGCAGGATCGCCGCCGCCCGGCCGTTGCCGATCCCCTCCGCCCGGCTGCCGCCGCCCAAGACGATTCCCACCTTGCCCTCGAGGCCCATGTCGGATTTGTCGTCCACGGCGCTACTCTCCCCCTTGCTTCCCGTCCGCGAGTATCGAGGCGGGAGGAAGGGGCGTCAACGCGAGCCCGACAGCGGGCCGCAAGCCCTGAAGGCAGCGTGGGGTGAAGGAGAGGCGGGCCCGGGCTACTTGAAGGGCGGGACCGTCTTTCGCAAAGACGGCCGCTCGGAAATACGGTCGACCCGATCGTCGAGATTCCCGTTACCGCCGCGCCAGTTGAAATCGGGCAGGCGGTCCTCCCGCGTGTAAAGAGCACAAGCCAATTGCAGCTGGGCAATCGAGAGCGGGCCGTCGAACCCTCCGGCGGCCACGTCCGCGTCCAGCGATTTCACCAGGCGAACGGCGCGCGCCGTTTCATGCTCGATGATGGTGGGTGAGCGCTCGTCCGGCGGCCGGCCAAGTTCCCGGCCCCAGACGGCGAGGCCGTCCTGCAGGCCGCGGACCTTGGCCTCCAACCGCAGTGCCTCCCAGCGGTTGGGGTCGCGGGAAAGATCGAACAGGGGGGCGCCGTCCAAATGGTCCAGATAGGCGCAGATCAGGGCGGAGTCTTCGAATACCGCTCCCTCGTCGGTGACCAGCGTCGGGACCCGGCCGGAGGGGTTGATGGCATAAAGCGGACTGTCCGGCGTGCGGGTCCGGATCGGCGTGACGGCGACCCGGTCTTCAAGGCCCTTTTCGATGATCACGGCGCGGACCAGCCGGGCATTGGGCGATGTGAGGGTGACATAGAGTTTCATGGCGCTCGCT
The DNA here is from genome assembly GCA_965226475.1 of Alphaproteobacteria bacterium. Taxonomy (GTDB): domain Bacteria; phylum Pseudomonadota; class Alphaproteobacteria; genus JASLMY01. The sequence goes on along the minus strand of CBDDDJ010000003.1, from coordinate 221,243 downwards.
ACCGATCGATTGGCGTCCGAGACGGACAACATAGCGTATCACCCTCGACCGAATTGACGGCTCTCTCGCCGGAGGCCCGCCCGGCTGGAACGTCGGCGAGGTAATGCTCGATTCAAAAACTCAATGTTAACATTGACAGTCAAATTGTTGGTTGATATTCTTCAAGAATGTTGAGCGACATCGCAAAAGACGAACCGGAGGCTGAGAGGGCGCGGCTCGACGCGATCTTCTCGGCCCTTTCCGACGGCACGCGGCGGGAAATCCTGGAACTGCTCTCGGGCGAGAGCATGCTGGTCTCCGAGATCGCGGCGCATTTCCCGATCTCGCTGCAGGCGGTCTCGCGCCACGTCCATGTGCTGGTCGGCGTCGGTCTCGTCACCCAGGAACGCACCGGGCGGATCAGCCGCTGCAGCCTGAACGCCGACCCCATCATTCCGGCGGCGGTGTGGATCAACCGCTACTCCAAATACTGGCGGGAGCAGTTCGACGAACTGGCCGCCTGGCTCGAACGCACGGAAGGAGAGAAGCGATGACCTATGGTGACACGGTCGTGCAATTGGCCGAATACCGCCGCCGGATCGGCGATATCCGCAAGGAGATGCGGGCGCTTCAGGACGGCATCGAGCCGCAGCCCGTCGAGGACTACGCCTTCCGCTCGCCGGCCGGGATGGTCCGCCTGAGCGACCTCTTCGCCGCCAAGAGCCATCTCTTCATCGTCCACAACATGGGCCGCTCCTGCGCCTACTGCACGCTCTGGGCCGACGGCTACAACGGCATCTACGACCACCTGGCCAACCGGGCCGCCTTCTATGTCTCCAGCCCCGACGCGCCGGAAGTGCAGGCCGAGTTCGCGAAATCGCGCGGCTGGCGTTTCCCGATGATCAGCCACGCGGACACGGACTTCGCGGCCGACATGGGCTATCACGGCAACGGCGGCTACCAGCCCGGGGTCTCGGTTTTCCGCATACTCGACGGCGTGCCGCATCGCCTCTCCGACACCGCCTTCGGCCCCGGCGACGATTTCAGCCCCTTCTGGCACTTCTTCGACCTGGTCCCGGAAGGCGAGCGCGAGGCCTGGCAGCCGAAGTTCTCCTACTCCTGAGCGCGGCGCGAACTATTCCGCCGGTGCCAGTTCCACGCCGTCCGGATCGTCTCCTCGATATCGATGTAGGCCGGCGTCCAGGCGAGGTCGCGGCGGGCGCGGGCGGGGTCGGCCAGCAGCGTGTCAGGGTCGCCCGGGCGCCGCTCGCCCTGGACCACGGGGATCTCGCGGCCCGTCACCCGTCCGGCGGCGGCGATGATTTCGGCGACGGAGACCCCGACGCCGGTGCCGAGGTTGTAGGCGGGCTCGAGGCCGCCGAGGCGTTCGAGCGCGGCGACGTGGGCCGAGGCGAGATCGTCGACGTGGATGTAATCCCGGATGCAGGTGCCGTCGGGGGTGGCGTAGTCCTGGCCGAAGACGGTGATCGAGGGACGGCTGCCGGCGGCGGCGTCGAGCACCAGCGGGATCAGATGGGTTTCGGGGTCGTGCGCCTCGCCGATCTCGCCCTGCGCGCTGGCGCCGGCGGCGTTGAAATAGCGCAGCGAGACATGGTCGAGACCGTAGGCCCGGCCATAGTCGGCGAGCGCGCGTTCGATCATCAGCTTGGTGGCGCCGTAGGGGTTGATGGGATCGAGCTTCTCGTCCTCGGTGATCGGTACCGCCTCGGGCTCGCCGTAGACGGCGCAGGTGGAGGAGAAGACGATGCGGTCGATGCCGGCGGCCCGCATGGCGTCGAGTAGCGACAGCGTGCCGGCGACGTTGTTGCGGTAGTACCTCGCCGGGTCGGCAACCGACTCGGCGACCAGCGACAGGGCGGAGAAGTGCATCACGGCCTCGGGCCGGTATTGCGCCATCACCGCCGCCAGCCGGTCTGAATCGAGGATGTCGCCAACCTCCAACGGCCCCCACCGCACCGCCCAGTCGTGGCCGTGGACGAGGCTGTCGTAGACGACCGGCTCGTGTCCGGCGGCGGCCAGGGCCTTAGCCGCGTGACTGCCGACATAGCCGGCGCCGCCGGTGACCAGAACCCTGCCCATGGCGTCGTTCCTCGTGTCCGTTTCGAAGAAACGCCTACCACAAGGGGGTGGCCGGACGATACGCTTGCCGTCACGCTTGCATCCCAGAGGGCCGGCCATGAAATTCGCGCTGCACTTCGCCAACACCACGTTTCCCGAGCCCGAGGGCGCGACGCGTCTCGCGAGAGCGGCGGAGGCGGCCGGCTTCGAAAGCCTGATCGCCGTCGAGCACGTGGTCTGGCCGACGGCCTACGAATCCGCCTACCCCTATTCGCCGACCGGGAAACTGCCGGGCGACCGTTCGACCAACATGCCGGACCCCCTGCTCTATCTCGCCCATATCGGCGCGGTGACCACGCGGCTGCGCCTGTTGACCGGAGTCATGATCCTGCCGCAGCGCAATCCCCTGGTGCTGGCCAAAGAGACCGCGACCCTCGATTTTATGACCGGCGGCAGGCTGGAACTCGGCGTCGGCATCGGCTGGCTCAGGGAAGAGTTCGAGGCGATCGGCGTCCCCTTCCCCCGGCGCGGTCCCCGGACGGAGGAATACATCGCCGCCATGCGCGCGCTCTGGGACGATGACGGCGCCAGCTTCGAAGGCGAGTTCGTGCATTTCGCCGCCATGAGCTGCAATCCGAAGCCGGTGCGCGGCCGGGTGCCGATCCACATCGGCGGCCATACGCAAGCGGCGGCCAGGCGCGCGGGACGGATCGGCGACGGCTTCTTCCCCGCCACCGGTTCCCAGGTGGATATCGCGCCCATCATCCAACTCGCCCGCGAGACGGCGGCGGCCGAGGGCCGCGAGACGGCGGACTTGCAGGTCACCACCGGCTGCCCGGGCGCGCTGCCCGGCGCCGGGGGCGATTCGCTCGAAGCGGTGGCGGAACGAGCCGCCGCCGGCATCGACCGCGTGGCCCTGCCGATCCCCGCCTTCCTGCCCGACTTGGAGGAAAGCCTCGCCGCGTTCGGCGAGCGGGTGATCGCGCATTTTCCAGAGTGAGCCCTATAGTAAGAACGAACACGGGAGGGAGGGAAGCGATGGCACAGCGCGACTGGGTCCTTGACCACCTCGAGCGCTACGTCGAGAGCGACGGCGCCGACGGCCACGTCTGGCACGGACGGAATGGCGACCAAGAGTTGACGACCCTGATCCTGACGACGACCGGCCGTCGTTCGGGCGCCAAGCAACCGACCCCGTTGATTTACGGCACGGACGGCGACGACCACGTCATCGTCGCCAGCCGAGGCGGGGCCGAGAAACATCACTGGTGGTACGAGAACCTGGTCGCCGATCCGGCGGTCGATCTGCAAGTGGAGGCGGATAAGTTCCCCGCCCGCGCCCGCACCGCCACCGGTGGAGAGCGCCGGCGCCTCTGGGATATGATGGCCGCGATCTTCCCCTCCTACACCGACTATCAGGAGAGGGCGCTGGCCCACCGGGAAATTCCGGTCGTGGTGCTGGAACGACGCTAGGAAAGGTAGGGACAATGGATTTTGGCCAGTTCAACCTCATGGGCTACCGGGAACGCGGCACGCCGACGAAGCGGCTTTTCGATGAAGCCGTCGAACAGACCGTGCTGGCCGAACAGGCCGGCTTCGAGATCGCCTGGTTCGCCGAGCATCACTTCTCCAACTATTGCGTCTGCCCCTCGCCGCTGATGATGGTGGCGCGCTGCGCCGGCGTGACCAGCCGGATCAAGCTGGCGCCGGCGGTGGTGGTGATGCCGCTCTACGCGCCCGCCCGCCTCATCGCCGAGATCGGCATGGCCGACGCGCTCACCGGCGGGCGCCTGGTGCTGGGCATCGGCAGCGGCTACCAGGAGTATGAGTTCGAACGCTTCGGCGCCGATCTCGCCAGCTCCAAGGCCGCGACCATCGAGTTCATGGACATGATCGAGCTCGCCTTCAGCCAGGAAACCTTCAGCTACGACGGCAAGCACTACCAGCTGCCCGAAACCCACATCAGCGCCCAGCCGGTGAACGGCATGCCGGAGGTCTGGATCGCCGGCGACAGCGACGACATTCACGCCATCGCCGCCAAGCGCGACTACGTGCCGATGTTCGCCGGCCGCGCCCTGGGCGCCGACTACATGGTGGCTCAGCGCGACCGGATCGCCGCCAACTTCCGGGCCGCCGGCAAGAACGCGGACGACATCGCTTACGGCGTCCAGCGCTTCCTCTGCGTCACCGACAGCCGCGCGGAATCGCTGGAATACGTCGAGAACGCGCGCCACCAGATGCGCCTCGCCTCGGCGCTGCGCCGCCGGGCCGAGGTGCTGGACGGCGCCATGATGACGGAAGTGCCGATGCCGGACGAGATCAGCCTCGAGGAGATGGCCGACAATATGCTGGTGGGCGACGTCGAGACCATCGCCGAGCAGCTGACGGAGGAGATCCGCCGGGCCCGGCCGGCCCATGTGATGTTCCACCTCCAGGTCGGCGCCTCCAGCTTCGAGAAGGCCATGCGCTCGATCGAACTCTTCGCCAGCGATATCCGCCCGGCGGTGGAGAAGGTGCTGGGGCCGCTTGATGCGCTCTGATCCAATCGCCATGAATGGCGGCTCGCCCGGTCGCGAGGCGCCGCCGGGCGGCCATCCTCTCCTGGGATCGCTCGGCGAGGTCGGGCGCGGGTTGTTCCTCCTGGCCATGGTCGCCGGACTTACGCCGACGCTGGCGCTCGCCGCCGATCCGCCGATCCAGGACTGCCTCGAAGGCGCCACGATGGACCTGCCGACGAGCGAGAGCGAGATGCCGCCCGCCGGCCCGCCCCAGTCCTGAACTCGATTTGCCAACCTCCGCCAGGCGGTCACCATCGCCCGGCGGCAAACGCGGAGGCACCCCATGATCGGCACGCGAATATTTTCCGGCTCCCCCTTCGAGGAGGCGGCGGGCTATGCCCGCGCCGTGATCGACGGAGACAGGATCTACGTTTCGGGCACCACCGGCTTCGATCCCGCGACCATGACCTTTCCAGATGGCGTCGAGGCCCAGGCCGAGCAGTGTTTCGCCAACATCGCCGCCGCGCTGGCCGAGGCGGGAAGCGGCCTCGAGAACATGCTCAGGGTCCGCATCTACGTCGCCAGCCTCCCCGAGTTCGAACGCATCAAGGCGATCATCAAGGCGAACTGCGAGGCCGCGCGCCCCGCCAACACGACGATCATCTGCGACCTTGCCGGGCCGGAAATGCGGGTCGAGGTCGAGGTGACGGCGAAGCGGCCGTAGCGGCGGAGACAACGATCGATCCCCTCACCAGACGCCCGCTCGGGCGAGGCCGCCCGCAGCCGACCGTGCTCGGCTTCGGCGGCTCCCGCGTCGGCAATCTCTATTCGGAACTGCCGGAGGCCGACGCCGTGGCCGCGCTCCGCCAGGGCCATGATCTCGGCATCCGCTATTTCGACACCGCGCCGCTCTATGGCGGCGGTTTGGGCGAGTGCCGCCTGGCCCGCGCGCTGGACGGCCACGAGCGGGCCGACGTCGTGCTCTCGACCAAGGTCGGGCAGCTGGCCGCGCTCGAGGGCGGCGGAGAGGCGCGATCGGGTTTCCGCGTCGTGCGCGATTATCGCCGCGCCTCTGTCCTCCGCTCGATCGACGAGAGCCTGGCGCGGTTGGAGACCGATCGCCTCGACATCGTGCTGCTGCACGACCCGCCGCGCCCCGACGACACGGCGCCGGGCGAGCAAGCGAGTTTTCGCACGGCGATCGAGGAGGGCTTCGCGGCACTTATCGAGCTGAAGGCGGCCGGTCTCGTCGGCGCCATCGGCGTCGGCGTCAACGATCACCGAGTGGTGGACGCCTGTTTGGCCCACGCCGACCTGGACGTGGTCCTGCTGGCGGGGCGCTACACGTTGCTGGAACATGGCTGCCTGGAGACGACGATGGCCACGTGCCTGCGGCGCGACATCGGCGTGATCGTCGGCGCGCCGTTCAACGCCGGCCTCCTCGCGCGCGGGCCCGTACCCGGCACGCGCTTCTTCGATCGCCCGCCGCCGCCCGAGATGCTCGACAAGGCGCGGCGCATCGCCCGGATCTGCGCCGCCGACGACGTTCCCTTGGCGGCGGCGGCGCTGCGCTTCCCCCTCGCCCATCCGGCGGTCGCCTCGGTGCTGCCCGGGATCGGCTCGGCGGCGCGGGCCAAGGAGATCGCCCGATTGTTCGCGTGCCCCATCCCCCCTACCCTCTGGAGCGAGCTGAAGCGAGCCGGACTGCTGCATGCCGACGCGCCGGCGCCGCCCTGAGCGAGGAGGGCCCCATGGAGACGATCGAGACGAGCCTGCCGGCGCCCGGCGTGATGCTGATCAGGCTGGACCGTGCCGAGGCCTTGAACGCGCTCAGCAAGGCGCTGCTCGTGGACCTCGCCAGCACGCTCGACGAGGCGGCGGCGGCCGACGACGTGCGCGCCGTCGTCCTGACGGGGAGCGAGCGCGCCTTTTCCGCCGGCGCCGACATCAAGGAGATGCCAGAGGGCGGCATCCCCATGTTCGCCGAGGCCGGCCGCCTCAAGGCCTGGAAGACCATCGAGAGCTTTCCAAAGCCCCTGATCGCCGCCGTCAACGGATATGCGCTCGGCGGCGGCTGCGAGCTGGGCCTGCTCTGCGATTTCGTGATCGCCGGCGACAACGCGCGTTTCGGCACGCCGGAGATCAAGATCGCCGCCTTCCCGGGCGACGGCGGCACCCAGCGGCTGCCACGCCTCCTCGGCAAGAGCCGGGCGATGATGATGGTCCTGACCGGCGAGTTCATCGATGCCGAAACCGCCCGCGAGTGGGGATTGGCCGTGGAGGTCACGCCGGTCGAGCGGACGGTGTCGCGTGCGGTGGAGATCGCCGGCCTGATCGCCGAACATTCCCCGATCGCCGTCAGGATGGCCAAGGCCGAAGTGCTGATGGCCTACCAGAAGCCCTTGGACGAGAGCCTCAGCCTGGAGCGCAAGATGCTGCTGTGGCAGACCCGCGATCACGACGAAGGCATCGCCGCCTTCGTCGAGAAGCGCAAACCCCGCTACACCGGCGAGTGAAAATGCGCGATCGGATCATCGATGCCTCGGGCGCGGCCGGGCTGATCGGCGACGGCGCAACGGTGCTCGTCGGCGGCTCCGGCGGCATGGGAGTCGCGGAAGCGGTCCTGGTGGCGCTCGAAGCCCGTTTCCTCGCGGAGGCCCGGCCACGCGACCTCACCCTGCTGCACACCACCGGCATCGGCGCTGTGACGGAGCATGGCCTCAACCACCTGGCCCACGAGGGCCTGGTCCGCCGGGTCATCGGCGGCAACTACGGACTGCAGCTTCCCTTCATGAAGAAGCTGATCGGCGGCAACCGGATCGAGGCCTACAACTTTCCCCAGGGCGTGATGTGCCAGCTCTACCGCGCCATGGCGGCCGGTCTGCCGGGCGCGGTCAGCCACGTGGGCCTGCACACCTTCATCGACCCCCGCCACGAGGGCGGGCGGATGAACGAGGCCACGAGAGATGATCTGATCGAGGTCGTGACGCTCGGTGGCCGGGAACTGCTGTTCTATGCCGCGCCGGTGCCGGACATCGCGCTCATCCGCGCGACCTCGGCCGACGCGGAGGGCAACGTGGGGCTGGAGCACGAGGCCGCGACGCTCGACGGGCTCTCCATGGCGCAGGCGGCGCACAACGCCGGCGGCACCGTGATCTGCCAGGTGGAGCGCCTGGTCGATACTGGCGCGCTGCACCCGCAGATGGCGCGGATCCCGGGCTTCCTGATCGACCACGTCGTCGTCGAGCCCGGGCAAATGCAGAACTATGCCGTCCGCTTCGACCCCAGCCTGTGCGGCGCCGAACCACGCGACCTGGAAACGATCCCGCCCGACCCCCTGGACGCGCGCCGCTTGATCGCGCGTCGCGCCGCCTTCGAACTTCGGCCGGGCGCCGTGATCAACCTCGGCGTCGGCATCTCGGCCGCGATTCCCAACGTCGTCGCCGAGGAAGGCATCGAAGACCTGGTACATCCGACGATCGAGGCCGGCGTCGTCGGTGGCATTCCGGGCCAGGGCCTCCTTTTCGGCTCGGCGGTCAATCCCCGGGTGATCCTGGACCAGGGCTACATGTTCGACTTCTACGACGGCGGCGGCCTGGACATCGCCTTCGTCTCCTTCGCCGAGGTCGACCGCCACGGCCACGTCAACGTCACCCGCTTCGGCGACCGCAACGACGGCGCCGGCGGCTTCATCGACATCACCCAGAACGCCAAGCGGATCGTCTTCGGCGGCACCCTCACCGGCGGCGGCCTCCGGGTGGCGATCGGCGAGACGGGGCTCGGCATCGAGCGCGAGGGCGGAATCGCCAAATTCGTGCCCGAGGTCGGACAAATCAGCTACAACGGCACCGTCGGGCGGGAGCGCGGGCAGGAGGTCCTCTTCGTCACCGAACGGGCCGTGCTGCGGCCGACGACCGACGGGCTGATGGTCACCGAGATCGCGCCGGGCATCCGCCTGCGCGAGGACGTGGTCGAGCGGATCGGCTTCGAGGTCGCGGTCGCGCCGGACTTGCGCGAGATGGACCCCAGGCTCTACCGCCCGGGACGCATGGGCCTGCGCGAGGCAATCCTGCCGACGGAGGGAACATGACCGGTTTCAAGGGCACCTACACCGTCATGGTGACGCCGTTCACGGAGGATGGCCGCGCCATCGACGCGACGGCGCTCGCGCGCTTCGTCGACTGGCAGATCGACCAGGGGATCCACGGCCTGATCCCGCTCGGCAGCACGGGCGAATTCCTCTCGCTCACCGACGCGGAACGCCACCGGGTCGCGCAACTGGTGATCGAGGGGGCGGCCGGCCGGGTGCCGGTGCTGATCGGCACGGCGGCGGAGAGCACCTGGGACGCGATCCGATACAGCCGCGAGGCCGAGGCGCTGGGCGCCGACGGCGTGATGATCGTGCTGCCCTTCTACGCGACGCTGACCGCTGACGAGCTCTACGCCCACTACCGCGCCATCGCCGAGGCGATCGGCATCCCGATCATGATCTACAACAATCCGGCCACCGCCAACGTCGACATGACCCCGCCGCTGGTCGCCCGCCTCTCGGAGATCGACAACGTCGACTACATCAAGGAATCGACCATGGACGTGACGCGGGTGCGCGATATCCTGCGTCTCTCGGAAGGCCGAATGACCGTCTTCGGCGGTATCATGGGCTACGAATCCTTCCTCAACGGCGCGGTCGGCTGGGTCGCCGTCGGCTCGAACCTGATGCCGGCCGCCTTCGCCGAGATGTACCGCCTCTCGGTCGAGGAAGTCGATCTGGCCGCGGCGCGCGCCCTCTATCGCCACATCCTCCCGGTCATCGACCTCGTCGGCCAGCACCGCTATGTCGCCGCGAGCAAGATGGCCCTCGAGTGCATGGGCCTGAGCATGGGTCCCCCGCGCCCGCCCCGCCTGCCGCCAAGCGCGGAGGAACAAGACTGGGTCAAGCGCGTGGTCCGCGACCTCGATCTCTCGGTCCGCGACGAAGGCGCCCGCGCCCGGGCCTGAGCCGGCGACGATAACCTTGAAACAATTCTCCGTGATCTGGTCGTTGTTCCGAAACGTTGGCTTCCCATCTCTGCCTCATCCTTTGCCACGAGAATACGGGAGAGATCGTCATGAACCGGATCAAAGCCAGCAGGCTGTTCATCGTCCTGGCCGCCGGCCTGTTGGTCGCGGCCTGCCAGACCACGAACCAGGGCACCGCCGCCAGCGGCGCGACATCGGGAAGCTCGCCCGTCGCGAGCCAGGCCCTCAACAAGGACTGGGGCAGCTGCGCGTACCGAAACTGCGGCTACGGCCGCTGATGCCCCTCAATCGACCGTGTTTCGCGGCACGTCGCGGAAGGGGCGGTCGGTGTCGACGCGGGGTTCCTTCGGCATGCCCAGCACGCGTTCGGAGATGATGTTGCGCTGGATCTCGTCGGTGCCGCCGGCGATCGAGGTCGCCGGCACCGAGACCAGGATCTCCGCGATCAGGCCGTCGCGCTCACTGTCGGACCCGGTCAGCATCGCGTCGGCCCCGCTCATCGCGGTGTGGACCCGGGCGGCGGCGCGCGCCACGTTGGAGGAGGCGAGCTTGCCGAGGGAGCCTTCCGGGCCCTGCGGGCGGCCCTGGAGCTGCGCCGCGCGGGCGCGCCTCGCCGTCCATTCCGCCGACTTGGAGAGGATCAGCAGCTTGGCGATCTCGTCGCGGGTGATCGCGTCGTCGATCATGCCGCTCTCGCGGGCGCGCGCCAGGATCAGGTCGATCCGGCCGGCGCGCTGGGGATACCACTTGTAGGGCTCCATCACGGTCGCGACCTCGGCCCGCTCCTCGTCATGGCAGCGCCCCACGGCGTCGGAGGCTTGGGCCCAGGAGCGGAGCGCGTCCGCGCCCCGCCGCTCGTGCATCAGCGTCGTGGTGGCGATCTTCCAGCCCTCGCCCAGCTCTCCCACCTGGAACTCCGGCTCGATTACCGCATCGGTGAAGAAGACCTGGTTGAAGGACGCGTGTCCGTTCATCTGCCTGAGGGGGTGGACCTCGACCCCCGGCTGCTCGATATCGAGCACGAAGTAGCTGAGGCCCTTGTGCTTCACCGCGTCCCAGTCGGTCCGCGCCAGCAGCAGGCCGTACCGCGCGTGATGCGCGCTGGTGGTCCAGACCTTCTGCCCGTTGATGATCCACCTGCCGTCGCGCAAATCCGCCCGCGTCGCGGCGCCGGCGAGGTCGGAGCCGCTGCCGGGCTCGCTGAAGAGCTGGCACCAGGTGTCCTCCCCCGTCAGAATCCGGCGAAGGAACTTCTCCTTGTGCATGTCGCCGCCGTGCTCCAGCAGCGTCGCGGCGGCCAGCATGCGGATGCCGACCTTGGCGACGCCGACGGCGCCGAAGCGCCTGAATTCCTCCTCGACCGCCAGCACCAGGGCCTGCGGCAGGCCCCGGCCATGCCATTGCTCGGGCCAGGCGGGAACGCCCCAGCCGCTCGTCGCTAGCATCCCCCGCCATTCGACCAGGCCCAGGTTCGGATCCCAGTTGGCCTCCAGCCAGGTGCGCGCCTCGGCGCGGACGCTTTCCTCGGTGGGCGCACTCATGGCTCCGCTCCCTCCTCGACCAGATGCCAGCGGTCCATCATCGCCGCGCGGTGATACGCCGCGTCGCCCAGGAATACTTCCGAACTCTTGGCCCGCTTGAACCAGAGGTGGGTGTCGTTGTCCCAGGTGAAGCCGATGCCGCCATGGATCTGGATGGTGTGTATCGCCGTTTGCAGATAGGTCTCGGCGGCCGAAGCCTTCGCCAGCGCGGCGATCGCGGGGAGCGCCGGATCGTCCTCGGCCGCCGCCGCCGCCGCGTAGTGGGCGGCCGATTTCGCCAGTTCCACCTCCAGCAGCATATCGGCCGACTTGTGCTTCATCGACTGGAAGGAGCCGATCTGGCGGCCGAACTGAACCCGCAGGTTGGCGTAGTCGACGGCGGATTCGCGCAGCCGCTCGGCGCCGCCGACCATCTCGTTGGCGAGCAGCACGGCCGCCTGATCGAGGGTGCGGGCAAACGCGCCGGCCGCGGCCCCCGGCTCGCCCAAGGGTTGGGCGTCGATGCCGGAGAACGCGATCCGGGCGAGCTTGCGGGTCGGGTCCATCACCTGGAGACCGCGACGCGCGATGCCGTCGCCATCCGCCGAGACGGTGAAGAAGGAGAGGCCCGCCTCGCCGCTCGTGCCCTCGAGGCGGGCCAGCACGACCAGCAGGTCGGCCGCCTGGCCGTCGACGACAAAGCTCTTGACGCCATCCAAGCGCCAGCCGTTGCCGTCCTGGCGGGCCACGGTCTCGATTCCCGCCGCGTCCCACCGTCCGTTCTCTTCCGTGAAGGCGAGCGTGGCGATGCTTTCTCCGGACGCGATTCCGGGCAGCAGGGCCCGCTTCTCCGCCTCCGTGCCGGCATTCAGGATCGCCGTGGCGGCGAGCGCGGTGGTGGCGAAGAAGGGGGCGCAGAGGAGCGCGCGGCCCATCTCCTCCAGCACGATGGCGAGTTCCGCCAGGCTGAATCCCTGGCCGCCGTATTCTTCCGGGATGTGGACCGAGGGCAGGCCGAGTTCCTCCGACATCCGGCGCCAGACTTGCGCGTCGTAGCCGGGTTCCTCCTCCATCAGGCGGCGGACCTCGCTCGGCGGCGAGACCTCCTCCAGGAAACGGCGCAGCACCTCGCGAAAGGCGTTCTGTTCGTCGCTGAAGGCGAAACTGCTCAAGGCGCCCTCCCCCCGGGCCTACTCGGCCACCTGGGCCACGGCGGGCGCCCGCCAGCTCTTCAACACCGGCAGGATCTCCTTGGCGAACAGCCCGAGGCCGCGCTTGGAGACCTCGAACGGCGTGCCGCCGAAGCGGAAGGAAACGTTCAGCTCGAACTCGCCGATGAGTTCCCGGCGTTTTTCCAGGCTGCGCAGGATACTGACCGGCGTGCCCCACATCGCCGCGTCCATGAAGCCGTCGACGGCGCCGTCGAATCCCAGGTCCTTGGCGATCTTCGCCTTCTGCGCATAGGCGTCGTAGCCCTTCACCTTCTCGAAGTGCTCGCCGAGGAACTCGTAGTGGTAGAAATTGCTCTCGACGAACTTGCCCATGTACCGGCGCGCCTCTTCCCGGGTCGCCTCCAGATCGGTGCCGCAGACGCAGAAGTCGGTGATCAGCATGGGCGGCGCCGGCCGGCCGTGGTTCTGCAGCTGCAATTCGCGGTTCTTCAGAATCGCCGGCAGGCGCATCGGCCAGGGCCGGTCGGAGAACATCACCATGCGGGCGCCGAGGCGCGCGCACGACACCACCGAGTCCTCGCTGGAGGCGACGGCGTAGAAGCGATCGTCGAAACTCCGGCTGGGGCGGGGGCGGATCTCGGTGCGGGGCTGGGGGTAGTGCGGTCCCTCGCCCTCGATGAAGCCGGTCTTCAGCGCCGCCTGGATCATCGCCGAGGCCTCGTCGAAGCGGGTGCGGCTCTCGTTCATGTCGCCCCGGAAGGCATGGAACTCGCGGCGCGCGAGGCCGCGGCCGACGCCGAAGCGCAGCCGTCCCTTGCTCAGGATGTCGAGGGCGACGGCCTGTTCCACCACGCGCAGCGGATCGTGCCAGGGCAGGATCACCGCCGCGGTGCCGAGATCGATATCGGGGCAGACGCCCGCCAGGTAGCTCATCAGCTGGAGGTTGTCGGGGATGAAGGAATAGTCGTTGAAGTGATGCTCGGCCGACCACAGCACGTCGAAGCCGCTGTCCGCCGCTATTCTTGCCAGCCCCAGATCCTCTTCCCAGACCCGGTCGTCGCTGATTCCCTCCCAGCCGTAGCTGGAGAAGATCATCATCATGCCAACGTCCATCTCGTTCCTCCCGCGTCTAATCGGCCCGGATTTTCCACCCTCCATGGTCGGAAGGCAACGCGCATCGTATGCTGTGCCCGAAATCGCGGGCAGGAGGTCCAAATCCGATGAAGCTCTTCCTATTGTCCGGCGGCCGGCACCCCTACGATCAGTCTACGCCGGTGCTGTCCGATTGCCTGCGCCAGGCGGGCCACGAGGTCACCCTGACCCAGCAACCCACCGCGCTCGCCGATGCGGCCCAGATGGCGACCTACGATGCCATCGTCTTCAATACCCGGCGCGAGAACCTGCCCGACTTCGGCGATCTGCTGCTCTCCGAGGCGGAGCGCGCGGGCCTCGCCGGCGCGATCCGCGAGGGCAAGGGCTTTCTCTGCCTGCACATCTCGACCGCCGTGCCGCCGGAATGGCCGGAATACCACCAGATCACCGGCGGCGGCTGGATCACCGGCACCAGCTACCACCCGCCCTATGGCGGCTTCCGGGTGAACGTCACCGACGCGAACCATGCGGTCGCGGCGGGCGTCGGCGATTTCGACACCGAGGACGAGCTCTACATGGGCCTCGCCGTGGCGGAGGATAACGAGATCTTCCTGTCGGCCGATGCCGAGGAAGGCACCTGGCCCTGGGGCCCGGACCGCGTGGATACCCACATGCCGGCCGGCAGCTTCCCCCTCGGCTGGACGCGCATGTACGGCCAGGGCCGGGTCTGCACCCTCCTCCTCGGCCACGACGCCCGCAGCTTCGAGACGCCCGAATTCCAGCGTATGATCCTGAACGGGGTCGAGTGGTGCGTGGAAACTTGAGAGATCGGAAAAGCCTCGATTTCGCGCGGGCCGATCGGCGGCCCGGCCCGCGGAAGAGCGATATCGTCTCGGCCCAGCACGGCGGATAGCCGACCGGGGAAACGACCAGAGCCCGGAACCTGCCGGAACGCTGGCCGGCGCTGGACGGTGATCATTGATCCATTCCGGTTATACAGTTCACCGCCGATTTGCGGGAAACGCACCAGCCCGACCGCCAAAAGCCGACACGACTCCAGGGAAGTGTCGGATTCTAGAGCACGCCGGATAAGCCATTGATGCCAGAAACAAAATCTGGCACGCGAAACCCGCAGAGATATCGGACACTATTGGGAATAGTGTCATCTGCACTACCGATCGAGAGGGGGAGGGATCGCGTTCCGTCACGATCACGGCAGCATTCTCCGCGCGTCGAGGATCTGTGAGGGGTTTGTGCGAGCCGGAAATGGCGGTTTTCTGCTATAGGCGCAGCTTTCACTCAAACCACCCAGACCGTGTGAAAACTGGGGCGGTGGTGGGGGTCGAGGAGTAGGTCACCGAGATTCGCGGCGATCCCTCGGAATCCGGCGGTTTGGCGCCGGTAGTCCTCCAGAAGGGGCTCCAGGCCTCCATGGATCGATGTGGGGCGCTCGATTATGGCCAGATACCCCCCTCACGCCCTCGCGGCGGCGATCAGGGCGGGAACACCTACCAGAGAGATCGCGCGGCGGATGTTGTAAGCCAGCGCCGTGAGGCTGAACTCACCGCGCACGTTCTCCAGCCGCCGGGTCAGGAAGGCACCTTGGCCCAACCATTGTTTGATCGAGCCGAAGGGATGCTCGACGCTCTCTCGGCGTGCATCGAGCAGATTCGGGCGGGCCGCCAGCCGTGCCGCCATGCGCTCCAGGATCACTTCGTCGGCGTAGCGCGTGATCCGGCGGAAGACGCTCTTCGTACACCTCGACTTGAGCGCGCGGTTCTTGCAAGCGGCACTGTTGGCGTAACTGGCGAGGACGATATCGCGGAGCTTGCGCTTGCTGTATGGCGCCAAGCGTTGACCGTTGGGGCAGATGTAAATGTCCTCGCCACCGTCATGGCGGAAGCGTTCCTTGGGAAAGAGCCCCTGGCTCACCGCTGACCCGCGCGGGGGCTTGGGTACGTGCGGCACGACGCCGGAACTCTCGCAAGCCTCGATGTCCTCGATCTTGAAGTAGCCCGCGTCGGCGACCGCGTCGATCCGCTCGACGCCGAGGTTCTGCCTGGCCGCCACCGCCGTCTCGGCCAACAGATCGAGGTCACTGACCTTGTTATGGACCTGCTGCTCGGCGATCAGCTTGTGCTTGGCGTCCACCGCGATCTGGATGTTGTAGCCGACCCCGATCCGGGTGGCGGCATGCATCGCCCGGCTGTCCGGATCGGTGAGCGAGAGCTGGTCCTCTCCGCTCTTCGCAAGCACCTCGCGGTGCCCCTCGAGCCGCTCTCGCCGCCTTCGGATCGCCGCGATCTTCTCCTGGAGATCGTCGACATCGCCACCGCCGGGACCGTCGTCATCCTCCGCGTCGGCCGTGTCGAGACGTTCGAGGTAACGCGCCAGCTTCTCGTCGCTCTCGGCAAGCGCCTTCTCCAGCTTTGCTTTGGTGAAGTTCCGCTCCCGGCTGTTCACCGCCTTGATCCGCGTGCCATCCACCGCCACCAGCTCGCGCCCGAACAGCTCCAGCTCGCGGCATAGCGCCACGAACTCCCGGAACACTTGTCGGAAGGCGGCCCGATTGATCCGCCGGAAATCGGCGATCGTCTTGAAGTCCGGCGACAACCGCCGCAACAGCCAGATCACTTCGAGATTACGCTTGCCCTCGGCCTCCAGCCGGCGGCTCGAACGGATCCGATTGAGATAGCCGTAGATGTAAAGCTTCAACAGGTCCGCCGGATCGTAGCCGGGACGACCCGTCGCCTTCGGCGCGACGCGCTCGAAACCGGCCGCCGCCAGGTCCAAGCCATCCACGAAGGCGTCGATGAAGCGGACCGGGTTGTCCGGGCCAACATAATCGTCCACCGCTTCCGGCAGAAGCAGAACCTGAGAGCGGTCAATGCCAGGAATGTGTGTCATGGCAAATCCTAACATCGCCATGAGTCGCACGGAATCCCTCGGCACCCAGAGTTTTCACACGGTCTGCACCGTTTGTGAGCGCCTACCAGTGTAGCGCACCCGGTTCCTTGGACACAAGTTTGTCTCACGCGGCGGGCCTGATTGAGATCGCGGCGTGCCACGCCTGACGAGCTTGAGCGGGGCTCAGGTAGCCGTTCTTTTCGACGATCCACTGGGCATTGTAGAGTTCGACGAAGTCGCGGACGGCGTCCCGCAGCTCCGCGATGTTGCGGTAGATGCGACCATGGATGATCTGTTCCTTCAGCGTGCGATTGAACCGCTCGGCGACGCCGTTGGTCTGGGGCTCGGCGACGAAGGCGTAGGACGGCTGGATGCCCCAGAACTTGATCTGGTTGGTGAAGTGGTCCGACAGATACTGGGAGCCGTGATCCATCCGCAAGGCCAGCCCCCGAGCCGCGCCGGCCGCGGTCGAGCCATACAGCCCGGCAAGCCCCATGGAGATCGGCTGCAGGGCGGCGAAGCGGTCGCCGCGCTTGCAGACATGCCAGCCGACACACTCGGCGTTCCAATGCTCGACGGCGGTGAAGATCCAGCCCCAGCCGTCGTCCACCGTGAACACCCGAACGCCATCGGTGCCCCACATGAGGTTCGGGGCATGAGTGATGATCTCACCGTCATGGGGATTGCCGCCACGGCGGCGGCAGCGATGGGGCGAGAGCAGATTGTTCTCGCGCATCAGGCGGAGCACCCGCTTGCGGGCAACCCGGATGTCGCGACAGACCCGAAGCCGAGCCCAGACCTTGCGGTAGCCCTCGCCCTCCCAGGGCGATGCCTCCAGGTCGGCTTCGATCGCCACCAGCAGCGCCTGGTCCGAGATCGCGGGCTTCGGTCCCCGACGCTTTGCCGGCGGCTGCTCGGCGTGCTGGCCGGAGGTCATGGCGTAGAACGAGGAGCGGGCCATGCCCCAGGCGGCGCAGACCCGCCGCAGGCCGTAGGCCAGACCCGTGCCGGGCGAGGTGGCGGCACTCATCGCCGCGACCTCCGCCGCCCCAAAGGGCCGAAGGTCTCCGTCTTGGCCTCCAGCAGTTCCACCTGCATGGTCAACTCTCCGATCCGCTTCATGGCGCTATCCAGTTCCGCCTGCACCGGATCGCCCTTGCGTTGCTTGAGCGAGGCGTCGATCCCGCCGATCGCTTTCTCACGCCACTGCTCGAGCCGGAAGATCTCTACGCCCAACTGGCGCGACAGAAGTTGCACCGGCTCGTCACGCAAAAGCCGCGGAACGACCTCACGCTTGCGCGCCACCGTCCATCGCTGGCCAAGTCCCAGCGGGCCTGCCGGCAAAGCCTGGCCTGGGGAAAACGTGGACGAGCCAAGCTCGCCCGCATTTACCACAGGCCCATCAACAGCAACTTTCTTCTCAAAATTATCGGCCATGTTCCGGTCCTCCTTGGACACTTCGATTAAGCCAATTCTGTGTCCAAGGAAATCGGGTCCGACTCACCTCGATGAATATTCAAGCCCAGCCCACGAGCGACCAGACCACAATCACGAAGCAGGTCGTCTGCTCCAGTTGCGACGGTTTCTGCCCGATCGCGGTCAAGGTCGTGGACGGCCGCGCCGTCAAGGTACAGACGCGCGATCATCCGATCTTCAAGGACGTGCTGTGCATGAAGGGCGCCTTCGCGCCGAAGCATTTCGCCCATCCCGACCGGATCCTGCATCCCTTGAAGCGGATCGGCGAGCGTGGCGACGGCCAGTGGGAGCAGGTGAGCTGGGACCAGGCGATGGACGAGATCGCCGAAAAGCTGAAGGCGGTCATCGACAAGCACGGGCCCGAGGCGTTCGCCGTGGCGCAGTCCAATGCCACCGGCATCAACGACAGCGGGCTCGGCCGGCGCTTCATGAACCACGTCGGCACGCCCAACTGGATTAGCGGCGTCGCCTACTGCGCCGGCAACACGGCGGCGGTGAACCGCTATGTCTACGGCTGGTTCCCCCGGGGCGATATCCTCAATTCCAAGTGCATCGTGCTGATCGGCCACGACCCGCGCCGCCATAGCTGGACCATGGAATACAAGGCGATTCGCATGGCCTAGGCGAACGGCGCCAAGCTGATCGTGATGGACCCGCGCCGCAGCGAGAACGCGGAGGCGGCCGACATGTGGCTGCCGGTCCGCGCCGGCACCGACACGGCGCTGCTGCTCGGCTGGCTGAACGTCATCATCAACGAGGAGTTCTACGACAAGGACTTCGTGCGCGACTGGACCGTCGGCTGGGCCGAACTCCGCGAGCGCGTCGCCGAATATCCGCTCGGCCGCGTCGCCGAGATCACCGGCGTCGATGCGGAGCTGATCGCCGAGAGCGCGCGCATGTACGCGACGACCGCGCCCGCCTGCATCCCCTGGACGCCGATCACCGACCAGCAGGTCTCCTCGACCTCCGGCATCCGCCTACAGGCGATCCTGCGCGCCATCACCGGCAACCTGGACGTCAAGGGCGGCGACACCTTCGTCGGCTTCAGCCCGGCCGTGCGCTCCGATTCGGAACTGGAGCGCCACGACCTGCTGTCGGACGCGCAGAAGGCGAAACAGCTGGGCGCGGACGAGTTCCCGGTCTTCACCTACCGCGGCATGCAGGCGTTCGAGGACGGATGCGAGAAGGTCTGGGGTATCCGCCACGCCAACCTGGTCAGCGGCTGCTACATGGCCAACCCCATGGCCGTCTTCAAGGCGATGGTCGAGGGCGACCCCTATCCGGTGAAGGCGCTGTTCTCGATCGCCAACAACACGCTTATGGCCTTCGCCAATACCAAGCGGGTCTACGAGGCGATGATGAACCAGGATCTCATCGTCACCTACGAACACAACATGAGCCCGACGGCGCAGATCTCCGATTACATCCTGCCGGGCGATTCCTGGCTGGAGCGCCCCAGCATGCACGCCGGCATCTCCGATAAGGCGATGGAGCCGCCGGGCGAATGCCGTCACATCGTCACCTTCTGGCACGAACTGGCCAGGCGCATGGATCTGGCCGACGCCTTCCCCTGGGCCACGGCGGAAGAGATGCTGGACTACCGGATGGAGCCGAGCGGCGGGACCTGGGCCGACGCGGTGGCGAGCGGCCGGCCGCCGAACCTGAACAAGGGCGGCACGCCGAACGACGCGGAGCGGAAGTATCTCGAGACCGGCTTCGCCACGCCGTCCGGCAAGGTCGAACTCTATTCCTCGACCTTGGAGGATCTGGGCTTCGATCCCCTGCCCTACTACCGCGAAGCGGCGGAACCCTGCGAGACCTATCCCTTGAGCCTCTTCATCGGCATGCCCGACGACGAGTTCTTCCGCTCCGGCCATCGTCACGTACCTGAGCTTCGGGCCCGCGCCCAGGACCCGACGTTCTTCCTGAACGTCCAGGACGCTAAGGACATGGACATCGCCGAGGGCCAGTGGGTCCGCGTCGCGACCGAGGTCGGCCAGATGCTGGGCCGGGTCTTCGTCCGCTCCTCCATGCCGAAGGGCCTGGTCCGGGTGCCGCACGGCTGGTGGAAACCGGAATCGCGCCAGGGCCTGGAGAACATGTCGGGCATGTGGGACTTCTGCGATGCCTTGCTCACCACGGATGACGATCCGAAGTTGCTGGACCGCGAACAGGGCATCCCGCACATGAAGGGCGCGCCCTGCTCGATCACCAAGCTCACCGACGACGAGGTGAAGGCGCTGGAGGCCGAGTACGGGCCGACCAACGACCTGCCGCGCGGGCCGGAGGGCAAGATGCTCCGCTCCGACGCCAAGCCCGGCGACTTCATGTTCGATCCGGAGATGGGCAACGAGGTCGAGTTCGAGGCGGCGGAACTGTCGATCTACGGCCGGTATTCCATGTAACGACCTGGCCCACGGGCGAGACGGCGAGGCGTCTCGCGCGGGCACGCGCGACCGGCACCGTGGTCTCCGGGGAGGACATCACCGAGCCGGAGACCACCGAAGCGGCCTATACAGGTCCAGGACGAGGTGATGCGCCTCCTGGGCATGCCCGCCGTCGGCTTCAAGGTCGGCTCCACCAGCCGGGAGGCGCGGCGTATTCTCGGCACCTCGGAGCCGGGTTCGGCACCGGTGCTGGCGCCCTACCACCACGAAAGCCCGGCCCTTCTCCCCCTCGTCCCCGCACAGATGCCGGCGATCGAGGGCGAGTTCGCCTTCCGCCTCGGCCACGACCTGCCACCACGGGCGGTACATCAGTAAGTCCTTACCAGCGATTCGCGTCTACACCCGAATGTAACTCGCAATCTCGGCCGACGGGGACCATTCCCCAACAGCCGAAATGGTCCCGCTCTTCACCGCATAACCCGTCCGACTGCTCCGCCCGCCCCCGACGCCTTGATGGCGGGGGCAGCGGTATCGAGGGCTGAAACGGAGCCTCTCGGCGAAACCGTGGATTGTTTTTCAGTCGCCGGGGCAACCCGCTACCCGTACTCGTGCAGTTGGTAGGCGAAGGCGTCGCCCTTGGAGACGACGTCGCCGATGGTCGGCGAGGCGAAGTGGGCCGGGCAAAAGAGCGTGCCGGTGTCGGCGTGCTTCTCCAGCAGCGCGCGGCGCGTCAGGCCCGAGAGCACGGGATCCTCGCAGGCGCGGCTCGACCATTCGGGCTTCACCAGCTGGATCGGGTGGTGCACCACGTCTCCGCTCAACACGGCTTTCTCGCCGGCCGATTCCAGGTTGATGACGATGTTGCCGTCGGTATGCCCCGGCGCCGGCTCCAGCCAGATGCCGTGATCGAACTCGTGGTCCCACTCGACCAGCACCGCCTGGCCCGCCTCGACCACCGGCAGCACGCTGTCGTCATAGACGTTCGGCACCTTGCCCACCGTGCCCTCGCGGTGGCGGGCCTCCCAGAAGTCGTGCTCCTTCTTGGCGAAGATGTATTTCGCGTTGGGGAAGGTCGGCACCCAGCGGCCGTCGACCAGCCGGGTGTTCCAGCCGCAGTGGTCGACGTGCAGGTGCGTGCACATGACGTAGTCGACGTCCTCGGGCTGCACGCCGGCGGTGGCGAGATCGGCGAGGAAGGGGCCGTTCATCATGTCCCACATTGGCCGCGCCGGCCTGGGCTTGTCGTTGCCGACGCAGGTGTCGACCAGGATGGTGTGCTTGGGCGTCTTGAGCACATAGGACTGGAAGGAAAAGATGCACATGTCGCCGCCCGGCTGCATGTAGCGGGGATAGAGCCAGTCGGCATTGGCCGCGATCATCTCGGCCGTCGAGTCGGGCATGAAGGTCGAGGCCTCGACGAAGGGATACTCGTTCTCGATCACCCGCCGCAGCTCGAACTCACCGACTTTGAACATGGCATGCCCTCCCCCTCGCCTCGGTCCCGTCGACCGGGGCGGATCATAGCCCGGGGCCGGCCGGCGGGGAACCGGGCCGGCGCCGGTCTCCTCCGGCGTCTGCTGTCGCGCACTCCGATTTTTGCTATTCCTCGACCCGAGAGAAGGAGGCGAGGCGGCCATGCATCTGACGACCACGCTCAAGCGCGCGATGACCATCGCCGGCGAGGAGATCGCCACCATCGACGGCGCGCGGACGCGCACCTGGAACGAATGCGGCGCGCGCGTCGCCCGGCTGGCGGGTGCGCTGCGGGGCGAACTGGGGCTGGCCGAGGGCGATAGGACGGCGATACTGGCGCTCAATAGTGACCGTTACTTCGAATTCAGCCACGCCATGCCATGGGCGGGCTGCGTCTTCGTGCCGATCAACACCCGCCTGGCGGCGCCGGAGATCGAGTACTGGCTGAGCGACTCGGGCTCGCAAGTCCTGTTCGTCGACGACACGTTCGCCGAGGTCGCGCTCGCGATCGCCAAGCGGCTGCCGGCGCTGCGCCATCTCGTCTACATGGGCGACGGCCCGGCGCCCGACGGCATGCTCGACCACGAGGCGCTGATCGCGGGCTCGGGCCCGGCCGAGGATCGGGTCAAGGGCTACGACGACCTCGCCGCGATCTACTACACCGGCGGCACGACGGGCGTCTCCAAGGGGGTGATGTTGAGCCATCGCAACCTGGTCGCCAACGCGCTCCACTCCATACCGGCCCTCGGTTTGTCCGAGGGCATGCGCTACCTGCATGCGCCGCCGATGTTCCACATCGCCGACGGGCTGACGATCTTCGGCGTCACCATGGTCGCTGGCCGGCACATCTTCATTCCCGGATTCGAGCCGGTGGCGGTGATGAAGGCGATCGAGACGCACGGTGTTTCCCATACGCTTCTGGTGCCGACCATGGTCAACATGATGGTGAACCACCCGGCGCTTCCCCAGCACGATCTCTCCAGCCTGAAGCACCTCTTTTACGGCGCCTCGCCCATGCCGGAGGCGGTGATCCGCCGTGCGATCGAGGTGCTGCCGGCGTGCGAGTTCACCCACGCCTACGGCCAGACAGAATGCGCGCCGGTGGTGACCACGAACGGCCCGCACGCCCACCGGGGCGAGGCCCTGGAGGCGGGGCTGTTCAAGTCCTGCGGCAGGCCGGTGGTGGACATCGAGGTCGAGATCGTCGACGCGGACGGCCGGAAGGTCCCCCCGGGCACCGTCGGCGAGCTGCGCGTGCGCGGCCCCAACGTGATGCTGGGCTACTGGAACAAGCCGGAGGAGACGACGGCGGCGCTGCGGAATGGCTGGATGCATTCGGGCGACGGCGCCTGGATGGACGCGCGGGGCTACGTCTACATCGTCGACCGGGTGAAGGACATGATCGTCTCGGGCGGCGAGAACGTCTATTCAGCCGAGGTCGAAAGCGCGGTGCACCTGCACGCCGCCATCGCCGAGTGCGCCGTCATCGGCGTGCCGGACGACAAATGGGGCGAGCGGGTCCACGCCATCGTCCGCCTGAAGGCGGGCGAGGTGGCGAGCGCGGAGGAGATCATCGCCCACTGCCACCGGCATATCGCCGGCTTCAAATGCCCCCGGAGCATCGATTTCCACGACGAGCCCCTGCCGCTCTCCGGCGCCGGCAAGATCCTGAAGACGGAGCTGCGCAAGCCCTATTGGGCGGGCCGCGAAGAGCAGGTCCACTGACTCTCCAGCGCGGGAGGCTGGTTCGGGGCCCGCTCGCGCCCGTATAGTGACGCCCACCTTCCCTCGATCACACGAATGACAGGACCGATCATGCCGTTCGACTACGCAAGCGTGCTCCGCGACGACCTGCCGCCCGCGGCGCAGGCCTGGGGCGGCTTTCCCGAGCACAACTTCGTCGGCGGCCATGTCGACGGCGAACATGTACCCGTCGAGGGGTTGATCCAGGCCGCGGCCGCCGTGCTGGCGCGCGAGGGTTCGACGCTCGCGACCTACAACCTGGAGAGCGGGCCGCAGGGCTACCGGCCGCTGCGCCAAGTCGTCGCCGACGCGCTGAAGCGCCGCACCGGCATGGCGTGCGAGGCCGACGAGATCCTGATCACCTCCGGCTCCACCCAGTCGCTCGAGCTCGTGGGCGACGCGCTGCTGGCGCCGGGCGATACGATCCTGATCGAGAAGGAAACCTATGGCGGCAAGCTCGCGCGGCTGAAGAAGCGCGACGTGAACGTCGTCGGCGTACCACTCGACGAGGGCGGCATGCGGATGGACGCGCTGGACGCGACCCTCGCCGATCTCGCGGCCCGGGGCGTCAAGCCGAAATACGTTTACACCATCCCGACCGTGCAGAACCCGACCGGCACGGTGATGAGCCGGGAGCGCCGGCTGGAGATGCTGGAGATCGCGCCCCGCCACCAGGTCCTGATCTTCGAGGACGATTGCTACGCCGACTTGCTTTGGGAGGGGGAGCGGCCGCCGACGATCCGCGCCCTCGACGAGGGCAACCACGTGGTCTATTGCGGCTCCTTCTCGAAGTCGATCGCGCCGGCCTTGCGCGTCGGTTATCTGGTGGCGGACTGGGAACTCATGCGCCGGATCTTGCCGCTGAAGACCGACGGCGGCACGGGGGCGCTGGCCCAGATGATCCTGGCGGAATATGCCCCGGCGCATTTCGACGCGCACTGCGACGACCTGACCCGGGGCCTGCAAGCGAAGCTCGCCGTCATGGTGGAGGCGCTGGAAGCCGAATTCGGCACCACGGCCGAGTTCGCCATGCCGAAGGGCGGCATCGTGCTCTGGATCAAGCTTCCCGACGAGGTCGACACCACGAAGCTCGCCCAGGCGGCGGCCGGCGCCGGCGTCAGCCTCAACCCCGGCGCCGAGTGGGTGAGCGACCCTGACTACGGGCGTAGCCGCCTCCGCCTCTGCTTCGCCAACCCCTCCGAGGCGGCGATCCGCGACGGCGTCGCCAAGCTCGCCGAAATCTGCCACCGGGAGTTCGGCGTGCCGCTGCGCGGCGCCAACGTCGAACGCTGAGAGAGGAAAGGATCTCCCATGCGCGCGGTTGGACTGATGACCCACGGCGGTCCCGGGGTTCTCGAGGTCGTCGACCTGCCCGAGGTTCACGCCGGCCCCGGCCAGGTGCGCCTCAGGGTGTACGCGGCGGCGGTGAACCCGACCGACACGATGGCGCGGAACGGCAGCCGGGCCGAGCAGCAGAAGGCCGACCCGCCGCCCTACATACCGGGCATGGACGCGGCCGGGATCGTCGACCAGGTGGGCGACGGCGTCACCACGGGCGTCAAGCTCGGCGACCGGGTGATGGCCTTGGTGTCGCCGAAGGCGAGCCACGGCGCCTACCGCGAACAGATCGTGCTGGCGGCCCGCGCGGTGGTCCCCGCCCCCGCCGGCACCAGCCATGTCGAGGCCTGCACCCTGCCGATGAACGGGCTGACGGCGCGCCAGTCGCTGGACCTGCTTGCTCTCGTCCCCGGCCAAAGCCTCGCCGTCACCGGCGCGGCGGGCGCCTACGGCGGCTATGTCATCCAGCTCGCCAAGACCGAGAGGCTGACCGTGATCGCCGATGCCTCGGAGGCCGATGAATCGCTGGTCGCCGCCCTCGGCGCCGAAATCGTGGTCGAGCGGGGCAATGATGTCGCCCAGCGGATTCGCGCGCTTTTCCCAGACGGCGTCGACGGCCTCGCCGACGGCGCGGTGCAGAACGAACTGGTGATTCCGGCGGTCCGCGACGGCGGCGCCTTCACGTCGGTGCGCGGCTACCAGGGCACGGGCGAGCGCGGAATCCGCTTCACCCAGACCTTTGTGCGCACCTACGACGGCGAGTATGAAATGCTCGACCGCCTCCGCCAGCAGGTGGAGGATGGCGCCGTCACCTTGCGCGTCGCCGATACCGTGCCACCGGAGCGTGCCGGCGAAGCCCACGCCCGCCTGGAGGCAGGCGGCGCGCGGGGAAGATTGGTCATCGAATTCTGACTCCATACCGACCCAAACGCGACCTCGTCGCGCGAACTGGCGTGACCCGACAGTCCTGAATTAGCGCTTTCAATACGGCCAAATTTCAGTCAACACCTCTGCAATCACGGATTGATGGCGACGTCGTGGTGGAAGCGCGGACCGGGACACAACCAAGACGAGGGAGCGGCCGGCGGCCGGGCCGGCGAAGTCGCCGTGGTCGGCCTGATCGGCGCCGGCCATTTTCTCAGTCACTTCCATGCCCTTCTGCTGCCGCCGCTGTTTCCGATCCTGAAGCAGGAATTCTCCGTCAGTTATGCCGAACTGGGCTTGGCGGTGACAGCCTATGCGCTGCTCGGCGGCGTCCTGCAGGCCCCGGTCGGCGTTCTGGTCGACCGGCGCGGTCCGAGCCATGTTCTCGTCCTCGGCCTGGGCCTGAATTCGGCGGCGATCCTGCTGATCGGCTTCTCGGACAGGTTCGGGATACTGCTGTTGCTCTCGGTGCTCGCCGGGATCGGCAACAGCGTCTTCCATCCGGCCGACCACGCCATCCTGTCGAAGAAGATCGGCGCGAAGCGCCTCGGGCGCACTTCCGCCGTCCACACCTTTTCCGGCTTCCTGGGCTGCGCCTGCGCCCCCGTCACGATTCTCGCCATGATCCAATGGATGGACTGGCGCCAGGCCATGATGGTCCTGGGGCTGGTCGGGCTGCTGGTCGTCGTCGTCATGCTCCTGCGACAGCGGCTGCTCGACTGTTCGGACGGCGACGAGACCGGCGAGCGCGCGGAGGCCGGTAATGGCGCCCGTCTCGTCGACGAACTCGAGATCCTGGCGAGCCCGCCGATCCTGCTGTTCCTCGCCTTCTTCGTCTTCTACGGCATGTCCAGCGGCGGGCTGCTGGCGTTCACCGCCGCCAGCCTGATCGATCTGCACGGCCTGAGCCTCGATGCGGCGAACCTGGCGCTCACCGGTCATCTGTTCGGCGTGGTCATCGGCATCGCGGTTGCGGGCTTCGTTGTCGACCGCTACCACAATCATATGATGACGATCGCGGGCGCGCTCCTGCTCGCGGCCCTCGCCGTCGTGCTGCCAGCCATGTTCCGGCTCGACGATATTGTCATCGTCGCCGTCATGACGATTGTCGGCATCGGCTTGGGCGCCGCCCTCCCGGCGCGCGATCTCCAACTGAAGGCAATCATCCCGCCCGAGTCCGTCGGCAAGGTCTTCGGCTTCGTCTTCGTCGGCTATTCCCTCGGCATCTCACTCGCGCCACCCGTCTTCGGCTGGGTCCGGGACATCGGCGAGCCGGGCTTCGTCTTCCTGCTCGCCGCCGTCTTCGCCGTGGCCTCGATCCTGGCGGTCGTGGCTTCCGGCCGGCTCTCCCGGACTTCCCAATCGCGGCATTCGCGCCGATAGTCGTTGTCGGCAACCGACAACCGGAGATGTCGACATGACCGACCCCCGACCCCCGTGGCAGTGGAGCGCGACCGAACTGGCTCAGGCCATCGCCGAAAAGGAAATCACCAGCACGGAGGCCGTCACCGGCGCGGTCGAACGCATGGCCGAGGTGAACGGCCACCTCAACGCCGTGGTCGACGATCTGAGCGAGGCGGCTTTGGCGGAAGCCGCATCGCACGACGAGACCCAGGCCCGAAGCGGCCCGATCGGCCCGCTGCACGGCGTACCGGTCACCATCAAGGAGAATGTCGACCAGAAGGGCCGCGCGACACCCAACGGCGTCACCGCCTTCAAGGACGTCATCGCGCCCGACGACGCGCCGGTGGTGGCCAACTTGAAGGCGGCGGGCGCGATCGTCATCGGCCGCACCAACACGCCCGAATTCTCCTTTCGCGGCACCACGGTGAACGAACTTCACGGGCGGACTCACAATCCGTGGAACACGGAGGCCTCGGCGGGTGGTTCTTCGGGTGGCGCGTCGGCGCCGGTGGCGGCGGGCATCGGCGCGCTCGGCCACGGCAACGATATCGGCGGCTCGCTCCGCTTTCCGAGTTACGCCTGCGGCGTCGCGACGGTGAAGCCGGGCCTGGGCCGCACGCCGGCCTACAACCCTTCCGCCCCCGCCGAGCGCGGCCTGCTGGCCCAGATCATGAGCGTCCAGGGCGTCATCGCGCGCGAGGTCCGCGACGTGCGCCTCGGCATGCAATCGCTCATCCGCTACGACGCCCGCGATCCCTGGATGGTGGAGATGCCCTTCGACGGCCCGGCGCTGGAGGGGCCAATTCCGGTCGCCTTCACCAAGAACACCTTCGAGTTCGACCTGCATCCGGCGGTCGAGGCGGCCCTCGATACCGCGCGCGAGGCGCTCGCCGACGCGGGCTATGTCGTCGAGGAGGTGGAACCGCCGCTGCTGCGCGAGGCGGCGATCGCCGGCGCGCGCTGCCTCTTCGGCGAGGCCAAGGTGCTGATGGACGCGGATGTCCGCAAATACGGCAGCGACACCGTCGTGCAAATCTTCGATGGCTATTACGACTATTTCGCGCCGTTCGAGGGCGACGAGCTGATCCGCGCCATGGCCGACCGCAACCGCTTCTCCCGCGCCTGGAGCCTGTTCCTCCAGGACTATCCCCTGGTCCTGACCCCGTTCCTGCCCAACCCGATCTTCACCTGGGACCGCGACGCGCAAGGCCCCGACGGCGTCAAGGAAGTCCTCGGCAGCGCCCTCTACAGCTACGCCATGAACTTCCTCGGCCTGCCGGCGGGAATCGTCCCCGTCAACCACAACGACGGCCTCCCCATTGGCGTCCAGCTCGTCGGCCGCCGCTTCCGCGAGGACCTGATCCTGGACGCCGCCGAGGCGATTGAGACACGGGTGGGGGTGATGGCCAAGCGGCTTTGGGCGGGGTGAGAGAGGGCTCGCGGTGCCGAACCCCCGGCCGACGTCAACGCGGGTGCCGCCCCGAGCTATCCGGCCAGATAGACCTTTTGCACGAACTCGTCCTCCGTGAAGTCGTTCGGGTTGCCCTCATAGCGGATCGTGCCATTCTGCAGGATATAGACCTTATCGGCGACGCCGAGCGCGATGGACACGTTGTGCTCGACCAGGAGGATGGTCATGCCGTCGCCGTGGATCTCACGGATGATGCTGGCGATTTCCTTGACCATGATCGGGCTCAGGCCCTGGCAGGGCTCGTCCATGACCAGGAGCTTCGGTCGCGCCATCAGGCCTCGGGCAACGGCGACCATCTCCTGCTGCCCGCCGCTAAGCAGGCCGGCCCGGTCCTTGGCCTTCTCCCTGAGAATCGGAAAAAGCTCGAACATGTGCTCCAGATCGGCCTGGATGCCGTCCTTGTCGCGGCGCGCGAAGGCGCCCATTTTCAAATTCTCCAGCACGCTCATGTAGGGAAACAGGCGGCGGCCTTCCATGACGCTGCCGATCCCCAGGCGGACGATGTGTTCCGGCTTGTCGCCGTCGATGCGCTTTCCCTCGAAGCTGATCTCGCCGGCCGTCGGCTGCTTTAGGCCAGAGACGGCCTTCAGGATCGTGCTCTTACCCGACCCGTTGGCGCCGAGCAGGCTGACGGTCTGGCCTTCCCCGACCTCCATGTCGAGATCGTGGATGGCCTGGAAAATGCCGTAGTGCACGGAGAGGCCCTTGATGCTCAGCACCGCTCAGGCTCCGAGATAAGATTCGATGACGACCTTGTCCCGCGTCACCTCGTCGGGTTTTCCGTCGGCCATCTTGCGGCCGAAGTTCAAGGCCACGATCCGGTCGCAGAGGTCCATCAGCAAATTGACGTTGTGTTCGATCATGCAGATGGTCATACCGGATTGCCGCGCCTGGGTGACCAGGCCGGCAATCGCCTCCACCCGGCTCGGCGAGATGCCGGTCAGCGGCTCGTCCAGCAGCAGCAGATTGGGCCGCGACGCCAGGCCGATCGCCAGCGTCAGGGTCTTCTGCCAGCCATAGGAGAGCTGCCCCGCCAATTGGTCGCGGCGATCGGTCATGCCCGTCGCCTCTAGCACCTGTTCAGCGCGGGCCGTGATGTCTCTTTCCTCGCGGCTTACGAAGGGGGTATGCAGAAAGGCGCCGAATACGTTGCCCTGGCGCTGCAGATGGTAGGCGAAGCGCACGTTCTCGATCACCGACAGCGAGCGGAACAACAGGTTCAACTGAAACGTGCGGATGATCCCGCGCTTCGCGATCCTGTGTGGCGCCAAGTTCGTGACGCGTTCGCCGTGGAAGAGGACATCGCCGCCGTTCGCCTTCAAAAAGCCGGTGACGACGTTGAACAACGTGGTCTTGCCGGAACCGTTCGGTCCGATGACGCCGAGAATTTCACCCTCCTGGATCTGGAAGTCGAGGCCGTCGATCGCGGCGACGCCGCCGAACCGCTTGACCAGCCCCCGGGTCTCCAACAGTGGGTCAGTCGCCATGGTCCACCACCATCTGACCCGCCACCCGGCGCCGGCCGAGATAGCGTTTGATCCGCCTCGGCAAGCCCGACAATCCCTCGGGAACGAAGATCATGACCAGGATCATCATCAGGCCGGATAAGATGATTTCGTAGGCACCGAGCCCGCGCACGGCCATGGCGATACCCTTGACCACGAAGACGCCCAGGATTGGGCCCCAGACGGTCGTTGCGCCGCCGATGATGACGAAGGATACCGTCTCGATCGATTGGATGATCGTGAAGCTTTCCGGGTGCAGGAATGTGTTGAAAGAGCCGTAGACCGCGCCGGCGACGCCGGCGAAGAAGCAGGCCGTGGCGAAGGCGAAGACCCGGTAATGCATCGTCGGAACGCCAACCGACTCGCAGAGGTCCGGCGCGTCGCTCAGGGCCCCGATCGTCTTGCCGATCCGGCTGTAGTCGATCCGGGTCGTGATGAGCACGGTCAGGGAGAGCAGGAAAAACGCCAGGTAGTACCAATGCACCTTCTGGGAAAAATCGATGTTCCAGAGTCCCGGCAGGACGATGGCTTCGGGCAGCGGGATCTTGCGAAATCCTTGCCAGCCGCCGAACACCGGGGTGAAGAGGTAGAGGAAGGACAGTCGGATGATCTCGCCCGTGGCCCAAGAGATCAGGAAGAAGTAGGAACTTTTGAGCCGCAGGATTGGAATGCCGAGGATGGTCGCGAAGAGGGCGGCGGCAAGACCGCCCATGGGCAGCGAGAGCCAGAAGCCGATGCCGACATCGCGCGAGAGCATGCCGGCGACGTAGCCACCGATAGCGATGAAGCCGGCGGTTCCGAACGACACCAGCCCGGTTCGCCACAGCAGCCGCAACCCCAGCGCCACCATCGAATGGATGAAGATATTGACCAGGGCATGGAGGTAGTATTCCTGCTGGAACCAAATCGGCAGGGTGAGGAAAAAGGCGAAGAAAGCCCCGCCCGCGAGCCACCGCCAGGCTGGCCTCGACGCCGTCTCCGTGCCGTAGGGGCTCATTCATCCCTCGTGAAGACGTCGAACACGATGCCGCTGAACAGGCCGGTCGGTCGGACGATGATCACGGCGATGACCAGGACGAGCAGGATAATCTGGGTGAAATAGCCGAAAAAGACGTTGCCGAAGGCGTCGATGAAGCCGACCAGAATGCCCGCCCAAATGGCGCCCGGAATGTTGCCCATGCCGCCCAGGATGATGACCATGAACGCCTTGATCAGGTAGCCCTCGGCCATATAGGCGTGGACGGTGAATACGGGGGCGATTGCGGCGGCGGCGGCGGCGGCCATGCCGCAGCCGACGAACATGGCGATCGTCGCCGTGCGCGGAATGTTCACGCCCGATACGGCGGCCGCGTCACTGTCTTGCGCGACGGCGCGCATCGCCAGCCCCGACTTGGTGTAGCGCAGCAACAGCAGGAGGCCCGTAGTCAGCGCGACGGCGACGACGATGATCATCAGCCGCTCTAGCGGGAAGCGGGCGCCGAAGATCTCCACCAGCCCCTCGAAGTAGGTCGGCACGCTCTTGGTGTGGATACCGAAGGTGACGAAGGCACCCTGCTGCATCACCTGGGTAAGGCCGACCGCGACGATCAGGCATGGCAGCACCTTGCCCCAGAAGCGCTGATAGAGGACCCGGTTGACGAGCGCGCCGAGCGCGCCGATGACGATCACCGCGACCACGGCGGCGACGGGATAGGGCAGGTCGATGACGCGCAGCCATTCGGGAATCGATTCGATCGCCGTGGTCTCCTTATCGACCAGAATCCAGACCAGATAGGCGCCTAACATGAGGAAGGCGCCATGGGCGAAATTAATGATGTGCAGGACGCCGAGGACGAGGCTGAGACCCGTCGCGGTCATGACGTAGAGCCCGGACAGCATCAGCGCGTTGAGCAGGGTCTGTAGGAAAAGCAGCGTGTTCATCGGGCCCTCTTGCGCGCGTCGCGCATCGAAGCTCTAA
Source organism: Alphaproteobacteria bacterium (assembly GCA_965226475.1). Classification (GTDB taxonomy): domain Bacteria; phylum Pseudomonadota; class Alphaproteobacteria; genus JASLMY01. The sequence goes on along the minus strand of CBDDDJ010000003.1, from coordinate 189,299 downwards.
GCCGATAGGTGCGCCGGGCGAGGAAGATACGACGCGGACCCGCCCGCGTGCCGGCGCCCACATACGGGCCGGCCACGGACACGCCCGCGCCGCTTTACGATATACGCCTTACGGTACTTCGGGCATGCCGAAGGCGATGGTGAGGATCTTGCCGCCCTTGAAGACATTGATGGGCAGGGAGTGGATCATCTGACGCTTGATGCCGTAGGTCACTTCCCCGCCCCAGGCCGTCATCTGGCCCGACAGGGTCTTCCAGCTGTAGTTCACGAAGAAGTCCCGTAGCTCCGTCGGATCGAGGCACTGGCAGGCTTCGATTGCGCCGAACACGCCGTTCGCCGCGTCGTGCATCTTCTCGCTGTGGAAGGTGACGAACTTCTCGTTGTACTTCTCCTGGTACTTCTTGGCGTAGGCCTTCTGTTCTGCCGAGACGTCGGGTGACTCGTAGGAGATCGACTGCAACAGATACATTCCCTCCATGGCCTCGGCGCCGGCGATCTTCAGCGTTTCGTCGGGGTTGGTGCCGGCGCTGACGATGGTGCCCTGATAGCCGAGTTCGTGCAGCTGTTTGACGATCAGGCCTTCGTGACCCGGACGCGTCGCAGACATTTCGATCAAGTCCGGATCCGCGGCCAGCATTGCGGTTATCGGCGCGTAGAAGTCGGACGCCGTCTCGTCGGTGTAGTCCTCGTGCACGACTTCGAAGCCGAGGGCCTCCGCGTGCACCTTCATCAGCGCGCCCGAGGCCATGCCGGCCGACGTCGCGCCCTCGAAGATCGCGATCTTCTTCTTGTCGGGGAAGTTCTTTACCCACCACTTGAGGAAGCTCGCGCCGAACTCGTTGCCGGTGCCCCAGACCCTGTAGGTATAGGTCTTGTCCGCCCCGATCGCCTTCGGGTTCCAGCCCGTGGTCGTATTGAAGATCTTGTTCTTCTCCAGCACGGCCTCGGTCGCCGCGATCGTCGGTCCCGAGCCCGAATTGGTGATCAGGATCTTGATCTTGTCGTCGAACACGAGCTTGTTGGCGACCTCGACGGCCAGCTCGGCCGAGTACTTGTGGTCGTAGACCGTGTATTTGATTTCGTAGGACTTGCCCTTGACCTTGAGACCGCCCTTGGCGTTCCAGGCGTCGATCGCTAGGCCGACGCCGCGCGAGGCGCCGATCCCGAGCGCGGCGCCGGGCCCGCTCATCGGTTCATAGGCGCCTATCATTAGAACGTCGTCGAATTTTTGCGCTTGCACCAGGGAAGCGCCGAACAGCACCAACCCCGTCGCGGCAACGATTGTCAAAGATTTTCGCATGGTATCCTCCGTGCATTCCGACCCGTCAACCGCCAACCGCCGTTTGCGCTTTGGTGCCGGATATTCATTCCGGCGAATTACTTTGGGCAGCTAGGGCACGAATCTCGTGTTTAGGCATTTCACGTTAAGCGACTGTGCCGACGACACCCGCCAACACCGAGCGTCGGGAAAATTCTAGTCGACGTGCGCGACGCGGGCAAGCCGGGCACGGAAGGCTGTCGCTAACACACGATATGATCGCCGTAGGTACCATGTGATCTGTCCGGTTTAGAACGTCGCCTTCGAGGAGGGCGGCGATGAAGCGGGCCGAGGTGTTGCAAGGACTACGGCAGATGAAGTTCGAGGAGATTCTGGAGCGCGCGAAGCGGCGGCGACTGAGCCAGGCGGAGGCGGCGTCGATCCTGGGGATGAGCGAGCGAACGTTCCGGCGCTGGCGGGGTCGCTTTGAGGCGGAAGGCGCGGAGGGTCTGTATGACCGCCGGCTGGGCAAGGTCTCGGGGCACCGGGTGCCGGTGGACACGGTGATGGAGGTTCTGGAGTTGTTCGACACGCGCTACTGGGACTTCACGGCCAAGCACTTCCACGAGAAGCTGCTCGATGAGCACGGCTTCACGCGGAGCTACAACTGGGTCCGCCTGACGCTCCAGGCCCACGGGCGCAAACGTCCGGCACCGCGGCGAGGCGCGCACCGGCGCAAGCGGCCGCGCCGCGCCCTGCCCGCCATGATGCTGCACCAGGACGGCTCGACCCACCAATGGGTTCCCGGGCAGTGGTGGGACCTGATCGTCACCATGGATGACGCAACCAGCGAGATCTACTCGGCCTTCTTCGTCGACGAAGAGGGGACCATGAGCAGCTTCCGGGCCCTGGGCGAGGTGATCGAGGTCCGGGGGCTGTTCTGCTCGCTCTACGCCGACCGGGCCTCGCACTACTGGCACACGCCCGAGGCCGGCGGCAAGGTGGACAAGAACAACCCGACCCAGGTGGGCCGAGCCCTGGGCCAGCTGGGCATCGAACTGATCCCGGCCTACTCCCCCGAGGCCCGGGGGCGCTCGGAGCGCATGTTCGCGACATTGCAGAATCGCCTGCCGCAGGAACTGCGCTTGGCCGCCATCACCACGATGGCCGAGGCCAACGCGTTCCTGCGCGAGATTTATCTGCCCCGCCACAACGCCCGTTTCGCGGTGCCGGCCGAAGCCGAGGGCTCGGCCTTTGTCCCCTTCACCGGATCGCTCGACGACATCCTGTGCATCCAGGAGGACCGGATCGTCGGCAACGACAACACGGTGCGCTACAAGCGGCTGGTGCTGCAGATCCCGGAGGATCGCCACCGCCGCCATTACGTCAAGGCATCGGTGCGGGTCCACGAATACTCCGGCGGCACCCTGGCGGTCTTCCACGGCCCGCGCCGGCTGGCCCGATATCAGGCCGACGGCACCGTCCTCGACGAAACCAAGAACAGCAGAGCGGCCGCGTGAACCGCTTCGACGCGCGCCCGGCCTGTGGATAAGTGGACAACCCGCCACGGCGGGTTCCCCACTTATCCACAGGCCCAACAACCACAACAGAAGCGGTCAATTCATATGGTACATAAAGCGGTCAATTCGAAATGTTCTCGACAGCCGGGTGATCTGTCCGGTTTAGAACGTCGCCTTCGAGGAGGGCGGCGACGGGCCGAGGTGTTGCCTACGGCAGATGAAGTTCGAGGAGATTCTGGAGCGCGCGAAGCGGCGGCGACTGAGCCAGGCGGAGGCGGCGTCGATCCTGGGGATGAGCGAGCGAACGGGGTCGCTTTGAGGCGGAAGGCGCGGAGGGTCTGTATGACCGCCGGCTGGGCAAGGTCTCGGGGCACCGGGTGCCGGTGGACACGGTGATGGAGGTTCTGGAGTTGTTCGACACGCGCTACTGGGACTTCACGGCCAAGCACTTCCACGAGAAGCTGCTCGATGAGCACGGCTTCACGCGGAGCTACAACTGGGTCCGCCTGACGCTCCAGGCCCACGGGCGCAAACGTCCGGCACCGCGGCGAGGCGCGCACCGGCGCAAGCGGCCGCGCCGCGCCCTGCCCGCCATGATGCTGCACCAGGACGGCTCGACCCACCAATGGGTTCCCGGGCAGTGGTGGGACCTGATCGTCACCATGGATGACGCAACCAGCGAGATCTACTCGGCCTTCTTCGTCGACGAAGAGGGGACCATGAGCAGCTTCCGGGCCCTGGGCGAGGTGATCGAGGTCCGGGGGCTGTTCTGCTCGCTCTACGCCGACCGGGCCTCGCACTACTGGCACACGCCCGAGGCCGGCGGCAAGGTGGACAAGAACAACCCGACCCAGGTGGGCCGAGCCCTGGGCCAGCTGGGCATCGAACTGATCCCGGCCTACTCCCCCGAGGCCCGGGGGCGCTCGGAGCGCATGTTCGCGACATTGCAGAATCGCCTGCCGCAGGAACTGCGCTTGGCCGCCATCACCACGATGGCCGAGGCCAACGCGTTCCTGCGCGAGATTTATCTGCCCCGCCACAACGCCCGTTTCGCGGTGCCGGCCGAAGCCGAGGGCTCGGCCTTTGTCCCCTTCACCGGATCGCTCGACGACATCCTGTGCATCCAGGAGGACCGGATCGTCGGCAACGACAACACGGTGCGCTACAAGCGGCTGGTGCTGCAGATCCCGGAGGATCGCCACCGCCGCCATTACGTCAAGGCATCGGTGCGGGTCCACGAATACTCCGGCGGCACCCTGGCGGTCTTCCACGGCCCGCGCCGGCTGGCCCGATATCAGGCCGACGGCACCGTCCTCGACGAAACCAAGAACAGCAGAGCGGCCAAGTGAACCGCTTCGACGCGCGCCCGGCCTGTGGATAAGTGGACAACCCGCCACGGCGGGTTCCCCACTTATCCACAGGCCCAACAACCACAACAGAAGCGGTCAATTCATATGGTACATAAAGCGGTCAATTCGAAATGTTCTCGACAGCCGGGCACGGAAGGCGGGCTCGCACATTCCGAGGAAACGACGCCGGCTCCCGGTCAAGGCGCGGGGAAGGAAGGATGATCGTCGCGCGGCGGGCTGGCGCCGCCGTCGGCCCGACAGGTTGCGTCGCGCCGCTTTCCCGATGAGCCACATCTCGCCGGGACGCGATCGACGTTCGCCGGCGTGACGGCGAAACGGTTTCAGGCGGGGAAACGGCGGTCCCCGTAGCGGTCAACCCGTCAGGCCGGCCTTGTCGAAGCCCTCGAAATAGATCTCGAAAGATTGTCGGTCGGCCGTACCGTAATATTCCCGCATATGATTCGGTGACAGGCCCGGTTCGAGGCGACGCGCCTGGTCCAGCGACTTTTCATCCTCCGCGATCCGGTCGGCGAGCGCGTACAGTGCCGCGAGCATCGTGAAGGGGATGAAGGACGCGGCCGGGAAGCGGCAAGCTTCCTCCAAACATGCGATGCCGCTTTCAAAATCCCGAAGAATGCCATGGGCAATGCCCTTGTTGCCCAGAAACGACCACATCAACGGGTCGTTCGGGCTCGATCTGATCGCCATGTCCATAAATTTTGTCGTTTGTTCCGGTTGGCCCGCGAACAGATACGATACGGCCATGCCGAAATACCCATGAGCGAAGTTCGGGACCTGCGTCTCGCGGTTCCGGGCGGGATCTTCTGGCGCGACCTGACGCCGGGGATCGAGGCGGCGGTGCGCGGCGCCGTAGCCGTCTTCGAGAGACAGGGCGCCCGGATCGAGCGGCTGGATTTCCCGGAGGCGGAGCGGGCGCCCGAAATCAATCCAGGCGGCCTGATCAGCATCGTCGAGGGCCATCTGGCGCTCACCGAACGCTTCGACGACATCGGCCAAGCCTATGGCGCCACCCATGAATTCCGCGCCAGGCGCGCCCGCGAGGCGACGGCGGTCGACTATCTCCGGGCCCTGCGCGCGCGGGAAGAGTTGGCGGAGGCCGCCGCCCGGTGCCTCGCCGACATCGATGCCGTGATCGCCCCGACAACGCCGGGGCCCGCCCGGCCGCTGGCCGAGGTCGACCGGTCGCCGGAGGGCTACGAGGCCTGGGACCGGCTCTATGCCCGCAACACCCGGATCGGCAATCTGCTGGGACTGGCGGCGAATTCGCTACCCTGCGGCTTCACCGCCGACGCCCTGCCGATCGGCCTGATGCCGCATGCCAAGGCCGGCGACGAGGCCACGCTGCTGCGCCTGGCGCATGCCTTCGAACAGGCGAGCGAGCATCATTTTCGCCGGCCGCCCGGCTTCAACGACCGCGTCCCCGGCCGCCAAGCGCCAGTGTCATAACCCGGACGCGCCCCGGGTGCGACAATCAGTCAGACCACGTCAGCCACAATTCCTTGGGGCCCCGGAAAGTGAAATTGGGGATGTAACCGGGTTCCCGGTCCGCGACGAGAGCGAGGGAAGGAACGCGCTCGATCAGCGTTTCGAGCGTGATGATCGCTTCCAGGATCGCCAGCCTGTTGCCGAGACAAAAATGGATGCCGCGGCCGAATGAAATATGCGCCCGGGCGTTCGTTCTGTGCATATCGAAGGTGCCCGGGTCCTGGAATTGCGCCTCGTCGTGATTTGCCGAGGCGAGCGACAGGAAGATCTGGGTGCCGGCGGGTATTTCGTAGCCCGCCAGCTGGCAATCCCGGGTGGCGAGACGCCGCCAGCTCGTCTGAGGCGAGTTGAAGCGGAGCACCTCCTCCAGAGCGTTGGGAATAAGTTCCGGATCGGCGCGAAGTTCGTCCCAATGCTTGCGATTGGCGAGCAGGGTGATCAGCGCGTTGCTCAGGTAGTTGGTGACGATTTCGTGGCCCGCGACGGAAAGGCCGTAGACGATCGACTCGACCTCCCTCAAACCGAGTTCCTCGGAATCGGCGTCGTGGACGGCCAACAGTTCCGAGGTGAAGTCGTCGGCCGGTTCCGCCCGCCGGGCCTTCACGAAGGAAACGCAATATCGCCAGTAGGCGAGCACCTTCCGCGCGATATCGACCTGCTCGTCGTCGCTCGCCTTGCCCCAGGTGAAGGTCAGGCGAGAGGTGGTCCACTCCTTGAGCCGCGCGTCGTCGGATTGCGAAAAACCGAGCAAGCGGAAGATCGTCTCGCCGGGAAGGGGAAATCCGACGGCGCCGAGGAATTCCGCCGGCGCGCCACGCGCAAGCATCGCATCGACGAGGGGTTCGCAACGCCGGCGGATAAAAGGCTCGAGGAGGCCCATCCGTCGGCTCGAAAAACCGGCGTGCGCGTGCTTTCGGATTCGGGTGTGGTCGGGGCGCGGGCGATTGGAGAGGACGGCGATGGGGTTGTAGTCGGGCGCCGCCAGGATCTCGGCAGCCGCGGCGCAGAGCGGCAAGACCGGATCTTGAACGTTCTCGGAGGCAAAGAGGTCGGGGTTGCGAAATACCTCGGCGACATCCTCCATGCGCGTCAAGACCAGATAGCCGAGTTCCGCCGAATAGAAGGTGGGCGAAGTGCCGCGAAGCTCTTCCAGCACGCTATAAGGGTTTTCCAGATAGGCGTCCGAGAACGGCGAGAAGGCGTGATCGACCGGACATCCCGCCGGCGCCGGCACGACGTCCCTACGCATCTTGTGATAAGCGGCTTCGGCCATCTCTCTCGCCCCTCCGGGCCGGCATCGTCCAGACGCGTTCCGGATCCGGCCACCCAGGGTAGCTAGTCGGGCCTCAAGCGGCAATCCGATAAGCTGGTCGAGAAATGGCCTCGACGGAAGTCACGCGCGCCCAGTCTCGACGCATGCGCCCCATCCCGCTATGCTCCCTCCGGCCACGCGTCGCGGCCCAACCAAGCGGGACAAGCCAACGATGACCGAGATCCAGGATCCGATCGCCTTCGAGCTCTTCAAGAACTCGATCTTTTCGATCGCCGACGAGATGGCGTTGACCATCTGCCGCACGACCTATTCGAGCGTGCTGCGCGACAACATGGACTTCTCCACCGCCTTCGCCGACGCCGACGGCAATCTGGTGGCGCAAGGCCTGACCCTGCCAGGCCACCTGGGTTCGATCCCGACGGCACTGGCGGTGATCGTGGACCGGTTCGCGAACGACATTAACGAAGGCGACATGTTCATCATGAACGATCCCTTCGATGGCGGCATGCACCTGCCCGATATCTTCGTCTTCCAGCCGCTCTTTTACGAAGGCGAGCGCGTCGCCTTCGCCGCGACGATCTGCCACCACACGGACGTCGGCGGTCGCGTCGCCGGCTCCAACGCCGCCGACTCCACCGAAATCTACCAGGAAGGCCTGCGCATTCCGCCCTTGAAGCTGTTCGAGGCGGGCAAGCGCAACGAGACCATCTTCGCCATGATCGAGAAGAACGTCCGCGTGCCGGTGAAGGTCTTCGGCGACCTCCGCGCCCAGCTCTCGGCCTGCACCATCGCCGAGCGCCAGTTCATGGAGCTGATCGAGCGCTACGGCAAGGACACGGTGAAACTCTACATGGCCGAGGTCATCGACTATGCCGAGCGGCTGACCCGGGCGGCGATTTCCGACCTGCCCGACGGCACCTGGAGTTTCGAGGACTGGATCGACGACGACGGCATCGATCTCGACAAACCCATTCGCCTCTTCGTCACCATGGAGAAGCAGGGCGACTCGATGAAAGTCGACTGGACAGGCACCTCGGAACAGGTGAAGGGGGCGATCAACAACACGCTTTCCTTCACCAAGGCCGCGAGCTACACCGCCATCCGCTCGATCCTGCCCGACGGCATTCCCAACAACGAGGGCGTCTTCCGGGTCATCGAGGTGACGGCACCGCCCGGTACCATCGCCAACGGCGTGCTGCCGGCGGCCTGCGCGGCGCGCGGCCTGACCGGCTTCCGCATGGTCGACTGCGCCTTCGGGGCGCTTGCCATGATGGTGCCGGACCGGGTCTGCGCGGCCTCCGACGGCGGCAACACCGGCGTCTCGGTGGGTGGCTATGATGAAGACCGCAATCCCTTCATCTATGTAGACTTCACCTGCGGCACCTGGGGCGGCCGGCCGTGGGCGGATGGGCTCGAAGGCAATTCCAACATATTCGCCAACATGGCCTCTCAGTCGGTCGAGGTGACGGAGGCGGAGAACCCACTGAGGATCGGCTCCTACGAATTCATTCCCGACCGCGCCGGCATCGGCAAATACCGGGGCGGCGTCCCCTATCGCCGCGATTACGAATTCCTGGAGGAGGAAGGCATCTTCCAGGTCCGCTCCGACCGACGGCGCTTCCGGCCCTATGGCCTCTATGGCGGCGGCGCGGGCCAGCCCTCGCTCAACTTCATGAACCCGGACGGGGAAAACGAGCTGCTGCCCTCGAAGCTCACCATGGATATCACGCGCGGCACCGTCTTCCGCCACGAGCTGGCGGGCGGCGGCGGCTGGGGCGACCCGTTGGAGCGGGAGCCGGCGGCCGTGCAGAAGGACGTCCGCAACGAGTTCCTGAGCGTCGAGCGCGCGCGGGCCGACTATGGCGTCATTCTGGATCTCGACGCCTGGCGGGTCGACGAGGCGGCGACCGCCCAGCTCCGCCAAGAGATGCGCGCCGCCCGACCGGACGGCGAGGCGGCGGCGATCAACTGGGCCGACCCGGTGCGGGCCCAGGCGGCGGAGTAAGGGATCGCGCATGCGTAACCGAGACTTCGACCCGATCGCCTTCGAGCTGTTCAAGAATTCCGCCTTCGCCATCGCCGACGAGATGGCGCTGACGATCTGCCGCGTCGCCTATTCGCCGATCCTGCGCGACACCATGGACTATTCGACCGCGCTCACCGACGCGGCGGGCACGGTCGTCGCCCAGGGCCTGACCCTGCCGGGCCATCTGGGCTCGGTGCCCGAGGCGGTCAAGTCGGTGCTGCGGGATTTCGACGGCGACCTGCACGAAGGCGATGTCGTCGTCATGAACGATCCCTTCGACGGCGGCATGCACCTGCCCGACATCTTCGCCTTCAAGCCGATCTTCCACGCTGGCACGCGGATCGCCTTCGCCGCGACGACCTGTCACCAGGCCGATATCGGCGGCCGGGTGCCGGGCTCGATGGCGGCGGATTCGAACGAAATCTTCCAGGAAGGCCTCCGCATCCCGCCCTTGAAGCTGTACGAGAAGGGGGAGCGCAACGAATCCCTCTTCCAGATGATCGAGAAAAACGTGCGGATGCCGGTGACGCTGTTCGGCGATCTCCGCGCCCAACTCTCCGCCTGCCATATCGCCGAGCGCCAGTTCCTGGAACTGATCGGGCGTTTCGGCGCCGAGCCGGCAAAACGCTACATGAGGGAACTCGTCGACCATGCCGAGCGCATGACCCGCGCGGCGATTTCGGAACTGCCCGACGGCACCTGGAGTTTCGAGGACTGGATCGACGACGACGGCGTCGACCTGGAGACGCCCGTCCGCCTGTTCCTCACCATCACCAAATCGGGCGACGGCATCATGGCCGACTGGACCGGCTCGTCGGCCCAGGTGAAGGCGGCGATCAACACGACCCATTCCTTCAGCGCCGCGGCGACCTACACCGCCGTCCGCTCCATCCTGCCGGCGGACATTCCCAACAACGAGGGCATGTTCCGGCCGATTGACGTCACCACGCCGCCCGGCACCGTCACATCCGTGGTAATGCCCGGCGCCTGCGCCATGCGCGGCGTCACCGGCTTCCGCATGATGGACTGCACCTTCGGCGCCCTGGCGATGATGGTACCCGACAAGGTCGGCGCGGCGAGCGACGGCGGCGTCTGCGTCGTCGCCATTGGCGGCCGGCGCGAGGAGCGGGCCGTGCCCTACGTCTTTCACGACGCCTGCTGCGGCGCCTGGGGCGGGCGGCCCTGGGCCGACGGGCTCTCGGCCAACTCCAGCCTCTTCGCCAACCTCGCCGCGCAATCGGTCGAGGTGGTGGAGGCGGAATATCCCCTGCGCATCCCGGCCTACGAGCTGCTGCCCGACCGGGCCGGCGCCGGGCGCTGCCGGGGCGGCGATCCCTACTACCGGGAATATCACTTCCTGGAGGAGGAGGGGCAGTTGCAGGTTCGCTCCGACCGTCAGAAGTTCCGCCCTTACGGCTTGCATGGTGGCGTCACCGGCCAGCCGTCGTCCAGCCGCCTGACCCGCGCGGGCACGACGCGCGAACTGCCGGGCAAGGCCACGGCCGTACTCCGCCGCGACGACCTCTATCGCCTCGAATGGCCGGGCGGCGGCGGCTGGGGCGACCCGCTGACGCGCGATGCGAGCGCCGTGCTACGCGATGTCCGCAACGAATTGCTGAGCCCGGAAAAGGCGTTCGCCGACTATGGCGTCGTCGTCGACCTCGCGGCCGGCGGTATCGACGAGGCGGCAACGACCGAGCGACGCCGGTCCATTGTCGCGGCGCGCGGTGACGCGCCGCTCCCCACCACCGTTTGGAACGATCCCACCTACGACATCGCGGCCGAATAGGCCCGACATCCCCCCTATCCCGTAGACGAGGAACAAGCACGCCATGACGGAATTTCGCGTCGGTGTCGACATCGGCGGCACCTTCACCGACATCGTCTTTCTCGCCCCCGACGGCCAGCTGCACACGAAGAAAGTCTCCTCCAGCGTCGGCAACTATGCCCACGCCATCGCCGAGGGTCTGCAAGACGTCTTCGCCGAAACCGGGCTTTCGGGCGACGACGTGGAGGAGATCCGCCACGGCACCACCGTCGCCTCCAACGCGATCCTGGAACATAAAGGCGCCCTCACCGGTCTCATCACCACCAAGGGCTTCCGCGACGTGCTGGAGATCCGCAACCTGCGCATGCCCCGGCTCTACGACCTGCATTGGGAGAAGCCGCCGCCGCTGGTCGAGCGCTATTTGCGCCATGTCGTCGACGAGCGGGTCTCGGTCGACGGCGAGGTGCTGAAGGCGCTGGATCCGGCCGACGCGGAGGCCGCCATCGACCGGCTGCTGGCGGAAGGGGTGGAGGCGATCGCCGTCTGCCTGCTGAATTCCTTCGCCAATCCGACGCACGAACAAATGCTGAAGGAGATCCTGGCGCGCAAGGCGCCCGACCTGCCGAGCTGCATCAGCTTCGACGTGCTGCCGGAGATCAAGGAATACGAGCGGACCTCGACCACGGTCATCAACGCCTACATCCTGCCGGTGGTGGCGCGGTATTTGAACCAGCTGCGCGCCGACCTGAACGACGTCTCGATCACCTCGCCGCTGTTGTTGATGCAGTCGAACGGCGGCCTGACGACCTCCGAGGTCGCGGCCCGCCTGCCGGCCAACATCATCGAGAGCGGGCCCGCCGGCGGCGTCGTAGGCTCCCAGGCCTTGGCCGAGAAGATGGGACTTTCCGACGTCATCACCCTCGACATGGGTGGCACCACGGCCAAGGCGGCGCTGATCGAGGGCGGCGAGGTCACGCGCAGCCAGGAATACCAGGTAGGCGGCGGCATCATGATGGGCTCCCGCCTGCTGACGGGCGCGGGCTACATACTGAAGATCCCGGCGATCGACTTGGCCGAGGTCGGCGCCGGCGGCGGCTCCAAGTGCTGGATCGACGCCGGCGGAAGCCTGCAGATCGGGCCCGAGAGTGCCGGCGCCGAACCGGGCCCCGTCTGCTACGACATTGGCGGCGAGGATCCGACGATCACGGACGCCAATCTGATCCTCGGCTACATCAACCCCGGCCATCTGGTCGGCGGTGCCGTGAAGCTGAACGCGGAAAAGGCCCGCCGCGTCTTCCAGGAGCGCGTGGCCGAGCCCATGGGGCTGGAACTGGCCCGGGCGGCACACGGCGCGCACCTGATCGCCGGCTCCAACATGATCCGGGCGATCAAGGCCGTCTCCAGCGAACGCGGGCGCGATCCCCGCGAATACACCCTCTTCGCCTTCGGCGGCAACGGCCCGGTCTTCGCCGCCGGCATGGCGGAGGCCCTGTCGATGAAGCGGATCGTGGTGCCGCCCTCGGCCGGCCTCTTCTCCTCCTTCGGCCTGTTGTATGCCGACGTGGAGCATCACTACTCCCGCACCTTCCGCCGCATGCTGAACGACGCCGACCCGGCGGAGCTGAACGAGGTCTGGGAGGCGATGGCCGACGAGGCCCGCGCGCAGCTCGCCGCCGACGGCTTCCGGGCGGACCAGATGCGGATCCGCCGCGCCGCCAACATGCACTACAAGGGCCAGATCTACGAGCTGACGGTGCCGGTCGCCAACGGTAGAATCGACGCCGCCGCCGTCGCCGCCATGGACGAAGCCTTCGGCCAGGAGCACGAGACGACCTATGGCCACCGCGCCGGCCCGGAGGAGCCGGTGGAACTGGTCAACGTCCAGGTCGTCGGCCAGGGCCTGCCCGACCGCGCGCGCGTCCCCGACCGGATCGATGCCGGCACCGAGTACGACTCGGGCGGCGGCAGCCGCGAGGCCTATTTCGGCCCCGAGCACGGCTGGTTGGACACCCCCATCCTCGCCCGCGCCGACTTGGCCGAGGTGCTGCCGGGCCCGGCCATCGTCGAGGAATACGACAGCACCACGGTGATCCCGCCGGGCGCCACGGCCAGGCTGGACGATTATGGGAACATCGTGATCGAGCTTTAGCGCTCGGAATGACCTACAAGCTCTACAACCGCGACGGCTCCGGCGGCTTCGTCGTCGAGGCGGCGTTGACGCTGGTCGAGGCGCCGTTCGAACTGGTCCGGCTGGACTCGCGCCCCGGCAATCCGCTGCCCGAGTCGTTCCGCGAGATCAATCCCTGGGGACAGGTGCCGGTCTTGATCCTGCCCGACGGCACTTTCATGACCGAGACGGCGGCGATCTTGATCCATCTCGCCGCCTGTCACCCCGAGAAGAAGCTGGCGCCTCCGCCTGGAACCTCGGCGCATGGCGTCTTCATGCGCTGGATGGTCTTCCTCGCCACCAACATCTACGAGGCCGAGATCCGCGTCGGCTACCCCGAACGCTTCACCACCGATCCCGCCAGCGCCCCGGCCATCTCCGAGGCCGCCACGGCGCGCATGACCGCCGGCCTCCGTTTGATCGAAGACAACCTCGAACCCGGCGCCTTCCTGCTCGGCGAAGCGATGACCCTGGTCGATGTCTACCTCGCCATGCTGCTCGCCTGGCACGGCGCCGGCCACGGCCTGCCCCTCTGCGAATCATTGACTCACCGTGTCGCGGCCCACCCGACCGTCGCGCCGATCTGGCAACGCAATTTCGACCATCGGCTATCGACAGATTGGGGACGTACGTAACGCGTCAACCGCGGCCAAACAGGCGAGCGAAGAAGTCCTTGATCCGTTGCCAGAGGATGCCGCCGACGAGACCGCCGGCATCCAGCGCCTCGCGCGGCGGCGATGCTTCATCGGCCGGCGGTGCCTCGGTGTCGAGGGCGGCTTCTAGGGCCGTGGCGAAGTCCTGGGTCAGTCGCTGGGCCAGGTCGTTCACCAGTCCGCCCCGGCCGAACTGCGCCAGCGAACCGGCGAGCGTGTAGTCGACCTTCAGGTGTACCGTCGCGCCGCCGTCTGCCGTGGTGACGGCATAGTCGATTCTACCCTTACACTGGGAGCGGCTGCGCTGGTCCAGGCCCTGCCCTTCGATACGTCCGGTCATGGCCGAATCGTCGCGTTCCAGTTTCCCCTTGCCGGCGAAGCTCGCCTGGATCGGGCCGAAGCGCACGGTCATGCTGCCCGCGAGTGCGCCGTCCTCGTCGACCCGCGTTACCTGGGCGCCGGCGAGGCAAGCGGCGACGGCATGCGGATCGCCGAGGAAGGCCCAGACCCGCGCCGGAGCATGGGCGACCGTGAAGCTCTGCGCGATCTCCATCAGCGCCGATCCGCGAGCACCTGCCCGATCGCCTTGACGATCCCCGCGTAACCCGTGCAGCGGCAGAGGTTGCCGGCGAGTTCGAGGCGAATGCGGGCTTCGTCCGCGTCGGGGAGGCGGAGGACGATGTCGCGGGCCGTCGCCAGCATGCCGGGCGTGCAGTAGCCGCACTGGAGGCCGTGGTGCTTCGTGAAGGCGGCGCGGAGCTCGGCCATCAGGGCATCCTCGCCGTGGCCTTCAATGGTGGTGATCGCCGCGCCGGCGCAGGCCGCCGTCAGTTGCAGGCAGGCGCGCATGGGTTCGCCGTCCAGCAGCACGTTGCAGGCACCGCAGACGCCGTGCTCGCAGGCCAGATGCGTGCCGGTGAGGCCCAGTTCCTCGCGCAGAAAATCGCCCAAGTGGGTACGGTCGGCGACCTCCTTGATGATCTCGCGGCCGTTGACCGTCAGCGTGACCCGGCTCATGCGCCCACCTCCTTGCACGCGCGGTACAGCATCACGCTATGCAGTTGCAACTCGTAATCGTCGAGCCCGGGCTCGGCTTCGGCCACCACCTGGCGGCAGCGGGCGAGGTCGGCGCCGATCAGCCCGGCGCCGTCCGCCAACAACCTGGGCGCCGAAGAGGTGGCGCCGACGACGACCCGCGTCCCTCCGCCCGGATCGTGCAGCACGGCGGCGATTGCCTCGGCGAACTCACCCGGCTTGCGACAGTATTTCTTGTAAGCCCAGCGGGCGGCCGGGCCGGGTTCGGGCAGCGTTACCGCCTCGACGATTTCCTCCGGCTCCAACGCCACCCAGAAGGCGCCCTGCTGGAACTCTTCCAAGGAGAGCGTCCGGCCGCCGCCCGGCCCGGCGATGGCGACCTCGGCGCCGAGCGCCAGCAGGGCGGAGGGCCAGTCGGCGGCGGGGTCGGCATGCACCAGGCTGCCGCCGACGGTGCCCCGGTTGCGAACCGCGCGGTAGGCGATGTCGGCGGCGACGGCGGCCATGATTTGGCCCAAGCGGCCCGGCACCGCGCCATCCTCGATTCCCGCGTGGGTGATCCCGGCGCCGATCCTGACGCCGCCATCGACCGCCGTCACATGCCGCAGCGCATCGATGCCCGAGACATCGACCAGCACCGTCGGCTGGGCCAGGCGCAGGTTCATCATCGGCATGAGCGACTGGCCGCCGCCGATCGCCTTGCCGTCGAAGCCGGCCTCGGCGAGCGATGCCGTCGCCTCGGCCACCTGGCCCGCGCGGCGGTACTCGAAATCGCCCGCCTTCATGATCTCTCTCCCGCGCGTTTGATCGCCTGCCAAACCCGGCGCGGCGTCATCGGTGTCTCCAGCACTTCGGCGCCGGTGTCGCGGAGCGCATCGTTGATGGCGTTGGCGATCGCGGCCGGCGGGGCGATGGCGCCCCCTTCGCCGACCCCCTTGATGCCGAAGGCGGTGAAGGGCGAGGGGCTTTCCATGTGCTCGATACGGAAGGCAGGCACCTCGGTGGCGCCCGGCATCAGGTAGTCGGCGAGCGTCGAGGCCAGCGGCTGGCCTTGCGCGTCGAACGGCACTTCCTCCAGGAGCGCGGTGCCGATGCCTTGCGCGGCGCCACCGATGGTCTGGCCCTCGACGATCATGGGGTTGACCCGAGTGCCGCAATCCTCGGCGATGGCGTAGTCGAGGATTTTGACGTCGCCGATCTCGGGATCGACCGAGACCACCACCGCGTGCGTCGCATAGCTGAAGGCACCGTGGTCGTAGGTCGTCTTGTAGGTACCGAGCGCTTCCAGTCCCTTGGCCACCACCGCCTCCGGGATCTGGTCGGGCCGGGCGTAGACGGCGTTGGCCGCCTCGGCGAAGCGGGTCTCGGCGCCTGGCCCACGCGCGACGCCGTCGGCGACCGTCACCTCGTCGGGCGAACACTGCATAAGGTGCGCGGCCACCTCGGCGATGCGTTCCGCCAGCATCTCGCAGGCCCGGCCGACGGCGCCGCCGGCCATCACCATGGAGCGCGAGGCGTAGGTGCCGGTGGAGAACGGCGTCTCGCCGGTATCTCCGTGGCGCACGCGCACCAGCTCGGTGTCGATACCGAGCACCTCGCTGGCGACCTGGGCCATCGTGGTTTCCATGCCCTGGCCGTGGCTCTGCACGCCGATCTCCAGTTCGAGTGATCCGTCGGGGGCCAACCGGGCGCGGGCCTGCTCGTAACCGGGCAACACCTCGATGCCGGCGCCAGCGAAGACCTTGGTGCCGTGCGCCGTCTGCTCGACATAGGTGGCGAGGCCGAGGCCGATCAGCCGCCCGTCGCCCTCGCCCGCCGCCTGGCGGCGGCGCACGCCGTCGAGGTCTATCGCCGCGACGGCACGGCGCAGGCTTTCGGGATAGTCGCCCGAATCGAACAGCTTGCCCATGATGTTGGTGTAGGGCATCGCATCGGCCGGCGGCAGGCTCGCCTGGCGCAATTTGTGTGGCTCGCGCCCGAGTTCGCGGGCCAGCGCGTCGATGGTGAGCTCCAGCGCGAAGCAGATGCCGGTGCGCGAGACGCCCCGGTAGGGCTGAAGGGGCGGCTTATTGGTGGCGACCGTCCGGGTCCGACAGTTGTAGGCCGCCATCGCGTAGGGTCCGGGAAAGCTGGCGCCAGCCTGCGCCGCCTCGAAGCCGCCGTGGAAGGGCCAGATCGAATAGGCGCCGGCATCGACGTCGATGGCGACGTCCAGGCCCAGAAGCCGCCCGTCCCCGGCCGCGTAGAGCTTCACGTCATAGGCATGTTCGCGGCAGTTGGCGGCCGCCGTCAGGTGTTCGCGCCGGTCCTCGGTCCAGCGCACGGGATGGTCCAGCCTGGTGGCCAGCCAGGCGATCGCCAGCTCCTCCGGCTGCATCGCCGCCTTGAAGCCGAAGCCGCCGCCGACGTCGGGGGCGATGACACGGACCCGCGCCTCCGACCAGCCGAGGCAGAGCGCCAGGCCCTTGCGCACCACGTGCGGCGTCTGGGTCGAGGTCTGGACGATCAGCTGGTCGCGCACGGTATCGAAATAGGCCAGCGCCCCCTTGCCTTCCATCGGCGCCATGCACTGGCGGTTCAGGCGGATGCGCCGCTCGATCACGTGCGCCGCCTCGGCGGCGACGGCGTTCATGTCGCCCTCGATGGCCGTGGCGATCATGACGTTGTGGCCCCATTCGTCGTGCACCAGCGGCGCCCCCTCGGCCAGGGCCGTGTCCATGTCCGGCACCGCCGGCAGCTCCTCCAGGTCGAGGAAGACCTCCTGCGCCAGGTCCTCCGCCTCGGCCCGGGTGTCGCCGAGGCACATGGCCACGATCTGGCCGACGAAACGGACCTTGCCGCTGGCCAGCGCGTGATAGTCGGCCGCATTGAAGCCGGGGATCCAGGATTCCGCCCGCATCGGCTGGGCATCGGTCATGTCGGCGCTCGTGAAGACCTCGTCCTCGCGGCCCTCGGGCGCGCTCACGCCGCGAATGCGGGCGTGCGCCAGCGGGCTGCGGACGAAGGCGACCTCGCGCAGGCCCGCCATCTTGACGTCGCCGACGAAGCGGCCGCGCCCGGCCAGATGGCGCGCGTCCTCCTTCCTCGGTCGGCTCTCTCCAATTCCGGCCCGCATACGCTCTCTCCCAAGGATTCCCGGCGACGATGGAGGCTGTATAATAGGCGACGGGCGACCTGACGAAAGACCCGATAGAGACGAGGAGCGTGGAAAGATGCGGCTCGACCAGACACGGCGCGACGCCTACCGGCGGGACGGCTTCCTCGAGCTCCCCGGCCTGTTCTCGCCCGCCGAGGTGGCGGTGGTGAGATCGGAGATCGAACGGGTGGCCGACATCCGCTGCGACGCGATTAAACGCGAGGCCGACGATGGCCCGCCCAAGGCGATCATGCACATGCATGGCGCGGACGGCGCCACGGCCTCGCCGGCGCTCCACTCAATGGTACGCCTGCCCCGCACCCTCGACGTCGCCAAGCAGGTGCTGGCGGACGAGGCGCTCTACGTCCATCACACCAAGATGAACCTGAAGGCGGCGATCGACGGTTCGGTCTGGCCCTGGCACCAGGACTATGGCTATTGGCGCCTGGACGGTATCGATGCGCCGGACATGACCACCGTCATGGTGATGCTGGACCCCTCGACGGAGCTAAACGGCTGCCTCTACCTGCTGCCGGGCTCCCACGTCGACGGCCGGCGCGAGCCGTTCTTCGATGCCTCGACCTCCTATGGCCTCTGGGCGGTGCCGAGGGAGGAAATGCGGGAGCGTATCCGCCGCCTGGGGCCCCCCGTGGCGATCACCGGCCAGCCGGGCGACGCCGTCGTTTTCGACTGCAACCTGATGCACGCCTCCGCCCACAACCTCTCGGCCGAGAACCGCTGGCAGGCCTACCTCTGCTACAACACCTGCGCCAACCGGGCCCGCCGGGTGGACGAGCCCCGGCCGGAATGGGTTCGTGGCACCGATTTCACCCTGCTCGAGACCATCGAAGATAGCGCCCTGCTGATGGGCGACGGACGCGCCGCCTGAAACACCGCTCCAGCGGACTAGGGTTGCGAAACCGCCCGTCGCCTCTTTATAAGGACGCGGTCGCGAGGGCGGGCCGTCCCGCCGTCGCGGCGCCTCGCGGAGGGGTGCCGGAGTGGTCGAACGGGGCGGTCTCGAAAACCGTTGTACACGTGAGTGTACCGTGGGTTCGAATCCCACCCCCTCCGCCACCACCCCTTCCCTGATGTTCCCGAACATACCTACTAAACCACTGGCAACTAAGGCTTTTATGTTTTCACGTTGTGTTGCTTGTGCCCGCAGAATGCCGTATATTCCCGCCTATCGTGATGGGCAAAATGATGGGCAAGGGATATGGCGCTCACGGCAGCGAAGGCGAAAGCACTCTCCGAATCGGGCATGCACAACGACGGGCGCGGCCTGTATCTGCGCATCGCGAAGGGCGGCTCGAAAGGCTGGATCTTGCGGATCGTGATCGACGGCCGCCGCCGCGATATCGGCCTCGGCGGCTATCCGGCCGTGACGCTCGCCAAGGCTCGCCAGCTTGCGGACGCGCACCGGCTGGCGGTGGCGGAAGGGCGCGACCCCCTGGCCGAAAAGCGCCGGGCGAAGATGCCGACCTTCGCCGAGGCGGCGGAAAGGGTGCATGCCCTAAATCTCGGCCGCTGGCGGAACGGCAAGCATACAGCGCAATGGATCAACACCCTGCGCACCTATGCCTTCCCGACCATCGGCAAGATGCCCCTCGACCGTATCGAGCGGCGGGACGTGCTGGGGATTCTGACGCCGATCTGGGCCGCGAAACCGGAAACCGCCCGGCGCGTTCGCCAGCGTATCCGCACCGTCCTGAAATGGGGGCAGGCTCATGGCTATGTCGGGGGCAACGTCGCGGGCGAAGCGATCGACGGCGCGCTTCCGCCCATGCCGCGCGTCAAGGCACATTTCCGCGCCCTGCCCTATGCTGAGGTTCCGGCCGCGCTCGAAACGGTCGAAGCATCGCCGGCAAGCATGGCCGCGAAGGCGTGCCTGCGCTTCCTCGTTCTGACCGCCGCCCGGTCGGGCGAGGCGCGCGGCGCGACATGGGCGGAAATCGACCTTGAGGCGCGCGAGTGGCGCATCCCGGCGGAGCGCATAAAAGGCGGCGTCGAGCACCGCGTCCCTTTGAGCGATGCGGCCGTGGCCGCGCTGCATGAAGCCGCGCCACTACGGGGCGATGATGACCTGATCTTCCCGTCGCCTCGCAAGCACGGCCGTCCATTGAGCGACATGGCTTTGACTAAGATCCTGCGCGATTGTGGGCTCGCCGACCGGGCGACGGCCCACGGATTCCGAAGCGCATTCCGGGATTGGGCGGCGGAAACCACCGCCGCACCACATTCCGTCATGGAGCTGGCCCTTGCCCATGCGGTCGGCAGCGCCGTCGAGCAGGCCTATGCGCGGTCCGACCTGTTCGAGCGCCGTCGCGCGCTGATGGAGGAATGGGCGCGGTTCGTGACCGGGACCGCCGGCGCCGAGGTGGTGAAGCTTCATGCGTGATCGCAACATGGCCGAGCGGCTCCGCGAGGGACTAGACATCGCCCGTCGATCATACGAGCGCCCTGGTGATTCGTTCTTTTGGCCCGATGATCCCGATCAACAAGCGTGGATGATCCGGTGGCTCTCCGGGATCGTGCACGAGTCCCGCTGGCCCACCCGAGGCCGGGAGGCTGCATATCACCAGCTGATCCGCCTCGCCGCTGAGCGGGAGACGCTAAAGCCGGCCGCGCGGGAGGCGTTGCGGACCGCCGCGGAGGAAGCACTGGCCGCTGGGGCCCCGCCCAAGGCGACCGGCCGCCCGAGCACGGCATGGCGGGACAAAGCGATCGTCGACATGTTCGGAAGCCTGAAGCGGCAGGGCTACCAGCGCCATGAAGCAGTTGGGTTACTCGCCCAAGCGGCCGACATCGACAAGGACACGTTGCGCGGCGTCCTGCGCACTGCCGGCATAGACTGACACGGGAAAAACCGGGGCGCGTTTTTGCCCGGTATTCTGCTTAGCGCTTCCGGGCGTTTGCGGCATCCTCTGGGCAGATCAACGGGAGGATGCCATGATCGACCGGCTGATGCGCCGCGAGGAAGTCGAGGCCCGCTGCGGAATCGCTCGCTCCACCATCTATCGATTGATGCGCTGCGGCGAATTCCCCGAGCCCATCAAGGTCGGCCCACGCGCCGTGCGCTGGCCGGCATCCGAAATTGAGCAATGGCTGTCTGGCCGCCCACGCGCCACGGGCGAAGCGGCGGCGGCCTAAAAGGCGGAACGGGCGGCCCCGATAGAGCCGCCCGCCGTTGCGTTGGACGCTTTGCGTTAGAACGCCAGTCAATGCAGACCGGCATTTTAGCGATTGGCACCCGGGGCGCAACGGCAATTTCGCGGTACCGGGGAGGGACCTTCAAGACCGCGGCCCGAGGCTGAGCCGTTGGAGGAGACCGGGGAGCACCTGGGATTTGATCGACGGCGGCGGAGACCGGCGAAGGCGCTGACGGCCAGTCGGCGATGTGCTCCGAGGCTGCGAGCGATGGCAGGGCCACAAGGCCGCTGCGCAGCCCGCCCAAGCGATGGCCTGGCTCCGGCTGGCACAGCTGGCGAAAAGCCCAACCCTCGGGAATGCCGTCGCAAGTGTCGCATTTCCGAGGGAAAGGGACCGGTCCGCCGCACTCACGACCTTCACCAACTGGCACCCCATGGACGAAGCAACGCCACGACAGAAACGAACGGTTGCGGCACTGATCGCCAGGACAGCACGGCCCGTCACCTTCGACGAAGCGAGCCGGTTGATCGGCGACCTGAAGCGTGAAGCGCATTCGTTCCCTGAGGTGGTTGCGAAGATCATTGAGGCCGATCATACTGGCGACGTTGAACGGCTAGGGCTACTCTTGGCGAATGCCAAGCGCCAGGTGCGGCACGGCGACTGGCTGCCGATGCTGCGGCAGCTAGGTATTCATCCGCGCCGGGCGCAACGACTGATATGTGTGCGGCGGTGACAAATTAGACCACGGAAGCGGCGGGATTTGCCCGGCTGCGGGCGGAGTAAAACTCTGCCACCTGTAGCCTTCGATCCTTTTCGGGATGGAAGGTGGGAGGATGTATACCGTGGACCTTTATTTACGCGTTCGGCTGGCGTGCCATGTTGATGGGCTGAGTCAGCGAGAGGCGGCGAGTCGGTTTGGCATGGCGCGAGAGACGGTGAGGAAGATGCTCGGGCACTCGGAGCCGCCTGGCTACCGCCGCCGCCAGCCACCGAAGCGCCCGAAGCTGGACCCCTTCAGGGATATCATTGACCGTATTCTGGAAGAGGACCGAACGGTTCACTGCAAGCAGCGCCACACGGCGAAGCGGATATTCGAGCGTCTTCGCGACGAGCATGGCTTTGCGGGCAAACAGACCATCGTCAAGGATTACGTCCGGGAACGGCGCCGTCGCCAGCGTGAGATGTTCGTGCCGCTGGCGCACCCTCCGGGTCACGCTCAGGCGGACTTTGGCGAGGCGGATGCGATCATCGCCGGCGTCAAGCGGCGGGCGCATTTTTTCGCCATGGACCTTCCCCACGGCGATGCCTGCTTCGTTGCGGCCTACCCGGCGGCGGCGACGGAGGCCTGGCTGGACGGCCACAACGGGGCCTTCGCCTTCTTCGGCGGCATTCCCCAATCGATTCTCCACGACAATGACAAGTGCCTGGTGTCGCGCATCCTGCCGGACGGCACGCGGCAACGAACGCGAGCGTTCAGCGGGCTTCAATCCCATTATCTGTTCCAGGATCGATATGGCCGCCCCGGCAAGGGCAATGATAAGGGCAAGGTGGAGGGGCTGGTCGGTTACGCCCGCCGGAACTTCATGGTTCCCATCCCCCGGTTTGCGAGCTGGGACGCCTTCAACGCTCACCTGGAACATCAATGTCGGAGACGGGAAAGCGACGTCTTGCGCGGCCATCGCGAGACCATCGGCGAGCGGTTCGGATGCGACCGGGAGAAGCTGATGGAATTGCCGCCGGCGCCTTTCGAGGCCTGCGACAAGGAGGGCACGCGGGTCAATTCGCTCTCCCTGGTGCGCTATCGGGGCAACGACTACTCGGTGCCCGTCGCCTACGGTCACCAAGAGGTCTGGGTCCGTGGCTACGTGCACGAGGTGGTCATCGGCTGCGCCGCCGAGGTCATCGCCCGGCACCCACGCTCTTACGAACGAGAGGACCTGATCTTCGAGCCGATCCACTATCTGGCCTTGCGGGAGCGGAAGATCGGTGCCCTCGATCAAGCCGCCCCGCTGGCCGGTTGGAAGCTGCCCGAGGCGTACGCCAACCTGCGCCGCTTGCTTGAAGCCCGCATGGGCAAGGCCGGCAAGCGGGAGTACGTGCAAGTGCTCCGTCTTCTGGAGACCTTTGCCCTTGAGGAGGTGCACGGTGCCATCCGCGATGCCCCGCGGTTAGGCGCCATCGGCTATGATGCGGTCAAGCACCTGGTGCTGTGTCGCGTCGAGCGTCGACCCCCCCGGCTCGACTTGAACGTTTATCCCTATCTGCCGCGGGCCCAGGTGACCACCACATCCGCCGCCAGCCACATGAGCCTGCTGGGCGGAGCGGCGCCGTGAGCGACACGCCGCAGGTGTTGCTGGCCCATCACCTGAAGGCCCTCAAGCTGCCGACCTTCCTCAGGGAGTACGACAAGCTGGCTCGCCAGTGTGCCAGCGAGGGCGCCGACCACGTGCGCTACCTGCTCCGCCTGGCCGAGCTGGAACTGATCGACCGCGAGCGCCGCATGGTCGAGCGGCGAATCAGGCAAGCGAAGTTCCCGACCGTCAAGAGCTTGGACAGCTTTGACTTCAAAGCGATCGCCTCGCTCAACAAGGCGCTGGTCCTCGAGCTGGCACGATGCGAGTACATCGAGCGCCGGGAGAATGTGATCGCTCTGGGCAATTCCGGCACCGGCAAGAGTCACATTGCGCTCGGCCTCGGCCTTGCCGCCTGCCAGAAGGGCCTGTCGGTCGGCTTTACCACCGCCGCCGCCCTGGTCCACGAGCTCATGGAGGCGCGCGATGACAGACAGCTGCTGAGGTTCCAGAAGAAGCTCGCCAACCTCAAGCTCCTCATCATCGACGAGCTGGGTTTCGTGCCGCTCTCCAAGACCGGCGCCGAGTTGCTGTTCGAGGTGTCAACGGCGGAGTAAAACCCGGCCATGTGGCGGAGCAAAAGTGGGCCACTTTGGTTCGGTGAGGAGCTTGTCCCCGTAGTCCACGGGAGGGACCCACGCGCGGCGTGGACTGCCCCTCAGCAGGCAAAGGCCGCGGCGCGCGTGGGAGGGGCCTGTGGGCCCACGGGGGCAAGCGGATGCCGCTCAGGCGCTTTTTGCGGGTTTCTGTTTTCTTCGGCTCTGCTTGAGGCGGAAGCTTTCGCCGTTCATTTCCAGGATATGGACGTGGTGGGTCAGGCGGTCCAGCAACGCCCCCGTCAGGCGTTCTGAGCCGAAAACCTCCGTCCACTCGTCGAATGGCAGGTTGGAGGTCACCAGGATCGAGCCACGCTCGTAGCGCTGGCTGAACACCTCGAACAGCAACTCGGCGCCGGTCTTGGAGAGCGGCACGAAACCCAGCTCGTCGATGATGAGGAGCTTGAGGTTGGCGAGCTTCTTCTGGAACCTCAGCAGCTGTCTGTCATCGCGCGCCTCCATGAGCTCGTGGACCAGGGCGGCGGCGGTGGTAAAGCCGACCGACAGGCCCTTCTGGCAGGCGGCAAGGCCGAGGCCGAGCGCAATGTGACTCTTGCCGGTGCCGGAATTGCCCAGAGCGATCACATTCTCCCGGCGCTCGATGTACTCGCATCGTGCCAGCTCGAGGACCAGCGCCTTGTTGAGCGAGGCGATCGCTTTGAAGTCAAAGCTGTCCAAGCTCTTGACGGTCGGGAACTTCGCTTGCCTGATTCGCCGCTCGACCATGCGGCGCTCGCGGTCGATCAGTTCCAGCTCGGCCAGGCGGAGCAGGTAGCGCACGTGGTCGGCGCCCTCGCTGGCACACTGGCGAGCCAGCTTGTCGTACTCCCTGAGGAAGGTCGGCAGCTTGAGGGCCTTCAGGTGATGGGCCAGCAACACCTGCGGCGTGTCGCTCACGGCGCCGCTCCGCCCAGCAGGCTCATGTGGCTGGCGGCGGATGTGGTGGTCACCTGGGCCCGCGGCAGATAGGGATAAACGTTCAAGTCGAGCCGGGGGGGTCGACGCTCGACGCGACACAGCACCAGGTGCTTGACCGCATCATAGCCGATGGCGCCTAACCGCGGGGCATCGCGGATGGCACCGTGCACCTCCTCAAGGGCAAAGGTCTCCAGAAGACGGAGCACTTGCACGTACTCCCGCTTGCCGGCCTTGCCCATGCGGGCTTCAAGCAAGCGGCGCAGGTTGGCGTACGCCTCGGGCAGCTTCCAACCGGCCAGCGGGGCGGCTTGATCGAGGGCACCGATCTTCCGCTCCCGCAAGGCCAGATAGTGGATCGGCTCGAAGATCAGGTCCTCTCGTTCGTAAGAGCGTGGGTGCCGGGCGATGACCTCGGCGGCGCAGCCGATGACCACCTCGTGCACGTAGCCACGGACCCAGACCTCTTGGTGACCGTAGGCGACGGGCACCGAGTAGTCGTTGCCCCGATAGCGCACCAGGGAGAGCGAATTGACCCGCGTGCCCTCCTTGTCGCAGGCCTCGAAAGGCGCCGGCGGCAATTCCATCAGCTTCTCCCGGTCGCATCCGAACCGCTCGCCGATGGTCTCGCGATGGCCGCGCAAGACGTCGCTTTCCCGTCTCCGACATTGATGTTCCAGGTGAGCGTTGAAGGCGTCCCAGCTCGCAAACCGGGGGATGGGAACCATGAAGTTCCGGCGGGCGTAACCGACCAGCCCCTCCACCTTGCCCTTATCATTGCCCTTGCCGGGGCGGCCATATCGATCCTGGAACAGATAATGGGATTGAAGCCCGCTGAACGCTCGCGTTCGTTGCCGCGTGCCGTCCGGCAGGATGCGCGACACCAGGCACTTGTCATTGTCGTGGAGAATCGATTGGGGAATGCCGCCGAAGAAGGCGAAGGCCCCGTTGTGGCCGTCCAGCCAGGCCTCCGTCGCCGCCGCCGGGTAGGCCGCAACGAAGCAGGCATCGCCGTGGGGAAGGTCCATGGCGAAAAAATGCGCCCGCCGCTTGACGCCGGCGATGATCGCATCCGCCTCGCCAAAGTCCGCCTGAGCGTGACCCGGAGGGTGCGCCAGCGGCACGAACATCTCACGCTGGCGACGGCGCCGTTCCCGGACGTAATCCTTGACGATGGTCTGTTTGCCCGCAAAGCCATGCTCGTCGCGAAGACGCTCGAATATCCGCTTCGCCGTGTGGCGCTGCTTGCAGTGAACCGTTCGGTCCTCTTCCAGAATACGGTCAATGATATCCCTGAAGGGGTCCAGCTTCGGGCGCTTCGGTGGCTGGCGGCGGCGGTAGCCAGGCGGCTCCGAGTGCCCGAGCATCTTCCTCACCGTCTCTCGCGCCATGCCAAACCGACTCGCCGCCTCTCGCTGACTCAGCCCATCAACATGGCACGCCAGCCGAACGCGTAAATAAAGGTCCACGGTATACATCCTCCCACCTTCCATCCCGAAAAGGATCGAAGGCTACAGGTGGCAGAGTTTTACTCCGCCCGCAGCCGGGCAAATCCCGCCGCTTCCGTGGTCTAATTTGTCACCGCCGCACACAGGCATGCTGATCGATCCGCCAAAAGGCCGAAGCCAGCCAAGCTGGCAACGAATGAGGCGCTGCGGCGCTATGTGCAGGATCGGCTTGCGGGTCGGATCTCGGCACCGGATGGAACGGTGATCGAGGGGCCACGCGTCGTCTGGAACGGTCGTCGGCATGGGCCGCGGCAGCACAGGCGATGGGCCAGGGCCTGGAGTCCTGAGCAGATCGCGCACCGTCTTCGGATCGACTATCCTGGGGACGGGCCCGAGGATCAAGCCATGCGGCGATCTATCAGGCGCTCTACGTACAGGGCCGCGGCGCACTCCGTCGTGAGCTGACCGCCTGCCTTCGCACGGGAAGGGCACTGCGCGTGCCTCGGGCACGTAGCCGCCGGCGGGGCAAATCCTTCGTCACGCCTGAGATCATGATCAGTGAACGATCGGCGGAAGCAGCTGATCGGGCCGTACCCGGACACTGGGAAGGTGACCTGATCATCGGCTTGGGCAGATCGGCGATCGGCACTCTGGTGGAACGCACCACGCGGTTCACAATGCTGCTGCATCTTCCCCGAATGGAAGGCCACCGCACCGTCCCGCGCGTAAAGAACGGGCCTGCGCTTGCCGGTCATGGGGCTGAAGCGGTTCGCGATGCCATCGCCCGGACGATCACGACATTGCCAGCGCAGCTTCGCCGCTCGCTGACCTGGGACCAGGGAGCAGAGATGGCCAGGCATGCGGATCTGCGGATCGCAACCGGCCTTCCCGTCTACTTCTGCGAACCGCACAGCCCTTGGCAACGCGGAACGAACGAGAAAACCAATGGACTGCTTCGACAGTACTTCCCGAAAGGAACCGATCTGAGCGCACACAGTCCGGACGTACTCGCAGTTGTTGCTGACGCGCTCAATACACGGCCCCGCAAGACCCTCGGATGGAGAACTCCCGCCGAAGCTCTGGACCAGTGCTTGCAGGCCAGTCAAACTGAACGTGTTGCGACGACCGGTTGAACCCGCCCAATATGTCTCGATCAAATATACCGAGCGCCTGGCAGAAGCGGGCATCGATCGATCGGCTGATCGCATAGCCCACGACCCGGCGCGACCCGGCATCGAGGATGACCGCGACATAGACGAAGCCGACAGCGATCGCGACGTAGGTGATGTCGGCGACCCAGAGCTGGTTCGGCCCGTCAGCCGTGACGTCCTTGGCAAGGTTGGGGAAGATCGGCCCGTCATGATCGTTGTCAGTGGTGGCGACGAAGCGCTTGCGGCGCCTGGGCTGCAGGTCGTGTTCGCGCATCAGACGGCGGACCTTCTTGCTGTTGACGATGATGCCTTGGTGGCGCAGCGCGGCACCGACACGGCGATAGCCGTAGGCTTCGAACTCCTCACAGATCGCCTCGATGCGGGCGACGATCTCGGCCTCGTCGGCCGTGGCCACCGGCGCGTCGTAATAGGTCGAGCGTGGCAGGCCCATCAGTCGGCATCCTTGGGCGATGGAGAGACCATCGGGCCGGCAATCACGGATGTAGTCGCGCTTCTCGGCCGGGGTGCGCTTTTCAGAGCCCCTTTTAGAAACTCGATCTCCAGCGCCTGCCGGCCGACCAGGCGCTCGAGGGCAGCGATTTTCGCCTCGTATTCCTGCAGGAGATCGGCAGCCTCGGCATCTTCGTCGTAGGTGCCGGCTTCCAGCTTCGCCACCCAGACACGGATCAAGTTACGCGAGACGTCGTGGCGCCGGGAGAGCCCGTGAAGGCTCTCCCCGGCGAGAAACTCCTGCGCCACCTGCCGCTTGAATTCGATACTGTATGTGCGGTGCTTTGCCATGGCTTTCATCCTCTGAAAGCCCGGCGTCCCCGGTCAACTCCTTATACATCACCTGTCCGGGTCCAGGGGCGCACTCCACGTAAACCGTCCGCTATTCCCTAGCACAAAACGATTCAGTGTGTTTTTGGGTGGTGTCGCAAGGTTGGTGGAAAATTGGAGAACTGGCGTAAACTCCTGATTGTAAAACATTCAGAAAGGCGGTGTGCAGCCGCCGAAAGGAGCTTACGCCATGAAACATCTTACGGCATCGACGTCGCCCAGTCCATTTTCCGGTGAGAATTGGTTCGATCCCCTGGAGGATGCGATCCGCTTTCGCGTCCGCGCCTTCATCGAGGCTGTGGTGGCGGAGGAAGCGCAAGCGGCGCTGGGCGGCCGTGCGCGCTATCAACGCAGCGGCGCGCCCAAGGGTTATCGCAACGGCCACCGGCATCGGCAGCTTGTCGGCACCTTCGGAGCGCTGACGGTTTCGCTCCCCCGCGTCCGCCTGCTCGATGGGGATGGCGGTGAGAAGGAATGGCGGAGCCAGACCA
This sequence comes from Alphaproteobacteria bacterium, assembly GCA_965226475.1. Taxonomy (GTDB): domain Bacteria; phylum Pseudomonadota; class Alphaproteobacteria; genus JASLMY01. Next base: position 160,664 of record CBDDDJ010000003.1, on the reverse strand, counting down.
TCCAGGCCTACAAGCGGCTGACCAAACGGGCCGAGGCGATTATCGCCAATGAGAACGGCGGCGCAATAATCCCCCACTGAAGCGGCCGGTCGATCCGGCTGCGGCGGACCAAAATGGGACCGCGTATAGCCTTCTGTCAGGGTTGCTCTGACTGGAAGGCGGGGGGGATGTATCGGGTGGAGTTGTACGCACGGGTTCGGCGGGCGTGTCGTGTCGAGGGAATGAGCACCCGCGAGGCCTCGCGGGTGTTCGGGCTGGACCGCAAGACGGTACGCAAGATGCTGTCGTTCTCGGTGCCGCCGGGGTATCGCCGCGGCAAGCCGCCACGGCGGCCGAAGCTGGGTCCGTTCACGGGGATCATCGATCGGATTCTGGAAGACGATCGGACCAGCCACCACAAGCAACGGCACACTGCGAAGCGCATCTTCGACCGCCTCCGGGACGAGTACGGTTTCACGGGCGGCTACACCATCGTGAAGGACTACGTTCGTGAGCAGGGGCTTCGGTCGCGTGAGGTGTTCGTGCCACTCTCCCATTCCCCCGGTCACGCCCAGGCGGACTTCGGCGAAGCGATGGCGGTGATCGGCGGCGCGTTACGGAAGATCCACTTCCTTGCCTTCGACCTTCCCCACAGTGATGGTTGCTTTGTTGCGGCCTATCCGGCGGAGACGACCGAAGCATTCTGCGATGGCCACAACGCGGCGTTTGCCTTCTTCGGCGGCGTCCCCCGATCCATCCTGTACGACAACACCAAGCTGGCGGTTGCCCGGATCCTGGGCGATGGGAAGCGGCAGCGAACGCGCGTCTTCACGGAGCTTCAGTCCCACTATCTGTTCGAGGACAGGTTCGGCCGGCCGGGCAAGGGCAACGACAAGGGCAAGGTCGAGGGACTGGTCGGCTTCATCCGGCGGAACTTCCTGGTCCCCGTCCCGCGTGCCGAGAGCTTCGCGGCCCTCAACGATGCTCTCGCCGAACAGTGCCGCCGGCGCCAGGCGGCGCGGCTGCGGGGCCACAAGGAGACCATCGGCGAGCGTCTCGAGCGGGATCGTCAAGTTCTCTTGCCATTGCCGCCTGCTCCCTATGATGCCTGCGATAAGCGCCCTGGACGGGCGAGTTCGCTGTCGCTGGTGCGTTACCGCAGCAACGACTATTCCGTGCCCGTGGCCTACGGCCACCGTGAGGTGCTCATCCGGGGCTACGTCGATGAGGTGGTGATCAGCTGCGGGGCCGAGGTGATCGCCCGGCACCGCCGGTCCTACGACAGCGAGGACCTGATCTTCGACCCGCTGCATTACCTGCCCTTGATCGAGCAGAAGATCGGCGCCCTCGACCAGGCCGCGCCATTGGCGGGCTGGGACCTGCCCGAGGCCTTCATCACTCTGCGGCGGCTCCTCGAAGCTCGTATGGGCAAGGCAGGCAAGCGCGAGTACGTCCAGGTGCTCCGTCTACTGGAGACCTTCCGGCTCGAGGAGGTCGAGGGTGCGGTCGGCGACGCCCTGCGGCTCGGCGCAATCGGCTTTGATGCGGTGAAGCACCTGGTACTGTGCCGCATCGAGCGGCGGCCGCCCAGGCTCAACCTCGACGTCTATCCGTATCTGCCGCGCGCCCGGGTCGCGATGACGTCCGCCAAGTCGTACATGAGCCTGCTGTCGGGGCTCGGCGCATGACCGACACACCGCAAGTGCTGCTCGCCCACCACCTCAAGACGCTGAAGCTGCCGACCTTCCTGCGCGAGTACGACAAGATCGCCCGGCAGTGCGCCTCGGAAGGCGTCGATCACGTCCGCTACCTGTTGAGACTCGCCGAGCTCGAGCTGATCGACCGCGAGCGCCGCATGGTCGAGCGGCGCATCAAGGCGGCGCGCTTCCCCGTGGTCAAGAGCCTCGACAGCTTCGACTTCAAGGTCATCCCCTCGCTCAACAAGGCGCTGGTCCTGGAGCTGGCCCGCTGCGAGTACATCGAGCGCCGCGAGAACCTCATCGCGCTCGGCAACAGCGGCACCGGCAAGACCCACATCGCCCTCGGTCTCGGCTTGGCGGCCTGCCAGAAGGGCCTCTCGGTCGGCTTCATCACCGCCGCCGCACTGGTCCACGAGCTCATCGAGGCCCGCGATGACAAGCAGCTGCTGAGGTTCCAGAAGAAGCTCGCCACCTACAAGCTTCTGATCGTCGACGAACTCGGCTTCGTGCCGCTGTCGAAGACCGGCGCCGAGCTGTTGTTCGAGGTGTTCAGCCAACGCTACGAGCGGGGCTCGACCCTGGTCACCACCAATCTGCCCTTCGACGAATGGACCGAGGTGTTCGGCTCCGAGCGCCTCACCGGCGCTCTCCTCGACCGCCTCACCCACCACGTCAACATCCTCGAGATGAATGGCGAGAGCTACAGGCTCAACCAGAGCCGCAGGCGTCAAACCCCGACGGCGAACTGAACCGACCACCCAACCCACGCTTGACCCCGTGGGCCCACAGGTCCCTCCCGCGCGCGCCGCCGCGTCGGCCTGTTGAGGGCACGCCGCGTCGCACCCGGGGCCCTCCCATGGACTAGGGGACAAGCCCGCAGCCGCCAAGTGGTCCCTTCTTACACCGCCACGGTGGTCCCTTTTTGCTCCGCCATTGACATGTGGGGCACCGATGGCGTTCGGGTGTTCACGGTGGACGACGGCTGGGGCTGGATCTTCACCGCCGTCGAGCATTGGAACGCCGAGTGTGTCGGCTGGCATGTCTGCAAGCGCGGCGACCGCTTCGCCGCCCTGCAGCCGATCTCCATGGGGCTTGCCGGGCTGTATGGCTCGACCGCGGCCGGCGCGGCTCGGGGGCTGGCCTTGCGGATGGATCACGGCTCCCAGTATCTGTCGGACCACTTCACCAACCAGATCAAGTTCTGGGGCATCCAGCCGTCCTACGCCTTCGTCGCCGAGCCCCAGACCAACGGCGTCGCCGAGCGGTTCAATCGCACGCTGAAGGAACAGATCATCCATGGTCGCATCTACCGCAACATCGCGGAGCTGCGGGACGCCGTCCGCGACTTCGTCGAACTCTACAATGCCCAGTGGATCGTCGAAAAGAACGGCTACCTGAGCCCCGCTCAAGCTCGTCAGGCGTGGCACGCCGCGATCTCAATCAGGCCCGCCGCGTGAGACAAACTTGTGTCCAAGGAACCGGGTGCGCTACACGCGCATCAGACGGCGGACCTTCTTGCTGTTGACGATGATGCCTTGGTGGCGCAGCGCGGCACCGACACGGCGATAGCCGTAGGCTTCGAACTCCTCACAGATCGCCTCGATGCGGGCGACGATCTCGGCCTCGTCGGCCGTGGCCACCGGCGCGTCGTAATAGGTCGAGCGTGGCAGGCCCATCAGTCGGCATCCTTGGGCGATGGAGAGACCATCGGGCCGGCAATCACGGATGTAGTCGCGCTTCTCGGCCGGGGTGCGCTTTTCAGAGCCCCTTTTAGAAACTCGATCTCCAGCGCCTGCCGGCCGACCAGGCGCTCGAGGGCAGCGATTTTCGCCTCGTATTCCTGCAGGAGATCGGCAGCCTCGGCATCTTCGTCGTAGGTGCCGGCTTCCAGCTTCGCCACCCAGACACGGATCAAGTTACGCGAGACGTCGTGGCGCCGGGAGAGCCCGTGAAGGCTCTCTCCGGCGAGAAACTCCTGCGCCACTGTCAACGGCGGAGTAAAACCCGGCCATGTGGCGGAGCAAAAGTGGGCCACTTTGGTTCGGTGAGGAGCTTGTCCCCGTAGTCCACGGGAGGGACCCACGCGCGGCGTGGACTGCCCCTCAGCAGGCAAAGGCCGCGGCGCGCGTGGGAGGGGCCTGTGGGCCCACGGGGGCAAGCGGATGCCGCTCAGGCGCTTTTTGCGGGTTTCTGTTTTCTTCGGCTCTGCTTGAGGCGGAAGCTTTCGCCGTTCATTTCCAGGATATGGACGTGGTGGGTCAGGCGGTCCAGCAACGCCCCCGTCAGGCGTTCTGAGCCGAAAACCTCCGTCCACTCGTCGAATGGCAGGTTGGAGGTCACCAGGATCGAGCCACGCTCGTAGCGCTGGCTGAACACCTCGAACAGCAACTCGGCGCCGGTCTTGGAGAGCGGCACGAAACCCAGCTCGTCGATGATGAGGAGCTTGAGGTTGGCGAGCTTCTTCTGGAACCTCAGCAGCTGTCTGTCATCGCGCGCCTCCATGAGCTCGTGGACCAGGGCGGCGGCGGTGGTAAAGCCGACCGACAGGCCCTTCTGGCAGGCGGCAAGGCCGAGGCCGAGCGCAATGTGACTCTTGCCGGTGCCGGAATTGCCCAGAGCGATCACATTCTCCCGGCGCTCGATGTACTCGCATCGTGCCAGCTCGAGGACCAGCGCCTTGTTGAGCGAGGCGATCGCTTTGAAGTCAAAGCTGTCCAAGCTCTTGACGGTCGGGAACTTCGCTTGCCTGATTCGCCGCTCGACCATGCGGCGCTCGCGGTCGATCAGTTCCAGCTCGGCCAGGCGGAGCAGGTAGCGCACGTGGTCGGCGCCCTCGCTGGCACACTGGCGAGCCAGCTTGTCGTACTCCCTGAGGAAGGTCGGCAGCTTGAGGGCCTTCAGGTGATGGGCCAGCAACACCTGCGGCGTGTCGCTCACGGCGCCGCTCCGCCCAGCAGGCTCATGTGGCTGGCGGCGGATGTGGTGGTCACCTGGGCCCGCGGCAGATAGGGATAAACGTTCAAGTCGAGCCGGGGGGGTCGACGCTCGACGCGACACAGCACCAGGTGCTTGACCGCATCATAGCCGATGGCGCCTAACCGCGGGGCATCGCGGATGGCACCGTGCACCTCCTCAAGGGCAAAGGTCTCCAGAAGACGGAGCACTTGCACGTACTCCCGCTTGCCGGCCTTGCCCATGCGGGCTTCAAGCAAGCGGCGCAGGTTGGCGTACGCCTCGGGCAGCTTCCAACCGGCCAGCGGGGCGGCTTGATCGAGGGCACCGATCTTCCGCTCCCGCAAGGCCAGATAGTGGATCGGCTCGAAGATCAGGTCCTCTCGTTCGTAAGAGCGTGGGTGCCGGGCGATGACCTCGGCGGCGCAGCCGATGACCACCTCGTGCACGTAGCCACGGACCCAGACCTCTTGGTGACCGTAGGCGACGGGCACCGAGTAGTCGTTGCCCCGATAGCGCACCAGGGAGAGCGAATTGACCCGCGTGCCCTCCTTGTCGCAGGCCTCGAAAGGCGCCGGCGGCAATTCCATCAGCTTCTCCCGGTCGCATCCGAACCGCTCGCCGATGGTCTCGCGATGGCCGCGCAAGACGTCGCTTTCCCGTCTCCGACATTGATGTTCCAGGTGAGCGTTGAAGGCGTCCCAGCTCGCAAACCGGGGGATGGGAACCATGAAGTTCCGGCGGGCGTAACCGACCAGCCCCTCCACCTTGCCCTTATCATTGCCCTTGCCGGGGCGGCCATATCGATCCTGGAACAGATAATGGGATTGAAGCCCGCTGAACGCTCGCGTTCGTTGCCGCGTGCCGTCCGGCAGGATGCGCGACACCAGGCACTTGTCATTGTCGTGGAGAATCGATTGGGGAATGCCGCCGAAGAAGGCGAAGGCCCCGTTGTGGCCGTCCAGCCAGGCCTCCGTCGCCGCCGCCGGGTAGGCCGCAACGAAGCAGGCATCGCCGTGGGGAAGGTCCATGGCGAAAAAATGCGCCCGCCGCTTGACGCCGGCGATGATCGCATCCGCCTCGCCAAAGTCCGCCTGAGCGTGACCCGGAGGGTGCGCCAGCGGCACGAACATCTCACGCTGGCGACGGCGCCGTTCCCGGACGTAATCCTTGACGATGGTCTGTTTGCCCGCAAAGCCATGCTCGTCGCGAAGACGCTCGAATATCCGCTTCGCCGTGTGGCGCTGCTTGCAGTGAACCGTTCGGTCCTCTTCCAGAATACGGTCAATGATATCCCTGAAGGGGTCCAGCTTCGGGCGCTTCGGTGGCTGGCGGCGGCGGTAGCCAGGCGGCTCCGAGTGCCCGAGCATCTTCCTCACCGTCTCTCGCGCCATGCCAAACCGACTCGCCGCCTCTCGCTGACTCAGCCCATCAACATGGCACGCCAGCCGAACGCGTGGATAAAGGTCCACGGTATACATCCTCCCACCTTCCATCCCGAAAAGGATCGAAGGCTACAGGTGGCAGAGTTTTACTCCGCCCGCAGCCGGGCAAATCCCGCCGCTTCCGTGGTCTAATTTGTCACCGCCGCACACACCTACGGTTGGCGCGAGACCTATCTGATATTCGGCGTTTTCGCGCTTTGCACCATGGTGCCGCTAGCCATGCTGCTGCGCACCAAGCCGCCCATCACGCCCCCGGGCCGGGCCCGCGAGGGCCACGCCGTGCTTGGACGGGTTCTCGATCTGCCCGCAAATGCCGTGCAGGGCCTGTTGTGCCTGGCGACCATCGGTTGCTGCGCGGCGATGGCGATACCGATGGTTCATCTCGTCAGCCACGGCACCGACCTGGGTTTGCCACGAGCACGCGCCGCCGAACTATTGACCGTATTGTTCGCCGCGGCTTTCGTCTCGCGGATTCTCTATGGCATGCTGGCCGACCGCATCGGCGGGGTGCGAACGCTGCTCATCGGTTCGGCCTGTCAGGCCATCATGCTCGTGGTCTTTTCTATCGTAACCAGCCCGCCTGCCCTGTACGTCGCCGCATTGCTGTTCGGCCTGGGATTCGCGGGCATCATGCCGTGCTACCCCCTGATCATCCGGCTGCTCTTCCCGGCCAGCCAGGCCGGCTGGCGCATCGCCACCTTCTACATGTTCGAGTTGCTCGGCATGGCACTCGGGGGGTGGCTCGGAGGCCACATTTTCGACCTCACGGGCAGCTATTCCCAAGCCTTTCTCGTCGGTTGCGGGTTCACGGTCATGAATTTCGGCACCATCGGGTCTATCTACCTTCGGCAGACGCGGGTGGGCCTCAACCCCCTCCCCGGGCGATAGGATCCCTGCTGGTGCATGGCGCCAGGTCCGTCGTTCGAACGGCCTCAGCAAAGACGGATCCCTTCAACGCCTGGGTCAACAAACTTCACCGGCGGCGCGGCTTCAACCGGGCCACGGTGGCCGTCGCCAACAAGAACGCACGGATCATCTGGGCCGTGCTTCGGAGCGGCGAAGCCTACCGCGCCGCTGGCTGAGGGCCCGCCACGAGGTTGCGAGACGATAACGAAATGAGCTGCACAGGTCGGACCGGCGCGCCACGAGCCTGACTATTATCGAGGCCTCTGAGGCCTATCAGCTGTAGAGGCGGGTGCGTGCGGATTCCCCATTTGGGCACCCCACTATGGGTGATGCCGGATAGATGTTTGCAACCGACCCACGTCACTCAGATCAACATCCCTCGTACGGGAGAGCCATCCATAGAGATAGAATGTGACCTCACTGATCCCCAGTTGCCCGATCGCGTCCGCCATCGACATGCCCTGGCCATGCAGAACCTCCGCCTGCCGCAGCAGGCTGACGATCTCCTCCGGCTTGTAGCGCTTCCTTGCCATCGTTGATCCTCCCCATTCCCAAACCTAAGGATGGACCAATCCAATGGGAGAGGATCACTCGGACGTTGCGCGTTGCCACCGCCATGCCGCATGAGCGGGCAATCGCCGCGACCTGACTATCGGCCTGCGAGATCAAAGCACATAAGTCCCCAATTTTGCGTGTCGGACTGTTCGTGCTGGTTGGCCGCGCGAAGGCGCCAATCCATGGAAACCGCGTGGCAGGCGCCAGCAAGCTTTCGGATGCCCGGTGCAGAAGGGGCGTAGCACGTGCGGATTTGCTCCTGATTCGTTGGCGCAAGCAGCCATCGGTCGAGGATACGGTCGTGGCAAATGTATTCCGGCACGAACACACGGGTGAGCGAGGAAACGATCTCGTTGATGCAGCCCATGCGCTTTGACTTTCACGAGGTCTTTGCCGGCCGGTCGATCTCGACACCGGCCGGCGCCTATCAGTCGGCGGCACGCCGGACGCAACCATTGGCGGGATCGAAGGCTCGCCTAACCAACTATCTCATGACAGATCTCGGTGCCACGTACGAACAGCATATTCTCGACCTGACGCAGCAACAGGAGATAATGGATGAAGTTTGGCGAGGATGTGGCGCGCCGGGTTAATTTCGTGGTCGGCGTCTCGATTGAGCCGATGCGTCCAGGTTGCCGCAATTCGCCACCGTGTAGATATTTTGCGAAAAGACATCGAGGCTGAACGCAGGTGATTACAAAGACTGAGATCGGACGCTCAGCACGGGAGTTGGTCCAGCATTACGGCCGAGAGGCCATAGGTATTGCCCAGGATCGCGTTGAGGAACTGCGGAGTAGCGGTGACTACCTGGCGATGGATGTGGCTCTCCGTGTCCTTACCCAGTGCGAGCGTCTCCTCGACAAAGAAAGGGGGATCGAGCCAACGGGTGACTGAGTTTTCGCCCAATGAAGCGGGCTACAGCCCTCGGCATTCCCTCGCTTAAGGTCGTGCTGACTGCCGTCATGCGGCATCTCTCCGAATACCGGCCCGGCCTTGTTGCATGACTTGCCCGTTGATGGAGGTGTCCACGAGTTCAGTTGAAATGAACGGGAGCAAACCATCCGTCCGCCGCACCGACACCTCGAACCTCGACTGGGCCAAGTCAGGACGAAGTCCACGGAAACCGCATCAGCACTAAAATTATGGGTCAATTCGTGAAACGTATGCATTTGTGATAGAATGCCCGGAATGTCAGGAGGTTGGGTCATGGACGGCAAGGGTTTCCAGGTGTGGCTTTCGGCGGCGCGCGGGCTGACGCGCGTGCAGCGGCACGAGGCGCTCGCGGTGCTGTTGGGCCGGAGCGAAGGCGAGGCATCGAAGGCCGCGATCGAGCTTGGTGTGGACGAGGCCCGGCGCTGTCCGCACTGCGCGAGCGAAGGGGCGGTTTCGCGCGGTATGGCGCGGGGTCTGCGGCGCTACCAGTGCAAGGGCTGCGGCAGGACCTTCAACGCGCTGACCGGTACGCCGCTGTCGGGCCTGCACCACAAGGAACGCTGGCTGTCGTTCGGGGCGTCGCTGGCGGAGGGGGAGACGGTGAAGGCCTCGGCGGCGCGCTGCGACGTGGCGGTGAGCACGGCGTTCCGCTGGCGTCACCGGTTTCTGGCGGCGGCGCGGAGCGATTCGGAGGTGCTCAAGGGGATCGTGGAAGCGGACGAGACCTACGTCCTGGAGAGCCGGAAGGGCGCGCGCGGGCTGGGACGCAAGGCACGGCGGCGGGGCGGCAAGGCGAAGAAGCGCGGCCTCTCGCGCGAGCAGGTGCCGGTTCTCATGGCGGCGGACCGGAGCGGGCCGACGGTGAGCGCGGTGCTGCCCAGGGTCGACGCGGCGGCGCTCACGGCTGCTCTCGACCCGGTGGTCGCGAAGGACGCCCTGCTGGTCTCCGACGGTGGCGCGAGCTATCCACCTTGCGCCGCCGCGCTCGGGGTGAGCCACGAAGCACTCAACCGCTCGATGGGGGAACGGGTTCGGGGCGATCTGCATGTGCAGACGGTGAACAGCCGCCACAGCCGGTTGAAGGACTTCCTGCGTCCCCGCCGCGGCATCGCCACCCGCTATCTGGACAACTACCTGAGCTGGTTCCACCTCGTCGGCCTCGCCCCCGGCGCCAATGACCGAGCCTGCCTCGCCGCCGCCGTAACAAGGTGACGCATACAATTCACGAATTGAGCCAAAATTATTGCTCCCGACAGCGTCGATCCGGCGGGCGAGGGCGGTGAAGCCGGCGGCGCGCGGTCGACGGACTTGGAGGCGGACAGTCAGACTGAGCACCAAATCAACCGGTTGATCAGTGCGATCGAGCAACCGGCCACCACAAGTAATTATCCACCTGCGCAGCGATCAAGCATTCATGGCAACCGTTGGTTGTCGCGACAGTATCGCCACAAGTAATTATCCACCTGTTGGCGGGTCAGTCCGTATTCCCGCCTGAGGAATCTGACTATTTGGTCCACGGTCGCGGAACAAGCATCGGCGCACTGCTTGATCCAGATGTCGGCCTTTTCCGTGTCCTCAATGCCAAGGACTAGCACCATGAGCTGTTTGGTCGCGGGGCCCATCCAGGGAAGCTCTGCGAGTGCGGCCTGACCGCGCACATTCAGTCGCTGTTGGAACGCTTGCCAGCCTTCGGCGTGAATTAATTCGCACCCCCGCAGGAACGCGTCCGCCTTCCGTTGGTTACGGATCGGGAGCGCGTCGGCGTTTATCGACGTCACGGCGACGATTTTGTCCAGGTCCAAGTCGTGAAACGCATCTTTGATGGTATCAAAGTGTTTCTCCACGACCGCGTTGCGGAAGCCGGCAACGTAGATGACCCAAAGGTAGGTGCGGAGGAATTGTCTTAGGTCGACGTCGTCGAAGTTGTGCGGAGTGAACACGTTGTCTCCAACATGCTCGGGAGCTTTCTCCGACATCCGCTTCGCGTTGGCTTTGTCCATTGGTTTCTTCTTCATGTCAGGGTCTGAGGTGAACGGTCCGGCCGCCAATAGGCTCCGTCAGCTACACCATTCCATGGGACACGATCGCCGACGGACGAAGGCCGGTCGTGCCCTACATCTTTATTGTCGATAACAAACTGAGTTGACCGCTTTATGTACCATATGAATTGACCGCTTCTGTTGTGGTGGTTGGGCCTGTGGGGAAGTGGTCAGGTCGGCTGCTTTGCCGAGCTGTCCACTTATCCACAGGCCCGGGGTCGGTCGCGTCGAAGCGGGTCACGCGGCCTGGAGCCTGTCATCGTCGATGGTTTCGCCGTCGGCGCGGTAGCGCGCCAGACACCTGGGTCCGTGGAGGACGGCCAGGTGGCCGTCGGGATATTCGTGCACCCGGACCTGCGCCTTGACGTAGTGGTGGCGGTGGCGATCGGCCGGGATCTGCAGCGTGCGGCGCTTGTCGCGCAAGGTGTTGTCGCCCGCGACGACGCGGTCCTCCTGGGCGCAGAGGATGTCCTCGAGCGTGCCGGCAAAAGCCACGAAGGCCGAGCCGGTGTCCGCGGCCGGGCGGGCGAAGCGGGCGTTGTGCGCCGGCCAGAAGAGCTCCTCGAGAAAGCGATTGGCCTCGGCCATGGTGGCGATCCCGGCGAGGCGCAGCTCCTGGGGCAGGCGCTTCTGCAAGGTCCCGAACATGCGCTCCGAGCGGCCCCGGGCCTGCGGCGAATAGGCCGCGATCAACTCGATGCCGAGCTGCGCCAAGGCCCGGCCGACCTGGGTCGGGTTGTCCTTGTCCACACCGCCGCCTGCCTCGGGCGTGTGCCAGTAGTGCGAGGCCCGATCGGCGTAGAGCGAGCAGAACAGCCCGTTTTCGGCGATCACCTCGCCGAGCCCGCGGAACGTGCTCATCGTGCCCTCCTCGGCAACGAAGAAGCCCGAATAGACCTCCGATGTCGCATCGTCCATGGTCACGATCAGGTCCCACCACTGGCCCGCAACCCACTCGTGGCTCGAGGCGTCCTGGTGCGGCATCATCCCCACCACCGGTCGGCGCGGCCGCTTCCGGCGGTGCGCCCCGCGCCGGGGCGCCGGCTTGATCTTGCCGGCGCCTGCAAGCTCAGGCGAAGCCAGTTGTAGCTCAGCCCGAAGCCATGCTCGCAGACCAGCTTCTCGTGGAAGTGCTTGGCCGTGAAGTCCGGGTAGCGCGTCTCGAACAGCTCCAGCACCCGCATCACCTCGTCCACCGGCGCGCGGCGCGCCGAGACCCGCCCAAGGCGCCGGTCGTACAAACCCTCGGCACCCTCGGCCTCATAGCGCTCCCGCCAGCGCCGGAACGTCCGCTCCGACATGCCCAGGATCTCCGAGGCCTCGGCCTGGCTCAAATCACCCCGATAACAGCGTCCCTAGACATCCTCGAACTTCATCAATCTCAGTCCCTGCAACTGCATCCGTCCGGCGCATCCGATTCCTCCAGATTTGGAGGAAATCTAAAACCGGACAGATCATCTGTTACATAGACCGGTTCACGCGGCCGCTTACATAGACCGTCATATCGTGTGTTAGCGACACGATGGCCCAACCGGGGTGTCGAGAACATTTCGAATTGACCGCTTTATGTACCATATGAATTGACCGCTTCTGTTGTGGTTGTTGGGCCTGTGGATAAGTGGGGAACCCGCCGTGGCGGGTTGTCCACTTATCCACAGGCCGGGCGCGCGTCGAAGCGGTTCACGCGGCCGCTCTGCTGTTCTTGGTTTCGTCGAGGACGGTGCCGTCGGCCTGATATCGGGCCAGCCGGCGCGGGCCGTGGAAGACCGCCAGGGTGCCGCCGGAGTATTCGTGGACCCGCACCGATGCCTTGACGTAATGGCGGCGGTGGCGATCCTCCGGGATCTGCAGCACCAGCCGCTTGTAGCGCACCGTGTTGTCGTTGCCGACGATCCGGTCCTCCTGGATGCACAGGATGTCGTCGAGCGATCCGGTGAAGGGGACAAAGGCCGAGCCCTCGGCTTCGGCCGGCACCGCGAAACGGGCGTTGTGGCGGGGCAGATAAATCTCGCGCAGGAACGCGTTGGCCTCGGCCATCGTGGTGATGGCGGCCAAGCGCAGTTCCTGCGGCAGGCGATTCTGCAATGTCGCGAACATGCGCTCCGAGCGCCCCCGGGCCTCGGGGGAGTAGGCCGGGATCAGTTCGATGCCCAGCTGGCCCAGGGCTCGGCCCACCTGGGTCGGGTTGTTCTTGTCCACCTTGCCGCCGGCCTCGGGCGTGTGCCAGTAGTGCGAGGCCCGGTCGGCGTAGAGCGAGCAGAACAGCCCCCGGACCTCGATCACCTCGCCCAGGGCCCGGAAGCTGCTCATGGTCCCCTCTTCGTCGACGAAGAAGGCCGAGTAGATCTCGCTGGTTGCGTCATCCATGGTGACGATCAGGTCCCACCACTGCCCGGGAACCCATTGGTGGGTCGAGCCGTCCTGGTGCAGCATCATGGCGGGCAGGGCGCGGCGCGGCCGCTTGCGCCGGTGCGCGCCTCGCCGCGGTGCCGGACGTTTGCGCCCGTGGGCCTGGAGCGTCAGGCGGACCCAGTTGTAGCTCCGCGTGAAGCCGTGCTCATCGAGCAGCTTCTCGTGGAAGTGCTTGGCCGTGAAGTCCCAGTAGCGCGTGTCGAACAACTCCAGAACCTCCATCACCGTGTCCACCGGCACCCGGTGCCCCGAGACCTTGCCCAGCCGGCGGTCATACAGACCCTCCGCGCCTTCCGCCTCAAAGCGACCCCGCCAGCGCCGGAACGTTCGCTCGCTCATCCCCAGGATCGACGCCGCCTCCGCCTGGCTCAGTCGCCGCCGCTTCGCGCGCTCCAGAATCTCCTCGAACTTCATCTGCCGTAGTCCTTGCAACACCTCGGCCCGCTTCATCGCCGCCCTCCTCGAAGGCGACGTTCTAAACCGGACAGATCACATGGTACCTACGGCGGTCATATCGTGTGTTAGCGACACCGGGGTTGCGGTGTTCATCCAGAAATGATTTGCTGGTCGGGTGTCAGAGGAGGGGGATGATCGTGCGTCGGCCTATCGGCCCAGCTTTCGCGATTCCGTTAGCTTCCGTCCTGCCTCAGCCGGCTTGGGCGGCGGAGGCAGCTTTCAGCGCCGGCGACAGCGCATGGATCATCGTCGCCAGCGCGCTGGTCCTGTTGATGACCCTGCCGGGCCTGGCGATGTTCTATGCCGGGCTGGTGCGCTCCCAGGCCGTGCTGTCGGTGATCATGCAATGTTTCGCGATCACCTGCGTTGCGAGCCTGCTCTGGCTGATCCTCGGCTACAGCCTGGCCTTTGCCGACAGCGTCGGCGGCATCATCGGCGGTCTCGGCAAGGCTTTCTTCGCCGGCGTGACGCCGGACGCTTTGAACGGCTCGATTCCCGAGATCGTTTTTGCCGTTTTCCAGATGACCTTTGCCATCATCACCCCGGCCCTGATGGTCGGCGCCTATGTCGAGCGCGTCAAGTTCCAGGCCGTGCTCATTTTGAGCGGGGTGTGGCTCATCGTGGTCTACGCGCCGGTCTGCCATTGGATCTGGGGCGGCGGTTGGCTCAGCGCGCTCGGAATCATGGACTTCGCCGGTGGCCTGGTGGTGCACACGACCGCCGGCGTATCGGCGCTTGTCATCGCTGTCATGGTGGGCGGCCGCCGCGGCTTTCCCAATCAGATCCATCCGCCGCACAATTCCGGCATGACGGCGGCGGGGGCAGCGCTGCTCTGGGTCGGCTGGTTCGGCTTCAACGGCGGCAGTCAACTGGCTGCCGATGGCGGCGCCGGCATGGCCATCGCCGCGACCCACATCGCCGCGGCGGCCGCGGCCGTAACCTGGTCGGCTACCGAGTGGATCAAGTTCGGCAAGACCTCTGTTGTCGGCGCCGCGACCGGCGTCATCGCCGGTCTCGCCACGGTCACGCCCGCTTCGGGCTTCATCGGCCCGGTCGGCGCCTTGATCCTGGGCGTGGCCGCGGGCGCGGTCTGCTTCTTCGCCACAGAACTGGTCAAGCAGCGATGGAAGATCGACGACTCCCTTGACGTCTTTGCCGTGCATGGCGTCGGCGGCATGTTTGGTTCACTGCTGGTCGCCGGCCTCGCCGTCGAGGCGCTGGGCGGGAACGGCTTGGCCGAGAATATGACGATCGCCAGGCAGTTCGGCGTTCAGGTGGTCGGTCTGCTCGCCACCGCGGCGTGGTCGGCCCTGGCCACCTTCGCGATCGTGAAGATCACGGCGGCGCTGACCGGCGGTCTCAGGGTCGACGAGGAAGATGAATTGGTGGGCCTCGATCTTGCTGCCCATGGCGAAAGGGGTTATGACTTCTGATCGGGCATGGAGGACGCTAAGCTGATGAAGCTGATCAGGGCGGTGGTCAAACCGCACAAGCTCGACCCAGTACACGCGGCGCTGGTCGAGGTCGGGGTTACCGACCTGACTGCGAGCGAGGTCAAGGGGTTCGACCGGCAGATGGGTCATGCCGAGATGCACCGGGGCACGGAATACCGGATCGCTTTCATGCCGATGGTGAAGATCGAGGCGGTGGTGACTGACGAGTTGGTCGAACCGGTGATGGAGGCGATCCGCCGAGCCGCCGGCACCAACCAGGACGACGACGGCAAGATCTCCGTCTGCGAGGTGGTTGGCACGCGGCGGATCCATGGCGGCGAGACCGGCGAGGCGGCGCTGTAGCCGCCGCAGCACTTGCGGAGCCGAAGCGGGCGGAGAGCAAAAAAAAGGACACGGCGATGGAAGTGAGAACCGAACGACAAGACGGAACCCTGGTCGCCGAGGTCGAGGGCCGTATCGATGGCGTCACCGCCCGCGAGTTCGAGGATACGATGAAGTCCGCCATCAGCGAGGAGGACGCCGCGGTGATCATGGATCTTGAAGGCGTCTCTTACGTCAGCAGCGCGGGGCTCAGAGCGATTCTGTTGATCGCCAAGGACCTCGGGAAACGCGACGCGAAGTTCGCCTTGTGCTCGCTCGCCGAACCGATTGGGGAGGTCTTCGATATGGCGGGATTCGACAAGATCATCAAGATTCACCGCACCAGGGCGGAGGCGCTGACCGAGACGGGCGGCTGAACCTATCCTTAGCAGGACGGGGGGTGGGCCGCGTTCGCCGGCAGTTCGATGATCATTTCGGTAAACGCGTCGGGCTCGGAATCGACCCGGATATCTCCCCCATGTTGGCGGACGATGTCGTTCGACAGGGAAAGGCCCAGCCCGGTACCCTGGTCCGTCGGCTTGGTGGTGAAAAAAGGATTGAATATCTTGTCGATGATGTCGGGTGGAATGCCGCCGCCGTTGTCGCGAATGCGGATTTCGAGACGGTCCGTCAGGCGCCGGGTCGCCAGCCGCAACCTCGGCTCATAGTCCGCCGCCGCTTCGCCGGCGGGCTGGTCGCGGACGGTGGCGCGGCACTTCTCGTCAGTCGCGTAGCAGGCATTTCTTACCATGTTCAGGAACACCCGTCCGAGGTCCTGGGGAATGACTTCGCATTCGCCGAGCTCGGGGTCGAAGTCTTCTTCGACGTCCAGGCGGAAGGCCGGATCGCTCACGCGCGCGTTGTGATAGGCGAGCCGGGCGTGCTCGGAGAGCAGGGCGTTGATATCGGTCGACCGCCGCTCGCCCGAGGCGCTGCCCATCATCAGCATGGACTGCACGATCTGGTTGGCCCGCTCGCCATGCTCGTGGATGCGTTTCAGGTTGCCGGTAAGATCGCCGCCGATCTCCTCGATCAGCTCCCGGCTTTCCTCGTCCGGCTCCATGTCGCCCTCGCCGGTGGCCCTCTGGATCTCGGCCAACATCTCCTGCAACAACTCCTCCGAGACTTCCGAGAAATTCTTGATGAAATTGAGCGGGTTCTTGATCTCGTGGGCGACTCCGGCGGTGAGTTCGCCAAGCGCCGCCAGCTTCTCGCGCATGACGATCTGATCTTGCGTTCGCTCCAGCTCGGCCAGCGCCTGCACGAGCTGGTCGTTCTTGCCGCGCAGCTTCTCGGCCAGCTTCTCCACCAGGTTCAGCCGCTGAACCTCGAGCGCGTGGCGGCGAAAGACCTCCAACGCCGCCGCCATATCCGCCACTTCGTCGTGCCCTGCGATCTCCACCGCGCCTTCGAGATCGCCCTCGGCCATGCCGCGCATCCGCTCGGAAAGCCGGCCCAGGCGGCGCGACAACACGCGTCCGACGAACAACCAGGCGATCAACACCGCGCTGACGATGCTGGCGGCGCTGATCAGCAGCAGCAGATTGCGCCCGGCGAGGATGGCCTCGGCCGCGGCGCGGGTGGCCGCTTCGGCGCTGGCGCGGGCGGCGCTGACCAGACTCTTGACCGCCGCCACGAGCTCGATGCCGAGGCCGCGATTGCGCTGCAGGAGGTCTCGCTGCCGCCGTTCGAGGGCGATCTCCCGGGCCCGCAGGCCGAACCCTCCATTGGGCCCGGCGCCGAGCTCGATCAGCCGGGCGAAGGGCGGGCCGAGCCGCTGGCGCGCCGGCGCCGTCCCGAGCGCCGCTAGGCGTCGCTCGATGCCGCGCGCCGCGGCCTCGAAGCGCTCCCGCAACGGCTCCAGCAGGGCTGCATCCGAGACGTTGAAAGCGGTCGCTAGAAGCTGCGCCCCAATCGTGGCGGCGGCCCGAAGCTCGGCCAGATGACGATAGCGGTTGATCTCCGCCGGCGTAAAATGCCGCGTGCGCGGTGCCGGTCCCTCGCCGAGATTGCGGTAGCCGGTCATCGTGTAGAACAGCTGATCGTCGATCAACGGGACCAGAAGGCCGGTCAGCTCGCCGCGAAGCGACGCCAACTCCTGGCGCCGCGCCTGCCGCAGTGCGTCCAACTCGAAGCGCTCCGACATCGAGGCCTCGATCGCCTCGATACTGGCGATCAGCGCCTCGCCGCGCTGGCGGATCGGCCGCGAGCGCGCCGCGTCCTGCTCCAACTCCACCAGCCCCGTCAGTTGCGCCTCGAAGGCCATGCGGTCCCCGGCGATCTTGCCGGCGATGCGCGCCAGGTCGCCGGGCGTGGCCGCGGTGGTCAGGCGCGGGGCCGCGGCCACCAGGGCGCCGCTCTGCCGCGCCACCGTGAAGGCGGCCACGATCTCGGGAACGCTGCCCTCGTTGACCCGACGTTGGATGTCGCCGACCCGCTCGAAGGAGATCCAACCGACCAGGCTGGCGACGATGGTGAAGGCGACGGCCGCGCCAATACCGAGATTGAGCTGCGTGGTGATGCGAAAGCAGCTTCGCAGCAGGCGTTTGGACAATTCGATCATCGCCGCGGCGCGTCTCGGAGCGTCTCGACCGGATGATAGCGTCCGTCATCACCGATGACCGTCAGGAAAACCGCTTCGGACCCCTGATTGTCGGCGGCGCCGTAGCGCAGTTCGAAACCGTCGAGATCGACCGCCTCCAGACGCCTCAGACCGTCGAGAAAACAGGTCCGATCGGGCCGCTGGCCGCACAGTTCGAGCGCGACGATGGCGAGGCGTCCGGCGAGATATCCTTCGAAGGAGACGAAACCGGGCCGCGCTTCGGGCGCGTGCGCCGCCAGCGCCCGGCGATAGGCCCCGGCGACGGGGGGCCGGTCCTCCGTCGGTAAAGGCACGACCTGGGTGACAAAGACGCCGGCCCCGGCCGGGCCGAGCGCGCGCGCCAGGGCGTTACTGCCGACGAAGGAGATGGTGATGAATACCGGCTCGAACCCGATGTGCCGCGCCCAACTGATTAGCGTCGCGACCGGCTGGTAGGCGCCGACCAGGATCACCGCGCCGGGGTCGCCAGCGCGCAGGTCCAGAAGGGCGGTTTTGACTGCAGTGGTGTTGCGCGGGTAGACGCCGGTCGCCACCGGCTTCAAATCGCGCCGGCCGAGCGCCTGCCGCACGCCGCGATAACCCGCGCGGCCGAAGGAATCGTCCTGATACAACACCGCGATGCGGTCGATGCCGAGATCGCGCATCAGCCGATCGACCATTACTTCGGTCTCCTGGAAATAGGAGGCGCGCAGATTGATCACGTTGCGCCACCTTGCCTCGCGCAGGAACGCGGCGCCGGTGAAGGGCGCGACATAGGGCACGCCGGCGGAAGCGGCGATCGGCGTCGCCGAGCGCGAGGTCGGTGTGCCGACGGCGCCGATCAGGGCGAACACGCCGTTCTCGAAGATCAGTCGGCGGGTGTTGGCGATCGCGGCTTCCGGCTCATAGGCATCGTCCAGCGACAACAGCTCGAGGCGGCGGCCGAAAAGGCCGCCGCGCGCGTTCGCCTCGTCAAAGGCCGCCTCGATCCCGAGCCGCATGTTGCGGCCGAGATCCTGGGCCGGGCCGCTGAATGCCGCGGACTGGCCGAACAGGACACGCCCGCTGGAGACTCCGGGCGCGTCGGCCAAGGCCGGTGTCGCCAAGCCCAAGGCCACCACCAGAAAGGCGACCCCGCGCCGGCCCGTCACCCATCCCTCCGCTTGACCATGGTCAGGCGGTTTCGGCCCCCTTCGCGGCGATAGCTCGCCTCCTCGACCATGGTGCGCACGAGATGGACGCCGAGCCCGCCGACGGGGCGGTCCTCGATCCCAGAGCTGGTGTCGGGCGGGGGGCTCTCGGTCAACGGATCGAAAGGGCGGCCCCCGTCGCTGAATTCGATGGTCACCCGGTTCGGATCGGAAACCAGCTCGATTTCGGCCGCCCCGCCCGCGCCGCCGCCGTGCTTCACGACATTGATCGCCAGTTCCTCGATAACCAGCTTGATCTGAAACTCAAGCCGGGCAGACCAGCTCTCCCGCCGCGCGAATGCCTCGATCACCGCGTTGATGCGGGGAAGCTCGTCGAGTGTCGTCTCCATGCGCAGCGACAGTTCCACGCTCACCCCTCCCCCTTACCGCGCCACAACGTCAGACAGGTGATGTCGTCGAACTGGGGCGCGCCGTCGGCGAACGAGTGTACCGCATCGAACACCGCTGCGGTGACGCCGCGGGCGTCGCCGGGCGGGCCGGCGGCGAAAAGCTCGCGCAGCCGGTCGAGGCCGAACTGCCCGCCGTCGCGGTTCTCCGCCTCGGTCACGCCGTCGGTGTAGAAGACCACCGCCTCGTCCGGCGACAGGATCACCGACCCCTTGGCGTATTCGACATCGGGGGCGATCCCGAGGGCGACCCCCTCGGTCGTCGGCAGTAGCGTCGCGGTCCCGTCGACGTGCAGAACGAGCGGCGGATTGTGCCCGCCATTGACATAAACGAGCTCGCCGCTGGCCGGATCGAAGACCGCCAGGAAGACGGTGACGAACATCGCTGCGTCGTTGTTCTCGCAGAGCAGATGATTGACCTCGCGCATCATATCGCCCGGATCGGAATGACCGATCGCGGCACCCCTGAGCAAGGTGCAGCTGGACATCATGAACAACGCCGCCGGGACGCCCTTGTCCGAGACATCGGCCACCGCGAGTCCGACGCGATCGCCGGGCAGCGGCAGCACGTCGAAAAAGTCCCCGCCGACCGCGCGCGCCGGCTCCATCCTGGCGAAGACGCGGTAGCCAGCGGTCTCGGGAAAGCTCGTCGGCAGGATCGATTGCTGCATCCGGCTGGCCAGATCGAGCTCGTTTTCCAGCGCGACCAGCTTGTCCCGGGATTCGAGGGCCGAGCGCCACAGCCCGATATGCTCCAGGGTGCGGCCGATGGTGAGCCGCAGATCCTCGAAATCGATCGGCTTGGTGACGAAATCGAAGGCGCCTCGGTTCATCGCCGTGCGGATGTTCTTCATGTCGCCATAGGCGGAGACCACCACCGAGCGCACATTGGGATCGACCGCCGGGATCTGCTCGAGCAGCGTTAGGCCGTCCATCTCGGGCATGTTGATGTCCGATAGGACCATGTCGATGTCCTGATGCTCCCTCAATCGCGCGAGCGCTTCGATCCCGTTGCGCGCGAACACGAACTCATACTGTCCGCCGCGAATCTCGCGGCGCATGCGTTGGCGCACGAGCTGTTCCACATCCGGCTCGTCGTCGACCACCAGTATCTTGTTGGGCTCTCGCTTGATCGCACCCTCCCACTTTGCCCTACAATGGAAAGATCGCTCCGTCTTTGTCAATCCGCCGGAGTGACTGACGGCCGTCCGTTGGTCGTTGCTGCCCGGCCAGCGACCCCTAGGCACCCGGTTCCGGGATACCGAGGGGCTAATTCCGCGTTCGCGGCTGAATACCGTACTCACGCAGCGTGCTCTCCAGGGTCGGCCGGCCAAGGCGGATCCGGCCGTCGTTCAACAAGTAGGAGAACACGTAACCTAAGCCGAGGATCAGCACGCCAATCAGAAAACAATAGGTGACGGCGCGATCGGGATACTGGTCCTTCAGATAACCGACATAGAGCGGGCCGAAGATGCCCGCCGCCGCCCAGGCCGTCAACACCGCCCCGTAGATCACCGACATCCGCTTGGCACCGAAGACGTCGAGAATGAAGGAGGGCATAGTCGCGAAGCCGCCACCGAAACACAGTAGCACATAGCAGACAAGGGCCGAGAAAACCCACGGATCGCGTTCGGTCATCAGAACGCCGAAGACAACCATCTGACTGGCGAGGAGAATTCGAAACACCCGGACGGGACCGATCCGGTCCGACAGCAGCCCCCAGAATAGCCGCCCAACACCGTTGCACAGCGAGCTGACGGCGATCAGGGTCGCGCCGTACTCGGCCAGGATTTGCGGCTCGATCGACGGATCGGCAAGCCCCCAGACGTCCTGCAGCAGCGATGACTGGAAGCTGATGACAGAGATTCCGGCCGCGATGTTGAAGAAGAAGACGAGCCACATCATCGCGAATTCCGGCGAGTGAAGACAGAGCGCGACCGAGCCGGCATCGTCGTCCGACTCCGCCTTGCTAGGCGCGTTCGTCGGCGCTGCGGCGAAATCCGCCGGCGGATCGCGCAGCGCCAAGCTCGAAGGGATCAGGATGGCGGCAAAGACGACGCCGAGCCAGGCGAAGACCAGCGGCAGGTCGCCCTCGGTTCCCAGCATCAGCAGGGGCGCCAACACCTTGCTCAGCAGGAGCGCGCCGAGGCCGAAACCCATGACCACGATCCCCGTCGCCAGCCCCTTGCGATCGGGGAACCATTTGGCAACCGTGGCCACCGGGGTCACATAGCCGAGCCCGATCCCAGCGCCGCCGATCACGCCGTAGCCGAGATAGAACAGCAAGATGGCATCGAGATGCAGGGCCAGGCCGGCGATCAGATAGCCAACCGAGAACATCGCGCTGCCGGCCAGCGCCAGCTTGCGCGGCCCGAGCCGGAGCAGGGCCGCGCCGGCCCACGCGGCCGAGGTGCCGAGCGAGAAGATGGCGACGCTGAACGCGATCGCGGAGTCGGTGAACGACCAGCCGAGCTGGGCGACCAGGAGCGTCTGAAAAAAGCTCCAGGCATACACCGTCCCGAAGCAGATCTGCAGCATGGTGCAGAGCAAGACGATGACTGCGCGCGGGATCATCGCCCGCCTCCACGCCTGGCCCGCGGCGCTGCGGGATCAGACACGACCGCCCGGTCGCGCGCCCTCGGCCACTGATGTCTCGGCGGCACCGGTGACATAGAGAAAGAGGCGGGCGAGTTCTCCGATCTCGTCGTTGCGGGCGAGCAGCCGGTCGTCCGTCGCTGCGCCGTCGTCGCGCGCGAGGCCCACGGCATAGGCAAGAAGCCTTTCGATCGGCTTGGCGGCGAGATTGACGAACCAGATGGCGGCGAAGACGCCGACGACGAATATTATCGAGATCAGATAGACCTGTTGGCCGATCGCCCGCTGAATCTTCAGGACGATCAGCCCCATGTCCATGCCGATGTGAACGCTGCCGGCGACGCCGGTGAGAATCGGGCTGCTGACCTCGACGAAGTCGCCCATTCCGGGCAGGCTGCGCTCGATGGTCGCGGTGCTGAACGAATCGCTGTTCCGGATCTCTTCGGGAATGCCGGGCACGAAGGTGTGAGCGAGAAACTCGCTCGATTCGCTGGTGACGAATCTCGCTGTTCGGATTGCAGTGCCGACAGGTCGCGATTGAGGATGATGTCGACGCTGGCGTCGGCGATGGTCTTGGCGATGCCCTTGCTGTTGCTCTCGTATTCCTTCGACAGATGGATATCGACCGTGTAGATACACAGAATCGAGGTCGATACGCCGATCAGGCCAAACAGGAAGAAAATGCCGAACAACGTCCTCTGAAACAGTCTTTGGATCTTCATCTCACGAAAACCTCCTTTCCCAGTTGTCCAGGGTAACGAAACGATCCGCCTCTACAACGGTGTAGTAAACCCCCTGTAGACCCTGCCGGCGGGTGGCGCTGAAAGAGACCTGTTCGCCGATGCCGAGATCGAAGTCATTGACCGTGAAGACCGCGCTTTCGAGCTTGCTTCGTTTCGGGTTGTCACCGAGGCGGCGCAGCACCTCGACCATCAGCTTGGCGTCGAGGAAGCCCTCCAGGCTGACGAAGCTGTGCGAGAGGGGGGTGTAGCGCTCCTTCAGCAGTTCCCAGGGTGCCTGGGGATCGTAGCGCCGCATCAGCTCGCGGTATTCGCGCACCGCCGGGATCGAGACGTCCTCGTAGCTCGGCACGACCTGCGAGTTCACCAGCAGCCGGGTGTAGCGCCGGCTGTCCTGGCGGCCCTCGGTGATCAGCTCCAGCAGGTTCTCGCTGCCGACGAAGGAGAGGTTGGCGATCGGAACCTGCAGGCCGAGATCAACCGAGTCGCGGATGAACGCCGCGCAGGCGGCATAGGCGCCGATGCAGATGACCGCGTCGGGCTTCGGCGGCTTCAGAATCTCGACCTGTTGGCGCATGCTGCCGCTGAACTTCTCGCCGCGCCGGTACGTGGCCTCGCCGACGATCCGTTCGCCGTATTTCTTGAGCGCCCGCCGCACCCCGGCCCAGCCGCTGCGGCCATAGGCGTCGGCTTGGTAGAACACGGCGATGCGCCGCCGGCCGATGGCGACGAAATTATCGACCAGCCCCGCGGTTTCCTGACGGTACGAGGCGCGCAAGTTGAAGGCGAACTCACCATAAGGCGGCTCGCGCTGAGGCTGGGCGCCGGTGAAGGGAAAGAACAGATAGACGTTGCGCTCCTGGAACTTCTTCAGCATTGGCAGCACCCGGGTCACGGTCGGCGTGCCAACGTAGCCGAACAGCGCGAAGACCTGGTCCTCGAGCATCAGCGTCATCGTGTTCGCGACCGACGGGTCGGGCTGGTAACCGTCGTCATAGGTTTTGAGGACGATCTTGCGACCGCGCACGCCGCCGGCCCGGTTAACATGGGTGAAATAGGCGCTGGCGCCGCGATAGAGCTCGATGCCGAGCCCTCGCGACGGGCCGGAGAACGCAGCCGACATGCCGAGGACGATCTCCGACTCGCTTAGTCCAGTCGTTTCCGTAGCCACACCAAGAGAGATTGACAAGGGCGCCATCAGGCATCCTCCAAGACCGGAGCGGAGCATTGTTCGCCTCGTCATCCGCTGCATCGCATACATCCTCTCTCCCAGTTTGCCGACTGGGAACGGAAGAAAAGTTACCTACTTTAAACGTAACTGCCCAGGTAGGTCTGGGCCTATCAAGCGGCGCGGAGACGAGCGATCAGGGTTTCGGGATTTTCCATGAGCGCGGGAATGATGTTCCAGCCCTGTTTTTTGGCGGTCGAGATGAAGCCGCGGATGGTCGCGAAGTCGTTCGCCCCTTGTTCGGATCGGAAGCCGCCGGAGATTTTCTGCTTGAGCTTCGCCATGCGCACGTCCTGCTCGGCCTGATTGTTGGTGAAGGGCACGGCGAGGTTGGCACGGAAGCGTGGCGCGTCTTCCTTGCGCGCCTGAAGACGTAGGAGAAGGTTGTGGCCGGTACGGCGCGGCTTGCGTCCCCGGCGCTTGGCCTGGCCCTCGGCCGGTGCGGGGCCGAGCGGGGGCTGGGCCTCGTGAAAGCGGATGCCCTCGGCCGTGATGGCGTCCCACCATCGTCGGAAGCCTTCGACGAGGCTCGGTTGCAGCGCCACGCCCCGCTCCCGGGCGAGGTTTGCCGCGTGGCAGGCACGGCGGAGCAGCCTTTGCATCTTGCGCGCCCAGCCTTCCTTCTCGATCTCGATCAGGGCTTGCAACTCTCGAAGGTGATGGGCGTTGCACAGCGCATGGTCCACGCCTTGCATCGTGAAGTACGGCTTCCCGTGGTCGTGCACGACGGGCGACGCCATCGAGCAGGCTGCCGCGCCCGGCCGAGACCCGGTGGAAGGTCAGCCCGGCACTCGAGGCGACGTGCAGCCATTGGGTCCGCCCGCCGACCCGCAAGCCGGTCTCGTCCATGTGCTTGACCGGCGCCGATTTCACCAAGTCGCGGATCACCTCGACGACGCCTTCGAAGCGCCGGGCGCGGCTTCGGCCCATCCGCGCGACGGTCGCCGGAACCAGGGCGACGGCGAACAGATCCGCCATCAACTCGGCCAGACGATCTTCGGGCAAGAGCTGGTCGTGCGACAGGTAGACCACCATGGCCCCGATCCGCGCGCCATACCGCACCGGGCCGGTGACGCCAGCGGGAAAGGCGGCCCTGGTTTGCCTGCCACATCGCCCGCAACGGCAACGATGCGCCCGATGCTCCATGACCACCAGGGGCCGGGGCTCGGGCAGATCGAAAACCTGGCGGGCGCCATGGCCGGTGGACATCTCCGGCGTCAATCCCGAACCACGGTTCGGGCAGGTCTCGGGATAATGATCGGTAATCGCGTCGGGTTCGGCGACTTGGCGCGGGGTCTCGCCCTCGTGGCCCTTCTGCCCGCCCGGCTTGCGGCCCGACTTCTCGCGCAGGCTCCCGGTGCGCCGCCGCTTCTGCTTCCCCGCCGGCGGCTTGCTCAGTCCATCGCTGGACGGCGGCTTGCCGCTGTTGGTGCTGTTCAGGCCGAGCCGGCGCTCGAGTTGGTCGAGCCGTGCCGCCAGAGACAGCACCAAATCGATCAGTTCGTCTTTCGACAAGAGGGCAAGGGCTTCACGATTCATTGGATTCTTGAATCGCATCACCCCCTGCTTGTCAATCAAAACCTAGGCATTCAGTCCATCAAACCTACAAAATCTGCCCGTCCGTCCTATCCAGCCGCTCGGCCATCGGCTACCTGTGCAGTTACCTTTAAACCGACTATTCGAGTGCGTGGCTCAAAATCTGCGACGATCGAGAAAGGGCCGACGCCGCCCGAATGCTTGGCAGAAGCGTTCCGGGCGGCGCCGGGAAGTCGGCTCAAGTGCGATCATCCTCGCAGCCGGCGGCTGCGACGCGAAGGCGCGCGCGGACTCGACGCGGCAATCCCGGCGGCGAACCGGCATCTCATATATCGTGAACCGGAGCACCCTGTTGTTATTGGCGGTGGCGGCGCCTATTATCTTTTCTAGTAGTCCCGCCATGAGGGACAGGTAATGTGGGAAGGACACCTCGGTGACGATCACGCGCTCCACTTATGATGCACCGACGCAGGCGGCCGCCCTGCCGCCCGCGCTCGCCAACATGAACAGCAATGTGCTGGATGAGGCGATCCTAAAGAAGCTGGTCGACCCGGATGTTTACTACGCCTTTGCGCGGTGCCGGGCGACCGGGCTGCCGATGGACCGAGAACCCGCGGACGCGCTGGCGCTATCGATACGGGAGTGGGCCCAGTCGAAAGGTTGCATCGGCTATTCGCACTGGTTCTCGCCGATACGCGGGCCGATTCATGGCGAGAAGCTCGAAACCTTTGTCGCGGTGGATTTCGCCAGCGGTCGGCTGATGATGGATCTGTCCGGCTCCGAATTGTTCCAGACCGAGACCGACGGGTCGTCATTCCCCAACGGCGGCTTGCGCGAAACCCACGAAGCGGCGGCCTATATCGGCTGGGACACCGGATCGCCGCCCTTCATCTATCGGCAAACACTGTATATACCGTCTGCCTTCGTTTCCTGGACCGGCGATGCGCTTGACCAAAAAACCCCGCTGTTGCGCGCCGATCTCGCGGTCAACGAGCAGAGCCTGCGGCTTTTGACGCATCTCGGCGACGCCGACACCAGGCAGGTTCTGTGCAACGTCGGTTGGGAGCAAGAGTTCTTTCTGATCGATCGGGAAAAATACTTAGCGCGACCCGATCTGGTGGCGACAGGCCGCACCCTGGTGGGGGCGCCGCCGCTTCGCGGTCAGGAGCTGTCGACCAACTACTTCGCCAGACTGCCGCCGCGGGTGAACCGCTACGTGGCGGAGGCGCGCGACAGGATGTGGGAGCTCGGGATCTCGATTCACTGTACCCACAACGAGGTGGCGCCGGCGCAGCACGAGATCACACCCATATTCAGCTTGGCGAACCTCGCGGCCGACACCAACGTACTGGCGATGGACGTGCTCCGCGACCTCGCCTTCGACCACGGTTTCGCCATCCTGTTCCACGAGAAGCCGTTTGCCGGCATCAACGGCAACGGCAAACACAACAACTGGGGCCTTAACACCGACACCGGGCTCAACCTGTTCGTGCCGGGAGAAACCGAGAACGACAACCGGCGTTTCATCGCCTTTGTCGCCGCATTGTTGCGCGGCGTGAACCTACATGGCGATTTGCTGCGTTGCGGGGTGTCCACTGCCGGTAACGATCATCGGCTGGGTGCGCAGGAAGCGCCGCCGGCGATCATCACGCTCCATCTCGGTGCCAGCCTCGAGGCGCATATCAAGACGGTCGCCGAAGGCGGCAAATTCACCGCCTACGGCGCCCAGCACAAACAGATCGAGATATCGGCGCCGGTGGCCGACATCAAAGCGAGCCTGGAAGACCGCAACCGCACCGCGCCGTTCCCGTGGTGCGGCAACCGGTTTGAGTTCCGGGCGGTGGGCGGGAACCAGCATATCGCCTTTCCGCTGACGATGGTCAACGCGGCGCTGGCCGACAGCCTGAAGCATATGTGCGACCAGATCGATGCCGGCGAGTCGGTCGATGAGGTCATCCGCAAGACCATCCGGGAGAACCGGGGCGCGCTGTTCAGCGGAAACGGCTACTCCGAGGAGTTGTACGAGCACGCCGAAAAGTCAGAACTGATCCATCTGAAGAGCAGTCCCGAGGCATATCAGGCGCTGACGTCGGCCAAGAACATCAAGCTCTTCGGTGAGCTCGGCATCTTCAACGAACGGGAGATCACGGCGCGTCAGAGCGTCCTCCAGGACGCGTATGCGGCGGAACTGCGAATCGAGGCGCAAACTCTACTGAATATCCTGCGGACGCTCGTTATTCCTGTCGCCATCGAGGATGCCCGCACGAGCATCGATTCCGGTTATGCTTCCAAGTTGTTCGATGAAAAGGATAATCTCGTTCGTCAGTTGCTTGCCGAGACCGACCAACTCTCCGACGCGTTCGACGACTTTCCAGACGATAGCCCCGCGCAATCGGCGTCTTACGCCCACGAGACCATCAAACCGCTGATGCTGTCCGCGAGGGCCGCGGCGGATCGGCTGGAGGCGCTGGTGGACGGCCGCCGGTGGCCGCTGCCGACCTATTCAGACATGCTGCACGGGCATCAGTGACGGGCGCGCGCCGGTCCGCCACCGGGCTCGCGACCGACGCCCCGGTGTCGGCAGCGGCAACGCGCGGGCGGATCGCCCGGCTTCAAACGACTCACCGCAGGCCAAGGGCCATGGCGATGCTGATGCCCAGGCCGATCGCGGCCTTGAAGGCGTCCTTGACGACGATCATCGCGGTCTCCCGATTCGTGCGCAGCCAGGTATCCATCCCGATGGCGAATTCGCGCCCGGCCAACAGGCCGAGAAACACCCAGGTGGTGTTCATCGGCACGTCGCTCCATTCCTTGGAGAACAGCAGGATCGAGCCGTAGATGAAATCGATCACCGTCGCCGAGCGGACATCCCGGGTGTTGATCTTGGTGGTGACGATGTGCTGGATCTCGCCGCCGCGTCGATAAAAAATCCAGGCGAGCAGCGCCAGCATCACGGCAAGCACGGCGATCAGCAGACCGGGCCCGACCGATCGCGGTAGATGGGCCACGATGTTGGCCAGATCCTGGATCAGCCACATGCTCCACAGGAACCCGGTCGAGCCCCACTGCAGGACCGTCCACCAAGCCGCCGGCGGATCTCGCGAGGTTTCGATAAACCGACGCTCCAGGCCGCGCATCACCAGTCGGTAGACGAGGTAGCCGACCGCGATCGCAATGGCGTAGCCGATCATCGATTTGACGAACATGCTCTCCAGGCCGCGCGGGTTGAAGACGATGAGGATCAGGAAGGTGGTGCTGACAGGAATGCCGAACCGGGTCAGTACGAGGATCACCAGCGGCGGGATCAGGGTCCACCACTCGAAAACCAGCATCTCCGGAATCCGCGCCAACCTGCCATAGGACAGGTCGCCGTCACGCGCGAGATAGCCATACACGAACACCGCCACCAGGACACCGCCGACGAATATCTAGAGCAGCCACCAGGGCCGGTGGGCGTTCGAGCTGAGGAACGTGCCGAGCGTCTGGATGGCGTCGTTGGCAACCACCGAATAGCCGGCCAGGACAAAGCCGACGATCATGTAGATCTCGCTTGCCGTCATCGTTGTTCCCGCAACCGCCGAAAAAGGATCGTCGCCCATACAGGCGCCAATATAGCGGCGCGACGGGAGTTGGTCATGGACACTGTCGACCGGCCGTAGATAATACCAGCATCCGGGTTCCGTCGAGGCGAGCGATGCTGACGATTGCCGAAGAAGTTCTACTGCTGGTGCTGGACGACGACACCGGCAAGCTGTCCGCCAGCTTGCCGGTCCATGCGTTGCGCAACGCCGTCGCCGGCGCCTTGCTGATGGACCTGGCCCTGAGCGATCGTATCGACACCGATCTGCACAAATTGATCCTGATCGACCGCGCGCCGTTGGGGGAAGTGGTGCTGGATGGTGCTTTGGCGAGAATCGCCGAGGATGGCGAGGGCCGTTCGACCGGCCATTGGGTGGACGCGTTCGCTGCCGAGGATGACACCCTGCAGCGTGAACTGCTGGACCGGCTGGTGGCCCGCGGCGTGCTCGCCCGGCGGGACGACAAGCTGCTTTGGCTGATCGGTACCCGCCGCTACCCGATCGTGGACGACGTTCCGCGGCGCGAGGTCAAGCGGCGGATCATGGATGTGCTGCTGAGCGAGCTGATCCCCGATCCACGGGATATCGCTATCATCTGCCTCGCCGATGCCTGCGCTCTCTGTCCCGGCCTGATCGTCGAGCGCGAGCTGGCCCGGCTCAAGCCACGGATCGCGCAGGTCGCCAGGCTGGACCTGATCGGCCGGTCGGTCGCGCGCACCATTCGCGAGTTGCAGGATGCGACCCGTGGCGCGGAGGCGAAATGGCTTACCTGACGAGCCCGGCGAGCCGCCGGATGAAACAACCGGGCTTGGGGCTGGTATCGAGGGCGCGGTTCATTGACCGCGTCCGGCGATGGCGCTCCACCGCCTCGGCTGCTCAAGGCCTCGACCGGGCCGGCAACCTGATTGACGATCCGGATACATCCGTTCGTGCCGCGAACCGGACGGGTTTCGACCCCGCCAGGAGAAGAAGGCGCCGTTGAGCCATGAGAATTCGCCTGCATCGCATAGCCGCGTTGAGCGTCGGCTTGGCCATGTTTTTGCCTGTCATGGTCGGCGCCTCCGGCGTGTCGTCGGCGCGACCATGTATCGCCGATGGGCGTGTCCTGAAATTCGGTTTCTATGCCTACTTCGCGCCCATGTTCTTCAGTTCGGAAAGCGATCCGGCATCGGCCGGATTCAACATCCATCGTGGCTACGAGGCTGATCTGCTCACCGCGCTCGAAGCCTTGAAAGGCGCGCGGTTGTTCTCCCGCCGCGGCATCGAGCCATGGGACGGCAT
The DNA here is from genome assembly GCA_965226475.1 of Alphaproteobacteria bacterium. GTDB lineage: Bacteria > Pseudomonadota > Alphaproteobacteria > JASLMY01. The sequence goes on along the minus strand of CBDDDJ010000003.1, from coordinate 130,337 downwards.
CTGGCTGCTGCCGGCCGATCCGGCATACGATATGGTCGGCGGTGGCATCACGATTCTCGAGTCTCGTACCCGCGACGCGACGGGGAAGACGAAGATCGTCTTCACCTCGGGGCATATCGCGTTCCGTCAGTCGCTGCTGGTGCGCGCCGCCGATGCCGGGCGTCTTGCCGGCTATAACGACCTCACCAGCGGCGTACGGGGCGGCGTTCTGGCCGGCACGACCGGCGAAGCCCGTCTGCTGCGGTTGACGAGGCTCGCCGATGCCGCCGGTGTCCTCGCCGCCGGCACGCGCCTGGAGACCCCGCGCGGCGACATCATCGTCGATGGCGGCGCCCGCTTTGTCATCTCCGCCGCCGGTGCGTCGCCGGATCTGGCCGGCCGGCGGCGTCTTTACCCGCCGTCCCGAACCATGCCCCAGCTGGTGTATCTCGGCGGCGAGACCGGTGAGGCGGAACTTCTCGCGGCCCTTCGCGCCGGCACGGTGGATGCGGTGGCCCGGGGCGAGATCGGCAATCGCGACGCCGCCCCGGCCTCCGGTGGCGAACTGACGGTCACGGCCCTCGACCACGCGGCGGAACATGGCGGCTTCGTACTATCGGTCGAGGACGCTGTGCTGGCCGCCTGTCTCAGTCGCAAGATCGACTGGTTGACCGATGGCCGGCGCATCGGCTACGCGGCGTGGCTCACCGATCCGTCCGTCTTCATGCGGGGCGCGAAATCGTGGACCCGTGACCAATGACGCCGGCAGGCCGCCACCGGCTTCGCCTTCGTTCGCGTTGTCGCCAAGCGCGGGGTCGACGTACAAGAGAGGTATATCTCGGCTCCGCTTCGCGAGCCGCCTATGTGGCCGGTTGCGTTCCATTCGTGCTACTCGGAAGTTGTGTGATTGTCCGGAACTGTTCCGCGTATTGCGGTAGAAGCTGCCGCACTGGCGCCATTCGGGCTTCTTCCCGTCGTGGTCGACGGGCGTCCGACGGATCGCGGGTGCGTTGGCGATGCCGATCCCCTACGCCTTTCGGCGGTGGTTTCTCATACCTGCCGCATCTCGATGCCAGTGCCGTCACGGGATCGACGGCGCGCGCTCGGTTGCGCTTTGGCTGCCCTGCAATGCCGGACCTGTCATGGGAAAGACACAACCATTTTGAATGCTCGGCGTATGCGCCACGCATACATGGCACGATATCAATGGGTTGCGTGTCGCTGAAGTAACCGGGGCAAAAGACCGGTCGGCTAGGCCATTTCCATGCATCGTTGTCTGACGCTGTAGCGCACCCGGTTCCTTGGACACAAGTTTGTCTCACGCGGCGGGCCTGATTGAGATCGCGGCGTGCCACGCCTGACGAGCTTGAGCGGGGCTCAGGTAGCCGTTCTTTTCGACGATCCACTGGGCATTGTAGAGTTCGACGAAGTCGCGGACGGCGTCCCGCAGCTCCGCGATGTTGCGGTAGATGCGACCATGGATGATCTGTTCCTTCAGCGTGCGATTGAACCGCTCGGCGACGCCGTTGGTCTGGGGCTCGGCGACGAAGGCGTAGGACGGCTGGATGCCCCAGAACTTGATCTGGTTGGTGAAGTGGTCCGACAGATACTGGGAGCCGTGATCCATCCGCAAGGCCAGCCCCCGAGCCGCGCCGGCCGCGGTCGAGCCATACAGCCCGGCAAGCCCCATGGAGATCGGCTGCAGGGCGGCGAAGCGGTCGCCGCGCTTGCAGACATGCCAGCCGACACACTCGGCGTTCCAATGCTCGACGGCGGTGAAGATCCAGCCCCAGCCGTCGTCCACCGTGAACACCCGAACGCCATCGGTGCCCCACATGAGGTTCGGGGCATGAGTGATGATCTCACCGTCATGGGGATTGCCGCCACGGCGGCGGCAGCGATGGGGCGAGAGCAGATTGTTCTCGCGCATCAGGCGGAGCACCCGCTTGCGGGCAACCCGGATGTCGCGACAGACCCGAAGCCGAGCCCAGACCTTGCGGTAGCCCTCGCCCTCCCAGGGCGATGCCTCCAGGTCGGCTTCGATCGCCACCAGCAGCGCCTGGTCCGAGATCGCGGGCTTCGGTCCCCGACGCTTTGCCGGCGGCTGCTCGGCGTGCTGGCCGGAGGTCATGGCGTAGAACGAGGAGCGGGCCATGCCCCAGGCGGCGCAGACCCGCCGCAGGCCGTAGGCCAGACCCGTGCCGGGCGAGGTGGCGGCACTCATCGCCGCGACCTCCGCCGCCCCAAAGGGCCGAAGGTCTCCGTCTTGGCCTCCAGCAGTTCCACCTGCATGGTCAACTCTCCGATCCGCTTCATGGCGCTATCCAGTTCCGCCTGCACCGGATCGCCCTTGCGTTGCTTGAGCGAGGCGTCGATCCCGCCGATCGCTTTCTCACGCCACTGCTCGAGCCGGAAGATCTCTACGCCCAACTGGCGCGACAGAAGTTGCACCGGCTCGTCACGCAAAAGCCGCGGAACGACCTCACGCTTGCGCGCCACCGTCCATCGCTGGCCAAGTCCCAGCGGGCCTGCCGGCAAAGCCTGGCCTGGGGAAAACGTGGACGAGCCAAGCTCGCCCGCATTTACCACAGGCCCATCAACAGCAACTTTCTTCTCAAAATTATCGGCCATGTTCCGGTCCTCCTTGGACACTTCGATTAAGCCAATTCTGTGTCCAAGGAAATCGGGTCCGACTCACCGATAGTTAGTGAGACAAGACTTCACTGCACGAGCGTCCGGGCAACACGGAACCCGACGACCCTGCTGTACCGTGTCCAAGCCGAGCCCGAGGTGCGGAACGCGGAGCGGACGTTCCTCGGTTCCATGAGCCAAGAACCGCCGCGCAGAACGCGCTTGCCGCAATCACCACCTGCGACCCAAGCGCTCCCGTGCGAGGGCGCCCCCGCGTAGTCGCTGTGCCAGCAATCCTCGACCCATTCCAGCAAATTGCCGTGCATTTCATGCAACCCGAAAGCGTTTGGCGCAAACGAGCCAACCGGAACTATCTTACCTCGAACCAACACTAAGCGGCCCGGGCTGACGGTGTACTCCCCACCGTAGTTGGCCTTGTCCGTCGAGATCGTTGAGCCAAAATGGTATGGTCCTTTCGTTCCCGCACGCGCCGTGCACTCCCATTCGGCCTCCGAAAGCAGACGATATCACTTCCCGGTCCTTTGCGACAACCACTCAACGTAGGACTTCGCGTCCTCCCAATGTACGTTGATCACTGGCTGCCGGCGTACACCGAAGCCTCCGTCTGAGGTGGCCTCGCCTATTCGGACAGCCTGGCGGCTGAGTTAAGGTGTATTCCGGTTGTTTCTCAAGCCGCCAGAATCCCTTTCATGCGATCTTCCTGCTGCTGCTGTTGCGCCTGTGGGGATGTGGGCAAGGCGCGGAGCGGCTTGCCCACATCCCCACAGGCGGCTCGCCGCGATATGCCATGGCCGGGGTCCGCCCGTCCAGCGCCAAGTGCGGCCTCTCAAGGTTGTAAAAGCGGACCCAATCACGGAGCAGGCGCCGGGCGGAGAAGCCGTCGGCGGCAGTCTTCACACTCCGCGCAGCGGCGACGGCGGCAGCGGGTCGCGACGGTTCACTCGTTACCGCCAAGCAGCAACGGAACGGTCACATGTTCCCGCGCCGCAGACTGTCTGCCGCACATGTTCCCGCATCGCAGCGACCACGAATGCTCCGCCAAGTGCGGCGGTGACTGCGGCGACCAGTAACAGCTTGCCGTGCTTGCACAGAACGCACCGGACGAAGCCGAAGCGAATCGCGGCGTGCGGCCTGATTGCATTGCAATCGTCTCGCACGTTGTAGTATCCGCCGCACGCCCAAGCGACCGGAGCGACAATGAATCCTGAAAGCCGCCGCACAGTTCCAGTCTTGAGCGGCATTGTCTCATTCGGCAGCTTGGAGAACGACAAATCCACGTATGCACGGAAGAGAATTCGGTGAGGTGGAAACTGCGGCGGGTGATGTGGCGACTACGGCGGGCGAGGCGCGTGGTCAGAATCATCATTCTTCTCGTGATCGCGGCGGGAGCGATCGCGTCGCCTCCACCGTCGGCATGGCGCGAAGTGGAAGAGACGATTCGCTGGCACGACAACCCCCTCAAATATTTGACTCGCTGGGTGGAGAGGCTAAGCGCGGAATGGAACGACAAGGTTGAGGACACATTCGGTATCGCTGAGGAGCCCGAGGACAAGGTTCGGATCGTTCGTCCTCGTGCAGCGCTGTCGGGTCGAGCGAAGGTGCTCGACGGCGACACCCTCGAAGTAGGTGGAGTACGGATTCGCCTGCACGGTATCGACGTACCCGAGAGTTCGCAGAGCTGCCGGGCAGGAGGCCGACGCTGGTCCTGCGGTCGTGAGGCGACGCTGGCGCTCACCCGACGGGGTCCGGGCCGGGTGGTCTGGCGCGACGCGAGCAGGAAACCGTTGCCGCTCGATCTGGCGCCGACACGAGCGAGGCTTGCGGGCCACGGGAGCCGGCTGTCTCTGCGTTACTCGTCTTGAAGTCAACGACTGGCGGGCTATGGCGCGTGTCCCGCGAAACGACCGATCGACCTGCATGGATATCGTTTCCGGCGGTGCACCGTGCTACTCACGTCGCGAGGGGGGACGACTTTCGCGAGAACGGGAGCGCCTGGATGAACGAACCGGACATTGGCGAGCGTCTCGCCGGCCGGACAGGAATGAGCAAGGCTGCGATGAAGGATGCGGTCGACGGCGTGTCCTAGGCGGTCGGCGACGGTCGTACTGCAAGGAGGCCGAGCCACTTCCGTCGAGCCGCTTCCGTGGACAGCTGCATTCCGGTCCCGAGACATATCGCCATCGGGGTACGGGGTGCGCTAGCATCGGCCCGCCCCGCCACCCGCGATCAAGGAGAGGGAAGGTGACCGACTCCCTGTGGCTCGCAAAATATCCCGAGAACGTGCAATGGGACGCCGAGATCCCGGAAGGCCCGCTATTCGCGATCCTCGACCAGGCGGTCGAACGCTTCCCCGGCAACGAGGCCATGGACTTCCTCGGCAAGCGCTACACCTATGCCGAGCTCGGCGACGCGGTGGTGCGCGCCGCCGCCGGGTTCCGCGCGCTCGGCGTCGGCAAGGGCGTCAAGGTGGGGCTGTTCCTGCCCAACTGCCCGCAATTCGTGATCGCGTATTTCGGCGTCCTCAAGGCCGGCGGCACGGTGGTCAATTACAGCCCGCTCTATTCGGAAGACCAGCTCGCCTACCAGATCGAGGATTCCGAAACCGACATCATGGTGACGCTGAGCCTCGCCGCGCTCTATCCGAAAATGGCGGCGCTGCTCGCGCGGAGCCGGGTGAGCAAGCTCGTCGTCGGCGATCTGCAGGACGTCTTGACGTTTCCCAAGAACCTCCTGTTCCCGCTGCTCAAGCGGGGCGAAATCGCTAAAGTGCCGGACGATCACGAGCATATCGCTTTCCGACGGCTGCTCGACAACGACGGGAAGGGCGCGCCGCCCGAGATCGACCCGAGGGCGGATGTCGCCGTCCTGCAATACACCGGCGGCACCACCGGGGTCTCCAAGGGCGCGATGCTCACCCACGCCAATCTCCACGCCAACGCCCATCAGGCGCGGATGTGGACGCCCGATCTCGAACCCGGCAAAGAACGCATGATGGGGGTGCTGCCGTTCTTCCATGTCTTCGCCATGACCGTGGTGATGAATTTGACCATCGCGCTCGGCGGCTCGATCGTCATGCGCCCGCGCTTCGAGCTCGACCCGGTGCTGCAGGACGTGACGAAGAAGAAGCCGACGCTGTTCCCCGGCGTGCCGACGATGTACACCGCGATCGTCAACCACCCCAAGCTCGACAAGTTCGACCTCACCTCGATCAAGGTCTGCCTGTCGGGCGGCGCGCCCTTGCCGGCCGAAATCAAGCGTCGCTTCGAGACGCTGTCGGGCTGCAAGCTGGTCGAGGGTTACGGGCTGACCGAGACTTCGCCGCTGGCCACCGCCAACCCGCTCGACGGGCTCAACAAGGAGGGGTCGATCGGCCTCCCGATGCCCGGCACTTCCATCGCGATCGTCGACAAGGAGGATCCCCACAAGCTGCTCGCGCAGGGCGAGGACGGAGAGATCTGCGTCTCCGGCCCGCAGGTGATGAAGGGTTACTGGCGCCGCGGCGAGGAAACCGCCGCGACAATCGTCGACGGACGGCTGCTCACCGGAGATGTCGGCCATCTCGACGAGGACGGCTATGTCTTCATCATCGACCGCAAGAAGGACCTGGTGCTGGTGAGCGGCTTCAACGTGTTCCCGCGTATGGTGGAGGAGGGGATCTACCGCCATCCCGCCGTGGAGGAGGTCACGGTGATCGGCGTGCCGGACGAATACACCGGCGAGGCGGTCAAGGCCTTCGTCAAGCTCAAGGACGGCGCGGCGCTGGACGCCGCCGGGCTGACCGAATTCCTCGCCGACAAGCTCGGCCGGCACGAGATGCCCAAGCATGTCGAGTTCCGCGACGAGCTTCCCAAGACGATGATCGGCAAGCTGTCCAAGAAGGAGCTGGTCGCCGAGGAAGCCGCCGCCCGCGAGGCCGCCTCCGGCTGACCGCGGCCCGCGAGCGCGACCTGTTTCCACCGAACCGTCGTCGCCCCAGAGCCCGCCGAGGACAGGGCGGCGATGTCGGTCGTTCCAGGGCAGGACCGGTCCGCGGACACGCCAGAGTTCCGCGACCGCTTCCCCGTCCCCGTCCCCAATCGGGCGGATGGCGAACCCTGCCCCGTCGCCGTCTCCTTCACCCGGCGCATTTCCCGGCATCGCCCTCTCACTCATTAGAACACGCGGCCCAGGATGGCTGATCTCGACCGTACGACTTGCAAGCCCGATGCCGATCCCGAGCACCGCACACGCGCACCTCATCGTCAAACGATTCCGATGCCGATCCCGAGCACTGTCAACGGCGGCGTAAAAATGTACCGGCGCGGCGGCGTAAAAATGTACTGCGGGCTCGGTGGCAGCTTGTCCCCGTAGTCCACGGGAGGGACCCGTGCGCGGGGCGACGCGCCCTCGGCGCGGCTGGCGGCGGCCTGCGCGTGGGAGAATGGAATGGACGCCTCCCACCCCTGATGCCGGCGGTCGGGAGGGTTGAGGTGGACCCTCCCGGGGCGACGGCATCTAAGTGCCAAGGGGGAAGATTCGGTGTCTTCCCAGGCAAACCGGAGGGTCCGAGATGAAGATTAGCAGAACGGTCGTGGGCGTGGATACGGCGAAGCGGGTGTTTCAACTGTATTGGGTCGACATGGAAACGGGCGAGATCGTGGATTTACGGCTGACACGGACGAAGTTCCTCGAACACTTCGCCAACCGCGCGCCGTGCCTTGTCGCGCTGGAGGCGTGCGGCGGTTCGCAGCACTGGGGACGGCGGCTGCGCGAGCTCGGCCACGAGGTACGGCTGCTGCCAGCGAAGATGGTTCGGCCCTTCGCGGGCGGTAACAAGAACGATGCGCACGACGCACGCGCGATCTGGACGGCGGTGCAACAACCCGGCATCAAGACGGTTGCGATCAAGACCAAGGAGCAGCAGGCGATCCTGGCGCTGCACCGCATGCGCCAGCAGTTGGTGAAGTTCCGCACCGCCCAGATCAACTGCCTCCGAGGCCTTCTGACCGAATACGGCGAGGTCATGCCGAAGGGTCGGGCCGGTATGCGTCGAGGCATGGCCGAGGCCCTCGCTCGGGTCTCGGAGCGTCTGCCGGCGATGGTGGTGGAGGCCTTGCGGGAGCAGTGGGCACGCGTGAGCCGCCTGGATGAGGAGATCGGCGAGATCGAGCGACGGCTCAAGCTTTGGCATCGGGACAATGTAGCAAGCCGGCGGATTGCGGCGATCCCCGGCGTCGGGGTGCTGACGGCGACCGCCGCGGTGGCCATGATGGGCGATCCCGCCGCATTCCGGTCCGGCCGGGAGTTTGCCGCCTGGCTCGGTCTGGTGCCGCGCCACAGCGGCACCGGCGGGCGGGTACGCATGCTCGGCATCTCCAAGCGTGGGGACACCTACCTGCGTACCCTGCTGATCCACGGCGCCCGCTCCGTACTCACCACGAGCAAATCGCCGCCGGAATGGGCCTCATGCCTGGCCGAGCGGCGGCCGGCGAACGTGGCCGCCGTCGCACTGGCCAACAAGACCGCACGCACGATCTGGGCCTTGCTGGCCCACAACCGAACGTACCGGCCGAACTTCGTCAGCCAGCCCGGTTAGGGAAGACTGGCACGGAGATCACCTACCACCAGGAGGAGGTGTCACGCCAAGAGGTTGCGCAAGGTACGACGAAGTGGGATGGCGAACAGGTCAGACCGCGATCCGCTAAGCCTGAACAGGCCCAAGGGCAAGAAGCCCAGTGGGAGAATGAGCCGCGGATCGGCTGATTCCATCAGGGCCAGCAGGCACCAGCCTGCACGAACAGGCCGGATATAGAACTGCAACCTGGTTCTCCCGGAGCACCGAATCGGCCCTTGCCACCGGGAGGCGTCCATATAGGGCCTGTGGGCCCCCGGGGACAAGCGGGGGGTTATTCGGACGGTTGCCGGCGTCGTGACCGGCTCTGCTTGAGCCGGTAGCTCTCGGCGTTCATCTCCAGGATATGGACATGGTGGGTGATGCGGTCGAGCAGCGCGCCGGTGAGGCGCTCGCTGGCGAACACCGTCGTCCATTCCTGGAAGGGCTGGGCATGCGGGTGAGTTATTATTATAAATCAAGGCCTTACATCCCTGCATTGTCCAACCTTTCGTCAAGGTTGGACAACTTTGTTCGCGGTATGGCCCTCAACTTCGCCAGGCCCGACGCGGCCAACTTCGTGCGATTGGCCGCTGCGGTGTAGCGCGCCGCCTCCGTGGGGGTCTTGTGCCCGAGAAAGCTCATAATCTGATATTCGGTCGCGCCCGCTTCAGCCAGTCGCCGAGCGCCCGCCTTGCGAAGCCCATGTGATCGGCAATGATCCGGCAAGCCGGCTTCCGTACACCAGCGGCGGAACAGGCCCCCCAAGGCGCGCGCCGTATACGGTCGCTCCGGGCGACCATGCGCCAGAAGCTGAAGTCGGGTCGGCGGAATATGAGCGAGTTCCGGCTCCAGCTCGGGAATTATCGGGATTACCACGTCCTGCCCGGTTTTTTGCCGGCTGTAGTGGATTTCAGCGCCGCGAATGTTGGCTCGCGTCAAGCCCACTGCGTCCTGCCTCGCCGCTCCGGTGCCGAGAAAGAGTTCCAGCGCCAGCCGCGCCTGTGATCCCGATGGGAATTGGTCGCGGAAACTGGCGATTTCCGCGTCCGTCCACGAGTGAAAACCCGACGATCTGATCTTGTACGCATCGGCGAGCGCGGCTGGGTTCGGGCGGCTGAATGCGAAGTGCTTGGCCGCAAAGCGGAAGAGCTGGGCCAAGTCTTTCTTCAGCCGGTTTGAAGCTTCCGGGCCGCCTTTCTTTGCCATCAGCGCCTCGACTTGGCGCGGCTGCATGCTGGCATAGCGGGCGTCGCCGATGGCTGCCCTGATCCAGTCAAGCCGCGGTCTCTTGTCCGAGCGTGTCGTGGGCGCGAGGTTCCGAAACGCGGCCGAGTCCAGGTACGCCTCGATCAGGTGGCTGAAGGTGCCCAGTTGCGCTCGCCGCGTCGTGACGCGCGCACCATCGATCGCCGCCTCATAGGCCGCGCGGAACTCGGTCGATCCGATGACTCCGGGCAGGTAGCTGTCGACCTTGCGGCCCTTGAGCGTGCGGCGCAGCCGGTATCGGAGCCGGCCGTGACGATCCCTTACGACCGACACGCCGCGGAATTCGTTACGGTATCGCATGCGGCACCCTCGCGATCATGATGTCGATATCGTCGCCCGTGTTGACGGCCTCAAAAGTTTTGCCCGTGTCGATGGAAATCTTGGTGCCGTCCGGCTTCTCGACCCTGATCGAAAATTCGTCGATGCCGGCGGCGCGCATGGCTTTGGCGAGGCGCGCGACCTCCGCTTGCGTGATCGCAGCTTTCTGATTCGCCATCAGCCGCGGCCCATCCCCTCAGTTTGGCCTTCGGCGCGCGGCCCAAGCGGTCGGCGAATCGGGATAGAGCGGCACCGGCTCATCTTCGCCCGCGACGTTCACCAAGACAGCATCGTTGTCCGGGTCGTACCCGATTTCGCCGATGCCGATTCCCGGCACCATTTCGCGCAAGGCGATCAGGTTCGATATTACGGCCGTTCGAACCCGCTCCCTCAGCGGTGCTTCCTGTTCGGCGGGAGTCAGCCACGTCTGCCCCGCGTGCGCGTCGCAGAGGCATTGCGTTCCACGCGCGACCACATCACCGATGGTCACCCGCTGCCCGGTGACCGCCGCCAGCTCCCGTTGAAGCTGAGCGAGCGCGTCGTAAGTCTCGTTCGGCACGCTGACGAGTTTGCGGCCCGCCTGCGCCTTTCGCTTCGCCATCGGCAACCTCTGATTTCTCGCTTGGACAAATAGTAAACATTTTTTGAAAATAGTAAACATGATAGCTTGAGGGGGGAAGGGGGCGGCAAGTTGCGCCCCCCCCCCTCTACACGGCGACGGCGCGGGACCCCATGCCGAACAATATCCCGGGCCGCGCCCGGCCGGGTGGGCGAGCGTCAATCTCCCCCCGGCCGAACCTCAGTCGTCGCCCTCCAGCAGCCCGGCGATCTCCAGGGCTTTCTCGACCGTCATGCCCTCGGCGGCGATCAGCTTTGCGAAAACCTGAGCCCTCGAAACCATGTCCTTGGGGTAGCCGTCGAAGCGGAGCTTGATCGGCGTCTCCAGGCGCATCGACAGCTCATGCTCCAACAGTCGGGCGAGGGGGATCACCGTTCCCAGGTGCCAGCGCCTGAGCCCCTCGCGCTGCGACGTGCCGTCCGAATCGATGAACAGCGACGGCGGGCTGCCGCACGCGGCCAGGGTCCGCATGAACGAGTCCCGCGCCAGCTCCACCATTGCTGGAGGCATCGCAGGCCCCAGGCGCGATTGCCGCCAGTCGGCTTGCGGCGCCGCGTTTTTGCCCTCGCCCCACCCCGCCGCAGTTGTCTCAACCAGCAACGCCCGGCCGCAGGCGCCGCGGATATCGGCCTTCAACGCCGCAAGTGGATCTTCATCGCCATCGTCTCCACCGTCTGACGGGATGGCCACCAATTGAGCGACAGGACCAGCCGCCTCATCCGCAAGGCTGCGCTCCACTTCCGATCCCAAGCGCGCCGTCGTGTGTGCCCATGATGTCGGGCCCTGGCCGCGATATCGGGTTCCAGGCGAGGTGCCCCAGCGGATGAACACCAGCCGGTCTCGGGAGACCAACCGCGTGTAGGACGTGCTCGGCCCGTACGTTGTCACCCGCGCCATCCAGGTCGATTCGCACTCGCCCTCCTGGGCGCCGGGGTTCACGTTCTCGAAGTTCCAGGAGGCCGCCGGGATCAGCTCGGGCACGCCATCGCCCCCCATGACGATCACCGACAGGCTCGCCCCCTCGCGCAGAATCGACCGACCGACTTGTGCCAACCACACCGGGTTGACCACTTCCTGTACCCAGGGCTCCGCCACGACCTCAGCACTGCATAGCGCCCTGGAAAGTGCTCCGGCCGCCGATTCGATTGCCGCCGTGCTCGATACGTCCGCCACCTTCGCCGATGCCTGCGCCTCGATGGCGGCCACCACGGCATCGGTATACCCGCCGCCCGATTGGCGTTCCTCGCGCTTCGACCACGGCCAGCGCATCGCTAGGTTGTTGATCGGCGTGGAATATTGACCCCCTTGGTGGGGTAATCGGCGTCCCAAATTGACCCCCCTGGTTTTGTGATTTTCAACACACCTCGTTGTTTGGACAGTCGAGGTGGGGGAGATGCTGGTAGTGGAAACGATCGCGAAGATCCGTCGGGATCATCTGGTGAGGGGCGTTCCGATCAAGAAGATCGCCCGGGATTTGAGGGTTTCGAAGAACACGGTGCGCAAGGTGGTGCGGGGCGATGAGACCTCGTACAGCTACGCGCGCAAGATCCAGCCGATGCCGAAGCTTGGACCGTGGGTGGATGAGCTTGAGCGCCAGCTGGAGGCCAACGAGAAGAAGCCGCGCCGGGATCGGCTGTCTCTGCCGCGGATTCATGAAGACCTTGCGGCTCTGGGCTATGGCGGCGGCTACGACGCAGTGCGCCGCCACGCCAGGACCTGGCGTCGGCGGTGGCGGCTGTTGTCGCCGTCGCAGGGTTTTGTGCCGCTGAGCTTCGATCCCGGCGAGGCCTAGCAGTTCGACTGGAGCCACGAGTACGCGCGCCTGTCGGGTGTGACGACCAAGGTGAAGGCGGCGCACATGCGGCTCTGCTACAGCCGCATGCAGCTGGTTCAGATCTTCCCGCGCGAGAGCCAGGAGATGGTGTTCGAGGCGCACGAACGGGCCTTCCACTTCTTCGGCGGGGTCTGCCGACGGGGCATCCACGACAACATGAAGACGGCGGTGAGCATGGTCTTCGTCGGCAAGGAGCGCGCCTACAACCGGCGCTTTCTGGAGCTGTGCTCCCACCATCTGGTGGAGCCGGTGGCGTGCACTCCGGGTGCGGGCTGGGAGAAGGGGCAGGTCGAGAGGCAGGTGGGTGACGTCCGCGGCCGCCTGTTCGTGCCCATCCCGCGGGGCCGCTCCTACGTCGAGATCAACGAGTGGCTGATGGATCGGTGTATCGAGGACGCCAAGAAGCGGCCGCATCCGACGATCGAGAGCAAGACGGTGTGGCAGGTGTTCGAGGAGGAGCGGCCCTTCTTGATGGCCTATCGCGGCCCCTTCGACGGCTTCCACGCCACCGAGGTGGCGGTGTCCAAGACCTGTCTGGTGCGCTTCGACAACAACCACTACAGCGTCGCCGCCCGTGCCGTCGGGCGGCCGGTCGACGTGCGGGCCTACGCCGATCGGATCGTCATCCGCCAGGACGGCGAGACCGTCGCCGAGCATCCCCGGAGCTTCGGGCGCGGCGAGATCGCCTACGATCCGTGGCACTACGTGCCGATCCTGACGCGGAAGCCTGGTGCGCTGAGGAACGGCGCGCCCTTCAAGGGCTGGCAACTGCCCGGCGCGCTCGGCCGCATACGGGCCCGGCTGACGGGTTGCGACGACGGTGACAGGCAGTTCGTGAGGATCCTCGCGGCGGTTCAGGAGGACGGGCTGGAGGCGGTCGAGGCGGCCTGTGCCGAGGCGCTCGACTGCGGCGCCCGCAGCGCCGACGTCGTGCTCAACATCCTCGCCCGGCAGTGCCAGCCGGCACCGCCGGCGACCATCCCGACGCCCGAGGGCCTGCGGTTTCGCCACCGGCCGGTGGCCGACTGTCAGCGCCACGATCGCCTGAGGGAGGCCGGTCATGGAGCGTCATGAGGTGCTGGCGATGATGACGGCGTTGAAGCTCGCGGGCATGCGCGCCGCCGACGACGACATCCTTGCCACATGGACGCCGAGGGGGGGGGCTCAAGCGTCGTCATCCGGTGCAGCAGATCATCGGTACGCTGCCGCAGGTCGAGATCGCCGACAAGACGGCGCGCTCGATCAAGTACCAGATGGCGTCCGCCAGGTTGCCAACGGCCAAGGAGCTGGCCGACTTCGACTTCGCCGCCTCGCCAGTCAACGAGCCCCTGATCCAGGAGCTCGCCGGCGGCGGCTTCCTGGAGGGCAAGCGCAACATCGTGCTGGTCGGCGGCACCGGCACCGGCAAGACCCATCTCGCCGTCGCCATCGCGCGCTCCTGCATCCGCAAGGGCGCCCGGGGCCGCTGCTACAACGTCGTCGACCTGGTCAACCACCTCGAGGCCGAGCTCCGCGCCGGACGCCAGGGCCGCACCGCGGACCAGCTCGTACGCCGCGACTTCGTCATCCTCGACGAACTCGGCTACCTGCCCTTCGCCCAGGCCGGCGGGCAGCTGCTCTTCCACCTCATGAGCCGGCTCCACGAGCGCACCTCTATCGTCATCACCACCAACCTCGCCTTCGGCGAATGGACATCCGTCTTCGGCGACCCCAAGATGACCACCGCGCTGCTCGACCGTCTCACCCATCATTGCGAGATCATCGAGACCGGCAACGAGAGCTGGCGCTTCAAGAACCGCTCCTGAGCCGCCGCCGGCCGTGCCCGCGGCCCGGTTGCCCCGGTGGGTCAACAGGTACCCCCCGCGCGGCTTCGCTCCGCGTAGCGCAGGGCGCTACACGAAGCCGCGCGGGGGGTACCGGTTGACTACCGGGACAACCTCCGCCGTGCCGCTCAGGGGGGTCAATTTTGCACGCCGATCGGGGGTCAATATTGAAGGCTCAATTCGTGAATTATATGCGTCACCTTGTTACGGCGGCGGCGAGGCAGGCTCGGTCATTGGCGCCGGGGGCGAGGCCGACGAGGTGGAACCAGCTCAGGTAGTTGTCCAGATAGCGGGTGGCGATGCCGCGGCGGGGACGCAGCAAGTCCTTCAACCGGCTGTGGCGGCTGTTCACCGTCTGCACATGCAGATCGCCCCGAACCCGTTCCCCCATCGAGCGGTTGAGTGCTTCGTGGCTCACCCCGAGCGCGGCGGCGCAAGGTGGATAGCTCGCGCCACCGTCGGAGACCAGCAGGGCGTCCTTCGCGACCACCGGGTCGAGAGCAGCCGTGAGCGCCGCCGCGTCGACCCTGGGCAGCACCGCGCTCACCGTCGTCCCGCTCCGGTCCGCCGCCATGAGAACCGGCACCTGCTCGCGCGAGAGGCCGCGCTTCTTCGCCTTGCCGCCCCGCCGCCGTGCCTTGCGTCCCAGCCCGCGCGCGCCCTTCCGGCTCTCCAGGACGTAGGTCTCGTCCGCTTCCACGATCCCCTTGAGCACCTCCGAATCGCTCCGCGCCGCCGCCAGAAACCGGTGACGCCAGCGGAACGCCGTGCTCACCGCCACGTCGCAGCGCGCCGCCGAGGCCTTCACCGTCTCCCCCTCCGCCAGCGACGCCCCGAACGACAGCCAGCGTTCCTTGTGGTGCAGGCCCGACAGCGGCGTACCGGTCAGCGCGTTGAAGGTCCTGCCGCAGCCCTTGCACTGGTAGCGCCGCAGACCCCGCGCCATACCGCGCGAAACCGCCCCTTCGCTCGCGCAGTGCGGACAGCGCCGGGCCTCGTCCACACCAAGCTCGATCGCGGCCTTCGATGCCTCGCCTTCGCTCCGGCCCGACAGCACCGCGAGCGCCTCGTGCCGCTGCACGCGCGTCAGCCCGCGCGCCCCCGAAAGCCACACCTGGAAACCCTTGCCGTCCATGACCCAACCTCCTGACGTTCCGGGCATTCTATCACAAATGCATACGTTTCACGAATTGAGCCATATTGAAAGCCGTTTGACAGTCGAGGACGAATGGCTGAAGCAGTTCGTCGCCGAGCAGCTGGTGACGGTGCGCACGCGCCGCGGCTTCGCCCGGCTCGAATGGCAGAAGCTGCGCGAGCGTAACGAGGCGCTCGATTGCCGGGTCTATGCCCGCGCCGCCGCCTGGATCGCCGGCGCCGACCGCTTCCCGGAGCGCCGCTGGCGGCGCATGGAAGCGGCATTGGCCGGCAACACGGGTCCCGAACGGGCCGGCACGAAGGACGCGGCGGCGCCGGATCCCGGCTCCCGACCGGCGGGACGCCGGCGCGTGACCCGCAGCAAGTGGATGGGCTGAGACATGGCGGACATGACCTACACCGAAGACCAGGTCCGGGCGCTGCGCGAGGCGCTGACCTCGGGCGTGCTCACCGTCAGCTATGACGGCAAGAGCGTCACCTACCGCTCGGTGGACGAGATCAAGACGGCGCTCGCCGAGATCGAAAACGCCCGCGCCCGCGATGCCGGCAGGCAGGTGCGCCAGATCCGCATCGTCACCAACAAGGGGTTTTGAGCATGGGTTGGCTCGCACGCACCGCCGCCTCCTGGCGCGCGCTCCGCACCGACGCAGGTCCATCCCGCCGGCCGATCCACGAGGCCGCGGGCTCGGGAAGGCGGGCGCTCGCCTGGCGGCCGGGCAATCCCGGTGCGCTGGCGGCGACCTTCGCCACCGGCCACAACCTCCGGGTCAAGTCGCGCGATCTGGTGCGCCGCAACGCCTGGGCCGGCAGCGCGGTCGACGCCTTCGTCACCAACTGTATCGGCACCGGCATCAAGCTGCAGTCGATCGCGACCGATGCGGCATTCCGCGAAGCCGTGCATGCGCTGTGGTGGGACTGGTGCGCGGAGGCCGACGCCGACGGCGTCACCGACTTCTACGGCCTTCAGGCGCTCGCCTGCCGGGCCATGCTGGAGGGTGGCGAGTGTTTCGTGCGGCTCAGGGTGCGCAGGCCCGAGGACGGTCTCGCGGTGCCGCTTCAGATCCAGCTCCTGGAAGCCGAGCATGTGCCGCTCACCTTCAACACGACATTGCCGAGCGGCAACCTGGTGCGCGCCGGCATCGAGTTCGACCGGTTGGGCCGCCGCGCCGCCTATCACCTGACCCGCGTCCATCCCGGCGATCCGGTGATGCGGCCGCGCGACCACGATCTGGTGCGGGTGCCGGCGGACCGCATCGCCCACCTCTTCCGGCCGCTCCGTCCCGGCCAGATCCGGGGCGAGCCCTGGCTCGCCCGGGCGCTGGTCAAGCTCGACGAGCTCGACCAATACGACGACGCGGCGCTGGTCAAGGCCAAGGTCGCGGCGCTCTTTACCGGGTTCGTCGTCTCGCCGGACCCCGAGGACGCCGTCATGGGCGGCGACGAGCCGGACGAGGACGGCGTCGTCGAAGCCAGCCTCGAGCCCGGCACCATGCAGCGGATGAGACCCGGCCAGTACGTGCGCTTTGCCGAACCGGCCGACGCCGGGTCGAGCTACGAGGGGTTCTTCCGCAATCAGCTGCGCGCCGTCGCGACCGCCGCCGGCGTCACCTACGAGCAGCTGAGCGGCGATCTCACCCAAGTCAACTATTCCTCGATCCGCGCCGGGCTGCTCGAGTTCCGCCGCCGCTGCGAGACCATCCAGCACGCGGTGGTGGTCCATCAGTTGTGCCGGCCGGTATGGCGCAAGTGGATGTCGACCGCCGTGCTCGCCGGCGCTCTCGAGGCACCGGGGTTCGCGAACGATCCGGCGCCTCATCTGACCGCCAAGTGGATTCCCCAGGGCTGGCAATGGGTCGATCCGGAGAAGGAGTTCAAGGCGGTGGTGCTCGCCATCCGGGCCGGGCTGATGAGCCGGTCGGAAGCGATCTCGGCCTTCGGCTACGACGCCGAGGAGATCGACCGCGAGATCGCCGCCGACAACGCCCGCGCCGACGCGCTGGGTCTGGTGCTCGACAGCGACCCGCGCAAGGTCGCGCGCACCGGCGCCGCCCAGCCCGACGCGGAATCCGAACTCAAGTCCGATGAACGGGAATCGGATGAAGACGAACCCATGAACGAGATGAGGAGGCCGGCATGACCATGCTGCCGCATATCGCGAGCCGGGTGCTGGATACGCCGCTGGTGATCGGACAGGCGAAGCTCGAGGCGATCCTCGCCGTGATCGGCCCGCGTATCGGCATCGAGGCTCCTGCCTCTGGGATGATGATCCCCAATTGTGAGGGCCTGCCGGCGCCCGCCGTCATGAACGGGACCAGCGGCCGCCGCGGCGGGAATCTTGTAACGCCCGAAGGCATCGCCGTCATCCCGGTGTTCGGCACGCTGGTCAAACGGGCCGGCGCCATCGAGGCGGCCTCGGGCCTGACCTCCTATGGCCATCTCGAGGAGCAGATCATGGACGCCGCGACCGACCCGGCGGTGCGCGCCGTCTTGCTCGATATCGACAGCCCGGGCGGCGAGGCGGCGGGTGTGTTCGATCTCTCCGACCTCGTCTACGAGGCGCGCAGCCTCAAGCCGGTCTGGGCGGTCGCCGACGAGGAGGCCTTCTCCGGCGCTTATGCGATCGCCAGCGCCGCCGAGCGACTGATCGTGCCGCGCACCGGGGGCCTCGGCTCGATCGGCGTCGTCGCGGTCCATGTCGACCGCTCCGCGCGCGACGCCATGGAAGGGTTCCGCACCACCACCGTCTATGCCGGCGCCCGAAAGAACGATTTCAACCCGCACGAGACCCTGAAGGACGGCGCGCGCCGGACGCTGCAGGCCGAAGTCGACCGGGTCTACGGCCTCTTCGTCGACACCGTCGCCCGCAACCGCGGCCTGACGGCGGACGCCGTGCGCGCCACCGAGGCACGGCTCTTCTTCGGCGAGGACGCGGTCCGCGCCGGTCTCGCCGACGAGGTCGGCACCCTGCGGAGCGCCTTCGCCGCGCTCGCCGCGGCGCTCTCCGCCCCCCGATCGATCGTTGCCGCACCCGCTGCCCTGCCCGGGACGGCGAACACCCCGCCCAAACCAGCCACCGGAAACGCCCGACCCAAGCCAACCACCGAAAAGGAGCAATCCATGAACGACGATACCGTCATCGAAACCACGAATGCCGACGCCGGCGCGCCGCCGGAACCCGAGACGAGTAATACGCCGCCGGCAGCGAATGCTGCCGCCGCGCCGCCCGCCCCGGAAGCGGCGAAGCCCGAGCCGAAGACCGCTGAGGTGGTCGACCTCGATGCGGTCCGCAATCAAGCGCGCGGCGAGTGCGCGGCGGAAGCCGGGCTGATCGCCGAACTTTGCACCCTCGCCGGCATGCCCGAGCGCACAGCCGAGATGCTCGCCAAGGGGCTTTCGGCCGACGCGGTGCGCTGCGAGCTGTTGACGCTCAAGGCGGCACAGGACGCCGAGGTCCACAACCATGTGCTGCCCGGCGCCGGCACCGGCGCCCCCCAAAATCTTGACGACAATCCGGTGGTGCGGGCGGCAACCGCCCGGGCCGCCGCGGCAAAGGAGGCTTGATCCATGAACGCTCACGCTGAATCCACCACTCTCGGCGACGTCCTCAAATGCGAGGCGCCGAACCTCTACAGCCGCGAGGCCGTCACGGTGCTCGCCGGCGACGGCGAAGATCGGATGCTGAAGGTCGGCGCGGTGATCGCCCGGCGGACCCGGTCCACGGTCACGGTGACGGCCGGCAACGGCAACACCGGCGACGGTGAAGCCGCGCCGGCCGACCGGCCGCTCGGCGCCCTGGCCGAAGCCGGCATCTACCGGCTCGCCTGCATCACCGCCGGGGCCGCCGGCACCTTCCAGGTGTTGACGCCGAAGGGCTACGTGCTGCCCGATCTCACCGTCGGCACCGCCTATGCGGGCGCTCACCTCAACCTCACCGTCGCCGACGGCGCCGCCGACTTCGTCGCCGGCGATACGTTCGCGATCGAGGCATCGGGCGACGGCAAGGTGGTCCCGCTCGATCCAACGGCCGTCGACGGCACGGCCGAAGCCATCGGTATCGCCGCCTACGACGTCACCGCGCCCGACGGGACCGATGCCGAGGTCACCGCCATCCTGCGCGACGCCGTCCTCGCCGACCGGGCGATCGTCTGGCCCGCCGGTATCACCGAGGCACGGAAGAAAGCGGCGATCGCCGATCTCGAGGCCCGCGGCATCCTCGTCCGCAAGGCCGCCTAAGCCCCACTTCCAACCCGCTAACTCCACCGCAACACCTGACTGAACGGCCCGGCCCCGCCGGCGCCGGAGGAGCTCTTCCATGCCCATGAACAATCCCTTCGATACCCCCGCCTTCCACGTGACGGCGCTGACCGCGGCCATCAACATCCTGCCCAACAGCTATGGACGGTTGGAGCGCATGATGCTGATGCCGCCCCGGCCGGTGCGCTTCCGCCAAATCGCCGTCGAGGAGAAGAACGGGGTTGTGAACCTGCTTCCGACCCTCCCCATAGGCTCGCCCGGCACCGTCGGCGAACGCGGCAAACGCAAGCTCAGGAGCTTCAACATCCCGCACATCCCCCACGACGACGTGGTGCTGCCCGAGGAGGTCCAGGGCATCCGCGCCTTCGGCTCGGAGAACGAGGCCCAGGCGCTGGCCGACGTGATGGCCGATCACCTGCAGTCCATGCGCAGCAAACACGCGATCACGCTGGAGCATCTGCGTATGGGGGCGCTCAAGGGGGTGATCCTAGATGCCGACGGCTCGGCCCTCTACGACCTCTATGCCGAGTTCGGCATCACGGCCAAAACCGTGAACTTCGCGCTCGGCAACGCCAACACCAATGTCAAGAACCGCTGCATCTCGGTGCTGCGCCACATCGAGGACAACCTGCGCGGCGAGTTCATGACCCGGGTCCATGCCCTGGTCAGCCCGGAGTTCTTCGATGCGCTGACCTCCCACGCCAAGGTCGAGCAGGCCTATGAGCGCTGGATGGAGGGGGCGGCACTTCGGGACGATCTGCGCGCGGGCTTCACCTTCGGCGGCATCGCCTTCGAGGAGTATCGTGGCCAGGCCACCGACCCGGACGGCGTCGTGCGCCGGTTCATCGCCGAGAACGAGGGCCACGCCTTCCCGCTCGGCACCGACGAGACCTTCGCGTCCTACTTCGCGCCGGCCGACTTCAACGAGACCGCCAACACCCTGGGTCAACAGCTCTACGCCAAGCAGGAGCCGCGCAAGTTCGAACGCGGCACCGATCTCCATACCCAGTCCAACCCGCTGCCCATGTGCCACCGCCCCGGCGTGCTGGTGAAGCTCACGGCCGAGTGAGGTGGAAGGCCCCTTCGCTATCGCGGTCGCCACCGCGGTGGACGACTGCTTCCGCCATCTCGGCCGCGATGCCGTCTATACGGCCGACTGCGGTGACCCCGTGACTGTCCGGGCGATCGCCAAGCGGCCCGACGAGATCGTCGGGTTCGGCGAGACCCGCATCCACGCCGGCACCACGCTGTTCGATGTCCGGGTCTCGGAGATCGCCGAGCCGCGGCCCGGCGACCGGCTGAGCGTCGGCGGCGAGAACTATCTCGTCCAGGGCGAGCCAATGCGCGATACCGAGCGGCTGATCTGGACGCTGGAGGCCTACCCGGCGGAGGCCTGTCCGACATGAAGCTCACCGCCACCATGGTGGGCTCGCTGAAAGCCGACATGCAGGCCGAGTTGCGCCGTATCGAACGCGCGGTGCCGGACGGCGTCAAGGCCGCCGGCGACGGCCTCAAGGGGAGCTTGCGCAAGCAGGTGGTCGCCGCCGGTCTTGGCGCACGGTTGTCGCGCACCTGGCGCGGCAAGACCTATGTCAACAAGGGCCATGACGCCGCAAGCCTGGTCTGGTCCAAGGCGGTGCAGATCGCGTTGGCCTTCGATAAGGGTGTGGTGATCAAGGGCAAGGGCGGCAACTGGCTCGCCATTCCGACGCCGGCGGCGCCGAAGCGCGGCGTCGGTGGCAAGCGCATCACGCCGGCCACCTTCCCGACCGCCCGCCACGGGCCGCTTCGCATGGTCCGCCGGTCCGGCCGTTCGGCGCTGCTGGTGGTCGACGGCGTGCGCGTGAGCGCCCAAACCGGGCGCGTCGGCCGGCGCGCCAAGGGCGGCGGGCGCACCAAATCGGGCCGCTTCAAACAGGGCATCGCCACCGTCGCGATGTTTGTGCTGGTGCCGCGGGTAAAGCTGAAGAAGCGGCTCAACGTCGCCCGTGCGGCGGAGAGCTGGACGCGCAGGCTGCCGAGACTGATCCGGCGGCAGGTGCGGGCAACGGCACGACGGTGACGCCATGGCGAGCAAGACCGAACAAATCCTGACCGCGCTCACCAACCGGCTGCGCGCGGTGCCGAAGGCCAAGGTCGAGCGCAACACGGCCGCGCCCGAGCGCATTCCGAAGGGCGGGCTGATCGTGCTGCGCGACGGCGATCCGGGCGAGCCGGAGCAGACGCTGGAAGGCATCGGCGGCGTCTATTACAGTCACGCGGTCGAGATCGAGGTCTATGTCGAGACCGGCGAGGCGGCCGCCAGGGACGCGGCCTTCGATGTCCTCGTGGTGGCGATCGGTGCGGCGCTCGACGCCGATCCCACCCTCGGCGGCCTCGCCTTCGGCATGACCACTGCCCGGCCCGAGATCGACACCGAGGCGGTGATCGGCGCGCCCGCCATCAAAACCGGCACCGTCGACGTGATCGTCGAGTACGAGAGCGCAACGCCGTTAGGTTGACCCGTCTCGACCACCAGGATCAACGTGTCTATTGTAAAGTAGGGTAGAATCCGCGGGACCAGGAATTTTGCCGATGCCAGCACCGAAACTTAGAATAAAAAACCGCGTGGCATATTTCAGAAAGGCTGTCCGCACTCCAGACTTCACCAGCCAGCGCGTTCTCACGACGGATGCATTCCGGTTCGGCGAACTCTGGTTGAAGCGACATTGCGGAGAGGCACTCCCGTATTGGAGACAGGCTCGCGCGTACTATGTTGCGAGCCAGAACCTGCCATCGCCTTCCTCGCCCCTAACAATTTACTACTGCTTCCTTAACGCCACTAAATCGCTTTTGCTCGTCAAGAAGAAGGAATTTAAAGATCAACATGGTGTCGGCGGCAATTTTGAGGCCTCAAAGAGAGCGCTGCAAAACGAAAAAGTAAACATCTCGCAAGGCGGAGTCATCGGTGCACTCGCTAACAATCTCCAAGACGAAAGGCCAGAAGATTGTACATTGAGTGGAATTTTATTAAACCTTCCCTTCGTCCACCGCGCGTATCGCTACACATATAAATCCCATCCGGAGCTGTTCATCCCGCTCAGAAATGTTGTTTATCGGAAACCTGCCAACCAAAACGAGGTCTGGCTGAGTGCAGATGTCGAGGGTAGGTTCGTTGACGGCAGAAGCATGAGAACCTTGCCCGACGGGTTTGAAGTAGACCAAGGATATTCAGGCGACAGTCGATTAGTCATTAGATCGACGAAGAGAATTGGATGGTTCCATAGAGGGGATAATGAGAGTGATCGAGGTAGAGCATACACGAGACTTCAAAATCTCCATGCCACGCTAAGAAAGAAACTTGTATTCATATCCTCTTCACCTGATCTTTGGTACCTGAAAAGAAAGGTCTCAAATTCTGTTCAATTGAATAGATGCGGGATGACGTTAATGTTTGCCGCAATGCACAGATTAAGTGGGTTATCACGATATGATCCAAAGGGGTTGATGGCATATTTGGACGGCAAAGAAAACTGGTTACTTACGGAATTTATCGATTTGGCGCCCGATCAGTTTATCGACGAAATAGTGTGTGAAATGACATCGCTAGAGTTCTCTAGGCCGGGCATTAGGCCTCGCCAAACGTAGCCCGCGATGCCGCACCCTAATGCGGTGAACGGCGGAAGCGACGTCAGCCAATAAAGTCGGTGCCCCCGCCATCAAGACGGGCACCGTCAAGGCGATCGTCGAGTACGAGACCGACACGCCCCTCGGCTGAAGTCCGCACAACACCAGACACGAAGGAGACCACCATGGCCCGAGCCTATGGATCGAGCGCCACGCTGCTGCTCAAGCGTGAAACCACTTACGGACAGGCACCGCTTGGCAACTATGTCAGCATTCCTTTCAATCGCTGGACCTTGGGCTCCGAGCAGGGGCTGATCGACGATCCGGTGCTGGGCCAGGGCCGCGATCCTTACGCACCGCTGCAGGACGCGATCATGGACGAGGGTGAGATCGTCGTGCCCGTCGATCCTCGCTACATCGGCCTCTGGCTGACCGGTCTCCTCGGCACGCCCACGACCGACGACGACGGCGCGGCCGAGCCGACCTACACCCACGAGTTCGTCTCGGGCAAGGACACGCTGCCGAGCTACACCGTCGAGGTCGGACATAAGCAGGTGCCGGCGTATTTTCGCCATGGCGGCGTGGTGCTCGACTCCATCGCGCTCGAGTTCGCGCGCTCCGGGGCGGCGGCCGCCACCATCCAGTGCGTCGCCCAGGGCGAGACCCGCTTCAATGTGAGCCAGGGCGGTGCGCCGGAAAAGCTCGACTTCAAACGTATCAGCCAGTTCCAAGGATCGATCAGCCGGGCCGGCGCGGCGGTCGCCAACCTCACCGGCGGATCGCTCACCTACGCCAACAATCTGGAGAAGATCGAGACTATCCGCTCCGACGGCCTCATCGACGGCGCCGACCCGACAGTGGCATCGCTCACGGGCAACATCGAGGTTCGCTTCGCGGACACGACTCTGATCGATCTGGCCTCGGACGGGACCCCGGTCGATCTGGAGTTCGCCTATACGATCAACAACAAGCTGTCGCTCACCTTCGAGGCCCACGAGGTCTATCTGCCGAAGCCCAAGCTCGCCGTCGAGGGCCCCGGCGGGGTGCAGGCGAGCTTCGATTTCCAGGGCGCGAAGAATGACACAACAGGCCAAATGCTCACGGTGACGCTGGTTAACGATCTGGACGGGACGGACTATTCATGAGGACCTGGGCATGATCTCACTCGAACGAAAGACCGAACCTTACGAGCTGACGCTGCCCTACGGCGTCACCGTCACCGTGACGCCGCTCACCACCGCCGCCATGGCGGCGGCGCAAGCCGAGGCGCGCAAGCGTCTGGACGGGTTGCAGGCGCAAGCCAGAGAGCGGACCGAAGCCGGCCTGGCGCTCGACGGCCTGCCCGATCTCACCGACGACGGTGCCCGCGAGGGCCAGTACCAGGCGCTGGTGATCCATAGCCTCGCGGCCCGCCACATCGCCGCCTGGTCCGGCATCGAGGACGATCCGCCGGTGAGCCGCGAGAACGTCGCCGCGCTGATGGACCTCTATCCGGTGGGCGAGCGGTTTATTCAGGAGTTCACCCTTAGAGTCCGACTCGAAATGAATCGAGTGTTTTCAGGCTCTTGCGAGACGGCGCGTGAGGAGTTGGATGCTGGCGAGGAAGATCCAGGCCTCGGCGGTCTCGATGGCCGTCTCGAAGTCCTTGGCCAGCCGCCGGTTTCGATTGAGCCAGGCGAGCGTGCGCTCGACGACCCATCGGCGGGGCAGGAGTTGGAAGCCCTTCACGCCCGCGGGACGGTTGACGATCTCCAGCGACCAGCGGCCGATCCGCTTCAGTGCGCCCTCGAGCTTGGGCCCGGCATAGGCGCCGTCGGCGAAGACGTGGCGCAGGCGGGGAAAGTGGCGGGGGATGGCGGCGAACACCGCCGGCGCGCCGTCGCGGTCCTGGATCTCGGCGCCGTGGACCACGACCGCGACCAGCAGGCCGCCGGTGTCGGTGAGGATGTGACGCTTGCGGCCCTTGACTTTCTTTCCGGCGTCGAAGCCCCGGATACCGCCGCTTTCCGTGGTTTTTACGCTCTGACTGTCGATGATACCGGCCGACGGGCCGGCCGCGCGGCCCTCGGCCTCGCGCGCCGCGACCAGCAGTTGCCGGTTGACCTCGGACCAGGTGCCGTCGTCCCGCCAGAGATAAAAGTAGCGCTGCACCGTCGAGCGTGGCGGGAAGTCCCGGGGCAGCATGCGCCATGGACAGCCGCTACGCAGTAGGTAGAGGATCGCGTTCACCACCTCGCGCAATGCCGTCGTCCGAGGCCGTCCCAGCGCTTTGGCGCGAGGCAGCAACGGCTCCAGCACCTTCCATTCTCCATCCGTCAGGTCGCTTGCGTAGCGCAGCAGGTCGCGTTCATACTTCGGGCGAGTGATTTTGGTCCACATGTTGTGTCTCCCTGGTTGCTAAATACAAACAGTGAATCACAACTGACTGAAATCACTCAACTCTTTTCGGGCCAGACACTAAGACATCGCTGGCCGGACGCCCGCCCCCGCCGTCACGGGCCAACACCAGTTGCATGATGCGAACCGCCGCCACGAGCGCCATCACCGCCAGCTTCATCAGGGCCTCGGCGCTCGTGACTTGGCTGCTCTCGATGTTCAGGCCTTGGCGCTTCAGGGTTCGGAAGATTTGCTCGATATGCCAGCGCTCGCGATACCAGCCGACGATGCGCCATGCGTCTTCCGCCTTTTCGACACCATGGGTGGTCAAGAGCAGCCAGTGGATCGGCTCGGCCACCTGGCTATCGACCTCGTGCACCTCGACCAGACGAAGGCTCAGGCTTTCCGGCGCCGTCGGGTCGGTGCAACGCTCCGGCCGCTTGATGGTCACCGTGCCGAAGCGCAGGGACAGCGTCGCCTTGCGCTTCTTGCGTCCAGGCTGGGCCCGCGGCTCGATCTTCCGACGCCCGGCCTCCCGCCAACTCTCGGCCACATCGAACAACCTGCCGCCGCCCACCAGCGCACGGTCACGCGAGGCCCGCGTGATCATGTCACACCGCGCGTCGGGAAGCCGGGCCCATTCCTCGTAGATGTCGCTCTCGCGATCGCCGATCACCGTGACCCGCGCCGCCCTCGCCAGAACCCCCTTGGCCTGTTCGGCCACCTCGAGCCAGCGGTACGACTCCTTCCCTTCGATCGGAAGCTTGCGGTAAGCCCGTACTCGACGCGCCTCCACGGCGTCTTCCGGCGGCTCCGGGCGGGTCCAGAGCTCGGCCCCCGCCAAGCCCAGCAGCGTCCCATCCTCGGCGTCCACGGCGATCACGGGATGCACGAAAAACCCCCGATCACTACCGTTGCCAGCGGGGCCGAGACCCCGTACCCGTCCCCGATGATGCTCGTAGTTCAGCTCCGTGGTGTCCTGGATCGCCAGGACATGCCGCCCCCGGCAACTCGCCTCCAGCGGGCGGCTCGCCGCCGCGACAATCTCTCCCTCCGTCACCTTGGGATTGGCGAGAAAGCGGCCAAAACCGAGTTCCTCCGCCCGTCCTCGCCCGATGCGGGGCAATATGCAGCTCGACCGCACCACCAAGCGCCTAAAAAGAAGGCCCCCCTTTTTTCCAGCCGTTTGTCCCCAAAGCGGCCAGTCCACGCCGTCGCTGTAACAAACATTGTCGCGGCTCCCTCCAAATAAATCACGGGCCGCCTCAATATGAATCACACTCCATTCACCCGTGGCAACAACATATTGACACCTACTACCAACATCCCACTATTTGTGTGCATGCCTTAGTGTCTGGCCCGAAAAGAGTTGAGTGATTTCAGTCAGTTGTGATTCACTGTTTGTATTTAGCAACCAGGGAGACACAACATGTGGACCAAAATCACTCGCCCGAAGTATGAACGCGACCTGCTGCGCTACGCAAGCGACCTGACGGATGGAGAATGGAAGGTGCTGGAGCCGTTGCTGCCTCGCGCCAAAGCGCTGGGACGGCCTCGGACGACGGCATTGCGCGAGGTGGTGAACGCGATCCTCTACCTACTGCGTAGCGGCTGTCCATGGCGCATGCTGCCCCGGGACTTCCCGCCACGCTCGACGGTGCAGCGCTACTTTTATCTCTGGCGGGACGACGGCACCTGGTCCGAGGTCAACCGGCAACTGCTGGTCGCGGCGCGCGAGGCCGAGGGCCGCGCGGCCGGCCCGTCGGCCGGTATCATCGACAGTCAGAGCGTAAAAACCACGGAAAGCGGCGGTATCCGGGGCTTCGACGCCGGAAAGAAAGTCAAGGGCCGCAAGCGTCACATCCTCACCGACACCGGCGGCCTGCTGGTCGCGGTCGTGGTCCACGGCGCCGAGATCCAGGACCGCGACGGCGCGCCGGCGGTGTTCGCCGCCATCCCCCGCCACTTTCCCCGCCTGCGCCACGTCTTCGCCGACGGCGCCTATGCCGGGCCCAAGCTCGAGGGCGCACTGAAGCGGATCGGCCGCTGGTCGCTGGAGATCGTCAACCGTCCCGCGGGCGTGAAGGGCTTCCAACTCCTGCCCCGCCGATGGGTCGTCGAGCGCACGCTCGCCTGGCTCAATCGAAACCGGCGGCTGGCCAAGGACTTCGAGACGGCCATCGAGACGGCCATCGAGACCGCCGAGGCCTGGATCTTCCTCGCCAGCATCCAACTCCTCACGCGCCGTCTCGCAAGAGCCTGAAAACACTCGATTCATTTCGAGTCGGACTCTTAGAGTCCGTCCGGAGACTTTATGTAGGATTACAGAGTTTTCGGAGCATGAGTCGAATGGACGCGAGTTTGATGAAGGCGAGCGCGTTGCGGTTGAGGTTCTCCCAGTCCTTGGCCAGTCGGCGGCAGCGGTTGAGCCAGGCGATGGTGCGTTCGACCACCCAACGCCTGGGCTGGACGACGAAGCCCTTCACCCGATCGGATCGCTTGACGATCTCGGTCTCGAGATCGGGCAGGATGCCGGCCAGGGCGCGGTGAAAGACCGGCCCCTGATAGGCGCTGTCGGCGAACAATTTCCCGAGAAAGGGAAACAGACCGAACAAGGTCGCCAGCAGCGCGAGACCGCCGTCGCGATCCTGAACGTTGGCGGCGGTGACGATGCCGTGCAGCAGCAAGCCTTGCGTATCGACCAGAACATGCCGCTTCTTGCCCTTGATCAGCTTGCCGGCATCGAAGCCGTGGCTGTCGATGCGAGCCCCCCTTTTTCAGCGCTTTTCACACTCTGACTGTCGATGATGCAGGCCGTGGGGCTGGCTTCGCGCGCGGCTTTCTCGCGGCACTTGAGGTAGAGCGCATGATGGATGCGATCCAGCGTGCCGTCCCAGTTCCACAGGCCGAGGTAATCATGCACGGTGCTTCTGGGCGGCAAATCCTTGGGCAGCGCGCGCCACTGGCAGCCGGTGCTCAGAATGTACATCACGCCGTTGATCACCTCGCGGATAGCGACGCGCCGTTTGCCGCCGCCGGGCTTGCCCGGCGGGATCAGCGGCTCGATATGCGCCCATTCCGCATCGGTCAGGTCGCTCGGATAACGCAGTTTGTCGCGGTTGTAGCGCGGGCGGTTGTCGGCAGTCCACATGGGGCACCTCAAGAGTAAATTCACCACCCCAGAGAATCACAGCTGATTCAGCTCTTCAAGAGGGGGCGCCGGATAACCGATTCATCCGACTCATAAAGTCCCCGGACGGACACTTAGGCGCCGGGGGAGCGGGCCGGCCGGGCTCTCCATCAGTTATGATGGGCGCGTCTACTCGGCCCCGGCCTCTCGCCAGCGCCGGGCGGCCTCGTCGTCGCTCTCGCGGTCCTCGACCCATTGGGCGCCGGTGCCGGTCGCCTCCAGCTTCCAGAACGGCGCCTTGGTCTTCAACCAGTCGATCAGGAACATGCAGGCCTCGAACGCCGCATGGCGATGGGCGGAAGAGGCGGCGCAGAGCACGATGCGATCCCCCGGCTCCAGCCGACCGTGACGGTGCACGATCAGCACCTCGTCGAGCGGCCAGCGCGCTTTCGCCTCCTGGGCGATGCGTTCGAGTTCCCGCTCCGTCATGCCCGGGTAATGCTCCAGCGTCATGGCCGAGACATCGGCGTCGCCGTGGATATCGCGCACCAGGCCGACGAAGGAGGCGAGGCCGCCGACGCCGAGCCGGCCCTCGGTCATCGCCTCCAACTCCCGGCCGATGTCGAAATCCTCGCGCTGGACCTTGATCATGTCCGGCTCCCCTCCGGGGGCCGGGCGGGCCGGCCAATCAGAATCAGAGCCATCATCTCATCCCCCCGTTACCGGCGGGAAGAAGGCGACCTCGCCCGCGCCCCGGACGCTGTCGGCGAAATGCGCATGATCCTGGTCGACGGCGCAACGGACGACACGTTCGTCGCCGAGCGCCTCGGCGTGCGCGGGCGAGCGGTCCCGCAGCCAGGCGACGAGGTCGGCTACCGTCTCGACGGCCTCGGGCGGCTCGACCGTTTCCTCGGCCGTGCCGACCCGCTCGCGCAGCCAGGCGAAATAGAGCACCCTCACCGCATCACCTCCGCGAAGGGCAGGAAATCCACCATCGTTCCGGGGTGAAGATGGGTCACCTCCTCCGAAAGTTCCACCAAGCCGTCCGATTCCACCAGGGAGGAGATGATGCCGGAGCCCTGGCGGGCGAACTTGTGCGCCCAGGCCGAGCCGTCGGCATCGTGGCTGAGATGCGCGCGGACCCATTCGCGCCGGTCGGGCTTCTTCACGTGTTCGAAGGCCGCGGCGACCCGGAACATCGTCGGCGCCAGGTCGGTGACGCCGGCGAGTTTCAAAATTAGCGGCCGGGCGAAACGCAGGAAGCAGATCATCGCCGCCACCGGATTTCCCGGAAGGCCGATGAAGGCGGTCCCGTCGATGGTGCCGAGCGCCAGCGGCCGCCCGGGCTTGATGGCGATGCGCCAGAAATGCAGCGCGCCACTGGCCTCCACCGCCGCCTTCACATGGTCCTCCTCGCCGGTCGAGACCCCGCCCGAGGTGATAAGCACGTCGAGTCCCGCCGCCGCCTCGGCGAGGCGCCGGGTCACCAGCGCCCGGTCGTCGGCGAGGATGCCGAGGTCGACGACGTCGGCCGGCAGTTGGCGGACAAGCGCCATCACCATGTGCCGGTTGGCGTCGTTGACCGCGCCGGCGGGCAGCGGCGCCCCCGGCTCGCGGATTTCGTCGCCGGTGGAGAAGACGCCGACCGCGAGGCGGCGATGCACGGTGAGCCGGGCATGGCCGACGGCGGCGGCGAGGCCGATTTCCTGAGCCCGAATCCGGCGGCCCTTCACAATCGCCACCGCGCCTTCGCCCACGTCCTCGCCGGCGAGGCGCCGATTGGCGCCGGCCTTCAGGCCCGGCGGCACGACAACGCGGCCCGCTTCGAGGCGCGCGTCTTCCTGCATCACCACGGTATCCGCGCCCGCCGGCAGCACCGCGCCGGTGAAGACCCGCACGGCCGAGCCGGGCGCCATCGGCCCCGAGACCGGGTGGCCGGCGGCGGCCCGCCCCGCGATTTCGAGCGCCGTATCGGCGTCGGCGGCGAGGTCGGCGGAGCGGAGCGCGTAGCCGTCGACGGCGACGTTGTCGTGCGGCGGCGAGGCGACCTCGGCGCGGAGATCGTCGGCCAGCACCCGGCCGAGCGCGTCGGCCAGCGCCACCGTCTCCGTTTCCCCGATCGCCTCGACCCGCGATTGCAGGATTTCAAGTGCCTCGGCCACGGGCATCAGCTTGCCGCCGAAGGCGAAACAGTCGTCGGTCAGCTGCGTCATGCCACCCGGCTCTTTGGCCAATAGCGCTGGCGGATGAAATCGGCGATTCCCTCGATATCGTCGAGCGGCAGGACCGGCACCGCAAGGCCGGGAATCGCGCCATCGCTCGCCACCGCCACCACCGAGGGATCGCTCGCCGCCAGCAACGACTGCTCGAGCGCGGGGCGAAAGACCTCGAGCTTTTCGTGGGTGCCATGCTTGAAGCCCTCGACCAGCACCAGATCGACCGGCGCCAGGCGGTCGAGTAGTTCCTCGAGCGTCGGCTCCGCCGCCGCGCGATGTTCGCGGATGAGGGCCATGCGCTTCGAGGACGAGATCAACACCTCGGCGGCGCCGGCCTCGCGGTGGCGGCGGGAATCCTTGCCGGGCTTGTCGATCTCGAACTCGTGGTGGGCATGCTTGATAGTGGATACGGCGAGGCCCCGGCGGATCAGGGCCGGCAGCAGGTCGACCACCAGCGTGGTCTTGCCCGCCCCGCTCCAGCCCGCGATGCCGAGCACCTTCACGAGGCCCGCCTCGTGCGGTCGGAGTCGATCTCCTGGTTTTCCTCCGGATTCTCCGCTTCGCCCGTCATATGTCCGAGTCCCGTCTTCAGATAGTCGTAACCGGTATAGAGCGTCAGGAGGGCCGCGATCCAGAGGCCGACCGTGCCGATCAGCATCGCCGGGATCGGCGCCGGCGCCGCGTCGCCGACGATCAGGAAACCGATCGCCACCATCTGTACCACGGTCTTCCACTTGGCGAGGCGGCTGACCGGCACGCTGACGCTAATCTCGGCGAGGAACTCGCGCAGGCCCGAGACCATGATTTCCCGGCACAGAATCACCAAGGCCGGCAGGATGGTCCAGTCGGCGATCTGATCGACATAGACCAGCATCATCAGCGTGGCGGCGACCAGCAGCTTGTCGGCGATCGGATCGAGGAAGCGGCCGAGCCCGCTGACCTCGCCTCGGGCCCGCGCCATGTAGCCGTCGAGCCAGTCGGTCAGGGCCGCGACGGTGAAGATACCGAGCACCAGCCAATTGGCCGCGGGCCGATCGAGCAGGAAGGCGCAGAGCATCGCCGGGATCGCCAGGATGCGCGACAGCGTCAGGAGATTTGGGACACTGGTGATCATGTTCGGGCCGCCATATCGATGGGTCGAATATAGCACCGCCCGGCGCCGACCACACGCGTCCCGCGCGGAAATCCGGCCGAACGTGTCGGAAATGCGCCAGTCCGCGCCCAAACGCCATGGATCCGCGTTCCGGGCAAGCGGACTCAGAGCAGGGCGCCCTCCAGCCTCAGCAGCGCCACCTTGGTCTCGACGCCGCCATCGCCCGAATAGCCGCCGAGTCCCCGGGCCGCGACCACCCGGTGGCAAGGGATCAGGATCGGGATCGGATTGGCGCCGCAGGCGGTGCCGACGGCCCGCGCGCCGCCGCCGACGCGGGCCGCCAACGCGCCATAGGTCTCCGTCGCGCCATGGGGGATGTCGCGCATGGCCCGCCAGACCGCCTGTCGAAACGGGCTGCCCCCGGGCCGGAAGGGAAGGTCGAAGACGGGCGTCTCGCCGTCGAAATAGGCCTCCAGCCGATCGCGGGCGCGGGCCAGCAGCGTCGTCTCCACCTGGTCCCGTCCCCAGCCCCAGTCCAGCGCGACGATGTGTCCGTCCGCCTCGCTCACCGTCAGGTCGCCGATGGGGCTGCGCAGGGAAAGTTGCGGCATGGGCCGATCCCGAGGCTCGAGGGGACGAGGAGGGAAGCTTAGTCCGATTCGCCATCGAGGCGCCATCGGCGCCGAAACCCGGCCGCATGACCCGGCCGGAAGCGGCGGGAGTCGCATTTCCGCGCGGCTGGGCTTACATTCCGGACGGCGCCGGTAACGAGGGGTGGGGTGATTTGACCCGGCGTGAATCCGGCAATCCGCGCGCGATACCGCGGGCGGGCGCGGCCAAGGACCCGCTCCGGGCCTGCGCGGCCTGCGAGGCGCGCGGCCTCGCCTTCTGCGCGGCGCTCGGCGACCAGGAGCTGGCGGAACTCGCCGCTTTCCGGCGCCTCGAGGAGTATGGCGCCGGGGCCGAGATTTTCGCGCACGAGGACCCGGCGGCGTCGGTCTACAACCTCACCGGCGGCTGCGTCCACCTGGTGACCCTGCTGGCCGACGGGCGGCGCCAGGTCATGGCCTTCGTCCTGGCGGGGGAATATTTCGGCGCCATCACCGGCGAGCGCTACCCCTACGGCGCCGAGGCGGTCACAGACATCGCCGTCTGCCGCTATCCCCGGGCCCGCCTCGGCCCCTTCATCGACACCCACGCGAGCCTGCAGCGCAAACTCCTCGACATGGCCTGGACCGAGGTCGATCGCCTGCAAGAGCACATGCTGCTCTTGGGCCGCAAGACGCCGATGGAGAAGATCGCCAGTTTCCTCCTCGCCTATTCCCGCCGCGCCCACCGCCTGGACCAGCCGGCAACGCCCGTGACCCTGCCCATGGGGCGCGGCGACATCGCCGACCACCTCGGCCTCACCATCGAAACGGTCAGCCGCACCTTCACCAAACTCCGCGCCGAGGGCTGGCTCAGCCTGCCCGAGCCCCATATCGTCCACCTGGAAAACACCGACGCCCTGACGGAGGCGGCGGAGGGGTAGCGGTTGAGATCGGACGTCCGGGGGAGCGGGGCGGCCGGGATCGGGGAGAAAACCCGCCGCCGGAGGAATGGGCCGGCCGGGCCGTCCAACAAAGGAGCACGCCCATGCGTTGGTTGCGCTATCGCCACGGGGGCCGCATCGCCCATGGCGCGGTCGAGGGCGATGGGATCGAGGAGTATTTCGGCGACCCCTTCACCGAGACCGGGCGGACGGGAATTCACTTGGCGCTCTCGGAGGTCGAGATCCTGGTGCCCGTGGTGCCGCCGACCTTCTATGCCGCCAGCCTCAACTATGCCGCTCATGTGATAGAGGCGGCGGAACTGCTGGGGACGCCCGTCAACCTGCCCGAGGCGGCCGACGTCGGCTACCGTGCCAACAATTCGCTCATTCCCCACGGGAGCCCGATCGTGATCCCGGCCGACGCGACGGACAAGGTGCAGTACGAGGGCGAACTGGTCGCCGTCATCGGCAAGCGCTGCCACAAGGTGAGCGAGGCCGAGGCGCTGGATTACGTGCTCGGCTACACCATCGGCAACGACGTCTCGGAGCGGACCTGGCAGAAGACCGACCGCACGCTCTGGCGGGCCAAGAACACCGAGACCTTCGCCCCCATGGGCCCCTGGATCGACACCGACGTCGATCTCGACGCGCTCACCACCACCGTCCGCGTCAACGGCGAGATCGGCTGCCGCTTCGCCACCAACGAGATGATTTTCGGCGTGGCGACGTTCATCGCCCGCATGAGCCAATATCTGGTTTTGCAGCCCGGCGACGTCCTCTGGATGGGCGCCGACGGCCCGACGCTGGATATCAAGGCCGGCGATGTCGTGGAGGTGGAGATCGACGGCATCGGGGTGCTCGGAAACCCGGTGACGCGGGCGGGGTAGAGCCCCGTCGAACGCCGCGAGCGTCGGTGCCGCAAGCCGCGCTCGGCTCGAAGCAGGGTGGTCGCGCGATTCGGATCAAACGTGATCCGAATCGCCGTCGTAACGCCTATCGCCCCTCGAAATTGGCCGGCCGGCGCTCGCGGAACGCCGTCGTGCCTTCTTCCAGGTCCGCCGTCCGGCCGAGATCGTGGAAACTGCGGCTCTCCAGCGCCAGGGCTTCGCGCAGGCTCTGGCCGTAGGCGCGGAGCAGGACTTCCTTGGCGGCCTGCTGGGCCAAGGGCGCGCGGCTGGCGAGCGTTTGGGCGTATTCGAGGGTTTCCGCCACCAGGCGCTCGGCGGAGATTACGCGGTTGACGAGGCCGACGCGGGCCGCGAAGTCGGCGTCGTAGCGATTCCCCGACAAGACCATCTCCATCGCCACGCCCAGGCCGACGATCTGGGGCAAACGCACGCAGCCGCCATCGCAGGGGTGAAAGCCCCAGCGCACGTCCTGGAAGGCGAAGACGGCATTGGGCGAGGCGAAACGGATGTCGCAGGCCAGTGCCAGTTCCAACCCGCCCGACATGGCATAGCCGTTCACCGCCGCCAGAATCGGCTTGTAGATCTCGAGGTTGCGGGTGATGCCGCCCAGGCCGTGGCCGTTGGTGAATTCGCGGCGGAACTCCGGCCCCGAACGGCCGGCGAAGGCCATGGTGTAGGTCTTGAGGTCGGCCCCGGCCGAGAACGCCTCGTCGCCGGCGCCGGTCAGCACCGCGACCCGGGCGTCGTCGTCCGCGTCGAAGCGTTGGAACGCGTCGATCAGCGCGTCGCTGGCGGCGAAATCGAGCGCGTTCATCTTATCGGCCTGGTCGATGGTGATCAGGCGGACGTGGTCGTGCGCTTCGTAGCGGATGGCCTCGGTCATGTGTGCGTGTCTCCTCGCCGATGTCGCGTTGGTTATAGCAGGGCGCCCGCCCTCGCCGCCGGACGCGCGGGCCCGCGAAACGAAAACCGGCCCCGCGTCGCCAGGGGGCCGGTCCTCGTCTCCGGCCCGGTCGAGCCGGATATCCGTCGGGTGGCTGCTTGCGCAGGTAGCCGTGGTCCAGCCAGATCTTGTACTGCTCGCGGAACGATTTGTAGGACTTGTGGACCGCGGCGAACAGCGGGTCCTTGGCCGACTCCTCGGCGACCACCTCTTCCCACTTGGCCTCCAGGATCTCGAGGACGCTATCCGGCCAACGCTTGAAGATGACGCCCTTCTTCTTCAGTTCCCGCATCGCCTTGAACCGCAGCGCCTCGCTCCTGACGTACATCCAAATCATGCTGTCGTTGCATCCGCCCTCCAACCAGGCGCGCTGCTGGTCGTTCAAGCCGTTGAACTTGTCGGCGTTCATCAGCAGCGCGATGATCGAGGCCTGTTGATGCCAGCCGGGGAAATAGTTGTACTAGGCGATCTGGTAGAAGCCGTAGTCGAGGTCGATCGAGGGCATGGAGAATTCGGTGGCGTCGATCACGCCGCGCTCCAGGGCGGGATAGATGTCCGCGCCGGCGAGCAGCTGGGTCGACGTGCCCATCTTGGTCATCACCTTGGCGCCGAGGCCGAAGAAACGCATCTTCATGCCCTTCAGCTGATCAATCGACTCGATCGGCTCGCGGAACCAGCCCGAGGTCTCCGGCGCGATCGCGCCGCAATGCAAGCCCTTCACGCCCTGTTCGGCATAGAGCTTGTTGTAGATCTCGTCGTCGCCCCCATAGTTCAGCCAGGCCAAGTATTCACCCATCTCCGGGCCGAACGGCACCGCCGTAAACCATGACAGAGCCGGGAATTTGCCGGCGTGGTAGCCGGCCGTGGTCCAGGCCGAGTCGATCGAGCCAGCCTTCACCGAGCTCCAGGCCTCGAGCGCCGGCACCAGCGCGCCCGGCTCGTAGAACTTGATCTTGAAGGTGCCCGCCGAGACCCTGTCCATCAATTTTTCGAAGCGGGCCGGCGCTTCGCCGAGGATCGAGATCTTGGAGCCGACGGTGCTTTGCATCTTCCACTTCACGCGCTTCTGCGCCTCGGCGGCCGATCCGAGAGCGACGGCCAACCCGGCGGCGAGGCCCGTCATGGCCGCGAGCCGAACAAATCCACCGAGTTTCATCGGAATTCTCCCCTCCCAGTTGCCTGTCCGAGATTGGAGATAAGTCGTGCCAACCGCAAACTCTAATATATTCTCGCCGCGACCGTTCGCGGCCGGGCGGACGCGAAAAGACCACACGTCCATTTACCGGGGAGCCAAGCCCGGACCGTCTCCCGCCGCTTCAGACCGCCGCCGCCGATGTGCCGGCGATGCGGCCAAAGACGGCCCCCGAAACCAGGCCGGAGCCGCCCGGATAGTTGTGGTGGAAGAGACCGCCCACCAGTTCGCCGCAGGCGTAGAGGCCGGGGATCCGCTCTTGCGCCACGTCGATCACGGCGGCCCTGTCGTCGACTTTCAGTCCGCCGAAGGTGAAGGTGATGCCGCCGGTGGCCGAATAGGCGACGAAGGGGGGACTGTCGAGCGTGATCGCCCAGTTGGTTTTTTCCGGCGAAAGCCCGTCGCTTGTAATGCCGTCCTTGACTGCCGGGTTGAAGTCGCCGGCGCCGGCCTTCTGGTTGAACTCGCGCAAGGTCTCGAGGCAGGCCTCCCGGTCGACCGGCAGCTGGGCCACCAGCTCCTCCAGGGTGTCGGCCTCGATGGGCGTGCCGGTGACGTAGCGCGGCTCCAGCAGGTGCACGGTTTTCTGGTCGAAGATCTGCCAGGCAACGCCGCCCGGCTCGCGCAGGATGGCGCCGCCGGTCTTGGCGTAGGTGTAGAGCTGGAAATCCTCGCCCTCGTCGATGAAGCGCTTGCCGCGCCGGTTGACCAGCACGCTGTAGGGGTAGGAGAGGCGGTTGGTCTTGTCGGTGAGCTCCCTATCGCCGTGCGGCGGCGCCTCGGCGTCGATCGGCGTCGAGTGGCAGCCGGTCCACTGTCCGTAGGTGAGCGCCCCGATGTCGAGCGCCATGCGAAGGCCGTCGCCGGTGTTGTGCGGCGTGCCGCGCACCTTGGCGTGGTCCCAGGGGGCGCCCAGATAGCGTGCCCGCCAGGCCTGGTGCGCCTCGAAGCCGCCGCAACCCAGCACCACCGCCTTGGCGCTGAGTTCGGCGAAGCCTTGCGGGCCCTTGATCGCGACGCCGGTGACGCGGCCGGTTTCGTCCTGCAACAGGCTTCTGGCGGCGGTGCGGTAGCGCACCTCGATACCGTTCTCGCGAGCGATGTCGAACCACATCCTCGAGAGGCCGACGCCCTCGTGCACCGAGCGGATAACCGCGCCCGAGGGAAAAGTGATGCGGTTGCCGACCTTGACGCCGGAGAGCGCCGTCGCCGGCTCCATCTCGATGCCGCACTCGTGGATCCAGCGGATCGTGTCGTAGGACTTGGAGATCAGGATTCCGGCCAGCTCCCGATCGGTGCGCCCGTCGGTGACGCGCAGCAGGTCCTCCCAGAAGCGGCTCTCAGGATAGGGTGTCACATTGCCGAAGAAGTCGGGGATCTCCGCCTCGACGTTCGGCACCATGGGGCGCAGTTTCTCGGGATCGTCGAAGGCGATGCGAAAGAGGCCGCCGCTATAGTGCGTGTTGCCGCCGCGCATGTGTTCGGGCGCCTTCTCCAGCACCACGACGCGTTTGGCACCACCCTGCCTCGCCGCCGTCGCCGCCGCCAGCGCCGCGTTGCCGGCGCCCACCACGATCACGTCATGGTCCGTCTCGCTCATCCCGGCTTCGCTCCCCTGGTCAATTGCTCTCGTGTCGAATTCGTGCCGCCACCGCGTTGCCGAAGGCCCGGGTGCCGAGGGTACCGCCGAGGTCCGGCGTGCGGCTTGCCGGGTCGGCAAGCAGGGCATCGACGGCGCCGGTCCAGGCCGCCGCCGCCTCGCTCATGACATTGTCCTGGCGTTCGGCGCCCAGGTGGTCCAGCAGCATGGCCACCGAGTGCATCATCGCCGTCGGGTTGGCGATGTCGCGCCCGGCGATGTCGGGGGCGGAGCCGTGGCCCGCCTGGGCCACCGCCTGGCCGTCGCCGTGGTTGAGGGAGGCGGCGAGCCCGAGCCCGCCCGCCAGTTCCGCCGCCTCGTCCGAGAGGATGTCGCCGAACATGTTGGTGGTGACGACGACGTCGAAGCGTTCGGGGGTTCGGATCAGCAGCGCCGCCATGGCGTCGATGATCACGTCGTCGACCTCGATGTCGGGATAATCCTCGGCCACCCGGCGCACGCAGGCGTGGAAGTGGCCGTAGAAGACGCGGAGCGCGTTGTCCTTGTGCACGATGGTGACGCGCTTCCTTCGCCGGCGCGCCAGCTCGAAGGCGGCACGGGCGATCCGGGTCGAGCCGTGCGTGGTGATCTTGCCGACGACGAGGGCCATGTCCTCCGACGGCATGAACTCGCCTTGGCCGACGTACATGGAGCGATCCGCATAGAAGCCTTCCAGGTTCTCGCGCACGATCACCAGGGCCATCTCGCGCGCAACCGAGGGCACGTTCGCCCGGGTGTAGCTCGGCCGGATGTTGGCGTAGAGTTCCAGCTCCTTGCGGAAGGCGGAGGAGATGTTGCGCCCGCCCTCGGCCGGCGGCGGATAGTCCGAGACCGAGGCCGGCCCCAGGATCACCCCGTCGGCGGACCGCGCCTTGTCCAGGATCTCGTCGGTGACGGTGATGCCGTTCCTGGCCAGGCCCGCGAGGCCGACTTCGGCCGATTCGAACTCGAGGTTCAGACCGAAACGTTCGTCCAGCGCCGTCAGCGCCGTCATGGCCGCGCCGACGATTTCGGGCCCGATGCCGTCGCCCTCCAGTACGAGAAACCGCGTCATCGCCCGATATCCCTCCCGCCAGCGCGGCGGAGACTAACGCGCTTTCCGCAAGTTTGGAAACGCCGCGCTCCCGGTGCTAGCTTCCCTCACCCGATCGTGGAAGGCATGCCCATGCGCATCGTCGCGGCGATGATGAAACACGAGACCAACACCTTCTCGCCGGTGCCGACACCGCTCGCCCGCTTCGCCCGGGGCCGTGCGATGCCGGCGGCGGGGGCCGAGGCGATTGGGGAATTCCGGGGTACCGGCTCCGGCCTCGGCGCGTTCATCGACCTCGCCGAAGCGCATGGCGCCGAGATCGTCGTGCCGATCGCCGCCGGTGCCTGGCCGAGCGGGGTGGTCGAGGACGAGGCCTACGAGATGATGAGCGAGGCGATCCTGGAGGGGATCGCGGCGGCGCGGCCGGACGCCATCCTCCTCGACCTGCACGGCGCCATGGTGACCGAGAGCCTGGAGGACGGCGAGGGCGAACTGCTGCGCCGGGTGCGCGCGTTGGCGCCCGAGACGCCGATCGGCGTCGCCCTCGACATGCACACCAACATGTACGCGGCAATCGCCGACAACGCCGACGTCGTCGCCGGCTACCAGACCTATCCCCATGTCGACACCCACGAGACGGCGATGCGCGCCGGGCGGCCGATCCTCGACATGGTCCGGGGCGAGGCGAGGCCGACCATGGCCTGGGGCAACCGGCCGATGCTGCCGCACGTGATGCGCCAAGGCACCGACGATGCCCCCAACCGAGAACTGCAAGCCCGCGCGAAGGCGATGGAGGCCGAGGGCGCGCTATGCGCCACCCTCTTCGTCGGCTTTCCCCATGCCGACATCCGCGAGGCGGGCCTCTCCGCCGTCGTCGTCACGGATGACGATCCCGAGCTGGCCACCCGCTTTCGCGACGAGCTGCTGGACATGGCCTGGGCGGAACGGGAGCGTTTCGTCTACCGGATAGAGCCCTTGGAGACCTCGCTGGCCCGGGCACGCGAGGTGATCGAGGGGCCGGTCATCCTGCTGGACCATTACGACAACGCCGCCTCGGGCGGGACCATGGACACGATGGCGGTGCTGGCGGCGATCCTGGAGGCGGGCTTGGAAGACGTCGCCGCCTTCGCGATCCACGATCCGGGCGCGGTTCAAGCGATGATCGCCGCCGGCATCGGCGCGCCGGTGACCCTGCCCTTGGGCGGCAAGCTCGACATGCCCTCGATTGGCCGCGTGGGCGAGCCGCTGGAGGTGAGCGGCCGGGTGCGCCTGATCTCGGATGGGCGCTACCGCAACCAGGGGCCAGCCAGCCGGGGCGTGTTGATGGACATGGGGCCGACCGTGGTGCTGGACACCGGCCCCGTCGAGATCGTCGTCATCTCCCGCCACCAGGAGCCGAACGACCTCGCCTGCTTGGCGAGCCTCGGCATCGATGCGCGGTCGAAGCGGTACCTGATGCTGAAAAGCCGGGTGCATTACCGCGCCGGTTTCCGCGACGTGGCGAAACAGGTGATCGAGTGCGCGGGCGTCGGCGTCTGCACCTCCGATTACGACATGCTGGATTTCAAGCACGTGCGCCGGCCGATCTTCCCGCTCGACCGGCTGAATGCGCCCGCCGAGGCCGGCCCGTGACCCTCTCCTTCCGCGATACGGCCGCCATCGTCGGCATCGGCGCCAGCCGCTTCGGGCGGCGAAGCGAGGAGAGCCAGCTCGCCATGGGGGCCATGGCCTTGCGGGTCGCGCTGGATGACGCCGGCCTTGGCCGAGAGGATATTGACGGTATCTCGATGAACATCGGCTGGCCGCTCGGGCTCGACTACGACCGAGTCGCCGAGGCCTTCGGCCTCGACATCCGCTGGGTGAACCAGGCCTGGACCCATGGCCGTTTCGTCACCATGAGCCTGCAGAACGCGGTGATGGCGGTGAGCGCGGGGCTTTGCGACTGTGTTGCCTGCTTCACGTCGATCAGCTTCACGCGGGAGCGCGAGATCTTGGGCGGGCCCGGCGATTTCGAAGGCACGCGGGAGGAAGGCGGCACCCACGGCGAAAACCCGCCCTATGGCCTGACCGCGCCAGCCAGTGGCGTCGCGCTCTCCTACCGGCGCTACATGTCGCTATACGGCGCCACGGAGGAATCGCTCGGCCACGTCGCCGTCGGCTTGCGCGAACATGCCCGGATGAACCCCGGCGCCATCATGCAAAAGGAATGGCTCAATTCGTGAATTGTATGCGTCACCTTGTTACGGCGGCGGCGAGGCAGGCTCGGTCATTGGCGCCGGGGGCGAGGCCGACGAGGTGGAACCAGCTCAGGTAGTTGTCCAGATAGCGGGTGGCGATGCCGCGGCGGGGACGCAGGAAGTCCTTCAACCGGCTGTGGCGGCTGTTCACCGTCTGCACATGCAGATCGCCCCGAACCCGTTCCCCCATCGAGCGGTTGAGTGCTTCGTGGCTCACCCCGAGCGCGGCGGCGCAAGGTGGATAGCTCGCGCCACCGTCGGAGACCAGCAGGGCGTCCTTCGCGACCACCGGGTCGAGAGCAGCCGTGAGCGCCGCCGCGTCGACCCTGGGCAGCACCGCGCTCACCGTCGTCCCGCTCCGGTCCGCCGCCATGAGAACCGGCACCTGCTCGCGCGAGAGGCCGCGCTTCTTCGCCTTGCCGCCCCGCCGCCGTGCCTTGCGTCCCAGCCCGCGCGCGCCCTTCCGGCTCTCCAGGACGTAGGTCTCGTCCGCTTCCACGATCCCCTTGAGCACCTCCGAATCGCTCCGCGCCGCCGCCAGAAACCGGTGACGCCAGCGGAACGCCGTGCTCACCGCCACGTCGCAGCGCGCCGCCGAGGCCTTCACCGTCTCCCCCTCCGCCAGCGACGCCCCGAACGACAGCCAGCGTTCCTTGTGGTGCAGGCCCGACAGCGGCGTACCGGTCAGCGCGTTGAAGGTCCTGCCGCAGCCCTTGCACTGGTAGCGCCGCAGACCCCGCGCCATACCGCGCGAAACCGCCCCTTCGCTCGCGTAGTGCGGACAGCGCCGGGCCTCGTCCACACCAAGCTCGATCGCGGCCTTCGATGCCTCGCCTTCGCTCCGGCCCGACAGCACCGCGAGCGCCTCGTGCCGCTGCACGCGCGTCAGCCCGCGCGCCGCCGAAAGCCACACCTGGAAACCCTTGCCGTCCATGACCCAACCTCCTGACGTTCCGGGCATTCTATCACAAATGCATACGTTTCACGAATTGAGCCAAAGGAATTGACGCTCGCGGACCATGCGGTGGCCAGGCGCATCGTCGAGCCCTTGGGCCTTTTCGATTGCTGCCTGGTGAGCGATGGGGCGGTGGTGGTCCTGGTGACGCGGGCCGATCGCGCCCGCGATCTGGCGAAACCCCCGGTCTACATCTCCGGCATGCAGGGCATTCGCTCCGGGCCCGACGAGTTCATCTTCGCGCCGCCCGGCCTCGGCATCAATCAGCAACGGCCGGGCCGCGTCACGCCGCGCGCGATCGACGGTGACGTCTATCACATGGCCGGGATCGAGCGCGAGGCCATCGCCGGCCTCTATACCTACGACGCCTTCACGCCCTTGGTGATCTTCGTGCTGGAACGCTTCGGCTTCGCCGCGCCCGGCGAGGGGCACGAGTTCGTCGAGGACGGCGGCATCCGCCTGGGCGGCCGGCTGCCGGTCAATACCAACGGCGGCCTGATGTCGGAAGCCCACGTCAGCGGCTGGAACCATATCGCCGAGATTACCCGCCAGCTGCGGGGCGAGGCGGGCCCCCGCCAGATCGAGGGCGCCACCCACCTGCAATGGGGCACGCTCTGGGGCGACAGCGTGGTCTTCCGGAATTAGAGGGGGCGGAGATGAACGACCTGGAAAAGCCGCTTCCCCGGATTACGCCAGAGAACGCGCCCTTTTGGGAAGGGTGCCGGATGGGGGAACTTCGCCTGCCCCACTGCCGGGACTGCGACCAGGCCTACTGGCCCCCTTCCCCTCTCTGTTCCCATTGTTTCGGAGACGCCGTCGACTGGAGGTCGGCGAGCGGCCGGGGTCGCGTCTCGACCTTCGTCATCGTGCACCAGAAATGGTTCGAAAGCTTCGCCGCCGACATCCCCTACAACGCGGCGCAAGTCGAACTCGACGAAGGCCCCCGCCTCAACGCCGATATCGTCGGCATCGAGAACGATCGAATCGAAGTCGGCATGGCCGTCGAGGTGGTGTTCGACCCGGTAACGGCCGAAATCACGCTGCCCCGCTTCCGGCCAATCGGCGGCTGAGGCGCGGCGTTCAGGCGGCCTTACGTCGCCATCCCAACTCCGTCTCTTCAAAAAATGTGCGTTGGCGCGCCAGATCGTCAATTTCAGTCAGCAGTTCGAGAATGTCGTCGACGAGTTCATGGCCCACGAGTTTCATTCCGAAGAAAAAACGCAGCGCACGATCGGCACTGGAAGGGATGGAGCGATCTCGCGCCGCTTCCCAACGCGTGATCTGCAATCTCCGCAGACCCAGCACGTCGGCCAGGCTCGCCTGGGACATGTCGAGCTGAGATCGAAGAAAGCGGACTTCCTGCCCTCTCAGAGCCCGAGGTGAACTGACAATCTCGGCCGCGATCGCTTTGTGCAGTCCGTC
The DNA here is from genome assembly GCA_965226475.1 of Alphaproteobacteria bacterium. Lineage (GTDB taxonomy): Bacteria > Pseudomonadota > Alphaproteobacteria > JASLMY01. Next base: position 86,563 of record CBDDDJ010000003.1, on the reverse strand, counting down.
GGCATCCTCAATGGCGATGCCCCGTCCGTAGGGTGTGTCGTGGATCGCGAAACCGTTTTGCAGATAGATGTAATCTAGGCCGGAATCCTTGTAGTGGAACGGCTCCAGGCGCGTCGATGGTTTGGCGTTTGGCATCGATTGAGGTCCATCCATTCGACCGTCTTGACGAAAAGAAGATCGCGCTTCCGAAAGATGATCGTCACGACACCAGCCTCCCGTCCGCCCGGCATTCGCTTGACGACAATCGTTTCCCAGTCATCTTCGACATTCTTCTCGGGGTCACCCTCGACGTGTCCGGTCCGGAGAATGTCGTAGGCATCGGGCTGCGTAATGCTGCGTTCTTCCAACCGCTCGAAGGCATGCAGTCCGAAAGCGACCCTTGACGTGTCTTCCGCGCGTTCGCGGATAACGCGCTCCGCCTCGTCGGCGCGAAGCCGTGCCCAGTCGATAGGTCGAGGGGGCGGATTCGGATCCGACATTATGTATCTTTATGATGCATTAATCTCCTGTCGTCAACCGGCACCGCTTGCGCCGGCACCGCGATCTCCGCAAGATCCCGGCGCGTGTGCGGGGAAGGTAGGCGGGCATGACGGCGGCGGGCGAGCGCGACAAACGCCATGTGATCGGCATCGACGTGGGCGGAACGTTCACGGACGTGCTCTGTCACGACCCGGCCTCGGGTTCGCTGCTGTCGGCCAAGGTACCCTCGTTGCCCGACCGGCAGTGGGAAGGGGTGCTGGAGGCGATCGGCGCCCTCGGCATCGCTCCGGGCGAGCTCGGCGCCTTCGTGCACGGGACCACGATCGCGACCAACGCGCTGTTGGAGCGCAAGGGGGCGCCGACGGGCCTCGTCACCACCGAGGGCTTTCGCGACACGCTGGAGATCGGGCGGACCCGGCGGCTGGTGGGCGGACTGTTCGATATCGGCTTCCAGCGCGAGAAGCCGGTGGTGAAGCGGCGCCACCGCCTCGAGGTGGCGGGCCGAATCGCGGCCGACGGCGAGGTCCTGACGCCGCTCGACGAAGACGCGCTCGGGGCGATCGCCGATCGGTTCCGCCAAGACGAGATCCAGGCGGTCGCGGTCGGCTTCATGAACGCCTATGTCGACGACCGCCACGAGATGCGGGCGGCGGCGCGCCTGGCCGAGTTGCTGCCGGAGTTGCCCATCTGCACCTCGGCGGCACTGGTGCGCGAGCGGGGCGAATACGAGCGCTTCTCCACCGCCGCCCTCAACGCCTATCTGACACCGACTCTGCGGCGCTACCTGGACGCCTTGCGGCAAGCGTTGGACACCGCGGGCGTCGACGCGCCGGTCAGCATCATGGGCTCCAACGGCGGCGCCATGACGCTCGCGCGGGCGGCGGACTTCGTCGTCGGCACCTTCCTTTCTGGCCCCGTCGGCGGCGTGGTCGGCGCGCTCCGCATCGCCGAAACGATGGACGTCGACGACTGCATCACCTTCGACATGGGCGGCACCAGCACCGACGTGGCCCTGATCCACGGCCGCGCGCCCCGGATCCGCCACGCGAATCAGGTCGGCGCCTTTCCCTTGCAAGTGCCGCAGCTCGACATCCACACCATCGGCGCCGGCGGCGGCAGCATCGTGCACCTCGGCCCGGACGGCACGCTCGAGGTGGGGCCGGAGAGCGCGGGCGCGGTGCCGGGCCCGGCCTGCTACGGCCGGGGCGGCGAGGCGGCGACCGTCTCCGATGCCAACCTGCTGCTGGGCCGCCTGCCGACGAATCGGGCCCTGAGCGGCGGCCTCGTGATGCGGCGCCCACCGGCGCTCGCCGCCTTCGGCCGCCTGAGCGACGACGAGGAAGAGACCTCGGCGATCCGCCTCGCCGACGGCGCGGTACGGCTGGCGGTCGCCAAGATGGCCGGCGCGGTGCGCGAGGTCTCGGTCCATCGCGGTTTCGATCCCCGCGCCTTCGCGCTCGTCGGCTTCGGCGGCGCCGGACCGATGCATATCCTGATGGTCGCGGACGAGCTGGCGATCGGCCGGGTGCTGATCCCGCGCCTGCCGGGCCATCTCTCGGCCCTGGGCCAGCTGCTCGCCAACCTGCGCCGCGATTTCGTCCGCCCCTGGGGCGGTCGGCTGCGCGATCTGGCGCCCGGCGATCTCGACGCGGTGGCGGCGGACATGCGGGCCGAGGGCGAGGCCCGCCTCGCCGCCGACGGCATTCCCGCCGAGGCCCGCGCGCACGAGTTCAGCCTGGATATGCGCTATGCCGGCCAGTCCTTCACGCTCCCCGTGCCCTGGTCGCCGGGTGGCGCGGACTGGGGGCCGACACGGTCCGCGTTCGATATCCGCCACGAGACCACCTTCGGTTTCGCCGACACCGACAACGACGCGGAAATCGTCAACGTCCGCCTGGTCTCGATCGGCGAAACGGTGAAGCCCGAAGTGGCGCTCGCCACCGAGCCGAGCGGGGCACTGGAACTCGAACGCCGACCCGTCTGGTTCGACGGCGGCTTCGCCGATTGCCCCGTGCTCGCACGCTCGGCGATGGACGGGGGGCTCGCCTTCGACGGCCCGGCCATCGTTGAAGAGACGGGCGGCACCACCGTGGTCCCCCCGGGTTGGCGGGTCGTGGTCCACCCCTCGGGCACGCTCGATTGCCGGAGATCCCGAGTGGGAGACGCGCCGATTTCCGCCCTGCGTCGCGGGCAAGGAGAAGAGCATGACCATCGAAATGTATGACCTGGTGGCCTGGAGGATCGCCGCTTCAGCCCCTTCTGCTGGCGGGCGCGCATGGCGCTGGCGCACAAGGGGCTGGACCATGTGGCCACGCCCGTCGGCTTCACCGAAATCCCCGCCATGCTCGACGGTACCCAGAAGCGGGTGCCGGTGATCGTCGTCGCCGATTCCTGGGCCATCGCCGAATATCTCGACGAGACCTATCCCGACCGCCCGAGCCTCTTCCATGGACCAGCCGGAATGGGCCTCGCCCGCTTCGTCGACAACTGCGTGGGGACATTGATGGGCGAGATCGTGCGGATCGTCCTCGTGGCGATCCACGACGCGGCCCGGCCGGAAGATCGGGACTATTTCCGCGCCGATCGGGAGAAGAGCTTCGGCAAGACCTTGGAAGCGGTGGTCGAGGGCCGCGAGGCGCGCATCGAAAGCCTGCGAAAGCTGCTGGGGCCCACGCGCCGGACCTTGCGGAACCAGGCCTTCCTCGGCGGCGAGGAACCGCACTACGCCGACTACCTGCTGTTCGGCGCTTTCCAGTGGCCGCGCGTGATCAGCGACGTGCCGTTGCTCGCCGAAGACGATCCGGTCGCCCTCTGGTTCGAGCGCTGCCTCGACCTCCACGGCGGCTTGGCCCGCAAAGCCGCCGCCATCGGCGCCCGATGGGCGAGGGGACGATCATAACCAAGACGCTGTTTTCGGGTGGCCTGTTGTTCGACGGCGAGCGGGAACCCGTCCCGGGCCGGGCGGTTCTCGTCGAGGACGGGCGGATCGCCCGGGTCGCGCCGTCGGGTGAGTTCGACGGCTTCGCCGGTGACGTCGTCGACACCACGGGGGCTACCTTGATGCCGGGTTGATCGACTGCCACGTCCACCTCTGCCTCGGCGCGGAGGGCGATCCCGGAACGGTGGCCGACAAGCTGTTGCCGGGCCAAATGACCCTGAAGGCGCTGGAGCGGGCCCAGGCGAGCTTGGCCGGCGGCATCACGGCGATCCGCGACTGCGGCGGCAAGGACTATCTCGAGTTCGCGGTTCGCGATGCCTGCAACGACGGCCGCCAGTTGGGCCCGACCATTCGCGCCAGCGGCCGCCTGATCTGCATGACGGGTGGCCACGGCAACCGCACGGGCCGCGTCGCCGACGGTATCGACGAGGTGGTCCGCGCCGTCCGCGAGCAGATCCACGCCGGCGCCGACCTGATCAAGATCATGGCCACCGGCGGGGTGATGACGCCCGGCGTCGATCCGGAGGATGCCCACTACACGGCCGAAGAGATGGCGGCCGGTGTCGCCGAGGGCAGCCGCTTCCACCGACCGAGCGCCAGCCACGCCCAGGGCTCCGAGGGAATCCTCAATGCCGTCCGCGCCGGCATCACCTCGATCGAGCATGGCATCTTCATGACCGAGGAATGCATCTCGGAGATGCTGGCGCGCGGCACCTGGCTTGTCCAGACGCTCGCCGCCATCCGCAACATCGTCGCCATGAAGGGAAGCGTCCCCGACTATGTGATCGAGAAGGCCGAACGGATCGACGATCGCCACCGCCAGTCGATCAAGCTGTTCTACGAGGCCGGCGGCCGCATCGCCATGGGCACGGATGCCGGCACGCCCTTCAACCGGCACGGCGAGAACGCGCGGGAGTTGGCGCTCATGGTCGCAATCGGCATCGCGCCGCTCGACGCGCTGCGCTTCGCGACCAGTTCGGCGGCCGACCTCATGGGCCTGGCGGACGAGGGCCGGATCGCCGAGGACGGGGCCGCCGACCTGCTGGTGGTGGACGGCAACCCCATGGACGACATCGCCAAGGCGGCCGAGTCCGCCAACCACCGGCTGGTCTGCAAGCGCGGCCTTCGCGTCACCGGCGCCGCCGCCGGCCACGGAACGCCGTTCGCCGGCCGCATGGCGGCGTTTTGCACGGACCGGGGCGAAGCCGAGGGATTTTTCGCCGGTCGGCTCAGTCGTCCTCGAAGACGCGGACGACGCCGCTGTCGTTGATCTCGCCCCGGCCGCCGTCGACCATGCGGCGGTAGAGTTCGACGGCGGCCTGGCCCAAGGGCGCCTCGATGCCGAGGCGGGCGGCGAGATCGGCGCCGTAGCGCGCATCCTTCAGCCGCAGGCGGCCGGCGAAGAGCACGGGGTCCTCGTGGTCGTCGGCGACGATGCGACCGGCGGCGCGCACCACCTGGGGGCTCGCCGCCTGGCCCTTGGCGATCGCCTCGGCCACCAATGCCGGGTCCAGGCCCGCCCGGACGGCGATCGCCATCCCCTCGGCGACGCCGGCGATCTGCACCGCGCCCATCAAATTCACCATCAGCTTGTAGGCGCTGCCGGTACCGACGGCGCCGAAGTGGATGATGTCGGCCGCCAGGGCATCGAGCCAGGGCCGCACCTTCGCGAGAGTCTCGGGAGGCGCGCCAACCAGCAGGGTTAGCTCGCCCGCCGCCGCCGCCGTGGGCAGTCCGGTCACCGGGCAATCGACGTAATCGAGACCGCGCGACTTCGCCGCCGCCGCCAATTCGGCCACCCAGCCGGCCGAAAGCGTCGAACACTCGATCGCCAGCGCCCCCGGCGCCATCGCCTCGAGCGCGCCCGCGGCGCCCCGCCAAACCGCGCGGCTGGCCTCGTCGTCGGCAAGCATGGCAAAAACCGCGTCGGCCCCCGCCGCCGCGTCGGCCGGGTTGGCCGCGACATGCGCGCCCCGGGCGGCCAATGGTACCGCCTTGCCGGGGCCGCGGTTCCAGACCCGTACGTCGTGCCCCGCATCGATCAGCCGGGCGGCCATGCCGATCCCCATGTTGCCGAGACCGAGGAATGCCGTCGTCCCCATCGCCGCCTCCCATGCCGAAACGTTCCCCGCTTATAGCTTGTTTCGGCGCTTGAGGGGCGCGGGCGGCATCCCCGGGTTCCGTCACGCCCGGGCGCGCGGGACCGTCTCGGTTTCGCCGTGGGCCGGCGATAATTTTGGCTCAATTCGTGAAGCGTATGCATTTGTGATAGAATGCTCGGAACGTCAGGAGGTTGGGTCATGGACGGCAAGGGTTTCCAGGTGTGGCTTTCGGCGGCGCGCGGGCTGACGCGCGTGCAGCGGCACGAGGCGCTCGCGGTGCTGTCGGGCCGGAGCGAAGGCGAGGCATCGAAGGCCGCGATCGAGCTTGGTGTGGACGAGGCCCGGCGCTGTCCGCACTGCGCGAGCGAAGGGGCGGTTTCGCGCGGTATGGCGCGGGGTCTGCGGCGCTACCAGTGCAAGGGCTGCGGCAGGACCTTCAACGCGCTGACCGGTACGCCGCTGTCGGGCCTGCACCACAAGGAACGCTGGCTGTCGTTCGGGGCGTCGCTGGCGGAGGGGGAGACGGTGAAGGCCTCGGCGGCGCGCTGCGACGTGGCGGTGAGCACGGCGTTCCGCTGGCGTCACCGGTTTCTGGCGGCGGCGCGGAGCGATTCGGAGGTGCTCAAGGGGATCGTGGAAGCGGACGAGACCTACGTCCTGGAGAGCCGGAAGGGCGCGCGCGGGCTGGGACGCAAGGCACGGCGGCGGGGCGGCAAGGCGAAGAAGCGCGGCCTCTCGCGCGAGCAGGTGCCGGTTCTCATGGCGGCGGACCGGAGCGGGACGACGGTGAGCGCGGTGCTGCCCAGGGTCGACGCGGCGGCGCTCACGGCTGCTCTCGACCCGGTGGTCGCGAAGGACGCCCTGCTGGTCTCCGACGGTGGCGCGAGCTATCCACCTTGCGCCGCCGCGCTCGGGGTGAGCCACGAAGCACTCAACCGCTCGATGGGGGAACGGGTTCGGGGCGATCTGCATGTGCAGACGGTGAACAGCCGCCACAGCCGGTTGAAGGACTTCCTGCGTCCCCGCCGCGGCATCGCCACCCGCTATCTGGACAACTACCTGAGCTGGTTCCACCTCGTCGGCCTCGCCCCCGGCGCCAATGACCGAGCCTGCCTCGCCGCCGCCGTAACAAGGTGATGCATACATTTCACAAATTGAGCCATAATTTTTGCTGCGGCGCCCACCCGCCACATCTACAGTCGCTCGCGATTTCTAGGGAGTTCCCGCATGGCCGATCCCCGCTACCTGAAGCCGGAAACCCTGAGCCTGCACGCGGGCCAGAAGCCGGACCCGCAATACGGCGCCCGCGCGGTACCGATCTACCAGACCACCTCCTACGTCTTTCCCGATACCGACCATGCCGCCGCCCTCTTCAACCTGGAACGCGCGGGCCACATCTATAGCCGCATCTCCAACCCCACCGTGGCCGTGCTGGAGGAGCGGATCGCGGCGCTCGAGGGTGGCGTCGGCGCGATCTGCACGGCAAGCGGCCAGGCGGCCCTCTTCCTCGCCATCGCCACGCTGATGGACCAGGGCGGGCACATCGTCTCCTCGACCTCGATCTACGGCGGCAGCCATCAGCTCTTCAACATGACGCTGCCGCGCTTCGGCATCGAGACGAGCTTCGTCGATCCCCGCGATCCCGCCGCCTTCGCCGCCGCGATCCGGCCCGAGACCGGCGTGGTCTTCGTCGAGACCCTGGGCAACCCCGGCCTCGAGGTGCCGAACCTGCCGGAACTGGCGAAGGTGGCGCACGGCGCGGGCGTGCCGGTGATGGTCGACAACACCTTCGCCTCGCCCGTGCTGTTTCGCCCGCTGGAGCACGGCGCCGACCTGGTGCTGCATTCGGCGACCAAGTTCCTGGGCGGCCACGGCGTCGCAATCGGCGGCGTCATCGTCGACGGCGGCACATTCGACTGGGAGGCCTCGGGCCGCTTCCCGACCCTGACCGAGCCCTATGCCGGCTACCACGGCCTCGATTTCGCCGAGGAATTCGGGCCCCGCGCCTTCATCATGCGGGCCCGGGCCGAGGGTCTGCGCGACTTCGGCGCCTCGATGAGCCCGCAGAACGCCTTCTATATCCTCCAGGGGGTCGAGACCCTGCCGCTCCGCATGCGCCGCCATGTCGACAACGCGCGCGCGGTGGTGAATTTCCTGAACGGCCACGACGCCGTTTCCTGGATCACCTGGCCGGAACTCCCCGACCATCCCGACCACAACCTGGCGGCGACCTTGCTGCCCGACGGGCCGGGGGCGATCTTCAGCTTCGGCATCGAGGGCGGGCGCGAGGCTGGACGCAGGTTCATCGAGGCGCTCGGCCTCTTCAGCCACCTCGCCAACGTGGGCGACGCCAAGAGCCTGGTGATCCACCCGGCCTCCACCACGCATCAGCAGATGGACGCCGCCGCGCTCGCCGCCGCCGGCATCGGCGAGGATCTGGTACGGCTGTCGATCGGGCTCGAGGATCCGGGCGACCTCACCGCCGATCTGGCCCGCGCGCTGCGCGCTGCGCAAAAGGGGTGAGGGGATGATCCTGACCGTCGATGGCCACGAGGTCTTCGCCGCCACCGGCGGCCAGCCTTTCGATCCCGAGAAACCGGGAATTGTCTTCATCCACGGCGCCGCGCTCGACCGCACGGTGTGGAATTTGCAAACCCGCTATTTCGCCTGGCATGGCCGTGGCGTGCTGGCGGTCGACCTGCCGGGGCACGGGCGCTCCGGCGGCGAACCGCTCGCCTCGATTCCCGAGATCGCCGACTGGGTGATCCGCCTGCTGGACGCGGCGGGCCTGGAGCGGGCGGCCCTCGTCGGCCATTCGATGGGCGCCCTCGTCGCCCTCGACGCCGCCGGCCGCCACGCCGAGCGGGTGAGTGCCTTGGCCCTGCTCGGCCCCGGCTATCCGATGCGGGTGACGGAGGTGCTTCAGGAGACCTCGAAGGCGGGCGATCCGGTGGCCTTCGACCTGATGAACGCCTGGGGTTTCGGCGGCCCGGCGCAGCTCGGCCGCCACCGGATGCCCGGCTTGTGGATGATGCGTGGGGGCTTGCGCATCTGGCAGCGCGGCGCCCCCGGCCTGCTGCATTGCGACCTGATGGCCTGCCACGAGTACGAGACCGGCTTCGAGGCGGCCGACGGGGTCCGATGCCCGACGCTCCTGGTGATGGGCGGCGACGATATGATGGCGCCCGTCAAGCAGGGCCGGGCGCTCGCCGAACACATCGCGAATAGCCGCGAGGTCGTCCTGCCCGACTGCGGCCACATAATGATCGAGGAATACCCCGACGAAAGCCTGGATGCGCTCCGCACGCTGGTATGAGAGGAGGAAGCTCGCCCCTCGGCTTGACGGGCGTTGGCGCGTTGGCGCGATCCGCCAAAAGCGGCGAAGGATGGTCGGGCCCGCCCGGGGGCGGGCCCGCATCGCCAAAGGGGGGAGGGGGATCAGCCCTTGGCGATGTCGATGCGGCGGACCTCCGGTTCCATCACCGGGGTCTTCGGCAGGGTGAGGGTCATCACGCCGTTCTCGAAGCGGGCGGCGATGGCCTTCTCGTCGACGACCTCGGGCAGGCGAAAGGCCCGCTCGAAGCGGCCGCTCGAGCGCTCGCGGACGTGGTAGCGGCGCTGGCCCTCGCCTTCGGACGCATCGTGCCCCGTGTCCAGGCTCGCCTCGGCCTCGAGGCGCAGGACACCGTCGCTCACCGTCGCCGTCACCTGATCCTCGGCGAAGCCGGGGAGTTCGGCGGTGATGACGTAGGCATCGGTGGTCTCCTCGACGTCAACCCGGGGGCGGAATGCCGCCACGGCGTCCTCGGCGGCGGGTGATCGTGTCCAGAAGCCGTCGAACAGACGTTCGAAGTCGCCCCAGTTGTCGCCGAAGAGGCTCGGCGGCGGGCTCGGATGGCGGCGGGGCCGCCGAGTGGTCAGATTGCGGTTCATCGTTTCAGTCCTCTCTTGCTCGGGAGACGCATTTCTCCCCTCGCCGCGCTCGCGGGCGCGGCCTATTCGGTCGGTCCGGGAGGCGGCCTCAGGCCGCCCGGGCGGTGCCGTGAATCGGGATCCGGCGGGGCTTCAGATGCTCGGGCACTTCGTGCGCGAGATCGACATGCAGCAGACCGTTCTCCAGGCGGGCACCGTCGACCTTGACGTTCTCCGCCAGCTGGAAGCGCCGCTCGAAGCCACGCCCCGCGATGCCGCGATGGAGGTAACGGTTGCCCTCGTCTTCGTCGGCTCGCTTGCCCTTGATCACCAGCACGCCGTCGGTGACGGAGAGATCGATGTCCTCGTCGCCGAACCCGGCGACCGCCATGGTGACGCGGTAACCGTTCTCGCCGGTCTTGACGATATCGTAGGGGGGATAGGCCGCCTCGGCGCCGTTTTGGCGCTGCAGCTTGTCGAACACGCGATCCAGCCGGTCGAAGCCGACGCCGGAGCGCAAAAGGGGAGTGAGATCATAGGTTCGCATGACGCGATATCCTCCTGTTGAGCAATACCAACGTTTTCCGTGCGACCCGCCGCATGCGGCCGGGTCCGCGCGTGCCCGGACCCGCCAAGCGGCATCCGGTACACCATTGATATGGGTTCCGTCGCGCGGGGGTTCAAGGCGATCGGCCCTTGCGCGGTGCCTGAATTTGTTAAGCTTTAACCTCGATACTGCGTTTCATGTGGCCAGTCAGGGTGTGGGCGCGAGAATGAACCGACGCGAGGAAACCGTCTCCGACGGCGCACCGGTCTTCCTGGGCCGGACCTACGCCGAGGCGTTCCGCCTGGTACTGGAGACCCGCCACTATTTCGCCGATCGCGGCGACAATGACGTGCGCGGCCTGCAGGTGCCGGGGGCACTCGCCTACAGCGTCGAGAGCATGCGGCTCACCACCCGGCTCGCCCACATCATGGCCTGGCTGCTGGCGGTCCGGGTCCACCACGAGGGCGAGCTTTCGGCCAAGGACCTGGCGATGCCCGAATGGCGCCTCGCCGGCCACAATGTCTGCCTCGACGGCGCGATCGCCCCCGACGACGAGCTGCCGGACGCGCTCGCCGACCTCCTGCGCCGCAGCGAAAACCTCTTCCGGCGGGTCGACCGGCTGGACCAGATGATGTCCGGCGAACGCAAGGCCGGCTGATCACCCGCCGCGCCGCCGCTATCGACGTAGCGATCGAATTGGCGTTAGATTCCCCCGACCGACGGGACCGAGGGGACGTAGAGCCATGCACGATACGGTAATTCGCGGCGGCGACATCGTCGACGGCGGCGGAGCAAAGCCCTTCACCGGCGACGTCGCGCTTGCCGACGGACGGATCGTCCAGGTCGGCGGCAAGGCCGGGCCCGGCCGCCGCGAGATCGACGCCGACGGCATGCTGGTGACGCCCGGCTGGGTCGACGTCCACACCCATTACGACGGCCAGGCGACCTGGGACCCAATCCTGGCGCCCTCCTCCTGGCATGGCGTGACGACGGTGGTCTTCGGCAACTGCGGCGTCGGCTTCGCGCCGGTGCGCAGGGAGCATCGGGCCGAGCTGATCGACCTGATGGAGGCGATCGAGGAGATCCCGGGCGTCGCGCTGGCCGAAGGGCTGAAATACGACTGGGAGAGTTTTCCCGAGTTCCTCGACGCGCTCGCCCGCCAGCCGCGCACCATCGACGTCGGCGCCCAGGTGCCGCACCACCCCTTGCGCGTCTACGTAATGGGGGACCGCGCCATCCGCCGCGAGCCGGCGGCCGCCGAGGACATCGCCACCATGCGCGATCTGACGCGCGACGCCATGGCGGCGGGTGCTTTTGGCTTCACCACTTCCCGGACCAACTCGCACAAGACGCTCACCGGCGAGTATGTCCCCGGGCGCTATAGCGAGGTCGACGAGCTGGTCGGGATCGGCTCCTGCCTGGCCGAGTTCGGCCACGGCGCCTTCGGCATGAACAGCGACTTCGACGACGAGGCGAGCGAACTCGCTTGGATGACCGATCTGGCGAAAGCGACGGGCAAGCCGGTCTGGTTCTTGCTGACGGACAGGGCCAAGGACCCGGAGCGCTGGCGCCGCCTGATCGCCGGCGTCCATGCGGGCCGCGCCCAGGGCGCCCATCTCGCCGCCCAGATCGCCGGCCGCCCGGTGGGCGTGATCCTCGGCGTCGCCACGCTGCTGAACCCGTTTTCGATTCGCGAAGGCTATGGCGAGATCGAGGCCCTGCCGGTCGAGGAGCGTTTCGCGCGGCTGCGCGATCCGGCGGTGCGGGAGCGAATCCTGAAGGCCGAGGTCTCGCCCGAGGCTTTCCAGCGCCTCTCGCAATTCCGCCAGCAGATCACCACGCGGTGGGATCGGATCTATGTGATGGGCCAGGAACTTGACTATGAGCCGGCGCCGGAGAAGAGCGTCGCGGCGATCGCGGCGGCCGGCAACCGGACGCCGGAGGAAGTCGCCTACGACTATCTGAGCGAGGGGGCCGACCGCTTCCTCTTCTTCCCGGTCACCAACTACGTGGTCGGCGACCATGGACCGATCCGCGAGATGCTGCTGGATTCCGGCACCGTGCTGGGCCTGAGCGACGGCGGCGCCCATTGCGGCTCGATCATCGACGCGGGCGTGCCCTCCTTCATGCTGACCCATTGGGCGCGCGGGCGAACCCGGGGGCCGGGCCTGCCGTTGGAGTTCGTCGTCAAGCGGCAGACCAGCGACACCGCGCGCTTCTTCGGCCTGAAGGATCGCGGGCTGCTGAAACCGGGCCTCAGGGCCGACGTCAACGTCATCGATCACGAAGGACTGCGCCTGCACGCGCCCGACATCGTCGACGATCTGCCGGCGGGCGGGCGTCGCCTGGTGCAACGTGTCGACGGCTATGCCGCCACCTTCGTCGCGGGCGAGGCGGTGTTCGAGCATGGCGAGCACACGGGCGCGCTGCCCGGCAAGCTCGTCCGCGCCGGGCAATAGGCGGGGCCGTGCCGGTCGACCCGGAAATCCAGGCCCTGCTCGACAAGGGCACGGGCGTGCCCGACACCTCGACTCTGTCGGTCGTGGAGGCCAGGCGGCTTTATGAAGCCCGCGTCTCGCTGATGGTGCCAGGGCCGGAGATGGCCTGGCTCACCGAAGCCGAGATGGCGGGGCCGGGCGGGCCGCTCGGGCTCCGCATCTACGGGCCCGAGGGCGCCCGCCCGCTGCCGCTGATCGTCTTCTTCCACGGCAGCGGCTTCGTCCTTTGCAGCTTGGAGACCCACGACGGCATGTGCCGGCATCTGGCGGCGGGGATCGGCGCCGTGGTGGTCTCGGTCGACTATCGCCTGGCGCCCGAGCACAAGTTCCCGGCCGGCCCCGACGATTGTTTGGCGGCGACCCGCTGGGCGGCCGAAAACGCCGGCGACCTCGGCGCCGATCCGTCCCGCATCCTGATCGCCGGCGACAGCGCGGGCGGCACCATGGCCGCCGTCACCGCGCTCCGCGTGCGCGACGAGGGCGGCCCGCCGCTCGCGGGGCAGATGCTGCTCTATCCCGTGACCGACTACTATGAGCCGGGTACCGCGTCCTACGCGGAGAACGGCGAAGGCTACGGCCTCACCACGGCGACCATGAAGTGGTTCTGGGACCATTATCTGAACGATGGCGCCGAGGCCGCCGATCCGCTCGCCGCCCCGCTCCGGGCCCGGAGCCTCGCCGGCCTGCCGGCGGCCTATGTGATGAGCGCCGAATACGACCCGTTGCGCGACGAGGCGGAGGGTTACGGCGATCGGCTCGCGGCCGAGGGCGTGGCGACCGAGATGACCCGGCGCGAAGGCATGAACCACGGCTTCCTCTTCTGGGTCGGAAGGGTCGTCGCCGCCGACGCGGCGATGGCGCATGCCTGCGCGTGGGGCCGGAGGGTCCTCGGATGAACGACGAACCCGCCCGGGCGATCACCGAGGCCGAGATCGAGGCCTTCCACGCCGACGGCATCGTCCTGCTCAAGGGCCTGTTCGATGGCGAATGGGTCGACCAGCTTCGCCGTGGCGTCGAGGCCGACATGGCCGCGCCCAGCCGGATGTGGAAGGATATCAACCGGGGTGGCAGTGGCAACTTCTTCGGCGACACCTTCGTCTGGGCCCACCAGCCGGCGTTCCGCGATTTCCTTCACCGCTCGCCAGCGGCCGAGGTGGCGGCGACGGTCATGCGCTCGGCCAGGGCCAACCTGTTCTTCGACCAGCTGCTGGTGAAGGAGCCCGGGACCAGCACGCCCACCATCTGGCACCACGACCAACCCTTCTGGCCGGTGGGCGGGACCCAGGTCGCGACGCTGTGGCTGGCGCTCGACCCCGTGACCCGGGCGAGCGGGGCGGTGGAATACGTCAAGGGCTCGCACCGCTGGGGCAAGCGCTTCAAGGCGGAAAGCTTCGACGAGAACGAGGATTACGGCGAGGATCTGCCGCCGATTCCGGACATCGAGGCGATGCGCGGCGAGCTGGAATTCGCCCGCTTCGAGATGGAACCGGGCGACTGCACGATCCACCACGCCCTGACCGTCCACTGGGCGCCGGGCAATACCACCGACGACGTGCGCCGCCGGGCCTACGTGATCCGTTTCGCCGGCGACGACGCGACCTACCATCCGCGCCCGAAGATCCAGAATATGCTCTACGATCCAAAACTGACGCCGGGCGGGGCGTTGGATTCGGAACTCTGGCCGGTGCTCTGGCCTCGGCCCGCGCGGCTGGATGCGCCGAGCCACCCGCCCGATCCCCGCCCCGCCAGCGGTTGAGCGCCGGGGCGGCCATGAACCTCCTGGTCCTCATGGCCGACCAACTGGCGGGGACCCTGATGGCTGGCGGGCCGGCGTCCTGGATTCCGGCGCCGAACCTTCGCCGGCTTTACGATCAATCGGTGCGTTTCGAGCGGGCCTATTGCGCGAGTCCGCTCTGCACGCCATCGCGCGCCGCCTTGATGACCGGGCTGTTGCCGTCCGAGACCGGGGTTTACGACAACGCGGCGGAACTGCCGGCGACGATCCCGACCTTCGCCCATCGCCTGCGCGCGCTGGGGCAGCTGACGATCCTCTGCGGCAAGATGCATTTCGTCGGCCCCGACCAGCTGCACGGCTTCGAGGAGCGGCTGACGACCGACATCTATCCCGCCGACTTCGGCTGGACGCCCGACTGGTCCAGGCCGGATCAGCGGATCGACTGGTGGTACCACAACCTCTGCTCCGTGACGGAGGCCGGCACCGCGATCACCACCAACCAGCTGGAATTCGACGACGAGGTCGCCTACCGGACCAAGCTTCGCCTGCACCAGCTGGCGCGCCGCGCCGAGACGCGGCCGTTCACCCTGGTCGCCAGCTTCACCCACCCCCACGACCCCTACGTCGCCCGGCCGGAGTTCTGGGACCTCGTGCCGGAGGCGACGGTGCCGATGCCCGAGGTGGGCGAGGCCGAAGCGGACCCGCACTCCCGCCGCTTGGCCGCCGTCGCGGACGGGGACAAGTATTCGATCCTGCCCCACCACGTGCTGGCGGCGCGGCGCGCCTACGGCGCCAACGTCGCCTATCTCGACCGCCATATCGGCGAAATCCTGCAAACCTTGGCGGACTGCGATTTCGCCCGCGACACGGCCGTCCTCTTCCTCGCCGACCACGGCGATTTCCTCGGCGAGCGCGGCCTCTGGTTCAAGATGTCGTTCCTGGAGCCCTCGTCCCGCGTGCCCCTGTGGCTGAAGCTGCCCGAGGGTCTGGCGCCGCGCCGCGTCGCGACCCCGGTATCGCTGCTCGACGTCGGCGACACCCTGGTCGAGCTCGCCGGCGGCGGGCCGGGGCGCGGCCTGCTCCCGCTCGCCCGGGGCGAGCGCATCGCGGCGCGCCCGGTCGCCGGCGAATACATGGCCGAGGGCGCGGTGGCGCCGATGGTGATGCTGGTAGAGGGCGGCTGGAAATACATCCACGCCCCACCCGACCCGCCGCTGCTCTTCGAACTCGAAAGCGATCCCCTGGAGCTTCGCAACCGGGCGGACGACCCGGCCGAGGCGGGCCGCCTGGCCGACTTCCAGTCGGCGGTGGCCCGCCGCTGGGATCTCGACGCCCTCGACGCCCGGATCCGAGAGAGCCAGCGCCGCCGCCTGCTGGCGCACGACGCCCTCTCGCGCGGCCGCCGGCAAAGTTGGGACCACGCGCCGAGCGACGACGTCTCCCGCCGCTTCATGCGCAACCACCTCGACCTCGACGAACTGGAGACGACATCGCGGTATCCGCGCGCCGAGGCGTGAGACGGCGCAATCATGCAACGCTGGCGCGCCCGAGGGGAGAAAGCCCGAAACTGGTCGCCGTGCCGTCAAGGCTCATCCGGTGGCGGGCCCGCGGGTTGCCGTTGTTCGATGCTGTCCTGCGCGGCACCGACCGCCGCCTCTTCTTCTTGTTGCGTCAGCGGTTTGTCGCTGACGACCTCGACGATGACGTTCCGGTGGGCGAAGTTGATGCCATTCTTTTCGAATTCATCGCGGATTTGCTGATAGGCGTCGCGCCGGATCGTCCATTGCTCGCCGGGAACCGTCATGAACTTGACGCCGACCACCATGTTGAATTCTTCCATCCGCCGCACACCCTGAGATTTCAGGGGCTGAAGGATGTGATGGCCATAGTCGGGGTTATCCTGCAAGTTGGCGCCGACTTTCTTGACAATTTTCTTGATCAACTTGATGTCCGTGTCGAACGGTACCCTGAACTCGAGCTTCATGATTACCCAGTCCCGGCTGTAGTTCGTCAGCGCATTCAATTCGCCGTAAGGAATCGTGTGCAACGCACCCCGATGATGACGCACCCTCAGCGACCGGATGGAAACAGACTCGACAGTACCCCGCAAACTGCCCATCTCGATATATTCACCCACGCGAAAGGCATCATCGATCAGAAAGAATACGCCGGAGAAGATATCTTTTACCAGGGCCTGCGCACCGAATCCCAAGGCGATGCCGACGACCCCGGCACCTGCCAATATCGGCCCGGTATTGACACCAAGGGACGATAAAACAATAAGAGCCACCATGATAATGATGGTGACCATCAGAACCTTCTGGATCAGGGGCAGCAGGGTTGCCATCCGGGCTTCCGGTCCAGGGGTTTGTCCGGGCTCCGGTGTCGGGAACGTCGCTAATTTCTGCTCGATCGCCGTCTTCGCCCAGGTCCAGACGAAGTCCGCGATGAGCAAGGCGAAAACGACATCGATGATGATCCCGAAGACCTTCTCGGCGAGCGAATTCGAGGTCGACTGCAAAATCGACGTGACGTCCCACACCATGCCGATCGTGAGAACGGCGACGATCACCAGGAAGAACCGTATCAATCGATCCGCGATCGGCCGGTACAGTCGATAGCGGTTGGGCGGGTCCGGCGGCCGTGCCTCTTCATCCCCTTGGTCCCCCTCGGCCGTCGCCGGTGTTTGCTCTCCGACACGTTCGAAAACATGGTCGACCATGGTGCGCGACAAGTCGATGGCCAGGTAAAGCAGCGACAACGTCACCAACGTCCACATCACGTCGTCGACGGACAGCAACCACAATATGAAGGCTAAGAGGATGAGGACACTCGATAAAACGAGCTTGAAACCGCGCGGCGTCGGCGCCAGCGTAGCAGCCGCCTGGACGGCGTCCCCGCCGGCCAATGGGGTAGCCATGCGTCGCATGAAGTCGGATTGCCAAATCGCACCTATCAAAACGACCACGAATAGCAAGCCGGCAACGAATTCCACGGCCAGTAGAGATGGCGCCGCGATGGCCATCCCGCCGATGATATCGACACCCAGATAGCCGAGCAGGCCGACCCCGCCTATAATCAAAAGCCAGGTATAAATATTTTTTGCCGCTGCTTTGTCCAACGGCAGCAGTCTCAAATCGTCCACTTTGGGCGCCAGGACAAAGACGGCGATCATGACGATGAATCGCATGGCGATGATCCCGACCAACAGAGAACCGACAATGTGATCGATCAACGCGGACCATTCGATCCCGACAAAAAGCCCGATGCTGCCAAGGGCAAACACCGCAATGCTACCGAACAACAAAAGCGCTCGAAGTACGGCAGCCTTCAGGACACCGCCGTAGGTGTCCGGTTTCGAAAACTCGATCCGTTTCAGTGTGGTCGACAGGTAGCTCCAGTAAAGCCATTCGAGGCCGAAGCCGCCGAACAGGAAGATGATCACGTAAATTGCCGATTTTAAGAAATCGCTCGACGCCATGCTTTCGTTCCAGAAATTCGATACAGCCCTGGTTGACTGGAAAATCGTTGTCAGGGCGTGAGCGATTTCCTGTGCTCTTTCGCGGGCCCGGAGCAAATTCTTCTGAAAATGCTCCTTCAAGCCAGAGAGGGAAAAGCCATCATCCGCCTGTCGGTCGGCCGTTCCGGGCAGCCGATGCTTCAATTGCTCGACCAATGCCGGATTGCTCAAGAGGCGGACAAGCTGCTGAAGCTCCTGCTCCGACATTTGTCGCGCCTCCGGGCCCTCGCCACCTTGTCCGGCCTCTACGCCCATCAGGCCGAGAGGCGTCTGTCCCAGCGCAGGCGGATTGGCCGCGGTCAACCACAGGGCGGCAACAATGCAAAGGAGGTTTTTCATGTGGCGGCTTCCTCGACGACATCGCCCTCGGCGGACTTCAATTCGCCGCCAGGCGCGCGGTGAAGATCCTTCGGCTCGATGTAGGGCGGCAGCAACCGCTCGATTCTGATCGCCCCGCTCCGCGCGACAACCTGGCAGGCAAGTCGCGTGTCCGGGTCGGCCTCTATCCTGTTCAGTGTCCGTCGCTCGATCTCGGATGCCGGTGGCAGGATATCCAACCCGTCGAGAATTCGGACACGGCAGGTGCCGCAGCGGCCCCTTCCCCCGCACAGGCTCGCATGGGGGACATTGTTCATTCTGCTGATCTCAAGCAGCGTCAGCCCAGAGGTGGCGTCCAGTCTGGTGCCGTCGGCGTAGGTGACGCTCAAGCCCGATCGGCCTCTTCGGACGCGATAATATCGGGCCAGTAGAACGGCGGCGAGGATGGCAAAATACGTCCCGAGGCCTACATCTAAAAGAAAATACAAGGTATCCACGATGCTATCCGTCGGCGCCAGGGTGTTTATGGCGGATTTCGTAAATTCGGGATCGTTGTTCAGTTCGATGACTTGCTTGCCCGCTTCGACCATTCCCAACAGGGCAAGAAGCGGAACGGCGACGACCAGCGGATAAATAAACCCGGCGACGCGGGGCCACCAGGACTGGAGCCGCATCCATATCACCAAACCCATGCAGCCGTGGATCCAGGTGATGATCGTCACGACGACCTGTTTCAGGCCGAGCATGGGATCCAAAACCCAGAATAGCGTCAAGATGGAGACGTAGCTTTGCCGCGTGGATGTGATGAGTGGCCCGATGACGGTTCCCAGAAGATGCCCAAACAGCAATGGGAAAATCAGCAAGCCCAGGACGAGCTGGGCCGTGTCCGTCATGCTCATCCGCAGGGTGTTGCGGTTATAGAGAGCGAACAAGCCGAGCATCAGGTGGACGACCATCGAGCCCACAAGGACGGTCAAGCCGACGCCGGTCGACCAGAACCACAAGACCCAAAGACGCGAGCTGTCCAGGGCTTCCAGGGATATGAGGCCAAACGACAGGTTGATCAGATGACAGGTCAGAAAAACAAACAGAACGACGCCGGTGACCAGACGAATTCTCTTTACCATGAGAATGCTCTTTCCCGATGCTATCCCATCTGTTCTTTCGAACCCGCCAATGCGGTGGAATGGGGATAAGGGGACACGAGACTTAATCTCCCCGCCTTCTCCTTGTCCACCGCTCAGTGGTTGTTCCTGGGCGTCCCCTTCGCCGCCACGCGCTTGAACTTGTCCGCCCCCTTCAGGATCATCCCGTCGTCGAACTGGGCGACGCGTTCGCGGAAAATTTCCTGCCAGGGGGTCTGGCTCTCCGGCCGGCCGAAGCCGCCGGAATCCGCCAAGGCCTGGTGGCGGGCCGCGACCTCGTCCTCCGAAATCAGGATGTTGGCGGTGGCCTCGTTCAAATCGATGCGCACCCGGTCGCCGGTTTCGAGGATGGCGAGGCCGCCGCCCGCCGCCGCCTCGGGCGCGGCGTTCAGGATCGAGGGCGAGCCGCTGGTGCCCGACTGACGCCCATCGCCGATGCAGGGAAGCGTGTGGACGCCCGAGAGGATCAGCGCGGCGGGGGGTTGCATGTTCACCACCTCGGCGCCACCCGGATAGCCGATCGGCCCGACGCCCCGGATGAACAGCAGGCTGTCGATGCCGATCTCCAGCGCCGGGTCGTCGATCCGGTGGTGATAGTCTTCCGGTCCCTCGAACACCACCGCGCGGCCCTCGAAGGCGCCCGGGTCTTCGGGATTGGCGAGGTAGCGCTGGCGGAATTCATCCGAGATCACGCTGGATTTCATGATCGCACTATCGAACAGGTTGCCCTTCAGGTTGATGAAGCCGGCGTTCTCGACCATCGGCTGGTCGTGCGGGCGGATGACGTCGGGGTTCCGGCTGCCCAGGCCCGCGCAGTTCTCGCCGATCGACTTGCCGTTGGCGGTGATCGCGCCCGGGTGCGGCAGGCGGCCACCCTTCAACAACTCCCCCACCACGGCCGGCACGCCGCCCGCGCGGTGATAGTCCTCGCCCAGGTATTCGCCGGCTGGCTGCAGATTGACCAGGAGTCCGTGCTCGTAGCCGATGCGGTACCAGTCGTCGTTGTCGAGCTCCACGCCGATATGCCGCGCGATGGCGTTCAGATGGATGGGCGCATTGGTCGAGCCGCCGATCGAGGAATTGACCACGATCGCGTTCTCGAAGGCCTGGCGGGTCAGGATATCGGAGGGTTTCAGGTCTTCCCACACCATGTCGACGATGCGCAGGCCGGTGTCGTACGCGATCTGTCCCCGCTCGCGGTAGGGGGCGGGAATCGCGCCGCAGCCGGGCAGCGACATGCCCAGCGCCTCGGTCAGCGAATTCATCGTCGTCGCCGTCCCCATGGTGTTGCAATAGCCGACCGAGGGGGTCGAGCTTTCGACCAGGTCGAAGAAACCGTCGTTGTCGATCTCGCCCGCCGCCAGCATCTCGCGCGCCTTCCACACGATGGTGCCGGAGCCGGTGCGCTTGCCGTCGTACCAGCCGTTCAGCATCGGTCCGGCGGAAAGCGCGATCGCCGGGATATCCACGGTGGCCGCCGCCATCAGGCAGGCGGGCGCGGTCTTGTCGCACCCCACCGTCAGCACCACGCCGTCCAGGAAATAGCCGTAGAGCAGCTCAACCAGTCCGAGATAGGCTAGGTTGCGGTCGAGGTTGGCGGTCGGCCGCTTGCCGGTCTCCTGGATCGGGTGGACCGGAAATTCGAAGGCGACGCCGCCCGCCGCCTTGATCCCCTCGCGCACCCGCTTGGCCAGCTCCAGATGGTGGCGGTTGCAGGGCGAGAGATCGGAGCCGGTCTGCGCGATGCCGATGATCGGCTTGCCGGACTGCAATTCCTCCCGCGTCAGGCCGAAGTTGAGATAACGCTCGAGATAGAGCGCGGTCATGCTCGGGTCGGTCGGGTTGTCGAACCACATGCGGCTGCGTAGCTGGTCGGCGGATTTCATCGGCGCGCGTCCTCCTTGGGGGTTGTGGTTCCCCTTTTAGCAGAAGTGCGCCCCGGGGCGCGCGGGCTAATCGGCGGCGGCCGGGACCTCCTCGGGCGTCGGCAGTTGCCTGGGCAGGGTTGTGACGACGGCGAGGATCACGGCCGCGGCGCCGGCCAGCACCAGGAACAGCACGTCGAAGCCCCAGGTGGCGTGCACGAAGGCAATCAGCGGCAGGGCCGCCGCCAGCGCCGTGAAACTGACGACGTAGCGCACGCCGTAGATCTGGGCGCGGGCCGGACCGCTCGCCATCTTGCCGATCATGAAGTCGTTGATCGGGATCTGCCCGAACGCGCCCAGCATGAAGCCGAACGCGACCGCCAGCGCCACCCCGTCCGTCAGCCCCGGCATCGACGCGAAGAAGACGATCTGGATCGCTGCCACGACCATGAAGACCCGTCGCGGGCCCACCCGGTCGAGCAGCGCCCCGACCACCAGCTGCGCGCCCGAGGCGACGGCGAAGACGATGAAGGCAAGGCCGCCGACCACCGTCGCCACGTCTCCCTGGGCGGCCAGCGCGAACTGGTCGAACCAGGCCAATAGTTGCGTGGCGAGATCGCCCAGGCGCTCGTCGAAGATCTTCGGTAAGGCGAAAGTGGTCGACTGGAAGATGATCGAGGAGACGGCGGTGGTGAGGAAAACGATGGCCGAAACCCGGATCAGCAGCGCCCGGTAGTCCCGCGAGAGCACGGCCGGCGCCGCGACGGCCTTTTTCGGCGCCGCGTCGGCCCGAATGCCCTCCCAGCGGAACGCCATGTAGCCGAAGCCTAACAGGATCGAGACGATGCCCGGCAAGATGTAGGCCATGCGCCAGCCGGTATGATCGATCAGATAGCCGGTGATAAGCGCCGCCGCCGCCACTCCCAGGTTACCCCAGACGCCGTTGGTGGCGATCCGCATGCCGGTATTGCGCCACTTCATGGTGACGATCGCCAGGCCGACGGGGTGGTAGATCGCCGCGAACATGCCGATGACGAAGAGGCCGATGCCGATCTGCAACGGCGTCTGGGCGAAGCTGGTGAGAATCGCCGCCAAGCCGATGCCGAAAAAGAAGACGCACATCATGCCGTCCCGGCTCCAACGGTCGGCGAGCCAGCCAGCCGGCAGCGAGAACAGGCCGAAGGCGAAAAAGCCAGGCGTCGCATAGACCAGAAGCTCGGCGTAGCCGACGCCCCACTCGCGATGCAGCACCAACGCCGCCACGGAGGCGAAGATCAGAGTGAACAGATGGTCCATGAAATGGCCGATGTTCAGGAGCAGAAAATACAGCCGGTCCTTGGTCATGGTGCCCTCATCCCTCGTCTTCGCGGCTCTCGGCGCAAATCTACCCTTGTCTGCTCCGCGATGTCATGCCAACAATTGTCGAGATCGTGCCAAAATGGATCGTCATGACCGAGCGAAGCGCCCGCAGTATCGACCCGCGCGACTACCAGGGCCTGCCGCAGCCGATCGGCGCGATGAGCAAGAGCTTCGCCGACGGCTTCGTCATTCCCCTGCACAGCCACGCACGCGACCAGCTGCTGCATGCCCGGCGCGGCATCATGCGGCTCAGGACCGAGGGCGAGGCCTGGATCGTGCCGCCCGACGGCGCGGTCTACATCCCCGCCGGCACGCCGCACGCCGTCGACATGCACGGCGACGTCGACATGCGGACCCTCTATATCGATGGCCAGGCGGTCCGCGCCCGGCCCCGGGCGCTGGCGGTCGTCGCCGTATCCAGCCTGCTGCGCGAACTGATCGTGGCCTTGAGCGAGGAGGCGGTGGTCTTTGCCGCCGACAGCCGCGCCGGTCTCATTGGCCGGCTGATCGAGGCCGAGATCGACCGGGCGCGCGAACTGAGACTGAGCTTCCCGCTGCCACGGGATTCCCGCCTGCAACGGCTCTGCGCCGCCCTGCTGGCCGATCCGTCGGACCGCCGCACGCTCGAGGAGTGGTCGGCGGTGGCGGGCGCGTCGGCCCGCACGCTCGCACGCCTCTTCGAGCGCGATCTCGCCATGAGCTTCGACCAATGGCGCCGGCGGGTTCGCTTCCAGGGCGCGCTGGAGGCCTTGTCGCGCGGCGAGCCGATCGCCCGGGTCGCCCAGCGCCATGGCTACCGGAGCGCCAGCGCCTTCTCGCAGGCCTTCGCCAAGGTCATGGGTAAACCACCCTCCAAGATCTCGACGGAAGGCTGACCGGGCCCAGATGCCGGTCGAGGGGGATTGGCAAAGGAACCTGCCGGAAACCATGACGGCGGTCCTGCTCACCGGACACGGCGGCCTGGACAAGCTCGACTATCGCACCGACGTGCCGGTGCCTCGGCCCGGCCCCGGCGAGGTCCTGATCCGCGTCGCGGCCGCCGGCGTCAACAACACCGACATCAACACGCGGACCGCCTGGTATTCGAAGTTGGTTGACGCCGGCACCGATGCCGGCGGCCGGGATGGCTTCGCCGACGCGGCCGAGGCGGACGGCGGCTGGTCCGGCGCGCCGCTGACCTTTCCCCGCATCCAGGGGGCGGACGTCTGCGGCCACGTCGCCGCGGTCGGCGCGGCCGTGGATCCGGCGCGGATCGGCGAACGGGTCCTGGTGCGCAACATGCTGCGCACCCATGTCGATTTTCGGCCCTATGAATGCTGGACTCTCGGCTCCGAGATCGACGGCGGCTTCGCCCAGTTCTGCGTGGCGCCGGCCGGCGAGAGCCATGCCGTCGCCTGCGATTGGAGCGATGCGGAACTCGCCTCCGTCACCTGCGCCTATTCGACGGCGGAGAACATGCTGCACCGCGCCGCCGTCGGCGCCCAACGGGTCTTGATCACCGGCGCGTCCGGCGGGGTCGGTTCGGCCGCGGTCCAGCTGGCCAAGCGGCGCGGCGCCACCGTCACGGCCGTCGCCTCGGCGGCCAAGGGGGAAGAGGTGCTGGCACTCGGCGCCGACCAGGTGGTGGACCGGGGCAGCGATCTTCTGGCGGCGCTCGGCGCCGACGGCATCGACGTGGTGGTCGACGTGGTCGGCGGCCCTGGATGGACGGCGTACCTGGAGCTGCTCCGCCGGGGTGGGCGCTATGCCTGTGCCGGCGCCATCGCCGGTCCGATCGTCGGGCTCGACCTCCGTACCCTCTACCTCAAGGACCTGACGTTTTACGGCTGTACCTTCCAGGAGGATGAGGTCTTCGACAACCTGATCCGCTACATCGAAAACGACGAAATCCGGCCCGTGGTGGCCAAGACCTATCCGTTGGCGGAGATCGCCGCCGCGCAAACCGACTTTCTCGCCAAGAAGCACACGGGCAAGCTGGTATTGCTGCCGCCGGAGTCGGGCGCGTGAGCACGGCACGGATCGCCGCCGTCCGAGTCGACCCTATCCATGCCCAGGCACGGGCGGAGGGCGTATCGCCTTCGGCGTCCACCGGCTAGTCTGCCGGTGGGGACCAATCCGTCGGGAGAGCCACGATGTCGGGAATCGAGTATTTCTATTCCGCTCACTCCGCCTTCGCCTATCTGGGCTCGGCCCGCCTGGTCGAGATCGCGAACGCGTCGGAACGGCGGATCGTGCACAAGCCGTTCGACCTGCGCCGGGGGCTGGCGCACACGGGCGCCCCCGGCTTCGCCGAGCGGACGGAGGCCCACAAGGCCTATTACTTCGGCCGCGAGATCGCCCGCTGGTCGGAATATCGCACCGCGCCCGTGGTCGGCCACCGGCCCATCCACCACGACAACGACGTCACGCTTCCCAACACCATGCTGATCGCCGGCGTTCTCGGGGGCGTCGACGTCGACCGGTTGGCGCATGCGATGCTGGAAGCGCATTGGCGCGACGATGCCGACCTCGCCGATTCCGAGACGCTGGCGGGCCTGGCGAGCGGCCTGGACATCGATCCCGAGCCGTTGTTCGTGACCGCGGCGGGTGCCGAAGTGGGCGCCATCTACGAAGCCAACACGGAAGAGGCGATCCGCCGCTCGGTCTTCGGCTCACCGACCTATTTCGTCGACGGCGACATGTTCTATGGCCAGGACCACCTGGAACTGGTGGAACGCGCGCTTCAACGTCCCTTCGCCGGCAACTGGCCGCCGGCCTGACGATTCGCCCCGCCGGTCCGCGCGCGACAACGATCGGGCGGAGCAAGGGCCTGTTTCGCCGGCGCTTTTCAAGTCACCTCGCGGGGACCGATGGGCATGCTATAGAGGCGGAATCATGAGCGATCCATTCGATCTCGCCCAGGCGGACCCCGCGCCAGCGCCGCCCGCGCCGACGACCCACGTCGCGCCCGTCTTCCTCGACGGCCTGAACCCGGCACAGCGCCAGGCGGCGGAGCATCTCGACGGCCCGGTCCTGGTGCTGGCCGGCGCCGGCACCGGCAAGACCCGGGTGCTGACGGCGCGCCTGGCCAACGTGCTGCACCGCCACCTCGCCTGGCCGAGCGAGGTGCTGGCCGTCACCTTCACCAACAAGGCGGCGCGCGAGATGCGCGACCGGGTCGCCGGCATGGTCGGCCGCGCGGTCGAGGGCCTCTGGCTCGGCACCTTCCACTCGATCGGCGTGCGTATCCTGCGCCGCCACGCCGAGCTCGTCGGCCTCAAATCCAACTTCACCATCCTGGATACCGACGACCAGCTGCGCCTGATGCGCCAGGTGATGGAGGCGGAGAACATCGATCAGAAGCGCTTTCCGCCGCGCGCCATGCTGGCGACCATCGATCGCTGGAAGGACAAGGGGCTGACGCCCGACCAGGTGCCGGCGGGCGAAGCGGCGGGCCTCGCGGCGGGCAAGGGCGCCCAGCTCTACCGCGCCTACCAGGCGCGGCTGCTGACGCTGAATGCCTGCGATTTTGGCGACCTGCTGCTGCACCCCTACCGCCTGTTCTTGAACGATGCCGAGGTGCTGGGCCGCTACCAGCGCCAGTTCAAATACATCCTGGTCGACGAGTACCAGGACACCAACGTGCTGCAGTACCTGCTGCTCAGGCTCTTGGCGCAACAACACCGCAACATCTGCTGCGTCGGCGACGACGACCAGTCGATCTACAGCTGGCGCGGCGCCGAGGTCGGCAACATCCTGCGCTTCGAGAAGGATTTCGAAGGCGCGGCGGTGATCCGGCTGGAGCGCAATTACCGCTCGACCCCCCATATCCTCGCCGCCGCCTCCGGCCTCATCGCCCACAACGAGGGGCGGCTCGGCAAGACGCTCTGGACCGAGGACGCCGACGGCCCGCCGGTGGCGCTGCACGGCCTGTGGGACGGACCGGAAGAGGCCCGCTTCGTCGCCGACGAGGTCGAGGCCGGCCACCGCGACGGCCTCTCCTTGAACCACATGGCGATCCTGGTGCGGGCCAGCCACCAGACCCGCGAGTTCGAGGAACGCTTCATCACCATCGGCGTGCCCTATCGCATCATCGGCGGCGCGCGCTTCTACGAACGGGCGGAAATCCGCGACGCCATCGCCTATTTCCGCGTCATCGCGCAACCCGACGACGACCTGGCCTTCGAGCGGATCGTCAATACGCCCAAGCGCGGCCTCGGCCAGGCGGCGCTGCGCGTGTTGCACCAGGCCTCGCGCGCCTCCGGCCGCTCGCTCGCGGCGATCGCCGGCGAAATCGTGGAGAGCGACGAGCTCCGTCCCCAGGCACGAAAATCGCTCGGCTCCCTGATGGCCGACTTGCGCCGCTGGCGCGACCTGGAGCCGCACATGAACCACATCGAGCTGGCGGAAAGCGTGCTCGACGAAAGCGGCTATACTGCCATGTGGCAGGCGGACAAATCGCCGGATGCCGCCGGGCGGCTCGAAAACCTGAAGGAGCTGATCCGCGCCCTCGCGGGCTTCGAGAACCTGGGCGGCTTCCTGGAGCATGTCTCCCTGGTGGCGGAGAACGAGGCCCAGGCGAGCGAGGAAGCGGTCAACATCATAACGCTGCATGGCGCCAAGGGGCTGGAATTCGACACCGTGTTCCTGCCCGGCTGGGAGGAAGGCCTCTTCCCCCACCAGCGGGCGCTCGACGAGGGCGGTATCGCCAGCCTCGAGGAGGAGCGCCGCCTGGCCTATGTCGGCCTCACCCGGGCCAAACGCCGGGCCGTGGTCAGCTTCGCCGCCAACCGGCGGATCTTCGACCGCTGGCAGAGCGCCCTGCCGTCCCGCTTCGTCGCCGAGCTGCCGGACGCGAACATCCACCGCGAGGTGGCCACCGGCCTGCACGGCGGCGCCACGCCCATGCAGGCCCAGGTGGCCTTCGGCGACGGCTGGCGCGGCGGGCCCCGGATGCGCCGGGTCGGCCAGACGGCGCCGTTGCCGGTCACCATCGACGGCCGGGCCGAGGCCGTGGTGAGCAGCGATCCCGAAGACACGCGCTTCAGCGTCGGCGAGCGGATCTTCCACCAGAAGTTCGGCTACGGCCGCATCCGTTCGGTGGAGGGCAACAAGCTGGGGGTCGAGTTCGAGAAGGCGGGGTCGAAAAAGGTGATCGACAGCTTCGTCGAGCGGCAGTGAGGCCTCGATGCTGGAGGTCGTCCGCCTGAGCGAGCCGGAGAACTGGCGCCTGAGCCTGGTGGTCCCTCGCGCGCATCTGCCGCCGTTCGAGGCGGCCTTGGAGGAGGCCGCGGCCCTGCTGACGACGGCGCTGCCGCCGGGGGCCGAATGGCGGATCGACGCCCTGTTCCCCGAGGCCCCCGACGCGGCCTTTTGGCGCGGCCGGCTTGGCGCCGTGGCCAATTCGCTCGGCCTAGCGGCGCCCGAGGTCCTGATCGAGCGGCTGCCGGAGACGGACTGGGTGGCCCAATCGCTCCGCAACCTGCCGCCGGTCCGCGCCGGACGCTTCGTCGTCCACGGCGCGCATGATCGCGGCCGCGTGCCGGCCGGCGCCCTGGCGCTGGAGATCGAGGCGGGCCGCGCCTTCGGCACCGGCCAGCACGAGACGACGCGCGGCTGTTTGCTGGCCCTCGACGACCTCGCCAAGCGGCGGGCCCATCGCCGCGTGCTCGATGTCGGTTGCGGCTCGGGCGTGCTGTCGCTGGCGGCGGCCCGGCTTTGGCGCCGCCGGGTGCTGGCCAGCGACATCGACGAGGTGGCGGCCCGAGTCACGATGGAGAACGCCCGGCGCAACCGCCTCGGGCCCTGGGTCCGCGCCGTGACGGCCGACGGCCTCTCCCACCGGGCGATCCGCGAGGCCGGGCCCCACGATCTGATCCTGGCGAACATCCTGGCCGGCCCGCTGCACCGCCTGGCCCCGGACCTCGCCCGCGCGCTCGAACCCGGCGGGCGCCTCGTGCTCTCCGGCCTGCTGCACCGCCATGCGCCGTGGATCGAGGCGAGCTACCGTCGGGTGGGGCTGGTGGTGGAACGGCGCTGGCGCCTCGGCGACTGGTCGACCTTGGTCCTCCGCCCCTGAACCGACGCGCCGACCCGCGCCGAGGGTTGCGCGAAACGCCCGCCGGCGGCGCCCGCGTGGAACGCCCGATATCGAGCGAAACGCCCGATATCCATGCATTTCGAACCAGGGGCCCGGGGTCGAGGCCATGCCGGGCGGGGCAGGGCGAGATTCGCCGGCAATTCGCGCCCTGGCAGCGGAATTCTCGCGGTTTTCCGCCTCGGGCCAGGGCTGGCGGACGCTGGAAACAAAGCATGATCAATTCCGGAAACGTCGGGTCCGAGGCGGCGTGGGGCAGGGTCGCGGGGACGGGATGGACCGGAGGGCGGGGCGTGGTGGTGGACAAGCCGGCACGTGCAAAATTCACAGCCTACATAAACTAAACAACGGAGCGTAGGTCGCCGGAGGTGGGGGACGGCGGAACGGTTGGTCCGGCGCGGAGCGCGGGAATGGCGTTGGCGTGGCGTTGGTGTGGGGGCGGTATTGGCGCGGCGTGGCGGCGGCATTCAAGGGCATTCTCGGAGAGGGGACAGGGATAGCAAGGTCGGATCGCCGCCCCGCGAGTGAAAGCTCGGTACGACACAATCGCGATATCCAGGGAGCGAGTGGCGGAGATGGCGCGGGACACTGGGCACGCGACCTCGTGACGGCAGGACGGAGCGGGACGGAGCGGGACGTGGCCGCGGGCATGGTGTCGGCCTCGTCGTGGTGGCGGCCGGCGCCCTGGCCGGCTGGCGTCGGCGCGGCGTGGGGGCGGCATTGGCGCGGCGTGGCGGCGGCATTCATGGGCATTCTCGGAGAGGGGACACGGATAGCAAGGGCGGGTCGCCGCCCCTCGGCGCCTCGTGGGGGGGGGGAATCGCCCGGGCACGGGCGAGATGTGGCGAGTGAAAATTCGATGCTACACAATCACGATCTCGAGGGATCGAGTGGCGGAGATGGCGCGGGACGGCGGGACGGCGGGGGTCGGTGCGGGCTCGCCCGATCGTCGCGCGACGTGGCGGTAGGGCGGGGCGCGGTGATGATGAAAACCGCTGGTGCAGAAACTCCGGTCCACACAACCACGATAATCGGGGGAACGGGTTCCGGAGGGCCCATGGGGCGAGCGCGGTGTGTCGGCGGTGGCCCGGGCGGCGGGGTATGGTAGTCAAGAAGACTATGCGTATAAAAACTTCGGGCTACACAACCAAGATATTCGACCATCGGCTGACAGCCATCGAGGGGCGCGCGCCGGTGCCGTCGCCGACCTCGACGATCCGGAAATCGTGCCGGCCGACCCAGCAGAGAAGACGCGCGAGCCGCGCGGCGAGCGCGCTGCCCTGTTCCGGCATCGTGGTTCCCCGGGCGGTGGAGGTCGACACAACCGGCAATGCGCGGAACTCATTGCCGGTTGTGTCGACCTCCGGCGCCACTCGGGCTTTTCCTCGCATCAGGTCGCCCGCGCGGCCGCGCTTGCCGAAGAGGCGAATAGTCGAGGTCACCGCTGCTCAGGATAACACCATCGCGCCGCTTCCCCGACTCCGTCGTCGGGGCGAGGGTCGGGAGCGTCGTCGGGGCGCGTGGGGCGGGGTGTGGTGTGGCGGTGAATCGCCGACAAGGTCGGGGTGCACAATTCCGTCGCCAGCAAGATCATCACGGCACGGAACGCGCGACTTGAGGAAACATTCAAGACTTGACCACGATCTTCGTCTGTGACCCCGGATCCTTCGGCTCCGGCCTTGTCGACGATTCCCAGTTCCGGTACGTCCTTCGGTGCGACTTGCATGCCGTGCTGTACACTATTCACTCAATCGCTTCTTGTGCTCAACAATACTCTCATAGGTGTAAGAATACGACCGTTAACCCTCAACTGCGTCCAATCCAAATCACCACGGCCCATCATCTCTCTAACTTTGGTTGCGGATGTTGACAGCATTCGGGCGGTTTCCCCAACCGTGTAGTAGGTCTTCCCTTTGTGAACAACTTTATGTTTCGCCGGAATCGTGATTCCCTCGTGTCGCAAAAGCACCCGGCCAGCCGCCGTGAGCTTCGATGACCTCGTCGATCTCGGCCATGATGCGAATGGTCTCGCTAAGGGCGACGACGATTTTCTGGTAATGGTCGATGTCCCTCTCGGTCAGTACGTGGGCTCGGCGGGGATTCTTGCCGCCCTTAGCTTGGCGGTCCTTAAGCCACTTCTCGCAGATTTGGTAGGAGCCGACATGGAAGTTCCATACTTTTTCAGGTATGCCCCAAAATCCGCGTGTCCGCGCCTTGTCAACCCACACGGTCATATCGGAATAGGAAACTTTCTCGACATCGAAATTCCCTGATCCAACTACGGTCGTAATATAGGTTGTTAGTATAGTTTCTTGCATTATATGCAGACGAATAAGCGAACTTCCAAAGGCTGATATTTCA
Source organism: Alphaproteobacteria bacterium (assembly GCA_965226475.1). Lineage (GTDB taxonomy): Bacteria > Pseudomonadota > Alphaproteobacteria > JASLMY01. The sequence continues at coordinate 55,707 of CBDDDJ010000003.1, read as the reverse complement.
TCAAATAATTCTGGATTTTCTGGAAGGTGGATTTTGGAAAGTCCTTGGATGACTGACTCTTATATCGCTCACGGTATCGCGGGGAATGCAAAATAGCATATATGTATGAGAAAACAGAATATCCTTCTACATCATCTTTTGGTTGAGGCAATCCAGGTACGGGAACGGAGATAATATTCAGAACATCATCGAATCCCGTGAGCGGATCTTTGTGAACCGACTTTAAAAGAAATATTGAACATCCTTCACGAGTTCGATTTGAAATAAGACACCGTTCGGTGAGGCGAAAACTTATCCAAACGTGTTGAAATCCAGGGACTGACTGCTGTCTACAAGAGACAATTGCTCGGTTTGTTTCATTCACCATTTGGTTCGATCCGGGAGCGCTTGGAGTCCCCAGGAAGCCGCGCGCTTTGCCAGTATAAAATGTGTATCGGGCTTCAAAAGGTCGATAATCAATAGGTTTTATCAGGTTAGGAGATGCACTGTTAGCCAGAACGTCCTTTTGTGCTCCAAGAACCGTCCAATCACGACTATCTTTATACAACCCATACATTTCTCGCAACTCAATCTCATCGAGTTCTGAGAAATTATGCACCACTTCCTGCATTTTTCCCCAGACCACTGAATGCATACTGCGTCTCTCTCTGTTCCAATGCAAGCGCCGGGAAGGCGAACAAGTTTTCGATGGAAATAAAATTTAGATACTCTTTCTCAGTATTATCATCGTGAAGTACTAGATAGTAAATGGTGATGATGGAGCGAGAGATTCGGAGTGCATACTTCGATAAGTCGAAGATGATAGCACGGAGTACTTGTTGTTTCTAGGAGCAATTATCTCACTATAATCTACGGTGGTTTGTGTGTTTCTCGCTACACCTAAGAAAATTGCAGTCCCTTGCTGGATATCGAAGACATTCTGATCTCCAAGCTGCCTCGCCTGGATGTGTGGTGGCTTGATATCACCTTGCAAGTTAAGGATGGAGATTGTCTCAAATGTACTAAGTAGACTCTCACGCATTCGGCGATGTGTACGGCCGTCAAGGTAAGTGAAATTGGTTATAAGTCAAAGGATACCAATGAATGACCTCACAAAATTAAACTGGCAGGCTCTGAAAAACTTAATGAAATCATCATCGAGGTTTATCCGCCGTTCGTCGAGGTCTTGTTTGCAATCCTCTATAGGGCTTATCCCTTTGAGCCCGGTTTGACGAGATGTTGAGTTTCTGGTGGGCGTCGGCAGCATGTTCGTGTAATGTTCCGTCATGGCCAGCCGCTGGAAATATGACCGCCCCATGTCCCGCGCCGCCTTCGAGGCGCGCTTTCCCGATGAAGCCTCCTGTGCCCGGCATCTCGCCGCCAGGCGCTGGCCCGACGGCTTCGTCTGCCCCGCCTGCGGCCATGACAGGGGCTGGGAACTGAAGCGGCGCCGGGCGAGCTGGGAATGTGCGGCCTGCGGGAAGGAGACCTCGGTGACCGCAGGCACGATCATGCACCGCAGCCACTTGCCCCTGAAGACCTGGTTCATGGCCGTTCACATCGTGACCAGCCACTCGAATGGTATCTCCGCCCTGCAACTCCAGGCCCAGCTCGGGCTCGGCAGTTACAAGAGTGCCTGGCTCCTGCTGCACAAGCTGCGCCGTGCCATGGTCAATCCGGATCGCAGCCTGCTTGAGGACCTGATCGAGATCGATGAGGCCACCCTCCCGTTCCGCACCGCAAAAGACCCGGCCACAGGCGGGCAAGGTCGCAGCCCACAAGGCAAGATGCGCATTGCCGGCGCGGTCGAGCTATCGCCCGAGGGCGAGCCACGCCGCATCCGGCTGGCGCCGATCGGGGATTTCTCCGCGCGCAGCCTTCGTGCCTTCGTTGCCGGAACCTCGGCGCCGGGCGCGCGGGTGATTACCGATGGCTGGAGCGGTTATTGCGGCCTGCCCGACCACGACCACCAGCCCAAGGTCGTCGGTGCAACGCCCGCCCATCTCGTGCTGACGTGGATCCATCGTGTGTTCTCGAACCTGAAGCGCTGGGCGCTCGGAACCTTCCAACACGCGCTGGGCGCTCGGAACCTTCCATGGCCTGCGCCGCGCCCATCTGCGCCGCTACCTCGACGAGTTCGTGTTCCGCTGGAACCGCCGCCGCCACACCGCAACGGCTTTCGATACCCTGCTCGGCATCGGCACGCGCCTGCGACCCGCCGACTACCGCGACATCGTCGGACAACACGTCTGATCCCGGCAGGCCGGGCGCCAGCCATCGCCCGCCCTCCGATCCGCCTCAATCGGAGCCGAATACCGGCCCTCCAGTCTGCCTGACAGCACTCGAAACCAACTTCCTCAAGTCCAAAAGCTCCCGCACATCCCCCGGCACGGTCCGAAAACCGTGCCTGGAACGTAGAAGGCCGATCAACATCTGGTGTGACCGGAAGCAAAGGGATAAGCCATATGCGGGATTAATCAAGCCGCCAAGCTGTCCGACTAACCGAGGCCACCTCAGCTGTCCGCCATGGTGACGTGCAGCTCGTCATGCTTCTTCAAGTCGCGCGCCAGGGGCTCGCGAATATCACGGTAATCATCGGCCACGAGAACGACGGTGACTGTAAACTCAGCCAAACGGAGATCAACAAGGTGCGCAATGACCGTCATGCGCCCCGATGGCGACAACGACGGCAACCTCAGCCTCAATGAATTCGCCGGCGTCTGGCATGAGACCACGGGTCCGGTGACCGTGCGTGCCTTCCAAATGCTGGATAAGGACGGCAACGCTGTTATCTCGCGCGCGGAGTACGACAGGCCGTTGGCCAACATCGTCGAGCGGCTGGACCGCAACGACGACGGCGGTCTGTCGATGAGTGACCGATGGCGCCACCGCCGGGGGCCGCAAAAGCGTAACAACGCCAATTAGGCGGCATGCGCCGGCCCTCCAGGTGCGGGCTATTGCCTCCCGTAGCCCACACCGCCAGCCATCGGCTCTTGCACCGAACGCAACATCAATACGATTTCGGACAATCGATTGCGGCCGATTGCGGCCGATTGCGGATACTTCCGGCCTGACCGGCAACGCCAATAACCCTGGAGGTTCAAATGTTCGGCAATCGCTCGTTGAACACCCGCATCGCCGTCGGCAAAACGCTCGGCGCCCTGTTCGGCCTTGCGGGATTTATCTACCTCACTGTCTATCCGGTCGGCGATGACAGCCTGCTGCGCTGGGGAATATTGCTCTGGTACACGACGCTGGGCGCGATCATCGGCGTGTTGGGCGTCTACACGCGGCACCCCATCTTGAGAGTGCCGATGCCGTGGTGGTTTCTGGCGCCTCTTTTGGGGGCGTGGATGAACTTCGTGCTGACGTTCTTTGCCTACGACACGCTGGCCGCCGCCATGGCGTCCGTGTTCGGTCCGGAGGGCATCTTGTCTTCTCCGTTCTGGTTTGTCGCCGAAGGCGCCATTGCCGGGCTCGTCATCGGCTTCGCCGCCACACGGTTCGGTGGCGAGGGACCCGAGACCGTTGCCCCGGCCGCCGCCGTCCGGTAGATCGGGGACTACTCGCACCGCTCTGCCAGGGCAACGCGTTTGCTACGTGAACGGCCAAAACGCGGCCGTTCAGGAGACCGGCTAAAGGCCGGATTTGAGTGGCCGTCAAGGCGCGTGAACAGGAAACCTGCACTCGATCGGCTTATTCGTGCGCCTCGCATCCTCCGCGCAATCGATGATCGTGCGGCCGTAGTTCTGCCAGATGTGGGCGCTCCAGCCACTGGTCGGATCGTGGAGCGGCACGATCTGGAATTGCTGCTCGAGCAGCACACCAAGCATAAAGAAGGCGGGTACGGCGACGGCCAGCGCGAGCGCCGACAATCGAAAGCGACACCGGCGCTGTGTGTCAGCCCAGCGGTGGAAGTCGGCCGTGACTTTCCGATTATTGTCCTCGACACATTTCGCGGTTTCGCCTGTTGCGGCTTCCCGCGCAGCCAGCACCTTATCGAGCGCGGCCCCGGTTTTCTCCGCCCTTGACGCGAACTTCTCCATGGCAAGGGTAAGCTTGTCGACTTTCCCGCTTAGCTCGGCCAAATTCACGTCCGGTTCCTTGCCGAGGCGCGCACAAATGCGGGGCGTCAGATCGAGGACGTTTGCAAGTGTTGCGATTTCATCGGTCGGGACGCGTTCCGGATCGGGGTCGCCCCCAGTACCGCCGCCCGGCAGATCCTTCGCGCCATCACTTCCGGCTGGCTGAGATGGACCGCCCGTGTTCGCCGCGAGGTTCTCCGATTCTGCCTCCCCGCGATCCTCCCCAGGGACTTCCTCGGCGGGCGCCGCGCTTCGCGGAGCGCCAATTGCCGAAGCGCGCGTCCATCTGGCGGGCCTTAATGCTTCATTGGCCCCAGGATCGCGATTGCCCGCCAATTGTTCACGTTTCTCCGTCATAACGCTTTTGCTCCAAAGGGCAGTTTGAATTGCGGCCACACCCGCTTTGTGTTGGCCTTTTCCGAGCGTTCTTTGCGGATGACGAACGGGTTGGGATCGGCAAGATCGCGGGAGTCCCAACGACGCCAGTAGTGAGCGTGGTGGAGATGCAGCGCATCTCGCGGCATGTCCTTGGGCGAGGCGATGACGTATTGGCGGTCGGGCCCAAGCGTCATAAGTTCGTCGGGGGTAATCAGCCGCTCGCGCACCAGGGCGCGGGAATCGCCGGCCTGCCACTGCGTGTTGGCGGTGACGATGCGGTTCTCGGCGATGGTGCCGGAGCGGTTCTCGGTCCGGGCCTCGTAGGTGGCGGTGCCGATGGCCTTGGAGAGTTCCTCGGCACCCTCGGCGTCGGTGCGCGGGAAGCCCAGGATCTGCACCAGTTCGGCCAGATGCAAGAGGGTCTTGCGGTGCTCCTTGCCCCAGGTGGAATCGAGCGCCGAGATCGACTGGGCGAAGCACCAGAAGTGGACGCCCTTGCCGGCGGCCATGGTGTAGCCGTCCATGACCGGCTTGAGGTAGCCAAGCCGCGGCATCTCGTCGATGACGATCAGCAGATCGCGTTTGAGCGGTTTGATACCGGCGACGGCGTTGGGGATAGCGACCCACAGGCGCAACCAGCCCTTGACGTGCTCGATGGTCTCCTCCGGGGCGACCACGAAGAGGTCGGTCTTGCCGCCTGCCAGGATCAGGGGGTCGAAACTGGACTCTTGGGTGTGAGCGAGCAGTTCCGGGTAATTCAGGAAGGCGAGCTGGTTGGCGATGGTGGTGAAGTTGCTCCCGCCCTCTTCCTTGCCGACCTGAGCCTGCCGCTGGACCGCGATATGGGTGAGCCCGCCGGCAAAGGGCTTCTTGGACCTGACATGTTTCGCAAAGGCCTCCCTTTGCTTCGGCAGCATCGATAGCATTTGATAAAGGGTGGCGAGAGTGCGTTTCCGCTTCGGTTCGCGAAAACGCACCCAGGCCATGTAACCGGCGACGATGGCGCGGGCGGATTCGTAGAAATGGCGGCTGCTTTCGTGCGAACCCGGGCGCGGCGGCGTGAGCAGGGCGTCGAGCAGGACATTGATGTCACGCACGGCGAGACTTTCATCGTCTCGAATGAAGTCGAGTGGGTTGTAGAACGCGCTTCTGACATTCGGCAGGTGGGTTTTTTCCTCGAACTGTTCCTTGTGCTTGGCCACCACACCGAAAGGATCGATCAACAATGCCCGGCGGCCCAACTCGCGCCTGCGCCGGGCGGCGATGCACCAGAGTTCGCCGCGCGGGTCAATAGTGACCGTCGATCCCTGGAACCCCCGGTCGCCGGGCGACAGCAGGTTAAGGGCGATGAGAGCGCCCTTGCCGACGCGGGGCGGGGCCACGGTGATGGCGGAGCCTTCCAGGGACCAGCCGATCAACTTGGCGTTGCGGCCCGCGCCCCACTGGCCGAGCAGGATGCCCCGGCGTTTGGCGAGGCGGCGCAGAAACCTTCGGCCGAGAAGCTTCGACCTGCCGTACAGATCGGACTTGGCGCGCTGCCGCCGGTTGCCGCTCTCGAGGTATTTGAGGCTGTCGATCAGGACCTCGAACCACAGCATGAAGGTAATCGCGAAACCCACCGGCGCCACGGCGACCGATGCCAGCTCATAACCGCCAAGATGCGTGACCCATCCGGCGAAACCCCTGAAGGAAGTTACCGCGAGCACGGGCCGGATGATCTCCATCCAAATCGAAGCCGCGCAGATCATCATTGCCGCCCCGTACAACCCGAAGCGGACCCAGGCGCCCTTCTCCTTGCGGCCGGTGACCATGTAGGCCAGCACCGCAAGAGCAAGAACGATGCCGAGTACGGCGAGGCAGACATCGGCGCGGCGGAGGCTCTTTACCAGAAACGCGGACCAGCCCGCACCGCCTGCGAGAAGCAGGACAGAGATGTAAACGGGTACGAATCGCATGAGATTCAAATTCCTATTTTGGTTGCAGGCGTAGTCCCAGACCGATCCGGAGTGAGTTTGTCGAAGCTTCCGGCCCGGCACCGCCCGCCGTGCGTATTGGTGTGTTGGCGTGAATCATCACCGGCTCCCGGCAATGCCGCCGCCGCGCCGCGGCCCCGCGCCGATCCGCAAGCCGCCCACCCGCGAGATGGCGCCGGCGGCAGCACCGCCGACCCGCTCGCCGCCATCCTCGCCCGCACCGCCGCGCCCGCCGATCCAGTCGAGGACGGCCGAGGGCAGCAGGTCGATGAGCTTGAACGAGGCGTTCATCAGCCCGTAGGCGATCATCACGTAGAGGGTGAGCATGGCGAGGAACCCGATCGGGCCGAGCCCGCCGGAAGCGCCCGCGTCGCGCATCCGCGGCAACCAGACCTCGTTGAAGAGGCCGATCCCGGCCAGGAACACGAAATACCCCATGATCAGGCCGAACAGCATCAGCGGCGGACGCAGGAACAGCCCGGGCAGGAACAGCCAGCCCAGGCGTGTGGCCTGTGTCGCGAGCCGGTTGCCGTCGCCCCGCGTCACATGGGCGGCGGCGAACACGGTAACGGCCAGCACCGCCACGGCGACGGTCACGATCCAGCCGAGAATGGCGAACAGGAAGCGGATGAAGGGCAGCGCCGGCAGCAGGTAGGCCAGCACCGCACCGGCGATCAGCAGGAGCCCAAGCACGGTGGAGACAAAACCGTCGGCGACCTGCCAGACGGATTCGAACATATCGAGGCCCTTGCCGACGAAGGGCACGGATTCGAGCAGCCCCGATCCGGCGGCCGCGCCCATCAATGCCGTCATGGCGGCTAGCGCCGCGTTCATCAGGCCGTGCCCGAGGGAAGCCAGATCGGCAATGGGATTGCCGCTGTCGGCGACGATCACGCTGTCGAGATCGATGAACTCCATGAGACCCGCCGCCATGCCGCCGCCACCGCCCGGCGCGGGCAACGCGGCGGCGCCACTGGCAGCGGCGGAAAACAGCATGGGCTGGTAGCCGCGTGACCGGACCAGGGCAGTTGTCAGACCCTTGACGGCGGCATCGGCGGCGGGCGCCCAATGCCCCAGGCTCGGCGGCGGCAGGCTCACCCCGGGAATATTGTGGGCGGCGGCCTGGAACAGGCCGGTGCGGTGGGCGATGGTGTTGAAGAAGCTCGCGGCCGACATCCAGCTTGCCGCCCTGGCGTCTTCAGCCACCACGCGGGCGAGCTCCACGCGTTCCTCGGACGCGGCGCGCGCAAGCGCCGTATCGAGCACGCCCGCATAACGCTCGGCCAGGCCCCTGCCCTCGAGCAACACATCGAGATCGGGCAAGGGCCGGCCGTAGGCAGGCGAGCCGGTCACGTAATGGGCGGCGAGATCGGCCGCGACGGCGCGGATCTCCGAGAGCAGCCCGGCCAGCGCGTTGCGGTGTCCCTCGGCGGCGATCCCGCGCGCCCCTTCGGCCGCGAGCCCGGCGAAGCGGATCGCGCCGCACAGATCGCCCGGCATGCCGCGTCCGGCGCCGTCGTAATGCAGGATCCTCGCCTCGATGCGACGGACCCGGACGGTTCCCGGGCTTTTGTAGGCCTCGCTGGCCTCGCGAAGTTCTATATAAGGAGCATCGCCGGCGCGGGCAGCGCTGCCGTTGGCGGCATACCGGCAGGCTTCCAGGATCAGGGTTCGGGCGATGGCGGCGCGCCAGACAGCCTCGCGGGGCCGGGGCACGATGGGTTCGCCTTCGCCGAGAGCCTCTTCGGAGAACGGCTCCCAGACGGCGTTGGCGAAATCGCCGCCGAGATGGGCGAGGCCGATCACGACGTGCTGGGCGCCATTCATGCCGCCCGGCAGCGGCGCCATCAGGGCGACGGCGGCAACGATGCGCACGATCTCCCAGGCGCCGAAGCCGAACCGGCCCTCGCGGGCGGTATCGAGCGTGCCGGCCACCGTGTGCCAGACCAGCAGGAACCCCGCCAGCGCCAGTACACCGCCGTTGAAGACGAACAGCATGTCGCCGAGCACGGAGCCGCGGCCCGCGCCGATATCGCCGAGAAAGGCCAGTACGTCCCGCGTCGCCCTGTCCGCGCCGGCAAACAGGCCCCGGTCGATGGTCTGCGCCGCCACCGGTTCGGACAGCAGCAGGCCCGCGATACCCATGGCTGCGAGCACCGTCCCCGTGAGCAGGACCAGAAGGCCGATACAGGAAAGGGCACGCTTCTTCGTCAACCGCGGCCTGTTTGCCTTTTGCGTGTTGGCTACCGATTCCCCTTTCCTTGTCTCTTGCGCCACGTTCGGTGGAGCATTGGCCGGCACCGGGAGCCGAAACGGCCGCATCCTCCGGACCGGTTCGGCCGAAGACCGCACCGCGTCCGTGAGCGGGCGAGTCAATTCCGGGGCGAACAGGAAGCGGAGCGCGCCCATGGCGGTCAGTTCGCTCCGGCGGCCGGGTTGGCGAGGCCGGGCAGAAGGCGCATGCGTTCGGCGGCAAGCGCCAACCCGGTGGCGTCGATGGCGCCACGCCGTTCGTCGAGCCGGTAGCGGCGCCAGTCGAGCATCAGCGAGACCGCTTGCAGGGTGACCAGCTCGCGCAGCAGGTTCTCCTGGCTCATCGCTTGCAGATCGACGAACCAGCCGGGGTTCTCGAACCGGCGGCTGGCGAGCAGCTCCAGAAGCTCATGGCGGCTGACCGGGGTTGCCGCATCGCGTCCCGGCGCGGCCAGGGCGGCCCAGGCCCCGAGCGAAGCGCCCGGTGCGCGCAACGCGCGGGCATGGGCGAAGTAGTCGCCGGCCAGAGCGGCACGAGCGTCGGCGGAACGGGCGAGCAGGATGCGGCGGCGCTCCTGATCGGTCTCGGCGGAGGCCAGCGCCGGCGGATCGTGCACCACGGGCGCCGCGAGATTGCGCGACAGCTCGACCGCCGTGCGCAGTTCCGCTTCGTTCGCGAAGGTGCGCCGGTCGAACAGGTTTCCGGCTTTGAGATCGGCGGCGTGGAGCGCATCGCCGCCCCGGCAGAGCGCGGCATCCTCCCCGGCCCGCGCGCCGTTGCAATAGGTACTCGTCAGGCTCTCGAAGCGGGCCGCGTTGCCGGCGGCGGCGCCGGCATCGGGAACGGCGGCGCGGTCGCCCGCGATACGCCCCGTCTCAGCGTCCGCGGCTCGCCCATAGGCGCTTTCGGCTGCTTGCCGTGTCGCGGCAAGCCCGGCCAGGCCGGTGATGGCGGCGCAGCCGCTGTCCGTGGGCCGGCGGGCGCGCATGGCCCTGGTTTCCTCGACCTCGCGGGCGATCTGTGCCTGAAGCTTGGTCTGAGCATCGAGCGCGCCGGTCACTGCCTTGGCGCTCTGTGCCGCATAACCGGAGAGCTGGCCCGTTTGCAGGCGTAGAGCCTCGACGATGGTGGCTTCCATGACGTCGATTTCACGGGTGAGACCCACGAGCACGCGGCTCGCCTCGGCCCGGTCGTTGTCGATCGGATCGCACGGCGAATGGGCGCGGGCGGGCGGAACCGCCAACGTTGCGGTCAGGGCCGTGGCAAGGATCACGGCATGGAAGACGGTGCGGCAACGAACGGGGGTACTCATTGCCCACCTCCCAGGATGCCGCGGAAGCGTTCGGCGTTGACCCCGCTGTCTTGCGGGATGTTGCCGTTCCGGGCGTCGGTATCGAGCCCCGGGAGGCGGTGTAGTCCCGGTAGCCGGGGCAGCCGGGAGGTATAGACCGAGGCGTCCAGCGTGCGGCCGACATAGCCGCGTTAGGTGTTCCGCGCGATCTCGCAGACCCGGCGCCGCGCGAGACCGAGGATTTCCTCGAGCGCGCCGCCGGGATCGAACAGCACGTCGAAGGCCCGGTAGTTGAAGAGGTCCTCCAGGCAGGAGAAGTCGAGGATCGAGTCCGGATCGCGGATACCCTGATCGGGATTGCGGATAACGGCGAGATCCTGCTCGACGCCCCGCGCGGCGCTCGCCGCCAACGCCTCACGGATTCCCGGATCGCAGCCCGCTTCAATAGCGGCGGGCGGCGGCGCCTGGGCCAGGGCCGGCGAGGCTCCGGGAACGGGGGCGAGCACCGGCGCCAGAAGCGCCAGTGCCGCGAGCACGCGGCCTACGCGCCCGCTCATCACTGCCTCTCGACACCGGAAGGGCCGTCCGGCGCGGCGCCATCCAGCTCTCCGGTTGGCGCGGGCGCATCGGTGATCCCGCCAGGACCCCTGTTTCCCGCTACCTCGCCCATGTCTTCCACGTTTGCCACGCGGCCGTCGTCCTGGCGCGCGGACAGCACATTGACGAGGCCTTGCGGTCCCGCCACGACGATTTCCGTAACCCGGCGGCTTTCGCCCTTCTTGTCCTGGTATTCACGCGAGGTAATGCGCCCTTCGACCAGAAGCGCGGCGCCCTTGCGGACCAGCTTTTCGACTGCCGCGACGGCGGCGCCGAACACAACGATCCGGTGCCACTGGGTGGCCTCACCCGTCCCGTCGTCCTTGCGCCGCCACTTATCCGTGGTGGCCAGACTGAATGTGGCGGTCTTCTCGCCGCTCTTTATGGTGCGGACCTCGGGGTCGCGCCCCGCGTGGCCCAGCAACGACACCCGGTTCATGTTCAACATCGTTTATTCCTCCGTTTCGGTTGGTTGGCCGGCCGGTGCGGACCGGCCGGTGGAAACCGCCGCGGCCGGATCATCGCCGGCCGGCCCGAAGGCGGATTGGGTGGTTTCAGCTGTCTGGACGAGTTCGTCCGCGAGGCGGTCGAGCACGTCTTCCTCGGTGGCGCCGGCACGGATGCCCGCCGCCGCGAGACGGCCAAGCTCGGAGTCGATGCGGGCACGCGCGGTCCCCGTGGGGAAGGCCCGCGCCAGCACGGCTCTCGCGACGGCCGGCGCCAGTCGAGCCTGAAGACGCGACCGCAGCGCCACATCGGCGGGACTGGTGGTCAGCGCCCACAGCTCGGCCGGTCCCGGCGTGTTGACGACCAGTTGCTCGAAACGCCCGCGCGCGTCGCTGGCGATCAGCAGTGCCGGCGCGCCGTCCTTGCCGGGTCCCGGCAGGCGGTAGCGGATGGCGTCCTGGAGGGTCTCGCTCAACGCGAATATCCCGGACAGCGCCTCGATCTCACCGGCTTTGCCGCCCGCACCGAGAATCCAGTAGCGGTTGGCAAGCTCGGTCAGCGCGCCACCGAAATCCTCAAGCCGCTGCGAGGCCAGGCAAAGACGCACCCTGAGCTTGCGGGCCTCCCGCACGTCCCGCTCGACCTGGGCGCGCACGGCGGGTGCGCCGGCGGTGCGGTGGAACTCGTCGTACGCGAGCCGTTTGGGCGCCTCGCGGATATCGCGCAGGCGGTGCGCGTGCCAGGCCCGGTAGGGCTCGGGGATATCGGCGAGTGAGTCGTCGCCGATCCACCAGTGGCGGGTCAGCGCGTGACGGGCCAGCAGGTAGAAGGCGGCGGTCTGACGGGCGGCCTCGGGTGAGCCCTGCGGCGCCACGCCGGCGAGATCGATGGCGGCGATACGCACATCACCGATATCGAAGACAGTGGGCGCGAACATGATCGGCCAGTCGCCGGACAGCGCGGTCAGGATGCGGATAAAGGCCTGGGTCACCGTCTCGCCGCCGGCGCCATGGGCGGTATCGCCGACGAGGCCCTGGACGGCGGGCTCGCGCACCGCCGCCAGCAGGTCGCCCAGCACCGGCACGGCGTAGAGCTGCGCCCGCGCGGCCGCCGCATGCGCGCCGGCCTCGAACAGCAGGTCGACGATCTCCCACCACAACGGGGCCTCCGGCGGATCGATCCCGGCGGCGGCCAGCGCCGCGTCTACCACGGCATCGCGTCCCGCCGTATAGGCGTGCGGCTCGGCGCTGGCGATCTTGTCCGAACGCAGCGCATAGACCGCCGTGATGGCCGGCCCGATCAGCTCGCGCATGCCGTCGGGGACGCCCTCGGCGCCAGCCGGGGTCATCATCAGGCCCAGCAGGTTGACCAGGAAAGCGCGCTCGCCGGGCAGCGGCGCGCGGCAGCCAAGCTGGGTGTCGCACGGGTAGATCGCGTGCTCACGGGTCATCCGCAGCGCGAACCAGCCGGCCTCGTGCCGGCGGTCCGGCGGCAGGGCCTCGCGAATCAACGAGATCAGTCCGGCCGAGGACGGCCCGATATCGATGGTCGCGGATAATGGCAGCCGGGCCTGGCCGCCTTGCAGGCAGAAGGCGAGGCCGAGGCTGTTCATCAGCACCGACTGTCAACGGCGGAGTAAAACCCGGCCATGTGGCGGAGCAAAAGTGGGCCACTTTGGTTCGGTGAGGAGCTTGTCCCCGTAGTCCACGGGAGGGACCCACGCGCGGCGTGGACTGCCCCTCAGCAGGCAAAGGCCGCGGCGCGCGTGGGAGGGGCCTGTGGGCCCACGGGGGCAAGCGGATGCCGCTCAGGCGCTTTTTGCGGGTTTCTGTTTTCTTCGGCTCTGCTTGAGGCGGAAGCTTTCGCCGTTCATTTCCAGGATATGGACGTGGTGGGTCAGGCGGTCCAGCAACGCCCCCGTCAGGCGTTCTGAGCCGAAAACCTCCGTCCACTCGTCGAATGGCAGGTTGGAGGTCACCAGGATCGAGCCACGCTCGTAGCGCTGGCTGAACACCTCGAACAGCAACTCGGCGCCGGTCTTGGAGAGCGGCACGAAACCCAGCTCGTCGATGATGAGGAGCTTGAGGTTGGCGAGCTTCTTCTGGAACCTCAGCAGCTGTCTGTCATCGCGCGCCTCCATGAGCTCGTGGACCAGGGCGGCGGCGGTGGTAAAGCCGACCGACAGGCCCTTCTGGCAGGCGGCAAGGCCGAGGCCGAGCGCAATGTGACTCTTGCCGGTGCCGGAATTGCCCAGAGCGATCACATTCTCCCGGCGCTCGATGTACTCGCATCGTGCCAGCTCGAGGACCAGCGCCTTGTTGAGCGAGGCGATCGCTTTGAAGTCAAAGCTGTCCAAGCTCTTGACGGTCGGGAACTTCGCTTGCCTGATTCGCCGCTCGACCATGCGGCGCTCGCGGTCGATCAGTTCCAGCTCGGCCAGGCGGAGCAGGTAGCGCACGTGGTCGGCGCCCTCGCTGGCACACTGGCGAGCCAGCTTGTCGTACTCCCTGAGGAAGGTCGGCAGCTTGAGGGCCTTCAGGTGATGGGCCAGCAACACCCATCGGCGGGGCAGGAGTTGGAAGCCTGCGGCGTGTCGCTCACGGCGCCGCTCCGCCCAGCAGGCTCATGTGGCTGGCGGCGGATGTGGTGGTCACCTGGGCCCGCGGCAGATAGGGATAAACGTTCAAGTCGAGCCGGGGGGGTCGACGCTCGACGCGACACAGCACCAGGTGCTTGACCGCATCATAGCCGATGGCGCCTAACCGCGGGGCATCGCGGATGGCACCGTGCACCTCCTCAAGGGCAAAGGTCTCCAGAAGACGGAGCACTTGCACGTACTCCCGCTTGCCGGCCTTGCCCATGCGGGCTTCAAGCAAGCGGCGCAGGTTGGCGTACGCCTCGGGCAGCTTCCAACCGGCCAGCGGGGCGGCTTGATCGAGGGCACCGATCTTCCGCTCCCGCAAGGCCAGATAGTGGATCGGCTCGAAGATCAGGTCCTCTCGTTCGCAAGAGCGTGGGTGCCGGGCGATGACCTCGGCGGCGCAGCCGATGACCACCTCGTGCACGTAGCCACGGACCCAGACCTCTTGGTGACCGTAGGCGACGGGCACCGAGTAGTCGTTGCCCCGATAGCGCACCAGGGAGAGCGAATTGACCCGCGTGCCCTCCTTGTCGCAGGCCTCGAAAGGCGCCGGCGGCAATTCCATCAGCTTCTCCCGGTCGCATCCGAACCGCTCGCCGATGGTCTCGCGATGGCCGCGCAAGACGTCGCTTTCCCGTCTCCGACATTGATGTTCCAGGTGAGCGTTGAAGGCGTCCCAGCTCGCAAACCGGGGGATGGGAACCATGAAGTTCCGGCGGGCGTAACCGACCAGCCCCTCCACCTTGCCCTTATCATTGCCCTTGCCGGGGCGGCCATATCGATCCTGGAACAGATAATGGGATTGAAGCCCGCTGAACGCTCGCGTTCGTTGCCGCGTGCCGTCCGGCAGGATGCGCGACACCAGGCACTTGTCATTGTCGTGGAGAATCGATTGGGGAATGCCGCCGAAGAAGGCGAAGGCCCCGTTGTGGCCGTCCAGCCAGGCCTCCGTCGCCGCCGCCGGGTAGGCCGCAACGAAGCAGGCATCGCCGTGGGGAAGGTCCATGGCGAAAAAATGCGCCCGCCGCTTGACGCCGGCGATGATCGCATCCGCCTCGCCAAAGTCCGCCTGAGCGTGACCCGGAGGGTGCGCCAGCGGCACGAACATCTCACGCTGGCGACGGCGCCGTTCCCGGACGTAATCCTTGACGATGGTCTGTTTGCCCGCAAAGCCATGCTCGTCGCGAAGACGCTCGAATATCCGCTTCGCCGTGTGGCGCTGCTTGCAGTGAACCGTTCGGTCCTCTTCCAGAATACGGTCAATGATATCCCTGAAGGGGTCCAGCTTCGGGCGCTTCGGTGGCTGGCGGCGGCGGTAGCCAGGCGGCTCCGAGTGCCCGAGCATCTTCCTCACCGTCTCTCGCGCTATGCCAAACCGACTCGCCGCCTCTCGCTGACTCAGCCCATCAACATGGCACGCCAGCCGAACGCGTAGATAAAGGTCCACGGTATACATCCTCCCACCTTCCATCCCGAAAAGGATCGAAGGCTACAGGTGGCAGAGTTTTACTCCGCCCGCAGCCGGGCAAATCCCGCCGCTTCCGTGGTCTAATTTGTCACCGCCGCACACAGTCACAACAGGAGAGCCTATTCTTAACCTGTTCAAACCACTCGTGCCGCCAGCACTCGCGGTGACGAACGGGAACCCCAGTGACATCGAGAGGTTCATCGGAAAAGTCAGCGTTTCCCAAGATGCCGGATTCCTGTATCTCCGCGACTGACCGTTTCCCCTCGTCAACCAAACTCTTCAGGGTATCGAACAGCTCGCAATCGAGATGCCGCCACTCCGTGGGTTGTTGAAGGTAGCCGGTATATCGGCCATCGCCAGCCTTGGTCGAGCCTGGATCAGTGCACAAGTACCACGCGACACCTAGACGTCGTCCCCCGCTGATTGCCCGTAGCAATCCGTACTTCACGAAATCCCCTATGTCGCCGACATATTGATCCTGCATCTCGAACCCTCAGGGCCTTCGTGGGTCTGGAATTGAGGAAACCGCGTCGATTGTGTCGATATAGCCACTAGGCAAGAGTTCTCGGGCGACTTCGATAGCAAGTTCATTGTACCAGTCGAACGGTAGGAGGTCGGAATTTGTGGACTGTTTCTTCGCCACGTAGAGATCGGCTTCCGGTCCTGTGGTGCCATCATTTGGAGTCGTCGCCGCGGATACCATCGACGTCCAGCATCCTGCCTCTGCCCGACCCGAGCATCTTTCCAACGGAAGGCGATCCTGTCGGTATCCAGATCGGCACGGCTATCGCGATGCTGGTGCGCAAGGCGAACCACGAGCCCGCCGCTTCCGTTAGGTTCCAGCATCTCTGGGGGCAAGCCAAGCGCGCGGAACTGACCGAGACAGCGGAAGGGGCGCCTGACGCGATCTACGAGGGGATCAAGCTTGTACTGCCACTCGGCCTGCCCTTCGCACGAACGGCGGTAAGGGCGGATTGGTTCGACTGGCCGGCCCTGCCCGACCTGTTCCCGGTGTCGTTTCCGGGAGTCGAAACCGCCCGCAATTCATTCTTCATCCATACCGACCTCGACCGACTTAAGGCGCGCGTCGCTGACTACTTCGATCCACACTTAAAGCATGTGTAATTCACGGTGCAAAACTCGGCCACGCCAACGGTGGTTAGAACTATTGTCAAAAGTTGGTGACGCAGGTTTCAGCCCGGGCCGGGTGTGGAACCGTATCCCGGATGATGTCCGGGGGCAGATCATCGATCTTGCCCTGGAGGAGACGCAGCTGTCGCCCCGGGAACTGGCCGTCAGGTTTACGGACACCAGGGGCTACTTTGTCTCGGAAGCCTCGGTTTACCGGCTTCTCAAGGCCCACGACCCGATCACCAGCCCCGCTTTCGTGGTCATCAAGGCAGCCGATGAGTTCCGGGACAAGACCACGACGCCGAACCAGCCGTGGCAGACCGCCTTCACCTATCTCAAGGTCATCGGCTGGGGCTGGTTTTACCTGTCGACCATCCTGGACGACTATTCCCGCTACATCATTGCTTGGAATCTCTGCACCAACATGACGGCGGACGATGTGACGGCAACACTGAAGTTGGCGCTAGAAGCCTCAGGCTGCAATCGCGCCAATGTCGTCCACAAGCCGAGACTGCTCAGCGACAACGGCTCGTCCCATATCTCCGGCGATTTGGCTGAATGGCTCGAGGACCACGGTATGGATCACGTTCGGGGCGCACCGTATCACCCGAAACCCAGGGCAAGATCGAGCGCTGGCATCAAACGCTGAAGAACCGGATCCTGTTTGAAAATTATTATCTACCCGGCGATCTCGAAAACCAGATCAGCGCCTTCGTCGATCACTACAACAACCAACGCCACCACGAGAGCATCGGCAACGTAACTCCAGCCGACGCCTACTTTGGACGCCACACCGCCATCATCGAAAAGAGAAAAAAGATCGAAAAACTGACCACTCAAAACCGCCGCTTGAACCATCAACGCCAAGCGGCTTAACATCAAACAAAGATGAGCCAGATCCTCCCTTATGAAACACGCTCAACAGTCCCATTTGTTTTGATGACGGACAGATACGGATGTACATCTCAGATTACCAAGATAGAAGTGCCTAATCAAAATGAAAGCGGATTCATTATATCTACAGCGCATCCAAGCGTACGTTTGTCGTATCCCTCGCCCGCGGCCGGGCATCAGTGTCTGGCCCCAACCTGCCCGGAGGCATTGTCATGTGTGGAAGCCCCCTTCGATCCAAGGGTAAATCTGGGTGATCTCGATTGATACGGGATGCGGTCATGTGTCCGGCCTTTGTGCGCGGTGCGATGACCGCTGGCCCTGATGAAGTCCGCATACCAGGTCTCTCTCAGAGCACCGGGTGTTATTCGGCGCGCAGGTTCGACGCCGATCGGCCCGCTAACCCTTTGGGATCCCTCGATTCTGGAGGGTCAAATTTAGGGTCTGTCGCGGTCTCGATGATGTCAGCGGTTTATGGACGCCAGATGCCGGCGAACGGAGGCCAGATCGACAATCTGAGGGCCTTCCAGCGCCAGATTTTTGGGATGTGCCGATCTGGATGTGCTCAGAATCCGCCTCGTCGTGCTGTCCGAAGCCACCATCATCGAGATTGAGTCAGACCCAAATTTTCGCGCCGAATAACAACGGCGTCGAAGGAGCGGGAAGTGCTGGCACCGGAGCGCGGCCGGAGCGCCGACATGGACCTCGGTCTTTAGTGGCGCAAGGTGCGCTGGAACCTGTCAACGACTTTGAGACACCGACGGTTTCTATTTACTGACTCGTTTCTCCTGTTGTGGAAGTGGCGGGTGGGTTGATCCAGACGGCTTTGGGAAGCGGGGCGGGTTTCGGGGTGCCGTGGACGAAGCGTTCGGGGTGAAGGGCCCAGGCGGCTTGCAGGGTACGTCCGCGCTTAGCCAGCACATCCGGTGCTCGGTGATGATGGACATCATCGGGGGTGAGCATCGCGATCCCGGCATGGCGGTGCTCGGTGTTGTACCAGGGGAAGAACGACCGGCAAAAGGCGATGGCGGCGGTAATGTCTTCGAGCCGCACCGCGTCCGGCCCGACGGCGCCGGACAGCGATTCCGGGCTGCGCGCCACCTCGGGCGGCCGGATGCCCGACGGCACGCTGTAGGTGGCCACCGCCGTCTCAAAGTTTGTGACAAAGACATCTGCACCCTCTGCAAGGAGGCGTCGTTTCTCCCGTGTAGGGCCAGTCAGTACCACCGTACGGTATATGTCGCCGCGGAACCGCTTCAGGTCATTGGGCCATTCACCGATCATGCTCTTCGGTGCGACGATGATCGCGAGGTCCGCCTGGTCTCGCTCCACGACCCGATCACTCCTCGACGGACTCTCGGCTGCAGGTGCGCGGCAGCAGGAAGCCCAGGCGGTGGCGGACCGCCTTGAGGAGGCAATCGTGGACTACACGGCTGATTTGCGCCGCGCGGCCAGCCATGAGCGCCGCCGCTGGACGTGGCCGGGGCTCGCGCTGGCCTTGGCCGTGCCGGCCTTCTTCCTGCTCGGCGTACTGGTCGAACAACAGTTCACGATCATCCCCCTCGACGATCCGACCGGAGGATGGCGCGGCTATATCTGGGATAACTACGGCAACCAGGTAGCTGATTGTGCCAGGCAAGCGACGAAAACGAACCGGGTGGTGAAGTGTTCGTTCTACGTTCGCAGGCTTTGACTGCGAGACGCTGACCGCGCATCGAACAATGCCGCCGGGCAAGTCTGGGCCATTGCGGCAGTTTTTCAGGCGGGGCGGCGGCTTGAAGCAGTGGTATTACCCTCGCACTCGTCTCCCCCGGATGCGGCTATGTCTTGAAGAGCGCGGAACTTGCCAGGCCGACCAATTGTCAGGATTCGCTACCGTCGACTATTGGCATGGTCACCTTCAGGGCGGCAAATGCCCGGTTGCGTAATTTCGGTGGCTGGCGTGATGGGGGTCGATGTGAGCCGCGGCAAGGCCCTGGCAACGGATCATGAAGCAAGGGGAAAGCCAACACCGGAGAGCCGAAGCCGAACGCCTGTGCGCCACAAGAGATGCCAAACACTGGACAGGAACTGACCCCACAAATAAGAGGCCAAACGCGAGGCGACGCTGGCGGGATAAATCGTGTGCGCGAGGAAAGGTGTTCTTCGAGCCAGTCCACAAGATCGGCGGAGATGTAAGACGAGGCATTGTCACTGAGCAGCCGGGGTTTGCGGATAACCTTCGCCTGGTCGACAGCATCGGCGCCCAGCTCATGCCGGCTGGCGCCGAGGTTGCGTGAGGGAGGGAAACGCTGGCGATACGGCAGAAGACCCCTTCCAATCGCACCGTGGGGGCGCTTCAGGTCGCGCGCGACACGGTGTTCTGGGATCGAGAGCTCACCGGCTTTGGCGTTCCCACCTATCCCTCGCGCCTCCATTCGCTTCGCTCATTCCGCGCTTCGCGCATTGTCCGTCGCACTCCGCGCGTTGCCGATGCTGGCTTCGCCGCGCACCGGGCTCCGCTCCGCTCCGCGCCCGCCGCTTGCTCCGCATTGCTGCCCGCTCAAGCGCCGCGGCGGCTCCGACCCGCCGGGTCCTCCGGCGGCGTTTCCCCAATCGCTCTCCCCCGACATTGGTGCCGTTTTGGACGCCCTTCGACGATTGAGAGATGGAGAACCGAATCAAGGAGCAACAGCTCGACCTGTTCGCTGACCGCACCTCGTCGGCGACCATGAAGGCCAGCCAGCTCCGCCTTTGGTCCTCGTCGATGGCCTACGTGCTGCTCAACGAGTTGCGCCGGATTGCGCTCCGCCACACCCGGTTCGCCGACGCCACCTGCGGCACCATCCGCTTGAAGCTCTTGAAGATCGGCGCCCTGGTGCGCCGCAGCGTGCGGCGGATCAAGTTCGCCATGGCCTCGCGCTTTCCCTGGCACAACGAATTCGCGCTCGCCTATGTCTACCTGGAACGCGCCTTCCCGCGATAGCCGAGCCCGGCAGGCCGCGCCCGATTCGACCAGACCCACCGCAGCACGTTTTGAGTCGGACCCGATTTCCTTGGACACAGAATTGGCTTAATCGAAGTGTCCAAGGAGGACCGGAACATGGCCGATAATTTTGAGAAGAAAGTTGCTGTTGATGGGCCTGTGGTAAATGCGGGCGAGCTTGGCTCGTCCACGTTTTCCCCAGGCCAGGCTTTGCCGGCAGGCCCGCTGGGACTTGGCCAGCGATGGACGGTGGCGCGCAAGCGTGAGGTCGTTCCGCGGCTTTTGCGTGACGAGCCGGTGCAACTTCTGTCGCGCCAGTTGGGCGTAGAGATCTTCCGGCTCGAGCAGTGGCGTGAGAAAGCGATCGGCGGGATCGACGCCTCGCTCAAGCAACGCAAGGGCGATCCGGTGCAGGCGGAACTGGATAGCGCCATGAAGCGGATCGGAGAGTTGACCATGCAGGTGGAACTGCTGGAGGCCAAGACGGAGACCTTCGGCCCTTTGGGGCGGCGGAGGTCGCGGCGATGAGTGCCGCCACCTCGCCCGGCACGGGTCTGGCCTACGGCCTGCGGCGGGTCTGCGCCGCCTGGGGCATGGCCCGCTCCTCGTTCTACGCCATGACCTCCGGCCAGCACGCCGAGCAGCCGCCGGCAAAGCGTCGGGGACCGAAGCCCGCGATCTCGGACCAGGCGCTGCTGGTGGCGATCGAAGCCGACCTGGAGGCATCGCCCTGGGAGGGCGAGGGCTACCGCAAGGTCTGGGCTCGGCTTCGGGTCTGTCGCGACATCCGGGTTGCCCGCAAGCGGGTGCTCCGCCTGATGCGCGAGAACAATCTGCTCTCGCCCCATCGCTGCCGCCGCCGTGGCGGCAATCCCCATGACGGTGAGATCATCACTCATGCCCCGAACCTCATGTGGGGCACCGATGGCGTTCGGGTGTTCACGGTGGACGACGGCTGGGGCTGGATCTTCACCGCCGTCGAGCATTGGAACGCCGAGTGTGTCGGCTGGCATGTCTGCAAGCGCGGCGACCGCTTCGCCGCCCTGCAGCCGATCTCCATGGGGCTTGCCGGGCTGTATGGCTCGACCGCGGCCGGCGCGGCTCGGGGGCTGGCCTTGCGGATGGATCACGGCTCCCAGTATCTGTCGGACCACTTCACCAACCAGATCAAGTTCTGGGGCATCCAGCCGTCCTACGCCTTCGTCGCCGAGCCCCAGACCAACGGCGTCGCCGAGCGGTTCAATCGCACGCTGAAGGAACAGATCATCCATGGTCGCATCTACCGCAACATCGCGGAGCTGCGGGACGCCGTCCGCGACTTCGTCGAACTCTACAATGCCCAGTGGATCGTCGAAAAGAACGGCTACCTGAGCCCCGCTCAAGCTCGTCAGGCGTGGCACGCCGCGATCTCAATCAGGCCCGCCGCGTGAGACAAACTTGTGTCCAAGGAACCGGGTGCGATACAACCGCAGCACGTTTCGGCATGCCCGTGGCCACGCTCATGACGCGATTTTCTATCCACGGGACTCGTCAGACGATCAACTCCGGTCCAAACCGTCCCGACGTCACCCAGTCGCCGCCATCGCCCCCGCTCAGCGGCTCCACTCGACAAATCCCAAGGCGGGTTTGAGAAATGCGGGCTAGTGGATTGATTCCAACGTTTGGAACCCTCGGTTTCGTGCGGCGATGATGTCATCGGGATGTGCTTTCCAGATGAATGGTTGTGGGTTGGCGGCATTGTATTCACGGACGAAGAGATTGATGGCGGCCTGGAGATCGACGAGGGAATGGAAGATACCGTGCTTGAGCCTGCGCCGCGTGAGTTTGGCAAAGAAGCCCTCGACGGCATTGAGCCACGAACACGAGGTTGGCGTGAAGTGGAAAGTCCAGCGTGGATGACGGTCGAGCCAGGCGCTGACCTTGTCCTTCTTGTGCGCCGCGTAATTGTCGAGGATCACGTGGATGGCCTTGTCCGCCGGCACCTCGCGCTCGATGCGGTTGAGGAAGCGGATGAACTCCGGATGGCGGTGGCGCTGCATGTTCTGCCCGATGACCGTTCCATCCAGAATGTTGAGCGCCGCGAACAGCGTGGTCGTGCCGTGGCGTTTGTAGTCATGGGTCATGGTGCCGGCGCGGCCCTTCTTCATCGGCAGGCCGGGCTGGGTGCGGTCGAGTGCTTGGATCTGCGACTTCTCGTCGATCGACAGCACCACCGCATGGGCCGGTGGATCGACATACAAGCCGACGATATCGGCGAGCTTCTCGGCGAAGGCCGGGTCGTTCGAGAGCTTGAAGTTCCGCCAGCGGTGCGGGCTGAGGCCGTGGGCTTTCCAGATCGCCTGCACCGTCGACGCGGCGACGCCGGCCGCCTTGGCCATCGCGCGCAGCGTCCAGTGGGTCGCCTCGTGCGGCGGCGGTTGCTGCGTCTGACGGACGATCCAGGCGACGCGATCAGGCGCGATCGGCGCCTTGCCCGGAGGGCGGGACTTGTCGCGAAGCAGGCCGCCGACGCCCTCGTGCATGAAGCGCTCCTGCCAGCGCCACACGCAGGTCTTGGACTTGTCGGTCTCGCCCATGATCGCCGAGGTACCCAGACCCGCGCCGCTCAGAAGGACAATACGCGCCCGCCAGACGTGCTTCTGCGGGCTCTTGGGGTCCGCGACGATCGCGCGCAATCGCTGACCGTCGCCGGCCGATACAGTGAAGGAGATTCCGCGGCGCATGTGCCAGACTCGCATGCCACGGCACAATACGGAATCCCAAATCGGACTCTTTCGATCCGATCAATCCACTAGGGAGCATCCCAAGGCGGCTCAAGACGATTTGCTCTGACAACGCCATCGTTTGTTACTGAGTGTCTGGCCCGAAAAGAGTTGAGTGATTTCAGTCAGTTGTGATTCACTGTTTGTATTTAGCAACCAGGGAGACACAACATGTGGACCAAAATCACTCGCCCGAAGTATGAACGCGACCTGCTGCGCTACGCAAGCGACCTGACGGATGGAGAATGGAAGGTGCTGGAGCCGTTGCTGCCTCGCGCCAAAGCGCTGGGACGGCCTCGGACGACGGCATTGCGCGAGGTGGTGAACGCGATCCTCTACCTACTGCGTAGCGGCTGTCCATGGCGCATGCTGCCCCGGGACTTCCCGCCACGCTCGACGGTGCAGCGCTACTTTTATCTCTGGCGGGACGACGGCACCTGGTCCGAGGTCAACCGGCAACTGCTGGTCGCGGCGCGCGAGGCCGAGGGCCGCGCGGCCGGCCCGTCGGCCGGTATCATCGACAGTCAGAGCGTAAAAACCACGGAAAGCGGCGGTATCCGGGGCTTCGACGCCGGAAAGAAAGTCAAGGGCCGCAAGCGTCACATCCTCACCGACACCGGCGGCCTGCTGGTCGCGGTCGTGGTCCACGGCGCCGAGATCCAGGACCGCGACGGCGCGCCGGCGGTGTTCGCCGCCATCCCCCGCCACTTTCCCCGCCTGCGCCACGTCTTCGCCGACGGCGCCTATGCCGGGCCCAAGCTCGAGGGCGCACTGAAGCGGATCGGCCGCTGGTCGCTGGAGATCGTCAACCGTCCCGCGGGCGTGAAGGGCTTCCAACTCCTGCCCCGCCGATGGGTCGTCGAGCGCACGCTCGCCTGGCTCAATCGAAACCGGCGGCTGGCCAAGGACTTCGAGACGGCCATCGAGACCGCCGAGGCCTGGATCTTCCTCGCCAGCATCCAACTCCTCACGCGCCGTCTCGCAAGAGCCTGAAAACACTCAATTCATTTCGAGTCGGACTCTAAGACGGTACGGCAGGTCTTCCAACACCGCCGTCAGCGCCCGGACCTGCTCTTGGGTAATCTCTTCCGCCTTGCCCAATAGCGAGGCGATCAGCGCCTCGCGCTCGATATACCCCCCCCCTCGCCGCGCCAGCGCGCATGCCGGATATCCGGATCGTTGTCGGGTGACTTGCCTGCCCGTGTGATCTTGTTCGCCGCCGCCGCCCGTGGTGCGTTGCCCTCAACCGTAAAGCCCATCTCCCGGGCCGCTTCGATAATCGCCACCCGGCGCTTCGACCAGTGTCCGGTCAGGTCCCCGGGCATGCCTGCGATACGCGTGAACTCTCCATTCTTGCCATACTGTTCCATGCGGATGCCGAGGCACTCTTGCAGGCTCCAGGCCATGGCATTGCGGTAGACGGCTCCCGCCGCCTTCATCCAGGTATAGACCGGGTGCTGGTGCAGCGCCCGGTACTTGCCGTCCCGGTGTGTCCGGGCGGCATTGAAGATCACGCAGTGGGTGTGAAGCTGGGGGTCGTTGTCCCGGCTGGTTCCATGCTGGAACATAGCGGCCGTGATATCGGCGGACAGCACCTCGATCCCGCCGTCCCGGTTACGGATACGGGTATAAGAGCAATGACGAAGCACCGTCTCCTCCAGCGCTACCCGAGCCGCATTGTTATGCGCTTGCTCAATCTCCAAACGTAATTCGGGGTCGGCGACCGCCCACAGGGCCGAGACGCTCTTGTCGGCGCTGAAGGTCATGTCGAGACCGGCCGAGCGCCGTTCGCTTCCCGCGTTCTGTGTGAGCTTGCCTCCGGTGTTCGGCGTGAAGCCGTTATACAGCCGGTGGAAATCGCTGCTATCAACCTTACCGCCGTCCGCGAGTCCGAATAGGGCATGCGGATTGAACCAGACGCCATCCGGTTCTTCTCCCGCTGTGTAGTATTCGTTGGGGTGACGGAAAGAGCGCTGGCTCTCAAGGTAATACGCCGCTGAGGCTGCCTGGGCCAGAGTGGCTACCATGACGCCAGCTCGGTAACAACGTTGCCGGATAGGGATACAACCTGGCCGGAGTACAGCTGGAATATGACTGTCGTAGCTCTCACGATTCCAGCCTTGGGAATTCCTGTATTTTACAGAGGCTTAACGAAATGGCCGTGCGATCTCTACAAATCAGGGCAAAGTTCATTACATTTATCAAACTCAAAGCGCCATCGGTGCAGAGGTATGAGAAGTCATTATATCTCTCCTGCGTTTTCGCGAGAGGATATAGACTGCGAAAAGGGGAATCAAGCGGAATTTGGCCCTGCCTTGGAACGGGGCGGCAGGCTTGAATTGGCCGGTCGAAGGGTGGAATTGACCGGCTGTCGGGCCAATGGCAGAATCCGGGCCTGATCGCGGATTCTGGAAACAGCGGGGAGATGGACGATGCCGGCGAGACGCTTCAACGAAGCGGATATCGACTTCGATGCCATAGACGGCGAATTGGCGAAATTGGTGCCGCCCAAGCTGAGCCTGACGGATGTGCTGGACCGTTTGCGGAAGCGGCTGGTCGAGCAACAGACCAAGGGGGTGACGGTGGCTCAAATGCATGAGGTGTTGAAATCGGGCGGCATCGATATCACGGAGCGCAGTCTTCGGACGTTTCTGGACAAGGGCGTGTTGCCGGGAAGGAAGGTTGCCGAGGCCGCCAGGGCCATGGTGTCGGAAGAAGGCAGTGATCCGTTCTAAGTGTCTGGCCCGAAAAGAGTTGAGTGATTTCAGTCAGTTGTGATTCACTGTTTGTATTTAGCAACCAGGGAGACACAACATGTGGACCAAAATCACTCGCCCGAAGTATGAACGCGACCTGCTGCGCTACGCAAGCGACCTGACGGATGGAGAATGGAAGGTGCTGGAGCCGTTGCTGCCTCGCGCCAAAGCGCTGGGACGGCCTCGGACGACGGCATTGCGCGAGGTGGTGAACGCGATCCTCTACCTACTGCGTAGCGGCTGTCCATGGCGCATGCTGCCCCGGGACTTCCCGCCACGCTCGACGGTGCAGCGCTACTTTTATCTCTGGCGGGACGACGGCACCTGGTCCGAGGTCAACCGGCAACTGCTGGTCGCGGCGCGCGAGGCCGAGGGCCGCGCGGCCGGCCCGTCGGCCGGTATCATCGACAGTCAGAGCGTAAAAACCACGGAAAGCGGCGGTATCCGGGGCTTCGACGCCGGAAAGAAAGTCAAGGGCCGCAAGCGTCACATCCTCACCGACACCGGCGGCCTGCTGGTCGCGGTCGTGGTCCACGGCGCCGAGATCCAGGACCGCGACGGCGCGCCGGCGGTGTTCGCCGCCATCCCCCGCCACTTTCCCCGCCTGCGCCACGTCTTCGCCGACGGCGCCTATGCCGGGCCCAAGCTCGAGGGCGCACTGAAGCGGATCGGCCGCTGGTCGCTGGAGATCGTCAACCGTCCCGCGGGCGTGAAGGGCTTCCAACTCCTGCCCCGCCGATGGGTCGTCGAGCGCACGCTCGCCTGGCTCAATCGAAACCGGCGGCTGGCCAAGGACTTCGAGACGGCCATCGAGACCGCCGAGGCCTGGATCTTCCTCGCCAGCATCCAACTCCTCACGCGCCGTCTCGCAAGAGCCTGAAAACACTCGATTCATTTCGAGTCGGACTCTAAGACACGAAATCTCATTTCATTTCGGCGATGAATCCGAGTTCAGGGCCCGACAATGATGACTTTTTCAGCAGCCTGCTAGGTAACAGATCAATGCATGAAGGCGTGCGCACCGGCAGCGCCATTCACTCGGCCCGCACTGTCGGCGACGGTGCGGGTTCACACGTTACCGCCGCACAGCAGAGGTGGCCGCACATGTTCCCGCAGCGCACGGGCTGGCCGTGCACACGTGACCGCTCCGCATAGTTACCGCAGGACGTGACACCACGGCGGACGCTTGCGGCGTGTAACGTGGCGCGCTACAGTGAATAATGAGGATCAGGCACAAGGGTCTGCGGGCGCTGCACGAGCGGGACGATGCCGCGCGGCTGCCCGCTGGTCTCGTGCCACGGCTCCGGCGCATCCTGTTCCGCCTGCAAGAGGCGGCGCATCCGGGCAGCGCCGACGCGCCGGGATTCCGGCTGCATCCCCTCAAGGGCGACCGCGCGGGCCAGTGGAGCGTTCGCGTTTCGGGCAACTGGCGGGTGGTGTTCCGCTTCGAGGACGGCGAGGCCGTGGACGTGGATCTGATCGACTATCACTGACCAAAAGGGGAGCGCTGACCATGAACGACATTGCAAGCGATCACGTCGGCCCGATGTTGAACCCGCCGCATCTGGGCGAACTCATCCGCGAGAGCATGGACGATGTGGGCTGGAACGTGACCGAGACGGCGGCGCGTCTCGGCTGCGAGCGCGGAACGCTGTCGCGCCTGCTGAACGGCAAGGCGGGCGTGTCGGCGAACATGGCGCTGGCGCTGGAGGATGTCGGCTGGGGCACTGCTGAGCACTGGATGCGGATGCAGGCGAGCTACGAGCTTGCGCAGGCGCGCCGGGATCGGACCGCCGCCGAACGGCGCGCGGGCGCGCTGCACGCATGATGGAGCTTCGCGCCAGCGCTGCCGGACGGGGCACTGTCCCGCCTGCCGCCGGTCATCCGCTTCCGACCAACGACAGGTTGTCCGGCACGCGGCGCAAGGCGGGCGGCGCAACCTGATGCGCCTGTCGTGGAACGAGGTCCGCGCCCGCGCCGCCGCCTTCGCCGAAGACTGGAAGGACGCGGCCTACGAGAAGGGCGAGACGCAGAGCTTCTACAACGCCTTCTTCGACGTGTTCGGGGTGCGGCGGCGGAACGTCGCGCGCTACGAGGCGCATGTCGCGAAGCTGGACAATCGCTCCGGCTTCATCGACCTGTTCTGGCCGGGCGTGCTGCTCGTAGAACAGAAGAGCGCGGGGCGCGACCTGAAGGCGGCCTACAAACAGGCCGGGGAGTATTTCGACGCGCTGCCCGAGCGCGAGCGCCCGCGTTACATACTGGTCAGTGACTTCCAGACCTTCGAGCTTCACGATCTCGACGAGCGCGAGGTCGCCGCCTTCGCGCTTGCGGACCTGCCCGCGCATGTCGAGGCGTTCGGTTTCATCCTCGGCGTGCAGCGCCGGACCTTCCGCGACCAGGACCCGGCCAACATCGAGGCCGCCGAGCTGGTCGGGCGGCTGCACGACGCGCTCGCCGATGCCGGGCACCGGGGGCACGATCTGGAACGCTTCCTCGTGCGCGTCGTGATTTGCATGTTCGCCGACGACACCGGGGTGTTCGAGCCGCGCGACATCTTCCTCGACTTCATCGAGACACGCACGGGCGAGGACGGGGCCGATCTCGGGCCGTGGCTCGCGCAACTGTTCGAAGTGCTCGACACGCCGGAGGACCGGCGCGCGGCGACGCTCGACGAGGACCTGGCCCGGTTCCCCTACGTCAACGGCGACCTGTTCGAGGAGCACCTGCGGATGTTCTCGTTCGACGCGGCGATGCGGGGGGCGCTGCTGGACGCCTGCCGCTTCGACTGGTCGAACATCTCGCCCGCGATCTTCGGCGCGTTGTTCCAGTCGGTGATGGACCCGGCTGAGCGCCGCGCCCAAGGCGCGCACTACACGACCGAAAAGAACATCCTCAAGGTGATCGAGCCGCTGTTCATGGACGACCTGCGGGCCGAGTTCGAGCGGCTGCGGGCGCGCCGGGGCCGGGGCCGCCTCGCCGCGCTCCGGCAATTCCAGGGGAAGCTCGGCGGCATGACACTCTTCGACCCCGCGTGCGGCTGCGGCAATTTCCTCATCATCGCCTACCGGGAACTGAGGCTGCTTGAAATCGAGGTCATCCGGGAGATTCGGGACGAGACCGCAGCGACGACGCAAACGGTGCTCGATACCGCGTGGCAATCGGTGGTGGACGTGGACCAGTTCTACGGGATCGAACTTGGCGAGTTCCCGGCCCGCATTGCGGAGACCGCGCTATGGATGATGGACCACATCATGAACAACCGGTTGAGCCTGGAGTTCGGCCAGTCCTTCGTGCGAATTCCGCTCGAGAAGTCGCCGCACATCGCCCACGGCGACGCGCTGGAAGCGGACTGGTCCGAACTGCTGCCGCCGGGCGATTGCTCGTTCGTGCTGGGCAATCCGCCTTTCGTGGGCGCGAAGTATCAGACGGCGGACCAGCGTAGTCAGGTGCGCGGGATCGTGGGGCTCGGCAAGAGCGGCGGCACGCTCGATTACGTCGCCGCGTGGTTCATCAAGGCCGGAGAGTATGTGAAGGGCTGCCGCGTCCGGATCGGCTTCGTCGCGACCAACTCGATCACGCAGGGCGAACAGGTCGCGCAACTCTGGCCGGTCCTGTTCGGGCGCTGCAAGCTGGAGATTGCGTTCGCGCACCGCACCTTCGCATGGGGATCGGACGCGCGGGGCAAGGCGCATGTGCATGTCGTCATTCTCGGCCTCGACCGGCGCAAAGCCGCGCGAGCGGAGAAGCGGCTGTTCAGCTATCCCGACATCAACGGCGACCCGGGGGAAAGCCGCCACGCCGCACTGTCGCCATACCTGTTCGATGCGGGCGGACTGTCGGACCCGCATCTGGTGGTGCGGGAGGAAAGCGCGCCGATCAACGGGACGGGCAGGCTGATTACAGGCACCCAACCGCTCGAAGACGGAAATCTGACCTTTTCGAGTGAGGAGAAGGCATCCTTTCTCGAACATGAACCGAGTGCCGGGCCATATTTCCGACCCTTTCCGGGTGCCCGCGAGTTCATTCGTGGTGATGTGCGATGGATTCTCCACACAGCGGAAATTCCTCCCCAGAAACTGCGCAGCTTGCCTATGGTTGTTGAGAGGCTGAAGTCAGTTCGCGAATTCCGGGCGAAGGGTAAGAGGCAGACTACCAGACGACTTGCCGACTACCCGAGCGCTTATGGCGTAACGGTTGTCCCGGGATATCCGTTCCTAATTGTTCCGCAGACCAGTTCCGAACGCCGTGACTATGTGCCGATTGGATACCTTGAACCACCGGTAATCCCAAGTGAAAAACTCCGACTTCTTCCCAATGCGACTTTCACTGATTTTGCATTGCTCACGTCCGCCATGCATATGGCGTGGATGCGGGCGGTAACCGGACGTATGAAAAGCGATTACATGTATTCCGTTGGCGTCGTCTACAACACATTTCCGATGCCGCCGAAGGGAGCGGATCTGTCGAGGCTGGAACCGCTGGCGCAAGCGGTGCTCGATGCCCGAGCCGCCCATTCTGGCGCGACGCTGGCCGACCTCTACGATCCCGACCTTATGCCGACGAACCTGCGCCGGGCGCATCAGAAGCTCGACCGGGCGGTGGACCGGCTCTATCGACGCACCGGGTTCGCTTCCGAGCGCGAACGTGTCGAGCACTTGTTCACGCTCTACGAGACGATGCGAACGCCGCTGGAGATTGCGGCGCGAGGCAGGAAGAAACGGCGGCGGGGGCCTCGGCCTCGTGGCGCGGCATGAGCTGGCGTCGATAACGGGAGGCGTGGGGGTTGATTTCGCTATGGCGAAACGACGGGAAAACGACGATGAACGGTGTGTCCAGAACTGGCTGGGGCAGCAAGGTCACACTGCCATTCGACGGCCATGCAGCGATCCACCCGACTTCGTTGTAGACCGCGACTGCGCGGTTGAAGTGACTCGTCTGAACCAGCGGATAGTCGTCGGCGATGACGACTGTTCAAAGGGAGAAGAGCAGGCACGGATACCGCTGACCGATAGCATTGAAGAAATCGTTTGCGAGCTTGGACAGCCCGGAAACAAAGGCCGAAGTTGGGTAATTGATTGCGAGTACGACTTTCGTGAACCCCTGCCAAGCCGAAAGATCATTACTGCTCAAGTTTCGGACGCGTTTGCACCGCTATTGAAGCCTCACGATAGCCGCGTTGTTTCCGGCATGCACACGACGCATCTGGATTGCAGCAAGCATGCCGGAGAGATTTCTTATTTGAGATACCCGCATCTCTGTCTGGCGTGCGGCATCTGCCTTGAGCTTGCAGAGATTTCCCATGATCCAGCGAGGTTCATTGTGCAGAATGTCTCGGACGGAAAAGGCATAGCCGTAGCTGAGGAATTGGAAAAGGTATCCGAAACAGAATTAGCGACAAGTCAAGAAAAATCCGTAATCAGAACAAGATCGGGTCGTACAAGAATTGGTGGCTGATTTTGGTCGATCATGTTTGCCATGTGCCAATACCAGTCCTTTTAGAGCACGAATTGCAGTTTATCCAAGACCAGAATCTCGACTTCTGGTCTCGAGTCGTCGTTATCGGTTCCAGAAGCCCAAGCTGGCACTACGACTTGCTTGCTCCGTGAAACAGATGGATCCTTGCCTATCCGGTTTACACCCACACCCACTAGGGCTAGAATGGGCGCAAACCGGATAGGCAAGCAAGTGTGTGCGGCGGTGACAAATTAGACCACGGAAGCGGCGGGATTTGCCCGGCTGCGGTCGGAGTAAAACTCTGCCACCTGTAGCCTTCGATCCTTTTCGGGATGGAAGGTGGGAGGATGTATACCGTGGACCTTTATCTACGCGTTCGGCTGGCGTGCCATGTTGATGGGCTGAGTCAGCGAGAGGCGGCGAGTCGGTTTGGCATAGCGCGAGAGACGGTGAGGAAGATGCTCGGGCACTCGGAGCCGCCTGGCTACCGCCGCCGCCAGCCACCGAAGCGCCCGAAGCTGGACCCCTTCAGGGATATCATTGACCGTATTCTGGAAGAGGACCGAACGGTTCACTGCAAGCAGCGCCACACGGCGAAGCGGATATTCGAGCGTCTTCGCGACGAGCATGGCTTTGCGGGCAAACAGACCATCGTCAAGGATTACGTCCGGGAACGGCGCCGTCGCCAGCGTGAGATGTTCGTGCCGCTGGCGCACCCTCCGGGTCACGCTCAGGCGGACTTTGGCGAGGCGGATGCGATCATCGCCGGCGTCAAGCGGCGGGCGCATTTTTTCGCCATGGACCTTCCCCACGGCGATGCCTGCTTCGTTGCGGCCTACCCGGCGGCGGCGACGGAGGCCTGGCTGGACGGCCACAACGGGGCCTTCGCCTTCTTCGGCGGCATTCCCCAATCGATTCTCCACGACAATGACAAGTGCCTGGTGTCGCGCATCCTGCCGGACGGCACGCGGCAACGAACGCGAGCGTTCAGCGGGCTTCAATCCCATTATCTGTTCCAGGATCGATATGGCCGCCCCGGCAAGGGCAATGATAAGGGCAAGGTGGAGGGGCTGGTCGGTTACGCCCGCCGGAACTTCATGGTTCCCATCCCCCGGTTTGCGAGCTGGGACGCCTTCAACGCTCACCTGGAACATCAATGTCGGAGACGGGAAAGCGACGTCTTGCGCGGCCATCGCGAGACCATCGGCGAGCGGTTCGGATGCGACCGGGAGAAGCTGATGGAATTGCCGCCGGCGCCTTTCGAGGCCTGCGACAAGGAGGGCACGCGGGTCAATTCGCTCTCCCTGGTGCGCTATCGGGGCAACGACTACTCGGTGCCCGTCGCCTACGGTCACCAAGAGGTCTGGGTCCGTGGCTACGTGCACGAGGTGGTCATCGGCTGCGCCGCCGAGGTCATCGCCCGGCACCCACGCTCTTACGAACGAGAGGACCTGATCTTCGAGCCGATCCACTATCTGGCCTTGCGGGAGCGGAAGATCGGTGCCCTCGATCAAGCCGCCCCGCTGGCCGGTTGGAAGCTGCCCGAGGCGTACGCCAACCTGCGCCGCTTGCTTGAAGCCCGCATGGGCAAGGCCGGCAAGCGGGAGTACGTGCAAGTGCTCCGTCTTCTGGAGACCTTTGCCCTTGAGGAGGTGCACGGTGCCATCCGCGATGCCCCGCGGTTAGGCGCCATCGGCTATGATGCGGTCAAGCACCTGGTGCTGTGTCGCGTCGAGCGTCGACCCCCCCGGCTCGACTTGAACGTTTATCCCTATCTGCCGCGGGCCCAGGTGACCACCACATCCGCCGCCAGCCACATGAGCCTGCTGGGCGGAGCGGCGCCGTGAGCGACACGCCGCAGGTGTTGCTGGCCCATCACCTGAAGGCCCTCAAGCTGCCGACCTTCCTCAGGGAGTACGACAAGCTGGCTCGCCAGTGTGCCAGCGAGGGCGCCGACCACGTGCGCTACCTGCTCCGCCTGGCCGAGCTGGAACTGATCGACCGCGAGCGCCGCATGGTCGAGCGGCGAATCAGGCAAGCGAAGTTCCCGACCGTCAAGAGCTTGGACAGCTTTGACTTCAAAGCGATCGCCTCGCTCAACAAGGCGCTGGTCCTCGAGCTGGCACGATGCGAGTACATCGAGCGCCGGGAGAATGTGATCGCTCTGGGCAATTCCGGCACCGGCAAGAGTCACATTGCGCTCGGCCTCGGCCTTGCCGCTTGCCAGAAGGGCCTGTCGGTCGGCTTTACCACCGCCGCCGCCCTGGTCCACGAGCTCATGGAGGCGCGCGATGACAGACAGCTGCTGAGGTTCCAGAAGAAGCTCGCCAACCTCAAGCTCCTCATCATCGACGAGCTGGGTTTCGTGCCGCTCTCCAAGACCGGCGCCGAGTTGCTGTTCGAGGTGTTCAGCCAGCGCTACGAGCGTGGCTCGATCCTGGTGACCTCCAACCTGCCATTCGACGAGTGGACGGAGGTTTTCGGCTCAGAACGCCTGACGGGGGCGTTGCTGGACCGCCTGACCCACCACGTCCATATCCTGGAAATGAACGGCGAAAGCTTCCGCCTCAAGCAGAGCCGAAGAAAACAGAAACCCGCAAAAAGCGCCTGAGCGGCATCCGCTTGCCCCCGTGGGCCCACAGGCCCCTCCCACGCGCGCCGCGGCCTTTGCCTGCTGAGGGGCAGTCCACGCCGCGCGTGGGTCCCTCCCGTGGACTACGGGGACAAGCTCCTCACCGAACCAAAGTGGCCCACTTTTGCTCCGCCACATGGCCGGGTTTTACTCCGCCGTTGACACCTATCGCAGGACGTCTCCACTTTCGTCAGCAGGGTCCACTGAGGCAGCCCTTGGTTTTGGTGGTCCTGAGGCGCACGGTCGCAAAGTTGCTTTCGATGGGATTGGTGGTGTGCTTCCAGTGCTCGGCCGGGAAGTCGTAGAAGGCGAGCAACACGTCGCGGTCCTTGGCCAGGCAGGCCACCGCTTTATCGTACTTGGGGCCATGGGCCTCGAGGAAGAAGTCGAAGGCCTTCTCGGCCACCGCGCGGGTCTCGGCCATCCAGATGTCCTGTAGGTGCTGCTTGGCGCGTGGCTGGACGGACTTCGGGAGCTTGTTGAGCAGCGTTGGCGGTCTTGTGCACCCAACAGCGCTGCTCGCGCGTCGTCCCGTGGACCTCGCGCAAGGCTTTCCAGAAACCGAGCGCCCCGTCGCCGGTGGCCAGCTCGGGCGCAATCGCCAGGCCGCGGCGCTTGAGATCGAGCAGCACTTCGCGCCAGGACTGGGCGCTCTCCCGGTAGCCGTCGGCGATCGCCAGCCGCTCCTTGCGGCCCAGCTCGTCGGCACCGATGATCACGCACATGCATTGCTTGTCATGGTCGAGCCGTGGTGAGAAGTAGACGCCGTCGGCCCAGAAGTAGACATGACGCTTGGCCGAGAGATCGCGCCGTTGCCAATGCTCCAGCTCGCCTTGCCAGACCTCCTTGAGGCGGGCAATGGTCGATGCCGAGAGCCCCGGCGCCTCGGGCCCCAAGAGCGCCGCAAGCGCCTCGCAGAAATCGCCCGTGGAGATGCCCTTCAGATAAAGCCAGGGCAGGAGTTCCTCGATCGACTTGGCGCGCCTGAGATAGGGAGGCAAGATCCGTGAGGTGAAGCGAACCCGCGGCCCCGTCTCGCCGGCGCCTCGGTCGCGCACCCTGGGACAGCGCACCGCCAGCGCCCGCGCGATCGCCGCCCGCTGTTCCTGGCCGCCCGAAAGATGGGCCGGGAAATCGTCGTGCTTGTCGTGAAGACCGACCTTGTCGTGCAAAAACAATGCAATGACATTGCCAAATGGCTGTTCGATAAATAACTGATTTTGCTGATATTATTTCCATCCAGTTAAGTCCATTTGCTTCCAAGACCGGACCACGCACGGTGCCGCTCGACAAGGCCATCCGCTTGTACCGCAAGTACAATGGCATCGACGGCGTGCGAAGCGACACCGACAGCATTCCTGTCCGACTCCAACTCATGGATGTACAGATTCTCTTCGGGAGCTGCTTCCACACTATCGATCACATTCATCTGACTTTCGTTGAAGGTTTCTACCATCGTAGATCCCGCGCCACGGGCGGCTGCACGGGCTACCTGCCGCACATCACGGAATCGATCTGGCCCGGCACCGGCATAACTTGCGGCAGCCAGGGCTATGAAGCTCGGAAGGATGATGAGGGCGCGCCGCGACGTTTCATCGGTACACAGCGCATCCCGCAATATCGGCGCCACCCGCAACGCGATTCTCGCCGCGATCATGCACGCCCATTCCGGCGGCCTTTTCACCAACCATTCCGAGGGAGCATCCGTGCCGGATATTTCGCTGTTGCAAATCTCTGCATCGTGCCTGGTGAAACCGACATGGCCTCAGCGTCAAATCGCCGCCGCGGCCTGGCCACCAAGTCTCGCATCGACATGGAGCGTGACCCGCAGATTGCCGTCAAGAGACGCCAGCATCTTCATCAACCGATCCAGCGTGAACCGCCCGAGATCCGCGTTGCGAATGCGCGAGAAGTCCGCCGCGGCGAAGTGGGTCAGCGCGCCGGCCTTGCGGACCGATAGCCCGCGGTCGTCCAGCACAGCGATGATGCAGGCCGCGAGGATCGCCTTGGCCTGTTTCAGGTCCGCGTCGGGATCGCCCAGATCGCGAAATACGTTGCCGCTGCCCTCGACCAGTTCGAAGTCGCGCTCGCTCATGGCATCAGCTCCCTTCTCAGTCGCGCCACCCGGCCCTCGATCAGATCGATCTCGGCCTTCGGCGTCTTGATCCCCGTTTTCGACTTCTTCCGAAACGCGTGGATCACCCAAAGCCGGCCCGCCACTTCCGTCACATAGACCACTCGCCACGCATCGGTCCGGTATCGGATGGCGATCTCCATGACACCCGGTCCAACGCCCTTCAGCGGCTTGGCGACATCCGCCTTGCCGCCTTCTACCGCGATCGTCAGCGCCGTGTTGACCCGATCCTGCACGGATGCAGGGAACGATTCGAACACCTTCCGCGCCGCCCTGATCCAACCGACCGGTCTCGTGTCATGATTCATGGCGCATGTTGTCAATGCTGAATACACCTGTCAACAACAGACCAAACAACGGATAATGGGATTTATTGTGTGGTGCACACGCGCGTAATCGATTAATCGATTGACAGGCCGCTGATCTGGAGCGCTCCGACATTGCCGGAGCAGTGATCCGTTCGCCATCCCGCAATGACATGTTGGGCCGTTACAACGAACGGTCCTGCGCCCCGTCAAGAAAAAAAGCAGAACCATTGTGTGAACGGTAATACACCCGGTGGACCTGCCTCGATTCCTATATCTTCATATGTCCCGGGAGGTGGCCGATCACGACCTGGCGGGTTGCATCGTCCCATGCGAAATACACACGCAGGCACTGCCTGGGGTCGCGTGTTGTCACGTTGTTCTTCAGATGGCGATCCAGCGCCAGCCTGCGGCCGTTCCACTCTATGGAGAAATCGTCGCGCGCCTTGCCCTGGCCGCTGGGGCTGAGGCTCGGCGTTTCCTGGAGCCGCAGCGCATGCAATTCGTTGTCGAAGCCATCGCGCAACGCCTTGCCGCGCCCGGTCTTCATCCGCCAGTAGGTCCCGCTGTAGCGCACCCGGTTCCTTGGACACAAGTTTGTCTCACGCGGCGGGCCTGATTGAGATCGCGGCGTGCCACGCCTGACGAGCTTGAGCGGGGCTCAGGTAGCCGTTCTTTTCGACGATCCACTGGGCATTGTAGAGTTCGACGAAGTCGCGGACGGCGTCCCGCAGCTCCGCGATGTTGCGGTAGATGCGACCATGGATGATCTGTTCCTTCAGCGTGCGATTGAACCGCTCGGCGACGCCGTTGGTCTGGGGCTCGGCGACGAAGGCGTAGGACGGCTGGATGCCCCAGAACTTGATCTGGTTGGTGAAGTGGTCCGACAGATACTGGGAGCCGTGATCCATCCGCAAGGCCAGCCCCCGAGCCGCGCCGGCCGCGGTCGAGCCATACAGCCCGGCAAGCCCCATGGAGATCGGCTGCAGGGCGGCGAAGCGGTCGCCGCGCTTGCAGACATGCCAGCCGACACACTCGGCGTTCCAATGCTCGACGGCGGTGAAGATCCAGCCCCAGCCGTCGTCCACCGTGAACACCCGAACGCCATCGGTGCCCCACATGAGGTTCGGGGCATGAGTGATGATCTCACCGTCATGGGGATTGCCGCCACGGCGGCGGCAGCGATGGGGCGAGAGCAGATTGTTCTCGCGCATCAGGCGGAGCACCCGCTTGCGGGCAACCCGGATGTCGCGACAGACCCGAAGCCGAGCCCAGACCTTGCGGTAGCCCTCGCCCTCCCAGGGCGATGCCTCCAGGTCGGCTTCGATCGCCACCAGCAGCGCCTGGTCCGAGATCGCGGGCTTCGGTCCCCGACGCTTTGCCGGCGGCTGCTCGGCGTGCTGGCCGGAGGTCATGGCGTAGAACGAGGAGCGGGCCATGCCCCAGGCGGCGCAGACCCGCCGCAGGCCGTAGGCCAGACCCGTGCCGGGCGAGGTGGCGGCACTCATCGCCGCGACCTCCGCCGCCCCAAAGGGCCGAAGGTCTCCGTCTTGGCCTCCAGCAGTTCCACCTGCATGGTCAACTCTCCGATCCGCTTCATGGCGCTATCCAGTTCCGCCTGCACCGGATCGCCCTTGCGTTGCTTGAGCGAGGCGTCGATCCCGCCGATCGCTTTCTCACGCCACTGCTCGAGCCGGAAGATCTCTACGCCCAACTGGCGCGACAGAAGTTGCACCGGCTCGTCACGCAAAAGCCGCGGAACGACCTCACGCTTGCGCGCCACCGTCCATCGCTGGCCAAGTCCCAGCGGGCCTGCCGGCAAAGCCTGGCCTGGGGAAAACGTGGACGAGCCAAGCTCGCCCGCATTTACCACAGGCCCATCAACAGCAACTTTCTTCTCAAAATTATCGGCCATGTTCCGGTCCTCCTTGGACACTTCGATTAAGCCAATTCTGTGTCCAAGGAAATCGGGTCCGACTCACCAGTAGGTCCCGCCGAGCAGTTCGATCGCCTTGCCGACGAGGCCCACATCGTCGAACTCGGCGCTCTTGATCGCCCTCAGTGCGCGTCCCGCCAGCGCCACCCGTCCCTGGAAATGGCGCTCCGCCCAGGCCCGAAGATCCACGTAGCTCCCGAGCAGGGGCACGGCTTCGTCTTCCGCCCGGGCGGGTTCGCCGCCTTCGAGCGCGGCGAGCCGCTGCTGCATCCGGTGCTTCTGGCGGCGTAGTTCGGAATTTTCCTCCCCGGCGTCCCCGAGCGCCTGCACCAGCGCCGCAATCCGTTCCTCCGCCACCCGGTTCGCCGCCCTCAGCTCGCCGATCTCGGCGCGCAGCGCGCGCTCCGGATCCGGCGGCTCCCCCTCCGGTCCAGCGGGAAAATCCTCCGCGCCGTCCCGGTCCGCCATCGAGCCGAAGCGCTCCACGAGCTCGCCGAGAGAGGCGGTGATTCTGTCGAACACCGCCATCGCCGGTTCTGTCGAGTGTACGTCTTCGCACTCGGCCGCGGCGGCCGCGTGCAGCGCGTCACGGTTCTCGGCGCTGGGGTCCTCGGCATAGCGGCGGGAAGCCTCCCGCAGCGCCAACTCGCGCTCCTGGAGGGACGAGATGACAAAGCAGACGAGGCGGCGATTTTCGCCGGAATACAAGGAACGGTCGGTTGCCTGGCTGTCGGAGCCGGGTGCGACGCATAGCAGTGTGGCTGCCGAGCTCGGCGTCACGCCAACGCAGTTGAAGACCTGGCGGCTCGAGCTTGAGGCCGCGGGCTCGGCCGCGGCGACCGCGGCGCAGAAAGCCGAGGCCGCTGAACTGGTGCAGCGTCGCCGGGATAACAAGCGGCTGACGGAGGAGGTTGAGGTTCTACGCAAAGCCTCGGCTTTTTTCGCTCAATGGGCGGCGAAGACATGAAGACGAAGCACGCTTTCATCGCCGCCCATGCTTCAGAGCACGCCATCCGGTTTATGTGCCGGGTCCTGGGGGTTGCTCACAGCTGGTTCCACGCCCGGCGGCGGGCGCCCCAAAGAGAGCTGAGCGCGCGGCCCGGCGTGGCAGGCTCGGGTCAGAGATCCGGGAGATCTTCGAGCAGAGCAAGAGGTGCTACGGCGCCTCGGATCCATGCCGAGTTGAAGGCCCGCGGCTTACGCATCTCGAAGCGCACGGTCGCCAAGCTCATGCGAGAGAACGGCATTCGTCCACCGCGAGGCAGGCGGCGGGCGCCGATCACCACCGACAGCCGCCACTCCCATGCGATCGCGCCCAATCTGCTCGACCGCAACTTCGAAGCCGCCGCGCCCGATGCGGTCTGGCTCGCTGACATCTCCTACATCACAACTGACGAAGGCTGGCTCTACCTCGCCGCCGTCAAGGATCTGGCCACGATGGAGATCGTCGGCTGGTCGATGGCCGAGCGGCTGAAGAGCGTCCTGTGCGAGGAGGCGCTGAAGATGGCGATCCGCAGCCGCCGGTTGCCCATGGGGCTGATCCACCATTCCGACCGCGGTGTGCAAGGCGGGTTCAACCGGTCGTCGCAACACGTTCAGTTTGACTGGCCTGCAAGCACTGGTCCAGAGCTTCGGCGGGAGTTCTCCATCCGAGGGTCTTGCGGGGCCGTGTATTGAGCGCGTCAGCAACAACTGCGAGTACGTCCGGACTGTGTGCGCTCAGATCGGTTCCTTTCGGGAAGTACTGTCGAAGCAGTCCATTGGTTTTCTCGTTCGTTCCGCGTTGCCAAGGGCTGTGCGGTTCGCAGAAGTAGACGGGAAGGCCGGTTGCGATCCGCAGATCCGCATGCCTGGCCATCTCTGCTCCCTGGTCCCAGGTCAGCGAGCGGCGAAGCTGCGCTGGCAATGTCGTGATCGTCCGGGCGATGGCATCGCGAACCGCTTCAGCCCCATGACCGGCAAGCGCAGGCCCGTTCTTCACGCGCGGGACGGTGCCGTGGCCTTCCATTCGGGGAAGATGCAGCAGCATTGTGAACCGCGTGGTGCGTTCCACCAGAGTGCCGATCGCCGATCTGCCCAAGCCGATGATCAGGTCACCTTCCCAGTGTCCGGGTACGGCCCGATCAGCTGCTTCCGCCGATCGTTCACTGATCATGATCTCAGGCGTGACGAAGGATTTGCCCCGCCGGCGGCTACGTGCCCGAGGCACGCGCAGTGCCCTTCCCGTGCGAAGGCAGGCGGTCAGCTCACGACGGAGTGCGCCGCGGCCCTGTACGTAGAGCGCCTGATAGATCGCCTCATGACTGATCCGCATGGCTTGATCCTCGGGCCCGTCCCCAGGATAGTCGATCCGAAGACGGTGCGCGATCTGCTCAGGACTCCAGGCCCTGGCCCATCGCCTGTGCTGCCGCGGCCCATGCCGACGACCGTTCCAGACGACGCGTGGCCCCTCGATCACCGTTCCATCCGGTGCCGAGATCCGACCCGCAAGCCGATCCTGCACATAGCGCCGCAGCGCCTCATTCGTTGCCAGCTTGGCTGGCTTCGGCCTTTTGGCGGATCGATCAGCATGCCACTGCGCCGTCGTTGCTCGGTAGTCCAGGCCACCGCTTCGGGTCGCCGCGTTGCGCCGCACCTCGCGGGAGATCGTCGACGGTGCTCGCTCCAGCCGGCAAGCAATATGACGTATGCCTCTTCCCTGGGCGCGCAGAAGAGCAATCTCCTCACGTTCCTCGAAAGACAGGTAACGTCCTGACAGCGGCTTGGCCGATTGCGATAAATGTGATGGTGGCATGCCGCCCGACCTCCGGAACCACCTCGAGCCTACCGGAGGGGATACACCGGCATCTCGGGCCGCGTCCTCGCTCGAACGCCCCGTCGCAATCGCTGCCCAGAACCGAACAAGCTCCTCACGCCGTGCCGAGTCCGGTCGACCTGGCGAATGCAACTTGCTCCGTCCAGACCAATCCGACCGCCGTCTGCGTACCGTCATAGCAACCTCCTATGCCAGAGTGTTG
This sequence comes from Alphaproteobacteria bacterium, assembly GCA_965226475.1. GTDB lineage: Bacteria > Pseudomonadota > Alphaproteobacteria > JASLMY01. The sequence continues at coordinate 14,608 of CBDDDJ010000003.1, read as the reverse complement.
CGACGACCGATTGAACTCGCCCAATATGCCTGCGGTGACTACCGCAAGCTGCTCCACCTCCATGCCAGGCGAAAATGGCGCAGGCTCAATGGCTCAAATCATCTCGCCGAGGTCATTCAGGGAGTGACGTTCAAGGACGGAATCAAGCAAATCCAATACACCGCCTGATCAATCCTTCACCAACTTTCGGGGATAGCTCGAAGGCCATCTGTCTGACCTGCAAGGATGAAGCGATAAAGACCCACGACCTGATCGACCTCTATGAGGATCTGCCGGAGCAGAGCAGGTCAAGAATTGTGGCGAATTATCCGGAAATTACGACGGTGATGCATACGGGTAGACAGACTTTCGGTGAATGGAGGTACTTCCAAAGGAATCTGGGAGAAGAAGCAATGCGGGCGATGATCGACATGCAGCAGGCCCGCTCGCTGGGAAAGGCAGCAAGAGTAATCCTCGATGAAGCGGCCATGGTCGGTCTGGATGCAACCTTCAAAATGCAGGCCAAGCGGGACGTCCGCGTCCACGCCGACACTGAATTCCAAAAGCATGTAATCAAGCTGAAGTTAACTGGAGGAGAAAACCCGCCGAAGAACGAAGGAGATTGAAGCCGAAGGAATTTCGCCCGTCCCAACCGAAGAGAAGTGAACATAGTTTTCCGGTCTGTTGCTCACAGTCCCAAATCCAATCCGTCTCCTTTGGACCCTGCTGACGAAAGTGGAGACGTCCTGCGATAGGATTTTGATCGCGGGAGGTGCAAATGTCGAAGCAGAATGGGAACAAGGGCCGGCGGTTTGATCGGGCCTTCAAGGAAGAAGCCGTCCGTCTTTTACAGACGAGCGGGCGCAGGCAGCGGCAGATGGCAGGAGATCTTGGGAACAGCGTCAGCGCGCTCGGCCGCTGGGTCACGGAATTGCGTGAGGAGGATTTGCTTTCCGGTCCGCATGAGGATGCAGCGAAGGAGATTACCCGCCGACGCCGAGAGCGTGATCTGGCCCGTCAGGAACGTGATCTGCTAAAAAAAGCGCTGGCCTTCTTCGCCAGGGAAAGTCGATGAGGTTCCGGTTCATCGACGCGGAGAGGGCCGGGTTGGCGATGCCGATATTCCGCCTGTGCAGACTGCTGCAGGTCAGCGTCTCAGGCTTCCACGCTTGGCGCAATCGCGGCCCAAGCCAGCGACAGCTCGATGACATGGTTCTACTCGCCCATGTCCGGGCAGCCTTTCGGCGCAGCCGCGAGAGCTACGGTGCAGAGCGGGTCCATCACGAGCTTGCCGAGAATGGGATCGAGGTTGGACGCCATGGGGTGGCTCGGCTGATGCGGGGAAATGGGTTGTCTCCAAAACGGAAACAGAAGTTCAAAAAGACGACGGACAGCCAGCACAACAAGGCCGTCGCATTGAACCTTCTCGACCAGAACTTCTCCGCCGAGGCACCCAACGAGAAATGGGCTGCCGACATCAGCTATATCTGGACGGCACAGGGCTGGCTGTACCTGGCCGTCATGCTCGACCTCTACTCCCGGCGCGTCATCGGCTGGGCCGTGTGCGCTCGCATGACCAGCGACCTGCCGCTCAGGGCGCTTAACCGTGCTATCGGGCTGCGCCAACCTGGCGCCGGTGTGATCCACCAAAGCGATCGGGGAAGCCAGTCCTGCTCAGACGCATACCAGGCGCGCCTCGGTGAACTCGGTTTCCTCGCCTCAATGAGCGGTAAGGGAAATTGCTATGATAACGCCGTCGTCGAGACCTTCTTCAAAACCATCAAGTCAGAACTGATCTGGAGGACTGTGTTCATGTCAAGAAGCCAAGCTGAAACTGCCATGGCCGGATACATCGATGGGTTCTATAATCCAGTCCGTCGGCACTCGACGCTGGACTTCACAAGCCCCGTCAAATTCGAGGCGGAAGCAATCCAAACGGTGTAGGGCGCCTCCACTTTTCCTGGATGGGTCCACCTTTGCTGCGTTCCGGCACGCCGGGTCCTGGTCCTTCGATGGGGATGCAGGACCGTCTGGTACCTTTCTGTTGCCCGATCCGACGATTGGCGATGTCCCGCCCAATGTTGAAAAGTGCGAGATAGGCATCGTCTGATCGAGAGGCTACGCGGCCACCTCGATGTCTTCAATGACGGACTTTGCTCCGGCCTTTCTCACCGCCTCCCGCAGGGCGGCGTCGAGGATGGGGAGCTGGCGGTGGGCCTTGAGGCGGCGGAAGGTCTTTTGCGCCTCCAAGGGGCCGGCGGCGGTCCAACGCAGCGCCATCTCGGCGTTGCGCCAGCGCTTGACGTTCCGCTGCACCGTCCGGACGGTGCCGATCGCGTTCTCGATGGCGTTGGTGCAAGCCAGCGAGCGTCGAAGTTGCGGCGGGAGGCCGAGCCGGATCACGGTCAGGATCTCGTCCAGGCCCTCCAGGATCGAGCCCGAGACGCCGGGTGCGTCATGCTCCAGACGGCGGGCGAGGTTGCGCAAGAGCCGTTCGGCCTTGGCCGCGTCGTCCTGCTGCCAGGCCTGCCGCAAGACCTTCCTGACGCCGGCATGGAGGCTCTCGTCCAGCCGGTCCGTGATGTTGCGCCCCTTGTGCACCTGGCAGCGCTGGAGGGCCGCCGCCCGCCCGAAGGTCCGCCGGATCGCCTTCGAGAGCGCCTTGGCGCCGTCGACGATGTAGAGCCGAGGCCGTTCGGGATCGAGACCGCGCTCGATCAGGTTGTCGCGCATGGCTTGCACCGTGGCCGCGTTCTCCGTCGCGCCCTCGGCCAGGCCCAGCACGTGCTTCGCGCCGCCGGTGTCGATGCCGATCGCCGCCACCATCAGGTGATCGCCGACATGGAGCCCGTCGATCTGGAGCACCACGAGATCGAGATCGTCGAGCGGGCTCGCCAGCCAGGCCTTCAGCTTGCTTCGCGTCAACGCCACGAAACGGCGCGAGACCGCCGACTTCGAGGTTGCGTCACCCGATGCCGCCGGCAGATCGCCGCCCGCATCGTCCGGCAGGCGCACCGCGCGGGCATACTTGCGGGTCGAGACGTTGATCACCATCAGATTCATCGCCCAGGCTTGCAAGAGTTCGGGTTCCGACAGCAGCTCCCAACTCGGCAGGCTCATCTCCCGACCCGCGAAGTCCCCCACCCGAGGGCGCTCGACCTTCACTTTGCCGCCGTGGTAGGCGATCTCGCTCCGGGTCGTGCCCCATCGATGGCCCTTGCGCTCGCCCGAGCGGGCGTGGCGCGAACCGCACAAGGCTTCCGCGTCCGCCGACATCATCTCGTTCAAAGACTCGAGGCCCGCCAAAAGGCAGAAGCGATCGACGCTCATGCGCGGATCGTCGAAGGCCTCCGGCATCGATGGCAAGAGCCGACAGGATGGTTCCGAGGAACGGTCGTTGCGTGTAGTCTTGGTCATGGCGTCGTTCTCCTTGATGGAATCAGCACCCAGAGCCTAGCGGCTCCAGGCGGACGACGCCTACTTCAGCTTTTCAACAGAGCCCGGGACATCCCCCCGACGATTTGCCGGAGCGCCTTTGTCCCTGCGCACCGCTTCCTCAGCCTTCCCGAGCGCCCACGCGCCATCGAACATTTCGCTTTAATTTCGATATCGGGGGTGGGGCGGGCGGTCGGGCTCCGGGGCGTCTCTCGGGTCGCCGGGCACCGCCGACGCCTTCAAGGGCGCCTCACCAAAAGGTCGATCTCAATCCGGGCGTCGAGCGCAAGGCCGGTAACCCCGATACAGGTCCGGGCTGGGAGCCTGCCCTCGGCGAAATAGGACCTGTAGACCGCATTCATCCGCTCGTAGTCTTCCCGGAAATGGGTCAGATAAACTCGCGCCATGACGACATGATCGAGGCCGAGGCCGAGCGAATCTAAGACGATAGATAGGTTGCGCATCACGTTGCGCGTCTGCTCTTCCACGGTCGGCGGCAGGGGCGCGGCTTCGTCGGTAGGATCGTTGGGCATCTGTCCGGTGACCAGAACCCAGCCGTCGACCTCGACCGCGTGGCTGAACGGTGCCACGGGGCTGGGCGCACCGGCGACCATGTGGAATATCGTTGCCGCCATCGTCTTGCCTCCGTCGAGCGGCACCTAGGATGCATTCTCGCATCGAATTTCAACGACTACCACCGCTCTTGCACTCACTTGTCTCTGGGTAAGGACAGCCCTGTCCCCTGGCCGGTCGAGAGCGCCAAAACAGGCAAGATCATCGCCCTTTCCCAGGTTGGCGGACCCCACCATCCTTACGAGAGCGCCGGGCCGCCTGAACGCTGACCTCCTCACCACCACGCACAACAATCATACCGCTCCGCTCGCGGGTTCCGTCCCTGTGGCCGGCAAGCGCGGACATGTAGGATCGACTGCCGCATGGCAGCCTATCGGCGCAGACCCCTTTTATCCTGCCATCGAATCCGCTCATCCCCGTCCACGCGAGGGCACAAGATCCGCATTGTCAGCGACCGGTTTAAGTTTCTGGGAGGGACAGCCGGTGCCCCCGGTGGCCCTATTCTCTGGAAGGCAGGCATGCCGAGCATAGCCAACTCGACCACCGCGCCGTCGCTTACCGCACCGATACTGTCGCACCGGCGGGAGAATGAGGCTGGGGCCTTTCGGGCGGCGGGGACAAGGGCGATTTCGTCGCTCCGCCACGAGACCTCGAATGACCGATTCCAAGGCAGCGGCGATCAGGACGGCGATCGCGGTTATGGCGGCCCTGTTTCTGGCCGGTTGCGGCACCGGTGATCATGGGGTGAAGCGGATGGCCGGCGCGGGGCTCGGCGGCGGCGGGTGCGTGCTCGGATCCACGGCCAGAAGCGGCAAGCTCGGGATCGCGGCCACGGTGGCGGGAACAATGGCGGGCAGCGAGATCGGCGCGCCCCGCGCCGCCGACGGCGCGACGTGGCTATGGAAGCCGGATCCACAACGTGGCTCTCGATGTTTGCATTCTGAAGGGTCCGATGAATCCAGAACCCGTCCTGGCCAGCCTCATGGATCACAATCAGACGGTACGGCCGCCCTGTCCGCGACTGGCACTTTGCCTGCAGTTGGGAAAACCTCGCAAAAAGGCCCGCGACATCGCCGCCACGCACTTGGTGCTTGGACATCTTATCTCCACCGCCCGGTGACAACGACGTGATGAGCCACGTTGTTAGGCTGAGTTCCAGCGACACGAAAATCGCGCTGAGCTATTGTCAAAAGTTGGTGACGCAGGTTTCAGGCGGCGCGTTCGGTTAGCTTTTCTCCGTCCTTGAATTTGACGCCTTGAATGATGTCGGCGATCTGGTGCGAGCCGTCCAGGCGGCGCCACTTCTTGCTGGCCGACTGGCACAGCTTGAAGGCCATGGTGAGCGCCGTCATGCGGCTGAGGCAGTCCTTGGTCTTGGTGGTCCTGAGGCGCACGGTCGCAAAGGTGCTTTCGATGGGATTGGTGGTGCGAATGTGCTTCCAGTGCTCGGCCGGGAAGTCGTAGAAGGCGAGCAACACGTCGCGGTCCTTGGCCAGGCAGGGTGGCCCCGGAAAATCGGACAGGTATTTAAGGTGTATTCCCCCGACTGAGGAGGGATACGCGATGAGCAGGAGACGCAGGTTTTCCGGGGAGCTGAAGGCGAAGATCGCGCTTGAGGCGCTTCGTGGCGACCGGACGCTTCAGGAGATCGCCTCGAAGCACCAGGTTCATCCGAACCAGGTGAGCACATGGAAGCGCCAGGCGATCGATGGTCTTGGCGAGATGTTTTCGAACGGGGGCGAGCGCCGCCGTCGGGACCATGAGAGCGAGATCCGTGATCTTCACGCGAAGATCGGCGAGTTGACGGTGGAGCGGGTTGCCGAAGACATCCGGCGGGATATGGATGAGCACCGGAGACGAAAACATGTCTGACTTGACCAGATGGCTGCCGGAGCGGCTTTAGACGGCGACCTGATCATCGGAAGACTCTCACCGAGGGCCACCATCGACCCCTGGAACATCATCGGAGACTGAGCCTTCGGACAGACCCGCCACAAGGGCGGCTACACTGGACGCTTCCGAAGGCCCAACGGCCCAACGGCAACAGGCTCTCGCCTCATGAACTGCGGCTTTCGCGGGATTGTCGGATTGTTACTTTCGCAGTTGGGGGTCGGGCGTGGTCTGGAGTGCTCTGGAGATGGAAACAATGTGGTACCTATGAGGTGCCTGAAGAACAACGGCGTGGAGTCTGGAAATGAAAATCCCCGCCATCCTATTGAGATAACGGGGAGTTTGGGTTGCGGGGGCAGAATTTGTTCAAGCCCCTACAATCCGTCGCCCCGTCTAAGGTAGATACCGGTTCAGCGGGCGCGCACGGTCGTCCAGGCGCCGTCTTTTGCTACCACTTCAAGATAGGCTCCTGGTGGATCGCCGGCATCGTCCAACTCGACCAGGGAAGCGCCTTCATAGTTCACGTCACCGCCCGCGGCGATGATCTCTAGCGCCTTGCCTAGCTGCCTCGGAAGAATCCGCTCCCCTGGGGCGTTGGCGACCGACATGCGCTACGAGAAGCCGCGCAGGTTCCCCCTGTTGACTACCGGGACAATCTCCAACGAAAAACAGGGCATTTTCAAAGCCGGTTGATGCGCTCACAAATGGCAGTCTCTTGCACCGACACTTGGCAGACTTTTACGCCGCCGTTGACAGGGTGCGAGACAGGCCGCGGCCCGTTGTGGAAGGCGGCGACACGGCGGATCAGCGCGACGCCGAAGACCTGCGAACTCCGGTCGAACCGAGACCGGGCCGGTTCTCGCCAGTGACGATCTTCACGTCCTTCGTCCGCCTTGCGGACAAGGCGCACCGATCTACTGCCGCATGCAATCGTACCATCGCAACTATGTCCTTCACCCCGGCGCATCAGATGGTCCCATCTTCGCGGGCGCCGGATCGGGCCGTATGATGCTTCGGTGGAGACGCTGTGCCGCAATTGCGGCCAGTTGGTACGCAGGCTGCCGCGGCATCCAGCATGACCGGCGGGCCGAGCAAACGGATTTCGGTCGGGCTTGGGGCTCCGTTCAGCGCAGAGCGGTAGACTAGGGCGCTTTCCAGGACCCGTTGGATGTAGTTGCGAGTTTCGGAGAACGGTACCAATTCGATCCAGTCGATGGGATCGATCAAGCCGTCGCGCGGGTCCCCGTACGTACGCAGCCATTTTTCGACACGCGACGGCCCGGCATTGTACGCCGCAAGCGCAAGGGCATAGGCGCCCCGATAGTCCACAAGCAACCTGGACAGATAAGCACTGCCAAGCGTGATGTTATAGCCCGGGTCCCGCGTCAGCCGAGACTTGCTGTATGCAACACCTAGCGCCCGGGAGAGCCACTTCGCGGTCCTCGGCTTCAATTGCATCAGACCGTACGCTCCGGCCCGGCTGACCGCCAGCGGATTCATCTCGCTTTCCTGCCGTGCCAAGCCCAGCAACAAGGCAAGTTCGGGAGGATCCGGCGCGTGGCTGACTTCCGCCTCACCGAAGGAAACCGGGTAGTTGTACGCGACAAGGTGGACACCACTTCGTGACGCTCGCTTGGCCGCCTTGACCGATATATGTGGTGCGCCGTAGGTCAGGCCAATTTGGCTGACAAGAAGGTGTTCGCCTGGCGTCCTGGCACCCCGGCTCAGGTGAATGACGAATGTCTGCAGAGTATCGAAGTCTCCTGCTTCGCCCAGGATTCGCGCTGCCTGTACCACCGGACGCGCCTCGAACCGATCGCGCAATTCAGGTATGACGGATGGCTCTTCCACCGGCAAGTGATTGGTTAAGGATAGAGTCTGGCTGGCCAATTGCCCGTAGAACGTGGTCGGATGACGGGCAGCCAGCCGAAACCAGATTGTTGCCCGGTCCTCGTCGGCGGCGGCCCGCGCGGCACGTCCGATCCAATAGGCCGCGCGGGCGCGGCTGATCGGATAGCGCACCCGGCCGTACATTGCCGTGAAGTGGCTCTCGGCGAGAGCCGGTTCGTTTAGAAATCGCAAAGCCAGCCAACCGGCCAGCCACTCGGCGTCAGAAAATGGACCATTTTCGATTTGCCCATGTCTGGAGGCGATGGCGTAGGCATCGTCGATCAGGCCGTCCTCGATCGCCTGCCGGATCTGGTAGCTTTGCTCATACCACCATTTGCCGGGGCGGCCGAGACCCGCGGGCAGGTCGAGAAGCAATTCGCGGGCGTCGGAATCCTTGCCGGCGCGGCGGCGCCAGCGGACTCGTTCGAACATCAAGCCGGGGTGACTAACCAGTCCGCGCGGCACCCGGCTGATCGCCGCATCGACTCCGCGCTTGCGCTCCATCAAGGCGAGGCGCGCTTCGGCCAAACGCCGGTGATCTTTGCCGGCATATCCGAGCAGTCGCCGGGCGGCAAAGCGGCGCTCGTCCCACAATAGCCGATCGAGCCGGAAATTGTGATCGTCAACGCCGAGCAGGGCCTTGTGCTTGCTCAGAAAGCGCTTTTCCTGGTCTGCCGAAAAATCGGCGTTAATCCAGGCGTCACGGAGCATCTGACGGCCGGCTTCGATATCGCCATCGGCGATTAGAGCCTCCGCCAAACGCTGTTTGCCGGGACCGGTCAGCGGCGGAAAGCGGATGAACCAGGCACGGGCGGCCGGGCCAAAAAACGTATCCGGCATCCGCTCTTCGGCGCGCCGCGTCAGTGCCGCGCGACCCGGCCAGTCCGGATACGCATCCAGAAACGATTTGATATCGGCGAATGGCACGTTGGCCTTCTGTCGCCGGAGGCGGAACCATTCGATCAATGCCGGCGCCAACGGATGGCTGACCCGTTTGGCACTGCGGATCGTGGCTTGCCACTTGTCATGGGCAGCAGCTTTCAGAGCGTGTTGAAACTGTTTCCGATCCGCTTCGCTCAGGATACGCGGCGGCGTATCGGTGGTCGCGATCTCGCATGCAGCAAACCAGAACAGAACGCAGCCGGCCAGCGCTGCACCAATTCCTGGCCGGACACCGCGCTCTCTCATGTACTTGTTCTAGTGTTGTTGCTGGATCGCAAAATCGGGTATCGATGTGTGATCTAGATACAAGATATCGTGCAAGAAAGTCAATGACCCGCGCGCCCGTCGAGGTCCTGCGCTCGGGCGACCGGGTCGAACTGCTGGCCGTCCTGACGTTCGGGTCGGTCGTTGACGTCCGGATCCGTGTCCGCCTCCAGGATCGCGTCGACGATGCCGGTGAACCCGTCCAGCTTGGGCCGCCGCACCGGCTTCATCCGCCGGTAGCCCGGCGGCGCCGAATAGCTCAGCATCTTCTTCACCGTCCGGCGGTCGATGCCAAACCGCCGGGCTGCCTCGTGATGGCTCAGACCCTCGTCGACAACCGCCAGCCGAACCGCCGCATAGAGCTCCACGCCGTACATCCCCCGCCCCTCGTCGCAACCGACAAGGGGCCATGGGTGGCGCATCTGTGGACGTATGTGGACCCCGTCTGATGCAAGTGAACCGCACCGGGTTTGGCGGAGGCTCCAACTCTTGAGAAAGTGGAGCCATTATGAGCAAGACAAGGAACAGGTTTTCTTCTGAGGTTCGCGCCCGCGCGGTGCGGATGGTTGTGGATCACGAGGGCGAACACGCCTCGCGTTGGGCGGCTGTTTCCTCGATAGCTGGGAAGATCGGCTGCACGGCGCAGACGCTCAATGAGTGGGTGAAGAGGTTCGAGCGCGACAGCGGCGTGCGCGCCGGCGTCTCCAGCGAGGTCGCCGAGCGGTTGAAAGCTCTGGAGCGGGAGAACCGCGACCTCCGGCAGGTCAACGAGATCCCGCGCAAGGCGAGCGCCTATTTTGCCCAGGCGGAGCTCGACCGCCGGTTCAAGCCATGATCGCGTTCATCGACGATCATCGCGAGGCGCACGGGGTCGAGCCGATCTGCAAGGTGCTGCCGATCGCCCCGTCGACCTACCACGACCATGTGGCCAGGCGGCGCGATCCGGCCAGGCTGTCGGCACGGGCGAAGCGGGATATGGCTCTCAAGCTCGAGGTCCGACGCGTCTTCGAAGAGAACTTCCGTGTCTAGGGCGTGCGCAAGGCGTGGCGGCAATTGCAGCGGGAAGGCTTCGATGTCGCTCGCTGCACTGTTGAGCGGCTGATGCGGGAGATGGGCTTGCAAGGGGTGATCCGCGGCAAGCCGATCCGCACGACAGTCAGCGACAAGGCCGCGCCTTGCCCGCTCGACAAGGTCAATCGCCAGTTCCACGCTCCGGCACCGAATAGGCTGTGGGTCTCGGACTTTAACCGCTCCAGTCATCGGTGATTACCCGTGCGCCCGGCGCCGAGGTCCCGGCAACGAAGGCATGAAGGCTGCGTGCGGAGAAATCCCCGATCGGCGCCAGCCGGATGCGACGTGGCTCGCCCTCGGGCGATAGCTCGACCGCGCCAGCAAGGCGCATCTTGCCTTGCCGGCTGCGACCTTGCCCGCCTGTGGTCGGGTCTTTTACGGTGCGGAACGGTAGGGTGGCCTCATCGATCTCGACCAGGTCCTCAAGCAGGCTGCGATCCGGATCGACCATGGCGCAGCGCAGCTTGTGCAGCAGGAGCCAGGCACTCTTGTAACTGCCGAGCCCGAGCTGGGCCTGGAGTTGCAGGGCGGAGATACCGTTCGAGTGGCTGGTCACGATGTGAACGGCCATCAACCAGGTCTTCAGGGGCAAGTGGCTGCGGTGCATGATCGTGCCCGCGGTCACCGAAGTCTCCTTCCCGCAGGCCGCACATTCCCAGCTCGCCCGGCGACGCTTCAGTCCCCAGCCCCTGTCATGGCCGCAGGCGGGGCAGACGAAGCCGTCGGGCTAGCGCTTGGCTGCGAGATGCCGAGCGCAGGAGGCTTCATCGGGAAAGCGCGCCTCGAAGGCGGCGCGGGACATCGGGCGATCGTACTTCCAGCGGCTGAGCATGACAGAACATTAAGCGAACATTCCGCCGATGGCAACCGGAAACCCAACATGTCGTCAAACCGGGTTCAGACGGATAAGCCCTTTATTTTAGGCTCAATTCGTGAAACGTATGCATTTGTGATAGAATGCCCGGAACGTCAGGAGGTTGGGTCATGGACGGCAAGGGTTTCCAGGTGTGGCTTTCGGCGGCGCGCGGGCTGACGCGCGTGCAGCGGCACGAGGCGCTCGCGGTGCTGTCGGGCCGGAGCGAAGGCGAGGCATCGAAGGCCGCGATCGAGCTTGGTGTGGACGAGGCCCGGCGCTGTCCGCACTGCGCGAGCGAAGGGGCGGTTTCGCGCGGTATGGCGCGGGGTCTGCGGCGCTACCAGTGCAAGGGCTGCGGCAGGACCTTCAACGCGCTGACCGGTACGCCGCTGTCGGGCCTGCACCACAAGGAACGCTGGCTGTCGTTCGGGGCGTCGCTGGCGGAGGGGGAGACGGTGAAGGCCTCGGCGGCGCGCTGCGACGTGGCGGTGAGCACGGCGTTCCGCTGGCGTCACCGGTTTCTGGCGGCGGCGCGGAGCGATTCGGAGGTGCTCAAGGGGATCGTGGAAGCGGACGAGACCTACGTCCTGGAGAGCCGGAAGGGCGCGCGCGGGCTGGGACGCAAGGCACGGCGGCGGGGCGGCAAGGCGAAGAAGCGCGGCCTCTCGCGCGAGCAGGTGCCGGTTCTCATGGCGGCGGACCGGAGCGGGACGACGGTGAGCGCGGTGCTGCCCAGGGTCGACGCGGCGGCGCTCACGGCTGCTCTCGACCCGGTGGTCGCGAAGGACGCCCTGCTGGTCTCCGACGGTGGCGCGAGCTATCCACCTTGCGCCGCCGCGCTCGGGGTGAGCCACGAAGCACTCAACCGCTCGATGGGGGAACGGGTTCGGGGCGATCTGCATGTGCAGACGGTGAACAGCCGCCACAGCCGGTTGAAGGACTTCCTGCGTCCCCGCCGCGGCATCGCCACCCGCTATCTGGACAACTACCTGAGCTGGTTCCACCTCGTCGGCCTCGCCCCCGGCGCCAATGACCGAGCCTGCCTCGCCGCCGCCGTAACAAGGTGACGCATACAATTCACGAATTGAGCCTTTTTTATTGACCAGCCGCTCGATGAGGTCGGGCGGGCCGTGCTTGGCCCCTCAGAACAGGCGGACGAAGCGGAACTCGCCGAAGACGCGCTCGTAGTCGTGGAGCTGGGCGTTGGTGTTGCGCTGTTCCTGCGTGACCGAGATCTGCGGGCTGAACCCTTCGACGGTCAGCGCCCGGTTATGCGCGAACAGGCGCAGGGTGCGGGTGAGGTGGCTGCGGGACTGCCCGGGCATCGTGAATGGGGACCAGTCGCCCTCGTATTCGGCCCAGCGCAGCGTGCCCGTGCCGCCCACAGTGAAGCCCCAGGGGAGCAGCGCCGTGGCCCCGAGCTGCACCCAGCGGCGGGAATGGCGCCAGTGTTTGGCCTCCGTCCGCTCGCGCCCCCAGCCGGCCGACGCATCGATGCGCACGGTCGGCGAGGCCACCCAGCCCACGCCCAGCGAGACATCGGTGTTCGGCCCGTCGCGATGCGTGTCCTTGTCGTAGCGGCGTTCGTGCCGGGAGGCCCGCGCGTTCACCGTGGTCCGCCGGTTGAGCCGGTGCCTTCCCTCGATACGGAAGCCGATATCGTGTTGCGAGGGCTCCTCGACCCCCGACCCCGTCCAGTGATGCAGCCCGCTCAGGAGCAGGCTAACCTCACTGGTCCGGCCGATCAGCCAGCGCGGTCCGACATGGCCCGAGAGCGTCATCTGGTCGAACCGGCTCTCCTGGTATTCCTTGCGGGAGAGGTTGCCGCCCGCGCGCAGCCGCCAGCTGCTTGCCCCGGACCCTGTTCCGGGGTCGCCGAGCGGGTACTGGTATTCTCCGCCGATCCACGCCGAGATGCCGATGCCCGAGGTGGTCAGCTCCTCCTGGTCGCGGCGGAAAGGCAGGCGTTGGCCGCCGACGTCGATATAGATGATCCGCTGGTCCGAGCTCGCGCCGACATTGGTGTCGGGCAGGACTGGGGCGACGATCGCCTCGTCCAGCAGCGCATCCCGCCTGTCCCCGGAAACGCCGCGCAGCTGCGCGGCGCCGATCGCGGCGAGGCCGAGAAGGAACCGCACATTCGGCCGCGCCGCGGGGCCCCGGGTGAGCGGCCGGAGTATGACGAGTGCTTGTTCGAACTTGCCCACATGGACCAGGGCCCGCGCCTTCTTCACGCCGCCGGCCGGTGGTGCGGGGGGCTCCTTGTCGGCGCCCGAGGCCGGTGCGGCGAGCGCGAGACAGGCGGCGATCGCGAGGGTGCGGAGGAGGGAGCTGATCATCGAACCACTACTCGGAAGGGTGTTTACCGGAAAGAAAAAAGAGGGTGGCAAACCTGCCACCCTCTTCCTGAACTCAGCGCCGGGAGGTCAGGTCCCCGTGGAAGGGAACCCGACCATCCGGCTTGTGCTACTGCTTCCTTGCCCCGAAGGCGCCGGCCGCCGAGCCGTTCGAGAAGTTGGCGTCGAACTCGCCAACCACCGCGCCCGGTGCGACCCTGGTGGTCCCGTCGCCGTCAGACTCGGTTAAAGGCGTTGCACCGTGGTATGTGCCGCTGAAAGTTCCAGCCGCCCCACCGCCATTGGCTGAACCGGAGAAGGTGTTCGCACCGTCTACGCGTTCGCCCTGGAGGTTTACGGACCAGGCATTCTCCTTCCCACCTGACAGGACGAAGTTGTCGATGGTGCCGGCAACGCTGTTCAACAGGTTGGGCTGAATCTGGCCTGCTTCGTTCGCGGGAGTAGTATTGGTGTCATCCACCGTCTGCCCGAAATGGGCTGTCAGGTTGGCATCGGCCGCGAAGTGCCCGGAGGTGGCATTGAGTCGGACCCGATTTCCTTGGACACAGAATTGGCTTAATCGAAGTGTCCAAGGAGGACCGGAACATGGCCGATAATTTTGAGAAGAAAGTTGCTGTTGATGGGCCTGTGGTAAATGCGGGCGAGCTTGGCTCGTCCACGTTTTCCCCAGGCCAGGCTTTGCCGGCAGGCCCGCTGGGACTTGGCCAGCGATGGACGGTGGCGCGCAAGCGTGAGGTCGTTCCGCGGCTTTTGCGTGACGAGCCGGTGCAACTTCTGTCGCGCCAGTTGGGCGTAGAGATCTTCCGGCTCGAGCAGTGGCGTGAGAAAGCGATCGGCGGGATCGACGCCTCGCTCAAGCGACGCAAGGGCGATCCGGTGCAGGCGGAACTGGATAGCGCCATGAAGCGGATCGGAGAGTTGACCATGCAGGTGGAACTGCTGGAGGCCAAGACGGAGACCTTCGGCCCTTTGGGGCGGCGGAGGTCGCGGCGATGAGTGCCGCCACCTCGCCCGGCACGGGTCTGGCCTACGGCCTGCGGCGGGTCTGCGCCGCCTGGGGCATGGCCCGCTCCTCGTTCTACGCCATGACCTCCGGCCAGCACGCCGAGCAGCCGCCGGCAAAGCGTCGGGGACCGAAGCCCGCGATCTCGGACCAGGCGCTGCTGGTGGCGATCGAAGCCGACCTGGAGGCATCGCCCTGGGAGGGCGAGGGCTACCGCAAGGTCTGGGCTCGGCTTCGGGTCTGTCGCGACATCCGGGTTGCCCGCAAGCGGGTGCTCCGCCTGATGCGCGAGAACAATCTGCTCTCGCCCCATCGCTGCCGCCGCCGTGGCGGCAATCCCCATGACGG
>CBDDDJ010000002.1:0-1169710 GCA_965226475.1 Alphaproteobacteria bacterium | reverse complement strand
AGACCCAACGAGCGGTCACCGATCTGTTCGCTCAGTCGATCGCCGAAGCGGCTGCGGTCGGTCCGACCATCGTATTGCTCGACGAGGTCGAGACGCTTGCGGCCGACCGCTCGAAGCTGAGCCTTGAGGCCAATCCGGTCGATGTCCATCGCGCGACCGACGCGGTCCTGGTGCAGCTCGACGCGCTCGCCGACGACTATCCTAACCTCCTGTTTCTTGCGACGAGCAATTTTCCCCAAGCTGTCGACAGCGCCTTCACCTCGCGATGCGACCTGGTGGTGAATGTGCCCCTTCCCGACCGCGACGCCTGCGCCCGGATCCTCGAGGACTGCTTGGCCGGCCTCGGAAAGACGTTCCCCGCCATAGCCAAGCTCGCTTCCTCGCCAAAGTTCAACCGGTGCGCAACCGAATGCGTGGGTCTCGATGGGCGCGCGATCCGCAAGATGGTCGCGACCGCACTCGCCAGCAGCCCCGAGACTGCGATGAGCCCGGAGCGGGTCACGATCGACGATCTGCTCGCCGCCGCGCGGGCTGCAAAGGCCAGCCGCAAGATGGGAGGCAAGGCGCCATGACCACGGTTGCGAGACGGACTTTCCGAAGCACACCCGCACGCGATGCCCTGACGACGTGGACCGCGATCGTGGACCTTCTGACTCAGGGCAGAGAGAACGCGGCACGCACGGAGTTACTCGCCGTCGCCGGTGTTGCCGCGAGCGTCATCGCCGATCGCGCGCCCGGTGACGCGCCGATAGTCGTGACCTGCGACGGGCCGCGGACGCGCATCTACTGCCTCTACGACGACGATGCGATCGACGGCTCCGATGTCAACGAGGGTCCGCTGGGTTTCGATCCGCTCAAGGGGGATTGGGGCGTATCGGTTCCATGTCCGGCCGACGACCTGTCATGGGTCCAGGGAGCGCTCAACCGCCACAGCGACCGAATCACCGCGCGCGATCCGGATACGCCGGTCACCAAGGAACAATCGTCGAACGCCGCAGACACTGAAACCCTCGTGCTGGACCCAAGGGGATTTCTCGGATCATGACCAGCGTCGCCGTCAACACCTATACGCATTCCGTTACCTATGTGGCGGACAACATCCTGAAGAGCATGAAGGACATCGTTCGGCTCAGCGGCCTCGATCCGGCCAACCTGGTTGATGACTGGTCGAGCAACATGCGGGCAATTCAGACCTGGCTCTACTCCGGTCACCTCGAGACCGTGGTACTCGAGATCTTCCATCCAATCACCGGTGCGCTTGTCGGCCGCTGGGATATCGACGTGATCTACACAACGGGACTGGGCGACGGTGGTTTTTGGACCGACACCGAACAGATCAAGTACCACATCCGTAAGGCGGGCCTTTCGCCCGGCGAGGCCAAGTATCGGCTCGTGTTCCAGAACAGGTCCGGACGCCCTGACGTCGAGGGATGGGGACCAACACGATTCCGGTCAACCGAAGGCTTTGTCCGCCACAGCCTCGGCTCGACAATCGAGCATTACGGGCTGGGCGCGAGCGCGGCCTACTGGAGACAAATCTGATGCTCACCGTCAACGAGGCCTTCCGCAAGTTCAAGAGCCGACTCGAGCTGAACGAGAGGGAGCAGAGGAACGCGTCCGCACGGCACACAGAGGTGCGTGACTTTCTCAACACCAAGTTCGAGGTCGCCCGCAGTTTTCTGACCGGGTCCTACGCCCGCCACACGATAACGAAGCCGCTCAAGGACATCGACATCTTCTTCGAACTGAAGGAAGACGAGAAGCACTACCGCTCGAAGTCCCCTTCCGTCGTAATCGGCGACTTCCATGACGCCCTGGTCGAGAAGTACGGCGACGACGCAGTCCGCAAGCAGAGCCGTTCGGTCGGGGTGGATTTCGGTGTCGTCGTCGATGCCGACGACAACACCGACTACCGCGTGGTCGGCGTCGACATCGTACCGGCCTTCGCCGCCGGCGACGACTACGAGATCCCGGACGACGACAGCGGGCGTTGGATCAAGACCAATCCGGAGATCCACGCCGGCAAGGCCACGGCGGCACACCAGGCGTTCTCGAACGAGTGGAAAGGCCTGGTGCGGATGGCGAAATACTGGAACAACAACATCCGTCACGGCGAAAAGCCGGTCAAGCCGTCGTTCCTCATCGAGGTCATGGCCCTTCAGTGTATCTACGGTGGCTGGCAAGGACGCTTCGACTACGAGCTCCAGGGTTTCTTCTCTACCCTGGCCGACCGCATCTTCGACGAATGGCCCGATCCCGCGGGCCTCGGACCGGCAATCAGCGACGGCATGGATGAGACCCGCAAGCGGCGCGCGTGCGAACTCGTGACGGCGGCCAGCAGCGACGCGACGAACGCAATCGACCATGCTCGGCGCGGGCGCAACGGCGAGGCACTCAGGGCATGGCGAGCGCTCTTCGGACCGAAGTTCCCACTCTCTTGACCATTCGGGGCAAAGTAGCTCCGGAGAGGAAGGTGGATCATGGCTGACGCGGTCGTCGCGCGCTGGCATGGCGACAACTATCAAGCACGGGTGTTCTGGGAGAACGCCTTCAACCTTCTGTCGCCGCATTCCTGCGTCGTCGAAGTGACGTTCGAGGCAGACGGCCCCAAGGCGTTTGACGATGTTGTCGTCAAGTACGACCCCCCGGTCGCACGCTCCGGCCCGGACCGCGTCTCGGCCGAGTATCACCAGATTAAATGGCACGTTCAGACCGGTGGAAGATTTGGTTATGAAGATTTCACCGAGCCAGATTTCATTGGCGCTAGATCCTTCTCGCTGCTCGAGCGCCTTCAGGAAGCACGTCGCACAGCTCCCGCATCGGCACAATTCACGTTTCTCACCACCTATCGCATCAAGGACGGGGATCCGCTTGCCGCGCTGATCTCCGGCCATGACAGGACGCTCCTCG
Source organism: Alphaproteobacteria bacterium (assembly GCA_965226475.1). GTDB lineage: Bacteria > Pseudomonadota > Alphaproteobacteria > JASLMY01. The sequence continues at coordinate 1,166,800 of CBDDDJ010000002.1, read as the reverse complement.
TTGAGCGTCTCTTCGACGGCACGACAGATCGCAGCCGCACGGGAAAGGTACGGAAGCGTTGGCGAGAACACCTCGAGCTGGACGAGGACGAGCAGCTTCGGGCCGTCGTGCACGGTCTCCGGGTCGTCGACGGCCATCGATCGCTGCAGGAATTGCGTGACCAGATCAACCTCAAGGCGCAGGCCGTGGGCGTCCTTCCTTGCAACGCTGCCGACTCTGACTTCCGATACGACGAATTGGCGCGGCAACTGAAGGTGCGCCGGCTGAGCGCGCTCAATCGTGAGGCGCTGTTGCAAATATGCGAGGAAGAAGGACTTCTCGTAGAGCGGTCCACAGAACCCGATCAGTTTCTTTCCATCGCGATCCGCAGCTTTCTTGGGCCGGCGGCCGATATCGTTGGCGCGGCACCCGAAGACACCCTGCTGCTCATCGACGACTTCCGGCAGCGCTACCTGCAGGAGGGACGTGAATGGCAGCGTGACATCCGCCCGAGAGTCGAGCGGTTTCTCCGGGCTGCGGTCAAGAAATGCGCCAAGCTACGGTTGATACTGGACGCGCACGCATCGATTGCATTCCTCGCTGGGGCTGTGCTCCACCTGAAGTCCGGCGTTGAGACTCAGCTGGTGCAAAAGGGACGCGTCGGCACAAGAACCTGGCGCGTCGATGACGACTCTGGTGCGAAGGGCGGCCGTTTCGAAATCGAAGAGGAGCAGCTAGGCGTCGGGCGCGACATTGCGATTGCGATCAGCGTATCGCAGCCAACAACTTCGCAAGTTCGCGCCTATTTGGCGGCAAAACTACCCGGTGTGAGCAAGTTCATCTCATGCGCAATGCCAACAGGACCCGGGCAGCGAAGCGTCGCAGGTGGGGAGCACGCCGCCGCGCTCGCCGAACAGGTATCCAATCATGTGCGCGCTGTGAAGGAGAATGATCCCGATGCCGTCATCCATCTTTTTACCGCTGCTCCGAATAGCCTTCTGTTCTATCTCGGTCAGCACCATCAGGCGATGGCACCATGCATCGTCTACGAGTTTGATTTCGATCGGCAGGCGCACAAGACGTATCAGCCTTCGTTTACTGTCGATTGAGGATGAATTGGATGGTGCCAGGCATTAGCTTCACGGGGCATTGTGCACAACAAAAAGGGGGCGCAAGTGGTTCAGTTCAATGATTGGTGCGTGTCTGCAAATGCAGCCGTCGGCAATCACGGTCTTTGTCTTCTGACTGGAGAACCCGCCAAGCGGGCGACCGGTATCGAGGCAACGGCGGCAGTTGTGCCGGGTCACTATGCAGCTGAAGAACAGGTTTCGCGCGCTCTCGCCCGCCTCGGTAAGTCGGCTGCAGCGGTGCTGGTCGAGGGCAAGCTTCCAACCACTAAGAGGATTCGGTCCGGCGATCTGGGTGAAATCTACGCCACGGAATGGATCGATGCACACAGCGGCGGCTACTTCGCACCGGTCAAGCGATTGCGCTGGAAGGATCATCGCAACATGGCGATGCGCGGTGACGATGTGATCGCGATACGCTTGGATCCACAGTCCCAACGCCTTCGCTTTCTGAAAACGGAGGCTAAGAGCCGCGTCAGGTTGACTGGCCAGGTTCTTGCTGACGCTCGAACCGGACTGGACAAGAATGGCGGTCTCCCATCGGCACACGCGCTTTCCTTTATTTCGGCCCGGCTTTTTGAACTCGGCGACTTACCGCTCGCTGATGCCATTGACGACGCGCTCCTGAAACATGGCATTCCAACCCAAAACGTCCACCATCTGCTGTTTACCTTTTCCGATAACGTCCCGGACGCACTTTTGACCGCGTCGCTGCAAGCCTATGAGGGAGGGATACCGCAATGGGGCGTCGGCGTTCGAGTCGAGGGCCATGCAGAATTCGTCGGCGACGTTTATGAGCGGGTGATCGCGAATGCCAACAACGCCTGAAGCGATCGTAGCCGATATCAATGAAGCGGTGGCCGCAGGATTCCGGGGCCGGCTGATCGCACGGGGTCAAGCGCGTGCGATGATATGGCGGAACGGCGTTCTTCCACCAGACGCCCCGGCCTTTTCGCCGCGGCTCAGCTACGATCTGCAGTCTTACGGCTATGCTCTACTCGGGCTCGGTCTGCGTCTCCGTGAAATGGGGGGCGAAGCCGCACAGGCGCGCATTGCCTTCGAACAGGCAGCGACTGCGCTTGAGGCAGTCGTGGCCAAGGGTAACCGCGAGGAGGCCGACCGGGACTTCCACTTCGTCATGGCCGCGGCGAGCTATCATCTCGCTCATCTGTCGGCCCGTGCATACTCGCTCCTTGCCATCGTCGATGCCGACGACAACTTCTCACCGGTTGAACGGGTGTTGGCGCTCTTGATGCGCCGGAACATTAGCGCGCTCCACACCATGGTCTTTGAATACAGGGTCTCAGGAGTCGGTAGTGATGAGCAGATCGCAGGGTCCATACAGGCGCATCTTGGCGAGCTGGAAGGGGTTGCCGATCAGGCCCGCGATGCGGATGCGTTTCTGTTTGACAACCTAACCATCGCGCTCACCGACGTGTTCTTTGCCGCCATGGCTTTGTTCTTATCGGCGGTGGAACGTGGCGAGCGCGAGCTGCTTGATAGGGCTATAGGCCAACTTCAGGACAGTCTGAGCATCTGCGGCGAAATGAACTTGGTGCCCCATTGGTGGGTCCATCGTGTCGCAATCCATCTCCTGTCCGACCTCTGGTCGAACACCTTCCACGAGAGGGTGCCAATGCTGCCGACCGGTGGAGAAGCTGCGGACTGGCCTCGCATGCGGGAACTGTTCATCGCTTCCTTGCTGCGCCGGTCGAGAGCGGAGGTCGATCTGTGGCCATCGCAGATCGCAGCTGCAACGCGTGCCGTTGACCAATCGGATGACTTAGTCGTGTCCCTTCCAACCAGTGCGGGAAAAACACGCATCGCCGAGCTGTGCATCCTGCGTTGCCTCGCCGCCGGCAAACGCGTGGTTTTCGTGACGCCATTGCGGGCGCTGTCTGCCCAGACCGAGACTACGCTTCAGCGAACTTTCAGCCCGCTCGGGAAGACCATCTCCGCACTTTATGGCAGCATCGGGGTGAGCGGGCTGGATGAGGACGCGATTCGTGAGCGTGACATCGTCGTTGCCACACCGGAGAAGCTTGACTTCGCGCTGCGAAACGATCCGTCGCTGCTCGACAACGTGGGCCTTCTTGTATTCGATGAAGGCCACATGATCGGGGTTAACGAGCGCGAGGTCCGCTATGAGGCGCAGATCCAGCGGCTCCTACGGCGCGCAGACGCGGACGAGCGACGCATCGTTTGCCTTTCAGCAATTCTCCCTGATGGAGATCAGATGGAGGATTTCGCCGCTTGGCTTCGGCGCGATCAACCAGGGGGCCCAATAGAGAACGACTGGAGACCGACGCGATTGCGGTTCGGCGAAGTGGTCTGGAATTCACCCTTAGCTCGGCTCAACCTTCGTGTCGGCGAAGAGCGTCCTTGGGTACAGAGATTCATTGTCGGGTCGGCTCCGCCCGAATTCGTGCCCCCGAAACGGAGGCGCGAACGCCTATTTCCGGACAATCAGCGCGAGCTGTGTCTCGCGACGGCGTGGCGGCTCGTCCATGAAGGGCAGACGGTGCTGATCTATTGTCCGGTGCGCAGGAGCGTCGAGCCGTTCGCCGACGTTGTCGTTGATTTGCACGAGCGCGGCGCACTTCGATCGCTTCTGGAGGTTGATGCGAATGTCCTGAACACAGCGACCGCGCTCGGCGAGGAATGGCTTGGGCCGAACAGTGCCATCCTGAAATGCCTCAGATTGGGTGTTGCCCTGCATCATGGCGCCTTGCCGACTGCCTATCGCAAGGAGGTCGAGCGCCTTCTTCAAGAGGGCATATTGAAGGTCACGATTTCTTCGCCGACCCTTGCTCAAGGGCTCAATCTCTCGGCGACAGCCTTAGTGATGCACTCGTTGCACCGCAATCGCAATCGCATCGAGATCGCGGAGTTTAGGAACGTTACTGGCCGAGCCGGTCGAGCCTATGTCGACATGGAGGGCATCGTGCTCTTCCCGATGTTCGACAATATTGAGAAAAAGCGGCGCGACTGGGAAGAACTTATCGCCGATGTGGGCGCTCGGGAGATGGAGAGCGGACTTGTTTTGCTCGTGGCGGCGCTGCTTACTCGGATGCGCGCCCGCATCGGCGGCGATCTCGCGCAGCTTATGGAGTATGTGGTGAACAACGCTGAGGCCTGGACCTTCCCCGAGGTGGCCACGGAAGCCCCCGAGGATCGCGAGCGCGCGCTTGCGGAATGGGAACGACACGTTGCTACGCTTGATACCGCCATCCTGAGTCTGATCGGTGAAAATGATATCCCGGATGACGGGATCGAGGCCGTGCTGGATGACGTCCTTCAGTCGTCCTTGTGGCAGCGTCGGTTGCTCCGCCGAAACGAACAGATCCAGCAGGTTCTGAGAGCAGGCCTGCTCTCGCGCAGCAAATTGATCTGGGCGCAGTCTTCTGCGGCGCAGCGGAGAGGCTACTTTCTTGCCGGCGTCGGATTGACAACGGGCCATGCCCTTGATGCGATCGCGGTAGAGGCGAATTCGCTCTTGGCGAACGCCAACGCTGCACTCCTTGCCAGTGACGCCGAGGTGGCGATCGACGCGATTACGAGTCTTGCCGAGCGAGTTTTCGCCTTCTCTCCATTCACACCAAGTCCTATGCCAGATAACTGGCGGGATTTGCTGCGCTGCTGGCTACTTGGCGAACCACTGGCAGGGCTTGCTTTCGGACAAGAATCGGAAACGCTCCATTTCATTGAGGGCGGTCTCGTTTATCGTCTGCCGTGGGCCATGGAAGCCGTGCGTGTGCGGGCGGCGGCAAACGGCGACGTCGTTGGTGACAATGGCTTGGCGCTCGATGACTATGAGCTTGGACTTGCAGTTCCCGCCGTCGAGACTGGGACGATGAACCGCTCTGCTTCGATCTTGATCCAGGCTGGATTCACCTCAAGACTGGCCGCCATCAAGGCCGTGACTGACACGAGGGCTTCCTTCACAACCGGCAGGGAGCTTAGGCCATGGCTCAACTCGGATGCTGTCGCCGCCTGGAGCGCGCTGCCCGACTGGCCCACCGCTGCGACGAAGACGATGTGGACGAATTTGGCGCAGAGCTTCATGCTGCATGACAATGGCACCTGGAGTGATCGCCGTTACTGGTGTGGCGTTGCTTGGTCTGGCGTCCCGCCTCCGCCTGGCACTCCTGTCCAGATTTATCAATGGAATGGCCAATGGCTCGTATTGGCGGCTGACGGGCTTCCGCTGGGCACACTCCAAGCCGCCCTCAATCCACACCGTCGCGGGCTGATCCGCGCCACGGTTTCTGCAGAGGCAGAGAAAATCGACTTAGTCTATCTTGGCCCAGACGACCTGTCGTCGGAGTAATCGGAATTTCACTGCGGTAGTGCATCGGCAGCTCGAACGTCGGGCGGGTTTGGGAGGGCGCCAGCGCCTTGTGACCTCTTGCTCTACGAATTGGGGTGAAGAAACGGCGCCCCGTCTCGGTCGCTGCCGAACAATTGCCGGGGCACGGAGTAAATCGTAACGGTGGACTTCGGGTCCCGATAGTCGACGAGAGGGATGTCGCGCGTTAGCGACGAGGCTGAGCAATGTGGGCCGCGGGCTCGAAGTAGCTGGCGTGCGGCTCTGTCGGGACCCTGGGCGCGACGCGGCGGGTGGGGATCGTCCAGCACAAATGAGGTTGGAAGGGCGGCTCGATTCGGACCGGAGAGATAATGGGGACGGAGGTTCTCGGAATGACTCAAACGCATGCGTTCGGTAAGCGCTTGGCCTAGCCGCCCTTGTGAGGTGTCGGTCCGAAGCCGCAGTCTCCGGTGATGTTCGGGAGGTCGATAGTGTCCACTATCGGCTAATGGACACTATCGGAGGGGTGGTTGCGGTGGCGCGTCGGACACGCCGGTTCTGGTCGGCGGATGAGAAGCGCCGGATCGTGGCGCAGACCTGTTCTCCCGGCGTTTCGGTGTCCCAGGTCGGGCGTCGTTACGACGTGAACGCCAACCTGATCTTCACGTGGCGCCGCGATCCCCGCTACAAGCCCGCGGCCGACGGCGATGACGCAGCGTCCTTTCTCCCGGTCGAGGTGGTGCCGGAGCCGGCTTCGCCGCCGGGACCGCCGGCGGCATCGGACGGTCGGATCGAGATCGTGCTGCCGAGCGGCCACCGGGTTATACCACCGAGCGGAATGCCTGACTCACGTTGGGGATTCCCAAGCGGTCCGATCTCTGACTCAATGTGGTGAACCAATGAGGTTCGCCATGGCAGCGCCTATCGACTTACGGAACGATTTTGACAGCGTCTCACTGCGGCGCCTCGCGAAGAGGACCAGGGACGCGACCCAGAGCCGTCGTCTGCTGGCGTTGGCCGAGGTCTACGATGGTGGCAGCAGGACGGATGCGTCGCGGATCGGCGGCGTCGGTCTGCAGATCATTCGCGACTGGGTGCTGCGCTTCAACGCCCGCGGACCGGACGGGCTGGTCGATGGGAAGTCACCGGGCGCACCCTCGAAGCTCAACGCCGATCACCGCCGCGCACTGGCGGAGGTTGTTGAGGCCGGCCCGGTCCCGGCGGTCGACGGCGTCGTGCGCTGGCGGCGCAAGGACCTGGCGCGGTGGCTCTTGGAGACGTTCGCCATCTCGCTCGACGAGACCACGGTCGGGCGCGAGTTGAAGGCGCTCGGCTTCGCCAAGATCTCGGCGCGGCCGCGCCACTGCGCGCAAAACGAGCTGGCCGTCGAGGCTTTTAAAAAAAAAACTTCCCCGCCGAACTGGCGAAGATCCGGGCGAGGCTCCCGAAAGGCGTCGAGATAGAGCTGTGGTGGCAAGATGAAGCCCGCATCGGCCAGAAGAATAAGCTCACACGCCGATGGGCCAGACGTGGCACGCGCCCGCGGGCACCCCGCGACCAGCGCACCGAATGGGCCTATATCTTCGGCGCGATCTGTCCCGCGAAGGGGAAAGGCGCCGGGCTGGTCATGCCCTGGTGCGACACCGACGCCATGGCGGCGCACCTCATCGAGATCAGTGCCGCCGTCGATCCCGGCGCCCATGCGGTGCTGATCGTCGATCAGGCCGGTTGGCACTTGACGCCCAAGCTGGCGATCCCCGACAACATCACCGTCCTGGCGCTGCCGCCACGATCGCCCGAGTTGAACCCGGTGGAGAATGTCTGGCAATTCATGCGCGACAACTGGTTGTCGAACCGGATCTTCAAATCCTACGAAGACATCGTCGCGCTGTGCTGCCAAGCCTGGAACAACCTCATCGACCAACCATGGAAGATCATGTCCCTCGGCATGCGCAAATGGGCGCATGGGTTCTGATCAATGACCGTTGGTATTACTGATACAAGGAAAGCCAACATTCCTGACGCGCAGACCTTGCGGCCCCACCCGGTGTATTTGTCGTGGCACAGGGAAAATTGCTTCAAACATTAACAATGTTTGTTGAGGGGTTGCTGGCAAAGCCGAGTTCGACGTTCCCCGCATCGGACGGCCGCCCGGGGGCCGTGCTACAGTCGGGCAACCATCGATGGGGGGCGGCCGTGCGAACCTACCTGATCGTTAGCCTGGTCCTATTTGCGGCGCTTACCCTGTACGGGATTTTCAGCGGACAGCTGGCCCTGCCTTAAAACGCCTCACCCCGCCCCCCGAAACGTCCCGTGCGCGCCGTCTTCCATCGGGGCGATGTCGAACGCCCGGTGCAGGCGGCCGAGCGCGAGGAAGGCGGCGGTGGCGAGGCCGAGTTCGACGATCTCGGCATCCGTGAAATGCGCGCGCAGGCCCGCCATGTAGGCGTCGTCCATGCTGTCATGCGCCACCGCGAGGCGTTCGGCGAAGTCGAGCGCGGCGGCCTCGCGCGGCGTGCGCTCCGCCTCGCCGGCCAGCTTGGCCAGCAGCAAGTCGTATTCTCCAGGCTCCCCCGCCGAGGGTGCGCGGCTGAGCCGTCAGCGCCGGCAGTCGTTCAGTTCGGCGATCCTGAGCCGCACCAGCTCCTTCAGGGCGAAGGGCAGCAGCCCGTCGAACTTGGCCGGTAGGTAGAAATCGAGAAACCTCTTGAACAATTCCGGGCGGTGGCCGTAGACGCCGAACATCTCGTCGCCGCCGGTGGCCCGCATCATCTCGGCCAAGCCGGGGTCGTCGACCGCCTCCGCCGCCAATACGTCGAGTCGCGCCATCAGTCCCTCCATCGGGGTTGAGGGCGTTATCCTCGCGGCGCGCCGCCGATCCTGTCAAGGCCCGCCCGGAGGGCCTAATACCACCGAGCGGAATGCCTGACTCACGTTGGGGATTCCCAAGCGGTCCGATCTCTGACTCAATGTGGTGAACCAATGAGGTTCGCCATGGCAGCGCCTATCGACTTACGGAACGATTTTGACAGCGTCTCACTGCGGCGCCTCGCGAAGAGGACCAGGGACGCGACCCAGAGCCGTCGTCTGCTGGCGTTGGCCGAGGTCTACGATGGTGGCAGCAGGACGGATGCGTCGCGGATCGGCGGCGTCGGTCTGCAGATCATTCGCGACTGGGTGCTGCGCTTCAACGCCCGCGGACCGGACGGGCTGGTCGATGGGAAGTCACCGGGCGCACCCTCGAAGCTCAACGCCGATCACCGCCGCGCACTGGCGGAGGTTGTTGAGGCCGGCCCGGTCCCGGCGGTCGACGGCGTCGTGCGCTGGCGGCGCAAGGACCTGGCGCGGTGGCTCTTGGAGACGTTCGCCATCTCGCTCGACGAGACCACGGTCGGGCGCGAGTTGAAGGCGCTCGGCTTCGCCAAGATCTCGGCGCGGCCGCGCCACTACGCGCAAAACGAGCTGGCCGTCGAGGCTTTTAAAAAAAACTTCCCCGCCGAACTGGCGAAGATCCGGGCGAGGCTCCCGAAAGGCGTCGAGATAGAGCTGTGGTGGCAAGATGAAGCCCGCATCGGCCAGAAGAATAAGCTCACACGCCGATGGGCCAGACGTGGCACGCGCCCGCGGGCGCCCCGCGACCAGCGCACCGAATGGGCCTATATCTTCGGCGCGATCTGTCCCGCGAAGGGGAAAGGCGCCGGGCTGGTCATGCCCTGGTGCGACACCGACGCCATGGCGGCGCACCTCATCGAGATCAGTGCCGCCGTCGATCCCGGCGCCCATGCGGTGCTGATCGTCGATCAGGCCGGTTGGCACTTGACGCCCAAGCTGGCGATCCCCGACAACATCACCGTCCTGGCGCTGCCGCCACGATCGCCCGAGTTGAACCCGGTGGAGAATGTCTGGCAATTCATGCGCGACAACTGGTTGTCGAACCGGATCTCCAAATCCTACGAAGACATCGTCGCGCTGTGCTGCCAAGCCTGGAACAACCTCATCGACCAACCATGGAAGATCATGTCCCTCGGCATGCGCAAATGGGCGCATGGGTTCTGATCAATGACCGTTGGTATTAGCGCGTTCGGATCGTTCGACGTGGACGCGTTGTGCCGCGTGGTCCGGGCGCTCGGCGGATGATCCCGGTTCCGTCTTCGACGCGGGTGTGGTTGGCGAGTGGGGTGACGGACATGCGCAAGGGCTTCCCGGGCGTCGCGGCGCAGGCGGAGCGGGTGCTTAAAGCGGATCCCTATTCCGGTCATCTCTTCGTATTCCGGGGCCGGAGCGGCGATCTGATCAGGATGATCTGGTGGGATGGCCAGGGCGCATTCCTGTTCTCCAAGCGCCTGGAGCGCGGCCGTTTCGTGTGGCCGTCGGCGTCTGGCGGCAAGATCGTGGTGACGCTGGCGCAGCTGTCGATGTTGCTGGAGGGGATCGACTGGCGGGCGCCGCTGCGCACCTGGCGGCCGCTGGTCGCGGGCTGATAATCCATTTATTAACAATGGGTTGAAGGCTTTTCAGGCTTCCCATTGGCGGCCCTTTCCGGTAGGATGCGGCCATGCTCGACGAAGCCTGAGAACGGCGGCGCAATAATCCCCCACTGAAGCGGCCGGTTGATCCGGCTGTGGCGGACCAAAATGGGACCGCGTATAGCCTTCTGTCAGGGTTGCTCTGACTGGAAGGCGGGGGGATGTATCGGGTGGAGATGTACGCGCGGGTCCGGCGGGCGTGTCGTGTCGAGGGAATGAGCACCCGCGAGGCCTCGCGGGTGTTCGGGCTGGACCGCAAGACGGTACGCAAGATGCTGTCGTTCTCGGTGCCGCCGGGGTATCGCCGCGGCAAGCCGCCACGGCGGCCGAAGCTGGGTCCGTTCACGGGGATCATCGATCGGATTCTGGAAGACGATCGGACCAGCCACCACAAGCAACGGCACACGGCGAAGCGGATCTTCGACCGTCTCCGGGACGAGTACGGGTTCACCGGCGGCTACACCATCGTGAAGGACTATGTCCGTGAGCAGGGGCTTCGGTCGCGTGAGGTGTTCGTGCCACTCTCCCATTCCCCCGGTCACGCCCAGGCGGACTTCGGCGAAGCGATGGCGGTGATCGGCGGCGCGTTACGGAAGATCCACTTCCTTGCCTTCGACCTTCCCCACAGTGATGGTTGCTTTGTTGCGGCCTATCCGGCGGAGACGACCGAAGCATTCTGCGATGGCCACAACGCGGCGTTTGCCTTCTTCGGCGGCGTCCCCCGATCCATCCTGTACGACAACACCAAGCTGGCAGTCGCCCGCATCCTGGGCGATGGGAAGCGGCAGCGAACGCGCGTCTTCACGGAACTTCAATCCCACTATCTGTTCGAGGACAGGTTCGACCGGCCGGGCAAGGGCAACGACAAGGGCAAGGTCGAGGGACTGGTCGGCTTCATCCGGCGGAACTTCCTGGTCCCCGTCCCGCGTGCCGAGAGCTTCGCGGCCCTCAACGATGCTCTCGCCGAACAGTGCCGCCGGCGCCAGGCGGCGCGGCTGCGGGGCCACAAGGAGACCATCGGCGAGCGTCTCGAGCGGGATCGTCAAGTTCTCTTGCCATTGCCGCCTGCTCCCTATGATGCCTGCGATAAGCGCCCTGGACGGGCGAGTTCGCTGTCGCTGGTGCGTTACCGCAGCAACGACTATTCCGTGCCCGTGGCCTACGGCCACCGTGAGGTGCTCATCCGGGGCTACGTCGATGAGGTGGTGATCAGCTGCGGGGCCGAGGTGATCGCCCGGCACCGCCGGTCCTACGACAGCGAGGACCTGATCTTCGACCCGCTGCATTACCTGCCCTTGATCGAGCAGAAGATCGGCGCCCTCGACCAGGCCGCGCCATTGGCGGGCTGGGACCTGCCCGAGGCCTTCATCACTCTGCGGCGGCTCCTCGAAGCTCGTATGGGCAAGGCAGGCAAGCGCGAGTACGTCCAGGTGCTCCGTCTACTGGAGACCTTCCGGCTCGAGGAGGTCGAGGGTGCGGTCGGCGACGCCCTGCGGCTCGGCGCAATCGGCTTTGATGCGGTGAAGCACCTGGTATTGTGCCGCATCGAGCGGCGGCCGCCCAGGCTCAACCTCGACGTCTATCCGTATCTGCCGCGCGCCCGGGTCGCGATGACGTCCGCCAAGTCGTACATGAGCCTGCTGTCGGGGCTCGGCGCATGACCGACACACCGCAAGTGCTGCTCGCCCACCACCTCAAGACGCTGAAGCTGCCGACCTTCCTGCGCGAGTACGACAAGATCGCCCGGCAGTGCGCCTCGGAAGGCGTCGATCACGTCCGCTACCTGTTGAGACTCGCCGAGCTTGAGCTGATCGACCGCGAGCGCCGCATGGTCGAGCGGCGCATCAAGGCGGCGCGCTTCCCCGTGGTCAAGAGCCTCGACAGCTTCGACTTCAAGGTCATCCCCTCGCTCAACAAGGCGCTGGTCCTGGAGCTGGCCCGCTGCGAGTACATCGAGCGCCGCGAGAACCTCATCGCGCTCGGCAACAGTGGGACCGGCAAGACCCACATCGCCCTCGGTCTCGGCTTGGCGGCCTGCCAGAAGGGCCTCTCGGTCGGCTTCATCACCGCCGCCGCACTGGTCCACGAGCTCATCGAGGCCCGCGATGACAAGCAGCTGCTGAGGTTCCAGAAGAAGCTCGCCACCTACAAGCTTCTGATCGTCGACGAACTCGGCTTCGTGCCGCTGTCGAAGACCGGCGCCGAGCTGTTGTTCGAGGTGTTCAGCCAACGCTACGAGCGGGGCTCGACCCTGGTCACCACCAATCTGCCCTTCGACGAATGGACCGAGGTGTTCGGCTCCGAGCGCCTCACCGGCGCTCTCCTCGACCGCCTCACCCACCACGTCAACATCCTCGAGATGAATGGCGAGAGCTACAGGCTCAACCAGAGCCGCAGGCGTCAAACCCCGACTGCGAACTGAACCGACCACCCAACCCACGCTTGACCCCGTGGGCCCACAGGTCCCTCCCGCGCGCGCCGCGAGCTATTGTCAAAAGTTGTGTATGGGCTGATCATGCGGCGGCGCGATCCTGGCGTTCTCCATCTACGAATTTGACGCCGCGAATGATCTCGGCGAGATGGTTCGATCCATCGAGTTTTCTCCATTTTCTCTGAGCGCACTGGCATAGTTTGAAGACCATGGCCATCGCCGTCTTGCGCGACAGGCAGCCCTTGGTCCGGTAGGTGCGCAGACGAACCGTGGCGAACGTGCTCTCGATGGGGTTGGTCGTGCGTACATGCTTCCAGTGCTCGGCGGGGAAGTCGTAGAACGTCAGCAGGACGTCGCGGTCCTTGGCCAGGCAGGCCGCGGCCTTGTCGTACTTCGGCCCGTAGGCTTCCAGGAAGAAGTCGAAGGCGCTCTCGGCATCCTTCCTGGTTTCGGCCATCCAGATGTCTTGCAGGCGCCCCTTGGCTTTCTTTTGCAGACGCTTGGGCAGCTTGTTCAAGACGTTGCCCGTCTTGTGAACCCAGCAGCGTTGCTCGCGGGCGCCTGGGTAGACTTGGCGGAGCGCCTTCCAGAAGCCGAGCGCGCCGTCGCCGAGCGCCAGTTGCGGACCCATTTCAAGGCCGCGCCGCTTGAGATCGAGCAGAACTTCGAGCCAGGACTGCTCACTTTCGCGATAGCCGTCGGCGATGGCGATCAGTTCCTTCTGTCCCTTGTCCGTGGCCCCGACGATCACCAGAATGCACTGCTTCTCTTCCTCCATGCGGGCGCTGAAATAGATGCCGTCCACCCAGAAATAGACGTAGCGCTTGGCCGTGAGGTCGCGCCGTTGTCAGCGCTCCGCCTCAACCCCCCAGACCTCTTTCAGCCGGGTGATCGTGGAGGCCGAAAGCCCCGGCGCGGAACTCCCCAGGAGCGCCGCCAAGGCTTCCCCGAAGTCGCCGGTGGAAATGCCCTTCAGATACAGCCATGGCAAAAGGTCTTCCAGGCTCTTGGCGCGGCGCAGATAGCGCGGCAGGATCGCCGACGTGAAGCGGATGGCGCCGTCCCCCCGGTCCCGCACACGGGGTTGGCGCACGCTCACCGGGCCGATCCCGGTCTGGATGAAGCGTTCCGGCAGATATCCATTGCGGACAACCCGGCGCCGGCCGGCGGCGTCAACAAGCGCCGCATGGCTACCCAAAAACACGGAGACCTCGGCCTCAACGGCTTGGGCCAACAACTCGCGAGCTCCAGCTTGTAGGACTTCCGTCAACGGATCTTTCTGAAAATCAGATGGGTTTTGAAAAGCAACAACGGTATTCTCTTTCATGGCGTATCCTTCCTTGGCTTAGCTCAAGTGGTGACATCAACAATCACCAGGATACGCCGCCTTCATTTCAACGCCGTACACAAGATTCGGTTATAGCTCGCGCGCCGCCGCGTCGGCCTGTTGAGGGCACGCCGCGTCGCACCCGGGGCCCTCCCATGGACTAGGGGACAAGCCCGCAGCCGCCAAGTGGTCCCTTCTTACACCGCCACGGTGGTCCCTTTTTGCTCCGCCATTGACAGTTCGCCCGGACGACGCCGGCCGCGAACTCCTGAGGGCTGGCTGCGGACACGCGGCGACCAATGAACCGGGAGCGCTGGCCGGCAAGGGACGGGCCAGGTGTGCCGATCCCGAACCGGATCGATACAGCCAGTGTTTCGTGCTACCTGTGAAAGGCGTGCCGACGTTTTGGTGCTATGCATACTGGGTTGTCCACTGGCTGGGCGGGAGCGGAAGCGCGCGAGGCGTCAATTGGTCGGAGGACGGGGCCGTATGGGGGGGCGGTTGAATGACCGAGAGCAGGGTATGACCGCAAAGGCGGAGTATGTGGCGCCAAGAACCTGCAGGGTGGTCGACGAGCGCGACCTACGGCCAGACGCGGGCAAACAAACTCGGCTAACCGAATACGCGGACACGGAGGCGTACGTGCTGATCGCCGAACCCGGCGCCGGCAAGACGACCGCATTCAAGAGCGAGGCGGCCAGGGCGGGCGCGAAATACGTGTCAGTGCGCGATTTCCGCACGTTCGACCGGCAAGAGTGGCGGGATAGGACACTGTTTTTGGATGGCCTCGACGAGTCGAGAGCCGGTGCCTCGGACGGGCGGACGCCGCTCGACGAGGTTCGGGCGAAGTTGGACCGCCTCGGCTGTCCGCGTTTCCGCCTGTCTTGCCGTTGGGGCGACTGGCTGGCGGCGAACGATAGGGAGCGGCTGAGTGAGGTCTCGCCGGACGGCAAGGTCACGGTAGTCCGGCTGGACCCGCTGTCCGAGCACAACATAAAGGACATTCTCGCGAAGAACCACGGCGTTGAAGATGTGGAAGATTTCATCGACGCTGCGCGTGAGCGAGGGGTGAAAGGGTTGCTGAGCAACCCGCAGAACCTTGAGCTGCTGGCAAAATCGGTCTCAGGAGGAAAGTGGCCGGCCTCCCAACTGGAAATGTTCGAAAAGGCGTGTGGGTTGCTTGCTCGCGAGAAGAACGGAGAGCACCTTGCCGCGAACCCATCGGCTGCCGACACGGACCCGCTCATCGACGCCGCAGGGCGCCTCTGCGCCACGCAGTTGCTGGCGGGAAATGCGGGCTACACATTGCCTGACCGTGCGGAACCAGATCTTGACTACCCCTCCTTGGCAGAGGTGGGGGAAGATCAGGGCGGTCGGGCGAGGCAGGTCCTGGGCACGCGGATCTTCGCGGGTGTGGCGGAAGGCAAACTGGCGCCCGCGCACAGGCAGATGGCCGAATTCCTCGCTGCCCGGCATGTATCGGGACTTGTCGACGCGGGCCTTCCCTTGGCGCGGGTTTTGGCCCTGCTCACTGGGTTCGACGGGGAAGTATTGCCAGGGTTCCGCAACTTCTTGTCTTGGCTGGGGGTACACAACAAGGGATCCAGGAAACGGATCATTCGCCTGGATCCTAGCGGGCTCATCTACGTCGGCGACAAGGAAACCTATTCGACCGACGAAAAGCGCGAGATCGTGCAGAGCCTTCGCCGGGAGTGGACCCACAACCCCTATTGTTCACGCTCGTTGGGCAGAGTGGGCGGCTTTGGTCGGATCGTGTCTCCGGAACTCGAGGGAACGTTCAGGGAGATTCTGACTGATCCAGAACGCGCTCACGAGCAGCAGTGCTACGTCTTGCTGCTGACGCAGATGCTCGCCGACGGCGACCCGTTGCCGCCGCTGTCGGATCTGCTGGTGGACATGGTCCGCGATGAAGCTTGGTACCCGAACGTCAGGTGCGGGGCGCTCGATGTGCTGACGGGCTACAGCGAACGAGGATATCTCGAGTCGGTCGCACTGGAGACCCTGTTGCGCGAGATCGTCGATGGGTCGATCGCCGATCCAGATGACGAATTGCTCGGCATTCTGTTGAAGTCGCTCTACCCAAGGGTGCTGCCTATGGCGGAAGTGCGTAAGTACCTGCGTGAGCCGAATCTCAAGACGACGATTGGCGAGTACTCGAGATTCTGGACGGAACACGTTCGCAGGGAATCGACGCCGGAACAGCTCGCAGAACTTCTGGACGGAATCGCCGAGAACCTCGACGAACACAGAAATTTCATGTCGGGCGAGGTGGGGAGCAATACGGGAATGGCGCGGCTGGCGGTCGAGGCTCTGGAGGAGGCCCTGAGGCTTGGCCGGGGGCCGGTCGCTGCGGACCGTCTGTACAATTGGCTTGGAATATTTTCGGAAAACGCATGCCAACTGCTCGACAGGGATATTGCCAGCCTGAGGTTCTCTCTCGAACGGGACGCACTGGCCCTGAAGGCAATAATCGTCCACGCCGTCGAGACCTGTCTCGCTGCCGGCGAGGATTGTACGGATGTGGTCGACCGCCGTCTGTTGGGGGCGCGCCCCTTCGGCTACGGGAAGTGGTGCATGGAAATGGCGGTAGTGGCGAAGGATCCCCGAGCCGCCGCGTTCTATCTGCACGAACTGTTTGACTGCGTGACGGATGGGAGGAGGGCCAATGGCTTGACCGTCGAGCTCGCGCGCGCCGGCCTCGCTAGTGACGAAGGGCTGCTAAGGCAATTCGACCGGATATCCAGTCGAGCAGAAGACCCGGCGACACATCGCGAAGCTGGCGGGGCACCGGAACCCGAAGTTGAGAGGGAGAAGGAGCGGCAGGGCACGCGCAAGCGGATGAGCGCGCAATCCTCAGGGTCAAAGGAACTGAGGGTTTCACCGCAATTCCTGCATCGCGCGGCTGAAGCGTACCTGGGAGCCACCGCACATTCCGAAAGGGGTACGGCGCGGCAGCGGTTGACGGACTTCGTTCGCGGCTCGCCGGTGTCGGTGGATGTCCTGGTCACTGCGATGGAAAGAACGTTTGAGCGCAAGGATTTGCCGGACGGCGACGATGTAGTTCGGCTGGCTGACAGCGAGAAGGTAAATTTGCTCATCCTGCCCCTTATGGCCGGCCTCCACAGCTTGGAACAGTCCGGCCGTCTTGCGTTCGGCGATCTCAACGAAGACCAGAGGCGTTTAGCGATCACGGTTCTCTATACGCTACCCCAACAGCTCGTCGATCCGGACAACTTAGACGGGGTCGGCATATACCGGCCGAGTTGGTTTCGGGACCTGTTGCGGGACGACCCGGAGCTAGTCTCCGATGTTCTCTGCCGCACCTCGTTGCGGAAGCTCGAGAGTGGGTTGCAGCATCCGAGGGAACTGCACGAGCTGGCGAGCGCTGCGGACCACGATAAAGTTGCCAAGCTCGCAGCGGTGCGCGTGCTTGAGTGTTTCCCGAAGGCGGAGACGGAAACGGCGTTGCTCGCGCTTTGCTTGGCGCTGAGGGCGGCGCTGGCTCACTGCGAATCTTCACGGGTCAAGCGCGTTATCGGGGAGCGTCTGGATAAAGGCGGGTTAGGGGCTGCCGAACGTAGTTGCTGGGTGGTGGCGGGGTACCTGATTTGCCCAGGCCGTTACAGGGAAGAATTGCGTGCTCTGACGACAGACGAAGAGCGGCTGAAGTCGCTGTCGAGGTTTGTTTCGGTAAAGAGGTTTCGTCTTGGTTTCGCGAGTAGCTTCGCTGCCGACGACATTCTGCTCTTCGTGACTACGGTTGGGGCGGCGTACAGGAAGCACGGTCTGACGCAGGACGCTTTCTGGTCAATCGCGGATGCGATCGGAACGCTTTCCGAAGACAGGAGCACAGCCGCGACAGTAGCGCTCAAGCTATTGTCTGAAGAGCGGGATGCGGAACCCTGGATGCCGGCGATCGCAAGCGCGATCGAACGCCAGGCGAGCAGGCGGAGGGAGCGCGAATACGAGCATTCTGACATTGGGCAAGTCGTCCTGACGCTAAAGAATGGGAGCCCGGCGAACGCGGGAGATTTGGCCGCGCTGGTATTCGACAAACTGTCGGAGATTGCCGGGAAGATACGCGACGAAAGCACTTCGGATTGGCGGCAGTACTGGAATGTGGACAGTTCCGTCCTTCCCATAAATCCGAGGCCGGAGAATGCGTGCAGGGACGCAATCCTGTCAGACTTGCAGGATCGCTTTGTGCACTTGGGTGTCGATGCGCAGCCGGAAGGCGTCTACGCCGATGACAAGAAGGCAGACATCCGAGTGAGTTTTGACGGTTTCAATGTACCAGTGGAGATCAAGCGGAGTTGCCACGACGACTTATGGACCGCGATGCAGGGACAGTTGATCGCGAAGTACACCCGTGATCCCGGTGCGGCCGGCTATGGCATTTACTTGGTTTTTTGGTTCGGCGACGTCGACGGGTGTAAGCCCACCAGTTTCTCCGGGTGGATCCCGAAGACGGCCCAGGGAGTCAGGCAAAAGCTTGAGGAGATAATCCCGGAGCGCAAAAGGAACCTGATCTCGATTTGCTTGGTGGATGTATCGGTTCCGCCAGACAAGCGGCGAGCTATTGCACCAAAGGCGCGAACAATAGAGTAACGAGAAATGGCTCTGTTGCAAACCTGACGTAGGGGTGAGTCATACCAATTTGCATTGATTAGAACCCATGGGCCCATTTTCGGGTTCCGATGGAGATGATCTTCCAGGGTTGCTCAACGAGGTCGTTCCAGGCCTCGCAGCAGATTGCGACGATATTCTCGTAGGATGTGAACACTCGATTGGAGAGCCAGTTGTCGCGCATGAACTGCCAGATGTTTTCGACCG
Source organism: Alphaproteobacteria bacterium (assembly GCA_965226475.1). GTDB lineage: Bacteria > Pseudomonadota > Alphaproteobacteria > JASLMY01. Next base: position 1,148,247 of record CBDDDJ010000002.1, on the reverse strand, counting down.
GGTTCAACTCCGGCGCGCGCGGCGGCAATGGCATCAGGGTGATATTGTCTGGGACGACGAGTTTCTTGCTGGTGTGCCAGCCGGCCTGATCGAGGAGAACCACCGCATGGGCGTTGGCATCGACGGCCGTGGATACCTCGGCCAGATGCGCGTTCATGGCTTGGCTATTGCAGTAGGGCATGATCAAGCCCGCCGCTTTGCCTTTGGCCGGGCAGATGGCGCCGAAGATATAGATCCATTTGGTGCGCTGGTCGTGCGCCGTCCTGGGCCGGGTGCCCCGGCGCGCCCAACGCCGTGTGATCTTGTTTTTCTGACCGATGCGCGCTTTGTCTTGCCACCAAAGCTCTATCTCGACACCATCCGGGAGACGCTGGCGGAGCTTCGCCAACTCGGCCGGGAAGTTTTTTTTAAAATCCTCCAACGCCAATTCGTTCTGGGCATGGTGGCGCGGGCGCGCCGTCATCTTGGTGAACCCCATCGCCTTCAACTCCCTGCTCACGGTGGGTTCAGTCAGCGAGATGCGGAATTTGTCCCAAATCCATTGCGCCAGATCCTTGAGCCGCCAGCGCACCACGCCATGGATCGCCGGGATCGGCCCCTCCTCAACGATCTCCACCAGCGCCCGGCGTTGGCCGTCGTCGAGCTTGGGGGATTTACCCGGCGCCTTGCGGTCGATCAGGCCGCCAGGCCCTTCCGTATTGAAGCGCAAGACCCAATCGCGGATGACCTGAAGCCCGACGCCGCCGATCCGCGCCGCATCCGTGCGCCGGCCGCCGTCATAGATCTCTGCCAGGGCAACAAGCCGACGGCTCTGCCCCGCATCCTTCGAAGCCTTGGCCAAGCGCCGCAGATCCGAAGCCTCAAAATCTTCCCGCAAAGCAATCGCCGCACCCATGGTAAACCTCCGATAAACCGATTCACCATGATTGATTCAGAATATCTCTCCCTTGGGAATCCCAAAATGAGTCTCAGTCACCGATGTTTGGTATCAGATCAGGACGACAACCGTGCTTTCGTCATGTTTCTGCGTTGGCCAGACGGTCCTGTAGCAACGCCACCGCCTCGGTCAGAGCGCACGGTCCGAGATCGAAGGCGCGCTCGACGATCCGGGCCTCGCCGACGATGCCGCCCTGGAGGGCGAACATCCCGGCCTGGCCCTTGCGCAGCGCGCGCATCACCTCGAAGCCCTTGATCGTGACCAAACCAAAGAAAAACATATCGCGGATGTCAAGACGCAGAGTGGACTGGTCGTAGAAGTCCAGCACTCACCGATTTCCGAACAGGAACTGCGAAGTAGGGAACACTTCTATGGACACATGATCTGGATCGTTGATGCCCGCGATCTGGCAGGACATTTCTCGATAAGCATGACTTATGGCCTCGCTTCCATCGACCCTATTTCCTATCACATCCGGTGGTGGAGCAGCAGCAAGTTACTTCAGCGGTGGTCGGTAGCGACAAAACCCGTCTACTTCGACATTCATTCCGAAGACAATTCCAATTTGTTGAGGTTGATGAAATTCGATTCCGACGAAAATGCTGGAATCCTCTCTCCCATTGGCTCTGACGCTCTCGTGAACGCCGCGCTCAATGGTGACCCCTTACCCTATGGCCTTCGAGGGCGCCGAGGACGTCGCGCGCCATCTGCCGCGCTTCATCGACAGCTACAACGAACGACGCCTACACTCCGCTCTTGGCTACCTGAGCCCCAAACGCTTCGAGGAGGAACAGCCCCCCAAGCCGGTCAAAGCTGCCGCATGAAACTGTCGGACCCCAGGGGCCCACTCCAATGGGGGTCAATGTTCCACGCCGACCAACAGCCAGTGGCGGGCCGGTGGCCCACGAACCACCGCCGTTCCCCCTACGGAGGCAGACCGTCGCTGGCCTGAACGCGGCTTGGTGGAACCTCCTTGCCTGGGAGGCACTGTGGTTGGCCGGACATTCCTGGCCGTTCTGGGCCAATGTACCGATGCTTGAGGGGAGAGCACTGGACCTGGAGAAGTCTCCCGGGGAAGCGCTGTGCCGCGTCGTGGTCAGGTCTGGGGCGACGTTCATGGGACTGCGGCTTCGCGACGGGAGGCTCATCATTAAGGTTGCGCGGGGCCGTAAGGCGGAGCAGATCAGGATGACGGACGGAGAGGCCTTCGACCCGGCGCAAAGCGGCCTTGAGATTGCGGTCCAGGTCGACGCGTCCCCCCCTAGCGGTTGGGCGCGCGTCGAAAGTCTGGACGCAATGACGTTCCTTCGGTAAGGATCCTGGCTAAGAAGGCGAAGACTTTGCGGTGGGGAACGAATCGATTGACTGTCAATGACACATAGAGATGTCCGGTTTTTGTAGCACATTAAATGTCCGCTTCTTTGTGAGGAGGCCTGTGGGTAACCCGGCTTGGCGTAGCGACCGTCACGAGTCAGGCCTAGGCAAGCCGGTTATCCACGGGCCGGGGCGCCGAGCGGATTCAGGCGACCTCTTGTTGGTTTGGCTCCAGGAGCAGCTCTCCCTTCTGGTCGTAGCGCGCGAGGCAGCGCGGTCCATGGAAGATGGCGAGGCTGGCGTCGGGATATTCGTGGACCTTGACGCTGGCCTTGACGAAGTGTCGCCGGTGGGCCTGCTCGGGGATCTGCAGGACGAGGCCCTTGTAGCGGACCGTATTGTCGTTCTGGACCTGGCGGCCGTCCTGGATGGCGAGGATGTCGGCGAGCGCGCGGCCGACATAGGGCAGAAAGGCCGAGCCCGCCCCGGCGGCGGGAACCGAGAAGCGGTCATTGAAGGCGGGCAGGAAGGTCTCGGCGATATAGCGGTTGGCCTCGTCCATGGCGGCGATGCCGGCCAGACGCAGCTCCTGGGGGAGGCGCCCTTGCAGGGTGCCGAAGAGCCGCTCGATGCGCCCCCTGGCCTCGGGCGAGTAGGAGGGGATGTGCTCGATGCCGAGCTGGACGAGGGCCCGGCCGACCTGGGTCAGGCGCCCCTTGTCGACCTTGCCGCCGGCCTTGGGGCTGTGGAAGTAGTGGCTGCCGCGGTCGGTGTAGAAGGCGCAGAAGAGGCCCTTCTTCTCGATCGTTTCCCGAAGCCCGCGAAAGCTCGAGAAGGTGCCTTCTTCCTCGACCAGGAAGGCCGAGACGACCTCGCCCGTGGCGTCGTCCATGGTGGCGATGAGGTCGAGGTCGCGGCCCAGATCCACCAGCCAGCGGTGGGGCGAGCCGTCCTGGAACAGGAGCATCCCCGGCAAGGCCCGGCGCGGCCGCCTCTTGCGGTGCGCCCCGCGCGCCCTGGCCTTCTTCACAAGACCGGCCTCCTGCAGGCGGATCTTGGTCCAGGTATAGCCGAGCCGGAAGCCGTGGTCGCGCACCAAGTGCTCGTGGAAGTGCTTGGCCGTGAAGTCCCAATAGCGCGTGCGGTACTGCTCCAGGACCCATTCGATCTGGTCAAGCGGCGCGCGGCGCCCCGAGGCCCGCCCCAGGCGCCGGTCCACAAGACCCGCCGCCCCCTCGGCCTCGTAGCGGTCGCGAAGCCGGCGAAAATGACGCTCCGACATCCCCAAGACCTCCGCTGCCTCCAGACAGCTCAACGCGCCGCTGCCATAGCGGCCCAATGCTTCTGCTATGCGCACAATCCGTATCTCCGGATCCATCGATACCCCCGGTTCCTTGGAACGCTTCAAGAAACCGGACATATCGCGTGCTACACATTCCGGACATACCTTGTGCTACTGACAGGAACGAATCGATTGACTTGAACTTCGAAGGTGCGAGGCTTACGGTGGTGCAGGCTCCGTGCCGTCGGCGACCGGCGGTGCTAACGCTTCGGTCAACGCGTGACGAAGTTGGACGGTGCAAGAGGGCTTTTGTGTCATGGTTGGCGGCAAGATAGTCGGCGCAGTGCGTTCGTCGACGCACATAACCGTTTCGCCAAGCTGTGGAATCGTCGGCCCAACCGCTGACTTCGATGCGTTCAAGCGACCGATTTCCGCTCACAACCGCCGTTTACTACCTTCGTCAGTCCGGGTGATCACGGCTTATCGCGGCTACTCAAACAGCTTACGCGCCTACTCGTCTGATTTGGCAAGGCCTACTCTAGGCAGTCCTTCCCGAGTGACCGGACGAGCGGTAATCCCACACGCGTCCAATGCGGGGACGGAGACGTAAGCGCGGTCATGAGTGGAAGAAGGCGCAGAATGGGCCGAAAGGAACGAAACCGGGCGAGGAACCACAAGTCGCGAAGAAGACCACAGGCGGACAACACCAGCCGCGAAACGGCAATGCCTGTATCTAGAGTCAAGGTGGAAGGAAAGACCAAGCGGTTGTCAATCGTAAGAATGGTCGTCGGGCTCGCGAGGCGGCGTGTTGCATGGGTCGTCGCGTTACTGATTGCCATCGGAAGTGTCTGGCTGAATGGAACGTTAAACACGGCGTGGAACGAAATAATCCCATCGCCGCAACAAGCCTTTCTATACGTAACGAACGTTGCGACGAAAATGCCGGAGCCCTCCGACTCAAAATTTCGAGTAGTGCTGTGCTGGTCTAGGAACGATCCGCGTGGGCAGGTGACGGAAATTATCGCCAAAGCGTTCACCCACTTGGAGGGTTTCGAAATTATCCGCAGCGCACGCAGGTGCGTGTCGGAACCCGAAGCAGCCGATGAATGGCGATCATCGACGCGGGAAGCGGCTGCCAAGGCGATGCAGGACTGGAACGCAGAACTTGCGGTCATGGGAGCGGGCCCGCAGTCAGATCAATCAATGAACGTGTGGTTCGTGCGACAAGACGGGCACGACACCTTGGGAACGGGTCACCAGGAGCCTTACAAGCTGATTAACGTGAGATTGCAAGAAGATTTCCACAAAGAATTCAGAGCGCAGATTGCCGCCGCAGCGCTCACGACGGCTGCCCCGTTAGTTACAACCGAGACACGAACCAACGTCTTGGATAAGGGACTGAGAAACGTCGGCACAAAGCTCACGACGCTGCTCGAAGGCAACACAATCAGGGAGCCCAGGGACCGGGCAGCTCTCAACATCGCGCTCGGCGACACCATGCTGACACTCGGAGAGCTCGAGGCGGGAACGCAGCAGCTCGAGAGATCGGCCAACGCCTACGAAGAAGCTCTAACATTCTACACGCGCGAGGGCACGCCACGCAGTTGGGCGAAGACACAGAACAATTTTGCAATCGTACTTGCGACTCTGGGAAAGCGAAAGATCGTCCCCGAAAAGCTTGAGCGAGCCGTTGGTAGCTATGTCGCGGCACTGAATATCTATACGCGTGAACAAGAACCCCTGCGGTGGGCAGCCGTGCACATCAACATGGGAAGCGCCCTCCACACGCTGGGAAAGTGGGAGAACCGGTCGGAACGCTTGGAGCAGGCCGTCGACACCTATGAGCGGTCGCTCTCGGTGATCACGAGAGATGAGAAGCCAGAGTACTGGGCAGCGGCACTGAGCAATCTGGCGAACACCCTACTTGAACTTGCGAAACGGGAGGTGGGAACCGAGCGTGTCAAGCTGGCAGTAAATACCTACCGCCGAGCACTCGTGGGGCGAGACCGCGAAGGCAGGCCGCTCGGGTGGGCACGAACGCAGAACAACCTGGGAGATGCTCTCAAGGTGCTGGGGATTCGAGAAGGTGGAACACAGCACATCAAGGAAGCGATCACCGCGTACGAGAAGGCACTGGAAGTCCGTAGGCGCAGTAGCGTTCCGGCCAAGTGGGCAGCAACACAGCAGAATCTGGGAGGCGCCCTAACAGCGCTCGGAGTCCGAAAGTACGGGCAGGAAGAAATCGAACGCGGAATCGATGCGTACGAACTCGCTCTCGAGGTCTTCAGCCCAGAAAGGACACCATTCGAATGGGGTACGACGAAGAATAATCTGGGAAGTGCGTTGCAGTTGCTGGGCAGCAGGCAGAATTCCGATCAACTCTTTGAGGCGGCGATCAGCGCTCATAAGGCAGCACTGACGGTGTTTACACCGGAACGGTCAGCAATGAGCTGGGCGGAGGTGCAGCGGAACCTGGGAACTGCGTTTACGGTACTCGGAGCGCGAAGAGGCGACATCGAGTTGCTCCGGCGGGCAGCCAAATTTCACTGGAAAACGCTGACCGTGTACACGCGGAGAGACACACCGGCGCAGTGGGCAGAAACACAAGTAAATTTGGGCACCGCATTGACGCACCAAGGGGACATAGAAATTGGTCGGACCAACCCAGTCGAACAAGCTGTCCGCGCCCACAACAATGCTCTGGAGGTATACACGCGTGAGGAATCGCCTCTAAGCTGGGCAAGAACAAAAAATCAGCTCGGGAATGCTCTGCACAGGCTGGGAAAGAGTGCAAAGAGCACGCTAAAGGTGAGGGAAGCGATTGAATCGTACAATGATGCGCTGGCAGTTTGGTCAAGAGATGAAAATCCCCAAGAATGGGCCACGGTGCAAGCCAATTTCGGAAGTACTCTGGTAACACTGGGGAGGCTGGAGAACGACAAAGGGCTTCTGCAGCACGCGATTATTACCCAGAGCAACGCAATTGAGGTGCTGATCCGAGTCAATAACACGATGGCGTGGGCGATCACGCTCACAAACCGAGCGGATGCCCGAATCGCACTCGGGGAACGAGAACAGAGGATGAAGAACCTCCGGCAGGCCGTCGACGACTGCGACGAAGCGCTTACGGTGTTCTCGCCGGAGAAGACGCCACGGTACTGGCAATTGGCGAGTGCCCGGCGGAAAATCGCGATGAAGATGCTGCGAGAGAACAGCGGACCGCGGGGACGTTGACATCGGCAACCGCCGGGCCTGCGCGAATTACTGGTTTGGAGGCTCAATAGGCGGTGGCAACAATTGCGTTGCTAAAGCGGTCGTTCACTACTTCCATAGGTTCGGCGAAGTCGTGATGGCCGGGATGAGCGGAGGCAGTGAACGGCGACCGTGCCCGGATACGGGTCGGGTTCGCGCTCCAATCACCCCCCCCCCCCGGCCGGACGATTTCACGGCTTCGTCGAACGCTTATTGCGCCAGAGTACGCCCTGGAGTGTCCTCCAGCGCCACCTTCGCCTTCAGCTCCCCCGAAAACCGGCGTCGTTTGCTGCTCATCTGCATTCCTCCGTCAGACGGTGGAATACACCTTATCGACCTGTCCGATTTTCCGGGGCCACCTCAGTCGGTGCGCCGAACCTGCTAACGGGGAAGCCCGTCCGCTCCGGCAATTCCCAGAGTGCGCAGAGATCTCTCGTTTGGGCGCACGGAACGGAGCGGCGGGCCGGTCGGTTCCACGACTTCTCGGAACCATTTCACAGCCGGTATCCGTTCCGTCAGGAAATAGACTTGTCGGGCCGCACACAGAGCCCAGGAACGCAGACGGCAAATTCCCCCCCCGTAGCGGCCTCCTATGGCCGCCCGTTCCGGTCATCATATCCAAACGGCACAAACACTGTCACCGCGTTAACGATTCTGCCGAGACATGAAGTCATCTGGTCAGCAAGTAAGGGCGGCGCGCGCAGCCCTATCAGTGGCAATCGAATGTCTGCCTCAGCAGCGGCCAGTCGTTTGTCCGTCAGGCAGGCGGACATTATCCTTGGCGGGAGCGTAGGCGGCACCCTCTCTGCCAACATCACTGAGACACCGGCCCCCCTTGGAATTACTGTAGGGCGGTGGAGGTGAATACCAATGACCGCAGAGAGAGAATCGATGACATTGCAAGAGATGGACGCTCCGGCCCTGGGGGTCGAGGAGCGTCGCGACGAGGCCCCCGGGGCCGGAGCCAGCCACGCGCGGCCAACGCCGGACCCGGAGGTCGTGGCCAAGCCGAAGAGGCGCAAGTTCACCGCGCAGTATCGACTGCGGATTCTGGAGGAGGCAGAGAGCTGCACGCAGCCCGGCGAGGTGGGCCGGCTGCTTCGCCGCGAGGGGCTGTACAGCTCCCATCTGACGGAATGGCGCAGGGCGCGGCGTGAGGGGTCGCTTCAAGGCCTGACCCCGAGCAAACGCGGTCGGAAGCCCGCCGAGCGCAACCCCCTCAGCGCGAAGGTGCACGAGCTCGAGGCGAAAGTGGCTCGGCTGGAGAAGGAGCTGCACACCGCCCATACGATCCTGGACGTCCAGGGAAAAGTTGCCGGGCTGCTGGGATTCAGCCTCGAACACGGGAAGGACTGCTGATGGCCGTCCAGCCGCTCGCATCGCAGGTCGGCGTGGCGCCGGCGTGCCGAGCGCTGGGGGTGCCACGGGCTTCCTTCTACCGTCGTCAGAGGCCCGCTCCCGGGCATCAGCAGCCCCGTCCTACGCCCGCCCGGGCCCTGTGTGCGTCCGAACGCGCGCACGTCCTCGACGTGCTCGCCAGCCCGCGCTTCGTCGACCGGTCACCGGCCGAGGTCGTCGCGACGCTGCTCGATGAAGGCCGGTATCTGTGCGCCGAGCGCACGATGTACCGGATCCTGGCCGCGAACCAGCCGGTGCGAGAGCGGCGCAATCAGCGCAGTCATCCCTGCTACACCAAGCCCGAGCTGGTGGCCACGGGCCCCAACCAGACCTGGTCCTGGGATATCACCCGGCTCCGGGGGCCCAAACGCTGGACGTCCTTCTACCTCTATGTCTTGCTCGACATCTTCAGCCGCTGCGTCGTGGGCTGGATGGTTGCCGATCGGGAGAACGCCGCGCTCGCCGCGACGCTGATCGAGGAAACCTGTCTCAAGCAAGGCATCGAGCCCCAGGTGCTCACCCTGCATTCGGACCGCGGCGCGCCGATGACCAGCAAGTGCACCGCCCAACTCCTCGCCGACCTCGGGGTCACCCGCTCTCTGAGCCGCCCCCAGGTCAGCGACGACAACCCCTTCTCCGAGGCGCAGTTCAAGACCCTGAAGTATCACCCCGGCTTCCCTGGCCGCTTCGAAGACATTACCGCCGCCATCGCCTTCTGCCGGTCGTTCTTCCCCTGGTACAACACCGAGCACCGCCATGCCGGGATCGCGATGCTCACCCCCGATGATGTCCATCATCACCGGGCACCGGATGTGCTGGCTCAGCGCGGACGTACCCTGCAAGCCGCCTGGGCCCTTCACCCCGAACGCTTCGTCCACGGCACCCCGAAACCCGCCCCGCTTCCCGAAGCCGTCTGGATCAACCCACCCGCCACTTCCACAACAGGAGAAACGAGTCAGTAAATAGAAACCGTCGGTGTCTCAAAGTCGTTGACAGGTTCCGGCAGGCTGTAACAAAAAGTACTGTGTTCAGGATTGGAAACGCTGACATGGACATGGGATACCGCAGAGAGTGCTCTCTCCCAGAGTCCACTGTCCAAGGGGATTGATTGGTGGCAGAGGTGGCCGGGTATCGCCTGTGGCTGAAGTTGCGGGTCGGCAAATTGTTGGCAACGACAGAAAGTGCCTTAGCGGCGTCGCTCGCCGGCAGGGTGATCACAATCGAGCCTGAAAGACCATCGCAACCGTTACGGGAGGCATCTTGGCTGGTCATGGGTTGTCGGGGTTTCGAGTCCGAGGAACAGGCAAGGGGGTTCGGTGAGGAACTACGACGAGCGGCGCACTTGGCTGGGCTATGCGCTAGGGTGGGCGTGGACGCTGGAGACCCTGGGGACGACCGTACGAAGTCATGGTTCAATCCAGATATCCTCTGCAGCGCGCGAGATCGGGATCCCGATGTGCGACTCGGGCCTGACCTGCACGGCATCGTAGTCCTGCCTGATGACGATAACACCGTGTTCTTTCGCGCGCGGGGGAGCGGGCACGCTCGGCCGAACGCTGACCATTTTGTCAAAGCTTTGGAGGAGTCTCTGCCGGAAAGTAACGCGACTCGAAGCGGATCACCGTCGATTCGACGGGCCATTCGAGTAATGAATCTCGCGGAAATGAACAAGGAGCCGATCGCCAAAATGGTGCTGGCAATCTCTACGATCGAAGGCTTGGCGAATGATCCCCCATGGACGGACAGGCAACAGAAACTCATCGAGGACGCAGCAGCGTGGGTGGAGCGGTCTCACGGCGAGTTGGAAGAGGCTGCGCAGGTCGTCAAAGCGATTCGTCAGGTGCGGCAGGAGAGCATTCGTCAAAGGATAAGACGATTGCTAGCGGCAAATGATCTGTCGGACGTGTGGCGAGAATGGGACGATCTGTACGCAAGACGCAGCCGACTGTTCCACAACCGGTCAGGAACAGGAGGCGAGCATCGGGGTAGCAACCTGGAGGAATCTGACCTGCACGAGCTCGGGCAGAAGGCGGTCAAATTGTGCGCAAGAATTGTCCTCTCCATAGCGAAACGAGAAGGGATTGCGGTTCCCCGGCGCGCAGGTCTGCACTTCGGAGTTAAGTAGAAGCGATGGGCACACCAAACCGCGGAACCGTCCGTCCGGTGGGTGAGCTCGCTGTGCGCACAGGACCGATGGGCTCCCACCGCCGCCCTTCTGCCCCCCCCCCCCCCCCCCCCCCGCGCTTGCGAATCTGCACGGTTTGGCGGAACGGTTGCACGTTCACCACCGAACAATCGGGTGCTCTCAGGGGACGGTGGCCATTCGCAGCCATGGCGTGCCGGGATAGTGCACAAATCCGGTTGCGAACTGCTTCCGCAAATCAACGGGTCGAAATCATGCAGGGTGTGGTGATTTCGGAAATATATAAAAGATTATTAATAATCAATAGGTTGTAATATTTCATCACGGCACGAATCGCTGGAAATCTCATAGAAATTAGAGTGTATTGCACAACTGTGTCGTAGATCGTGAGTCGTGTATTTTGGCGGTCCGGGTTCGGGGCAGGCTTCGTTTCGTTGGCCGCGGCCATTCCGACCAAGCAAGCATAAACGGGATTCGGGCCGGATCGATCTCAGCGCCAGGGGCCGATCAGAATCTCGTCGACCACAGAGATCGTGCCGTCTCGCCCGATCTCAAGCAAGAAGACCTCGCCCGAGGCGGCGATCCGGCCCGTGAGCGGCGTGATGTTTACCTGATGGGTGACCAGGACAACGGTTTCCCCGGGCGGAAGGCCGAGCAGGAATTGCCGGAGTTCGGCGGTCTGCGGGCCAGCCCGGTGCCGGTTCCGGAAGAACGAGTTCAGCGCGGGCTGGTCCTCGACCGGACCGAGGGCGAGGAATCGGGCCGTGTCGCGGCAGCGGCACCATTGGCTGGTGACGACCCGGTCGACGGTCGCGCCGGCGGCGCGGATCGCCGCCCCGATCTTTCGCGCCTGTTCCCGGCCCCGGGGGTCGAGATTGCGCTGGGTGGCGCAATCGTCGAGCTTGAACGATGCGGGGTCTCCGGTCCCCGGCGCGAAGGCGTGGCGCAAGATGGCGACGATGCCGGGCTCGGACAGGCGGGCATGCGCCGAGCCCCGACAGCAGGCTCATGTACGACTTGGCGGACGTCATCGCGACCCGGGCGCACGGCAGATACGGATAGACGTCGAGGTTGAGCCTGGGCGGTCGCCGCTCGATGCGGCACAGTACCAGGTGCTTCACCGCATCAAAGCCGATTGCGCCGAGCCGCAGGGCGTCGCCGACCGCACCCTCGACCTCCTCGAGCCGGAAGGTCTCCAGTAGACGGAGCACCTGGACGTACTCGCGCTTGCCTGCCTTGCCCATACGAGCTTCGAGGAGCCGCCGCAGAGTGATGAAGGCCTCGGGCAGGTCCCAGCCCGCCAATGGCGCGGCCTGGTCGAGGGCGCCGATCTTCTGCTCGATCAAGGGCAGGTAATGCAGCGGGTCGAAGATCAGGTCCTCGCTGTCGTAGGACCGGCGGTGCCGGGCGATCACCTCGGCCCCGCAGCTGATCACCACCTCATCGACGTAGCCCCGGATGAGCACCTCACGGTGGCCGTAGGCCACGGGCACGGAATAGTCGTTGCTGCGGTAACGCACCAGCGACAGCGAACTCGCCCGTCCAGGGCGCTTATCGCAGGCATCATAGGGAGCAGGCGGCAATGGCAAGAGAACTTGACGATCCCGCTCGAGACGCTCGCCGATGGTCTCCTTGTGGCCCCGCAGCCGCGCCGCCTGGCGCCGGCGGCACTGTTCGGCGAGAGCATCGTTGAGGGCCGCGAAGCTCTCGGCACGCGGGACGGGGACCAGGAAGTTCCGCCGGATGAAGCCGACCAGTCCCTCGACCTTGCCCTTGTCGTTGCCCTTGCCCGGCCGGCCGAACCTGTCCTCGAACAGATAGTGGGACTGAAGCTCCGTGAAGACGCGCGTTCGCTGCCGCTTCCCATCGCCCAGGATCCGGGCAACCGCCAGCTTGGTGTTGTCGTACAGGATGGATCGGGGGACGCCGCCGAAGAAGGCAAACGCCGCGTTGTGGCCATCGCAGAATGCTTCGGTCGTCTCCGCCGGATAGGCCGCAACAAAGCAACCATCACTGTGGGGAAGGTCGAAGGCAAGGAAGTGGATCTTCCGTAACGCGCCGCCGATCACCGCCATCGCTTCGCCGAAGTCCGCCTGGGCGTGACCGGGGGAATGGGAGAGTGGCACGAACACCTCACGCGACCGAAGCCCCTGCTCACGAACGCAGTCCTTCACGATGGTGTAGCCGCCCGTGAAACCGTACTCGTCCCGGAGGCGGTCGAAGATGCGCTTCGCAGTGTGCCGTTGCTTGCGGTGGCTGGTCCGATCGTCTTCCAAGATCCGATCGATGATTCCCGTGAACGGACCCAGCTTTGGCCGCCTCGGCGGCGCGCTTCGGCGATACCCTGGCGGCACCGAGAACGACAGCATCTTACGGACCGTCTTGCGGTCTACACCAAACACCCGCGAGGCCTCGCGGGTGCTCATCCCCTCGACATGACACGCCCGCCGAACCCGTGCGTACAACTCCACCCGATACATCCCCCCGCCGTCCAGTCAGAGCAACCCTGACAGAAGGCTATACGCGGTCCCATTTTGGTCCGCCGCAGCCGGATCAACCGGCCGCTTCAGTGGGGGATTATTGCGCCGCCGTTCTCACGTCATCCCGAACGCTTCGTTCGAGGGATCCCACAACCGGATCCCCTTCCCCAAGCCGTCTGGATCAACCCACCTGTGACACCCACAACAGGAGAAACTGCTCAGTAAATCGTAATCGTCACTGTCTCAAAGTCGTTGACAGGTTCCGCGGGCCGATTTCTCTCTGGCATTTGTGGCTGGCGTAGGCGGAGGGGGCCAGGCAACCGCCCTACGCCCATCTCGCCCGCCGCACGGTCAAGGCCCCGGCGCCACGCATCGCAAGCAGCACTCGTCTCGACCGGGATACCGCAGTGTCGAAAAGCGCCCAGTCGGCCGCAACACTTGCGCTCGTTTCGAGCTTGCCTTCGCCATTGACAGCTGAACGGCCTTTACTCCGGAAGCTCTACACCGTCCGGCACCTCAACAGTCACAGCCACGGTCGCCGCGATTGGTCCGGACCGCCTGAAGAACAGCGTTCGCATTTCATCGGAGTCGGCTTCCGTAAACCGTCGCCCTTCCTCGCAGCTGAGGAGGAGATCGGCCATGAAGTGCTCCAGACGCCAGTCGTGGTCGAACACATCCACATCGCCCGCAAGCTCCGCAATCGTCGGACTGTAGCCCTTCTTTTCCTCGCCAAGAATGTCGGCAACCCGTCGAAACGGAACCACCCGCGAACCCAGAATCGGATCCCTTTCGACAGCGACCCGACGCGTAAGGGGCACCTGCACCAGAAGTGGGAGCGTGGGCGGGTTGTAAAACAGGTAGTAAACAGGAGCCAGGTGCCGCTTCGTATATTCGGTAATAGCCCCATATTGATTGTCATGGGCATGAAGCGCCCCGTAGCGCGAGGTCTCTCCGAACACGAATGACCGCTGCGCCATCATCGAAGGAGCATCCTTGTCCCGTTGGGCAAGGCGAGCCATTCCGATGCGATAGTCGTACTCTTCGATATAGTCGATATCGCCGGATGTCGGATAGAGTCGCTTGGACTGAAGCAACGCCACTTTCTGCCGAACCAGCTTGCCGTCACGCATGAAGAACACAAACATGCCGATGTCGGCAATTTCCCACCCCTGGTAGCGCCTCAACCCTCCCAGGTAATGCGTATCGATTCTAATCGCCCATCCGGACTTGAATACACGCGGAGTCGCATACTCCATCAGGTGCTCGACAAAAGTTACATCCAGATGCTGCTCAGGGATGTTGGGCGCGTTCTGGATTCTTTCTGCAAGCCGTCGGTTCGAGGCAGAAAAAATGTTCCGGAACCAGTCGACGATGTCTGTAGGAATGGTCATCAGAAACCCTTTGCAGCGAGAAATCGCAACCACGAATGCAGCCTGACGGCCTCAATGTTGTGCATCGTTCCATCCATGGTGTCCGTCATCAAAACAAATGGGACTGTTGAGCGTGTTTCATAAGGGAGTATCTGGCTCATCTTTGTTTGATGTTAAGCCGCTTGGCTTTGATGGTTCAAGCGGCGGTTTTGGGTGGTCAGTTTTTTGATCTTTTTTCTCTTTTCGATGATGGCGGTGTGGCGTCCAAAGTAGGCGTCGGCTGGAGTTACGTTGCCGATGCTCTCGTGGTAGCGTTGGTTGTTGTAGTGATCGACGAAGGCGCTGATCTGGTTTTCGAGATCGCCGGGTAGATAATAATTTTCAAGCAGGATCCGGTTCTTCAGCGTTTGATGCCAGCGCTCGATCTTGCCCTGGGTTTGCGGGTGATACGGTGCGCCCCGAACGTGATCCATACCGTGGTCCTCGAGCCATTCAGCCAGATCGCCGGAGATATAGGACGAGCCGTTGTCGCTGAGCAGCCTCGGCTTGTGGACGACATTGGGGCGATTGCAGCCTGAGGCTTCTAGCGCCAACTTCAGTGTTGCCGTCACATCGTCCGCCGTCATGTTGGTGCAGAGCTTCCAAGCAATGATGTAGCGGGAATAGTCGTCCAGGATGGTCGACAGGTAAAACCAGCCCCAGCCGATGACCTTGAGATAGGTGAAGTCGGTCTGCCACAGCTGGTTCGGCGCCGTGGTCTTGTCGCGGAACTCATCGGCTGCCTTGATGACCACGAAAGCGGGGCTGGTGATCAGGTCGTGGGCCTTGAGAAGCCGGTAAACCGAGGCTTCCGAGACAAAGTAGCCCCTGGTGTCCGTAAACCTGACGGCCAGTTCCCGGGGCGACAGTTGCGTCTCCTCCAGGGCAAGATCGATGATCTACCCCCGGACATCATCCGGGATCCGGTTCCACACCCGGCCCGGGCTGCTGTTGCGATCCTCAAGACCGGCGTCGCCAAAGGCCAGAAAGCGATCGTACCAGCGATAAAAGGTGGTCTTCGGAATGCCCAGCTTGTCCAAAGTGGACCCGACGCCCAGGTGGGACTGCTCGACCAGGCGGATGATCTCCAGCTTCTCGGATGCGGGATACCTCATTCCTCGCCTCCCCCATGCCCGAGCATGTTTTTTTTGAGAAGCCGGTTCTCCAGCGAAAGTTCGGCGACCAACTCCTTCAAGTCGCGCATCTCCTGGCGCAGGCCTTTAACCTCGCCCGAGGTCGCTTGGCGCCCGGTGTCGCCGGCGAGCCGCTTCTTGCCCGCTTCCAAAAACTCTTTCGACCAGCTGTAATACAGACCCTCGGCGATGCCCTCGCGGCGTCGCCACGCAGGCCCGACACCACGATCCGGATCTTCTCCTCAGCCGTATACTGCTTGCGTGTCTTGCGCCGAATATCCCGAACCGTTCTCTCCGCCGGGTCGTTCTTGCTCATTGATTTCTGTCTCATCTTCGTTCCCTTCGGTCACTACGATGAGCCAGAAATCCTCGGTTATGCAATTACCTCAATTCGTCCCAAAGGCGCTGACGTCAGACACCAGCGGGGCACAGCGGAACAGCATATCAAGGAAGGCAAGAATGCCATCCGGTGGACGCGCCTGTCGTGCCAGAAATTCCGCAACAACGAGGTCCGGCTTCAGCTTCACGCCCTGGCTTACAACCTCGGCAACTTCATGCGGACGCTGGCCTTGCCGAAGGCGGTGGAGCACTGGTCTCTGACCACGCTCAGGGAGAAGCTGATCAAGATTGGTGCCAAGGTCGTGAGCCACGGCCGGTACGTCACTTTCCAACTGGCGGAGGTTGCGGTGCCGAGGGAGCTGTTCCGAAAAATCCTCCGCCTCATCGATGGGCTGCGGCCGGCCCCTGTGCCGCCGTGACAACGGCCCATCCAGTGGCAATCCCGGCCGCCCGACAGGACAGGTGTGTGCTGCGCAGGTCGAAGTGCGCCCTCACAATGCGGAGTGGTCACCGGGTCGGGCTTCTCATCACCAAATCAGCCCGATCAAGTGCGGACTACAGCCTATCGTGACGGCTCAGGGCCGGATTCGCGGTCGGATGCCCCATTCTGCTATCATTGTCGGCGGCTGGGAGAAGCAATCCGGGGAATCCCTGTAAATCCCGGTTAATTGCCGTCCTGTCAAGAGTTTGCTATAACTTTCTGGAATCCTAGTATGGTAGAATCGTCTAGTTTACTGATTGAGCGGCAGATCAGTAAATTGTGGCAGCAAGCCAAGCGGTATCTCACAAAAGACGATGACGAGGAACATTGCGTTAGCAGTGGCAACGCAAGTGGAGGTTGGGGATGAGGTGGATGATCAAGGCACTGGCCGCCATCGGAATCGGACTCTTTGCGGCCACGACGATATCGGCGGCTCAAGATCGATACCCTCGCGGTTTTCCCCAGAGCGGATACATCAACAACGGCGTAGGTGATAAATGCAGGTATTCCCAGATCTATGAACAGACGAACCCGCATTTCATGCCTTCCGGCATGAAAAGTACGACGCACCAAGAGGTCCGGACCATCCGTTTTATCGATCCCGACTGCATGGCGAATAGCATCAAAGGGGCTGATTTATACGAACCCATC
Source organism: Alphaproteobacteria bacterium (assembly GCA_965226475.1). Classification (GTDB taxonomy): domain Bacteria; phylum Pseudomonadota; class Alphaproteobacteria; genus JASLMY01. Next base: position 1,131,428 of record CBDDDJ010000002.1, on the reverse strand, counting down.
AACATGATGATGATCAATAACATCGTGACAAGATGGTTTCTTGGAACCTACGTCATACGGGACGCTAATTTCGATACCCGGAACCTACATCAGCCGGGGAAATACCAAGCACGGGGACAGTGTATTCAGTCCAAGGCGTACCCATCGAAGGCTATTGCCATCGAATATTTCTCTGATGGCGATAGCATCACCAGCGTTGCCTACATGCTGGCGCTTGGTGGCTGTGGAGAACGCATCTAGGGTCACGCGGCATCGTTCCCCACTCGCCCGCTACACACCCTCTTGTAAATCCATGGCGGGGCACTGTCAGACCAACTGGATCAACATGCCCGGCACACGGTCAAGGCCGCCGAGTGATCCTGTCCACCCTCAGGGGCGCACTCCACTCTTTAATAATTCTGGACCACTATTAGGGGGTCACTCCACCCATACGCCTCGACAAAACCGGCAACTTCCGCCTCCACCGCTTGCCCAAGTAAACGCCGCGCACCAAGACGCAAAACCTCCGTCAGTCCGTGCACCCATTTCAGGTATGGCTCATCGGATTGTTCCGTGTACGTTACTCAACCAAAATGATTATTCTTGGTTATATAGCCCTCCAGCAATGCGAGCCACACCTGAATTGGGGGAAAAGACTGGTACACGATCGTCGCCGCAAAGACGATGATTCCCGCAAGGAGGAACAACAGGCCGTTTCTTAAGGCTGCGTAGGCTGTCTCATTGCGGAGATGGCGGATATTGTTCATGGTTTCCTGACGGGCGAGTGCGTCCGCCAGGACCGTCTCGGTATTTTCCCGCTGTTGCAGCAGGAATTGAGTGCCATAGCCATATGTCGGGAAGGTCCGCAGCGCGCCGAGCGCCACGAAGCCGGCAGCGAGAACGTAAGATAGGCCGATTCCGATGACTATGGTCAACAATGTTTGAATCGTTGCGGATGAAATAACTTTGGTGAGGAACGCAGCCGTCGAGCCCAAAACCGTTAGCCCGACCGAGAGCGAAAGTGTCAGCTTAAACGTTTTCTCATCCATCGCTGATGCGCGTTCACGTTCTTCTTCGAGCCTCTGCATGAGCAGCTGTGAGGAAAGCGTCCGGTAGTCGGCGAATGCTTCTGTCAACGCCGGAGTAAATTGGGGCCACGGCGCCGGAGTAAGAAGGGACCACTTGTTGATGCCGGATACGGTGTTGCCGGTTGTCCCGGGAGTCCATTGGAGGGACCCGCGCTGCTTCGTGTAGCGCTTTAGCGTTACGCGGAGCGAAGCAGCGTGGGAGGTCCCTGTGGGCCCGCCGGGGCAACCACGGTCTCGGCGTTCAGGACGGCTCGGTTTTTGGGGAGTTCCGCCGTTTTTGGCTTTGTTTGAGTCGGAAGCTCTCGCCGTTCATTTCCAGGATGTGGACATGGTGGGTCAGGCGATCCAGCAAGGCTCCGGTCAGGCGTTCGGAACCGAAGATTTCCGTCCATTCCCCACGGAGAGATCAAACTGGACAACTCGTGTGCTACCTAATCCGACCAACCCGGAAAGCGAGTTCGCCATGCAGTAAACCTAACCAACTTCTCCGCTTGACTGCGTCTGCCCTCATAAGAGCCAGAGCCTGAGCCGAAGGCGGGCGAGGGCGGATGCCGAAGAGGGTGTCCCCGCCCGGTTCCGCATTCACGCAATCCCGGAGACCGACATGCACGACCCCGAACGCGATATCCGCGACATCCCGCTGTCCCAACTCGAACTTTCGCCCGACAATGTGCGCAAGACGCCGGCCGATGCTTCGGCCTTCACCGAGCTCAAGGCCTCGATCGCCGCCCACGGGCTGCTCGAGAACCTGATTGCCCGCGCCATGGAACCCGGCCCGGATGGCCCCGGGTGCTACGCCGTGATCGCCGGCGGACGGCGGCTTGCCGCGATGCAGGCGCTGGCCGCCGAAGGCGCGCTGGACGAGGACCACCCCGTGCCCTGCCGCATGATCGGCGCTATCGTGGCGGCCGAAGAAGTTTCGCTGGCCGAGAACAGTGTCCGCGCCGCCATGCACCCGGCCGATCAGGTCGAGGCGTTCCGCCGCCTTGCCGATGCGGGCAGCACGGCGGCCGCCATCGCGACGCGCTTCGGGGTCTCGGAACGCACCGTGGAGAAGCGCCTGCGGCTCGGCAACGCCGCACCGGTGCTGCTTGAGGCCTACCGGGCAGGCGAAATCGATCTGGACACATTGATGGCCTTTGCCGTCACCACAAATCAGGCGCGCCAGAGCGCGGTCTGGGAGACGGTCAGCCAACAGGGCTACCGGCCTTCAGCTTCACGCGCTTGCCTACAATCTCGCCAACTTCATGCGCACGCTGGCCTTGCCACGGGCGATTGCGCACTGGTCGCTGACCACGCTGCGGGAGAAGCTGATCAAGATCGGCGCGAAAATGATCCGCCATGGCCGCTACGTCACGTTCCAGATGGCCGAGGTCGCGGTGTCGCGGCGAATGTTCGGTCAGATCCTGGCGCGGATTGCCTGACTGCGTGCGCCGCCGGTGCCGGCTTGATCCAAGCGGCGGTCGGCGGGGAGAGAAAAACCACGGGGGACGTGTGTCTTGATGACAAGAAATCTGGCCATGAGCACCGGGAAACCGCTATTGGCGCCAATGCCGACAGGGAACAAAGTGCTCCGTCACCCGCATCGGCTTCAAAATTGCTATCGAAAGCCGGAATGGCTACGCTGATGGTCGGATGTGGTGGTCATCCGGGGAATCTCGGCTTAGCACTATCCCCTTCAGAGCGGCCGTTTCATGATCAGGCCCGGCGAGGAAAAGGCCTCACCCAAGTCCTTGGCCTGGGATAGATCTATATCGGGCGTGCGGAACATATCGGGCGCTATCGCCTGATAGGCGGCGCCTGCCGCAATTACCAGATCGTCGCGGTGGCGCGGCCCGACGATCTGGATGCCGACCGGCAATCCGGCGCGGGTCAAGCCTGCGGGAACGGCGATGATGGGCAGGCCGGTGAGCGAAAAGGCATAGGTGGTCAGGAAGGCATCGTAAAAAAGCTCGACCTCGCGATCGCCGATCTTGCTCGGCAGCGGCTCGTCCAGGCGGAAGGCCGGCACGCCGATCGACGGCGTGATGATATAGTCATAGCGCTGCAGGAATTCCCGAACCCGCTGCCAATATTGGCCGCGCAGGCGCTCGGCCTGGGTCACGGTGCGGAGCTCGAGCTTGAGGGCCGCTTCGATTTGATTCAGGAGCGGCGGCGTCATCAGGTCTTTGTGCGCGTCGTAGCGATCGGCATAACGGCCGATCATGCCGAAGCCGCGCGTGCCCTGGATGATATCGACGAGGTCGGCCGGATCGAAACAATCCTCAACGACGTCAGCGCCGGCGTCCCGAAGCCGGAATGCGGCGGCGCGGGCCAATTCAGCCGTCTCGGGATCGACGGGCACCAGACCGTCAAGATCGGCGGAGAAGGCGATGCGCCGGCCCGAGAGGTCGGTCATGCTGCTGGCGGCAAGAAAGTCGAGATCATGCGCGGGCAGGGTGGTGGGATCACGGTCGTCGGGTCCGGCCATTACGCCCAGCATCAATGCCGCGTCGGCGACCGACCGGGTCATCGGTCCGGTGACGCCGGTGACCAGCATGCCCCAGGGCAAATCGGTCGGATAGGTCGGCACCCGGCCGAACGAGGTCCGAATGCCGACGGTTCCATTGAAGGCCGATGGTCCACGCACCGAACCGCCGAGATCGGTACCAAGCGCTAGCGGCGCCAGTCGGGCGGCGATGGCGCTGCCGCTGCCGCCACTGGAACCGCCTGCGGTGCAGTTCAAATTCCACGGATTTCGTGTTGTGCCAAAGAGAAAATTGGCGGTGTTTACGTCATGGGCGAACTCAGGTGTATTGGTTTTGCCGAGCAAGATAGCGCCGGCGGCGTTCAGTCGCTCGATCACGACGGAGTCTTCTTCGGGCACGAAATTCTCAAGCAGCCGGGAGCCGAAGGTGGTCCGCAGTCCCTTGGTGTAGATATTGTCCTTGGCGAGATAAGGCACGCCGTCAAGCGGCCGGGGTTGCTCGCCCGAGGCAATCCGCCGGTCGACTGCTGCTGCCGCGTCAAATGCTGCGGGATTCATCGTGCAGACCGAATTCAGGGTCGGATTGATCTCCTCAATTCGGGCGAGATGGGCCGTCGTCACGTCTTGGGCACTCAATCGCTTTTCGCGGATCGCGGCCGCCATCTCGGTGGCGCTGAGGGCAGTGATGTCGTCGCTCATGTGTGGGCTCCGCTTGAAAGTTTACGTTGCAAGTATACAAGTCTAGCAAGCCTGACCGGTCCCTTGACAGTCCTGAAGTGGGGCGCGAGCCTTGGTCAACGAGTATTTGGGGAGGGCGGATATGTCGGTTGCCGAGGGATGGCCGGACAGCGGTGGGCTCGCGCTCTCGATCGTGGTCAATGTCGAGGAGGGTTCGGAACAAAGCGTTGCCGAGGGTGACAAGGGACCGGAGCCGGTCGACGAATTGTGCCTCGCGCTGCGGCAGCCGATCCGCAACTACGCCAACGAGAGCAACTATCTCTATGGCATCAAAGCCGGTGAGCCCAGGGTCATGCGGTTGCTGGAGCAATACCAGATTTGCGCCACATTTACGGCAGCAGCCTTGAGCCTGGAGCGGGCGCCTGAGTTGACCCAGGCGATCGTCGCCGGCGGGCACGAAGTATGCAGTCACGGCTGGCGCTGGGTGCACCAGTTTCGGATGGAGGAAGACGAGAAACGAACCTTCATCCAAAAGGCGGTGGCGAGTATCGAGGCGGGTGCTGTCAACTTAACGAAGGCAGGTCGCAGTTGAACGTCTGAACTGAGCGGCTCAAGCAGCAGCGGTCACGGTCCGCCACGTGTTCATCGCGTCACCGCGGAATTGGCGCATTGTCTTGCGAGTGATCAGATGACGTTGGACATTGAAGGTGTTGTAGATGGCGGCGTGGGTGGAGAGAAACCTTTGCGCCGATCCTGATGACTTGAAGCCCTGCATCCTGCGTTCTCGTTGTCGAACCGGCAGGTGCGAATTCTCAGCCCGATTGTTGCTCCGTCCGCCGGTAACGTGTTTCCCCGTCATGTTGAGATCACGCAATGCTGCCCCGTAAGATGGCAGTTTATCGGTCACCACCTTATTCGGCGCATACCCTTGCTTCTTGAGCAGTTTGCGCATCAGCTTGAGTGCTGCTTTCTTGTTCCTCCGGGACTGAACCAAGATATCCAGCACCTTACCCTCGCTGTCCACCGCCCGCCATAGATACATCCGTTTTCCGTTGATGGAGGAAAACACCTCATCAAGGTGCCACCGGTCGTCTGGTCGAGGGCGTGATTGTCTCAGTTTTCGGGCATAGGCCTGCCCAAACTTTAAAGCCCAGCGCCGTATCGTCTCGTAAGAAACATCGACACCACGTTCAGCGAGCAGATCCTCCACATCGCGGTAACTGAGCGGAAACCGGAAACACAGCCAGACGGCGCGCTGGATTATCTCTGCAGGAAACCGATGTCGGCGGTAGCTGATCTTGTTCATAACAGGAAGCTACTCGCCACCCGCAGCTGACACCAGCCAGTTACCGTGACAGCACCGCCACCAGCACCTACAAGCCTACCTCAACGAGTTCACCTTCCGCTTCAACAGGCGGTTCTACGGCACCGCGATCCGTTTGCTTGCCCTCTCGGCTCAGCATGAGCAAGGCCTGCGAAAGAACAATCGGGCAGAAAATTCACATCAGCCGGTGCGACGACGAGAGCGAAAGATGCAGCGGTTCAAATCGCCCGCGTCCGCGCAGCGGTTCCTCGCCGTCCATGCGACCGTCTACAACCTCTTCAACGTCCAACGCCATCTGGTCTCCCGCCGAACACTCCGCTAATTCCGCGGCGACGCGATAAGACAGTGGCGGCAAGTGACGACCGTTGCATAATCTCCGGCGTCGGCGCCCACAAGCTGGTTACACGGTGGTTAACGTGACAACGCCGCTGACAGGCCTGAACGGGGACTGTCGAGATGAATGTCTGCTGCGTGAATGAATGAAAACCTAGTCATTTGCCGCACCTTTTTCTCGATGCGTTAAATCAGCGAAAAATTCCGACGCTGGCGCAACTCCTGAAACTAGGAGCCGATCTCTTGCGCGGGTGCAAGCGACATAGAAGAGATGACGCTCTGTCTCATACACTTCGTCGAGCTCGCCCTCATCGGCGACGGTTTCGATGCGTTCTTGCAGCGGCAGAATGTCATCGTCGCAGGCCATACGCCTCCGACACCCAATCGATGTCGATCAGGTGGTGCAGTGACGTGAACACCCGGTCCGGATGCTCCCTCGCCTGTTCGGCTATCCACTGCTGTTTCGTGTACGTGTTGGTGGAACTCAGCGTTTCCTCCAGCGTTTCCCATCAGTGGGTCTGTGCAGATGACGCTCCGCTTCCCTCGAGCGGGTCCCGATGGCCACGGTTCCCCGCCTTCAGCGGTACTATCGGAGCGCTACGACTTCCTGCTCCCGCATGTCCTCCGGCTTATTGATTTCGCCAGCCGGCTCCGCAGGCGTCTGCCGGGGTTCGTGTTCGCCAAGGCGCTCCCGCCGCCATGCAGACCTGACGACGGGCCGGGGTCTGGATTGTTCACGCTGGCCGTCCCCTTTCCAGCGATCTTGCCCACGGGCAAGAGCAGGATCTCCCAGGTTCCCTGGCGGTCCATCCCGTGACTTTGCGCCGGTCCACGACCCCGGACGACCCGTTGCGCCTCGCCATTAGCGGCGCTTCCGGTGCTGCCCCCACACACTTAACAATGAAGGCGTCATCATTTACGATTTCGAGGCTGCGCGACGCTTCATCACCTGCTGTCTACGCTTCACGACGGGCGTTGCCGCACGCCATGCAAGACTCGCTTCCGGCTGGCGGGCTGCGCCTTTGCCGGGCGGGAGTCGAACCCGCTGGATCGCTACGAGAGGTTTCAACTCATGTCATCCTCCTCTCCAGGGCTTACCCTGGCGCAATAAGCGTTCGTTCAGGCCGTGGAATCAGCGCGGGCGTTTCCATTCGCCCCGGCCGATTTTAGCGATTGAGGGTGCGTTTCCAATCCCGTCGCAGGGGCCGGAGCCAGACATCCTTTTTAGGCTTGTCGGACTGCCTGTCCCGGTCGTAGCGCCCGCGCCCCTGGGTGGTCCCGACGCGGGTCCAGCCGGAGGCCCTGTAAACGGCGCCGGTGTAGCGCGGGGTCTCGACGAAGGTCTCGATGAGCACGGGCGTGGTGTTGTAGCGCTCGGTCCAGTCATCGGGCAGGCGCCGGCGGATGATGGCCAGGATGTGCGAACCCAGGTTGGGGATATTGATCCAGGGCAGGATCAGGAATCTCGGGTTGTCGACCACGAAGGGAAGGTTCTTCTCGCGCAGTTGCCGTGTCCATCCGATGAAGTTGTCGCGCGGGGCGAGCTTCCACGCGGCGGTGGAGAAGCCGAGCATGGCGAGCGGCCAGCCGTCGCGGTCGTGGACGGCGTAGCGCATCTGGGCGCCGACCAGGGTCTTGTATCCGAGATAGTGGTAGCGGGCGACGAACTCGTTCCAGAGCTTGCTCTGGCGGGTGCCGCGCACGACGGGGCGCAGGTCGAGCGGACGGACCTCGTCGAGGGTCGTCGGGGCCGGGAACAGCGGCGCTTCGGTGTCCGGCCCGAAGACGATCGGCCCGGGCCGGTTCTGCCGTCCCTGCGGCGCCGGCAGGGCGATCAGGCCGTCCCTGTGCATGGCCAGCATGGCGACCCTGGCCATCATGTCCTTGAGGCCGCCGTCGGGCTTGAACCAGCCGATGCGCCGGCAGAACTCCTTCGACAGCATATGGCGGTTCAACGGCGGCGGCCCGGCGATCAGCGCGCGCAGCAGCGCCATTTCCCCGGCGGTGAAGTCGCGGCCGTAATAACGGCACTCGATCGCGCCGGTCACGCCGGCGCCATGAGTTCGCGCCTGCGCTCCTCGCTCATCGACCATGGCAGCCACGGCGACAGGTCGTCCGGTGGTTTGCGATCGTTCTCCGCGCACGCTGCGAGCCACGTGTCCAGCCAGCTCAGGATGTCGATGCCATTCATCGAGAGCGTGCCCACCACCGAGTACATGATCGCCGTGAACCTGGCGCCGTCCTCGCTGTCGGAACCGAACGACAGCCGTCGCCCTATGGCCGGACCTCGTAACAATCTTTCGGCGCGATTGTTATCCAGAGGCACCTGCGGGCGGTCGACGAACACGCTCAGCCCTTCGCGATGGTTCAGCAGCGAGCGCAGCGCCCTGCCCTGGCGCGCCTGGTCCGGCAGGCCGGCCAACTCCCGGGCGGCCTCCGCGAACAGGCCGTCGAGCGCCTCCTTCAACGCGCCCTGCGCCGCGTCGAACGCCGGCGTCTGGCGCTTGATCACGGGGTCGTAATGAGCCAACCTCGCCTCGTTCAGGCGGTAGATCGACGCGATCCGCTCGATCCATCCCTGGCACCAGTCCGTCAGTCTCACCTGGCCGGCCGCGCACTCGACAAAATCGCGGCGCATATGGGACCAACAGAATGCAAGGGTCACTTTGCCCTCGCGAAGGCGAGCGAGTCGCTTGTAGGCGCTATAGCGATCGCAGACGATGACCGTGTCGAGGAGAGCGTCGCCGAACAGCTTCTGCGCCGCCTCGGCGCTGCGCGAGGGGTCGATATGGAAAGAGACCGCGTCATTGCTGACCGAGACCCACAGCCAGGCGCGGCTCGAGCGGTCTTCCCCGCGAAGTTCCTGGACGCGCCAGCTGGTCTCGTCGGCATGGCGCAGCGCCGCCTTGTTCTGGTGCGCAAGGATCGCCTCGGCCAGCGGCTCGAGCAGCGGCACGAACCGCTTCAGGCTGTCGGCCAGCGTCCCCGGCGAGACCGTCAGCCCTTGGGCGGACATCCACGCGGCAACGCGGTGCACGGGGCGGAAGCAGGCACAGTGCTCGAACAGGAAGCGTGCCCAGAAGCTGGTCCCGTAGAGCGTCCTGGGGAACAGCCGCGGCACCGGGGGCGCCGACACTTCCATGGGCGACGACGCGCACTCGCAGGTCCGGCGCCAGCGCGGACGGCGGATCACGCGCTTGTAGGCCTTGACCTCGATCTCGACGAGGGTGGATTCCTCGGCGCCGTTCGGCGCATAGGGCTGCCCGCACCGGCCGCAGACGCACGCATCCGGCGGCGGGTTGTGCTCTTCGGTGCGCTCATCGAGCCCGGGCCGCTGGGTGCGGCCGTGGCCGGGCGCGCCGCGCTGCTGGCCGCGCTTGTGTTCCGAGCCCGGCTTGTCCTGCTGCTCGCTCTTGCGGCCGTAGAGCGCCCTCGACAGCACCGCCCCGGTCGCACGAAGCCTCTCAAGCTGGACTTCCAGCGTCTCGATCCGGTTCCGCGACGTCTTCGCGCCCTTGCGCAGGCGGGCGTTCTCCCGGGACAGCGACTTGATCGTAGCCTTCTGGCGCCGCGACCTTCGCAGAGCCCTGCGGAGATCGGCGTCTGCAACGGACAGCGACTTCGACAACGTCTTCCTGACCGCTCGAAGCCCGGCAAGCTCGGACTCGAGTGCCTTCCCGATCGCGCGAAGCTTGGCAGGCTGAACCGCCAGCGCCGCTTTCCGGGTCTCCAACTTCCGCATGGTCCTGCGCAGACGGCCGTTGCCCTTGCGCAGCGCCTCGATCGTCGTCTTCTGGCGCCGCGATCGCCTCAGGGCCGCACGCAGTTGGGCAGCCTCGTCGGACGGCAGCTTCGACAGCGTCGCCCCGGCCGCCCGAAGCTTGGCGAGCCGGGCCTTCAACTTCTCCTTACCGGCTTTGGACACCTCCAGGGCATGGCGCAGCCAGAAAACCTCGTCGGACAGCGACCGGGCGCGGGCCTCGGCGTCGCCCAGTATCCTCACCTCCCGGTGGAGCCGAAGGGACTCGCTGGACAGCTTCTTCGCGGTCTCCCTGATGCGCTCCGTCCTCTCCTTCTCCTGGTCGAGGCGCGTGTTCAGCCGGACGTTCTCCTTGTCCCGCCGGACCACCTCCTTGTCGAGCCGGCGGAGTTCCGTGCGAAGCGACCTGACGGTCTCCTTCTGGTCCGGGGAAGGCTCCAGGACGGTGCGCCGCCGGGGCGGAGCGGGCCACGGCCCGGTCGCGCCCTCACGGGCCTTCGATGCCGCCAGGGCCTTGCGCAGCCGGGCGTTCTCCTTGCGCAGCGCCCCGGCCGTATCGAAGGCCGACGCGATGCCGGCTTCAGAAAGGAGCGTCTCCAGGCGCGCCACTTCCGCCTGCAAGGACGGCACGTCCCTTGCCGTGCGGCGGGCTTCCTTCGTCTCTTCGACGGCCTCACTCAGCCTGCGCCGGCAGGCCTTGAACCGAGACTTCCACGAACCGCCATCGCTGCGGGCGGCCACTTCCGCCCAGCGCAGCTCTTCCGCGCGCGCTTCGGCCGCGTCCGCCCGCGCCCGTTCCCGCTCACACTGTGACCGCCAGTCGCGCGGCGCGCGCTCCGGCACCGACACGGGGGACAACCGGACCCCGCCATTACCCTCGACCAGCGTCAAGCCGGTGCCAAAATCCTCGTCCAGAACCACCATGCGCACGACGATAGCGCATGGTAAATCGCGTTACCAGCAGAAAGACAGCACCTTGTGGGGCCTCGCCTCAACGTGGGAGATGCGCTTGACGGGACCCATTCCACGGCCTGAACGAACGCTTATTGCGCCAGGGTAAGCCCTGGAGAGGAGGATGACATGAGTTGAAACCTCTCGTAGCGATCCAGCGGGTTCGACTCCCGCCCGGCAAAGGCGCAGCCCGCCAGCCGGAAGCGAGTCTTGCATGGCGTGCGGCAACGCCCGTCGTGAAGCGTAGACAGCAGGTGATGAAGCGTCGCGCAGCCTCGAAATCGTAAATGATGACGCCTTCATTGTTAAGTGTGTGGGGGCAGCACCGGAAGCGCCGCTAATGGCGAGGCGCAACGGGTCGTCCGGGGTCGTGGACCGGCGCAAAGTCACGGGATGGACCGCCAGGGAACCTGGGAGATCCTGCTCTTGCCCGTGGGCAAGATCGCTGGAAAGGGGACGGCCAGCGTGAACAATCCAGACCCCGGCCCGTCGTCAGGTCTGCATGGCGGCGGGAGCGCCTTGGCGAACACGAACCCCGGCAGACGCCTGCGGAGCCGGCTGGCGAAATCAATAAGCCGGAGGACATGCGGGAGCAGGAAGTCGTAGCGCTCCGATAGTACCGCTGAAGGCGGGGAACCGTGGCCATCGGGACCCGCTCGAGGGAAGCGGAGCGTCATCTGCACAGACCCACTGATGGGAAACGCTGGAGGAAACGCTGAGTTCCACCAACACGTACACGAAACAGCAGTGGATAGCCGAACAGGCGAGGGAGCATCCGGACCGGGTGTTCACGTCACTGCACCACCTGATCGACATCGATTGGGTGTCGGAGGCGTACCGACGGACGCGCAAGGATGGCGCGACGGGCATCGACGGCGTGACGGCTGCCGACTACGAAAAGGACCTTGAGGCCAATCTCGAAAGCCTCCTGAGCCGGATCAAGTCGGGCAGCTATCGCGCGCCACCGGTGCGCCGCCACTACATCCCGAAAGCGGACGGCACGAAACGCCCCCTCGGCATCCCGACGTTTGAAGACAAGGTGGCGCAGCGGGCGATCCTGATGCTGCTGGAGCCGATTTACGAGACGGACTTTCTGCCGTGCTCGTACGGCTTCCGGCGCGGACGGTCGGCCCACGATGCCCTCAGCGCATTGCGTAAGGGCATCATCGAGCAGCGCCAGCGGTGGGTGATCGATGCCGATATCTCGAAGTACTTCGACTCGATTACACACTCCCACCTCCGGTCATTCCTCGACCTGCGGATCAAGGACGGCGTCGCAAGGCGCATGATCGACAAATGGCTGAAAGCGGGGGTGCTCGAAGAGGATGCCCTGCACAGACCGGTGGCTGGCACCCCTCAGGGCGGGGTGATCTCGCCGATGCTCTCGAACGTCTACCTGCACCATGTGCTGGACGAGTGGTTCGAGAACGTGGCGAAGCCGCGCCTCCACGGACGGTGCCAGCTGGTGCGATTCGCCGATGACTTTGTCATCGCCCTCGAAGACCGCCACAGCGGCAAGCGAATGCTTGACGTGCTGGGCAAACGTCTCGGTAGATACGGGCTCACGCTCCATGAAACCAAGACGCGCTATGTGGACTTCCGTCGGAGGCGCCCTACGGGCGCCACTGGATGGCGTCGGCCACGACGTTCGACTTCCTCGGCTTCACCCACGTCTGGGGGCGGTCGATGCAAGGCAAGGACGTCGTTCGTCAAATCACGGCGAAGGGCCGCTTCGCCCGCGCGCTGAAATCGGTGCACGACTGGTGCAAGAGACACCGGCACCTGCCGATCGAGGCTCAGCGGGATCACCTCGCTAAGGTGATCCGAGGCCACTGCGCATATTATGGTCTGACGGGGAACGGCAAACGTCTCGGTTGGTTCCGCTACCAGGTCGTCCGCATCTGGCGGAAGTGGCTCGCTCGCCGCAGCCGCCTCAGGTGCCTGAACTGGGATCGGATGGCAGTAATCCTCAAGCGGCTTCCCCTGCCGCCAGTCACGTTCACGCGCTCATGGCAAAGCACCTTGAGCGAACCTGTCAGGTGAGGAACCGAGTGCGTCAATCGCGCACGCTCGGGTCTGGTGCGCCAGGCGAACTGGCAGAAGGTAGGGGGTGCAAGTCCCCCGGAACGAAGGAGTAACCGAACCACGTTTCTCCGCGAGCCGTGCGTTGGCTCCCGTAGAGGAGCCAAGAATTTTTCGGGCAACCAGCAACACAAGGTGATTAGTCCGGTCGCCGAACGCGATGGTATGGCGGGCCGAGAGTGAGCAATCAGCTCTCCACTAAACCGAAGCAAGACCAGTCCGACCTGTGCTGCTCATTTAGCGGAGATCAACCTGAGCCGGGGCGGCTCGGCGTTGGGCAGGACCTCGACCCGCTTGACCACGAGGCCGGTGCCGCCCCACAGCACCGCCGTCTCGCCGGTGCCCGGGGGCGCGGCGGATAACGTCGCCCAGCAGCCGGTCGCCGTGGGAGACGAAGGGCTCCATGAAGTCGCCCCGTGTCTGTGCGCTGGTCATAAAGCCTCGTCCACGATCAAACCCAGGTGCCACAGTTGATAAGCCAGAGTCGGGCCGCCCTGGTTCGTGCGAGCCGGTTTGTCACCTACTTCGCGCCTCACGGCCTGCTGAATCTCCGGCAACACCGAAATCTTGCTCAAGTGCGGACTTCGGGCTGCGCCCAACAAGTTCGAATACGTGCAAAATCGAAAATCCTCCCCGTTGAATCTCAAGCATCATGCAGCGTGCCCGGCATACCGTGTTGCGGCATTTTAGGGATTGATCCCACCTATGGCGAGTTTGACGGAACCGCCGCCGCGGTTGCGTTCATCAACGCATCGATCCGGTCAGCGATGCCCTGCGCGGGTTCGCGCAGTTGCCCGATGGTCCAGTCGGCCGCGTATCCCTCGGTGATGTCGTTGGGCCGGGCGTGGTTGACCAGCCGCTTGGTCAAAGTGCGCGGCAGCAGCAGGTCGCGCTCTGCCACCGTGATGAAACAATTCCGCAAAGCGTGGTACCAGAACTTCGTGCCGCCCGTCTCGCCGATCTGCCCGTAGAAATGAGCCAGGTCGACGACATGGCCCGAGGCGCTGGCGGAGGACGGGAACACCCAGTCCCGAAGCCCACCCGGGAGGGTCGCAATCACTGCCCGGCGGCGTTCGAGGATGGCGGCCAGTTGCCGGGTAATGGGCAGTTCCAGGGGCGCGCCGGTCTTGGTCTCGTCAACGCGGAAGACAAGCTCCGTCATGTCCACGCGCTCCCACCGGAGCGGCAACACCTCGTTCAGGCGCATGCCGGTATACAGCCCGAACCGGAACGCGTCCCGGGCAACCGGCGCGATGGCCCCCGCCTCGATGCCTTTCTTCCAGCGCGGCAGCACCTCCGCCGGGGCGGAGATCTTGCGCCGCTTCGGGGGATGATACTTGCCGCCGCCGGCGCGCCACAGCTCGACCGGGTTGCGCAGGCCCTCGAGATCGACGCAGGGCCGGCGATAGATCGAACCCAGGAGCGATATCGACATGTTGGCCGGCGCCCAACCGTTATTCCGGGTGAGGCTGTTGAAACGGTCCTCTACATCCCGGCGGCCGATGGCGTCGAGCGGACGCATGCGCCAGTCGGCGAGATAGCCGAATATGTTGCGATAGTGTTTATTGGTGCGCGCGGTCCGTTTGGGATTGACCGCCATGTAGTCATTGAAGGCTTGCTCGAGCAGGGGCATGCCGCCCGCCTCGGCGCGCCCGCCCGCCGGACCGTCGCCGGCTTCGCGCAACACCCGCCGCGCCATATGCCGGGCTTGCTCGGCCGTTATCCCGCCGTGGCGGCCAAGAACGACGCGCTTGTTGGGCGCCTTTCTTCCGCCGTCTCCAGCGCGGTAGTTGACGATGTAGGATTTGAGGCCGGTGGGCTGCACTCGGATACCGAACCCGGTCAAGGTGTCATCCCAGGCGATCCAGGACTTGGCGGCGGGCTTCAGCGCCTCGACAGTGCGTTTGGTCAAGGACAGCTTGTTCAGCGCGATACGTTTTCCGGAGGGTTTCGTCATTCCGGACTGATCCAGTGCGGCACGCGGGGCCTGCCGATGGAGCTTGCCGTGGCCGTTTTGGCCGGGCAATCGTTCATCAGCGCCTCAATCCGATCCGCGATGCGCTGCGCCGGTTCCCGCAGTTGCCCGATGGTCCAGTCGGCGGCGTAGCCCTCGGTGACGTCGTTGGGCCGGGCGTGGTTGACAAGCCGTTTGGTCAAGGACAGCGGCAGCAGCAGGTCGCGCTCGGCGACGGTAATGAAACAATTCCGCAGTGCGTGGTACCAGAACTTCGCACCGCCCGCCGTTCCGATTCGCGCATAGAATTGACTGAGGTCAGAGATGTGGCCTGCTCTGGCTGAGGACGGGAACACCCAGCCGCGAAGATCGCCCGGTAGCGTTTCGCTCTCCCGGTTGCGGCGTTCGAGGATGGCCGCCAGTTGCCGGGTGATGGGCAGTTCCAGGGGCTCGCCGGTCTTGGTTTCATCGACCCGGAAGACAAGCCCCGCCATGTCCACTCGTTCCCACTGCAGGGACAGCACCTCGTTGAGGCGCATTCCCGTATAGAGCCCGAACCAGAATGCATCCCGGACCTTCGGCGTCGCCACCACCGCTTCGATGCCCGCCCGCCAGCGCGGCAGCACCTCGGCGGGTGCGGAGATCTTGCGCCGCTTCGGGCGATGATACTTGCCGCCTCCGGCGCGCCACAGCTCGACCGGGTTGCGCAGGCCCTCGAAATCGACGCAGGGCCGGCGGTATATCGAACCCAGGAGCGATATTCCCCGGTTGGCGCAGGCCCAGCCGTGATCTTCCGTGAGGCGGCCAAAACGATCCTCCACGTCCCGCCGGGTGATGCTGTCAAGGGGACGCAGTTGCCAGCCGCCGAGATAGCGGGCGAACTGTTCAAGGTACAGTTTTTCGGTGCCCGCCGCCCGGTTGGGATTACCCGCCATGTAATCGGTGAAGGCCTGCTTGAGAAGAGGCATGCTGCGCACCTCGGCACGCTCGCCTGCCGGGTCGGCGCCACCAGCGACCTTGCCCAGTGCCTGATGGGCGAGACGCCTCGCCTGCTCGGGTGACATCCTGCCAAAGCGGCCAAGAACGACACGCTTGTTGGATGCCTTTCTGCCACCGTTGCCGGTGCGGTAGTTGACGAAGAAGGATTTGATGCCGGAGGGATGCATCTGGATGCCGAAGCCGGTCAATTTGTCATCCCAGGCGATCCAGGGTTTATCCGCGGGCTCCATCGCCTCGACAGCGCGTTTGGTCAAGGTCAGCTTGTTCAGCGCGACACGTTTACCGGTATGTTTTGGCATCCTCCGATTATGGCTAGCACGGGCATATTGTCAACACTCTCCCCAACACATGAAAGTAAACTACAGGCGCTTCCTGACATCCCATGACGGTTAAAGAGGCTATATGCTATTCCATAACACATTGAAAAGTACCTATAATGTCATGTTCTGATAACCCCTGACATCTCCTGTCAATGTTTGCAGGTGAAACGAACAACATGATCGACAAGGCACGCAAGATCGGAATCCCCGTCCTTCTCGCCGCCGCGTAACGGCACCCTTCAGGGTCGGCCCCCGCCATCACACGGCGGAGGTCGGCCCCTTTTTTATGCCGGGTGCATAAAGTCACGGCCCATGGCGGGGCGCTTTGCGCCACCGCCAACCGTGCGAGCTTACGCTCGCTGCGGCTCCTCGTTCTTCGAACGATGCATCGCCGCCTCACGGCACGGCGCTTCGCGCCATCGCCGTACGCGGGCGCTGACGCGCCACGCCATCGCCCGGCCATCCCCCACTGCAACTTCATTGTTCGCACCCCGAAAACCGCCACGACGGACCGCCGTTCTTCGAACGCCGCTTCCTTGCTTTGCGAACCCATATGCGCCTTCATTCGGCTCAGAACGGATCGCTGCCTTCTTCCGACACCATGGCCCTGGCGGCCTCGGCAACCTTCCTTCCCGGCAACACGCCCTTGTCCAGAAACGTCCGCAGACTGCGCTCCGTGATATCGATGCCGCCCGATTTCAACACCTCATGCATTTGAGCCACCGTCACCCCCTTGGCCTGTTGCTCGACCAGCCGCTTCCGCAAACGGTCCAGCACATCCGTCAGGCTCAGCTTCGGCGGCACAAGTTTCGCCAATTCGCCATCCATGGCATCGAAGTCGATATCCGCTTCGTTGAAGCGTTTCGCCGGCATGTTCCGTCTCTCTCCGCCATTTCAGGGTTCGTAATCAGGCCCAGATGCATTCGCCGGCTATCCGATCACCGTTCTGAGGAACGAGAACCTTGGCAATCCGAAACACCAGCCATGATGGTCCGTGCGCTTGCCTAACCTCCCCCGAATGCAACAGCGCGAAAATCCTGCGGATGCCAAACCTGCGCGCCGTCCCTGCGGCGTGTCAAAAAATCCCTTGCAACCTTGAACGATATGCGTATGCTCGGTCGCGAACGAGAGAGAAATGGCGTTTGTTACTTCTCACACCTCTGCACCATGGCGCTTTGATCTCGATAAATGTAATGAATGTTGCCCTGATTTGTAAAGATCGCACGGCCATTTCGTTAAACCTCTGTAAAATACAGGAATTCCCAAGGCTGGAATCATGAGAGCTACGACAGTCATATTCCGGCTGTACTCCGGCCAGGTTGTATCCCTACCCGGCAACGTCGTTACCGAGCTGGCGTCATGGTAGCGACTCTGGCCCAAGCTGCATCGGCTGCGTATTACCTGGAGAGCCAGCGCTCCTTCCGTCATCCCAACGAATACTACACGGCGGGAGAAGAACCGGATGGCGTCTGGTTCAACCCGCAGGGCCTGTTCGGTCTTGCCGACGGCGGCAAGGTCGACAGCAGTGACTTCCACCGGCTGTACAACGGTTTCGCACCGAACACCGGAGGCAAGCTCACACAAAACGCGGGCAGCGAGCGGCGCTCGGCGGGTCTCGACCTGACCTTCAGTGCCGACAAGAGCGTCTCCGCCTTGTGGGCGGTCGCCGATCCCGGGCTGCGTTCAGAGATCGAGCAGGCGCATAACGATGCGGCGCGGGTAGCGCTCGAAGAAACGGTGCTGAGGCATTGCGCCTATACCCGTATCCGTAACCGGGACGGCGATATCGCGGTCCTGCCGGCTGATATATCGGCGGCAATGTTCCAGCATGGCACCAGCCGGGACAACGACCCCCAGCTTCACACCCACTGCGTGATCTTCAATGCCGCCCGGACACACCGGGACGGCAAGTACCGGGCGCTTCACCAGCACCCGGTCTACACCTGGATGAAGGCGGCGGGGGCGGTCTACCGCAATGCCCTGGCCTGGAGCCTGCAAGAGCACCTCGGCATCCGCATGGAACAGTATGGGAAGGACGGAGAGTTCACGCGTATCGCAGGCATGCCCGGGGATCTGATTGGACACTGGTCCAAGCGACGCGCGGCAATCATAGAAGCGGCCCGGGAGATGGGCTTTACGGTCCAGGGCAACGCGCCACGGGCGGCGGCGGCGAACAAGATCACACGAGCGGGCAAGTCGCCCGACAACGACCCGGAGATTCGGCATGCGCGCTGGCGAGGCGAAGCGGATGGATATGTCGAACGCGAGGCACTGATCGCCTCGCTCCTGGGCAAGTCGGAAGAGATTACCCAAGAGCAGATCCGGGCGTTGACGGAAGTCCTCGAAGACCTGCCGTACCGCCTTACGCGCGAGGAGGCAGTCTTCCGCCTACCCGACATCGTCGAGCGGGTCGGGAATGCCACCGCGGCACTTCTGAACCGCGACGCGGTCACGACAAGCATAGAGCGTGTTCTTCTAAGCCCGGAGGTGGTGCGCCTGACGCGCCCGCCGCGGTCGGCCGAGGGCCGGGCCGATATGGCGCATACCAGGCTGTATTCAACCCGTCACAACCTGCAGATGGAGCAGGAAGTCAGGAATATGGCGGCAGGCATGGCCGCCGATACGGGCCATTCCTTGTCCGCCCAGGCAATCGAGAACAAGGTGACTGGTCTCCTTGAAGCGGGTTATCCGCTGAGCGAAGAGCAGATCGCGGCGATCCGGACAGTGACGTCATCCGGCGGACGTGTGGCGATCATCGAAGGAGCGGCGGGCTCGGGCAAGACCACGACGTTGCGGCCCATCGCCGATCTCTACCGCGAACACGGACAGAGCATCATCGCCACCGCCGTGGCCTGGCGCACGGCGGTGGCG
Source organism: Alphaproteobacteria bacterium (assembly GCA_965226475.1). Lineage (GTDB taxonomy): Bacteria > Pseudomonadota > Alphaproteobacteria > JASLMY01. Next base: position 1,112,622 of record CBDDDJ010000002.1, on the reverse strand, counting down.
CTCGGCAACGACGTCGATGCGCGACCGTTCTGCGTCGACAAACTGCTGCGCCTTGCCGCGCGAGGCGGCATCGAGATTAACAAGGATACCACCATTATCGTCGATGAAGCGGGGATGCTGTCGACCCGCCAGGCGCATCATATTCTGCAGCTCTCCGAACGCCACGGAGCGAAGATCGTATTCGCGGGCGACACCCAACAACAGCAACCGGTGGAAGCGGGACCGGGGCTCAGGTTGATCCGTGATGCCGTTGGCAGTGTCCGGGTGGACCGCATACGGCGTCAGAAGGCGGATGTCGAGGATATCCTGGTCCATGTCCATGGCGAGACGCCGGAGGCAGCGCGGTTCCGCGCGGGACTGATGGGAGAGCAAGAACGCACACGCATTCTTGGCGACTACGAAGCAATGGAGGATAAACCCAGGTTTACGCCGTGGCAGGTTGCCGCGTCGGAGGCGCTGCGCGACGGCGATGCGGCATCGGCCATTGCAGCCCATCATCTGCGTGGGCGGTTCCATATCGGGTATGACGAAGAAAAAACGTTGACCGACCTGGTCGATGACTGGAATCGCTACCAGAGGGCAAACCCAGACAAATCCAGCGTGGTGCTGGCGCGCACACGAGCCGAAGTGCGGGCGCTGTCGCACCTGATGCGGGAGCGCCGGTTCGACGCGCTGACGGATGGAGAGCGGGCCGATGCAGATCGGGTGACGGTGACCGTCAGCAGGGGCACGGAAGACGACCGGACGGCGTCGCCGCTGGAGATCGCGCGCGGCGACCGGCTGCGCATTGGCGCCACGCACTGGGAGAAGCAACTGTTCAACGGCACCGTGGTCACGGTGGACGACTTCAAGGTTGAGAGGGCTGAGGCCGGAACGGAGCCGAGTGTCCTGATATCGGCGCGTACCGAAGATGGGCGGGCCGTCTCGTTTCATCACGACGAGATCCGCGACTGGTACGGCAATATCCGCCTCGATCACGGCTATGCGATGACCATCACCTCGGCCCAGGGGTTGACCGTGGACCGCACGTTCCTGCTGGCCGATGCGAGGCCCGCGCGTGAGACGATCTATCCCGCCGCGACGCGCCATCGCGAGGGGCTCGACATCTATGTCAACCGGGCGCCGCTCGCCCTCGATATCGCCGACAGGCGAGCGGACAACGACCGGGAAGTGGCGGTAACGGACACCGAGATCCGGGCGTATCTGGCCGAACGCTGGTCGCGCTCGCAGCCCAAGGAGGCGGCGCTCGACTACATGGCCGATGGCGTATGGGAAGACCGGCGAGAGCATGTCCGGGAGGACAATTCCCGGCCAATCCGAGAAACCCGGGGAGAACCGCTGGAAGCCCGTCCGGCGGCGAACGACAACGCGCTGGCTCGCATTGCACGGGATATCCGGCGCACCGCCTTCGGCTGGCGTCATGCCCAGGCCGTGGCTTCGTTCGTAGACGGCCGCAGGCAAGTTCTGGCGGCGTACGACGATCTCCGCGAACGGACTCGCGCCGAGGGCGACCCGGTGGCTCTCGGCGGGGCTTTCCAGGAAACCCTCACCCGGCACGCCGTGCTGCTGAAACAGGCTGCGGCCTTCCGTACCCGGCCGGACGACTTTGCCTCACTGCTCGCCCAGCGCGGCGGCATCGGGCGCAAGGATTTTGACGCCTTCGAGGAACTCCATGCCCGCGCGCGCCGCCACCGGCGCGCGGCCACGATGCGCTACGTGCACCAAATCAAGCGGGAGGCGGATCAACAAGGGCTCGAGCCGGAGATGCGCCAGGGAGTGCCGCCGCTCGGGGGCGGAGCCGCCGAGACAGCGGGCGGCGTGCCGGCCGGGCGCATTCAACCGGGCGGGCCGGGCGATGGCAGGCCGCATGCCCCGGCGCAGGCCACACCCCCAATTGAAACGGTTGCCATGCCAACCGAACGGGACTTTGCCGGGGATCTTCCGGCAGTGGCGCCGGAGCTGCCAGTGGAGAAACCGTCCGCACCCACGGAAGAACAGGTCGCCTGGGACATCTATTCGGCATTACGGCAGGACTGGAGCCATCATCTCGCGGAGGCAGAACGGGTCGGTGTCCATGCCATATATTTGAACGGCTACAAACAACTCCGCGCCCGCATGGAAGCGTTGGTCGGAACCCTGGCCCTTGAAGACCGTCCGCGCCGGTCGCTCGGGAACGTGCTCGCCCAACTCGACGAAGGGACCAAAACCCGCCGTGAAATCGAGGATTATCTCGCTACGGTTAAAGACCGGCTGGAATATCGCAACGAGGTGCTGGAAACTGTCGCGATCGATTTAAACAAACTGGTGACCGGTCTCACCGGCTATGACAGGTGGCGGGCCGACATCGACAGGCTGGCCGAGACCGGTCGGCGTATCATGGACGGCCATGATATCTACGCCTCCCATCTCAACGGCATCCCGCTTGGTGCCGAGCACATGCGCTGGGCGCTCACCGATATGGGTAGGCTGATCGCCTGGGACGACAGGCGGATGTCGGAGGCCACAGAAGGGGAGCGCCAAAGCGAACAATCTGCACCGCCGGAGACGCACGAGGAACGCCAGCGGCGGGCGCAATGGGAAGCTCAAGAGTTCAGCCGACTTCAGTCAGCCGCGTATAACGCAACGGGGGAAGAACGCAAGGCGGCGCAAAAGGAATTCAACGACTATGTCGAGCGCCACTCTAAAAAGCGCGAAACGGCCGAGGAAGAAGAGCGCCAGACCCACAAAAGATCCCAGGGCCGAAGCATGGGCATGTAGCAGCATCGCGTTCAACTTGAGGCGCTTGGTCACCCAAGACCAAATGCCCGATACCCATCCACGGGCTACGCGCACTTGAGCGACCGCCACCTCGTGGAGGCAACTGAGCGCGTCGGTGGCATCATCGCAATGACAACGACAGGCAGTACTTGGCCGCGGCCGGGCAAGGATACCGAGGACGGCTGTCAATTTACGCGACCGTAACGGACGGTGACTCATTGCCGCGCCGTGATCGCACCTGCTGGACCCGTGTTCGTAATGAGTGCGCCTTCGACCGGGTCCTTGTCGACCTGTCGTCGTATGCGCGCATTCGTCATCGCTTGACCCTCCGGAGCGCTTGACCCATAGGTTTTGAAAGATGCATACATCGTCCGTCACGGTGGATAGGAGGGGCACACCCATGCTGGTGAGAGCAAAAACCGTTGCTCGCGTTTTGCGGGCTGCTGCGCTTGCGGCAGTATTCCCCTTAGGAGTTCTGCCTGCCCACGCGGACGGCTTTAGCGCCCAATCAGGTGCTGTCAACTTAACGAAGGCAGGTCGCAGTTGAACGTCTGAACTGAGCGGCTCAAGCAGCAGCGGTCACGGTCCGCCACGTGTTCATCGCGTCACCGCGGAATTGGCGCATTGTCTTGCGAGTGATCAGATGACGTTGGACATTGAAGGTGTTGTAGATGGCGGCGTGGGTGGAGAGAAACCTTTGCGCCGATCCTGATGACTTGAAGCCCTGCATCCTGCGTTCTCGTTGTCGAACCGGCAGGTGCGAATTCTCCGCCCGATTGTTGCTCCGTCCGCCGGTAACGTGTTTCCCCGTCATGTTGAGATCACGCAATGCTGCCCCGTAAGATGGCAGTTTATCGGTCACCACCTTATTCGGCGCATACCCCTGCTTCTTGAGCAGTTTGCGCATCAGCTTGAGTGCTGCTTTCTTGTTCCTCCGGGACTGAACCAAGATATCCAGCACCTCACCCTCGCTGTCCACCGCCCGCCATAGATACATCCGTTTTCCGTTGATGGAGGAAAACACCTCATCAAGGTGCCACCGGTCGTCTGGTCGAGGGCGTGATTGTCTCAGTTTTCGGGCATAGGCCTGCCCAAACTTTAAAGCCCAGCGCCGTATCGTCTCGTAAGAAACATCGACACCACGTTCAGCGAGCAGATCCTCCACATCGCGGTAACTGAGCGGAAACCGGAAACACAGCCAGACGGCGCGCTGGATTATCTCTGCAGGAAACCGATGTCGGCGGTAGCTGATCTTGTTCATAACAGGAAGCTACTCGCCACCCGCAGCTGACACCAGCCAGTTACCGTGACAGCACCTTGATCGATGTTCGACGGCCTCAGGTAGCTGACCAGCAGCTGATCGCCACAGAAGACATAGAGCGGCAGAAAGCAGTAGTGGTCATAATAGCCGTGGAAAAAGCGACCCTCCTGGCGGCCGTGCACCGCATCGTCCGTACAATCGAAGTCCAGCACCAATTCCTCCGGCGCCTCGTCATAGGAGGCGATGAAGCTCTCCACCAGCGTCTCATGCGCCGCCCAAGCCCAGCTCCGGTCCGCCGCCCGCTCCAGACGGCCAACCGTCGAGGGACTGGCCAGACGCCGATCCCCACCACAAGCCGTCTGCAACACCAAGTCGTCGCGCAGAACCTCGTGGTCGTTGACGTCTTCATCGCCAAGCGCAATGGCGAACACCCGTTGGCGCAGCAAACCCGCGAGGCCATGCTTGACCTTGCCCGCTTGGCGCCGGTCCTCCAGACGACGGCCCAACCCCGACAACAGTCCAACACGGCGGTCCGCCAGACTCAGCAACAGCGCCCCGCCGTTCGATGCTATCTCACCGCCGGCAAAATCCGCCGCGACGCGCCGCTTACAACAGGATGGAAATTCGATCTTCGCAAAGGTACAATCCGTCACCGCCAAACTCCTGCGTTCGATACAATCTATCCAATTGAATCATAACGCAGAATCAGGGTTTAGCGGTAACCTTTCGTGAATCTTTCGGGCTAGCAGTCTGTCGGACTTTGGGTCATCGATTGAATATGGATTTGTCGCCGGTGGTTTTGGCATCGGGCTGAGGTGGCGCGGGTTTCTTCCCGATAGAGGCCGTTTGCCGGTTTTGTGGCGGATCGTGGCGTGGGCGCCCTTCCTCTGTCACGACCTGCTCCGCCGAGGCGCCTCACACCGCCAGGCTCAGCTTGTGCAAGCCCTTGCAGTTGTAGGCGAGAGCCACCAGGGTCCACTCGCCCTCGACCTTCTCGAGGCCGCGCAGCGAGAACCCGGCGAAGCCGAGCACCGCCTTGATGACGCCGAAGACCGGCTCGACGGTCTGCCGGCGAAGCTTGTAGAGGGCACGGCCCTCTTCGCTCGCGAGCTTCTCGGCCATCGTCTTCAACCAGTCGGCCTTGGGCTCCTTTGCCGCCGGCAGAGCCTTCACCGGGCGGAAGTCGTGGGTTCGGCGGCGGCCTTCCGCCGCGGTCGACACCAACGCCTCGATGCCGCTCGCCTCGAGCGCCGCCACCTCCGCGCCGTTGGCATAGCCGTTGTCCGCGAGCACCGTCTCCGGCCGGCCCAGCGCCGCCGGGATCGCCTAGATGTCCGCCACCAGGTCGTTGCGGTCGCTGGCGCATTGGCTGACCCGCGCGCCCACGATCAACTGACTGCCGCCGGCATCCACCGCCGCCTGCGCGTTGTAGGCCTGGCGATACTCATGGTGCTTGCTCTTGCGCATCAGCCGGCTGTCCGGGTCGCTCAGATTGCTCTGCGCGTCCGCAGCCGGCGTCTCGGCCGGCGGCTTCGGATGCTTGCCCTTGGCACGACCCCGGCGCTTCTCCCGCGCCGCCACTTTGGCCTCGTGGGCCTCGCGCTCCGCTGCCGCCCGCGCCTCAGCCTGCGCCTCCAGACGGCGACGGGCCGCATCGAGCTTGTCGCGCAAGGCCTCGCGGCGGGCAATCTTCTTCGGCAAAGCCTGGGGATCATCCTCGCCAGCCGCGTCTGCCGCGTCCGCCCGGCCCAGAAGCGCCGCGATCTCCCCTTCCAGTTTGGCGATCAACGCGCCCGCACGCTCGTACGTCACCGAGCGATGCTTGCTGGCGTTACCGCCGCCTTTTCCCTACGCGCTAGCGCTTGATGGCCCGCCGATGCAGGGTCGCGCCGGTCCCGGGCTCTGGGTGTTCGCAGAATTCGATTTCCGCCGGGTCGCCGTCGAAGGCGATCCAGAGTATCGGCCCGGCATCGGCGAACGGTGCGCCGGCCTCGCCCGCCGACGTGTCGAAATTCCCGAGCACGCCGCGCACGGTTGCGGCGTCTCCGTTGAACAGGATCACGAGCACGTCGAATGACGTGGACTCGACACCAGCGTAAGCAAGGGCCGGATCAGTCGCCATCGCCGTCTCCGATTCGAGCAAGCGCCATCGCCATTGCGGGCGACACGCCCTCGACAGCGGCGAGCTTCGAGAACACTTGCGCCCGCGAAACCATGTCCATCGGATAGTTGTCGAATTTCAGCGTGATCGGCACGCCGAATTTATCCGTCAGCTCGGCGGACAGCATCCGGGCGAGCGGGCGCACGACACCCATATGCCATTGGCGCAGCGCCTCGCGCTTTGACGTGCCGTCCGCGTCGTTGAACACCGCAGCCGCCCATCATGCACATGTTCCCGTAGCGCAGCGGTTGCGGCCGTGCGCCGCGCGGTGCGGCGGGAACTGTCGGCGGTCGTGCACGCCGCGATGCCGGAGGCGTCGGCGGCGGTGTCCGCACGGGCACCGACGCGAGTGTATGGCGTAGCGCGGGGCCAACTGCCGGCGGGATTAATCAATCGGGGGTACGGACGTGCAATCCTGGTGCACGGCCTAGGGCGCATGTGCCCTGACGGATGAAGCGGCAGAAGCTCAGCGAGTCGTGTCCGCGTCGGGAAACGGGATCGGGCGCGGGATGATGACGCGAGTCGAGCCAGCACAGGTCGCAAATCGCGGCTGTAAGGTCAAGACAAGGGGGGGCCCGTCATGCTATAATGCTATAGTTGAATTGGCAAATTTGAGGAGTGGCGCAATGAATCGGAAGGTGCTCGGGGTATCGCGCGTTGTTTTTGTAGCAGCGGCACTGATCGGACTGTCGGCCTGTGGCGGCGGGGGTGGTAGCAGCGGCCTCGTGTCGGAAGTGCCGGGCGGAAACATGCCTCCGACCGACATGCAGGGCGGCGGCGGGGAGGTTGATGGCGTTCCTATGCAACTCACCGAGACTCAGCTTTACGGTGACATCGATGCCTATGGGGAGGTGGCGGCAAACAGCCCGAACTTCGGCAGCATAACCCAAAGCAGCAATGGCAATGGCATTAGCACGGACAGAGTTGAAACCACGCTTGAGGCTGGCGGAGAGCTGACCGTTGTCGTGAGGGACGGAAACGGCGACGTGTCCTTGGAGTTGGATAGCCTTGCTGACCTGACGGAAAACTTGAATGGCACTGCGTGGATGGATGACGGTGCCGAAGATTTTCCTTCCAATTGGAGCGGAAACGGCTGGGTCTTGTCGAAGCAGGATGGCAACGACACGGTCGTGGCTGTCGCTTACACGGTGTGGGAAGACACAGATGACACCAATTATCTTGCCGGAGGATATTGGGTCAAGGTCAATGCGAATGACGATGTGACGGAGATGGGCACGTTCGGCGACGCCGGTCCGGGTTCCGTCTTCAGCTACTACGATGGTCAGAATTCCTCGTGGGAGAGACCGCTTGCCGGTACGGCTACCTATCGAGGCGAGGCCGAAGGCGCATATGTCGGGCCTGGTGGTGACGGTGGCGTTTGGTGGAGCATGTTGATGCTCAACGCCAACTTCTCAACGAACTCTATCAGCGGTTGTGCTGGTTGTCCGGATGCCGATCCGAGCGGCGTCGAACGAGGCATCTACACTTACTCCACTATCGATGACTTGAAGAATGATCGATGGACGGAAGAGGGTGTTTATATCGCGCTCAACGGGGGCAACATCAGCAATGACGGAAGTTTCGAGGGCACACTCAAGGTCTTGGAGTATGGCACCGCCAGAGAATTTACCTCGCAGGGAAAGTGGGGCGGGCTATTCTCGGAGAATGACAATCCTGCATCCAGTCCTGGACAGGTGATCGGAACTCTCGGAGGCACAGCCACGACGGACACGGGTGAACACGGGTTTATCGGGATCTTTATTGGACAGAAATAGGGGCATTATCATTGAGTGCCAGCCATCGCTTGGGCGATGAGGATCCCGACCTTCTCTACGGCTTCGATGAGGTGCTTATCGGCGATGTGGGCGTAGCCCGCTGTCGTGCGATGGCGCCGGTGGCCGAGCAGCTGGCCGACGACTGGAAGGTTTTTGCCTGACATGACGGCGTGACTGGCAGCGGTATGGCGCAGGTCATGCAGCCTGAGCCTGCCGAGCTTCGCATCGGCACAGAGCGCCGGGCAGCGCGCCGATGTGCGCCCGAGCGGCCTTGCCGAGCGGTACCACGCGGGGCCCGGTCTTGGAATCGGGCAGGTTGATGGTGTCGTCGCCGATATCGCGCCAGCGCAGATTGAGCACTTCGCCGCGGCGGCATCCGGTGAGCGCCAGCAGCCGGATGGCGGCGACGGCCTCGGGCCATCGGGACTTGCGGGCGTCGAGGGCGAGCCCGAGCCGTGCCAGCTCGTGCGTGTCGAGGAACCGTGCGACGTTGTTTCTCGGGTTCCTGGCGATGCCGAGACAGGGGTTGGTGCCGCGTTCGCCCAAGCCCCATTCCTCGGCCCGGAACATAATCGCGCGCAGTATCTCGAAGGCGCGGTTGGCGGCGCCGGGCTGGTGCCGTCAACTTAACGAAGGCAGGTCGCAGTTGAACGTCTGAACTGAGCGGCTCAAGCAGCAGCGGTCACGGTCCGCCACGTGTTCATCGCGTCACCGCGGAATTGGCGCATTGTCTTGCGAGTGATCAGATGACGTTGGACATTGAAGGTGTTGTAGATGGCGGCGTGGGTGGAGAGAAACCTTTGCGCCGATCCTGATGACTTGAAGCCCTGCATCCTGCGTTCTCGTTGTCGAACCGGCAGGTGCGAATTTTCCGCCCGATTGTTGCTCCGTCCGCCGGTAACGTGTTTCCCCGTCATGTTGAGATCACGCAATGCTGCCCCGTAAGATGGCAGTTTATCGGTCACCACCTTATTCGGCGCATACCCCTGCTTCTTGAGCAGTTTGCGCATCAGCTTGAGTGCTGCTTTCTTGTTCCTCCGGGACTGAACCAAGATATCCAGCACCTCACCCTCGCTGTCCACCGCCCGCCATAGATACATCCGTTTTCCGTTGATGGAGGAAAACACCTCATCAAGGTGCCACCGGTCGTCTGGTCGAGGGCGTGATTGTCTCAGTTTTCGGGCATAGGCCTGCCCAAACTTTAAAGACCAGCGCCGTATCGTCTCGTAAGAAACATCGACACCACGTTCAGCGAGCAGATCCTCCACATCGCGGTAACTGAGCGGAAACCGGAAACACAGCCAGACGGCGCGCTGGATTATCTCTGCAGGAAACCGATGTCGGCGGTAGCTGATCTTGTTCATAACAGGAAGCTACTTGCCACCCGCAGCTGACACCAGCCAGTTACCGTGACAGCACCTGCCGACCGGCCTGACCAAGCGGCTGGTCAACCATGGACCCATCCAGGAAAAGTGGAGGCGCCCTACACCGTTTGCATTGCTTCTGCCTCGAATTTGACGGGGCTTGTGAAGTCCAGCGTCGAGTGCCGACGGACTGGATTATAGAACCCATCGATGTATCCGGCTATGGCAGTTTCAGCTTGGCTTCTTGACATGAACACAGTCCTCCAGATCAGTTCTGACTTGATGGTTTTGAAGAAGGTCTCGACGACGGCGTTATCATAGCAATTTCCCTTACCGCTCATTGAGGCGAGGAAACCGAGTTCACCGAGGCGCGCCTGGTATGCGTCTGAGCAGGACTGGCTTCCCCGATCGCTATGGTGGATCACACCGGCGCCAGGTTGGCGCAGCCCGATAGCACGGTTAAGCGCCCTGAGCGGCAGGTCGCTGGTCATGCGAGCGCCCACGGCCCAGCCGATGACGCGCCGGGAGTAGAGGTCGAGCATGACGGCCAGGTACAGCCAGCCCTGTGCCGTCCAGATATAGCTGATGTCGGCAGCCCATTTCTCGTTGGCTGCCTCGGCGGAGAAGTTCTGGTCGAGAAGGTTCGATGCGACGGCCTTGTTGTGCTGGCTGTCCGTCGTCTTTTTGAACTTCTGTTTCCGTTTTGGAGACAACCCATTTCCCCGCATCAGCCGAGCCACCCTATGGCGTCCAACCTCGATCCCATTCTCGGCAAGCTCGTGATGGACCCGCTCTGCACCGTAGCTCTCGCGGCTGCGCCGAAAGGCTGCCCGGACATGGGCGAGTAGAACCATGTCATCGAGCTGTCGCTGGCTTGGGCCGCGATTGCGCCAAGCGTAGAAGCCTGAGACGCTGACCTGCAGCAGTCTGCACTGGACCCATCCAGGAAAAGTGGAGGCGCCCTACACCGTTTGCATTGCTTCTGCCTCGAATTTGACGGGGCTTGTGAAGTCCAGCGTCGAGTGCCGACGGACTGGATTATAGAACCCATCGTGAACCGCCCCGGGTTTACCGGAGAGTAAAACTCTCCAAGGATGAACCTTATGACACAACGCAAACATACCCCGTCTTATACGGCTGAGTTCCGCGCGCGCGGCGTTCGGCTTTTCAATGAACAACGCTCGGAATATCGCAGTGACAACGCTGCTTATCAGGCAATAGCGCCCAAGCTTGGCTGTGCTCCAGATAGCCTGCGGGGCTGGTGTCGGCAGTCGGAACGCGATGCTGGTGCCCGCAACGGGCCCACCAGTGAGGAGAAGGCCCGGATCAAGGATCTTGAGCGCGAGGTTCGGGAACTGCGCCAAGCAAATGAGATACTGAAGAAGGCTTCTGCGTATTTTGCTCAGGCGGAACTCGACCGCCCGTTCAGGAAATGATTTTGTTCATTGAAGACCACCGCATGGACTTTGGTGTCGAGTCGATCTGCAAAGTTTTGCCGGTCGCTCCATCGTCCTACTATGCTAATTTGGCGATCAGGCGGGATCCCGGGCTCGCCTCAAACAGGACGCACCAAGATGTAACGGACAGCGTGGAAATTCGGCGCATTCACGATGAAAGCCGTAGCCGTTATGGTGCCCGAAAGGTCTGGCACCAGCTGCGCCGTGAGAACAAGGACATCGCCCGATGCACTGTCGAACGCTTGATGAAAGTTATGGGATTACAGGGCGTTGTTCGCGGCAAGCAGGTCATCACGACGAACCCCGATGCCTCTCAGCCGTGTCCGGACGATAAAGTGAACCGCGAATTCAAAGTACAATCCCCAAACCAGCTCTGGGTCAGCGATTTTACTTACGTGTCCACATGGCAGGGCATGGTTTACGTCGCATTTGTTGTCGACGTCTTCTCTCGAAGGATCGTCGGTTGGCGGGTCTCAACGTCGATGACAACAGCCTTTGTGCTTGATGCTCTGAACCAGGCGATCTGTCAGCGCAGCCCTGAAAAAGGCGGCGGGTTGATACATCATTCCGACCGCGGGTCTCAATATCTATCCATTAAGTACAGCGAACGACTGGCTGATGCCGGCATTGATCCATCCGTGGGAACTGTGGGAGATTCCTATGACAATGCCCTCGCCGAAAGCATCATTGGCCTGTTCAAAACTGAAGTCACAAAGTTACTGGGCCCATGGAAATCAATGGGCCAGCTTGAATGGGAAACGTTGAAATGGGTCGATTGGTACAACACCAAGCGTCTTCACAGCGCCATCGGATATGTCACGCCGCACGAAGCAGAGGAGATGTTCTATGAAACCTTGAACGCACATGAAAAAGCAGCCTAATATTTGAACCAAACGCTCTCCGGTAAACCCGGGGCGGTTCATAACTCTGCGCGCCTGCGCGAACAGAGAGGGGTCGGCGGCATGCCGGGTAAGCGCAAAGCCATATGGGGGTGGATGTTCTTTGACTGGGCGAACCAGCCTTTCCACACCCTTATCCTCACCTTTACCTTCGCTCCTTATTTTGTCTCAAAGGTTGCCGCCGATCCTGCTCAAGGCCAAGCCGCGTGGGGCTACGCGATCTCCATCGGCTCAATCGTCATCGCGCTGATGGCCCCTGTGCTTGGCGCCGTGGCTGATGCGCGCGGGCCGCGCCGTCCCTGGATTCTCATCTTCTCCGCCCTCTATGTCGTTGGCGCCGCCGGGCTCTGGGGCGCGACGCCGGGGTTGGCCGATCTGACGCCGGTCCTGGCCTTCCTCGTCGTCGCCCTGATCGGGGCGGAGTTCACCAGCGTCTTCACCAACTCACTATTGCCGGAGCTTGGAGCGAAGGGTGAAGTCGGCCGCATCTCCGGCTCGGGCTGGGCGATGGGATATTGGGGAGGGCTCGTAAGTCTGGTCATCGTGCTCGGCCTGATGGCGCCGATCCCGGGATCGGAAAAAACCCTTATCGGTCTCGATCCTATCTTCGGCCTCGACCCGGCGTATGGCGAGGGCGCCCGCGCCACCGGCCCGATGTCGGCGATCTGGTACGTCGTCTTCATGATCCCCTTCTTCCTTTGGACCCCCGTTCCTTTGGACCACGCGAAGCGCCGGCTGCACGCCTCAAACGCCGTCGTTAAAGGATTGAGGGATCTGAAAAACACGCTCGTCACCCTGCCGTTGAAGACCAGCCTGTTCGCCTATCTCATGTCCTCGATGTTCTATCGCGACGCGCTGAGCGGGCTCTATATCTTTGGCGGTATTTATGCCGCGGGTGTGCTGGGGTGGGGAACGTTTCAACTTGGTGTTTTCGGGATAGTCGCTGCACTCGCCGGTGCGGTCGGGGCCTGGATCAGCGGCCGTGCGGATCAGCGGCTCGGGCCGAAACCGGTGATCGTATTCACAACCCTGGCTCTGATGACCGTCTCGGCAGTCATCATCACAACCAGTACGAATGAGGTTCTGTTCATCGGCGTCGGCACCCCGGAGGCGCCATCGGCTTTACCCACTATCGTTTTCTATATCTGCGGGGCCGTTATCGGCGCAGCGGGCGGATCGCTTCAGGCGGCATCGCGAACCATGCTCGTGCGGCAGGCCGATGAAACGCGGATGACCGAAGCGTTCGGTATCTACGCACTGGCCGGCAAAGCGACATCCTTCCTCGCGCCACTCCTTATCGCGCTGACGACCGACCTCACCGGCAGCCAACGCATCGGCGTCACCCCGGTCCTGCTGCTCTTCCTTGTCGGACTCGTCCTGATGGCTTGGGTGCGCGCGGGCGGCGAGGACGGCAAGCCATCGGATCGGGTGCGATGATTAAGAGTCGGTTTCGAAAGTCATGCGGCTCGGGCCAATCTGCGGACGAGGAGCATGACGGATGCGGCGTAGAGGAAGGCGCGGGCCGCGGCGATGGTGGCCTCGAAGTCCTTTGCCAGTCGCCGGTTGCGGTTGATCCAGGCGAAGAAGCGCTCCACGACCCAGCTGTCAAACGGCTTTCAATATTGACCCCCGATCGGCGTGCAAAATTGACCCACCGGGGCAACCGGGCCGCAGGCACGGCCGCCGGCGGCTCAGGAGCGGTTCTTGAAGCGCTAGCTCTCGTTGCCGGTCTCGATGATCTCGCAATGATGGGTGAGATGGACCCATCCAGGAAAAGTGGAGGCGCCCTACACCGTTTGCATTGCTTCTGCCTCGAATTTGACGGGGCTTGTGAAGTCCAGCGTCGAGTGCCGACGGACTGGATTATAGAACCCATCGATGTATCGGGCTATGGCAGTTTCAGCTTGGCTTCTTGACATGAACACAGTCCTCCAGATCAGTTCTGACTTGATGGTTTTGAAGAAGGTCTCGACGACGGCGTTATCATAGCAATTTCCCTTACCGCTCATTGAGGCGAGGAAACCGAGTTCACCGAGGCGCGCCTGGTATGCGTCTGAGCAGTACTGGCTTCCCCGATCGCTATGGTGGATCACACCGGCGCCAGGTTGGCGCAGCCCGATAGCACGGTTAAGCGCCCTGAGCGGCAGGTCGCTGGTCATGCGGGCGCCCACGGCCCAGCCGATGACGCGCCGGGAGTAGAGGTCGAGCATGACGGCCAGGTACAGCCAGCCCTGTGCCGTCCAGATATAGCTGATGTCGGCAGCCCATTTCTCGTTGGCTGCCTCGGCGGAGAAGTTCTGGTCGAGAAGGTTCGATGCGACGGCCTTGTTGTGCTGGCTGTCCGTCGTCTTTTTGAACTTCTGTTTCCGTTTTGGAGACAACCCATTTCCCCGCATCAGCCGAGCCACCCTATGGCGTCCAACCTCGATCCCATTCTCGGCAAGCTCGTGATGGACCCGCTCTGCACCGTAGCTCTCGCGGCTGCGCCGAAAGGCTGCCCGGACATGGGCGAGTAGAACCATGTCATCGAGCTGTCGCTGGCTTGGGCCGCGATTGCGCCAAGCGTAGAAGCCTGAGACGCTGACCTGCAGCAGTCTGCACAGGCGGAATATCGGCATCGCCAACCCGGCCCTCTCCGCGTCGATGAACCGGAACCTCATCGACTTTCCCTGGCGAAGAAGGCCAGCGCTTTTTTTAGCAGATCACGTTCCTGACGGGCCAGATCACGCTCTCGGCGTAGGCGGGTAATCTCCTTCGCTGCATCCTCATGCGGACCGGAAAGCAAATCCTCCTCACGCAATTCTGCGACCCAGCGGCCGAGCGCGCTGACGCTGATCCCAAGATCTCCTGCTATCTGCCGCTGCCTGCGCCCGCTCGTCTGTAAAAGACGGACGGCTTCTTCCTTGAAGGCCCGATCAAACCGCCGGCCCTTGTTCCCATTCTGCTTCGACATTTGCACCTCCTGCGATCAAAATCCTATCGCAGGACGTCTCCACTTTCGTCACCAGGGTCCATGGTGTTCCTGCACAGCCACGGCGTCGGCACGGCGCGGGCGGTGCGGATATTCAGGACCTACGGCGCCGATGCCGTGGAGGTGATGACGGAGAACCCGTACCGCCTCGCGCGTGACATCCGCGGCATCGGTTTTGTGACCGCCGACGCGATCGCGATGAAGCTCGGGATCGAGAAGACCGCCATGGTCCGGGTCCGCGCGGGCATCGGCTATGCGCTGACCGAAGCGATGAACGAGGGTCATTGCGGTCTGCCGGAAGAAGAGCTCAGGCCGCTCGCGGCCCGGCTCCTGGAAGTGCCCGACGATCTGATCCGGACCGCGCTGGACCTGGAACTGGCCGAAGGCACGGTGGTCGCCGACACCGTCGAGGATATCCCCTGCATATTCCTCGGCGGCCTGCACAGGGCCGAGCGCGCGATTGCCGGGCGTCTTCTGGGGATCGCGGCCGGCAAGCTCCCCTGGCCCTATATCGACCCGGACAAGGCCCTGCCCTGGGTGGAGCGCAACACCGGGCTTGCCCTGGCGCCCGGCCAGGCCGATGCCGTCCGGGTGGCGCTCTCCTCGAAGGCCTCCGTCATCACCGGCGGGCCTGGCGTCGGCAAAACGACGATCGTCAACTCGATCCTGCGCATCCTGTCCGCCAAGGGCGTCGATATCCTGCAGTGCGCGCCGACCGGGCGTGCCGCGAAGCGGATGAGCGAGGCCACCGGGTTCGAGGCAAAGACGATCCACCGCCTGCTCAAGGTCGACCCCAGGACCGGCGGGTTCCGGCGCGATGGGGAGAACCCGCTCGATTGCGGGCTGCTGGCGATCGACGAGACGTCGATGGTGGACGTGATGCTGATGCGGGCGCTGCTGGCGGCGGTCCCCGACGAAGCCGCAATGCTGATCGTGGGTGACGTCGACCAGCTGCCCTCGGTGGGGCCGGGCCAGGTTCTGGCCGACGTCATCGCCTCTGGCGCGGTGCCGGTGGTGCGGTTGACCGAGGTGTTCCGCCAGGCGGCGCAGAGCCGGATCGTCACCACCGCCCACGGCATCAACCGGGGCGCCATCCCCGACCTCTCCCGGCCCGAGGGAGACAGCGATTTCTATTTCGTGCCGGCCGAGGACCCCGAGACGGCGGCGGCCCGGATCGTCGAGCTGGTCAAGACCCGCATTCCGAAGCGCTTCGGCTTCGATGCCATGCAGGACATCCAGGTGCTGTGCCCGATGAACCGGGGCGGTGCCGGCGCCCGCTCGCTCAACATCGAACTGCAGGCCGCCCTCAACCCGGCGGGCGAACGGAAGGTCGAGCGCTTCGGCTGGACCTTTGCCCCCGGCGACAAGGTGATGCAGATCGAGAACGACTACGACAAGGAGGTCTACAACGGCGACATCGGCTATGTCGCCGATGTGGACCCCGAGGCCGGCGAGCCTGTCGTCCCATGCGATGTAGGGCTTTTCGGCGGGTTGGAGGGCGTCGACGGTTTGCTTGGTGGTGATCGTCCGCTTGATGCGCGCGGTGTTCTTTCGGGTCTGTGTTGACATCGGCATATCGAACGAACGCCTGCCCCGGCCGACAGGCTCACGCGTTGGTCAGTTGGTCGATCCGGTCGGTGATGCGCTGCGCGCTCTCGCGCAGCTGTTCCGTGGTCCAGTCCGCCGCGTAGCCCTCGGTCACGTCCTGGGGCCTTGCATGGTTGACCAGCCGCTTGGTCAGATTGTTGGGCAGCATCAGTTCGCGGTCGGCCACGGTGATGAAGCAATTGCGAAGGGCATGGAACCAGAACTTCGCTCCGCCCGCCTCGCCGATGCGCGCGTTCAGGTGCTGCATGCTGCTGTTGATCCGGCCCGAGCGGCTGGTCTCCGACGGAAACACCCAGACCCGGCGGTGCTCGGGAAAGCGCTCGCGCTCGGCGAAACGGCGTTCGAGGATGGCGGCGAGCTGGCGCGTGAGCGGAAGCTCCAGCGGCTCGCCGGTCTTGGTCTCCTCGAGCCTGAGCGTCATCGCCGCGAAGTCCACCTGTGTCCAGCGCAGCCCGAACACCTCGGAGCGGCGCATGCCGGTGTAGAGGCCGAAGCGGAAGGCGTCGCGGGCGACCGGATTGCGAACCGCGGCCTCGATGCCGCGGTGCCAACGGGGCAGCACCTCCGCCGGCGGCGGGATGCGGCGGCGGCGCTCGCGGTGGAGCCGCCCGCCCGTGGCGCGCCACTGGTCCACGGGGTTGTGCAGGCCCTGGACATCCACGCACTGGCGCCGGTAGAGGGAGCGCAGCATCTTGAGGGCGTTGTTGACCTGGACCCATCCGGCCTCGGCGCTAAGGCGGTTGAAGCACTGCTCGACGTCCTTGCGCGAGATGGTGTCGAGGGGACGCGCGAGCCACGACGCCAGATCCTTGTAGACGGTGCTGCGGTAGGAGGCGATCGTGCTGGCCTTCCGCTCGGGACCGGCGCCGAGATACTCCTCGAAGGCCTCGCGTAGGGTCGGCCCGGCGCGCGCCCTCGCGCGCTCTGCGGCGGGGTCCTGGCCCGCGGCTACGCGCCCGAGCATCTCGTGCGCCATGCGCCTGGCCTGATCAGGGGTGATGATTCCGCAGCGTCCGAGGACGATGCGCCGGTTGGGTGCCTTGCGCCCGCCGGGGCCGGGGCGGTAGTTGAGGATGAAGGACTTGGTTGCGGACGGCAGGACACGGACGCCGAAGCCGGTCAGGACATCTGTCTCCGGCCCCTGCGAAAAGACTGGAAACGCGCCCTCAATCGCTAGAATTTGCGGGATCGGATAAGCTCATCACGGCCTGACGGAACGGTTACCACCGCGACTTCCAATGACAATCCGATGTCCCAAGAACGACGTCAGACGTGCGCTGGAGTTTGATTCAAAGTGTTTGCCAATCGTTTGCCAATCCAGAATCTTGGCGAATAGACGGAAAAGAAAAACGCCGCTAACTTAATGTATTAGCGGCGTTTTATTTGGTTGCGGGGGTTGGATTTGAACCAACGACCTTCAGGTTATGAGCCTGAAGCTGCCGACCGTCCTGCGCGAGTACGACAAGCAGGCGCGGATCGCGGCCGGCGACGGCGTCGACCATGTCGGCTATCTCGCCCGGCTGACCGAGCTGGAGCTGATCGACCGAGAGCGCCGGTTGGTCGAGCGGCGCATCAAGCAAGCCAGGTTCCCCATCGTCAAACAGCTCGAGAGCTTCGACTTCAAGGCCGTGCCGGAACTCAACAAGATGCTGGTGCTGGACCTGGCCCGGGGCGAGTACGTCGCGCGGCGGGAGAACGTGATCCTGCTCGGCCCCTCCGGTGTCGGCAAAACCCACATCGCGCTCGCCCTCGGACTGGCCGCCTGCCAGAAGGGCCTGAGCGTCCGCTTCACCACCGCTTCCCAGCTGGTGCATGAGCTGATGGAGGCCCGCGACGAGAAGAGGCTGCTCCGCCTCCAGGCCCAGCTCGCCAAGGTCAATCTCCTGATCGTCGACGAGCTCGGATACGTCCCGCTGTCGCAGACCGGGAGTGAGCTGCTGTTCGAGATCTTCAGCCAGCGCTACGAGCGCGGCGCCACCATCGTCACCTCAAACTTGCCCTTCCAGGAATGGACCTCCGTCTTCGCCAGCGAACGCCTCACCGGCGCGCTGCTCGACCGGATCACCCACCATGTCCATATCCTGGAGATGAACGCAGAAAGCTACCGGCTCAAGCAGAGCCGATCGCGACGACGACACCCTTCCCAATAATCTCGCTTCCTCCCCCGCTTGCCCACGTGGGTCCACAGGAACCTCCCACGCGCGGGCCGCCGATTGCCCATTGAAAGGCACGTCGCCCCGCGCGCGGGTCCCTCCTATGGACTACGTGGACAAGCTGCCACCGAGCCACTGGTACATTGTTACGCCGCCGCCCTGGCCCATATTCCGGCCGCCGTTGACAGTCGTCTTCGACTCCAGGGAATTCCAAGTCCGAGAGGGCGAGGGGCATGCAATTATTTCCGTTTTCGGTCGCGGTGGGCCTCGCGCTTGCCGGCACGGCGTCGGCCGAGACGTTCCTGGGTGAACTCGACGTCTTGTTGAGTGACCATCCGCGTCTGCGGGCCTCGGACGCGGCGGTGCGTTCGTCGGAGGCGGGGGAGGGGATCGCCAAGGGCGACTTCCTGCCGACCCTGACGGTGACGGGCGATGCCGGCCTAGAGAAGACCGACAGCCCCTCGACGCGGGCGGCGCGGCCGGGACCCGGCGGCGAATTCGAGACGGAACGCCTTTCGAATTCGGTCTTCCTTACGCTCAATCTCTTCGACGGTTTCCGCACCACGGGCGAGCTGAGCGCGGCGCGCCAGGCGACGGGGATTGCGTCGTAGTCGCGCCGGGGCACGGTGCAGGCGGTGATCCTGGAGGCGGCGACGAGCTATCTGGACGTTTTGCGCCAGGGCACGCTGGTGACCCTCGGCCGGGCGAACGAGGCGACGATCCGCGAACAATTGTCCTTGGAGGACGAACGGGTGCGGCGGGGCTCCGGCATCAAGGTGGACGTATTGCTGGCGAAGTCGCGTTTGCAGGTTTCGAAAGAGCGGCGCACGGCGTTCGAGACGGCGCGCGCGGATGCCCTGAGCCGCTATCGGCAGGTCTTCGGCCATCCGGCGAGCGTCGGGGGCATGAAGCCGCCGGCCCTGCCCGAGGCGGCGCTACCGGCGAACCTGGGAACAGCGCTGGAGGAGGTCTCCGTCGTGCACCCGGCGGTGCTGACGAGTCAGCGGCAAATCGATCGGGCGGACGCGCTGCGCCGTTCGGCGCGCAGTGGGTATTTCCCGAAGTTGGATCTCGTTGGCCAGAACAACTGGGAAAACAATGTCGACGGCGTTCGGGGCGAGCGCCGCGACCGGGCGGTGATGGCGCGCATGACGTGGGAGCTTTTCAGCGGCTTCAAGACCAAGTCGCGGGTGAGCCGGGCGGCGGCGGATTATTCGGCGGCGGTGGAGAACGCGCGTTTCGTCACGCGCAAGAGCCGGGAGAAAGTTTCGCTCGCCTGGCATCGGATGGAGAGCGCGGCGACACGACGCGAGCTGCTGTCGGACGCGGTGGCGATCTCGGCCGAGGTATTCGACGCGCGCCAGAAGCTGCGGGAAGCGGGCAAGGAGACGGCGCTCAACGTGCTGGACGCGGAGAACGAACTCTTGGGTGCCTGCTTCAATGTGGTGAATGCGGATTTCGCGTACCGCGTCTCGATCTACCAGGTGCTGTTCGCCATCGGCCGGTTGGAACGCGAGACCATCGGGGTCGGCGGCGACGAGGGTCCGGGCGTGGCCGAGACCCTGCCGCACAGCGCCGAGGCCTGCGGCTTCGCCGGCTGAACGTGACCCCCGCTGGAACGTCGATGCCCGCCATGTCTGGCGCGTCGAAAACGCGCCACCAGACCCTGTATTAGCCGCGGTTCAGGCCGCCGGTCTCACCCCGTGACGGCGTAGCTCACCGAGACCGAGGCCTTGCAGGTGGAGACGCCCATGACGTCGTCGCGGGCGGTTTTCATGATCACCTCGCCATCCTCGAAGGGAATGATGTCCTTGCCCTTCTCGGCGGCGATATCGTCCGAGACCAGTCGCAGCGACTGACGGCAGACCCCCATCAACTCGTCCAGGTTCGGCACGTACTGATAGCGCTTGTGGCTGAGCGTCAGGGCAAAGCCCGAAGAGGAGTGCCAGACTTTCGTCTCCGGCCCGAAGGGCCCCACGGGGCCGGTGGTTTCGGCGAGCTGGGCACAGGAGGCGAGGGCGCCGCCCAAGCCGAGCGTCAGGATGATCGTGGACAGAAATCGAGCCATCGGCACCTCCATCGGTCTAACTTAACCAGAGCCTATTTAACCCCATTTGGGCGTCGATGCCAGCCGCTTGGTGGCGCGCCGGCGCCGGGTGGCGCGAATTGGTCCCCCTTCGTTGCCCGGATGCAACGTCCATGATCGAAACTCGTGGGCAAGGGCGAATGATTTGGATGCGCCACCGCGACAACGGGCATTCCGCCGATCCCATCGCGAGCGCCCGGCGGTGATTGAACCCGTGCGGCTTATCCTCTAGCATCGCCCCTGGTTCGGGAGAGTATCGAAACCGAGCGACGTTCGAGCGCGCGTCTGGGGCTGGGAATCACCGGTCCGGGACGTTTCGGGTCATCCGCATATCCGGTTGGGCGATGAGGGATCAGGGCGCGGTTCGACGGCGGAACAACGGGTTTTCGAGCCTTTCGGGCGGAATGATCCGACCTCGTGTCGAGGCATCGGGGAACGCAAGGGAGTGACATGAAAGAAATGCAATTCGAGGCGCCAACTTCCGTCGACGACGCGGTGGCGATACTCGCGGGCGCCGGAGACGACACCCGAATCCTGGCGGGTGGCACCGATCTTCTGGCGCAGATGAGCGCCGGCATGGTCAAACCCGGTCTGGTGGTCGACATCAAGCGGATCGACGAGATGATGACGATCACCGAGAACGGTGGCGGCTTCACGGTCGGCGCGGCGGTCTCGGGCGCGGTCTTGGGCGAGCACGCCGGCGTCGGCGCGATGTGGCCGGGCGTGGTCGAGGCGGTGGAGCTGATCGGCTCGACCCAGATCCAGGGCCGGGCATCGGCCGGCGGCAATCTCTGCAACGCCTCGCCGGCGGCCGACTCGGTGCCGGCGCTGATCGTGGCGGGCGTCACCGTCAACATCGCCGGCCCGAACGGGCGGCGCACGGTCGCGGCCGGGGACGTGCCGGTCTCGCCGGGACGGACCAGCCTCGCCAAGGGCGAACTCGTCGTCTCCCTCAACCTGCCGGCCAAGCCCGCCAACACGGGCGATGCCTACCTGCGCATGATCCCGCGCACCGAGATGGACATCGCCATCGTCGGCGCCGGTGTGTGCCTGACCATGGACGGCGACACCTGCGCGGCGGCCCGCGTCTCCCTCGGCGCGGTGGCGCCGACGGTTTTGCTGGTCGAGGACTGCGCGAAGGCGCTGATCGGCACGGATCTCGGCGACGCGGCCATGGCGAATTTGGATGCGGCCGCGCGCGCGGCCTGCAATCCGATCGACGACAAGCGCGGCACGATCGCGTATCGGACCAAGGTGGCGGGCGTGTTGGCCCGCCGCGCGACGGCAATCGCCCTCGAGCGGGCAAGGAGCTAGGAAATCGATGTCGAAACACCACGTATCCACCACCGTGAACGGGGAGCCGATGGAGTTCCTCTGCGAAGCGCAGCAGACCCTGCTCGACGTGCTGAGGGACGAATTGCAGCTGACCGGCACCAAGGAAGGCTGTTCCACCGGTGACTGCGGCGCCTGCAGCGTGATGCTGGACGGCCGCCTGGTCTGCTCCTGCCTGGCGCTCGGCGTCGAGGCGGAGGGCCGCGCGGTCGAGACCATCGAGGGCATGGCCGAGGGCGAGAAGCTGCACCCGTTGCAGCAGAAGTTCCTCGAGGAAGCCGCATTGCAGTGCGGTTTCTGCACGCCGGGCTTTTTGGTCGCCGCCAAGGCGCTGCTGGAGCACAACCCCGATCCAAGCGAGACCGAGGCGCGCTACTGGCTCGCCGGCAACCTCTGCCGTTGCACCGGTTACGACAAGATCATCCGCGCCGTGATGGACACGGCCGCCGAAATGCGAGGAGCCTGAGACCATGTCGGATTCAGCAACCAAATACAACGTCGTCGGCACGCGCCCCATTCGCCCCGACGGCGTCGGCAAGGTGACGGGGCGCGACCGCTTCGGCGCCGACATGGCCATGCCGGGCCAGCTGACGGGGCTGGTGCTGCGCAGCCCGCATGCGCACGCGCGCATCAAGTCGATTCGTACTTCCAAGGCCGAGGCGCTTGCCGGCGTCAAGGCGGTGGCGACGGCGGCCGACCTGTCGGAGATCCCCTCGGAAGAGGCCTTCGTCGGCGAGGGGCCGATGAACTTCCGCGACCTCTCCGACAACACGCTGGCGCGCCGCAAGGTGCTCTACGACGGCCACGCCGTGGCCGCCGTGGCCGCGACCTCGGAAGCGATCGCCCAGGAGGCCTTGGACCTGATCGAGGTGGACTACGAGATCCTGCCCCACGTCATCGATGTCGAAGACGCCATGAAGGCCGGGGCGCCGATCCTGCACGACGACCTCTTCACCGGCGGGGTCGAGCCGACGCCGACGACGGCATCGAACGTCGCCAAGAAGGTCGAGTTCAAGCTCGGCGACCTGGAGGCGGGCTTCGCCAAGGCCGAGGTCGTGGTCGAGGGCCGCTACACCACCAAGCCCGTGCACCAGGGCTATATCGAGCCGCACGCCTGCGTCGTCTCGACGGCCGAGGACGGCCAGATCCTGATCTGGTCGTCGAGCCAGGGCCAGTTCATGGTCCGCGCCTATACGGCCAAGCTATTGGGCTGCGACTTGGCGCAGATCCGGGCCATGCCGGCCGAGATCGGCGGCGGCTTTGGCGGCAAGACGCTGATCTACCTCGAGGTCGTCGCCGCGGTGTTGAGCCGCAAGTCCGGCCGTCCGGTGAAGATGGTGATGACCCGCCAGGATGTCTTCCGGGGCTCCGGTCCGGCCGCGGGCGGGGTGATCGAGGTCAAGCTCGGCGCCACCAAGGCGGGCAAGATCACCGCGGCGTATGCGATGGTGAAGCTGCAGGCGGGCGCCTATCCGGGCTCGCCCGTGGGTCCAGCCTGCATGTGCGCCTTCGCGCCCTACGATATCGAGAACGTCGCGATCGACGGCTACGACGTCGTCACCAACCGGCCCAAGGTCGCGGCCTACCGGGCGCCGGGCGCGCCGAATGCAGCCTTCGGCGTCGAGAGCGCGCTGGATGAGCTGGCGGGCGAACTCGGCATCGATCCGCTCAAGCTCAGGATGCAGAACGCCGCGCGCGAGGGGACCAAGGCCGCCTACGGCCCGCGCTTCCCGGTGATCGGCTGCGTCGAGAGCATGCAGGCGGCCAGGGACCACGACCACCTGAAGGTGGAACTCGGCCCCAACCAGGGCCGGGGCGTCGCGTCGGGCTTCTGGTTCAACATCGGCGGCGAAAGCTCGGCCTCCATCAACATCGCCGAGGACGGCACCGTGGTGGTCGCCACCGGCAATCCCGATATCGGCGGCTCTCGGGCCTCGATGGCGATGATGGCGGCGGAAGTGCTGGGGATCGACGTGGCGCAGGTGCGCCCGATCATCGCCGACACGTCTTCGGTGGGCTACTGCTTCCTCACCGGCGGCAGCCGCGTCACCTTCGCCACCGGCATGGCGGTCGTCAACGCCGCCAACAAGGCGGTGGACGAGCTGCGGAATCGCGCCGCCAAGATCTGGGACGTCGACGTCGAGGGGGTGATCTGGGAAGACGGGCACGCCAAGCCCGCCAGCACCAACGTCGGCGACATGGACCCGATGAGCCTGGCCGACATCGCGCTGATGTCCGGCAAGACCGGCGGGCCGATCGGCACCAACGACTCCGTCAACGCGACCGGCGCCGGCGCCGCCTTCGCCACCCACGTGGTCGACGTCGAGGTCGATCCCGAGACCGGCTATGTCGAGATCCTGCGCTATACCGCGACCCAGGACGTCGGCACCGCGATCCATCCCTCCTACGTCGAGGGCCAGATCCAGGGCGGCGTCGTGCAGGGCATCGGCTGGGCCTTGAACGAGGAATACGTGTATGACGACAACGGGCGGCTGGATAACGCCAGCTTCCTGGATTACCGCGTGCCCGTGGCCTCGGACCTGCCGATGATCGACGCCGTGGTCATCGAGGTGCCGAACCCGCGCCATCCCTACGGCGTGCGCGGCGTCGGCGAGGTGCCGATCGTGCCGCCGATGGCGGCCGTGGCCAACGCGATCGCGGCGGCCACCGGCAAGCGCATGCGCGACCTGCCGATGAGCCCGCCGAAGATCGTCGCGGCGCTGGAGTCGTAGGTGTCTGGCAAAAAGTCCCTCGGCGTCGCCTCGGTGTACTTTTTGCCAATTTGGTAACGACAAGCCCGCCCTCGGGCGCCGCCCAGCGGGCGGGCTTGGATTTGTTTTTTCCCGTCCCGCCCTGGCTAACGCCAGCGGGGGACGGGGCCCGTTTTCTGGATGCAACGGGGAGCGGCCCCGCCATGGCCAAAGTTGTCCTGACCCGCGAGCTCGGCCAGCGCTTCGCGGATGGCGAGTTCGAGTTCCAGATCGACTGCCGCAGCGTCCGCGATCTCATTCGCAAGCTCGATGCCCGCTTCCCCGGCCTCGGTGACCAACTGATGACCGGCATGTCCGCCGCCATCAACGGCGTCATCCACGAGGACGCCTACCTGGAGCCCTTGGACGAGACGTCGGAGGTCTATTTCCTCCCGGCGATCGGCGGGGGGTAGGTGGACGGTGTATTTCGCCGTATCATGCCATTGACCGCTTGAATTAGCGCGGCGGTCTACACCGTCTTCATTCCGAGAGGCCAGGGCCCATGGCGATCTAGTGTCCCGAATCGGAAGTTCGTAGCATTAGCGGCAGGCGTGGATCGAACTTCCGATTCGATAAGGACACTAGCCGATTCGAGAATTTAGTGTGGTTTATGGATTTGAAGTTCCTCACGGCGCCTGCCCCGAATAATGGGAGGAACTTCAAATCCACCACACTAGTGCCGGGCGGAGATGGACGAAGTCCTTGCCCGGCTTCAAGGTCCACTGGATCGCGACACTAAACTGCTATAGACGGTATTCGGCACTTCGGTGCAAGGGAGGGGACACCATGGCCTCCATCGTTCGCGGTTATCCGTCCACCTCGGAGCGCTCTCGCGGCTGGCTCCGCTATCTGTACCGTAAGGCAACGACTCCCGACAACTGGGACAAGGACGGCGAGCCACATTTGCACTGGGATAACATTACCGGCGAGCCGCGCCGCTCGTGGCATCGTTTCGATCTGTTCTTCTTGAGTCGGACCCGATTTCCTTGGACACAGAATTGGCTTAATCGAAGTGTCCAAGGAGGACCGGAACATGGCCGATAATTTTGAGAAGAAAGTTGCTGTTGATGGGCCTGTGGTAAATGCGGGCGAGCTTGGCTCGTCCACGTTTTCCCCAGGCCAGGCTTTGCCGGCAGGCCCGCTGGGACTTGGCCAGCGATGGACGGTGGCGCGCAAGCGTGAGGTCGTTCCGCGGCTTTTGCGTGACGAGCCGGTGCAACTTCTGTCGCGCCAGTTGGGCGTAGAGATCTTCCGGCTCGAGCAGTGGCGTGAGAAAGCGATCGGCGGGATCGACGCCTCGCTCAAGCAACGCAAGGGCGATCCGGTGCAGGCGGAACTGGATAGCGCCATGAAGCGGATCGGAGAGTTGACCATGCAGGTGGAACTGCTGGAGGCCAAGACGGAGACCTTCGGCCCTTTGGGGCGGCGGAGGTCGCGGCGATGAGTGCCGCCACCTCGCCCGGCACGGGTCTGGCCTACGGCCTGCGGCGGGTCTGCGCCGCCTGGGGCATGGCCCGCTCCTCGTTCTACGCCATGACCTCCGGCCAGCACGCCGAGCAGCCGCCGGCAAAGCGTCGGGGACCGAAGCCCGCGATCTCGGACCAGGCGCTGCTGGTGGCGATCGAAGCCGACCTGGAGGCATCGCCCTGGGAGGGCGAGGGCTACCGCAAGGTCTGGGCTCGGCTTCGGGTCTGTCGCGACATCCGGGTTGCCCGCAAGCGGGTGCTCCGCCTGATGCGCGAGAACAATCTGCTCTCGCCCCATCGCTGCCGCCGCCGTGGCGGCAATCCCCATGACGGTGAGATCATCACTCATGCCCCGAACCTCATGTGGGGCACCGATGGCGTTCGGGTGTTCACGGTGGACGACGGCTGGGGCTGGATCTTCACCGCCGTCGAGCATTGGAACGCCGAGTGTGTCGGCTGGCATGTCTGCAAGCGCGGCGACCGCTTCGCCGCCCTGCAGCCGATCTCCATGGGGCTTGCCGGGCTGTATGGCTCGACCGCGGCCGGCGCGGCTCGGGGGCTGGCCTTGCGGATGGATCACGGCTCCCAGTATCTGTCGGACCACTTCACCAACCAGATCAAGTTCTGGGGCATCCAGCCGTCCTACGCCTTCGTCGCCGAGCCCCAGACCAACGGCGTCGCCGAGCGGTTCAATCGCACGCTGAAGGAACAGATCATCCATGGTCGCATCTACCGCAACATCGCGGAGCTGCGGGACGCCGTCCGCGACTTCGTCGAACTCTACAATGCCCAGTGGATCGTCGAAAAGAACGGCTACCTGAGCCCCGCTCAAGCTCGTCAGGCGTGGCACGCCGCGATCTCAATCAGGCCCGCCGCGTGAGACAAACTTGTGTCCAAGGAACCGGGTGCGCTACACGATCTGTTCTTCTCGAGCTTCAGCGTCGCGCTGATGGCCGATGCGACACCCGCGTGGCGGGAGGCCTACGGCCGGATCCTGGACGAGTTTCTGATCCGCTATACCGGCTACTGGGCGGCCAAGGATTGGTTGGAGCAGATCGGTGAGGATCCGCGCCGGGGACAGTATCCCGAAGAGTGGTATCAGACCATGATCCCCAAGGCGCTGCGCGGTCACTATGACGTCCCCGGCTGGACCGCCAATGGCGTCGAGCCGTGGGGATTGCAAATGGATCCCATCGGCGCCGATGGGAATCTGTTCTTCAAGGGCGACATGCTCGTGATGCTCGGCTTTCATCTCTACGTCACCGGCGACGAGAAATGGAACGAGCCGTTCAAGATGGTGCGCGATGGCGCGAATACGTTCACCTGGACCCATTCCGAGATCGCCGAGCACTTGTTTCAACAATGGTCTGCCCGTCCCGAGAGGTGCCATTGCGAGAACACTAAAATCTGGTCCAATTGAATTGTTCGCGCGGGGCTCGGTCTGAGCCTCCACGACACTCTCTACGGCAGCGGCTATGGCCGCGTGTACGACGCCTGGTGGGACTATATGAAGACCCACTATTACCCAATTCGCAACGGAGAGGTCGCCGGTTCCACCGTCGCGTACCATGACCCGTTGGTGCCGATCTACTACCCCGGCGATCACGAGCCGTACTACAAGCTCTCCATGGCCAAGTTCGCCTTGCCGCGCTTCCCCGACGACGCCCACGCCCTGTTTGAATCCGGCGCTCGGTCGCTGAATTGGCGCACCGACCGCGAGCTCGAGGCAGCGGCGGGCGCGAAAGGCGCATTCGACCTGCACGACGGGATGTTCTACGCCCGCGAGACCGGTGACGATGCACTTTACGCGAAGCTGAAGGCTCATTCGGAGGTCCACCACGAGCCGACTTGGGACAACTACCGCGGAGAGTTTTATTGGGGCTTCGGGCTCGACGAGCCGCATCCCCGCGGTCAACTGAACGCCGCGGCCGCGATGGCCGAGGCGACCACGCTGGGTAGCTGGCGACGTCTCATCAATGAGCCGAACTTGCGCAAGTTCATCGAACCGTCGGTTTATGGCGTGGATTTCCCTACCGTCGGTTTGTCCCAGGCGTATTACGATGTCGACCGCCGCGCGCTGATCATCGCCACCGATCGGGGCGCCCCCGGCGCGGCCGGCAAGGCCACCAGCTTCCGGGTCAAGAACATCGATCCCGGTCGGTGCGCGGTGGAGATCGACGGCCGGCGTTCGGACGATTGGCGGGCGGTCGACGGCGAGATCGAGATCGCGACGACGGTAGGGCGGCACGCAATCGTCGTGCGAGTCTGAGGTTGGGTAGCCGGTGCGGCGTCGGCGCCCGACGAGACCAGGAACCTCCTGCTTGGCGCCCTGCGGAATCCGGGGACATGGCGTAATTGAGTCAGGGTCGTCCTCGCCCACAACCCTGATCCCGCCGAAGGGTAAATGGGTCGGGCTACTTTTCGCGCTTTGCAGCGCACCGATCGCCGCGTTCCGTTTCCTGGAAAAGGGGCACTCTGCTTACCCCCGGCCACCTACCCCGACCGCCCGCGCGCCGCGCCACCGACGGCGGCACGCCACCTCCTCAGCTCGAACGCACCCGACCCAGAAACCCCCGCGCGCCGGCCGCGAGCCAGGCGGGCCACGGCACCAGGACACAGCGGCAGCCCATCTCGAGATAGCGCTCCAGGCTCGAATCATCGACCAGCGTGGCGGCGATCCGGTCGGCCCCGGTAATGACACCGATCGCGTGTCGGATGGCGCTCTGCACCTCGGCATGGCCGGGCTCTCCCCGGTGGCCCATGCTCGCCGCTAGATCCGAGGGGGCGACGTTGAAGACGTCGATCCCGTCGACGCGCACCAGCTCTTCCAGGTTGTCGAGCGCCGCCGCGTCCTCGATCAGGGCGATGCACTGGACTTCCTCGTTCGCACGCCGGAAATAGTCGTCCGCGCCGTATGTCCGCCGGTTGCCGGCGACGCCACGCGTCCCCTCCGGCGGATAGCGGCAGGCCCTGGCGGCCCGGTCGGCCGCCTCGGCCGTGACGACGTGGGGCACGACGATGCCGGTGGCGCCCAGATCGAGGGCGCGCAGGATCAGCGCCTCGTCCAGCCGCGATACGCGGACCACGGCGCCCATCTCCCAGAGGTCGCAGGCCCGCGTGATATCCGCGAGTTCGCGCCACGTGACGCCACCATGCTCGAAATCGACGAAGGCGGCATCGAAACCGAACTGGCCCAGGAAGTCGCACATGTCGGCCGTATTGGATCCGATCGTGACGACGCCGATTCCGCCTTCCGCCAAGCGGCGACGCAGGGGATTGGAGCGATAGCCAGTCATGGGGCCTCCCTTTCGGGTTGTCGACGATGGGGCCCGATCGCGCCACCCGGATCGCGACATCCTCGGCGACCTCGCGCTCCGATTTGAGTCCGCCATGCGGGCGAAGTCAAACGCGGCCACGGCGTCCGCCGCGCTCCGCTCCGACGCCGGAGGCGACATTAGAGCACATCTATCTCATACGGAATCGTTTGACCAGGATGATTTTGTGTCGTGACGGCCAACCGCTCGCGCTGGCGATGTGGGGCATCGGTGAGCGAGCGGTTGGCCGTCACGGCGCGAAAGAATCTTGCCTACGGTGGGCTTGTCCAGCCCCTGGGGTGCGTCGCGGCGCTTGCCCGATGCACCACATCGCACTGCGCGCCGCTCCTGCCCCAGGGGCTGGACAAGCCCATCAAACGTTTCCGTATGAGAAAGATGTGCTCTGGCGGCGAAGGACCGCACGATGGAGCGTCGACGGCCGATCAACGGTTATGCTTGGCGAGACATCCTTGGGAGGTGCGTGCCATGAGCGGGTACGTCGTCGCGCTGATCGAGATTCACGACGCGGAGGAATACCGGATCTACCTGGACGGATTGGCGCCGATCCTTGCCCGCCACGGCGGCCAAATGCTCGCCGTGGATCCCAGAATCGAAACCATCGATGGCGAATGGGACGCGACCCGGATGGTCATCATGAAATTCCCCAGCGCGGAGGCGGCGCGCGGCTGACATGGCTCGACCGAGTTCCAGCAATTGGCCCGGCACGGATGGCGATCGACAACGTCGAAACTGGCGGTCGTGCGCGGCACCGACGAGCCCGGCATGACATGGCTGGCATGGGCGCCGGGGATCGTCGAAGCTGTCGGATCATGTGTCACCTCGAATTTCCGGCAACCGGACGAGGGATCGTCGCCGCCCGCTAGCCTCGGCGGGCCTTCGCCGCCGGCGCCATGGGCGCTTGCTCGATCGGGCGCGCCGGGTCGGCGTGCGTCGGCATCCGGCCGGGAACGCGCGCCATTACGACGAGAAATGACGAGTTCGCGGCTGGTTTTTGATAATACCGTATGTGTAGTAATACTAAATATAATTGATTTCAAATAGAAATTCCATTCGGCAGTGCCGAAAGCCATCTTGTTTTGTCACTTTTCGTGAATCCGCGACAACCGCCGTCCTAGATCTCCGAATAGCCCGAGCCCCGGCTCTCGATGCCGCGCCCGACCGCCGCCTCGATCCAGCCGAATTCCTTCAGGATCAGCTGACTGTAGGTCACCCGCCCGTTGATCCGCTCAGGCGCCTCGCTTGCCAGCAGCAGCGCGGCGCGGGCCATCACGTCGGGGTGTTCGCCGCGCGGATCGTCGACGCCGGTCACCAGGTTGTGGTGGATGGTGCCGGGGGTCGGCACGACGCGGCTCGGCGAGACGCAGATGACGGCGATGTTGCCGTGGGCCGAGACCTCCTGGGCGAGACCCTGGGTGAAGCGCTCCAGCGCCGCCTTGGTGGCGCCGTACATGACGCCGCCGCGCGCCACCTGGTCCTCGTAGGGGCCGGAGCCGGGGCCGATCGCCGCGCCCGAGCCGATGTTGACGATGTGGGCCGGTCACCAGGGCCGTGCGCCCCTCCAGTTTTCCCATGCCATTGGCTCCCTCGCCTTCCCGGGCCTCGTCGTCGCCCGCCCCTCGTTATTCCAATCGGCAATGAGTGAAACTCATAGCCGATTGCATGGCGTTCAAGCGCCACGCGGGCTTTTTCTCGCATAAGCTCGGGCGCGCGGTCGCGCTTGCCAAATGGCAATGAGTCGGGATCATCGCCATTTGGTATTACATGGTAGAGTGGCGCCGGGTGCCGGGGCAAAGCGGCGATCGTGGGGCGAAGGTCGGGGCAGCCTCCCTCGCTCCAATTCATGCGAGGGGATATACCCTCGCTCCCAGGGGCTCCGGTCGCGTTCGCCCGCGCCGCTCAAAACTCGGGGTGGATCTCGCGGTCCTCGGCGAGGGATCGGGCCGCCGCGAGGCAGAGGACGACGGCGCGGCGGGCCTCCTCGCCCGTGACCAGCGCGCGGCGCTCGGCGAAGGCACCGATCACTCGGGCGAGCTGGTCCTCGAGTTCGAAGACCTCCCCCGATTGCCCGATGTCGATGGTGCGCGGCGTCTCGTCGCCCGGGCCCTTCACCTTCAACTCGAAGCTCGGCTCGTAGGTCCGGTCCATGACACCCGACCACCAGGTGCGCAGGCTGCCGCTCTCGCCCGCGAGCTCCAGCAGGAAATGGTTCTCGAAGCCGGCGAGGCTTTGCGTCACGCTGGCATAGCGGCCGTCGGCGAAGCGTAGCCAGATGGTGACGTTGTCGTGCAGACCCTCGCCACCCCGGGCGCCGTTGCCGACGGCGCGGATCGAGACCGGGTCGCCCGCGTCGGCGAAATACCAGAGCATCAGGTCGAGGAAATGCACCGGCTCCTCCAGCAGCCAGGAGCCGACCTTGTCCGGCGCGCGTCGCCAGCCTCCGCTCCCCGGCCGGAAGGGGAAGCGGAAGAGGCTGAAGTTGGCATAGCGGGGCGGCCCGATTTCGCCCGAGTCGAGAATGTTCTTCACGGCGCCCCACTGGGTCGAGAGGCGAAGCTGGTGGCCGACGGAGAGCACGTGGCCGTTGGCCGCCGCCGCCGCGATCAGGCGGTCGCATTCCTCGACGCTCACCGCCATCGGTTTTTCCAGCAGCACGTCCTTGCCGGCCTCGAGCGCTTCCACGCCCATCGGACCATGCAGGTGATTGGGGACGACGATGTCGACGGCCTCGATGTCGGGTCGGGCGACCAGCTCGCGCCAGTCGTCGGTGATCGCCGCCTCGGGGAAATCGGCGGCGGCGGCGCGGCCATCTTCCTCCCCCCGGCAGCAAATCGCCGACGGCCCCGCGCCGGCGGCGCGGATCGCCCGGGCGTGAAACCGTCCCCACGCGCCATAGCCGATGAGTCCCATGCGCATCTCGTCGTCTCCGCCCCGTTGACCGGTCTTCAGGTTAGCGCGCCCGCGCGAGGTCCGCGAACTTGACAGTCGAATGGCCCGATTGAGTAGGGTGCTTGTCGTACGCGCCGGGTCCGAGGGGGATTGCGCGGCGTCGGCGCGGGAGGTCGCGGTTTGTCGTCCAGCTTCAGTGGACCTGTGGACGCGATTTCCGGGCCGGTCTCGAGCCGGTGCGCCTGACATGGCCGTCGACGCCGCTCTCGAAAAGCTGGAATTCTGGGTCACGCGGGTGAACGACTGGGTCCTGGCCGTCTTCAAATGGCTGGTGATCGGGCTCCTCGCCCTCATGCTGCTCATCGTCGATGTCGCGGTCTTCATGCGCTACGTGATGAACGACGCGCTCGCCTGGTCGGAGGAGATCGCCAAGTTCGTCATGGTCTGGCTGACCTTCTTCGCGGCGCCCATCGGGCTCAGGATGGGCGCGCATGTCGGGATCGAGGTTCTGGTCGGCAACATCAAGGGCCGGCTTCGCCAGTTGACCCTGATCTTGATCTTCGCCGGCGTCATCGCGTTGATGTTCGTGTTCGTCAAGGAGGGGACGTTCATGACCTGGAACGCGCGGATTCAGACCGCTTCCACCATCGATATCTCGATCCTCTACGTCTACATCTGCATGCCGATCGGCTCCTTCGTGGTGGGGATGGTGGCGCTGGAATACCTGATCAACGCGGTGCGTGGGCTGATCGATCCGGACAAGGCGCGGACGCCGCCGGGCCACGAACTGGTACAGGCCGAGTAAGCGGGGCGGGCGGTCATGGGCGTTACCTTCTTCTGGGTTTTCCTGGCCGCGATGTTCATCGGCATGCCGATCGTCTTCGCCCTCGGTTTCGCGCCCATGGTCGGCTTCCTGATCGCGGAGAAGCCGATCTTCCTGAAGATGCTGTTCCAGCGCACCTTCGCCGGCATCCATCAGTTCCCCCTGCTGGCCATCCCATTCTTCATCCTGACCGGCGAGGTGATGAACCGGGGCGGCATCACGCTCAGCCTGGTGAACTTCGCCAATTCGCTGGTCGGGCACCTGCGCGGCGGCCTCGCCCACGTGAATATCGTGACCTCCATGCTGTTCGCCGGCATCAGCGGCTCCGCCGTGGCCGATACCTCGGCGGTCGGCTCGATCATGATCCCGGCGATGGAGAAGGACGGCTACAGCCGCAAGTTTTCCGCCGCGATCACGGCGGCCTCCTCTGTCATCGGACCGATCATCCCGCCCAGCCTGATCATGGTGGTCTACGCCTTCATCATGAACGTCTCGGTCGCCGGCCTGTTCGCGGCCGGCCTGTTCCCGGGGCCGATGGTCGGTTTCATGTTGATGATGGTGACGGCGGTGATCTCGAAGCGGCGCAACTATCCCAAGTCAGCGGAGCGGGCGAGCCTCAAACAGGTCGGCCGGTCGGCCTGGGCGGCGGCGTTGCCGCTGATGACGCCGGTGATCATCCTGGGCGGTATTCTGGGCGGCATCTTCACGCCGACGGAATCGGCCGCCGCCGCCGCCGGCTATGCCCTGCTGATCGCCCTCTTCGTGCTCAGGACGCTCCAGTTCAAGGACCTGCCGCAGGTCTTCCTCACCTCCGCCATCACCTCGGGCGCGATCCTGCTGATCGTCGGCACCGCCACCGCCTTCGCCGCCATCGCCAGCCTCAGCCAGGTGCCGGTGAAGCTGTCGGGCCTGCTCTTCGGCATCACCGACAATCCGCTGGCGATCCTGTTTCTGATCAACGTGTTGCTGCTGGTCGTCGGCATGTTCCTGGACGCCGGCCCGGCGATCCTGATCCTGGGCCCGATCCTGGCGCCGACCATGGTCAACCTCGGCGTCGACCCGCTGCACTTCGCGGTGATCATGTGCATCAACTTGACGATCGGCCTGGCGACGCCGCCGATGGGGCTGATCCTCTTCGTCGCGTCCTCCATATCCAAGCTCCGGGTCGAGGTGATCGCGCTGGAAATGGTGCCCCTGCTGGCGGTCGAGATCCTGGCGATCTTCATCGTCACCTACTTCCCCTTCGTCTCGATGTCCCTGCCCTATTGGCTGGGTTTCACCCGCCACGCGCCCGGCTTCTTCATGTGACGCGGTTGACCCGGTTCCGGCCGGGCGTCACAATTTTTTTTCCTAGTGACAAAGGTAGGGAACAAAACGTCATGACAAATTGGAAATCCGGGGCACTCGCCGCGGCCGGCCTGGGCCTGGTGGCCGCACTGGCCATCGGGGCACCCGCCCGGGCGGCGGAGAAGACGATCAAGATCTGTCACATCGGCTCGACGGAAGACGAGGACCACAAGGGCGCGCTGGTGTTCGAGAATTTCGTCGAGAGCTAAACCAACGGCGCCATCGAGGTCGAGATCTATCCGGCCGGCCAGCTTTGCGGCAACTTCCGCCAGTGCCTCGAATCGGTACAGCTCGGCACCTGCGAGATCACCGGCACGACGGTCGGCGGCATCGCCAACATTTTCCCCGAGATCCAGGTCACCGACCTGCCCTACATGTTTCCCAACGACCGCGTCGCCGAGAAGGTGATGAAAAGCCCGTTCATGGACGAGGTGCGCACGGCGGTGCTGGCGAAGACCGGCACCCTGCGGCTGATGGGTCTCAACAACACCGGTGGCTGGCGTGACTTCTTCACCACCGAGAAGACCATCAAGACGCCCGCCGACCTGAAGGGCGTCAAGATGCGGACGATCGAATCGCCGCTGCAGGTCGAGATGGTCAAGCTGATGAGCGGCAACCTGACGCCGATCCCCTGGCAGGAGCTTTACACTTCGCTCGCGACCGGCGTCGTCGTGGGCACCAAGAACGGCATCACCGACATCGTGAACATGAAGTTCCACGAGTTCCTGCACCGGGTGACGCTGGACCACCATGCCTACATGTTCCTCTTCTGGTGGATGAACGACGACTTCATCAAGGGCCTGTCGCCCGAGTATAAGACGGTCGTCGCGGCCGGCTTCCACCACCTGACGTCGATGGCGAGCGATGATCCGAAATTCACCGCGCTCGCCGCCTATGCCGCCTTCAAGGAGAGGGGCGGCGAGGTCTACGTGCCGACGGCGGCGGAGAAAGCCCAGTTCGTGAAGTCGGTCGTGCCTTTGAAGAAGTGGTACACCGACAAGTTCGGCGACAAGTGGCTGAAGCTTCTGGAAACCTCGATCGCCCAGGCGGAAAAGGAAATCGCCGCGGAAGACAAGAGGCTGCTTCAATAGTGTGAGCGACCACCTTTTGATTCGGGGCCCCCGCGATTTACGGGGGCCCCTTTTCTATACGGTATCACTTCGCCGATGCATCCGTTTTCACGTCCGCGAAGCAATTCCGATATGCTGAATTCTCCTGCCGTCGTTCCCGGTGCATCGCACATGGGGCGCCGGGGCCAGCCGAAAGCAAGAGGGATTGATCGGTGGCGATACCTTCAGGCAAGGATGGACGGGATCGGCGCTTCCGTGCTGGTGTCGATGTCGGCGGCACTTTCACCGATGTCGTGTTGGTCGAGGAGGAAACCGGCGAGATCCTGGTGGCCAAGGTGGCCACCGTACCGGCCGATCCCTCTCAAGGCTGCATCGACGGCATCGACAAGGCGCTTCGGAGCTTCGAGATCGATGCGGGCGAGGTGGCGTTCACCGTGCATGGCACGACCATCGCCACCAACACCATCATCGAGGGCAAGGGCGCCAAGGCGGGCTTGCTGACCTGCGAGGGCTTCCGCGACGTGCTGGAGATCGCCTACCAGACCCGCCCCGTGCTCTACGACGTGTTCTACGACCTGCCGGCGCCGCTCATTCCGCGCCACCTCTCGCTCGGCGTACCGGGCCGGATCGGCCCGGAGGGCGAGGAGATGGCGCCGCTCGACGAAGCCGTGCTGCGGGAACGGGCGCGCGAACTGCGCGACCAGGGGGTCGAGGCCATCGCCGTTGCCTTCCTGCACGCCTACCTCAATCCCGCGCACGAGCGCCGCGCGGCGGCCGTGCTCGCCGAGGAATGCCCCGAGATCCCGACCGTCCTCTCGTCCGACGTCTGCCCGGAATACCGCGAATACCCGCGTACCAGCACCACGGTCGTCAACACCGTGCTGGTGCCGCGCGTGGCCCCCTACATCGAACGGCTGGAGGGCCGGCTGGTGGAGCGCGGCATTGCCTCGGGCCTGTATCTGATGACCTCGGCGGGCGGCATCATGGCGGCCTCCACCACCAAACATCAGCCGGTGCATCTGATCGAATCCGGTCCGGCCGGCGGGGTGATCGGCGCGGCCTTCGTCGCGCACCTTTCGGGCCACGACAACCTGCTGGCGCTCGACATCGGCGGCACCACGGCGAAGGCGGCGGTGGTGAACGAGGGCCGGCCCCAGATCGCCGACGAGTTCGAGGTCGGCGCCTCCGCCGTCGCCACCGTGACGGGCGCCCGGGGCAAGGGCTACCCGGTCCGCACGCCGGTCATCAGTCTGCTGGAGATCGGCGCCGGCGGCGGCTCGATCGCCAACGTCGATCCGGGGGGCGCCCTCACCGTTGGGCCACGCAGCGCCGGCGCGGACCCCGGTCCAGCCTGCTACGGCCGGGGCGGGACGGAGCCGACCCTGAGCGATGCCAACGTCGTTCTCGGACGGATCAACCCCGATTTTTTCCTGGGTGGCGAGGCGCGGCTCGATGTCGCCCTGGCGCAAGGGGCCATCCGCGGCCATGTCGCCGAACCGATGGGGCTCGGCCTGCTGGAGGCGGCGCACGCGATCATAGAGATCGCCAACGCCAAGATGACGGCCGCGCTCTATTTCGTCACCGTGCAGCAGGGCATCGATCCGCGCGACTATGTGCTGGTGCCATCTGGCGGCGCGGGCCCGATGCAGGCGGTCGACATCGCGCGCGCGCTGGGCGTGGCCAAGGTCCTGGTACCGCCGACGCCGGGGGTCAACTCGGCGGTCGGACTGCTGGCCACCGACCTGAAGCACGAGGTGGTTCGCACCTACATGACCCGGTCGGAGGCGACCGACCCCAAGTCGCTCGCGGCCGTCTTCGCCGAAATGGAGGCGCCGACCCGGGCGCTGCTCGCCGAGGAAGGCGTGGCGGACGACAGGATCGAAATCCTGCGCGAAATCGACATGTGCTATTTTGGCCAGTCGTTTCAGCTGCGCGTGCCGCTGACGGGGGAAATCGATGCCGGCATCGGAGCGGCCATGAGCGAGGCCTTTCACGATCGCCATCAGGAGACCTACGGGTACTGCGACCGGACCGGCCAGACCCAGTTCGTCAACCTGCGTCTGACGGCGATCGGCAAGGTGGACCGGCCGCGCATTCGCGAACTCGACCAGGGCGGGGAAGACGCCGCCCACGCGGTCAAGGGCGAGCGCGAGGTCTATTTCGCCGGCGCGGGCGGCCTCGTGGATTGCACGCTCTACGATCGGGTGAAGCTCCGCTTCGGCAACCGCCTGCGCGGCCCGGCAATCATCGAACAGATGGACACGACGACCGTGGTGCCGCCCGACGCGGCGGTGTTCGTCGACCGTCACGGCAGTCTGGAAATCATCTTGGATACGGGGGAAACACAATGAGCCAAGCCCACGAAATCGAGGTCGGCGACCCCCATCCGAACATGGACCCGGTCACCTTCGAAGTGTTGCGCAACGCCTTGTTGAACATCACCGAAGAGATGGCGCTGACGGTGCGCCGCGCGGCCTACTCGACCAATATCAAAACCCGCGCCGATTTCAGCTGTGCCGTGTTCGATGACCAGCTGCGCTGTGTCGGCCAGTCCTTCTCCCAGCCCCCGCACCTGATCTGCATGGCGACGATCGCGCCGGCCACGTTGCGTGAATTCGGCCTCGAGCGGCTGCGGGCGGGCGACGCCCTGATCGTCAACGACCCGCACCGGGGCTCGAGCCACCTGAACGACATCACGATCGTCTCGCCGGTAATCCACGAGGGCCGGCGGATCGGCTATGTCGCCAACATGGCCCATCACGTGGACGTCGGCGGATCCTCGCCGGCGAGCCTCGGCGTCAACCGCGAGCTGTTCCAGGAAGGCCTGATCATACCGCCGACCCGGATCGCCCAGGGCGGGGAGATCGACGAGAACGTCCTCAAATTGATCCTTTCCAACATCCGCGCGCCGCGCGAGACGGCCGGCGACATCCGGGCGCAGATGTCGGCCAACTTCGTCGGCTGCCGGCGCATCGTCGAACTGGTCGAGCGGATCGGCGAGGATACGCTGGCGGCCTTCTGCGACGAGCTGATCGCCTATACCGAACGGTGGACCGATCGCGAGATCCGCCAGCTCCCCGAAGGCGTCTGGGAGGTCGAGGGGTTCCGCGACGACGATGGTTTCAGCGACGAACCTATCCGCTTCAACCTCAAGCTCGAGTTCAAGGACGGGCACGTCACCCTCGACCCGACCGGCTCGTCGGCCCAGCGTGCCTCCCCGATGAACTGCATCCGCGCCATGACATCCACCGCGCCCGCCTTCATCGTCAAATGCCTGATCGACGATCAGGTGCCGGTGAACGAGGGGTTTCTCCGGCGCATCCACACGATTGGCGAGGACGGCCTGATCTGCACCGCCGTGCGCCCCGCCGCCGTGGTCGGCGGCTGGGAGACGGTGTTCCGCATGACCGAGCTTCTGTGGCGGGCGCTGCATCCGGTGCTGCCCGAGCGCGTGCCGGCGGCCAGCAAGGGCATCATCGTCAACATCGGCTTCGGCGGCCACGACCCGCGCCTGGACGAGTACTTCTGCTACATGGAGACGATCGGTGGCGGCAACGGGGCCCGGCCCACCAAGGACGGCCCCGACGCGGTGCAGACCAACATCCACAACACCGAGAATGCGCCGATCGAGGAGGTCGAACTCAACTATCCGATCCGCTTCAAACGCTACGAGCTGATCGAGGACAGTTGCGGCGACGGCAAATACCGGGGCGGGCTCGGCATCCGCCGCGATTTCACCTTCCCGCTCGCCGACTGCACCTTCACGGTGCTCTCGGACGGGCGCAAGTTCGCGCCCTGGGGCCTCGCCGGCGGCCACGACGCGCGGCCCGCCCGCTTCATTCTCGATCCCGAGGGCGAAAACCGCGATCTGCCCTCCAAGTGCACGGTCGAGGTGCCGAAGGGCGGCACGGTCCGCGTCGAGACGCCAGGCGGCGGCGGCTTCGGCCCGCCCGCCGAACGCGACGGCGATTCCGTGGCCCGCGATCTCCGGGACGGCAAGATCTCGGAAGCGACGGCGCGGGAGGTCTATGGGCGTTAGCGGGTTTACCAGGCCGCCCCGCTCAGATCACGCACATCTCGCCGCGCGGGCCCAGTTCGTCGTCGGCCGTCTGGATCAAGGCGTTCCAATTCTCGGGCAGGCCGATCCGGCGGCCGGCGATTCTGGTCGCGGAGGCCTGGAACCAGAAATTGTGGGTCGGATGTTCGCCGCCCGCGACAGCGAGGATCAACTGTTCCGGTTTGCGGCAGATGGCCCAGGGGTCCTCGCCCGCCGAGGCCTGGGTGTCGGGGTGCGCCGCGGCCTCGATCCACTGCTTCAAGCCGTTTCGCTCGGCCTCGGCCCAGGGGATTTTGGAATTCTCCCACAGGAACGATTTGATGCGCGCCTGATCCCAACCCAGATTGTCGAGCTGCCGCGCCACCACGCGCGGCATCAGCAACACGCCGGGCGTGCCCTCGGCATGGCCCCAGGTGTAGTGCCCGTTGGCGCTGGCGAGGTACGAGGCGACGCGAAGCAGGCCCTGTTCGGCTTCCTCTTCGGGGCTCTCCTTGCCGACGCCGCGCCGCATGATGTTCGAGGCGCCGGTGGCGACCACGACGGTGACGGTGTTTTCGCCGCGCGCGAAGCCAAACTGAGAGGTGCCGACCGGGTCCCAGCCCTCCGGCAACCCGGCTTCGTCCTCGGCGAACACGGCGTTGGTGGTGCGCATGGCGCCGAAGATCGCCATGGTGCCGACCCCGGGCAGCGCGCCGCCGACATTCTGCTGCAACAGGCGCAGCGCGCGCCCGATGCTGGCGCCCGCGGGATGCCGCGGGTCCGGCCCCAGCAGGCCGAAGCCTGAATTCAGGCGGATTTCCTCCGCGATTGCGCCATTGACGATGATGACGGGAAAGGTGCTGCCGGATGTCGCCTGGACCTTGTCATGTTCGATTCCCGGATCCAGAAATCCATCCACGGCCGCGATCAGCACCGGCAGATACTCGGGCCGCCCGCCCGCCATGGCCAGCGACACGGCGATCGTTTCCACCGTGGCGATGCCGCCACGCGGCATGAATTTGCCGATGACCGCGTCCGGCGCCAGGTCGCTTCCGCTCAAGATCCAGTCCACGCGATCCGCCGATGGCGGGTTCAAGGGCAGACCGTCGCCCCATGTGTTGGTCAGGAACACGGCGTTCATTTTATCGGCGGCGGCTTCATAGCCGTTCGCCTCGATGGCGATGCGGGGCGGCGATTTCAGGCCGGTTTCGTTTCGGGCGGGCCGCCATGTGGTCAGGCCATCGACGAACTCTTGCAACGCCCGCCCGACGGCTGAGATGTCGCCGCCGACCAGGAAGGGATCGATGGGGAACACGACCATGGAGACATCCTGGTCGAAGCCCAGACCAGCCACGGCGTTGCGGGTGACGCCAACGAATTCCGCGCGGGTCAGAACGACGGTCGGGATATTCCTGCTTTCGATTCGAGCGGCGGCACGGCCGCAAGCGGTGGCGCAGGCGCCTCAGGAAGCGTTGCCGACAATGACGCCGTCGACACCCCGCTCCACCATCAGATCGGCCGTGACATCGTCGTCGATGGCGCTGCTGCCCATGGGAAACGCGGTCTCCGGGATGACCGTGATATCGGGATAGCGAGCTTCGAGACGTTCCTTGATCAGCGGCAACATGCGGTGCGATTGCCACATGTCGTCGGACAGGAGCGCGATTCGCTTGCCATTCAGATCGTCGAGCCGAGAGGCGTGCAACCTGGTGACTTCCGTCGCGCCGCTCGGGTCGAATACTTCGAGTAAGTGCATTTTCACCCTTCCCCTCAACCGAAACATGGAAAATGGTTTCGCCTCCAACCCGACGTTACCCAGGTCGCGCCGCCGCCGCAATGGGCCGCCGGTGTCCACCCCGTGGGTTTCAGCCCCCACCCGGCAGCTCGAACGGCTCGGGATCGACGAAGCGCCGCAACACGTTCTCGGTCAGCCGGGCGATGTTGTTGTCGAAGCCGTTCCACGACAGGCTTCCCGCATAGGCGATCGAGCCGGTGGAGAACACGGCGCCACCGCCCTCGGTCTCGAAGAACACCAGGTCGGCGTGGATGGCCGGATTCTGCACCGCGTTGGTGGCGCCGTGCGGGATGCGGACCTCCTCGGCGACCAGTTCGTAGGTGTTGGAGTGGTTCTCGCTGCTGGCGAGCACCAGGGCATGCGCCGGGGTGCCGAGGGCCATGTCGGCGCAGTCGATCTCCAGGCCGGCCGCACCCCCTTGCAGGACGCCGAAGTCGCCCAGGATCTCCTCCTCGATGCCCTCGAACATGAAGGCGGCGCGGGTATCGTGGCTCTGGTCCGTGCGCCGGTAATAGGAGCAGGCATCGAAACCCTGGCTGATGAAGCCGACGCCCGCGAGCTTTTGCGGCGCCCGCCCCTGGCGCCGCCAGAGGCCACCGTATTCGCCGCTGAAGCCGTGGTAATACTCGCCCGGCTCCGCGTCCCAGGCCCGGATGCCGCCCTCGGCCCGGCGCACTTCCAGCACGCCGCGCCGCGTCGGATGGTGGGCGATCCGCCAGTAGAAGCCGTTGCCGCCCATGTACATGAAGCGCCCGCCCTGGCG
Source organism: Alphaproteobacteria bacterium (assembly GCA_965226475.1). Lineage (GTDB taxonomy): Bacteria > Pseudomonadota > Alphaproteobacteria > JASLMY01. The sequence goes on along the minus strand of CBDDDJ010000002.1, from coordinate 1,070,527 downwards.
CAGGTAGCCGTCGATCGCGTCCAGCATTTCCAGGGAATCGTACTCGGGATGCGATCCGGTCAGCACCACGGAATAGGGCGCCAGCAGGTCCAGCCCCTCGTAATGCAGGTCCTCCTCGGTGATGACGTCGTAGTCGAGGCCGAGATGCTCCAACCAGTCGATGATGAAGAGGTCGAGGTTGAAGTTCCAATGGCGCCCGGTGGGCCGCACGTTGAACACCGGGCGATGGCGCGAGGCGTAACAGACGCCGCTGCCGTCGGAATGCCGGTCGTAGGTCGAAAGGCCGACCTCGGGGTGTTCGTAATAGAGCGCGTCGATCGCATCGATGATGGTCAGGCGGCCATGATAGAGTTCCGCCGCCCCGGTAATGAAGCGGCCCCTGTTGTTCATGTAGACCGTGTAGCTGGCGGTGGAGGCGAGAAAGGCGATGCGCGCCCGGGCGACGCCCTTGGGCGGGCGGACGAAGAAGGGGATCCAGAATTCGGCTTCTCCCGCCCTCAGATGCGCCGCGTAGATGCCGGAGCGGAGATCGCCGGGGACCAGGAAGGAAAAGTCGGCTTCCCAGCGCGCGTCGACCAGGTCGTCGTCATGGAAGTGGATCGCGCCGTACTGGTCCGGCGCCTGGGTCCAGTCCATGGCCTCGCCGGTCCAGTTGTGGCCCGTCATGGCGCGCGCCGGCAGATTGACCAGACGGCCATCGAGCCGGTTGGGCGAGGTGTCGATCAGGTCCTCGGTCGGGATCTCCCGGCTGAAGTCCCAGCGCGCCACCACGTCCCGCGCGAGCCCGGGGACGAGCGGCGCGGCGCCCGCGAGATCGACGATCTCCGCCGGCGAAAGGGCGCGGCGCGCGAGGCGGGGAGAATCGAGCTTGCCGTTGAAGTGACCGCCCGCGAGACCGTCGTCGCCCGCGGCCCAGGCGGCGAACAGGAACGGCCCCGCCGCCCGGGGCCGCACCGTCGAGGGAGCCGTCAGGTGAACCGGGGTCTCCGCGTGGAAGCTCTTGTCGGCCAGCGGGATCCGCGACAGGAAGAGCGTGCCCGCCTCGGCGTCCCAGCCGCCGGCGACGAGGTACCAGTGGCGTGCCAACAGGGGCGCCTCGCCCGTCAATTCCGCGATCCCGCCCGCGCCGTCGCCGACGCGGAGCGAAAGGGCTCCGTTCGCATCGAGGCTCAGGCCGAAGCCCGCGCCGTCGGCCTCCGACCAGGAGCCGATCAGCGCCTGGCGGGCGCCGCCGAGCGTCGTCGGCCAGACAAAGACCTGGAGCGTGAAGCTTTCGAGAGCGTTGAAGCGCGGGTCGGCGCCGACGATGCCGTGGGAGCCGGGGTGGATGGACTGCACCCGTCCGGGATAGGTGCGATTGGCCTCGCTCGCCACCGGCTCGGTGCGGAACGGCGTCGCTTGCGGTCCGGCGTCGGGATTGAGCAGGCGGACCAGCTCCACCTCGTAGGTGTCGGCACCGTGGCAGCTCACCATGAAGTCGACGCGATCGCCGGGGGCGGCGCTGATGGGGTCGCAATAGCCGAGGATGGAGGTCATGGCCGGGTTCCGCCGTCGTCAGTCGATCTCGAGTTCGCCGCCGCCGAGCGCTTTCCAGCGGAGCTTGAAGACGGCCCACTCCGCCGCCTCCAGGTCGGTAAAGACCGTGTTGGTGAGGCGCGGCGGTTCGAACGTGCCGGGCTCCTTCGTGGCGAGCGTCCAGCGCCTGTGCGGCTCGGTCGCAACCAGCAGATAGTAGGGCGCCTCGGCGGGTTTGCGCATCAGGTTCAGCAGATATTGCAGGTCCGGGCTGTGCTCGCCGAAGGGCTTCGCCCTGTATTCACGGGCGAGGTCGGTTCGGCTGGAATCGAACTGGTACATCTCCGCTCCTCGATCAGTTGGCGCTGAAACCGCCGTCGACGGGGATGGTGACGCCGGTGACGAAACCGGCGAGCTGGTCGGAGGCGAGGTAGAGCGCGGTGCCCGCCATCTCCTCGGGCTTGCCCCAGCGGCCCATCGACGTCCGCGCGACGATCGGGTCGCTGAGTTCCGGCGCGGCCTGGACGCCCACGGTGAGGTTGGTCTCGATCCAGCCGGGTGCGATCGCGTTGACCCGTATGCCGTTCTCGGCATAGAGCGTGCCCAAGGTCTTGGTCAGCTGCAGTACCGCCGATTTGGAGGCGCCGTAGCCCGGCACACGGGGGGAGGCGGCGTAGCTGGTCATCGAGGCGATGTTGATGATGCTGCCCGGCCGGGCCGCGAGTTTTGTCCTGAACCCCTGGCACAGCCGGTAGACCGAGTTCAGATTGATGGCGATGTTCAGCTCGAAACCCTCGGGCGTATAGGCCTCGGGCGCGCGGACGGCGGTGCCGGCGTTGTTGACGAGGACGTCGAGACGCCCGGTGCGCTCGATCAGCGCATCGACGGCCGCGCCGTCTTCCATCAGGACCTGGGAGTAGGCCAGGCCCGAGAGGTCCTCCTCGTAGTCGCCCGCGACGCCCCGGGTCCCCGTGATCGCAACTTGGGCGCCGTCATCGCGGAAACCGCGCGCGATGGCGAGCCCAATGCCGTTGGACCCGCCCGTCACCAGCACGGCGTATCCCGAATAGTCGAAGCTCACGGTCATCATCCCCTCCCGGGTAAGTTACGTCGCCCGGCAAACTTAGCATGTCCCGGAACGCGCGCGATCCGTCATTGGGTCGCCATCCGGGCGCCCGTCGGGTCGAAGAAGGGACGGAGAGAGGCGCGAGCCGTAAACCGTTCACCGGCGATATCGACCTCGATGTCGGACCAGGTTTCGACCTCGCCGGATGCCGCGCCGTTCAGGCGGACATATCCCATGGCGACGGCGTGGCCGAGGGTGTGGCCGTGGACGGCCGAGGTGATCTGGCCGATGATTTCGCCGGCTTTGAGGATGGGTTCGTCGCCGATCGGCCAGGCCTCGGGGTCGGGAAGCGCCAGATGGACGAGGCGGCGGGCGAGGGGGGCCTGGCGCTTCGCCAGCAGGGCGTCGCGGCCGGTGAAGGGGGTTTGCTTGCCCGTCTTGACCGCGAAGGCGAGGCCGGCCTCGTCCGGGGTGTCGTCCGGCGTCACGTCGTGGCCCCAGGCACGGTAGCCCTTCTCGATGCGAAGCGCGGTCATCGCGTGGACACCGGCATGGATCAGGCCATGTTCGGCGCCCGCCGAAAGCAGGGCCTCATGTAGGCTCGCCGCCATCTCGGTCCCGACATAGAGTTCGAAGCCCGCTTCGCCGACGTAGGAAAGCCGCGCGGCGCCAGCCATCACCGGTCCGATGGCGATCTCGCGCCGGGTGAAGAGGGGGAAGGCGTCGATTCCGAGGTCCGTATCGGTCAGCGATTGCAGGATCGTCGGCGCCGTCGGGCCCATCAGGCCCAGGACGGCGATGGCGCCCGAGACCTCGGTCACCGCCACGCGCGCGCCTTCATCCGTGTGGCGGCGCAGCCAATCCGTATCGCGCCGCGCCTGGCCGGTGGCCGTCACCATTAAATAGCGTTCCTCGGCCAGGCGCATGACGGTGAGGTCGCTTTCGAAGCCGGCGCGTTCGTTCAACATCGCGGTGTAGACGACACGGCCCGGCGCCACGTCGACGTCGTTGGCGCACGCCCGTTGCAGCAGCGCCGTCGCTTCCGGCCCCTCCACCAGCAGCTTGCCGAAGGAACCCTGGTCGAAGAGGGCCGCCGCCTCCCGCGCGGCGCGGCATTCCGAGGCCACCGCGTCGTGCCAGGCGGGCTTGCCATAGCGAAGCGGCACGGGGCCGTCCTCGCCCGGGGCGCGGAACCAGGTCGGCCGTTCCCAGCCGTGGCGTTCGCCGAATTGGGCGCCGGCCGCCGCCAGCGCATCGTGCAGGGGGGAGCGGCGCACCCCCCGCGCCGTCTCGAATTCTCGGCCCGGATAGCCGATGGCGTAGTGGCGCGAGAGTTCCTCCGGTATCCGCTCGGCCAAGAGGTTGGGATTGTTCTGGAAAGCCGAGAAGCGGCGGATGTCGACCGGCGAGAGGTCCATGGTCGGCCGGCCCTCGACGATCCACTCGGCGAGCGCGCGGCCGGCGCCGCCGGAGCTGGCGACACCCATGGAGTTCATGCCGCAGCCCAGATAAAAGCCCCGAACCTCCGGCGCCTCGCCCATCAGGAAGGCACCGTCGGCGGTGAAGCTCTCCGGCCCGTTCAGCAGCATCCGCACCTCCGCCGTCTCCAGGGCCGGAATTCGCCTGAGCGCGTTCTCCATCATGGGCTCGAAATGATCCCAGTCCTCGTTCAACAGGTCGAAGGCGAAATCGTTCGGCAGGCGGTCCAGCGGCAGGCCCTTGGCGTTCGGCTCGAAACAACCGACCAGCAGGCCGCCGACATCGTCGCGGATATAGAGGTAGTTGTCGTGGTCGCCCAAGGTCGGCAGGTGGCCGTCGATCCCGGGAATTGGCCTGGTCAGCAGATAGAAGTGCTCGCAGGCATGGAGCGGCGCCGCGACGCCGGCGAGACCCGCGATGCGGTGGCCCCAGAGGCCGGCGCAATTGACGACGATCTCGCATTCGACGTCGCCCCGGCTGGTGCGGACGCCGTGGACACGGCCGTCGCGGATATCGAATCCGGTGACCTCCGTCTCCTCGAAAATACTCGCGCCGCGCGCTCTCGCGCCCTTGGCCAGCGCCGCGCAGAGATCGCTCGGATTGACCCGGCCATCATCGGGGGCGAAGACGGCGCCGACGATGTCGTCCGTCCGCATCAAGGGCCAGATTCGGCCTGCCTCGGCCGCGCCGATCACCTCGGTCTCGACCCCGAAGGCGGCCGCCAGCGCCGCCTGGCGCTTGATAAAGGCGAAACGGTCGGCGGTGGTGGCGATCGAGAGGCTGCCGGTCCGGGACCAGCCGGTCGACTGTCCCGTCTCGCCTTCCAGGCCGGCATAGAGTTCGGCGCTGTATTTGATCAGCTGGGTCAAATTGTTCGAGGACCGCAGCCGGCGCACCTGGGCGGCCGAATGCCAGGTGGTGCCGGCGGTAAGCCGTTTGCGCTCCAGCAGCACCGCGTCCGCGATGCCGAACTTGGCCAGGTGGTAAAGGGTGCTGCAGCCCATGGCGCCACCGCCGATGATGACGGCCCGGGCGTGGCTGGGGAAGCTTTCGGTCATGGCGTCCGCCGCCGGTCTTAGAATCGATCGGGGCGGAAGGGCGCCAAATCGACGCTCGGCGGCTTGCCGGCCAGGAGTTCCGCGATCAGCTTGCCCGTGATCCCGCCCATGGTGAGGCCGAGATGGTCGTGGCCGAAGGCGAAGTGGACGTTGGCGTGGCGGGGCGAGCGGCCGATGACGGGCATCGAATCCGGATGGGATGGTCGCGGGCCCATCCATTCGGTGACGTTCTCGCTTCCCAGGCCCGGGAAGAGGGCCTCGGCGTGGCGGCGGACCAGGCGGGCATTGGCGTAATCGGGCGCCGCGTCCGGCGGCGCGAATTCGGCGATGCCGCCGGCGCGGATGCCGTCGAGCATGGGCGTGACGGCGATGTGGCGGTCGACGGAGATGATTCCACCATGCATCGTGACGTCGGTGGCGTTGAACATCACGTGATAGCCGCGCTCCGCCTCGAGCGGCACGGCGCTGCCGAGCGCACGGGCAAGCCCGCGCGACCAGACCCCGGCGGCGATCACGATCCGCTCGACCGCGAACTCGCCCTCGTCCGTGCGGAGTGTGCGCACGCCCTCGGGGGCGATCTCGAAACCTCGGACGGCGCGGCGGAGCAGTCGCCCGCCCTGGCGCTCGAACAGGTCGGCGAGGGCCTGTACCAGACGGAGCGGATCGACCGTGTGGGAGAAATTCGGAATTCGGATGCCACGAATCACCTTTTCCGAGAGGGCGGGCTGCAGCTGGCGCGCCTCCCGGCCGTCGAGGACGTCCATCGTCACGCCGTTCCGCTCTCGGAGTTCGAAGGCGGCGGCGGCGGCCGCCACGGCCGCCTCGCTTTCGAAGGTGAACATGAGGCCCGTCTGGCTCATGAGGTGCTCGGCGCCCGCCGCCCGGACAAGGGGATCGACGGCATCGTGGGCGCGGTCCAGCAGGCTCTGCCGGGCCCGCGCGATTTCCTCGACGCGCTCCGGCCGGGCGGCGGCGAGGAAGCGCATGAACCAGGGAAGTGCCGCGGGCAGGTGGCGCCATCCGAGTTTCAAGGGCGCATCGGCGTCAAACAGCATGCCCGGAACTTTCCGCAGCACGCCGGGCATCGCCGCCGGCACGCAGGAGGCGATGCCGAAGCCGCCGAGATTTCCCGACGAGGTCGCCTCACCTGGGCCGCCCCGGTCGACCAGCGTCACCTCGAAGCCTTCGTCCTGGAGATGCAACGCCGCGCAGACGCCGACCATTCCGGCGCCGATGACGCAAACCGTTCGACCGTCTTCCACCGATTTCGCCCGCCTCGTGATCCATCCCGACGACCCGGGACCGAACCGTAGGCGCGGCCGGACGGGTCGTCAAAGGGCCGCCGGCCGCCACTTCGTCGACTCGCGTCGCTCGCCCGGCGGCTATAATCTCCGCCCAGGCGGAGTTCCGGCAAGGAGGAGAAGAGCATGCGCGCGTTGGTGACGGGGTCCAGTCCGGGGATCGGGGGGGAGGCGTGTTTGAAGCTGGCGCGCGATGCGCTCGCCAGGGGCGAGCGGGCGGCGATCGCCGCCTGTGAAGTGCGCGAGACCGACGAACTCGCCGCGCTGGCCGAGAAGCTCGCGACCATGGGGGCCGAGGTGGTGACGCCGACCGGCGACCTGATGGATCCGGAGACGCCCGCCCGCCTGGTGGCCGAAGCGGCGGCGGCCTTCGGCGGCCTCGACGCGGTGATCTCCAACGCCGGCATCACCGCGCCGGCTTTCATCGCCGAACTCGCCCTCGAGGACTGGGAGCGGGTGATGCGGGTCAACGTCACCGCCGGCTTCCTGCTGGCCCAGGCGGCCTATCCGCATCTGAAGGAGTCGCGCGGTGCCTATGTCGGCATCGGTTCGATCTCCGGGCGGAACGCTCATCCGGGCCTGGGCTCCTACGCGCCCTCCAAGGCGGCCAACATCATGCTCTGCCGCGTCCTGGCGCAGGAATGGGCGGCGGACGGCATCCACGCAAACGCGGTCTCGCCCGGCATGATCCGCACGCCGCTGACGGTCTCCGCCTATTCCGACAACGCCATTGCCCAGGCCCGTACCGACCTGGTGCCGATGGGCCGGATCGGCGAGCCGATCGATATCGCCAACGCCATCGCCTGGCTGGTCGGGCCCGACAACACCTACCTCACCGGCAAGGACATCTGCGTCGACGGCGGCTTCGACGATTCGATCATGGCGCATATCCCCGGCCGGCCGACCCGCGACATCTGAGGGCGAGGCGCGCGCGAGGGCGATTAAATCGAGGGAGGCGGCTGATGGTCAGGCATGTGCTGCGCGTGCACCCCACCGGCGAGACGACGCCCCGGGCGGAGCAGCTGGCCTGGAAACTGGCGGCCGTCGCGGCCGACGATGCGCCGCTCGACCAGGATGCGGCGGCGATGGCGGTGAACCGTATCGTCGACAATGCCGCCGTTTCCCTCGCGGCGCTGGCCCGCCGGCCGGTGGCGAACGCCAGGGCCCAGGCCGTGGCCCATCCCCATCCCCACGGCGCCACGGTGATCGGGCTGGGGCCCGGCGTCAAAGTCTGCTGCGAGTGGGCGGCGTGGGCCAACGCCACGGCGGTGCGCGAACTCGACTTCCACGACACCTTCCTCGCCGCCGACATGAACCACCCGGGCGACATGATCCCGGCGCTCGTCGCCGTGGCGCAGCAGCGGGGCCTCGCCGGCGCCGACCTCGTTCGCGCCATCCTGACCGCTTACGAGGTCGACGTGGCGCTGACCAAGGCGATCTGCCTCAACAAGCACCGGATCGATCACATTACGCACCTGGCGGCCGGCACGGTGGCGGGGCTCGGCGATTTGCTGCGCCTGCCGGTCGAGGTCACCTATCAGGCGGTCAATCACGCGGTCCATGTCGCCATCACCACGCGGCAATCGCGCAAGGGCGAGATTTCCTCTTGGAAGGCCTATGCACCGGCCCATGTCGCCAAACTAGCCATCGAGGCGGTCGACCGCGCCATGCGGGGCGAGAGCGGCCCGGCGCCGATCTACGAGGGCGATGACAGCATCGTCGCCTGGCTGCTGGACGGCCCGGAGGCGGCCTACGAAATCGACCTGCCGGAGCCGGGCGCCGCCCGCCGCGCGATCCTGGAGACTTACACCAAGGCCCATTCGGCCGAATACCAGGCCCAGGCGCTGATCGACCTCGCCTTTCGCCTGCGGGAGCGGATCGACGACGTCGACGCGGTGCGGGAGGTGGTGATCCATACCAGCGACCACACCCATCGCATCATCGGCAACGGCGCGAACGACCCGCAGAAATACGATCCCTCGGCCAGCCGGGAAACGCTCGATCACAGCGCCATGTACATCTTCGCCGTGGCGCTGGCCGATGGCGCCTGGCACCACGACGCGAGCTACACCTCGGAGCGCGCCCGGGCCGTCGCCCCGCTCTGGCAACGCGTCCGCACGGTGGAAGACGCCGAGTGGACCGGGCGCTATCATGAGCCCGATCCGGCGAAACGCGCCTTCGGCGCCCGCGCCCGAATCACGCTCGCCGACGGCACGATGCTGGAGGACGAACTCGCCGTCGCCGACGCCCACCCGAACGGCGCCCGGCCCTATGCCCGCGACGACTACGTCGCCAAGTTCCGCACCCTCGGCCATGGCGTCGTCGAGCCGGGGGAGGGCGATCGTTTCCTGGATACCACGTTGAATTTGGCGGATATCCCCAACGGCGGTCTCGACGCACTCGCCCTGGAGGTCGCGGCGGAAATCCGCGATCCCGTCCCGCCGATACCAGGGTTGTTCGAAGTCACCGGCTGATGGCCGCTCGGAGCTTGAAAATCCTTCGGGCCTCGGCTCGCTGCCCGACCTCGTGTCTCGGCTGGCCGAGGTCGGCGAGGATGGGGCGAGAGCAACGACACATCTCCGTCATCGCGCGCGGAGCGTGGCGATCCAGCGTTGTTTGAAGGTTGTCGACGTCCTCGGACGGCACCGCGATCGCCTGGATTGTCACGCTCGCTTCGCTCGCTCGCAATGACGGTGTTGGGGCGGCCCCCGTCATCGATTGATTTTCAGCTGATCAATCGAGGTGCAGGCGTGCGTCCCCGATGCGCCAGGCGAACTGGATCTCGTCCCCCGGGGAGAGGCTGTCCGCCGTATCGTTGGCGAGTTCTCGGACCGTGACTTCGGTGCCGTCATCGAGCCGCGCGCGCAGCGAGGTGGTGAGGCCCTGATAAACCTCGTCGATCAGCCGCGCCGATATCACCTGGGTGCCATCCGGCAGCTCGTCTCGGGCCGGGACCAGGCGGCAGCGTTCGGAGCGGATGGAGAGGGAGACGGCGGCGCCTTCCGCCACCGTGGCGGCGGCTCGCGGCACCCGCACCCGGGCGTGACCCAGGTCCACCGTCACCGCGTCGTCGCCGACCGCCGTCACCCGGCCATCCATAATATTGTTCTCGCCGATGAAGCCGGCGGTGAAGCGGCGGCGCGGGTGTTCGTAGACGTCGCGGGCACTGCCTTCCTCGACCAGCTCTCCGTCGGCGATGAGGGCGATGCGATCGGCGATCACCATCGCCTCCTCCTGGTTGTGCGTCACGTGGATGAAGGTGATGCCGACCTGCTCCTGAATGCGCTTTAGTTCCAGGCACATCTCCTTGCGGAGCTTGGCGTCGAGCGAGGCCAAGGGCTCGTCCAGCAACAGGATGTCGGCGTCCAGCACGAGGCTGCGGGCGAGTTGGACCCGTTGCTGCTGCCCGCCCGAGAGTTCGTGCGGCTTGCGCTCGTCGTAACCTTCGAGCCCGACGAGGGCCAGCATGCGCGCGACCCGCTCGGCGATCTCCGGTTTCGAGAGCTTCTTCAGCCGGAGGCCGTAGCCGACGTTCCGCGCCACGTCCATGTGGGGGAAGAGCGCGTAGCTCTGAAACACCATGGTCGTCGGCCGCCGGTCGGGGCCGAGGCCCGCGACGTCGGCGCCGTGCAGCCGGATCACGCCCGCGCTCGGCCGGATGAAGCCGCCGATCAGGCGCAGCAGCGTCGTCTTGCCGCCGCCGCTGGGGCCCAGCAGGACGAAGTAGCCGCCGCTTTTCACCGTGAGATCGACGGACCGCAAGGCTTGCACGGGGCCATAGGACTTCGAAAGCCCGGCGACCTCGACGGCGGTGTGGGTGGGTGTGCTCATCCTAGGCCGCCCCCTCGGGCGCCGCCTTGGCCCGCTGGATCCGCTCCAGCCGCTCGGCGCGGATCAGGGTGTAGACGATGATCGACCCCACCACCAGCATCGAGACCATGCTCATGGTTCCGGCCATGGCGTAGGATTCTTCCGACATGCCGACGTTCAGCATCTGCGAGACCAGCACGTTGGAGAAGGTGTCGAAGCCGCCCTTCAGCATCGCGGTGCGCACCGCCTCGTTGAACGACAGGATGGTGACGAAGGCGCAGGCGCTGAAAACTCCGACCCGGATCTGCGGGAACTCGACATGCCAGAAGGCCTGCCAGGCGGTGGCGCCGCAGCCTCGGGCCGCCTCCGTCTGTTGCTCATGGTAGCGCGACATGGTGATCAGGATGACGATGAAAGCGTAGGGCACGGTGTAGAGCACCTGGCCGATGAGCGCCGTGGTGAAGCCCAATTCGAACCAGGTGGTCAGCCACTCAGCGCCGAGCGCCTCGCCCGCGAGCGTGAAGAAGGCGTTCAGCTGCTTGAAGTAAACCAGGAGGCTGGAGGCCATGATGTCGGCCGGGATGAAGAGCGGGAACAGCATCAAGGTGACGAAGCCGACCTTGAAGCGGGTCCGCTTGTAGAACTTGGCGGCGAGCAGCGCCATCGGCACGGCGCTGGCGACGGCGCCGGCGGCGAGCCAGCCGGTCCACTTCAGCGAATTGACCAGCATCGTGTCGCCCAGCACGACCCGGTACCAGTCGAAGGTGAACTGGTAGATGCGGGCGCCGAAGCCGAATTCGTTGAAGGAGATGTAGATGACGTAGAAGGTCGGCAGCAGCAGGGCGCCGACGACAGACAGCAGGTAGGCCCACTTCAGCCGATAGGTCCAGGGATTGCCGTACTCGTCGATCATGGCATCAGCGCCTGAATTTCCTTCGATTGTCTCCGCCATGCCCCGCGGCCGAATACAACACCGTCATCGCGAGGGGCGAAGCCCCGTGGCGATCCAGGGCGGCGTGACGGGCGTCGACGTCCTCGCACATCGTCGAGATCGCCTGGATTGCCACGCTCGCTCCGCTTGCTCGCAATGACGACTTTGGGATGGCTCCGGTCATCGATTGAAGTTCCACCTCTCAGCTGATCGGCTGCAGGATCTTGGTCAGGTCGAACAGTCGGTGCCCGATGTAGAGCAGGGCCATCAACGTCAGAATCATGATCGTGCTGATCGCCATGGCGAGCGGGAAATCCAGCGCCGTGATCGCCTGGTTGGCGATCAGGCCGGCGTTCACCGCGCCCGGTCCGCCCAGGATGATCGGCACCAGCGCCTGGCCCAGGCCGTTGACGAAGATGAAGACGCCGCCGGCGAAGATCCCGGGCGCGGCGAGCGGGATGACGATGTCGCGCATGGTCCGGACCGGACCGGCGCCAAGGTCGTCGCAGACCTCGAAGATGTAGCGCTGCACCGCCTCCATCGCCAGGAAGCCGGCGAAAACCATGAAGGGCAGGAACGACAGCACGTCGCCGATGACGACGCCCAAGGGGCTGAAGAGGATGACGGTGATCGGCTCGGATATCAGGCCGATATCCATCAACGCGTTGTTGATGATGCCGTGGCGGCCGAGCACGGGGCGCATGGCGAAGACACGCACCAGTTCGGAAATCATGAACGGCAGGATGAAGAGCAGCACGACGCGGTGTTGTGCCGCCTGCGGCACCCGGCGGCGGACGAAGACCGCGATCGGGAAGCCGATGGCGAAGCAGATCACCACCGCCCAGGCGGAATGGATCATCGAGTAGAGAAAGTTCTCGGCCCGGGCCGAGGTGAAGAAGTTCTCATAGGCGAACAGGGTGAAGCCCGGCTCCATCCAGAAGGTGGTGCGCACGAAAAAGCTCCAAACCAGGGTCAGGGCCGTGGGGATCGCCAGGAACAGGATCATGAAGACGGCCGGCAGATAGAAGACCCACTTCTGCAAGCCGTTCTCGCCCAGCAGGCGGCGCCACGGGCCAGGGGCGGCCGGATCGCTCCGGCCGCCGCCCTCGTCGCCGCGCTCCGTCGACGCCACGTTCACGCCGTCGCTACATCAGGCGGCCTGCAGGCGGGCCCACCAGTCCTGGTAGTCGCGGATATGGGTCGGGAAGACGTTCTGCCAGGCGTTGCCCTTGACCGCGTAGCGCGCCTGCTTGCGCTTCAGGATCTCGGAGACACGGGCCCGCTCGGTAGCCGGGAAGGCGTCGGGGTTGGCGGCCATATAGCTGTCGACGCCCACCATCTGCGGCCCGAAACCGAGGCCGGCGAGGGTGCGCGCGCCGAACCAGGGCGAGAGGTAGACGTTCGCCAGCTTGTAATAGAGATCTTCCGCCCCCCGCTTGGTCGCGCCCTTCGACATCATCACCACGTTGTTCCAGGACTGGTGCCCCTCCTTCATCGTGCCGTAGCGGATGTCGGCCTTGTCGCCGGTCTTCTTGTTGGCGACGATCTGCACCGGCTCCCAGCACGACGACATCAGCACCTCGCCGCTGGTGAGAAGTCCGACGCCGTTCTGGAAGCCGTCCCAGAAGGTGCGGAACTGGCCCTTCTTCTTGTAGTCGATGAGGAACTGGCAGACCGCCTTGACCTCGCCCGGCAACATGTCGGAGGCGTCCTCGATATCGATCTTGCCGCTTTCCTTCAGGTAGATCGCCATGTTGGTGAGCGTCGGACCGAAGTCGTTCTGCAAGGCCACGCGGCCCTTGAACTGGGAATCGAAGATCACGCCCCAGGAATCGGGGTCGAAGCCGAGCGCCTTGCGATCGTAGGCCAGGGAATCGGCGTTGGAGATCATCGGCGTGGCGTAGACCTTGCCCTTGTGGCGAATGGTATGCGCCGCGAAGCCGCCCTCGTTGTAGGTCGGCAGGATGTTCTTCCAGTTGGGGATCTTCGAGGTGTCGAGGGGGGAGAGAGCGCCCTGCGAGGCGAGCGCGTCCTCCATGCCGCCGCCGTTGTCGGTCAGCGCGTCGAACAGCTTGTTGCCATCGCCGACCACCATCTTCTGGATCGCCTCGTCGGCCCTGGCACTCTTCGTTGTGTAGGCGATCTCGATGCCCGCCTGCGCCGCCATGGCGCTCCAGTCCTTCGCACCCACCTTGTGAACGACGGCGGCCCAGAGCTTCAGCCCCTCCGCCTGGGCCAAGGCGATGCCCGGAATGGTGCCCGCCGCGGCCGCCGTGATCGCCGCCGCGCTCGACTGCAACAACATACGCCTGGTGAATTCACGCTGGTTCATCGTTGCCTCCCTGGATTTTCCGATTCTTATGGGCCGGGCGTCATCGCGCCTCCGACCGCCCCGGTAGCCTAGACACTTGGGGTGGGGACTTCAAACTCGGTGGCGCCTAGCCCCGAGGTTGTTCCCCCCAGAACCCCGTGGCCTTGAGGCCGCCGCCGGTCAGGATGACGACAGTCTCCTCGCCGGCTCCGATCTTGCCCTCGGCCACGAGCCGGGCGAAGCCGGCGGCGGCGTGGGCCGAGGTGGGCTCGGCGTAGAGGCCCTGGGCGGCGAGCCTGGCGGCGGCCTCTGCGATATCGGCTTCCTCGACGATGGCCGTGCCGCCGCCGGTTTCGCGCAAGGCCTGGAGCATCTGCTTGAGGCGGATCGGGCGTTGGATCGCGGTGCCCTCGGCGATGGTGGGGCTGTAGTCGGTCGGAACGAAATCATCCGCGCCCGCCTGGAAGGCATTGTGGAGCGGGGCGCAGTTGGCCGGCTGCGTCGCGAAGAGGCGGGGCAGGCGGTCCGTCTCGCCCGACGCCATCAGCTCCCGGAAGGCGAGGTGGCAGCCGAGCAGGATGGAGCCGGCACCGACCGGTGTCACGATGTTGTCGGGGACGCGGAAGCCGAGATCCTCCCAGATCTCGTAGCCGAGCGTCTTGGTGCCCTGGAGGAAGAAGGGATGCCAGTTGTGGCTGGCGTAGAAGATCTCCGAGGCGCGCTCAATCGCCGCCGCCTCGGTCGCGTCGCGCGGGCCGGGGATCAGCTCGATATCCGCGCCGTAGGCCCGGGTCTGGGCGATCTTGGCGGACGAGGTACTGTCCGGCACGAAGACCGTGACCGCCATCCCCGCCGCCGCGCCGTAAGCGGCGATCGCCGCCCCGCCGTTGCCGGAGCTGTCCTCCAGGATCGCCTCGATCCCCTGCTGGCGGAGGCACGAGACCAGCACCGAGGCCCCCCGGTCCTTGAACGAGCCCGTGGGCGAAAACCATTCGAGCTTGAAGCCGCAGGCGTGGCCTTCGTACCGCGTCCGGTGGAGCGGCGTGCACCCTTCGCCCATGGTGACCGGCCGCTCGACCGCGAAGGGCAATGCGGCGCGGTAGCGCCAGAGCGAGCGCGTCGCGGTGTCGATGTCGCCGCGCCGGATGCCCGGCAGCGCCGCCAGCATCAACGGCCCGCCCCCCGGCGCGCGCCAGATCGGCGGGTCCAGCGGATAGTGCTCGCCCGTCTCGGGGTCGATGTAGGCGACGTCGGTCATGGGGTCTCTCCCTCCGGCAAAGAGCACGATACCTGCTGGACGACTTCAACCCGAAATCGCTGGAGACGCTCGCCGAGTGCTGGCTGGAGCCGGCGCTCGCCGACACCGCGCCCGAGGACCGGGTGCGGTTCGAGCGCCTCGGCTACTTCACCCCCGACGTCGACGGCAACGCCAACAGCCCGGTCTTCAACCGCACGGTCGGCCTCCGCGACAGCTGGGCGAAGGTGAAGACGAAGGGATCGTGAGCGGCGGCGGCGGAGGCGGGCGAAAAATCCGTTTTGCAAAAAACATGATTCTGGATATTATTACTATATATACGGTATTTATTTTGCAAAGCAATCCCGGCCCGTTCGAACCCCAGTCCGTTGGACGTCACCGCGCGGGGCGAAGCCCCGTGGCGAGCCAGCGGGCCTGGAAACCGGGCCAGGACCCGATGGGCATTCGCGCGACATCGAGGACCGCTGGATCGACACGCTTCGCTCTCGATGACGATCGATCGAACCGGGTATCCATACAATCGACCGTTGTATCAATTGCCGCGCCCGCCTCTTGAAATTTTCGTCGCGGAGCTTACGTCAACCCATCCGAAAATAACAATTCAACGGGGGCGCAACGAATTGACCTCTCCGAACCCGGTCGCGTCGTCCCAGGCCACGACCGAACCGCCATCGCGCTACGACTGTAGGCGGCGCTGCAAAAATGCTCCACGCGAGGCGGCCGGGTAGTCCGGTTGCGGCGGCGCGAAGATGCGCCAGTGATCGTCCCCTGTTGTTAGCGACGGGGGGCAGGAGATGTATGGCGTGGAGTTGTATGCGCAGGTTCGGCTGGCAGTTGTCGATGAGGGGCTGAGCCACCGTGAGGCGGCGCGGCGGTTTGGCATCGACCGCCGGACGGTGAAGAAGATGCTGAGCTACTCGGCGCCGCCGGGGTATCGGCGGACGATGCCGGTGAGACGGCCGAAGCTGGAAGAGTTCACGGCGGTCATCGACGCGATCCTGTCGGCGGACCGGGATGTGCCGCGCAAGCAGCGGCACACGGCACAACGGATCTTCGAGCGGCTTCGGGACGAGCACGGCTTCACCGGCGGCTACACCATCGTGAAGGACTACGTCCGCGCTCAGCGGCAGTCGACACGCGAAGCCTTCGTGCCGCTGCATCACCCGCCGGGCCATGCCCAGGCAGACTTTGGCCAAGCGGTGGTCGATCTGCGTGGCAAGCGGGAGAAGGTCCACTTCTTCTGCTTTATCTTGCCCCATTCGAACGCCTGGTTCGTGAAGGCCTACCTGCGGGAGACGACGGAGGCTTTCCTGGACGGGCACGTCAGCGCCTTCGCCTTCTTCGGCGGGATCCCTCGATCGATCCTGTACGACAACACGACGCTGGCGGTGGCGCGGATCATGGGCGACGGCGAGCGCCGCCGCACCCAGGCCTTCTCGCATCTGCAGTCGCACTATCTGTTCCGCGACCGCTTCGGCCGGCCCGGCAAGGGCAACGACAAAGGGAAGGTCGAGGCGCTGGTGAAGACGGCGCGGCGCAAGTTCTTCGTGCCGATCCCAAAGGTGCGGGACCTGGACGCCCTGAACGAACAGCTGATGGCGGGTTGCCTGGCGCGTCTCGACGCCCTGGAGGAAGGCGAGAAGGCAACGGCGCTGCTGGCCGACCTCGAGGCTTTGCGCGATCTACCGGCCGTCCCCTTCGAGGCTTGTGAGCAACATCCCGGGCAGGTCTCCTCGATGGCCTTGGTGCGCTACCGGCTGGTGGATTACTCGGCGCCGACGGTCCACGCCTACAAGGACGTGATGGTCAAGGGCTATGTCGACCGGGTCGAGATCACTCTCGGCGCCGAGATCATCGCCCGTCATCCCCGCTCCTATGTGCGTGGCGACGTGGTCTACGACCCGCTGCACTATCTGTCTTTGCTGGAGAAGAAGCCGGGTGCCCTGGATCAAGCGGCCCCGCTGCTGGGGTGGAAGCTGGATCCCGCCTTCGACGAGCTGCGCCATCTCCTCGAAGCCCGCTTCGGCCATCGCGGCAAGCGGGAGTACATCCAGGTGCTGCGCCTGTTGGAGGACTTCCCCGAGAGCCAGGTGAGGGTGGCGGTGCGCGAGGCGGTGAAGCGGCGCCTGGTCGGCTTCGATGCCGTCAAGCATCTGCTCCTGGCCCGGATCGAGAGGCGACCGGCCCACCTGGACTTCTCTCGCTATCCTCACCTCCCCCAGCCCTTTGTCGCCGCGACACGGATCGCCGATTACGCAACCTTGCTGGCGGGAGGCGCCGGACATGGCTGAAGCCCCACGCCTCCTGCTCGATCACCAACTGAAGAGCCTGAAGCTGCCGACCGTCCTGCGCGAGTACGACAAGCAGGCGCGGATCGCGGCCGGCGACGGCGTCGACCATGTCGGCTATCTCGCCCGGCTGACCGAGCTGGAGCTGATCGACCGAGAGCGCCGGTTGGTCGAGCGGCGCATCAAGCAAGCCAGGTTCCCCATCGTCAAACAGCTCGAGAGCTTCGACTTCAAGGCCGTGCCGGAACTCAACAAGATGCTGGTGCTGGACCTGGCCCGGGGCGAGTACGTCGCGCGGCGGGAGAACGTGATCCTGCTCGGCCCCTCCGGTGTCGGCAAAACCCACATCGCGCTCGCCCTCGGACTGGCCGCCTGCCAGAAGGGCCTGAGCGTCCGCTTCACCACCGCTTCCCAGCTGGTGCATGAGCTGATGGAGGCCCGCGACGAGAAGAGGCTGCTCCGCCTCCAGGCCCAGCTCGCCAAGGTCAATCTCCTGATCGTCGACGAGCTCGGATACGTCCCGCTGTCGCAGACCGGGAGTGAGCTGCTGTTCGAGATCTTCAGCCAGCGCTACGAGCGCGGCGCCACCATCGTCACCTCAAACTTGCCCTTCCAGGAATGGACCTCCGTCTTCGCCAGCGAACGCCTCACCGGCGCGCTGCTCGACCGGATCACCCACCATGTCCATATCCTGGAGATGAACGCAGAAAGCTACCGGCTCAAGCAGAGCCGATCGCGACGACGACACCCTTCCCAATAATCTCGCTTCCTCCCCCGCTTGCCCACGTGGGTCCACAGGAACCTCCCACGCGCGGGCCGCCGATTGCCCATTGAAAGGCACGTCGCCCCGCGCGCGGGTCCCTCCTATGGACTACGTGGACAAGCTGCCACCGAGCCACTGGTACATTGTTACGCCGCCGCCCTGGCCCATATTCCGGCCGCCGTTGACATACGACGGATCCCGCCTGAACGCGCTCCGCCACGGCATCACCAGCAAGGCGTCGCTGCTGCCCTGGGAGGACGCGGACGATTTCGCCGCCCTTCTGTACGAACTGCAACGCGAGCACCAGCCGAGCGGGCCGACGGAAGGCCACCTGGTCGAGGAACTCGCGACCGTCATCTGGCGCAAGGGCCGGCTGCGCCGGGCGGAGAGCGTCACCTTCCTGGACCGTCTGCGCCGGGACACGGCCGGCTGGAAAGTCACCGGCGTCGCCGGCCGCCAGGCCTCGCTGGCCGCACCCCTGCTGCTGGCCGCGGACGCGAGCAACATCGACGTCGCCAGCCTGCGCGCCCGCCTGCGCATGGACGAGGCCGCCGCCGAAGCGGAGCTGGCCCGGGTGGAGGAGCGGCTCGACCGCGTGCTCGGGGCGCGGCGCTATCTCGACGGCGCGCGGGCGACGTGGACGGGGGCGGAACGGCGCCTGGACGAGGAAACCCGCCGGGCCTGGTATCGCGAGAAGTGCTCGGACGACGACGACCTGGACCGCGAGCTGCTGCACGACTGGCTCGACCGGGTGCCGCTCCCGCAACTCCGGGCCCGCCGCGATCTGCTGCGCCACCGAGATCTCGTCCGAGGCTATCTCTTCGCCGGCGCCTACGACCCCGACAGTCTCGAACGGCTGGCGCGCCACGACGTCGCGCTCGACCGCAAGTTCGAGCGCACGCTCTCGATGCTGGTCAAGCTGCAAACCATCCGGGCGGAGCGGGACTGACGTTGGGGCGATCCCCGTCGCGAGCGAGACGGCGGGACATGTTCGGCCGGGGTTTCGGAATTGGCCGCGAATGCAAGGTTCAAGACCTGACCCTCTGTAGCGCACCCGGTTCCTTGGACACAAGTTTGTCTCACGCGGCGGGCCTGATTGAGATCGCGGCGTGCCACGCCTGACGAGCTTGAGCGGGGCTCAGGTAGCCGTTCTTTTCGACGATCCACTGGGCATTGTAGAGTTCGACGAAGTCGCGGACGGCGTCCCGCAGCTCCGCGATGTTGCGGTAGATGCGACCATGGATGATCTGTTCCTTCAGCGTGCGATTGAACCGCTCGGCGACGCCGTTGGTCTGGGGCTCGGCGACGAAGGCGTAGGACGGCTGGATGCCCCAGAACTTGATCTGGTTGGTGAAGTGGTCCGACAGATACTGGGAGCCGTGATCCATCCGCAAGGCCAGCCCCCGAGCCGCGCCGGCCGCGGTCGAGCCATACAGCCCGGCAAGCCCCATGGAGATCGGCTGCAGGGCGGCGAAGCGGTCGCCGCGCTTGCAGACATGCCAGCCGACACACTCGGCGTTCCAATGCTCGACGGCGGTGAAGATCCAGCCCCAGCCGTCGTCCACCGTGAACACCCGAACGCCATCGGTGCCCCACATGAGGTTCGGGGCATGAGTGATGATCTCACCGTCATGGGGATTGCCGCCACGGCGGCGGCAGCGATGGGGCGAGAGCAGATTGTTCTCGCGCATCAGGCGGAGCACCCGCTTGCGGGCAACCCGGATGTCGCGACAGACCCGAAGCCGAGCCCAGACCTTGCGGTAGCCCTCGCCCTCCCAGGGCGATGCCTCCAGGTCGGCTTCGATCGCCACCAGCAGCGCCTGGTCCGAGATCGCGGGCTTCGGTCCCCGACGCTTTGCCGGCGGCTGCTCGGCGTGCTGGCCGGAGGTCATGGCGTAGAACGAGGAGCGGGCCATGCCCCAGGCGGCGCAGACCCGCCGCAGGCCGTAGGCCAGACCCGTGCCGGGCGAGGTGGCGGCACTCATCGCCGCGACCTCCGCCGCCCCAAAGGGCCGAAGGTCTCCGTCTTGGCCTCCAGCAGTTCCACCTGCATGGTCAACTCTCCGATCCGCTTCATGGCGCTATCCAGTTCCGCCTGCACCGGATCGCCCTTGCGTTGCTTGAGCGAGGCGTCGATCCCGCCGATCGCTTTCTCACGCCACTGCTCGAGCCGGAAGATCTCTACGCCCAACTGGCGCGACAGAAGTTGCACCGGCTCGTCACGCAAAAGCCGCGGAACGACCTCACGCTTGCGCGCCACCGTCCATCGCTGGCCAAGTCCCAGCGGGCCTGCCGGCAAAGCCTGGCCTGGGGAAAACGTGGACGAGCCAAGCTCGCCCGCATTTACCACAGGCCCATCAACAGCAACTTTCTTCTCAAAATTATCGGCCATGTTCCGGTCCTCCTTGGACACTTCGATTAAGCCAATTCTGTGTCCAAGGAAATCGGGTCCGACTCAAAGACCTGACCCTCGACTCCTCCGCGCCCGAAGACGCCATGGCGGCGAAGGAGCGCACGAAATAGATACACTCTCCTCGGTTTTTGGACCGCCCCCCTGTTGCGACACTGGATTTTAGGTGACAGTTCTTCCTGAGGAGGGACTGATGACGACGGGATCGGAGAGGTGGCGTTTGAGCCGCGATTTCAAACTCGAGGCGATTTTGCGGATGGAGGCGGGAGAGAACGTCTCGGCTCTGGCGCGCGACCTGGGGGTGCGGCGGAAGCTGCTTTACGAGTGGCGCGATGCCTGGCGCGAGGGTGGTCCGGAGGCCTTGCGGGGTCCCGGGCGGCCACGGAAGGGGAGTGTTGTGGTCGGTGCCCGTTCTCCGGTGCCCCGCAAGGCCTCCGGACCACCCGGCGAGGAGGTGCGCCTGTCGGGGCAGGCGGCCGGACTTCGCCTTGCGCGGCGGCGGATCGCCGAACTGGAGCGCAAGGTCGGCCAGCAGGCGCTGGAAGCGGATTTTTTTCGGCAAGCCTTGCGGCTCTCGGAGAGCTTCCGCCAGCCGAGCGATCGGCCTGGCGGAACAGCGCCTTCGCCCTCGTTCGGGCGCGGGCGCGGCCGCAAGGCGGATTGAGCATGGGACGGATGTGCGAACTTCTGGGGGTGAGCCGGTCGAGCTTCCACCGCCACTGGCGGGCTTCCAAGCCGAAGCGCGAGCAGACGGCGCTCAGGGACGAGATCCAGCGCCTGGCGCTGGACAACAAGCACTACGGCTACCGGCGGATCTCGGCGCTGTTGAAGCGCCAAGGCTGGTGCGTCAACCACAAGCGGGTGCTCCGGCTGATGCGGGAGGACAACCTGCTCTGCCTGCGCCGCAAGGGCTCCGTGCCGGCGACGACGAATTCGGCCCACCCCTTCACCGTCTATCCCAACCTGGCGCACCGGCTGCTGACCACGGCGACCAACCAGCTCTGGGTCGCCGACATCACCTACGTCCGCCTGGAGGAGGGCTTCGCCTATCTCGCCGTCGTGCTCGACGCCCACAGCCGAAAAGTGATCGGCTGGGAGCTCGCCGATCACCTGCGCGCGGAGCTGGCGCTCGCCGCCCTCGACCGGGCACTCCTGGAGCGCGAGGTCATCCCCGGCGGCCTGATCCACCACTCCGACCGGGGCGTGCAAGGCGGGTTCAACCGGTCGTCGCAACACGTTCAGTTTGACTGGCCTGCAAGCACTGGTCCAGAGCTTCGGCGGGAGTTCTCCATCCGAGGGTCTTGCGGGGCCGTGTATTGAGCGCGTCAGCAACAACTGCGAGTACGTCCGGACTGTGTGCGCTCAGATCGGTTCCTTTCGGGAAGTACTGTCGAAGCAGTCCATTGGTGTTCTCGTTCGTTCCGCGTTGCCAAGGGCTGTGCGGTTCGCAGAAGTAGACGGGAAGGCCGGTTGCGATCCGCAGATCCGCATGCCTGGCCATCTCTGCTCCCTGGTCCCAGGTCAGCGAGCGGCGAAGCTGCGCTGGCAATGTCGTGATCGTCCGGGCGATGGCATCGCGAACCGCTTCAGCCCCATGACCGGCAAGCGCAGGCCCGTTCTTCACGCGCGGGACGGTGCCGTGGCCTTCCATTCGGGGAAGATGCAGCAGCATTGTGAACCGCGTGGTGCGTTCCACCAGAGTGCCGATCGCCGATCTGCCCAAGCCGATGATCAGGTCACCTTCCCAGTGTCCGGGTACGGCCCGATCAGCTGCTTCCGCCGATCGTTCACTGATCATGATCTCAGGCGTGACGAAGGATTTGCCCCGCCGGCGGCTACGTGCCCGAGGCACGCGCAGTGCCCTTCCCGTGCGAAGGCAGGCGGTCAGCTCACGACGGAGTGCGCCGCGGCCCTGTACGTAGAGCGCCTGATAGATCGCCTCATGACTGATCCGCATGGCTTGATCCTCGGGCCCGTCCCCAGGATAGTCGATCCGAAGACGGTGCGCGATCTGCTCAGGACTCCAGGCCCTGGCCCATCGCCTGTGCTGCCGCGGCCCATGCCGACGACCGTTCCAGACGACGCGTGGCCCCTCGATCACCGTTCCATCCGGTGCCGAGATCCGACCCGCAAGCCGATCCTGCACATAGCGCCGCAGCGCCTCATTCGTTGCCAGCTTGGCTGGCTTCGGCCTTTTGGCGGATCGATCAGCATGCCACTGCGCCGTCGTTGCTCGGTAGTCCAGGCCACCGCTTCGGGTCGCCGCGTTGCGCCGCACCTCGCGGGAGATCGTCGACGGTGCTCGCTCCAGCCGGCAAGCAATATGACGTATGCCTCTTCCCTGGGCGCGCAGAAGAGCAATCTCCTCACGTTCCTCGAAAGACAGGTAACGTCCTGACAGCGGCTTGGCCGATTGCGATAAATGTGATGGTGGCATGCCGCCCGACCTCCGGAACCACCTCGAGCCTACCGGAGGGGATACACCGGCATCTCGGGCCGCGTCCTCGCTCGAACGCCCCGTCGCAATCGCTGCCCAGAACCGAACAAGCTCCTCACGCCGTGCCGAGTCCGGTCGACCTGGCGAATGCAACTTGCTCCGTCCAGACCAATCCGACCGCCGTCTGCGTACCGTCATAGCAACCTCCTATGCCAGAGTGTTGCGACGACCGATTGAACTCGCCCAATACGCCAGCGCCGAATATGTCGACCGGCTGAAGGCGCACAAGATCCTGATCTCCATGAGCCGCCTCGCCTACCCCTATGACAACGCCATGGCGGAGAGCTTCATGAAGACCCTGAAGACAGAGGAGGTCGAGGGCCGGCCCTACCGCGACATCGCCCATGCCCGAGACAACATCGAGGCCTTCATCGAACAGGTCTACAACAAGACGCGCCTCCATTCGGCGCTGAGATACCAATCACCGGAGGAATTCGAAATCGAAAGCATGTACCAGCTCACGACGACACCAAAGGCACTGCACATGGCAACCAACTGTCCCTAATTCTCGGTGCCACTTCAGGGGTGCAGTCCATTTTCGTCCCCGGTTTTCCTGGGCGAACATCGGTGGAGGCTCAAGAAACCGACAACTGTGGGGTTGTTGAAAAAGTCGAAGATCGGCGAAACGCTCGTGACTTGGCTGTCGTAAGCCTATGATATTCAAGGGACGGCCAAGAGGCCAAAGCCTTGTTTTAGCGTTGGCATCGACTTTTCCAACAAACCCACTGTCCCCGGAATTCCCCATCGCCGTTGCTCGCCATAGCCCGCTCCTGTCCTCCGATCCCCCTTCTATATCACATAACGTCCTTTATGTGTACGCATCCGGTGAGTACCGCCTTGTCGGTCGCGCGGTAATTTCCGAGTCTGTGTTCGTCTGAAGTGGGCGCTTCCCTTGTGCCCACGAGTTTGATGATGGGCACGATGACGATGTCGGAAGACGCGGACCCTTCGGGACCCGAGGCGCGCGGCGAGGCTCGCCAGCGCCGGCGATGGCCGCTGGCGGAGAAGCGGCGGATCGTTTTGGAGAGCCTGGTGCCGGGGGCGTCGGTTTCTCGGGTGGCGCGGCGGCACGACGTGAACGCGAACCAGGTGTTCGCCTGGCGCAAGCTCTACCGAGACGGCCTGTTGGGCGGTGGCGGCGGCTTGGTTCCGGTGACGGTGGTGGCGGAGACGCGGGAACGAGAGCCGTCGGCGCCGGGCGGCTCGGGGCGGATATCGATCGAACTCGGCTGCGGCGCGCGCGTGGTGGTGGACGGGAGCGTGGACGGGGCGGCGCTCGGCCGCGTTCTGTCGGCGTTGGCGGGTCGATGATCCCGGTTCGCGGCGACGTCCGGGTGTGGCTGGCGTCGGGGGTGACGGACATGCGTCGCGGCATGAACACGCTCGCGTTGCAGGTTCAAGTTGCGCTGGACCGCGATCCGCACGCTGGCGATCTCTTCGTCTTTCGGGGCCGTCGGGGCGATCTTTTGAAGATTCTCTGGCACGACGGCGTGGGGATGTCGCTCTATGCCAAGCGTCTGGAGCACGGTCGCTTCGTCTGGCCCGCCGCGGCGACGGGGTCGGTGGCGATCTCGGCGGCGCAGCTGGCCTACATGCTGGACGGCATCGACTGGCGTCATCCGCGCCTCACCTGGCGGCCGGGCCGCGCGGGCTGAGCCCGCGACAAATCGACTCGGGTGTGCCGGTCGCCCTGGCGGAGCGGGGGCGGTTCTGATTCTCTATCTCCCATGACGCCGCCCGCCGATAGCACCGCCTCCGAGATCGCCGCCTTGCGCGCGGCGCTCGCGAAGGCCGAGGCGATGATCGAACATCTGAAGTTACAGATCGCCAAGTTGCGGCGGGAGCGGTTCGGGCAATCATCGGAGCGCGGCGCCAAACTGCTGGAGCAGCTGGAACTGAAGCTGGAGGAACTGGAGACGGCGGCGGCCGAGGACGAGGCTGGGGCCGAGGCGGCGGAGCGGGACGAGGAGACGACGGTCCGGAGCTTCATCCGCCGCCGTCCCAAGCGGGCGCCGCTGCCCGCGGACCTGCCGCGCGAGCGTGTCGTGCTGCCCTCGCCCGAGGCCTGTCCCTGTTGCGGCGGCGGGCTGGCGAAGCTGGGCGAAGACATCACGGAGACCCTGGAGGTGGTGCCGCGCTCCTGGAAGGTGGTGCAGACCGTGCGCGAGAAGTTCACTTGCCGGGCTTGCGAGAAGATCATCCAGCCGCCCGCACCCCACCACGCGATCCCGCGCGGGCGCGCCGGGCCGGGCCTGCTGGCGACGATCCTGCACGACAAGTTCGCCATGCACCTGCCCTTGAACCGGCAGAGCCGGGCCTTCGCGGCGGAGGGCATCGAGATCGACGTCTCGACCTTGGCCGACTGGGTCGGTGCCGCCTGCGCGACGCTCCATCCCTTGCACGAGGCGATCCGGGTCCATGTGCTCGGCGCCGAGCGGCTGCATGGCGACGACACCACGGTGCCGGTGCTGGCCAAAAAGAAAACAGTGACCGGGCGCTTGTGGACCTATGTCCGCGACGACCGACCCTTCGGCGGCACGGATCCGCCGGCGGCGCTCTTCTTCTACTCCCGAGACCGAGGCGGCACTCACCCCCAAGGACACCTCGCCGAGTGGTCGGGGCTTCTCCAGGCCGACGCCTACGCGGGCTTCAACGCTCTCTACGCAAGCGGCAGACAGCCCGGCCCCATCACGGAGGCCGCCTGTTGGGCGCACGGGCGGAGGAAGTTCTTCGAGCTGGCCGACGCCGTCAAGGCGCCGTTGGCGGCCGAGGCGGTGCGCCGGATCGACGAGATCTTCAGAATAGAGCGCGAGATCAACGGCGAGCCCGCCGATGTCCGGCGCGCCGAGCGGCGGGAGGCTATTCGCCCCCTGGTCGACGAGCTGGAAAGGTGGATGCGGGCCGAGCGGGTCAAGCTCTCCCGCCACAACGCCGTGGCCAAGGCCATGGACTACATGCTGAAGCGCTGGCCGAGCTTCGCGCGCTTCCTCGACGACGGACGCATCTGCCTCTCCAACAACGCCGCCGAGCGCGCCTTGCGCGGCGTCGCGCTCGGGCGACGGAACTGGACCTTCGCCGGCTCCGACCGGGGCGGCCAGCGCGCCGCCGCCGTCTACACCCTGATCGAGACCGCGCGCCTCAACGACATCGACCCCCGCGCCTGGCTCGAAGACGTGCTGCGCCGGATCAACGACTATCCCGCGTCCCATCTCGACGAACTCCTGCCTTGGAACTGGGCCCAGGCACTCGAACCCGCCGTCGCCGCCTGACCGACAACCCGCCGACAGTTCAAAAAAATACCCGGACCGTGGCCTTCACCGGATGCGTACCTTTATGTGATACAGAAGGGGCCTTGACCGACCATCGGCTACTGGAACGGTCGGCCGAAGTAAGTGATCACCCACATGGCGACGAGATAGACGCCAGCTAGAGATTGCAGCCCGGATACCAGCCGTACCCAACCATGTGGACGGAGGGTGTATTCGGTAAATTGCATGCGGGCAAGCCAACTGCCGACATTGAGGTCCCGCCAGCCGATGTGGAACGCGGACAACAGACTGAAATACAGCGCGTAGCGCCAAGCCTTGAGCTTTCCTCGATACCACCCCAAGCCTGCGGGACGCTCGGCTTTCGCGCTCCCGTTGAGCCGCACGTCACCACTGAGCGAATACTCGATACGATCGCTCGGCCGAATGCGGTAGATCATGCCGCCACGACGGATATCTTTCGGGCGCCTGGCGAGAGGGAGCACATAAAAGGCCGTCATTACTAGGATGAGTGCACTGATAATCAGCAACGGGCGCCCATAGCAGTCTCCATAACAGGTCGTTAATTCGAAGGCGGCCAAACGAAAAGTACCGTCTGCCGCCTCACTGGGATTGCTTCGAATCTGCCGCCAAAAGTGATCTATCGACCAGTCATATTTGTACGAGCGTGCTTCAAGATCAAAGTTTGGCACCATACCGAGCTTGAAGTATGTTGACCGACGTTCGATCATAAATGTTGCATTACGTTCTTCGGGCCGAAGCTCCAGATTCTTGAATTGTGAGCGGATAAATGACACTCCCTCGGATTTTCCTGGGAGATATGCAATAGTATCCAACCCTTCGCTTTTTGGAAGGTAGTCTTTTGACGGTAGGGACGTAGGCTCATAACGGGCGTACCGTAGATCTGAACCGCCGAGTTTGGCGCCCGTCAATTCGACATCAACGATCGCGGAATATTGTAGGTCCGCGTTTCGAAGATCCGCTTTACTCATGACAGCCTTCGTCAATATACTTCTCACGAGATTGGCGCCGACTAACACGGCTTCAGTAAGGTCAGCGTAAGACAGATCGGCCCCTCCTAGCTCCGCCCCGGTCAGATCGGCCTTTTTAGGTTTGCGCCCAACCATTCTTCGTTTGACAGGTCGTAAGAGATCCCTTCGGTCACTCTCACCGTGCTCTCCGGTTTCAACGCGCTCAGAGTGGCTCCTTCCAGGTTCGCCCCTCTGAGATTGGCCTCTTCCAGGTTCGCCCCGCTCAGTAATGGCTCCTTTCAGGTTCGCCCCGCTCAGATCGCCTTTTTCTAGGCTCGCCTCGCCCAGAGTGGCTCCTTCCAGGTTCGCCCCGCTCAGATTGGCCTTTTCTAGCTTCGCCCAGATCAGATTGGCCTTTTCTAGCTTCGCCCTGCTCAAATTGGCATTTTCTAGGCTCGCCTCGACCAGAGTGGCTCCTTCCAGGTTCGCCCTACTCAGATCGGCCCCTCCTAGCTCCGCCCAGCTCAGATTGGCCTTTCCTAGATCCGCCCCGCTCAGATTGGCCTTTCCTAGCTCCGCCCCGCTCAGAATGGCTCCTTTCAGTTTCGCCCCGCTCAGATTGGCTTCTTCTAGCTTCGCCCCGCTCAGATTGGCCTTTTCTAGCTTCGCCTTGTACAGAATGGCCCCTCCTAGATTCGCCCTACTCAGATCGGCCCCTCCTAGCTCCGCCCAACTCAGATCGACATTGCAAAGAACAGCTCTGCCAATATTGTTTGGACTGAACTTGGGGTCACGTTTCTGAGCGTCAGTTAAGGCATCTTTGGTGTTGTTTCTTTTGAGCCAATTTTCATGGAGTTTTAGAATTATTATAAAGTCTGTGGGATTAATCTTCTGGCCTGTTTCTTACGGGCAGGTGTCATTCCCTTGCGCCACAGCCTGTAATGCTGAAAATGTTTCTGTCACTAAAACCACTAAAATGGCAATTATGAGACTAACGATCAGTCGAATCGTGTTTCGCATCTTGGCCTCCTGATTGAGAAGCATAGTACAAGGCAATGGGCGCAGCGGCAATTCCGGGGACAGTTACCGGTTTTCGCGGCAATTCTGGGGACAGTTACCGGTTATCATCAACTAAGTCGCCGTGCCGCGCTCCGTTTCGGTCTTTCGCGGGCGGCCAGGGCGGCCGGGCCGCAAGCGTCGGCCGGTCTCGGCTTCCAGACGGGCGAGGAAGGCCGCGTCGCCGAGGGGGCGGCCCGTGCCCGCGTGGCTCCGGAAGCGCGCCAGCGCCGCCTCGTCGTCCGCCGCCGCCAACAGCGCCGACCAGGAGCGGCCCAGCCATCGCTCCGCCCGTTCCAACATCGGCTCCGCCGCGCACAACAAATCGTCGCGGCCCGCGAGATGGGCGCGCGCGCTCGACCAGGGCCAATCTTCCGCGCGCGCCACCAGGCCCGCCTTCACCGGGTTCCGCTCCACATAACGCGCGCAGGCCAGAAGGTGCGGCGCGCCCATCACGAAGGAATGAAAACGTTCCTGCCAAAGGTGCCCGCGCCAGCCCTGGCGAAAGTTGACGCGCTGCGTGTAGCGGCGATGGGCGTCGGCCAGGCAGGTCCGCAGGCTGTCCGCCGGGGCCGGGCGCTTAGTGTCCGTCCGGGGACGTTATGAGTCGGATGAATCGGTTATCCGGCGCCCCCTCTTGAAGAGCTGAATCAACTGTGATTCTCTGGGGTGGTGAATTTACTCTTGAGGTGCCCCATGTGGACTGCCGACAACCGCCCGCGCTACAACCGCGACAAACTGCGTTATCCGAGCGACCTGACCGATGCGGAATGGGCGCATATCGAGCCGCTGATCCCGCCGGGCAAGCCCGGCGGCGGCAAACGGCGCGTCGCTATCCGCGAGGTGATCAACGGCGTGATGTACATTCTGAGCACCGGCTGCCAGTGGCGCGCGCTGCCCAAGGATTTGCCGCCCAGAAGCACCGTGCATGATTACCTCGGCCTGTGGAACTGGGACGGCACGCTGGATCGCATCCATCATGCGCTCTACCTCAAGTGCCGCGAGAAAGCCGCGCGCGAAGCCAGCCCCACGGCCTGCATCATCGACACTCAGAGTGTGAAAAGCGCTGAAAAAGGGGGGCTCGCATCGACAGCCACGGCTTCGATGCCGGCAAGCTGATCAAGGGCAAGAAGCGGCATGTTCTGGTCGATACGCAAGGCTTGCTGCTGCACGGCATCGTCACCGCCGCCAACGTTCAGGATCGCGACGGCGGTCTCGCGCTGCTGGCGACCTTGTTCGGTCTGTTTCCCTTTCTCGGGAAATTGTTCGCCGACAGCGCCTATCAGGGGCCGGTCTTTCACCGCGCCCTGGCCGGCATCCTGCCCGATCTCGAGACCGAGATCGTCAAGCGATCCGATCGGGTGAAGGGCTTCGTCGTCCAGCCCAGGCGTTGGGTGGTCGAACGCACCATCGCCTGGCTCAACCGCTGCCGCCGACTGGCCAAGGACTGGGAGAACCTCAACCGCAACGCGCTCGCCTTCATCAAGCTCGCGTCCATTCGACTCATGCTCCGAAAACTCTGTAATCCTACATAAAGTCTCCGGACGGACTCTCAGGCCGTTCCGCCGTCGCCGGCAGCCGCGCGAGCGGCGGCACCAGGATCAGATGGACGTGGTTCGGCATCAGACAGTAGGCCCAGCAGGCAACGCCGGTTCGCGCGCAAGCCTCGGCCAGCAACGCGAGATAGGCCTCGTAGTCCGCCTCTTCCAGGAAGGTCTCCATCCGCCGGACGCCGCGCTGCGTCACATGATGCGCCTCGCCCGGCACCACCACGCGTGCCATCCGTGCCATGGGAAAAGGCTAGGCGAAAACTCCGACGGGATCAAGAAACCGGTAACTGTTCCCGGAATTCCGGTCCCCGGAATTCCCCGAAATAGATACACTCTCCCCGGTTTTCCTGGGCGAACATCGGTGGAGGCTCAAGAAACCGGCAACTGTCCCCGGAATTCCTGCAGGAAGGTCTCCATCCGCCGGACGCCGCGCTGCGTCACATGATGCGCCTCGCCCGGCACCACCACGCGTGCCATCCGTGCCATTGGAAAAGGCTAGGCGAAAAATCCGACGGGATCAAGAAACCGGTAACTGTCCCCGGAATTCCGGGCCGCCGCCAAGTCCAAGCCATCCACGAAGGCGTCGATGAAGCGGACCGGGTTGTCCGGGCCAACATAATCGTCCACCGCTTCCGGCGGAAGCAGAACCTGAGAGCGGTCAATGCCAGGAATGTGTGTCATGGCAAATCCTA
Source organism: Alphaproteobacteria bacterium (assembly GCA_965226475.1). GTDB lineage: Bacteria > Pseudomonadota > Alphaproteobacteria > JASLMY01. The sequence continues at coordinate 1,040,308 of CBDDDJ010000002.1, read as the reverse complement.
ACATCGCCATGAGTAGCACGGAACCCCTCGGCACCCAGAGTTTTCACACGGTCTGGACCGTTTGTGAGCGCCTACCAGGGCGGGAACATCTTCGCTCGATGATATGGAACTGTTGTCTGAAACCGGTGAAGACGATCCATGACGCTTTAGATTTCCAAACATCCGGTTGAGTAAATCCTCAACAGAGCCTATAGTCCAGATTGGAGCAAGTCACCATAAGAAGGTTGGGTGAAATGATAAAATTACATAGTTTTCACGCAATTGTGCTCTTCGCGACCTTATGCATTTGGAAGCCTGCACATACAGCGGAGTACACAATTGAAGACCTTGGAATCGTTGGACAGAGTCCCTCCTATGGAAGAGATGTCAATAACTATGGACATGTTGTCGGATTCTCAACGATTGCGGGTGTTGAGCATTCACATGTGTGGACCGCGACCGAGAGAAAAGACATTGATAATAATGGACTAGCGACGGCTGCGGTCGGATTGAACGACCATGAAGACGTGGCAAACCTTCTCGTCGTTGGTCAGGCCGAATTTTCTGGTACACAACGTGCATTCATCTGGTCTGATGGAATAGGGATCAAGCCGGTGTTCGAAGCGGGAGAGGTTCCCAGTGCTGGGGTAAGTGTGGCTAACGATGTAAACGATGGAGGGCACGTAGCTGGATGGTACAGAAGTTCGACCTCGTTTATGCATGAAGGATTCATCGCATTTCAAAACACCTGGGAAGGGCTCGGTAACCTCGGAGGTATAAACCTTCAGGGCTCGACCGAAAGCATCGTCTACTCAATAAACGAAGATCGGATGATTGTTGGATTATCGTACGCCAGTAATGGGAACAGGCGCAAGCTTTCGTTTGGGATCCGGTCAATAAAATGCGAAACCTCCATGCCATGGGGGATGTCACCAATGTTTTCGGTGGCACAAGTAGCGTCGCATACGCGGTAAACGATGACGGGTGTGTTGCAGGCTTTTCGGATACTTCGGTGACGTCCCCTAGCCCACATCATGCATTCTCTGGATGTCCAGATGGCGCAGCGTCTTATGCGCTCATTGACTTGGGAACGTTGAGCGGCCCAACTAGTAACGCACAGGGGATCAACATAAACAAGGTTGTTGTTGGATTGTCGGATACTCCGTCAGTGACTTCGCATGCCTTCATCTGGGACGAGACCAATGGCATTCAGGATCTAAACGATCTTCTCCCTGCTGGTTCAGGTTGGGAATTGACATTCGCATATGCAATAAACGATAGAGGACAGATCACTGGTTACGGAAACGTCGGTGGCGAAGTACATGCATTTCTTCTGACGCCGATTGAGAAGACCATTGTGGGGATTTTAGAAGAGCTCGCTAACGATATATCAAACATCGTCGATGATGGCATAGTTAAGCCACCGCTCTCCAATCGCAAAAAGGCTCTTGCAAATAAGATTCAAGCCATCATAGAACTTGTTGTCGCAGCTGATAGTGCCACTGACCCGGAGCTTCAAGCATCGCTGTATCTTGACGCCTTTGATGAGCTGACGGCCCTCCGGGCAAAGATGGATTCTTCAGTTGGTGGCCATGCAGGCAATGATTGGGTTTTGGACGATGCTGTAGAGGCATCACTGCTAGAGCTAGTGGAAGAGGCGCTTACTGCGTTAGATGCATTAGGCTAATGTCACGCACCGATGGGATTGCTCGCGCTGGGCGCGTATAGCTAGCGCTTTGGCGGTGCTGACAAGCCCCTGTTTTGAATAGGGTTTTGTGAACTCACGTAGACGACCGTTTTTGAGCGACTACCGGAGCGCGAACATATTTGCCACAACCGATGGGGGGATGTCCCGAGTCATGTTGAAAAGTTGAGGTAGGCGTCGTTCGCCTGGAGCCGTTAGGCTCCGGGTGCTTAATCGGATTAGGAGAACCACTGCAATTCCTGGGACAGTTTACCAATTTTCCATTTTGCAGTGACCTTGGTTCCTTGACGTAGTCGGCTCCGATCCGCACCTGGACCCGCACGTGCGATGGGGTTTTGAATGTCGAATAGGCCGAGATTGCACCTCGTTCGACCTTCCCTCGAAACACCGCCGCTCCCCGCCGTCGAACCCATGGTGACCACTTTGCCCGGGCCGAGGCGGGGTGTGGGAAGACAGGGTGGATCGGGGTAAATCTCGGGGCCCGAAAAGTAGCATGTCCCCAATCTTCCCTTGCATGGTAACCGCTTTGCCGCCGTCTTCCCGTTGAACTTTTCACTCGAAGAGCGAGAGGTCGATCAGGTCGCCCATCCGGTTATAGCCATCGTCGCTCGGGTGCAGATGATCGCCATTGTCGTACATCGCCAGCATCCGCGCGGGATGATCCGGGTCGCGCAGGCCCTCGTCGAAATCGATCACCGCGTCGAACGCGCCCCCCGTTCTGATCCATTCGTTCACGGCAATCCGCTTCGCCTCGCCCTCCGGCGTGAAGGCACCTGGCATGAAGGTCTCGTTTTCGAACGGGGTCAGCGTGCCGCCGAATATTTCGATGCCACGGTCGCGGGCGCGCATCGCCATTTGCCCGAGGCCGTCGATCATCTCGTCGGCGGTCACGACCTCCTCGGCCAGACCTTGGCGGTTGCGGATGTCGTTGATGCCGAGCAGGACGATCGCGTGGCTCACGCCGGGCTGGGCCAAGACATCCCGGTCGAAGCGTTTCACGCCGCAATCGCCGCGGACGTCGTGGAGTATGCGGTTGCCGCCCAGGCCCTGGTTCATGACCCCGAACATCCTGCCACCACGGGCGACCAGCCGCCGGGCCAGCTGATCCGGCCATCGGCAAAACGCGTCATGGGTCGAGATATTGCCGTCGGTAATGGAGTCGCCGAGCGCGACGATCCCACCGACGTCGCCGCTGGCCAGCACGTCGATGCCGCTCAGAAAGAACCAGTCGTCGACGACCCGGCTGGTGTGCATGATTTCGTGGCCGGTGAAATCGGCCGGCGGCGAGAGATAGTTGAATTGCCGCGAATACCGCCCCGTCACCCCGAAGCTCGCCGGAAGGTCGTCGGGGATGTGGATAGAGACCGCCAGGTCGTCCAGCGGCGCCACCGTCAGCGACACCGGGTCGCTTATGACGAAGGCGCCGGCGGGAATCTTTACCGCGCCCGAGCCGTTGAACGTCACGCTCCGATCCGTTCCAGGACGGATCGCCGCCCCGGGCGCGCGGAGTGCCACATGGGTCGAGGCGACGGCCAGGTCGCCCTTGCCGGCCGCGTTCGAAAGCCGGAGGCGGATCGTATCGCCGCCGATGCTGATGCGGGGAAACATGCGAATGGTGGGGCTGTTCAACGCGACCCCATCCGCCGAAGCCGGGGTCGCGGCCCAGGTGCCGACCCAATGCGGTGCCATCTCGTTACCTTCCGTGCAGGTGGTGGGCTCGTCGAGTTTAGAATGTTGAATTGGTCGAGGCACCTCGCTCGGCCTTTCCTCGAAACGCCGCCGCTTTCCGCCATCGAGCCCATGGTCACCACTTTGCCCGAGCCGAGCTTGCGCGGCGGGCGTCATGCGAGGCACTCTCGGCGTGGGTTGTCCGGCGGGAGGAACGGCACATGCATGAATTCGAGGTCGAGCTGGCGACGGCGGATGGCACGCTCGACAGCTTCGTCTGCCATCCCGAGGAGGACGGGCCGCATCCGGCCATTGTCATGTACATGGATGCCCCCGGCATCCGGGAAGAACTGCGCGACATGGCGCGCCGCATCGCCGCCACCGGCTATTTCGTCATGCTGCCGAACCTCTATTACCGCGCCGGGCGGGAGGGGACCTATCCCTTCGACCGCACGAAAATTCCCGGCGACGATGGGGAGCGCGAGAAGATGTTCGCCGTCATGAACACCCTCACCAACGCGCGCGTGGTCGCCGATACCGGGCCGATGATCGCGTTCCTGAGCGGGCACGAGGCCGCGGCCGAGGGCGGGATCGGCTGCGTCGGCTATTGCATGAGCGGGCAATTCGTCGTCGCCGCCGGCGCCGCCTATCCGGACGACTTCACCGCCATCGCCTCCTACTATGGCGTCCGCATCAAGACGGAAGAGGAAGACTCACCGCACCTGGAATTCGCCCGGGTGAAGGGGGAGATGTACCTGGCCTTCGCCTCGCACGACCCCCACGTCCCGCAAGAGATCGTGGACGCCCTGCCGGCGGCCCTCGACGCCGCCGGCTGCAACGCCCGGGTCGAGGTCTATCCCGAGACCGAACACGGCTTCGCCTTCCCCTCGCGCGCCGTCTACGTCCGGCCGGCGGCCGAACGCCATTGGGAGCGGATGCTGGCGCTCTTCGACCGGCGCCTGAGGCGCTGATCGCCATGGACGACGCCATCCACTCCACCCGCACGATGTGTCCGATGAACTGCCATCCGACGCTCTGCGGCATGATCGTGGAGACGCGTGGGCCCGAGGTCGTGAGCGTCAAGGGCGACAAGGAAAACCCCGACAGCCGGGGCTTCCTCTGCGTGCGCGGCCAGGCGGCCGGCCAGATCATCGACAATCCGAAGCGCCTTCTGAAACCGCTGATCCGAACGCGGCGCGGCGAGGACGACTGGCGCGAGGCGGACTGGGACGAGGCGCTCGACCTGATCGCCGGGCGCATGGGCCGGGCCGGCCGGGAGGCGACGGCGTTCTGGACCGGCCACGGCAATCTCGCCAACGGCTACGGCGTGCGCGCCGGTGGCTTGCTGGTCGCCCGTTTCGCCAATCTCGGCGGCTATCAGCAGTGGAGCCCGGCGATGATTTGCTGGGGCCTCGGCGGCTTCGGCCTGGGCCTGACCGGCGCCCTCGACGTCAACACCAAGGAGGACATGGGGGCCAATTCCGAACTGATCCTCATGTGGGGCGCCAACCTGGCGAGCCAGCCCAATACCGCGCGCCACCTGGTGGCCGCCCGCAGGCGCGGCGCCCGCGTCGTCACCATCGACGTCCGGCGGACGGAAGCCTCGGCCCAATCCGACGAGGTCCTGCTGCTCCGCCCCGGTTCCGATGCCGCGCTGGCCCTCGCCATGATGCACGTGATCATCGCCGAGGGTCTGCACGATGAAAGCTTCGTCGCCGCGCACACGATCGGTTTCGAAGAGCTCCGGGCACATGTCCGCGATTTCGGGCCCGAGTGGGCGGCGGCGGAAACCGGCATTCCGCCCGAGCGTATCGTGGCGCTCGCCCGCGCCTACGCCACGACAAGGCCAGCGATGATCGTCGTCGGCGGCAGCTCGATCCATAAGGGCCGGGGCGGCTGGCGGGCGGCCCGCGCGATCTCCTGCCTGCCGGGTCTCACCGGCAACTTCGGCATTCCCGGCGGCGGTATCGGCGAACGCCACGCCGCCAAGGCGCACGGTGGCGGCTTCGGCGATATCGCGGCGGCCGACCGGCGCCCGCCCGGCGACTACATCCCCAACCAGATGTCGGACATCGCGGCGGCGCTTGCCGACGGGCGCATCGGCGTGCTGCTGCTCTTCGGCGTCAACATGCTCTCGTCCTACGCCGACTCCGCCCGCCTCGCCGAAGCGCTTCGCAAGCTCGACCTCGTGGTCTGCCATGAGCTCTTCATGAACGAGACGACGCGCCAGGTCGCCGATGTCGTCCTGCCGGCTACCGCCTGGCTGGAGGACCTCGGCGCCAAGGCGACGCACACCCATGTCTATCTATGCGAACAGGCGCTGGCGCCGGCCGGCGAGGCGCGGCCGGTGCAGGATGTCCTGCGCGGCCTCGCCGAACGCCTCGACGTCCCGGATTTCTACCCCTGGGCCGACCAGGAAGCCCTGCTCGACACCCTTCTCGACCACCCCTCGACCGGGCATGCGACGATCGCCTCGCTCAGGGCAAACGGTGGCAAGGCGGCGCTTCGGGTCTCGCCCCACGCCTATCCCGACGGCGCGTTCCACACGCCCTCCGGCAAAATCGAGTTCCATTCGGCCCGCGCCGAGGCGGCCGGCCTGCCGCCACTGCCGGATCATGAACCGGCGGCGGAAAGCGACGCGCCGCTCACCCTGGCGCCGGGGCGGACGCTGACCCAGTTCCACGCGTTCTACGACCATGGCCGCGCCCTGCCCCTGCTGGCGGCGCGCGATCCGGGGCCGGAACTATGGATCTCGTCGGACGATGCCGGCCGGAGGGGCGTGAGCGACGGCGGCGCGGTCCGGGTCTTCAACCGGTTGGGCGCCTTCGAGACCCGCGCGCGCGTCACCGCCGACGTACCCCCCGGCACGGTCTGGATACGCGACGGCACGGAGGGCCTGAATCACGTGACCTCGGGCGCGCCGGCGCTCCCGCAAGCGGCCCTCGACCTCTTCCCCTTCACCGTCGGCCAAGCCCGCTACGACGCCGAGGTCGAGGTGGAAGCGGCGTCGTGAAACTCGACGCCGAGGAACGGGCGATGCTGGCGGGCGAGCTGGGCGCGCCGCGCAAATGGGCGATGGAGCACATGTGCCAAGTCGGCGAAATGTTCGACGCCGAGGACATGGTACCCGTCAGCCAGGCCCACATGATGGCCGACACGGAGTCGCTCGGCGAGGCCTGCGTCGCCTTTCTGGAGGATCTCGCCGCTCACCTGGCGGAGGCGTGCCGCGTCGCCGTGCCGATGATCACCGATCCGAGGGGGGTCGACCTCGCCTATTACCGCCCGCTCGGCCAGACGGAGGCGATGGCGAACCTCGAACGCCGCGCCATCGCCGCCTGCACGGGCATGGGTATCTTGATGACGGATACCTGCATCAACTATCAGACCATCATGGCGCCGGTGCGCGGCGACCATGTCGCTTACGGCGACACCGGCGTGGTGATCTATTGCAACAGCGTTCTCGGCGCCTATTCGAACTTCGAGGGCGGCCCCTCGGCGCTCGCCGCCGGCCTCGCCGGGCGCACGCCGCCGGCCTCGCCGGGCGCACGCCGCGCTACGGCCTGCACCTGGATGAAAATCGCAAGGCGACGAAACGCTTCACCGTCCGCCACCAACCGGAGGGGCTGACCGACTGGGGCGTCCTCGGCGGGCTGATCGGCCGGCTCTGCGGTTCCTACTGGGAGGTGCCGGTGGTCGAGGGCCTGGAGGGTATTCCAACCTCCGACGAGCTGAAGCACTTCGGCGCCGCGATGGCGAGTTTCGGCTCGACGCCGCTCTACCATCTGGTCACCATCACGCCGGAGGCCCGCACGCTGGGTGACGTCTGCGACGGCGACCCGCCGCCCGCCCACGAGATCATCGAAGCCGATCTCGACTCGCTGCGCGGCGACTTCGGCGGCCGGGGCGACAAGGTCGACGTCGTCGTCTTCGCCGCGCCGCAGCTCTCCCATGTCGAGATGCAACGGGTCGCCGACTTGCTCGACGGCAATCGGATCCACGAGGAAACCGCGCTCATCGTCTGCACCGCGCCGACGGTCGCCGCCGACTGCGGGCGGCTCGGCATCGTCGAGCGAATCGAGGCCTCGGGCGCCAAGGTGCTGAGCGGCACCTGCTTCTACAACCAGTACGCCCGGGAGATCGGCGAGGCGAACGGGTGGACCCGGCTGCTTTCCAACTCGACCAAGATCGTCAACATCCTTGGTGGCTACGGTTACCGGCCGGCGCTCGCCAGCATGGAGGATTGCGTGGCCTCGGCGATTGCGGGGCGGATCGTATGAGCCGGACCTTGAAGTGCCACAAGGGTATCGGCCCGCGCGTCGAAGGCCAGGCGCTGGTCGCCAAGGACAATTTTTCCGCCCGCTACGATCTCGACCGTCTGGCCGGCGTCTTTTCGCGCCCGGGGCACGCGCTCGTGGGGCAATCCTATGTCGACCGCATCCTGGTGCTGGATACGGCCAAGGGCGGCGTCGCCTCGGCCTGGATGTTGCACGAGATGAAGAGCCGGGCGATGGCGCCGACGGCGATCCTGTTCAACGCCGCCAACACGATCCTGGCCCAGGGCGCGGCCCTCGCCGACCTCGCGATGTGCGACCGCTTCGAGGACGGCGACATCACCGGCCTGATCCGGATCGGCGACCGGCTGATCGTCGATCCCGCCGGGGGCGTGGTCACCATCGTCGGCGACGATTAGGATGGTGACGCCATGGAAGAAGCAACCTTGAACGTCCGCCCCCTCGACGGCGCCCGCTTCGGTGCCTCGATTGCCGGTGTCGAGCCGCGCCGGATCACGGCGGCCCAGGAAGAGATCATCCTGGCGGCCTACAGCGCCCGCCACGGCCTCCTCTGTTTCGAGTTCGACCGGCTGCTGGAGCGCGACGAGCTGCACGCGCTGACCGCCGTCTTCGGCGAGAACGAGTACGCGCCCGGCCGGATCAACGGCATCGGCAAGTTGGCGGGACCGGGCGAGGAGGATCTGACCGTCGAGCAGCAGGTCGCGGCCTTGAAGGCGGACGGCATCGACCCCTATCTCGCCTTCATCGGTAATGTGGATTGGCGAACGGGGCGGGTGAAGCCGGTCGACGGGAAGTTCTTCGGCGAGTGGGAATGGCACACCGACATGTCCTATATCCCGGTGCCGCCGACCTTCAGCCTGCTGCACGCGCGCCAAATCCCGGCGGACGGCGGCGATACCGGATTCTGCAGCCAGGTGATGGCGGCCGAGGCATTGCCGCGGGCGCTTCGCGAGCGGGCACTCCAACACCGGATCAAGCACGACTCGACCTATTCCTCCAGCGGCATCCTGCGCCCCGGCATGACGCCGCCCGCCTCGCCGGTCGAGGCGATCGGCCAGCCCCATCCCATCCTGCGCAAGACGGCGGGCGGCGGCGAAGCGCTCTATCTCGGCCGGCGCACCAACGCCCATGTCGTCGGCCTGCCGTCGGAGCAAAGCGAGGCGCTGCTGAACGAGCTCTGGGCGCACGCGACCCGGCCGGAGTTCCAGTACCGCCACAGGTGGCGGATCGGCCAGGTCGCCGCCTGGGACAACCGGATGATGCTGCACATGCGCCACCCCGTGGACCCGAACGAGGCCCGCTTCATGTGGCGCACGCAAACCAAGGGCGAGGCCGTGGTACCGGCTTAGCGGTTACTATCGCAAGTCCCGGCCACCCCGCTCCCCCGGCCCAACCCACCCTACGGAAGGATGAGTCCCATGAGCCCATCGAACCTGCACCGGGACGCGATCGTGATCGACGGCCTGGTCGTCTCGAGGTGGAGCCGCGCCGTCTTCGAAGAGATGCACCGTGGTGGCTTGACCGCGGCCAACTGCACCTGCTGCGTCTGGGAAGGCTTCCGCGGCACCATGGACAACATTGCCCAATGGAAGGGATGGTTCGACGAATACGACGATATTCTGTTGCAGGTGCACACCAGCGACGACATCCACCGGGCCAAGGCGGAAGGCAAGGTCGGCATCATCCTCGGCTGGCAGAACACCTCGGGCATCGAGGACCAGCTCGCCCACCTCAAGAGCTTCAAGGACCTCGGCGTCGGCGTCATGCAGCTGACCTACAACACGCAGAACTTCGTCGGATCGGGGTGTTTCGAAAGCCACGACGGCGGGCTTTCCGACTTCGGCCGCGAAGTGGTCGATGAGATGAACAGGCTCGGTATCCTGGTCGATCTCTCCCACGTCGGACCGAAGACCAGCGAGGACGCGATTCGCCATTCCAAAAAACCCATCGCCTATACCCACTGCTGCCCGGCGGCGCTGAGAGACCATCCGCGCAACAAGAGCGATGAACAGTTGCGCTTCGTCGCCGACCATGGCGGCTTCGTCGGCTTCGCGACCTTTCCGCCGTTCCTGCCCAAGGACGCGGAGACCACGCTCGACGATTGCGCGGAGGCGATGGACTACGTCGTCAACCTGATCGGCGAGGATAATGTCGGCATCGGCACGGACTTCACGCAAGACCAGTCGGCGGACTGGTTCGACTGGCTGCGCCGGGACAAGGGCTATGCGCGCTGGCTCATGGAGGGACGGGGAACCACCGCCCCGATGCCGGAAAATTTCCGCGGCCTGGACGAGTATCCAAACCTGACCGCCGCCTTCGAACGCCGCGGCTGGGGTGAAGAGCGCATCCGCAAGCTATTGGGCGAGAACTGGCTGCGTGTGCTCAAGGACGTCTGGGGCGCCTGAGCGATGGCCCCGCGTATCGAATGGCGACGACGGGTCGGGGGTATGTCATGGGGATCGACCGAATAGAGATCTACGGCTACGAGCTGACTTACGCCCACGGTACCTACGTCATGTCGGGCGGCCAGGTGGTGCAAAGCCTGCCCAGCACCGTGGTCCGCGTCATCGCCGAGGAAGGGCTGGAAGGCTGGGGCGAGGTCTGCCCGCTCGGCCCGCTCTATCTCGCCGGCCATGGTCTCGGCGCGCGGGCGGCGCTCGAACAAATGGCGCCGGCGCTGATCGGTATCGATCCAACCAACCTCGCCGCCGTGCACGGCGCGATGGACGGCGCGCTTCGCGGCCACGCCTATGCCAAGAGCCCGGTCGACATCGCCTGCTGGGACCTGCTCGGCAAGGCCACGGGCAAGGACGTCGCGGCCCTGCTCGGCGGGCGCTTGCAGGAATCATTCCCGCTTTACAAGGCCGTCCCCCTCGGCCCGGCCGAGGCGATGGCCGCGCAGGTCCAGGGCTGGCAGGCGGAGGGCATCCGCCGCTTCCAATTGAAACTCGGCGCCGACCCGCACGAGGACGCGGCCCGGGTGCGCGCCGTGGCGAGCGTGCTGGACGAGGGCGGGCTGCTCGTCGCCGACGCCAACGGCGGTTGGCGGCTACAGGATGCGATGGTCGCCGCCCGCCTGCTGGAGCCCTTGGACCGCGTCGTCTTCGAGGAGCCGTGCAAGACGCTGGAGGAATGCCTCCACGTCCGCCGCCACACCAATCTGCCGATGGTGCTGGACGAGGTCATCACCGACGTGCCGGTGCTGCTGCGCGCGCACCGCGCCCAGGGCATGGAGGGGATCAACCTCAAACTCTCCAAGTTCGCCGGTCTCACCGGCTCCAAGCTGGTGCGTGACTTGTGCGACCAGTTGGGCTTGCGCGTCACCATCGAGGACACCTGGGGCGGCGACCTGGTGACCGCCGCCGTCGCGCATCTGACGGCCAGCACCAAGGCCGACCAGTTGCTGACCGTCTCCTTCATGAACGACTGGACCAACGAACACATCGCCGGCTACCAGCCGCGCTCGGCCGACGGCGTCGGCGCCGCCCCCACCGGCCCCGGACTCGGCGTCGAGGTGGACGTCGCGAGCCTAGGCCCGCCGCTGATGACATTCGGTGCGTGAAGTCGCGCTGCCTCGGACCGTGGACGCTTGGCGCCGGGAACCGGCATGAGCTCTAGGATCGGCGCGCGACGTCAAAAACTCGAGCGCATGGGGTAAAACCGGCGAGCAGATGAAGTGACTCTTCACCGGCGGACGGACACCACCGTCATCGCGAGGGGCGAAGCCCCGTGGCGATCCAGGGCCGCGTGAAGACCGCCGAAGACATCGCGGGCCATCGAGGCCGCCTGGATCGCCACGCTTCGCTCGCGATGACGACCGTGTGGGCCGAGAGGTCAATTCAAAGGCTCGCCGGTATAAAACCAAATCCGAACGATAGAAAGTCTCGGGATGGTTCAGGTCGGGGATGGCGATGAACAGGGCGCCGGGGATGGCCTCGGCGCAACGCCGGGCGCCGGCTAAATTCCCATCGCCTTCGCCGGCATGGAGAAGGCACGGCATGGTCTTCGTCGGCGGAATATCTTCCAGCGGCGGTCTGTCCCGTAGCGAGGCCGAAAGCGCCAGGAAGTCGTTGTCGTAAAACTCCGCCGTTTCCGCCTCGGAGAAATCGGCCCGGTCCAGGTTCGAACGCTGGAAGAAGGCATCGATGAAGGCATCCCCATCCCGGCTATCGGGGCGGCTTTCGGGCGCCAATTGGCGGGCATGGGCGTGCTGGCCGCCATTTCGGCCGTCACGCTCGCCATCCCCGCATCGCTCGCGCCGCCGTCGCCGACATGGCCTATCACGTCATCAACCGTGGCGACGGCAAGGCGACGGTGTTTCACGACCAGGAAGACCACCGCCCTCGTCCCCCGCTCACGAGCCCTTGGTCTTGATCTTCGCCCAGGCGTCGCGCAGGCCGATCGCGCGGTTGAAGACGGGGCGGTCGGCGGTGCCATCGGGGTCGGGCGTGAAATAGCCAAGGCGCTCGAACTGCACCCGCTCGCCGGACGCCGTCTCACCGAGTGCCGGCTCGAGCCGGCACTCGGTGAGGGTCTCCAGCGATTTTGGATTGAGGTCGTCCAGCAGGTCGCCTTGGGCACCGGGCTCGGGCGCGGCGAAGAGGTGGTCGTAGAGCCTGACCTCGCCCGGCACGGCATGCCGGGCGTCGACCCAGTGGATGGTGCCCCGGACCTTGCGGCCGTCGGGGGCGTCGCCGCCGCGAGACTCGGGATCGTAGGTGCATAGAAGCGCCACCACCTCACCCGAGGCATCCTTCACCACCTCCCGGCAGGTGATGAAATAGGCGAAGCGGAGGCGGACCTCGCGGCCCGGCGAGAGGCGGAAGAATTTGCGGGGCGCCTCCTCCATGAAGTCGTCCCGCTCGACCCAGATCTCGCGGCCGAAGGGGACCTGGCGGGTGCCGGCCGCCGGGTCGTTGGGGTGGTTGGCGGCCTCCAGCCACTCGGTCTCGGCCTCGGGATAGTTTTCGATGATCACCTTCAAGGGGCGGAGCACCGCCATCCGCCGGGGCGCCGATGGATTCAGGGAATCGCGGATGCACGCCTCCAGCATCTGGATCTCGACCGTGCCGACGTTCCGCGTGATGGCGAGGCGGGAGATGAAGTCGCGGATCGCCTCGGCCGGCACCCCGCGCCGGCGCAGGCCGCGGAGCGTCGGCAGGCGCGGATCGTCCCAGCCGCCGACGTGGCCGTCGCGTACCAGCTGGATCAAGCGCCGCTTCGAAAGCACGGAGTGCGTCAGATTCAGCGGCGCGAACTCGTACTGCCGGGGTGTCGCCGGGACTGGCAGGCTCTCGATCAGCCAATCATAAAGCGGGCGATGATCGGCGAATTCCAGCGTGCAGAGGGAATGCGTCACCCCCTCGATCGCGTCCGACTGGCCGTGGGCATAGTCGTAGGTCGGATAGATCCGCCAGCTCTCGCCCGTGCGGGGGTGGGGGCTCAGCAGGATGCGGTAGAGCACGGGGTCGCGCAGGTTGAAGTTGCCGGCCGCCATGTCGATCCGGGCGCGCAGCACCCGCGCGCCTTCCGTGAACTCGCCGGCGCGCATGCGGCGGAAAAGGTCCAGGCTTTCCTCGGCCGTGCGCTCGCGCCAGGGGCTGGGGCGGCCGGGCTCGGTCATGGTGCCGCGATATTCGCGGATCTCCTCGGCCGAGAGATCGTCGACATAGGCCAGGCCCGCCTCGATCAGCCGTTCCGCCCACGCATAGAGCTGCTCGAAATAATCCGAGGCATGGCGTGGCTCGCCCTCCCAGGCGAAGCCAAGCCAGCGCACGTCCTCCTGGATCGCGTCGATGTAGATCTGCTCTTCCTTGGTTGGATTGGTGTCGTCGAAGCGTAGCTTGCAATGGCCGCCGAACTCGTCGGCCAAGCCGAAATTGAGACAGATCGACATCGCGTGGCCGATGTGGAGAAAGCCGTTCGGCTCCGGCGGAAAGCGGGTGACGACCTGGGCGTGACGGCCTTGCGCGAGATCGTCGCGCACCACGTCACGGATGAAATCGCTCTTGGCCGTCCCCTCGTCTTCGGAGGTCGCGCTCATGGTGCTGTGCCTTGGTTTAATTCAGGCCCTGGCCGGCTACGAAAGTGACCCGCCTCATGTCTCAGAGGTAGTGCGACTGCAAGCCCTTGACGATGGCGACCATGGTCGCGTTGATCGGCGTCGCCACGCCGAGCTCGCGCCCCATGCGCGCGATGGCGCCGTTGATATGGTCGACTTCGCTCGGACGTTTGTTGAGGAGATCGATGCATAGGCTTGATTTCGCGTCGCCCGTGCCGCCCGCGGCTTGGATCTTTTCGATCGTTTCGCGCGTCTCCGCCTCGCTGAGATCGACACCGCTGGCGCGCGCCACCGTCGCCGCCTCGTCCAGCGCGCCGAAGCAGACCTCGGCCAACTCGGGGATCGCCATGATCTGCCGGGCGTTCAAGTTGGTCGCGCCCGACGCACAGCTGAGCCAGACGTTGGCCAGCAACTTCTTCCACATGTCGCGACGGATATCGGCGCTGGCGTGGGTATCGAGACCGGCGGCCGTGAAGGCTTCGGCGATCGCCACGGCCCGGTTGGAGAGGCCGCCGTCGAGCTCGCCGACATAGGTCGGCAGGTCGCCGAAGTTGCGGACCCGGCCCGGCGCCTCCTTGGTCGCGCCCTGCGCCGTCAGGCCGCCCAGCACGTTTTCGATGCCGACGACCTCGCCGATGATCTCCTCGTTGCCGAGGCCGTTCTGGAAGCTGATGGCGACCGAGTCGGGCCCGAATATGGCGTCCCTCGCCCGGGCGACGGCCTCGCGGGTCAGAGGCGCCTTGCATTGCACCAGCACGACGTCGGCACGCCCCGCCTCCGCCGGATCGCTGGTGGCGGTGAGACGTATCTTCCGGTCGCCGCCGACGCCGACCAGATTCAAGCCGTCCGCGTTGATCCGCGCCACATGCTCTTCGTCGATTCAAGTCGCCGCCGACGCCGACCAGATTCAAGCCGTCCGCGTTGATCCGCGCCACATGCTCTTCGTCGATGTCCAGCAGGGTGACGTCCAGCCCACCCTCGGCCAGCATGCCGCCGATGAGACTCCCCATCGCGCCGGCGCCCACGACGACGATCCTCGGCCTGTCGTAATTCGCCATGATTTCCTCCCCCCGCGACCGTTCGGACCCATCGTGACCATTCGACCCCGCGATGTCGAGCTGTCGACGGGTAGACATGCCTCCGGGTCTCGGCCATACTTCCGTTGGGAAATGCAACAAGGCCAGTTAATAGAGGTAAAATGACGTGAAACGCGTAATGTGAGGTAGCGATTTGTGAATCACGTTTTTCCTTTTTATTTTCGGAGCGTTGGTGCGTTATTGAATGATAATGGAACTGCGCGCAATGCTTAAAATTACTGGATTGCATGCGGGATACGGTAAAATTCAGATTCTTTCAGGCGTGAATCTGGAAGCAGAGGCGGGAAAAATTACCGCTGTTCTTGGCGGGAACGGTACTGGAAAATCAACCCTTCTCAAAGCCATTTCCGGGCTGATAACACCCTGGCAGGGAACCATTGAATTCGACGGTGAGCGAATCGACGGTATGCGCGCGGACAAGATCGTTCGACTCGGTTTGTCACAAGTGACTCAGGGCAAAGAGGTCTATCCCGCCATGTCGGTGGAGGAGAATATTCGCGTCGGGTCCCACGTCCGGAGTAACAGACGGGAAATCGAGGACGATTTCGAACGCGTCTATGCCTACTTCCCGGCACTCAAGGCTCATCGCAAGGCTCGTGCCGGCACCTTGAGCGGCGGTCAGCTCCAGATGCTGTGCATTGGGCGCGGGCTGATGGCCAGCCCAAAAATGATCATGCTGGATGAACCCAGCTCCGCCCTTGCGCCCCAGGTCGTGCTGGAGATATTCCACAGTGTTGATCAGATTCGGCGCGACGGCACAACAGTGCTGCTGGTAGAGCAGAACGTGCGCATGGCTCTCCTCCTGGCCCATTTTGGCTATGTGATCAAGGACGGGGTGGTCCACATGCAAGGCGAAGCCGACGCGCTCATAAAGGACGACAATGTGCGCCTGTCCTACCTCGGGGGTACTTTGGCGAACGCGGAGGCATCGACGCTGTAGAGGTTTGCCCGATCCGGCAAGGGGAATAAAGCGATGTTCGTGGATTTCGTACTCATCGGAATATCGATCGGCATGGTCTACGCGCTGGTGGCGCTGGGCATCTCGCTGGTCTATTCCGGCCTCGACATTGTGCATTTCGCACACGGCGAAATGTATATGTTCGGTGCCTTCGTCGGACTGTTCGCCTACAGCGAGATGAACCTAGCCTACCCGTTCGCCTTTATCTTCGCCATCGTGGGCGTGGGTCTGTTTGGCATGTTGATCGAGCGCGTGTTCTACCGGCGCCTCACGGCTGGCGGCGGTGGCTATACGGTGGCTGGCATGGGCATCATCATCTGCGGGTTCGGAATGGCGATTTTCCTCCAGAATCTAGCCTACGTTATCTGGGATCCCACACCCAAGCCTTTCCCGGTCGATTTCGGCAAGCCCATCGTGATCGGCGATATCTACTATCCACGGGTTTACATGTGGATCGTCATCATCGCCGTATCGCTGATGGCGTTACTGCATGTGTTTATGAAGTACACCAAGCTCGGGCTCGCGGTGCGGGCGGTGGCCAGGAACAAGGACATTGCCTCTCTTTCGGGGATCAACGTACCCCTTACGATCAGCCTTATTTTCGGTGTCGGCTGTGCGCTGGCCGCCGCCGGCGGCGTGCTGATCGGTCCGATCAACTACGTCGAGATCTACATGGGCTACCTGATCTTGATCAAAGGCTTCGCGGCCGCCGTCGTGGGTGGCTTCGGCAACCTCCCCGGCGCGGTGCTCGGTGGGCTCATCGTGGGCGTGGCGGAGAGCCTTGGTGCCGGGTATCTCTCGGGCGACTATAAGGATATCTACGCGTTCGTGATTTTGATTTTGGTGCTGATGATCAAGCCAAGTGGTTTATTCGGGGTTGAAACCAAGGTTAAGGCGTAGTGGAAAATTGCTTGCTGAGTAGCAAATCGTAGTGGGGGATGAAATTACAGCAGGGAGCGGAAAACCTAGGGGAAGTGAAGAATGAAACAGAGTAACTTGACTTAACGGCAAAACCGATAGGAGGGAATGCCATGAGAACGACGGCGATAAAAATTGCTGCGGTAGCCGCAGTAGTATTCGCAGCCACGCTGGGCGCACCCGTCCCCGTGGCCGCTGACAGCGGCGTTCTGAAGCTGGGCCTCACGTTTTGGTTCAGGGGCGAGTACGGATACAAAAACTGGAAGACGATCGAGGCCCGTTTCGAGGAGATCAACGCCGCGGGCGGCATCAATGGGCGAAAGGTGGAAATCACGGCCTACGATAGTGAATGCAAACCGAACGTGGGCGTCGACAACATCACCAAGCTGGCCCACGAAACCAAGGTTCTCCTGATCATGGGCGCGGGTTGTAGCGCCGTAACCTTGGCCACCATGCCCATTTCCACCAAGGCGAAAGTGCCGCAGATCACGCCGATGTCCACCAACCGCAAGATCACCGAGCAGGGCAGTGACTGGATCTTCCGGATATCGGTGTCCGACCGGTTCTACTCGCAGGCGATGGGCGAGTACATTTACCATAACCTCGGCAAGAAGGTCGCCTATGTCTATGCCACCGATGCCGCCGGGTTCGGCTTCACCAAGGGAGTCATGAGTTATCTGAAGGATACCTACGGTTTGGAGCCGTTGGCGGACGAGGTCTTTCAGGAAAAATCCGTTGACGTGCGGCCTCAACTACTCAAGGCCAAGGCGTCAAAGCCCGAGGTTCTCTTGATCTCCGGCCTGATGGGCGAGTTGGCCCGCGGTATCAAGCAGTCGTTCGAGGTGGGCATTCCCAGGTCGATCACCCGCGTGCACACCTCCGCCGCCTCTGTATCCGAGGTCCCTGCTCTGACCGGCGACGATATCATCGGCAGCACCTACGTGGCCGCATTCAGTGCCTCCAATCCAGACCCCAAGATTCAGAAATTCGTAAAATGGGTCAAGGACAAGTTCGGGGTCGTTCCGGATCACAACTACGCACAGTCGGACGATATGGTGAATATCATCAAGGCTGCGCTCACCAAGGCCGACATCAAGAATACGCCGGAATCGTTGGCCGCCGACCGGGCCGCGATCCGTGATGCCTTGGCCGAGACGAAAAACTTCAAGGGCGTGGGTTCTGGGCCGATCTCTTTCTGCCGCGAACCCACGGCGGACTGCCGTGATGGCAACCGGACGGCCCTGGTGCTGCAATACACCAAGGGCGGAAAGGACTACGAAATCAAGATGCTCCAATCAATAGCGGTGCCTCGGTAAAATCGGTACCGCGTCGACAGCTACCCCGAGGGCCGAGCCGCGGTGGCGGCTCGGCCCTCGGCTGTTCGTACGCCACATCGGCTCTTTCTGAAGGGCAAGCTGTTATGAATGGAATTCTTGTAGGTGTATCGGGGTCACTGCGGCGATTGAACGGGAGTTTCCCCCCGGGGGCCTGGTTGGTCGCTTTGGTAGTGCTATTACCGGTGCCCCTTCTGGCCGCCAACCTTTACCAGGTCCATCTGGTCAACATCATCTTTCTCAACATTATTGTGGCGACCGGTCTCAACATCGTGAAGGGGTTTTGTGGCCAGGTCACGGTTGGCCACTTTGGACTGTATGCGATCGGGGCTTACGCCTCGGCGCTTTTGAGCATCCACCTCGGGCTCTCTTTCTGGGTTGCGATGCCGTTGGCGATCCTGATCACGGGCGTGGCCGGTGCCATTGTCGCGGTGCCTTCGTTCCGCCTCGAGGGGGCTTATCTGGCGCTCGCAACCTTGGGCATGGGGGAATCGATACGTATCTTCATCTCCGCCACGGAGTTCCTGGGACAGACTTTTGGCATCTCCAACATTCCCTATCCGCAGATCGGAGACTTCTTGTTCGACACGCCCGCCCGAATTTTCTACATCATCATGCCGATCTCGCTGTTTGGAATCTATTTATCCATGAATATCCTGCGCTCGAGCGTCGGGCGGGCCTTCAAGGCGGTGCGGGACGACCCGATCTCGGCTGCCACATCGGGCGTGGCCGTGCGAAAATACAAGCTGATCGCATTCGTCATCAGTGCGTTTTATGCTGGCTGCGCGGGGAGCCTCTATGCTCATCTGGTAACCTATATCCACCCGGATAACTTTACCATCCTGATCATGGTGATGTTCCTGCTGATGGTGGTGCTCGGCGGACTTGGGCACATCTGGGGTGGTGTCATCGGGGCAACTCTCGTGACGCTGATCTATGAATGGACTCGGCCTTTTCCCGAATACCAAATGTTGGTGTTCGGTATGGCGGCGGTCCTCATCGTCATTTACATGCCGAAGGGCATAGGGGGTCTACTCGACCGGTTCTTCGCGACGCGGAAATTCCTGGAAATCAGGGCGGGCAAAGCCGATGCTGCTGCAGACTGAGAACCTGACGAAGAGTTTCGGCGGACTGACCGCGATCTCGAACCTGGATTTTGCCGTCGCCGAGGGTGAGATCCGTGGCTTAATCGGCCCCAACGGCTCTGGAAAGAGCACGCTGTTCAACCTCATTTCGGGTGTCTACCGGCCGGACAAGAAGGGGGGTCGGATTGAGTTCGACGGCGAGGACATCACCCTGACGGCGCCCCATAAAATCGCCGCGAGAGGCGTGAGTCGAACATTTCAGCTATTGCGTATCTTTCACGAGATGTCGGTGCTGGAGAACCTGCTGGTCGGATACCACCCTCATGTGGAGTACGGCATCACGGCCGCCACATTGGGCCTTGGCCGGGTGTGGGACGCGGAACGGCAAATGAAGGAGCGCATGCTCGAAATCCTCGAATTCGTCGGCATCGCGGACTTCGCGGGCATGCCCGCCAGCGAACTTTCATTTGGGCAGCGTCGCATGGTCGCGCTGGCGAGAGCGGTTGCGATGGAGCCCAAGTTGTTGATGCTCGACGAGCCGGCCGCGGGTCTCAGCCCGGCCAATGTGGACGAATTGCAAATCATCATCGGCTTACTGAGAGAAAAGCGAGGGCTGACGATCATCGTCGTCGAGCACATCCTCAAAGTGGTCATCGAGACTTGCGATACGGTCACCGTCCTCGATCACGGCGAGAAGATCGGCGAAGGCACTCCCGACGAGATCAGTAACGACGAGCGGGTCGTCGAGGCCTATCTGGGCAAGGTAATGGACGACGACGAGGTGCGAGCGACGTTCAGAGCGTAGTCCACGTCACGTTCGCTCGATACACGTTGTCGCCCGCCGCCCGCCGAGTCCGCTCGGGACCCTTGAGCGACCGGGATCAACCTTGACGAAAGTTCGACCCTCGGTTCGTCACTCGGCCGCTTCCGTCTCCTGGTTCAATCGTTCGGTCTCGTGGACGGCGGGAGAGTAGATCTCCAGCACTTCCAGGTCGTCGGAGCACTCGATCTCGTCGTGGATGATCCCGGCCGGCTGAAGCCAGGAGTCGCCCGCCTTGAAGGTGAACTCGCCTTCCTGGCCCTCATAGTGGAACTTGATCCAGCCCTTCAGACAATAATTGAACTGGAAATCGCAATGATGCCTGTGAAGCCCAGTGGTGTGATGCTTGTCGAATTCTTCCTTCTTAATCCTGACGACATGAGCCCGAAACTGACCGCCCGTTGCCTTTTCTATGCCGAGATCACGGTAATGGGCAAAGCCGCGTAATCCGCTCGTAAACTCCGCCTCGTCGGCGTAGTTGACACAAAACGACTGTTCCTTCCAAGAGGTTAACCTGTTTTCGCTCATAACCTAGTCTCCCATGATAAATCTAGTGGGTCAGTATGGGCAACCGGAAGGCTGGATGCAAGAGCCCGGCCGCGCCAAGGAGAAGAGTTGATGGTAAAGCCCGCATCGCAGGCAGTTCAATTCACCGGCCCGGCGCCCTTCGGCAGGGTCGTGACCGAATGGCCAGACGCCCGGACGGCGTCGAGACGGGCCGCCTCATGGGCTCGAAGGCGAATGGGCCCGCCCCGCCATGGCCTCGTCCAATTTGTTGGACAGCCTCGGGCCACCGTCGGCTTGGATGGTCGTCCCGGTGAGAATGCGTGCTTCGTCGGAGGCCAGGAACAGGGCCACGTAGGCGATGTCCTCGGGTTCGCCGACAGCATTGGGGTACTGTTCGCGCAGGGTTCTTATCGATTCTACCTGGTCTGGGTCGCCGAGACGTTTCCTGGTTCGGTCGGTTACGATCCCGCCTGGACAGATGGTATTCACGCGGACATGGTCCTTGGCGTATTCACCCGCCAGGGCTTGCGTCAAGGCGATGATGCCGCCCTTGGCGGCGACATAGACGTGGGCCCTGAACGAGCCACTCGCCACGGCCACCATGGAGGATGTGTTCACGACGGACCCGCCGCCCGCCTTGATGATTTCCGGTATGCCATGGCGGCAGCACAAAAATGTTCCGAGCAGGTCCAAGGACTGGGTAAATGGCCAAACCGACATATCGACGTCGGTCACGATCGTGTCTTCCACGATCGAACCTCCCGCGGAATTGTAGAGGACATCGAGCTTTCCGTAGTGCTCGACCGTCGCCTGGATGGCATTCTTGACGCTGTCCTCCTCGGTCACATCGGTCTGGACAAAGGTCGCATCGCCACCGGCTTCGCGTACCATTTTTTCGCACTCCCGCCCCAGATCCGGTTTGAGCTCGGCGATGACGACCCTTGCACCCTCCCGAGCAAATATCTGAGTCGCTGTGCGAGCGATGCCGGAGCCCGCACCGGTAATGAACGCTACCTTGTTTTCCAGTCTTGCCATCTTCGTCGCCACCTATTCGTTCCCATCGAGTGGTCCTTGCGATATCCCCAGCCTAGCATAAAGGTTTCACGGCGATGCAAAACGGCCAAGGCAATCCATTCCGTCGCAAGGCGCCGAGAAGCTCGCGTCCGCGCCGAAGGCGATGGCGTTGCGTCCCAAGTTCCCGGTCTCCCAGCACATCGCGACGGTGGTGGTGGATACTCGTGACAGGTTGACGGCATTGGACCACGGCGGGAAGATTGACGAGGGCGCGCCCGACCTGGTCGAGGACGATGCCGCCGCGATCGAGGCCGGTCTCGGCCAGGCGAAGCATGGCCGAGCTTGGCCGACTGGCATCCAGGGAGAGTCGTATGCGACCGCTTTGCTTGGGCATGGTCGGGGGTGGGCCGACCTCGGGCATCGGGCCGATGCACCGGATGAGCGCCGCCCTCGACGGTGAGTTCCAGCTCGTCGCCGGCGCCTTCTCGCGCGATCCCGGCCGCAACCGGGAAACGGCGGCGTCTCTTCGCCTCGATCCGGCCCGGGTCTATGACGATTTCCGCGAGATGGCGCGGGCCGAGGCGGCATGGACCGACGGCATCGACGCCGTCGCCGTCGTCACCCCCAACGACGGCCATGCCGCGATCGCCCTCGCCTTCATCGAGGCCGGCATCCACGTCATCTGCGAGAAGCCGCTGGCGACGTCGACGGCCGATGCCCTCGCGGTCTGGCGGGCGGGCGAACGGCGGGGCGTGGTGGTGGCGCTGGTGCACAACTACGCCTGCTACACCATGACGCGCGAGGCCCGGGCGCGCGTCGCGGGCGGTGAGATCGGCCGGGTCCGCGTCGTGCAGGTGGAATATGCCTCGGGCGGGCGCAGCCGCCTGGTAGAGGCCGAGGGCGACCATCGCTCCGCCTGGCGGATGGACCCGGCGATCGCCGGGCCCTCCTCGGTGCTGGGCGACATCGGCATCCACGCCCACCACTTGGCCCGTTTCGTTACCGGGCTCGAGATCAAGGCCGTGTCCGCCGACATCACCACCTTCGTCCCCCGCCGCAAGGGCGACGACAACGCGCACGTCAACCTGCGCTTTGCCGAGGGCGCGCGTGGCCAGCTCTGGGCCTCCGTCGTCGCGGCCGGCTTCGGCAACGGTTTGCGCCTTCGGGTTGTCGGCGAGGCGGGCAGCCTCGCCTGGAACCAGGAGGCGCCGGACGAATTGTGGCTCGCGCGGCTCGACGAACCGGCCCGCCTGCTCAGACGCGGCGAGGCGGGAATGACCGCGACCGACCGCTCCAAGCTCGGCCATCCCCAGGGGATCGTGGAGGCCTTCGCCAACTTCTACGCCGGCGCGGCGCGCCTGATCCGTGGCGAGGCGGGGGCCGAAACGGAAATCGCCACCGCCCGCGACGGCGTGCTGGGCATTGCCTTCGTCGAGGCGTGTGCCGCTTCCAGCGCCGCCGGCGGCGACTGGACCGACGCAACCGTGGAATTCGAAGAGGAGGTCTCGGCATGATCGGCGCGGCACTGCTGGGGGCCGGTGGCATCGGCACCATCCACGCTCGCAACCTCGCGGCCAGCGAGGATTTCACCCTCCGCCACATCGTCGACCTCGACGAAGGCCGGGCGCGGAGACTGGCCGAGGCTCACGGCGGCCAAGCCGGCGGCGACCTCGCCGTGGCGCTCGGCGACGACGCGGTCGAGGCGGTGATCGTCGGCTCTTCCACCAGCGCGCACGAAGCCCATGTGCTCGCCGCCGCCGAGGCCGGCAAGGCGATCCTCTGCGAGAAGCCGATCGCCGACAGCCTGGAGGCGGCTAGGGCTTGCATCGAGGCCGTGGCGCGCGCGGGCGTGGTTGCCGCCACCGGCTTCAACCGCCGTCTCGATGCCGCGCACGCCGCACTGTACGACGCCGTCCGAGGCGGCGAAATCGGACGGGTCGAAACCCTCCGCCTGGTCTCCCGCAGCGAGACGACACCGGCGCCGGAGTCGGTCGCCACCTCTGGCGGCATGCTGCGCGAGAAGGGCGCCCACTTCTACGACCTCGCCGCCTGGATCGCCGGCGCCGAGCCGGTCGAGGTCTCCGGCATGGCCGACTGCCTGATCGATCCCGGCTTCGCCGACCATGGCGACGTCGATACCGCGCTGCTGGTGGTCCGCTTCGATTCAGGCGCGCTCGCCAGCTTCGACTTCAGCCGCCGCGCCGCCTACGGCTACGACGAGGCGATCGAGGTTCATGGGTCCGGAGGCCTGTTGGAATCGCCCCGCCAGCGCCGTGACGGTCCGACGCTGTGGAAAGGGGAGGGCGCCGGGACGCCGGGCCTCGACCCGTCTTGGTACAACCGCTTCGAGGCGACCTACCAGCGCGAACTCGCCGTTTTCGCCCGCGCCATCCGCGATGGCACCCCGGTCCACGCCAGCATGGCCGACGGCCTGCGCGCCCAGGCGGTGGCCGAGGCGGCCCGCGTCGTCGTCGCCGAAAACCGCGCGATCGGAATCGCGCGGATCTGGTAGGGCTCAAGCCGCGGGATCGAAGGTGATGTCGATCCGGCCGAGGTCGGCGAAGACGGCCTCGACGGTGGAGCGGTCGGCGAGGGGGAGCGGGTTGGTCGCGGCGCCGGTCGAGACGTACTGGTTGGCGTGCAAATCGATGCCGCGCGCGCCCAGGATCTCGGTTGCCTGGACCAGGGACAGAATTGGCGGGCAGCGGCCCTCGCCGAGTAAATTCTCGCCCGTCGGGCCGCCGTCGACGCGGATGTCGATGACGATGTTCGGCAAGTCCAGCTTGCGCCAGCGCGGCACCTCGGGTCCGAAGACGAAGCCGATGCCGGCGCCGTTGTCGGCGATTTCGTCGTTGGTGCCCGGCCGGGCGAAGGCGTCGGTCCGGGGGTAGCGGTTGCCGATGATTTCGACGGCGAGGTGCAGGGTCGCGACCTCCGAGAGTTCCGCGGTTCCGTAGCCGCCGGCGCGGGCCGGCAGGTCGGCCAGCAGGCGGAAGGCGAACTCGCACTCGGCCCTGGAATTCCGGTAGCGCGAAGCGGGCAGGCGGGCCGGCGAACAGTCGGCGGTGGAATCGAAGATCCGGCCGATGATCGCGCCGTCGTGGCCGGCGAGGGCGCGCATCACCGGGCTGGTGGCGCCCAGCTTCCAGCCCAGCACCGGCTGGTCGATGACCTCGGCCATGGCGTCCTGCACGGCGTAGGCTTCCTCGCGGCTTCGGGCCCGGAGGTTGTCGGGAAAATCGGCCAGGGGTTCCGCC
Source organism: Alphaproteobacteria bacterium (assembly GCA_965226475.1). GTDB lineage: Bacteria > Pseudomonadota > Alphaproteobacteria > JASLMY01. The sequence continues at coordinate 1,015,613 of CBDDDJ010000002.1, read as the reverse complement.
GTCAGCCAGGCCCGGCCCAGCATCTCGCCCGCCCGTTTCAGTTCCGCCGTACGCATGAGCTTCTCCTTGTCCGACACGCTCGCCAGCTTGACATCCGAGCGGTCAAACGGGAAGACGAGGCGCACTGAGGACGGAGGCCGCGCCATGATCGACTTCACGCCGAGCGAGGAAACCCGCCTCCTGGTCGATACCGTTCGGCGCTTCGTCGAGAGCGAGTTGCGCCCGTTGGAGGAAGAGGTCGAGACGATAGGCCTTCTGGCGCCCGAGGTCGCCGCCGAACTGCTGGCGAAATCCCGCGCCCTCGGCCTCTTCGCCATGAACATGCCGGCGGAGCTGGGTGGCGGCGGGCTGGATGCCGTGCAGCTTTGTCTCGTCGAGGAGCAGGCGGGCACGACCAAGGATATCCTCATTCGCCGCGCCTTCGGCAACGTCTACGAGGTGCTGCTGGCCGGCGACCAGGGACAGCGGGAGCGCTGGCTGCTGCCCTCGATCCGGGGGGAGCGGGTCTATTCCATCGCCATCACCGAGCCGGAGGCGGGCTCGAACGCCTCCGGGATCAAGACCCGAGCGTTCCGCGACGGCGAGGGCTGGCGGCTCGGCGGACACAAATATTTCGTCAGCGACGGCGCCTTCTCCGATTTCTTCGTCGTCTCCGCCGTGACCGATCCGGAGGCGGGGCCGAGGGGCATCTCCCTCTTCCTGGTCGACAAGGGTCTGCCCGGTTTAACCGTCGGCCGCGACCAGCCGATGATGGGGTTACGCGGTACCAGCCACGTAGAGCTCTTCTTCGACGACGTGCCGCTCGACGGCCAATGCCTCTTGGGCGCGGAAGGACGGGGCCTCCGCCTGATCCTCGATAGCATCGGTCGCATCCGCCTCGCCCATATCGGTGCCCGGGCCGTCGGCATGGCGACGCGTCTCTTGGACATGATGGTGACCCAGGCACGGAATCGGCGCCAGTTCGGCCGGCCGATCGGTGAATTTCAGATGATGCAGGCGATGCTCGCCGACAGCGCCATGGAGATCACGCAGACCCGCCTCCTGGTGCTGAACGCGGCCCGCGAGCTGGACCTGGGCCTGGACCCGCGCGAGAAGGTTTCCATGGTCAAGGTGCAGGCGGCGGAACTGGTCGGCCGCGTCGCCGACCGGGCGCTGCAAATGCACGGCGGCATGGGCTATGCCAAGGATTTGACGATCGAGCGGATTTACCGCGATTGCCGCGTCATGCGGATCTTCGACGGCACCAGCGAGATCCACCGGGGCGTCGTCGCGCGCGGCCTGCTGGAGAAGGGCGTGGCGATCTTGGACCCTCTCGGCGGCTGATAAAGACAGGCATGGGTCTGGTGTAAGACGGTCGTCATGTGGATCGTAATTTGTCACTCGCCGTTCGCCGGCCTATGTTGTCCCGGGATTTGGCCGAATTGGGATGCGGCCGGGGTAGAGAAAGGCAAAGGCGAAAGACGATCATGTCCGCGGAAGCAAATCCCGCGCTGGTATTGAATGCGGATTACCGGCCGCTGAGTTATTTCCCGCTGTCGCTCTGGCATTGGCAAGAGGTGGTGAAGGCGGTCTTCCTGGATCGGGTGAACGTGATCTCGGAATACGACCGCTACGTCCGCTCCCCCAGCTTCGAGATGCGGCTGCCGAGCGTGGTTGCGTTGAAGTCCTATGTGAAGCCCGCCAAGTATCCGGCCTTCACCCGCTTCAACCTTTTTCTCCGCGACCGCTTCGAGTGCCAGTACTGCGGACGTCGCCAAGACCTCACCTTCGACCACGTCCTGCCGCGCAGCCAGGGCGGGCGCACGACCTGGGAGAACGTGAGCGCGGCTTGCGCGGTCTGCAACCTGCGCAAGGGGGGCAAGACGCCGCGCCAGTCGGGCATGCACCCGCGCACGATCCCCTACCGGCCGACGGTGTTCGAGCTCAATGACCGCGGCCGCGGCTTCCCGCCCAACTTCCTGCACGAAAGCTGGCGCGATTATCTATATTGGGACACAGAATTGGAGCCCTGATCGGCTCTCCAGTCCCGAGGAAAATACGCCCATGCCCACGGAGCCCAAGCAACCGGCGGCGCTCGTCGCGCTCATTCGCGACTGTCTCGCCGCTGGCGGCTTTTCGCCGTCCAACAGCGATATCGTCGCCCGCCATCTGGTCGATGCCGAGATGAAGGGCGTGTCGTCTCACGGTGTCAACCGCCTGGGGCACTATCTGGGCGAGGTGGCGAAGGAGGTGATCGATCCCAGGGCGGCGCCGGTGGTGACGATACGGCGCGACGGGATTCTGCACATCGATGGCGCGCGTGGCATCGGCATCGTCGCCATGGCCCGGGCGACCGAGGCGCTGATCGAAGAGGCAGGGGCACGGGGCATCGCCTGCGCCGGCATCGTGAACTGCGGGCATTCCGGGCGGATGGGCGCCTATGCCGAGCAGGCCGCCGCCGCGGGTTTTCTGGCTATCAGTTTCGGTGGCGGTGGCCGCCGGCATTGGGGCAACGTGGTGCCCTTCGGCGGCATCCAGCCGGTGATGAGCACCAATCCCTATACCCTCGGACTGCCGGGCCTGCCCGAGGATCCCGTGGTCGCCGACTTCGCCATCTCCACCGTGGCCACGGGCAAGGTCGCTGTCGCCCGGGCCAACGGCGAAACCCTGCCGCCGGATGCCGCCATCGACCGCGACGGCAATCCGACCCGCGACCCGGAAGACTATTACGACGGTGGCGCCCTGCTGCCCGCGGCGGGGCCCAAGGGCAGCGGCCTCGGCGTCATCGCCGAACTCATGGGCGATGCCATGCTGGGCGACTGTGTCGAATACAACTGGTTGATGATCCTGGTCCGGGCCGACGCCTTCCAGCCGATGGCGGAATACCAGCGCCGCGCCGAGGGGTTCGTCCGGGAAGTGCGCGCCTCGACGCCGGCGGCGGGCGTCGACAAGGTGTTGATGCCGGGCGAACGGGAAACGACCCTCGCGGCCGAGGCGGCCGAGACCGGAATCCGCATCGGCGATGGGGTCTGGGCGGGCATCGTCGAAGCGGCGGCGAGCGTGGGGATCGAGGTCTAAGCGGCAGGTTTGATGTTGGCGTTCAGGCGGAAGAAGTTGGTCGGATCGTACTTGTTCTTCAAGGCGACGAGCCGGTCGTAGTTGTCGCCGACGGCGGCGCGGATCCGATCGTCGCCCTCATCGCCCAGGTTGTTGAGATATTCGCCGCCAGTGGCGTGGGGGCTCATCGCCTCCCAGGTTTGGCGCGACCAGGCGATCTGGGCCTCGGACTCGGACGGATCGCGCCAGATGGCGACCGGGAGGAAATCGAACTCGGCGTCACGGTTGCCGAAGGCCGTCGCGGTCGGCCCGACGCGTCGTATGGCGCCGCCATAGTGTTGGAAAGCCATCAACGACATCGGACCCGGGACGGCGCGGAACCGATCTATCAGCTTGTCGATCGCCGCGTCGGGCATGGCGTCGATGAAATGGGTCTTCCAGTAATAGTTCTGACCATGGGGGAAGACCTGATCCGCATCGCACTGGATCCGCAAGTAGGGAATGGTCTCCAACGTCGAGACTTGCGGCCCGCCGAAAGTCGTCAGAGGCTCGATCACTTGGTCCGCTGCGTCGAGCGGTGCGATGTGACAGGCCGAGAGCGACAGCATCGCCGAGCCATCGTCGGCCGTGACGAAGGCGGCCCCGGCTGTCACCTCGTCGGGGGCATCGAAGGCGAAGTCGCGGAAGAAGCGAAGCGCGTCCTTGGCGGCGGCGATGGGATGGACCACGGCGGCGCGTCGCACGTGCCGGCCGATCTCGTGCAGGCGGAACTCGAACGAGGTGGCGATACCGAAGTTGCCGCCGCCACCGCGCAGACCCCAGAAAAGGTCTTCGTTCTCCTCGGCACTCGCCCTCAGGAATCCGCCGTCGGCGGTAACGACGTCGACCGAAACCAGGTTGTCGCAGGCGAGACCGTATTTCCTGGCGAGGCGCCCGAAGCCGCCGCCGAGCGTCAGTCCGCCAACGCCCGTGTGCGATACCACGCCGGCCGTGGTCGCGAGTCCGAAGACCTGAGTCTCGCGGTCGAGGCGGCCGAGCGTTGCCCCGCCTTCGACCCGGGCGATTTTGCGCGCCGGATCGACATGAACGCCGTGCATCGGCGAGAGATCGATCATCAGCCCACCCTCGACGACCGCCTTGCCCGCGATGTTGTGGCCGCCGCACCTGACCGAGACCAGCAGGTCGAATACTCGCGCGAAGTTGACCGCATCGATGACGTCGGCGACGCCCGCGCAGCGCAGGATCAGGGCGGGACACTTGTCGACAAGCCCGTTCCAGACCGTGCGGGCCGCGTCGTAATCGTCGTCGCCCGGCCGCAGGAGTTGGCCGTGCAGGCGAGCTTCGAGCCGATCGACGTCCTGGGCGCCGATCCTCGACAGCCCGCCGTTCAGCGCCGCCAGTTCATGAATGTCGTTCATGATCCTCTCGTTTCGTCACGGAGATCCGAATCGAGGATAGCAAAGCCGATTTCGTGTAAGAACAACCAATCTGGACTTGGGAGGTCGACTTGAAACCATGAGCGGAGCGGAACTCGTCATCTTCGATTGCGATGGGGTGCTGATCGACAGCGAGATCATCGCCTGCCGGGTGGAAGCGCGCGGCCTCGTGCGGTTCGGAATCGAAATGTCCGAGGCCGAGGTCGCGCGCCGCTTCACCGGCGTCCGCGCGCGGGAGATGTATCGGACGATCGCCGAGGAGCACGGCGTGGCGATCCCCGACGAACACAAGGATCACATCAAGGCGGAGATCCAGGCCTGCTTCGAAAACGAACTTCGTGCCTTGCCGGGTACGCATGAACTGCTGGACCGGCTCGCGACGCCGCGTTGCGTCGCCTCGAGCTCCGATCCCGATTGGCTGCGCCAGGCGCTTACTCTCGTCGATCTGCACCATCGCTTGGACAAGGCGCTTTTCAGCGGCCGCATGGTGGAGCGTGGCAAGCCCGCGCCCGACCTCTTCCTCCTGGCGGCGGAAACGATGGGCGCCCATCCGGCGGACTGCATCGTCGTCGAGGATAGCCTTGCCGGCGTCCAGGCCGGCGTCGCCGCCGGCATGCGCGTGCTGGGCTTCACCGGCGGCGCCCACTGCGCGCCCGAACACGGTTACCGCTTGGCGGCGGAAGGCGCCGAGGCCATTTACCCGGATATGGCCAGTCTTGCCGATCGGCTCTGTTGAGCCATGAGGCCTCAACGCAGCAGCAATATGCGGCCATAGTGTCCCGTGAAGAGGATGAAAGCCGCGATCCACGACAGGCCCGACGTCCATAGCAGAACGTCGAAGACGTCGACGGCGACCGGGGCCGCCGTTCGGGTGATCGCCGCCAAGGCGACGAGGGCATATACCGTTGTCGTCGGCCCGTCGGCGGCGAGCGGACGGCCACTGTGTCCAAGGCTCGCCCGCGTCATCACCGCGAGTGTCATCGAGCCGACGGCGCCGGCCGCGAGCGCGTGGAGCCCGGCGGTCGGGGAAAGTTCAAAAAGGGGAACGGCGGCGAGGCCCAATAGGACCAGCCCGATCGGAACCCAGAGGAAGCCCAGATGCAGGCTCCACACGAGCGGCTCCGAGAGGGTGCGCCCACCGCGCCAGCGAGACATGCGAACCAGATTGGCGAGGCCCGCCACGATCAGGGCCACGCCCGCGAGGATGGCATCGGGAAACGCGGTCCAGGCGAGAAGAGCGACGAGAGTTACCAGCAGCGAGACCTTGTCGAAGCCGGCGAAGGCCCGGGGCAGCAGCGCCTCGCCGCGCTTCACCAGCCAGTTGCGGGTAAAGCTCGGAATGACATGGCCGCCGATCAGGCAGATCAGGAGGACGATCACGGCAAGCGCCAGGCGCAGGCCGAGGGGGCCGGTTTGGGTATGGCCCATTGTTTCGAGATGGGTCAGGGCGTTGGCCAGGAGCAGAAGCCCGAGCGCCACCGGCATCGCCAGATTGCCAGTTGCCGCCGGCGACGATCTCCCGCAGGACGACGGCGAGGAGGGTGGCGAGGAAAGCCAGATCCAGCAATGCCGCGAGCGGCGCGCCGGTCATCTCCGAGGTGGCGGTGGCGATACGGCCGGCGAACCAGAGGGCGAGAAGGCCGGCGAGGGGAAGGCCGCCGAGCGGCAACCGCCCGGTCCAGTTGGGAATGGCGGTAAGCAGGAAGCCGGCGATGACCGCGCCCGCGTAGCCGAACAGCATCTCGTGCGCATGCCAGGCGACCGGATCGAAGGCGGTAGGTATCTCGATCCGGCCGGCGAGGGCGGCGAGCCACAGGCCGATCGCCACGCCGCTCCAAAGCCCGGCGCCGAGGAAGAAGGGGCGAAAGCCCTGGCGAAACAGTAAAGGCGTCGCGGCGCCGGAATCACGCGTCTCGGCGCGCGTCGGCATGGGCCGGTCGACCCTCCGGCTCAGCCGCGCGCCTCGGTGGTGGCGGTGGCGTCGACCGCGCCATCGTCGGTCAGGATTACGCCGTAATCCCGCGCCGCCGCTTCCGGGCTCACCAGGCCGTCGCGGACATCGAGCGCGGCCTTCTCCGCGTCCCGCGCCCGGGGATCGCCATAGCCGCCGCCGCCCGGCATCGCCATGGTCAGCTCGTGGCGCTGGGCGACGCGCTGGCGGCCCTTGGCCTTCATCTCGATCACCGCGCCCTCGGGCGGGGTTGCGTAGACCCGCCCGGCCATGCCGTTGCCGCCGCCCTTGCGCCCGCGCGCCGGATGGCCGACCCGGTCGAACATGGAGGACATGACGAAGGGTGCGTCCTCCTTGTTGGTGATCCGCATCACCTGGCCGAGGCCGCCGCGATGCTCGCCGGCGCCGCCGGAATCGACCCGGTATTCCTTTTCCCAGATGACGATGGGGCTGATCGCCTCGTTGATCTCGACCGGCGTGTTGCGCACGCCCGAGGGGAAGGCGGTGGCGGACAGGCCGTCCTTGGAGGGCCGCGCGCCGGTGCCGCCGTTGTGGAACAGCGTCACGGTGAAGATCGAGGCCTCGCCCTCGACCTTGCCGGCGACGCTGTGGCCGCCGTAGAGCACCGGGTTCCACAGGCACGAGGTGCCCTCGGCTGCCGCGATGCCGTCGACCGCCTTGTGCAGGCAGCCGAGCATGACGTCGGGCAGCATCTGCCCGATGGCGTGGCGCGCCGCGACGGCGCAGGGGAAGGGCGCGTTCAGCAGCGAGCCCTCGGGTGCCGTGACGCGCACGGGGCCGAGGGAGCCGGCGTTGTTCGGGATGGTCGAGCCGATGACGCAGCGCACCCCGAAGGAGGCATAGGCCTCGGTATAGGTGATCGGCACGTTGATGCCGTATTCGGAAATGCCCGAGGTACCGGTGAAGTCGATGTCGATACCGTCCTCGGCGATTGTCAGGCTGGCGACCAGGTCGATCTGGTCGTTGTAGCCGTCGATCCTCATCTCGTTTTCATAGGTGCCTTTGGGCAGCTTGCGGATCTCCTTCAGCGTCGCGCGACGCGAATTATCGATGATGTGTTCGCCGAGATCGCCGATGGAATCGAGCTCGAACTCCTCCATCATCTCGACCAGGCGAAGACCTCCGATATCGTTGCAGGCGGCCAGCGAATAGATGTCGCCCTCGACCTGCACCGGCTCGCGCACGTTCCAGCGCACCATCTCCATCAGGGTCTCGTTCATCACCCCTTCGCTCGCCAGCGGGATGATCGGGATGTAGAGGCCTTCCTCGTAGACCTGCCGTCCGTCGGGCCCGAAGCCGAGGCCGCCGATGTCGACCACATGGCTGGTGCAGGCGAAGAGCGCCACCATCTTTCCGTCCTTGAAGGTCGGCGTCACCACGGTCAGGTCGTGCAGGTGGCCGGTGCCCTTCCAGGGATCGTTGGTGATGTAGATGTCGCCGGGCTTCATGACCTCGGTGGGATACTTGTCGAGGAAGAAGTTGACCGAGGCGGCCATGGCGTTGACGTGGCCGGGGGTGCCGGTCACCGCCTGGGCCAGCATGCGGCCGCCCAGGTCGAAGACGCCGGCCGAGAGGTCGCCGGCCTCGCGCACGGTATTCGAGAAGGCGGTGCGGATCAGCGTCTGCGCCTGCTCCTCCACCACGGCGATCAGGCGGTTCCACATGATCTGCATATGAATTTCGGAGAGGGCGGAATTCTCGGTCATGGTCCAGGTCCCGTACGGTGACGCCGAGGCCGGCGTCGGCGGCGGACAGTACCTCTCAATCTTGCCGCCCGACAAGGGCCGAGGGGCGTCATCGCGCCGTCTATTCGGCGTTGCTCGGCGCCTTCGCATCGCCGGCGAAGCCGATGTAGACCCAATGGACGGCGTACAGGATCAGCAGGACCACGAGCGGCGAGACGATCAGGATCGCCAGCCCGCTGAGCCCCGGCGCGGCCGAGAGCCAATCGAACCAGCGGAGAAACGCCTCGATCGAGCTGCCGGTGACCGCGAGAACGCCGTAGACCGCGCCCGCCAGGACCAGAACGACCCCGGATCGAAGCAAGCCTCTTCGGAGTTCGATCTTCACTTCTGGGCTCCCACGACTCGCTAGTGGTTGAACCACGGCAGATCCGAGAACGAACGCATATCCAACTCATGCGTCCAGGTCGATCTATGTTGCTGCGCGATGTGAAAATAGGTATCCGCGATTTTGGCCGGGAGCATGAGGCCGTCATGTTCCATGCCGCGCGATTCCCTGAGTTTCTGAAACTTTTCGGGGCCGAGCATTTTACCGAGCGTATCGGGCGCATCCACGGCGCCATCGATGAGGATGTGGGCGACGTGAATGCCCTTCGGTCCGAACTCCGCGTTGAGCGACTGGCACAGCATGCGCCGCCCGCCCATGGCGGCCGCATGGGAGTGCTGGCCGCTGTTGCCGCGCATGGCGGCCGTCGCGGAGGTCACCAGGATCGTTCCCTTTCCGCGCTCTTCCATGAGGGGACATACGAGCGACGCCACGCGAAACAGTGAAAAGGTCGCAAGGCGCCAGCCCAGCTCGAACGCCTTGTAGCTCGTGTCCTTCAGCGACCTGTTGCCGATCTGGGCACCCAGATTGAAGACCACGACTTCGATCGGACCGATCTCGGCTTCGACCCGGGCCACGCGCTCTTCGATGCCGTCGGCCTCGACCGCATTGAGCAGATAACCGCTGGCACTCCCTCCATCGCCCTCGATGCTTTCCACCAGCTGGTTCAGGCCGTCCTGGTTCGAGCGCCGGCACAGGACCGCATGATAGCCTTCTTGCGCGAAACGCCTTCCGACATTGCCGCCAATTCCGGCGCCCGCGCCGATGACCAGGCAGACAGGTTTCATCGCTTCACAACTCCTCATTATCAGGGTGGCCGGCTGGTTCGATGGCGCAGTCTGCCATGATCCTGGGTGTCGTGCCCGGGTTCAGCGCCGGCCGGAGCCCGTTTTCCTCCAGGTGCCAGACCAGATCGTCGATCCGGTCCTGGCCGAGGAAGACCTCGCCCTCGTGCACGAAAAGCGGCGCCCCCCAATGGCCCGCCGCTAGTGTGGTGGATTTGAAGTTCCTCCCATTATTTGGGGCAGACGCCGTGAGGAACTTCAAATCCATAAACCACACTAAATTCTTGAATCGGCTAGTGTCCTTATCGAATCGGAAGTTCGATCCACGCCTGCCGCTAATGCTACGAACTTCCGATTCGGGACACTAGCTGGTCCCGTCGGTTTTGCGCGACGCCCGCGTTGACCAGATCTACGAAGGCACCTCGGAAGCGCGGAAGATCATGATCTCCCGCCTACTCGATGGCATAGATATGTAGAGGGTGGTGGCCCGACGATCACGGCCTGATCAGAATGTCCGCCGACAATCCGAGACCTTCACGAAGGCGGCGGATCATTGGCAGCGTCAATGAGCGTTTGCCGGCCAGTACCTCCGATACGCGACCACTCGGACCGATCATTGGCTCGAGATCGCGGCGCGTCAGCCCCATTTCCTCCATGCGGCAATTGATCGCCGCGATTGGATCAGGCGCGGGAATTGGATGATGTTTCTCCTCATAGGCGTCGATTAGCAGAATTAGAACATCCAGTTCGTCGCCCTCGAGTGTATCCAATGGCGCACCCCAAAGTTCTCCCAGGCGCTTGAGCGCCGTGTCGTGGTCGCTCTCTGTTTTGATCGGTATGACATCCATTACGCCATCTCCACGGTGGTCGCATCGACCCTGTCGTAGGCGGCATGTGTCCCGATAAACTTGATCCAGCCGGCCTGACGCGCGTAGTCGAATGCGGCGATCAGGCGGTAGCGGTTGCCGCGGATATTGAAGACGACGCGGTCATTGGCAACGATCGATGCATCGGCGAAGCGCGCCTTTATGTCCAGTGGGCTTTCCCAACGCGCGGCATGCGCAATTCGGTACCAAGTCGCGAGTGCCTGTTCGCTGTCGGCGTGAACGGCCCAGGATTCCCGAAGCGTGCGTCGAGCGATGATCCTCACGCCACGTTATATGGCATCTCCCATCACGGGAGGCAAGCTCGCGACCCGCCAACATGGATGTCTGCTCTAACGCCTTCGTTCCATCCGGATGTAGCTCAGGGCGTCGAGGTGGGCGTCGAAACCGGCGCCGACGATGGTGGTGGTCTGGTCCTCGGTGATGACGGCCGGCCCGGGAATGGACATGCCGGGGCCGAGCGTCTCGCGGGCATGCACCGGGACCTCGACGAAGTCGGTGCGGTCGGGGTCGAAGAGCCGGCGCGTGCCCATGGGCGAGGGGGCTTCGGCCGCCGCCACCGCATCGCTGGTGGCCGAGACGGTGGCGGGCGAGGAGACGGTGACCGCCCAGGTCAGTACCGCGACGTCGAGGTTGGGGATGATGCGGCCGTAGAGCGCCTCGTAGCGGGCATCGAAGCCGGCTTTGAGCGCGGCGACGTCGTCCTCGGACAGCGCATGGTTGGGCACGATGACGTCGATCTCGTGGCCCTGGCCGATGTAGCGCATGTAGGCGATGCGCGTCTCCGAGAGCTTCGCCTCCGGGGCGCCCAGCCGGACGATGCCTTGCGCCTCGATTTGCATTTCCTCCAGCAGCGTATTGACCTCCTCGCGGTCGAAGGCGTCGAAGCGGGTATAGCGGCTGCGCACCACCTCGTAGGCGACGGGGGCGCGGAGAAAGCCGATGGCGGAACCGACGCCGGCCCCGGTCGGCACCACTACGGTGTCGATTCCCAGCTTTTCCGCGAGGCGCGCGGCATGAAGGGGAGCGGCGCCGCCGAAAGCGACCATGGCGCGGTTGGTCAGCTCCTTGCCGCGCTCCACCGCATGGACGCGGGCGGCGTTGGCCATGTTCTCGTCGACCACCTCGCTGACACCGAAGGCGGCGAGCGAGCGGTCTATGTTGAGCGCCTGGCCCACGGTCCCGTTCAGGGCCGCCTCGGCCCTTTCGGGCGCGAGGCTGACCGAGCCGCCAGCGAAACCAACGGGGTCGATCCGGCCGAGCACGACGTCGGCGTCGGTGACGGCCGGCTTCTCGCCGCCCCGGTCGTAACAGGCGGGACCCGGCTCGGCGCCCGCGCTTTCCGGCCCCACGGTGATCCGCCGCATGGTATCCACGGTGGCGATGGAGCCACCGCCGGCGCCGATCTCCACCATCTCGATGACGGGTATGCGGAGCGGCAGGCCGCTCCCCTTGGTGAAACGGTAGATCCGGTCGACCTCGAACGTCCGGCTGGCCTGGGGCTGGCCGTCGTCGATCAGGCAGATCTTCGCCGTCGTGCCGCCCATGTCGTAGGAGAGCACGGCGTCGAGGCCGCATTCGCGCGCCACGTGGCTGGCCAGGATGGCGCCGCCGGCGGGGCCGCTCTCGACCAAGCGGATGGGCGCCTCGACGGCGGTGTCGACGGTGCAGAGGCCTCCGCCCGACATCATCATGAAGAGCGGCCCGCCGAAGCCGTCCGCCTTCAGGCCCGCCTCCAGGTTCCGCAGGTAGCGCGCCATCAGCGGCTGCACATAGGCGTTGGCGGAAACGGTGGAATGGCGTTCGTATTCGCGGATCTCGGGGCAGACCTCGGACGAAAGCGAGACCCAGAGGTCTGGAAGCATCTTGCGCAGAATTTCGGCGACGCGCGTCTCGTGCGAAGGGTTGGCGTAGGAATGGATCAGACCGATCGCCAGGCTTTCGACGCCGTGACGCTCGATCTCCGGCACCAGGGTCTCGACCGAGGCCTCGTCCAGCGCCATCAGCACCTCGCCGTTCGCGTCCAGACGCTCCGTCACCAGCAGGCGCAGGTAGCGGGGGACCAGGGGGACGGGTTTTTCGACGTTGATATCGTACTGCTCGAAGCGGTTCTCGTAGGCCATCTCGACCGCGTCGCGGAAGCCCCTGGTCACGATCAGTGCCGTCTTGGCGCCCTTGCGCTCGATGATCGCGTTGGTCGCCAAGGTCGTGCCGTGGATGATGAGCGTGACATCGGCGGGCGCCACGCCCGCGCTCGGCAGCAGTTCGGCGATGCCGCGCATCACGCCCTCCTCGGGGGCGGTGGTGGTGGTCAGGAGCTTGGAGGCATGAATTTCCTCGCCGACCTCGAGCGCGAGATAGGTGAAGGTGCCGCCGATATCGACCGCGAGGCGGGCGCCGCCCGATGGCTGCGTCATGGGCTCGTTTCCCCTTGGGCAATGATGAAAAGGGCGCGGCGTGCCCTCGCCGGGACGCGCCGCGCTGGCGGCAACTTAAGGAGGGAGGGGGGCGGGCGCAAGGGCGCGCCCGTCCGTCCGCTCAGTGGGCGAGTGTCGGTACGGGGCCGGCGCCGAAGCCGCGCGGGGCCGGACCGATGAGACGGTAACGGCGGCAGATACGGCTAGCGCCCGCCCTGTCATCGGCGGCGTTTCAGCGTGCAGTCGGGAGCCTGCACGGCGATGGTGACGACGCCGATGTCGCCAAATCCGTCCGGGTTGATCACCGAGAACTCGAACGAGTCGGTTCCGGTGAACGCGGGGTCGTCCGCGACGTAGGTATAGGCTTGCCGTCGTTCGTCGTTTCCCTTGTCGCCGTCCTCGCCGCCTTGGCCCTCGGTTTCATCGCCTGGCGCCGCCGGAACCACCGGAATTACCTCTCCGTGGCCCGGCGGGTTCGCGATCGCAAACGTGGCTCGGCCCCGATACCGAGGGGCGGTTCGCAGGACGATATCGATCTCGAGGGGAGCGGTCGGCCGGCCGGTGAGATTCGGGTTCACGATTTCGACCACCTGGTCTTGTGCCAGGCGCGTCACGGTGACGGTGACGGTCCCGGCGGCGCACCTCGGCGTTTCGCCGTCCTTTTCGCAGCCTTCGAACTGGAAACGGTCCTGGCCGACGAAACCGGGAAACGGCGTGTAAGCCACCGTCGGGAAGAGGTCGCCGTAAACATCGTCGGAATCCGCCAGATGGGCGAGTTCGCCCAACGCGCCGTTCTCCGGCGGCTCGCATGCAACCGTCTCGCAGCGGGAGCCCACCGCCGGCAGGCCCGTCGTCGTTTCGGGAAGCCGGATCGACACCGGCACGCCGGCCGAGGTCTCGACGGCAATTTCGCCCGCGAAATAATCGTTGCCGTCGCGGCGCCGGAGACGGATCGAAACCCTGGCCCTGGCCCGATCGCCCTTGGGGTTGCGGACCTCGAACTCAAAACCGTCGGCCCCGGCGGCGGGATCGTCCGGCCAATAGGTCGCGGTCGCGCGGGTATCGTTACGGGGCGCCACGAGGCAGGTCCGGGTCGCTTCACACCCGGCGGGCTTCCCCGGGAGACCGGGTGGCGATTGATCCAGGGAAATCGCCCCGCCGTCCGGAACCGTGACGATGGAGAATGTCAGGTCACCGCCTTCGGGATCGCCGCCCGTCAGCGGAATCGTCACGGATGAGGCGCCGTTCGTGAATACGACCCTGGGATGGGCGACGATCGTCGATGAGGCCTCGGACTCGTCGCCGTCGTCTCCGTCGCCTGGAGCGACCGTCGCCATCGTCCCGCCGCCCGGGGCGGGATCCCGGCGCCGCGCCACCACGACGGCGCGATCGCCCACCGAGACGCGATACCCGGCGAGCATTCCCTCGACACGCCCGTCCGCGTCCAGGCGAATTCCACCGTCGGCCGCGAGCAGGGCCGCGCGAACGAAACTTTCCGGGCCAATATGGATAATGTCGCCCCGCGGCGCTTCCCGGCCGTTCCCGCCATCTTGTCCGCCGATATGGAGCGTCGCCCCACGCTTGCCATCGTCTTCGCCGGGAAGCATGCCGATGAATGCCCTCGCGCCCAGGGCGAGGCGGTCCAGGATCCTGAGGTCGGTGCCGGCACCGGCACGATCGCGCGACAAGCGGCATCGGGGATTTCCGGCCGGGGGGTGCCACAATCATTCGATCCGCCGCCCGCCATGCGTATGGAACGCACACCGTAGCTGCCCCGGCCGAAGATGAGCCGGCCGCCCGGAGCGATCGTGACGTCGCCATACTCCATATGGTTTCCCCGCCGGCGTGGCGTCGCATCGGCGGGCAGCCGGATCGTCTCGCCGCTATTTACCGTCACGCCCGGAGCGTCCGCCGATATTTCCACGGATTCAAGTCCGTGGATCGGCGGGGTCGTCGATTGCGGTCTTCGGACGATGGCGCCGATCCGGGCGCCCGGGGCGGTGACGATGCCCGAACGGTAGCGAATTGTCCCTGTTACTCGCGCGTTTTGCAGCACCACGACGCGGTCGGCCTGGATTCCGCCCGTGACAACCGATTCCATGCCGAGGTTCGCGACCGCCGCGAGGGAGGCAGGTCCTTGGCCGCCGGTAACGACGATGGTGCCCGTAATCGACGCGCCCTCGCCGATGCCGGCGTGCTCGACGGCGACGATGGCGAGGATGTCGTCGGTCGCATCCTTCGCCGGCGCGGCGATCGAGGCAGCCGAGGCCGCCGCCGCCGCGACGGCGAGGAGCTTCCCAAGTGCGGTTAACAAGCGCATTCCACAATTCTCTCGGCGTTCGAGTCACTGCCTGGAAATAAGTAGTCGTTTTATCCGGCAGTCACAGTGATCGCGATCATGATCGAGGTCGTTGTGGTATTTCAAACCGCGGCGGCCGGGCGGGCCGATCCGGAAACCCGAACTCAGTCCCGGCTGATGGTAAAGCTTTCGCCGCAGCCGCAGCGGTCGGTTTCGTTGGGATTGTTGAAGACGAAGCCACTCTCGAACTTGCTCTCGCGGTAGTCCATCTCGGCGCCGATCAGGTACATCAGCGCCGTCGGATCGACGAAGACCTTGACCCCGCCGGTCAGAATCGTCTCCTCGAAGGGCTTAACCTCGTGCGCGTATTCGACCTGGTACATCAGACCCGAGCAGCCGCCCGTCTTCACGCCGACGCGCAGGCCGACGACCTTGTCCTCGCCCCGTTCGATCAATTGCTTGACGCGGTCGGCGGCCGCGTCGGTCACGTTCAACACCGGTCCCAAATTCATCGCGCTCACTCCTTCGTCCCTCGGGACTCAAAACACATTCAGCTCGACCCGGGCCGCTTCGGACATCATCGACATGTCCCAGGTCGGATCCCAGGTGAGGCGGACCTCGACGTCGCCGACGCCGTCGGTCTCGGCGATGGTCTGGGCGAGCTTGCCCGGCAGCACGCCGGCCACCGGACAGCCGGGCGCCGTCAAGGTCATGGTCACGCAGACCCGGCCCGAGGGTTCGATCTCCAGATAGTAGATCAGGCCGAGTTCGTAAATGTTTACCGGAATCTCCGGGTCGTAGACCGTCTTGGCCGCTTCCACCACCGCCCCGCGCGTGGCGATCTCGCCGCCGGCCTCCAGCGACCCGACCGCCCGGGCGCAACCGTCTTCGTCGAGCTCGGGCACGCCCTCGAAGCCATCGAACATGAAGTTGTCCTGATGCATCATGATCTCGTCGATCTCCTTGTCGCCGCTACTCGGTCGTCGCCATCCCGTCGCCCTCGACGGCGGCGTTCATCGTATGCCAGGCGAGCGTCGCGCATTTGACCCGCATGGGAAATTCGCGCACGCCGGCCATGACCTGCAGCCGTTCCAGCGCCTCTTGGTCGGCCTCGGCTTGGGCGCCGGCGTCGTAGTCGTCGTGGGTGCACATCTCGTGGAAGCTCTCGAACAGGCGCCGGGCTTCCGCGACCGTCTTGCCCTGGACGATCTCCGTCATCATCGAGGCCGAGGCCTGGCTGATCGCGCAGCCCCGACCGATGAAGGCGGCATCCTCGATCCTGTCGTCGGCGCCGAGCTTCAGATAGACGGTGATCCGGTCGCCGCAGACCGGATTGTCGCCGCGCGCCGAATGGCTGGCGTCCTCCGGCTCCCGGTGGTTCCGGGGGCTGCGGCCATGGTCCAGGATCACTTCCTGGTAGAGCTCGCGCAGATCGCCGAACATCAGCCGAAGATCTCCTTCACGCCTTGCAGGGCCTCGGCCAGGGCGTCGACGTCCGCCCGGTTGTTGTAGAGGCCGAAAGAAGCGCGCGCGGTGGCGGCGACGCCCAGGCGCTCCATCAGCGGCTGCGCGCAGTGATGCCCGACCCGGACCGCGACACCGGCCCTATCGATGATGGTGCCGACGTCGTGCGCGTGTACGCCGTCGAGCGTGAAGGAGACGATCGCCGACTTCTCCGCCGCCTTGCCGTACATGGTGAAGCCCGGCACCTCGGCCAGCCGCTCGTGCGCATAGGCCAGCAGGTCCGCCTCGTGCGACTCGATGTTGGCCATGCCGAGGCCGTCGACATAATCGACCGCGGCGCCGAGCGCGATGGTCTCCGGGATCGCCACCGTGCCCGCCTCGAAGCGGCCGGGCGGCGGCAGGTAGGTCGTCTCCTCGAAGCTGACGTGCTGGATCATGCTGCCGCCGCCTTGGTAGGGCGGCATCTTTTCCAGCAGATCGTATTTGCCGTAAAGCACGCCGACGCCGCCCGGGCCATAAAGCTTGTGCGGCGCGAAAACGTAGAAATCGCAATCGAGGTCTTGCACGTCGAGCGGCATGTGGGTGATGCCCTGGCAGCCGTCCAACAGCACGGGGATGTCGCGCGCGTGCGCCAGGCGGGCGATTTCCTTCACCGGCAGCACGGTGCCGAGCACGTTGGAGACATGGGCGACGGCGACGAGGCGCGTGCGAGGGCCGAGCAGGGCCTCGAATTCATCCAGCAGGAAATTGCCGTCATCGTCCATCGGCGCCACCTTCAACACGATGCCGATCTGGTCGCGCAGCAGCTGCCAGGGGACGATGTTGGCGTGATGCTCCATCACCGAGACGATGATCTCGTCGCCCTCCTCCAGGAACGCTCGGCCCCAGCTCTGGGCCACCAGGTTGATGCCCTCGGTGGCGCCGTGGGTGAAGACGATCTCTTCTTCCCGTGCCGCGTTCATGAAGCGGGCGACCGTGCCGCGTACCGCGTCGTAGCGCGTGGTCGAGACCTGGCTCAGGTAATGGACGCCCCGGTGGATGTTGGAATACTCCTCCTCCATCACCTGGCGCACGGTATCGATCACCACCTGGGGCTTCTGCGCGCTGGCGCCGGAATCGAAATAGACCAGCGGCCGGCCGTAGACTTCACGACTCAGGATCGGGAAGTCGCGCCGGACCCGCTCGACGTCGAAGCCGGGTTCGGAGTTGTGGCCGCTCGCGGGGATTCCCTTTCTCGCCACGTCGTTCATTTTTCGTCCTCGCCGGGCGCCGCGGCTGACCAGCGGGCGATCCGCGCCTCCAGGATTTCGCGGAGATCGGCCTGTTCCACGCCCTCCAGCGCATCGGCCAAGAAGGCCTCGACCAGCAGGCGCCGGGCGCGATCCAGGGGAATGCCTCGGGCGCGCAGATAAAACAGCGCGTCCTCGTCCAGGGCGCCCGTCGTGGCGCCGTGGGCGCATTTCACGTCGTCGGCGAAGATCTCCAGCTCCGGCTTGGTGTCGATTTCCGCCCGGTCGGAAAGCAGCAGCGTCTTGTTGAGCTGCCGGCCGTCAGTGCCCTGGGCGCCGGGCGACACCGTGACGCGGCCCTGGAAGACGGCGTGGGCCCGGTCATCCAGCACGCCCTTGAAGACCTGGTCGCTGGCGGTGTTGGGGACCGCATGCGTCACCTCGGTGATGATGTCGCCGTGCTGGCGGTCGCCGAGGAGGTAGACGCCGCCCAGCCGGCAGTTCGCTTCCTCGCCCTCGAGCGTCGCCACGAGCTCCTCGCGGTTGAGGGCGCCGCCCAGCAACACCACGAAGGCATCAAGGCGCGCGCCGGCGTCCAGCCGGGCGAAACTCTGGTGCACCCGGAAGCTCTCGTCGCCCATCTCCGCCAGACGGCGGAGCGTCAGTCGGGCACCGGGGGCGAGTTCGATATTGGTGCTCTCGTTCACCAGCCGCGCGCCCGCGCCGAGTTCGACCCGGTACTCGACCAGCGACATGGCGCTTCCCTCGCCGATTTCGATCAGGTGGCGAAGGTGATGGGCGCCGGCCTCGCCGTCCGCGATGGCCACATGCACGCACTCGATCGGCTGGTCGATGGCGACGCCGGGCGCCAGGTTCAGCACCACGCCGTCGCTCATCAGCGCCGTCGCGAGATCATGGAACGGCCGCGTCTCGTCCTCGTGGCCGAGAGCGGGGAGGGCGGTCGGACCCGCCAGCGCATGGCCGAGCGAGCCGAGCGTCAGGCCCTCCGGCAGCTCGTCGAGCCGGGAGAGCGCCGGATTGAGGCGCCCGTTGACGAAGACCAGGCGGGCGGCCACCGCATCGCCCGCCAACAGGGCCGGCGCCCGGTCGAGCGCCGGCGCGTCGTCGGGCGCCTCCGGCCGGGGCGTCAGCGCCAGCAGCTTGTTGAGGTTGGTATGGCGCCAAGTCTCCGCCTTGGCGGTCGGCAGGCCGCGCGTCTGGAGGCGCCCCCGGGCCGCCGCCCGGATGCCGGCGGCCCATGCGTCCTCGCCGCGACCGAGCCAGGCGGGGCTCGGCGCCAGCGGTCCGGCGGGTCGGAAGTTGCGGGAAGCGGTCGCCATCACGCCGCCTCGGTCACGCCGTAAGCGGCATAGCCGGACGCCTCCAGCTTCTCCGCCAGCTCGCGCCCGCCGCTGTCGACGATCCGGCCGTGCGCCAGCACGTGCACGTAATCCGGCACGATGTGGTCCAGCAGGCGTTGGTAATGCGTGATCACCAGCATGGATCTTTCGGGCGAGCGGAGCGCGTTGAGGCCTTCCGAAACAATTTTCAGCGCGTCGATGTCGAGCCCGCTGTCGGTCTCGTCCAGCACCGCGAGCTTGGGCTCCAGCACCGCCATCTGCAGCACCTCGTTGCGCTTCTTCTCGCCGCCGGAGAAGCCGACGTTGACCGCGCGGCGCAGCATCTCGTCGGTGATGCCGAGCTGGTTGGTCTTGGCGCGCACGTGCTTCAGAAACTGCATGGCGTCGAGCGGCCCTTCGCCGCGTTTGGCCCGGATGGCGTTCATCGACACTTTCAGGAAGGTCATGCTGGCGACGCCCGGCAGTTCGACCGGGTACTGGAAGGCGAGGAAGAGGCCGTCGGCCGCCCGTTCCTCCGGCGCCTGCGCCAGAAGGTCGCGATCCTCGAACAGGACGCGGCCCTCGGTCACCTCGTAGCCCTCGCGCCCCGCCAGCACATAGGCGAGCGTGCTCTTGCCCGAACCGTTCGGGCCCATGATGGCGTGCACCTCGCCGGGATCGAGCGAAAGATCGATTCCCTTCAGTACAGGCTTGTCGCCGACGGAGACGTGCAGATTTTCGATACGCAGCATTGCCGGACCTTTTTCCTCCGCGCCGCCGGCCTCAGCCGACCGCGCCCTCGAGCGTGATGCCGAGGAGTTTCTGCGCCTCGACGGCGAACTCCATCGGCAATTCCTTCAGTACCTCGCGGCAGAAGCCGTTGACGATCAGCGTCACCGCTTCCTCGTCGCTCAAGGCCCGCTGGCGGCAATAGAACATTTGATCCTCGCTGATCCGCGCCGTCGTGGCCTCGTGCTCGACCTGGGCGGAATGGTTGCGGCTCTCGATATAGGGCACGGTGTGGGCGCCGCAGTCCTGTCCGATCAGCATGGAATCGCACTGGGTGTAGTTGCGCGCGCCGTGCGCCTTGGGCTGGATCCGGACCAGGCCGCGATAGGTGTTCTGGCCGTGGCCGGCCGAGATGCCCTTGGAGATGATGGTGGAGCGCGTGCCGGCGCCCAGGTGGATCATCTTGGTCCCGGTGTCCGCCTGCTGGTAGTTGTTGGTGATGGCGACGGAATAGAACTCGCCGACCGAATTCTCGCCCTTCAGGATGCAGCTCGGGTACTTCCAGGTGATCGCCGAGCCAGTCTCGACTTGGGTCCAGGAGATCTTGGCCCTCGCGCCTTCGCAGATGCCGCGCTTGGTGACGAAGTTGTAGATCCCGCCGACGCCGTTCGCGTCGCCCGGATACCAGTTCTGCACGGTGGAATACTTGATCTCGGCGCCCTCGTGCGCCACCAACTCGACCACGGCGGCATGCAGCTGGTTCTCGTCGCGCATCGGCGCGGTGCAGCCCTCGAGGTAGCTGACGTAGGAGCCCTCGTCGGCGATGATCAGCGTTCGCTCGAACTGCCCGGTGTTGGCGGCGTTGATGCGGAAATAGGTCGACAGCTCCATCGGGCAGCGCACCCCCTTCGGCACATAGACGAAGGAGCCGTCGGTGAAGACCGCGCTGTTGAGGGTGGCGTAGAAGTTGTCGGAATAGGGTACGACGGTGCCCATGTACTTGCGCACCAGCTCCGGGTGTTCACGCACCGCCTCCGAGATCGGGCAGAAGATGACGCCGGCTTCCGAGAGCTTCTTCTTGAAGGTCGTCGCGACCGAGACGCTGTCGAACACCGCGTCGACTGCGACGCCGGCGAGCATCTGCTGTTCATGCAGCGGGATGCCCAGCTTCTCGTAGGTGCGAAGCAATTCGGGGTCCACCTCGTCGAGGCTTTTCGGTCCGTCGGCGTTGGTCTTGGGCGCGGAATAGTAATAGGCGTCCTGGAAGTCGATCGGCGGATAGGCGACCTTGGCCCATTCCGGCTCCTCCATGGCGAGCCAGTGGCGATAGGCCTTGAGGCGCCATTCCAGCAGCCACTCCGGTTCATCCTTCTTGGCGGAAATGAACCGGACGATGTCTTCGTTCAGCCCGGGCGGGGCGGTCTCCGTCTCGATGTCGGTGACGAAGCCATACTGGTAGCGCTCATTGGTGATGGCTTCCAGCGGATCGGCGTTGTCGATCGAGGCACTCATGTTCTCTCCACTCCCCGGGTACGATGGGCTACGGGATGTTCAATGCGCGGGACGGACGGCCGGGCGGACCGCCGTATGCGGAATTGGAATCACCGGTGCCGCCATCTCATGCAGCGACACCTCTTCCAAGGCCCGGCGGATCACCTGGTTCACCGGGTTCCAGTTGCCGCGCATCGGGCAGATGCCCTCGACCTCGCACTGCTCGACCGAGCCGTCGACGCAGGCGGCGAGCGCGATCGGCCCTTCCAGCGCGTCGATGATGCTGGCGACGGTGATCTCGGTCGCTGGCCGGCCGAGGGCATAACCGCCGCCGGCACCCCGGCGCGACGCGACCAGGCCGGTGCTGGTCAACTGCTTCAACAGCTTGGCGACCGTCGGCCCCGGCACGCCCGACGATCTGGCGATCTCGCTGGCGTTCAGAACCGCATCCCGCCGGCGGGCGAGCTGCACCAGCACCACCACGCCGTAGTCGGTCATCTTGTTCAGTCGGACCATGTCTCCGCCCCGCTCCGTATATCGGACAAATTTGGTGCTGATTAAATGTGGCAAGCCCGGGTATCTGTCAAGACCGGATTTCGTGGTGCGACAAAGCGCGCGGCCGAGCCGCCTCCGGGGACCCCTCGGGGGCTGGCGCCGAACGACCGGTGTGCTAGTCTCGCGGTGCGTGTAGAGGGACCTGATCGTGGGATGAGATTATGGTCACCAAGTTGATTTCCATCGCTTTTTTACTGCTGTTGTCGTCCGCCGTGGTGGCCCGGGACGCGCCGGCCGGCTTCGAATCGGGCAAAACGGCCTATGGTCGCAAGGACTATCAAACCGCCTTTCGGGAATGGAAGACGTCGGCCGCCGCCGGTCATCCTCGCTCGCAATACAACCTGGCGACGCTCTATTGGCTGGGCCGGGGGACCAAGCGGAACGATAAGGAAGCCTATCTCTGGTACGAAAGCGCGGCCGGCCAGGCCTACGTCCCGGCGATCTACATGCTGGGTCGCGCCTGGGAGTCGGGGAGGGGCGTCGCCATCGACCTGCCATCGGCGCGGCGCAAATTCGAGCTGGCGGCCCATGAGGAACATAAGCTGGCGCAATACCGCCTCGCCGGCATGATGATGAAGGGGCGGGGCGGCCCGGTTGATCTGGAGGCGGCCGTCTTCTGGCTTCGCAAGGCCGCCGCGCAACGCGTTTCCAGCGCCTATTACGAGCTGGGCCGGGCACTGGCGGCGGGTCGCGGCGCCGACAAGGACGAAACGGCGGCGGTCGCGTGGTACCGCAAGGCGGCAGCCACCGGTCACGCCTATGCGCGGGAGCGGCTGGCCACCGCGCTGATGGAGGGGCGCGGCGTCGATGCCGATCCGGCGGCGGCGGTGGCGCTCTATATCGAGGCGGTGAAGGGCGGCAGCAAGCTGGCGATGATGGGGCTGGGGGATGCCCATATCCATGGCCTGGGCGGGCTCGACAAGGCGCCCGACGTGGGGGCCGCTGGTATGTCCGGGCGGCTGAACTCGGCTTCACGACCGCCGGCCTCCGGCTCGCCCGCATGTATGATCGGGGCGAGGGTCTGTTGTCGGACGAGAAGCGGGCGCTTCACTGGTTCGAGGTCGCGGGACGGGACGGTAACGCCGTGGCCGCCTACGAAGCGGGTCGCCGCCACGAATTCGGTCGCGGCGCCGGGGTCGATCGGGGCCAAGCAATCGAGTGGTATTGGCGCGCCGCCCGGACCGGCCACCGGGAAGCGATGCGCGCGCTGGCCGCGACGCTTTCGAACTGGGAGGTGACCAAATCCTCGAAACGGGTGGATGCCTACGTCTGGTACAAGCTGGCCGAGGAACATGGTCTATCGACCCGCGTCGAACGGGAACGGCTTCAAGCCGCGATGAGTGAACGCGAACGACAAAGCGCCGAGGCGCGGCTCGATGGCGAACGCGGCAACATCGAACGTATCAAAACGTGGAAGTGAGGCCGGCCGTGGGAACTCGGACGCGGTTCACGCGCCATTCGCTTCTCGTGGCCCCGTTGGCGTCGGCCGCCGTGGCGCTCGGCGCGGCGACGCCGGCAACCAGGGCGACCGGGACCGGGTCCACGCGAAGATGAACGATTGGGAACCCACGGCGGCGAAGCAGGAACTTCAGTCGGCGCGCCACGAGGGGCCGGTTCGTCGACAAAGGGGGCGAGGATGAAGATCGGAGAGATGGCTGGGCGTCTCGCGAGGGCGTCGTTCCTCGCCCTGATGGCGCTTGCCGTGGCGGCCCAGGCGCCGGTGCCGCCTGAATACGCGGCGGGCCTCGAGGCCTTCGAGCGGGGCGACTATGGGGAGGCGAACCGGATCTGGGCGAAGTCCGCGCGCAAGCGCCATCCCCCCTCGGTCTACTATCGCGCCTTGATGCTCTGGGAGGGCAAGGTCGGCCGACTCAACGACTCGACCGCGGCCTCCTGGTTCCGCTTCGCGGCGAACAAGGGCCACGTCGAGGCCCAATACATGCTGGGCCGCGTCTTCCTCCGCGGCCGAGGTTTCAAGCGCGACTCGGCCAAGGCGCGCGAATGGCTGGCGAAGGCGGCCGGGCAGGGCCATGACGCGGCGCGTCTCCAGCTCGCGCTTCTGGACCTGCCCGAGACCGCGGACCCGGCGGCGCGCGTCGCCCTGTTGCGCGAGGCGGCCGAGGCGAAGGTGTCGGCGGCATATTTTGACCTTGCCCGGGCCTACGAGCTGGGCCGGGGCATTGCCGCCCATGTGGGCGAGGCCGCGCGATGGTACGAGGCGGCGGCCACCGCCGGCGACGCGCGCGCCACGTTGCCGAGGGCGCGGCTTCTCGCTACTGGCCAGGTGCCCGGCGGCGACGCGGCGGTGGGCCTCGCCCTGCTGATCGAGGCCGCCGGCGGGGGTGACAAGGCGGCGATGACGGTGCTCGGCGATGTCTTCATCGCCGGTGGCGGCGGGCTGGAGAAGTCGCCGGCGATCGGCGTCGCCTGGTACGAACGGGCGGCGGAACTGGGCCACGATGCGGCGATGCGCCAGCTCGCCGCCTGGCATATCGACGGCACCCACGTGGCGAAGGACCTGGACCGGGGGGCCGATTGGCTGCGGCGCTCGGCCGCCGCGGGCAACGCCGACTCGGCCTATCGGATCGGCAAGCTCTACGACAACGCGGTCGGCGGGACCGAGGCGCACAAGGCCGCGGCGCTCGAATGGTACTGGCGGGCCGCCCGCAAGGGGCATGGCAAGGCAATGCGCTGGCTCACCTACCTGCTTGAGAACGGCGGCGCGGGCCTGGTGGATCCCGTCGACGCCTTCTACTGGTTCAGCCGGGCCGAGGCCGCCGGCGAGCCGACGCTCGCCGACCGCCAACGCCTGATCAAGGTCATGACGCCGGAGCAGATGGCGGCCGCCAAGCGCAAACTTGACAAGACGCGGGCCAAGGGCCTCGTCAAATAGCGCTGGCCTCGCGCGCGAGGGTCCGGGCGACGATGGACATGCGCGAATATGGGGTCAAAATGGGATGAGTGGGCAGGTCTTGCATATTGCACCACCCCGCTCCGTGAGCGGTCTCGACATGAGGTGACCATGTGGTCGCGAAGCGCAAGATGCGAGATGTGGCCTCGCCCCGCGATCGTGTCTCAGGGCGTGATCGACAACACGTTCAACAAGATGAGGGTGACCACCACCGGCTCGTTGACTGTCGGATCGCGACCGCCGGCGACTTCCGCCCCGTCGTTCAAGCCGTCGCCGTCGGTGTCGGGATTGGCCGGGTCCGAGCCGTAAATCGCGACCTCGTCCGCGTCTGTCAGCCCGTCGCCGTCGCTGTCCGCCGGTACAATCGTCACCTGGACGGCGTTGGAGCAATTGTTCGTGGTGGAACTCTCGCCGCCGACCGGATCGACGCAGGCGCCGAGCAAGAAGGTCCCCGCCGTCGAACCCACCAAGGCGATGTTTTGCGGCGAGCTTCCGCCTGGCGACAGGCCAGGCACCGGGTCGGTGCCGATTTGCGTGTCCTGGGTGGAGATCGTGGAGTCGTTCGAAACATAGTAGCGCAGGGTGGTCGACGCCGAGGATCCGTCGCCCTGGTTTCGCACCGTGGCGTTCAAGGTGAAGGTCTCGTCGGTCACCGGCATGGCTTTGGAAAGCGACACGTTGGTCACCCGGAGATCCGGCGGCGGATCGCTCACCGTGACCTGGACGGCCGTGGAGCAGTTGTTCGTGGTGGCGCTCTCGCCGCCGACCGGGTCGATGCAGGCGCCGACCCACCAGGTCCCGGCCGTGCCGATCGAGACGGCGGCCGACTCGGGCGAGCTGCCGCCCGGCGCCAGGCCGCCGACCGCGTCGGTGCCGATCTGGGTATCCAGGGTCGTGATCAGGGAATTGCTCGAGCGGTAGTAGCGCAACGTCGTGCTGGCGGACGAGGCGTTGCCCTGGTTGCGGGCCGTGGCGTTGATGGTGAAGTTCTGGCCGGTTTCCGGCGTGTTGTCCGAGACGCCGGGGCCGGTGACGACGAGGTCCGGGCTCAGTGTGGGCAGCGGGATCTGTCGGCCGATCGACCAGGTGCCGGCATGAACCGCGCCGCCTCCCACATCCGCCGAATAGCTGCCGGACGCCGTGAAATTGTTCAGGTTGACGCTGCCCAAGATGTGCGTGCCGTCGAGCAGGGTCGCGTTGATGCCGCCGTTCGTGGCGATGGTGAACCGCCCTCCCGACTCGGCGACCTCGAAACTCCCGTCGATGAATCCCGTGGCGCGGGAGTAGGCGAAGGCGACGCCGTTGGCGGCGCCGATGACGTAGACTAAACCCGCGGTCGTGCCGAGATTGGTGTTGCCGAAAGTGACGGCGCCGTTCAGGCTGCCGCTGTAGAGGCCGCCGGCGGTCGCCAGAGAGCCGGTGTTGGACGACTTGCTGCCGCTGAAGGTTCCGGAGCAGACGCCGTTCACCGTGTAGGTCCCGCTCACCCCGTTCGAGGTGAAGTTGCCCATGAGCGTGGTGGTGTCACCGCCGTCGCTCGAGGTGTGGCTGAAGCTGCCGTTTGAATTCACCGTGATGTTGGGGGTATAGCCGCCCTCCTCCTCGAGGGAGTCGTAGTCGAGCGCCACGGCCGAGCCGTTGTCGCTCACCAGGATGGCGAACTGGCCGTTGTCGGGATCGCAGCCGGAGAAGAAGGTTCCGTGATAGACGCCCGCGAACGCGTTCTGCGCCCGGCTCTCGGAGCCACCGGCCACGACCAACAGGGCGCAAAGCACAAACCCGAGGAGTGAAAACCCGAAACCACGCTTTAGCGACATCGATCCGCTCCACTCTGTTTTCAATGCGGCCAGGCCGAATTGGCATACAGTGCCACAAGTTCCAGGACCGGTGGTGAGCCCCGCAAGTCTCGTTTGTGCACGAGACCCAACGTATAGGCGGTCCGGCGACCCCAATACCGCACAGACGATCGACCCAACATAACAGATTTTCGACCCCGGATAGAAGGGTCGGGTCTCGAATTGGTCAATGTCGCGCGGCGGGCGGATCGGTCCGCCGGCAACGATTGCCCGTCGGGCCGGGGTCCTCGGGCACGAACCTCTTCCATTTGAACCGGCGTCGCCTCGAGCCAGGCCGACGAGAGCTCCACGATGCCGCCCGCCCGTGATCGCAAGGACCATGATCGCAAGGATCGGGTATCCGGGCCGTCCGGATCCGCCTAGCTTCCACATCCGGGTAGCGGGAGTGAGAGGCGATGAACGGGCCCATAAACATCCGCATGACGCCTTACGAGTGGGGCTTGCTGGTCGCGCTGTCGGTCCTCTGGGGCGGATCGTTCTTTTTCATGGGCGTGGCGGTCGAGGCCTTGCCGCCGTTCACCATTGTCGTCCTGCGGGTGGGCTTGGCGGCGGCCATCCTGTGGCTGATCCTGCTGCCGGGCGGCGCCAAGGGATTGCTCGAACTCAGGGTCTGGCCAGCTTTCTTCGCCATGGGGTTGCTCAACAACGTCATCCCCTTCTCTCTCATCGTCTGGGGGCAGGGGACGATCGCCAGTGGCTTGGCCTCGATCCTGAACGCGGCGACGCCGATCGCCACGGTGGTGGTGGCGCATTGGCTGACCGAGGACGAGCGGCTGACGCCCCCCCGTCTTGCCGGCGTGGCGCTCGGCTTCGCGGGCGTCGCGGTGATGATCGGGCCCGAGGCCTGGGGCGGCCTCGGCGCCGGTGTGCCGGGGCAGCTGGCGGTGATCGCGGCCACGGTCTCCTATGCCTTCGCCGGCGTCTATGGCCGCCGCTTCCGCCGCCTGGGCGTGCCGGCGATGGCGACCGCCACCGGGCAGGTCACCGCCTCGGCCTTGCTACTGGCGCCAGTGGCACTCGTGGTGGAACGCCCCTGGGAACTGGCGATGCCGGGGATGGAGGTCTGGGGCGCGATCGTGGGGGTCGCGGCATTCTCGACCGCCGCCGCCTATGTGCTCTACTTCCGCATTCTGGCGACCGCGGGGGCGACCAACCTGTTGCTGGCGACCTTGTTGATTCCGGTCACTGGTGTCCTCCTGGGCGTCCTGGTGCTGGACGAGCGGTTGGCGGTTGAGCACGGCCTCGGCATGGCGCTGATCCCGCTCGGCCTGGCGGCGATCGACGGCCGGCTGCTTGATGGGTTCCGCTGGGTCAGCCGCCGCCCTGGCCCCGAGAGGCAAGGAACGCATCGATGATCGCTTGCGGCTCGCCGCGCGCAAAGGACTCCTGCTGCCCCAGCACGCCGGCGCGGAAAGCGTCGTCGAAGCCCTTTAACGCAATCTCCCGGAACCGTGCCTTGGTCCGTTTCCAGGCGACGGCCGGCTTGGCGGCGAAGTCGGTGGCCACCTCGCACGCCTTGGCGACCAGCTCGTCGGCGGCCACCAGGTGATTGATCAGGCCGAGGGCTTGCGCCTCCCCGGCATCCAGCAGGCGGCCGGTCATCGACAGCTCCTGGTTCTTCGACCAGCCGAGGTGCAGGCTCATCCAATGGGAGCCCATGATCGAGGGGATGGCGGCATTGATTTCCGGCTGGCCCATGCGGCTGCCGGCGTGCGCCACGCGCTGGTCCGAGACGAGCGCCATCTGGAAGCCGCCGCCCGCCGCGACGCCGTTCAGCGCCGCGATCACCGGCTTCTCGGTCAGCAGGATCCGGCGGTAGATCTCGCAGACGTCGCCGAACCAGTCCTCGACCTCGTTCACCTGGATGGCGCGGGCCTCGCGGAGATCGACGCCGGCGCAGAAAGCGCGGTTCCCGGCCCCCGTCAACACGATTCCCCGCACCGCCTCGTCGGCGTCCAGCCGGATCAGGCCGTCGGCGATGGCACGCGCGAGTTCGCGGGTGAGCGCGTTC
Organism: Alphaproteobacteria bacterium; assembly: GCA_965226475.1. Lineage (GTDB taxonomy): Bacteria > Pseudomonadota > Alphaproteobacteria > JASLMY01. Next base: position 987,131 of record CBDDDJ010000002.1, on the reverse strand, counting down.
AGCGCCTCGGGCCGGTTCAAGCTCAGGACCGCGATCCCGTTCTCCATTTCGGTGACGACGACATCGGTCATGAAAATACTCCCTTGAAACTCACTCGGTTGCCGCGGCCAAGGTCATCGAGAGATGCGCGAGCGGCATTCCCGTCTCCGCCGCCCAGGCGTTGAAGATTTCCTGCGCCGCGCGGCGTCCCTTCTTGCCCTTGGGCTCGGCATCGAGCAAGCCCCGGGCCACCAGGCCGCGCATCACATGGGGCGACAGCATGAAGCTGTCCTTGCCGACCATGCGGAGGAAATAGGGCCCCGAGTTGCCGCCAAGCTGGCTGAAACGCTTGGCGAGATCCTCCCAGAGGCCGACGATGTCGTCCGCCGGCCAGGCCGCGAGGTAGTTGCCCATGCCGCCCGCCTCCGCGGCGACCTCGATCATGGCGGCGGCGTTGGCGCGGACGCTCTTGATCTTGCCCCAATGGCGGATGATCCGCGTGTCGGCCAGCAGGGCTTCCATCTCTTCATCGTTGAGCGCGCGGACCCGGCGCGGCTCGAAGCCGTGGAATACCTCCTCGAAGGCCGGCCACTTGTTGTCGACCACGGAATGCTTCAACCCGGCGCGAAAGATCCTGAGGCACATCTGGCTGAGATAACGGTCGTCGGGCAGCTTTTTCAGCGCTGCCGTGCTTCCCACCTTCGGCAGCCGCGCCTTCAACGCGGCCTCGCCGCCGAGACGTTCGAGGGCGTCATCCAGAATGGGTTGGAACGGGATCATGCGCTCATCCTCCTCGATCCGACGGCGATGTGTCCCCCAGGGTAGTCTCGTCGTATTCCAGGTGGAAGCGGCCGATCGGGTCGCCCGACCGGAACCCGAGGCGTATTCTCGCTTCGGATCAACGGGGGAGCGAACCATGAGCAGGATCTTCGGCGCCATCCGGCAGAACGGCTATGTCGTGCGCGATATCCAGGCGGCGATGCGCCACTGGTCCGAGGTCATGGGCGTCGGGCCCTGGTTCTATGTCGAGCACGCGCCCTTCCACGATTTCCGCTATCGGGGAGAGCCGTCGGAGGCGGACGCCGCCATCGCGCTCGCCAATTCGGGACCCTTGCAGATCGAGCTGATCCAGCAGTGGAACGACGCCCCTTCGCTTTATCTCGACTTCCTGAACGCCGGCAACGAGGGGCTGCAGCACGTGGCCTACTGGACCGAGAACTTCGTGGCGGACCGCCAGCGCGCGCTCGATGCCGGCTACCGCATCGGCCATGAGGGCGTGACGGGAAGCTTCGGCCCCTTCGTCTATTTCGACAGCGAAAGCCACCCGGGCACGGTGATCGAGCTCTCCGACATCGGCGGCCCCAAGCTCGCCCTCTTCAAGACCATCCGCGAGGCCTCGGAAAACTGGGATGGAAGCGACCCGGTCCGGCCGTTCCCGGCGGCAACGGATTAAAGCACCTCGCCCACCTTGGCGAGCGCGGAAAGCGCCACCGGGAAGCCGCCATAGGGGGCGGTCTGCATGATCGCCTCGATCACCTCCTCGCGGGCGAGGCCGACGTTGAGGGCCGATTGGGCGAATTTCACCAGCGTCGCGTCGAGCCGCATGACCGTGAAGCACGCCAGCGCGCAGAGCATCCGGCCGCGCCAGTCGATCCCGGGGCGGCTCCAGATCTCGCCGTAGCCCCAGCGGATCGCCACGGCGTAGAGCGCCGCCGTCACATCGTTGTCGGGGGCCGCATAGCCCTCCTGGCCGCGGGTGCCGTGCAGGCGGTCGAGAGTTTCCTGGCCGCGCCGGTGGAGTTCGTCGAGGGAGACGGACTCCCAGGAATCCGCCGGAACTTCGAGGCCCTGGCCGGCGAAGACCTCGGCGGCGACCGCCAGCGCGGCCCGCGCCACGGGCTCGCCACCGTAGAGCCCGCATTGGAAGATCACCTCCTGGATCGCCCGGGGGCTCAAGTCGTGGCGAAGCGCGGCGGCGACATAGTCGCGGAGCGAGTCGAGCCGTTGCAGTTGCGTCAGTACCGAGAGCGTCACCACCATGCGGTCCGCCGTCGAGAGCCCGGGCCTGGACCAGAGGCCGCCGAAAGCCGTCTCGTCGAGGAAGTCGGCCATCCCCGGCGCCGGCTCGGCGCCTCCGGAGCCGAGCCCCAATTCCTCGCGCAGTAACCGCCCGCGCCGGCGCAGTTCGTCGCGTTCCATTTCCGTCCTCCCGTCGCCCGGCGGACTACATCGCCAGGAATTCCTCCAACGCCGCCCGGGGCGGCTTGGCGTAGGCCCCGGCGCGGCTTATGGCGGTGCCGTTGATGCGGGCGAGCTTGATCGCCGCCTCGGCCAGTTTGACGACCAGGGGGATGCCGCTCAGCACCGGGGCGCCGTCGATTTCGAAACTCCGTTCCCGGGCGAAGAGCAGCATCGGGATACCGCCCGCCGGGATCACCACCTCCGCGCCCGCCGCGACCAGGGGGGCGACCTGCTCGCGGAAGCGCGATTTCACCGTTTCGTAGGCCGCGGCCTCGGCGAAGGCGGCCATGAACTCGTCCAGGCTGGTGTCGATGGCGCGGACGCCGGCGACCCGGGAAGCGATGCCGTAACGGGCGATCTGCTCCTCGTGCCAGGGGATGAAGACCCGGTCGATGGTGACCAGGCCGATCCGCCGGCCGAGCGTCAGGGCATGCAGCATCGTCGCCTCGCCGAGGCCGATGACGGGAATATCCACGGTGGCCTTGATCTCGGCCAGGCCCGCGTCCTGGAAATGGCCGAGGATGAAGCCATCGTAACCCTCTCGTTCCGCCTGAACCGCGTTGCGGATGGCCTGGGCGGCGCAGCGCAGCTCGGTCAAGCCATGGACATGCTTGGCCGAGGGCACGACGCCGTGGCACTCGATCCCGACCCCCGGATCGGCCACCTCGCTCGCCAGCGTCTGAAGACGGCTGAAATATTCATGGTGTTCCGCCGGATCGGTGAAGCCCTGGTACCAGATCTTCATGCGTGCGCCTCCCTTCGTCATCCGCCGCCGCCGACCTCCGCCAGGGCATCGCGGAGACTATCGCCCGCTTGGGTGTCGACTTCCAGGTGAGTGACGACCCGGATGGTACGCGGGCCGAAGGCCCCCACCCCGATCCCGCGTGCCGCGCCTCGCCCTGGCTGGCCGAGGCCTTGATGAGCGTGTGATGCCACGCGGGTCGCCATGATCTAGAATGGATACTTCGGAAGCGGAGGAACGCATATGGCATCGGAACTCGAACTCGCCCTCGTCGGTTGCGGCGGCATCGCCACCCATCATCTGGCGGCTATCCGCGAAATTCCGCGCATCCGCGTCACCGCCGCCGTCGATCCCGTCGTCGAACGCGCCGAGGCGGTCGCCGCCGAATTCGGCGCCGCCGCCTTCGCCTCGCTCGACGAGGCGCTGGGCCGGGGCGGCTTCGATGCCGTCGATCTGATGCTGCCGCACGATCTGCACGAGGCCATGACCATCCAGGCGCTGGCGGCCGGCAAGCATGTGGTGTTGGAGAAGCCGATGGCGACGACGCTGGAGGCCTGCGCGCGGATCCTGGCGGCGGCCGGCACCGCCGGCACCGCCGGCACCGTCTTCATGGTGGCGGAGAACGCGCACTACTGGCCCGAGATCGTCACCGCGCGCGATCTGATCGCCGAGGGACGCATCGGCGACATCGTCACCGCGCGCACCAACTATGTGCTCGATCCCACGCGCCTGCCCTCGCTGGCGAAGGAGCCGTGGCGCGAGGCGCGGGCCCGTTCGGGCGGCGGCATCGTGATCGACGGCGGCTCGCACTGGCTGCGCCCGATGCGCATGTGGCTGGGCGAAATCACCGAGGTGGTCGCCACGATCGGCCATCCCCACGACGCCATGGAGGGGGAATCGCTGGCCCATGCCATCCTCCGCTTCGAATCGGGCAAGACCGGAACCTTTCATGCCCTCCGTCACGTGGTGGTGAACCAGCCCGACCCCTGGTGGCGGATCACCGGGACGACGGGCGAGATCGTCATCGACCACGCGTGCGCGCGCGGCGTCGTTCTCTTCGAGCCCGGCCAACGCGACGGCCTCCAGGTCGGTGGCCCCAGGGGCTATGCGGCCTCCTTCGCCCCCGAACTGGCGGATTTCGCCGCCGCCGTGCTCGACGGCAAGGCGTTGGAGGCGAGTGCCGAGTATTCCTTGGGCGAACTGCGCACGGCCCTGGCGATATATCGCTCGGCCGAGACCGGGCGCTGGGAGCGTGTCTGGGATTGATGGAAACCGACGTGAGACCCGTGCGGAAGGGCGGAGATCATGGAGAAGTGGCTTAGCGGTCTTGTCGCCGTGGCGATGGCGTTCGCGGTCCAGGTCGCCGGCGCGGCGGGCGCCGCGGGGGCCGCCGGATCGGCGGAAGCGACGGCGTCGGACCGCCTGCCGCCCTCGGCCGCGCGCCGCTTGCGGGACTATCTCGAGACCCCGCTTGGCCGGGGGTACCGGGCTTTTGCCGTCGGACCCGATGCCCGCCACTGGGCGGCGGGCCAGGCCGATTCTCGGCCCGCGACCGCGATGCTTCTGGCGCTCTCGGCCTGCGCCAAGCGGGCCGGGCGGGATTGCCGGGTGCATGCCGTCGGCAACATCATCGTCCAGGGTCTGGACGCCCGGCGCCGCGACATCGCGACCATCCTCTACCAGGTCTGGCGCCAGGCCACGAACGCCGATCTCGACGCCCTCGTCGCGGGCCGGGCGGGAGCCGGTGGCGATGGCGCGCTTCGGCGCGACGTGTTCTACACCGGCGCCATCATGGGCAATACCTCCGCCGTCGCGGCGATGCTCGACACGGGCGTCGCGGTCGACGCGCGTTCCGACGCGGGCGTCACGGCGCTGCTCTATGCCGCGAGCCGGGGCCGGGCCGAGGTCGTGCGCCTGCTGCTCGCCCGGGGCGCCGACGTCAATGCCAGGAACAGCGTCGGCAAGACCGCGCTCTCCATGGCGCTGCATGCCAAGAGCTTCGTCCAGCAACGCAACTACTGCACGGACGAGCACGAGGCGGTGATCCGCCTGCTGCGCGAGGCCGGCGGGGTGGAGTGAGGGCCATCGTCCCGGGACGCACACGGGAATCCGCTTGTCATTGATCCGATTTCGATGATCGCCATCGCCCTCGTGGCCGCTCTTCTGGCCTGGGTGCCGGAAGCCGGTGCCGGCGAGGTCGATGTATCCCGTTCTCCGGCGGAGATGCCGTCGATCGCCGTGCTCGTCGGCAAGCCGCTGGAGGCGAGCGCCGAGTATTCCCTGGGCGAACCGCGCGCGGCCCTGGCCATCCACCGCCCGGCCGAGACCGGGCGCTGGGAGCGTGTCTGGGACTGTTAGCGGCGCGCGGCCGGCGCGGGAGGACGGAGGTCGAGTCGGCATGGGACTTCGGTTTCCGGCCAAGCTTATACCGGCGAGCAGAAGTGACTCTTCACCGGCGGACGGACACCACCGTCATCGCGAGGGGCGACGCCCCGTGGCGATCCAGGGCCGCGTGAAGACCGCCGAAGACATCGCGGGCCATCGAGGCCGCCTGGATCGCCACGCTTCGCTCGCGATGACGACCGTGCGGGCCGAGAGGTCAATTCAAAGGCTCGTCGGTATTAGAGTCCGACTCGAAATGAATCGAGTGTTTTCAGGCTCTTGCGAGACGGCGCGTGAGGAGTTGGATGCTGGCGAGGAAGATCCAGGCCTCGGCGGTCTCGATGGCCGTCTCGAAGTCCTTGGCCAGCCGCCGGTTTCGATTGAGCCAGGCGAGCGTGCGCTCGACGACCCATCGGCGGGGCAGGAGTTGGAAGCCCTTCACGCCCGCGGGACGGTTGACGATCTCCAGCGACCAGCGGCCGATCCGCTTCAGTGCGCCCTCGAGCTTGGGCCCGGCATAGGCGCCGTCGGCGAAGACGTGGCGCAGGCGGGGAAAGTGGCGGGGGATGGCGGCGAACACCGCCGGCGCGCCGTCGCGGTCCTGGATCTCGGCGCCGTGGACCACGACCGCGACCAGCAGGCCGCCGGTGTCGGTGAGGATGTGACGCTTGCGGCCCTTGACTTTCTTTCCGGCGTCGAAGCCCCGGATACCGCCGCTTTCCGTGGTTTTTACGCTCTGACTGTCGATGATACCGGCCGACGGGCCGGCCGCGCGGCCCTCGGCCTCGCGCGCCGCGACCAGCAGTTGCCGGTTGACCTCGGACCAGGTGCCGTCGTCCCGCCAGAGATAAAAGTAGCGCTGCACCGTCGAGCGTGGCGGGAAGTCCCGGGGCAGCATGCGCCATGGACAGCCGCTACGCAGTAGGTAGAGGATCGCGTTCACCACCTCGCGCAATGCCGTCGTCCGAGGCCGTCCCAGCGCTTTGGCGCGAGGCAGCAACGGCTCCAGCACCTTCCATTCTCCATCCGTCAGGTCGCTTGCGTAGCGCAGCAGGTCGCGTTCATACTTCGGGCGAGTGATTTTGGTCCACATGTTGTGTCTCCCTGGTTGCTAAATACAAACAGTGAATCACAACTGACTGAAATCACTCAACTCTTTTCGGGCCAGACACTTACACATCATCGCCAGAAAAGGCGGTGCTTGCCGACGTCCAAATCTGGAAGAGCCGGAAGCAAGGGGATAGGCCTTTTTGATAAAAGACGTCTGCAAAATATAGCCGCGCCGAGCGGGGAGGTCGTGGGCCCGACCTCCCCTCCGGAAAAAGTTTTCCGATGGGCGGATTGGCTCAGATTTTCGCTGTTGTCGGGTCAATCATGCCCTTGACTTCGGTGATGATGCTGGCCGGAAAGCCGCTGATTTCGTCGTGACGTCTGATGACGTTTTCGTCCTTGGCCAGGTAGATGCAGAAGGTCTTGTCTTGGGTGACGAAACTTTCGACCCATTGAATGTCGCCGCCGAGCTTGGCCAGCGCGGCGTTCGAGGTCTGGGCCGCGCCGCACAATTCCTTGGGGCCGAGACCGCCGACTGCCACGATGTCCCGTTCAATAATATATTTGTGCATGGTCATGGTCTGGATCTCCTTCGCTTACCGAGGGCGGACGAGCCATGAACGCTCATCCCAAGGCGCCCATTTTGCGTTACCAGCGTTAGTGGAGCGTCATTTCGACCGCGCAGTCCGGTGATATCAGCGTTAGTTCTGGCGGTTTTCAGCGATATAATGCTCTACTTGCGCGGGATTCAAGTCCAATGCTTGGGAAATGCCATGCAGTTGAACCTCTTTGGTGGCTTCGGCCTTGTAGATCGGGACGGCGGCGTTCTGAGGATGCCGCAGAAGCGTGGCCAGGCGCTGCTAGCCTATCTGGCCTTGAAGGAAGGCCACGGCGAAAGCCGGGAAGTCATCGTCGATCTGCTGTGGCCGGACCGCTTCAAGAAACAGGCCCAGGCCAGCCTGCGGCAGATCCTGTTCGAGTTGCGCAAACTGACTGCCGCCGATCCCATCGTCGTGGCGACGCGCGGCGAGGTCTCGCTCGGCACCGCGATCCGCGGCTGCGACGTCTGGATCTTTAATGAGTGTGCCGCCTCGGACGATCTCGACGATGCGGGGCATGCCCTCAAGTTGCAGCACAGCCCCTTTCTCGATGGCCCGCCCCTGGGCTCCGAACCGTTTCAGCAGTGGGCGGCGATCCAAAGAGCGCGACTTGAAGGTAAACTCGACCGCGTGGTACTGGCGGCGACAGTTGCGTGGGAGGAACAGGATTCGCACGAAACGGCGCTGGCCCTGCTGGAAGACCTGCTGCGCCTCAGCCCGATGTGCGTGCGGGCGATGCTACGGATCATGGAAATCGAGGCCGCCAACGGCAACGTCGCGGAAGCCGTGCGGAAATACCAGCGATACGCTCGGCGCTTGAAGATTGAATTCGACGACGCCCCGCCGGTGGAACTTCACGATGCCTACGAAGTCTTGAAGTCAACGCCGGTCAAACATTCTAAATTTTCGCTTCCGAAGCGGCGGCCGGCCCATGCGCAAGCCGATCCATGGCGGAAAACATCGATTGACGCACCTGTGGTCGCGGTGCTGCCGTTTCGCCATCTCGGCAACGGCGAATGCGGCGATGCGATGGCGGCGGCGATCGGCGAGGACATCACCATGATGTTGTCGGGCTGCCGCTGGTTCTCGGTACTGTCGCGCAGCGCGACGCACAGTTTCGCTTCGGGCGCCCCATTTATCCCGAAGGATTTTGTCAACCGCACCGACGCCGACTACCTGGTCTACGGCGCCGTGGTTGAGCGCCGCCCGAACTGGTCGGTGACCATTGAACTCGCCGACGCCGAAAGCGGCCTAATTACCTGGGCCAAGCGGTATGACACCGCCGAGGATGGGCTAGGGCCTGTGGACATTCATTTTAGTGCGAGGCGACAGCCGGCGAGGTGTATCATCGCGGCAAAGCTCGTGTCGGTTTTTTCGTATCTCGTGGCGATGCGCCGGAACTGCTTGAGATCGCAGAAGAAATTCTCGACGAGGTGGCGCCATTTGTACATCGCGAAGTCGCACGGGATAGAGCGCACCCGATCGGCCTTGGGTGGAATGACGGCCATGGCGCCTCGGCTGTCCAGTTCGGCGCGGATCCAGTCGATGTCGAAGGCCTTGTCGGCCAGCAGGGCCTCGAAGTCGATACCCTCGATCAACGGCGCAACGCCGATGCTGTCGTGGCGTTGGCCGGGAAGCAGCAGGAAGCGCGTCAGGTTGCCGAGCGCATCGACGAACGCGACGATTTTCGTCGTCAGCCCGCCTCGCGATCGGCCGATGGCCTGATTTTGAGTCCCCCCCTTGCGCCGGTGCCATGCTGGTGGACCCGGACGATGGTGCCGTCGATGATGGCGTATTCGAAGTCCGGGTCGGGGGACAACAGCTTGAATAGACTCTCGAATACGCCTTTCTCCGCCCATCGTCGGAAGCGTCGGTAGACCGAGTTCCAGAGCCCGAACCTCGGCCCCAGGTCGCGCCATGGCGCGCCGGTGCGCGCAATCCAGAACACCGCTTCCAGAAACAACCGATTGTTCGCCGTCCGACCAGGGTCACCGACCTTCCCCGGCAGATGCGGCGCAACCCTCTCGAATTGCTCGTCGCTCAAGATACTTCGATCCATGGCCCATCTCCCTTTTGGGACCTTGAATCAGAATTTCTCCGTCGTGGGAATCCCCCACAATCAAATGAATGTCCACAGACCCTAATGCGGTCGCCGCACGATTTGTGCCCTTTGATCGCCGCCGCGCTCGACCCCGCGATCGCCGAAAGCGAACAGAACGCGCTGAGCCGGCCGTCATTGGCGGCAACCGGATCGGTCGCCGCCTACCGGCATCTGGTGTTCGGCTACCGCTATTACTACGCCGGCGCATGGGCAGAGGCCTTCGATTCCTTCCGCCGAGCGACGGAAGAAGACGCCACCTACGCTCACGCCTTCGCGATGATGGCGATGACCGCCTACTACGTCGCGCAAGTCGGGCGAAAAGACGATTGGCGGAACGAGATGAATATGGCCGAAAGGCTGGGTAGGCGCGCCCTTGAGATCGATCCCGCCGAGGCCAAGGCCTGCATGGTGCTGGGCCAGGCTCTGGATTGGCAGGGCCAACATGCGGAATCGCATGAACTGTTGGAGCGGGCGGCAAGTCGCAACCCAAGTTTCGCCAACGCCTCGACCGCGCGCGCGTATCATGCCGTCATGACCGGCGCCTTCGACGAGGCCAATGCTTATATGCAGACTGCCTTGCGGCTGCGGGTTGGCGACAGCGCCCTCGGCCTCTGTTTGCCGGCCAAGGGGTTGGCCGATCTGCACCTGGAAAACATCGAAAGCGCCGTGCAGACCGCTCACTGGGCCGCGCGCATGAAACCCGACTTCTGGCTCACCCGCCAGGTGCTGGCGGCGGCTCTCTTTGCCGCCGGCGACACGGATGGGGCAGGCGAAGCCGTCACCCGGATGCGGCAAGACTACGGCGACCTGAGCGCGGCCGAATTCGCCGCCTGGTTCCCCTACGGTGACCCTGACATCGCATCCCCGGTGGCCGAAACCTTTCGTCATTTCGGCTGGCGATAAATTGCCTTGGGCTGTTGAAGACTGTAACGGCTTATACCAATCCGCAATGAGAGGGACTAATCGCGGATTGTCTGGCGTTCAGACGCCACGCGGGCTTTTCCTCGCATAAGCTCGGGCGCGCGGTCGCGCTTACCGACCTGCGATGAATTACACTCAACGCAGGTCGGTATAAGCCCGTGATGCAGTGAATGGCTTCCACTCGCCGGCATCCCAATGCAATGCCGGGGACGCAATTCCGCAGGCAGTTTACTATTTTATGACGGATTATGCTCTTATACTGGCGAGCCTTTGAATTGACCTCTCGGCCCACACGGTCGTCATCGCGAGCGAAGCGTGGCGATCCAGGCGGCCTCGATGGCCCGCGATGTCTTCGGCGGTCTTCACGCGGCCCTGGATCGCCACGGGGCTTCGCCCCTCGCGATGACGGTGGTGTCCGTCCGCCGGTGAAGAGTCACTTCATCTGCTCGCCGGTATTAGTTTCAATGGTTTAACTAAATGCGAATGCCATCGTGCCGATATTCGGTCCTGGGATTGGTCTCGTTCACCACGGCATCATGGCGTCATATCATGGGGGAGGTCTTGTTTTTTTTAGGCTCAATTCGTGAATTGTATGCGTCACCTTGTTACGGCGGCGGCGAGGCAGGCTCGGTCATTGGCGCCGGGGGCGAGGCCGACGAGGTGGAACCAGCTCAGGTAGTTGTCCAGATAGCGGGTGGCGATGCCGCGGCGGGGACGCAGCAAGTCCTTCAACCGGCTGTGGCGGCTGTTCACCGTCTGCACATGCAGATCGCCCCGAACCCGTTCCCCCATCGAGCGGTTGAGTGCTTCGTGGCTCACCCCGAGCGCGGCGGCGCAAGGTGGATAGCTCGCGCCACCGTCGGAGACCAGCAGGGCGTCCTTCGCGACCACCGGGTCGAGAGCAGCCGTGAGCGCCGCCGCGTCGACCCTGGGCAGCACCGCGCTCACCGTCGTCCCGCTCCGGTCCGCCGCCATGAGAACCGGCACCTGCTCGCGCGAGAGGCCGCGCTTCTTCGCCTTGCCGCCCCGTCGCCGTGCCTTGCGTCCCAGCCCGCGCGCGCCCTTCCGGCTCTCCAGGACGTAGGTCTCGTCCGCTTCCACGATCCCCTTGAGCACCTCCGAATCGCTCCGCGCCGCCGCCAGAAACCGGTGACGCCAGCGGAACGCCGTGCTCACCGCCACGTCGCAGCGCGCCGCCGAGGCCTTCACCGTCTCCCCCTCCGCCAGCGACGCCCCGAACGACAGCCAGCGTTCCTTGTGGTGCAGGCCCGACAGCGGCGTACCGGTCAGCGCGTTGAAGGTCCTGCCGCAGCCCTTGCACTGGTAGCGCCGCAGACCCCGCGCCATACCGCGCGAAACCGCCCCTTCGCTCGAGCAGTGCGGACAGCGCCGGGCCTCGTCCACACCAAGCTCGATCGCGGCCTTCGATGCCTCGCCTTCGCTCCGGCCCGACAGCACCGCGAGCGCCTCGTGCCGCTGCACGCGCGTCAGCCCGCGCGCCGCCGAAAGCCACACCTGGAAACCCTTGCCGTCCATGACCCAACCTCCTGACGTTCCGAGCATTCTATCACAAATGCATACGTTTCACGAATTGAGCCTTTTTTTATGCCTGCCGCCCTCCCTCCGTTCAGCCGAAGCAGCGCTCGTCGGCGATCCGGCGAAGCGTGTCGCCGTGATCGCGGTGGGCGCGGGCCCTCCGCTCGGCGCGTCTCGGATGGCGCGCGCGGCGCGGCAAGCGCATCGGGGTCGAAGCGCCGCGCCCGGCGCGTCCGAACGCGCCACGCCCGCCGCCTCACGCGGGCCGTCGCCGAAGGCCGCGCCGCCGAGGATGTCCGGGCCCGAGAGCGTGCCACCGCGACTTGCGCCCGCCAAATTCCTCCGAATGGCCCGGCCGTATGCTGCCGGGCCTTTGGATTCCGACGCCGGGGCCTTGTCGGGCGCCGCTTCGGTCGGATTGGCCGATGCGTCGCAAACCGCCGCGAGCAGGTCGCGGCGCTAGTCGCGGACGGTCACGAAGACGATATCGCGCTCGGCCACCATGCCCTCGGAGCGCTCGCGGAAGTAGGCGATGTGGTCCGAGGCCGAATGCAGGTCGAGGGCGGCGGAATCGGCGTAGAGTTCGTAGAGCATCACCCGGTTCCCGCCGTCCCTCGGCAACAGCACGTCGAAACGGAGGCAGCCCTCCTCCTTCGACAGGCTGCGCCCGGAATGTGCCGCCATCTCCTCGAGAAACGTCTCGTAGTGCTCCGGCTTCACGTCCAGCGTCACCACGAGTGCCACTTTGCTCATCCGGCATCCCTCCCTGTCCCGGCCTTCCCGCTCGCCCAGCATGCGGTCTCGCCCCGGCGCTGTCCAGCCCGCCCCGGGCCGCGCGGAAATCTGGGTCGGGTCTTGAATCGTGAATTGCGGCCCACGCCCCACGGCTTGATGATCCTGGAGACCGACGCGTGGCGCGGGCCGGCGCCTCGGCGCCGGCGCTCGTGGCATGGCGGTGCCCGCGGCGGGCGCGGGCCATCCACTCGAGGAAAGATGATCGTGCTTGGACCGCCCCCTGTCGCGACACGTGATTTCCCGCGACGGTTCTTCTGGAGGAGGAACCGATGGGGGAACGAGACCGGCGCCGCCGTCGGGGAACCGTTATACCGACCTGCGTTGCGTGCAACTCATCGCGGGTCGGCAAGCGCGACCGCGCGCCCGAGCTTATGCGAGGAAAAGCCCGCGTGGCGTTTGAACGCCAGACAATCCGTAATGTGTCCCTCTCATCGCCGCTCGGTGTTACTCCGGCAAGCGCAGCACGACGCCGGCGCGCTCTTCCTGCAAGGTGGAGGCGCGGGTGCGGTCGTCCTCGCCCCAGCCGCGCGCCATCGCCTCGCGCAGCTCGCCGCGGCACAAATCGACAAGGCGCGTGGGCACGCCATTCCGTTCCGCCAGGGCCGCGGCCAGAGCGAAGTCCTTGGCGGCCAAATGCAAGGCGAAGCGCGCCGCGAAATCGCCGCGAAAGAGCGTCGCCGGCATCCGCTCGGTAAACATCGTGTTGCCGCCGGCGATGCAGCCCCGCTTGAAGGCTTCCACCAGGTCCGGCAATTCGACGCCCGACTTCACGCCCAAGGTCAGGCATTCGGTCAGCAGCAGATCGACGCTCATGGCGAGCGCGTTGTGCACGATCTTGGTGACTGAGCCCGTGCCGAGCGCGCCAACGGGCACGATGGAGCGCGCGGAGGGCTCCAGCACCGGGCGGACCCGTTCCAGGTCCTCCGGCGTACCGCCGACGAAGAAATTGAGCGTGCCGCCGAGCGCGCCCTCCCGGCCACCGTCGAGCGGCGCGTCCAGCAGCCGCATACCCACCGCTTCCAGCGCCGCGCCCACGCGTTGCACCACCTCGGGCGCATTGGTGGTGTGATCGACACAGACCGGGCCGGGCCTCGGCTCCGCCAGAATGCCGTCCGGGCCGAGATAGACCGCCTCCATCTCGGCCGGGCCCGGCACGCAGGTACAGATGACGTCGCACCGCCGGGCCAGGTGCCGCGCCGTTTCGGCCCACGCCGCGCCCCGCGCGACCAGGCCCGCGCCAGCCTCCGGGCGAATGTCGTGCACTACCAGGGAAAAGCCCGCCTCCAGGATGCGCTCGGCCATGGGCCCGCCCATGTTGCCAAGCCCGATGAAACCCACGTTCATGTGACCGCCCCCTCGCTGGCCGCGCGCGGCGCGCGCGCCGTCCGACCCACCGGGAAATGCGTGGGCCGGCGGCGAGTTGCCTGGCCGGCCGGGAAATCGTCCGGCAACCGCGATTGGGCGAGAGATTTCACCCGGCCTGTCCCCCGATGACCAACGGTTCCGACCATCAGGGTAACTATTTGGGCGCCCGACGCCAATTTCGAGCTTGCGGGGCGCGGTCGCGCTTGCCGACCCGCGATGAGTTGCACGCAACGCAGATCGCTATTACACCGTCTCCAGGATCATCGGGGCCTGGGTGGCGGCCGCGAGTTCGAATCCGACTTTCGAGATTTGGCCCCGTGTTGCGAGGCGATACACCGGGCGGCTTCGATTTTCGGCGCTCGACGGGGACCGCCCATGGGGAGCATCGGTGGTTGCCGCCTTCATCACGTTGGAGAGCATGATGTCCGAGACTTGGTCGATCCGCGGTGAATATATGGAGAGCTGCAACTGCGAGGTGCTTTGTCCATGCCTGCTCGGGCCGCGAAACGAACGTGGTTCCGCGCTGGCACGGCCCACCGAGGGGCACTGCGATGTGCCCATGATCTTTCGCATCCATGACGGCTACCATGGCGAAGTGCGTTTGAACGGTACCATGGTGGGCGTGGCGATATATACGCCGGGTCCGATGGGGCTCGGGGACTGGACTTTTGGCCTATACCTCGATGAACGTGCGAGTCCGGAGCAACGGGACGCCTGCGAGAAGATATTCAGTGGCGAGAGCGGTGGCGCGATCGGTCTCTTCTTCGGCCCGCTCATCGAGAAACGGTTGCCTGATCGGGTCGTGCGCATGGAACTCGGGCGCGACGGACGTAAAGGCTGGGCCAGGATCCCGGGAGTCCTGGATGTGGAATACGAAGCTATCGAGGGATGGGACGGGTCCGCTTCCTGGGTCGAGAACCTTCGGCATTTCGTCGCGCGGCGTCTGTATACCTGCCGTTCGATACGTTCCCTCTTCACCGACCATGGCCTCGATTGGGACAACTCCGGGCGCAATGCCTACTACGCCGACTTCGAGTGGAGCGGTCCCTAGTGTCCCGAATCGGAAGTTCGTAGCATTAGCGGCAGGCGTGGATCGAACTTCCGATTCGATAAGGACACTAGCCGATTCAAGAATTTAGTGTGGTTTATGGATTTGAAGTTCCTCACAGCGCCTGCCCCGAATAATGGGAGGAACTTCAAATCCACCACACTAGCCGTGATCTCTCAACAGGTCGTCCACTCGGCCTGGACCGAGGAAGCTGATGGTTGACGAATCATCCGTCTCCAAGATCATCGGGGCCTGGGAGGCGGCCGCGAGTTCATATTCGACATTCGTGACTTGGCCCCGTGTTCGGACCCGGAACGTCTCTCGCGCCTCCCGGGCGGGAGGCGCCGCCGGCGCCAATGGCTCGATCGCCACTCGGTGAAATGGCGACGGTCCAGGATCGCCTCAGACCAACCGGCAATGAGCGGAACCCATTGCTGGTTGTTCGGCGTTCAAACGCCACGCGGGCTTTTTCTCGGCTTTAGCTCGGGCGCGCGGTCGCGCTTGCCGACCCGCGATGAGTTGCACTCAACGCAGGTCGGTATCACCCCTCCCGCGCCACCGTCTCGATCGACACTTCCGAATGCAGCGTGCGGTGGACCGGGCACTTGTCGGCGATCTCCAAGAGTTTGGCGCGATCCTCGGCCGAGAGGTCGCCGGCGAGCGTTATCTCCCGGCGGATGCGGTCGACGCGGCCGGCCCGGGTTTCGCAGCTCTCGCAGTCCTCGGCGTGGATCTTGTCGTGGCGTAGCGTCACGCTGACATGATCCAGCGCCAGGCCCTTGCGCCGGGCATACATGCGGATGGTCATCGCCGTGCAGGCGCCGAGCCCGGCGTTCACCAGGTCGTAGGGCGTCGGCCCGGTGTCGCCGCCGCCGAGGGAGGCCGGCTCGTCGGCGCGGAGTGCGTGGCGGCCCGCGGCAATGGCCTGGGCGAAGGGGTTCTCGCCGGTCTCCGCCACCACCACCTCGCCCGGCTGGGCGCGGGGCAGGGGGGCGGCGTCCGCCGCCGCCTCGGCCACGTAGCGCCGGGCCCAGGCGGCGATGACGTCGGCGGTATACGTCGCGTCCTCGACCCGGCTCAACAGATGGTCGGCGTCGTCGAGGGAGACGAAGTTCTTCGGGTGCCTGGCCGCCTGGAAAATGCGGCCGGCGTTCTCCACCCCGACGGTGTCGTCCGTCGGCGCGTGCAGCACCAGCAGCGCGCGGCGCAGGCCCGCCAGGCGGTCGTCCAGGGTCTGCTCGGCGATATCGTCCAGGAATTACTTCCGGATGCGGAAGGGCCGGCCGCCGAGCTCGACCACCGCTTCGCCCCGGGCCTCGATCTCCGGTGCCGCGTCGGCGAAGAGATGGGCGACGTGGCCCGGATCCGCCGGCGCGCCGATCGTGGCCACGGCGCGGACTTCCCCCAATTCTCCCGCCGCCGCCAGCGCCGCCGCCCCGCCCAGGCTGTGGCCGATCAGCAGGGCGGGCGAACGGCCGATCGCCGTCATGTGGCGGACGGCGGCCACCAGATCGCCGACGTTCGAGGAAAAGTTGGTGTTGGCGAAGTCGCCCTCGGAACCGCCGAGGCCGGTGAAATCGAAGCGGAGCGTGGCGATGCCCTGGGCCGCCAGCGCGCGGCTGATCACGGTGGCGCCGCGACTGGTCTTGGAGCAGGTGAAGCAATGGGCGAAGACCGCATGGCCGAGGACCGGCCCGTCGGGAAGCTCCAGCCGGGCATCCAGCTCGCCCCCCTGGGCGCCTGGAAAGCGAATGCGTTCACTCTTGGCCATGGTCACACTCCTCGTTGCCGGGGCGGCCCGATGCCCGCCCCGGCCTGGTGTTGGTCCGCCGGGGGCGCCGTCATCCATGACGGCCGCGACTAGTTTCGTGGGACGACGTAGCCGATGCTTTCGCGGTCCCAGGTCGTCTCCGTGACGCCGGCCTGGCGCAGCTCCTGCTTCTGCAACTTGCCGGTCGCGGTCTTGGGCAATGCCGGCACGACCTCGACGAAGCGGGGCACGGCGTAGCGCGGCATGCGTTCGGCGCAATAGTCGAGCAGGGCCACGGGATCGATCTTCGCGCCGTCGGCCGTCACCAGGCAGGCCATGACCTCTTCCTCGCCGCCGCTCGTCGCCGTGCGGATGCCGACGACGGCGCTCTCGGCCACCAGGTCGTGGTTGTTCAGCACCTGCTCGACCTCGAAGGAGGAGATGTTCTCGCCCCGCCGGCGGATGCAGTCCTTGATCCGGTCGACGAAGTGATAGCGGCCCGCCAAATCGCGAAAGCCGGCATCGCCGGTGTGGAACCAGAGATTGCGCCACGCCTCCACCGTCTTTTCGTCCATCTTGTAGTAGCCGGCCATGAAGGCGCCGGCGAGCTTTGGCCGGATCACGATCTCGCCGACCGCCTCGTCGCCCATCGGCCGGTCGGTCTCGGGATCGAAGATGTCCATTTCGTAGAAATCGTCCAGCACATGGCCGGCGCAGCCCGGGATCAGCTCGTCCTCGGCTTTGCCATAGAGCGGGATGCCGCACTCCGTCATGCCGTAGAGCTGGATGATCTTGACCCGGAAGCGTTGCTCGAAGGCCTCGCCCCACTCGGCGCCGATCGGCACGGCGGCGACGTAGCGGAGCTCGTGCGCGGTGTCCTCCGGCCGGGGTTCCTGGCGGTAGACGAACTCCGGCATCACGCCCAAGGCGTTGGTCACCGTGGCGCCCACGGCGATTACGTCGTCGAGCCAGCGGCGCGGGCTGAAACGTTCGATCACATGGGCCCGGGCGCCGGCGATATAGGCGCCCAGCAGCTGCATGAAGAGGCCGTTGGCGTGAAACAGCGGCATGCAGATGTAGTAGGTATCCTCGGGCCCGAGCGACAACGCCTCCTTGCTGCCGAGGCCCAGGAGATAGCAGTGCGCGTGCGGCATCAGCACGCCCTTGGCCGGCCCCGTGGTGCCGGAGGTGTACATGATGCAGGCGATGTCCATCGGCCCGGGCGTCACCAGGCGGTCCCGGCTCCCTTCGGGCAGGGCTTGGAAATCCTCCCAGGCGAGGCAGCGGGCGGCGGCCAGCACCGGCGGCGGGTCCGCCGGCACCCCGCCCGCGACGAACACGACCGCCTCTTGGGGCGCCGCCTCGGCCGCGATGCCGGCGAAGGCGTCGGCCAGGCTCGTCTCGCAGAGGATCAGCTTGGGCTCCGAATTCCCGAGCTGGTGTTCCAGGAAGGCGCCCTTCAATTCGGTGTTGATGGTGGCGAAGATGGCGCCCAGCTTCTGGCTCGCCAGCATCGCCACCATGAACTCCGCCCGGTTTTTCAACAGCGCCAGGACGCGGTCGCCGGGCCCGATGCCGAAGGTCGACAGGATAAGGGCGATCCGGTCCGATTCCCGGTCGAGGGCGGCGAAGCTCAAGCGGTCGCCCTGCTCGAAACTCAGAAACTCCTTCTCGCCCAGACGCTCCGCCTGGTTGCGGCAGAGCTGGGTGAGCGTCCAGTCCTCGTGGGCATCGCGCATGCCGCCGCCTCACCAGCCGAGCGCGTAGCAGGCCCGGCGGAAATCGGCGGCGCCGGTCAGTATCCCGGTCTCGAGGTCGTGGCGCACCACGCACATGGCGCCGACCTTGCCGTCGCCCGCCGGCCACCATTGGACGTCGTGGCCTTTTTCGGCCAGCGCCTGGCCCGTCGTCTCGGGAAGCGAGCCCTCCAGCATCAGCCGGCCGGGGTAGTTGTTGTGCGGCTCGAAGGAGTTGGGGAAGCTCGCGGAGGCGAAGCGCGGCGCCTCGACGGCGGCCTGCGGCTCCATGCCGAAGACCTCGATGTTGAGCAGGGTCTGCACCATCGCCTGCACCTGCACGTCGCCGCCGGGCGTGCCGAAGGGCATGACGCTTCTGCCCTCGCGCACCGCCATCGCCGGGTTGGGCGTGAGCCTGGGCCGCTTGCCGGGCGCGATCACGGCGGGCGAATCGGGTTCGGTCCAACCCTGCGAGCCCCGGGTCGAGGGGCAGAGGCCGGTCCCCGGCAACACCGGGCCGTTGTGGGCGGTATCGCTGGGCGTCGCCGAGAAGGCGTTGCCGTGCTTGTCGATCACCGCGACGTAGGAGGTGTCCAGCGCGGTCATCGGCTCGTCGCGGGCCGGCGGCGGCGGGGCGCCCGTCGCCCGCTCCGCCGTCATCGCGACGGGATCGCCGGCGGGCGGCATGTCGGGCCAGGCTCGGTTCGAATCGATCCGCCCGCGCCGCAGCGCCGCGTAGGCCTTCGAGGTCAGGCCGTCCAAGGGCACCTCGACGAAGCGGGGATCGCCATAGTGGTGGTGGCGGTCGGCGAAGGCGAGTTTCAAGGCCTCCGTCACATGGTGGATATAGGCGGGCGAGTTGTGCCCCATGCCCTCCAGGTCGAGTCCGTCCAGAATGTTCAGGGCCTGGCCCAGCGCCGGACCCTGGCACCAGGGCCGGCAGGCGTGGATCTCGATATCGCGGAAGGTCGTGGTGACCGGTGTCTCGATCTCGACGGAGAATTCGGCCAGGTCTTCCCGGGTCATGAAGCCGCCGTTCTCGGCGTGATAGCGGGCGAGCTTTTCGGCGATATCGCCCTTGTAGAAGGCGTCGCGCGCGGCTTGCAGGCCGGCCTCGCGGCTTCGGCCCGCCGCCGCCCGCTCCTCGTCCGCCAGATAGCCGAGCGTTCGGCCGAGGTCGGCTTGCACGAAGAGGTCGCCGACCTTGGGCGGCTCGCCGCCCGGCAGGTAGATCGCCTCGTTCTGCGGCCAGCGGCGATAGCCGTCGGCGTTGCCGGCGATCAGCTCCGCCATCCGGGGGTACATGACGAAGCCCTCGCTGGCGAAGCGGGTGGCCGCCGTCGCCACCTCGCCGAAGCTCATGGTGCCGTAATGGCGAAGCGCCGTGATCCAGGCATCGGGAGCCGCCGGCACCACCACCCGCTCGACCCCGTCGGGGATGGCGCCGCCGTGGTTGCGGCGGAAGTATTCGGCGTCGAGGGCCTTCGGCCAGGTGCCGAGGCCGCTGATCACCACGATCTCGCCGGTTTCGGCCAGACGGATCATGATCGGCGCGACGCCGGCGAAATTCACCAGTTCGCTCTGCGCCACGCCCAGCACCAGGCCGGCGGCGACGCCCGCGTCGACCGCGTTGCCGCCGGCCTCCAGGATCTCGAAGCCCGCGTGGCTCGCCAGATAATGGCCCGCCGCGATCATGTGGCGGGTGCCGACGATCGCCGGCCGCAAACTCGGCGCCGCCATCTCGCCGCGCAACATCCCCTCGAATACCGTTGGCATGATTCCCTCCCTTTCGTTGTCTCTCTCCGCCGCGCTCTCTCAGCCGCCGCCGCCGCCCTCACCACCGCCGCCGCCCGAGCCCCCGAATAGGCTCCCGGCCCGGAAAACGATCAGCGCGACAACCGCGCTGATGCCGGCGCCACCGATGGCACCGGGCCAGCCGTACATCTCCTGACCCATCAGGATGAAGATGAAGAAGACGACGGCGACAATGATCAGTTTCACGTGTTTTCCCCTCAAATGGCGGGTAGAGGCGGCGGCGCCAACGCGAACCGTCTAAGCCGCGTGCCGTAGCGCGCCTTGATGTTGCCGTCGTCCGTCGAGGTACGGCCGCCCCTGATGATATTATGCCGGTCGTCGATCCCCAAGACGGAACCGATGCGGACGCGGAGCGAGCCGACCTTCAGCTTGTTGTCGCGGTAGTCGGCGTGGCCGGCGAAATCATAGATGAAGTCCTTGGCCGGCCATTTGTAGCTCGCCAGCGTGTCGCGGATCTTCATGTCCGGGTTGGCGATCGACCAGCGCTGGAAATCCCGCGTTCGGAAGAAGTGGCGGACGTTGGCGAGGCACGCGCCGTCCTCCAGATCGGAGAGGCCGCGATAGGTGATCTCCTGCCATTTGATCGCGAAGTTCCACCACCAGAGCATGGTGTCGATATCGCGGACCGGCACCGGGCAGGCCTGGTTCAGGGCCTGGATCTCGTCATGGAAGCCGTCGAAGGCGGCATCCCTCAGGAACGTTTCCGGCGGCTGGCCGATCCATTCGGGATTCTCGGCCAGCTTGATCGAGCCGAAGACCTGATCGCCGTGCTCCCCGGTGACGATCAGCCGGCGGCGCGCCTCCCGGCCCAGGACCGGGCCGACGTCGGAGCTGAAGGTACGGCTCGGGCCGCCATTGAAGAGGTCGGCGCCGGGCCCGCCGATCACCACATGGTTGAGCCGCCTGACCCTCTGCTCGAAGAATTCCGGATATTCGTCGACCGAACGGGGTCGGAGGAAGACGTGCAGGCGGGCGAGGTCGGCGGGCGCCGCCTCCATCAGCAGGGCGGCGAGCGCCGTCGTGCTGTCGATGCCGCCCGACCAGAAGTAGGGCGATTTCGCGGTCCTCGTCCCAAATCTCGCCCGCCCGGGCCAGGCAGACCTCGGCGAAGGACGTGGTGAAGCCGCCGGCCAGGGGAATCGGATCGCCGACGGCCATGCGGAGGCCCGGGGAGGGCAGCGTGCCGCTGCGGTCGACCGGGATCCAGAAGCCGTGCACGCTGTCGGCGACGACGTCGATGGCCGAGCGGGCGACGGAGATCCCGCAGCGGCTGGGAAGATCCTGGCGGGCATGCAGCAGGGCGCCGCCGAGTTCGCCCTCGAAGGGCGCGACCGGCTCGTCCGGCTCCAGCCCGTAGATCCGCGTTACCTTGTCGATCCTCCGCCTCGTCCCGGCCCAGACGGTGCCAGATGGTGTTGAGCTTGCGGGGCGCATAGCGCCAGTCGCGAAGGGCCTGCCAGGCGCGGACCAGGACGGCGGTGACAAAGGCGGCGTGCAGCACGCTCTCCGCCATCGCGGCGGGCGGCCGGAAGGTGAACCAGAGCATCGCCCCGATCAGCACGAGGTCGAGCAGAAGCCCCCGGCCATGCTCGCGAAGCCAATCCGCCAACGCCCTACGTGTCATCGCGCCCCCCGGATACCGGGTCCAGTTTGCCATCCACGGGCCTCGGACACTAACCCGCGTATCCCGCCGTGCCCATGGGCACGGCCGGCAATACGGGTTAGCCTCTCGTCGACCGAAACGATCCACCGGAGGAGACGAGCGATGCTCTATGAACTGAGGACCTATACGATGCGCCCGGGCATGGCGGCCCAGGCCGCGGCCCATTCCGCCGATGTCGGCCGCGCCGTCCGGGGCGACGATTACGGCAAGCTCGAAGGCTATTGGGTCACGGAAATCGGACCGCTGAACCAGGTGATGCACCTGTGGAGTTACGCCGACGCCAACGAGCGCATGGCCGTCAAGGCGGCGCTGGGCGAGAACGAGGCCTGGCGCAACGACTACCTGCCGAAGATGCGCCCGATGCTGGTCCGCCAGGACAACCGTTTGCTGAACGGCGTCGTCGGGCCGAACAAGCCCGAGGGCGAGGGCAACGTCTATGAACTGCGCTGCTACCGCCTGCGCCCCGGCGTCATGAAGACGTGGCTCGACAGCTTTACCGAGGCCCTGCCGATCCGGGAAAAGTATTCCAAGATCGTCGGCCTCTGGTCCACCGATGCCGGGCAGCCGAACGAGGTCTGCCACATCTGGGCCTACCCCGGCCTCGACGCCCGGGCCGAGGTCAGGGCCAAGGTCAACGCGGACCCCGACTGGCAGGCCTTCGTCGCCAAGGGCGGCGAAATGATCGAGGACATGCAGTCCACGATAATGCTGCCCTTCCGCCATTCGCCGTTGCAGTAACGGGCCGACATAACCGTCGACACCCTGACCGAAGTCGGGCGCGGGATAAGTCGCGCGCGAACCATGGTCGGGCTCGGAGCCGCAAAGGACGGATAAATGCCTCGTAAGACAGCCACGACATCCGGCGTCGAGCCGGCGATCGCCACCTGGACCGGGCCGCTGGGTCTTCCCGATTTCGCGAATATCGGAGATCGTGATTTCGAGGCGGCGTTCGCCGTGGCACTTCCCGCCCACTTGGCGGAAATCGAGGCGATCGCCATGAATCGGGCCGCGCCGACGTTCGAAAACACCATCGTGGCGCTGGAGCGGGCCGGCGAGCCGCTGACCAGGACATCGAGCATCTTCTGGAGTCTGGTCGGCGCGAATACGAACGAGACATTGCAGGCGCTGGAGCGCGCGCTGTCGCCCGAGCTGTCGCGCCACCGCTCCGCCGTCATGATGAACCGCGCGTTGTTCGGCCGGATCGATGCGCTGTACCAAAACCGCGAGGTCCAGCGCCTCGACGCCGAAGCCGGCCGCGTGCTGGAGCTGACGTGGAAGTCCTTTGTACGCTCGGGCGCCGAACTGAGCGATCCCGACCAGTCGCGACTCGCCGGCATCAACGAGCGTCTCGCGACCCTCGGGACGTTGTTTTCGCAGAACGTGCTGGCCGACGAACGCGACTATGCCCTGGTGCTCGAAAGTGGCGAAGATCTGACGGGGCTGCCGGACTCCCTGATTTCCAACATGAGGGCGGCGGCCGAGGAGCGTGGCCACGAGGACAAATACGCGGTAACGCTGTCACGGTCGATTATCGAGCCGTTCCTGACCTTCTCGGAGCGACGCGATCTGCGCGAGACGGCGTTCAAGGCCTGGGTGGCCCGGGGGGAAGGCACGGGCGAGCGCGACAATCGTCCGCTGGTCGCCGAAACGGTGAAGCTTCGCGCCGAGAAGGCGGCTCTGCTCGGGTATGACAGCTTTGCCCATTACAAGCTCGACGACACCATGGCGAAGACGCCGGAGAACGTTCGCTCGCTTCTCGGCACCGTGTGGGAAAAGGCGCGCGACCGCGCGGCGGAAGAGGCGGCCGAACTGGCGCGGCTCGTTGGGGCGGAAGGCCGTAACCACGAGGTGGCCCCGTGGGACTGGCGTCACTATGGCGAGAAAGCGCGGGCCGCGCGATATGATTTCGACGAGGCGGAAATAAAGCCCTACCTTCAGCTGGAGAAGATAATAGAGGCCGCGTTCCATACCGCCGAGACGTTGTTCGGCATCACCTTCCAAAAACATGACGGCCTGCGTGCCTATCATCCCGATGTCCGTGTCTTCGAAGCGCTCGATGCGAGCGGCGAACGGATCGCTATTTTTCTGGCTGATTATTTTGCCCGGCCATCCAAACGATCGGGCGCGTGGATGAGCGAGCTGCAAAAGCAACATAAGCTCGGCTCCGAATCCAGCGGCGGGGGCCAGATACCGATTGTCATGAACGTCATGAATTTCGCTCCCGCCGCGCCCGGCGACCCGGTCCTGATCACCATGGGCGACGCGACGACGCTGTTTCATGAATTCGGGCACGCCCTGCACGGCATGCTGTCCGACGTCACATACCCCTCCATCTCGGGCACGTCGGTCAGCCGGGATTTCGTCGAGCTGCCATCTCAATTGTTCGAGCATTGGATGACCGAGCCCGAGATCCTGCGGCGCTTCGCGCTTCACCATGAAACCGGCGAGGCGATACCGGCGGCGCTTCTGGACAAGATGCGGGCGGCGGAAAAATTCAACAAAGGCTTCGCCAACGTGGAGTTCACCGCTTCGGCGCTGGTCGACATGGCGTTTCACGCGCTGGATCCCGAAGCGGCGGCGACTGTCGATCCGATGGCGTTTCAGGCCGAAATCCTGGCCGCTCTCGATATGCCCGACGGCATCGTCATGCGGCATGCGACGCCGCATTTCGCGCACGTGTTCGCCGGGGACGGCTATTCGGCCGGATATTATTCCTACATGTGGTCCGGCGTTCTCGATGCCGATGCGTTCCAGGCGTTCGAGGAAACGGGAAATCCGTTCGATCCCGCCACGGCCCGCAAGCTGCGGCGCCACATCTATTCCTCGGGCGGGTCGATGGATCCCGAGGATGCCTATGTCGCCTTCCGCGGCAAGCTTCCCACGCCGGACGCCCTGCTCGAGAAGGAAGGGCTGGCCGATACCGACCGGCACTGAGTGGAACCCGTTGCCGGTTGTTTGGCGTTCAAACGCCACGCGGGCTTTGCCTCGCATAAGCTCGGGCGCGCGGTCGCGCTTGCCGAGCGGCGACGAGGCGAGCTCATCGCCGCTCGGTATGCGTGGAACCCGTTGCCGGTTGTTTGGCGTTCAAACGCCACGCGGGCTTTGCCTCGCATAAGCTCGGGCGCGCGGTCGCGCTTGCCGAGCGGCGACGAGGCGAGCTCATCGCCGCTCGGTATGCGTGGAACCCGTTGCCGGTTATTTGGCGTTCAAGCGCCACGCGGGCTTTATCTCGGCTTTGCTCGGGCGCGCTTGCCGAGCGGCGTTGAGTTGCACTCGACGCCGATCTCCCGGATCTTCCCACGCGTCCTCGAAGGCTTCCCGTCCGCTCAATCGGGGATGATGCCGCCGTCGACATTGTAGCATTGGCCGGTGATGTTGCGGGCGCCGGGGGAGGCGAGGAAGACGGCGAGGGCCGCCAGGTCCTCCGGCTCGTTCGCCCGGCGGAGTGGAATCGTGGCGGCGCGGCGCTCCGCCACCTCCTCGATGGTTCGCCCCTCCTCCTCGGCGCGCACCCGCAGGCCCTCGTTCGAAAGCGCCGTGTTGGTCACGCCCGGGCAGATCGAATTGACGTTGATGTCGTGGCGGCCGAGCTGTTGCGCGGCGGTCTTGGTGAGCGAGATGACCGCGCCCTTGCTGGACGCATAGATGGCGTTCGAAGTGCCGACATAGCCCTTGCCGGCGATCGAGGCGATGTTGATGATCCGCCCGCCACCCTGTGGGATCATCACCCGGGCCGCCGCCTGCAGGCAGAAGAAGACGCCCTTGGCGTTCACCCGCCAGATCCG
The DNA here is from genome assembly GCA_965226475.1 of Alphaproteobacteria bacterium. Lineage (GTDB taxonomy): Bacteria > Pseudomonadota > Alphaproteobacteria > JASLMY01. The sequence continues at coordinate 961,623 of CBDDDJ010000002.1, read as the reverse complement.
GTCCCAGTCGGCCTCGGTGAGGCCCATGATGTCGGAGCGGCGCGTGACGCCGGCGTTGTTGACGATGATGTCGAGCCGGCCGTGCGCGCCCGTGACGTGGTCGATCATCGCCTGGATGCTCGCCAGATCGCCGACGTCGGCGGCGACGGCCGAGGCGGCATGGCCGGCGGCCGTGATTTCGCCCGCCGTCTTTTCGGCCAGCGGCAAGTCGATATCGGCGAGCACCACCGTCGCCCCCGCCTTGGCGAGTTCCCTGGCGCAGGCGGCACCAATTCCCTGGCCGGCGCCCGTCACCAGCGCGATTTGATCCTGTAACATGTGCTTCCTCCCTCGCCGCGTTACACATTACCCTGGGCGCCAGCATATACGAGGAGGAGAGGTCATGAGAACGAAGCGACTGGGCCGGACGGAACTCGAGGTCCCGATCGTCGGCCTTGGCACCGTCTTCATCGGCGGCCAGGCCGAGGGCGGCGCGCCGGGAGAACTCGATGTCGAGCGCGGGATCGAGACCGTGGTCGCCGCGCTCGAGGCGGGCTGCACGCTGATCGACACGGCGCCGCTCTATGGCGGAACGGTCAGCGAGACCATCATCGGCAAGGCGCTGGCCGAACGCCCGGACCTGGCGGCGGGCGTCACGGTCACGACCAAGGTCGGCCGCACGCTCGAGGGGCGGGACTATGGCTACGACGCGGTGAAGCGGAGCGTCGAGGCGAGCCAGGCCCGCATCGGGCGTGAACATTTCGACATCGTCTTCATCCACGATCCGATGGGCATGCCGTTCGCCGACGTGCTGGGCCCGGACCGCGCCATGGGCGCGCTGCGTAGCCTGCGGGACGAGGGCGTCGTCCGTTTCATCGGCATGGCGGCGAACGACGCGGTCGCCAACGGCCCCTTCATCGAGACCGGCGAGTTCGACGTCGCCGTGGTGCCGGATGCCTGGAGCCTGCTGAACCAGAGCGCGGCGCGCCTGGTCTTCCCCGCCGTCGAGATGTCGGCGTCGCGCTCGCCAGCACGATGTCGGCGTCGCGCTCGCCACGCCCATCGAGCGGGGCCTGCTGGCGACGGGGCCGCTGCCGGGCGCGACCTACCTCAACCGCGCGTTCACGCCCGGGATGCTGGCGCATGCCGGCCGGATCAAGCAGCTCTGCGACGACCACGGCGTGCCGATGGTGGCCGCCGCGCTGCAATGGTGCGTCCGCCATCCCCTGGTGGCGACGACGATCCCCGGCGCCCGCACGCCGGCGGAGGCTGTGGCGAATACCGAGGCGGGGACGCTGGAGATACCGGAGGCCTTCTGGGCCGAACTGGAGCCGCTCGCCCGCGACTTCAGCGGCGAGGGCTACTACCAACCGGCGTTGGAGCGGTTGTAACGACTCGGGGCGAGCGGCCGACCGGTGTCGAGTTCGGGCCGCTCGGAAACTTTTGCCCGAAGCTCCTTGCGGTCGGGACACCTCGAACCCATCTTTCCACCAAGTGACGAACCGCGCCCCGCCGGCACGCCCGAGCGGGGCGTTCTTCGTTTCGGGCGCCGGTCGACCGGAGTGGCACCATGCCGGCCCTAGAGAACCTCCGTCACGAGCTGATCGCGCGGGGGGACCGGCGTCGGGATCGACGGGGCTTCGGGCCAACCGGGGCGCCGGTTACGCCGGTGGTCGGACAAACGCCACGCGAGTGAGTACGCGGGCAGCGAGCTTCGGCGCGCGCGGTCCGCCGCCGCCGGTCCCGTCACCATGCCAATCTTCCGACGCTAGACCTCGCTCGACCTGCCCTTGAAACACCGCCGCTCCCCGCCGTCGCGCTCATGGTGCCCCCTCGGCCCGGGCGATCCCTCCACTAATGGGCTCGACGGTGGGGTGTGGGAATACGCGACGGTCGGGGATCGAGCCAGGATTGCAGGATTCAAGACTTGATCCAATGCATGGACCCCATGCATGCTTGACCCCATGCATGGGCCCCCGTGGACTATGACCTTTTCGTCGACGAGCAATGTGTCGGCCTGATCGAGGCGAAGCGCCAATCGACAGATGTTCCTGGCGTTCTCGGCCAGACCCGGCGTTACGCACTCGACTTGACTGTCGACCCTGAAAGGATAGCGCCGGGCGCGCAATATCGGCAAGAAACCGAGATTGCCGTCAAGTGCTCAAGTGGCTACTATGATGCTCGGACTCGCTGTCATCTGGGGAGTGCCGGTTGAAGATTATGCTGCGCGCTTAGAATCACCGTTAGCCTGCCAGCCGGCTGTTTTGTCGAAGGTTTTTGTTGTTGAAGAATATGGTCTTAGATTTCGATCGTGAAAACGGCTCGTCTTCGAGTGCCGAATAACACTACGCCCGCACGGGAGCTGAACATGTCCACACAAGCGACCGATTTATCGAACCAAACCAAAACGGTAGGGGAGGTCATTGCAAAGTGCTGGAGGCGCCAAAAAACGCGGGTTGATTGGCTCTGTGACCATGAAGGCCCACCTTTCGGGAAATACTTGCTTGATGTCGTCCTCAAGTTTTTCGGTCTCATCATTGGCGTACTTAGCGCCTTGGGACTATTAGACTCTTTTACATTAAGTTATGTTAGCGTTCTTCCAGAAATTGAAACGAGATACGTAAGCGCAGGATTCCTATTGCTTGGTATTACCCTATACTACCTTGGAAGGCACACTAGAAGAATTGAACTCAAAACTGGTGTATACCCGGAAGATATTGACGCTTTAATTTGTGATGTAGAGCAAAGTAAAAGTACCCTAAACGGCGGTAAAAAGGAGGAAGCTGAGTATCAAGTTAAAAGAATAATATACTTTAAGGGAAAACCCTCGGAAGTTTCAATAAAGAGACTGACACCCCTTAAGAAATTGAAAATAGATACCCTTGACGTTGATTCTCTAGTTGCACATTCGCGAGCAAGTTTATTGGAGTACAAATTCCTGGTCCATGACCATGAGAATTATATTAGGTATGAAGCCGCTATCAACGGCCTTATATCCCGAAATGAATTAGTCGCGTTGAAATCGTGTCTGAAGGAATTGCATGATGAAATAGCCGATGAGGCTTTTTCAATTAGGTATGGGGAAGCAATTTTAGAGAGCTTAAGCCGTTGGGGTGTTGTGGCAATTATTCCTTTTTTTATAATCGGAGTTAATCCACTTTTCAGCATACCATACTTTGAAAACCAATTGACATTTTTAAATTGGGGATTTCTTGGTACGTCAGGGGCTGTTCTATTTACTCTAAATAGAATGCGAAACCGGGAATCGACTAGGGTCGGCGAAGATGAGGGAAATACTGAATTACGCATAATGTTACTTGGAATAACGCTAGGTGCTACCGCTGCAATCTTACTTTATGTTTCTATTAAGAGTGGTATCTTCGGTGGAAAGGCACTGCCGAGGCTTAATGATGAGATTGGCATTGATCAGTCCAACGCCGTAATAAATGCACTTACCGTGTTCTGGGGAATCGCAGCAGGCTTCTCGGCAAAGCTAGCGGAGCGGCTTGTGGGCTCGTCTAGTGGCGCCACTACGTCGTGAGATTTGTACAATGGACCGAAAATATAATTAACATGAGACGATGGCTCGTATAGAAACGGGGCAAGGCGCCGACAATGGATGCTCGCTGTGAGGGAAAATTATGACTATTGAAAATGACGCAGAGACTGATGCTGCTGCCGCAGAGCTGCAAAGCTATGGTGTGGAGTTGATAATGGACTTGCATGGTTGTGATCCGATTACATTTACACGAAATTCTATTGATATGTACTTTTCTAGAATTTGTGGCCTTATTAATATGGAGAAGTGTGACGTATATTTTTGGGACGACGTCGATGTATCTCCCGATGAGCAGCAAACTTTACCACATACGAAGGGTACGTCGGCTGTTTGTTTTATCCTAACCAGCACCATCGTCGTGCATACACTTGATCTGCTGGATGCTGTGTACATTAACGTTTTTTCCTGCAAGGCATTTAATCCCAAGGTCACAGAGGACTTCACCGTCACCTGGTTTCGAGCACAGGACTGCCAAGCGACTTTTATAGAGCGGCAATAGACCGGCGGAGACAGGGGAGTAAAACATGCGCCTTCAAGAACGAGAGATCCCGGTACCGGCAGTACCGGACCATGAGGGGCTTTTAGCACATCTGACAGGGGCCATGACGCGTCGCTTCGGCCATACCGCGGTGCCCCAGCGCTTTGTCGTCGCCAAGACCGACGAGGCCGGCTATCACTGTGAGGTAGGGGTGGTCGAAGGCGGCGGTGCCCGCGCCGCCGCTGCGCCTTCCATTTTTACGTTCGAACGCCGGGCCTTCGAGCGGGTCGACGAATTCACCGCCGTCTTCCTGGTGCCGACCGGTATTGGCGCGGAACTCGGCGGCCATGCTGGCGACGCCGGCCCGGCGGCGCGATTGCTTGCCACGGCGGCGGACCGCTTGGTCCTCCACCCCAACGTCGTCAACGCTTCCGACATCAACGAGCTACCGGAAAACGCCCTATACGTAGAAGGCAGCGTGATCTCTCGGCTGTTGATGGGGACACTCGGACTGCAACCGGTTCGGGCCAATCGGGTGCTGGTTTTGATTGATGACCATTCCGACAGCCTGTTTGTCAACGCCGCCGTTAATGCCGTAAGCGCGGCCCGCGCCTCTTACGGGCTAAATGTGCCTGCCGTCGTCGCGCTCGACCCACCTGTTGCGATGAAGGCGTACTACACCTCATCCGGAAGCGCCGTCGGAGTGGTCGAAGGACTTGAACGAGTTAGCCAAGTGCTCGACGAATATCGAGGCCAATACGATGCGGTGGCGCTGTCGAGCGTCATTCAAGTGCCTGCGGAGGCTCACCTAACTTATTTTGAAAAAGCGGGTGAAATGATAAATCCTTGGGGCGGTGTCGAGGCGATGTTGACGCATGCTTTGTCGCTTTTTCACGAGGTCCCAACGGCGCACTCGCCGATGTTTGAGAATCGCGAGTTTGCAAATATAGACGCCGGCGTAGTCGATCCGCGCATGGCCGCCGAAGCCGTCTCTCTAACTTTTTTTCAATGCATCCTGAAGGGACTGATGCGAAGCCCGCGCCTCGTTACCAATTTAGAGGATACATCTGCCCATGGCGTTATCACGGCAGCGGACGTTTCATGTTTGGTAATTCCAGATGGCTGTATTGGTCTGCCCACCCTCGCGGCGCTGGAGCAAGGCATCCCGGTGATCGCCGTACGCGGAAATTACAATATAATGATGAATGACCTGACCTCCCTGCCCTGGTCTAGCGGACAGCTTCACGTCGTCGAGAATTATCTTGAAGCCGTTGGCGTGATGACGGCATTGAAGGCAGGTCTACATCCAGCGGCGGTTCGTCGGCCATTGACGGAGACGCGCTACGAGAGGCGGACCTTCGTCGCCGACGACGATTATCATGATGTGAGGATTGAACAGCCCACCAAGGCCGTGACCAGGTCCCACAAGGGTTAATAGTTCGGCTGGGGGAAAGGGGACATGCTACTTTTTCGCCGCCTTGCGCGGCCGCCCGCGTGGTCTCGTGGTGTGTTTGAATCCGAGGCGACGCGCGTTGCGTGGAACCCAATGGCGCGCGCGTCACGTTCGGGTGCCCAAATTTTTCGCCGACGCTCCCTTGCGGCGAGGACACCTCGAACCCATCTATTCGCCAGATGACGAAAAGCGCCCACGCCGGGAAGACCGAGCGGGGCGTTCTTCGTTTCGGGCGACGGTCGCCGCCTCGGCCCGAGAAGATGATCCCAATTCGTGACCGTCGAAGCGCGAGGCGCCACATGCCGGCCTTGGAGAACGCGCGCCGTGGGCTGTACGCGCTGGGGGCCGGCGTCGGCCTCCTCCGTGCCGGCCTACCGGGGCGCCCGCTTCGCGGGCGACGGGAATGTCGCGAGGATGAAGCAGCGGGCGGCCGTCGAGGCCCACGAAAAGCAGCATGACCGTTTTATGCCGCCGCCCTAAAACCAAGGACCGCGGGTCTTTGAAGCGACCCCGGCGTCAGCCCGCGCGGCGACCGAAAACGGCCGCACGGGACCCGATGCCGCCCGGCGCATCACTGTCAATGCTCCGGCCGTCCGACGCGATCAATTCCGCCGACTGAGTTTCCAGACGTTGCTGCAAGAACTCCGTGATGGTCAGCGTGCGAGGGCGTTCGCCAATCTTGAAGAGAGGCACCACCCGCGAGTGCGCCTCCGGGGCCGCGGGCTCATCGAGCGCCGCGTCCGCCCGCTCGCTCGCCGCCGAGCTGCTCTCGACGAGCGCCCGTTCCGCCAGCAATGACGCCAGCGCGGACGCCATCATCGCCTCCACGGGCATCGACCGCGCCGCGCGCCGCTGGGCGATCTTGTCGAGCCGCTCGGCAAGGTAGTTCCAGAGCGTCTCGATTTCCTCGATTGAGCGCGAGTCCTCGTCGACCTCCATCACCGTGCGGCCGTCGGTCATCGAAGCGGCGAAAACGACCCGGTTGTGGATAATCACCGGCGCCACGGTGCCGTGCTGCGAGAGCGCCAGCGCCGCCTCCGCCGTGATGCGGGAGCGGACGATGGCGCCGTTCAAGATGAAGACCATCGGCTTGTCGTGGGTTTCGACGATGTCGACGGTGGCGCCGACGGCACGCAGGTCGTGCGGGCTGGGCCGGGTCGGGATGCAGACCAGGTCGGCATGCCGGATCACCTGGCCGATCGCCGAGGCCGCCGCGGGCGGTGTGTCGATGATGATGGTCTGGGCCCCCAGTGCCTTCACCTCGGCGATGTCGTCTTCGATGTTCTCGACGTCGCTGACCTTCGAGATCAGGCCGTTGTCCTGGCGGACATTGTGCCACTGCGCCAGGCTGCGCTGCGGGTCGGTGTCGATCACGGCGACCGGTCCCGCTCCCGCCAATTGCGCTTGCACGGCGATGTGCCCGGAGAGCGTGGTCTTGCCCGACCCGCCCTTCTGCGATGCAAATACGATAACGTTGAACTTCATGGTTTCTCTCCCGAATTTGGCGTCAAGGGCATTTACCTTGGCCAGCACGCCCTGACTTCTGTCGGGTCTCCCGCGTCGTTTAAGGAACATAAGGGCGGACCTGAATAATTACCAGATATTTTCAGTTAAATTTCGTTTCTGATTAACTTAAACCTTAGCAAATATTTTAGCTCAATTCGTGAAACGTATGCATTTGTGATAGAATGCCCGGAACGTCAGGAGGTTGGGTCATGGACGGCAAGGGTTTCCAGGTGTGGCTTTCGGCGGCGCGCGGGCTGACGCGCGTGCAGCGGCACGAGGCGCTCGCGGTGCTGTCGGGCCGGAGCGAAGGCGAGGCATCGAAGGCCGCGATCGAGCTTGGTGTGGACGAGGCCCGGCGCTGTCCGCACTGCGCGAGCGAAGGGGCGGTTTCGCGCGGTATGGCGCGGGGTCTGCGGCGCTACCAGTGCAAGGGCTGCGGCAGGACCTTCAACGCGCTGACCGGTACGCCGCTGTCGGGCCTGCACCACAAGGAACGCTGGCTGTCGTTCGGGGCGTCGCTGGCGGAGGGGGAGACGGTGAAGGCCTCGGCGGCGCGCTGCGACGTGGCGGTGAGCACGGCGTTCCGCTGGCGTCACCGGTTTCTGGCGGCGGCGCGGAGCGATTCGGAGGTGCTCAAGGGGATCGTGGAAGCGGACGAGACCTACGTCCTGGAGAGCCGGAAGGGCGCGCGCGGGCTGGGACGCAAGGCACGGCGGCGGGGCGGCAAGGCGAAGAAGCGCGGCCTCTCGCGCGAGCAGGTGCCGGTTCTCATGGCGGCGGACCGGAGCGGGACGACGGTGAGCGCGGTGCTGCCCAGGGTCGACGCGGCGGCGCTCACGGCTGCTCTCGACCCGGTGTGAGCCACGAAGCACTCAACCGCTCGATGGGGGAACGGGTTCGGGGCGATCTGCATGTGCAGACGGTGAACAGCCGCCACAGCCGGTTGAAGGACTTGCTGCGTCCCCGCCGCGGCATCGCCACCCGCTATCTGGACAACTACCTGAGCTGGTTCCACCTCGTCGGCCTCGCCCCCGGCGCCAATGACCGAGCCTGCCTCGCCGCCGCCGTAACAAGGTGACGCATACAATTCACGAATTGAGCCAATATTTATATAAATATCGAGATGAATGCCGGTTTGTTTTTCAGAAAATTTATCTGTTATTTTAAGTAATTTCTCCGCCACCGGATAAACTGCCGGGTTCGGCCGACTTTCGCGAGTAGCCAAGAGCATCGGGAAATTGGCCACGCAAGCGAGGAGAGATCACCAAAACGGGGAACGCCCGGTGCGCCGGACCCAATGCGCGACGCTTATGATTTTGGGCGAGGTCCCCGGTTTTATTTCCGGCGCGCCCTTGCGGCGGGGACACCTCGAACCCATCTATTCGCCAGATGACGAAGAACGCCCCGCCGGGAAGACCGCGCGGGGCGTCTTGCGTTTCGGGCGGCGGCCACGATTCCGGTCCGGGCCAACGAATTCAATACATTCATTCGGTCGAACCGCGAGGTGCCATGCCCGTTTTGGAGAACCCGCGCCATGAGCTGTATGCGCAAGGAGTGGCGAAGGGCCTGACGTCAATTGACGCCTATAGGCGGGCTGGTTATAGCCGAAGCCGCAAGGGCGCCACGCTGGTGAAGGGGAAGCCGGACGTCCAGCGCCGGGTTCGGGAGCTCATCGAGGCCGGCGCGCGCAGGGCGGAAGTGTCGGTCGAAAAGGTTCTGCGCGAGTTGGCGCGGATCGGCTTCGCCGATGTGCGCCAACTGCACGACATCAATGGCCGGCTGCTTCAAATCGCGGAGCTTTCCGACGACATCGCGGCCGCGGTCGCCTCCTACGAGGTGGTCAGGCGCGTCACGTCGAAACCCGCCGCGACGAAGGGCGGCGGCGACAAGGATGCCCAGGACAGGGACGACGACAAGGCCGAGGCCGCGTCCGTGGAGGAGTTCACCCACAGAATCAAGGTCTGGGACAAGGCGCGGGCGCTCGACATGATCGGGCGCTATCTCGCCATGTTCGCCGACAGGCAGCGAAAAGCCGGGGACGAGTCGGCGCCAGTGGTCGAGGTGGAAGATGTCAGACGCCGTCTCCTTGATGAAGTCGATCGCATTGCTGCCCGGCTCGGAGCGGCGGCGGCTGATCGACAACCTGAGTGAGGCGGAAGCCGCCGCGCTGCGATTTCATTGGCCGAGCTGGGCCCGGCCCGGGCAACTGCCGCCCGGGGGTGATTGGACGGTCTGGCTACTGCTTGCCGGTCCCGGTTTCGGCAAGACCCGGGTCGGCGCGGAGTGGGTGCGCGGCGAGGTTTGCGGCGCGACGCCGCTCGGCCCCGGCCGCTACCGCCGCCTGGCCCTGGTGGCGGAAACCGCGGCCGATGCGCGCGACGTGATGGTGGAGGGCGAGAGCGGCCTGCTCGCCGTGCACCCGGCGGAGTTCCGCCCGCGCTACGAACCCTCGAAACGGCGCATTAGCTGGCCCAACGGCGCCATCGCCACGCTCTACAACGCGACCGAGCCGGACCAGCTTCGCGGGCCGCAGCACGACGCGGCCTGGTGTGACGAGCTGGCGAAATGGCGCCACGGCGAGGCCACCTGGGACATGCTGCAATTCGGCCTGCGCCTGGGCGAGCGGCCCCGCCAGGTGGTGACCACGACGCCCCGGCCGCTTCGGCTGCTGAAGGCCATTCTGGCCTCGCCCGATACGGTGACGACGCGGGGCACGACCCACGATAACCGCGAAAACCTGGCGCCCGCCTTCTTCACCCGGATCATCCAGCGCTACGAGGGGACCCGGCTCGGTCGCCAGGAACTCGACGGCGAGATCCTGGAGGATGTGCCCGGCGCGCTCTGGTGGCGGCGGCGTATCGACGAACTCAGGGTGCGCGAGGCGCCGGAGTTGCGGCGCATCGTCGTGGCGATCGATCCCGCCGCCACGTCGCGCGAGGGGGCGGACGAGAGCGGCATCATCGTCGCCGGCCTCGGCGCCGATCGCCATGGCTACGTCCTGGAGGATCTGTCCCTGCGTGGCACGCCGGACGAGGTCTGCCGCGCCGCGTGGCATGGCTACGTCGCCCACGCGGCCGACCGGGTCGTCGCCGAGGTGAACAACGGCGGGGAGTGGATCGGCACGGTGCTGCGCCATCTCGACCCCGCCATTCCCTACCGCGCGCTCAGGGCGACGCGCGGCAAGGTCACGCGGGCGGAACCGGTGGCGGCGCTCTACGAGCAAGGCCGGGTCCACCATGTCGGCGCGCATCCGACGCTGGAAGACCAGATGTGCGCCTTCACCGTAGATTTCGGCCGGGGCGCCGGCGGCGATTCGCCCGACCGGGTCGACGCCCTGGTCTGGGCCTTCACGGAACTGATGCCGGGGCCCGCCGGCCAGCCAAGAGGAGCGGTGATCTGATGGGTGTCCTGACCGCCTTCGCCGCCGCCCGCCGGGCCTTCGTCGGCCATTTCCAGGCCAAGCAGGCGCCGACGGTGACGCTCGCCGGCGGCGGCATCGCCCGGCTGATGGGCGATCGCTTCCGGGACTTCGCCGAGGAAGGCTATCAGCGCAACGTCGTGGTCTATCGCGCGGTCAATCTGATCGCCGAGGGGGCGGCGGCGATTTCCTTCAAGCTGTTCGAGCGCGATTCATTGGTGGTGGACGGCCACCCGCTGCTCGGCCTGCTGGCGCGGCCCGCGCCCTTGTTGAGCGGGGTCGAACTCTTCACCGCGCTCTATGCCTACCGGCTGATCGACGGCAACGCCTTTCTGCTGCGGACGGGCCCGAACGTCGGCCCCCGCGCGAGCTCTATGTGCTGCGCCCCGACCGCATCCAGATCCGGACCGGCACGCTCGAGGTGCCGCGCGCCTACGAATACGTCGTCGACGGCCGCGCGGTCGACGTCTTTCCGGTCGACGCGCGGAGCGGCCAGTCGGAGGTGAAACATTTTCGACTGTGGAACCCGCTCGACGACCATCGCGGCCAGTCGCCGCTTCGCGCGGCGGCGGTCAAGGTCGATCAGCACAACGCCTCGGCCCGGCACAATCTGGCGCTGTTGCAGAACGACGCCACGCCCAGGGGCGCCTTCATCTATTCTCCGCGCGACGACGCCGGCCGGGTGACGACGCTCGACGAGGCGCAACTGCGCGAGATCAAGGCGAGCCTCAACCAGGAATTCGGCGGCCCCAGCCGGTCGGGGCGGATCTCCGTGCTCGACGGCGATTTCCAGTGGCAGCAGATCGGCATGAACCCGGCCGACATGGATTATGCCGCCCTGAACGACAGCTCGGCCCGCGACGTGGCGCTCGCCTTCGGCGTCCCGCCGCAGCTCGTCGGCATTCCCGGCGCCATGACCTTCGCCAACTTCGAACAGGCCCGCCTGGCGCTTTGGCAGGAGGCGATCATGCCGGCGATGCGCCGCACGCTGGTCGACCTGAACGAATGGCTGGCGCCGCTCTTCGGCGAGGACCTCCGGCTCGACTACGACTGGGACTCGATACCCTCGCTCGCCGACCAGCGGCGGACAGAGGCGCGCACGCTCGCCCCCCTGGTCCAGGCCGGCATCCTGACGCGAAACGAGGCCCGCCGCCGCCTCGGCCTCGAGCCGATCGCGCACGGCGACATCGCGACGGTCCGTCCGGGCGAAGCGCCGCTCGCCGCCATGACCGGCGGACCCGGGCGGACCGAGACCACCGCCGAGACCTGAGCCTCCCTTCCTTTTTCCCAACCATCCGGGGGATCGATCATGCCCAAGCCCTTCGACGGGCTTGTCCGGCGCGCACGCCGCGCGACGGGCGAGACGAGCGGACACGTTCATCTCTACGACGACACGAAAAGTGGCGAGACCTCCCTCGTCGAGGGCCATGCGCATCCCTACGAGGCCGGCGCCGAGCGGACCGCGCCCGGCGGCGGGGACGGTCATACCCATGGCCTCGAAGTGCCCGGGCCGGCGGAAGCCGACACGCGCCACCTGGCCTTCCGCGCCGAGTTCAAGGGCGTGGAGCCGCCGCGCGCCGGCGAGGACATGCTGGCGTTCAGCGGTATCGCCTCGACCTTCGGAGACGCCGACCTCGTCGGCGACGTGGTCGAGCGCGGCGCCTTCGCCGAGGCGGCGCGCGAGCCGGCCCGGGTCCTGATGCTGTGGTGTCACAGAATGGACCAGCCGATCGGCGTCTGGGACCGGATCCGGGAGAGCGACGCGGGGCTGGAGGTCTCGGGCCGCCTGCTGCTGGATGTCGAGCGCGGGCGCGAGGCGGCCGTGTTGCTGAAGCACGGCGCGATCGACGGGCTTTCGATCGGGTTTTCCGTGCCGCCGGGGGGTGCCAGGGTCGACCGCGCCGCCGGCGTGCGCCGGATCTCGCGGCTCGGCCTGCACGAGATCTCCATCGTCGCCTTCCCCGCCAATCCGCGCGCCCGGGTGAGTAGGGCGCGCGACATCAAAAGCATCCGGGATTTCGAATCCGTGCTGCGCGACGAGCATGGTTTCCCCCACCGGGCCGCCAAACGCATCGCGTCGGGCGGCTGGTCCGCGCTCGAGGATCGGGATGATCGCGAGACGGTCGAGATGGCCCTCGCCGGCTTGAGCGCGGCGACGGCGCGACTTCACGACATCGCGAAAGGAATGAGACATGTCACCAACCCCTGACATCGAGAGACTGACGCGCGAACACCTGGAGGCGGTGGGCGCGCTGCGCGTGGAGATCGAGGCCCGCGTGCCCGATCCCGGCAAGATCGCCCGCATCGAGAAGAGCCTCGACGGTATCGAGGATCGTATCGCCGGGCTGGAGACGCGGGCGAGGCGTCCGGGCGGCGGCCGGCGCGCCGAGCCGGTCTCGCCCGAGCGCAAGGCCTTCGCCACCTTCGTCAAGAAGGGGAGCGAGGGCCTGGGGCCGGAGGAGATCAAGGTCCTGTCGGTCGCCGACGACGCGGCTGGCGGCTATTTGGCGCCGAGCGAATTCGTCGGCGAGATCATCAAGGGCGTCACCGAGTTCTCGCCCATCCGCGCTCTCGCCCGCGTTCGCCAAACGGCGGCGAGCACGGTGGAGATCCCGCGCCGCACCGGCGTCTTCTCCGCCGCCTGGGTGGATGAGCTGGAGGCCCGGAGCGAGACCACCGGTCTCGCCTTCGGCCTGGAGGAGATTCCGACGCACGAGCTGACGGCCGACGTGCGGCTCTCCACGAAGCTGCTGGAGGACGCGGCGGTCGACATGGAGGCCGAACTCAACATGGAGTTCGCCGAGCGCTTCGGCGTCGCCGAGGGCGCCGCCTTCGTCTCCGGCAACGGCGTCAAGCGGCCGGAGGGCTTCCTCGACCATTCCGACGTCGCGACGACAAACTCCGGGTCCGCCGCCTCCATCGCCGATGCGAACGGACAGGCGAACGGCCTGATCGATCTCTTTCACGGCCTGAAGGACGCCTATGCCCGCAACGGCACCTGGGTGGCGAACCGGACCACCATCGGCGCGATCCGCAAGCTGAAGGACGGCCAGAACAACTACATCTGGCAGCCGGGCGTGGCCGGCGTCACGCCGAACACCATCCTCGGGCGGGCTTACGTGGAGGCGACCGACATGCCGGCGGTGGCGGCCAACGCCAAGGCCGTGGCCTTCGGCGACTGGCGGCGCGCCTACACCATCGTCGACCGGATCGTCATGTCGGTGCTGCGCGACCCCTACACCTTGGCGAGCCAGGGCCAGGTGAAGTTCGTCGCCCGGCGGCGCGTCGGCGGCCAGGTCGTGCTGGCGGAAGCGCTTCGTACCCTCACCATCGCGGCCTGACGGAAGGAGCCCGAACCATGGCCAAGGATCTCTACGACAACGTACTCCCCGTCCGCGCGGTGCGGGCGCAAACCATCGCCGGGTCGAACCTCGCCTCGGGCAACATCGACCTCGCCGGTTTCGCGGCGGTGGACCTGGTGGTCGAGTTCGGCGATATCGCCGAAATGGGCGCCTCGCCCGAGGGCGCCGCCCGGATCGACCTGCACCTGGAACACGCGGCCGACGATGGCTCGGGCGCGCCCGGGACCTATGCCGATGTCACCGACAACGATGTTCTGGGCGCGAGCGGCATTTCGGGCGGCATCGTCGCCTCGACCACATCGGACCTGGTGCCGCTGCATCGCGGCTACCGGGGCGGCAGGCGCTTCCTCCGCGTCACGCTGGAGCCGACGGGTCTCGCAACCGGCGGGCCCGTCTGCGCCATCGCCTATCTCGGCCATCCCCGCCACGCGCCGGTGCAGTAGACCGGGCGTCCACGGGCGGCGGCGGCGGGCGCCGGCGCGTCCCCGCCGCCCGTTCGGACCGCGTTCGTTACAGCGAGGAGTGCAAGCATGTTCACGGGAATAGATCCGGGCGAGGTGCGGCACCCCGCCCTCTGGACGCTCGGGGCCGAGGCCCAGGCACTCGGCCGGCTGGCGGCGGAGATCGATCTGGGCGCGGTCGACGAGCTGGTCGCCGCCCTCTATGACGCGCCGATGATCGTCCTCGCCGGCGTGGGCAAGAGCGGCCATGTCGCCCGCCGGGCGGCGGCCGGGCTGGCCGCGATCGGCCTGCCGGCGCTTTTCCTGCATCCCGCCGACGCCATGCACGGCGACCTCGGCCTGCTGCCGGTGGGGGTCACGGTCGTGGCGCTGTCGCGCGGCGGCGAGGGCGCGGACCTGGCGCGCATCCTGGCCGAGGTCGATGCCCGCGACGGCATTTCCGCGCTCGTTACCGCGCGGCCCGAGGGGCCGCTGGCCGACGCGGCCGACATCATCCTCGCCATCCCCGACATGGAGGAGGCCTGGGGCCGGGTGCCGACCACCTCGGCCGTCCTGCAAGCCGCCCTCCTGGATGCGGTGCTGGTGAGCTACGCCGAGCGGCACGAGCTTTCCGAAACGCTGTTCGTGCGCCACCACCCGGGCGGCGCCATCGGCGCGGGGCGGGGCTGAGGCATCGCGCCGCCCGACCCCGATCCCCGCCGACAACCGGAGGCGTTCATGGCCACCCAACTGATCGATCCCGACGAGATCCTGGACTTCGCCCTCGACTGGTCGTCCTTCCTGGACGGCTCCGGCTCGCCCACGGACCAGATCACGGGCTCGAGCTGGTTCGTCGATCCGGCGAGCGGCTCGCCCAATTTGCCACAGTTGAACGGCGGCAGCTTCGCCCCGTCCTCGACCGCCGTGTTCCTCTCGGGCTGCGAGCGGGGACAGATCTACCTGCTGACCAACCGGGTGGACACGGTCCGGGGACAGACGGCGGAACGGTCGATCACCGTCCGCTGCGAAGACCGATGACGGCGCCGCTTCGCCTGTCCCGTGTCTCTGGCCCCGACCAGCTGCCGGTGACGCTGGGTGAGTTGAAGGCGCATCTCAGGATCGAGGACGACCAGACGACCGACGATGCCGTCATCCTCGGCTTTTTGAACGCGGCGATCCGCGCGGCGGAACACTTCACCCGCCGGGCGCTGATCACCCAGACCTGGCGGCTCTTTCTCGACGACTGGCCGCGAAGCGTGCTCGGCGGCGACGTGATCCGCGAAGGTTTTCACCAGGGCGCCGACCCGCGCCGGCCGGTGGTCGAGGTCGCCTTGCCGCTGCCGCCGCTCCAGGCGGTGGTCCACGTGAAGACCCATGCCGACGACGATCAGGCGACGCTCTGGCCGGCCGGCGACTACTTCGTCGATAGCGCCGGGGTTCCCGGGCGGATCGTCATGCGGAAGGGGGCGGCACTTCCCCCGCCGACGCGGGTCGCGAACGGAATCGAGATCCAGTTTACCGCTGGTTACGGCGACTATCCGGCCGACGTGCCGGAGACGCTTCGCACCGGCATCCTCGTTCTCGCCGCCCATCTGAACGAGCGGCGGGGCGACGACGACCCGGTCGCGGCCGCGCGCGCGAGCGGCGCCATGGCGCTCTGGCGGACCGAGCAGGTCTTCCGGGCATGAGCCGGCTGGGCGCCCTGCGCCATCGCCTCTCGCTCCAGCGCGAGGCGCGGACCGCCGACGGCGGCGGCGGCTTCGCCCGGACCTGGTCGACCTATGCCACGGTCTGGGGCGAGGTGCGCCCGCTCTCCGGCACGGAACGGCTCCGGGCGGAACGGTTGGAGAATCCGGTCACCTACCGGGTCCGCATCCGCCATCGCGACGACGTCGACGCCGCCGATCGTATTCTGTCGGGCGTCCGCGCCTTCAGAATCGTCTCGCTCCGCAACCCCGACGAGCGGGGCCGCTTCATCGAAATCCAAGCCATCGAAGGGACCGCGATTTGATGCGAGGGCAACGCCACGCGAGCCGGATCGAGGTCGATGCCTCGGACGTGGAGAGCGCTCTGGACGCGTCGATCACCCGCGCGTCGCGCGCGCGCGGGGTGCCGGGACATCTCCGTGCCCCGGCGCCGGCGGATCCGTCATGATCGGGGTCACGGTCTCCGGCCGCGCCGCGCTCGCCCGCAAACTGGGGAGCCTGCCGCGCGCGATCGAGGCCGCGATCGCGCCCGCGATCGCCGAGGCGGCGGAAGAAGTGCGGGGCGAGGCGCGCGCCACGCTCGACTCCGGCGCGCGCTCGGGGCGGGTCTATCCGCGCACCCAGGGCCGTTTTCACCAGGCCTCCGCCCCGGGCGAGCCGCCGAAAAGCGATAGCGGGCGCCTGGCCGACTCGCTGGAGGTCGAGGTCCGGGGTCTCGAGGCCCGCGTTGGCACCGGCCTCGCCCGGGGCCGAGACCTGGAGTTCGGCACCCGCGACATGGCCCCCCGCCCGTGGCTCTTCCCCAGCCTGGAGAAGGCACGGCCGCGCGTCATGAAGCTGGTCGCCGAGGCGGTCCGCGAGGCGATCCGCGACATGGCCGGGCGCTGACGGGGCGATGGGACGATGAGCCACGACGTGCAATGGCCGTTGCAACAGGGGATCTTCGCCGCGCTACGCGCCGATGCGGCACTGGTCGCGCTGGTCGGCGCCGATGGCGTCCACGACGACGTCGGCCAGACGGCGGCACCGCCCTACGTCACCATCGGCGACATCGCCCAGGCCCCCTTTTCGACCAAGACGACGGAGGGGATGAGCGCCACCGTCGCCATCCATGCCTGGGACGACGCGCACCGGGGCCTGCGCGACATCAAGCTGATCATGGCCGCCGTGCTGGGCGTGCTGCACGAGGCGGGTTTTCCCGTTTCGGGGCACGACCTGGTGTCATCCCGCTTCGAGTTCTCCGACGTCTTCGTCGAGGCCGACGGGCGGACCCGCCACGGCGTGCAGCGGTTTCGCTTTCTCACCTGCGAGGTGCCGTGACGTCGGATCCCGGAACCGGCGCGCCGACAATTTCCAACAGACCACACAGGGGATGTATCCATGGCCAACACGCACCGGGGCGAGGTCGCCATCACCCTGCCGATCGCCGGGCGGGACAAGCAATTCGCGCTCCGCCCGACCTTCCGGTTCATTGCCGCGGTCGAGGACGAGTGCGGTTGCGGGATCGCGCGGTTGGTCCGCGATTTCATCGCCGGCGAGTGGAAGGTATCGCACCTGGTCACCATTCTGACGGCGGGGTTGGCGCACGACGACGGCGTCGACCCTCGCGATGTGCGGGACGCGGTCGTCGCCAAGGGGGCAATGCATTTCGTGCCGGCCGCGCTTACCCTTTGCGCCAACATCATGACGGACGAGGACGTGAGGCCCGCGGTGCCGGACCGGGCCTTGGCGACGCCCGAGCCGCCGGACGACGCGCGGGCGGGCACGGACGCGGCGCCATGAGCGGCTATCCCTTGCGGGCCTGTCTCGGTGTCGCGGTCGGCCGGCTCGGCTGGCCGCCGGAGTCCTTCTGGGCCGCGACACCGGTCGAACTGTCGGCCGCGCTCGAGGCACGCGCCCGGGCGGAGGGGATCGACCTCCGCCGGGCGGGGCCGCCGGACCGCGGCCGCCTGCGGGCCCTGATCGATGCCGCGCCCCATCGCACGGGCTCGATCCGCCGCGCGGCGAGGCGGGAGATGGCCGGGTCATGACCACCATCGAGGAACTGAACCTCCGCCTGGATGCCGACCTGGCGCCGCTCAGGCGGAAACTGGAGCTGGCGGACGCCGAGGTAAAACGGGCGAGCGAGGCCATGAACAGGCGGCTCGCGGGCATCCCGCCCGGCCACGCGACGGCGCTGGACTTGCTCGACCGCTCGGCGCGGGTCGAGGAGGCGGGGGAGCGGCGCAAGACGGTCCAGGCCACCATCGACGAGCAGGAAAAGGCGCTCGAAGTCCTGAAGCAACGGATCGCCGGTAACGAGAAACTGTTGCCGCTGTTGAGGCTGCAACGGGACTTGCGCAAGAAGGGCCTCGCCCTGCTGCCGTCGGAGCGCGAGGACATCGAGGGACTCTCGGAGGAAACACGGATTCTCGAACGTGTGGTCGCGCTTCAAACCGAGGTGAACACGACCATCGGCGATGCCGTTTCCGACCTCGTCGTCGAGGGCGAGAAGCTGTCGGTCGTGCTGAAGCGGATCGAGCGGGACCTGATCAACATCATCCTGCGCAAGACAGCGCTGGAGCCGCTCGCCGGTCTCGCCGGCAGCGGCTTACAATCGATTACGGGTAGCGTGTTCGAAAGAGCGACGAATATTCTGACCAGCGGGCTAAGCTCTCTTTTCGCCGATACCAGTGTCACGCCGGCGATCGATCCGGCGGTGACCGGCTTCGACCGGGGCGGTGCCTTTCGTGTCGGCGGCCGCGGCGGGCCGGATTCAATTCCGGTACCCTTGATGCTCTCGCCAGGCGAACTGGTCGATATTACGCCGACCAACGGAAGAACCGGACCGGTCGATCGAAATGTCCACATCCACCCCGGCGCCATCGTCGTCAACATCGAAGGCGGCGGCACGGATACGGCGCGCTTCTCGGCGACCCAGATTGGACAGGACATAGTCGAGCAATTGTTGCCGATATTACAACGTCTTTAGCCGAACTATTGGTCGACGCCCTTTTCGCGACGATAGCACCTGAAATAAGCCTTATCCCAGGCTTTGCGATATTCGTCGTTGTTTTGGTACAGCTCCTCGTCCTTGTTGTATCGGGTCGTCCAATTACCCGCCCGCCAATAGCCCGTATCGCACCCGGCGACCAAGCCCTTGGCCGTGTCCGAGGCATGGGGGGAAACGGGTGTCGCGCAGCCGGCCAGGGCCAACAGGGCGAACAGTGTCATTGTGAGTTTCATCGGGCATCTCCATGCCTCCACGGTTGCCAGGATAACGCTGGAATCGCGAAAATAAACGGGAACATTTTCGACATTCGCTCCGTGTCGTCGATTCGGCGGCGCGGGGCGTGGAAGGGGACGGCTGGCCATGATCCGGCTCACCGATATCGAGGACCGCGTCCACGGCCAGAACGGCGAGGACGGCATTATCCGTCATCTCCTCGCGCGCGTGGTCGAGCCCGACCGGCGCTTTCTCGAAATCGGCTCGGGCAAGGGGGCCGAGAACAATACCACCGCGCTCCTGGCCGACCGGTTCCGGGGCGTCGCGGTGGAGGCGAAGCCGGCCCGCTCGGCCGGGCACCGCGATTGGCTGCGCGCGATGGGTCATGGCGACACGGTCGCCTGCGTGCCGCTCGAGGGCCGCTGGAATCGGGTTCGATATCCGCCGCTGGTTCATGCCGATCGGCCGGGCGACGCATGACGGCGCGCTTCTGGCCGGTGCCGCCGCTCTTCGAGGGCGAGACGGTCGTCTGCATCGGGGGCGGGCCCAGCCTGACGGCCGGGGACGTCGACCGCGTCGAAGGCAAGGCGCGGGTTGTCGCCGTCAACGACGCCCATCGCCTGGCGCCCTGGGCCGACGTGCTTTACGGCTGCGACAGGAAGTGGTGGCGCTGGCACGGCGGCGTGCCGGAATTCCCGGGCTTGAAGGTCTCGTTGGAAGAGACGGGCGAGGCGGACATCAAGCTGTTGGGGAACTCGGGCGAGCTGGGCTTCGATCCGGACCGGCGCCGTCTTCGAACCGGCGCCAACGGGGGCTATCAGGCGATCCATCTGGCGGTCCATCTGGGCGCGCGGCGGATCGTCCTGCTGGGTTACGACATGAAGCCGGCCCCGGACGGGCGCACCCACTGGTTCGGCGAGCATCCCGTGGCGACCAAGCCCTCGGTCTTCGCCGCCGTCATGTTGCCCAAGTTCCCCACGCTGAAGGCGGCGCTGGACCGGCTCGGCGTCGAGGTCGTCAACGCGACGCCCGACAGCGCGCTCACCATCTGGCCGACCCACCGGCTCGACGAGGTGCTTTGATGTTCATTCCTCCCTTGGCGCGTCTCTTCGTCGATGTCGACGGCACGCTCCTGTTCTGGCCGGGCGACGAGCTCGGCGATGTCCCGCGACCGGGCCAGCGCGGCCATGGTCAGGCGCCGGCGGTCAATATCGAACTCGTCGACGCGCTCGTCGCCTGGCGGGGGGAAAACCCCCTCTCGAAGCTCTTCGTCTGGTCGGGCAACGGCGCGGAACACGCGCGCTGGGCGGCGCGGGTCTGCGGCCTCCAGGATCTGGCGGACGGCTACCTGGACAAGCCGCAAAAGGGCGACGGCGTGATCGACGACAAGCCGGAGTGGCATCGCCGTTTCGCCCGCCTCACGCCGGGAGGTGAATTCCTGAGATGATCGCCTGGTCGCTGCTGCCGACACGCTTTGAGGACGGCCGCCACGAGGCGATCGAGCAAGGGCTGCGGGCCAATGGTTACGACGTCCGCCATGGCGGGCCGGCGGCGATCCGATCCGACGACGTTCTCGTCACCTGGAACAGCCATGGCCGCGCCGAGGCGCTGTCCGCGCAATTCAAGGCCGCCGGCGCGCGGCATATCGTCTGTGAAGAGGCCTATTTCCGCCGGGTGAACGGCGAGAAACACATCGCGCTGGCGCTATGGGGTCACAACGGATCGGGGACCTGGAAGCCCGGCGGGCCCGGGCGCTTCGCTCGCTTCGGCATCGATCCCGCCCCTTGGCGCCGTGACGGCGACCACGTGCTCGTCTGCGGTCAGCGGGGCTTCGGCTACAACGCCATGGCCATGCCCGATGCCTGGCCGGACGACGTTCACGACCGGCTGCGCCAGGCGACGAAGCGGCCGATCTGGTTCCGCCCGCATCCGAAACGGCGGCGCAAGATGCCGACGGCGGCATATGACCGGGTTCTGAATCACGAGGAGCCGCTGGTCGACCATCTGCGCGGGGCCTGGGCCGTCGTCGTCTGGTCGAGCAACGCCGCGACGGTGGCCCTGCGCCATGGCGTCCCGGCCTTCCACGAAGCACCGCATATCGTGGCCGAGGGCGCGGCCCCGAAGGGGCTGGCCCGGCTGGAGCGACCGAAGCGGAGCAATACGGCGCGGCGGCGGGCCTTCGAGGATCTCGCCTGGGCGCAATGGTCGCTCTCCGAGATCGGCGCGGGCGAAGCGGCGAGGCACCTGCTGCGTGAAGATCGAGATCCTGTGCGCATCCCCTAACCGCCGGGCCCGGCATGTGGGCGAGGCGATGGCGGCGGGCCTGCGGCGACACGGATCGCGGCCCGGGCTGACCCGGCGCTGGAGCGGCGCCGTCACCGGCGACCTGCTGATCGCCTACGGCTGGTCGAACCAGCCCGCGTTCGAGGCGTATCGGAGGGCCGGAGGGAACTTCGTCTGCATCGACCTCGGATTCTGGCACCGCAAGCCCGCCGGACGGCAGCTCGAGGGCCATCACAAAGTCTCGGTGAACGGACGCCACCCGGTGGACATGATCGGGCGGGGTTTCCCGTCGAGCCGCTTCGAGGCGCTGCGGATCGCGGTCGCGCCGTGGACGTGCGAGGGCGAGCACATCCTGGTCGCCGGAACATCGGCGCGCGCGGCGATCGAGCTGGGTCTCGATCCCCAGGCGTGGGAGCGCGAGGTGATCGAACGGCTCCGCCCGTACACCGATCGCCCGATCATCTACCGGCCGAAGCCGACGCCGACGTGGCGCGATCCGCCGCCGATCGAGGGCGCGGGCTTCAGCGCGCCGGACGAAAAGCTCGGCGTCGTCTTGAAGCGGAGCTGGGCCGTGGTGACGCGTCATTCCAACGTCGCCATCGACGGGCTGGTCATGGGGGTCCCCTGCTACGCGGAGGCGGGGGTGGCGCGGGAGGTGTCCATGAAAAGCCCGATGGATATCGAGCGGCCCCGCCGGGACGCCGACCGAAATGCCTTTTTCGCCGATCTCGCCTGGTGCCAGTGGACTCCGGCGGAGATGCGCTCGGGCGCGTGTTGGGACTTTTTGAAGGCGCATATCCCGTGAGGGCCGCCTATCTGATCGGCGGGCATCGACGCGAGGGGCGAATTGCCGCCGCGCTGATGAAGGGCATCGAAGCGGAAGGCGACGGCTTCGTCGCGCATCCGCTGAACGGCGACGGCGAACCGGACATTCCGGTTCGCGACTGCGACGTGGCGCTCATGTGGGGGGTGACGAAGGCGCGGCACTTCCACGCCTACAAGGCCGTCGGCTACGAGGCGGTGTTGCTGGACAAGGCCCACGTCGGACGGCGGAACGACTTCATCCGTTTTTCCGTCGCGAGCCACCAGCCGACGCGCTACGTGATGGATATCGCCGCGCCGCCGGATCGTTGGGAAGCACACGGCATTCGGCTGGCGGAACGGCGGCGGGGGCGCCATGTCGTCCTGGCCCTCTCCAGCCAGAAATACTGCGACTGGCATGGCTACGGTGACGCGACGGTCCATGCGACGGCGCTGCTGGGGAAGATCCGGCGCGCGACCGAACGCCCGATCGTCTATCGCCCGAAACCGAGTTGGCGGGGCGCCAGGCCCCTGGCGGACGGAGAGGCTTCGTGCCCGCCGGTCGGGGGGCGGCTGGCCTGTCTTCTGGCGGACGCCCACGCGCTGGTCACGCACGGCAGCGGGGCCTGCGTCGATGCGTTGATCGCCGGGGTCCCGACATGCGCCGTCGGTGGCGCGGTCACGACGGCGCTCCGCAACACCGAACTCGGCGACATCGAGGACCCGGATTTTCCGGCCGACGCGGATCGGCTGCGTTTCCTTTGCAACCTCTCCTATTGCCAATGGACCTTGGCCGCAATCGCCGACGGTCTCGCCTGGAGGCATGTGAAACCGTGGATCGGAACAAAGTTAGAGTGATCGGCGGCGGCTGGTACGGCTGCCACGTCGCGAGCCACCTGCTCGACCTCGGCTGGGACGTGACGGTGTTCGAGAAGCAGGCGCGGCTCTTCGCCGGCGCCTCGGCGGCGAACCAGAGCCGGCTGCACCTGGGCTTTCACTATCCCCGTTGCGCCGCCACCCGGCGCGCGGCGATCGAGGGGTTTGGGCGCTTCATGGCCGCCTACGGGCATCTCACCTCGGCCGTGCCGATCAATATCTACGGAGTCGCCCGGGACCTGAGCCTGATCGATTTCGAGACCTTCCAGCGGATCATCGAAGCGCCGTTCCTGACGGTGGACCCCGTCGACTATGGCCTGGCGAACATGCAGGGCGCGATGTTGACAGGCGAGCGGCTGATCGACTGCGGGATGGCGGCGAAGCATTTCGAGGACGCGTTGAAAGGGCATGTCCGCTTGGGCGAGGCCGCGCGGGCCGGCGATGGCGACGGCTGGGCCTGGACGGTCAACTGCACCTATGGCTGGCAAGACACGCCCGGCGTCGAATATCTGGAGCCCTGCGTCATGTTCCTGTTCGACGGCCCGGCCGATCGCGCGGTCACGGTGATGGACGGGCCGCATGGCGTCTCGCTGTATCCCTGGTGGGAGGGCGGCATCAGCCTCACCTCGGTCGCGGATACCTGCCTCGCGCGGTGCGCCGGCGCCGCGGCGGTCGAGACGGTGATCGACGGCCTGACGGACCGGCGGATCGACGAGATCGCCGCCGCCATGGTCGGGGCAATCGCGCGCTACGTCCCGGATTTCGCCACATCGTACCGGCGCACCGGGCATCGGATCTCGACCCGGGCGAAGCCGGCGAGCCTCGCCGACACGCGGCGAGTGGTCGTGAGCCGGGCGGGCACTGTCGTTTCGGTGCTGCCGGGGAAGATCTCGGCGGTCTTCGAAGCGGCCGAGAAGGTCGAAAACCTCATGGGAAGGCCAGTGCCGGCATGAGCACGCTTTTCGTCTCCGGCGCCTCGACGACGATGTTCGCGCGCCTGGATCAACTGCTCGACGATGACGTCGAGGTCATGCGCAACACGAGCGACTGGTCGAGCCTGGGCTGGCAACCGGCCGGACACCTCCCCGTCGACGCGGAGCGTTATCTCTTCGCCGCCGGACATCTCGAGGCGACGACGATCCTGGAACAAGGCGCCGCCGAGATCGCCCGGCACCTGGCGGTCAATCTCATGGCCCCGGTCAAGGCCGCCGAGCACGTCCTAGCGCGAAACCCGGTCGCGCGGATCTGCGTCGTCGGCAGCGAGAGCGCCATCAAGGGCTCCCACAACACGACCTATGGCGTGGCGAAGGCGGCGTTGCACCGCTACGTCGAGACCAGGCGGCTGGAATACCCGGGCCAGCAACTGGTCTGCGTGGCGCCCGGGATGATCGCCGACAGCGGCATGACCAGGCGCCGCGCCGACCAGCACAACGTCGAGGCCTCGAGGCCCGGCGCGCGGGCCATCCCAAGCGCCGCCTGCTACGGGCATGCGAGGTCGCCGCGATGATCCATCACCTGCTGTTCGTCGACCGGGGCTACACGACGAACGTCGTGATCCCGATGGTGGGCAGGCCATGCTGACGGTGGTGACCGGCTTTTCCGAGGCTGGTTGGATCGCCTACGGCGAACGGATGGTTCGGACCTTCGACAAGTGGTGGCCACTGGGCGTCGATCTCTGTTTTTTCCACGACGGCGCCCGCGAAACGACGGGCGGCTCGAGCCGGCGACGGATTCGCGGCCTGCCCTATCGGGCGGTGGCCGATTGGGTCGCGTTCCAAGACGACCACCGTGGAAGCGCGCGGGCCGGCGGCCGCGCGCCGACCCGGGCCTGGCGCGCCAAGGAGATCGCCGCCGGCTACAGCTACCGGACGGATGCCCGCAAGTTCGCGCGGGTGCCCCTGGCCGTCCGCTGGTTCTGCCATGAGGTGGCGGCGAGCGATCACGTGATCTGGCTCGATGGCGACACGGTCTTTTACCGTCCGGTCCCGAAGCCCGCCGCGTTGCTGCCGGCGTTGTTTCCGGGCGGCGCCGAGGTTTCGCTCTTGGGGCGTCATGGGAACCATTCCGAAATCGGCTACGTCGGTTATCGCCTGCCGGCCGCGCGCGCCTTGCTGGATGTCGGGGCGGCGATTTATTCGACGGGCGAGTTCATGGCCATGGACGAAACGCACTCGGCCCACGCCTTCGACCTGGCCCGGGAACGGGTCGGCGACGGGGTGCGCTGTCACGACCTAACGCCCGGCGGCACCGGACACGTCTGGATGCAAAGCCCGCTCGTCGCGTTCTCCGACCACTTGAAGGGCGACCGCAAGGCCAGGGGCTTCAGCCATGAACACCCCGACAGGGGGGAGGTGAAACGTGCCTGAGTGCCTGCCCGTCTTCGTCGGCTACGACCGGCGGGAGGAGCCGGCGCACGACGTCACGGTTCGGTCGCTCGTCGCGCATGCCTCGATCGCGCTGCATGTGCAACGGCTCGACATTCGCCGTCTCGAACTCGCGGGTCTCTACCGCCGTGCCTATGGGGAGCGCGGACCGGGCTTCGTCGACGGCTTCGACGGTACCGGCTTCTCGACCGAGTTTTCCTTCACCCGCTTCCTGGTGCCGGCGCTCTGCCAGTGGCGCGGCTGGGCCCTCTTCTGCGATGGCGACCTGTTGTGGCGGGGCGACGTGGCCGGGCTGCTTGCGTTGGCCGACGACGCCCGCGCGGCGATGGTCGTCAAGCACGATTACCGCCCGCCCGAGCGGCGAAAGATGCGCGGCCAGGCGCAGGCGCCCTATCCGCGCAAGAACTGGTCGAGCCTGATCCTGTGGAACTGCGCCCACCCGGCCAACCGGCGGCTGACGCCGGACGAGGTGAACGCCAGGCCCGGGGCCTGGCTGCATCGCTTCGGCTGGCTGGCCGACGACGAGATCGGCGCCCTGCCGGAAACCTGGAACTGGCTCGAGGGGCACGGCACCGACCCCGACCCCGAGGTGGTGCACTTCACGCGGGGGACGCCCGACATGCTCCCCGACAAGCCATTGCCCCACGCCGAGGAGTGGTGGGGCGTCTTAGCCAATCGGGAGAGAGACCATGGCGACCTATGACGGCAAGGACTTCCTGGTGAAGATTTCCGACGGCCAGAGCCCGGCCAGCTACACCACGATCGGCGGCTTCCAGTCGAACGACTTCACCATCAACCACGAGACGGTGGACGTCACCAACAAGAACACCTCCGGCAAGTGGCGCGAGCTGGCGCCTTTCGGCATCCGCTCCATGACCGTCTCCGGCAACGGCGTCTTCACGGATAGCGCCACGGAAAACACCCTGCTGACCCAGGCGCTGACCGACGGCGTTCTCACCGAGTTCCAGATCGTCGTCCCCGGCATGGGCACCTTCGAGGGTGCCTTCATCATCACCAGCTTGCAGTTCACCGGCCCCAACAACGAGGCCGTGACCGACTCCGTGACGCTGGAGAGCGCCGACAAAATCGAATTCGAGGTGAGCTGAGGAACGGGATTATTCCCATGTCCGGCGCGCCGTTCGCCATCGCCGTTCTTCCAGCCCGAACCCGATGCCGCCCGATAGCGAGGCTACGACCCCATGGCCTTCCATGAAGTCCGGTTTCCCGCCGACATCGCGCTCGGCGCCAGCGCGGGGCCGGCGTTTTCGACCTCCGTCGTCGTCACCTCGGGCGGGCACGAGAAACGCAGCATCAACTGGTCCGGACCGCTGCGCCGCTACAACGTCAGCCACGGTATTCGCGGGCAATCGGATTTCGACCTGCTGCTCGCCTTCTTTCACGCCCGTCAAGGACGCGCGCACGGCTTTCGCTTCAAGGACTGGCAGGACTACCGCATTACCAACCAGGTGCTGGCGACGACGGATGGCGTGACGGACCGCTATCGGATCTTCAAGCGCTACGGCTCCGGCGGCGTCGATTTCGACCGGCCGATCAAGAAACTGGTGGCGGGCGCGCTCTCGGTCACGCTGGACGACGTCGACCAGGCGGGCAACTTCACGGCGGATCTCGACACCGGCATCATCGATTTCTCGATTTCGGGCTCCCCCGCCGCGACGGCGCCGGCCGGCCAGGTGCTCCGCGTCACCGCCGAGTTCGACGTGCCCGTGCGCTTCGACGGCGACGTCATGCGGGCGAGCGAGCCCAAACCCCAGGGCCACGCCTGGCCGAACATCACGCTGGTCGAGATCCGCGTATGAGCAAGACCATTTCCGCCGGCATGGTGGCGCACCTGGCCCAGGAGACGACCAGCCTCGCCGGATGCGTCGAAATCGTTCGTAAGGACGGTATTGCCTTCCGCTACACCGAGACGGATGTCGATCTACTGGTCGACGGCGAGGTCTACAAGGCGTCCGCGTCGTTCCGGCGGACCAATGCCCGCGCCAGCGCGGGCCGCCAAGCCGACGAATTGGATCTCGAAGGCATCATCGACGACGGCGACATCTCGGAAGCGGATCTCCGCGCGGGGCTGTTCGACAACGCAACCGTCCGGTTCTTCCTGGTCAACCACCGCGACCCATCACAGGGCAGGGTCCCGTTGAAGAAGGGCACCCTCGGCGGCGTGGAATTCGGCGAGGGCGGCTACAGGGTCCAGTTCCGGGATCTGGCGCAGGCCTTGCAGACCACGGTCGGCGACCTGATCCGGCCGTCATGTCTTGTCGACCTCGGCTCGACCAAGTGCGGCGCGCGGCTCGACCCGCCGGCCTGGCGGGCAATCACGGCGAATTCCATCCGAGAGGCACGAGACGCCAAGACGGGCTCGGTGGTCAAGCCGACGTCGCAAAACGGCTTCCACTTCAAGGCGACGACAAACGGCGTTTCCAGCGGTTCGGAGCCGACGTGGCCGACGAGCATCGGGGCGACCATCGTCGATGGCGGGGTGACATGAGAGGCGTTTCCAGCCTTGACCGTGACGGGCACGGTCACGTCGTCGACTGATCGACGGAACTTCGCCAACGCGGCGCTGACGCGGCCCGACGGCTTCTTCACTTTCGGCCTCGTCACCTGGACCAGCGGCGCCAACAGCGGCCTGGAAATGGACGTCGAGGTTTTCGGCGACGCGCTGGGCTCGCCCTCGGCGGGCCAGGTGCGGCTGCTGATCCCCATGCCGAACGACATCGACGTTGGCGACAGCTTCACCATTTCCGTCGGTTGCCAGAAGGACGTCGCCGCCTGCCGGGACAAGTTCGACAACATCGAAAACCAGCGCGCCACCGGCGTCTATCTGCCGGGCCTGGAAGAAATCCTGAGGTTCCCGGATGCAAAATGACCTGGAGTGGATCGAGGCCACGCCACGCGACGTGGTGGTGCGAGAGGTGGAGGAGAGGGAGGGGGGAACGGCGATCCCCGGCCGGTTCCTCGACTGCGTCCTGGAGATATCGGGCCAGGCGGGAAGGTCGGTGGCGGCGATCCGGGCGGGCCAACGCATGCATGCGGTCGATGCCGATCCAATTCGGGGCGATAGACACGAGGTGGTGATCCGGGGCATGTCGCTCCACCCCCACGGCAACGCGGTCCCGGGCTTCCATGTCGGGCTCGGCTGAGGCCTTCCTCGCCGAGGCGCGCAAGCTCCTCGCCACGCCCTGGCGGCATCGCGGGCGGATTGTACGCGGGGTCGATTGCGTCGGCCTGCTGCTGCTCGCCGGCTGGCGCTCGGGCGCCTATACCGGCCGGGACATCACCGGTTACGCGCGCCATCCGGACGGCAAGGTGCTGAAGGCGATGTTGGCCCGCGAACTCGACATCGTGGCCGTCGCGGAGGCGATGCCGGGCGACATCGCCTGTTTTGCCGGCGCGCTGCGCTACCCCTGCCATATCGGAGTCATCGGCGATGGCCCTCGGCGGACGTTGATCCATGCCTACCGCGAGGCGGGGAAAGTGGTGGAGCACGATCTCGAGTCGAGGTTCGGCGGCGGGCGGCTCGTCGCGACCTACAAATTGCGGGAGGTCTGAGCCATGGCGCAATTGGCGATCGGCCTCGCGGGTGGAATCTCGGTTTCGGCGCTGAGCGGCGGGGCGATCCCCTTTGGTGTCGGCTTCGCGGCTTCATCGTTCCTCGCCGGGCACTTTTTCGGGCCGGGGTTGCCGACGGTCACCGGCCCGCGCCTCACCGACCTCCGTATCCAATCCTCCGCCCATGGCCAGCCCAAGGTGCGCCTCCACGGCACCCACAAGGTCGCCGCGCATGTGATCTGGAGCAGCGGGATCAAGGAAACGTCGGTCAAGGACGAGGTGGGCGGCAAGGGCGCGCTGTCGCCCAGCCAGACGGTGGTGAGCTTCGTCTACTCCGTGGACCTCGCCCTCTTTTGGACCGAGGGACCGATGGGCGCGGTGCTGGAGATCCTGGGCGACGGCAAACTGGTCGCCGACTACACGACGACCAGCGGGACAGTCGTGGGGAACGGCGATTGGGAGCACTACCTCGGCACGGAGACGCAGGAACCATCGCCCCTGATTCAGGCGGACAAGGGCGTCGATGCCACCTCGGCCTATCGCGGCGACTGCTACTCGACCGTGCGGGACTTCCAGCTCCAGAACCATGGTAACCGCGTGCCGAACTTCACCGCCGTGATCGCCTCCGAGGCATCGGCGACGGCGCCACAATTCAGCCAGGCCATGGGCGCGGGCGGCGCGCCCGCCTCCGATTCGGTCTTCCATTACAACCGCGAAGCCGATTTGATGGCGTGGAAATCCTCCTCGGCGGTCGGATGGGACATCTTCGCCCCGGAAAGCCTGAATTATGTCGGGCGGGCGGCGTGGCGGGATGCGCTGCTCGTCGTGCAGAACGCCAACGACGGCGGCGCCGGCATCAACATAAGTTCGACGTCGTCCAACACGTTCAATATGGACCGCGCGGGCGAGCATGTTTTCGCGTTGTCGCTGGGGGGCTCGTCCGAAGCGGCGCTGATCAAGGCCAAGATCTGGGACGGCGCCATCACGGCGGTGCTGGGCCGGGAAAGCAATTTCCTCGGCGACGACGAGTTCCAGCGTGGCCACGAGATCTATACCGGTTGGGGCCTATCGCCGCGAGGCTTCACGGATGCCGACGGCGTCGAGATCATCGACCGCCTCACCATCGGCATCTCCTACGGCCGCGATCCGACGCAGCTTCTGGCATTCGTCGGCGACGGCGCGATGCTCTTTCTCGGGCAGATCAAGCGGGCGGCGACGTCGGGACAGGCCCATCTGAACGGCGACCTCGTCGGCGTCCCGGCGATCGACCGCGAGTATGGGGTCTGGATCTGCGGCGAGACGACGACCGGTTCACCGACGCTCGTCCGCCTCCATGAAATCGACCCCTTCGCGGGACCGGAGGTGATACGGACAATCGACATCACCTCGGCCATGGCCGGCTTCGGCGATGGCCTGGAAGTCGATCTGGCCTATCGCTTCGAGGAGCATGAACTTCTGCTGTTTCGCGCCGGCTACGCTTGGAAGTTCGACATCGAGTCGGCGGCGATCACCGGCGCGGCCCTGGCGGTCTATAACCACGGCGCGGGCGCGGACACGTTCGGCGCCCTGCTTCGCGCGGGCCCCGACGGGGACGGCATCATGTTGACCCGAGGCGAAGTCGGCGGCGCCGACCAGGATTTCACCCTCAACCGCCTCGACCTCGACGACTGGAGCGTGGAGCTCGGCAAGTACACGCTCTGTAGCGCACCCGGTTCCTTGGACACAAGTTTGTCTCACGCGGCGGGCCTGATTGAGATCGCGGCGTGCCACGCCTGACGAGCTTGAGCGGGGCTCAGGTAGCCGTTCTTTTCGACGATCCACTGGGCATTGTAGAGTTCGACGAAGTCGCGGACGGCGTCCCGCAGCTCCGCGATGTTGCGGTAGATGCGACCATGGATGATCTGTTCCTTCAGCGTGCGATTGAACCGCTCGGCGACGCCGTTGGTCTGGGGCTCGGCGACGAAGGCGTAGGACGGCTGGATGCCCCAGAACTTGATCTGGTTGGTGAAGTGGTCCGACAGATACTGGGAGCCGTGATCCATCCGCAAGGCCAGCCCCCGAGCCGCGCCGGCCGCGGTCGAGCCATACAGCCCGGCAAGCCCCATGGAGATCGGCTGCAGGGCGGCGAAGCGGTCGCCGCGCTTGCAGACATGCCAGCCGACACACTCGGCGTTCCAATGCTCGACGGCGGTGAAGATCCAGCCCCAGCCGTCGTCCACCGTGAACACCCGAACGCCATCGGTGCCCCACATGAGGTTCGGGGCATGAGTGATGATCTCACCGTCATGGGGATTGCCGCCACGGCGGCGGCAGCGATGGGGCGAGAGCAGATTGTTCTCGCGCATCAGGCGGAGCACCCGCTTGCGGGCAACCCGGATGTCGCGACAGACCCGAAGCCGAGCCCAGACCTTGCGGTAGCCCTCGCCCTCCCAGGGCGATGCCTCCAGGTCGGCTTCGATCGCCACCAGCAGCGCCTGGTCCGAGATCGCGGGCTTCGGTCCCCGACGCTTTGCCGGCGGCTGCTCGGCGTGCTGGCCGGAGGTCATGGCGTAGAACGAGGAGCGGGCCATGCCCCAGGCGGCGCAGACCCGCCGCAGGCCGTAGGCCAGACCCGTGCCGGGCGAGGTGGCGGCACTCATCGCCGCGACCTCCGCCGCCCCAAAGGGCCGAAGGTCTCCGTCTTGGCCTCCAGCAGTTCCACCTGCATGGTCAACTCTCCGATCCGCTTCATGGCGCTATCCAGTTCCGCCTGCACCGGATCGCCCTTGCGTTGCTTGAGCGAGGCGTCGATCCCGCCGATCGCTTTCTCACGCCACTGCTCGAGCCGGAAGATCTCTACGCCCAACTGGCGCGACAGAAGTTGCACCGGCTCGTCACGCAAAAGCCGCGGAACGACCTCACGCTTGCGCGCCACCGTCCATCGCTGGCCAAGTCCCAGCGGGCCTGCCGGCAAAGCCTGGCCTGGGGAAAACGTGGACGAGCCAAGCTCGCCCGCATTTACCACAGGCCCATCAACAGCAACTTTCTTCTCAAAATTATCGGCCATGTTCCGGTCCTCCTTGGACACTTCGATTAAGCCAATTCTGTGTCCAAGGAAATCGGGTCCGACTCAGCAAGTACACGCTCTCCGACTATTCGGGCGTCGGCAACATGTCCGCCGGCGCCGCCTACGTGCGGTCCATCAACGCCTATGTCGGGCAGGAGCCGAACTCCATTCACGCGCTGTTCCTCGATCGCGTGACTGACACGACGAAACCGCTCTCCGACGTCATTACCGAGGAACTGACGAGCGATGGTGAGCTGACGGCCGCCGATATCGACGTCGCGGCGGTCGGCGGCATTGCGATCCGGGGTCATGTCGTTCCAGGCCAGGCGCGCCGCCGAGACGCCATTCAGCCTCTATTGGAGACGCACTTCGTCGATGCGGTCGTGTCCGACGACAAGATCAAGTTCGTCCCACGCGGCGGGGGAATCGCGGCCACGCTGAGCGACGACGACCTCGGCGCCCACGCGGCCGGATCCCGCCGGCCGGACAAGCTCCGAGAGACGATCGCCGCCGAAGCCGAGGTGCCGCACGTCATCGACCTCGTATACGTCGAGCGCGAGAACCACTGGCAGGAAGGCACGCAGCAGGCCAAGCGGATCGACGGCACCTCGCGTTCGCGCAATCAGGTCGTGGTGCAGACGAACGAGGTGTTGACCGCGAACGAGGGGAAGCGGATCGCCGCCACCATGCTGGCGGAACGCTGGATCGGCGGCCGGACGCTCGACGGCGCTCTCGATCACGGCCATGTCGCGCTGGACCCCGCCGACCGCGTGCAGATCGCGCACGACGGCGTCACCGACACGGCGCGGTTGCTGCAAACGGACTTCGGCGACAATTACGTCATAGGGGTCCGTTCGGTTGTCGACGATGCCTCGATCTACACCAGGTTCGAGACCGGCAACCTTTCGAGCACGATCGGCCCGGCGAACCTGAAGCTGGTCAGCCAGTCGGAATTGTTCCTGCTCGATACCGGCATGCTGCGCGATGAGGACGACTCGCCCGGCCTTTATACGGCGGCCCGGCCGCGCTTCGACGACGGCGTCGATTGGCCGGGCGGCATCATCCGAACCGCCGAGGCATTCGTCGAAACCGGAAATTCCGACAACCCGCTGTCGTTCTCGCGCGAGTTCGTCGAGCTGATGACCCATCTGTCGCCGGTGCGGGGCGGGCGGATTCAGGGGACGGCCCTGGGCGATCAGGCACGGTGGACGGTGATCGACCGAGCCAATTCGTTCACCGTGAACTGGATCGCGGGAAGCGAGCCTACGACGATCACCCACGCCCAGTTCCTGAATAACGAACTGATCGTGATGGTGGGCGAGGAGATCGTCTGCGCCCGCGATGTCACGGACAATGGTGACGGGACGTTGACGTTTTCGACATTGCTTCGCGGACGCGTCGGAACCGAGGACAAAATCGCGAACCACGGACCGGGCGAACCCGTTCTGCTGCTGGAGCCGTCGACGATCCGGTCGGTCCGCCTCGACAAGCGGAGCCATCTCACGGGCCTCGGCGCGAACCGGTATTTCCGGGTCGACACGATTGGCGATCCGAACCCGTCGCTGCGCGAGACGATCCATTCGAACACGTCGCGACGGCTCATGCCGTTGTCGCCCTATTACGTCCGCCATGCGATCGATGCCTCGACGCTCGACATTACGATCTCGTGGGAGCGCCGGACCCGTTTCCGTGACGCCTGGGCGGCCGGGTTGCATGCGCCGCTCGGCGAGGGGGCCGAGCTTTATGACCTCGTTGTTTACGACGGGACGGGGGCCACCGTCGCGCGGACTTTTTCAAGCCTGGCGACGCAATCGCAAACCTACACGCGGGCCCAGCAGATGGCGGACGGCAACGGAGCCTTGGGGGCGGGAATCGTCGCGCCGTTCACGAACCTGCCCGTCGGCCAATCGGCGGGTTCTTCGACGCTCGACAATCACGATGCGGAACTGGGGACCATGGACGGGTGGACGACGGAGGCGGGGACGTGGTCCAACGTCGCCGACTCGTCCGGCCGGCCCGACCCGCTAGATGGGACACGGATGTTGCAGGGCGAAATAGGCTTCCGGATTCTGAGCAGCCAAATCGACCTCGCCAATCAGGGCGTCGCCACGAGCGACATCGACAATGAGCTTCTGGCAATAGACGTCCGGGCCTGGGTGGGAACTCATGCGCAAGGCGTGAACCTGCCCGGCCCCAATATTTGATGTTCTTCCGCTTCCTCTCGACGACGGGTTCTCCAACCGCGCTCGTCGGCCACGACGCGGCGAGCGCCAAAACGGTCGCGAACGATGTAACGGTGCAGGGCGGACATTGGGAAGCCCATGGCGTGAAGCATTTCGCCGCCATTCCGAGTGGCACGCGTTTCGTCGATGTCGGGATCCAAGCGCAAGCGGATACCGTCAGCGGCAAGGACGACGAGCTGTTTCTGGACGATGTCCTCGTCCGTGTCGGCAAACCGCGCCTCGAGCCGACGGTCGGGGTGTTCCAGCGGTCGACCGCGCTCAATATCGGCCGGGGCATGGAGCGGAGGGTGACGTTGTGATCCGCATCGGTAACGTTCCAGTCGATCGAAGCAACCATCCCTTCACCCTGATCGCCGGGCCGTGCGTGATGGAGGATGAACGCCATCCATTGTTCATGGCGGAGGCAATAGCGCGCATCTGCGCCGATCTCGACGTGCCCTTCGTTTTCAAGTCCAGCTTCGACAAGGCAAATCGGACATCGCACCGCTCGGCTCGCGGGGTGGGCATGGCGAAGGGAATCGAGGTGTTCGCGCGGCTGCGCGACCGCGTCGGCTGTCCACTTCTGACCGACGTGCACGAGCCCTGGCAGTGTGGGGAAATGGCCGATGCGGTCGACTGCCTACAGATCCCGGCCTTTCTGTGCCGGCAGACCGATTTGATCGTCGCCGCCGCGAGGAGCGGCCGAACGGTGAACATCAAGAAAGGCCAGTGGCTGGCACCCGAAAGCATGGCGCACGCGGCCGAGAAGGCGCGGTGGGCGGGTGCCGTGAATGTCATTCTCACCGAGCGGGGAACGGCCCACGGCTACGGCGACATGATCGTCGACATGCGCTCGCTGGTGCTCATGGCCGACTTCGACCCCGTCGTGTTCGATGCGACGCACTCGCTACAGCGGCCTGGCGGCGCCACCACCGGCGGTAGCCGGGAGCTCGTGCCGGTACTTGCGCGCGCGGCCGTGGCCGTCGGGGTAGCCGGCCTTTTCATGGAAGTTCATGACGATCCCGATAACGCCCCGTCGGACGGACCGAACATGGTGCGTCTCGCCGATCTGCACGCGCTCCTGGCCGAGCTTTTGGATATCGACGCGGCCTTACACAGGTAGAGAGCATGGTTGACACACCCCATTCCGGCGTTGCGCATTTCGAGTTGAACGGCAACCCCGAGGTCCCGATCAACGCGGCGTTCGACGATCTGGACGAAGGCCTGAACGGCTATCACATAGAGACGATCAGCGCCGATCACGACTTCACGGCCGACCTGGACGCGGACGGGGATTCGGTGTGGCATCGGGCGCGCACGATCGAAATCGACGGCACGCTGACGGGCGCGGCGGTGATTACAGTCCCGAATGCCGAGACGAAAAAGCTGGTGTGGAACAATACGTCGGGCGGCTTCGCCATCGGGATCGAGGCGAACGCCGGGTCGCCCTCCATGGCCGTCGTCGATATCCCCGCCGGCGCAAAGGTAGAGCTTTCGATCGACCCGAGTGGCAACGTCTATTCCGCATACGCCGGCATGGGAATCGCGTCCGCCTGTTTCGATTTCGGCTCGGCGGCGGCGCCCTCGATCACGTTCGCCGGGGACAAAGACACGGGCATGTTCCGCGCGGACACGAACGAACTCGGGTTCTCCACGGGCGCCGCCGAGGCCATGCGGATCGACGCTTCGCGGAACGTCGGGATGCTGGCGGGTAATATGGTTATCGATCCGTCCGGCGCGCTGACGGCCGGCGGCGGCGACGGCACGCTGCATGTTCACACATGCACCGCCGGGGCGGTGGCGGCGCTGGCGTCCGCTTCGGACCTGGTGGTCGAAGCCGCCGCCGACGTCGGGTTCTCGACCTTGGCGCCGGACGCCAACGTGCACCGTTGGGTCGCGGGCGGCCCGGCGGACAGCGACTTCGGCACACTGGCGTGGAATTACAACAGCGGCGCGCCTCGGCTCGCGATTGAAAACAGCGGGGCGGAGCGTTTCCGCTTCACGCTTGGTTCCGCGCCGGTTCTTTTCGTCAACGAGACCGCCAACGCCAACATGACGTCGGGCTTGACCATAAATATGGGCGCGGCCGACGATCAGATATTGGCCTTCAAATCGAGCGACGTCGCGACGGGGCTGACCACGTCGCCGGCGATCGATGTCGAGACCGACGATTTTATGACGATAGGCAAGGCGAGCGGGGCGCAAGGCGGCGTGTTTCTCCAGGCCCTCGCCGAGGATGGCGCGGCACCCAATATTCTGTCGTTTCGCGCCCACGGCGGGACGGCGGACACCAACAAGACCACGTCGGCGCGCGCCCTCGTCGAGGTTTATGCCGCCGAGCACGACGGGGCGAACGGCAACGCCGACATCACGGCCGACGGGAACGTGTTCGCCGTGCGGGCGCTCGTGGGGGCGGCCAATGTCGCCCGTTTCCTGATCGACGAGGACGGCGACATGTGGTCGGTGACGGCGGGGGGGACGTTCGACGCCTGGGACGACGGCGCGCTGATCTCGTCCTACGACCGCATCCGCTCCGGGTTCGCCGGCTTCACCCGTTATAACGAGGGCGAGCTGATCGCGGCCGGCATCCTGGGCGGGCCCGTTTCCGAGGGCGGGATGACGAACGTCGCCCAACTGCAGCGCGCGCTCACGGGCGCGGCGGTCCAGCAATCGGCGCAACACCGGATCCTCGTGGACCTGCTGGGGGAAGAGAGGCCAGCCCTGCTGGCGAAGTACCGGGCGCGGCTCGACGATGCAGGCATGGGCCACGTCGGGCTTTTGAATTAGGGACGGACACGAAAGAAGGAGGCCGATCCATGGCCGCGATGAGAATCGAAATCGATGCCGGCTCGCCGCTTCTGAGTCACTCGCGCAACGTCCCCGCCGCGCATCTGGTGAGGTTCGCCGACGCGCTTCGCGCCCATTACGGCACGATCAGGGATGGGAGTCCGCCGGCCGAGCGGGCGATGACGGACGGCGAGGTCTTCGCCCGCTGGTCGGCGGGGATATTCGATCAGGCCAAGGCCATCACGCTGCAGGCGGAGCGGCGCGCGGCCGGCGAAGCGGCGGCCGACGCCGTCGCCGCGATCGACTTGAGTTAAGGGAGAAAGGCATGCGAAAAATCGACCTTCGCCCGATCCCGATGCGGGAGCGGGACGGCGAGCCGGTCAGGGATTCCGGCGGAGCGGAGCGGGTAATGGACCCGGTCGAATGGCTGGCCGATCGCATCCTCGGTTCCGATCCCGTCAATGGCCTGGATTTCAAGGAGATGAAGGAACGGCTGGCGCTGATCGACAAGATCGAGTCGGCCGAGGACGCGGTCCTGCTCGAAGACGGCGAATGGGAGCGGGTCCGGGCGTCTTTCGATGCTTTCAAGCTTGCCGTCGTCATGCCGGCCTACATCGCGCTCGGCGAGCGGATGCACGGGGCCGAGAGAGTCGAGCCGGGGGCGGCGCGAGATGGCTGACAATATCGCGATCGTCATCCCGGCCAGGCGGGCCTCGACCCGGCTCCCCGACAAGATGCTCGCCGAAATCGCCGGGGAGGCGATGGTGGTCCACGTATGGCGCCGCTGCGTCGAGGCCGACGTCGGGCCAGTCTACGTGGCGACGGACGATGCGGAGATCGCCGATACCATCCGTGCCGGAGGTGGCGATTGCGTCGGCACCTCGAGCGACCATGCATCGGGCACCGACCGGGTGCGCGAAGCGGTCGACCTCGTGGATGCCAATGGCGAATACGACATTGTCGTCAATTGCCAGGGCGATATTCCGACGAATGGCTTATCCCTTTGCTTCCGGTCACACCAGATGTTGATCGGCCTTCTACGTTCCAGGCACGGTTTTCGGACCGTGCCGGGGGATGTGCGGGAGCTTTTGGACTTGAGGAAGTTGGTTTCGAGTGCTGTCAGGCAGACTGGAGGGCCGGTATTCGGCTCCGATTGAGGCGGATCGGAGGGCGGGCGATGGCTGGCGCCCGGCCTGCCGGGATCAGACGTGTTGTCCGACGATGTCGCGGTAGTCGGCGGGTCGCAGGCGCGTGCCGATGCCGAGCAGGGTATCGAAAGCCGTTGCGGTGTGGCGGCGGCGGTTCCAGCGGAACACGAACTCGTCGAGGTAGCGGCGCAGATGGGCGCGGCGCAGGCCATGGAAGGTTCCGAGCGCCCAGCGCTTCAGGTTCGAGAACACACGATGGATCCACGTCAGCACGAGATGGGCGGGCGTTGCACCGACGACCTTGGGCTGGTGGTCGTGGTCGGGCAGGCCGCAATAACCGCTCCAGCCATCGGTAATCACCCGCGCGCCCGGCGCCGAGGTTCCGGCAACGAAGGCACGAAGGCTGCGCGCGGAGAAATCCCCGATCGGCGCCAGCCGGATGCGGCGTGGCTCGCCCTCGGGCGATAGCTCGACCGCGCCGGCAATGCGCATCTTGCCTTGTGGGCTGCGACCTTGCCCGCCTGTGGCCGGGTCTTTTGCGGTGCGGAACGGGAGGGTGGCCTCATCGATCTCGATCAGGTCCTCAAGCAGGCTGCGATCCGGATTGACCATGGCACGGCGCAGCTTGTGCAGCAGGAGCCAGGCACTCTTGTAACTGCCGAGCCCGAGCTGGGCCTGGAGTTGCAGGGCGGAGATACCATTCGAGTGGCTGGTCACGATGTGAACGGCCATGAACCAGGTCTTCAGGGGCAAGTGGCTGCGGTGCATGATCGTGCCTGCGGTCACCGAGGTCTCCTTCCCGCAGGCCGCACATTCCCAGCTCGCCCGGCGCCGCTTCAGTTCCCAGCCCCTGTCATGGCCGCAGGCGGGGCAGACGAAGCCGTCGGGCCAGCGCCTGGCGGCGAGATGCCGGGCACAGGAGGCTTCATCGGGAAAGCGCGCCTCGAAGGCGGCGCGGGACATGGGGCGGTCATATTTCCAGCGGCTGGCCATGACGGAACATTACACGAACATGCTGCCGACGCCCACCAGAAACTCAACATCTCGTCAAACCGGGCTCAAAGGGATAAGCCCTTCCGACGATTCCTCCCGCTTACGTGTGGCGGGCCATCGAGGCCCTGAAGGGAGACTCCGATATCGCGACCCTTGCCGCGCCCGTCGGCGCTTCGGGTGGCGCGGACTCCCCCAGGGTGGCCGTCGACGCCGAGGGGAACGCGCTTTATTTCACGCGTGCCCCGATCGCGGAGGGCCATCCCCACATGGGGATCTACGCCTACCGCCGCGCGGCGCTGGCGCGGTTTTGCGAGCTGCCACGCGGTCGGTTGGAAAGGGCCGAATCCCTGGAACAACTACGCGCCCTCGAATCCGGCATGAGGATAGGCGTCGGACTTGTGCCCGAGATGGTGCGCGGTGTCGATACGGCGGAGGATCTGGCCGCCGTCAGACGCGCGCTGCAAACGCCGACGGCCTGACCTGGACCGGCATCCGCGAGGAAACGATCATGCTCCCCTTTCGGCGTCGCCCCGGGTACAGGGCCTTCCCGATGGCCGCCCTCGTGGCGGTCTTTTCATTGGCTCAATTCTTGAATTGTATGCATTTGCGGTAGAATGCGAGGAACGGCAGGGGGTTGGGTCATGGACGGCAAGGGTTTCCAGGTGTGGCTTTCGGCGGCGCGCGGGCTGACGCGCGTGCAGCGGCACGAGGCGCTCGCGGTGCTGTCGGGCCGGAGCGAAGGCGAGGCATCGAAGGCCGCGATCGAGCTTGGTGTGGACGAGGCCCGGCGCTGTCCGCACTGCGCGAGCGAAGGGGCGGTTTCGCGCGGTATGGCGCGGGGTCTGCGGCGCTACCAGTGCAAGGGCTGCGGCAGGACCTTCAACGCGCTGACCGGTACGCCGCTGTCGGGCCTGCACCACAAGGAACGCTGGCTGTCGTTCGGGGCGTCGCTGGCGGAGGGGGAGACGGTGAAGGCCTCGGCGGCGCGCTGCGACGTGGCGGTGAGCACGGCGTTCCGCTGGCGTCACCGGTTTCTGGCGGCGGCGCGGAGCGATTCGGAGGTGCTCAAGGGGATCGTGGAAGCGGACGAGACCTACGTCCTGGAGAGCCGGAAGGGCGCGCGCGGGCTGGGACGCAAGGCACGGCGGCGGGGCGGCAAGGCGAAGAAGCGCGGCCTCTCGCGCGAGCAGGTGCCGGTTCTCATGGCGGCGGACCGGAGCGGGACGACGGTGAGCGCGGTGCTGCCCAGGGTCGACGCGGCGGCGCTCACGGCTGCTCTCGACCCGGTGGTCGCGAAGGACGCCCTGCTGGTCTCCGACGGTGGCGCGAGCTATCCACCTTGCGCCGCCGCGCTCGGGGTGAGCCACGAAGCACTCAACCGCTCGATGGGGGAACGGGTTCGGGGCGATCTGCATGTGCAGACGGTGAACAGCCGCCACAGCCGGTTGAAGGACTTCCTGCGTCCCCGCCGCGGCATCGCCACCCGCTATCTGGACAACTACCTGAGCTGGTTCCACCTCGTCGGCCTCGCCCCCGGCGCCAATGACCGAGCCTGCCCCGCCGCCGCCATAACAAGGTGACGCATATGATTCAATAATAGAGCCTTTTCATTTCCGGCCCTAGCTTGGATGCAATGCCAGCCGCGCGAGATGTTCATCGCCGGGCTGAGAACGCAGCACCAGGAGGGCCGAACCGCGATCGGCATGCACGACAACGGAAACATGGTCGAGCTGTTCGTGGCGCCCGATGGCGGCTGGTCGATCCTGGTGACGAATCCGGGCGGCACAACCTGCATGGCCGCCAGCGGCGAGAACTGGGAGACGATCGAAGCGAAGAGGGGGGAGCCGAGTTGAAGCCGAGCATCGTCGACGTGCCGATCGGTATCGGCGCGGTTTGGTTCTATCTGGCGGACATCGCCGGCCAGGCCACGAGCCTCTTCACGCTGTTCGCGGCGATAGGCGGCTGCGCCCTGGTCTGGCTCCGACTTTGCCTGACGCTTCGGGAGTGGGCGCGGCGCGGGAAGAAGAAGTGACCCACAACGCCGCCGGCGACCCCCGCCCGCTGGCGAAGTTCCAATCCGGTGGCCCGGCGTTCCACTTGAATGGATACCGCTCCGGGCGACCATCCTCCCCCGCGCTTCCGCCGGTCGCCGCGCAACGCCGGCGGTGAGCGGGTCGGTTCGGCTTGATCTATTGCATCGCGATCGTAAACGGGCCCGGAAAAGTCGTTTGCAGATTGCTGTCCACGATTTCCATCGGGATCAGGTTGGCTGTCGATACGGTTCCTCCAGGCGTCGTGCAGGTCGTATTACTTGTCATCGTCGAGGCGATATTCAGGGTAACCTCCGTCTGGTTCGTTGGCTTGTACATGATGCGTTGGTCCGTACCACTACCCGTCTGGGGGCCAAGCAATATCGGCCTCGTGAAGAAGCCGAACAATTCGATTCCGACATTCTTGGTCGTTTGGAAATATGCCGTGCCCGCGCAGCCTGCTAGCGCAAAATGAAGCGTCTTAGTGCTGCCACGATTGAAATAATAGGCGTCGTCGGCGGTTCCCGCGCCGTTCGTCGCGAATATTACGCCCAGTTCGAAATTCGTCCCGCCGATATCGGCAAGCACCAGCCAGCTATTCGCAGAGCCGAAATCGATGACCTCGCCGAACACGTCCCCTTGGCTGTCCTTCATGACGTACACTTCCGTCGAGGAAGTGAACGCCAGCTTGGCGGCCGTGATGGTGGCGTCGGCGATGTCGGCGTTTACGATCGTGCCGTCGAAGATAGTTCCCGAGGTCACGGCGTCGGCGGCGATGTCGGCGTTGGCGATCGTCCCGTCGGCGATCTTGGCCGAGGTCACCGCGCCGTCGGCGATGTCGGCGGTGGCGATGGCGCGGTCCAGGATCTTGCCGGATCCGACCGCGCGGGCGGCGAGCCTGCCGTTGGTCACCGCGCCGGCCGCGATTTTCGCCGTCGTCACCGCCCCGTCCCGGATTTTGTTCGTCACGACGGCGCCGTTGGCCAGGCGGCCCTCCACCACCGCGCCGAGCGCGATCTTGGGCGTCGTGACGGCCTTGTTCGCGATCCGGCCTTCCCGCACCGCGCCGAGCGCGATCCGGCTGTTGGTCACCGCGCCGGGGGCGAGCTTGCTCGCGGTGACGGCGCCGTCGGTGATCTTGGCCGTGTTCACCGCGTTGTTTCTCAGCCGGCCGTTGGTGATGGCCTGGAGGGCGATATCCGTCGTGCCGACGCATTGGGCGCATTGCACGTCCGTGGCCTGCGCCAGCGCTCCGCTCGAGGGGATGGCCAAGGACGCCAGCAAGGCGATGGCCGACATAGCTAGGTTGATCCTGTTCATTGTCCTCGTTCCTCTATCCGGCGAAGCGGCTCGTCTCCGCCTTGCGAACCGAGGCTAGCAGCGCGCGGCATCGATGCCTGCCCCGATTTGGGGCGGGGAGCGGGTGGAACGCCTGGCGAACGGGCGGACGGGGCTTTGCCCGGCCTCCGATGCCCAAAAGGTCCGTTTGGTTCCATTTTGTCCATTGACGCCACCCGCGAAAAGGCGCAGGAAACCGCCATCGGGGAGTGGCGCAGCCTGGTAGCGCATCTGCTTTGGGAGCAGAGGGTCGCTGGTTCAAATCCAGTCTCCCCGACCAAGGCGCCCGATCGGGACGAGGGTCTTGACGCCGCGCGGCGGAATTTCAGATAGTCCGCCCACCATTCGACGGGGAGCGATTGCGATGAAGGCGGTGATCTATCGCCCGGCAAAAACGGCCATGCAGTCCGGGCGGGCCAAGACGACATGGCGGCTGGAATTCGATCCGACCGCCGCCCGCGTGGTGGAACCCCTCATGGGCTGGACGGCGTCGGCCGATACCCGGCAGCAGCTGCGCATAAATTTCGAAAGCGAGGCCGACGCCATCGCATATTGCGAACGCCACGCCATCGCCTATCAGGTGCGCGAGCCGCGCGAGCGCCGCGTCAGGCCCAAGGTCTATGCGGACAATTTCAGCTACGCCAGCGTCCGGGGCCCGGGAACGGCACCCTACGAGCCGAGATGATTTGACTTGGCCCCCGCGTTTGGAGAGTTTTGCCCGAGTGTTGTCATCGTCGTCCCGAAGACGAAGCGCGCGGGCCCCGTAGCTCAGCTGGATAGAGCAGTGGACTTCTAATCCACAGGTCGCAGGTTCGAGTCCTGCCGGGGTCGCCAATCTTTTCAATGACCTAGGGGAATTTCAGGGACACGCGAAGGGGACCGTGTCACAGACGTGTCACAGAAAAACCGCCGATTTGGATGTCGGCGCGGGGCCGGTCGCAGTCCGGGCAGGCTTGGTCATTCGTCATCCGCCAATCCCACCGCCGCCAGCGCGACGCCCGGCGCCACCCCGGCCCCGGTGAGCTTCGCGACCACGGTTGCCCGGCTCACCATGTCCATCGCGTAGGAATCGAATTTCAGCCGCACCGGCGTTTCGAGCTTTCGCGTCAGCTCATGCTCGACCATGCGCGCCATCGGCAAGACGGTATTCAGATGCCAGCGGCGCACGGCCTCGCGCTGCGCCGTCCCGTCCGCGTTGTCGACGAACATCGACGGCGGCGCCCCGCAAGCGGCCAAGACATGCGCGAAGGCATCGCATCGGAGCCGCGCCATCACTTCGGGCGGGGCCGGCCCGAGTCGCTGTTGCCGCCAGTCGGCTTGCGGCGCGGCGGTCTTGCCCTCGCCCCATCCCGCGGCCGTGGTCTCGACCAACATCGCCCGGCCGCGGGCGCCCGCGATGTCCGCTTTCAGCGCCGCGAGCGGATCATCGTCGCCATCGTCGCCGCCGTCCTGCGGGACCGCCAGCAATTGCGCGAGCGGCCCGCCGACTTCATCGGCAATGGATCGCTCGACCTCGGACCCGAGCCTTGCCGTGGCATGCGCCCATGATGTCGGAGCCACGCCGACATAGGGTTGGCCGGGGTTCGATCCCCACCCAACGAACACAACCGCCGACGCCGGCAGGTTCCATGTCGTGCTTGTCGTCGGTCCATAGGCGGTCACTCGCACGGCCCAACTCGCGGGATCGTGACTCCCTTCCCAGTGCCAGGACGAACAGGGGATCAGCCGCACGGCGCCATCGCCGCCGACCCGGACAACGTGCATCGAATCACCCGACCGAACCAAGTCGCGCCCGATTTGCCCCAGGACGGTCGGAGAGACGG
Source organism: Alphaproteobacteria bacterium (assembly GCA_965226475.1). Classification (GTDB taxonomy): domain Bacteria; phylum Pseudomonadota; class Alphaproteobacteria; genus JASLMY01. Next base: position 917,216 of record CBDDDJ010000002.1, on the reverse strand, counting down.
CATCCCGGACCCAGGGCGCACCTTGTACCTCGGCGCTCGCGAAGGCCCTCGACAGCGCCCCGGCGGCCGCCTCGACCGCAGCCGTAGACGACGCATCCGCCGCCGTGCCGGCCGCCTGCGCCTCGATCAGCCGGACAACGGCATCGGAAAAATCGCCGCCCGATTCGCGCCGCTCCGGTTTCGACCACGGCCAGCGCATCACGTTTCCCTCAGCAGGATCGCGCGGACATGCCCGCCGCGCCAAAGCTCGGACTCAACGACGCTGTAGTGGGTCGTTCCGATCTCTACCTCGTCCGCGCCCGCGGCCTCGAACGCCGCCGCCAAGGGGTTCTCGTCCCCAGCGCGATAGCCGATAGGTCCGCCCCACATGAGCGGGGCGCCGTTCCAGGTTAGTACGCCGCCGTTCCACCTCAACGTGTCGCCTGGAGTCACGACGCGCTCGATCCCGACCGGCACATAGACCTTGAGACGATCCACCAGACTCACCCCGCCGGCAAAATCTGAGTCCTCCAGCTTCACAGGCTGGATGCTCGCGGGCAGCACGACGGTCACGATCTGCCCTTGAATCCACTCTCCGTATTCGTCAAAAGCGCCGACGCCCTGGCGCCTGCGCACAATGGCATCGGGAAACCGGCGAAGCGCAAGCCGTCTCATATCGCACCCGCCCGGCGGATCTTCCAAGGCGAGAGAAGCGCCATCGCCCCGGACGCCCTCAGACCGCCCGTCATTGCGGGGGAGAACGAAGTCGAGATATCGCCCTCCGACTCCATCCGGGCACCGCTGGCAGGCGATTCGTTCAGCCATCCGCCGAAGCGGATCACCGCCTCATTCTGGACTGCGGACGGGGCGGCCGGCGCGTATCGTTCCACCGTTGGCGTGGCCACGGCCAGCAGCCGCGTGGCGTCCGCCACGTCGACGCCGAGCGCGAAGCCGAGCGAGGCGGCGGTCAGGTCTACGGCCACAACCGAATCCTCCGCTTCCGGGGCGCGTCGGCGCTCGCCAGCTCGTCCGGCGTGGCGACAATCTCCGGCTCCGGCCAGCCCTCGCGAGCGTCGGAGCTGGTGAGTATGAGCGCCCGGAGTCGGCCGCCGGTTATCTCGCGCACGCCGTCCACAACCACCGATGTTTGATCGGCGATGAAGGGCCGGACCACCAAGCCGGAGTCCTCCCAAGCGGCCAGCAGCGACCGGCCCGCATCCGAATCGGGAAGGTCGATGTCCACCTCGTACCCGTCGACGCCGCGGATCCGCCCCCGAAGGGTGCCGCGCGCCGTGCTGGCAATCGGCGTCCCGTAGTTTTCGAGATAGGCGCCGACCACCGCCTTGGTGCCGCCCTCAAACGAGTCCTTCCACATTTTCTCCATCGCCGGCTGGATCACCCGCGCCCACCTGGTGTCCTGGCCGGCGCACTCGCAGGCCACGGTCTCATCGGCCGGGATCCGAGCCCGCATGGTCCGGCCCGACCGCCGCCGCGCCTCGACGTGCGATTGCTGGTAGCTGGGATTGCGGACGAGCCCTATACCCCGAAGCTCGGCGTCTTCGATCACCCGCAAGTTGCCGTCGCGCCGCTCTTTCACGGCGCGGAATTCGACGCTCAGACCGTCGACGCGGCCGGCGCGGATCTCGTCCAAGGCACGATTAGCCGCAGGGATCGGCGGCAATACGGCCGTCATTTTCAGCTCGGCGCGGCCGTTGGCCAGGGTGAGCCCGCCGCCGGGATGCCAGGCGATGGCGCGCTCGACGTCATGATGCAGGTCCAGGTGAACCGATTCGGCCATGCGGAGCGAGCCCGATTCGAAGCGTTCGCGATGCGAGAGGGAAATGTCGCCGTATTTCATGACGACGCCGGACAGGCGCCGGCCCTCGGCTCGAAGCTCTAGCCCGGACAGGCGGCGCTCAAATTCCACGGTTAGCCCCTACGTGGAGACTCGGAAAGCCACCTGCGCGTAGGCGTTCGGTTGCACCAAAATCACGTCGCCGAGCAGGACATGCATTGTGAAATATCGCTCGCCCTTCGCGGAGCCGGAATAGATATCGTCAATCGAAATCTCGTTCCAATGCGGACAGACAGCGGTGCGCATCGCCCCGGAGCCGCCCATCATCGAGCGGCCCTTGCGGTACAGGATGGCTTGCTGAACGTGGCTCGCCTTGGCCGGCATCCGCTTGTTGGTCCAGAATCCGCCGAAGTGCTGCATCGCATAGTCGGCGAAAGCCTTGTCGCCCAGGTCGGCGGTCGCGATGTCCCGGAAGGTTTGGGCGCTGAGTCGATAGGTGTCGACGCCGGCGACGATGGCGACCTCTTTGATCGTGTTCGCCCAAAGCCCGTCGATCCCGCCGGCGAAGGTGGTAACGAAATCGTCGAAGGCCGCGACGGTCGCGCCCGGCGCGCTCGGATTGGCAAGCCGCTCGAAGATCCCCGCCAGGTTCGGCGCCGCCCCGTCCCCGTTGATCACTTGATCGTCCAGCTCGTCCGACAGCGCGAGTGACAGGTTCTCCCGGAGGATCGACTCGAAGTTGGCCTGTCCGACCGCCGCGATATCCTCAAGCGTCAATTCCAGACGCGCCGAGATTCGTTTCGGGGTCGCCGTGGTAACGCTGATCGCGCCAACCGCTCCGACCGCCGCCGCGCTCTTGGCAAGCGGAGTCGCGGTCTGCGAAGTCGTGATCGTCCCCGTCGCATAGGTGCCGGACATGACGCGCGGCATTTGAACCCCGAGACGCGGCGCGATGGAGTTGGCGAACACGGCGGGGCGGATCGGGTCGAGATTGATTCCGACCGTTCCGGGCGCCGGGGTGATGTCGCGCTGTTCGGCCGGGCGCGGCAGGTCCCACAGTTCGAGGGGGATTCCCTGGACGCCCGCCGCCGCGCAAAGCTCGGCCTCAGCCCCATCGACGATGCGGCCGCGCGCCGCCGCCAGCAGGAAATTGGTGAGCTGCGCCTTGCCGCGCAACGCCAGTCTCTCGCGCATTTCGGCGTCCGGCGAAGCGGTTTCCTTGGTCTCGGCCGCGCGCTCCTCCTCCTCGAGCCCGACCATCGCCGCCCGGATTTGGCGCTCCAAATCCGGGACGCCAGACTCGATGGTGTCGAGTTCGCTGCGCTGTTCATCCGTGAGCGAGTCGACGCGGCTCAGCTCGGCCATTGTGCCGCGTTCTTTGGACTGGCGGTCGCGAAGCTCGCGGAGACGGCGTTGGGCATCGGTCATTTGGGCACTCCCGGAAAGAACAAATCATGTCCATCAGGGAGAGAACCGGCTGCGATGTCAACAAATTTTAGAGGCTAAGCCACTGATATTTCTCGGTATTACGCGGCCCGGCGCAATATCGTCACTCGCCGGCCATCTCCGCGACCAGCTCGCGCCATGCGGCCTCGGCAGGCGTAGGCTCGCGGCGGTTTTCATGCCGGGTTTTCTCGACATGACAGCCGCGACAAAGGGCCTGACAGCCGTCCGGGTCGTAGGGGTTTTGCGCAGGGTCCACATGCAGCGGGATGACGTGGTCGCACTCCATGCGCCCGGCCTTGCCACAAGAGCGGCACCGGTATGCGTCCCGCCGAAATACAGTTCGACGGGTCGCATACCATCGGCGCCAGTGCAGCCGAACGTGGTGCCGGCTCATCCCCGGAAAGCTACTACGTCATCTCGACAACGATCTCCGTAGCCTCGTTCAAAGTGAGGACGAAAGGCGAACCGGTCGCGGGGCAATGCGGATGCACCGCGCCCCCGGAGTCGACATGGGTGACGGAGTAGCGGTCGCCGCTCTTCCGCAGGGACAAGCCGATCCTATCGGCCCTCGCCTTCAGGGTGTGGTAAGTCATGGTCTTTCTCTCTCTCTAACGGTGGACGGTTACATCCGTGCCTGCCGCGTTGTTCCGTGCCATGAACGCCTCAACTTATCGCCCTAGTGCCGGCGTGTCAACCTGCTATAGTGGTGCTCGTCGGCGTGACGGCCACGAAGCGGCCGAGCTTCATGCTCCATTCGATACGCGCCCGATCGCCGGCACCCTCTCACCCTGCCATTCCTCGATAACGCCACCGGCGCACCGGCGCCACCGGCGCGCGCACACCAGCCGAGACCGCCAGGATTGCCGCCGCCGCGGCATCGTCGCGGGCCCGGACCCGGCGCCCGCCTTGTGAGCCCTTGCTGAGTTTGTGATTGCCGGCTGGATCGGAGACCGTCCTTGCCTCAGCCATCGCCGAGCGCAAGAGCAGGGACGGTGCCGGCGTGACCCGGCGATCCGCGCAGGCCCGGCGGAACTGGCGGACATCTTCGGCGCCATCGCGGTATCCCATCCCGCGAAATTCAAGCGCCGCCATCGGCACCCCGGCCGCGTCCAGCGCCTCGCGCAGATCGGCCTCGCGCCAGCGATCGGCAACGATCCGAGCGGGCCGACCGAATCGATCTAGCGCCGCTTGCATCAACGCCCGCACATCAACGGTATGCCGCCCCAGGGTGAGCAGCTCGCCGCGCCCCGCGCACTCGGCATAGAGCCCGCCGACGCCATCCCGCAGGCCCCGCTCGGCAAGGGTCGGCTCCGCGGGGAAGGCCGCCAGGGACGCCAGCGCGCCCGTCTGAGGGTGATAGCAGGCCACCGCGGACTGTGCCGCACTCGTTCCCAAATCGACACCCCAAACCGCCGGCCCGTCCAGCTCGGCAACGCCTTCGATCGCTCGCCACAAGCCCGCGTCCAGCAGCGTTGAAACCGCCGCGTCCTCGGTGCCGAGATTGAGCCGCAACGCCTCGAAACTGGCAAGCAAGGCCGGGTCCTGGCGGGCTTGCCGCGCCTCGGTGCGGATCGCCGACTCCAGATCCGGCATATGCGCGAGGGAGGGATTCGCCTTCGCCCAGGTCCGCTTTCGGAAGGGGGGATCGTCGGCGCGCGCCGCGTGGCTTTGGGCATAGTCCGCGCCGCCCGCCAGCATCTTCGCGAACCAGTATTCGGCATCAGCGGGCCGGGTGCCCAGCGCCACAAAGCGCGAGTGCGGTTGTTTGCCCGCCGCCGTGCGCAGCGCCGCGACCATGCGCTCGCCCGTGGTCTCCGGCCACTGTGCCGGCTCGTCCGCCAGCACCAGCACCGGCGCCAGCCCGTGCGCCCGGCGCGGGTCGGAGCCGATGCACCTGACCCGTGCGCCGGTTAGCAGGCACTCCACTCGCGCCATGTTCGCACTGTCCCACACCCGCCACCGCCGCTTGTCCCTCAGCTTGGCATCCATGAACGCTGTTACATGCTCGAAGGCGATCCGTGCTTGCTCGAAGCTGGAAGCCACGATCACGGTTTCTCCCCTCGAAACCGCAAGCGGGCCGTCTAGTGTGGCGGCGGCAATGCCGCTCAACAACGCCGTCTTGCCATTGCCACGGGCCACGCTCAAAGCCGCCGACTGAACATCCTGCGCAAAGGCGCCACGCACAAACTGCCGTTGCCAAGGGAGGACCACGAACGCCTGTCCGGAGAGACGGCCTTGAGTGATGTACAATCCCTCTATGTGGTCAAACAACGCCTTCATAGCAGTATGTTTTCACCGATTGCGTATAATTCTAGGAAGTCTAGCCCGACCTAATCTCTTAGACACAACCACTTAATAGATTTGAGTCGACTGAATTTATCTTCCGCAAATTCTGAGCGCATTTCATTAGTTGGCCACCTTCCTTCAGGTAATTCCCCAAACGTGACTTCTCCAAGTTCATTCTTCGTAGCATGCAAACTGTCAATTTTATACCAATCCAATGCTTCAAAAATTTCCTTCCTTTGGTCATGCGTCAACCGCACGGGCCATTTCTCCAAAGCGACACTTAATTGCTTAATCATGTTAAGGGCTTATCCCTTTGAGCCCGGTTTGACGAGATGTTGAGTTTCTGGTGGGCGTCGGCAGCATGTTCGTGTAATGTTCCGTCATGGCCAGCCGCTGGAAATATGACCGCCCCATGTCCCGCGCCGCCTTCGAGGCGCGCTTTCCCGATGAAGCCTCCTGTGCCCGGCATCTCGCCGCCAGGCGCTGGCCCGACGGCTTCGTCTGCCCCGCCTGCGGCCATGACAGGGGCTGGGAACTGAAGCGGCGCCGGGCGAGCTGGGAATGTGCGGCCTGCGGGAAGGAGACCTCGGTGACCGCAGGCACGATCATGCACCGCAGCCACTTGCCCCTGAAGACCTGGTTCATGGCCGTTCACATCGTGACCAGCCACTCGAATGGTATCTCCGCCCTGCAACTCCAGGCCCAGCTCGGGCTCGGCAGTTACAAGAGTGCCTGGCTCCTGCTGCACAAGCTGCGCCGTGCCATGGTCAATCCGGATCGCAGCCTGCTTGAGGACCTGATCGAGATTGATGAGGCCACCCTCCCGTTCCGCACCGCAAAAGACCCGGCCACAGGCGGGCAAGGTCGCAGCCCACAAGGCAAGATGCGCATTGCCGGCGCGGTCGAGCTATCGCCCGAGGGCGAGCCACGCCGCATCCGGCTGGCGCCGATCGGGGATTTCTCCGCGCGCAGCCTTCGTGCCTTCGTTGCCGGAACCTCGGCGCCGGGCGCGCGGGTGATTACCGATGGCTGGAGCGGTTATTGCGGCCTGCCCGACCACGACCACCAGCCCAAGGTCGTCGGTGCAACGCCCGCCCATCTCGTGCTGACGTGGATCCATCGTGTGTTCTCGAACCTGAAGCGCTGGGCGCTCGGAACCTTCCATGGCCTGCGCCGCGCCCATCTGCGCCGCTACCTCGACGAGTTCGTGTTCCGCTGGAACCGCCGCCGCCACACCGCAACGGCTTTCGATACCCTGCTCGGCATCGGCACGCGCCTGCGACCCGCCGACTACCGCGACATCGTCGGACAACACGTCTGATCCCGGCAGGCCGGGCGCCAGCCATCGCCCGCCCTCCGATCCGCCTCAATCGGAGCCGAATACCGGCCCTCCAGTCTGCCTGACAGCACTCGAAACCAACTTCCTCAAGTCCAAAAGCTCCCGCACATCCCCCGGCACGGTCCGAAAACCGTGCCTGGAACGTAGAAGGCCGATCAACATCTGGTGTGACCGGAAGCAAAGGAATAAGCCATATGAGTATAATAAACGACGAAGTTGCGCAAAGCTCGGGATGTAGCGCACCCGGTTCCTTGGACACAAGTTTGTCTCATGCGGCGGGCCTGAGTGACATCGCGGTGTGCCACGCCTGACGAGCTTGAGCGGGGCTCAGGTAGCCGTTCTTCTCCACGATCCACTGGGCATTGTAGAGTTCGACGAACCCGCGGACGGCGTTCCGCAGCTCCGCGATGTTGCGGTAGATGCGGCCATGGATGATCTGTTCCTTGAGCGTGCGATTGAACCTCTCGGCGACGCCGTTGGTCTGGGGCTGTTCGACGAAGGCGTAGGACGGCTGGATGCCCCAGAACTTGATCTGGTTGGTGAAGTGGTCCGACAGATACTGGGAGCCGTGATCCATCCGCAAGGCCAGCCCCCGCGCCGCACCGGCGGAGGTCGAGGCATACAGCCTCGCAAGCCCCATGGAGATCGGCTGAAGGGCGGCGAAGCGGTCGCCTCGCTTGCACACATGCCAGCCGACGCACTCGGCGTTCCAATGCTCGATGGCGGTGAATATCCAGCCCCAGCCGTCGTCCACCGTGAACACCCGAACGCCGTCCGTGCCCCACATGAGGTTGGGGGCATGGGTGATGATCTCACCGACATGGGGATTTCCGCCACGGCGGCGGCAGCGATGGGGCGAGAGCAGGTTGTTCTCGCGCATCACCCGGAGCACCCGCTTGCGGGAAACACGGATGCCACGACAGACCCGAAGCCGAGCCCAGACCTTGCGGTGTCCCTCGCCCTCCCAGGGGGATGCCTCCAGGTCGGCCTCGATGGCCACCAGCAGAGCCTCGTCCGAGATCGAGGGCTTCGGTCCCCGGCGCTTTGCTGGTGGGCGCTCAGCGGTGGCCTGCTGCCGGGATTTCATGGCGTAGAACGAGGAACGGGCAAAACCCCAGGCCGCACAGACCCGCTGGAGGCCGTAGGCCAAACCCGTGCCGGGAGAGGTGGCGGCACTCATCGCCGCGACCTCCGCCGCCCCAAAGGGCCGGACGTCTCCGTCTTGGCCTCCAGCAGTTCCACCTGCATGATCAACTCCCCGATCCGCTTCATGGCGATGTCCAGTTCCGCCTTTACCGGATCGCCCTTGCGTTCCTTGAGCGAGGCATCGATCCCGGCGATCGCCTTCTCACGCCACTGCTCGAGCCGGAAAATCTCCACGCCCAACTGCCGCGACAAAAGTTCCACCGGCTCGCCACGCAAAAGCCGCAGGGCAACCTCACGCTTGCGCGTCACCGTCCACCGCTGGCCAAGTCCCAGCGGGCCTGCCGGCGAAACCTGGCCCGGGGAAAACGTGGACGAGCCAAGCTCGCCCTCGTTTACCACAGGCCCATCAACAGCAACTTTGTTTTCAAAATTGTCGGTCATGTTCCGGTCCTCCTTGGACACTTCGATTAAACCAATTCTGTGTCCAAGGAAATCGGGTCCGACTCAGAATTAGAGAAGGTCGACTACGGCTGTTGAGATTCTGGACGGCGAGGGCGGCTACCTCGTCTGGAGCAAGCAGGTGCCGGCCGCGAAATCGCTCGAGATCGGCGGCCTGCCGCTGGGCCTGGCGAGCGACGGCCCGCTGACTCGCGATATCAAGAAGGGAGAACTCCTTACCTGGTCCGACGCCGCTCTCGACGAGGCCGACCCGGCGCTCCGCATCCGCCGCGAGATGGAAGCGGCCTTCGCCAGCCCAACGCCTGAGCCGCCGCGATTGCGCTATAATGCGGGGCGGCCACGGAGGATTTTTCGATGAGCGACGACGCAGGCAGCCGTCTCGAGGCCTGGCGCAAGTTGGCGGCCAAGGAGCTGAAGCGCGAGAGCCTCGACCTCGACTGGGCGACGGCGGAAGGCCTCGCCATCAAGCCGCTTTATACCGCCGCCGACTTGGAGGGCATCGAGGAGACCGACACGCTGCCGGGCATGGCCCCCTTCACCCGCGGCGTGCGCGCCACCATGTACACGAACCGGCCCTGGACGATCCGGCAATATGCCGGTTTCTCGACGGCGGAAGAGTCCAACGCCTTTTACCGGCGCGGCATCGCGGGCGGGCAGACCGGGCTCTCCGTCGCCTTCGACCTGGCAACGCACCGGGGCTACGATTCCGACCACGAGCGCGTTGTCGGCGATGTCGGCAAGGCGGGCGTGGCGATCGACTCGGTCGAGGACATGAAGATCCTCTTCGATTCCATCCCGCTCGATCAAATGAGCGTCTCGATGACCATGAACGGCGCGGTGCTGCCGACGCTTGCCGCCTTCATCGTCGCAGGCGAAGAGCAGGGGACGCCGCGCGCAAAGCTTTCCGGGACCATCCAGAACGACATCCTGAAGGAGTTCATGGTCCGCAACACCTATATCTATCCGCCCGCGCCCTCGATGCGGATCGTCGCCGACGTGATCGACTACACGGCGACCGAGATGCCGCGTTTCAACTCGATCTCCATTTCCGGCTACCACATGCAGGAGGCGGGTGCCACGGCGGTGCAGGAGCTCGCCTTCACGCTGGCCGACGGGCTGGAATACGTCCGCACGGCCACGGAACGCGGCTTGGCGATCGACGCCTTCGCCGGCCGCCTCTCCTTCTTCTTCGGCATCGGCATGAACTTCTTCATGGAGATCGCCAAGCTGCGCGCGGCCCGCCTGCTGTGGGCGCGGATCGTCGGCGGCTTCGAGCCCACCTCGCCGCGAAGTCTCATGCTGCGTACCCACTGCCAAACGAGCGGCGTCAGCCTGACCGAGCAGTCGCCGCACAACAACATCGTCCGCACCGCCTACGAGGCGCTGGCCGCCGTGCTCGGCGGCACGCAGAGCCTGCACACCAACTCCTTCGACGAGGCGATCGCACTGCCCTCCGACTTCGCCGCATCCGTCGCCCGCAACACGCAGCTGATCCTCGCGGAAGAGACGGGCGTGACCAAGGTGGTCGATCCGCTGGGCGGCGGCTACTACATCGAGGCACTGACCCATGCGCTGGCGACGCACGCCTGGCGCCTGATCGAGGAGGTGGAAGCGATGGGCGGCATGACCCGCGCGGTCGAGGCCGGCATGCCGAAACTCCGCATCGAGGAGGCCGCCGCGCGCCGCCAGGCCCGGATCGACCGGGGCGCGGAAGTGATCGTCGGCGTCAACAAGTACCGCGCCGAAAAAGAGGAGGAGATCGACGTTCGCGAGATCGACAACACCGAGGTCCGGGAGAGCCAGATCGCCCGCCTGACGTCGATCCGCGCGGCCCGCGACGAGGCGGCGGTGATGGCGGCGCTGGAAGCCTTGCGCGAGGGCGCGGCGGGCGATGCCAACCTGCTGGCGGCCTGCGTCGAGGCGGCCCGGGCGCGCGCCACCGTCGGCGAGATGAGCCAGGCCATGGAGGACGTCTTCGATCGCTACCGGGCCGAGATCCGCTCGATCTCCGGCGTCTACGGCAAGGCCTACGAGGGCGATGCCGGCTTCGAGGAGGCGGTGGCCGAGATCGCGGCGTTTGCGAAGCGCGAGGGCCGCCGGCCGCGCCTGCTGGTCGCCAAACTGGGCCAGGACGGCCACGACCGGGGCGCCAAGGTGATCGCCACGGCCTTCGCCGATATCGGCTTCGACGTCGATGTCGGCCCGCTGTTCCAGACGCCGGGCGAGGTGGCGCAAGACGCCATCGACAGCGACGTGCACGTGGTCGGCGTCTCGACCCAGGCGGCGGGCCACAAGACCCTGGTGCCGGAGTTGATCCGGGCGCTTCGCGACCAGGGGGCCGGCGAAATTCTCGTCGTCTGCGGTGGCGTCATCCCGGCCAAGGACTACGACTTCCTGCATCAGGCCGGCGTTTCCGCCGTCTACGGACCCGGCACCAACATCCCCGCCGCGGCGCGCGAAATCGTGAGGCTCCTCGCGGCGGAACGGAAGGCGGCCTGAGGCGTTTGTATCGGCACGGCCGATGGCGTCCAAGAAAACCCTCAACGCGAAGAATCTCGAGGCGCTCGGCGCGGAGCGCCTGGCCGAGTTGCTGCTGGAAATAGCGGGCGGCGACGCGGCGGCCAAGCGCCGGCTGCGCCTGGAACTGGCCGGCGCGCAAGGGGCGGGGGAGGTCGCGCGCGAGGTCCGCAAGCGGCTCGCCTCCCTCGCCGGCGCGCGCGGCTTCGTCGATTGGCGCAAGGCGCGCGGACTCATCGACGACCTGTATGCGCAACGCCGCGCGATTGTCGACGGAGTCGCGAAATCGGACCCCGCCGTCGCGCTCGACCTCATGTGGCGCTACATGGAACTGGCGGATGTGACCTTGGGGCGCGTGGACGACAGCAATGGGAAATTCGGCCACGTCTTCCGTTCGGCCACCGGCGAACTCGGCGCCATCGCGACGGCGGCCCGAGCGGATCCCGTCACGCTCGCCGACAGGGCCTTCCTGGCGCTCACCGATAACGGCTTCGGCCAATACGACGGACTGATCGCCGACCTCGCGCCGGCCTTGGGCGAGGTCGGATTGGCGCACTTGAAAGAGCGGATCGCCGCCCTCTCCGAGCGCCGGGTCCCGACGCCGCCAGAACAGGAGAGAGAGGTCGTCGGCTGGTCTTCGAGGGCTCCGATCTACGCCGACGAAGTCGCGGAACTCTCGCGCGAGATGATTGTACGGTCCGCCCTGAAGGACATCGCCGACGCCCAGGGCGATGTCGACGCCTTCATGTCGCAGTACGACGAGGCGGCGCGGAAGGTCCCCAAAATCGCGGCGGAGATCGCCAGTCGGCTGCTCGCGGCGGGTCGCGCCGAAGAGGCGTGGCGGCGGCTGGAGGAGGCAGATCGCCCGCGGCGAGAATGGCACTGGCTCGACATCGAATGGGACGATGCCCGGATCGAGACCCTCGACGCCCTCGGGCGGACGGAGGAGGCGCAAGCGACCCGCCTGGAAGTCTTCGAGGACGCGCTCTCGGCCTCGCACCTGCGCGAATACCTGAAACGGCTCGCGGATTTCGACGATGTCGAGGCGGAAGAGCGCGCGCTCGATCACGTGGCGGGATCGGAACGCGTCCCGCACGCGCTGATGTTCCTGATCGAATGGCCCGCGCTGGACCGGGCGGCGCGCCTCGTGACCGCCCGGGCGGACGAATTGAATGGCGACCACTACGAGTTTTTGCGGCCGGCCGCCGAAACGCTTGCCGCCGGGCATCCGTTGGCCGCCACCCTTCTCTTCAGGTCGATGATCGACTTCACGTTGAGCAAGGCCCGCTCGACCCGCTACCGACATGCCGCCCGACATCTGATGGCGTGCGAGAGTCTCGCTGGGGGAATCGAGGACTTCGGGAATTTCGAGTCCCACGAGGCCTACGCGGCTCGACTGCGCGACGCGCATGGCCGCAAGAGCGCCTTTTGGCGCCTGCTTTCGTGACGCCTTTCGGCGTCAGGGAACGAGGACGATGCGGCCGTGGGCGCCCGGCTCCAGCACCGCGATATGGGCCTGGCTCGCCTGGCTGAGCGGCATTTCGCGGCCGATGACGGGGGCGAGCGTGCCGTTCTCCAGGCCGGCGATGAGCGCCAGGTGGATCGCCTTCAGGTCCGCCGGCGGGCAGTTCCAGAGCGCGAAGCCGATGACGTCGAGTTCCTTCATCATCGCCGCGCGGGGGTTGATTTCGATCGTGCCGCGATTGCCGACGACGACGATTCGGCCGTACTTCGCCACCAGGTCGAGGTCGTGCTGCAGGTTGACGTTGGCCAGCATCTCCAGGATCAGCGTGGGCCCCGCGCCGCCGGTCAGCTCGCGAACCGTATCGAGATAGCCGGCCGCGCCGTGGTCGACGGCATGATGGGCACCCTGTTCGCGAACAAGATCCAGGCCCCGCTGGCTGCCGGCGCTGCCGATCACGGTGAGGCCGCGCGCACGGGCGAGCTGGATCGCGGCGGTGCCGACGGCGCCGCTGGCGCCGTGGATGAAGAGCGTTTCGCCCGCCTGGGCGCGGCCCCGGTTGAACAGGCCGTAGTAGGCGGTCGCATAGGGCACGCCGATACCGGCGCCGGCGGTGAAGGAGACACGGTCGGGCAGCGGAAATACCTCGTCCGCCGGGCGAATCACGTACTCGGCATAGCAGCCGGTCAGCCGTCCGCCGACCGCGCCGGCGATGTATACGCGGTCCCCGACCTCGACCCCGTCGACGCTGGCGCCGACCGTCTCGATCACGCCGGCGCCGTCGATGCCGAGGATGCAGGGAAGATCCGGGAGATGGGCGTAGGCACCGGCCCGCATGTAGGTTTCGGCGGGGTTGATGCCTGTGGCGGCGAGCCGGACCAGAACCTCGCCCGGGCCGGCCTCGGGCGTTGGGACATCCTCCAGCTTCAGGACCTCGGGTCCGCCCCATTCATGCGCGACGATCGCCTTCATCCTTAAGCCTCCCGCTCGGGCCACACGTGTCCCGGGGAGGCAGGGTAGAGGCGCGCCGCGCGATCGGCAACGCGCCTCTCCCCGAGTGTCGGCGCTTCAGAGCGCCGGGCTTATCTCGTGGGAGACGGTGCCCGCGTCAACCGGCGCCGACACGGCGGCGGCCTCTTTGGCCGTCCTGGCCGCGCGCCAGGCCGCCCAGCGCTTGCGCTGGGCTTGGCTGATCCGGTAGCGCCCCTCGTCGGTGCGCGGTCCGGTGGCGAGGCCGCCATGCAGGCGGCAGCGCCCGTTCCGCATTGCCAGGCGCTGGCAGGGCCGTCCGTCGTCCTTGCGTCGGGCGCCGCAGATTCCGTAAACCGTCGGGAGTTGCATGGGTCGTGACTCCTTATACTTGTTTCGGCCGCCAATCCGGGACTACGCCTGGGTCGTGGCGGGGCCGGTCGTGCCGTGGTCGCGGCTGGTGAGCTGAAGATGGCGGGCGAGCGGCAAGCTGATGCCGAGTTCGGCCGCGATCCGTTCCGTCGAGGCGCCGCCCCGGTCTAGCCGCCCCGCCTGGCTCAGCAGACGGGGATCGATTCTCTGCCCCTCGATGGAGGCGTCGGCGATGACGCGATGTTTCTCACGGTGCCGGATCTCGCGGAGGCGACTGCGGTCGACGACGTGCTGTATGGCTCTCATGACGACCTCCTTGAAGTGATGACCGTCACCGAGGATGTAACGATGAATTAACCAAACCACAACGTAAACAACTGACGATAAAGGTAAAATTTTATCCAAATCGTCCGAGGCCCGAAGCTTCCGAGTGAATCCGGATAAAAGAAGGGCCGGCGCCTTCCCGCGCCGGCCCCCGGTGAGGCGTCGAAATCGGCGGTATCGTCAGGCGGGAGGCAGCTTCTCCAGCGCCTCTTTCAGCTCTGGCACCGCCTTGAAGAGGTCGGCCACCAGGCCGAAGTCGGCGACCTGGAAGATCGGCGCTTCCTCGTCCTTGTTGATGGCGACGATGACCTTCGAATCCTTCATGCCGGCCAGGTGCTGGATGGCGCCCGAAATGCCGACGGCGATGTAGAGTTCCGGCGCCACCACCTTGCCGGTCTGGCCGACCTGGAACTCGTTCGGCACGTAGCCGGCGTCGACCGCCGCGCGGCTGGCGCCGACGGCGGCGCCCAACTGGTCGGCGATCTCGAACAGCATCGGAAAATTTTCGCCCGACTGCATGCCGCGACCGCCCGAGATGATCACGCGGGCCGAGGTGAGCTCCGGCCGCTCGCTGTCCGACAGCTCGTTCTTGACGAAACTGGAGATTCCGGGATCGCCGGCCGCCGCCACGTCCTCGATGGGGGCCGAGCCACCCTCCAGCTCCGCCTTGGCGAAGGTGGTGGTGCGCACGGTGATGATCTTGATCCCATCGCCCGACCGCACCGTTGCCATGGCGTTGCCGGCATAGATCGGCCGCACGAAGGTATCGGGGGAGACCACTTCGGTGATGTCGGAAATCTGGCTGACGTCGAGCAGGGCGGCGAGGCGCGGCATGAAATTCTTGCCGTCGGTGTTGGCCACCGCGAGGATGGCGGCGTAATCGCCGGACATCGCCCGCAGCAGCTCCGCCATCGGTTCCGCCAGCATCGCGCCGTAGTGCGCGGCGTCGGCGACGCGGACCTTGGCGACCCCCTGGACGGCGGCGGCCTGGGCGGCGGCGGCGGCGACGTCGGTGCCCGCGACCAGCACATGGACGTCGGAATCGATTGCCGCCGCGGCGGTGACGACGGCCGCGGTACCGGGCTTCAGTACGCCGCTTTCGTGATCGGCTATGACCAGGACGCTCATCAGATCACTCCCGCTACGTTTCTGAGTTTGTCGACCAGTTCGTCGACGCTTTCGACCTTGACGCCGGCGTCCCGCTTCGGCGGCTCCTCGACCTTCAGCACGGTGAGGCGCGGCGTCACGTCGATGCCCATGTCCTCGGGCGTCTTCTCGTCGATTGGCTTCTTCTTCGCCTTCATGATGTTGGGAAGCGAGGCGTAGCGCGGCTCGTTCAGCCGTAGGTCGGTAGTGACGATCGCCGGCATGTCGATGGTGATGGTCTGCAGCCCAGCGTCGACCTCGCGGGTGACGTTCAGCTTGCCGTCGGCCAGCTCCAGCTTGGAGGCGAAGGTACCCTGGGGGCGGCCCAGCATCGCCGCCAGCATCTGGCCGGTCTGGTTGCAGTCGTCGTCGATCGCCTGCTTGCCGAGGATGACCAGCTCCGAGTTCTCTTCCTCGATCACCGCCTTGAGGATCGTGGCGACATGCAGCGGCTCGAGCGCCGCGTCGGTCTTCACCAGGATGCCGCGGTCGGCGCCCATGGCGAGCGCGGTGCGGATCGTCTCCTGGCACTGTTGCACGCCGATGGAGACGGCGACGACCTCTTCCGCGCTCCCCGATTCCTTCATCCTGAGCGCCTCCTCGACGGCGATCTCGTCGAAGGGGTTCATCGACATCTTGACGTTGTTGAGGTCGACGCCGGTCTGATCCGCCTTGACCCGGATCTTCACGTTGTAGTCGACCACCCGTTTCACCGGGACGAGGATCTTCATGGCGTCTCCCGCTCCTCATCGAGGGTTGGTGGTTGGCCCTCTGGGGCCGTTCCAAATCAAAGAGATGGCGGCGCCGGACGGGCGCCGAAACGCGGCGCAACCTAGGACCCGGACCCCGCGCTGTCAACGGAGGACGCGGCCCTTTCAGAGGTTGGCGCCGGGCTTCCAGAGGACGTCGAGGGCGCCATCGTCGTTGACCATGCGGGAGAGCACGAAAAGGTGGTCGGAGAGCCGGTTGATATAAGCGATGGCCTGCGGGTTGAGTGTCTCTTCGCGGGCAAGATCGACCATCCGCCGCTCGGCGCGCCGCGTGATCACCCGGGCGAGGTGGAGATGGGCGCCCGCCGGCGTGCCGCCCGGCAGGATGAAGGAATCGAGTGGTTTCAGCCGCGCGTTGACGGCATCGATCTCGGCTTCCAGCCGGTCGACCTGGACCTGCCGGATGCGGAGCGCGCCGGCACGCCGTTCCGAATTTTCCGGCGTGCAGAGGTCGGCGCCGAGATCGAAGAGATCGTTCTGGATCCGCGCCAGCATCTCGTCCGCCTCGCCCGCCGTGTGCAGGCGCGCGAGGCCGATCGCGGCGTTCGCCTCGTCGACGGTGCCGTAGGCGGCGACCCGGACCGAGTCCTTCGCCACCCGGCCGCCGTCGCCGAGGCTGGTCTCGCCCTTATCGCCGCCGCGGGTATAGATCTTGGTCAGTCGAACCATCGTCCGCTCCGCTCCTCAGAGGCCTTGCGACAGAAGCAGCGCGACGACCAGGACCACGGCCAGCAGCTGCAGGCCGATCCGCCAGCGCATCAGATTGTTGGACCTGAGGCTGCCCTTCTCGCCGCCCTTGCCCATGGTGACGACGCCCGCCAGCAGGACGCCGACCACGGCGACCAGGACAACGACGACCGCCATGCCGAGAAACCAGCTCATCGGCCGGGTGTACTACCCTTTGGGTACCGGGGCCACCAGGGCCTGGAACGGGCGAATCCTCGTTCCGGTCAGCCGTGCGGCCGGACACTCTTCCAGTACTTGTGGTTCAGCAGCCACATAAGATGGTCGTGGCGATGTTGCAGACATTCGCGGAGGGAAAAGACGTCGCGGGCCCCGAGTTTGTCGCGGCAGACCGAGAGGCCTTCGGCGGCGATGTCGCGGCCCGATTTCGCGATGCCGGCCGGTGCCTGGGCGAGCGCGCGTTCCCAGACCCCGGACCGGGCCCGGGCATCGGCCTTGCGGCCCTCGGGCAGCGCGTTGATCAGGTAGCTCAGCAGCCGGATGCCCTGGGTCCGTTCGCCGGCGTTCTCGACGATCTCCTCGCCCAGCAAGCGGTTGGGGCCGAGCGCGGAGGCGATCTCCTCCGGCTCGTGCGGGCGATGATGGCTCGGCCACGGCTTCGGGATCAGCGCGACGCGGGGTCCGACCTCGATCGCCAGCCGCGCCGCGCCGAGTTCGGCCCGGAGCCTCGCCGGCACGGAAATGCGGACGGCGGCATAGCCGCGCTGGCTGAGATAACCGGTGTCCGGCGGCGGCGCCATGCGCCGGGTCTCGCCGTTCGCGAGGGTCGCGACCAGGGTCAGCGCCGCGCCCTCGGCCGGTTGGTAGACGCTGGCGTGGCTCGGACTCGCGCGCCGGGGCTCCATGCAGAAGGAGCTGAATTCGGCCACGCACTCACCGCCGGCGCAGGCGAGTGGCTTCGCGCCCTCGGTCTGGATCAACGCCAGGATCTGGGGCGCGGCGCTGGCGCTCGCCAGGGAAATAAAGCCCAGCAAGAACGCGGTTGCGACGGTCCGATACGACATGGCTAAAACCTCCTCTTCCTCGGAGGCGGCCGTCGCCCGCGCGTCGCGTGGCGGGCCAGCGACTCGCCTCGACTGTGACGTAGTGTCGCAGAGGGGGCCGCGCGCGGCAAGCTTCGCCCTTGGCGGCGCACGTCCTTGGATTATCCTCGAGCGACGTCGATCATCCCGATCGAGGGGAGGAAAACATGTCCGAATCATCCGCGCTCTATTCCGCCGGCGCCCTGCCGGGTCGCGTCACGCGCGAGGAAGCCATCGCCGCGCCGCTGCCCGAAGGCGCGCGCTCGGCGCTGCTGATGCGCCACGGCACCATGACGCTTCGCTACTACGCGCCGCGTGGCCACGATCCCCAGACGCCGCACGAGCAGGACGAAATCTACATCGTCGCCTCGGGCACCGGTACCTTCGTCCACGGCCCGGATCGCGTGCCCTTCGGCCCGGGCGACGCCCTCTTCGTCGCGGCCCGGGTCGAGCACCGCTTCGAGGACTTCGGCGACGATCTCGGCCTCTGGGTCGTCTTCTGGGGGCCGGAGGGCGGCGAGGCGGAGTAGGCGCCGGCGCCTTCCGCGCGGTGCCGGGCGACGAACGGCGACTGGAAGTTTGGCCCGGCCGCGGCTAGATAGACGCACCGCTCCCCGACCGCCCGGACAATAGATGTTCGCACGTGACTAATCAGACCTTTGCGCGCGCCAACGCGCGGCTACTCGGCTTCGGCTTCACCATGGCCTTCGCCTCGAGCGTGGGACAGACCTTCTTCATCGGCGTTTTCGGACCGGCCGTGCGGGACGAGTTCGCCCTCACCCATACCTCCTGGAGCGCCATCTACATGGTGGGCACCCTGGCGAGCGCGCTCTTGCTCACCTGGAGCGGCGCGCAGATCGATCGGCTGCGGCTGGGCCGCTACACGACGCTGGTCTGCTTGGCGCTGGTTTGGGGCGCGGCCTTCATGGCCTGGGTGCCGCATGCCGTCTGGCTGGTGCTCGCGATCTTCTTCCTGCGCCATGCCGGTCAGGGCCTGGCGAGCCACGTCAGCACCGTCGCCATGGCCCGCTTCTTCGATGCCAATCGCGGCAAGGCGGTGGCATTCGCCTCGCTCGGCTTCGCCGCCAGCCAGAGCGTGCTGCCCTTCCTCGCCGTCGTCGGCATCGCCGCGATCGGCTGGCGCGCGAGCTACGCCGTCGCCGCCTCGGTCCTCGCTCTCGGCCTGCCACCGCTGATCTGGTGGCTGCTGCGCAATCCGGTGGTCCGTGGCGACGACTATCCCGGCCGGGCGGCCCGGACGCGCGCCGACGTCGGGCGGGAGATGGCGCCGCGCTCCTGGTCCAGGGCGGAAGTGCTCCGCCACCGGGCCTTTTACCTGCTGCTGCCCGCCGTGCTCGCCCCCTCCATCATTCACACGGCGCTGTTTTTCCACGGCCTGGAACTGGCGGCGGTAAAGGGCTGGAGCGCCGCCTGGTTTGCCGGGCAGTACTGGCTCCACGCCGTGGGCACGGTGCTCGCCGCCCTGGTCGCCGGCCCATTGATCGACCGGGTGACGGCCGCCCGGGTCCTGCCCGGCTTCCTGGCGCCGATGGGCCTCGCGATGGTGATCCTCTGGACCTTCGACGACGCGCCCTGGGCGCTTCCCTACCTTTTCCTCATGGGCATCACCGTCGGCCTCGGCTTCACCGTGCTTACCGCGCTCTGGGCCGAGGTCTACGGTGTCGGCCATCTGGGCGCGATCCGCGCGCTCGCGGCCGCGCTCTCCTCGCTCTCGTCGGCGCTCGGGCCGCTTCTCATGGGCGCGTTGATGGACGCGGGAGTCACGGTCGAGGCGATCTGCGGCCTCTTTGCGGTTCTCTGCGCGGCCGCCACCGTCTCGATGCTGCTGGGCCTGCGCGCCATTCGGCGCCAGGCCCCGTAATAATGGCCGTCGACCCAGAGGCCAGGGGCGCCGTAGCCGGCTGGATCAAAGCGGGATCGGCTCGCGTGCCCAGCTGGACAAGGGTTGGGCGCCGCCCTCGCCGACGATAAAGGTGTCGCACAGGCTGGCGCCCACCTCGCCCGCCGCGTCGATGATGTGGGGATGCAGCGCGATGGTCATGCCGGCGCGGATCTCGGTTTCCTCGCCCTGGCCGATCAGCGGCAGGTCGTGGTCGACGCCGACGCCGTGGCCATAGAGCAGGCCGGAGGTGAGCCCCTGGCGGCCGATCTCTTGTGCAATTGCCTGGTAGGCGGCGCCCGCCGTCGTGCCGGGCGCGATGGCGTTCTCGGCCACGGCCATGGCGGCGGCGCAGCTTTCGGCGACCCGTTGGCGCGCCTCGTCGAGTGGGCCGACCGCGACGAGGCGGGCGAGTTCGACCCAATAGCCGGCCTCGTTCGACAGCTCGACAAAGACCGAGAGCAGATCGCCCTCGCGCGGCGGGTCGGCGAGGGGATGGTGCAGGAAGTGGGGCCCGGGGCTGCAGTAGACGAGTATCTCCTGGCCGCCGCCGGCCCGTAGGTGGGCTTCGCAGGCGCCGCTCGCCGCGCGCGGCGTCGCGCCACTCCGCAGCGCGTCGAGCAGGACCCTTAGGCCGTCGTCCGCGAGCGTGGCGGCCTTGCGCATCTCGTCGCGCTCGGCCTCGACCTTGATGGCTTTCAGGCCGAGCAGCAGATCGCTCGCCGGCACGAAGCTGGCCTGCGGCAAGGCCCGTTGCCAGCGCGAGAATTCATCGGCCGGGATGATTTCTTCCAGGCCGGCGACGCCGATGCGTAAGCCATCCTGGGCCTCGGCGACCTCGCGAATCAGCGCCGCCAAGGCGCCCCCGCCGCCGGGCGGAGCGACGCGGGCATCGGCGATTGGGCTGATCGGAGCGGCTAGCGGAATGTCGGAGCCGGTGGAAACGGCCAGGATCGGCGCGCCACCCGCCGGCATGAGCACGGCGGCTGGCCGGATCACCGGACAGTAGCCGGCGAGATAGAACACATAGCCATATTGCGTCAGCAGGCCGCGACCCGCCGCGACCAGAAGGTCCAGCCCCTCCGCCGCCATCGCCCCGGCGACGGCGGCGTGCCGGCGGCGGTATTCGCCGTGGTGCATGAGGTCTACGCCCGAAACTCTCTGAGCACCTGCCCCGGGCCCTTACCCTCGGCGACGTAGTCGGTGCCGTCGAAGACCGCTTCGCCGTTGACCCACACGCCGTGGACGCCGCTCGGCCGTCGGATGGTGCGCGGGCCGCCGCCGGGGAGGTCGGAGACGCGGCTCGGCTGGCCGACGCCGACGGTGGCGGGGTCGAACAGCAGCATGTCGGCGTGAGAGCCGGGCGCCAGGCGGCCGCGATCCGGAATGCCGTAGAGGTCGGCCGGGTGGCTGGTGAGGCGGCGCACGCCCTCGGCCATGGTGAACTGGCCCAATTCGCGGACCCAATGGCCGAGGAAATGCAGGCCGAAGCCGGCATCGCACATGTAGATCAGATGCGCCCCCGCGTCCGAGAGGCTGATCACGCCCGACTCGTGTTGTAGCAGGCGGCCGACGCCCTCGTCGCCGACGTTCAGGAACTTGCCGAGGAAATAGGTGCCCAGATCCTCCTCCAGCGCCAGGTCCAGCATGGTGTCGAGGGGATCGGCGCCGCGCTCGGCGGCCAGTTCGGCGATGGTCTTGTTCCGGAGCGGCTCGTTCTCGGGCTTGGCGACGACGGCGATGACGATCTGGTCCCACGTGCCCTTGAAGATCGTGCCGACCACCGGGGCCGCCAGATCCTCGCGGAAGCGCCGCCGGAACTCGGGGTCCTGGTAGACCGGCACCAGTTGCTCGGGCTCGTAGGCCTTGATTGCCGAGAAGGTCGCATGGCTGTGGAAGGGATAGGCGTTGGCCATGGTGAAATCGAAGCTGAGCGGCTGGCAGGGGATTTGGATGTAGAAGCGGTTGCCGCGCGCCCGGGCCTCGGCACAGGCCTCGAACCACTGCATCGAACGTTCGGGCTCGCTCGGGCTGTACATGGCCGCGCCGGTGGTGAGGAACATCGGCCGCCCGTTACGGGCCACGATCGGCTCCAGCGCCTCGACCGTGCCACGCCCGCCGGCGGCGATCTGGCAGACGCCTCGGGCGGCCGCGCCCAGCGCGTCGGCCAGATGGCCGAACTCATCGACGCTGGCGATGGTGGACGGCATCGGGATGCCGCCATAGCCCGAATGGTTGATCGAGAAGGAAGAGGCGAAACCGACCGCGCCTTGGCCGAGCGCCGTGTCGATCAGCGCCCGCATTTGGGCCATCTCGTCCTCGGTGGGCGTCTCGCGGGTCCAGGCCTCGTCGCGCATCACGGCGGTGCGCACGGCGGAATGGCCGGCGAGGACGGCCAGGTTGGGCGTTGGTCCCATGGCGTCGAGCGCGTCGAGATATTCGGCGAATGTCTCGAAACGCCAGTCGGTGCCGGCGCGGAGCGCGTCAAGGTCCATGCCCTCGACGACGGAGAGGTTCTTCAGAATCGTATCGCGGATCTCCGGCGGGCTCGGCACGATGCCGAAGCCGCAGTTGCCCATGACGCAGGTGGTGACGCCGAGCGAGGGCGAGGGCGAGCAGGTCGGGTCCCAGGTCACCTGGGCGTCGTAGTGGGTATGGAGGTCGACGATCCCCGGCATCAACGTCAGGCCGTCGGCCTTCACCTCGCGTCTGGCCTCGGGGGCCTCCGTGCCGACGCCGGCGACCTTCCCGTCCTGGATCCAGAGGTTGCCGTGCACCGGCTCGGCGCCGTTGCCGTCGTGGATTTCCGCATCGCGAATAATCAGGTCGAACATGGGGCGCCTCCGGGGCTTCGACGTCTCTATTATCGGCGCCGATGGTAAGCTCGCCGCCGTCATGTGTCGATTCGGAGCCGCCCGACCGCCTCTTCGTCCAGTTGCAGGCCGAAGCCCGGGCCGTCGGGAATGGCGATCTCGCCGTCCACCGGCTGGATCGGATTCTCGACGATGTCTTGGGCCAGCGCGCCGCTGACGCCGACGGCGAAGACGCCCGCCATCAGCGGCCCGGGCCAGGAGGCGCACATCTGAGCGACCGAGGAAGTGGCGATGGAGGTGCTCGGGTGGTTGCCCGGGTTGATCCCCATGCCGGCCGCCGCCAGCAGATGCCAGAGCCGGCGGATGTGATGGATGCCGCCGTTCTTGGCGACCTTGGTCTGGGCCGAACTGGCGGCGCCCGCGCGGATAATGTCCAGGAGGGCCGTATCGGTCGAGACGGATTCGTCCGCCATCACCGGCATGGCCACGGCGCGCGCGAGGCGTGCCATGCCGGCGACATCCGAGATGGCGAGCGGCTGTTCCGCGCACTCGATGTCGTGGGGCCCGAGCCGCGTCAGCAGGCGGAGCGCCGCGTCGTAGCCGAGCGCCGCGTTGGCGTCGACCCGGAGTTCGATCGCGTCGCCGAAGCGCTTGCGCAGCGCCTCGACGTTGCGCACGTCGTCGGCCGGGTCGACGCCGATCTTCAGCACCAGGTGGCGGAAGCCGCGTTCGTAAAAGCCCTCGGCCGAGTCCATGAGGGACCCGAGCGAGCCCTTCATCGTGAGGACGGCGGCAATCCTCACCGTCTCGCGGCATTTGCCGCCGAGCAGCTGCCAGACCGGCACGTCGAGCAGCTTGCCCACGGCATCGTAAAGCGCGTCTCCCACGGCGGCCTGGGAATAATGCGTGGCGTACATCGCCTGGTTCAGCTCGTGCATGATCGCCGCGACGTCGAAGGGCGAGCGGCCGATCAGGCGCGGCGCGAAGTGGTTGTCGATGACGTCGATCTGGCCGGCGAGCGTCTCGCCGCTGCCCTGCCGGCGCCAGGCCTGGGTTTCGCCGACGCCTACGACGCCCTGGTCGGTCGACAGCTTGACGATCAGCGTCTCGACCACCGGCCGCGCCGCGCCGGCGGCGATCTTGAACGGCACCTCGAAGGGGATGTTCAAGGGGATGCACTCGACTCCGGTGATCTTCGCCGGGACCCGCTGGCCCGCCGCAAGCGACGTTTCCCGCATGTCGTTCATGACCATTTCCTCCCGGAAACGAGTTTAGCAAATCGGGCGTCAGACCGCTTAAGGCTTCCCTAACCATGTTCCGCCAGCATGGGCGCCCGAGGCAAGGACAACGGGAGTGTGGCCGGGATGACGTCGCGGGTACTGGAGGACATCACGGTCGAGGCGCTGGACGGTTTCACCGACCAGGCCTCGCGCCTGCCGGCGCTGGTCCACACGCCGGGCTGCGCCCGGGCCGAGGCCTATTTCACCGACTATCCCGAACGCGTGCTGGCCTCGCCCCGGGTGCGTGCCTTCATGTACCAGCTGGTCCGGGCCTGGCGGCCCAAGTTGATGGTGGAGATCGGCACCTATTTCGCCGGAACGACGGAGGTAATCGCGCGGGCCATGTGGGCCAACGGGGAGGGCGGGCAACTCGTTACCACCGATCCTTATGGCGGCCACCGGGTGCCCGGCATTCTCGCCCAGTGGCCGGAGGAACTCCGGGAATTGGTGGTCTTTCTCGACAAGACTTCGATGGATTTCTACATCGAGTTCGGCCGTCACGATCCGCAAATCGACATCGCCTTCATCGACGGCAACCACGCCTATGAGTTCGCCTTCTACGATCTGATCACGCTGGCGAACTGGACCCGGCCGGGCGGCCTGGTCGTCCTCGACGATTGCGATCAGCCCGGCGTCTTCTGGGCCGCCAAGCATTTCCTCGAGCTCAACCCCGGCTGGCGCGAGGTGAGCGGCGCCTTCGCGGCGTTCGAACCCGCCAACCCGTTCGCCACCATGCGTTCCTCGGTACCTGGCGTCGGATACTTGATTTTGCAGGCACCACGATCCTTCGAGATCACGGCCAATCCGATCAGCTTCACCTATTCCCGCTTCCGCCAGCGCGGCATTGGCGGATTTCGCGTCCACCCGACGGCGGGAAGCGCGGCTGGCGAGCTGCACGCCAAGATCTTCCTCCGCTCGTTCCATGACGAGGAAAGCGCGGGCAAGCCGCAGCAGCTGGTCACCACCCATTCGGCTCCGATCGACGTCGCCGGCCGGGACCAGACCGTCACCCTCGACGAACCGTTCCTCACGGACCTGGATACCTGGACAACGACGCGGGAGGCGGAACTCGCCTTCGTCTGGTATGGCCGCGATGGCGCGGCGCCGCTCACCCTCTCGCAACGACCGGAGCTGATCGTGACGGACTGAGTCGGCTGGCGGGCCTCAAGCGAACGCCGGCATCACCTCTTCGGCGAAGAGTTCCATCGATTTGAGCACGCGGTCGTGGGCTAGGTCGCCGAACCAGAAGCTGGCGTTGAAGTGATCGATTCTCATCGCCTCCACCAGCGCCTTCAACCGCGCGATGCAGGTCTCGGGCGTGCCGACGACGAAGAAGCGCTCCAATAGTTCCTCGTCCGTGGGCTCGTTCTCGAAGGGGATGGCGATGGCCCGGCCCTTCTCGACCCGCTCCAGGCCCTGGCGCAGGCTGAGGGTCACCCGCATGTTCCAGCGCGCCTGGGCGACGATCTCCGGCAGCTCGCTCTCGTCGTGGGTGACGTAGACCGGGCGCTGGGTGGAGACGCGGATCTTGGATTTGTCGATGCCCGGCACCTCCATCTCGTCGAAACCCCGGCGGAATTCGCGTAGGCGCTCCAGCGGCACGCCGAAGCCGCCGCTCACCAGGTTGAAGCCGCGCTTCACCGTGGCGACGACCGACTCCGCGCTCTGGCCGACGACCCAGATCGGCGGGTGCGGCTTCTGGATCGGCTGGGGATAGACGCTGGTCTCGCCGAATTGATAAGGCTCAATTCGTGAATTGTATGCGTCACCTTGTTACGGCGGCGGCGAGGCAGGCTCGGTCATTGGCGCCGGGGGCGAGGCCGACGAGGTGGAACCAGCTCAGGTAGTTGTCCAGATAGCGGGTGGCGATGCCGCGGCGGGGACGCAGGAAGTCCTTCAACCGGCTGTGGCGGCTGTTCACCGTCTGCACATGCAGATCGCCCCGAACCCGTTCCCCCATCGAGCGGTTGAGTGCTTCGTGGCTCACCCCGAGCGCGGCGGCGCAAGGTGGATAGCTCGCGCCACCGTCGGAGACCAGCAGGGCGTCCTTCGCGACCACCGGGTCGAGAGCAGCCGTGAGCGCCGCCGCGTCGACCCTGGGCAGCACCGCGCTCACCGTCGTCCCGCTCCGGTCCGCCGCCATGAGAACCGGCACCTGCTCGCGCGAGAGGCCGCGCTTCTTCGCCTTGCCGCCCCGCCGCCGTGCCTTGCGTCCCAGCCCGCGCGCGCCCTTCCGGCTCTCCAGGACGTAGGTCTCGTCCGCTTCCACGATCCCCTTGAGCACCTCCGAATCGCTCCGCGCCGCCGCCAGAAACCGGTGACGCCAGCGGAACGCCGTGCTCACCGCCACGTCGCAGCGCGCCGCCGAGGCCTTCACCGTCTCCCCCTCCGCCAGCGACGCCCCGAACGACAGCCAGCGTTCCTTGTGGTGCAGGCCCGACAGCGGCGTACCGGTCAGCGCGTTGAAGGTCCTGCCGCAGCCCTTGCACTGGTAGCGCCGCAGACCCCGCGCCATACCGCGCGAAACCGCCCCTTCGCTCGCGCAGTGCGGACAGCGCCGGGCCTCGTCCACACCAAGCTCGATCGCGGCCTTCGATGCCTCGCCTTCGCTCCGGCCCGACAGCACCGCGAGCGCCTCGTGCCGCTGCACGCGCGTCAGCCCGCGCGCCGCCGAAAGCCACACCTGGAAACCCTTGCCGTCCATGACCCAACCTCCTGACATTCCGGGCATTCTATCACAAATGCATACGTTTCACGAATTGAGCCATTGATAATGCTTGCCCTCGTGCGCAAAGGGCTGGCCCTCGAAGGCCCGCAGCAGAATATCGACCTCCTCGTCAAAACGCTCCCGGCTCTCGCCCAGCGTGAAGCCCAGCCGCTCGAACTCGTAGGTCTGGTAGCCGCGCCCGAGGCCGACGTTGAGCCTGCCGCCCGTCAGCACGTCGGCGGTTGCGATCTCTTCGGCGACGATCAGGGGATGGTGCAGCGGTAGCACCACGACGGCCGAGCCGACGCGGATCCGCTCGGTCCGGTTGGCGATATGGATCGCCAGCATCAGGGGCCGCGAGAGATAGCCGTAGGTCGAGAAGTGGTGCTCGGCGCACCAGATGCTGTCGAAACCCAGCCTGTCCGCGGTCTGGGCAAGTTCGACCGCGCGGGCGAAGAGCTCCTCGGGCGGCCTGGCGCTCGGCGACTGCAGCAGCAGAAAGGTGCCGAAGTCCATGGCGGGTCCTCTCGGGTTCGAATGTCGAAGCGGAAGCCGGCGGATGCCGACGGCAAGGCGGGTCGGGCCATGATGTACATGGCGGTGTTGGGGCCTGTCCAGCGTGCGGGCCGGAAATCCGTTACGCTTGCTTTCTGTGCGGGCGACGGGCGAGAGGAACGGCGACATGGCGGACCGCGACTACGAAATCTTCGAGATCGAAAACTTCACCCTGCAACGCGGCATCACGCTGCCCAGGGCGGAACTCGCCTACCAAACCTACGGCACCCTCAACGCCGACAAATCCAACGCCATTCTCTATCCGACCTCGTACGGTGCCCAGCATTACGACATCCAGTGGCTGATCGGGCCGGGATGCATTCTTGATCCGACCGACTGGTTCATCGTCATCCCCAACATGTTCGCAAACGGCCTCTCGACTTCGCCGTCGAACTTGGCGCGGCCCTTCGGTCCCGACCGCTATCCGGTGTTCACCCATTGGGACAACGTGGAAGCCCAGAGCCGGATGTTGCGCGAGGTCTTCGCCATCGAGGAGCTGGCGCTGGTCTACGGCTGGTCGATGGGCGCGCAACAGGCCTTGCACTGGGGGGCGATCCACGCCGATCGGGTGAAGCGGATCTGCGCCATCTGCGGCTCGGCCAAGACTTCGGTGCACAACCAGGTCTTCCTCCAGGGCGTGCGCGCGGCGCTGACCGGCGATCCCGCCTGGGCCGGCGATCATTTCGAGGCGCATCCGGTTCGGGGCCTGCGTGCCATGGGCCGGGTCTATGCCGGCTGGGCCATGTCGCAGGCCTTCTACCGCGAGAGGGCCTACGAGGCGGTCGGCTTCTCCAGCCTGGAGGATTTCCTCGTACGCTCGTGGGAGGCCAACTTCCTCCACCGCGATCCCCACAACCTGCTGGCCAGCCTGGATACCTGGTCCGCCTCCGACATCGCGGACAATCCCCTCCACGCGGGCGACCTCTCTTCCGCGCTCGGCGCCATCACGGCGCGGACCTTCGTCATGCCGTCGGAGACGGACCTCTACTTCACGCCGGAAGACAGCCGGATCGAGGCGGATCAGATGCCCAATGCTGAATTCCGGCCGATCCCCTCGATCTGGGGTCACCGGGCCGGCAATCCAACGCTGAACCCCGAGGACGAGGCCTTCTTGAGGGGCGCAGTGGTGGAGCTGCTGGCCGCCAACTGACGCGTGCCGCCCGCGAGAGGGACTTGTCTGGTGGAGGCGGCCGGATCACGCTCCGTGTGAATGCCGCGACCGGGCGGTGGATGAAAGGGTTCGGACATGGATTTCGGCGTTTGCATTCCGCATTACGGCAGGACGCTCGAGATCGGGCGCGTGCTCGACGTCGCGCGGCGGGCCGAGGCGCTCAGTTTCGATTCCGTTTGGATGACCGACCATATCATCGTGCCGCGCTCGATGGAGATCACCTACCGCGACGACATGCTGGAGCCCGTCGCCTTGATGAGCCACCTTGCGGCGGTCGTGACGAAGGTGCGCCTGGGCACCAGCGTCCTGATCCTGCCCTATCGCAGCCCCATCGTGCTGGCCAAGATGCTCGCCACTATCGATCAACTGTCCGGGGGCCGGGTGATCGTGGGGACGGGAACGGGTTGGATGGCGGAAGAGTTCGCCGCCCTGAACGCGCCCTTCGAGGCGCGCGGTGATTACAGCGACGAATGTCTGCGGATCATGCGCGACATCTGGACCGACGGCACGGTCGGCATCGACGGCAAGTTCCACCGCTTCGACCAAATGCAGGCCTCGCCGGAACCGGTGCGGCCGGGCGGTCCGCCGATCTGGGTCGGGGGAAACCGTGCCCGTTCGCGGCGCCGGGTCGCGGAATTGGGGGACGGCTGGCATGCCTCGGGCCTTCTGGCGCCGGATAATGGCTCCCGGCTGCGCGCACGTAGGGGAGCTTTGGGTGAAGAATGACCGTCGGGGCGAGCCGGCATTTTCCTGTCGCATCGGGCTGTCGCTCGACGGGGCTTTCGAGGCGGGCAGGACCTATTCCACGGGACAGGCCAATCGCCCAAGGCCACTCTCCAGCATCACCGGCACTGTCGACGCGGCGGTCGAGCAATTCGGGGCGTATCGGGAACTGGGGCTGGAACACGTGGTATTGGACCTGTCGGCGCAATCCCACGACGGCATTCTCGCGACCATGGAAACGTTCGCGGAGCGCGTGCGTCCCCAACTGTAATCGCGATGCCTCCGTTTGCCCCAATACCCCGAGGGGATGCCGCGGGCGACCCGTTGCGCGTCAATTCGTCGCTTGCGCTATAGTCCCGCCTATAATTTCCGAGGGAGGGAATGATGGCGCGACTGGATGGAAAGATCGCCTTTATCACCGGGGCGGGATCCGGCATCGGGCGGGCGACGGCGCGGCTGTTCGCGAGCGAGGGCGCGCGCGTGGTCGTCGCCGACATCGACGTCCCGGCGGGCGAGGAGACCGTGGGGCTGGTGAACGAAGCGGGCAACCAGGCGGTCTTCGTCGAGGTCGACGTGACGAACGAGGAAAGCGTCGCCGCCGCCGCCGCGAGGGCGGTCGAGGCTTACGGCAACATCACCGTGCTGCACAACAACGCCGGCGGCTCGTCGCTGAACGACAGCCGCGTCACCGAGGGCTCGGTCGAGGAGTTCTGGCGGGTGATCTCCGTCGACCTCTTCGGCACCTGGCTTTGCAGCCGGGCGATCATTCCGGGCATGATCGAGGCGGGCGGTGGCTCGGTCATCAACATGACCTCGAACGTCGCCCTGATGGCGATCCCGGGGCGCGATTCCTATACCGCGGCCAAGGGCGGCGTCGCCTCGATGACCCGGTCCATGGCGGCCGAATACGGCGCCGACAACATCCGGGTGAACGCCATCGCCCCCTCGGTGACTTTGACGCCCCGGGTGCGCAACATCCTGGCCCACGACGACAAGGTGGGCGACCTCTCGCGCTCCCACCTGGTGGGGCTGGCCGAGCCGGAGGACATCGCCAACACGGCCCTCTTCCTGGCTTCGGACGAATCGCGCATCACCACCGGTCATATCTTGACGGTCGACAGCGGGACGACGATTTCTTGATGTCTTGACGGCACCCCGAACTCGCACCTCGGCCCGGGCGATCCCGCCACCATGAGCCGTGGGGAGGTATCCGGCATCATTCCCTCCCGTTACGCCATGAGGAAATACCCCATGCCCGAGTCCTACCTGGTCGGCGACGCCGTCGCCGAATTTTTGCAAGGGATCGGCGTCGACACCGCCTATGGCGTGATCTCGGTGCACAATATCCCGATGCTGGACGGGATCGGCCGGCGGAACGCCATCCGCTGCGTGATGGCGCGCGGCGAGGCGGGGGCGGGCCACATGGCGGACGCGCACGCGCGGGTGTCGGGCGGGCTCGGCGTGCTCTTCTCCAGCACCGGGCCGGGTGCCGCCAACGCGGTCGCCGGCCTGGTGGAGGCCAATTTCGCCGGCGTGCCGGTGCTGCACATCACCGGCCAGACCGCGACGGGCAACATGGACAAGGGCCAGCAGACGGTGCACGACGTGCCCGACCAGCTGGGCATGCTGAAGTCGGTGGGCAAGGCCGCCTACCGCGTGCGCTCGGCCGAGACGGCGATACCGACCCTGATACGCGCCGCCGCCGAGGCCATGACCCCGCCGCGCGGCCCCGTCAGCGTCGAGATCCCGATCGACATTCAGCGGACCGAGATCGCCCGCCCGACGGAACTCGACACCGCCCTGCCGGTGCCGCCGGCCCCGGCGCCCGACCCCGCCAGGATGGACCGGCTGGTGGAAATGCTGGGACACGCGCGCCGGCCGCTGCTGTGGCTCGGTAACGGCGCGCGCGACGCGGGCGCGGAGGTCATGCGCCTGGTAGAGGCCGGCCTGCCCGTCATCACCAGCTGGCAGGGACGCGGCGTGGTGGCCGAGGACCATCCCCGTAGCCTGGGCGCGCTCGCCGGCCTGCCGGAGATCGAGGCCTTCATGGAAAGCGTCGATCTGCTGATCGTCGCGGGTTCCCGCCTCAAGGGGCACGAGACGCGGGACATGACCATGCCGTTGCCAGAGCCTCGCGTTCATATCGACATCGACCCGGCGGCAGAGGGGGGGACCTATACCTCGGACCTTTTCATTACCGCCGAGGCCGGCACGGCCTTGGGCGCGATGGCCGATCGCCTCGCCGGGCCGCTGGCGCTCGCCCCGGGCTACCACGACGACCTGCTCGCCGCAAAGACGGCAGCGATGGAGAACTATCTCGACCGACTCGGTCCCTATCGCGACTTCCCCGCGACGCTCCGCGCCGTGATGCCGAGGGACGCGGTCTTCGTGCGCGACGTCACGATCTCCAATTCCACCTGGGGGCACCGCCTCGTGGCGCTTAACGGTCCCCGCGACAGCGTATATCCGGTGAGCGCGGCGATCGGCCCGGGTCTCAGCCTCGGCGTCGGCGCGGCGATAGGCGCCAAGGGCCGGAAGGCGATGGCGATGTGCGGCGACGGCGGTTTCGCCGTCAACATGAGCGAGATCTTCACCGCCGCGCAGGAGAACGCGGATGTCGTCTTCATGGTGATGAACGACAAGGGCTACGGCGTCATCAAGCATATCCAGGACGCGCTCTATGGCGGCCGCCACTCTCTATGGCGACTTGAAGGGGCCGGACCTGGAGGGGCTCGCCAAGCTCGCCGGGATGCCGTTCGAGCGGGCGAGCCGCGCGACGGACCTCGGCGCCTGCATGGAACGCGCCTTCGCCGTCGCGGGCCCGGCGCTGGTCGAGGTCGACATCGAGGCGATCGGTCCGATCCCACGCTACTTCCAGCCGCCGCCCCATGCGACGCGGGACGAGGACTAGGATCGGAGGCGGGACGATGAGCCGCTATTCCCTCGGCATCGATATCGGCGGCACCTTCACCGATATCGTGGTCTTCGATCACGAGGCGGGCGAGCGCCTCAGCCGCAAGGTGCTGACCACGCACGACGATCCGGCGCGGGGCGTCTTGGACGGGATCGACCTGATCCTCGCCCAGGACGGCGTGCCGGCGGCCGGGATCGGCCGCGTCGTTCATGCCACGACGCTTTTCACCAACGCGCTGATCGAGCGCAAGGGCGCGGTCACGGGCCTCGTCACCACCGAAGGCTTCCGCGACACGCTGGAGATCGGGCGGGAGCGGAAGTACGAGCTCTACGACGTCGCCATCCGCAAGCCGGAGCCGCTGGTGCCCCGCCCGCTTCGCCGCGAGGTGGCGGAGCGGGCCCGCGCCGACGGCACGGTCCAAACGCCGCTGGACGTGGCGGCGCTGGACGAGGTCGCGGCGGGCCTGGTGGCGGACGGGGTGCGCTCCCTCGCCATCGTCTTCCTTCACAGCTACGCCAATCCGGCGCACGAGATCGAGGCGGCCACGCGCATCGAGGCGGCGCACCCCGGCCTCGCCGTCACCCGGTCGAGCGAGGTGGCGCCCGAGGTCCGGGAATACGAGCGCGCCTCCACCGCCGTCGCCAACGCCTTCATCATGCCGCTCGCCGCCACCTATCTCGACGCGCTGGCGGGACGGATCGGCGAGCGCGGGATCGGCGCGAGCCTGCTGTTGATGCTGTCGAGCGGTGGCCTTACCCATCTGGCGGAAGCCAAGCGGGCGCCGGTGCGGCTGTTGGAATCGGGGCCGGCGGCCGGCGCTCTCGCCGCCGCGTATCTCGGCCGGACCGAGGGCGGCCCCGACCTCCTCGCCTTCGACATGGGCGGGACCACGGCGAAGCTTTCCGTCATCGCCGACGGCGAGCCGCTGATCGCGCACGGCTTCGAGGCGGCCAGGCAGAAGCGCTTCATCGAGGGGAGCGGCCTGCCGATCCGCATCTCCACCATCGAGCTTATCGAGATCGGCGCCGGCGGCGGCTCCATCGCTGGCATCGACGATATCGGCCTGATGAAGGTCGGACCCCGAAGCGCCGGCTCGGAGCCCGGGCCGGCCGCCTACGGGCGGGGCGGGCGGGAGCCGACGGTGACCGACGCCGACTTCCTGCTCGGCTATCTGAGCCCGGACTATTTCGCCGGCGGCGACATGGCCATCGACATGGACGCCTGCCGGAGGGCGATGGAGGAGCTCGCGGCGGCGACCGGCCTGTCGCCCGAGCGCGCGGCCTGGGGCGTCCACGATATCGTCAACGAGAACATGGCGAGCGCGGCGCGCGTCCATATCGCCGAGCGGGGCCGCGATCCCCGCGACTTCACGTTGCTGGCGACCGGCGGGGCGGGGCCGGTGCATGCCTTTCACGTGGCCGTCAAGCTCGGCATCCCGCGGCTGATCTGTCCGCCGGCCGCGGGCGTCGCCTCGGCGTTGGGATTGCTGCTGGCACCGGCCCGGGTCGACCGGGTGTCGGCGCACACAAGCCTGCTCGATCGCGCCGACTGGCCGGCGCTGGAGGCGGCCTACCAGGCGATGGAGGTCGAAGCGCGCGTGGTGATCGCCGAGACGGGGCTCGATCCCGCGACAGCGATTGCGCGCCGCGAGGCGGACATGCGCTTCGCCGGCCAGGCCTTCGAAATCGTCGTGCCCTTACCCGAGGGCCCCTTCACTGAGGCGAGCCAACCCGCCATCCGCGCCGCCTACGAGCGGGTCTACGTCGAGAAGTTCACCCGCGCGCCGCCCGAGGTGGCGGTGGAGATCGTCAACCTGCGGATTTCGCTCCACGCGCCCGTCGCTGGTGCCAGTCCCGGCGCGGCGGGGCGGGGCGGGGACAGCGCCGGATCGCTGAAGGGCGACCGGCCGGTCTTCTTTCCGGCGTTCGGGGAAGCCGGGCCGACGCCGGTGCACGAGCGGGCCCGCCTGCGTCCGGGCGACCGGCTCGCCGGGCCGGCGATCGTCGAGGAGGCGGAATCGACCCTGGTGGTCGGCCCCGGCGCCGACCTCGAGGTGATGGCGGGCGGCAACATCGTGGTGACGCTCGGGGGAGGGGAGACGTGATGTCCGAAACGCCGAAACTCGATGCGGTGCTGTTGGAGGTGCTTTGGACGCGGCTCATCTCGATCGTCGACGAGGCGGCGAAGGCGATCGTCCGCACCTCATTCTCGACTCTCTCGAACGAGGCCAACGATTTCGCCTGCGTGCTGACCGACCGCGACGGCGAACTGATCGCGCAAAATTCCGGCTCCATCCCCTCCTTCATCGGCACCCTGCCGGCGACGGTGCGCCACTTCATCGCCGAATTCGGCCACGACGGCCTTGAGCCGGGCGACGTGCTCTCGACCAACAATCCCTGGCTCGGGACGGGCCATCTGAACGACGTCTGTATCGTCAGGCCGATCTTTCTGGGCCAAAAGCTCGTGGCCTTCGCCGCCACCACGAGCCATGTGCCGGACATCGGCGGGCGCATCCGTTCGATGATTGCGCGCGAGGTCTTCGAGGAAGGCTTCCACATCCCCCCGATGAAGATTATCCGCGCGGGCGTGCCGGACGAGACCTTTTTCCGTCTACTCAGGACTCAGGTGCGCACGCCCGAGCAGACCGAGGGCGACATCTTCGCCCAGGTGAGCGCCAACGGCCTGATGGAACAGCGCCTGGGCGCGCTGATGGCGGAATATCGCCTGAGGGATCTGGCGGCGCTCAGCCACGAACTGAATGGCCGTTGCGAGACCGCGATGCGGGCGGCGATCCGTGCGCTTCCCGACGGCGTCCTGCGCTTTGCCATGGACACCGACGGCCACGAGCCGGACCGGCCCTACCACTTCGAGCTGGCGCTCGAAATCGCCGGCGACGAGGTCCGTTTCGACTATGCCGGCACCTCGCCCGAACAGCCGCGCTCGATCAACTGCCCACTTTGCTACACCTTCGCGATGAGCGCCTATGCGCTGAAATGCGCCCTGCTGCCCGAGCTGGCGAACAACGCCGGCATGCTGCGGCCGATCACGCTTTCCGTGCCCGAGCGTTCGTTGCTGAACCCCTTGCCGCCCGCCGCCGTCGGCGCGCGCTCCAGCACGGGCCATTACGTGCCCGTTCTGGTGTTCGGCGCCCTGGCGCCGATTCTGCCTGGGCGCGTCATGGCCGCGCCCGGCTCGCCCCTGTGGAACTGTACCCAGGGCGGCATGCGGCCCGATGGGCGGACCTACACGACCAACCTGTTCCTCAATGGCGGCATGGGCGCGACGAGCGGGGCGGACGGGGAAGCGGTGCTCTCTTGGCCCTCCAATATCTCGTCCACGCCGGTCGAGGTGGCGGAGCAGATCTCGCCGCTGCTGTTCCGCTACAAGCGCTTGACGCCCGGTTCCGGCGGGCGCGGCCGGCGTCGCGGCGGCCTCGGCCAGGAGGTCGAGATGGTGAACGAGTCGGAGACGCCCACCACCGTCACTTTCATGGGAGAGCGCACTCGCGTCCCCGCCCCCGGCCTCGACGGCGGCGAGGCGGGCGGCCTCGGCGCCATCCGCATCAACGGCGTCGAGCACGACCCACGCGGGGTCTATTTCCTGGAACAGGGCGATGTGCTGCTGATCCGTACCCCCGGCGGCGGCGGGTTCGGCCCGGCGGACGAGCGCGACGCAGCCGATCGGCTTCGCGACGACGCCTTCGAGTACGACCGATGACCAATCGCCATGAACGGCGACTCCCGGGCCTGTTGTCCGTCGGTGGCTTCAGCGCCCGAGTTCGCGGTCAAGCGCCGCGAACAGGCGGGCGACGTCGCGGGAATCGTTATAAAGATGCGGCGTCACGCGCAGGGAATCGCCGCGCTGGCTGACGAAGACGCGACGTTCGGCGAGGCGGGCGATGATCGCCTCCGGCATGCCGCCGGTGAAGCGGAGACCGATGTAGTGGCCGGCGCGCCGCTCCCGGGCGGCGACGAGCAGGCCTCGGGCTTCGGCCTCGGCCGCGATCTCGTCGGTGAGCAGGCGTAACGTCGCCTGGGTCTCGGCTGGGCCCCATGCGATCAGTTGGTCGAGCGCCGCGATCGCCATCGGCATGCACGCGAAGTTGGCGGCTTTGCCCATGTCGTAGCGGCGGGCCGCGATTTTTCCGCTGGCGGCGTCGCTCCGCATGCGGGCGAAATCGGGGTCGTTCGACCGCATGGTCCAGTTGTGCTCGAAGCCGATGCCGTCCTGGCGCGCGGGCGCGGCATACATGAAGCCCAAGGAATAGGGACCCATCATCCACTTGTAGCCAGCGGCGACCATGAAATCGGGCCGAACGGCGCCGACGTCGAAGGGCATGGCGCCGATCGACTGCGTCAGGTCAAGGCAGAGCGCCGCGCCCACCCGCCTGGCTCCCGCGCTTGCGGATTCCAGGTCCACGAGCGTGCCGTCGGTCCAGTGGCAGTTGGGAAGGGCGACGACCGCCGTGGCATCGTCGATCGCGGCGAGTACGGCGGGCGTCCAGTCGTCGTCGGCGGGCCGGGCGACGGTGCGGAGCTCGGCGCCGGTCTCGGCCGCGCGAGTCCGCCAGGGGGCGACATTGGAGGGGAATTGATCGGCCAGTACGACGATATTGTCGCCCGCCGCGATCTCGACGTTTCGCGCCGCGTTGGCCATGCCGTAGCTCGCCGCCGGCACGACCGCGACGTCGTCGGCGGTGGCGCCGATCAGCGCCGCGAAGCGCTGGCGCGCGACTTCCACCTCCGACTCGAAATCCACACTCTGGATCTCCCAGGGCCGCGACTTGCGCGCGAGGCCCGCCTGGCCGGCCGCCGCCACCGTTTTCAAAAGCGGCGAGAGATAGGCGCAGTTGAGGTAGGCGATGTCGTCGGGAATATCGAAGAGGTGGACTTGCGAGGGGATCGGCATCGGGTGGCTCCGGCTGTGTTCAACGCGATCGTGGCGATCGCCGCGTTGGTTTTCAACTCGTGTTCCGGATAGCTTTCATTTGCCGTCGCGCGCCACGCCGTCGCGGAGCGCATCCGACCCTGGCCGTCTGGCTCTTGCGCAAGGCGGACGTGAACATCTCGACTACGGCCTCGAGGAAAAAATGATCCCCGCCGCCCCGGCCGACGACGAAATAGGGCGCGGGAGGCGTCAGGATCAGATAGGGACGTTGCCGCGACAGTTCCTCGTATCTCGCCTCGAAGCGCGCGGCGTCGGACCGATCGAAGCCTTGGGCCGCCGACCTGACGGCGGGCCAATCGAGGACGAAATCGCGCCGCGCCGGCTGCGTGGCGGCCGCCGGAAAAGTCGATGAGAGCGCCATCCCCAGAGCGCAGCAGAGCCAGGCGGCCTTTAGCCCGATGGCGCCACGTGTCGCTCTCGCCTCCGCCATCCCCGCTCCTTTAAGCTTCAATGGTTCTCCAGCAGCGTGCCGAAGCCGTCGATCCGGTCGGCCACACCCATCTCCCTGAGCACGTGCCAGTAGGTGACCGCGTTGATCGACAGCACCGGCTTGGCCAACCAGCGCTCCGCCTCGGCAGCGAGGCGCAGCATCGAGAGGTTGGTGCCGGCCTGCACCAGGGCGTCGACATCGTCGCCGTCGATTTCCAGGAGGGCGGCGCGGATACGATCCTCGCCGACTTCGGCGATCTCCAGCGGCGTTGTGCATTCGAGCGTGCGAAAGCGCCGCACCTCGATGCCGCCATCGCCCAGGAAGCGGGTTACCTGGTCGTTGGCGATTTTCGGGTAAGGCGAGAGGACGGCGACGCGCGTCGCGCCCAAGGCCCGAAGCGCCGCCAGCATCCCGAACGAGCCGCCCGTCACCGGCACGCCGGCGTGCGCCTCCAGCTTCGCGCGGCGGGCTTCCGAGGCCTCCAGCCCCTCCCAGAAGATGAAGGACGAGATGCCGACCAGCATCCGGTCGGGCGCCGCGGTCATCAGCCGGTCGACGGCGGCATAGATCTCCACGTCGATCATCCCCATCAAGGTCTTGAAGTCCTCGTCCGAGCCGATCGTCATGTTGGGGATCATGATGCGGCCGGTGTGATTGGTGACGCCCAAGGGCCGCATCACCTCGAAATCGGGTTGAAGAATTGTGTTGGTCGAGGGGATCGCGACACCGATCTTGCCCCGCCAGCCGAGCGCGTCCGCCATGCCTGTCTCCCCCTCGGTCGAAATATCTGGGACGATCTTGCCCCCTAGGAGCCTGTCGGACTTAAGCAAAATCGGCAATAATATTTCACACAAAGCGCATGGTTCGTATGTTTGTTATAATTTCCCGTCAAAATCATTGCGTTTCTTGCGCATATTGACCTCTATCGGCCTAAGCCCGACAAACTGCTAGGGTGTCGGCTGGCCAGGGGGCCGGGTCGCATGCAGGGCGACGGCGGCGGCTTGGCTTACGTTGAGGCTCGCCATTCCGGGCGCCATCTCGATACGGGCCAGCGCGTCGCAATGCTCGATGGTCAACCGTCTGAGCCCGCTGCCCTCGGCGCCCAGCACGAGGGCGAAGCGCCCGTCGGGCCGGGTCTGGTCTATTCCCGCCTCGGCCTCGGCGTCGAGGCCGAGGCGCCAGAAGCCGAGCTCCGCGATCTCGTCGAGGGCGCGGGCGAGGTTGGCGACACGCACCAGGGGCACGATCTCCAGCGCACCCGAGGCCGACTTGGCCAGCACGCCGCCTTCCGCCGGCGCGTGGCGGCGTGGCGTGACCACGCAGGCGACGCCGAAGGCCGCCGCCGCCCGTAGGATGGCACCGACGTTTCTGGGATCAGAAACCCGGTCCAGCACCACAAGGCGGGCCGCCGCCGCGTCGATGCCCGCCACCTCGCCGAGGGCCACGTCGTCCAGGGCCCCCACGCGCAGCGCCACTCCTTGATGGGTGGTATCGGCGGGGAGGTAACGAGCGATCTTGGTGCTCGATACGACCTCCGCCCGGGGCGCATCGTCCCACAGGTCCGCGTCGCGCAGCCGGACCACCGCCGAGCCCGTCGCCAGCAGCTGGCTTGCGCGGCGCGTCGGGTTTGCGAGCGCGGCGTGCACGGCATGGGTGCCGTGAATCCAGTAGCTCCGATCCTCCGCCGGCTCGCCGCCGTCTCTGGGTTTTCGTTCTCGTGGCATTTGGGCCCCCTTGCATGGCTGAACGCGCGCTCAAATATTGACATTTGACGACAAAAGCCATAGTCCCACGTCGCCGCGTCGGGGCCTGTCGGCCCCGGCGCCGTTCATCGTGCTTTTCGGAGGGATGCCCGAGTGGTTAAAGGGGACGGGCTGTAAACCCGTTGGCTATGCCTACGTTGGTTCGAATCCAACTCCCTCCACCAAGTAAACCCGACGAACGGGGCAAGCGGGCGAAGACGAGGATACTCGGGTTTTCGCGGGTGTAGCTCAATGGTAGAGCCCCAGCCTTCCAAGCTGGTTACGTGGGTTCGATTCCCATCACCCGCTCCAGACGAGGCCGCGGGCCAAGGGGCCGGAGCACGGCTCGCCGGGCGGCGGCGAGGACCGGGAAACGGTCGAAGACGGACGAGCGAACGAAAAGGTTGGTCGAGCGATGGCGAAGGCGAAATTCGAGCGTACGAAGCCGCACTGCAACGTGGGGACGATTGGTCATGTTGACCATGGGAAGACGACGCTGACGGCGGCGATCACGAAGGTATTGGCGGAGAGCGGTGGGGCCACGTTCACGAGCTACGACGAGATCGACAAGGCGCCGGAGGAGAAGGCTCGTGGGATCACGATTTCGACGGCGCATGTTGAATACGAGACGGATAACCGTCACTACGCGCATGTCGACTGCCCGGGCCACGCCGACTATGTGAAGAACATGATTACGGGGGCGGCGCAGATGGACGGCGCGGTTCTGGTCGTTTCGGCGGCGGACGGGCCGATGCCGCAGACGCGGGAGCACATTCTTCTGGCGCGCCAGGTGGGTGTTCCGGCGCTGGTGGTCTACATGAACAAGGTGGACATGGTTGACGACGAGGAGATCCTTGACCTGGTGGAGCTGGAGGTCCGGGAGCTTCTGTCGAGCTACGATTTTCCGGGCGACGACATTCCGGTGGTTCGGGGTTCGGCGCTGGTTGCGCTGGAGGACGGCGACGAGGGCCAGGGCCGGGGTTCGATCCTGGAGCTGATTGGCGCGGTTGACGAGTATATTCCGCAGCCCGAGCGCCCGAAGGACCTTCCCTTCCTGATGCCGATCGAGGACGTGTTTTCGATTTCGGGGCGGGGCACGGTTGTGACGGGTCGGATCGAGCGGGGCATCGTGAACGTTGGCGACGAGGTCGAGATCGTGGGTATCCGGGAGACCTCGAAGACGACGGTGACGGGCGTTGAGATGTTCCGCAAGCTGTTGGACCAGGGCGAGGCGGGCGACAACGTGGGCTGCCTGCTGCGCGGTGTTGGACGGACGGACGTGGAGCGTGGCCAGGTTCTGGCGAAGCCGGGAACGATCACGCCGCACACGAAGTTCACGGCGGAGGCCTACATCCTGACGAAGGAGGAGGGCGGTCGTCACACGCCGTTCTTCGGCAACTACCGGCCGCAGTTTTATTTCCGGACGACGGACGTGACGGGGATCGTGCAGTTGCCGGAAGGCACGGAGATGGTGATGCCGGGCGACAACGTGTCGATGACGGTTGAGTTGATCGCCCCGATCGCGATGGACGAGGGTCTGCGCTTCGCGATCCGCGAGGGCGGCCGCACCGTCGGCGCCGGCGTCGTCGCCGGGATCGCCGAGTAGAGGGCTGGATCCGAGGAGTGTAGCTCAATTGGTAGAGCACCGGTCTCCAAAACCGGGGGTTGGGGGTTCGAGCCCCTCCACTCCTGCCATCGGCCCGGGACTTCCGGTGGGCAACTATAGGGAAGGCTGAAGCGATGGCGAAGGTATCACCGGCGGAGTTCGTCCGGCAGGTGCGGCAGGAGGCTTCCAAGGTCACCTGGCCGAGCCGCAAGGAGACGGGCATCACCACCATCATGGTATTCATCATGGTGACGCTGGCGGCGATCTTCTTCCTGCTGGTCGATCTCGGCCTCTCTAATATCGTACGCTTGATCCTCAATCTCGGGAGCTAGGGCCATGGCGGCCAGATGGTACATCGCCCACGTCTACTCGGGTTTCGAGAAGAAGGTCCAGGCCTCGATCTTGGAGCAGGTCCAGGCCATGGGCCTGGAGGACGAGATCCTCGAGGTCATGGTGCCGACGGAAGAGGTGCTCAGGGTCCGTCGCGGCCAGAAAGTCAGCGCCGAGCGCAAGTTTTTCCCCGGCTATATCCTGGCCCGGATGGACATGACGGACGAAGCCTATCACCTGATCAAGAACACGCCGAAGGTGACCGGGTTTCTCGGCACCGGCAATCGGCCCTCGCCGATAAGCGAGGCCGAGGCGGCGCGCGTCGTGCAGCAGGTGCAGGACGGGATCGAGCGGCCGAAGCCGTCGATCACCTTCGAGATCGGCGAACTGGTCCGGGTCTGCGACGGCCCGTTCACCTCCTTCAACGGAGAAGTCGAGGAGGTCGACGAGGAGCGGGCCCGGCTCAAGGTCGCGGTATCGATTTTCGGCCGGGCGACGCCGGTCGAGTTGGAATACGCCCAGGTCGAGAAGACCTGAGCGGAAGCTGCGTGGGAGGCCTGGCCAGGGCCGCGCACCACGCCATCCCAAAGGCGCCGGCGGGCACGCGTCCGGTGGTGGCCGTTAGAGAAAGGGACGAGTGAATGGCGAAGAAGATCAACGGCTACATCAAGCTGCAAATAGCGGCGGGACAGGCCAACCCCTCGCCGCCGGTGGGCCCGGCGCTGGGCCAGCGCGGCGTCAACATCATGGAATTCTGCAAGGCGTTCAACGCCGAGACCCAGGGTGGCGAGCCCGGCGTGCCGACGCCGGTGACGATTACGGTCTATGCCGACAAGAGCTTCAGCTTCGTCACCCGCACGCCGCCGGCCTCCCATCTGCTGCGCAGGGCGGCCGGCCTGGACAAGGGAGCCGAGACGGCGGGGCGCAAAGTCGTCGGCTCGGTCACTCTCGAGCAGTGCCGCGAGATCGCCGAGGTCAAGATGAAGGACCTGAACGCCAACGACATCGACGCGGCGGCGGAGATGATCGCGGGCTCCGCCCGTTCGATGGGCATCGAGGTGAGGAGGTAGCGTCATGGCGAGTGGAAAACGTGTCATCAAGGGCCGCGACGGCATCGATCGCGACCGCCTCTACGGGTTGGACGAGGCAATCCGGATGGTGAAGGAACGCAGCTCGGGGAAGTTCGACGAGACGGTGGAGGTGGCCGTCAACCTGGGCCTCGACCCGCGCCATGCCGACCAGAACTTGCGCGGCACCGTGCAGCTGCCCAACGGCACGGGTAGGTCGGTCCGCGTCGCCGTCTTCGCCCGCGAGGGCAAGGCGGACGAGGCGCGCGAGGCGGGCGCCGATATCGTCGGCGCCGAGGACCTCGCGGAGAAGATCCAGGGCGGCGAAATGGACTTCGACCGCTGTATCGCGACGCCCGACATGATGAGCGTCGTCGGCCGCTTGGGCCGGGTCCTGGGCCCACGCGGCCTGATGCCGAACCCCAAGCTCGGCACCGTCACCATGGATATCGGCGAGGCGGTGCGCGCGGCCAAGGGCGGTCAGGTGGAGTTCCGCGTCGAGAAGGCAGGTATCGTCCATGCCGGTGTCGGCAAGGCGAGCTTCGAGGACGGACAGCTCAAGGAGAACGTCGTCGCGCTGCTC
Organism: Alphaproteobacteria bacterium; assembly: GCA_965226475.1. Lineage (GTDB taxonomy): Bacteria > Pseudomonadota > Alphaproteobacteria > JASLMY01. The sequence continues at coordinate 874,672 of CBDDDJ010000002.1, read as the reverse complement.
GACGCCCTGATCCGCAACAAGCCGGCTGGCGCCAAGGGCACCTACGTGGAGCGCGTCGCCGTCAGTTCCACCATGGGGCCGGGCGTCAAGATCGACCCGCAGGAACTGCTGGGCGGCTGACGACGCGGCCCGGCTTTGCCGGGCCGGATTGATCGTGTTATAGCGTGCGGAGTTTCGCCCCGGCCCGAGGTCGGGGTGGGATCGGGAGGCGGCGCTTCGTCGTTTCCCACCTGTCCGAGATTGCGGGTGTCGTCGCGACGACTTAATGGCCCTCCGGGGCGCCGGCATGAGACGGGTGGATCGCGTGGTCGAGGAAGCGGGTCCGAGCGACCCCCTTTGGTCAATCGGCCTCCTTCACCTGGACGGACGAGAGCGGGTGGCGGCTCCCTGGAGCCGGCGCCCTGTTTGCAACCGCGCCATGGGCGGCGGCACGTCCGCCGGTCGTGGCCAGGAGAGCGAGGAAGCTTCGGTGGATAGAGCGCAAAAGCGAGCGTTCGTGGCCGAGATGCACGAGATCCTTAACGGGACCAACTGTGTCGTGGTCACGCACTACAGCGGTCTTGACGTCGGGCGGATCAGCGATCTGCGACGGCGCATGAACGAGGCCGGCGCGACCTTCCGCGTCACCAAGAACCGCCTGACGAAGCTCGCCCTCGAGGGCACGCCCTACGAGGGATTGCGTGACCTCTTCACCGGGCCGACCGGGATCGCCTATTCGGACGATCCGGTGGCGCCCGCGAAGGTCGCCGTCGAGTTCGCCAGGACCGTAAACGCGCTAGTCGTGCGTGGCGGTGCCATGGGCGAGCGTCAGCTGGACGAGGACGGCATCAAGGCGCTGGCCGCGTTGCCGTCGCTGGACGCGCTGCGCGGCAAGCTGATCGGACTGCTGCAGGCACCGGCGACCAAGGTCGCGGGCGTGGTGCAGGCGCCTGCGAGCCAGTTGGCCCGGGTGCTGTCGGCCTACGCCGATTCGGCGGGCGCCGACGAGGCGGCTTGAGACACGGGACTCGAAACGAACGGCGCGCACGGGCACACCGAATCGAACCATGATCGCGCCCTGGCGCGACGATAGCGAATGAAGGAGTATGAACAATGGCGGATCTGGAACAGATCGCGGAACAGCTTTCCGGTTTGACGGTCATCGAGGCGGCGGACCTAGCCAAGATGCTGGAAGAGAAGTGGGGCGTCTCGGCGGCGGCCCCGATGGCCATGGCGGTGATGCCGGGCGCGGACGGCGGCGAGGCGGCCGAGGCCGAGGAACAGACCGAGTTCGACGTCATCCTGGCGTCCTTTGGTGACAAGAAGATCAACGTTATCAAAGAGGTCCGCGTGATCACCGGTCTTGGCCTGAAGGAGGCCAAGGATCTGGTCGAGGCCGCGCCCAAGGCGGTCAAGGAAGGCGTCAACAAGGACGAGGCCGACCAGCTGAAGGAACAGCTGGAAGGCGCCGGCGCCACTGTCGAGGTGAAATAAGCGTAAGAATTTCGTTTGGAATCCCGGGTTACGGCCCGGGGTTCCCTCGATACCGTCGCCGGACCGGGGAGGGGCTCGAGATTTCGCCGTCTGGAAGTCCCGGGTGAATGGTGAAGTCAGTGCTTGAATCTTTCGGCGCGAATCGCATATAGTCCCGGCAATCGCCGCGGGTCGATCGATTGAAAACTGGAATTCTTGTCGCAGGTCTTGCACCGGCCGGTCGCTGACGCGACCGCGTCGGTGCTCGTGTCCGCATACCGCGCAATCGCGCGGGTGGGTCACGTCCGTCACCATGCTCGTCGCCGGGATGGACGGGCCAGGCCGGGTTTCCGGACCGAGCGCATTCGGGCGAAGCGAAGATGGACCCGCCTCCGGCGGGATATTGGGGAGAAGGCATGACTCTTTCCTTCACGGGACGTAAGCGTATTCGCAAGAACTTCGGTCGCATTCCGGAGGTCACCTCGATGCCCAATCTGATCGAGGTGCAGAAGAGTTCCTATGAGCAGTTCCTGCAGATGGACATGGCGCCGATGTCCCGGGGCGACGCTGGCCTGAACGGGGTCTTCCGGGGTGTCTTCCCGATCAAGGACTTCTCCGAGACGGCGGAACTGCATTACGTCAAATACGAGCTGGAAACGCCAAAGTACGACGTCGAGGAGTGCCAGCAGCGCGGCATGACCTATGCCGCCCCGCTGAAGGTGACGCTGCGCCTGATCGTCTTCGAGGTCGATCCCGACACCCAGGCCAAGTCCGTGCTCGATATCAAGGAGCAGGACGTCTACATGGGCGACATGCCGTTGATGACCCGCAACGGCACCTTCATCGTCAACGGCACCGAGCGGGTGATCGTCAGCCAGATGCACCGCTCGCCGGGCGTCTTTTTCGACCACGACAAGGGCAAGACCCATTCCTCGGGCAAATATCTCTTCGCCGCCCGGGTGATTCCCTATCGCGGCTCCTGGCTCGACTTCGAATTCGACGCCAAGGACATCGTCCATGTCCGCATCGACCGGCGCCGCAAGCTGCCGGTGACGACGCTGCTGCTCGCCCTGGGCATGACGCCGGAGGAACTGCTGGATTTCTTTTACGAAAATGTCAACTACACCTTCGATGCCAAGCGTGACGGCTGGCGCATGGCCTTCGATCCCGAGCGGCTGCGCGGCGTCCGTCCCGGCCTCGACCTGGTGAACGCCAAGACCGGCAAGGTGGCAATCGAGGCCGGCACCAAGGTCTCGCCCCGGCTCGCCCGCAAGCTCCACGAGGAGGGGCTGCGCGAGCTGCTGGTCGAGGACGAGGCGGTGCACGGCCGTTTCCTGGCGGAGGACCTGATCGACGCCGAAAACGGCATGGTGATCGGCGAGGCGGGCGACGAGGTGACGCCGGAGCTGCTGGCGGCGCTGCGCGAGAACGCCATCAAGACGCTGCCGACCCTCGACATCGACCACATCACCGTCGGCGCCTATATCCGCAACACCCTCGCGGTCGACCGCAACACCAGCCGCGAGCAGGCGCTGATCGACATCTACCGGGTGATGCGCCCGGGCGAGCCGCCGACGCCCGACACGGCGGAGAATCTGTTCAAGGGCCTCTTCTTCGATTCCGAGCGCTACGACCTCTCGGCGGTCGGCCGGGTGAAGCTCAATTCGCGCCTCGGGTTCGAGACGGAGGATACGCTCAGGGTGCTCCGCTCCGAGGACATCCTGGCGGTGGTCAAATGCCTGGTCGAACTGAAGGATGGCCGGGGCGAGATCGACGACATCGACCATCTCGGTAACCGCCGTGTGCGTTCGGTCGGCGAACTGATGGAAAACCAGTACCGCATCGGGCTGCTGCGCATGGAGCGCGCCATCCGCGAGCGGATGAGTCAAGTCGAGATCGACTCGATGATGCCGCACGACCTGATCAACGCCAAGCCGGCGGCGGCGGCGGTGCGCGAGTTCTTCGGCTCCTCGCAGCTGAGCCAGTTCATGGATCAGACCAACCCCCTCTCCGAGATCACCCACAAGCGGCGCCTCTCGGCGCTGGGCCCGGGTGGCCTGACGCGCGAGCGGGCGGGCTTCGAGGTGCGCGACGTGCACCCGACCCACTATGGCCGGATCTGCCCGATCGAGACGCCGGAAGGGCCGAACATCGGCCTGATCAACAGCCTCGCGACCTACGCCCGGGTGAACCGCTACGGTTTCATCGAGACGCCCTACCGCAAGGTCGAGAGTGGCCGCGTCAGCGAGGACGTGACCTACCTGACCGCGATGGACGAGGGGCGCTACACCATCGCCCAGGCCAACGCCGAAATCGACAAGCGCGGCCGCTTCGTCAACGACCTGGTGAGCTGCCGCTCCAAGGGCGATTTCGTGATGACGCAGCCGGATACCATCGACTATGTCGACGTCTCGCCCAAGCAGTTGGTCTCGGTCGCCGCGGCGCTCATCCCGTTTCTGGAAAACGACGACGCCAACCGGGCGCTGATGGGCTCCAACATGCAGCGCCAGGCGGTGCCTCTGATTCAGGCCCAGGCGCCGCTGGTCGGCACCGGCATGGAGGACGTGGTGGCGCGCGATTCCGGCGTTGCCATCGTCGCCCGGCGCTCCGGCGTGGTCGACCAGATCGACGGCACCCGCATCGTGGTTCGCGCCAGCGACGAGACGGACCTCTCCGAAAGCGGGGTCGACATCTACAACCTGCTGAAGTTCCAGCGCTCGAACCAGAACACCTGCATCAACCAGCGACCGCTGGTGAAGGTGGGCGATCAGGTCCAGGCGGGCGACATCATCGCCGATGGCCCCTCGACCGAGCTCGGCGAACTGGCGCTCGGGCGCAACGTGCTCTGCGCCTTCATGCCGTGGATGGGCTACAACTTCGAGGACTCGATCCTGATTTCCGAGCGGATCGTGCGCGACGACATCTTCACCTCGATTCACATCGAGGAATTCGAGGTGATGGCGCGTGACACCAAGCTGGGCCCGGAAGAGATCACCCGCGATATCCCGAACGTCGGCGAGGAGGCGCTGAAGAACCTCGACGAGGCTGGCATCGTCTACATCGGCGCCGAGGTCAGTCCCGGCGATATCCTGGTCGGCAAGATCACGCCCAAGGGCGAGAGCCCGATGACGCCGGAGGAGAAGCTGCTGCGCGCGATCTTCGGCGAAAAGGCCTCCGACGTGCGCGACACCTCGTTGAAACTGCCGCCCGGCGTCGCCGGCACGGTGGTCGAGGTACGCGTCTTCTCGCGCTACGGCATCGACAAGGACGAGCGCGCGCTGGCGATCGAGCGGGAGGAGATCGACCGCCTGGCCAAGGACCGCGACGACGAGCTGGCGATCCTGGAGCGCAACAACTACGACCGGTTGAAGACCTTCCTCATGGGCCGCACGACGGTCGGCGGCCCGCGTGGCTTCAAGGGCGAGGCGCGGGTGACCGAGACCTTGTTGGACGAGTACAGCCGCGGCCAGTGGTGGCAGCTGAGCCTCAAGAACGAGAGGGCCCAGCTAGAAATGGAGCAGCTGAAAGGCCAGTTCGACGAGGGTCGTCGCGTTCTGCAGGAACGCTTCGAGGCCAAGGTCGAGAAGCTGCAGCGCGGCGACGAATTGCCGCCGGGCGTGATGAAGATGGTCAAGGTCTTCGTCGCCGTAAAGCGCAAGCTGCAGCCGGGCGACAAGATCGCCGGCCGCCACGGCAACAAGGGCGTCATCTCCAAGATCGTGCCGATCGAGGACATGCCCTATCACGAGGACGGCACCCAGGTGGACATCGTCTTGAATCCGCTCGGGGTGCCGAGCCGGATGAACGTCGGCCAGATCCTGGAGACCCACCTCGGCTGGGCCGCCGCCGGCATCGGCCGCCAGATTGGCGAGATCGTCGACAGGGTGCGGCGCGGCGGCAAGGTCGATGACCTGCGTCGGCAGATGAAGACGGTCTATGGCGACAAGCAGTTCAAGGAGCAGGTGCAGGAGCTGGACGACGACCAACTGCTGGAGCTCGGCGACAACCTTCGCGACGGCGTGCCGATGGCGACGCCGGTGTTCGACGGCGCCAAGGAAGACGACATCGTCGACATGCTGGAGCTGGCCGGCCTGGAAGGTAGCGGCCAGGTGACCCTCCACGATGGGCGCACGGGCGAACCGTTCGAGCGCAAGGTGACGGTTGGCTACATCTACATGCTGAAGCTGCATCACCTGGTGGACGACAAGATCCACGCCCGTTCGATCGGCCCCTACAGCCTTGTCACCCAGCAGCCGCTTGGTGGCAAGGCGCAGTTCGGCGGCCAGCGGTTCGGCGAGATGGAGGTCTGGGCGCTACAGGCCTATGGCGCCGCCTACACCCTGCAGGAGATGCTGACGGTGAAGTCGGACGACGTCGCGGGCCGGACCAAGGTCTACGAGGCGATCGTGCGGGGCGACGACACCTTCGAGGCCGGCATCCCCGAATCCTTCAATGTGCTGGTGAAGGAGATGCGCTCCCTCGGCCTGAACGTGCAGTTGTCGATGCGGGATTATTAACGGCCGGCGTGGCGTTCGAGCGCTCCGGACGCCCAGGCTGCCGGCGGCCTCTCCCAGGGGAAGGGCCGATATCGAGTAGAGACGTGGAAAGGCGAGACCATGAACGAATTGATGAATATTTTCGGCCCCGTCAGCCAGCCGGCCGAGACCTTCGATCAGATCACCATCTCGCTGGCCAGCCCAGATCAGATCCGTTCCTGGTCCTTCGGTGAAATCAAGAAGCCGGAGACGATCAACTACCGGACCTTCAAGCCGGAGCGCGACGGCCTGTTCTGCGCCCGTATCTTCGGGCCGATCAAGGACTACGAGTGCCTGTGCGGCAAGTACAAGCGGATGAAGTACAAGGGCGTCGTCTGCGAGAAGTGCGGCGTCGAGGTGACCTTGTCCAAGGTCCGGCGCGAACGGATGGGCCATATCGAGCTGGCCTCGCCCGTGGCCCACATCTGGTTCCTGAAGTCGCTGCCCTCGCGCATCGGCCTTTTGATGGATATCACGCTGCGCGACCTGGAGCGCGTGCTCTACTTCGAGAACTACGTGGTCATCGAGCCGGGGCTGACGCCCTTGAAGGAGTTCCAGCTGCTGACCGAGGACGAGTTCCTCGAGGCCCAGGACGAATACGGCGAGGACGCATTCTCCGCCGGAATCGGCGCCGAGGCGATCCGCGAGATGCTGATGGCGCTGGACCTTGAGCGCGAGCGCGACAAGCTTCGCGTGGAGCTGGCCGAGACCACGTCCGAGGTGAAGCCCAAGAAGATCGTCAAGCGGCTGAAGTTGGTCGAGGCCTTCATCGAATCCCGTAATCGGCCGGAGTGGATGATCCTCGAGGTGGTGCCGGTAATCCCGCCGGAGCTACGCCCTCTGGTGCCGCTCGACGGCGGCCGCTTCGCGACCTCGGACCTGAACGACCTCTATCGCCGGGTGATCAACCGCAACAACCGCCTGAAGCGGCTGATCGAGCTGCGCGCGCCGGACATCATCGTCCGCAACGAGAAGCGGATGCTGCAGGAGTCCGTCGACGCCCTCTTCGACAACGGCCGGCGCGGCCGCGTCATCACCGGCGCTAACAAACGCCCGCTTAAGTCGTTGGCCGACATGTTGAAGGGCAAGCAGGGCCGCTTCCGCCAGAACCTGCTCGGCAAGCGGGTCGACTATTCGGGCCGTTCGGTGATCGTCGTCGGGCCGGAGCTGAAGCTGCATCAGTGCGGCCTGCCGAAGAAGATGGCGCTCGAGCTCTTCAAGCCCTTCATCTATTCGAAGCTGGAGGTCGACGGCTCGGCCGCGACCCTGAAGATGGCGAAGAAACTGGTGGAGAAGGAGCGTCCGGAGGTCTGGGACATCCTGGAGCGGGTGATCCGCGAGCACCCCGTGCTGTTGAACCGGGCGCCGACGTTGCATCGCCTCGGCATCCAGGCGTTCGAGCCGGTGCTGATCGAGGGCAAGGCGATCCAGCTGCACCCGCTGGTCTGCGCCGCCTTCAACGCCGACTTCGACGGCGACCAAATGGCGGTGCACGTGCCCTTGTCGCTGGAGGCGCAGCTTGAGGCGCGGGTCCTGATGATGTCGACCAACAACATCCTTAGCCCGGCCAACGGCAAGCCGATCATCGTGCCGAGCCAGGACATCATCCTGGGCCTCTACTACCTGACGATGCAGCGCGCCAACCAGCCGGGCGAGGGCATGCACTTCGGCGACATAAGCGAACTGCGTCTGGCGCTCGACAGCGGCGCGGTGACGTTGCACAGCAAGATCAAGGCCCGGCTCGAGGAGCTGGACGAGAACGGCGAGATGGTCGTGCGCCGGGTCGACACCACGCCTGGCCGGATGATGTTGGGCGAGATCCTGCCCTCGAACGCCATGCTCGGCTACCGGGTGGTCAACGAGCTGCTGACCAAGAAGGAGATCTCCCAGGTCATCGACTTGGTCTATCGCCACTGCGGTCAGAAGGAGACGGTGATCTTCGCCGACCGGATGATGCAGCTGGGCTTCTCCTACGCCTGCAAGGCCGGCATCTCCTTCGGCAAGGACGATATGGTCGTGCCGGATGCGAAGGAGAAGCTGGTCAACGAGACTCGCGACCTGGTTAAGGAGTACGAGCAGCAGTACCAGGACGGCCTCATCACCGAGGGCGAGAAGTACAACAAGGTGGTCGACGCCTGGGCCCAGTGCACCGACAAGGTGGCGGACGAGATGATGAAGATCATCTCGCGCGCCGAGGATCAGGAGTCCGAGGACATCAATTCAATCTGGATGATGGCCCACTCGGGCGCGCGTGGTTCCGCGGCGCAGATGAAGCAGCTCGCTGGCATGCGGGGCCTGATGGCCAAGCCGTCGGGCGAGATTATCGAGACGCCGATCATCTCCAACTTCAAGGAGGGGCTGTCGGTCCTCGAGTACTTCAACTCGACCCACGGCGCCCGCAAGGGCCTGGCCGACACGGCGTTGAAGACGGCGAACTCAGGCTACCTGACCCGTCGCCTGGTCGACGTCGCGCAGGACTGCGTGGTGATCGAGGAGGAGTGCGGCACCACCACGGGTATCACCGTCAAGGAGGTGGTGCAGGGTGGTGACGTCGTTTCTTCGCTTTCCGAACGTATCCTCGGTCGTGTCTCGATCAACGACGTGCTCGATCCCAAGTCGGGCGAGCTGCTCTGCAAGGCCGCCGTGATCATCGACGAGGATACCTCCCACGCCATTGAGGAGGCGGGCATCCAGTCGATCATCATCCGCTCGGTCCTCACCTGCGAGAGCCGGGGTGGCGTCTGCGCCAACTGCTACGGTCGCGACCTGGCGCGCGGTACCTCGGTCAACAACGGCGAGGCGATCGGCGTCATCGCGGCCCAGTCGATCGGAGAGCCGGGCACCCAGCTCACCATGCGGACCTTCCACATCGGCGGTACCGCGCAGGTGGCGGAGCAGTCCTCGATCGAGGCGGCCTACAAGTCGACCGTGCATATCGAGAACCGGAACGTCGTCACCGACTCTTCGGGCCGTCTCATCGTCATGAGCCGCAACGCCGAAGTCGTGCTGACCGACGACAATAAGCGCGAGCGCGGCCGGCATCGGCTGCCCTATGGCTGCCGTCTGCTGGTCGACAACGACCAAGTGATCGAAAAGGGCACGAAACTTGTCGAATGGGATCCCTACACCCGCCCGATCATCACCGAGCGGGACGGCCTCGTGAATTACCGCGACCTGGTCGAGGGCACCTCGATGCGCGAGATCATGGACGAGGACACCGGCATTTCCAACAAAGTCGTGGTGGATTGGCGCCAGCAGGCGAGTGGTCAGGAGTTGCGCCCGCGCATCACCTTGCGTGACAAGGCCGGCGAGGTGGTGACCCTGCCGAACGGCATGGAAGCGCGCTACTTCCTGCCGCCCGAGTCGATCCTTTCCGTCGACGACGGCGCCGAGGTGCACGCCGGCGACGTGCTGGCGCGCATCCCGGTCGAATCGGCCAAGACCCGCGACATCACCGGCGGCCTGCCGCGCGTCGCGGAATTGTTCGAGGCGCGTCGGCCCAAGGACCACGCGGTCATCGCCGAGATCGACGGCACCGTCGAGTTCGGCCGCGACTACAAGACCAAGCGCCGCGTCGTCCTCAAGCCGCTCGACGAGAGCCAGGACCAGGTCGAGTATCTGGTGCCCAAGGGGCGTCACATCGCGGTGCAGGAAGGCGACGTCATCCACAGGGGCGAGCTGCTGCTGGACGGCAATCCGGCGCCGCACGACATCTTGAAGGTGATGGGCGTCGAGGCCTTGGCCAACTACCTGATCAACGAGATTCAGGACGTCTATCGCCTGCAGGGCGTGCGCATCAACGACAAGCACATCGAGGTAATCGTGCGTCAGATGCTGCAGAAGGTGGAGATCGAGAATTCGGGTGAGACCACTTTCCTGATCGGCGAACAGATCGACCGGCTGGAGTTCGAGGAGGTCAACGAGAAGGCCGCCGCCGAGGGCCGCCGCGAGGCCAAGGGAAGCCCGGTATTGCTCGGCATCACCAAGGCCTCGCTGCAGACGCGCTCCTTCATCTCGGCCGCCTCCTTCCAGGAAACCACCCGGGTGCTGACCGAGGCGGCGGTCTGTGGCAAGGCGGACGATCTCGTCGGCCTCAAGGAGAACGTCATCGTCGGCCGTCTGATCCCGGCGGGCACCGGCGCCGCGATGAACCTCGTGCGCCGCGTGGCGCAGGATCGAGACCGCGAAATCGAGGTCCAGCGCCAGTCCGCGCTGCCGGCGGAGGAGCCGATGGAGATGGCCGCCGGCGACGATTGATCGTCGAACGCCAATTCTGGTCGAAATCACTCGGGTCCGCGCAATTAAATTGCGCGGACCTAGGTCGTGGCGACCGATCCCGCGATTGTCGAGAGGATCGTCGAAGGGCCGGAAAATCTTGAATTTTTAGTTGACGCGCAAGGGGTCGATACATAGTATCCGCCAACCCCGAATGGGGCGCAGGCAGTAGGCTGTCGACCTAGACGCTGCGTCGAGCGATCTCAATCTGGGATATATACGACGCGGGCGACCACGTCGCGAGGTTGGCAAAACCCTAAGGGGGCTGTCTCGTGGCGTGGCTGTGTTTGCGCCGTTTGCGTCGGGGACACGTGGGACATCGTGGTCTTTTCGAGCGCGGGGCGAGCCCACGCGGCGGTAAAGAGTGTTAGGAACGGGGACGTTACATGCCGACGATAAACCAGCTGATCCGCAAACCCAGGCGGGCCCAAGCGACGCGCAACAAGGTGCCGGCGCTGCAGGCCTGTCCGCAGAGACGTGGGGTTTGCACTCGCGTCTATACGACGACGCCGAAGAAGCCGAACTCGGCGTTGCGCAAGGTGGCGCGCGTGCGCCTGACCAACGGCTTCGAGGTGATCAGCTACATCCCGGGCGAGGGTCACAATTTGCAGGAGCACTCGGTGGTGTTGATCCGCGGCGGCCGGGTCAAGGACCTGCCCGGTGTCCGCTACCACATCATTCGCGGCGTCCTCGACACCCAGGGCGTCTCCGATCGTCGTCAGCGCCGCTCGAAGTACGGCGCCCGGCGGCCGAAATAAGCGCCAGCCAGGACGGGAGCGAATAGGATGTCACGACGCCACAGAGCGGAAAAACGGGAAATTCTCCCCGATCCGAAATTCGGCGACACGGTTCTGGCGAAATTCACCAACTCCTTGATGCTGGACGGCAAGAAGTCCTCGGCCGAGGGCATCATCTACAGCGCCTTCGACCGCATTCAGGCGCGCTCCGGACAGGATCCGTTGAAGGTCTTCCACGAGGCGCTGACCAATGTGAAGCCGGCTGTCGAGGTTCGCTCCCGCCGCGTCGGTGGCGCGACCTACCAGGTGCCCGTCGAGGTTCGTCCCGAACGTTCCCAGGCGCTGGCCATTCGCTGGCTCATCGTCGCCGCGCGCGGCCGCTCGGAGAATACCATGGAGGAGCGGCTGTCGTCGGAGCTGCTGGACGCCGCCAACGCCCGCGGCACCTCCGTCAAGAGACGGGAAGACGTGCATCGGATGGCCGAAGCCAACCGCGCGTTCTCTCATTATCGCTGGTAACCGAGTCCTCGGAGGATCATTCCCATGTCCCGTGCAACGCCCCTCGAGCGATATCGCAATATCGGCATCATGGCGCATATCGATGCCGGCAAGACGACGACGACGGAGCGCGTGCTGTACTACACGGGACGCTCGCACCGCATCGGCGAGGTGCATGACGGTGCCGCGACCATGGACTGGATGGAGCTGGAGCAGGAGCGGGGGATCACCATCACCTCGGCCGCGACGACTTGCTTCTGGCGCGATCATCGCATCAACATCATCGACACGCCCGGCCACGTCGACTTCACCATCGAGGTCGAGCGATCTCTGCGCGTGCTCGACGGCGCGGTCGCGGTCTTCGACTCGGTCGCCGGCGTCGAGCCCCAATCCGAGACCGTATGGCGTCAGGCCGACAAATACGGTGTCCCCCGGATGTGTTTCATCAACAAGATGGACCGGGTGGGGGCCGATTTTTTTCGCTGCGTCGACATGATCGTCGATCGTCTGGGCGCCAATCCAGTGGTGCTGCAACTGCCCGTCGGCGGTGAAAGCGACTACCGGGGCGTGGTCGACCTGCTTTCGATGAAGGCGATCCTCTGGAAGGACGAGACGCTGGGCGCGGAGTTCGAGGAGGTCGAGATTCCGGACGACCTCAAGGACCGGGCCGAGGACTATCGCTCCCGCCTGATAGAGACCGCCGTCGAGATGGATGACGCCGTCCTCGAAGGCTATCTCGAGGGCAACGAGCCCGACATCGACACTCTGAAACGTTGCATCCGCGCCGGCACCATCGCCGGCAAATTTATTCCGGTGCTGAACGGTTCCGCCTTCAAGAACAAGGGCGTGCAGCCACTCTTGGACGCCGTCGTCGACTACATGCCGGCGCCGAGCGACCTGGAGGCCATGAAAGGCGTCCATCCGGACCGCGCCGAGGAATTGACCCGGGAGGCCAGCGACGAGGAACCCTTCTCTGGCCTCGCCTTCAAGGTGATGACGGATTCCTTTGTCGGCTCGCTGGTTTTCATCCGGATCTATTCGGGCGTGCTGTCGAGTGGCACGCAGGTGTTGAATTCGGTCAAGGGCAAACGCGAGCGGGTCGGCCGCATGCTGCTGATGCACGCCAATCACCGCGAGGACATCAAGGAAGCCCGCGCTGGCGATATCGTCGCGCTCTGCGGTCTGAAGACGGTCACCACGGGCGATACAGTTTGTGACAACCAGAAGCCGGTGGTGCTGGAGCGAATGGAATTCCCCGACCCGGTCATCGAGATCGCCGTCGAGCCCAAGACCAAGAATGACCAGGAAAAGATGGCGACGGCCTTGAGCCGGCTCGCCGACGAGGATCCTTCGTTCCGCGTCTCGGCCGATGCCGAGAGCGGGCAGACCCTGATCAGGGGCATGGGCGAGTTGCACCTCGACATCATCGTCGACCGCATGAAGCGCGAGTTCAAGGTCGACGCCAACATCGGCGTGCCGCAAGTCGCCTACCGCGAGACCATCACCCGCAACACCGAAATCGACTATACGCATAAGAAGCAGACCGGCGGGTCGGGCCAGTTCGCCCGCATCAAGCTGGCGCTAGAGCCGGGCGGGCCCGGCAGCGGCTGCATCTTCGAGAGCACGATCGTTGGCGGTTCCGTGCCGAGGGAATACATTCCGGGCGTCCAGAAGGGAATCAACGGGGTCGCCGACAGTGGCGTGCTCGCTGGCTTCCCGCTCTTGGATTTCAAGGTCATGCTCGTCGACGGCGCCTATCACGACGTCGACTCGAGCGTCATGGCCTTCGAGATCGCGGCGCGTCAGGCATTTCGCGATGCTGTCATGCAGGCAAGGCCCGTCCTGCTGGAGCCGCTGATGCGGGTCGAGGTGGTGACGCCCGAGGAGTTCATCGGCTCCGTGAACGGCGACCTGAGTTCGCGCCGGGGGACGCCGACGGGGACCGAGGTTCGCGGCAATGCCCGGGTGATCAACGCCCTGGTGCCGCTCGCGAACATGTTTGGCTATGTAAACACGCTCCGCTCCATGACCCAGGGTCGGGCGCAGTTCACCATGCACTTCGATCACTACGCCAAGGTGCCGGAGGCGATCAGTCAGGAAGTCCGGGCGAAGCTCGCCTGACACGGCACGCGACACACGGGAACAACCAGAGGCCAACGGAGTTCGAGCGATGGCGAAGGCGAAATTCGAGCGTACGAAGCCGCACTGCAACGTGGGGACGATTGGTCATGTTGACCATGGGAAGACGACGCTGACGGCGGCGATCACGAAGGTATTGGCGGAGAGCGGTGGGGCCACGTTCACGAGCTACGACGAGATCGACAAGGCGCCGGAGGAGAAGGCTCGTGGGATCACGATTTCGACGGCGCATGTTGAATACGAGACGGATAACCGTCACTACGCGCATGTCGACTGCCCGGGCCACGCCGACTATGTGAAGAACATGATTACGGGGGCGGCGCAGATGGACGGCGCGGTTCTGGTCGTTTCGGCGGCGGACGGGCCGATGCCGCAGACGCGGGAGCACATTCTTCTGGCGCGCCAGGTGGGTGTTCCGGCGCTGGTGGTCTACATGAACAAGGTGGACATGGTTGACGACGAGGAGATCCTTGACCTGGTGGAGCTGGAGGTCCGGGAGCTTCTGTCGAGCTACGATTTTCCGGGCGACGACATTCCGGTGGTTCGGGGTTCGGCGCTGGTTGCGCTGGAGGACGGCGACGAGGGCCAGGGCCGGGGTTCGATCCTGGAGCTGATTGGCGCGGTTGACGAGTATATTCCGCAGCCCGAGCGCCCGAAGGACCTTCCCTTCCTGATGCCGATCGAGGACGTGTTTTCGATTTCGGGGCGGGGCACGGTTGTGACGGGTCGGATCGAGCGGGGCATCGTGAACGTTGGCGACGAGGTCGAGATCGTGGGTATCCGGGAGACCTCGAAGACGACGGTGACGGGCGTTGAGATGTTCCGCAAGCTGTTGGACCAGGGCGAGGCGGGCGACAACGTGGGCTGCCTGCTGCGCGGTGTTGGACGGACGGACGTGGAGCGTGGCCAGGTTCTGGCGAAGCCGGGAACGATCACGCCGCACACGAAGTTCACGGCGGAGGCCTACATCCTGACGAAGGAGGAGGGCGGTCGTCACACGCCGTTCTTCGGCAACTACCGGCCGCAGTTTTATTTCCGGACGACGGACGTGACGGGGATCGTGCAGTTGCCGGAAGGCACGGAGATGGTGATGCCGGGCGACAACGTGTCGATGACGGTTGAGTTGATCGCGCCGATCGCGATGGACGAGGGCCTGCGCTTCGCGATCCGCGAGGGCGGCCGCACCGTCGGCGCCGGCGTCGTCGCCGGGATCGCCGAGTAACGAGTGTAACGCGACGAGACCAGCACCGGCGCACCCCGCGCGGTCGTTTGGCGGAGAACACGAGATGGACAGTCAGAATATTCGCATCCGGTTGAAAGCCTTCGACCACCGCGTGTTGGATCAGTCGACCGGCGAGATCGTCAGCACGGCGAGGCGGACCGGGGCCAATGTGCGTGGTCCCATCCCGCTGCCGACCAAGATCGAGAAGTACACGGTGCTGCGCGGCCCGCACATCGACAAGAAATCGCGCGAGCAGTTCGAGATCCGCACCCACAAGCGGCTCTTGGACATCGTCGACCCGACACCGCAGACGGTCGACGCGCTGATGAAGCTCGATCTCGCCGCCGGCGTCGACGTCGAGATCAAGCTCTAGAGGGGGAGACGATGCGCGCCGGAGTGATAGCGCGGAAGCTGGGCATGTCCCGGGTCTTCCAATCGGACGGCACCAACGTGCCGGTTACCGTGCTGCATGTGGACGATTGCCAGGTGGTGGCACAGCGGACCGAGGAGCGGGACGGCTACACCGCGCTGCAATTGGGCGTCGGCCGGGCGAAGGTCAAGAACGTCAGCCAGCCGATGCGCGGCCATTTCGCGAAGGCCCGGGTCGAACCGAAACGCCGGTTGGCCGAGTTCCGGGTGGCCGAGGACGCGTTGATCCCGGTCGGTTCCGAGATCACCGCCGACCACTTCGTCGCCGGCCAGCGCGTCGATGTCGTCGGCACCTCCATCGGCAAGGGCTTCGCGGGCGCCATGAAGCGCTGGAACTTCGCTGGCCTCCGCGCGAGCCACGGCGTCTCGGTCTCGCATCGCTCGCACGGCTCGACCGGCAACAGCCAGGAACCGGGCAAGGTCTGGAAGGGCAAGAAGATGGCCGGCCATCTCGGCAACGAGCGGGTCACCATGCAGAACCTGACCGTGGTGCAATGCGATCCCGAGAACGGCCTGATCTTCCTCAAGGGCGCGGTTCCGGGCCCGAAGGGCGGCTGGGTCCTGGTCAGTGACGCAGTGAAGCAGGGCCTGCCCGAGGAGGCGCCATATCCGGGCGCCGTCCGCGAGCGCGATCTGGCCGACGGACCGGAGGTCGAAGCCGACGCGGACGTCGAGGAGACCGCGGTCGCGGCCGAGGGGGCGGACGAGGCGCCGGCGGCGGATGCCGAAGTGGCGGATGCCGAGGCGCCGGCCGACGACGTGGCCGAGAAGAAGGACTAGGGTGATGCAGGCCGAGGTCAAGACCCTCGACAACGCCGACGTCGGCACGATCGAGCTGAACGAGACCGTCTTCGGTCTCGAGCCGCGGGTCGACATTCTCCATCGTGTGGTCAACTGGCAACTGGCCAAGCGCCGCGCCGGCACGCATAAGACCAAGCAGCGCTCCGAGATTCGGGGCTCCGGCGCCAAGGTCTGGCGCCAGAAGGGCACCGGCCGGGCCCGCCACGGCAACAAGAAGGCGCCGATCTTCCGCGGTGGCGGTGTCGCCTTCGGCCCACAGCCCCGGAGCCACGAGACCAAGTTGCCGAAGAAGGTCCGCGCGCTCGGCTTGAAGTGCGCGCTTTCGGCCAAGCAGGCGGCGGGCGAGCTGGTGGTGCTGGAGGACGCGCGCCTCGACCAGCCCAAGACCAAGATCCTCGCCGGCAAGCTGAAGGCACTCGGCTGGGAGAGCGTCACCATCCTCGACGGGACGGAGTTGGACGAGAACATGGTTCGCGCCTCGCGCAACATCATCGGCGTCCGCGTGCTCCCCAGCCAGGGCGCCAACGTCTACGACATTCTGCGCCGTGACACCCTGGCGCTGACCAAGTCGGCGGTCGAACAGTTGGAGGCGCGCCTGGCATGACGACGGAACGCGACTATGGGACCGTGCTGAGCCCCGTCATCACCGAAAAGTCGACCATGGGCTCGGAGCATAACCAGGTGACCTTCCGGGTGCGCCTGGATGCCAGCAAGCCCGAGATCAAGACCGCCGTCGAGAACTTGTTCAAGGTCAAGGTGAAGACGGTCAACACGCTTCGCGTCAAGGGAAAGGTCAAGCGGTTTAAGGGCCGCCCTGGTCGCCGTCCGGACTGGAAGAAGGCGATCGTGACTCTCCATGACGGCGACATGATCGAAGTGACGACGGGCATCTAGGGGGGGGGACGAGCGAAATGGCGCTGAGGCACTACAACCCCACGACTCCCGGCAGGCGCGGCCTGGTGCTGGTGGACCGGGCCGCGTTGCACAAGGGGCCGCCGGTCAAGACCCTGACGGAGGGGCTCACCAAGAAGGGGGGGCGCAACAACGCCGGTCGGATCACCGCGCGGCGGCGCGGCGGCGGCCATAAACGGTCATACCGCATCGTCGATTTCAAACGGCGCAAGTTCGACGTGCCGGCGACGGTGGAGCGGCTGGAATACGATCCCAACCGCAGCGCCTTCATCGCGCTCCTGCGCTATGAGGATGGCGAGCTTTCCTACATCCTGGCGCCGCAGCGCGTGCAGCCGGGCGATACCGTGATTTCCGGCGAGCGGGTCGATATCAAGCCCGGCAACGCGATGCCGCTCAACAACATGCCGGTCGGCACGGTGGTCCACAACGTGGAGATGAAACCGGGCAAGGGCGGACAGATCGCGCGCTCGGCCGGCACCTACGTCCAGTTCGTCGGCCGCGACCAGGGCCATGCCATCCTGCGTCTAGGCTCGGGCGAACAGCGCCTGGTCCGGGGCGAGTGCATGGCCACGGTCGGCGCCGTCTCCAACCCGGACAATTCGAACATCAAACTCGGCAAGGCCGGCCGCAAGCGCTGGGTCGGCAAGCGGCCTTCGGTGCGTGGCGTGGCGATGAACCCGGTGGATCATCCCCACGGCGGCGGCGAAGGCCGGACCAGCGGCGGTCGTCATCCGGTGACGCCCTGGGGCAAGCCGACCAAGGGCAAACGGACCCGTGGCAAGAAGCCGAGCGATCGTCTGATCATTCGGCGTCGCCACAAGCGGTGATAGGAGGTTTCCGGTGACACGTTCTGTGTGGAAAGGGCCGTTCGTCGACGGCCATCTCCTGAAGAAGGCGGAAGCGGCGCGCGAGAGCGGGCGCAAGCAGGCGATCAGGACCTGGTCGCGGCGCTCGACCGTATTGCCGCGATTCGTCGGTCTCACATTCGCGGTCTACAACGGGCAGAAGCACGTACCGGTGCTGGTGACCGAGGACATGGTGGGCCACAAGTTCGGCGAGTTCTCGCCGACTCGGACCTTCTACGGTCACGCCGCCGACAAGAAGGCGCGGAGGGGATAGACATGGGAAAGCAGTCGAAGGGACGCGATCTCGGCGATCTAGAGGCGCAGGCCGTCGCCCGGATACTGCGCGTGAGTTCGCAGAAGCTGAACCTGGTCGCCGGCCTGATCCGGGGAATGACCGTCGAGACGGCTTTGGCCGAACTCGCCTTCTCGCGCAAGGGCATCGCGCGGGAGGTACGGAAGGTATTGGAGGCGGCGATCGCCAACGCCGAAAACAATCACGATCTCGACGTCGACAGTCTGGTCATCGCCGAGGCGAGCGTCGGGCGCAGCTTCGTTATGAAGCGGTTCCGCCCGAGGGCCCGGGGACGGGTCGGCAAGATTCAGAAACCGTACAGCCGGCTGCGTATCGTCGTCCGGGAAGTCGAGGAGGCGGCCTGATGGGTCAGAAAATCAATCCGATCGGGTTTCGGCTCGGCATCAACCGGACCTGGGATTCGCGCTGGTACGCGGACAAACCGGAATACGCCAGGCTGCTGGCGGAGGACCTGAAGATCCGCGAATTCCTCGACAAGCGACTGGCCCAGGCCGGGCTGTCGAAGATCGTCATCGAGCGACCGGCGAAGCGCGCCCGGGTCACCATCCACACCGCGCGGCCGGGCCTGGTGATCGGCAAGAAGGGCGCCGACATCGATCGCCTGCGCCGCGATCTATCGGTGATCGCGGGCGATGAGGTGCATCTGAACATCATGGAGATCCGCAAGCCGGAGATCGACGCGCGCCTGGTGGCGGAGAACATTTCCCAGCAGCTGATGCGCCGCGTGGCCTTCCGCCGGGCGATGAAGCGGGCGATACAGTCGGCAATGCGGCTCGGCGCCCTCGGCATCCGGATCAACTGCGCCGGCCGCCTGGGCGGCGCCGAGATCGCGCGCACGGAATGGTACCGGGAAGGCCAGGTGCCGCTGCACACCCTTCGCGCCGACATCGATTACGGCACCGCGACGGCACGCACGACCTACGGCGCCTGCGGCGTCAAGGTCTGGGTCTACAAGGGCGAAATCATGGCCCACGACCCGATGGCGCAAGAGAAGCGCAACAACGAAATTCAGTCGCCCGGCGGCGGCCGGCAGAACTGAGCGGAGCGGAGCCATGCTGCAACCGAAACGCACCAAGTACCGCAAGGCGCACAAGGGCCGTATCCACGGGAACGCCAAGGGCGGCACGACGCTGAACTTCGGCTCCTACGGCATCAAGGCGCTGGAGCCCGAGCGGGTGACCGCGCGGCAGATCGAGAGCGCGAGGCGCACCATCACGCGCCATATGAAGCGGGCCGGCAAGCTCTGGATCCGGATCTTCCCCGACGTACCGGTCTCGCAGAAGCCGACCGAGGTACGCATGGGCAAGGGCAAGGGCACGCCTGAATTCTGGTGCTGCCGGGTGAAGCCGGGCCGCATCCTGTTCGAGCTCGAGGGCGTGCCGCTCGAAGTCGCGCGGGAGGCCTGCCTGAGGGCGTCCTCCAAGCTGCCGATCAAGACCAAGTTCGTGACCCGCGTGACCTAGGGAAGCCGAGTGAGATGAAAGCCGAGGAATTGAGGGGCAATACCCCCGACGAACTGAACGACCAGCTCATGACGCTCAGGCGCGAGCAGTTCAACCTGCGCTTCCAGAAGGCGTCGGGGCAGTTGGAGAATACGGCGCGGGTGCGCCAGGTGCGGCGCGATATCGCGCGGTTGAAAACGGTGCTGCACCGGCACCGGGCCGAGGGTTAGGGAGATTCGGCATGCCGAGGCGTGTGATGCAAGGCGTGGTGGTCAGCGACAAGACCGACAAGACCATCGTGGTCCAGGTCGAGCGTCGCGTGATGCACCCGATATACAAGAAGATCATTCGGCGTTCGAACAAGTTCCACGCCCATGATCCGGAGAACAACCACAAGACCGGCGACATCGTTCGCATTCGCGAATGCCGACCGATTTCCAAGCTGAAACGCTGGGAAGTTCTGGTCGACAAGGCCGACGCTTGAGCACGGGGAGGATGAAGCGATGATCTACCCCGAAACGTATCTCGAAGTGGCCGACAATTCGGGCGCCCGCAAGGTGCAGTGCATCAAGGTGCTGGGCGGTTCGAAGCGCAAGTTCGCGTCGGTTGGCGACTCCATCGTGGTGAGCGTCAAGGAAGCCATTCCGCGCGGCCGCGTCAAGAAGGGCGACATGCACACCGCCGTCGTCGTCCGCACGGCCAAGGAGATCCGCCGCAACGATGGTTCGGCCATCCGTTTCGACCGCAACGCCGCCGTGCTGATCACGCAAGCGGGCGAGCCGATCGGCACCCGCATCTTCGGCCCCGTCACGCGCGAGCTTCGCTCGAAGAACCACCTCAGGATCATGTCCTTGGCACCGGAGGTGCTCTAGATGGCGGTCAAGTTCAAGATCAAGCGCGACGACGAAGTCATCGTCCGCACGGGCCGCGACCGGGGCAAGACCGGTCGCGTGCTCAGGGTTCTTCGGGCCGAAAACCGGGTCGTCGTCGAGGGCGTGAACATCGTCATGCGCCACACCCGGCCGACGCAGACCACCGCCGGCGGGATCCTCGAACGCGAGGCGCCGATCCACATTTCAAACGTGGCGCTGGTGGATCCCAAGGAGAGCGGCGCAACCCGCGTCGGTTACCGCATCCTCGAGGACGGCCGCAAGGTGCGCTTCGCGAAGCGTTCGGGAGAGATCATCGATGTCTGAAAACGGCAACGGCGAAAACGGCAATTCCGATACCGCGCGGAGCGCCCCGTCGCCGGCGCCGCGGCTGAAGGCGCTCTATCGCGACGTGGTGCGCCCCGGGCTGATCGACGAGTTTTCCTACTCGAGCCCCTTCGCGGCGCCCCGGCTCGACAAGATCGTCATCAACATGGGCGTCGGCGAAGGCTCGATGGACCGTAAGAAGATCGAGATGGCGCATGGCGAACTCACCCTGATCGCCGGTCAGAAGGCGGTGGTGACCCGGGCCAAGAAATCGGTCGCCCAGTTCAAGATCCGTGACGGCATGACCATCGGCTGCATGGTGACGCTGCGGCGTGATCGGATGTACGAGTTTCTCGACCGCTTGATCACCATCGCGCTACCGCGCGTGCGCGATTTTCGGGGTGTCTCGCCCAACAGCTTTGACGGTCGCGGCAATTTCGCGATGGGACTTAAGGAGCAGATCGTCTTCCCCGAGATCGATTACGACAGGATCGATGAGACCCGGGGCATGGATATCGTGATCTGCACCACCGCCCAGAGCAACGACGAGGGCCGTGCCCTCTTGCGTGGGCTCAACATGCCCTTCGCGGCATGAGGAAGCGGAGGTAACGCAACCATGGCCAAGAAAAGCGCCACCGAAAAGAACGCCCGGCGGGCGAAGCTGGTCAAGAAGTACGCCAGCCGCCGCGAGATCCTGAAACAGTTGGCGAAGGACGAGAGCCTGCCGCCCGAGGAACGCTTCGCCGCCCGGCTGAAATTGGCGAAGCTGCCGCGCAACGGCGCGCCGACGCGGCTCCGCAATCGCTGCGCCCTGACCGGACGGCCGCGCGGTTATTACCGCAAGCTCGGCATGAGCCGCGTGGCGCTTCGGGAGCTGGCTTCCCAGGGCCTTATTCCCGGCATGGTCAAGTCGAGCTGGTAGAAGGGGAGGACGACGATGTCGATGACCGATCCCCTGGGGGATATGTTGACACGGATCCGGAACGGCCAGCGGGCGGGCAAGAGCCTGGTCTCCTCGCCGGCCTCGAAGTTCCGCGAGCGGGTCCTGAACGTGCTGGAGCGCGAGGGCTTTATCCGCGGCTACCGGCGTACCGACGACGACGGCGGCAAGCCGCTGCTGGAAATCGACCTCAAGTATTTCGAGGGCGCGCCGGTGATCCAGACCATCAAGCGGGTCTCGACGCCCGGTCGCCGGGTCTATTCCTCCATCAACGACTTGGCGCCCTATGCTAACGGACTTGGAATTTCGATCCTCTCGACACCGAAGGGCGTGCTCTCGGACTCGGAGGCGCGCGACGAGAATGTCGGCGGCGAAATCCTCTGTCAGATCTACTAGGAGACGGCGATGTCGCGCATTGGTAAACACCCCGTGCCGGTCCCGAGCGGCGTCCAGGTGACGCTCGCACCGGGCTCGCTGTCGGTCAAGGGCGGCAAGGGCAGCCTGTCGATGTCGATCCTCGACGACGTCATCATCAAGCACGAGGAAGAGAAGGTCACCGTGGCGCCCCGGGACACGAGCAAGCGGTCGCGCTCGATGTGGGGGCTGCACCGCTCGCTGGTTGCCAACATGATTACGGGCGTCACGGAAGGCTTCAGCCGAGATCTCGAGATCATCGGCGTCGGCTATCGCGCCTCGGTTCAGGGCGCCGACCTGGTGCTGCAGCTCGGCTTCTCGGAGGATGTGGTCTACCCAATCCCCGAGGAGATCGAGATCGCCTGCGAGCGGCCGACGATGATCAAGGTCAGCGGTATCGACAAGCAGCGGGTTGGGCAGGTAGCGGCGGAAATCCGCCGCTTCAGGCCGCCGGAGCCTTACAAGGGCAAGGGCATCCGCTATGTGGGCGAATATGTCTTCCGCAAGGAAGGCAAGAAGAAGTAACCGGGATCGGAAACGAGACTTCTGATGAGCAGACATACGACAAAGGCGATCAAGCGGCGCCAGCGCATTCGCAGCCGCCTGCGCAAGGCGGGGGCCGGGCGGGCTCGACTCTCGGTCTTTCGCTCCTCCAAGCACATCTATGCGCAGGTGATCGACGACGCCGAGGGGCGTACCGTCGTGGCGGCGAGTTCGCTGGACAAGGACCTGCGGGAGGGTCTCAAGACCGGCGCCGACGTCGATGCGGCGGCCAAGGTGGGGGCGCTGATCGCCGAGCGGGCCAAGGCGGCCGGCGTCGGGGAAGTGGTTTTCGATCGCTCGGGCTACCGCTATCACGGTCGCGTCAAGGCGCTGGCCGATGCGGCGCGCGAGGGCGGACTTCGGTTTTAGGGCGGGCAAACCATGGCACGAAACGGTTATCAAGATCGCGGCGACAGCGATTTCCAGGACAAGCTGGTTCACATCAATCGCGTCGCCAAGGTGGTGAAGGGCGGCCGTCGCTTCGGCTTCTCGGCCCTGGTCGTGGTGGGCGACCAGAAGGGCCGGGTCGGCTTCGGTCATGGCAAGGCCCGCGAGGTGCCGGAGGCGATCCGCAAGGCGACCGAGCAGGCCAAGCGGACGTTGATCCGGGTTCCGCTGCGCGAGGGGCGGACACTGCATCACGACGTCGCCGGGCGCCACGGCGCTGGCAAGGTCCTGCTGCGCGCCGCCAGCCCGGGTACCGGGATTATCGCCGGCGGCCCGATGCGCGCGGTTTTCGAATGCCTGGGCGTGCAGGACGTGGTGACCAAGTCAATCGGCTCCTCCAACCCCTACAACATGGTCCGGGCCACTTTCGAAGCGCTGAAGCGGCAAAGTTCGCCCCGCATGGTGGCGGCCCGCAGGGGCAAGAAGGTGAGCGATATTCTGGGCCGTCGCCGTGGTGGTGGCGAGGTCCAGGTGGCTCAGGAAGCGTGAGGTCCGAAACGATGGCGAAAGGCAATGCCACGGTGCGCGTGACCCAGATCAAGAGCCCGATCGGGCGCGTGCGCAGCCAGCGCGAGACCCTGATCGGCCTGGGGCTGAACAAGATGCATCGCACCCGCGAGCTCGAGGATACGCCCTCGGTCCGCGGCATGATCAACAAGGTCCACCATCTGGTGCGGGTCGAGGAATCCTCCTGACCCGGGGCGTGATCCGACGAGAAGTGAGTGGAGACCATGCGGCTCAATGAACTGAGGGATAATCCCGGCGCCCGCACGGCGCGCAAACGTGTCGGGCGGGGCATCGGCTCCGGTGTCGGCAAGACCTCGGGCAGGGGGCACAAGGGCGCCAAGTCGCGATCCGGTGTTTCCCTCGCGGGCTTCGAGGGCGGCCAGATGCCGATCTACCGGCGCCTGCCCAAGCGCGGTTTCAACAATATTTTTCGCAAACACTTCCAGGCGGTGAACCTCGGCCGGCTGCAGCAGGCGATCGACGCCGGCAAGCTCGACGCGGGCCAGCCGATCACCGGCGAGACCCTGGTCCAGGCCGGCGTGGTGCGCCGCCTCAAGGATGGCGTCCGCCTCCTTGCAAAGGGCGCGATCGGAACCAAGATAGAGATCACCGTCGTCGGCGCCAGTCGTGCGGCGGTCGAAGCGGTGGAGAAGGCCGGCGGCAGCGTGACGATCGAGGGTGGTGGTGCCCCGGCGGCGGAGGGCGAGGGGGCCTAAGGCACCCGAATTCGAGTAGGCATTGGCGCGGGGAGCGCTTCGATGGCATCAGCCGCGGAACAGTTGGCCGCCAATATCAACTTCGGCGCGTTCGCCAAGGCGACGGAGCTGAAGCGGCGTATCCTGTTCACGCTCGGCGCCCTGGTGGTCTACCGCCTCGGCACCTATATCCCGATCCCCGGCATCGATCCGGTGGCGCTCGCGGATGTCTTCCGCCAGCAACAGGGCGGCATCCTGGGCATGTTCAACGTCTTCGCCGGCGGCGCGCTTGGCCGGATGACGATCTTCGCCCTTGGCATCATGCCCTACATCTCAGCCTCCATCATCATCCAGTTGATGACCACGGTCTCGCCCAAGCTCGAGCAGCTGAAGAAGGAGGGCGAGGCGGGCCGCAAGAAGATCAACCAGTACACCCGCATCGGCACGGTGATCCTGTCCGCGCTGCAGGGCTACGGCATCGCCGTCGGGCTAGAGGGCTTCTCCAGCTCCCAGGGTGGCGTGGTGCTGGATCCGGGCCTCTTCTTCCGCTTCACCGCCGTGATCACGCTGATCGGCGGCACCATCTTCCTGATGTGGCTGGGCGAGCAGATCACCGCGCGCGGTGTCGGCAACGGCATCTCGCTGATCATCTTCGCCGGCATCGTGGCGGAACTTCCCAGCGCGTTGGTGAGCACGCTGGAACTCGGCAAGACGGGCGCGCTCTCGACCCTCTTCATCCTCTTCCTGATCGCGATGGTGATCGGCACCATCGTCTTCATCGTCTTCGTCGAGCGGGCCCAGCGCCGCCTGATCGTGCAGTATCCCAAACGCCAGGTCGGCGCCCGCATGTTCGGCGGCGAGAACACGCATCTGCCGTTGAAGCTGAACACCGCCGGCGTGATCCCACCGATTTTTGCCTCCTCGCTGCTGCTGCTGCCCGTGACGGTGGCAAGCTTCTCGAGCCAGGGCGGGCCCGAGTGGCTGACGACAGTGGCGGCCTTGCTCGGCCGAGGCCAGCCGCTCTACCTGTTGTTCTATATCGGCGGCGTCGTTTTCTTCTGCTTCTTCTATACCGCCATCGTCTTCAACCCGGCCGATACTGCGGACAACCTGAAGAAATATGGCGGTTTCATCCCGGGCATCCGTCCGGGCAAGCGGACGGCGGAATACATCGACTACGTGCTGACGCGCCTGACCGTGGTGGGTGCCGCCTACCTCTCGCTCGTTTGTCTGTTGCCGGAGCTCTTGATCTCGCAGTATGCCGTGCCGTTCTACTTCGGCGGCACTTCCCTGCTGATCGTCGTTAGCGTCACCATGGACACGGTGGCGCAGGTACAGTCCCACTTGCTGGCCCACCAGTATGAAGGGCTGATCAAGAAGTCGAAGCTCAAGGGCCGTAATCGATGAGATTGATCTTGTTGGGCCCGCCAGGCGCCGGCAAGGGGACGCAGGCGCGGCGGCTGGAGGCGGCGCATGGATTGGCGCAGCTTTCGACCGGCGACATGCTGCGGGCCGCGATCGCTGCCGACACCGAGGTCGGCCGCCGTGCCAAGGATATCATGGCGCGCGGCGAGCTGGTGCCGGACGAGGTGGTCGTCGGCATCATCGCCGAGCGGGTCGGCGCCAAGGACTGCGCGCGGGGCTTCATCCTCGATGGCTTCCCCCGCACCCTCGCCCAGGCCGAGGCGCTGGACGAAATGCTGACGGCGCGCGGTATCGGCCTCGACGCGGTGTTCGAGATGAGGGTCGACGAGGAGGCGCTGGTCGATCGCATCACCGGTCGCTACACCTGTGCCGGGTGCGGCGCGGGTTATCACGACCGCAACATCAAGCCGGCCAGGGACGGAATTTGCGACCGCTGCGGCGGGAGCGAGTTCAGCCGCCGCGAGGACGACAACGAGGCCTCGGTTCGGACGAGGCTCGAGGCCTATCACGGCCAGACGGCGCCGTTGCTGCCCTATTACCAGGCCCGGGGGGTGCTGAAAGGGGTCGACGGGATGGCCGATCCGGACGTGGTGACGGCGGAAATCGCCGCCGTTCTGGGGGTGGGGTGAAGCGGTTGACATGATGGGTCCGAGCGCATATACCCCGGCATTCGTGGTGGTCCGCCCAAGTGGTGGAAACGCCTGTATTTTCTCGAAACGAGGGGACTAGACGGTGGCGCGCATCGCAGGTGTCAACATTCCCACAAATAAGCGCGTCGAGATCGCGCTGACATATATTCACGGTATCGGCCGCACGACGGCGCGCAACCTCTGCAACGGTGTCGGTATTGCGTCCGAACGCCGCGTCAACGAGTTGAGCGATGCCGAAGTCATGCAAATTCGCGAGGCCATCGACCGCGACTGCATGGTCGAGGGCGATCTGCGCCGCGAGGTCGCGATCTCGGTCAAACGTCTGATGGATCTCGGTTGTTATCGGGGTCTGCGGCACCGAAAGGGCCTTCCCGTGCGTGGTCAGCGAACCCACACCAACGCGCGGACGCGTAAGGGTCCCGCGCGCCCGATCGCCGGCAGGAAGAAGTAGGACACGAGTATGGCCAGGGAACGGACGCGCGTTCGGCGGCGCGAGCGGAAAAACATTACATCCGGGATCGCCCACGTCAGCGCCACCTTCAACAACACCAAGATCACCATCACCGACGTGCAGGGGAACGCGATTTCCTGGTCGTCCGCCGGCTCGCAGGGCTTCAAGGGCTCGCGCAAGTCGACCCCCTATGCCGCGCAGATGGCGGCGGAGGATGCCGGACGCAAGGCGATGGAACATGGGATGAAGACGCTCGAGGTTCTGGTCAAGGGGCCGGGCTCGGGTAGGGAATCGGCGCTTCGCGCGCTGCAGGCGATCGGCTTTGCGATCACCGCCATCCGTGACGTGACGCCAATCCCACACAACGGCTGCCGGCCGCCCAAGCGCCGGCGCGTGTAATCGCACCGCCGTCCGGGCCCGCTTTGCTGGTCCCAGGCGCGGTGGTGGCGACAGTCGATAACGAGAACCTCGTCCGCCCCTACCGGCGGGCGCAGCGCATGAGGTCATAGGCGTGATCGAAAAGAACTGGCAGGACCTGATCAAGCCCGAGAAGCTCAACGTCGAATCTGGCGTCGACGCCTCGCGGAGCGCCACCTTCTCCGCCGAGCCGCTCGAGCGCGGTTTCGGCCTGACACTCGGCAATTCGCTCCGGCGCATTCTGTTGTCCTCGCTGCACGGCGCGTCGGTGACGTCGGTGCAGATCGACGGCGTGTTGCACGAATTTTCATCGATCCCCGGCGTGCGCGAGGACGTGACCGACATCGTCCTCAACATCAAGCAGATGGCGGTGCGCTGCCACGCGGACAGTCCCCGGCGGATGACGCTCAGGGCCGAAGGTCCGTGCGAGGTGACGGCGGCCGATATCGAGACCGGCGCGGATATCGAGATCCTGAACCCCGGGCTTTCGCTCTGCCATCTCGATAACGACACCAAGATCAACATGGAATTGACGGTCGAGTCGGGCAAGGGCTACGTTCCCGCCGACCGAATGCGGAGCGAGGACGCCCCCATCGGCCTGATCCCGGTCGACGCCGTGTTCAGCCCGGTGAAGCGGGTCGCCAATCGGGTGGAGAACGCCCGCGAGGGGCAGATCCTCGACTACGACAAGCTGACCATGGAGATCGAAACCGACGGTACCGTCTCGCCGGAGGACGCGTTGGCCTACGCGGCGCGGATCCTGCAGGACCAGTTGCAACTCTTCGTCAACTTCGACGAGCCGGAGGTGGAACAGCGCCGGGTCGAGCCGGACTCACCCAGCTTCAACCGTCACCTGCTTCGCAAGGTCGACGAGCTGGAGCTTTCGGTCCGCTCGGCCAACTGTCTCAAGAACGACAATATCATCTACATCGGCGATTTGGTGCAGAAGACCGAGGCCGAGATGCTTCGGACACCAAACTTCGGCCGTAAATCCTTGAATGAAATCAAGGAAGTACTGACCCAGATGGGGCTGCACCTCGGTATGGAAGTGCCCGAGTGGCCGCCGGAGAACATCGACGACATGGCCAAACAGCTCGACGGCGAGTTTTAGACGGAAGAAATTGGCGCCGGGCGAGATCCAACCTGGGCCACATGGGGAGTAGAGCGCCATGCGCCATCGCAGACGAGGACGGCGGTTGGGCCGTTCCAGCGCGCACCGGAAGGCGATGTTCCAGAACCTCATCGCCGCCTTGATAAAGCACGAGCAGATCACCACGACATTGCCGAAGGCGAAGGACCTGCGCCCGATCGTCGAGAAGCTGATCACGCTGGCCAGGCGGAGCGACCTTCATACACGGCGCCTGTTGCACGCGCGCATTCCCGATCCCGCCATGGTCGACAAGCTGATCGACGTGCTGGCGGAACGCTATCGCGACCGCCCCGGTGGTTACACCCGCATCCTCAAGGCCGGCTTCCGCCAGGGCGACAGCGCGGCCATGGCGGTGATTGAGCTGGTCGAGCGCGACGTTGACGCCAAGGGCCTCGATTCCGGCCCAATTCCCGGCGACGAGGAGGATGTCGACGAGGCGGCCTGATCGCGGGCGTCCCGCACGGGCGCCGGCGGGCGCCCCGGCCGGCCGCGGTTCGGGCATGAAGCGCCCTCGTGGACGCGCGCTCCGGTGCCTGGTGGCGCTGCTTTTCCCGTTGACGATCCTGCTGGCTCACCCTCCCTATTCGGTGGGTGCCGCCGAACTCCGACTGCCGCGTGACGCAGGTGAACTCCGGCTTTCCTTCGCGCCCCTCGTGAAACAGGTGGCCCCTGCCGTCGTCAACATCTACACCCGCCGCGTGGTCGAGGAGGTGGTCGGCTCCTCCCTCTTTTCCGATCCATTCTTCCGCCAATTTTTCGGCGACGGTTTCGGCGATCGGCGACGGGTGCGCAAGCGTCAGAACTCCCTTGGCTCCGGCGTTCTCGTCGGCGCCAAGGGCTTGATCGTCACGAATTATCACGTAATCAACGGGGCGGACGAGATCACCGTCGCGCTCTCCGACCGGCGCGAGTTCGAGGCCACTCTGGTGCTGGGCGACGAGCGTACGGACCTCGCGGTGCTGCGGATCGAGACCGGGGAAGAGACGCTACCCTTCGCCGAATTCGGCGATTCCGACGCGCTGGAGGTGGGCGATCTGGTCCTCGCCATCGGCAACCCCTTCAACGTCGGCCAGACGGTTACCAGCGGCATCGTCTCGGCCACCGCGCGCACCGGCGTCGGCATCGCCGACTTCCAGTTCTTCATCCAGACCGACGCGGCGATCAACCCGGGGAATTCCGGTGGCGCGCTGGTGACCATGGACGGCAAGGTCGCCGGCATCAATACGGCGATCTTCTCCAAGAGCGGCGGGTCGCACGGGATCGGTTTCGCCATTCCCGCCAACATGGTCCGCGTAGTGCTGGAAAGCGCGCGCCAGGGTCGCGCGCAGGTGCTGCGCCCCTGGCTCGGCGCCGCGACCCAGACCGTGACGGCGGAGATCGCGACCAGCCTCGACCTGGAGAGACCGACCGGTGTGCTGGTCCGCGCCGTGCACCCCTCGGGCCCGGCCGACGAGGCCGGGGTCCGGGTCGGCGATATCGTCACCACGGTCGACGGCCGTCCGGTCGGCGATCCGGAGGAACTCGACTACCGGGTCGGCAGCCGCGTCGTCGGCGGCAAGTTGAAGCTCACCCTGCTGCGCGACGGAGAGGAAATCGCGAGTACCGTGGCGCTCGAACAGGCCCCGGAAAGCCCGGCCCGCGACGAACGTAATCTCGACGGGCCCTCGCCGCTCGCCGGCGCCACGGTTGCCAACCTCTCCCCGGCGCTGGCGGAGGAGTTGGGCCTCGACACGCTACTCACCGGCGTGATCGTCACGGACGTCGCCCGACGCAGCCCCGCCCGCCGCCTGAAGCTCCGCCCCGGCGACCGAGTGATGCGCGTGAACGGCGAGGAGGTCTCCAGCACCGGACAGCTCGCCCGCCTCGTAAAGGCCCGCAAGCGAGAATGGCACTTGCGCGTCAAGCGCGGCGAGAAGGTTTTCAACGTGGTGGTGGAAGGGTGAGCACGCTTTTCGAGGCGGCCGGTCTCGACCGGGGGCCGGCGCCGCCGCTCGCCGAGAGATTGAGGCCCAAGCGGCTGGACGAGGTCGTGGGCCAGGCATCGCTCCTCGGCCCCGATGCCCCGCTCACTCGCATGTTGGAGGGGGGCCGCATCCCCTCGCTCGTATTCTGGGGGCCACCCGGAACCGGTAAGACCACCATCGCGCGCCTGCTGGCGGAGGCGGTGGACCTGCATTTCGAACAGCTCTCGGCCGTCTTCTCCGGCGTCGCCGATCTCCGCAAGGCCTTCGACGCCGCGCGCACCCGCCGGCGCGACGGTCTCGGTACGTTGCTTTTTGTCGATGAAGTCCACCGCTTCAACCGCGCCCAGCAGGACGGCTTCCTGCCCTATGTCGAGGACGGCACCGTCACCCTGGTCGGCGCGACGACGGAGAATCCATCCTTCGAGCTCAATGCCGCACTGCTGTCGCGCTGCCAGGTGCTGGTGCTCGGCCGCCTCGACGACGAGGCGCTGGAGGCGCTGCTGGTCCGGGCCGAGGCGGTGGAGGAACGCTCTCTGCCGCTGCTGGCGGAGGCGCGTGCCTCGCTCCGCGTCATGGCCGACGGCGATGGCCGCTTCCTGCTCAACATGGCGGAAGAGCTGTTTTCGACCGAGGCCGGGGAAGGAATCGACACGGCCACCCTCACCCGCATCGTGCAGCGCCGCGCGCCGGTCTACGACAAGGGCCAGGAAAGCCACTACAACCTGATCAGCGCCCTGCACAAGTCGCTCCGGGGCTCCGACGTCGATGCCGGCCTCTACTGGCTTGCCCGCATGCTGGCCGGCGGCGAGGACCCGCTCTACATCACCCGGCGCCTGGTGCGCTTCGCGGTCGAGGATATCGGCCTCGCCGATCCGCAGGCCGTGGTTCAGGCACTGGCCGCCAAGGATACTTACGATTTTCTCGGCTCGCCCGAGGGCGAGCTGGGAATTGCCCAGGCCGTTATCTATCTCGCCACCGCGCCCAAATCGAATGCAGCCTATCGGGCTTTCGGCGCCGCCCGACGGGCGGCCAAGACGCGGGGCTCGTTGATGCCGCCGGCCCATATCCTGAACGCGCCGACCGGGCTGATGCGCGACCTCGGCTACGGCGCCGGCTACGAATACGACCATGACGCGGAAGACGGTTTCTCCGGCCAGAACTACTTCCCCGAGGACATGGCGCGCGAGAGCTTCTACCGGCCGGTCGAGCGCGGTTTCGAGCGGGAAATCGCCAAGCGCCTCGCCTATTGGGCGCGCCTGCGGGGCGAGCGAGGCGGGGAGGCGTGAAGCTCATCGCCGCGATCGCGATCGGCGGCGCCATTGGCGCCGTCGGCCGGCACTACGTGGCCGGCCAGGTGATGAAGCTCGCCAGCGCCGGCTTCCCCTGGGGGACGGTGGTCGTGAACGTCCTCGGCTCCTTCATCATGGGCGCGCTGGTGGAGATCATGGCGCTGAAGTGGTCGGTCGGGACCGAGATGCGGGGTTTTCTGATGGTCGGTATCCTTGGCGCCTTCACCACCTTCTCGACCTTCTCGCTCGACGTCGCACTGTTGAGCCAGCGCGGGCAGCTGGCGAGCGCCTTTCTCTATGTCTCCCTCTCGGTGCTGCTGTCCATCGCCGGCCTCTTTGCCGGCCTGCACCTCTTCCGCCAACTGTTGACATGAGCGTCGGGGTCCGGGAAATCGAGTCGGGCGATGCCGGCCAGCGGCTCGACCGCTGGTTCCGCCGCCATTATCCCGATCTCGGCCAGGGTCGCCTGCAACGCCTGCTCCGCGCCGGTCAGGTGCGGATCGACGGCAAGCGGGTCAAGGCGAGCCACCGGATTGAAGCGGGCGAGAAGGTCCGCATTCCGCCCGAAGCCTCACGGGAGGAGGCCAAGCCGCAGGCGGTCCCGCGGGTCTCGGCGGCGGAGCGGCGGCGGGTGCGCGAACTGGTGCTCCACGCCGATGACGAAATTTTCGTGATCGACAAGCCCGCCGGTCTCGCCGTGCAAGGGGGTAGCGGGGTCAACCGGCACCTGGATGCGATGCTGGACGGGTTGCGCGAGGCCGGCGGTGAGCGCCCGCGCCTGGTCCATCGCCTGGACAAGGATACGAGTGGATTGTTGCTGCTGGCCCGCGACGCCCGCTCGGCGGCCCGGCTGACCAAAGCCTTCCGCGATGGCGAGATCGAGAAGACCTACTGGGCGATCGTCGCCGGTCTGCCGCCGCATGCCAGGGGGCGTATCGATCTGCCGCTCGCTAAGCGGGCGGGGCCGGGCGGCGAGCGGGCCCGGGTTGACGACGAGGGGGGGCTTCGCGCGATCACCGACTATGCCGTTATCGACCGCGCCGGGCGCCACGCCGCGTGGCTGGCCATGCGGCCCTTGACCGGCAGGACCCACCAGTTGCGCGCGCATGCCGCGGCGATGGGTACGCCGATCCTGGGAGACGGCAAATACGGCCGACGCGACGCCTTCCCGGGCGGCCTCGAGGTCGCCCGACGTCTGCATCTCCATGCCCGCTCATTGGTCGTGCCGGACGGGCGCGGTGGCTGGAAGCGCTTCGAGGCGCCGCCACCCGTCCACTTCCGCGAAACGCTGGCCGCCCTCGGCTTCGATCTCGCCGCGGCGGCGCGCGATCCCCTCGAGGTTTAGACCGGCGTCGACCCGTCACCGGCAATTGCCGTCATGGTGGCCAAAAATGGGGACAGGGCGACGGTCTCCGGCTGGCCGAGACTCAAGCCGCCTGGAAGGCGTCCTCGTCGATGGCGTAGAGCAGCTCCGTGCCGCCGGTGACCGCCGGCAGAAGCGCCTCCGCGCGGGGCAGGAGCTGTTCGACGAAGAAGCGGGCGCTGGCGATGCGGGCCGAGAGGAATGGCTTGTCGGCGTCCGGCGCGACGTAGGCGGCCGTGGCTGCAAGCGCGCCCTTGGCCAGGAGGTGGGCTCCCAAGGTCAGGCCCCACATCTCAAGGCAGGGGGTGCAGCCGCTGGCGGCGGCGTTGGGCGCCTCGGCCAATTGCGCGGCGAGCCAGTCGTTGGCTTCTTCCAGCGCGGCGCGAGCGGAATCGAGGCGGTCGGCCATGGGCTCGAAGCCGTCAAGCTTGGCGACTTCGGCCGCGATGGCCGCCATCTCGGCCATAAGGGCGGCGACCGGGCGGCCACCGTCCAAGGTCAGTTTGCGCATCACCAGGTCCATCGCCTGGATGCCGTTGGTGCCCTCGTAAATCGGCGCGATGCGGGCGTCGCGGTAGTGCTGCGCGGCGCCGGTCTCCTCGATGAAGCCCATGCCGCCGTGGATCTGCACGTTGAGGGAGGTCACCTGTACGCCGACGTCAGTGGACCAGGCCTTGGCGATCGGAGTCAGCAGCTCCAGCTGGCCGCGCGCCGCCTCTCTCGCGGCCACGTCCTCGGTCCTGCGCGCGCGGTCGACCGCCTCGCCGGTGACGTAGCAGATAGCCCGGCTCGCCTCGACCAGGCCCTTCATGGTCATCAGCATCCGCCTGACATCGGCGTGCGCGATGATCGCCGCCGCCTCCGAATCCGTCGCGCCCATGGCACGGCCCTGGCGCCGCTCCTTGGCATAGGCAACGGCTTGCTGATAGGCCCTGTCGGCGATCGAGACGCCCTGGACGCCGACGGCGAGGCGGGCGGTGTTCATCATCGTGAACATGCAGCGCATGCCCTTGTTCTCTTCGCCCAGCATGTAGCCGGTGGCACCGCCGTCGTCGCCGTAGCTCATGATGCAGGTCGGGCTGGCGTGGATGCCGAGCTTGTGTTCGACGCCCGCCGGGCGGAGGTCGTTGCGCGGCCCGGGCCGGCCGTCGGCGTCGGGCAGGTACTTCGGCACGATGAAGAGGGAGATGCCGCGCGTCCCCGGCGGCGAATCGGGAGTGCGGGCGAGTACCAGGTGGACGATGTTTTCCGCCAGTTCGTGGTCGCCATAGGTGATGAAGATCTTCTGGCCGGTGATCCGCCAGCCGACGTCCGCGTCAGGGACCGCGCGCGTCCGCAAGGCGCCGACGTCGGAGCCCGCCTGCGGTTCCGTCAGGTTCATGGTGCCAGTCCATGCGCCCGAAATCAGTTTCGGCAGATAGAGCGCCCGTTGCTCGTCCGTGCCGTGCGCCTGCAGCGCCTCGATCGCGCCTTGGGTCAGCATCGGGCCGACGGCGAAGCCCATGTTGGCGGCATTCCAAAGCTCCATCGCCGCGACGCCGACGAGCCAGGGGAAGCCCATGCCGCCATGCTCGCTCTCGGCGGTGATGCCGTTCCAGCCGCCTTCGGAGAAGGCCCGGTAGGCGTCGTCGAAACCGGCAGGGGAGCGGACGACGCCATTTTCCAGCGAAGCCCCCTCCACGTCGCCGGAGCGGTTCAAGGGGGCGAGCACCTCGCTCGCGAGCTTGCCGCCTTCGCCCAGCACCAGGGCGACCATCTCCGCGTCCGCCATCTCGAAGCCGTCCAGCCGGGCGACGCCATCGAGGTTCGCGATATGACGGAGGGTGAACATCATGTCCTTCAGCGGACCGGTGTAGTTGGTCATGGCGGGCCACTCCCTATGCTCGATGGCGCCCCTGTCTCATTGTTTCAATAACGGTTTTTTCCGCTTCCTCGCAACGACTTAATCGAGGGTCGCGAGGCTTTCCGCATGGCCGTCGACGGCCAGGATCTGGCCGTCGATCATCCGCGCCTCGTCGGAGGCCAGGAAGACCGCCTCGTCGGCGATATCCGCGGCCTCAACGAAGGCGCGCATCGAGACCTGGCCTTCGTAGGCGCGCCCGAGGTCGGCTTCCCCGGGCTCGCGCCTCGCGGCGGATGACGCCGGCCATGCGCGGGCCCTCGACGCTCCCCGGACAGATCGCGTTCACCCGGATGCCGGCGCGACCGAGATCCATCGCCAGCGACTTGCCGAGGCCGACGATGTCCCACTTGGCGGCGGCATAGGGGGTGTGGAGCGGGTAGCCGTGCGTGTCGGCGGTCGAGGAAATGTTGATGATGGCCCCGGCGACCGCCGCCCGATCGACGATGTCCGCCGCCTCGGCCTCGATTGCCGCGTCGAGCCCGGCGACCTCGGCCGCCTCCACTGCCGGTGACGATGACGTTCCGATCGATCCTGGGCCGACTCCCGATGGTGGCGCAAAAATCCGGTGGATGGTGTTGCATTCGGCGCGCCGGTGCAATCTGTTCCAGGCGCGGGGCGCGAATGGGCGTGCCTCGTCCAGCGAGGCGAGGCCATGCCGCCGCTCCTCATCGCCGTCGCCTCGTGCCTCTTGGGCGTCTTCCTGCTCAGCTCGATGGGCGCCATCATCAAATTCCTGGGCGACGTCTATCCGCCGCAACAGCTCTCGATGCTGCGCAATCTCTTCGGCCTAGTGCCGGCGGCGGCCCTGCTGGCCTTCTCGGCCGACTGGCACAAGGGGGGCCGCAAGCTCGGCTTCCCGCAGTGGCGTTACGGCATCTTTCGTGGCTTCGCCGTCACCGTGGCCCAGTTCTGTTTTTACGTGTCGCTGCTGCACCTGGAGTTCGCCACCGCTTCGACCTTGGTCTTCGCCACGCCCTTGTTCATGACCGCGATGTCGGTCCCGGTACTGGGGGAACGTGTCGGCCCCTGGCGCTGGGGCGCGGTGGTAATCGGCTTCGCCGGCATCATCATGATCATGCGGCCCGGAAGCGACGCCTTCTCCTATTACGCCCTGCTGCCGCTGGGCGCAGCGTTCGGCTACGCCTCCTCGGCCATCGTCGTGCGACGGATCGATCCAGGGGTGCCGGTCGCGACGCTCAACCTCCATTCACAGGTGAGCGCCTGTCTCTGCGCCCTGGTATTGACCGCCGCCACCAGCGGCTTCGTCGCGGTAACCGAGCCGATCGACTGGGTCTGGATCGTCGCCATGGGCATGCTGGGCGGCAGCGGCGTGCTCTGCCTGACCACCGCCTACCGCCTGACCCGGCCGGCTAACATCGCGCCGTTCGAGTATTTTGGCATCATTTTCGCCTTCATTCTCGGCTGGATCGTCTTCGGCGAAGCGCCGATCGATCGCTTGTTCCCCGGTGTCCTGGTCATCGTCGGCGCCGGCCTGCTGATCATTTGGCGCGAGCGCCGCGAGGCCCGCTTGCGGTGAGGGGACGGGAACGGCACATTGGCGCCAACGATCGCGAGGAGGGTGGAGGAGATGAACCGAACACCGACGAAGGCCCTCGACGAGGGACGGAAACTGCCGCCGCGCGTCGCCGTGGTGAGCGCCGAACGGCAGGCCATGTACCTGGAGGCGGCCGAGGTCGATCCCGCCCTCTTCGGCGACCTTGTCGACCTCTCGGTTCTCGCCAACGACTGCATCCTGCAAACCTACCCCCTGCGCCCGCCGGGCATGCGGGGTCTGCACCTCGGCCAGAAGATGATCCAGTACCGGCCGATCCGTATCGGCGAGCGGCTGGAGATGCGGGGCGAGGTCGCCCAGACCGGGACCATGGGCAAGGGCGACCGGGTGGACTACGACATCGCCTTCGCCGACGAGGCGGGTGCCGTGGTGGCTCGGGCGGAGATGCGGAGTCTGCAGGTCGACGTCGAGGCGATGAGCGCGTTGGGCGGCAGCGGCGCCAAGTTCTACGACACTATCGGCTTCGAGGCTCTGGCGGAGAAACATCCGACGGCCGAGCGCGCCACCGGCTACAGCGCCGAATTCCCCCTCGACAAGGTGCATTTCGAGCCCGAGGTGGCGGCGGAGATGGGCCTTCGCGCGCCGATCGCCCAGGGGCTGATGTCGCTCACCTGGATGATGGCGGCGCTGGCGGAGGGCGGCGTGCCCAGCAGCATCGAGATCGACTGCGAATTCCGCCGGCCGATCTTCTGGGACGACCGCATCACCGTCATGGCCAAGGGCCAGACCGAGTATCAAATCCGTAACCAGCTGGACGAGGTTTGCTCGATCGGCCGGGTGGTACAGCTGGCGCGACCGGTTTGAGCGAGCCGCCCCGGCAGATCGACGGCGGGGAGGCGGGCGCGGTCGCCGCGGCGGCCCGCTGCCTCGCCTTGGGCGGGCTCGTCGCCTTTCCGACCGAGACGGTCTACGGCCTGGGGGCGGATGCCACGCGTGCCGAGGCCGTCGCCCGGGTCTTCCAGGCCAAGGCGCGGCCGAGCTTCAATCCCCTGATCTCTCACCTCGCGACGGCGGTGGCGGCGCTGGCGCTGGCGCGATCCTGTCCGCTGGCCGAGCAGCTGGCGGCCCGTTTCTGGCCGGGGCCCTTGACCCTGGTGCTGCCGCGCGCGGCGGACTGCCTGGTCGATCCGCTCGCCTGCGCGGGGCTCGACACCGTGGCGCTCCGGGTGCCGGCGCATCCGCTCGCCCACGACCTGCTGGCCGCCTTCGGCGGTCCCGTGGTGGCGCCGAGCGCCAACCGCTCCGGCGCCCTCAGCCCGACCCGCGCGGCCCATGTGGTCGATGGCCTCGGCGGCGGCCAGATCGATCTGGTGCTGGACGGCGGCGCCTGTTCCCTCGGCATCGAGAGCACGGTGGTGGCCGTCACCGACGGCGGGACCACTCTGCTTCGCCCCGGCGCCCTGGCGGTCGAGGCGATCGAGGCCGAGACCGGGCCGCTGGTTCGCCCGGCGGCGGACCCAGCGCCGCCGAGCGCGCCCGGGCAACTGGCCAGCCACTACGCCCCCCGGCTGCCATTACGCCTCGGTGCACGCGAGGTTGGCGCGGACGAAGCCCTGCTCGCCTTCGGATTGGCGGTGCCGGAGGGCGCGCTGGCGACCCGAAATCTGAGTCCCGCGGGCGACCTGATGGAGGCGGCGGCCAACCTCTTCCATATGCTGCACGAGCTGGACGCCTCGGGCGCGCACGCTATTGCCGCCATGGCGGTGCCGGAGGAAGGCCTGGGCCTGGCGATCAACGACCGCCTGCGCCGCGCCGCCGCGCCCCGGCCGTGCTAGTTTCCCCCTGAGCGTCAAATAAGACCGGATGATTGCCAGATGAACGCACCCGTCGAACGGCCCGCCCGTGCCGCCGTCCCCCGCGACGTGCTTGAGCGTATCCGCCAGCTGGTGGGCGTGAAGGGCTGCATCGAGGCGCCGGCGGAGATCGAGCCCTATTGTATCGCGTGGCGCGACAACTGGACCGGAACCGTGCCGCTGGTGGTGCGGCCGGCCTCGACCGAGGAAGTTTCGGAGGTCGTCCGCATTTGTGCCGAGACGGGGGTGCCGATCGTCCCGCAAGGCGGCAACACATGCCTGACCGGCGGCAGCCAGCCGCACGACGACGGCACCGAGATAATTCTTTCCACCAGCCGCATGAACAAGGTGCGCGAGGTCGACCTGCTGAACGACACCATGACGGTGGAGGCGGGGTGCGTGCTGGCCGAGATCCAGAAGCGGGCCGACGAGGTCGACCGCCTCTTCCCCCTGAGCCTGAGTGCCGAGGGCTCCTGCCAGATCGGCGGCAACCTCTCGACCAATGCCGGCGGCGTGCAGGTGCTGCGCTACGGCAATACGCGGAACCTGGTGCTGGGCGTCGAGGTGGTGCTGGCCGACGGGCGGGTCTGGAACGGCCTCCGGGGCTTGCGCAAGGACAACACCGGCTACGATCTTAAGCAGCTCTTCATCGGTTCGGAAGGCACGCTCGGCATCGTCACCGCCGCCGTGCTGCGCCTGATGCCGAAGCCCAGCGACAGCGTCACCGCCTTCGCCGCCGTGCCCGATCCCGAGGCGGCGGTGAAGCTGCTGGCCCGGGCCCGCTCGGCCGTCGGCGAACAGGTGACCTCGTTCGAACTGATCGAGCGGATCTGCATCGACCTCGATCTCGAACACATCCCGGGCGTGGTCGACCCGCTGGCCGACAGGCACGATTGGTACGTGCTGGCCGAGATCGCGGGGCAGGGCACGCCCGGCACCTTGCAGGGCCCGGTCGAGGATTGGCTGGGCGCGGCGGCGGAGGAGGGGCTGGTGGTGGACGCGACCATTGCCGCCTCGGCCCAGCAGGCGGATGCACTCTGGAAAGTGCGCGAATCCGTGTCGGAGGCGCAGAAGCACTGCGGCACCTCGATCAAGCACGACGTCGCCGTGCCGGTGAGCCGCATCCCCGAGTTCATCCGGCGCTCGAACGATGCGCTCGCGCGGCGATATCCCGGGATCAAGGGCGTCACCTTCGGCCATATCGGCGACGGCAACATCCACTTCAATCCCGTCCGCCCCGACGACTGGAGCGATGCGGACTTCCATGGCGAGCGCGGGAACGTGAACCGCCTGGTGCACGATATCGTCGCCGAACTCGACGGCTCGATCAGCGCCGAGCACGGACTCGGGCAGCTGCGCCGCGACGAGGCGCGACTCTACAAGCCGGCGGTCGAGATGGACTTGATGGCCCGGGTCAAGCGCGCGCTCGACCCCGACAACATCCTGAACCCGGGCAAGGTCATTTGAGACACGGATCATGAATACCGGAGTCCCCCGCATCGGCCTTTGCGGCATTGCCCTGGAGAGCAATTCCTTTTCTCCCGTCACGACCGAGGCCGACTTTCGGAGCGCCATCCACATCGAGGGCGCTGCGTTGCTGGCCGAGGCGCGCAAGCCCGTCTCCAACATCTCCGCCGAGATGAGCGCCTTCGTCCAGGCGATGGACGCGACGGGCCCGTGGAAACCGGTGCCCCTGCTGCTGGCCGCCAATCCGCCCTGGGGGCCGGCCGAGGATGGCTATCTGCAGGTCTGCTACGACACCATCGCGGATGGCATCGCCGAGGCGGGCGGCGTCGATGGCGTCTACCTCGCCAACCACGGCGCCATGGTCTCGACCGCGACGGGGGATCCCGACGGCGAGATGATGGCGCGGATCCGCGAGGCCGCGGGGCCCGAGGCGGCGATCGTCGCCACCCTCGACCTCCACGCAAACACCTCGGAACGCATGGTGGAGAGCGCCGACGTGCTGATCGGCTACCTCACCAATCCCCACGTCGACATGCGCGAGCGGGGCGAGGAGGCGGCCTTCGCCATGCGGATGATCATGGCCGGCATGCGGCCGAAGTCGGCCTTTATCCGCCTGCCGCTGACGCCGCCGAGCGTCACGCTGCTCACCGCCGAGGGACCCTATGCCGACATGATCCAGTACGGCCAGCGCCGGGCGCGCGAGATGGGAGGCGAGATCCTGAACGTGACGGTGCTGGGTGGTTTTGTCTTCTCCGACACGCCGATGAACGGCGTCTCCATCATCGTCACCGCGCGGCGGGATGAGCGCCAGGCGCAGATCCTGGCCCGCGAGATCGCCGAATACGGTTGGAACATGCGGGAGCGGTTCCACCGCGAGCTCACGTCGATCGAGGAGGCGGTGGAGCTTGCCGGCAGCGTAGCGGCCGATCCCCGGGCACCGGCGCTGATCTATTCCGATGCCGGCGACAACCCGGGCGGCGGAGGGGAGGGACGGACGACCTGGCTTTTGTCGGCGCTGCACGAGGCGAAGGCCAAGGGCGTGCTTTATGGGTCCTTCTTTGATCCCGAACTGGCGGCGGAGGCGCACGGCGTGGGGCAGGGGGGCAGCTTTCGCGCCGTCTTCAACCGCTCCGGCGACACGGAGTTCTCCAAGAGCTTCGAGGCTGATGCCCGCGTTCTGAAACTGACCGACGGCCGTTTCGTCGGCCGCCTCGGCATCTACGCCGGGCGGCAAATGGACCTCGGGCCCTCCGCCGCGCTGGAACTGGGCGGGCCGGGCGGCATCGGGGTGATCGTCATCGGTGCCCGCCACCAGACCGCGGATCCGATGTTCTTCGAAAGCTTCGGCTTCGACATCGCAGAGGCCCGTGTCGCCTGTGTCAAGTCGCGCGGGCACTTCCGCGCCGGCTTCGCCCCCTGGTTCGGGCCGGACCGGGTGGTCGAGGTGGATACCGCCGGCCTCACCTCGCCGATCCTCGACCGGTTCGATTGGAAGGGTCTGCCGCGCCCGGTCTATCCGCTGGACGAAGAGGCCCGTTGGACACCACCCAACTGGTAGGAGCCGAGCCATGGTCGATTTCCCTCGCGTGACGCTCGCCCACGCGCCGACCCCACTGGAGCCGATGCCCCGCCTCGGCGCCGAACTCGGCCTGAAGAACCTCTACGTGAAACGCGACGACTGCACCGGGCTCGCCATGGGCGGCAACAAGGCCCGCCAGCTGGAGTATTATTTCGGTGAGGCGGTGGCGGCGGGCGCGGACGTGGTGCTGATCACCGGCGCGGTGCAGTCGAATTTCATGCGGATGACGGCCGCGGCCGCCGCCAAGCTTGGCATGGCCTGCCATGTCCAGCTGGAGGATCGGGTGAAGGATATGCCCGCGGACTACCACGCCTCCGGCAACGTGCTGCTGGACCGTCTGTTCGGCGCCACCATCCACACCTATCCCGAGGGCGAGGACGAGGCCGGCGCCGACGCGGCGCTGGAGACCCTGGCCGAGGACCTCCGGGCCAAGGGGCATACCCCCTACATCGTCTATCTGAGCGCCGATCACCCACCGGTCGGCGCGCTCGGCTACCGCGACGTGGCGCTGGAGACCGTGGAGCAGGCAGCGACGATGAATCTCGCTATCGACAAGGTCATCGTGCCGTCGGGCAGCGCGCTCACCCACGCCGGCACGCTGGTCGGCCTGCGTGAGCGAAGCACCAAGGTCGAATGCGTCGGCATCTGCGTCCGCCGGTCCGCCGAATTGCAGCGGCCCCGCGTGCTGACCCGCGCGGGCGAGCTGGCGGCGATGATCGAGCGCGATGGCCTGATCGGCGCCGACGACGTCCGGGTCGAGGACATGGCGCTCGGTCCCGGCTACGGCAAGCCGGGCGAGGATGCGCTCGACGCGATGCGGCTCTCGGC
This sequence comes from Alphaproteobacteria bacterium, assembly GCA_965226475.1. GTDB lineage: Bacteria > Pseudomonadota > Alphaproteobacteria > JASLMY01. The sequence continues at coordinate 832,478 of CBDDDJ010000002.1, read as the reverse complement.
CCGCCTCGAGGGCCTGCTGATGGACCCGGTTTATTCGGCCAAGGCGCTCGCAGGCTTGATTGCGCTGGCGCGGTCGGGGGAGATCGATGCGGACGAGGTGGTCGTATTCTTCCACACGGGCGGCGTGCCCGCGCTCTTTGGCTATGCGGAACTGCTGAACCGGTCGCTCGACGGCGTGGGCGGCTAGCACGGCAGAATCGCGTTGCGGACGGCTGCCGCCGGTCATATTGTCGACTAGGCAGCCCTGCTCCCGGGGGAGCATGAGGATATTCCGCGTTAGACGGCAGTCCGGCACCGCAGAGAGGAATCGAACAATGAAATTTGGCAAAACCCTGCTTGGCGCCGCGGTATTGGCGCTGGCGGCCGGGCCGTCGTTCGCGACGGACGGCACCCTGACGATCGGCCTGAAGGCGGAGCCTTCGTCGATCGATCCGCACTATCACAACCTCGGCCCCAACAACTCGATGGCGGCGCATATCTTCTCGCGCCTGATCGAGCAGGACGAGAAGCAACGCCTGATGCCGGGCCTGGCTTTGTCCTGGAAGGCGGTGAGCGACACCACCTGGGAATTCAAGCTTCGCCGGGGCGTCACCTTCACCGATGGCTCCGCCTTCGACGCGGACGATGTGATCTTCACCGCCAAACGGGCGCCGAACGTGCCGAGTTCGCCCTCCAGTTTCGGCATCTATATCAAGGGCAAGACCTTCAAGAAGGTCGACAGCCACACCGTGCACATCTCGACCGCGCGGCCACATCCCCTGATGCCGGTGGAAATGTCGAACATCCACATCATTTCGAACGAGGTCGGCGACAAGGTCTCCACCCCCGACTTCAACAACGGCAAGGCGGCGCACGGCACCGGCCCATTCAAGTTCGTCGAGTGGGTGCCGAACGACCGCCTGGTGCTGGAGCGGAACGAAAGCTACTTCGGCGAAAAGCCGGAATGGAAGAAGGTGATCTTCAAGCCGATCAAGTCTGGCCCCGCCCGGGTCGCCGCGCTGCTGGCGGGCGACGTCGATTTCATCGACAACGTGCCGCCGATCGACATCGCGCGGCTGAAGAAGGAAGCCGGCGTGCAGTTGAGCCAGGGCATCTCCAACCGGGTGATCTACCTGCACATGGATCAGTTCCGCGCGGCCTCGCCCCATGTGAAGGCCAAGGGTGGCGGTGACATCAAGAACCCGCTGCTGGATGCCCGCGTGCGAAAGGCGCTTTCCATGGCGATCAACCGCGACGCCATTGTCGACCGCGTGATGGAAGGCGTCGCCATCAAGGCGGGCCAGCTGCTGCCCGAGGGCTTCTTCGCCGTATCGCCCAACCTGAAGCCGGAAGCCTATGATCCCAAGGGCGCCAAGAAGCTGTTGGCGGACGCGGGTTATGGCGATGGCTTCGAGATGACCATCCACGGCCCAAACGACCGTTACATCAACGATGCCAAGATCGCCGAGGCCGTCGGCCAGATGTTGAGCCGGGTCGGCATCAAGATGTCGGTGGAGACCATGCCGAAGGCGGTCTATTTCAAGCGCGCCAGCCGGGGCGGCCCAGACAAGTCGCCGGAGTTCAGTTTCATCCTGGTCGGTTGGGGTTCGGGCACGGGCGAGCCGTCCTCGCCGTTGAAGTCGCTGCTGCACAGCTACGACAAGTCGCAAGGCTTCGGCTCCTCTAACCGCGGCCGGCACGCCGACCCGGAGGTCGACAAGCTGATCGAGGACGCGCTGGCCACCGTTGACGACACAAAGCGGAGCGCCTTGCTGCAAAAGGCGACCGAGCTGGCCATCGGGCGCAACCAGGGGATCATCCCGCTGCACTACCAGGTTAACACCTGGGCCGGTAAGAAGGGCATCGCCTACAAGGCCCGGACCGACGAGCGGACGGTCGCCATGGGTGTCCACAGCCAGTAGGAATCGGCTCGTTTTCCGGACGGACGTTGCTCCGCCCGGGGGCGCCGGCCCGGGAGTAACGCCATCTCCGTCTTTGTGATCCGCCGCCTGCTGCAAAGCTCCCTCGTCGTGGTGGCGATGAGCCTGCTCGTCTTCATCGGCGTCAATCTGGTCGGCGATCCGGTAGACATGCTGATCAACCCGGAGGCCGACCAGGAGGAGATCGAGCGCGTCATCCGCGACCTTGGCCTCGACCGGCCGGTGCACGAGCAGTATGGCTATTTCGTCGTCAACGCGTTGAAGGGCGATCTCGGCAAGTCCTTCATCTATGGTGAACCGGCGCTCCGGCTGATCGTCATGCACATTCCGGCGACCTTGGAGTTGGCGGTGGCGGCGTTGCTGATGGCGATCGTCATCGGCATTCCCTTGGGCGTCTATGCCGGGCTCAAACCGGATTCCAAAACCTCCAAGACCATCATGGCGGGCTCGATCCTGGGCTTCAGCCTGCCGACCTTCTGGGTCGGCATCATGATGATCATGATCTTCGCCGTGCAGCTGGGGATATTGCCCTCGACCGGGCGGGGCGAGACGGTGGACGTCCTGGGCGTGCCGATGAGCTTCCTGACCATGGATGGCCTCAGCCATCTGTTCCTGCCGGCACTCAACCTCTCGCTGTTCAAGATCTCCCTGGTGATCCGCCTGGCGCGCGCGGGCACACGGGAGATCGTGCACCAGGATTACATCAAGTTCGCCCGCGCCAAGGGGCTGAGCCAGAGCCGCATCATCCTGGTGCACCTGATGAAGAACATCATGATCCCTGTGGTGACCGTGCTCGGCCTGGAGTTCGGCGGCCTGGTCGCCTTCTCGACCGTGACGGAAACCGTCTTTGCCTGGCCGGGCATGGGCAAGCTGATCATCGATTCGATCCATAACCTCGATCGGCCCGTGGTCGTAGCCTACCTGATGATCGTGGTGCTGATCTTCGTCACCATCAATCTGGTGGTCGACATTCTCTATTCCGTGCTCGACCCGAGAGTGCGGCTACGGGATCAGAAAGCATGACCGCCGAGGTTCAAGTTCGCCCCCTGATCGACGAGGTGCCGCCGGCGCTTGCCAAGGTCGAGACGCCGTTCCGCCGCTTCGTCTCCGATTTTACCGACAGCCGTCTCGCGACGGGGGCCTTGATCTGCTTCCTGCTGATCGCCGCCATCGCCGTGTGCGCGCCCTGGCTGGCGCCGACCAATCCTTACGACTTGGCGCAAGTGAGCGTGATCGATTCCAACCTGCCGCCCGGAAGCGAGAGCTTCGAGGGCACGTACTTCTGGCTCGGCACCGACGGCGCGGGGCGCGATCTGCTGAGCGCGATCATGTACGGGCTCAGGATATCGCTCGGCGTCGGCGTCGCCAGCGGCCTAATCGCCATGGCGATCGGCTGCGTCGTCGGCCTGACGGCGGCCTATGCTGGCGGGCGGACCGATTCCGTGATCATGCGCATCGTCGACATCCAGCTGAGTTTCCCGGCGATCCTGGTGGCGCTGATTCTGCTGGCGATCCTCGGCAAGGGGGTCGACAAGATCCTGTTCGCGCTGGTCACCGTGCAATGGGCCTATTACGCCCGCACCGTGCGCGCCAGCGCGCTGGTCGAACGCAGCAAGGAGTATGTCGAGGCGGCGACCTGCCTGGCGCTCGGCCACCGGCGCATCGTCTTCCGCCACATCCTGCCCAACTGCCTGCCGCCGATGATCGTGGTGGTGACACTGCAGACCGCGCATGCGATCTCGCTGGAGGCGACCTTGAGCTTCCTCGGCGTCGGGCTGCCGATGACGGAGCCTTCGCTCGGCCTGCTGATTGCCAACGGTTTTGAATACATGCTGAGCCACAAATACTGGATTGCGTTCTTCCCGGGCGTGGCGCTGCTGGTCACCATTATCACCATCAATCTGGTGGGCGATCAGCTGCGCGATGTGCTGAACCCGCGCCTGCAGAAATGACTCAGCCCCCATGAGCGAGACGGCCCCGACGCTCAGCGTCCGCGACCTCCAGACCCATTTCCTGACCAAGGCGGGCGCGGTGAGGGCGGTCGACGGCATCAGCTTCGAGGTCGACAAGGGCCGGATCCTCGGCCTAGTCGGCGAGAGCGGCTCCGGCAAGTCGGTCACCGGGTTTTCCATCATCGGCCTCGTCGATCCACCGGGCCAGGTGGTCGGCGGCGAGATCCGCTTCAACGGCGCCAACCTGGCGGGCCTCGATGATGAGGCGATGCGCGATCTGCGCGGCAATCGCATCGCGATGATCTTCCAGGATCCGATGATGACGCTCAATCCCGTGCTGCGCATCGACACCCAGATGGTGGAGACGGTGCGGGCGCACCGCAAGGTCGACAAGCGGGCGGCGCTGGAGCGGGCGCGCGAGGTGCTCGGACGGGTCGGCATCCCCTCGCCCGAGGAACGCCTGCACGCCTATCCGCATCAGTTCTCGGGCGGCATGCGCCAGCGTGTCGCGATCGCCATCGCGCTGCTGAACGAGCCGGACCTGATCATCGCCGACGAGCCCACCACCGCCCTCGACGTCACCATTCAGGGCCAGATCCTGTTCGAGGTGCAGAAGCTCTGCCGCGAGACCGGCACGGCGATGATCTGGATCACCCACGATCTCGCCGTGGTCGCCGGCCTGGCGGACGAAATCTGTGTCATGTATGCCGGGCGTATCGTCGAGAAGGGCACGGTCGACGAGGTGCTGGACCGGCCGATCCACCCCTATACCCACGGCCTGATCGGCTCTGTGCCGAGCCACAATAGCCGGGGCCAGCGCCTAAACCAGATCCCGGGCATGACCCCCTCGCTGCTGAACCTGCCGCCTGGCTGTGCTTTCCGCGAACGTTGCCCGCGCGCCGACGAGGCCTGCGGCGCCGAGCCGGAGATCCGGCAACTGGCGCCGGGGCGCGAGGTTCGTTGCTTTCATCCCCATCTGGAGCCGGACACGTGAACGCGCCGGCGACCATGATCGAGACCCGGCATGTGGTCAAGCGCTTCGTCAAGACCCTGGATCTCGCGGGCCGGATCGCCGCCCGGCTCGGCGCCGACGTCCGCGAAGAGGTGGTGCACGCGGTCGACGATGTCTCGATCCGGGTCCGGCGCGGCGAGGTGGTCGGCCTGGTCGGAGAATCGGGCTGTGGCAAGTCGACCCTCGGCCGCATGGTCGCCGGCATCCTGGAGCCGACCGAGGGCGCCATTCTGCACGAGGGCCGCGACGTCGCCGGGCTGGAGGGGGCGGCGGCGCGCGATGTCGCCCTCAAGGTGCAGATGATCTTCCAGGACCCTTTCGCCTCGCTCAATCCAAGGATGCGGGTCGAGCATATTATCGGCGAGGCGCCACGCGCGCACGGCATCGTCGACGGCGCCGGGTTGGGTGACTATGTCGACGGCGTGCTGCGCCGGGTCGGCCTCGATCCCGCCTTCAAGCGCCGCTACCCGCACCAGTTCTCGGGTGGCCAGCGTCAGCGAATCGGCATCGCCCGGGCGCTGGCGGTGAAGCCCGAGTTCCTGGTCTGCGACGAGGCGATCGCCGCCCTCGACGTCTCGATCCAAGCCCAGGTGCTGAACCTGTTCATGGATCTGCGCGAGGATCTCGACCTCACCTATCTCTTCATCAGTCACGATCTCTCGGTGGTGGAGCACATCTCCGACCGGGTGGTGATCATGTATCTGGGCCGGGTGGTGGAGACCGCCGACAGCGGGGCGCTGTTCGCGGCACCCAACCATCCCTATACCCGGGCGTTGCTGGCCGAGGTGCCGCGCCTCGATATCCGCCGCCGCGATTACGAGCCGGTCAGGGGCGAAATCCCCTCGCCGTTGAATCCGCCCATTGGCTGCCATTTCCACCCCCGCTGCCCGCAAGCTGGCCCGCGCTGCCGGGCCGAGGTGCCGGCGTTGGCCGAGATCGAGCCGGGTCGCTTGTCGGCCTGCCATTTGAACGACGGCGGCGTCGGCTGAATAACGAGGAGATCTTCCATGTCGCGACCACCGCACGCCCCCGACTTGCTGGCCCGTCTCGCCGGCTACGACACGCCGACCATCTGCAACGCGCTGGAGGTGCTGGACGTCGAGCGTTGCGGCTTCGGCTTCACGCGACGGGCACTGATTTCCTCCATGACGAGCCCGGCGCCGCGTGTCGGCTATGCCAAGACCGCGCGGGTCAGGACCACCCGGCCGCAAGGCGTGACGGCCGAGGCGCGAACGGCGGCGGGCGAGGCCTATCTCGACTATGTGGCAACAGGCGAAGGGCCGAAGATCGCCCTGCACCAGGACCTCGACGACGCCCACGGCATCGCCGCCTGCTGGGGTGATGTGATGGCGACGATGCACCAGGCGATGGGGTTCGTCGGCGTCGTCACCAACGGCGCCCTCCGCGACATTGCCGGCATGCCCGATGATTTCCTGCTGCTGGGGAGCGGCGAGAAGCCGAGCCACGGCCATCTCCAGACGGTCGACCACGGCGAGACCATCGATGTCGCCGGCATGGTCGTGGCCGACGGCGACCTCATCCACATGGACCGGAATGGCGCCGTCGTGATCCCGCACGATTTCGCCACCGATTTGCCCGCCGCCGCCGATGGAATCCTCAAGGTCGAGGCCGCGATTAAGGCCGCCTGCGCCGAGACCCCCTTCGACTTCGCCCGCCTCCGCGCCGCGCGCATCCGGCACTGAGGTTGGTTCAGCACAGGTCGGGCTCGTGGCCGTGATTCCGGTAGATCTCCAGCAAGCGGTCGAGGCCGATGCCCTCGCGCTGCTCGACCGCGAGAATATGGTCCGTTTCCTCCAGTTCGATCAAGGGACGTGACCGACCGTCCTGGGGATGGACTTGGCACTTGAGCCCGAAGGTATCCGGGTAGCCGCGCAAACTGTTGGAAAACCAGCCGAACCAGGGATCGTCCCCGCCTTGATCCGCGCCGTAGAAGCCATCGACATAAATTCGAAAGTTGGCCTCCGATAGGGAAGACCAGATCCCGTACCCGAACCGGGCGTCATCGCCGCCTTGGATTGGCAGATGCAAAACGCAACGAACGAAAAATTGTTCGCCGTCGAGCACGCAAAAGTCACCGGAGAGAAAGTGATCGTGGGTCTCGACAAGACTGTTGGGGCCTTCTTCACCTTTGCCGTCCCAAACGCCGGGCACTCGATAGCCGAGATCGAAGATCCCGGTGTGGAGTTCATCGCAGCTTTTGCAGGTCCAGCCCGTCTCGTTGAGGCTGCGCCACCGCGGATCGTCGGCGAGCGATCCCGTCATCCGGCGCTCTCCTTCCGGTCGATCCGGCGCAGGAGGTCGGCGACGACGTCGGCCGGCAAATTGTCGATCCGCTCCGCCAGGCGGTTGGCCAGCAGCGTCGCCTGGGGCGAGAGCCCGGCGGTATCGACCACGACGCGGGGGTGGGAGAGGCGCGCCAGCTCACGCAGCTCGTCCGCCTCGTCCCAGATGATGTTGAAGTAGGCACGGATCTGCTCGATCAGGATCGGCGAGGCCCGGCCCCGGTGGCCGTGTTCGAGGGCGGAGAGGTAGGCGGGCGAAATCTGCAGCTCGCGCGCCATGTCCTTGAGCCGCACGCCCTTGGCGCGGCGGAGCTGACGGACCTTGGAGCCGAAGGGAGTCACGTCTCCTCGCGGAAGAAGTCCAGCAACCTTGCCGCCAGCTCTTCCGGCGCCTCCTCGGGTATCCAGTGACCGGCGCCCTTGACGCTGCCGCCCACCACGTCGGTGGCGACGCGGGCGAGGGATTCCCGGCAAAGCTCCCCCCGGCCCATGCCGCCGGCGCCGCCCAGCGCCAACACCGGCATTTCAAGCATGCGTTCGGCGATCGAGGCCGCGTTGTCGGCGACGTCCTGGGGAATCGCGCGGTAATAGGCGAAGCCGGCTTTCAGAGCGCCGGGCTGGCTGTAGCAGCGGACGTATTCCGCTACCGCGTCCTCGTCGATCACGCCCGGCCGGTCGCCGAAATCGTCATAGAAATAGCGGAGATAGGCCTCCTCCCGCCCCTCGGTCAGGATCTCCGGCAGGTCGGGTGTCTGGTGGAAGCCATGGTGCCAGCGCCCGCCCGAGGTCGAGAAGAGGGTCGAACCGTCGCCCGGGATCATCACGTCGAGGATCGCGAGGCGGCGAACGGCTTGCGCGTGGTCGTGCGCTAGGCGATAGGCGACCGGCCCACCCCAGTCATGGCCGACGAGGTGGAACCGCTCGATGCCGAGGTGCCCGTTCACCAGGCGCCAGATGTCGCCCGCCACGGTCTTCTTGTCGTAGTCGCCCGCCGGCCGGCTTGAATCTCCGAGGCCGCGCATGTCGGGCGCGATCACCCGGTAATGTTGGCCGAGCGCGGGCATGATCGGACGCCATTCGTACCAAGTCTGCGGGAAGCCGTGCAGCAGGACCAGGGCCTCCGGTCCCTCGCCGAGTTCGACATAGTGCAACGCCACATCGCCGAGTTCGGCGCGGGCGTGACGGTAATCGTCATCGCTCGTCATCGTCACCCCACCTCCAGTCCGCGTGTAGCATGCCAGTCGGCGATCGACTGGTCGGGATATTCGGCGAAGTGCGCGTCGTTCTCTCCGCTGTCGATGGGCACCCAGCGGGGTTTCGAATCGAGCATGATGTGTACCGTCTCCGCCGCCGGCGGCAGGCCGGCGTCGATGGCGCTGGCGAAGGGATGCACGAGTTCCGGCCAGCTCGGCGACCAGACCCAAAGGGCGGAGCCGCAGCGCCCGCAAAAGTGGCGGCGGTGATCGCTTTCCGTACCGTCCTCGTGCCGCGCGCGGAAGACGGACACTGCCTCGCGGCCCTCGATCGTCATGGTTTCGTAGCGTCCCATGACGTTGATGGCATAGCCGCCGCCACCCGCCGTCTTGCGGCAGATGGAGCAATAGCAGCGCATGTAGGGATGTGGCGTCGTGCTCTCGACGGTAAAGCGAACCGCCTGGCAGTGGCAGGAGCCTTCGAGTTGCATGGATCGTCCTCCCGGTCGTCGGTGCCCGGTCCAGTCTAACGCCCGGGGCGCCGCAGCAAGACATAGAAGGCGCCGCCGCCGCCGTCCTTGGGTTGCGCCGGCCTGGCGGCCAGCACCTTGTCGGCGAGCGGCGGGGTGGCGAGCCAGCGCGGCAGCGCCCGCCGGAGGACGCCGGGCGCGTCCTCGTTCATGATCGCGCCGCTCTCGCGCCACGCGCCGCCCTTGCCGGTGACGACCAGGACACAGCGCCGCCCGCCCGCGTGGCTCGCCTGGACGAAGCGGACGAGGGCCTGGTGCGCTTCCTCGAGGCGCCGGCCGTGGAGGTCGAGCCGCGCCTCGATCTCCAGCCGACCCTGGGCGAGACGCTCGGCCGAGCGCCGGTCGAGCCCGGGAACCGGCGCGCGACCGCCCTCCGCCATGATCTCCGGCCGCCGTTCGGGCGGTTGCCGGGGTGGCGGGGTCGCGACGGCGGGACGCTTGGGCGCGGGCGGTGGCGTCGGGCGCGTTGGCGGTTTCGGCTGATCGGCCTTCTTCTGGGCCCGCACCGTGTGCTCGAAGAGCGCGTCCTCCTCCGCCGTGGTGCGTCGCCCGCCGCTCATGACCCGTCCTCGATCAGCAGGATGTGCAGGGCACGGGGGCCGTGCGCGCCGAGGTGGATGGTGAGCTCAATATCCCCGGTTCGCGATGGACCGGTGATCAGGTTGACGGTTCGGGGCAGCGCCGCCGGGGCGTCATCGCCGGTGGCGGCGCGCAGGCGGTCCCAGACATCCTCGTAGCCCGCGGTCAGGTCCGAGGTCAGAAGCGTCACGATGTGATGTTCGGGGAGGAAGTTGAGGGCGGTCGGCTGTTCGGGCCCGCTCTCCATCACCAATGTTCCCGTCTCCGCCACGCCGGCGAGTGCCGGCGTCAGCGCCACCCGGTCCTCGTCCCGGGCCGCGCCGGCGCTCCGTTCCACCAGCGGCACCCGTTCCCAGGGAAAGGCGGCGGCTTCCGCGCGCGGCGCCAGGCGGACCCGGGGTGGCAGGTTGCGGCTTTGCAGGTAGGCCGCGACCGCCTCGGGTACCTCGTCCCCTCCGGCGAGCCGCTGGACGGTGCAGGCCGCGGCCTCGGCCTGTTCGACGAACCGCTCGGCGATCGCCGCCGGCGCCACCTGGGCGGCCGCGGGGCGCAGGTTTCGCGGATGCGCGACCAGCCGTTGGTCCAGCTCGGCTCGCGCATCGGGCGACAGCGGGCCCCGGCCGAGCGCGCGTCGGACGGCACCCAGCACCCGGGCGCGGGCTTCGCCGTCGGGGCTGCCGATAGTCATGACCCGCCACCCCGGATGCCGTCGGCGTCGGCCCGCCAGAGTTCCTGGAAGGTCCGGCCCTCGGGGGCCGGCAGGTCCCGCCCGCTGGTCCAGCCGCCGGCGAGCGGCAGCCTGGCAATTCGACCGTCCGCCCGGCCGAGCCAGGCGAGCATGCGGGCGGCCAGCCGCGCGCCCAGACCATAGAGCCGGGGGCGGCGGGCGAACCAAGCCCAAACCGCGATGGCTCTGCGCTCCTTGACCGTGTTGGCGCCGTTCTCGTGTGCCCGCTCCCGCCAGGCGCGCAGCATGCGGGGGAGAGGGATGCGCATCGGGCAGACCGCCTCGCAGCGTCCGCAGAAGGTCGAGGCGTTCGGGAGATGGTGGGTCGTCTCCAGGCCGACGAGGGCTGGCGAAAGGACCGAGCCCATGGGCCCAACATAGACGGTGCCGTAGGCATGGCCGCCGATCGACTGATAGATCGGGCAGTGGTTCATGCAGGCCCCACAGCGGATGCAGCGCAGCATGTCCTGGAACTCTGTGCCGAGCATGGCGCTGCGCCCATTGTCCAGCAGGACGACATGATAGGCCTCCGGCCCGTCGATGTCGGCCGCCCGCTTCGGCCCGGTCGAGAACGTGGTGTAGGCGGAGAAGGGCTGCCCCGTGGCGGAGCGGGCCAGCAGGCGGAGGATGGTGGTCGCATCCTCCAACGTCGGCACCACCTTCTCGATCGAGGCGACGACGATGTGGGTTTTCGGCAGGATCTGCGTCAGGTCGCCGTTACCCTCGTTGGTGACGATGACGGAGGAGCCGGTCTCCGCCACCAGGTAGTTGGCCCCGGTGATGCCGACGTCGGCATCGAGAAAGCGCTGACGCAGTACCCGGCGCGCCTCGCCGATGATCTCCTCCGGCTCGGTCTGTCGTTCGCTCTTGTGGTGGCGCTGGAAGAGGTCGGATACCTGTTCCTTGGTCTTGTGGATCGCCGGCGCGACGATGTGGCTCGGCACTTCGTCGGCGAGTTGCACGATGTATTCGCCGAGGTCGGTTTCGATCGGCTGGATGCCGTGACGCTCCAGGTAGGCGTTCAGATGCAGCTCCTCCGCGACCATGCTCTTGCCCTTGGTCACGGTTCGGGCGCCGGCATCGCGGCAGATCTCCAGGATCCGGGCTCGGGCCTCCTCCGCCGTGGCGCACCAGTGGATGTTGCCGCCGGCCGCCTCGCAGTTCCGCTCGAAGACCTCGAGGTAATGGTCGAGGTGGGCGAGCGTGTGGTCCTTGATCTCCCGCGCCCGGTCGCGGAGCACATCGAACTCCGGCATCGCCGCCACCGCCTCGGCGCGGCGGGGCACGAAACCCTCGGTCATCCGCCGGAGCGCCGAGGACAGGTCGCGGTCGGCGAGCGCCTGGCGCGCGTTGGCCTTGAATTCGCGGGGATCGAGGTGCGGCATGGCGCTATTCTCCCTCCACCCCGGACGGGCCGGTGTCGTCCCCCGCGATGGGGGCCACCTCTTCCGCGATCCCGGCCAGCACTTCGGCGACGTGACGGACCTCGATTCCGCTGCCGCGCCGCTTCAGCCGCCCCGCCATGTTCATCAGACAGCCGAGATCGCCCGCCAGCAGGACGTCGGCGCCGGTGGCGATCACGTCGTCGATCTTGCGGTCGACGATGTCGATCGAAATGTCGGCGTACTTCACGCAGAAGGTGCCGCCGAAGCCACAGCATTCCTCCGCGCCGGGCAGCTCCCGCAGGCTCAGCCCGTCGACGGCCGCCAGCAATGCGCGCGGCTGGCGCTTGACGTCAAGTTCGCGCAGGCCCGCGCAGGAATCGTGGTAGGTGGCCGTGCCGGGGAAGCTGGTCGCGGCCCGCTCTTTGCCCATGACGTCGACCAGGAAGGAGGTCAGTTCGTGGGTCCGGCGCGCAAGGTCCTCCGCCCGGGTCGCCCAGCGCGGCTCATCGCGAAACAACGCCGGATAGTGGTGCGCCAGCATGCCGGCGCAGGAGCCGGAGGGGGCGACGATGTAATCGAAGCCCTCGAAGGCCTCGATTACGCCTCGGGCGACGCTCCGCGCTTCGGCGCGGGCGCCCGAGTTGTAGGCCGGTTGGCCGCAACAGGTTTGGGCCGGGACATGGATGCGGCATCCGGCCCGGCGAAGCAACAATACGGCGGCGCGGGCCACGCTCGGCCGGAAGAGATCGGCGAGGCAGGTCACTAGCAGACCGACATTGGGGGTGGTGTTGGCCATGACGTGGCGGTTCCTCGGGCTCGAGTGGCGGCGCCGGACTATAGCGAACCGCCAGGACCTCGCAACCATGCTCTAGAAGGGCGACACCGACTTCGGCAGCAGCAAGGTCAGGCGGCCCCGGTGCTTCATCCGGCCCGCCACCGCGGCCGCGTCCCGCCCATGGCCCCAGAAGACGTCGCCGCGCAGGGCGCCGCGAATGGCGCCGCCGGTGTCCTGTGCCACCATCAGTCGGCGCACCACGTCGTCGGGGCGGTCGGGATCGGGGTTGGGGGCCGTGGTGTCGAGCCAGAAGGGCGTGCCAAGCGGCAGGTGGCGACGGTCGATCGCCAGGCTTCGCCCGGCCGTGAGCGGCACGCCCAGGGAGCCGAGCGGGCCTGGGCCCTTCAGCTCGTGGAAGAAGATGTAGCTCGGGTTCTTGTTCATGATGGCCCTGGCCTGGTCGGGATTGGCCTCCAGCCAGGCGCGGATCGACTGCATGGAAATGTCCTTGCGCGCGATTGCGCCCCGGCGGATCAGCTCGCGCCCGATGGCAACGTATTTGCGCCCGTTCTGCTCCGCATACCCGACCCGGACCACGGCCCCATCGTGCAACTCCACCCGGCCGGAGCCCTGGATGTGCAGGAAAAAGGAATCAATCGGATCGTCGACCCAGACGATCGCGTCCTCGGGCGCGGGGGTCGCCTTCTCGATCGCCGCGCGTTCGGAGTAGGGGACCAGCCGGCCCTCGGCGATCCGGCCGCGGATCCGCTTGCCTTTCAACTTGGGATCGAATTGGCCGAGCCTCACCACCAGCAGGTCGTTCGGGCGGCGGAGCAGGGGCACGTCGTAGGTCTCTGTGCGCCGACGGCTGCCCTTCAGCAGGGGCTCGTAATAACCGGTAAAGAGGCCGTCGTCGGCCTCCCCCCAGCTGACGCGGTAGGCACGGAACTCGGCCTCGATGACGCGGCGGGCGGCGGCGTGATCGGCTGGATCGAGGCGGGAGATCGCGGCGCAGGCCTGGCGCCAGTCCGCGGCCCGGCCACCGAGTCCCTTGGGTCCGATCTCGCGCGCGTCGGGCCATTTGGCGAAGCGCTTGCAGGATTGCCGCAGCGCCGGCACCGCCTCGCCCTGGCGTCCGACCTCCCACTCGGGCAGGACCTTGAAGGCGACATGGTAGAGGCCGAGGCGGTGTCCGGGCTCGACGGGTGCCTCGGGTCGCGCGAGCCACCAGAGCACCAGGCCCAGTGCCAGCCAGATGAACGTCAGAACGACGGTGAGGCGCCGCCCCGGCATCGGCGCGAGATCAGTTTTCGCTGCTGGTCGCGACCAAGGTCCAGTTCGGGTCGCGCTCGCCAATGTCGCGCGCGAAGGTCCAGATGTCGGTAACCTCGTGTTCGGCGGCGGATCCGCCGACCAGGGTCCCGTCGGAATCTCGCGTGAAGCTGATCATGTCGCTGACGAACTTCACCGTGACCTCGGCCGTCTTGCCATCGAGCCCGGCATCGATGATGTCGACGGTCTTCATCGCGGTGATGGTGGTCTCCAGCGTCTCGCCGGCCGCCTCGCGCCCGTCGATCGCCCGGTTGAAGTTGTCGAAGACTTCGTCGCTCAACAGGTTGGAAAGCATCTGCCGGTCGCCCTGGGCGAAGGCCGTTACGATCATCTCGTAGGCCCCCCGCGCGCCGTCGGTGAAGGGGCCGGGCTCGAAGTGGTGATCGGCGATCTTGATCTGCGCCAAGCCGGCGCCGACGGGCGAGTCGTCGGCCCAGATCGACGCGTCGAGCGCCGTTTCCTCTGGCTCCGTCGGCTGGGGCGCCCGATCCGGCAGCGTGATGACGTTGTCCTCGGAATGCTCCGAGCCCTTGGCTATCCCGAACGAATCGCTCGGCGGTGGCTCATGGCCGGTCCGGCGGCCAAGCACCATGAACAGGCGAAGGAATACAACGCCTATCAGAACAAGTACTATGAGATCTTCGAAGCCGATGGCGATACCCATCATGTCCCGTGCACGCACGTCGCGTGGTGGACATCCCTTGCATGTCCCTGGTGCCGGTTCCAAATCAGCTTAAGCCCCGCTCCGCCCCAAGTCCAGCGGAGTGGCGCCGGGCGTGTCCGCCGGCTTGATGTTAAATAAGACCGAATCCGTGGAGGAACAAGCGTGCCTCTCCTGTTATTGGCCCTTTTGATCGCGGTCCCGTTGGTCGAGATCGGCGTCTTCATCGAGGTCGGCGGCTGGCTCGGCCTGTGGCCGACCTTGGGCGTGATCGTGCTGACGGCGGTGATCGGCGCCGCTCTTCTGAGGACCCAGGGGATCGCGACCATGACCCGGGCCAAGGCGGAACTCGAGCGTGGCGTGATGCCGGTGCGCGAGATCTTCGACGGGCTTTGCCTGCTGGTCGCGGGCGCCCTGCTGCTGACCCCCGGCTTCGTCACCGACGCGGCGGGATTTCTGCTCTTCCTGCCGCCGTTTCGCGCGGCGTTGGCGGGCGTGATCGCGTCGCGCGTGCGGCTCCGCGGACCCATGGATGGCCCGGCGCCAGGCGACGGTGTCATCGACGTGGAGTGGGAGGAGGTGCCGGAGCCGCCACCCCCCGGCATCGGGCCCGCTGGCCGGCCGCCGGAGGGCAATCCCTGGAAGGGGAGCTGACGCGTCGCTTGTGGGCGGCCATGCCCCATGCTAAAGCGGATCGAGTTTGATCCGAATCAACTGGCCATCCCTGGCCGAACCACCCCAGGGAACCATTGGCCCGGTGGTCGGGTCGGGGGAGAGGGTGGCCGGGATCAGATCCGGAATACTCTCGCGCCCACCAACCAGCCGTCCTTGGAGTTTTCGATGAGCGACGCCGTTCCCCCGACTTTGCCCGTTCTGCCCGAAGCCGATTTCGGAGCGGCTCCGCATTTGCAGATCCTGGCACAGTTTCTGAAGGATCTGTCGTTCGAGAATTTCAACGCGCCGGCGAGTCTGGTCGACACCGTCGAAAAGATGCAGATCGAGGTCACCGTCAACCTGGAGGCGGAATCGGCCGGCGAGGGCCGCTATGCGATCGACTTGACCATCGAGGCGACGGCCGATCGGGGCGAGGACCGGGTCTTCCTCGTCGAGGTGGTCTATGGCGGCCTGTTCCAGGTGATGAACATCCCGACGGAAGCAGTGCAGATGGTCTGCCTGATCGAATGTCCCCGGATCCTCTTCCCCTATGCCAGGCGCATTCTATCGGATGCCACCCGCGACGGCGGCTTCCCGCCGCTGCTGGTGGAGCCCATCGATTTCTACCGCCTCTACCACGAGCGCCAAGCGGCCGCGGAGGGCCAGGCGGACGAGAGCGAGGACTGAGGGCGTGTTCGGACGACATCGACCTTTGACGCGGCGGCCGGCTTTGTCATAGTCGGGCGAGATCCTTCCCGGCGGCGCATTCATGCCACAGAGCGTTTCCCGATTTCTTCGCCTTCTCTTGGACTCGCTTCGCGATCTGGCGCCGATCATCGCCGTCATCGCCTTCTTCCAGCTCGCCGTGCTGCGCCAGCCGCTCCCCGATCTGGGCGACATCCTGATCGGTTTGGCGATGGTGATCGTGGGCCTGGCGCTCTTCGTGCGGGGGCTGGAGATGGCGCTTTTTCCGATCGGCGAGGCACTGGCCGCCGCTTTCACGCGCCGCGCCAACCTGGCGTGGCTGTTGATCTTCGCCTTCGCCCTCGGTTTTGGCACCACCGTGGCGGAGCCCGCATTGATCGCAGTCACCAAGGAAGCGGCCGGGATCGCCGCGGTCGCCGGCGTGGTGGTCGACGCGCCGGAAGCGCGCGCGGATTACGCGACATACCTCCGGATAACGGTGGCGATTTCCGTCGGCGTCTCTCTCGTGATCGGCGTCTTCCGAATATTGAAGGGCTGGCCGCTCCATATCCTGATCATCCCCGGCTATGCCATCGTCGTGGTCATGACCTTCTTCGCGCCCGAAGGGATTATCGGCATCGCCTATGATTCGGGCGGGGTTACCACCTCGACCATCACCGTGCCGCTGGTCACCGCCTTCGGCGTCGGCCTCGCCCACTCCATTCGCGGTCGCAACCCGATCACGGACGGCTTCGGCCTCATCGCCTTCGCCAGCCTGACGCCGCTGATGTTCGTCATGGCCTTCGGCATCGCGTGGGAATGGGGGAGCTAGGCGATGGGCGGGTTGTTCCAGCACGTCGTCGCGACCGCCTGGTCGACGCTCGGCGACGTGGCGCCGATCGCGGCGATCCTCTTCGGCTTTCAATATCTGGTGATCCGCCAGCCCCTGCCGCACCTGCGCACCATCCTGACCGGCTTCGTCTATGTCGCGCTCGGCCTGACGCTCTTCCTCGTCGGGCTGGAGCGGGCGTTATTTCCCCTCGGTACGCTGATGGCGGAACAGTTGAGCGATCCCGCCTTCGTCACCGGCATCGAGGGCGGGCCCGGTTCCAGCGACTGGCGCGACTATTTCTGGATCTACGTCTTCGCCGCCGCGATCGGCTTTGCCACCACCATCGCCGAGCCTTCGCTGATCGCCGTGGCGCTCAAGGCCAATCAGGCCTCGGGCGGCGGGATCAGCGTCTGGGGTCTGCGCATCGCGGTGGCGATAGGCGTCTCGCTCGGCGTCTCGCTCGGCACTTTCCGTATTGTGACGGGCACGCCGTTGCACTATTACATCGCCGCCGGTTACATAGTGGTGATCATGCAGACCATCCGGGCGGACCGGGCCATCATCCCGCTCGCCTACGATTCCGGTGGCGTCACCACCTCCACCGTCACCGTCCCGCTGGTGGCCGCGCTCGGTATCGGGCTCGCCTCCAGCGTTCCCGGCCGCAGCCCGCTCATCGACGGTTTCGGCCTCATTGCCTTTGCCAGCCTCTTTCCCATAGTTTCGGTCTTGGGTTATTCGTGGCTGGTCGCTTGGCGTCGGCGTCGCCGTCGCGCGAAATAACGAGGATGTAGCCCATGCGAATGAAGCTGATCATGGCGCTGGTCGACGACCATTTGAGCGACACGGTGCTGGACGCGGCCCGCGCGGCCGGCGCCACGGGAGCCAGCGTCGTCACCTCGGTGCGCGGCGAGGGTCTGAAGCGGGAGAAGACCTTCCTCGGCCTCGACCTCGCCGGTCAGCGCGACCTGCTGCTGTTTCTGGTGGCCGAGCAGCGGGCGCGCGAGATTCTGGAGACGGTCGCCGAGGCCGGCAAGTTCAACGAGGAACACGGCGCCGGCATCGCCTTCCAGATCGCGATCGAGGACGCGGTGGGCCTGAAGACGCAGATGAATACGCTGCTGCAGGAGATCGAGGAGCAGCTATGAATGATATTCCCCTGATCAAGGTACGCGACATCATGAGCACGTCGGTCCATCTGATCGACGCGGTCGCGACCGTGCGCCAGGCCATGGCGACGATGCACGAGAAGGGCGTCAGCTCCCTCGTCATCACGCGGCGAAACGAAAACGACGAATATGCCGTCGTCACCATCACCGACGTCGCCGACAAGGTGATCGCGGAGAACCGCTCCCTCGACCGGACCGACGTCTGGGAAATCATGCGGAAACCGGCGCTGGCGGTCGCTTCCGAGATGGATATCCGCTACGCCGTCCGTCTGCTGAATCGCTTCGGCCTCTCCCGCGCGCTGGTGGTGGATCACGACCGCAATCTCGCCGGTATCGTCACCGTGCGTGACATGGTGCTGGCCTATGTCCACTACCAGGAGGGCGGGGTCGAGGCCTGAGCGGGATTTCCCTCAGGCCGACTTGACTTCGATCCGCCGGGCCTCGTCCGCATTGCCGGTCTTGGGCGCGCGAAGCGTCAGCACGCCGTTGTCGAAGTCGGCCTCGATGGCCTTCTCGTCGACATCGGCCGGCAGCCGGAAGGAACGCATGAAGGCGCCGTACTGGCGTTCGGAGAAGAAGAAGTGGCGGCCCGTCTCCTCGCGCGAGCTTCGCTTCTCGCCCTTGACCGTCAGCAGGTGGTCGTGCACGGAGACGTCCACGTCCTCCGACTTCACGCCCGGCAACTCGACGCTGATCTCGTAGATGTCCTCCGCTTGGCTCGCTTCCGAGTGGGGGGCGAAGAAATCTGCGAGTTTGTGGCCGACGTTGCGCAAGGGCGCGGCGACGGACGGCCACCAGCCGGTCTCGGTTCCGGCGGCGGTGTGAGCTTTTTCCACCATGGTTCACCTCCATCATTGGTCGGGATGGAAGATACGAGGCGGCGCTTCCGGCGGCCTTGATTTCGATCAAACTCGACGGCGCTTTATTCGCCCGTGTAGTCGGCCCGGCGCTTCTCGGCGAAGGCGGCGATGCCTTCCTTGTAGTCGTGGCTTTCGCGGAGTTTTGCGTAGGCGTGCCCCTCCACCTCGTGACCGACGGAAAGCGAGGTGTCGTAGGCGGTGTTGAGCACGCGCTTCACCGTCGCGAGCGCCAGGGGCGACTGGCGGGTCAGCGTCTTCACGGCATCTTCGATGGCCTCGTCGAGCGCGGCGGAATCCGCCACCACGCGCGTGACGATGCCCCAATCCAGGGCTCGGCGGCCGTGATCCGCTTGGCCAGCATGCACATTTCCTTGGCCCGGGTGAGCCCGGCGATGCGGGCGACGCGGTGACTGCCGCCGCTTCCCGGGATCTGGCCGATGGAGACCTCCGGCAGGCCCAGCATCGAATCCGCCGTGGCGAAGCGGAAGTCGCAGGCCATCGCCAGCTCGAAGCCGACGCCGAAGGCATATTTCTCGATGGCGCAGATCACCGGCTTGCGGCAACGCTCGGCGGCCGCGATGTTCCAGGCGAGGTCGGACATTCCGTCACGGTGGACGTCGGGGAAACCCTTGACGTCGGCCCCCGAGGTATAGACGCCGTTCGCCCCGCGCACGACGATCACGGCCACATCGTCGTCGGCCTCGAATTCCTCGAAGAGCGCCCGGATCTGGCCCCTGGCCCGGTAGCTGACGATGTTGAGCGGCGGGCGGTCGAGGATCAGGTGGGCGGCCCGTTTCTCCGCGTCGATCTCGACCCGGAGACCATCAAGCTCCGCGAGCTGGGCGGCGTTCGGCGTAACGTTGCATCTCGTGCTCCTTGCGGATCTGAAGATCCTGGTCGTGCCGGCCTCGATTAGACTCGGCCGGCGGCCTCGGCGCCCGGCCAGGGCTGGTATTTGCCGTCTCGGAGCATCCGGCGCAACAGCTTGCCGGATGCGGAACGCGGCATTTCGCTCACCAGGACATAGTCGCGGGGGCGCTTGAAGCGCGGTAGCTCGCTCGCCAGATAGGCTTGGTCCAGGCGGGCGCCGTCGACCGCGCCGTCGGCCGGCACCACGAAGGCGACCACGCGCTGGCCGAGCCGCTCGTCGGCCAGGCCCACGACGGCGACGTCGGCGGCCAGACCACTGCGCAAGGACACGTCCTCGACCTCCTCGGGATGGATGTTCTCGCCGCCCGAAATGATCATGTCGTCGACCCGGCCGAGGATGAAGAGATCGCCGTCGGCGTCCTTCATCCCGAGGTCGCCGGTGTAATACCAGCCCGCCCGGATCGCCTTGGCGTCGGCCTGGGGTAGGCGCCAATAGCCGGCGAACGCCTCGGGCGAGGACATGGCGGCGATGATCTCCCCCACCTCGCCCGGGCCCTTTATGTCGTCGTGGTTGGCGCCACCCTCGGCCTCGGCGCCCACCACCCGGATCGTCTGGTTGAGGCCCGGCCGCCCGGCCGAGCCCGGTTTCTCATCCAGCCGGTCGCAGAAACTGAAGGTGTAGATCTCGCTGGAGCCGTAATAGTTGACGAAGAGCTCGGGGCGGAAGATCTCGCGGCAGCGCTCCTCCAACGCCGGTGCCATCACCATGCCGGTATAGCCGACGTGGTAGAGGGAGGAGAGATCGCTCGCGTCCAGGCGCGGCGCGCGCGCCATGTCGTGATACATCGTCGGCACCAGGAAGATGGAGCCGACCCGCTCCGCCTCGATCAGCTCCAGCGCCCGGCCGGGATCGAAGCCGCCCATCGCCACATAAGCGCCGTTCAGCAATGCCGTGGTCAGCAGTACCCGAAGCCCCATGATATGGAAGAGCGGCATCACGCCCAGCGACGCGGTGGCGAAGGGCAGCCGATTGTGGGCGATGTGGGCGTAGGAGCCGGCGAGTTCGTTCAGGTGGCTTCGCGGCACGCCCTTGGGCCGGCCCGTGGTGCCGGAGGTGTAGATCATCAGCGCCGTGGCCGCCGGCCCGGCGACGAAGATTTCACCGAGCGCCGGTGCTTCCAGCAGGCGCTCGAAGGCGGTGCCGTCGCCCCGGGCATCCGCGGCATGGATGACCCGCGCGCCGGCGAGGCCGGCTTCCGCCGCCGCCTCGCCGGCCGCCGGGCCGGAGGCGCCATCGTAGGCCAGTGCCGCCGCCCCGCAGTCTCGCAGGCAATAGGCGATCTCCTCGGCCGTGCCGCGCCAGGAGATCGGCGTCATCACCAGGCCTAGGTGCTGGGCGGCCCAATAGAGGCTCGCCATTTCGAAGCCGTTGCGCATCACCGCCGCCAGGTGATCGCCCGGGCGCAGGCCGAGACCGGCGAGCCCGCCCGCCAGACGCAAGATCATCGCCCGCCATTCGGCGAAGCGGATCCGACGGTCGTCGTCCACGAAGCCGATGGCGTCGGGCCGGCAGGCGACCGCGTGCGTGAAGGCCGTGGCGAGGTTCATGGGCCCTTCTCCCCCGTCTCCGCGACCGAGGGAATGGCGCGGCCGTCGACCGGGACCGTGCGGGCGCCGCGGACGTCGAGCTCGCAACCGACGGGACCGTCGGGGAGGCCCGGCTCGTGGCGGACGAATTCGCAAAGCGACTTCCGGGGGTGGGCGCATCCCGTTCGCCCCGGGCGGTCGATGGTCCACGCCACGTACCGCTCCACCCTCGGAACGCTCATCCGCCGCCCTCCACGGATCGAGAATGAGTGGCCCACTCATTTCGAAGAACCAGTAAACCTCTCCATTGTTACGTTTCCATCCTGGCTGATGCCATGGCGCGAGATTACCGTCGAAAACGTCAATATTATGATCTTGAGATCGAGTAGGAACGACTGATTGTCCACATACCATGTATCAAGTGCGAAACGATCCTCCCAAGAAAGCGTATTTCGCCCGTTGACCTGCGCCCACCCGGTGATCCCCGGCCTTACCATCAGACGACGACGCTGGTCATCGTCATATAGCGGCAGGTACTCCATCAGCAGCGGGCGGGGGCCGACCAGGCTCATGTCGCCCCGGAGCACATTCCAGAGTTCTGGGAGTTCATCCATGCTGCTCGCACGAATAAACTTTCCGAAACGAGTCAGTCTCTGATCGTCGGGCAATGGATCGCCATTTCCGTCGATTGCCGATTTCATGCTCCGAAATTTCATCATCGTGAACGCTACCTCGTTGCGTCCAGGGCGCGTTTGGCGGAAGAACAAGGGCGAACCCAGGAAAATGCGCACCAGGAGCGCCGTCGCCAGAATAAGGGGGAGGGCAAAGACGAGGCCGAAACTCGCGACCAGAATGTCGAATATGCGTTTAGTCACTCTTCGATGTTCCCGACAGTTGGGGGCGGCTCCAGAAACAATCGTTCCAAACCTTGCCCGCAGCACAACGGCGGTGCGAACCCCGGAAAAAAAATGCCGATCTCGGAAGCAATGGTCAAGTGTCGCCGGGTCTTCGGCGCTTCCCGCCGGGTCGAGGCCCACGAGGCTCATGGCGGCCACGCCGGGTTCCATCAGGTCGGAAGCCATTGGCCGCCGCCTCGCTCCGGGGGCGCGATCCGAGACAGGCGCCGCCGAGCCACCAAGGGGCTTGTCGGCCGCGCGAGGTCGGGAATATCTTTCATGAACTCCTCGGATCGGGCAATGCGGGAGCCGGTCCAGCGAGGCGGCTGCTCGGAGGCCTCGTCGGTGGAGGCATTTTTTTCGTTTCCGGCGATGCCATTGCGTGGGGAGCGACCGAGAGGATGGCGCGGACGATAGCCTTGTAGCCGGTACAGCGGCAGATGTGGCCCGACAACATGTCGCGGACCTCGGCCTCGCTTGGATCGGGGGTGTCGCGCAGGAACTGCGTCACCGAGATCAGGATGCCGGCGGTGCAGAAGCCGCATTGCAGCGCGTGATGATCGCGAAACGCCGCTTGCAGCGCATTCAGTTCTTCCCCCTCGGCCAGGCCCTCGACGGTGACAATCTCGGTGTCCTCGGCCTGCAGCGCATATTGCTTGCAGGTCCGGACCGCGCGACCGTCGACTAGCACCGTACAGGCGCCGCAGACGCCGTGCTCGCAGCCGACATGAGTGCCGGGGAGGCCCAATTCGTGGCGGAGAAAGTCGCAAAGCAGCAGCCGGGGAACGGCATGGCCCGCCCGCGCGCGGCCGTTGACGGTCAGTGCCACGCGGCGTTTCTCCTCCGGCTTCACCCGCAGAACGCTCATGTATCTCCCTCCATAGCGCGGACCAGAACGCGGCGGATCAGCACCGCCGCCAGGTCCTTGCGGTAGGCCGCGCTCGCCGTCCGATCCGCCATCGCCTCGACGCCGTCGAGCGCCGCTTCGACAATTTCCTCGACCGATGCCGCCTTTCCCCGAAAGGCATCCAGTGGCGGCGCGATCGGCCGGCTCTCGACCCCGCCGAGGCCGAGATCGAGGGTCGAGATTGCGCCCGATTCGTCGTGCGACACCCGGCAGGCGGCGGCGGCGATGGCGAAGTCGCCGTGGCGTTCGGAGAATTCCTCGAAAGCGACCGCCTCGCCCGCCCGCGCGCGCGGCCACTCGAGGCCGACCAACAGTTCCTCCGGCCGGCGCCCGGTTTCGAGCGCGCCCTCGAAGAATGCCCGGGCCGGCACCCGCCGCTCGCCCTTCCGATCGGCCAGGCGCACCACCCCGTCGAGGGTCACCAGCGCCAGCGGAATTTCCGCCGCCGGATCGCCATGGGCGACGGAGCCGCCGAGGGTACCCCGATTCCGGGTCTGGAAGTGACCGACGTGGGGGAGGGCGAGGGCCAGCAGCGGCACGTCGCGGGCGATCCGGTGGGATGCGAGGGCGTCGGCCTGGCGCAGCGTCGCCCCAGTCTCGATCGTATCGGGGCGGACTTCGATCGCCCCGAGCGCGTCGAGACGCGAAATGTCGATCACCGCCCGGGGACGGACGAGCCCCATGTTCAGCATCGGTCCCAGCGTCATGCCGCCGGCGAGAACGCTGGCCTCGAAACCGAACTCGTGCAGCAGCGCGACGGCCTCCTCGGCCGTGTCGGGGCGGCAGTATTCGAAGGCAGCCGGTTTCATGCTTCCTCTCCCGCGCGGAAGAGGCGGCGCCAGAAGGAGGCGGTCTCCCCCGCCTCGTCGCGAAGCTCGCGGGCGAAGGCGCGGAAGAATTGGCGGATCAGCGCTTCGGTGACGGTGCCTAGCATGCGCTGGCCGACGGTCGCGACCTTGCCGCCGACGCGGGCGCCATATCGGTAGCCCAGGCGGGTGGCGCCGCCCTCCGCGGCTTCCAGCACCACCTCGCCGCCACCCTGGCCGTGGCCGAGGGCGCCGCGCGCGCGGCCGATCATCACCACTCGGTGGGGCGCCTGGCGGTCCCGGTGTTCGATCTCGGCGACATAGCGGCCGCGGATGCCGGCGACGCCAATCGTCACCTCGCCCCGGTAGCGGCCGGGCGAGGTCTCCTCCAGGCTCTCGCATCCCGGCACCAGGCGGGCAAGCGCCGTGGCGTCGATCAACATGCGCCAGACGGCCTCGGGCGGGTGGGGCAGCATCACCTCGCCCTCCCCGACGAGGACGCCGGGGCCGGAGGGGACCGGATCGTCGAAACGCGCCGGGGCGGGAGGCGCCGGGTCGTGGCCGCCCGCCAACGCCCAAAGTTTACGGGGGCGGAACGGTGGCTCGACGTCCTCGCGCCCCAACGCGTCGGCCACCGCGTTGGCGATCGCCGCCGGCGTCAGGATGGAACTGCCGTCGCCCATGCCCTTGGCCCCCAACGGATTTTGCGGCGAGGGCGTTTCCACATGTCCGATCACGAGGTCCGGGACCTCGCTCGCCGTCGGGCAGAGATAGTCGGCGAAGGTGCCGGAGAGGAAGTTGCCTGCCTCGTCGTAGGCGTGCTCCTCCATCACCGCCGCGCCAAGGCCGTGCGCGAAGCCGCCCCAGATCTGCCCCTCGACGATGCCGGGATTCAATCGAGGGCCGACATCGTGCACGGAGACATAGCGGAGCACTTTCAGTCGGCCGGTGGCGGGATCGACCTCGACGGCCGCGATATCGGCGACGAAACCGTAAGTGACGGAGGAAGCGATGCGGTCGTCGTCGTCGGGCGGGCCGAGGACCTCGGGCGAGAGCACCACCGTCTCGTGGAAGCCGGGCGATATGCCGTCCGGCAGAGTGGAGGCATCCCAATGGGCCCTGGCGGCGATGCGGGCGATGGGCAGGCCCCGATCGGGCACGCCGGTGATCCGGGCCCGCCCGCCCGCCAGCTCGATGTCCTCGGGCGCCGCTTCCAAGGTCTCGGCTGCGAGGTGGCGGAGTTTTTCGGCCGCCTGCTCGCCGCAGGTCTGGATCGCGCCGGCGACGATGGCGGCGAAGCGGTTGGAATAGTTGCCCGAGGCGATGCCCCACGGGCTCCGCTGGGTGTCGATATCGGTCACCACGTCGATGTCGTCGGGCTCGAGGCCCAGCGCATCGGCGACGATCTGCGCCGCCACCGTGGCGTGGCCCCTGGCCGTTGGGCGTGCTGCAAAGCTGTACCGTGGCCCGGCCAGAGGGATCGATGGCGATGATGACACTCGCCGCCGCGCCCGACTTCCGGTCGGCCCGCGCCTGCTCCTCCGCCGGCTGGGCGAGCGAGACATAGGCCATGTTGGAGCCCGACGGCTCGACGCCGACGGCGAAACCGATGCCGAAGCGCCGGCCTTCCGCCCGGGCCGCGTCGCGTTCGGCCACGAGACCCTCGTGGTCGGCCAGCCGCAGCGCTTCGTCGAGGGCGGCATGGTAGTCGCCGGCATCCAGCTTGGAGCCGCCGGCGCACTCGTAGGGAAAGGCGTCGGGGGCGACGAAGTTCCGCCGCCGGAGTTCGGCCGGATCGATGCCGAGGCCCTTGGCCGCCAGCTCCATGATTCGCTCCAGCGCGAAATAGAACTGCGGGCCGCCATAGCCCCGGTTGAGGCCGATCGGCACCGTGTTTGTCAGCACCAGCGTGTTGGATATCGCAATATCGCGCACGTCGTAGCCGCCGCCCGCCGTCGCGTGCATGCGGTAGATGGAGGCGGGCTCCGGGGCCCGGAGCCAGGCCCCCATGTTGGCGATGTTTTCGTAGCGGAGGCCCAGCAAGCGGCCCTGGCTGGTGAAAGCGGCTTCCACCGTGCCCGCCCGCTCGCCCGCGGCCGAACTCGCCATCAGGTGTTCGTGGCGATCCTCGATCCACTTGACGGGCAGGCCCAGCTTGCGGCTGACGGCGGCCAGCAGGATCACATAGGCGAAGACCGCCTGCTTGATGCCGAAGCTGCCGCCGCTCGCGGGCGGGGTGATCAGGCGCAGCCGGTTGCCGGGGACGGGCAGCGCCCTGGCCATCAGCGGATGCAGCACGAAGGGGCCCTGAAAGTTCGACCACGCCGTGTAGCGGTCGGGCGCACGTTCGAAGTGGGCGATGACGCCATAGGTCTCCATCGGCGTGGCGGTGGAGCGGGGGAAGCGATAGTCGAGGCGGAAGGTTCGGTCGGCCCGGGCGAAGGCGCCGTCGGGATCGCCATAGGCGAAGTCGCGCGAACTGGCGACGTTGCCCACCAGGGCCTCGTGCAGGACCGGCGCGTCCCCGGCCATCGCCTTCACGGGATCGACCACGGCGGGAAGCGGCGCGTAGTCGACCTCGATCAGGTCCAGCGCGTCCTCCGCCACGTAGCGGTCCTCGGCGACGACGACCGCGACCGGCTCGCCCACGTAACGCGCCTTGTCGACCGCGACCGGCCGGTAGGCGACGGGCCCGCGCACCACGCTCGGAATCGTCTCGGTCATCTCCGCGATCTCGGCGCCCGTCACCACTCCGAAGACGCCGGGGAGCGCGCACGCGCGGCTGGTGTCGATCCCGCGGATTTCGGCATGCGGGTAGGGCGAGCGCAGGATCGCCGCTTGGGCGAGGCCGGGGAGCGGGACGAGGTCGTCGATGAAGCGGGCTTGGCCTGTCAGCAGCGCCGCGTCCTCCTTCCGCGTCACCGCCCGCCCGACCCAGGGCCGGGCCTCGTCCTTCTCCGCTTCGATTGCCGTCATCGTCCCCCGAGCCCTTGCTGGCGCCCGGCGGATAATGGCCCCTGGGCCCTTCGATTGTCACCCTCGGCCATTCCAATTCGCCCGCGTCCCGATTAGCCTTCATCGCGGTGACCGATAGACGGGAGGAACGGGCGATGAGTGGCGACGATATCGAGCGGGCGGCGGCGGCCCTGGAGGCGGCATGGCAAGGCGGGCCGAGCCTGGCGATCCCCAACGACGCGGTGGCGCCGGCCGACATGGCCGAGGCGCTCCGGATCCAGGACGCCCTGGTGGCCAAGCTTGGTCACGAGGTCGCCGGTTGGAAGCTCGGCGCCTCCTCCACGGCGGCGATGGCCGCGGCCGGGATTGACGGGCCGATGTGTGGGCGGCTCTTCACCCAGACCCTGCACGAGAACGGCGCCAGCTTTCCGGCCAGCGCTTTCCGCGCCTGCATCCTGGAGGCCGAATTCGCCTTCCGCATGGCGGCCGACCTGCCGGCCCGCGCGGCGGCTTACAGGGAAGAAGAGGTGATGGATGCCGTCGCCGACATGGTCCTGGGGGTCGAGGTGGCGGACCATCGCTATGCCGCGTCCCCGCCGATCCCGATGCCGCTGCTGACCGCCGACAACGCGGCCGTCGGTGCCTATGTCGTCGGCGGGACGATTCCCGGCTGGCGCGAGATGGATACGACCCAGGTCGCTGCGGCGCTGGAGGTGAACGGCGAGCTGAAGGGACCGTCCTTGTCGGGTGATGCCCGGTGTGATCCCAAGTGGGTCCTGGTCTGGACCGCCAACTTCCTCTCCGGCCGCGGCCGCGGCCTCGAGGCGGGCGACCTGATCACCACCGGCACCGCATGCCAGCCGGTGCCGGGCGGCGCGAACATGGACATCGTCGCCCGCTTCGCCGGCCTCGGCGAGGTGTGGCTCGCGATCGGCGGGTAGCGCATTTTCCGTTCAAGCGGAATCGCCGGTCTGTACACCGGCCACCCGCTCCTCCGGCCCAACTACCCGTGGAGTGTACCCTTGGGGTGCCCTGGGGGGTGCCCTGAGGGAAGGTCGGGCGCCGGGGGAGCGGGTGGTCGAGTTCTATCGGATATGGTCCTACCGCAATCCGGCCTTGCGCATGCCCTCGATGAAATGCGGCATGCACCGCTCCGTGTAGGGGACGTGCTGCTCGATCCACGAGATCGAGATGTTGGGCTGCAATCGTTTCAGCCGCGACATTTCCTCCGCCGCCTCGTCGCCGCGCCCGGCCTGCGCCAGGCTAGCGCATGAGATGCGGCTTGCGGCGGTGAAATCGGGCCGCTCGCGGAGGGCGTTGCGCGCCCATTCGTTGGCCTCGTCGTAGCGGCCGGCCAGGTAGTGCGCGACGCCGGTGCCCGAAAAGAAGAAGGCCTTCAGCGGGTCGTGTGGGCTCAGGCGTAGCGCCAGCTCGAAATAGCCGATCGCCTCGTCCGACTGGCCATCGAAGGCGAGCGCCCAGCCCATGTATCCGTACGCGGTGGCCAAATTCGAATTGAGTTCCAGGGCCCGCTTGTACTCCCGGATGGTTTCATCGGTCTGCCGCCGGGTGAAGGCCAGGTAGCCGAGCGCGAGGTGGGCCCAGGGGTCCTCGTTGTCGAGATGCGCCGCGCGCCGGGCCAGGGCGGCCGCATGGTCATAATCCTCGCTCTCCAAGGTCCAGCCGACGTGACCGGAGACCAGCAGGGCGAAGGCCAGGAGGCTATGCGCCGGGCCGTAGTCGGGATGGCTTGCGACCGCCGTGTGCAGAAGGGCGATCGCCGTTTCGCTCTCCTCGGTGGTCATCCGCCCGTAATGGGCCATGGCCCGGATCACCAGGTCCCAGGCGCTCAAATCCCGGGCCGATCGCCGCCGCGAACGCGCGCCCTCGGCGGCCACCAGTTTCGGCTCGATGGCCGCAGTCACGCTTTGGGTGATGTCGTCTTGCAGTGCGAAGATATCGGCAAGCTCCCGGTCGAAGGTTTCCGCCCAGTGATGAGCGCCGGTCGCCGCATCCACCAGCTGCGCCGTGATCCGTACCCGGTTGCCGGACTTGCGAACGCTGCCTTCCAGCAGGTAACGGACACCGAGTTCGTGTCCGACCTGGGTCACGTCCACGGCTCGTCCCTTGTAGACGAAGCTCGAATTGCGGGCGATGACGAGGAACCAGCGCAGCCGGGAGAGGGCGGTGATGATGTCCTCGGTGATGCCGTCGCTCAGGTACTCCTGCTCGACGTCGCCCGACATGTTGAAAAACGGCAGCACGGCGATCGAGGGTTTTTCGGAGAGCGGCGGCAACTCCCGCGCCGCTTCGAGGGGGCCGCTTTCCGCGTTGTCGTATTTCGCCATCGCCAGACCCCGACCGGCCGGGCGATGTTCTTGAGATTCTGTTCGCCGGTGTCCTCGAACCTGGCCTGCAGCCGGTCGCGCACGTCGTCGTGCACCCGGTTCGACACGGCGATGCCGCCTGGCGGGGCAATTTCCTGCAGGCGGGCGGCGATGTTGACGCCGTCGCCGAGGATATCGTCTCCCTTGATGATGATATCGCCCATGTTGATGCCGATGCGGAACGTGATCCGCCGATCCTCGACGACGTCGGCGTTGCGCAGGGTCATGCCGGTTTGAATTTCCAGCGCGCATTCCGTCGCGTTGACGACCGAGGCGAACTCCAGCAGCAGGCCGTCACCCATGGTCTTGACGACGCGCCCGTCATGGGCCGTCGTCGCCGGCTCGATCAGCTCCAGGCGATGGTCGCGGAAGCTCGAGATGGTGCCGGTTTCGTCCAGGCCGACCAGGCGGGAATAGCCGACCACGTCGGCCGCCACGATCGCCGCCAGTCTCCGGTGCTGTGCCCTCGGCCATGATCGAAGTGTAACGACCCCGGGCCCGCGCGGGAATAGCCGCATGGACCCAGCCGATCCGGCGGCCCCACGCCTTGAATGCCGGACCACCCTGGTGTCTCCTGCGTGACGTGGAGGAATGGACGACGGCAATGGATCGGATCGCCCCCACCCACATGTTCGAGGCTTCGAAAAAGCCGAAGTTGGCGATTCACCGGATGCCGCTGATCGAGGCGACGGCGACGAGCCTCGAAGGCTATGGATGCCTGGTCGACGATCCCGATGCTTTCGAGGCGGCCACTATGTCCTCGGCTGGTCGACCGACGATCCGGGACGGGCCTCGGCCGAGGCGGCGACGGTTCGGCGCCGGGCGGTCCGGCTCTGGCACCTGAACTACCACCCTGACGGCGGCCAGCTGTTCTTTCCCCTGGATCGGCTGGTCCCGGTCGCAATTGAAGCAGTGGCCGCAGCTCGGGTTCCACGACAGCAACACATGGTCGCCCGGCGCCACGGCGGTGACGGCGGAGCCCACGGTCTCCACCACGCCGGCGCCCTCGTGCCCGGTGATGGGCGGCGGGGGATAGGCGAGCGAGCCCTGGATGGTCTCGAGGTCGGTGTGGCAGAGGTCGGCAGCATGGACCTTGACCAGCACGTCCTTGGGCTGCAAGGCGCCGAGTTCAACGGCTCGATTGCGAGCGGGCCGCCGACCTCGCGCAATTCGGCGGCTTGGAACTTCACCGCCGCGCGTCTCAGCCGGTGACCGCGCCGGCGATGGTCTCGTCTTCCTCCTGCTGCAGCGCGAAGATCGAGCTGTAGCCGGCGGACCAGTCGGGTGGCAGCAGGCAGGGCGTGTCGTCGAAGTCGGCCCAGCGCGCGGGCTTGCCGCGCACCACGGTGCCAACCTTCGGCCCCGGAAAGGGGTGCGCCGTGATCTGCAACGCATCGGCCGCGGAAAAGGCGTTGATCAGAAGCGGACGGGGCCGGGGCGAGCTGTTTGGGACCGAGCCGTGCACCGCGCGGCAGTGATGCACGGTGATGGAGCCCGCGGGCCCCTTCAGCCAGTGCGCCGTCTCGGTCGGCACGCGCGGCACATCCTTGTCGTCGAGCGCGCCCACCCACTGATCCTTGTCGTTGTAGTGGTCGAAGATCTCGCCCTTGTGGGAGCCGGGCACGATCCCCATCGGGCCCATCTCGTCGTTGACGTCGGCCAAGTAGAGCCCGATCGCCAGCACCGAATAGTTGGTGTGGGGGTAGAAGGGGATGTCCTGGTGCCACTTCACCTCTTCGCCGCCGCCGGACCATTTGAAGTTGAGTTTGGAGTGGTGGAAGACGACGTCGGGGCCCAGCAGGTCGGCGGCGACGTCGGTGATCGGGCTATTCGCGGCATAGTCCCAGAACACCTCGTGATGCTCGGCCGGCTCGTTCAAGCGGCGCAGGCGCGGCGCCTCGGGCGTATGGCCGGGCTCGACGTCGAACATCTTGCCGGAGGCCTCGACCTCGCGGCTCTTTTCGACGAATTCCGCCACGGTCTCCTGGATCCGCGCCAACCGCTCGCCGGTGATGAAGGAGTCGAGCAGCAGATAGCCGTTCTCGAAATAAGACTCGCGCTGTTCCTGGCTCAGAACGCGCGGTGCATGGGTGAGGACATTGTCGGGCTTCATCTCGGGTCCCTCGTCTGAAATTTTACGCTCGCCACTATAGGCCATTCCGCGACAATTCGGCGAGATGGCTCAGCGCAGCGGTTCGACCAGGCGCCACATGGCCTCGACCGCGCGCAGCCAGTCGTCGATCCCGCGCTGACGCGGCTCGAAGCTCATGTGCTGGACGCCGAGTTCGGCCTGGGCCTCGACCTGGCGACGGAGGTCCTCGCGGTCGTCCTCCAACGCGTCCCACATGTGACGCAGCGAGATGGTGAACTCCGGCTCCGGCCGCGCCTGGCGCAGACGGGTCACGAACGGCGCCATCTCCTCGGGCGAGAGACGGACGGCATGCCAGCCGTCGCCGATGCGGATCGCCCGCTCTACCGCCGCCTCCGAGGTGCCGCCGATCCAGATCGGCACCTCCCGCGCCGGCTGCGGCAGGGTGCGCATGGCTGCCATGGTGGTGGGCACGTGACGCCCGTCGTGGTCCACGGTCCGCTCACCCCAGCACTTGCGAAGAAGTTCGATCGATTCATCCGTCCGCCGGCCGCGAGTCGTGGGATCGGCGCCCAGGGCGATGAACTCCTCGCGCAGCCAGCCGATGCCGGCACCGAGAATGACCCGGCCCTCGCTCAAGAGATCGAGTGTTGCCACCTCCTTCGCCAGGTGCACTGGGTGGCGGAGCGGCAGGACCAGGACCGAGGTGCCGAGGCCGACCCGGCGCGTTGCCGCCGCCGCCCAGGTCAAGGTCACGATCGGCTCGTAGAACACGGCGCTCGGCGGATAGGGGGCGCCTTCGGGGACGGCCAGATGGTCGTTCACCCAGACGTCGTCCCAGCCCAGCTCCTCCGCCTGGCGGGCGGCGCGCTGGATCGAATCCGGCCCGGCCTTGCGACCGCTCTGCGGCAGGTGAATTCCGAACTTCATCGGATCCTCCCGAAGGGTTCAGAGCTTCGGCCGGATCTCCTCGGCGAAGCGGGCCATGGTATCGCGGGCGACGGCTAGCGTCTCGGTCATGATGTCGAAGCAGAACTCGGTGGCGCCCGCGTCCTGGAAACGCTTCAAGGCATCGACGATATCGCGGGGGCGGCCCTCGGTCGGCGCCTGTCCGTCGGCCGGCGGGCCGTCCTGGAAGGTGAGCGCGATTTTCGGGGCGATTGGAAAGCCGTCGGTCGGGCGGCCCTCCGCCGCCAGCGCCGCTTCAAGCGTCGGGCGCAGCTCGGCCAGGCTCTCGGGCGTCATCTTGAAGGGATGCCAGGCATCGCCCAGGCGGGCGGCGCGGCGCATCGCGGCCGCCGTGTTGCCGCCGACATAGATCGGCGGATGTGGCGACTGCACCGGCTTCGGCCCGCTCCGGCCGCCTTCGAACTTGGTGAAGCGGCCCTCGAATCTCGCCTCTTCCTGGGTCCAAATGCACTTCAACACCTCGAGGCCCTCGTTCGCCCGGGCGCCGCGATCCTTGAAGGGATAACCGAGCGCGGCGAACTCCTCCTGGAACCAGCCGACGCCGATGCCGAGATCGATCCGACCGCCCGACAGCCGGTCGAGCTCCTGCACCTGCACCGCGACCTCGATCGGGTTGCGCATCGGCAGGATCAGCACGCTGGTGCCGAGGCGGATCTTGCTCGTCCGTGCCGCCAGATAGCTCAACACGCTGAAGGGCTGGTAATAGACCCGCTTCCAATCCTCCGGCAGCTGGCCGTCGGCGCGCCCCGGATAGCGCGACACGGTGAGCGCCGGCATGATCAGATGATCGCTCGCCCAAAGCGCGTCGAATTCCAGCTCTTCCGCCGTCTCGGCCATGGCATCGAAGGTCTCCGGCCCCGCTTCCTTGCCCCGGACGATGATCGACATGCCGTATTTCATGGGCTCTGCTCCCTCAAGCGCTCTCCGCCGTCATCTCACCATGACTATGCGCCTTCGCATAGCCCAGGTCCTCCAGCACCGTGTAGAAGGCGGGCACGACCAGCAGCACCAGCAAGGTCGAGGTCATGAGGCCGAAGGCGAGCGCGGCGGCGAGCGGGATCAGCACCTGGGCTTGCAGGCTGGTCTCGGCCAACAGCGGCAACAGCCCGACGATGGTGGTGAGCGAGGTCAACAGCACGGCGCGGAAGCGGGCGCGGCTGGCGATCCGGGCGGCGTCGTGCACCGCTTCGCCCAGGGCGTGATGGCGCTTGATGAACAGCACCAGCAGGATCGAGTCGTTGACCACGATGCCGGCGAGCGAAATGAAGCCCATGTTCGACGGCATGGAGATCTCCAGCCCCAGCGCCAGGTGGCCCCACACGACGCCGGTGAAGGCGAGCGGGATCGCCAGCATCACGATCAGCGGCTCGACATAGGAGCGGAAGACGAAGCTCAGGATGACGAAGAGGCCGATCAGCGAGATCACCATGGCCCGGGCCATCGAGGCCTGGGTCGTCGCCTGCTCTTCCTGCTGGCCCTTGAGGGCGATTTCGATGTCGCCGTGCTTGGCCCGGAACGGGCCAAGGAAGCGGCGCTCGGTATCCGCCAGCACCTCGTTGGCGTTGGCGAGTGCGGAGTCGATGTCGGCGGTGACCGTCACCGTGCGCCGGCCGTCGACCCGCAACACGCGGCCGAAGCCGCGATTGGGGACGATCTCCGCCACGGCGGCGATCGGCACTTGGGCGCCGTTGGCGGCGGTGATGGTGAAGTCGTCGAAGTCGGCGAAGCCGTCGCGGTCGCGGGCCGCGAGGCGGACGTCGACCTCGTAGGCTTGCGAGCCGACCTGGATTTCCGCCGCCGTGCGGCCGAAATAGGCCGCGCGCAGCTGTGCCGCGATGGTCTCGGCGTCGAGGCCGAGGGAAGCCGCCTCGTCGCGCAGGCTCAAGCGGAGCTCCGGCTTGCCGGGGCGGAGGTCGTCGTCGACGTTGAGCACGCCCCGGTAGCCTTCGAGCCAGGCGCGCAATTCGCCCGCGGCAGCCTCGAGGCGGGGCAGCTCCTCGCCGACCAGGCGGATCTCGATCGCCCGCCCGCCGGGGCCGATGATCGGCTGCTTGTAGGTGATCGCCAGCACGTCCGGCAGTTCGCCGACCAGATCGCGCCAGCGGTTCTGGATCTCCTGCACCCGGCCGACGCGCTCTTCCGCCGCCAGCAGGTCGACCAGCACCGTGGCGACATGGGGGCCGTGTTCGTTGCTGTCGAGGTTGTGGTTGTAGCGGACCATGACGTTGCGGACGAGTTTCCGGCCTTCGGGCTGCAGGGGCGAAAGCTCGCCGTCGATTATGCCCACCGACGCCACGACCTTGGCGACCACGGCCTCGGTCCGGGCCAAGGGCGTGCCCTGCGGCAGGAGGATCCGCGCCTCGACCACGTCGCCGTCGAGGTCGGGGAAGGTGCGATACTTGACGATGCCGGCCGCCGCCACCGCCAGGGTCGCGAGGAACAGGCCGGCCACCAGGCCCAGCAGCAGGTAACGCTGGTCGACGGCGAAGTCGACGGCCGGCCCTAGGATCCGATCGCGGGAGAATTGAATGCCCGCCTCGATCCGCCGGCGGAGCGCCCCCGGTCCCGCCGCCGCCCGCTTGGCGAGCGCATGGCCCAGATGGTGGGGCAGGATCAGGAAGGCCTCCAGCAAGCTCACCGCCATTACCGCGATCAGCACCACGGGCAGCACCTTCAGCACCGCTCCGATCTCGCCGCCGAGGAAGGCGAGGGGCAGGAACACCGCGACCGTTGTGGCGAAGGAGGAGAGGACGCCCGGCAGCACCTCCCGCGTGCCCTCGATCGCCGCCGTCAGGCCGTCGGCGCCGCGCTCGACATGCACGGCGACGTTCTCTGCGATGACGATGGCGTCGTCCATCAGCAGGCCGATCGCCAGCAGCAAGGCGACCATGGTGATCATGTTGATCGAGAGGCCGAAGAGCAGCATCACCGCGGTGGCGCCCAGGAAGGAGACCGGCAGGCCCATCGCGACCCAGAAGGAATATCTGAAGCCAAAGAAGGCGGCCATGACGATCAGCACCAGCACTAGGCCCTGGAAACCGTTGGTCAGCAACAGGCGCAGCCGGTCGCGAACGATCGAGGCGACATCGTTGGTGAGGTGGAATTCGACCCCGGGGGACGCCCTATCCCGCTCCGCCGCCACGAAGGCGCGGACCGCGTCGACCACCTTCAGCGTGTCTTCGTCGCGCCGCTTGATAACGTCCAGCAGGGCGGCGCGGCGGTCGTTGAAAAGGATCCGCTCCTCCGCCGTTTCGAAGGTGTCGTCGATGGTGGCGATATCGCCCAGGCGGACGATCGCGCCGCTCTGGCCGCCCAGCACGACGATATCCGCAAAGGCCTGGCGGGCGCGGCGTTCGTCGGCGAAGCGGATCAGCACTTCGCGTTCGGCCGCCTGAAGCGTGCCGGCGGGGAGGTCCAGGCTCTGGCGCGAGACGATGTCGGCCAAGCGCGCAACACTGAGCCCCAGATGGCGCAGCGTCTCCTTCGGCACCTCGATCCGGAACTGTCGGTCGGAGAAGCCTCGAAGCTCGACCTTGGACAGCTCCGGCTCGCGCAGCGGACGGTCCCGCACGTCCTCGGCGAAGACTTTCAAATCGCCCGCCGACATCGGCCCGGTGACGGCGATGGAGACGACGAAATCGGTCAGGCCAAGCTGGCTCACCACCGGATCCTCGGCCTCGGCCGGGAAGTCGCTGACGGCGTCGACCTCTCTCTTGATCTGGTCCTGGAAGCGGTCGATATCGGCACCCTCGCGCATCTCCAGGGTCGCCCGCGCGACGCCCTCCTCGGCGATGCAGCGGATCTCCTTCAGATCGTCGACGCCGTCGGCGGCGTCCTCCAGCCGCCGGCAAATCGCCTCCTCGATTTTGGCGGTGCTGGCGCCGGGGTAGAACACGCGGGCCTCGACCTTGTCGGCGGGAATTTCGGGGAAGGTTTCACGCAACAGCGCCGGCGCGGCGATCAGGCCCGCCGCCATGATCCCGCCCATCAACAGGTTGGCCGCCGTCGGGTGGCGGGCGAAATAGGCGATCATCGAAGCGGTCCCTCGCCCCGCGCTTCGGCCTTCAGCCGGCGGGCGAGTTCCGCGTCGACGACGGCATCGATCCGCATCCCTTCGATCGCCGGCACCAGGTCTGAGACCACGACCCGTTCGCCTGGAGCCAGCCCCTTCGATATTGCGGCGAAGCCACCCTGCGCCAACGCCACCTCGATTTCCCGGCGGCGCAGCCGGCCCTCGCCATCGACGATCAGCACGTGCCCCTGGTCGAGCACGTCGCGCGGCACGACCGGCAAGGCCGGGCGCGCGGTGCCTCGCAGCTCGACTTCGACGCGGAAGCCCTTGATCAGCGGGGGCCGGATGCCGGGCTTGGTGGCGCCGTAGGGATCGTAGACCGCCACGATGGCGCCGATGGTGCGGGTCTCGGGGTCGACCGTGTCGTTGAAGCGGTCGAAGCGGGCCGGCCACTCGATCGGTGCCCCGTCGACGCGCAGGCGGACGATCGCCTCCAGCTCGGCGATCTCGGCGATGCGGGCGAAGGTGGCGATGGTCACCGGGCCCTTCACGGCATCGGGCGCGATCAGGTTGCGGATGCGGGCCGGCGCGAACTGCGCGGTCACCTCCGCGACATCGATGGCATCGCCCGTCGCCAGCACGGCGCCGGCGGCGACGAATTCCGCCACTTCACCGTCGACCTCGGCGATACGGAGATCGAAGGGCGCGGTGATCTCGCTTCGTGCCAGGTCGCGGCGCGCGCGCTCCAGCCGGGCCTCGGCCTGCAGGCGGCGGGCCTGTTTCAGATCGCGCTGGGCCGGCAGTCGGCGCAGCTGGTTGTCGAGGTCGCGTACCTTCTGCTGGAGTGCCAGCAAACCGCGCTCCTCGGCATCCAGCGCCGCCTTGGCCAGGGTGCCACGCTTCGCCAGCTCGCGCTTGCGGGTCAGTTCCCGCTGGCCCAGCGCCAGCGCCCGGCGCTCGATCTCGCGGCTGGCCTCCAGGTTGCTCCGGTTGATCTCCAATTCCCGCAGTTCCGCTTCGGCCACCTTGATGTCGGCCTCGGCCTCGGCGATGGCGATGGCGTGGTCGACGGGATCGAGGCGGAAGAGCACTGTGCCCTTCGTGATGACGGCGCCCTTGGCCAGGCGATCCGCCTTCTCGACGATACGGCCCGGCACCTCCGCCACCGCGCTCCGGGGGCAAATCGTCGAGGATCGCCCAGGCCAGCAGGACGCCGCCGATCGCCAGCGGCGGCAAGATCAACAGGCGTTTCCAGATGGTCTTCATCGCGCCACGCTCTGGTCCATCAAGGGCCGGCGCAGTTTACACGCAGCCTTCCTTGCCGCCACGCGGGCGTGACGATTAGAGTGCCGCCGTGTGTGGCGAGGGAGCGAGACGGGTGAGCGGACACGACGACAACGCCGAGGGGCGGGTGACCACCAGCCGTGCCGCCCATCTGCTGGAAATTACCATCGACCGGCCTGCGAAACTGAACGGCTTCACGCCGAAGATGCTGGTGGAACTCTCCGAGGCATATACCGAGCTGGAGCGGGACGAGAGCTTGCGCGTCGGTATTCTGAGCGCCGCGGGCCCGCACTTCACCGCTGGGCTCGACCTGCCGAAGGTGGCGCCGCTCATCAAAGCCGGCAAGCGACATTGGGCCGAGGGCGGGATCGACCCCCTCGACCTTTCCGCGCCGCGCCGGACCAAGCCCATGGTCGTCGCGGTCAAGGGCATCACCTACACCATCGGCATCGAGCTGCTGCTGGCCCCCGACATCTCGGTTGCCGCGAGTGATTGCCGCTTCTCCCAGCTGGAGGTGCGGCGCGGCATCATGGCGGCGGGCGGGGCCTGTGCCCGCATGGTCGAGAGGGCCGGCTGGGGCCACGCCATGCTGCACCTCCTGACCGGCGACGAGTTCGATGCCGAGACGGCGCTTCGCTGCAATTTCGTGCAGGAGGTGGTGGCGCCGGGCGAGGAACTGCCGCGCGCCCGGCTGATCGCCGAACGGATCGCCGAACAGGCCCCGCTCGCCGTCCATGCCACGCTGGCCAGTGCCCGCTCCGCCCTGGAGCGCGGCTTCGAGCAGTCCTTCGCCGCCTACAAGGACATCAACATGGGGCTTTCCGAGACGGA
The DNA here is from genome assembly GCA_965226475.1 of Alphaproteobacteria bacterium. GTDB lineage: Bacteria > Pseudomonadota > Alphaproteobacteria > JASLMY01. The sequence goes on along the minus strand of CBDDDJ010000002.1, from coordinate 794,321 downwards.
AGACGCGGCCGAGGGCGTCGCCTCCTTCGTCGAGAAGCGCCCGACCGTCTTCCAGGGCCGTTGAGGCCACGATGACCGATAGCGGCAACCTGGGCGACCTCAACCGGGGGCACGATCCCGACCGCGTCGCGATCGTCGACGCCGGGGATTGGGCGCGGCCGGTGACGCTGACCCATGGGGAGGTCGACCGCCTGGCCAATGCCGTCGCCCGCGGCCTGCTCGGCCGCGGCCTTGCGCCGGAGGATCGCATCGCCATCCTGGCGGCCAACGGCGCCGACTATCTGATCGCCTATTTCGCCACCATGCGGGCTGGCATGATCTCGGTCCCGGTCAACTGGCGCTTCCCGCCCGCGACGATTTCCCATGTGCTGCGCGACGCCGGGGTCGCCTTCGCCTTCGTCGACGCCGAGTGCCGAGCGCTATTGCCGGACGGCATGGCGCATGCCGTCATCGGCGGCGGCCTAGTGGATTTCGGCGAGGCGGGCGAGGTCGAGGTGTTCCGCCCGGAGGCGGACGACGTGGCGATGATCCTCTACACCTCGGGCTCGACCGGCGTGCCGAAGGGCGTGCCGCTCACCCACCGGGGCCATCTCTGGGCCGCCCGGACCCGCATCCGCGCCAATACCGGCGCGGGCGAGCACCGTTTCCTGGTGGCGGCCCCGCTCTATCACATGAACGCGCTGGCGATCTCGAAGGTGGCGCAGCTGGCGGGCGGCAGCCAGGTCCTGCTCCCCCGCTTCACCGAGGAAGGCTATCTGGAGGCGATCGAGCGGTTCCGCTGCACCTGGCTGACCTCCGTGCCGCCGATGATGGCCCGTGTCGTGCGCGCCCACGAGCTGCTGGCGCGCGTCGATCGAAGCTCGGTCGGCGTCGTCGCCATGGGCTCGGCACCGGCGACGCAGGGCCTCTTCGACCTGATCCGCGAGACCTTCCCGGGCGCGCGCATCGTCTACGGCTACGGCACCACGGAGGCCGGGCCGGCCAACTTCGGCGCCCACCCGGACGGCCTGGCCACGCCCGACCTCGCGCTCGGCTATCCCCTGGCCGAGGCCCGCATCCGCCTGGCCGACGGCGACGACCTGGATGCGGACCAGGGCGTCCTCCAGGTCGACTGCCCCGCGTGCATGCCGGGATACTTGAACCTGCCGGAGAAGACGGCCGAGGCGATGACGGCGGACGGCTACTACATCACCGACGACATCATGCGCCGCGACCAGAACGGCTTTCACTATTTCGTCGGCCGCGCCGACGACATGTTCGTCTCCAACGGCGAGAACGTCTATCCGTTGGAGGTCGAACGCCTGCTGGAGGCCCACCCGGGAATCGACCAGGCCTGCGTCGTCCCCGTCGCGGACGAGATCCGCGGCACCCGCCCCATCGCCTTCGTCGTCGCCGCCAATGGCGCCGAGATCGATGCCCAGGCGGTCAAGGTCCACGCGCTGGCCGGCGGCCCGGCCTACCAGCATCCCCGCGAGGTGCATTTCCTCGACGAGATGCCGCTGGCGAGCACCAACAAGATCGACCGGGCGCTGCTGATGGAACGGGCGGAGGCGTTGGCGGCGGGAGCTTACTAATACCGGCGAGCAGATGAAGCGACTCTTCACCGGCCGACGGACACCACCGTCATCGCGAGGGGCGAAGCGCCGTGGTGATCCAGTCCGCCTCGATGCCGCGCAATACCGTCGAGGCCGGCTGGATCGCCACGCTCCGCACGCGATGACGACCGTGCGAGCCGAGAGGTCAATTCAAGGGCTCACCGGTATAAGTCCGGCTTTCAAGATTTGTTCGCAGGGTCTTCAAGCTTCGTCAGGGATCATGAGGTTCCCGATTTGGCGACACCTCGTCTTCGTCCCCGTCGATTTGCGCCAAGGCGATGACGGACGCCACCGTCAGGATGCATACTGTCAAGACGACGTACATGACGGTTTTCGACCAGGCGGCCCAGATCGCCAATGGGACGAGCGTGAGTATGACGCCGCAGATGACCATGCCGATCTCTCGGACGTGATGAAGCAATTTGCCGCGAGAGAGGGACATTCGCGGATCTCCTATCCCATGTTCGATGGGCGAGCATAAGCTTGCAGCCGTGCTCGGCAACGACCAACCGTCAAGGTCGCGCTGACACCGTCGGCGCCCACGGCCCCTCGACGACGATCGCTTCCCCCTCGCCGGGCCAGGGCGGCATGGTGATGGCGATGGCGGCGAGGGGTTCGTCTCCGAAACTGCGGAACTGGAAATGGACGCCCAAGGGCAGGGTCAGCGCGATGCCCGGGTAGACGGCGTCTGTGCTTTCCCGATCCCCCAGCTTGCGCCACATCTCGCCCCGGCCGGAGACGACGTCCCAGATTTCCTCGACCGTCCGGTGCGTGACGGCCTTGTCCACCCGGCCCGGCCCGAGTTCGAAATGGGCCATCCCACCGCCCGCCAAGCCGAGTAGGATGCGGACCTCGAAGCCATCGGGCGCGATGGCGTCCGGGTCCGTCGGCAGGCGCTTCAGTGCGTAGTCGACCATGCGTCGAGGCTCCCACGGTACGAGCGTTCGTCGCCGGCGCGGGCAACGGGGCCCGCGCGATCCGCCCGGGCTCAGGCCCCCTCGCCGTACTTCTCGTCGAAGGCCCAGACCGCCTCGAAGCCCATCAGCGTGTTCATCTCGGCGAAGGGGTAGAAGGCGACCGGCGTGTCGATGGTGGAGCCGGTATCGCGCAGGTGGGCGTAGGAATCATGCAGCGCCCTCGCCGCCGCGACGAAGCCGGCGCTGGGGTAGATGGCGATTTTGTAGCCGACTTCTTCCAGACGCGCCTTGCTCAGCATCGGGGTGCGGCCGTCGGGCACCATGTTGGCCAACAAAGGGGCATCGAAGCTACGGCCGATGCGGGCCATTTCTTCCTCGCTTTCGGGTGATTCGATGAAGAGGACGTCGGCGCCGGCCTCGGCGAAGGCCTCGCCCCGCCTGAGCGCCTCGTCGATGCCGTGCGTGGTGCGCGCGTCGGTGCGGGCGACGATGAGGAAATCGGCGTCGTCGCGTGTGTCGGCCGCGACGCGGATCTTGGTCGCCATGTCCTCGAGCGGCACCACTTTGCGGCCCAAGGTGTGGCCGCACTTCTTGGGGAATTCCTGGTCCTCGATCTGGATCGCGGCGGCGCCGGCGCGCTCATAGCCGCGCACCGCCTGGGCGACGTTGAGGGCGCCGCCGAAACCGGTGTCGGCGTCGGCGATGAGCGGTGTCGACGTGCGTTCGGCGATCCGGGCCACCTGGCCCACCATGTCCGAATAGGTCGCATAGCCCGCGTCCGGCATGCCCAGGAGCGAGGCCGCGACCCCGTAGCCGGTCATGTAGAGCGCCTCGAAGCCGAGACTGTCCGCCATCCGGGCCGAGATCAGGTCGAAGATTCCCGGCGCCACGACCAGTCCCGGTTCGGTCAACCGCGCCGCCAATGTGAGTTCCGCCGTCGCCATCGTCTCTCTCCCCCGGCCGATTCTCTCCGCTTTCCCGGAATGGACCACGCGCGTGCCCGCCCTGGCAAGCCGGCCCGGGCGGAATTCGTGGCCCCCTCGCCACAATTTTCCCAGATTTGGGACGCTCACGCCGCTGAGCCACAAAAATGTCGTTGCGCCGGCGCGGCCGAATCGATAATCTCCACCGCTGTGGCTGGCGGGCGTTTCCGGCGTGCCATTTGTTCAACATAACCCACGGTATCGACGCGTGGTCCCAAGAAGAACGGCGCGTATAGTAAGTATTCGCCTAGTATAAGCTTCATCTCTATTTGATGATTTGTGACGGGGACGCAACATCGCGTCTTTTTTGTAGTTGGCCAACGATAGATGTTGACACCACTATTTGCCCCATGGCTACATATGGGCCTCAAGCAACGCCTCGACACAAGATCTAGGCACACTTGGAAAAGGCATTAACGGACGGGAACCCGGAGTCACGTGGACGCGTGTCCGGGCGGGGAAGACGTGTCGGCGTGGTCGGCGCCGGCGGCGGCAAGAAAAATGGGGGCAGGTCCATGCGCATTCAGAGGCATTTCACGGAAGCGGGTCGCTCGCCCTTCGACGGCGTCGAATTTCGCGTCGCCAAGAGCGAAATCCGTAATCCCGACGGCGGGGTGGTCTTCAGCCGCGACGATATCGAGGTGCCGAGCGCCTGGTCGCAGGTCGCCGTCGACGTGCTGGCGCAGAAATACCTCCGCAAGGCCGGCCTGCCCACCCGCTTGCGCAAGGTCGAGGAAGCCGACGTGCCGAAATGGCTGTGGCGCAGCGAGGCGGACGCCGAGGCCCTGGCGGTACTGCCGGTGGGCGAACGCGGCACTTCCGAGAGCAGTGCCAAGCAGGTCTTCCAGCGCCTCGCCGGCACCTGGACCTATTGGGGCTGGAAGGGTGGCTATTTCGATTCGGAAGAGGACGCCTGGGCCTTCTTCGACGAGCATTGCCACATGCTGGCCCGCCAGATGGGCGCGCCCAATTCGCCGCAATGGTTCAACACCGGCCTGCACTGGGCCTACGGCATCGACGGCCCGGCCCAGGGCCATCACTATGTCGACTTCCAAACCGGCGAGGTGCGCGCCTCGATGAGCGCCTACGAGCGCCCGCAGCCGCATGCCTGCTTCATCCAGTCCATCGCCGACGACCTCGTCAACGAGGGCGGAATCATGGACCTCTGGATCCGCGAGGCGCGGCTGTTCAAATACGGCTCCGGCACCGGCACCAACTTCTCCAACCTGCGTGGCGCGGGTGAGTCGCTCTCGGGCGGCGGCAAGTCGTCCGGCCTGATGAGCTTCCTCAAGATCGGCGACAGGGCGGCCGGCGCCATCAAGTCGGGCGGCACCACGCGGCGCGCGGCCAAAATGGTCGTGGTCGACGCCGACCACCCGGACATCGAGGCCTACGTCAATTGGAAGGTGGTGGAGGAACAGAAGGTCGCCGCCCTCGTTTCCGGCTCGCGCCTCGCGGAGAAACACCTGAACGCCGTGCTGGCGGCCTGCCGGGCGGGCGAGAGCGAGGACCGTTTCGAACCGGCGCGAAACCTCGCGCTAAAGCAGGCCATCCGCGATGCGCGCCGGGCCCTGATCCCGGAGAACTGCGTCAAGCGGGCGATCGACTTCGCGCGCCAGGGCTACGACAGAATCGACTTCAAAACCTACGACACCGACTGGGATTCGGAAGCCTACCTGACCGTTTCCGGCCAGAACTCCAACAACTCCGTCCGCGTCACCAACGACTTCCTCCGCGCGGTGGAGGAGGACGGTCCCTGGAACCTGATCAACCGCACCGATGGAGGGGTGGCGAAAACCATTCCCGCCCGCGACCTGTGGCGCCAGATCGGCGAGGCCGCCTGGTCTTGCGCCGATCCCGGCATCCAGTACCACTCGACCGTGAACGAGTGGCACACCTGTCCGGCCGGCGGCGCGATCAACGCCTCGAACCCCTGTTCGGAGTACATGTTCCTTGACGACACGGCCTGCAATCTCGCGTCCCTCAACCTGATGGCTTACCGCCCCGAGGATGGCGGCTTCGACGTCGCGGCCTTTGAGCACGCCGTGCGCCTGTGGACCATCGTGCTGGAGATTTCAGTGCTGATGGCGCAGTTCCCCTCCGCCCGGATCGCGGAACTCTCCTACCTCTACCGAACGCTGGGTCTCGGCTACGCCAACATCGGCGGTCTGTTGATGAGCCTCGGTCTTTCCTACGATAGCGACGAAGGCCGGGCCATGTGCGGCGCCCTGAGCGCGATTCTGTCCGGTACCGCCTATGCCACCTCGGCCGAGATGGCGGGCGAGCTCGGCGGCTTCGCCGAGTTCGAGAACAACCGTGATTCCATGCTCAGGGTCATGCGCAACCATCGCCGCGCGGCACGCGGCGAGACAGAGGGCTACGAAGGCCTGGAAACCCCGCCGGTGCCGCTCGACATCGCCAATTGTCCCGACGCCGACGCCGCCCGCGCGGCGGCGTCGGCCTGGAACCGGGCCGTGGCGTTGGGCGAAAAACACGGCTACCGCAATGCGCAGGCCACCGTGATCGCGCCCACCGGCACCATCGGCCTGGTGATGGACTGCGACACGACGGGGATCGAGCCGGATTTTGCCCTGGTTAAGTTCAAGAAGCTGGCCGGTGGGGGCTATTTCAAGATCATCAACCGGATGGTGCCCCGCGCGCTCGCCACCCTCGGCTACGAAGAGGCGGAGATCTCGGATATCGTCGATTACGCGGTCGGCCGCGGCACATTGGACGGCGCCCCCGGCGTCAACCATGCCCGCCTCGCCGAGGCCGGCTTCGATCCGGCGGCGCTCGAGAAGCTGGAAGCGGCCCTCGAAAGCGCTTTCGACATCCGCTTCGTTTTCAACCGCTGGACCTTGGGCGAGGGTTTTTGCCGCGACGTGCTGGGCATCTCGGACGAGCAGCTGGACGATCGCGCCTTCGACATGCTGGCGACGCTCGGCTTTGCCCGCGACGAGATCGAGGCGGCCAACACCTTCTGCAGCGGCGCCATGACGCTCGAGGGCGCGCCGGGCCTGAAGGAAGAGCATTTGCCGGTCTTCGACTGCGCCAACCCCTGCGGCCGGATCGGCAAGCGCTTCCTCTCGACCGATGCGCACATCCGCATGATGGCGGCGGCCCAACCCTTCATCTCGGGCGCGATCTCCAAGACCATCAACATGCCGAACGGCGCCTCGGTCGAGGATTGCGGCAAGGCGTACGAATTGTCCTGGAAGCTCGGCTTGAAGGCGAACGCCCTCTATCGCGACGGCTCCAAGCTTTCCCAGCCGCTGGCGACGGCGCTGCTGGACGAAAGCGACGCGGAAGAGGACCTGGTCGACGCCGTGGTCGACAAGGCCCCGGTGCGGATCGCGGAGCGGGTCGTCGAGAAGATCGTGGGGCAATATCGCGACCGGTTACCGCATCGGCGCAAGGGCTATACCCAGAAGGCGGTGGTCGGCGGCCACAAGGTCTATCTCCGCACCGGCGAATACGAGGACGGGCGCTTGGGTGAAATCTTCCTCGACATGCACAAGGAGGGCGCTGCTTTCCGCAGCCTGATGAACAACTTTGCCATCGCCGTTTCCATCGGCCTGCAGTACGGCGTGCCGCTGGAGGAGTTCGTCGAGGCCTTCACCTTCACCCGCTTCGATCCCTCCGGCATCGTCGAGGGCAACGACGCCATCAAGATGTCGACCTCGATAATCGACTATGTCTTTCGCGAGCTGGCGATCAGCTATCTCGATCGCAACGATCTAGCGCATGTCGCGGTCGACGACCTGCGTCCCGACGCCCTTGGCGACGGCATCAGCGAAGGCGAGCTGGGGCGGGCCGAGGACGAGAACGCGATCGCGGCGGTGAGCAACCTCGCCTCCAAGGGTTTCGTGCGCGGCCAGCTCGGCCAGCTCTATGTGCTCAAGGGCGGCAACGATGTCGCCGCCGACGCCTCGGGCGCGGCGCTGGCCGAAGGCTCGGCGGTGGGCGCGGCCGTGATGGCGATGCCCGCCACGGCCGAGAGGGCGCCGGCGCCGGACGCGATCGGCGACGCCATGGACCGGGCCCGCCAGGCTCGCATGCAGGGCTACGAGGGCGATGCCTGCGGCGCCTGCGGCAACTTCACCCTGGTCCGCAACGGCACCTGCCAGAAATGCGTGACCTGCGGCGAGACCAGCGGCTGCAGTTGAACCTCAAACGGTTGTACGGGGGGCGGGTGTGTATCGGCCACATGTAGGGCTGGCGTAGCCAGGCCCTTCCCGAGCGGGGCGCGCCGGCAACGGCGCGCCCCGTTTCCATCAGGCGTCCCCCGACCGTGGCCGCTCGACGCGATTGCATTCCGCGTCGCCCCCGCCCGAGGGCCCGGCGAGCGGGGGCTGGTTTTATGACAAAAAGAATCGTGTAGGTGACGTGTCAACCTGGCCGCTTTAAGTAGCGCGTGAATTGACCGCTGTTGATGTTGTTGGCCCCGTGGGGCTGTGGTCAAGTCGAAGACTTGACCACAGCCCCACGGGGCGCGCGCTCGGTTCGGCGTCGCGGTCGTTCACGCCGCCTCGATCTGCCCGTTTTCCGCCTCCTCTGGTGGGGGGAATTCGGTGATGCGGTGGGGCCCCCAGAAGATGGGGACGGCACCGTCGGGGTATTCGTGGAGCCGCACTTTGGCCTTGGCGAAGTGCGGCCTGAGGCGCGAGGGCGGGATCTGCAGTCGGCGGCCGCGCCATTGGACGGTGTTGTCGTTGGCGACCTGGCGGGTCTCGCGGCGGCAGAGCACGTCGCGCCAGTGTTCGGGTCCGCAAGCGACCCAGGCGGAGACGGGGTCCTCGGGCGGGACGGCGAAACGTTCGTTGTGCTCGGGCATGTAGACCTCGGCGATGAAGCGGTCGGCGAGCTCGATCGAGGTGATGCCGGCGAGCGCCAGCTCGTTGACCAGGCGGTCCTGGAGCGTGCGGAAGAGCCGCTCCGAGCGCCCACGGGCCTCGGGCGAGTAGGCCGGGATGTGCTCGACGCCGAGTTCGGCCAGTGCCCGGCCGACCTGGGTCAGCTGGGTCCTGGAGACCTTGCCGCCGGCCTTGGGGGTGTGGAAGTAGTGGCTCGCCCGGTCGGTGTAGAGGGCGCAGAACAGGCCCTTGGCCTGGATCGTCTCCGCGAGGCCCCGGAAGCTGGAGGCAGTGCCCTCTTCGGCGACCAGGAAGGCCGAGGTGATCTCGCTGGTCGCATCGTCCATGGTGACCACCAGGTCGAGCGGCACCTGGTCGGCGAGCCAGGCATGGCTGGAGGCGTCCTGGTGCGGCAGCATGCCCACCATCGGCCGGCGCGGGCGCTTGCGCCGGTGCGCGCCGCGCCGCTTCGCCGGCCGGGTATGGCCCGAGCCGTGCAGCGCCAGACGCGTCACCGTATAGCCGAGCGTATAGCCGTGATGCTTGACCAGCTTCTCGTCGAAGTGCTTCACCGTGAAGTCGCCGTACATCTCCTCCCAGAGCGCGCGGGCGCGGTCCAGCTCGCTCTCGTCGGCCCGGCGCGACGACGGCTTGCCGACCCGGCCGTCCAGCAGGCCCGCTTCGCCGTCCTCCCGCCAGCGGCGGAAGCTCCGCTCGCTCATCCCCAGTATCTCGGCCGCCTCCAGCTGGCTCGGCTCGCGCCGCTGGTGGCGCGACAATATCTCCTCGAATCGCATGATCCGGATCTCCTGGCGTACCCGTGCCGGTCCCATCCTCGCCTCCAAAGCAAACCAAGTTCAGAGACATTCCAGAACCCGATTTCCTTGGACACAGAATTCTTCAGACCGGTCACTTCGTGCGCTACCTAATCCGGCCACTTCACGCGTCACCTACATATGACAAAAGAATCGTTGAACGTCCTGGCGTTCGCGTCAAGGCTTGCCACGCCGATATCAAGCGCGATAGGGGGTAATCTTTAATTATTCGCGCAATAGGGAGGTAGTTATGCGTAAGGGACTCTTTCTCAAGCTGTTGGTTCCCGCGGTAGCGTTGGCGTTGGTTGCGACGCCCGCGTACGCGGCCAAGAAAAAGCCGATCAAGGTCGGGCTCTTGTACGCCCTCTCCGGCTTGGCCGCCGTCTATACCAAGGGTACCGTCATCGGACACGAGATCGCCGCCGAGGAAATCAACGCCAAGGGCGGCGTTCTGGGCCGCAAGATCAAGTTCGTGACCCGCGACAACAAACTCAAACCCGGCATCGCCGTGAAGGAGTTCCGCCGCCTGGTCACCAAGGACAAGGTCGACTTCGTCATGGGCATCATCAGCTCGGGCGTCGCCCTGGCGGTAAGCCAGGTGGCCAAGGAAATGAAGGTGCTGTTCGTCGACACCATCGCCCAGACGGCGGCGCTGACCGGCGAGCAGGGACACCAGTACGTGATCCGCACCAATACCAACAGCACGGTGATCGGCCGCACGGCCGCCCTGGCCGCGGCCAAGCGGGAGTGGAAAAACTACTACTTCATCGGGCCGGATTACGAATGGGGCCACCGGGTCAACAGCGACTTCTGGGAATTCCTGCAAACCAAGAAGGCCGGCGTCAAGAAGATGGGCGATCTCTGGCCCAAGCTCGGCGAACGGGACTATTCCGCGCACATCACCGCGATGTTGAACGCCAAACCGGATGCGGTCTTCTCCTCGCTCTGGGGCGGTGATCTGATCGCTTTCATCAAGCAGGCCAGTGCCTACGGCTTCTTCGACAAGATCCAGTACATCTCCACCGGCGGCGGCGACCTGGACATCCTGAGAGTCCGACTCGAAATGAATCGAGTGTTTTCAGGCTCTTGCGAGACGGCGCGTGAGGAGTTGGATGCTGGCGAGGAAGATCCAGGCCTCGGCGGTCTCGATGGCCGTCTCGAAGTCCTTGGCCAGCCGCCGGTTTCGATTGAGCCAGGCGAGCGTGCGCTCGACGACCCATCGGCGGGGCAGGAGTTGGAAGCCCTTCACGCCCGCGGGACGGTTGACGATCTCCAGCGACCAGCGGCCGATCCGCTTCAGTGCGCCCTCGAGCTTGGGCCCGGCATAGGCGCCGTCGGCGAAGACGTGGCGCAGGCGGGGAAAGTGGCGGGGGATGGCGGCGAACACCGCCGGCGCGCCGTCGCGGTCCTGGATCTCGGCGCCGTGGACCACGACCGCGACCAGCAGGCCGCCGGTGTCGGTGAGGATGTGACGCTTGCGGCCCTTGACTTTCTTTCCGGCGTCGAAGCCCCGGATACCGCCGCTTTCCGTGGTTTTTACGCTCTGACTGTCGATGATACCGGCCGACGGGCCGGCCGCGCGGCCCTCGGCCTCGCGCGCCGCGACCAGCAGTTGCCGGTTGACCTCGGACCAGGTGCCGTCGTCCCGCCAGAGATAAAAGTAGCGCTGCACCGTCGAGCGTGGCGGGAAGTCCCGGGGCAGCATGCGCCATGGACAGCCGCTACGCAGTAGGTAGAGGATCGCGTTCACCACCTCGCGCAATGCCGTCGTCCGAGGCCGTCCCAGCGCTTTGGCGCGAGGCAGCAACGGCTCCAGCACCTTCCATTCTCCATCCGTCAGGTCGCTTGCGTAGCGCAGCAGGTCGCGTTCATACTTCGGGCGAGTGATTTTGGTCCACATGTTGTGTCTCCCTGGTTGCTAAATACAAACAGTGAATCACAACTGACTGAAATCACTCAACTCTTTTCGGGCCAGACACTGAAGCCGCTGGGCAAGGAGATGCCCGACGGCATCATGGCGACCTATTTCTATGCCTTCGACAACACGCCGGTGAAGGCGGTGGAAAACAAGAAATTCCGCGACGAGTTCGAGAAGCGGGCCGGTTACCTGCCGAAGTCCGGCGACATCGCCGGCTATGTTTCCACCTATATCATGGCCGAGGCGATGGAAAAGGCGGGCACGACCGACACCGAAGCCTTGGTGGCGGCGTTGCGTGGGGCCAAGTTCGACACCATATTGGGCGACATCGAGATCAGGAAGATCGACGGTCAGGCGACGTTCGCCTACAACGCCGGCTATACATATACGAATCCGAAGTATCCCTTCAAACGCCTGAAGGACGTCACCCGCGCCGAAGGCTTGGAGGTGTTGCGTACCGATGCGGAAGTCGAAAAGGCCCGCGAGGAGTACAAGAAAAAGACCAACTAGGGTCACTCGACGGCCGTGGCGGCTTCGCCAGCCTGACTCAACCGGGATCTCGCCTTTCGTTTGGTCGAGATCCCGGTTTCGCTGCGTCGCTCGCAACCTCGGCCACGGCCGCCTCCGCCTCCCAATGCCGAGAGGAGGGGCCGTTCGCCTGTTTTTCATGGCGGCTGTCGGCCAACGAACCTCGTTCAACGGAGCACGGATGTGGCTGATTTCGTAACCAACGTATTATTTGTCCAGATCGTCAATGGATTGTTCATCGCCGCTGGCATCTATCTGGTGGCCGCCGGCCTGTCCTTGGTTTTTGGCGTACTGGGCATCCTCAACTTCGCGCACGGTTCGCTATACATGTACGGCGCCTTTTTGTTTTTACCTATACTGGCTTCATGGCTGGGGATTTCTGGCCCGCGCTGCTAGTCGCGCCGTTCGTGGTGGTGATCATGGGCATCCTCATGGAGGTCGTTTTTTTGCGGCCGATTTACAAGGCCGATCCCCTCTACCAGTTGTTGCTGACCTATGCCCTGGTGCTGATTTTCGGCGATTTGGTGAAGTTGATCTGGGGTGCGGAAAACCAATCGGTGGCACGGCCCGAAGGCTTCGAAGGCACGATTTCGATCGCCGGCAGCCTGTTTCCCAGCTACCAGGTATTCGTGCTGCTCCCGGCGGGATTTTTGACCGTCCTCGGGCTTTACCTGTTTCTCAATCGCACACCGATCGGACGCACCGTACGCGCGGCGACCCAAGACCGGGAGATGATCGGCGCGCTCGGTGTCAATGTCAGGCTACTCTATACCGGCGTTTTTGCCGTCGGTGCCTTTCTGGGTGGCCTGGGCGGTGCCGTCCTCGCCCCCATGGGCGCGCTTTATCCGGGCATGGACTTCGACGTCATCATCGAAATTTTCCTGGTCGTGGTGCTGGGTGGCCTGGGTTCCATGGCCGGCACGGCGTTGGGGGCGATACTTTACGGCGAGCTGAAATCGTTCGGTATTCTATGGGTACCCCAACTGGAGTCGGTGTTCATTTACGTCCTTATGGCCGTGGTTTTGGTTAACCGGCCGCAGGGACTGTTGGGCAAGAAGGTCGAGGGCGGTCATTGATTGCAACTCGATGATGGAATCGTAGCTTAGCGATATTGGGGGTTGGGGTGGCGACTTCGCAAGATACATCGCGGGCAACCATGACGCCGCTGGCGCGTGGCCAAGGGCTGCTCCGGGACGCGGTTTTTTGGGGCTTTTTGGCCGCCTTAGCGCTGCTGTTTTGGGTGCCGGAACTGATTATCTATATGGAATGGGCGCACTACTGGATCATTTTTCTGACGGAAGTCTTCATCTGGTCCCTGTTCGCGGTCGCGTTCAATCTGTTGATGGATTACGGGGGCTTGATCTCGTTCGGCCAGGCTGCCTATCTCGGAATCGGCGGCTATACCGCCGGCTGGTCGCTGAAGTATATTTCCTGGATGCCGTTTTATGGGGCCCTGATCGCGGCACCCATAGGCGGCGCGTTGGCGGCACTTCTCATCGGTTATTTCTGTATCCGCCGCACCCATATTTATTTTGCTATTCTGACCCTGGCCTTTGGCCACATCGTCTATCTGATCGCCTTTAAATGGTACGATTTCACGGGCGGCGACAACGGTTTGATCGGAATTCCAGTGCCGGAATGGATCTTGGATCCAACCTTTTCCAATTATTATAAGTTCGTGCTGGTGATTTACCTGGTGGCGATCTTCCTGCTCTGGCGCATCGTCAACAGCCCCTTTGGCAAGACTTTGATGGCGATTCGGGAGAATGATGTACGGGCCGATTTCGTCGGCATTGATGTGCAGCGATACAAGCTTTATGCCTTCACCATAGCCGGCGCCTTTTCCGGTCTGGCGGGGGCGCTGATCATGATCAACGAGCGCAGCGTCTACCCTGACCTCGCCCATTGGACCCAGTCCACTCAGGTTCTGTTGATGACTCTGCTGGGCGGGGTATATACCTTCTTTGGGCCGATCGTCGGGGCGTTTCTACTGCTGACGCTGGATGCCGACATCACGGCGGACTACCCGGAGATCTGGCAATTGCTTTTGGGCGCGATCCTGGTGATCGTCCTGTTCGCGTTGCCGGGCGGCATCGTCGGTTTTATTCAAGAGCGCGATATTAACAGCACCGACGACCATGCCACCCGAATGGCCAAGTCGATGGTTCAATTTTTCGCAAATCCTGGTATTTCTTCGCCGGGGCGATCGTGCTCACCGGCTTCTTCGCGATCCTGAAGGCACCCGACTCCTGGCTGATTTCGGAAGACTGGGATTTCGAGGTTCTTTCCCTGATCACCTGGGGGGTCGTGCCCAGAACCGTCCTGCAGGCGGTCGTCGGTGGCGCCGCCCTATGGTGGTTGCTGGGGGGGCTGCGGACCTACCGGCCGCTCTCGCGCTGTTTGTCGCTGGCGTTGCCGGTCCTGATGCTGATCCTGCACATCTACCTGGAAACCCCGCTTTCGGGCATGTCGGCCGTCGCTATTTGGGTCATCTTCAGCTTCTATATCCTGTTCCAAGCCGACGTCAGGCAGGGGTTCGGCACCGGCGTGCCGGCAATGGCCGAAGAGTCCGCCGCCGAGACGGCTCGAGAATCCGCAGACTAGCGCGACTGACTACCGGACCCAGGAGATCCAGGAATGGTGCTTCGTGTCGAAAACGTAACGATGTCGTTCGATGGCTTCATCGCCATAGACAACGTCGATCTGACCGTCGAGAAGGGCCAGATGGCCGCCATCATCGGCCCCAATGGCGCCGGCAAGTCGACGATGTTCAACCTCATCACCGGCCATCTGACGCCGACCCGGGGCAAGGTCTATTTCCACGAACAGGACATCACCGGCCGGTCGCCCCATACCATCTGCCAGCTCGGCATGGGCCGCTCCTTCCAGCGCACCAACATCTTTCCCCGTCTCTCGGTGTTCGACAACGTCCAGGTGGCGGTGCTCGCCCATGCCAGGAAGACCCTCAATTTCCTCACCCCGGCGCGGCGGATGATGCTGGCGGAAACCCACGCCCTGCTCGATGACGTCGGCCTGGCCGGCGAAGCGAATTCGATCAGTGGCACGCTGTCCTATGGCTTCCAGAAACAGCTCGAGCTGGGCATCACTCTGGCGAGCGAGCCGGAGCTGCTGCTGCTGGACGAACCCACCGCCGGCATGTCGCCGCAGGAAACCTCCGATACGATCGAACTGGTGGAACGGATCGCGCGCGAGCGCGGCCTGACGCTGCTCTTCACCGAGCACGACATGGACGTGGTCTTCAACATCGCCGACAAGATCACCGTGCTGCACCAGGGCCAGGTATTGGCCGAAGGCAGCCCCGACGAGGTGAAGGACGACCCGAACGTGCAGCGCGTCTACCTGGGGGAAGCGGCATGATCCTGGAAGTCGACGACGTCTATACCTCCTATGGCCAGAGCCAGATCCTGTTCGGCGTCTCGCTGGGCGTAGGCGAGGGGGAATGCGTCGCGTTGCTGGGGCGCAACGGCGTCGGCAAAACCACGACCTTGCGCACCATCATGGGGCTGACGGCGCCCAGGCGGGGCAAGGTGCATTACAAGGGCGCCGACATCACCGGCCGCCCAGCCTTTCGCGTCGCCAAGATGGGCCTCGGATTCGTGCCGGAGGAGCGGCGAATCTTCCCCGACCTCTCGGTGCGGGAGAACCTGGAGGTCGCGCGCAAACCCGCCACCGAACCCGATGGCCGGGAATGGACGGCCGAACGGGTGTATGAAGTCTTTCCCGTCCTCGCCGGCCTCATCGATCGCAAGGGCGGTTACTTGAGTGGCGGCGAACAACAGATGCTGACCATCGGCCGCACCCTGATGGGCAACCCGGACCTGCTGTTGCTGGATGAGCCCTCGGAAGGACTGGCGCCCTTGGCGATCAGGGATCTCGAAACCCAGATCCGCCACCTGAAAGAGCAAGGCATGACCATCCTGCTGTGCGAACCGAACGCAAAATTCGCCACCGGCTTGAGCGACCGCGCCTACATTTTGGAAAAAGGCCAGGTGCGGTTCTCCGGCACCATCGACGAGCTGCAGGATAACGACGAAATCCGCCAGCAATACCTGGGGCTTTGACGTCTAGCAGTTTGTCGAGCTTAGGCCGATAGAGGTCAATATGCGCAAGAAACGCAATGATTTTGACGGGAAATTATAACAAACATACGAACCATGCGCTTTGTGTGAAATATTATTGCCGATTTTGCTTAAGCCTGACAGGCTCCGAGCTCACTTTAACTCTTGCGCGATGGATGCAGCAGCGCCAGGAGGACGATCGCGGCCACGTTGAGGGCGGCGCCGATCAGGAATGCCGTCTGGTAGCCACCGGTCGCGTCCTTGATGAGACTGGCCGTGAACGGGCCCACGGCGGCGGCGGCGCCGGCGATCGCGACGATGAAACCGGTAATGGCTCCGACGTGATCGCGTCCGAACGTGTCGGCGACGACCGCGGGTAAAAGCGATGCGGAGGCGCCAGAGCCGGCGCCGAACAAAGCCGCCGAAATATAGAGAAAAGACGTAACTGCCCAGGTACGTGGCCGCCTTTCAGGCGGCGTGGAGACGTGCGATCAGGGTTTCGGGATTTTCCATGAGCGCCTGGATGATGTTCCAGCCCTGTTTTCTGGCGGTCGAGATGAAGCCGCGGACGGTGGCAAAGTCTTCGGCGCCTTTCTGGCTGCGGAAGCCGCCGGAGATTTTCTGCTTGACCTTCATCATGCGCCCGTCCTGCTCGGCCTGATTGTTGGTGAACGGCACGGCGAAATTGGTGAGGAAGCGTAGCGCATCTTCCTTGCGAGCCTGAAGGCGCCGGAGAAGGTTGTGGCCGACGCGGCGCGGCTTGCGTCCCCGGCGCCTGGCCTTGCCCTCGACCGGTTTGGGCGCGAGAGGAGGTTGGGCCTCGTGAAAGGCGATGCCCTCGGCCGTGATGGCGTCCCAACATCGTCGGAAGCGGCTGACGAGGCTTGGTTTCAGCGCCACTCCCCGCTCCCGGGCGAGATTTACCGCGTGGCAGGCGCGGCGCAATAGTCTCTGCATCTTGCCCGCCCAGTCCTCCTTCTCGATCTCGACCAGGGCTTGCAACTCGCGCAGGTGATGGGCGTTGCACAGCGCGTGCCGCACCCCCTCCATCGTGAAGTACGGCTTCCAGTGGTCGTGGACGACGATGCCGCCGACGCCGCCGAGCAGGCTGCCGCGCCGGGGCGAAACCCGGTAGAAGGTCAACAGCGCCGTGGACGCGACGTGCAACCATTGACCCCGCCCGGCGACCCGGAACCCGGTCTCGTCCATGTGCTTGACCGGCGCCGATTTCACCAGCTCGCGGATCGTCCCGACGACGCCTTGCACGGACTCGGCGCTGTTTCGGCCCATCCGCGCGATGCTCGCCGCAGACAGCCCGGCCCCGAACAGATCCTTCATCAATGCGGCCAGGCGGTCCTCGGGCAGGAGCTGGTAGTGCGACAGGTAGACCACCATGGCTCCGATCCGACCGCCGTACTGAACCGGGCCGGTGACGCCGTCGGGAAAGGAAGCCCGAGTTTGCGTGCCGCAATGCCCGCAACGGCAGCGATGCGCCCGATGCTCCGTGACCACCAGGGGCCGGGGCTCGGGCAGGTCGAAAACCTGACGGGCGCCGTGGCCGGTGGTCATATCCGGCGTCAATCCCGAACCACACCGCCGGCACGTCTCGGGATAATGATCGACGCTGGCGTCGGGATCGGCGACTTGGCGCAGGGTCTCGCCCTCGTGGCCCTTCTGCCCGCCCGGCTTGCGATCCGATTTTCCGCGAAGGCTCCCGGTGCGTCGCTTCTTCTTCCCCGCCGGCGGTTTGTTCAATCCATCGCTGGACGGCGGCTTGCCGCTGTTCGTGCTGTTCAGGCCAAGCTGGCGCTCGAGTTCGCCAAGCCGGAGTTCGAGCTCGGCGAGCCGCGACCCTTGGGCCAGCACCACATCGATCAGGTCGTCTTTCGACAAAAAGGCGAGAGCATACCTATCCATCGAATCCTTAGAATCGACCCACCATCTCTTGTCAAACGAAATCTAGGCCGTCAGCGCCTCAAACCCACAAAATCTGCCCCGAGAGACCCAATCCGCAGCCCCAGCGAAATCAGATACCTGGGCAGTTACGAAAAGACAATGATTCGGTTTGGGCGAAAATGACGTATGCCAGCACCTGAATTACCAGCGAGATAAAGAGGTTCGGCAATCGGCCGACCATGTCGGATAGCCAACCTATCGCCATACGACCGACGAAACCGCCGACCCCCAGGATCGCGACCAAACTCGCGGCGCTTGTCGGATCGTAACCGAGTTCAGTGGCCAAGGCGGGGATGTCCCGGGCTCTGTTGAAAAGCTGAAGTAGGCGTCGTCCGCCTGGAGCCGCTAGGCTCTGGGTGCTGATTCCATCAAGGAGAACGACGCCATGACCAAGACTACACGCAACGACCGTTCCTCGGAACCATCCTGTCGGCTCTTGCCATCGATGCCGGAGGCCTTCGACGATCCGCGCATGAGCGTCGATCGCTTCTGCCTTTTGGCGGGCCTCGAGTCTTTGAACGAGATGATGTCGGCGGACGCGGAAGCCTTGTGCGGTTCGCGCCACGCCGGCTCGGGCGAGCGCAAGGGCCATCGATGGGGCACGACCCGGAGCGAGATCGCCTACCACGGCGGCAAAGTGAAGGTCGAGCGCCCTCGGGTGGGGGACTTCGCGGGTCGGGAGATGAGCCTGCCGAGTTGGGAGCTGCTGTCGGAACCCGAACTCTTGCAAGCCTGGGCGATGAATCTGATGGTGATCAACGTCTCGACCCGCAAGTATGCCCGCGCGGTGCGCCTGCCGGACGATGCGGGCGGCGATCTGCCGGCGGCATCGGGTGACGCAACCTCGAAGTCGGCGGTCTCGCGCCGTTTCGTGGCGTTGACGCGAAGCAAGCTGAAGGCCTGGCTGGCGAGCCCGCTCGACGATCTCGATCTCGTGGTGCTCCAGATCGACGGGCTCCATGTCGGCGATCACCTGATGGTGGCGGCGATCGGCATCGACACCGGCGGCGCGAAGCACGTGCTGGGCCTGGCCGAGGGCGCGACGGAGAACGCGGCCACGGTGCAAGCCATGCTCGACAACCTGATCGAGCGCGGTCTCGATCCCGAACGGCCTCGGCTCTACATCGTCGACGGCGCCAAGGCGCTCTCGAAGGCGATCCGGCGGACCTTCGGGCGGGCGGCGGCCCTCCAGCGCTGCCAGGTGCACAAGGGGCGCAACATCACGGACCGGCTGGACGAGAGCCTCCATGCCGGCGTCAGGAAGGTCTTGCGGCAGGCCTGGCAGCAGGACGACGCGGCCAAGGCCGAACGGCTCTTGCGCAACCTCGCCCGCCGTCTGGAGCATGACGCACCCGGCGTCTCGGGCTCGATCCTGGAGGGCCTGGACGAGATCCTGACCGTGATCCGGCTCGGCCTCCCGCCGCAACTTCGACACTCGCTGGCTTGCACCAACGCCATCGAGAACGCGATCGGCACCGTCCGGACGGTGCAGCGGAACGTCAAGCGCTGGCGCAACGCCGAGATGGCGCTGCGTTGGACCGCCGCCGGCCCCTTGGAGGCGCAAAAGACCTTCCGCCGCCTCAAGGCCCACCGCCAGCTCCCCATCCTCGACGCCGCCCTGCGGGAGGCGGTGAGAAAGGCCGGAGCAAAGTCCGTCATTGAAGACATCGAGGTGGCCGCGTAGCCTCTCGATCAGACGATGCCTATCTCGCACTTTTCAACATTGGGTGGGACATCACCGCCAAGGCCGCCAGATGTACATAGGGAAAGAACAGCATCGCCCAGGTGAGAACATAAACACCCATTATGATCCAGAAGGCCGTGACCGAGCGCGCTTCGCCGAGGGTCCATGAGACTTCCGGACGCGAAGTGTTGGCGCCGGCACGACTTTGTTCGGCGGCCGCCTCGCCATCCGGTCGGAGGCCTCTTGATTCAGGATCCCGAGCGAGCGCCAGGGCGCAAAAGGCAATGACGAGACCTCCGAACAAACCGAGCGCCATCAGTCCCGTGCGCCATCCGAGCCAGGGGATGAGGATCGCCGCCGACATGGGGCCGAAAAGCAACGCGGCGTTGGATCCCGTTCCGGTAATCGCCAACGCCAGGCCACGGCGCTGGATAAACCAGCGCACGACCGTCGCATTCAACGGAACGAACACCACGCTCATCCCGACGCCTCCCAGGAGGGTGAAAAAGACGTAAATCTGCCAGGTGCTCCGGGTCGCGCCGAGCAACAGATAAGCCAGTCCGAGCAGTACGCCACCCGAGAGCACGACGACCCGAGGGCCCAATCTGTCGGTCGCCGGACCGGAGACGAAGCACATCAAGCTGTAGATCAAGACATACAGCGAAAAGGGCGCGGTCGCGGCCGACAGGCTTATCCCGAGTTCGCGCATCATGTACGGCAAGAAAACGCCATAACTGAATTGCATCCCATATCCAACCGTAAGAATGACGAAGCACGCGGCGACGACGATCCAGCCATGAAAGATTTTCCGAGAACGCGGCATGAAAACGGTCTGCCCAATCAATGACCGAGGATCGATTTCAACATGGGACGCCAATGCCCGGACGGCATACGCTAGCCCGTGCTCGGCCGGTATCATAGGGGCCATGGCGATGGTGTCGAGGCGGCGGGCGATGGGTGAAGCCGGCGGAAAACGAACCGAACCATGATCCAAATCAATGCCGCCGTCCTTCGAGCCGTCGACGATGGTGGAACCTTGGAACGCGACGCGGGAGGCAAGGAAAGCATGCAGCCCAGCGATGTCGCGCGACCCCTTGCCTGGGCCCTCGGGCTCGCCATCGCCGCTATCCTGTCGGTGCCGTCGCGGGCGGCGGATGTGGCAAAGGGCGGGAAGCTGGCGCGAATGTGGTGCGTCGAGTGCGATCTGATTGACGACGACGCGGCGAAAAGTATGGACGCGGCACCCCAATTCAGGCGCCTCGCCAACGACCCGGCGAAGTCCCAGGACGTCCTGCGCGGCTTCCTGTTCCATCCCACCCGACCGATGCCGCCGCTCGAACTCTCGCGCCGGGAGATCGACGACCTCGTTGCCTTCATCAAGGGGCTGGCCACCGAGTGACGGGCGGTGCGCCGCGGCCAGTCAATGATGCGGGCCGGCGGCGACGCAGCGGTGGATGCCGGCGCCGCCGGCCAGGTGCTGGCGCGGCTTCTCGCGGTCGATGATGAAGCCGTCGGCGCGGTGAATCGCCGCCTCGCCCAATGTCCGCGAAGGATAAGGAATTTCGGTACGCGCCCTCAGGTTTTCTCGCCTTCCGTCTTCGGTGGCTGGGCGACGCGGATATGCAGTTCGCGCAGCTGCGCCGGGCTCGCCTCGGCGGGGGCGCCCATCATCAAGTCCTGGGCCTGCTGGTTCATCGGGAAGAGGATGACCTCGCGGATGTTCGGCTCGCCCGCCAGCAGCATGACGATGCGGTCGATGCCCGGCGCCAGGCCGCCGTGCGGCGGGGCGCCGTACTTCAGTGCGTTCAACATGCCGGAGAAGCGATCCTCGACCTCGGCGGCTTCGTAGCCGGCGATCTCGAAGGCCTTCAGCATGATCTCCGGCACATGGTTTCGGATGGCGCCGGACGACAGCTCCACCCCGTTGCAGACGATGTCGTACTGGTAGCCGAGGATGGAGAGCGGATCCTCCGCCGCCAACGCCTCCAGCCCGCCCTGCGGCATTGAGAAGGGGTTGTGGGAGAAGTCGATTCGCCGCTCGCGCTCGTTCCATTCATACATCGGGAAGTCGACGATCCAGCAGAAGCGGAAGTCGCCCTCCTCGATCAGGCCCATGTCTTCGCCGAGCTTGATCCGTGCCTTGCCGGCGAGGATCGCGGCATCGTGCGCCTTGTCGCAGGCGAAGAAGATCCCATCGCCGTCGCCAACGCCCGCCAGTTCCCTGAGCTGCGCGAGCCGCGCCTCGTCCAGGCGATTGGCGATCGGGCCGCGCCCGCCGCCGTCGGCAAGGCTGATCCAACCCATGCCCGCCGCGCCCTCGGCGCGCGCCCAGTCGTTCATGCGGTCGAAGAAGCTCCGCGCCTGGGCGGCGGCACCCGGTGCCGGAATCGCGCGCACGACCGAGCCCGCCGTGACCGCCTTGGCGAAGAGCTGGAAATCCGAGCCCTCGAACACTTCAGAGACGTCGGAAATGAGAATCGAGTTGCGCAGGTCCGGCTTGTCGCTGCCGTACTTCAACATCGCCTCGGCATAAGCGATGCGCGGGAACGGCGGCGGCGTCACCGGCTTGTCGGAGAACTCGGTGAAGACGCCGTGCATCACTGGCTCGACCGCCGCGAAGACGTCCTCCTGCTCGACGAAGCTCATCTCCAGGTCGAGCTGGTAGAACTCACCCGGGCTGCGGTCGGCCCGCGCGTCCTCGTCGCGGAAGCAGGGAGCGATCTGGAAGTAGCGGTCAAAGCCCGCCATCATCACCAGCTGCTTGAACTGCTGCGGCGCCTGCGGCAGGGCGTAGAACTGGCCCGGATGCAAGCGGCTCGGCACCAGGAAGTCGCGCGCGCCCTCGGGCGAGGAGGCGGTCAGGATCGGGGTCTGGAACTCGGTGAAGCCCTGTTCCTCCATCCGCCGGCGAATGGAGGAGATCACCTTGGCGCGGAGCTGGATGTTCTGGTGCAGCTTCTCGCGCCGAAGGTCGACGAAACGGTAGCGGAGCCGAGTCTCCTCCGGATAGACGGCGTCGCCGAAGACTTGGAGTGGCAGTTCGGCGGCGGCGGAGAGGACGTTGAACTCCTCGATCCTGACCTCGACCTCGCCGGTATCCAGGCTCTCGTTGATGGTATCTTCGCTGCGCCGCACCACTGGGCCCTCGATGCGGACGACGCTCTCGGCGCTCACCCGTTCGGCGGCCTGGAAATGGGCGCCGTCCGGCTCGATCACGCACTGGGTGACGCCGTAATGGTCGCGAACGTCGAGGAACAGCAGACCGCCATGGTCGCGCTTGCGGTGCACCCAGCCGCTCAACCGTGCCCGGCCACCGACATCGTTGCCCCGCAACGCGCCGCAGGTATGGCTTCGGTAAGGATGCATGGCGCCGTCGTCTCCTCGAATCGAATCGCCGTCGGGTGGCGTCGGGCGACGTTTCTCGTTGCCGCGCGGGCGGCGGCAAGAGGCCTGGAACCGGGCCCTTTGTCAAGCCGCGCCGGGGGCACGCGACAGGGCGGGCGAAGATGCGCTATAGCAGCTCCCGACATGAGCATCATTACCCGAAACGACGAACTCGAAGCGCTCTGCGAACGCTTCGCCAAGGCGCCCTACATCACGGTCGACACCGAGTTCATGCGGGAGCGGACCTACTGGCCCGTACTTTGCCTTCTGCAAGTCTCCGACGGCGGGGAGGCGCATGCGGTCGACCCGTTGGCCGAAGGCCTGGACCTCGCGCCGATTCTCCGGCTGATGAACGATCCGGCCGTCCTCAAGGTGTTCCACGCCGCCCGCCAGGATCTGGAAATATTCCATCGCCTGACCGGCCGGGTGCCGGCGCCGCTGTTCGATACGCAGTTGGCGGCGATGGTCACCGGCTTTGGCGACAATGTCGGCTACGAGCCCTTGGTGAACAAATTGGCGAATGCCAGCGTCGACAAGACCTCGCAGTTCACCGACTGGTCGCGCCGCCCGCTGAGCCAGCGGCAGGTCGATTATGCACTGGCCGACGTGATCCACCTGCGCCCGGTCTACGAGAAGCTGACGGCCAAACTGGCGGAGAACGGCCGTGCCGCCTGGCTGGAGGAGGAGATGGCGATCCTCGCCGATCCCTCGACCTACGTGGTCCATCCCGAAGACGCTTGGCGCCGCCTCAAGGTCCGCAATCGCAAGCCCCGGTATCTCGGCGTGTTGAAATCGCTCGCGACCTGGCGGGAGCGCGAGGCACGGGATAACGACAC
Source organism: Alphaproteobacteria bacterium (assembly GCA_965226475.1). Classification (GTDB taxonomy): domain Bacteria; phylum Pseudomonadota; class Alphaproteobacteria; genus JASLMY01. Next base: position 770,773 of record CBDDDJ010000002.1, on the reverse strand, counting down.
GACGCGCAACCGCGTGCTCCGCGACGAGGCGATCCAGGAACTGGCGGCGGAACAGCCGACCGACGAACGCGGCCTCGGCCGCCTGCGCACCATTGGCCGCGAGGTGCGCAAGGGCGCCAAGGGGGCGGCGATCCTGACGGCGGTCCGGGCCGGGCTGGACATGCCCGAATCGGAGCTGCCGCATTTGGGTCCGCCCCAGCGCCTGCCCCGCGATATCGGCCCCGTCGTCGACCTGCTGAAGGTCCTGCTGAAGTTCCGCGCCGAGCGCCACGGCGTCGCCCAGCGCCTGATTGCCACGGTGGACGAGCTGGAGCGGATTGCCGGCACCGACGACGACGGCCTGCCGGCTCTGAACGGCTGGCGGCGCGAGGTCTTCGGCGAGGCGGCACTGGCCCTGAAGCGGGGAGAGCTGGCGCTGGCGGTCGAAAACCGCAGGATCAAGGTGCACGAACTCAATCGCCGACAATAAGCGCCGGCGTCAGCTCAAAGGCGCGGGCGAGGGCCTCGAAACGGCGCAGCACCAGGTCGCCGGCGAGGGCCCGACGCGCGCGCGGCACCGTCAGTTCGAGACGGCTTTCCGTCCGCTTGAGCCTCACGCCCTCCAACAGAGCGGCGAGGCCGCCGGTGAAGGTCAGGCCCAGGCGAAGCGCCTGGCCGGTTCGGCGGGCGTCGCGGGCATCGGAATCGTCGACGAGACGTCGGATCTCCGCCACCGCCGGGCCGTCCGCCCGCCCGGTATGGCGGGCATGAACCATGAGGGCGAGGCGTGCCCGCTCGTTGTGATTGATGGCGATGAACGGCCCGCGCGCGGTCTCGAGCATCGCTTGCTCAGCCCGGTAGTCGGGGTGGGTCATCCAGGCCCCGTCGGCCAGCAGCGCGGCGGCCTCCCGCAACCGGCGGAAAGCCGGCGTCTCGTCCGGGAACAGGCTGCCGGTCCAGGCCGCGAGCGCCGGTCCGATATCGGGAAAGCGCGCCCGGTCCCGCGCCAGCCGTGCACAGCCGACCAGTAACGGATCGGCTTCGCGCTCGCGCGCCGACAACCGCGCCATCATCACGCCCTCGCGAAGCCCGAAGGCGGAAAATGCGACCTCGTCGACGCCGCTCGTCTCGATGACCGAGGCGAGGACCCGGGACGCGTAGGGGAGTGTCGCCCGTCGGTCGGCGGAGATTTGTTTCAATTGCCTGGTGCTGGCGCGCGAAAGGCCGGCGGTCAGCATCGCCGTCTCCCGCATTTCCGCCGCGCCGACCCGGTAGCCGTGTAGAACCAGAAGGGGATGATCCTTCCTCAGCATGTGCAGATGGCCGAGGGCGCGCCAGGCGCCACCGACGACGTACAGGCACTTGCCCCGCTCGCCGGAAATCCAGTCGATCTCGCGAAGCCGGCCATCGACCTCGGCGCGCGCCGCCTCGTCCCGTGTCTCGCCCATGCGGAGCGTGCCGAGCGGCAGGGTTGTCGCCCGCTCCGCTTCAGGCTCGAGCGAGACCAGCTCCAGGCTGCCACCACCGAGGTCGCCCATCAGGCCCTCCGCGCCCGGCGCGGCCAGCGCCACGCCCATGGCCGAGAACCGCGCTTCCTCGGCGCCGCTCAACACCCGGACCGACAGCCCGCAATCCCGTTTTACCTGGGCGACGAAGTCCTGGCCGTCGGCGGCCTCGCGCACGGCCGCCGTGGCCACGACATCGGTACTGACGGCATCCATCTCGTCGGCCAACGTGGAGAAACGCGCGAGCGCCCGTTTCGCGATCTCGATGCCCTCGCCGTCCAGTCTTCCGGTGAGATCCAGTTCGCGGGCGAGACGGCACGGCGCCCGTTCGTTGAAGATCGCCACTGGAGCCCGGGAGAGCGCGTCATAGACCACCAAACGGATGGAGTTGGAGCCGACGTCGATCACGGCGGCGGGCCGGTCGGCCTCATTGCGGGCTGGGAGCATGCCTTGGAACTCTCATTCGCCGGCGGCCGCGGGACGGGCTCCGTCGCCCGGAACACGGCGCCAGATCCGCGACGAGCCGAAGAGGCGGAGACCGACGAATCCGCGCACCATCAGTTCGTTCTCACCGAGACGTTTCAGGATCGCCCGATAGTGTTGACCGTCACGCGGATTGTAGATCCAGCCGCCCGACCACTCGTCGTTCTTCTCGTCGGCGGTGAAGTCGCCCAACAGTTCGAGCCCGAGCAGCGTCCGTTGCCGTTTGGCGGAATCGGGATTGTTATGGTCCCGTTTCGGCTTGCCCTCGTCATCGTGGAGGTCGCTCATCCAGACAATTTGGCCGCAACGGCTGGCCGCGCCACAGGGCTGGATGTCGATGTGCGACGTGCCGCCATTGGTCTCCCAACGACCGATGACGTCGCGGGGCATCGCCTGGCCTTCGGTGGTGAGGATGCAGGCGAGGAGACCCACGCCGGCGGCCGAACCACGATACCGTCTCCACCGCGTCATTCCGAACGCCCGGTCAGAAGGTGCCCGGATAGGCGCCGCCGTCGAGCAGCACCTGCTGTCCGGTCATGTAGCCGGTATGGACGCTGCACATGAAGGCGCAGACGGCGCCGAACTCCTCGGCCGTGCCGAAGCGGCCCGAGGGGTTGTTGGCGGCGAATTCCCGGGTGATTTCGTCCAGCGGCCGGCCGGCTTCCTCGGCCCGGAAGCGCTGGCCGGCCCGCAGCCGGTCGGTGTCGAAGGGGCCGGGCAGCAGATTGTTTATGGTGACGCCCTGGCGAATCGTCTTGCGGCTGAGCCCGGCCACGAAGCCGGTGAGGCCGGCCCGCGCCCCGTTGGAGAGACACAGCTCGTCGATCGGTTGCTTTACCGAGACCGAGGTGATGTTGACGATCCGGCCGAAGCCGCGCGCCATCATGCCGTCGACCGTCACCTTGATCAGTTCGATCGGCGTGATCATGTTGCTCTCGACCGCGCGGTGCCAGTCTTGTGGCGTGAAGTCGCGGAAATCGCCGCGCGGCGGGCCGCCGGCGTTGTTCACCAGGATGTCCGGGCCCGGGCAGGCCGCGAGCGTCCGCTCCCGCCCTTCCGGCGTCGTGACGTCGCAGGCGACGGTGGTGACCTGAACGCTGGTCGCGGCGCGAATTTCGTCCGCCGTGGTCTCCAGCTCGCTCCCCGTGCGGGCGTTGATCACCAAATCGACCCCCTCCGCCGCCAGCGCCATGGCGCAGCCCTTGCCGAGCCCCTTGCTCGCAGCGCAGACGATCGCCCGCTTGCCGGAAATTCCCAGATCCATAGTCACCCTCCACCCATCGTGTCGCCGCGCCCACCTGGACGGGAATCCGCTCCGGAATCGATATAGCCCTCGAGTGCCCGCCTCGCCAGGGGCACCGTGATCGCCCGGCCGTCGGCCAGCGCCGAGCGGTCGAGAATGGCGACGAGGCGCGCTGCCTCGGCGAAGCTCCGCTCCATCCGTCCGGCGAGATAGCTGATCACCCGGGGGTTTACAAGAACCTGCCGGTCGCTGAAATGTTTCGCCAACACGGCCGCCAAAAGCGCGTCGTCGGGCGGCGAAATAGGGGCGAGCGGGCAGGCGGCGAGGCGGGAGGCCAGGTCGGGAAGGCGAATCGGCCACGCGGCCGGAGGCCGTCTGGCCGTCACCAGCAGCGTCCGTCCCGCTTCCCGCACCGCGTTCACGAGATGGAAAAGCCGCCGCTCCGCCGGGGCGTTGCCCGCCGTCCGCTCCACGTCCTCGATCAGCAGCGCACTCTCCGGTGCTAGTGCCGCCTCGGTTCCGGGCATGGCCAGGTCGAGGCGCCGGGCATCGGCCTTCAGGCGCCAGGCCTCGGCCAGATGGCTTTTGCCCGAGGCGGGGGGCCCCAGCAGTACCAGGACGCCTCCCGGCCAGTCGGGCCAGCGATCGACCCAGGCGGCCGCTTCCTGGTTGCAGGGAGCAACGAAGAAATCGGCGCGGAAACGGGTCGGCAGGTGGGGCAGGTCGAAGGTGAGTTGATCGCTCATGCCGGCCTTCCCGCGTCCGGGGGCGGGGGCGGCGGCTCGTCGCCGCCGTCGGGCTCGAGATAGAGTTGGCTTTCGAGATAGCGGTCGTGCGCGAAGCGGACCAGGACGCCCCCCGCCGCCGTCACGGGGACCGCTAGCAGCACGCCGACGAAGCCGAAGAGGGTGCCTCCCGCCAACAGTCCGAACATCACCCAAACGGGGTGCAGGCCGACCCGGTCGCCCAGCAACCGTGGGGTGAGAAAGTTGCCCTCAAATGCCTGGCCGGCGAGGAAGATTGCGGCGACGATGGTGATCGACACATAGTCGTCCGAGAACTGCATCACCGCCTGCGTCATCGAGAGCACCAGACCGACCAAGGCGCCGACGAAGGGAATGAAGGAAATCAGGCCGGCGATGATGCCGATCAGCAGTCCGAAATCGAGGCCGACCAGCGACAACGCGATGGCATAGAAGGCGCCGAGCACGAGGCAGACCGTGCCTTGGCCGCGAACGAAACCGCCGAGCACCGCGTCCACGTCGCGGGTGAGCTGGCGGATCACCTCGGCATGGCGGCGCGGCAGCCATGCATCGAGCCGGCCCACCATCGGGTCCCAGTCGCGCAGTAGGTAGAAGGCGACGATGGGGGTGATGAAGAGCAGCGAGACGAGGTTAATGACCGCGAGGCCGCCGGCCAAGAGCTTCGTCACGACGTCGACGCCGAAGCCGACGATGTTGCCGGCGAACCCGCCGACGGCGTCGCGGACCTGGCCGTCGCCCTCCTCGACGCCGAGGCCCCGGAGCGTGTCCTGAATGAGGGGCAGGACCGTCTCGCGAAACACCTCGACATATTTCGGCAGCAGGGTGACCAGGCCGAAGACCTGGCGGTAAATGACTGGCACGAGGAGAAGCAGTGCCATCGTCGCCAGCAGGAAGAAGACGAACAGCACGATCACGGTGGCGCCGGAGCGCGGCATCCGCCGCTCGAGCTTATCAGTCACCGGATCGAGAAAATAGGCGACGGCCATGCCGGCGACGAAGGGCAGCATGATGCCTCGCAGCAGGAAGATCAGCACGCCCACCGCGACGAGACCGATCGACCAGTAGATGATCTGCCGTGTCGCGCTCACCTCATTGCTCCGACCGTGCCGCGCCGCGCGCCCACGATAACAGATAGCCGCCGCCGGAGATCACCGTCGTGGCGCCGACCAGGAACTCGAACGTGGTCAGCCAAGCGTGCCATTGGATCGGCCCGAAGGCGAGATCGGCGAGGACGAGAGCCGCCAGCAGGATCTGCAGGGTCGTGTTGGTCTTGCTGACGAAGGTGGGCGCGATCCTGCCGGCCTCCTGCAGCATGAATTGAAGGACGGCGCCGCCGACCAGCAGGACATCCCGGCTGACGACGAGAATCACCAGCCAGAGCGACAATTTCTCGTTAACCCCGAGGCTGACGTAAATGGCGACGAGCAGGACCTTGTCCGCGATCGGATCGAGGTAGGTGCCGAGCGTGGTCGCGAGATCCAAGCGCTTGGCGAGGAAGCCGTCGACGGCATCGGAGATCCCGGCGAGCAAGAAGACCGCGAAGGCGGCGATCCAGGCCTCGCGCAGGATCAGCCAGACGATCAACGGCGCGCTGAGAAGGCGCGCCATGCTGATGATATTGGGAAGCGTCACTCGCGTGACCGCGCGTCCGCGCCGCCGTCGGCCGTCAGAGTCCAGAAGGCACCCTCGCGCGTGAGCTCCAGCCCGTCCTGCGCGAGCGAGATCCGCAAGCGGTCCCGGGTCCCCAGGTAGTGCAGCTCTACCTGTGCTCCCGTCTTGGAAATCGCCAGCAGGTCGAACCGCTGAACCATGGAATTGCGCTCCAGGCGCGCGCGCACGGCGATCCAGTCGGCGAGGGTGGAAATCGGCACATGCGCGCTCAGGCGAAACTCCTCGTCGAAGCTGATGAGCGTCTCCCGCTTCCAGGCACCCTCCAGGTCGGCGACGATGAGCCTCACCACTCGCCTCATCATGCGCCGTTCGCTCTCGCCGTTTTCCGGGACGAAGGGGCGGACCTCGACGCCATCGCGAAGCGCGCCGTGCCAGGAGAGGGTGACGTCCATCGCGCGCGCCGACCGGCCCCGTGGCCGGCCCCGTTGGCGGGCGGTCACCACGAGTTGGGTCTCGGTTCCGTGGCGGGCGCCGATCGCCGCGAGCGCGTCTCGATCGCCCGCGACGGCCCGTTTGGCGTCGATCGCGGTGATGTCCTCCAAATCACCTATCGGCGGCAGCAGCGGCAGCATCGCGCCCCGGTCCATCTCGTGCAGCGCCCAGGCCTCGAGCCAGCGATTGTCTTCGTCGAAGAGGCGGAGCGATTCGCCCACCTGGAGCACCGGCAGGACCAGCACCGGGCGCGCCCGCGTCTCGGTGAAGGGGATCGCGCCGCCGCGCAACAACCGTCGGATCGCCGACTTCTGGAAGCTTATAGTCAGTTCCGCCAGATAGCGCGTGGCGGAGGTTTTCTCGTTCTCGACCACGATCGCCCGGACCATCTGGACGACTTCCGGCAATTTGGGCCGGGGCAGGCGCGGTTCGTCCACGATCAGGGTCAAACGGCGCAAAACGGCGCGAAAGGCGGCAGCCTGGCCTTGGGCGAGCGCCAGGTCGCGCGCCTTGGTCGCCGTCTTGGCCTCGGCGTCGACCGGAAAGGCCACGACGGTGAAGAGATCGTCCCCATCCTGTGCCGGCGACGGCGCGGCCCAGACCATCAAAGCCAGCGCGAGAAGCGCCCCGGTCCGGCGTGCGCGCCGGTTCTGTTGAAATGTCGCCATCATCCGTTCATCTTGCCGCCTGTCACGGCCTCGCGGCCCTCACCCCGGATATATAGACCAGCGAGGACGCCATCAAAAGTTACACCTACAGGGACGCGGGCGTGGACATCGAGGCCGGCGCGCGGGCTGTCGACGCCTACAGGCCGCTGGTCGAGGCGACGACGCGTCCGGGCGTCATGGGCGGGATCGGTTCGTTCGCCGGTCTGTTCGACCCACGGGCCGCCGGCTACGAGGATCCCCTGCTGGTCGCCGCCACCGACGGGGTCGGCACCAAGCTGATGGTGGCGATCGAAGCTGGCCGGCACGATACCGTGGGCATCGACCTTGTGGCGATGTGCGTCAACGACCTGGTAGTGCAAGGGGCCGAACCGCTCTTCTTCCTCGATTATTTCGCCACCGCGCGCCTCGATCCAGGCCATGCCCGCGCCGTGGTCGCCGGCATCGCCAAGGGCTGCGAAATCGCGGGCTGCGCCCTCATCGGCGGCGAGACGGCCGAAATGCCGGGACTTTACCGCGATCAGGACTACGACCTCGCCGGCTTCGCCGTTGGCGCGGTCGAGCGATCGTCGGTGCTGACGGGCGCGGATGTCGCGGCGGGCGACGTGCTGGTGGGCCTGGAATCGAGCGGCGTCCACTCCAACGGCTTTTCCCTGATTCGCCGCCTGGTCGCCGACCAGGGCGCCGACCTCGCCGCGCCCGCGCCCTTCGCGCCGGATGCGACTCTGGCCGATGCCCTGCTGGAGCCGACCCGGATTTACGTCGCCGCCCTCCTGCCCGCGGTTCGCCGGGGTCTGATCAAGGGGCTGGCGCACATCACCGGTGGCGGTTTCGAGGAGAACGTGCCCCGGATGCTGCCAGCGCATCTGGCGGCGGAGATCGACGGGACGGCCTGGTCGGTCCCCGCCGTCTTCCGCTGGCTCGCGGAGGTCGGCGGAATCGCGCCGGCGGAGATGGCCCGGACCTTTAACTGCGGCATCGCCATGATCGCGGCGGTCGCTCCGGACCATGTGGAGACCGTGATCGCCGCCCTGGAGGAGGGGGGCCAGAACGCACATCGCATCGGAACCGTCGTCCCGGCCTCGCCCGGCTCGGGGCGTGTCCGGATCGGCGGCCTGGACTTCGGATGAGCAAGCTTCGCGTGGGCGTGCTGATATCTGGTCGCGGCAGTAATCTCGCCGCGCTGATCCAGGCGTCGGCGGTGCGCGACTATCCGGCGGAAATCGCCGTCGTGATTTCGAACAATCCCGGCGTGGCGGGCCTGGAGAGGGCGCGAGAAGCGGGGATCGAGGCCCTGGTCGTCGACCATCGGGGCCGCGACGGCCGCGAGGCCTTCGAAAAACGGGTGAGCGAGGAACTCCGCGCCCGCGACGTCGAGTTGGTCTGCCTCGCGGGCTTCATGCGTCTGCTGACCCCGGGTTTTCTTGAGGCCTGGCCCAAGCGGGTGATCAACATCCATCCCTCGCTTCTACCCGCCTTCAAGGGTCTCAACACCCACGCGCACGCGCTCGAGGCAGGCGTGAGGATCACCGGCTGCACCGTGCATTACGTGGTGCCGGAAATGGACAGTGGCGCCATCATCGCCCAGGCGGCCGTCCCGGTGCTGGGCGGCGACGACGCGTCGGCGCTCGCCGCACGCGTCGTCGCCGCCGAGCACGTGATCTATCCCCTGGCGCTGCGCCTGGTCGCCGAGGGTCGCGCCCGCCTGGTTGGCGGCCGCGTGTCGATCGACGGCGAGGTGCTCGCGCCGCCGCCGCTGATCAACCCACCGCTTGGCTGAGCCCGGCGCCGGTTCAGCCGACGATGTCGACCTCGGCGAAGAAGTAGGCGATCTCGATCGCCGCCTTTTCGGCCGAGTCGGAGCCGTGGGTCGAGTTGGCCTCGATGCTCTCGGCGAAAACCTTGCGGATTGTTCCCTCGGCCGCCTCGGCCGGATTGGTGGCTCCCATCACCTCGCGATTGCGGGCGATGGCGCCGTCACCTTCCAGTACCTGCACGACGACGGGCCCCGACGTCATGAAGTCGCAGAGCGAGTCGAAGAACGGCCGTTCGCGGTGGACGGCGTAGAAACCCTCGGCCTGGGCGCGGGTCAGGCGGACCCGACGCTGCGCGATGATGGCCAGGCCCTCCGCTTCCAACCGTTGGTTGATGGCGCCAGTGAGGTTCCGGCGCGTCGCGTCGGGCTTGAGGATGGAAAGCGTCCGCTCGATCGCCATGATGCGCTCGACTCCATGTGTTGCACCGCAAAATCGCCGCGCTTATATCGACTCACTGTGCGCCCCGCAACCGGAAGCGGGTTATGGTGTCACCATGGGAGGGGATATACACTCCCTCGGCGCCCAATACGACGGAGTGGCGATTATGAGCATAGCGGCATCCGCTGAAACAGCCCCGGCGATCCTGCTGACTCGAGACCAGGGCGGGGTCCGGGTACTGACCATGAATCGACCCCGCGCCTACAACAGCTTGTCGAGCGAGCTCATGACCGCGCTCGAGGGGGCGCTGGACGCGGCCGAGGGCGACGCGGCGGCGCGGGTCCTGGTTATCGAGGGCACGGGCCTCGGGTTTTCCGCCGGTCACGACCTCAGGGAAGTCTTGGCGATGGACCAGGCGAGCAAGCGCGAGGCCCTGATCGCCCAGTGCAGCCGGCTGATGACCCGGATCGTCCGTTTTCCCAAGCCCATCATCGCCAAGGTTCACGGCATGGCGAGCGCGGCGGGCTGCCAGTTGGTCGCCAGCTGCGATATGGCCGTCGCGGCATCGGACGCTCGCTTCGCCACCCCCGGCGTCAATATCGGCCTTTTCTGTCACACGCCCCTGGTTGCGCTTACCCGCAACGTTGGCCGCAAACACGCGATGGAGATGTTGCTGACCGGTGATCCGATCGACGCCGAGACGGCGGTCCGCTTCGGCCTGGTGAACGATCACGTTCCGGCCACGGAGTTGGAGGCGGCGGTGACGGCGCTCGCGGCCCGGGTCGCTTCCAAATCCAGTCATGTGATCGCGCTCGGCAAGGCGCTTTTTCACAAGCAGCTGGAAATGGATTTGAACGGGGCTTACGAGGCGGCGTCTGATGCCATGGTCGCCAACCTGGAGGCCGACGACGCGGGCGAGGGCATCGCCGCCTTCGTCGAGAAGCGCCCGCCCGAGTGGCGGGATTCCTGACGGCCGCCCCGCAAACACCCGAGGAGAGCGAGATGAGCGTCGCAACCGCCGCCGAGTTGGAGCCGCTGAGTTACCCCGAGGCGCTGATCCGGCGCATCCTGCGCGAGACCCGGACCATCGCCATGGTGGGGGCGTCGGGATACTGGAATCGGCCCAGCTTCTTCGCGATGAAATATCTGCGCAAAAAAGGCTACCGGGTGATCCCGATCAACCCGAAGGAGGCCGGCAATGAGATCCTGGGCGAAATGGCTTACGCCTCCCTCGCGGAAGTCCCGGTCGAGGTCGACATGGTGCAGTGCTTCCGCGCCGCCAACGCGATCCCGGGGATCGTCGAGGACGTTAAGGCAATGGCGATTTTGCCGAAGGTGCTGTGGATGCAATTGGGCGTGCGCCACGACGAGGCGGCGCGCGAGGCGGAGGCGGCGGGCATGACCGTGGTCATGGATCGCTGCCCGAAGATCGAATACGGCCGTATCGGCGGCGAAATCGGCTGGCTCGGCGTCAACACCGGCGTCGTCAGCAGCCGTCGTTTCAGGCGTATCTAGTATCCGCCACCAGGAGTGGGACCACGATCATGAGCGAGCATGGCTTCGAGACCCTGGCCATTCACGCGGGCGCCGCGCCGGAGCCGTCGACCGGCGCCCGGGCGACGCCCATTTACCAGACGACGTCCTACGTCTTCGAGGACGCGGACGAGGCCGCCGCGCTTTTCAACTTGCAGACCTTCGGCAACATCTATTCGCGGATCACGAACCCGACCGTCGCGTCGCTCGAGGAGCGGGTGGCCACCCTGGAGGGCGGTACCGCCGGCGTCGCCGTCTCCTCGGGGCACGCGGCGCAGTTCATCGCCCTCCACACCTTGATGGGAGTTGGCGACGAGTTCATCGCCGCGAACAAGCTCTATGGCGGCTCGATCACGCAGTTCTCGACCACCTTCGCCAAGATGGGCTTGACCTGCCATTTCGTCGACCCAGCCGATCCGGAGAACTTCGCCCGCGCCCTCACGCCCAAGGTAAAGCTGATCTTCGTCGAGAGCCTGGCGAATCCCGGTGGCGTCGTCGTCGACCTGGAAGCGGTGGCCCGGATCGCCGAGGCGGCCGGCGTGCCACTGATCGTCGATAATACGCTCGCCACGCCCTACCTCTGCCGGCCGGTCGAATGGGGCGCCGACATCGTCATCCACTCGGCCACCAAGTTCCTGGGCGGACACGGCAACTCGGTCGGCGGCCTGATCGTCGACGGCGGAAAGTTCAACTGGGCGGCCGAGCCCGGCAAGTATCCGGCGTTGACGGAACCCTCGCCCGGCTACCACGGCCTGATCTTCTACGAGACCTTCGGCGACTTCGGTTTCGCCGTCTCCTGCCGGGCCGTCGCGCTCAGGGACCTGGGTCCTTCCCTCTCTCCCTTCAACGCCTTCCTGATCGCGACGGGGATCGAGACCTTGCCGCTCCGCATGCAGCGCCAGTGCGATAACGCCCTCGAGGTGGCGCGGTTCCTCGACGGCCATCCGGCGATCGAGTGGGTCTCCTATGCGGGCCTGGAAAGCGATCCGCACCACGAACTGGTCAAAAAATACATGCCGAAGGGCGCCGGCGCGGTCTTCACCGTCGGCCTGAAGGCCGGTTTCGAGGGCGGCGTAAAGCTGGTCGAAGGGGTCGAGATCTTCTCCCACCTCGCCAATATCGGGGATGCGAAAAGCCTGGTGCTGCACCCGGCCTCGACGACCCATCGCCAGTTGTCGCCGGAACAGGCGGCCGCCGCCGGCGCGGGGCCGGAGGTGGTCAGGCTCTCGATCGGACTGGAAACGGTCGACGACCTGATACGCGATTTGGACCAGGCGTTGGCGGACTGAATTCCCGCCGGTCGAGTAGGAGGAGACTCCCGAAACTCATGGCGGACAACGGACGCGCCAAGCCGGATGGAACGGATCCGGCGACGTCGGAAAGCCTCGGCCAACTCTGGACCGAGGCGATGCGCGCGCTCACCCAGACGGGCGACGCCTCGCACGACGCCGTCTTCCGCTCCGCCGTCCGGTCGATCTCCATTCTGCTCCGCCCGGACGTCGTCGGCATCGGCATCCTGAACGACACCGGGGAGATCGAGACCCCGGCACTGTACCAGGGCGGCGGCTTCGCCGATCCGATCCGCTATGTCGCGGCCGGCACTCCCTGCCACGAGGTCCGCACCCAGGACGATTTTCAACATTTCGAAAACGTCGCCACGCGCTTTCCCGACGACGGCTTTCTGAAAGAGATCGGTGCCGAAACCTACTTCGGCCATTTGATCCGGTCGGCGGACGGGGAAACGCACGGGCACATATTCGCGATTTATGCCGGCTCCGAGATACCGCATGGCGACGTCGGCACCTTCATGGCCCTGGTTGCCCGCTGGTGCGCCCGCGAGCTCGACTATATGGGCCTGATCGAGGAAACGCGGGCGAGCGAGCATCGGGCGAACCTGTCGCTCGAGGAGGCGCGGACGGCGCGGAACATCGGCGGTGACCTGCTCTCCATGGTGAACCACGAGATTCGCACACCGCTCAACGCCATCATCGGCTTCTCCGACATGTTGAAGACGCTCGACTTCGGGCCGGAGCCGGATCGGGTGCGGAGCTACGGCGCCATGATCAACGACAGTGGCCGCGTGCTGCTACGCCTGCTGGACCGCGTCATCTACGCTGGCGGCATCGCCGATCCAGCGACGATGGCATGCGACGGCGAGGTCGACGCCGGCGCGCTTTGCGAGACCCTGCGGCGCTCCTTCCTCGCCCAGACGGTAGACGGCGGCCGGGTCGAATTCGAGGTCCGTCCCAGCGGTGAAAGGATGGTAGGCGACGACGACGGCCTGCGCCGGCTGCTTGAGGAACTGCTCGACAACAGCCTGAAGCACACCGACGCCGACGGTCATATCCATGTCCTGTTCGAGAGCGCGGGAGAAGACGGATCGCGGATCACCGTCAGTGACGACGGCCCCGGCATTCCGGGCGAAGAGGTCTCCCGCCTGCTGTTGCCCTTCCAGCAGCGCGAGATCGGCTTTGCCCGGGGCGAGATCGGCGCGGGCCTGGGCCTGCATCTGGTGCAGCGGGTCGTGCTGGCGCACGAGGGGACCATCGCGATCGAGCAGGCCGCCGACGGCGGAGCGATCGTGATCATCACCCTGCCGAGGCGCGGCGCGGCTTGACCGGCGCTGGGCCTAGGGGTCGACCCGCCGCGCCACCTCGAGCCGTCTTGCGGACATAGAACCGATCAGGGGTAATACCAACCGACAGAATTAATCAGACTTTTGCCCAGGCTCGTCTGGTGATCGATGCGAGCTGTTCCGGCATGGCGACGAGATCGTTCCAGGCCTTGCAGCAGGCCTCGACGATGTCGTCGTAGTCGTCATGGATTCGGAGTGCGAGATTGTTCTTTCGCAGGTATTCCCAGATGTTCTCGATCGGGTTGAGTTCTGGTGCATAGGGCGGCAAGCGGATCAAGGTGATGTTGTCCGGCACGTCGAGCGCCGAGCTGATGTGCCAGCCGGCGCCGTCGATCACCAGAGCGCAATGGGCACCCGCGGTGACGGCGCCGCTGATGACTTGGAGATGCAGGTTCATCGCCTCGGTGTTGGCGTGGGGCATCACCAGGGCCGCGCCGACGGCGCGTTCGGGGCAGGCGGCTCCGAAGATGTAGGCCCACTCGTAGCGGGTATCGCGGGCCCCTCGCGGGCGCGAGCCGATGCGGGCCTCCGTGTCAATGTGCCCTTTTGCCCTACTCTCGCCTCATCCTGGAACCAGATCTCCAGGGGTTTGCCTCGGGCCTCGGCGGGTAGTGCCTCGGTCACGATCTCGGTGAAGTTTTTTTGAAAGCCGTCTGCGCCGCCTCGTCGGCTTTCGGGTGTTGGGCGCGCACCGTGAGGCGGGTGAACTTCCGCTGGTTCAAGATCCGGCCCATTTGGCGCTCGGAAAGCTCGACATCGAAGCGAGACTTGACCTGTTCGCAAAGGTCGACACAGCGCCACCGCACCACGCCGTGAACAGCCACATCCGGCCCCGCCTCCACCACGGCCGACAACGCCGCCAGATGAGCCGCCGACAGCCGGGCGCGTCGCCCCGAACGCGGTCGATCGCGAAGCCCCGCGATGCCCTCGGCGTTGTAGAGGCACACCCAGTCCCGGAGTGTCTGGCGCTGAACGCATCCGGTTCGCGCGGCCTCGGCCCGGCTGCGACCATCGAGAACCTCGGCAAGCGCCAGAAGGCGCCAAGAGACACGGCTGTCCTTACTGCGGCGCGCCTCGAGCCGCATCTCGTCCGAAGACAAATCGTTCCGCGTAATTGCCAATATCATCTGGATTCTCCTACCCGAATCAATCGGTTGAGAGAATCACATCCATGAACAAAACGCCAATTCTCAAACGAGTCTCAAATTCCGACGGCTGGTATAAGTCGCCCATTATGGCGACTGGTCTCTCCCTCGTCAGGCGGGCGCGACCGTATCCCAGAGGATGATGCGGTGCAGCCGGCGGCGGTAGCGTTCGGTGTCCCACTCGTCTGCCCGGTGCAGGCTGCAGCGGTTGTCCGAGAACAACACATCGCCCGGCCGCCAGCGATGGCGATAGACGAAGCGCGGATCGATCATGTGGGCGAGTAGCCGGGCGTAGAGCGCCTCGCCCTCGGCCGCGTCCATGCCCTCCATGCCGCTGCCCCACTCGCCGCCGAGGAAGATGCCCTTCCCGCCCAACTCCGGCACGGTACGGACCAGGGGATGGACCACGTCGGGAAAGGCCTCGGCCTCCCGCTCGATGTCTTCCTCGCTCGCATCGGTGAAGAGTTCGGTATAGAGGCGCCGCCGGCTGTGCCGCACGTGGACGCCGTCCAAGGAACGGCGGGTCTCGTCGTCGAGCGCCGCATATGCGGCGACGCCGTTCGCAAAGCTGGTGTGGTTTGCCACCGGCGGCAACTCCACCGCGTGCAGGAAGGTGTAGAGGCCGGGAAACGCGAGCTGATAGTCGTCGGTGTGCCAGTTGAGACCGACCTTGGGCGAGCCGCCCTCGACGTTACCGACGACGAAAATCTCGTGATGCTCGGCCAGGCAGAGGTCGCGCCGGCTGTGGCGGTTGGGGACGCCACCGAAGCGGGTCGCGAAGGTGAGGTAGTCCGCTGGCGCCAGGTGAGTCTGGTCGGGGAAGACCAGCAGCACGCGTTCGGCCACCGCCGTCTTCAGGATCTCGACCAGTTCGTCGTCGGCGCGCGCGGCGAGGTCGACGTTTCCGACCCGGCTCGCCGTCGTCGGCGCCAGGTCCTCGACCTCGATGCCGTTCGCCGCCGCCCGTGTGCGCCAGTCGTCGCTTGAAGCTCCCTTCATTGGCCTGCCCCCCTCAACCGAGCTCGCGGCGCACGATCTCGGCCCCGGCGACCAGGGCCTGGAGCTTGCCGAAAGCAACCTCTCGCGGCAGATATTTCATGCCGCAGTCCGGGGCGGCGATCAGTCGTTCGGGCGCGATGTGGCGCAACGCGCCCCGCAACCGATTCGCCACCTGCTCGGCCGTCTCGACCTTCGGGTCGCCCAGGTCGATGACACCGTAGAGCACCTGCTTGGACGGCAGGCGTTCCAGGATGGCGGGATCGAGACCGGGTTCCGCCGCCTCGATCGAGATCGCCGTGGCCCGGCAGGCATCGAGTTCGGGCAAAAAGGAAGGCTTAATTCGTGAATTGTATGCGTCACCTTGTTACGGCGGCGGCGAGGCAGGCTCGGTCATTGGCGCCGGGGGCGAGGCCGACGAGGTGGAACCAGCTCAGGTAGTTGTCCAGATAGCGGGTGGCGATGCCGCGGCGGGGACGCAGGAAGTCCTTCAACCGGCTGTGGCGGCTGTTCACCGTCTGCACATGCAGATCGCCCCGAACCCGTTCCCCCATCGAGCGGTTGAGTGCTTCGTGGCTCACCCCGAGCGCGGCGGCGCAAGGTGGATAGCTCGCGCCACCGTCGGAGACCAGCAGGGCGTCCTTCGCGACCACCGGGTCGAGAGCAGCCGTGAGCGCCGCCGCGTCGACCCTGGGCAGCACCGCGCTCACCGTCGTCCCGCTCCGGTCCGCCGCCATGAGAACCGGCACCTGCTCGCGCGAGAGGCCGCGCTTCTTCGCCTTGCCGCCCCGCCGCCGTGCCTTGCGTCCCAGCCCGCGCGCGCCCTTCCGGCTCTCCAGGACGTAGGTCTCGTCCGCTTCCACGATCCCCTTGAGCACCTCCGAATCGCTCCGCGCCGCCGCCAGAAACCGGTGACGCCAGCGGAACGCCGTGCTCACCGCCACGTCGCAGCGCGCCGCCGAGGCCTTCACCGTCTCCCCCTCCGCCAGCGACGCCCCGAACGACAGCCAGCGTTCCTTGTGGTGCAGGCCCGACAGCGGCGTACCGGTCAGCGCGTTGAAGGTCCTGCCGCAGCCCTTGCACTGGTAGCGCCGCAGACCCCGCGCCATACCGCGCGAAACCGCCCCTTCGCTCGCGCAGTGCGGACAGCGCCGGGCCTCGTCCACACCAAGCTCGATCGCGGCCTTCGATGCCTCGCCTTCGCTCCGGCCCGACAGCACCGCGAGCGCCTCGTGCCGCTGCACGCGCGTCAGCCCGCGCGCCGCCGAAAGCCACACCTGGAAACCCTTGCCGTCCATGACCCAACCTCCTGACGTTCCGGGCATTCTATCACAAATGCATACGTTTCACGAATTGAGCCAAAAGGAATAGCCCGACGGCTTGTCGCTCACCACATAGGCACAGCCGAAACAGAGGTGCACGACGCTCGGCCCCTCGATGCCGTCGAGGGCGCGGTCGATGGCGGCGATGCCGTATTTGGTCGCCTGCACGGGGTGGGCCTGCATGTGCGGCTCGTCGATCTGCACGATGTCGGCGCCGGCGGCCTTTAGCTCGCGAAGCTCGGCGTTCACTACTTCGCCATAGGCCATGATCAGGGCCTCGATGTCGCCGTAGTGCTCGTCCAAGGCCATCTTCGCCATGGTGAAGGCCCCGGGGATGGTGATCTTGATCGGCCGGTCGGTCTGGGCGCGGAGGAATTCGACGTCGCGGACCTGCACCGGCTCCCGGCGGCGAAGCGGGCCCACCACGCGGGGCACCAGGGTGGGCTTTCCGGTCCGGCCCGGCACGATCCCCGGCGGGTCGAGCTCGATCCCGTCGAGCGCGTTGGCGAAGCGGTTGAAGTAGCTCTCGCGCCGTACCTCTCCGTCGGTCACGATGTCGATCCCGGCACGCATCTGGTCGTCGAGCGCGCGTACCGTGGCATCGTCCTGGGCCTCCTCCAGCACCTCGGGTGGCGGGCGCCAGACCTCGGCCATGCGGACCCGGGGAGGGCCGCTGGCGAGCAGTTTCTCCCGGTCGACCAGCCAGCCCGGCTGCGGGTAGCTGCCGACCAGCGTCGTCGGAATGAGTTTGTCGATCATCTGCCCCTGGTCCTCGTTTGTTTGCTATCCTGTAGGATAGCCCGAATTTCGATACGGAGCGGAACCATGACCAAGCAATCGAAGACGATCGACTTGCCCCGGCGGCTGCATCACGCCGCCTGGGTCACCCGTGACATGGAGGCGACACGCGCCTTCTACGAAGAGGTGGTTGGCCTGCCACTGACGGCGGCCTGGACCGAGAAGGCACCCACGACGGGCCGTGAGTACATTCACACATTCTTCGAGATCGGCGACGGCGGCGCACTGGCCTTTTTCCAGTGGGCCGACCAGGACGAAAATCCGATCGAGCTGAAATCGCCCGGCCACATCGCCTTCGAGTGCGACCGGGCGACGCAAGGCGAAATCAAGGAGCGACTGGAGGCGGCGGGCCACGAGATCCGCGTCACCGACCACGGTTACTGCGTCTCGCTCTATGTGAACAATCCGAACAACCTGCGGCTGGAGTTCACCGTCGATCACGGGGCGATCGATTCGATCATGGCCGGCCAGCGCGAAAGCGCGCATGCCACTGTAAAACGCTGGCTCGCCGGCGATCACACCCCCAACAACGACGTCCGGCCGCATTGAGAAGCCGGAGATCATTCGGCGTTGCTCGTGAAGTCCCCAGTGGCGAGCCTGTCCGGCCCGGTTGTGCCCTCGGCGGGCGATATCGGCCGAGGCGTTGGCACGGTCTCGCTTCGTCACGACATCAAGGAAGAAACGACATGGATAAAGAGATATTCGAAGTGCCCGTGGTGTCCGACGCCGTCCGCAAGCAGGGCGTACCGCTGTCGCCCGTGGTGCGGGCCGGCGGTTTCGTCTTCGTCTCGGGATTGCCGCCGGTGGACCCGGAGACCGGTGAGTTCTTCGGTGGCGACATCGCGCGGCAGACCGAGCTGTCGCTGGCCAACGTCGAGCGGGCGCTGGAAAGCGCCGGCTCTTCCCTCGAAAAGGTGGTCAAGGCGACCATCTTCATTACCAACGCGGCCCACTTCGAGACAGTCAACGAGGTTTACCGGCGCTTTTTTCCGCATGACCCGCCGGCGCGCAGCTTCATCGCCATGTCGTCTTGGCCCGCCGTCTTCGATATCGAGATTGAATGCATCGCCTTGGCTTGAGTTGGCTCGGTACCTTCGAGACCACCGGTCCACTCTCTCCCGGCAACCATCGCCTCGACCCGCGTCTCATCGGCAACCCCGCGGCCCGAAGGGCCGTCGCCTCCGTTGCGGTCTCGCACGCAAACTTACTTTAGTAGATCGGGATGGAAGCTTCCGTGCCGTGCTTCATCGCGGGCGTGACCGGAAGCCTGGGTCGACGGGAATAATCCCCAGATGGCCGACATAGCGGCGCTCGCCGCCGCGCGGGTTCGTGCCACCGCTCCATCTCCACCGGGTATGTGGCGCCACGGAGCGCACTCCGACACGCTCATGCGCTCCGCCATGGATGTACCCTCGGCCCGGCGCAATGCCTTCTCCACCGTGATGGCCGCGTCGATCACGGTCGCCGGAAATCCATCACTCGGCCGCCGCGAGATCGGCGTTTAACAGGTCGGTGATTAGCATGTGGCCGGGCTTATGGGTTATGGCGATCGGCGGGCGGGCATGCTCCATCACCACTTGCGGGGTGACGCCGCAGGCCCAGAACACCGGCACCTCGCCCGGATGCAGCACCGGCGGGACGCCGGAATAGGGCGCGTCGATGTCTTTGATGCCGATTGCCGCGGGATCGCCGAAGTGGACCGGGGCGCCATGCACGGATTCGAAACGCGAGGTGATGGCGATGGCGCGGATCGCGTCGGCGGGAAGGAAGGGGCGCATGGAAACGATCAGCGGGCCCTCGAAGGGACCGGCCGGCGCCGTCGCCACGTCGGTCAGGTAGATCGGCACCTTGACGCCCTGATCCTGGTGGCGAAGGCGGAGGCCGGCGGAGAGCAGCGCCTCCTCGAAGGAATAGGAACAGCCGAGCGCGAAGGCGACGAGATCGTCTCGCCAGAGGGCGGCGAGGTCGGTGACTTCGTCGATCAGTTCGCCTTCGCGGAAGACGTTGTAGCGCGGCAGGTCCGAGCGAACGTCGATGTCGGCACCCAGCCTGACAAACGACGTCTCGCCCGGCGCGGTCTCGTCCAGGAGCGGGCAGGCCTGGTGGTTCAATGCGCAGAACCTGCGGAAGTCGTCCGCCCAATCGGCCGGCAGAACGACGAGGTTGGCCTGCACCATGCCGGGCGCCATTCCGGTGGTGAGGCCGTCGTGCGCGCCAGCGCGAATTTCGCGCCGAAGGGCCCTGGCCGCCGCCATGTCCCGTACCGTCTTGCCCATGCCGCATTCCCTTGCGTTTGGTCGGCAAAGCCTAGCAAGTTCGACGCGCGATTGACATTCGCCGGCCGCCGAACAGAGGAAGGATCGTCCCATGCCCCGCGCCGTTTCCGCCGCCGAGGCCCAGCGCATGATGGCAGATGGCGACGAACTCGCGCTCGTCGACGTGCGCGAGATCACCGCCTTCGGCACCGGCCATCCCCTGCTGGCGGCGAACCTGCCGCTCTCGGTCCTGGAGCCGGCGGCGATGGCGACGGTGCCGCGCCGAGGAACATGCGTGGTGCTGCTCGATGGTGGCGGCGGTGAAGCCGACATCGCCGCCGGGCGCCTGCAAACCCTGGGCTACGATGCCGTCCATGTCGTCGACGGCGGCGCGCCGGCATGGGCCGCCGCCGGCCAGGCGCTCTTGCCCGAAATCGAGGTGCCGGCCAAGGGCTTCGGCGCCTTCGCGCGCCGCTTCGGCAAGCCGGACTTCATCGAACCGGAGGAACTCGCCCGCTGGCTCGAGGGCGCGGAGGACTGCATCGTGCTCGACAGCCGGCCGAGGCGGGAATACGGTTGGGGCCATATCCCCGGCGGCACCAATGCGCCGGGCGCCGACCTGGTGCGCTGGTTCGACGATCTGGTCCCGGATCCCGAGACCAAGGTCGTAATCAACTGCATGAGCGGGACGCGCGGCATCCTGGGCGGCCTTTCGCTCCGCGCGGCGGGCGTGCCGAATGAAATCCGCGTGCTGCATCACGGCACCCGCAACTGGCTGCTTGCCGGCCTGGAACTGGAGCAGGAGGCGAGCCGCCATACCGATCCCGCGACGCCGGCGGCGCTTCGGGCCGCCCGGCCCCGCGCCGCCCGAATTGCCGAGGCGGCCGGCATCGCCCGCATCGATCACGCGACGCTCGGGCGCTGGCGGGCGGAGCCGAACCGCACCACCTACCTCTTCGACGTTCGCACGGCCGACGAATTCGTCGTCGGCCACCTCGCCGGCGCCGTCAACGCGCCCGAGGGCACCCTGGTGATGAGCCACGAGCATTACTTCGCCACGCTTCATGCCCGTTACGTGATCGCCGACGACGACGGCGTGCGCGCTGTGGTGACCGCGCTATGGCTGAAGATGATGGGCTGGGGAGAGGTCGCGGTGCTGGCCGACGGGCTGGCGGACGCGGAGCTGATCACAGGCGCGCCGCTGGCGTCGCCGGTCCAAGTCGAGGCTCGGCGGCGTATCGCCCCCCGCGACCTGGCGGCGCTCGACCAGGCGCGCATCGTCGACATCGGTCATTCGGACGCCTATGTCGCCGGCCATGTGCCGGGCGCGGCCTGGTGTTCGCGCCCGGTCCTCGCGGACACTTCGATCGAGGGCGAGGGACCGCTGGTGGTGAGTTCGGAGGACGGCGCCATCGCCGCGCTGGCGGCGGACGAGCTGGGCGCCGAGGCCCTGGTGTTGGAAGGCGGCCTCCAGGCCTGGGTCGGCGCCGGACTGGAGGTGGAGACGGGCGAGGCGCGCCTGCTCTCCCCCAGGGTTGACCACTGGCTCGCCAGTTCTGAACGGCCGGGCGATGCGCGGGAGAACGTGGAGGCCTATCTCGATTGGGAGGTCGGCCTCTACGACGACATCGCGGCTGGCGGCACGGTACCCTACCGCGACCTAATCTGGGGAAAAGGAACATGACCGACGACGTGATCCTGCGGGAAGACAAGGCGCCATCCGCCGGCTGACCCTCAACCGGCCCGACAAACTCAATGCCATGAACGACGCTCTCGTCGACGGCCGGGTGGCGGCGGTCGACGCCGCGCACCGGGACGATGCGATCCAGGTCGTCATCGTCGCCGGCAACGAGCGTGCCGTCTCGGCCGGCGCCGACTTGAAGGAGTCACGGTCGCGGCGCGACGACGATGCCGCCGCCGCCCGGGCGCATGCCATGGCGCACGCCGGGATCTACCGCCTGGGAGCCAGGACCGACAAGCCGTTGATCGCCGCCGTCCGGGGCTACGCCTTGGGCGGCGGCTGCAACCTGGCGATCGCCTGTGATCTCGTGGTGGCGGGGGAGGGGGCCGTCTTCGGCTATCCCGAGGTGAGGCGCGGTCTCGCCGCGACCGTGGTGACGCCGGGCCTGGTCCACCGTGCCGGAGAGAAAGCCGCCTTCGAGCTGCTGACGCTCGCCGAGGACGTCTCCGCCGAGCGCGCCCTCGCGCTCGGTTTCGTCAACCGCGTGGTCGCGGACGACGAGGTTCTGGCCGAGGCCGAGCGCATGGCCGAGGTTCTGCTCGGCTATGACGCGAACGCCATCCGGGTCACCAAACGGGTGTTCCTGAAGTCGCGCGGCCTCGGCCTCGACGATGCCCTCGACGTGGCGCGCGGGGCGATGTTGCTGACGCGGGAAGTGGGCGGGTAGGGCCTTCAGCCCTCGTCCAGAAAATCCTTCGTCTGGTCGGGATCCAGCAGGGGATGGATCTCGTATTCGGCCGGGATGATCTCGCCCCACTCGTTCAGGAGCTTGTGGAGCCGCTCGTTGGAAGCGACGTCCATGATCGCCACCGCGCCCCGGCCGGTGCGGCCATAAACCGAGCGGACCTCGCCCGCGTCGATCAGCGGCTGGATCCAGTCCCAGTATTTGCGGCGATTGCCGCGTGCCTCGCTGGGCCGGGTGGGGAGCGGCTGGCTGATCACCAGGAACAGCATGGCGGGTCTCCTTGATCTGGATCTCGAATGATCGCCGGAGACGGTTGTAACCCGGGGGAAGCTGGATCACCATCGGCGCGTCTGGTGGACGGATGAAGGGAGTGTCGCGAGATGGCGGGGTACGAACTGGCCTATGTGGCCCTGGTGGTGCGGGACGCGGACCCGCTGTTGAAACTACTGGGCGAGGATCTGGGCCTGGCGCGGGGCGAATTCGTGGCCGATGGTCGGGTGGTACCCGTCTTTTCCCTCGGCCGTTCGGCGCTCGCGGTGTTCGAGCCCGACAATCCCTTCCTCGATGCCCCCCGGCGCTCGGGTGTTCACCATATGGGACTCGTCACTGACAATCCGGCCGCCAGCGCCGAGACGCACGGGCTGCCGGTTCTGGCCGGGGAGAGTCATGAGATCGACGGAGTCGAGCAGGTGACACTCGACCCCAAGGCCACCTGCGGCATCCGCACCCGCTTCACCGCGCCCCTGAAGCTGCCCGCTTCGGCGAGTCCGACGGTCGAGCGGATCGACCATCTCGGCATCGCCAGCGACGACAACGACGAAGCCATCCGCGTCTTTACCGATCAACTCGGCTGCCCGGTGGAAAGCACCCAGACCGATTTGCAGATCCACATGGCGATCGAGACTTTCACCTCGTCGAAGTATCCGGCCGTGCACCACACCACGCCTTCGCAGGTCCTGGGCGGCCTGGTCTCCGTCTTCACCACCGTCGGCGACTGCGAGTTGGAGTTTCTACAGGACTACGACCCCGCGATGACGCCGGCGGAGACGCGCCACGACGTGGCCGGCAACACTAAGGGCGACCAAAGCGCGGTCGCCAAATACGTCGCCAAGTACGGTCCCGGCCTGCACCACATCGCGCTGAAGACCGGCGACATCAACGCCCTGCTGCCGCGCTTGAGGGAGGGCGGCTACCGCATGATCGACACCGCCGGCCGCCCCGGCGGTCGCGGCTCGCTGATCGGCTTCGTCCACCCGTCGAACTTCGGCGGCGGCCTCGTCATCCACTTCGTCGACCGCGAAGAGCGGTAATTCTCAAAAGCGAACACCGCGCCGCGACAGGGCCAGCGCGGGCTACGGCTTGACAGAAATTCATTTGTATACAAACAATATGCCGTTCGGACGCGGGGAGCGGGCGCATGGCGCGGGCGATGGCCGGCATCGATGTCGGCGGGACCTTTACCGATCTGGTCCTTCTGGAGGCGGTGGAGGGCGGGCCGGCCCGGGTGCGGGTCGCCAAGACGCCAACGACGCCCGAGAACCAGGCCTTCGGCGTGATGCACGCGATCGCCGAGGCGGGCATCGCCCCGGCGGCGATCGATCTGGTGCTGCACGGGACCACGACGACCACCAACGCGGTACTAGAAGGCAAGATCGCCAGGGTGGGCCTGATCACCACCAAGGGTTTCCGCGACATCCTGGAGCTGGGCCGGCGGACCCGGCCGGCCGCGTACGGCATGCGGGGTACGTTCGAACCGCTGGTGCCGCGCGAGCGGCGACTGGAGGTGAGGGAACGGATGCGGGTCGACGGCCAGGTGCATCTACCCCTCGACGAAGCCGAGGCGCGGGCGCGGATCGTCGAATTGCGCGAGATGGGCTGCGAGAGCCTGCTGATCCACTTCCTCCACGCCTATGCCAACCCGGCGCATGAGCTTCGCGTCGGCGAAATCGCGGCCGAGCTCTGGCCGAACGATTACATCACCTTGGGCCACCGGCTCCTCTCCGAGTTCCGCGAATACGAGCGCGGCACCACCGCGTCGATCAATGCGGCGGTGCAGCCCATCCTCGACCGCTATATCGCGCGGCTCCGCGCCGAGTTGGGGGAGGGGGGTTACGGCCGCGACTTCCTGGTCATGAACGGCAACGGTGGCACCGTGGCCTCCCGTCTGGTCTCGGCCGAGGCGGCGAAGACGGTGATGTCGGGCCCGGCCTCGGGCGTCAAGGCGGCGGCCTATACGGCGCGGGCGGCGGGCTTCGCCGACGTCATCTCATACGACATGGGCGGTACCTCGACCGACGTGGCCCTGATCCGGGGCGGCGAGCCGGAGGTGAGTTCCGAGTTGCAGATCGCCTACGGCCTCCCGGTCCACCTGCCGATGATCGACGTCAAGACGATCGGCGCCGGCGGCGGCTCGATCGGCTGGATCGACGCCGGCGGGATTTTTAAGGTGGGACCAGAAAGCGCCGGCGCCCGCCCGGGGCCGATCTGCTGCGGGCGGGGCGGGACACGCCCGACCGTGACGGACGCCAACATGCTGCTCGGCAGGCTGGATCACGAAGGCCTGCTGGCGGCCGGCGCGGTGGTCGAGCGCGACCATGTGGCGCGGATTTTCGCGAGCGAACTCGCCGGCCCCCTCGGCCTCTCGGTCGACGAGGCGGCGACGGCCATGTTGACCATCGCCAATACCGAGATGGCGGGCGCCATCCGCATGGTCTCCCTCGCCCGGGGGCACGATCCGCGCGACTTCGCTCTCTTCGCCTTTGGTGGCGCCGGGCCGATGCACGCGAACGCGCTCGCCCGCGAAATGGGGCTGCCCCGGGTGCTGATCCCGGCCCGACCGGGGATGACCAATGCGCTCGGCTGCCTCGTGGCCGACCTCCGCCAGGACTACGTCAATACGGTGAACCGGCCCTTGGACGAAGTGGACTTCGCCGAGCTGGCGGAACTGCTGGCCGCGCAGCGCCGGCGGGGCGAGGCGGCGAACGCCGAAGAGCGCGGCGAAATCGTCGCAAGCGCCGTGCGGCACGGCTTCGACATGCAGTTTGTCGGCCAGACCCACATCCTGTCGGTTCGCGCACCCGAGGGCGAGCTGACGCGCGAGAGCCTCGGCGCGCGCTTCGCCGAGGCCTATTTCGAGCGATTCGCCGTCCGTCTGCCGGAGATCCGCGCCGTCCTGGTCAACGCCAACACCACGGTGATAGGGCAGCGCGAGCAGGTGGACCTGGCGTCCCTGATCGATCCCGCCGGCCGCGCCGCCACGCTGGACGCGGCCCAGAAGGGTCGCCGCCCGGTCTATTTCGACCGCGCCTGGATCGAGACGCCGGTCTTCACGCGCGACCGCCTGCCGGCCGGCGCCCGCGTCGACGGCCCGGCGATCATCGAACAGATGGACACCACCATCGTCGTCGAACCCGGCGCGACCATGGCCATGGACGAGATCGGCAACATCATCGTGGATGTGCCGTTGGCGGGTTCCGAGCGACGCGCGGCGGAGTGAAACGCATGAGCCCTCTCGATCCCCTGACCCTCGCCGTGGTGCGGAACGGTTTGCAGCAGGTCTGCAACGAAATGGACCTGGCCTTCTCCCGCTCCGCCTTCTCGCCGGTAATCGCCGAGGCCGACGACCGCTCCGACGGCATCTATCACCGCGAGACGGGCGAGCTGATCGCCCAGGGCGAAGGGGGCCTGCCGATCTTCGTCGGCACCATGCAGCATTCGACCATGAACATCATCGAGCGGATCGGACAGGGCCTGACCGCGGCGCCGGAAAAGGGCGATATCTACATCGTCAACGACCCCTATCTCGGTGGCACCCACCTGATGGACGTGCGCTTCGCCATGCCCTTCTATCACCGGGGTGAAATGTTCTGCTGGCTTTCCAACACCGGGCACTGGCCGGACATCGGGGGGGCGGTGCCGGGCGGTTTCTCGGCCCGGGCGACGGAGGTCGAGCAGGAGGGCCTCCGCCTGCCGCCGGTGAAGCTCTTCAAGCGCGGCGAGATGGACGCCGAAATTCTGGCGATCATCCAGAGCAACATCCGCATCGCCGACCAGCGGATCGGCGACATCAAGGCCCAGGCCGCCGCCCTCCATGTTGGCGCGCGGCGTCTCGGCGAGCTGTTGGAGCGCCACGGCGTCGAAACCGTGGACGAAGCGGTCGCCGAGAAGCGCCGGCGTTCCGAACGGTTGATGCGGAGCCACATCGCCGAGATCCCCGACGGCGTCTACGAGAGCGAGGCGATCGTCGATTCCGACGGCGTTGTCGACGAGCCGCTGGTCGTCGCGCTCCGCCTGACCAAGTCGGGCGACGAGCTTGACTTCGACTTTTCGGCATCGAGCCCGCCCTGCCGGGGGCCGATGAACTCGGTCATCGCCACCACCTATTCCTCGGTCTATCTGGCGATCAAGCACGTCTTTCCCGACGTGCCGATCAACGCCGGCGTGTTCGAGCCGCTGAAAATCCGCCGGCCCGAGGGCACCTTCCTCGATGCCCGCTATCCCCGCCCCGTCTCGGGCTGCGCGGCCGAGGTCTCGCAGCGGATCGCGGAGGCCGTGTTCGCCGCCCTGGTGCGGGCCATTCCCGAGCGGGTAACGGCGGCGCCGGCCGGCACCAGCGGCAACTTCGTGCTCGGCGGGCACGATCCGGCCAAGGCGCGAAACTATGTCATGTACCAGCTGACCGGCGGCGGCTACGGCGGCAACATGGACCATGACGGGCTCAACAACGGTTGCTCCACCATCGGCATCTCCAAGGCCCAGCCGGTCGAGGTGCTGGAACAGTACTACCCCGTGCTGTTCCGGAAATACGCGCTGCGCGAGGGAAGCGGCGGAGCCGGGCGGCGGCGGGGTGGTTTCGGCCTCGAATACGAGGTGGAGATCCTGCGCGGCGAGGCGCGGGCTTCCTTCGTCATGGACCATGGCCGGGTCGGGCCGCAGGGCGCGCTCGGCGGCGAGGACGGCGCGCCCAACCGGGTGAAGATCATCCGCGACGGCGAGGTCTACGTGCCGCCGCACCTCTCGAAGGACCAGGACATCCATGTCGGCCCGGGCGACCGGGTGGAGGTGCTGACTCCCGGTGGTGGCGGTTACGGTCCGGCCTTCGAGCGCGATCCGGCCGAGGTGCGCCTGGATGTGCTGCGCGGCTATTACGAGGCCGACGAGGCGGAACGGCTCTTCGGCGTTCGCCTGGCGGGAGCGGACCTCGCGGTCGACGTCGAGGCGACGGCGGCACTTCGCGCCGGGCCGGCAGCGGCGTCATGACCTTCTTCCGGCCAGAGAGCCTGGAAGAGGCGCTTGCGATCCGCGCCAGCCAGGAGGTCCTGCCGCTCGCGGGCGGCACCGACGTCTTTCCCGCCCGCTCGACCGGCGAGGCCTGGGGCCATCCGTCGAAAATTCCGCTGATGGATTTGAGCCGCATCGCCGAACTCGGCGGCATCGAGGAGGACGAGTGTGGCCACCGCATCGGTGCCCTCGCCACCTGGACGGACGTGATCCGCCGTCCCCTGCCCTCGTGGTTCGACGGTCTGAAGGTCGCGGCGGCACAGGTCGGCGGCCAGCAGATCCAGAACCGGGGAACGCTGGTCGGCAATGTTTGCAACGCCTCCCCCGCCGCCGACGGGCAGCCGATGCTGCTGGTGCTGGCGGCGGAGGTGGAGTTGGCGAGCCGCGCCGGCAGGCGTCGCCTGCCGCTCGGCGACTTCGTCACGGGCAACCGACGGACCGAGCTTCGCGACGACGAGCTGGCGGTGGCGCTCCACGTGCCGCGCCCGCCTTATGCGGCGCCCAGCGACTTCCTCAAGCTCGGCAGCCGGCACTATCTGGTGATCTCGATCGCCGCCGTCGCCGGGCTGATCGCCCTGGACGAGGCGGGAAGGATCGCCGAGGCGCGGGTCGCCGTCGGCGCCTGTTCGCCGGTCGCTCGCCGGCTGGACGCGCTGGAAGCCGCCCTTCGCGGGCGAAACGTGGGCGAGGATTTCGATGAACCGGTCGCGGACACGGTGCCTCCGGCGCTGTCGCCGATCGACGACGCGCGCGGCAGCGCCGCCTACCGGCTGGAGGCGGCGACGGTGCTCGTCCGCCGCCTGCTCGCGCGCAAGGCCCAGGGAAGGCAGGCGACATGCACGACATGAGCGCGACCACCGCGTCCGCGACCTTGCACCTCCGGGTAAACGGCGCGCCGCGTGACGTCGTCGCCCGACCGGAAGAGCGGCTCAGCCGCATCCTGCGCGACTCGCTCGGCCTCACCGGGACCAAGGTCGGCTGCGACGCGGGCGACTGCGGCGCCTGCACCGTGCTTGTCGACGGCGAACAGGTCTGCGCCTGCCTCGTCGCCGGCGCGCAGGTCGAGGGGCGCGAGATCCTGACGGTCGAGGGCGCGGATCGCCTGCTCGACCGCCTGAAACAGTCCTTCCTCTCCCAGGGCGCGGCGCAATGCGGCATCTGCACGCCCGGCATGCTGATGGCGGCCTGGGCGCTGTTGGAGACGACGCCCGCCCCGACGCGCGAAGAGGTTTCGGACGCGCTGGGCGGCGTTCTCTGCCGCTGTACCGGCTACGTCAAAATCATCGAGGCGGTGGTGGATGCGGGCGTGGCCCCCGGCGAGCCCGAGGTCGGCGGCGCCGTCGGCCATCGCCTGGCCAAGGTCGACGGCCGTGGCAAGGTCGACGGCACGGAGCATTTTGGCGCCGACGCGGCGCCGGCCAATGCCCTCTGGCTCCGCGTCGTCCGCTCGCCCCACGACCGCGCCGGCTTCACGCTCGGCGACCTGGAATCCTTTCGCCGCGCCCGGCCGGGCCTGGATCGGATCCTGAGCGCGGCCGACGTGCCGGGCTCCAACGCCCATGGCGCCTACCCCGACATCAAGGATCAGCAGGTGCTGGCCGACGGCATCGTCCGCCACCGGGGCGAGGCGGTGCTGGCACTGGTTGGCGAACGCGACGCGATCGAGGCAATCGAGGTCGACGAGCTGCCGATACGGTGGCGGCCAGAGGCACCGGCGCTCGGCCTCGACGCGGCGATAGGGATTCTGGGCGGGCCGGTGCAAGCGCGCGTGGCCGACAACGTGCTGGCCCGGGGCCGGCTGGTGCGCGGCGACGTCGAGGCCGGCTTCGCCGGGGCCACGGTCATCGCCGAGGGCCGGGTCGAGACTCCCTTCGTTGAACACGCCTATATCGAGCCCGAGGCCGGCTGGGCGGTGCGTGTCGATGGCCCGGAGCCCGAAATTCACGTCACCGCCTGCACCCAGTCGCCCTATATGGACCGCGACGGCGTGGCCGGGATCATGGGCCTCGAGCCCGAGCGGGTCCGTATCATCCCGACCGCCTGCGGCGGCGGCTTCGGCGGCAAAATCGATCTTTCGGTCCAGCCTCTGCTGGCGATCGCCGCTTGGACGACGGGCCGGCCGGTGCGCTGTGCCTGGACCCGGCCGGAATCGATGGCCGCCAGCCCCAAGCGCCATCCGAGCCGAATCCGCGCGCGCCTCGGCGCGGACGCGGAGGGCCGGATGCTGGCCTTCGATTTCCAGGGCGATTTCGATACCGGTGCCTATGCCTCTTTTGGCCCGGCGGTGACGAGCCGCGTGCCGGTGCACGCGACGGGTCCCTACAGGGTGCCGCACGTGCGGAACTTGACCCGCGGCCTCTATACCAACACTCCGCCGGCCGGCGCCTTTCGCGGCTTCGGCGTGCCGCAGGCGGCGATCGCCCAGGAGGCCGCGCTCGACGAGGTCGCCGGCCGGCTCGGCATCGACCGGCTGGAAATTCGACGGCGGAACGCGCTTCGAAAAGGCGATGCGGCGCCGAGCGGCCAGGTCCTCGCGGTGAGCTGCGGTCTGGTCGAATGCCTCGAGGCGCTGGAGCCCGCCTGGCGGGCGATGGGGGAGCGGGTCCAGGCGGCGAACCAGGCGGGCGGCATCGAGCGCCACGGCGCCGGCATCGGTTGCATGTGGTACGGCTGCGGCAACACCTCGGTGTCCAACCCCTCGACCATGCGGGTGACGCTCGACGCCGACGATATGTGCACGCTTCATTCCGGCGCGGTCGACATCGGCCAGGGCGTCAGCACGATCCTGACCCAGATCGTCGCCGACGCGCTGCGCCTGCCGGCGGGCCAGGTCCGCATAGTGGTCGGCGATACCGCGCTGACGGCGGACGCGGGCAAGACCTCGGCCTCGCGCCAGACTTTCATCTCGGGCAAGGCGGCGGAACTGGCGTCGCTCGAATTGCGTCGCTGCGTTCTGGCGCGGGCCAACGTCGGCGAGGACGCGACGCTGAGGCTCGATGGTACCGTCCTCGTCGTCGAAGAAGGGGATGTGCGCCGCACCATCGATCTGGAGGAGGTCGCGCTCGAGGGCGTCGCCAGCTTCGATCCGCCGACCAGCCCACTGGACCAGGACGGTCAGGGCGTGCCCTACGCGACCTACGGCTTCGCGGCGCAGATCGCCGAGGTCGCGGTCGACATGGAACTCGGCACCGTGGAGGTGCGTCGCATCGCCGCCGCGCACGATGTCGGCCGCACGATCAACCCGACCCAGGTCGAGGGACAGATTCAGGGCGGAATCGCCCAGGGCCTGGGCCTGGCGCTGATGGAGGAATACCTCCCCGGCCGCACCGAGAACCTGCACGACTATCTGATCCCGACCGTGGGCGACGTGCCGGAGATCGAGATCCACCTGATAGAGGACCCGGAGCCCTTGGGTCCGAGCGGCGCCAAGGGCATCGGCGAACCGGCGATGATCCCGACCGCCCCGGCGATCCTGGGTGCCATCCGCCAGGCGATCGGCGCGCCGGTGACGCGCGTGCCGGCCCTGCCGCACCGGGTGCTGGAAACCATCCACCGGTCGAGGGAGCGCTGAGATGGCCACGCCCGATCGAACCGAGATCTTCGGCGCTCGCGAGGGCGACGACGGCATCGTCCGCTGCGATGCCTGTCCCGTCCTCTGCCGTATCCGTCCGGGGCGGAGCGGGGCTTGCTCGCGCTACGCCAATCGCGACGGCCAGCTGATCCGGACCGACAACCTGCTGCTGAGCCGCCGGGTTACCGATCAGGAAGGCGCGATGGTGCCTTTTCTCGAGGGCGAGGAGGACTGGGACGGCACCTTGCTGCGCCCGGCGGAGACCTTCGTCACCGGTATCGGCGCCGGCACAACCTATCCCGACTATAAGCCCGCCCCCTTCATCGTCGGCGCCGAGCATGAGGGCGTCGACACTGTGAGCGTGGTGACCGAGGGAATTTTCAGCTACTGCGGCGTCAAGGTGAAGATCGACACCGACCGGCACTTGGGCTCCGAGACCATGACGATCCGCGCCAAGGGGGAAGAGGTCGGCCACGTGACCACGGCCGAATACGGCTCGCAGATGCTGTCCCTGGGTGGCGTCCGGCACCTGACGGGAGGTGGCAAACGCGAAGGAACGGCCACCTGCGAAACCCTGCTGGCGCTCTGCGCCAAGGAGGCGGTGGAGCTGGAGATCGAAGGTGGCTCTCGCCTGGTGGTGCGGGCCGGCCGGGCGCCGATCGTCGACGGCACGCCTGAGGAGCGGATGCGGGTCGGCTGCGGCTCCGCCACCATCGGCATCTTCGCCCAGCAGTGGTTCGGCGAGGTGGATGAGGTGATCGTCGTCGACGACCACATCACCGGCGTGCTGACCGAACACCAGGCGGGAAAGACCCTCGGCATGCCGGCGACGGGTATCCGGGTGCGCGGCCGGCGCTCGACCCCGGGGCGTTATTTCCAGGTCGCCGCGCCCGGCGCTGGCTGGGGCGGCACCGACGTCACCGACCCCTTGGAGATCGTGGAGAAGATCGATGCGAACGTCGCCTGGCCCGGACTCCGGCTGCTGATGGTCTCCACCACGGGCGAGGATTCGCTCTACTGCGTGCTGGACGACGACCGCCGGCCGGTGGCGGCGGCGATCCCGACGGCGGTCGAGGAGGTGGTCAAGCGGATCGGCGAGAATTGCGAGCCCTCGCTTGCCACCGTGCTGTTCATGGCCGGCGCCGGCGGCTCGCTCCGCGCCGGCGCCACGCGCAATCCCGTCTTGCTGACCCGGGCGATCGCCGAGGGCCGGGCCCGGGTGACGCTCGGCGGCGCCCCCGCCTATGTCTGGCCCGGCGGCGGCATCACCGTGATGGTCGACGTGCTGGACCTGCCCGACGAGGCCTTCGGTTACGTGCCGACGCCGGCCCTGGTGGCACCCTTGGAGTTCACCATGCCGCGCGAACTCTACGCGGCGAGCGGCGGCCATATGGAGTCGGTGGTCTCGGTCGAGGAGGTGATCGCGACCTACGCCAGCGGCGCGCGGATCGAGCCCTGGCGCCCGACCAGCCCCTGGCCGCACGGGAGGGACGCATGAACGTGGAACCGGGAATCGTCGAGGACGGCTACCGGGTCGAGGCGCAGATCGGATTCCTGCTGCGCAAGGCGCATCAGCGGGCGAGCGAGATTTTCCATCAGGTGATGGCCCGCCACGACGTGACGCCGACCCAGTTCACGACGCTCGTAAAGCTGGCCGACGTGGGCGAGACCTCGCAGAACCAGCTCGGCCGCCTGGTGGCGATGGATCCGGCGACGACCTTGGGCGTGGTCGGCCGGCTTCGCGAGCGCGGCCTCGTCGAGATGCGGGCCGATCCGGACGACCGGCGCCGCCGGCTGCTGAGGCTCGGCGCGTCGGGCCAGGCCCTGGTGGCGGAGATGACGGCGCATGCGGCCGGCGTCTCGGATCGGACGCTCGCGCCGCTCGGGCCCGAGGATCGCCGCCGTCTGCTGCGGCTCCTGGCCGCGATCGGGTGAAGGACCGGTGACCGCGGGGGCGAGCGCGCGTCTGCTGGCCGATGGCCGCCGCCTGCACCTGAATCACGGGCCGATCGACATCGTCATGGAGGCGACGGGCGACACGGGCGCCGCGCGGGAAGCCCAAGACCGCGCCCGGGGGCGCTTCGAGACCGTGCTGGACGAACTGGTGGCTGAACTGCCCCTGCTGCGCCAACCCTATGCCCGCGAAAGGGTCCTCGAAGGCCGGATCGCGCGGCGCATGGAGGCCGCCGTCGCCCCCTTCGCCAACCGCTTCGTCACGCCCATGGCCGCCGTCGCCGGCGCCGTCGCCGATGAGATCCTCGACGCGGCCTGGGTCGAGAGCGGTCTTGACAAGCTCTACGTCAACAACGGCGGCGACATCGCCTTCCGGCTGGCCCAGGGGGTGGAATTGTCCGTCGGCCTGCTACCGGTGGCCGGGGAGGAAAACGTCCATCTGGCCGGTGACGTGGCGCTTCGCGCCGGCCACGGCATCGGCGGCGTCGCGACTTCCGGCTGGCGGGGCCGCTCCTTTTCCCTCGGTATCGCCGACGCGGTGACGATACTGGCGGCGACGGCCGCCCGGGCCGACGCGGCGGCCACCGTGATCGCCAGCGCCATCGATGTCGCAAGTCCTCTGATCCGGCGCCGGCCGGCCCACGAACTGGATGCCGACAGTGACCTTCGCGGCCGCCCGGTCGTGGTCGGGGTCGGCCGGCTCGACGATTCCGCGCGGAAAAGCGCGCTCCAACGCGGAGTGGAGCTGGCGACGGCGGCGATGGCGCGGGGTGACGTGCGGGGCGTATCGCTCGCGCTGCAGGGGGAGATCGAGGTGTTTAGCCCGGGCGCCCAATCGGCGCCACCACCGATATCGTGACGGCGGTCACAGTTCGCTATTGCTTTCTCTGTTATCGACTGGAATTAGTCGCAGAGGTAGGAGTTTCATCCGGGGCGGCGATGCCCGCGTCGGATGGTTGGGGAAGGATCGCCGGAGGCAAGGGATGGCCACCGGTGCGAGGGAGGCGAATGCCATGCGCGCGTTGAAATATGTTGGGCTCGGGATTGCCGGGCTCGTGGTTCTGGCTGTCGCGGCGTTCTTCGTGGCGCCTCACGTCATCGACTGGAACTCGCGAAAGGGCGAGATCGCCGAACAGTTGGCGGCCGCCACCGGTAAAGAGCTGAAAATCGATGGCGACATCTCCGTCGCGTGGACGACCACGGCGACGTTCCGGATCGACGGCATCAGGCTGGTCGACAACTATGACGGCAAATCCATCGACGTCGTGGCGATCGAACGCGTCAGCGGCGAGGTGGCGCTGATCCCGCTGCTCTCGGGCCGGCTCGAAGTCCTCGACCTGGCGATCGTGAAACTGACTTTCGATCTGCGCGTCGACCGTAGCGGGCGCGCCAATTGGGCGGCGGAAGCGGGCGAGGCCCGCGCCGGTGGTCGAAAGGCGGACGACGGAGACGACGAAGGGCTGCCGGTCGACGACATCATCATCCGCAACCTGTCGGTCAGTGACGGCGCCCTGGCCTTCGCCAACCGGGCGAGCGGCCAGAAGATCGCCGCCAGCGCCATCGGCCTCGCGCTGAAGATGCCGAGCCTCGACAATCCCCTGACGCTCGACGGCGAGATGACGCTGAACGGCGAGCCGGTGACCTTGAAGACGACGGTAAATGCCCCGCGCGGTCTGCTGGAAGGGCCGGGCGCCGCGATCGACTTCGGCTTCGAGACGACGCATGCCCGGTCCGGCTTCGCCGGCAAGGTGGTGAAGGGCGAGGTCACGGGCGTCGACGGGACGCTGATGCTCGATCTGCCCTCGGTGGCCAAGCTTGCCGCTTGGCTCGGGCGCCCGCTGGCCAAGGGGCAGCCCGATCCGGGCGCCGTCAACCTGAAGGCCGTGTTCAAAAGCGACGGCGCCGTCGTCACGCTCCAGAAAGCGACGATTCTGGGCAAGGCGCTCAACGTCGAGGCGACCGGCAGCATCGATGCCGTCAAGACGACCAAGGTGGTGCGTCTGAAGGTGACGAGTGGCGTGCTCGACATCGATCGCTACCTGCCGCCGCCGGCGAAGACTGGCGGTTCCAAGCCGGCGCGGAAGACAGGCATGTCCGCGTCACCTTTCGCGGCGCTATCCGACGAGCCGTTCGAACTCGCGGCGCTGAAGACGCTGGACGCCGAGATCGACATCGACATCGGTGGCGTCAAGGCGCGCCAGCTGAAGCTCGGCAAGACGGTCGCGACGATCCGCGCGAAGGACGGCAAGGTGACCTCCAAGGTCAAGGCGAAGGGTTTCCTCGGCGGATCGATCGACGGCGAGCTCCGGCTGAATGGCGGCGGCGGCGATCTCGTCCTCGATCTCGGCGTCTCGCTCGCCAAGGTGAATGCCGGTCCCCTGAGCCAGATGGGCGGCGGTGAGAAGACGCTCGGCGGCAAGCTGAACATGACCCTGGCGTTGAAGGCCAAGGGTAAGAGCCCGCGCGCCCTGGCCCAGGCCGCGACGGGCAAGCTGGCGTTGGCGGTCGGCCGGGTGCTCGCCAAGGGCGTGCCGCCGATCTCCAAGGTGAAGCTGAACATCGACGCCCCCGGCATCGACAGGAGTCCGAGCCTGACGGGCAGCCTGATCCTCAACAAGGAGAAGGTGACGCTGGCCGCCACACTGGATCCGCTCGCCACCGTCCTCTCTGGCAAAGCCTTCAAGGCCAAGCTGGATCTGGCCGCCAAGCGGCTGAAACTCGGCTATGACGGCAAGGTGAAGGGCGGCGAGGCGCCGAGCCCGGACGGCACCCTCGTGCTTTCCGTCCCTTCGGTCCGCTGGCTCGCCCGCTGGCTCGGCAACCCGCTGCCCAAGGGACAGCGCGATCCGGGCCCGCTCGACCTGAAGGCGGTATTCAAGGGCCAAGGCACCAAGGTCACGCTCGAGAGCGCGACGATTCAGGGCAAGGCGCTCGATCTGAAGGCCAAAGGCAGTTTCGACGGCGGCAAGAAGGTCAAGGTCGTCCGCCTCGAGGTCAAGAGCGGCATGCTCGATCTGGACCGCTATCTCCCCGCGCCGGCCAAGCCGGCCAAGGGCGCGAAGAAGGCGCGGGCGAAGGGCGGCAATCCGCTCGACGCGCTGTCGGCGGAGCCGATCGATCTCGCCGCGCTCAAGGCGCTCGACGCCGAGATCGACATCGACATGGGCGGTGTCAAGGCGCGTCAGCTGAAACTCGGCAAGACCGCCGTCCAGATTCGCGCCAAGGGCGGCAAGGCGACGGCCAAGATCGTCGCCAGGGGCTTCTTCGGCGGCAAGGTCGATGGCGACATGGCACTGGACGGCACGGTCAAGGCGCTCGGCGTCGACCTGAAGCTGGCGTTGAGCAAGGTGAAGGCGAAGCCGTTTTCCCGGACCTTCATGCCCATGATGCCTCTCGGCGGGGTGCTCGGGCTCGACGTCGATCTGAAAACCAAGGGCGAAAGCCCGCGCGCGCTGGCGCGGAACGCCGTCGGTGCGTTGGCGCTCGAGATCGGCCGTATCATGGCACCGAGGGTGCCGCCGCTCAGCAAACTCGCCCTGAAGCTGAACGCGCCGGGCCTCGACGAGAAGCCGAGCCTGGATGCGAGCCTGATCTTCAACAAGGAGCCGGTCAGTCTGAAGCTCGGTCTCGACCCGCTGAGCAAGGTCCTCTCGGGCAAGGCCTTCCAGGCCAAACTCGACCTGACCTCGAAGCCCCTCACTCTCGGCTTCGACGGCAAGGTGAAGGGCGGCGACAAGCCGGCGCTCGACGGCAAGCTCGGTCTCGATATCGCCTCCGTCGGCAAACTCGCCGCCTGGGTGGGCGCGCCGCTGCCGAAGGGGCAGCCCGATCCGGGCAAGCTGCGGCTTCGCGCCCAGTTCGCCAGCGAGGGGACGACGACAGTGCTGAAGTCCGCCTCGATCGACGGCAAGGCGTTGAAGGCGACGGCCAGCGGGCGCTTCGTGGCACAAAAGGTGCCCAGGATCGAGGCGAAGATCGACCTGGTGAATGCCGACATCGACGCCTATCTGCCGCCCGAGAAGAAGGCGAAGAAGAAGGCCGCGAAACGGAAGTCTCGGGGCTGGAGCAAGGAGCCGATCCACTTCGCGGTCCTGCGCCAGGCGAACGGTATCGTAGATGTGACCGTCGGCAAACTCCGCTACAAGGGGCTGGACATCACCAAGACCAAGGTGAAGGCCAAGCTGCAAAAAGGCGTGATGACCCTGAAGGTTGCAAATGCCGAAGTCTCGGGCGGTAGGCTGTCTCTCGATGCGACGCTGGATGGCTCCAAGAAACCCGCCCGCCTCGCCTACAAGGCCTCGGGCGCCAATCTCGCCGCGAGGCCGCTGCTGATCGCCTTCGCCGACATGGACCGCTTGAGCGGCACCATGCAATTCGAGGCCCAGGGCACTGGCGCCGGCCGCACCGAAAATGCCATCGTCCGCTCGCTCGCCGGCAAGGGCGGCTTCAAGTTCCTGGACGGCGCCATCCATGGCATCAACATCGCCGAGACCATCCGCCAGGTCCGCACGCTCGGCGCCGACAGCTCGGCGGGGACGGAACAAAAGACCAATTTCGCCGAGCTGAGCGGTACTTACACCATGGCCAAGGGCGTGGTGCGGAATAGCGACCTGAAGATGCTGGCGCCGCTCCTGCGCCTGGACGGCAAGGGTCTGGTGCCGCTACCGTCCCGGAAGGTCAATTATGGAGTCACTGCGGAACTGGTCTCGTCGCTCGAGGGGCAGGGCAGCAACGACGCGCTCGCCGGCGTGCCGAGTCCGGTCAAGATCACCGGCAGCTGGGATGATCCCAAATACAACATCGATCTGAAGGCGGCCCTCGCCGGACAGGCGGGCAAGGGGATCGGCGACGCCTTGAAGTCGATCATTGGCGGCGGAAGCGATGGCGGCGACACGTCGGCTGGCGACGCCAGCCCTTTGGACCAGCTCAAGGGTCTGTTCAAGAAATAAGGAGGATGACATGGACGAGTTGTAGCGCGAGGCGAGCGGCCTCGCCGACCAGGCCGTGGCTTTGGCGACGAGTTATGTCCTGAGCGTCGTCGGCGCCATTGTTATTCTCGCCATCGGCTTCTATGCCGCCGGCTGGGCCGGCCGGGCCCTTGGTCGCACGCTCGACCGGCTGGACCGGATCGATCTGACGCTCCGCCGCTTCGCCGCCAGCGCGGTGCGCTATCTGGTGCTGGTGCTCACCGTCCTTGCGGTGCTGGCCCCATCCGGGTCGGGCAATTCGTCGAGGTCGCCGGCCATTCCGGCACGGTCCGGGCGGTGACGCTGTTCGTGACCGAGCTCGACACCTCGGGCAACCTCCGCGTCGTCATCCCCAACGCCCAGGTGTGGGGCTCGCCGACGATCAACTACTCCATAAACGACACGCGGCGTTGCGACTTCGTCATCGGCGTCGGCTACGAGGATGATATCGAACAGGCCCTGTTGGTGATCCGGGGCGTGATCGAAGCCGACGACCGGGCGATGGGCGATCCGGAACCGTTCGTCGCCGTCACCGGCCTGGGCGACAGTGCGGTCGAGATCACGGTTCGAGTCTGGTCCGCCGCCGGCGACCTCTTCGCGATGCGGGTCGATCTCTTGAAGAACGTCAAGCTGGCGCTTGACGCGACGGGGATCTCGATTCCCTATCCGCAACGGACCGTTCACATCGTGAAGGACGACTGAACCTTCCGTTACGCCCAGCGTTTGACCCCTTGTGCCTTGCGCCAGGCGGCTTCCAGTTCACCCTGGAAGGCGGGATCGGCGATGGCGATGAGGGCGTCGGCCCGCTCGCCGATCGACTTGTCGCGCAAGGCCGCGATGCCGTGTTCGGTCACGACGTGGTCGATGTCGCCCCGCGCGCAGCTGACGACGCCGTCCGTGCCAAGGCGCGGCACGATGCGCGAGAAGCGGCCGCGCGCCGCCGTCGATTCGATCGCCAGAATCGATTTGCCGCCACGCGACATCCTGGCGCCCCGGACGAAATCCATCAGGCCGCCGGTGCCGCTAACCTGCCGGCCGGCCAGCATCTCGGCGTTCGCCTGACCCAGGAGGTCGACCTCCAGCACCGAATTGATCGAGAAGAAGTTGTCGATCTCGCCGATCACCCGGGTCTCGTGCGTGTAGCTCGCGGGCCGGTAGAGCACGTCGTCGCGCTCCGACAGCCAGTCGTATAGCCGCTGCGAGCCGAGCGCACAGCCGCAGACCATGCGCCCCGGCTCAACGGTCTTCCGCGCGCCGGTCATCACGCCCTTTTCCACCAGCTCGATGCAGCCGTCGGCGACCATGCCCCCCTGGAGCCCGAGATCGCGCCGATCGCCGAGTGCCTTCAGGATCGCCGCCGGCAGCTTGCCGATGCCGATCTGGATTGCCGCGCCATCTTCGACCAGGCTCGCGACGTTGCGGCCGATCCGCTCCGCCACGTTGCCGAGTTCGCCGGTCTCCAGGCTGATCACCGGCCGCTCGCTCTCTACCGCATAGTCAATGCGCGAGGCCGGGATCCGACAAGAACCCGAGGCGGCCGGCATCGCGTGATTGACCTCGGCCACCACGCATCCGGCCTGGTCCAGCACCGCCGGCTGGAAATCGACCGCCAGCCCCAGCGTATAGTCGCCGTCGGGATTCGGCGGACTGGTCTGAATGAGCGCGAGATCGACTGGCGGGAGGCGTTCCATATAGGCATAGATCGAGCGGTACCCCGCCGGCACCAGACGCAGCTTGCCGGCGTTGTAGGACTCTTCGAACGGCCCGTAGACGAAGAAGACGGTGGCCGAGGCCTCGTCGTGGAACGCGGCCGGATCAGTGGTGTTGACGCCCGCCAGGAAACAGCCGACGTAATGCACGCCTCGGCTCGCCTCCCCCGCCTCGGCCAGGGCCGACAGCAGCACCGTCGGCTCCCCCGTCGACCCTTGGATGAATACGGTCATGCCGGGTTTCAGCAGGCCGGCGAGGTCCGCCGGCTGAATGGTCTTGGTCATGCGTATACCGTCCGGTATGGCCGAGGGGGAGGGGCGGCGCCATTGTTGCTGGGCGGGCGCATGCTAAGGTAACGCCGCGCGGGAATCCACGGCCGATACCGACATCCCAGCAGTTCCGACAAACGTCGACGGACCCGATATGGACGCCATCTTTCCGATCGCCGAGCACATCGTCGCCACCCGTTTCGAGGACCTGCCCGAAGCGGTCGTGCGGGCGGCCCGTATTTATATCCTCGATACCTTGGGTGTCGGTATCGCCGGCAGCGGCGGGCCGTGGGTCGAGGAGCTGATCGAGACCCAGGCCTCGAGTGGGACCGGCGACGACGCACGCGTCTGGGGCCATGGCGCGGCGCTGCCGGCGCCGGCCGCCGCACTCTGCAACGGCTATCAGATCCACAATGCCGAATTCGACTGCGTGCACGAGGCTGCGGTGATACATCCGATGACGGTGCTGATGGCCGCGACCATGGCATACGCGGAGCGCGCGGGCGGCGTCCGCGGCAAAGACTTGATCCTTGCCGCCGCGCTCGGTGTCGACGTCGCCTGCCACCTGGGCGTGGCGACCACCTCGGGCCTCCGCTTCTTCCGGCCCGCGACGGCGGGTGCGCTGGCGGCGGCGGCGGGCATGGCCAAGGTCCGCGGCTTCGACCGCGACACCCTTATCAACGCCATGAGCATTGCCTACGCCCAGGTCTCCGGCACCATGCAGGCCCATACCGAAGGCTCGATCGTGCTCGGCATGCAGATCGGCTTCAATGCGCGAAACGCCGTCGTCGCCTGCGACATGGCGGCGCGCGGGCTGGATGGGCCGAAGAACATCATCGAGGGGCCCTTCGGTTATCTCAATCTCATAGAGGCGGCACACGACATCTCCGCCGTGTTGCCGGAGCTGGGTAAGACCTGGCGCCTGGCGGAGGTCGCCCACAAGCCTTTCCCCAGCGGCCGGGCGACCCACGGCGTGGTCGACGCGGTGATGGAACTGCGGGCCGAGCACGGCTTCGAGGCCTCGGACGTCGAGCATGTCGAGGCCCGGGTGCCGCCCCTGACCCATCACCTGGTCGGCCGGCCGGTTGCCGACGACATGATCCCCAACTACGCCCGGCTCTGTGCCCGCTACGTCGCCGCGCGAATTCTGATCAAGGGCGGAATAGGGGTCGAGGACTTCGCCGAGCCGATCCTCCGGGATCCGGAGTCGCTGGCGCTCGCGCGCCGCTTCGACGTAGCGATCGACGACAACCCCGACCCGAACGCGCTGCACCCGGTCGAGGTCGACATGCGCTTGAAGGACGGGCGCACGCTTTCCCGCCGGATCGAGGTGGTCTACGGCAACCCGGCCAAGCCGATGACGCGGGAAGCGCATCTCGATAAGTTCCGCGGTAACTGGACCTCCTCCCTTCGGCCGCTCGACCCAGCGAGCGGCGAGACCCTGATCGCCCGGATCGACGCGCTGGAGGACGAGAGCGACGTCGGCTCTTTCGTCGACCTCATGGTGCCTCGGGGGTAGGTCGCCATGCGGGGTTATTTCGACGACTTCGATCCCAAGGCGCTGCTGGAGGCCTATCCGATCGGCGCGCGTTTTCTCGACCATGCCGGCGGGCTCGGCCGCGACGCGCTTCGTGCGATACAGGAAGAACGCTTTGCCCGCATTGTCGCGCGGGCCTGGGAGGTGCCCTTCTACCGCCGTCACTGGGGCGCCGTGGGCCTCGAGCCGGGCGACATCCGGGGCCTCGATGACCTGGCCAAGCTGCCGCGCTTCTCCAAGACCCACCTGATGGAAAGCGTCGAGCGCCACCCGCCCTTCGGCGACTATCACGGCATGGACCCGGACCGTTTCAACGTCGTCCTGCACACCACCAGCGGCACGACGGGGACGCCGCAGCCGCTCTTCTTCGGCGCCGAGGACCGGGAGATGCAGAATCTGCTGCTGGCCCGTGCCTACCTGTTCCAGGGCCTCCGGCCGCAAGACGTCGTCCATTCCGTCTACGGCTTCGGCATGGTGAACGGCGGGCACTATATCCGCGAGGCGATCCTGCATTTCACCAACTGCCTGCTGCTGCCGGCCGGCACGGGTCTGGAAACCCGCTCGGAACAGCAGGTGGAGATAATGCGCCGCTTCGGCGCCACGGTGATCGTCGGTTTCGTCGATTATCTGAAGCGTTTGGCCGAGGTGGCGGCGGAGATGGGCCTCGATCCCGCCCGGGATCTCTCGGTCCGCATGATTTCCGGCCACATCGGGCAGGAGGACCGCGCGGCGATATCGGCGAGCTGGGGCGGGGCGGAGATCTTCGACTGGTACGGCGTCGGCGACACGGGGATCATGGCGGCCGAGGGGCCGGACCATGAAGGCCTGTATCTTTGGGAAGATGCCCATATCGTCGAGATCGTCGATCCCGAAAGCGGCGCGTCCGTCGCCGACGGCGCGGCGGGAAACATCTGCGACACCGTTCTCTTCAAGGATACGATCTATCCGATCATCCGCTTCGACACCAACGACGTCTCCGCGATTCTGCCGGGCGCTTCGCCGTTGGGCCTGCCGTTCCGCCGCATCGCCGGCTTCCAGGGCCGCAGCGACAACATGGTGAAGCTGCGCGGCATCAACGTCTACCCGACCGCGATCGGTGCCCATCTGGCCGGGCACGAGGCGGCGACGGGCGAATACGTCTGCCGCCTGCGCGCCGTCGAGGGCCGCGAGGAGATGGTGGTCGAGATCGAGGTTCGGCCCGAGGCGACCCCGGAACTCGCCGAGGATTTCGCGGAGCTCCTCCGCCGCAAGCTCGGCGTCCGCTTGGGCGTCGCGCTGATGGCGCCGGGCGGGACCGCGCCGGCGACGGAAATCGAGCGGCGGCAGAAGCCAATCCGCCTCATCGACGAGAGGTAGTCATGATCGACCTCACCCTGTTGACGCTGGCCGAGGCCGCGGACGGCCTGGCGACGGGTGCGTTCGACGCGATCCAGCTGCTGCACGACTACGAGCGGAGGATCGAGGCGGTCGACGAGCGGATCCATGCCTATCTGGCGCGCACGCCCCATCAGGCGCACGCCGCCGCCGAGGCGGCGGCGGCGCGGGCCGCGAACGACGAACGGCTCGGGCCCCTCGACGGCGTGCCCATCGCCATCAAGGACAATATCGACGTCGTCGGCGTCCCGACCACCAACGGCTTCGCCCATGCGGCGATGCCCGAGGCGGACGCGGTGGTGATCGCCAACCTCAGGGCGGCGGGCGCCGTCATTCTCGGCAAGCTCAACATGCATGAGGGCGCGCTCGGCGCCACCACGGATAATCCCCACCACGGCCGCACGGAGAATCCCTGGGCCGCGGGCCATACGGCCGCCGGCTCCAGCGGCGGCTCCGGCGCCGCCGTCGCCGGGCGTCTGGCGGCCGCCACCCTCGGCAGCGACACCATGGGCTCTGTCCGCCTTCCGGCCGCCTATTGCGGCGTCGTCGGCCTGAAGCCCAGCTTCGGCGTCGTCCCCAACGAGGGCGTGCACCTGCTGACAGACGGGCTGGACCATGTCGGCCCGCTGGCCCGCACCGTCGCTGATGCGGCGCTGATGCTGGACGGCATGACCGGCGCGCGGATCGGGACGCCCGCCGTCGCCGACCTCGCGGGCCTCCGTGTCGCCACGCTTTCCAACTACGGCGCGGTGGAGATCGAGCCCGACATCGCCGCCGGCTTCCAGGCGGCGCTGACACGGATCGGCGGCGCCGGCGGCTGGATCGAGGAACGCACCCTGGCGGGCTATCAGCCGCACGATGCGCGCCGGGCCGGCCTGTTGATGATCGAGGCGGAAGGCTGGGTGCTGCACGAAAGCGCGATCGT
The DNA here is from genome assembly GCA_965226475.1 of Alphaproteobacteria bacterium. Classification (GTDB taxonomy): domain Bacteria; phylum Pseudomonadota; class Alphaproteobacteria; genus JASLMY01. The sequence continues at coordinate 727,140 of CBDDDJ010000002.1, read as the reverse complement.
GCAGCGGCGCGCAGCCTATTCGCTGGAATTCCTGAAAATGCTGGAATACGGCCGCGACGTCACCGCTCCGCGCCTGACCCGGGCGACGATCACCGTACGCCGGGTCGCGCGCGCCTTCGATACCCTCCTGGCCGACGTGGATGTCCTGGCGGCGCCGGCGGCGGCCCAGGTCGCCTTCCCCTTCGGCGCCCCGGTACCCGTCAACCAGGCCGACCTGACGGCGCTCGCCAACTTCTCGGGGGCGCCCTCGATCAGCCTGCCGATGGGTCTTTCCGGCGATCACCTGCCGATGTCGCTGCAGCTGACGGCGGCCCGTGGCCAGGACCGCCGCCTGCTGGATATCGCCCAGGCGGTCGAGGCGGTTCTGCCGTCGATCGGCCTGCCGGGGTAAATTCTACCGATAAGTGAACTTGGCCTTGCGCTTTTCGAGGAAGGCGCCCCGACCCTCGCGGTAGTCCTCGCCCTCGAAGCCGCTCATGATCATGGCATTCATTTCGGGCGTCGACTCGTCCGCGCCCGAGGTGATGGTCTTCACCACCTTGTTGATGGTGCGGACCGAGAACTGCGAGAGGTTGGCGAGCTGTTCGGCGAAGGCCAGGGTCTCGGCCTCGATTTCGTCGGGCAAAAACAGGCGGGTGGCGAGGCCGATGGCGAGCGCTTCCTCGGCGTCGATCACCTTGGCGCCGAGCAGCATCTCCTTGGTCTTGGCCGGGCCGACGAGATCATGGAGCCGCTTGGTCTCCCTGAAGGAATAGGCGATGCCGAGCTTGGCCGGCGGGATGCAGAAACGCGAGGCGGTATCGGCGTAGCGCAAGTCGCAACAGAGCGTGAGCGCGCAGCCGCCACCGAAGCAGATCCCCCGCACGAGCGCGATGGTCGGCTTTTCCATGGTGGCGACGGCGTCGTAGGCCTCGTGGATCGCCCCGTGGTAGGCCTTCGCGGTATCGGACGTCGCGTGCACCTTGGGGAACTCCGCGATGTCGGCCCCGGCGGAGAAGACCCGCGCGTTGACGCCCCGAATTATCATCACCTTGAGGGCGGGGTCGTTCGCCACTTCGGTCGCGTGGGCCGCGATGCCGGACCAGACTTCGGTATTCAGGGCATTGAGCTTGTCTGGCCGATTGAGCACGATGACGCCGATCTCCCCTTGCCGCTCGAGATAGGTGGATGCCTGGTTCATGGATCGTCTCCCTCGCGCCTCTGCCGCCAAGTCGGTCCCTTTGCTAGCCGATGGGTGGGGAAAGTCAATGGAGTCGCCGCCTTGTCGGCGGTAAGATCGCCGCTGGGGAATCGTCCGGGAGGCAGAGCAGGTGGCCAACATTCAAGACATGATGCGCGAGGCGATGGCGAGCGTGCCGATGATCCGTCCGGACGAGGCGGTGGCGCGGATGGACGGCGAGAAAGCCCTGCTGGTCGATGTTCGCGAGGCCCACGAGATCGCCATGACCGGCAAGGCCAAGGGCGCGGTCAACGTCCCGCTATCGGAACTGATGGCCCGCGCCGACGTCGGCGGCGAAAACCACGATCCGGCCTTCGCCAAGGACCGCGTCATCATCCTCTATTGCGCGGCGGGTGCGCGTTCGGCGCTCGGCGGCAAGTTTCTGTTGGACATGGGCTATGCGACCGCGCTCAACGTCGGGGCCTTCGACGACTGGCTCGACGCGGGCCTGGAGATCGAAGAGAGCTGAGCAGGCTTCGATGTCGGGGAAGCCCGCCCACGTCAATCTTCTGAAGCTCGCCGTCGGCATCGACAGCGTCGAGCAGCTGACGGCGCTCCATGAGCGCCGGATCGCGGAGAGGCGCCGCCCGGGCGAGCCGGAGGAGCACCATCACCGCACCCGTCATCCGCCGCGCCGGGCCGGAGACGTGGTGGCCGGTGGCTCGCTCTACTGGATCATCAAGGGCTTCGTCCGCGTCCGTCAGCGCGTCCTGCGCGTCGATCGGCTGGACCCTCCGGTTGGAACCAAGCGCTGCGCGCTGGTGCTGGCGCATGGCCTAATCCGCACCGAGCTGCAGGCCCGCCGGCCGCACCAGGGGTGGCGTTATCTGGAACTCAAGGACACGCCCCGCGACCTCCGCGTCGGCGGGGAGGCGAACGAGCTGCCGCCGGAACTGGCTGCCGAGCTTCGCGAACTCGGGTTGCTGTGAGGTCCGCGCTTCAGCTGGCGAGCCGCAGCGTCTCTTCGACCCTGGCGGTGCGCGCGGCGGCGATGCGAGCCTCCGCCAGCCTGTCGGCGACGATGTTGGTCGCCTGGTCCTCGGCCTGGGCGGCGCGGAAAATCTCTGCCGCTGTCTCGCCGATCCGCGCGGCATGCGCGAAGGCGGCCTCGGCGTCGTAGTTCGGCCCCTCATAGTTGATGTTGATGATGCCGCCCGCGTTGATCACATAATCCGGCACGTAGAGGATGCCGCGCTTGGCCAGTGTTTCGCCATGGTCGTCGCGCGCCAGCTGGTTGTTGGCCGAGCCGGCGACAATGCCCACTTTCAGGCGGGGGAGGGTATCGTCGTTCACGATCGCGCCCAAGGCGCAGGGCGCGAAGACGTCGGCCTCGACATCGTAGATCGCCTCGGGTGCCACCGCCCAGACGCCGAATTGCGCCACGACTTCGGCCACCCGAGCGGGATCGATGTCGGCGACGACGACCTTGGCGCCGGCCTCGTGGAGGAAGCGGACGAGGTACAGTCCGACATGGCCCAGACCCTGCACCGAGACCACGCGGCCGGCGAGCCTATCGTCGCCGAACTTGTGGGCCAGCGCGGCGCGGATGCCATGAAAGACGCCCCAGGCGGTGACGGGGGAGGGATCGCCGCTGCCGCCATCGGCATAGCCCGCGGCATGTTTCGTCCGGCTCCGGATCACCGCCAGGTCCTTAGTCGAAATGCCGACATCCTCGGCCGTGATGTAGCGCCCGCCCAGCTCGTCGACGAAGTCGCCGTAACGAGCCAGCAGCGCCTCCGTCTTGTCGCGCCGGGAATCACCGATGATGACCGCCTTGCCGCCACCGAATGCGAGACCGGCGAGCGCCGCTTTGTAGGTCATACCGCGCGACAGGCGAAGCGCGTCCTCCAGCGCCGCGTCGTCGTCGGCATAGTCCCACATCCTGAGGCCGCCGAGAGCCGGCCCCAGCGTCGTGTCGTGAATGGCGATGATGGCCTTCAGACCAACCTTGGAATCGGCACGAAACACCACTTCTTCATGGCCGCGGAAGCTGGGGGAAGAAAAGACCGACATGGGAGAACTCCTTGGCGATGGAATCTTGTGCTTTCCATGATGTTTGGCGAAAAACGTTAATTATCAATTGAAAAACAACGCGTTAGAAAATGAGCAGGATCGTTTCGCCGCGCGCGCCGGCAAGAAATTGGCGGGCGCGGCCAAGCCCCTTGGAGCAAGAATATTTCGCGGCCTACCGGCCGCCAGTCGGTGTCGCCGCAATGAATTCCGCCAGAGTGTCGATCACGCCGTCGGCCAGTGGCAGGTCGGGGTTCACGTAGGCCGCGAGGTTGGCTTGCCGCCCGCCGCCGGCCGGAACCGCCTTCAGGACGTGGTTCATCTCGTCCAGGACGACCAGGCGGGCATCGGGCCGGGCAGCCTTCAGGCGCGCCGCGTCCGTCTCGGTCACCTGAAGGTCCCGACCGCCCCGCAGGATCAGGACAGGCACCGATACGCGGGCAATGAGCTCGGCCGGGTCCCGGGCCAGGAGATCGCGGAGGAAGCCCTGGACCGACTTGGCGAAGAGCGCTAGCAAGGCCGGGTGCAGTTTCTCGTCATCGACCTCGCGCCCCGCCTCGAGCGCGTCGAGCGCGCCCAACGCCTGGTCGAGCAGAGCCGCGTTCGCCGGGCCGTCGCGGAGTTGCTGGCGCAGGACGTCGCCCAGCGGCCGTCCCGGCGCGGCGACCAGGAGGAGCCCGCAGAGCCCCTCGCTCTCCCGCCCCGCCAGCATCGCGACCAGCGCGCCCTCGCTGTGGCCCAAGAGCCAGACGCAGTCGGCGCCGGGGTCGCGGCGGATCACCTTCAGCCATGAGCGGACGTCGTCGACATAGTCCGCCAGGCGAACCGCGTTGGGGTCCGGTGTCGCCACCCGGCTGGAGAACATCCCCCGCTTGTCGATCCTAACCGAGGCGATGCCGCGCGCCGCCAGGCCCTCGGCGACAAGCCGGTAGGTGGCGGCCTTGATGCCGAGGAGATTGTTGCCGTCGCGGTCGGTGGGGCCGGAGCCGGGAATGATCAGGACGACCGGCGGCGCGGGGGTGGCGGGGTGGCGCAGGGCGCCGCGCAAGGGTCCCTGAGGACCGGGCGCCTTGATCTGCCGCTCGACCGGGCCGCCAAGGCCGGGAGTCGTGGCCAGAACGAAGGCCGAGAGCGCGACCGCTAACCGGACCATTCGCGCGCCAGCGCGCCGGAGAGCGCCGCCTCGTAGAGGCCGACGTAGGCCTTGGCGTCGACGGGCCGGGGATTGAGGCCGGTCAGGGCGTCGGCCTCGGCCAAGGGGGCAAGCAGCGCGGCGGCATCCGCCGGCACGCCGATGGCGGCGAGGTCGTGGGGGATGGCGATCTCCTCCCTGAGTGCCAGGACCCAGTCGAGGAAGCCGTCGAAGTTCTGTTTCCCAAGGCCGAGAACGCGGGCGGCGCAGCTTACGCGGGCCTCGATCGCCGGGCGGTTGTAGACCAGGACATAGGGCATCGGCACCGCGTTGGTCAGGCCGTGGTGGGTATCGAAGCGGGCGGAGCAGGGATGGCTCATCGCGTGCATGGCGCCGAGCCCCTTCTGGAACGCCACCGCGCCCATGGAGGCGGCGACCGGCATATGGGCGCGGGCCTCGAGGTCGGCGCCGTCGGCGACCGCGCGGGGTAGCCAGACCGCGACCAGGCGCATCGCCTCCAATGCGATGCCGTCCGCCATCGGGTGATACGTGGCGCGGCAATAGGCCTCCAACGCGCGGCTCGGCGCGTCCATGCCGCCAGCGCCGCGCCTGGCGGCGATCATCGGGTTCGCCTGGAGCCCCCGGTCCGTCACTACCAGCGGCCGGGCGCTTCCGAGCTCGCGGCGAGCGGCGGCGAACTCGGCGATACGCCCGGCGCCGAAGCGGATGCTGGTCGAAAATGCCAAGTTTCAGGTCCGGGTGGCGGGCTCATTTCGTCCTCGTCGAACGTCGCGACACAGTGTCCCCGGAGCGATCTCGGCGCAAGCATGGCGTTCGGAGGCTGTCGAGAACATTTCGAATTGACTGCTTTATGTACCATATGAATTGACCGCTTCTGTTGTGGTTGTTGGGCCTGTGGATAAGTGGGGAACCCGCCGTGGCGGGTTGTCCACTTATCCACAGGCCGGGCGCGCGTCGAAGCGGTTCACGCGGCCGCTCTGCTGTTCTTGGTTTCGTCGAGGACGGTGCCGTCGGCCTGATATCGGGCCAGCCGGCGCGGGCCGTGGAAGACCGCCAGGGTGCCGCCGGAGTATTCGTGGACCCGCACCGATGCCTTGACGTAATGGCGGCGGTGGCGATCCTCCGGGATCTGCAGCACCAGCCGCTTGTAGCGCACCGTGTTGTCGTTGCCGACGATCCGGTCCTCCTGGATGCACAGGATGTCGTCGAGCGATCCGGTGAAGGGGACAAAGGCCGAGCCCTCGGCTTCGGCCGGCACCGCGAAACGGGCGTTGTGGCGGGGCAGATAAATCTCGCGCAGGAACGCGTTGGCCTCGGCCATCGTGGTGATGGCGGCCAAGCGCAGTTCCTGCGGCAGGCGATTCTGCAATGTCGCGAACATGCGCTCCGAGCGCCCCCGGGCCTCGGGGGAGTAGGCCGGGATCAGTTCGATGCCCAGCTGGCCCAGGGCTCGGCCCACCTGGGTCGGGTTGTTCTTGTCCACCTTGCCGCCGGCCTCGGGCGTGTGCCAGTAGTGCGAGGCCCGGTCGGCGTAGAGCGAGCAGAACAGCCCCCGGACCTCGATCACCTCGCCCAGGGCCCGGAAGCTGCTCATGGTCCCCTCTTCGTCGACGAAGAAGGCCGAGTAGATCTCGCTGGTTGCGTCATCCATGGTGACGATCAGGTCCCACCACTGCCCGGGAACCCATTGGTGGGTCGAGCCGTCCTGGTGCAGCATCATGGCGGGCAGGGCGCGGCGCGGCCGCTTGCGCCGGTGCGCGCCTCGCCGCGGTGCCGGACGTTTGCGCCCGTGGGCCTGGAGCGTCAGGCGGACCCAGTTGTAGCTCCGCGTGAAGCCGTGCTCATCGAGCAGCTTCTCGTGGAAGTGCTTGGCCGTGAAGTCCCAGTAGCGCGTGTCGAACAACTCCAGAACCTCCATCACCGTGTCCACCGGCACCCGGTGCCCCGAGACCTTGCCCAGCCGGCGGTCATACAGACCCTCCGCGCCTTCCGCCTCAAAGCGACCCCGCCAGCGCCGGAACGTTCGCTCGCTCATCCCCAGGATCGACGCCGCCTCCGCCTGGCTCAGTCGCCGCCGCTTCGCGCGCTCCAGAATCTCCTCGAACTTCATCTGCCGTAGTCCTTGCAACACCTCGGCCCGCTTCATCGCCGCCCTCCTCGAAGGCGACGTTCTAAACCGGACAGATCACATGGTACCTACGGCGGTCATATCGTGTGTTAGCGACACATGGCGTTCGGAGGCTGGACCGGGCACGTGGGGCGTGATAGCGTCCGGCCGCCTTCGAACGATGGTGAGCGGAAATGTCGAGCCGGACGGTACCCGATTTCGTCAACTTCCTCTGGCGACGCGGCTGAACGCCGGCGCGGGGCCCGGCCGTTTGCCCCGAACACTCCTCACATAATGGATGAATTGCGGTTCCCGGGCCCGTGCGGGCCGGGGTAGGCCGCCGGGGGACCCACCCATGGACACCATCTTCACCAGCCGCGCCGGCGTTACCGTGCAGCGCGGCGAAACGCAACTCGACTACGAGAAGGGCCTGGACGATCTGATCCGCCGCCTCGATGGCGCGCGCGGCGCCTATTTCTCCTCGGGCGTGGAGGATCCGGATCGCTACTCGCGTTGGGACTTCGGTTTCGAGAACCCACCGTTGGTGCTGACCGCCCGCCGGGATTCGGTCGAGGTCCGGGCCTTGAACGATCGCGGCATCCGCCTGCTGGCGATACTCGGCCCGATCCTGGCCGAGGGGCCCGAGACGGTGGTACGCCACCGCGACGAACGCACTCTCGCCCTCGATGTCCAGGTCACCGGCGATGTATTTCCCGAGGAGGAGCGGAGCCATCAGCCTTCCGTCTTCACCCCGCTCCGCCGCCTGATCGAGGATTTCGCGGGCTTCGGCGATCCCTTCCTCGGCCTCTACGGCGCCTTCGGCTACGATCTGATCTTTCAGTTTGAGCGCATGGAATTGAGCCTGCCCCGCCCGGAGGGGGAGAACGACCTGCAGCTTTACCTGCCCGACCGGCTGCACCTGATCGATCGGCGGAAAGAGATCGCCCGCCTGGTTGATTTCGAATTCGCTCGTGACGGTATTTCGACCGAGGGCGCCGAGCGGACCCCGTTCGAGCCCGCGCGGCCACCGGCCCGGCCCCGCGCGAGACCGCCCGGCGCCATCGGTTCCGATCACCTACCCGAGGACTACATGGACAAGGTGGAGATCGCGCGCCGCCACATGCATGCGGGCGACATCTTCGAGGTCGTGTTCTCCGAGAAGTTCCAAGCCGGCTACGATGGCCCGCCCTCCGACCTCTACTATCTGATGCGGCGCAATAACCCGAGCCCTTACGAGTTCTTCATCCAGCTGGGCGAGGAGCAGCTGGTCGGCGCCAGCCCGGAGATGTTCGTCCGGGTCGAGGGCGACCGCGTCGAATCGAGCCCGATCTCCGGCACGGCCAGGCGCGGCGAGAACGCAATGGAGGACGCGGAGCGGATCCTCGCCCTCTACAACTCCGAGAAGGACGAGGTCGAGCTCACCATGTGCACCGACGTCGACCGCAACGACAAGTCGCGGATCTGTCGGCCGGGCACCATCAAACTACTGTCCCGTCGGATGATCGAGCGCTATGCCGGCCTCTTCCACACCGTCGATCATGTGGAAGGACGGCTGCGCGCCGGCTTCGGCGGCCTCGACGCCTTCCTCTCGCACATGTGGGCGGTGACCTTGACCGGGGCGCCGAAGCCGATGGCGGCGCGCCTGATCGAGCGGCACGAAGCCTCCTCGCGCGGCTGGTACGGCGGCGCTATCGGCGGCCTGCTGCTGAGCGGCGATGTCAACACCGGCATCACCATCCGCACCGTGCACCTGAAGGCGGGCAAGGCCGATTACCGGGCGGGCGCCACGCTGGTCTACGATTCGATTCCACGCGAGGAAGAGTTGGAGTGCCGGCTGAAGGCGACGGCTTTCTTCAGCGCCGTGCGGCGGCTCTCGGGCGACAACGAGGCACCGGCCCGCGACGAGCGCCCGCGCGCCTTCACCGGCCGCCGCGTGGTGATGATCGACAACGAGGATTCCTTCGTTCACACGCTCGCCGACTATTTTCGACAGACGGGCGCGGAGGTCTCGACCTACCGCGCGGGCGTGGCGCTCGAGACCCTGCTGGCGCGCAAACCGGACCTCGTCGTCCATTCGCCCGGCCCCGGACGGCCGGCGGATTTCGGCGTGCCGGCCCGCGTGCGGGAACTGGCGGAAGCAGGCGTGCCGCAATTCGGCGTCTGTCTCGGCCTGCAGGGCATCGTGGAAGCCTTCGGCGGCCGCCTCGACGTGCTGAGCGAGCCGCGCCACGGCAAGATCTGGCGGATTAGCCACGAGGGCGATGAACTCTTCGAGGGCGTACCGTCACCCAGCCGCTTCGGCGCCTATCACTCCTTGGTCGCGGTGGCCGGCGAGATCCCCGGGGCGTTGGAGGTGGTGGCGCGCAACGAGACGGGCCTCGCCATGGCGGTCCGTCACCGCGAACTCCCCATCGCGGCCGTGCAATTCCACCCGGAATCCATATTGTCGATGGAGGCCGATGTCGGCCATAAAATAGTTGAAAACGCGATGCGCCTGTTGACGGAAAATCGGCCCGCCGCGTGATGCATTGGGGGATCGTGGCTCAGGCGGCGCGTGCGGCCCGTTGCTCGGCGGCGATGCGATCGGTGTCGTCGAGTTCGCGGCGCAGCAGGCGGGCCAGTTCGCCGGCGTCCCGATCTCCCTTGCGCGCGGCACGGGAAAACCAGACCCAGGCCTCGCCATAGTCACGTTCGATCCCGTTGCCGAGGGCCAGCATGGTGCCGAGCGCCACCTGCGCCTCGTGCAGGTTGGCCTGGGCGGCCGCGCGGTAGAGGCCGAGTGCGCGGATCGGCCGGTGTTCGACGCCGACGGCATCCTCGTAGCAGGCGGCGAGGCGATATTGCGCTCCGACGTCGCCTTCCGCCGCTCTCGCCTTCAAATTCTCGATATCGGCCACCTGGGCCTGGCGGTGTACCTCGGCATATCGGGTCTGGGTCATTCGATGTCTCCCCCGGATGGCGGCGGTTCCTCGCGTCCCTCCAGGTCATTTATTTAGGGGGTTCTCGTCCGGCCACGTGTGCTTGCGATCACACCGGCGGATGAAATTTTACCCTTTTTTCACCTTTTTTCGCCGACGGCCCACCCGTGCGGTCGCGCCGCCGCCATTTGTAGACCGTGATTACACCGACACCCATGGCGCTGGCGACGTCCTCAGGATGCTCGCCGCGCTCCAGGCACTCAAGCCACGCCTGTCGTCAGGTTGCGACTGATATATCCTTCAAATCAACAACTTACGCCTCCGCGCATCAGCCGGTTGCCATGACTTGCAGTGGAGTTGTGGTGGGCTTGGTGTTCGTGGTGGCAATAGGTGGCAACGGCTGTATCGCCGAGTGCGCCGAGCAAGGCACCGACGGCCAGGGGGGCCAAGCCGAAAATAAGGACGATAGAGTGCCAACGGCCGTGATACGCGATCATGGTGCCTCACCTTCGGATAAACGGGTTCGTCGTCGTCGCGCGCGCAAATTACAAGACGCGACCCCTCGGTCTGGCTCCGGCGTCTGGCCGCCGCGTCGCCGGGCCTGGTGACGACGGCGCGGGGCCGGGTGTGTTGTTCGCTCCCTCGGTGGGGATACGCGGTGGCGGCGGGCAATCGGCATGCGGTGCTCGAACGGCTGGAGTGCGCCGCCGGGATCAAAGAGCGGCAAGGGGCCCCGACGAACCTGTCGACGGCGAAGCCAACGGCACATACGGGCATCCGATGACCAGCTGCAACCGGGAAAAGACTTCCTCGGAATAGGTACATTGGCAGCGCAATTCGCGAGGCCAACGAATGCCGCCTTTTCACCGCGCCGGCGCGAAAATCGACCCGCGCCGGGCCCGCCGCCGGGCCGGAACGTCGCGCGAAAACCCGTCGCCGAACGGTTCGACCGCGTGCGATCCATGGCTCTGATATGGCGTCCCGCCCGAGAGCACGCAAGGCGCCGGCGGTGGGGACGTAACATATTGATTCAAATAATCATTCGGGCGACCGCGAGAGGCCCGCCAGGACGCCGTCGCGGTCCGTCGCGTCCCGCCGCTCACCGCCGGCCGGGCCCTCGGGACGGGTGTGCGTAGTCCTGGATTATGGCAAAAATACCTCCAGGCACACGTCGTCCAGGGGTGGCAAAAGGTATACATCGAGGCGGCAAAAGTGGGCGTGAAGGAGGTCGAATCGGCCCGAAAAGCCTACTTTTGCCCCTGGCGGCGGGCGCGAGCGGCCGAAGGGCCGAGAATCGTCTCGGCGTCATCTTGGCGTCGTTTTCGCGCCGCGCCGGCACGGCCGGGGCGTGCCATCGGGTCCTCGCCCGCGCCCCCGGGCCGGGGCGGCGGGGTCTGGGTGATGGCGTCGTTCGGGATCGGGCCGAGAAGTGGATACTTCAAGACCGGGCCCGCCGACGGCACAACGCCATGCAACATGCAAGACGCGACCCCGATCCTCGGAAGACGGTAGGCATGCAAAAAAAAGTCAAGACTTGACCCCATCGGTGCTCCCTCGGCCTCGGCCCGGAGGTGCCACCCGTCGCCGGTCTTGACCAGGCGGCCGCCGGTGGGGGCGGCGAAGTGCGTGCCGATCACCGTCACGTCCTGGTCACCGTAACGGCCTAGAAAGTCGAGTCGGCGTTTGAGGGGGCAGGCACTTTTTCTTCGAGATATCCAGACCGGCGTAAACTTCACTCATGAGTCGTCCTCCTAACGAGAGCCCACCGCAGGTCCCAAACCAGGGTGGGCTCGGGGTTGTTGATGAGGGCGACCCTAACTCAATTACGCCATGTCCCTGGAATTCGTCCCGCCACCGCGGCGTCGCCGGATGACGCAAAAAAAAGGCCGCCATGAGGGCGGCCGGAAGCAGCAAAGGCCCGACGGGCGCGATCAGACGGGGTAAGTGACGACGCAGCTTTGCGTGCCCCGGTTCTTCCCGGTGGTCGTGGCGAAAGTACTCGGTGCCGCGTCGACCCGCAGCCGGCGCCGACCGGAGATGTGGGTCACCGTACCACCTGTCCCCAGGCGGGCGAGGAAAAGGCCGCCGAGGCGATCAGGCCCAGACGGGCCAGGGTCATGGGTCGCATGGCGCGTCTCCCCTTACATCTTGTAGGTGATGGAGCAGTTCTTGATGCCCTTGTTTTTGGCCGCCGTTTTGCCGAACACCGCGCCGGCGCTGTTGCTGAGGAGCGTGATCACGCCGGCGCTCGTCACCTGGGCCATGCCGAACTGGTCGGCGTCCTCGTTGAGTATCCGCACCACCATCCAGCTCGTGGTGGACTGCGGCGTCACCTCGTCGTCGACGCCGGTGATGGTGCAACTGTTGTCGCCAGTGTCGTTTTCAACGGTTATCGTCGGGATCTCCATCGTCACCAGCCGGCCCTCGCGGGTCCACTTGATCGTGCCTGTCGGCGAGGTCAGCCCGCCCGTCAGCGTGCCGGTAAACGATCCGGTCATCTCCAGCGCGATATTGTTGCTCGCCTCCGAATAGGTGGCATCGCCGAGGTTGTGCCGCTCGACCCGCACGTTCGACATGTTCGACGGGATTGCAAGCACCGGCCGGGCCTCGGTGAAATACATCCCCTGGAACCAGTGCCTGTCGTTGTTGGTGCCGCCGGTCAGATCGAAGTCGCCGACGTTCCTGCCCTTGATATCGGCGAAGCCGAGGAACTGGATGTTGTTGCCGATGATCTTGATGAAGGACGTGGGCGACGACGGGTTCTCCACAAACGCACCTTGGAAGGTGTTGTCGGAGATTTCAAGACCCGCCTGCCCCCCCGTGTCGTATGCCGAATATCCCGACTCGCCGTTCACGCCATCGAGCGTGAAGTGGTCGGCATTGACATAAGTGACGGTGTACGGCTTGTCGTTGAGTTCGACCGTGCCCGTGACGTCCGTGATAAACGTATGGTCGCCAGTGGCAAGGTTGTGTCCGACCGACTTAATCTTGATCGGGTTGATTCGTTCTACCCCCGTAATCACGTTCTTGTCCGTATCGGTATCGAAGATCAGCGCCGTCCCGGAATAGCTTTGCGCCATCCAACCAAAAACGCGCCACCCCCTGCCGCCACGAAGTTCTATGCAGTCCCCGCAGTTGTGGATGGTCAGCCCGAAAAACCGCCAGTCGTTGTTATTATGAACCAAGCTCTGGATGCCGGTCTCGCAGGCCCAGATCCGCAGGTCGTGAAAGTTGTTCTCGTTGTTGCCGCCCAGGCCCTTCAGCCCGACCGAGAAATTGGCGATGCAGACGTTCCGGACGCTGGACTCGAGCACCGTGTCGAGGCTCAGGCCCACGGTGCTGCCGGAACCCGGGCCCTGGATTATCAGGTCTTCCAGCACCCAGCCGGCCTCGATTTCTCTCGCCGACGTGCCCAGCGCAAGCGCGGTACCGGTCGTCGCGGTCGACCTGATGACCGTGCCGTGCCGCAGCGCGTCGACGCCGTAGCCCGCCGAGTTGTAGGGCGGCCGCACGCCGTAAGAGGCGGAGCCCGACCGCCCCCAGCCACTCCCCTTGATTTTGATCTGCGTCGGCACGGTGAGGGTCGTGACCTCAAACGTCCCGGGCGGGAGGAACAGCGTCCCGCCCCGCGGCGTGGCGTTGATGGCGGCCTGAAGCGCGTCCGTGTCGTTGGTACCCGTAGTACCAAACCATTGCGCGTTGTAACGCTGAGAGGTGCCGTCCGACCCCGCGCCCCCACTCGCCGACCACTTGGAGATCCAGTCGTCGCTACCGTTCAGCGTGAACTGCTGGCTCTCGCCGGGCTCGATCACATAAGACGTGCCGCCGTCCACTTTCTGATTGGTGTCCGGCGTGAAGGTAATATCGCCGGTGGTGCTGGCGTTGGTCACGCCGATCGTGAGCGATTCGTTGCCGGCGGCGCCGGCATTGGATCCCATTGTCCAGGCGCCGCCCGTGCAGTGGAATGTGTAGTGGTCTTGCCCGGCGTTGACGTTGAAAGCGGCCGACTTGGCGCTGTAGGTGAAGCTCATGGGTAGATCCTCCGGTGATGAATGGACTGGGTTCCCCACACTCGAGTTGCAACGTCGCCACTCTTTTCTGCAATCGTTTTTTGAATATTCACGAAGCAATGGCCGATTCTCGGTCACGGGTCGAGAGACAGGCGGCGTATCCTGGCGATGACATGTCGCCGGATTTCACGGAGCATGAGTTCACTCTTTATTAGGATAGAAGTATTTCCATCGATAGCCAAGAGAAAATTTCCGTCAATGATCTTCTGATGGATGTGCTTCGCATTGGCGTGAGCCGCATGCCGGCCCGCGCCGTCGAGGCGGCGACGGCACCGGCCCGCGGCGATTTTCGCGCCGGCGCGCCGAAACACCCTCATTCCTCGTCATGCGCCCCCGCGCCGAGGGCCCCCACCCAGGGTTCAAAGGCTCGGGCAGCTTTTCTTCTGGCAGCTTTTCTTGCCCAGGGAACCTGCTGGCGGTGGGCAACCAGGTGGCGCGGACGACCGGGGCGACGATTGGCGGCAACCAGGTGAAGCAGCTGGCCCGGCGGGGGACCATGGATGAGATCGTCCAGCTGGTGGGCGAGGCGGACGCGGCGCTCGGGATCTCGGCGAACCTGTCGGTGATCCGATGCCTCGGCGAGGAGATCGGGAAACTGGAGCGGATCGCGCGCGGCCGCCTAATCCCGGACGCGGCGTTCAACTGCCTGCCGGCGGCGGGCGGCATCGGCGACATCCTGGGCCTGACGATCCGCCTGGAGACCGGCGAGGTGAGCCGCTTCGCCGCGCCTGGCAACCATGCCTCCTACTGCCGGCTGGTGGGCTCGAAGTACCTCTCGAACGGCCGCGCCAAGGGCGAGGGCAACCGGCGCTCGGGCGACAAGTACCTGGCCTGGGCCTTCATCGAGGCGGCCAACATGGCGATCCGTTATGAGCCCAGGGCCAAGGTCTATTACGAACGCAAGAAGGCCAAGAGCAAGCCCGTGGTGGCGAGGAAGGCGGTGGCGCACAAGCTCGCCCGGGCCTGCTTTTACGTGACGCGCGATGAAGTTCCGTTCGAGCCCGAGCGCTGCTTCGGCTGAACGGAGGGAGGGCGGCAGGCCGGGAAAGGGGTTGGCTTCGAGCCACCAGACCTGATTGGCCACCGTCCTCCCAGCTACGCGTCCGCCTGGACGCGGCGCGCCCGTGCCGTCAGCCAGCGAGGGGTTGGACCCCCGGTCATATCCCACTGGGGGAGCCACGAGATCCGATGCAACCGATTGGAGGCGGCGCGGCACGAGAGGTTCTCTGGGGCGTCGCGAGACGCCAGGGACCCGGGCCGGAGCGGCAAGGCGCCGCCGGGCGACGCGGTCTTGATCCCGGTGGGTGAGGGGTGCGCGCCTCGCCGGCCGACACCGAAACCGATGAGAACCGGCATGCGGCGCCGCGACGGGGGGACAACGGAGACGACGAGGAACCGCCAGCACGGGGCCGGCGGAAAGGGAGGACGATTGTGACTGCAAGCTATTGCCTAATGGGTGACCCCTAGACTTGTAGACTTGAGGACTTGAGCGGCGTCATGTTAAGAGCCACACTTCCGAATAATAAGAGGAAATCTTCGTCTGGCGGTCACTATATGATATGACGTTCTAATAGAAAAATTGACCTCTTTGAGCGAGGGGCATATACAACTCCCTGGCCATTCTCCTATAGCAACTGAATATTCAACAAGCCAAGATGAATGTAGAGTGGCCGTCATTGCATTACTCTCCCCTAGAATCTTTGAATGGCTAATCCGCAGGAATGAGTCAGTGATATCGATTCCCGCACCAAATCCATCAGGCACATTTAATGCTTCAAAAGTCGAGGCGGTTGCCATAACTTCGGAATCAAAGTTTAACCGCATTGCGAAGGTACTTGTTGCTTGGCCACCCCCGTCAGAGAAGGCATCGACTCCCTATCATAAGCGCGCGTCGTGTGCCATTGGCAAGTAACGCTATATTAGATCATAAGCGCGCGTCGTGTGCCATTGGCAAGTAACGCTATATTAGATGATATTCCACCACAAGATTCAACCGAAACATTAACGACATTGGTATCGTTATTCAGCAGGATGCCACGAGATCGATTACCTCCCGTCGCGTTATTGACAATGGATAGATTTCTTATATTTGAGTTTTCAGCCATGAGAACAAAAGAACCATCCACTTTAGCACTAATTATTGTAATGGACTTCCCTGCGCCACTAATATCCACGAAACTCTTTGTCCTTATTGGCGCCGAACCACAGTCATAGACGCCTGGCTCGACGTAGATCAAGTAGCGGTTCGTCGCCGAGTTATCGGCGATACCGTCGAACGCGGTCCGTAGCGCATTACAGTTATCCATCGTCGTTGGTCCGACCGGACTGACGATTATTGTGGCCAACAATGGGCCATCAATCGACTGCAGGACGTCCGGCGCGAGCTTGGCGGCCGTGATCGCACCGTTCTGGATCTTGCCGGTCGAAACCGAATTCTTCTGGAGGCGCCCTTCCTTGATGGCGCCGATGGCGATGTCGGTTGCACCCACGCACTTGTCACAATCCACGTCGGAGGCCGCTTGGGAAAGAGCATCACCCGGCAGGAAGACCAAGCCCAAGACGAAATTGGCGACGGCTATCCTTTTCAACATGATCGTCCCCAGGTTCGAGGTCCAGTTACAGAGTCTGAGCCAACGGGCACATTATGTAAACCGCCAAGAATTCCGGGGACATGGCGTAATCGAGTTAGGGTCGTCCTCATCAACAACCGGGAGCCCGCCCTGGTTTGGCGCCGAGATCCGGGGTCGCGTCTTGCATCTTGCATTCGCCGCCCCACGGCCCCGCCGGGCCGACGGGCGCGTCACGCCCGCGCTCGCGCGGCGGCAAACGACGCCAAGACGACGTCATGACGATCAGCGGCGAATTTGCCGTTTTCGCCCCCGCCGCGAATTATAGATGTCATTTCGGGGCGAAACGGGCTCATTTCGGACAGGTTTTGGCATGCCGACTACCACGGTTTGACACCCCCCGCTCCCGCGCCTTTGGACGTTGATCGGACATCATCCGGCCCCGCGCGACTCCGTCTCGAAGGCCCGTCCGGCGGCGGGCGGGGCGGGGCGGGCCGTCCGGGCCTCCGGGCGGGGCTCTGGTCGGGGCCGAAAACCCCAAGCGATTCAAGCCTTTCCGCCCTCGCCGCCGGTGCCTTGCCGCACCTCGCGCGGGACGCCATATGGGAGGCATGAAGAACCCGCATTCGACGCGTTCGACAGGATTTCTTCGCGCCGGGGTCCGGCCCGGCGGGGGGACCGGTCGGTGTCGCCCGTCGCGCCGGCGCGCCGAAAAATCCTCATTCCTCGTCATGCGCCCCCGCGCCGAGGGGCCCCACCCAGGGTTCATAGGGTCCGGGCAGCTTTTCTTCCGGCAGCTTTTCTTGCCCAGGGAACCGGCGCGCGGGACCGCGGGCCGCGGCCTCGCCCCTACGCCAGCCCCAGGTGTTCCATGATCAGCCCCGCCTGGGCGCGGGCCATGTCGTGGCCGGTTTGGGTGATGCAGCCCTTGGCGCGGCCGAGCTCCAGCATGGGCGAGACCTCGGGACGCAGGATCACGTCGGCGAGCGCGGTGTTGGGGCCGAGGTCCGAGAGGTCGAAGGGCAGGGGGTCGCCCGCCGCCATGCCGACGGGGGTGGCGTTCACCAGGACGTCGTGGTCGGCGGCGGCGGCCGGGCCGTGCTCCAGCGCGAGGGACGGGAACTCGGCGGCGAGGTCGGCCAGGAGCGCCTCGACGCTGGCCGCGTCCAGGTCGTGCAGGCGCAGGCTGGCGACGCCCGCGTCGGCCAAGGCGAAGGCGATGGCGCGGCCGACGCCGCCGGCGCCGAGCTGGGCCGCGCGCGCGCCCTCGATCCGCGCGCCCCGGCTCTGCAGCCCGCCGACGCAGCCGAGGCCGTCGGTGTGGTGGCCGATCCAGCGGCCCTCGGAAGCGCGCCGGAAGACGTTAGCGGCGCCGACCCGGCGCGCGGTCTCGCTCAGTTCGTCGGCGAGGCGCGCGGCCTCCAGCTTGTGCGGCATGGTGGCGAGGTAGCCGTCGAGGTTCAGCGTCACCTTGGCCGCGGCGAACCAGGCGGCGAAGTCACCGGCCGCCACCTGCACCGGGATCAGCACCGCGCGAACGCCGGCCTCGCGGAAGATCCGGTTGAAGATGCCGGGGGCGCCGACCTGCCGGATCGGGTCGCCGACCACGGCATAGAGGCGGGTCTCGCCGCTCAGGGGCAGCGGTACGCCCAGTCCACTCTCCGCCATGTCTCATCCCTCCCGGTTGCATGCGTCGCGTAATATGGCGATCATCGCCGCCTTCGAGCAAGGGAGCGAGCCGATGAACATTCCCCTCAACTCCGCCCGCGCGCGCGATATCGCCAGCCAAGTCCACCCCCAGACCAACCTGTTGAAGCACAGCGAGGAAGGCGCGCTGGTGGTCGAATCGGGCAATGGCATCTATATCCGCGACGACGACGGCAACCGCTATATCGAGACCGTCTCCGGCCTCTGGTGCGCCTCCCTCGGCTTCGCCAACGAGCGGCTGGCCAAGGTGGCCTATGAGCAGATGCGCACCCTCGGCTTCTATCACTCGTTCCGCAACAAGGCGAACACGCCCTCGATCGATCTGGCCGAGGCGCTGCTGGCGCTGGCGCCGGTGCCGATGTCGAAGGCGGTGTTCCAGTGTTCGGGCTCGGAGGCCAACGACACCGCGATCAAGCTCGTCTGGTACTACCACAACGCCTTGGGCAAGCCGGAGAAGAAGAAGATCATCGGCCGGCGCAAGGGCTATCACGGCTCGACCATCGGCGCCGTCAGCCTGTCGGGCAAGCCGGACATGCACGCCGAGTTCGACCTGCCGGTCAGCCCGCGCTTCCTGCATGTCGACCCGCCGCACCACTACCGCTTCGCGCAGCCGGGCGAGAGCGAGGACGACTTCGCCACCCGCATGGCCGACGAGCTGGAGGCGCTGATCCTGGAGGAGGGACCGGAGACGGTCGCCGCCTTCTTCGCCGAACCGGTGATGGGCGCCGGCGGCGGCCTGGTCCCACCCGCGACGTATTTCGCGAAGGTGCAGGCGGTACTGGCCAAATACGAGGTGCTGTTCGTCGCCGACGAGGTGATCTGCGGTTTCGGCCGCACGGGCAATTGGTGGGGCAGCCAGACCTTCGATTTGAGGCCCGATATCATCACCTGCGCCAAGGCCTTGTCGGGTGCCTTTCAACCGATTTCCGCGATCCTGATCGGCGAGAAGATCTACCAGGCGATGCTGGAGGAAAGCCGCAAGGTCGGCATCTTCGCCCACGGCTTCACCTTCGCCGGCCATCCCGTGGCCGCCGCCGTGGCGCGCGAGACGCTGCGCATCTACGAAGAGGACGACATCATCGGCCACGTCCAGAGAATCGCGCCCCACTTCCAGGCGGCGGTCCGCGCCCTGGGCGCGCGCGACAACGTGGACGACATCCACGGCGTCGGCCTGCTGGCGAGCCTGGAACTGGTCACCGACAAGGCCACCAAGGCGACGTTTCCGGCCGAGGCCGGCCTCGGCGATAGAATCGAACAGGCCGCCTACCGCAACGGCCTGATCCTGCGCAACATCGGCGACCGCATCGCGCTCGCCCCGCCGCTGATCATCACGGAAGAGCAGATCGACGAGATGATGACGCGCGTGGCCAAGGTGATCGACGAGGTGACGGCGGAGATCCGGGGCTGACCGCCCAAATCTACTCCGCCGCTTCCGCCAGCCGCGTCGCGCCCACCGGCCGGGGCGAGACGCGCTTGGCGGCATCCATCGGCTTCGGCCAGGCGAGGTGTTCCCACTCGTCCTCCCAGAGGTCGGTGAGCTGCGGCATCACCTGTTTGGCGAAGAGTTCGGTGTTGTATTGGGCCAGATCCTTGCCCATGTTGCCGAACTGCAAAAGCATCATCAGGTTGCCGAGGTTGAACTCCTTCGCGATCTCGCGGAGCTTCCCGGCCACCTCGTCGGGCGTGCCGACGATGACGTAGCCTTCGTTCAGGATATGGTCGAACTCGGTCGCCAGGTTGGCGCGCTGGATCGCCTTGCCGGCCGCCGCCGCCACTTGGCTTTCGACCTTGGCGCGGATCGTCGCCTCGGTCATATAGCCGGGCGGGCTCGCGAACTTCGGGCTCACATGCAGGCAGCGGCCATAGAAATATTCGGCCGGCTCCTTGTAGAGCCTGAGCGCCTCCTCCCGCGTCTCGGCGACGCCGACGAACTGCAGGAAGCCGGCGCGGAAGGGATTGCGGTCCTTGCCGAGCTTGTCCATCTCGTCCCAGAAGCCGAGCATGGTGCGCCTGCCGGCCTTGTAGCCGTAGTAGGAGAGGTAGCAGTAGACGTAGTCCATCGCCGCGCACCATTGCCAGGTCTCGATCGATCCGCCGCCCGGCACCCAGACGGGCGGGTGCGGCTTCTGCAACGGGCGTGGCCAGATGTTGACATACCTCTGTTGATTGAAGCGGCCGTTGAAGGCGAAGGGCGCGTCCTCCGTCCAGGCCCGCATCACCATGTCGTGCGCCTCGTGATAGCGGGGGCGCAACAGGCTCGGGTTCTGGCCGTAGGCGTAGCAGGTGTCCATGGGGCTGCCGACGGGGAAGCCGGCGATCAGCCGGCCGCCCGAGATGCAGTCGATCATCGCGAATTCTTCCGCGACGCGGACCGGCGGGTTGTAGAGCGCCAGGCTGTTGCCCATGACGCAGATCGCGGTGTCGCTGGTGCGGCGCGCGAGGGAGGAGGCGATCAAATTCGGCGAGGGCATCAGGCCGTAGCCGTTGTTGTGATGCTCGTTCACGCAGATGGCGTCAAAACCCATCTCGGAGGCGAACTCGAGCTCGTCCATGAACTCATTGTACATCTGGTGGGCCCGCTCGGGATCGAACAGCTCGGGGTCGATGTCGACCCAGACGGAATGGTGTTTCTCCCGGAAGTCGTCGGGCAGTTCCGTATAGGGCATCAGGTGGAACCACAAGAGCTTCATGGGCCGGCGCTCCTCGAATTCGAACTTGGGTTCGAAAATTCTACCATATTCCGCCGACGACCCGAAAATGGAGTGCCGAACTCCAGGTCATTTCAACCAAATCCCGGGGTTTGATCCTCCGCCGGCGACCGGTGGGCCAAACCGATGCGCGAATGAGTGACCGCGGGTCGACACTTCCTTGGTATATTCGTTGTTGACGTCAAAACCGTCGCAATGAGATCCGAATTCCGACCTCGAATCCCTCCTTGCCTCCGCCGCCGGCGGCGACGCGGGGAAGGCCGAGCCTCCCGGCAAGAAATTCTCGCTCCGGGAAGCCATGCGGCGGCGGATGGGACGCGGCCTGGACAATTAATACCCACCCGAAATGAGAGGGACTCATTACGGGTTGTCTGGCGTTCAGACGCGACGCGGGCTTTTCCTCGCATAAGCTCGGTCGCGCGGTCGCGCTTGCCGACCTGCGATGAGTTGCACTCAACGCAGGTCGGTATAATACCGGCGAGCCTTTGAATTGACCTCTCGGCCCACACGGTCGTCATCGCGAGCGAAGCGTGGCGATCCAGGCGGCCTCGATGGCCCGCGATGTCTTCGGCGGTCTTCACGCGGCCCTGGATCGCCACGGGGCTTCGCCCCTCGCGATGACGGTGGTGTCCGTCCGCCGGTGAAGAGTCACTTCATCTGCTCGCCGGTATAAGCCCGTGATTGCTCCTCGCGCGACCTGGGATACCCTCACCCGCCCGTTTTCCCGGAGTGCATCGCGGAACCGTGTCCCGGCGCTTTCGTCGCGGCGTGGCCCAGGTCGCGATGGATCGCGCTGGCGGACATGATACCGTTGGCCCGGAAGACGGTATGAGGCTTGGAGAACCGAGGCATGTCGACGGCGGAAACGGCCCCCATTCCCTTCGAGGCGAGACAAATCGGCGAGCGGACCGGCGCGGAGATCGTCGGCCTCGATTTGCGCGAGCCGTTCGACGATGCGACCCGGTCCGCCGTCCATGACGCCTTCCTCCGCCATCAGGTCCTCGCCTTTCGCGATCAGGACCTCGACGTCGACGAGCAGGTGGCCTTCACCGAGCAATTCGGCACGCTGGAGCGCCACGTTCTGGGCAACCGGAGCGCGGTGCATCCCCTGCTGCACGTGGTCACCAATCTGGACGAGGAAGGCCGGCCGAGCGGCCAACTGCAGGCGACCGGCTGGCACAGCGACAAGAGCTTCCGGCCGGAGCCCTCGATGGCGACCATCCTGCACGCGAAACGTCTGCCACCCGCCGGCGGCGATACCTGCTTTGCCGACATGTATGGCGCCTATGACGCGCTCGACGACGAAGGCAAGGCGGAGGTCGACGGTCTCGCGGTCGTGCATAGCTGGGCACTCGGCCGGGCGCGCCTGGGCGTGATCGTCTCGGAGGCTGAAAAGCGCGACGCGCCGGACATGGCCCATCCCCTGGCCCGTATCCACCCCGACACTGGCCGGCGATGCCTCTTCATGGGCGACCACGCCCACCATATCGACGGCTGGCCGATCCCCGAGGGCCAGGCGCTGATCGATCGGCTGCACGCGCACGCGACGGAAGAACGCTTCGTCTACCGCCACGAATGGCGGCCGGGTGACGTGTTGATGTGGGACAACCGCTGCCTGCTGCACCGGGTCGATACCAACTTCGATGCCGGCCGCCACGCCAGGGTCCTGCACCGCACCTGCCTGCGCGGCACGGCGCCAGCCTGAGCCATCGGGGTATTCGCCGCCGCAAATTCCGTTCAATTCCAACCATTGGGCATCGAACGGCAAATCGGCGGGGGAATCCGCGAAACGAAAAGGGTTGCGCCACATTTCCGGTGATGTTTAATTAGGAAACAGTTTTCTTTCTCTCGCCTCCTGTGAGGGTGGATGAGACTCGTTTATTTCATTGTTATTGGCGTCGTCTCGAGCGGCATTGCGTTCGGCTCGGCACGGGCCGAGGAGTCGGCCGCCTCCAGGGCGTTGACGCTGCGGTTAACACAAATTGAGGGGAGTGCCGAGGCGGCGCGACCGCGGATCGCGCCGCCGCCGCGACACGGCATCGAAATCCTTTCGGACCGGACAGTCCGAGCCGGTGTCCAAAGGCGCCAGCCTCGCCGCCTCTCCAACGATCACCTCGTCATTGCCGGTTTGACCCGGTCGGGGGTCGAGGTCTGGCGCCAAACGCTGATCGATCCACGTCTGATTCGCGCGGAATTTCCAGACAAGAATGGCCGATTGAGCAGCGCGACATACTTTCGATCGGAAGCGACCTTCAGCATCGCCCTGCCGATCGGACGGGAAATCGGGCAGCTCAAGATCATGAAACCGCGTTGGACCGGGACCACGTTCGCCTTCGACGAGATTGGCTCCCTCGATTTGGACCGGTAAATTGCGATGATGTCCAGATTCTCGGGATTTTGTTCGCAAGGAGTCATTCGGGGCGCTGTCTTTGCCGTGGTCCTCTCGATGTTGTTTCCCTCCATGGCCGCCGGCCAGTCCAAGGTAACAATAGTAAACAATGGAAGCCCTGATAACCGTGTGGATATCGCCGTCCTCGGCGATGGCTATGCCGCTGGGGAGTTGGCTAAATTCTCGACGGATGTCGACAATCTGATTGCTGGTTTTCTCGGTGAGGAGCCGCTACGGGAGTATCGGAACTATTTCAACGTCCATCGTATAGATGTCGTAAGCAACGAGTCGGGTGTCGACCATCCGGCGGATGGAATTTTTCACGATACCGCCCTTGGAGCTTACTACGACTGCTTCGATATTCCGCGACTGATTTGCATCGATCAACAAGCGGTGCAAAATGTCGTTTCGAGCACTCTGTCTCAGAACGAGCGTGAAATCATCATCGTTCTGGTGAACGATTCCGAGTATGGTGGATCGGGAGGAGCGGTTGCCGTCGCGTCCACCCACGCGGCGATGATCGATCTGTTGTTACATGAGTTCGGCCACAGTTTCGCCGGCCTCGCGGACGAGTACATCTTCAATCCGCCGCCTTGTAACACAAGCACGATAGAGCCGTCCGAACCCAACGTGACGCGGGAAACGGATCGCAACGCCATAAAGTGGAATACCGGCGGCGGTCCACCGCAAGGTTGGATAGAACATTCGACCCCGGTTCCGAACACGGGAACGGTGGATGGCGTTCCCGCCCTCTACGAGGGGGCGAAATATTGCGCGACCGGGGTCTACCGTCCGACCTACGATTCCGCGATGCGGAGCCTTGGCGAGCCGTTCGAGGCGATAAACGAGGAACAGCTCGTCCTGACCGTCTACGGCCTTGTCTCGCCGCTCGATACCAGCGGTCCCGCGAATTCAAGCCTGTCCATCACGGCGAACGAGGCCGTGAATTTCAGCGCTTCGCCGCAAGCGCCCCGGACCCATGGATTATCGGTTTCCTGGCTGGTCGACGGGGTGCAGCGGGCGAGCGGCGCCAGTTTCGCCTTGAACGGCGCCGATATCGGCGTCGGGTCCTTCTCGGTCACGGTGGTGGTGAACGACGAAACCGGGAAGGTGCGCCACGATCCGACCGCGCTGCTCCGCGACAATCGAACCTGGCAGGTCGAGGTGACGCCGGCCCCGGGCGATGGCGACGGCGACGGCGATGGAGTGCCCGACGCGAGCGACAACTGCATCGCCATCGCCAATCCGGGGCAGACCGATACGGATGGCGACGGCAGTGGAAATGCCTGTGATCCGGACGACGACGGGGATGGTTTGACCGATGTGATCGAACGCGCCCTCGGTCTCGATCCCTTGAATCCGGATGATGCCGCCGGCGACCCGGACGGCGACGGCCTCACCAATCTGGAGGAGGTCCTGTCGGGCACGCCCATCGACGATCCGGACGCGGACGGCGACGGGGTGCTCGACGGCATGGAGGTAACCCTCGGCATCGATCCCTTGAACGCGGACACCGACGGCGACGGACTCGGCGACGGGGCGGAAATTCAAGTTGGGCGCGATCCCGGGGTAAACGAACCGGCCGCGATCACGCTCTTGTATCGCCTCCTGCTGGGGGACTGACCCTGGATCGCGCCGTCGATTCCGATCGATGGGATGACGTTTGACCCGCGGCGCTCAGTCGGTCCGCTCCAATATCGCGAGGAAAAAGCCGTCGGTGCCGTTCGCCGCCGGCGTCAACATGAGATAGGGGCCGGGGCCGGGTGCCTCGCCCGCCAGCGCCTCCGCCCAGATGTCGGAAACCGGGACGGCGCGAAATTGGCGATGCGCGTCGAGGAAGCCGTCGACCACCTCCTCGCCCTCGGCCCGGAGCGGCGAGCATACCGCATGGACCAGCCGGCCGCCGGGGCGAGTGAAGCTCGCGCCCTTGGCCAGCAGGCCGAGCTGGGCCTTGCCGTGGCGGACCAGCATCTCGGGCGTCAGCCGCAGCCGGCCCTCGGGCTGGCGCCGCCAGGTGCCGACGCCGGAGCAGGGCGCGTCGACTAGTACCCGGTCCATCCGGCCGGCAAGCTCCTCCGGCGCGGGCACGTCGGCCGGCAGGAGCCGGGCCTGGACGTTGCGGACGCCCGCGCGCTGCACGCGCCGCTTCAACGCCTCCAATCGGCCCTCGTGGATGTCGAAGGCGTGGATTTGGCCGGTGTTCTCCATCGCCGCGGCCAACGCCAGGGTCTTGCCGCCGACGCCGGCACAGAGGTCCGCCACCTGCCGGCCGGGCCCCGCGTCGGCGAGGGCGGCGACGATCTGCGAACCCTCGTCCTGTACCTCGATCCGGCCTTCGAGGTAGAGGGGATGGCGGGCGAGGGACGGGCGGTCGTCGAGCCGGATACCGTCGGGCGCGAGCGGTGTGGGGGCGGCGCCGATCCCGTCCTTGTTCAGACGGCGGAGCACGCCGTCGCGGTCCGCCTTCAGCCGGTTGACCCGAAGGTCGACCCCCGCGCGCGCATCGAGGGCGGCGAGCTCGTGTTCCGTTCCCTCGCCGAACCGCGCCTCGAGGTGCGGCCAGAGCCATTCCGGCACGTTGGCCCGGGCCCACCGGGGCGCGTCGTCGACGGAACGCGGGACCATCGCCCGTTCGGCCGCGTCGGGGGCGGCGGGGCCATGAGTCTCGCCGGCAAAAATAGCTTCGATCTCGTCTCCGTCGGCGAGATGGGCGCGCATCAGGGCGCGGCCGTCGGGTGCCGCCGTGTCGAGCCGCCAGGCGAGTTCGTGCCAGCGCCTGAGCACGCCGTAGACCAAATCGCCGGTCCAGCGCCGGTCGCCGCCGCCAGCATAGCGGCGGGAGCGGAAATAGTCTCGGATTTCTGCATCCGCCGGCGCCGTCGTTGCCTGGATTCGGTCGAGGATTTCAATCGCGGCCTGGATCCGCGCCGCCGTGCGCATGGCCGTGGTCCGGCTAGCCGTTCAAGGGATAGTTTGGCGCTTCCCGGGTGATGGCGACGTCGTGCACGTGGCTCTCGAGCTGGCCGGCGTGCGTCACGCGCAGGAAGGTGCAGCCCGTGCGCATGTCGGCGAGGGTGCCGTTGCCGGTATAGCCCATCGCCGCGCGCAGGCCGCCGATCAACTGATGCAGGATCTGTCCCACCGGGCCCTTGTAGGGCACCCGGCCCTCGATCCCCTCCGGCACCAGCTTGAGGCTTTCCCGCACCTCCTCCTGGAAGTAGCGGTCGGCCGAACCGCGCGCCATGGCGCCTATCGAGCCCATGCCCCGGTAGCTCTTGTAGGAGCGGCCCTGATAGAGGAAGACCTCGCCCGGGGCCTCGTCCGTGCCGGCGAGCAACGAGCCGACCATGGCGCAGTCGGCCCCCGCGGCCACCGCCTTGGCGAGATCGCCCGAGTATTTGATCCCGCCGTCCGCCACCACCGGTACGTTCTGTTCGGCGCAGGCCGAAGTGGCGGCATCGATCGCCGTCAGCTGCGGCACGCCGACGCCGGCGACGACCCGCGTGGTGCAGATCGAGCCGGGCCCGATGCCGACCTTGACCGCGTCGGCGCCCGCGTCGATCAGCGCCTTGGCGCCCTCCGCCGTCGCCACGTTGCCGGCCAGAAGCTGGGTGTAGTTGGAGGCCTTCTTGATCCGCTCCACCACCTCCAGCACCCGGGCGGAATGGCCGTGTGCCGTGTCGACCACGATCAGGTCGACACCGGCGTCGATCAGCGCTTCCGCGCGTCTCATGCCGTCGTCGCCGACGCCGGTCGCGGCGGCCACGCGCAGCCGGCCCTGCTCGTCCTTGGTGGCCAGCGGATAGAGCCGTGCCTTCTCGATGTCCTTGACGGTGATGAGGCCGACGCATTCGAAGTCGTCGTTCACCACCAGCAGCTTCTCGATCCGGTGCTTGTGCAGCAGGCGCTGGGCCTCCTCGCTGCCGACGCGCTCGCGTACCGTCACCAGGCCGTCGTTGGTCATCAGCGCGCTCACCGGCTCGTTGGGATCGGTGGCGAAGCGGACGTCGCGGTTGGTGAGGATGCCGACCAGCCGGCCGGCGTTCGATTCCACGACCGGAATGCCGGAGATGCCGTGCATCCCCATCAGCTCTAGCGCCTCGGCGAGCGTGGCCTCGGGCCCGATCGTCACCGGGTTGACGATCATGCCGCTCTCGAAGCGCTTCACGCGGCGGACCTCCTCCGCCTGCTGTTCGATTTCCATGTTCTTGTGCACGACGCCGATGCCGCCGTTCTGCGCCATGACGATCGCCATGGCGTGCTCCGTCACCGTGTCCATGGCGGCGGAGATCAGCGGGATGCCGAGGTTCAGGTTCCGTGTCACGCGGGTGGCGGTATCGCACTCGTTGGGCAGGACGGCGGAGGCGCCGGGTTGGAGGAGAACATCGTCGAAGGTGAGGGCCTCGAGTATCTCCAACGTCGCCTCCTGCTCGGGAATCACGGGCCGCGACTATGCCACGGCCACCCACCGATTGATAGCGCCCCGGCGGCCGAAAGGCCGCCGGTGATAAAGGTGCCGGGCCGCAACGAAAAAGCCTGTCCTCAGGCGCCCTTCTGCGCCGCCGCCTCGGCGTAAAAGTCGCCGCCGACGACATCGTCGTCTATGCCGAAGAGCTTCGGGTGGTGCTCGCGGAACGATGCCTCGATCTCGTCGTAGGGTAGGTCGTCGAAGACGCCCCGGTCGCGGACGTATTCCATGTGTCGGCGCCCGGCCATGTCGTGGGGGTGGAAGACCGAGTCCTCGATCCCGTCGAATTCCAGCGACTTGACGCCGAACTTTTCGCAAAGCTCCAGGTTGAAGGCGGGCGTCGCCTTGACCCAGCGTCGTCCCAGCTTGACGTCGGCGTAGCCGTGGAAGGCGAAGAGGTCGCCGCCGTTGAATTCAAGGAGCCGTCCGGTGGCGAGGTGGTTGCGCACGTCGCCGAAGCCGAGGCGCGCGGGGATGCCCTCGGCGCGCAGACAGGCGGTCATCAACACCGCCTTGGTGATGCAGAAGCCGTAGCCGCGTTCGATGCAGGCGCTGGCGCGGAAATGATCCGGTTGCATGACCACCCGGTAAGGGTCGTAGCGGAAGCCGTCGCGCACCGCGTAATAGAGCTGG
Source organism: Alphaproteobacteria bacterium (assembly GCA_965226475.1). GTDB lineage: Bacteria > Pseudomonadota > Alphaproteobacteria > JASLMY01. The sequence goes on along the minus strand of CBDDDJ010000002.1, from coordinate 699,191 downwards.
ATCGCCTTTTCCTCGTCGTCGCCCGAACCGGCGTTGGCGCGCGCGAAGGCGGCAACGTCCGGGTGATCGCTGTCGATGAACGCGGTCGGCAGCAGATGGTCCTCGCGGACCGGATCCTCGTGGCTGGTTTCGGCTGGATGCATCCTCACTCTCCCGTTGGGCCGGCGCGGGGAGGGGATAGCATCAAGCCTCGCCGCGCGAAAGGGGCGACTCGGCCTCGGCTCCCGCCGTGCCCCGGAAGCCGCTCGCCAGCAAATAGATCTCGGCGCTTTCCTTGCGGCTCGCCGGCGGCTTCACGTGGCGTACCTGGCGGAAACAGCGTTTGAGGTGGGCCAGCAGTTCGGTATCGGCACCGCCTTGCCAGACCTTGGCGACGAAGCCGCCGCCCGGCACCAGGATTTCCTCGGCGAGGAGGGCGGCTCCCTCGACCAGGCCGATGATTCGCAAGTGGTCGGTCGTCTTGTGCCCGGTGGCCGAGGGGGCCATGTCGCTCAACACCAGGTCGACGCCTCCGGGAAAGGTCCCGCGAATTCGCGCGACGATCACGTCATCGAAGATGTCGCCGATCAGCACCTCGCCGCCTGGGACCGCCTCCATTTCCTGGATGTCGACGGGGAGGAGGCGTCCGCCGCCCGCCTCGCCGGCGCCGATTTTCGCGGCGACGACCTGGCTCCAGCCGCCGGGGGCGGCACCCAGGTCGAGCACGTTCAGGCCCCGCTTCAGCAGGCGGTGGCGTTCGTCCAGTTCCAGGAGCTTGTATGCGGCGCGGCTTCGATAGCCTTCGTCCCTCGCGGCGCGGACATAGGGGTCGTTCAGCTGCCGTTCGAGCCAGCGGGTCGAACCGATGCGCCGGCCCTTGGCGGTTCGGACCCTGACCTTGGGCGCGCGGCCACCACCGCCCTTGCCGGAACGCGGGGACTTGGCCATGGCCCTCTACCGGTCGGCGGTCCGGGCCTGGCGGGCCTCGCGGTCGGCGCCGCGCATCAGGCCCTGCAGCAGGCCCTCGCGGATGCCGCGGTCGGCGACGCGCAGGTCGCCCACCGGCCAGGCGCGGCAGATCGCCTCCAGAATGGCGCAGCCCGCGATGACCAGGTCGGCCCGGTCCGGGCCGATGCAGGGGTGCGCCGCGCGCTGGTCGTAGCCCATGTCCCGGAGGCTGGCGGCAACGCCGAGCGCCTCATCGAATCGCAGCCAGACGCCGTCGACCCGGTTGCGGTCGTAACGCTCCAGTCCCAGGTGGATGCCGGCGAGCGTCGTCACCGTGCCGGAGGTGCCGATCATCTGCACTTCGCGCCGATCTATGGCCGCCACCAGTTCGTCGTAGGCCTCGAAGGCGCGAAGCTCGCCCGCGACTTCGGCGATCATCCGCTCATAGACGTCGGCCGAAATCCGATCCCCGCCGTGGCGCTCGGCGAGGGTCACGACGCCCAAGGGGAGCGACAGGGTTGAAAGCCGGCTTGGCCGGCCCCGGCGGTCGAGCTGGATCAACTCCGTGCTGCCGCCGCCGATGTCGAATACCAAGGCCATGCCCGCCCGGCGCGAGATCAAGGGCAGGCAGCCCGAGATCGCCAGCCGGGCTTCCTCGTCGCTCGAGATGATTTCTACGGTGAGGCCGGTCTCGGCGCTCACCCGCTCCAGGAATTCGGGGCAATTTTCCGCCTGGCGGCAGGCCTGGGTCGCGACCAGGCGCGCGCGCGTGACGTCATGGCGGCGGATCTTGCGGGCGCAGACGGCGAGGGCTTGAATGGTGCGCTCCATCGCCGCGTCCGAGATCCGCCCACTGGCGCCAATCCCCTCGCCCAGGCGGACGATGCGGCTGAAGGCGTCGATCACGCGGAAGCCGCGTCGGGTCGCCCGGGCGACCAGCAGGCGGCAATTGTTGGTGCCGAGGTCGAGCGCGGCATAGGTATGCGCGAAACGTCCGCTTCTCCACTTTCGTTCCTGTTCTCGCGCGGCCGACGATGCCCGCCGCACGGGGCGGCCGGCAGGTTTGTCGACCCTGGCCACGTCCATTTTTCTCGCGCCTCCGGCGCCAGCATCTCGCATGCCGGCGCCGCGTGCAACCGTTCCATCCGCGACGAGTCCCCCCCGGCATTGACAGCCCCGCGACGCGGCTCCAAACATGGCTCGCGAACGACGACCGGAAGGTCGCCCGGGCGAGGAGCGTGAGGGATGTCCCATCGCGGGACGGGCAAGATCCACCCCTATTTGCCCGAAGCCCTGAATCAATATCGAAGGGGCCGGGTCGGACGGCGTGAGTTTCTGAGGCTCGCGACCCTGCTCGGCATCTCGGCCGGCGCCGCCCATGCCCTGATCGGCGAGTGGCCGGCGGTCTTCGCCTCGGGTCCGGCCCGGGCGCAAGCGAGGGGTGGCGTGCTCCGCTGTTCGCACCGGGTGCAGGGGATCACCGATCCCGCGCGCTTCGACTGGCCGGAGGCCGGGAACCTGACCCGCCATGTGGTCGAATACCTGACCGTCACGGGTGCCGACAACATCACCCGGCCCTATCTCGCCGAACGTTGGGAGGTCTCGGACGACCTCCGGACCTGGACCTTCCATCTCCGGCGCGGCGTCAAATGGAGCAACGGCGACGATTTCACCGCCGCCGACGTTGTTTTCAATATCGAGCGCTGGCTCGTCGATATCGAGCGCTGGCTGAGCCCGCGACCGGCTCCTCCAACATTGGACTGTTCTCGGCCATGGTCGAGGATATCGACACCGGCAAGACCGACGGCGAGGGCAAGCCGATCGTCGAGAAACGAATGGTGGCGGGCGCGGTCGAGAAGCTGGATGCGCACACCGTCCGCCTCAACCTCTCTCGTCCGGTGCTTTCGATCCCGGAGAATTTTTACAACTACCCGGCCGCGATCCTGCACCGCCGCTTCGTCGAGATGGGCGGCGATTTCGCCAAGCACCCGATCGGCACCGGACCCTTCGAGATCGCCGAGTATCGTCTGGGGGAGCGCTTCTCGGTCCGCCGCCGCGACCCCCAATCCTATTGGGGCCCGCCGGTGAAACTCGACGCAATTACCTATATCGATTACGGCGACGATCCGGCCACCCGGCTCTATGCCCTGATCGCCGGCGAGGTCGACATGTTGAGCGAGGTCGACGTCGGGCAAATTGGTGTCGTCGAGAAGGTCGCAGGCCTGTCGATCAACGAGACGGTGACGGCGCAAACGGCGGTCGCCCGCATGCAGGTGAGCCAGGCGCCCTTCGACGATCCCTTGGTGAGGCGCGCGATCCAGGCGGCGACGGACCGCCGGCGGATCCTGGAGGTCGCCTAGCGGGGGCGTGGCGCGCCGGGCGAGGATCACCATGTCGCGCCGATCCATCCCGAATATTTCAAGCTTCCGGCGCTACGACCCGACCTCGGGAAGGACAAACGCCTGCTGGCCGAGGCCGGGCACGCGGGCGGTATCAAACTGAAGCTTGACCTGGGCCAGGCGGAGGCCTGGCACGAGGCGGCGGCGCGGGAGTTCAAGGCGCAATTGGCGCCGGTCGGTATCGAGCTCGAGCTGAATGTCATGCCCGGCACCAGATATTGGGATGTCTGGGAGAAGACCGCCTTCGGCTTCACCTCATGGACCCACCGCCCCTTGGGCGTGATGGTGCTGGACCTTGGCTACCGGGGCGGGGTGCCCTGGAACGAGAGGCACTATTCGAACCCGGAATTCGACCGCGCCCTCGACGAGGCGAGCGCCACGCTCGATATCGGCGAGCGGCGCCGCAGGATGGAGACGGTCGAACGCATCCTGCAGGAGGATGCGGTGATCGTGCAGCCGCTCTGGCGCTCGGTCTTCTCCGCCACCCACGAGCGGGTCAAGGGCTATACCGCCCACCCGACCTTCTATCACGACTTCCGAAAGGTCTGGATCGGCTAGTGTCCCGAATCGGAAGTTCGTGGCATTGATGGCGTGCGCCGAACGAACTTCCGATTTGATAAGGACACAAGCAAAATCATGATTCTAGCGTGGCTTACGGATTTGAAGTTCCCCGCGGTGCCTGCCCCAATTACCGGAGGAACTTCAAATCCATCGCACTAGGAGCCTGTCGGACTTAAGCAAAATAGGCAATAATATTTCACACAAAGCGCATGGTTCGTATGTTTGTTATAATTTCCCGTCAAAATTATTGCGTTTCTTGCGCATATTGACCTCTATCGGCCTAAGCCCGACAAACTGCTAGGTTCTTCCAAGATTGACCCGGTCGCCCGCGCGCCTCAGATGATCTCGAAATAGCGCTTCAGTTCCCAGTCGGTGATCGCCTTCTGGAAGGCGCGTTCCTCGGCCTCGCGGGTGGTGGCGTAGTGGTCGACGAAGGCATCGCCGAAAAGCTCGCGGGCGGCCTTCGAGCGCCGTAGCAGATCGGCGGCCTCGCCCAGGCTTCGGGGCAGGCGGAGGCGCGCGGGCACGCGGGCCTCGTAGGCGTTCCCTTGGAGGGGGGCAGTGGGCTCGATCTCGTGCTCGATACCCCACAGGCCGGCGCCCAGCGCCGCCGCGAGGGCGAGGTAGGGATTGGCATCGGCGCCGGCGACGCGGAATTCGACCCGTTGCGCGTCCGGCCCGCCGCGAACGACGCGCAGCGCGCAAGTCCGGTTCTCGACCCCCCAGGTGGCGTTGGTCGGCGCCCAAAAGCCCGGCACCAGGCGCGTGTAGCTGTTCACCGTCGGGCCGATCAGCGCCATCAATTCCCGCATCAGGGCCTGCTGGCCACCGATGAAATGGCGAAGCGTCGCCTAGATGCCGTCAACGGCGCCAGCATCATGGAAGACCGGCCGTCCGTCGCGCGTCAAGGACAAGTGGATGTGGCCCGATTGGCCCGGGTAGTCGGGCGACCATTTGGCCATGAAGGTCGCCATCAGGCCGTGGCGCTGGGCCTGGACCTTGGCGAAGGTCTTGAACAGCGCGGCCCGGTCGGCGGCGGCGAGGAAGCCGGCCTTGTCGATCGCCGCCTCCATCACGCCGGCGCCCGATTCCGTGTGCAGTCCCTCGAGCGGCAGGTCCATCGCCGTCATGGTGGCGAGGAACTCCTCGTGGAAAGCCGACCAGACGGAAGCGCGCAATACCGAATAGCCGTAATTGCCGGGCGTGATCGGCACCAGGTCGCGGTAGCCCTTGTCGCGGACGCCGTTCGGGTTCTCGTCGAACAAAAAGAACTCGTACTCCAGCGCCGCCAGGCCGTCGACACCCATCTTCGCCGCCCGTGCCGCGACGCGGCCGAGCAGGTTCCGGGGGCAGATCGCCGCCGCCTCGCCCACGAACTCGCCCAGGAAGAAGAGGCCCTTGCCCTCGAAGGTGGCGAGCACCTCGCGGCCCGTCTCCGGCAACAGGCGGACCTGGGCGTCGGGGAAGCCGGTGTGCCAGCCGGTGAGTGCCAGGCCGTCCAGGGGCTGGTCGTCGCTGTCCCAGCCGAGCACCACGTCGCAAAAGCCGAAGCCCTTCTCGAGCGCGCCCAGGAACTTGGATCTGGCCATGAGCTTGCCGCGCAGCACGCCATCCAGGTCGGTGACGCCGACCTGGATATGGTCGAGGCCGCGCGCCTCCACCTCGCGGCGCGCGTCGGCGGCGTTCTCGATCCTGGGCGCTTCCATGTTCGCCACTCCTCTATTGATATCCAAGCGCCCTGGCGACGCGCTCGGCGATGGCCAGCGAGGCGGTCAGGCCCGGGCTCTCGATGCCGTAGAGATTGACCAGGCCGGCGATGCCGTGGCCCTCGGGCCCCTGGATCTGGAAATCCTCGCCCAGGCCGCCGGGCTTTTGCACCTTGGGCCGGATGCCGGCGTAGGCCGGCTGCAGCGCCTCTTCCGGCAGGCCCGGCCAGTAGCGCCGCACGGCGTCGTAGAAGACCTCGGCGCGGCGGATGTCGACGTCGTAGTCGATGGCCTCGACCCACTCCTGGTCCGGGCCGAAGCGGTTGCGCCCGCCCAAGTCGACGCTGACGTGGACGCCGAGGCTGGCGTTGTTTGGCACCGGATAGATCAGCCGGCCGAAGGGCTGGCGGCCGAGCAGCGAGAAGTAGCTGCCCTTGCAGAAGAACTGGTCGGGCACGCTTGCGGGCGCCAGGCCCGCGAGCGAGCGCCCGACGTCCTGGGCGAAGAGGCCGGCGGAATTGACCAGCATGCGCGCGCCCAGCCGGTATTCGCCGCCCTCGCCGTCGCCGACCGCGAGGTCGAAACCCTCGGGCCCGGCCTCGCCCTTCAGGAAGGGCGTGTTGAAGGCGATCATGGCGCCGTGGTCCTCGGCCTCGCCCTGGTAGGCGAGCATCAGGCCGTGGCTGTCGATGATTCCGGTGGAGGGGGAGACGATCGCCGCCGTCGCATGGATCTCCGGCTCCAGCCCGCGGACCGCCGAGGCATCGATCATGTAGAGGTCGTCGACCCCGTTGGCGAGGCCGCGGCCGATGATGCCGTCCAGCGTCTCGCGTTCCTCCTCGTCGGTGGCGACGATCAGCTTGCCGCAATTGGCGTGCGGCACGCCCCGGCTCTCGCAATATTCATAGAGCCGGTGCTTGCCCTCGACGCAGAGTTCCGCCTTCAGACTGCCCTTCGTGTAGTAGATGCCGGCGTGGATCACCTCGCTGTTGCGCGAGGAGGTCTCGGTGCCGACCATGTCGGCCCGCTCGACCACGACGACCTCGATGCCCAGCAGCGCCAGGCGTCGGGCGACGGCGAGGCCGACCACGCCGGCCCCGACCTCGATACATTCGACCTGTTCCATGGGTCGGAGTATCTGGCGACATCCGTGGGCTTGGTCAAGCAGCTGTGATTTGTGCCCGGCCGCGCCAACGAGGATCATGGCCCCACAAGAGCGGGAGAAAGCGGATGATGAAGAGGTTGGCGGTGATCGGGGCGGCGTTGGGCCTCGTCTGGCTCGGCTATTCGGCGGTGGAGGCTTCGCCCGAATTCTGGAAAATCGAGTGGCCGAAGACCGACTTCGAGAAGACCTCGGTCGACTTTTCCGAGATCATGTCGGGCGGGCCGCCGAAGGACGGCATCCCCGCGATCAACGATCCGAAGTTCGTCGCCGTCTCGGAAGTCGATGATATTCCGCCGACGGAGCCGGTGGTCGGCCTCACGCTCGGTGGCGAGACCAAGGCCTATCCGCTTAGGATCCTGATGTGGCACGAGATCGTCAACGATCACGTTGGCGGAATCCCGGTCTCGGTCACCTTCTGCCCGCTCTGCAATGCCGCCGTGGTCTTCGACGGCCGGGTCGGCGACAAGGTGCTGGACTTCGGCACCACCGGCAAGCTCCGCAATTCCGACCTCGTCATGTACGACCGCCAGACCGAGAGCTGGTGGCAGCAGTTCACCGGCACGGCGATCGTCGGCGAGATGCTCGGCACCAAGTTGAAATTCGTGCCCGCCCGCCTCGAATCCTTCGCCAATTTCAAGAAACGCGCGCCCAACGGCCTGGTGCAGGTGCCGAGCGTCGCCGGCATGCGGCGTTATGGCGCCAATCCCTATGGCGGTTACGATTCCTCGGCCCGACCCTTCCTCTATCGCGGCGAGATGCCGAAGAACGTGGCGCCGCTCTCCCGCGTCGTCGCGATCGAGGGCGAAAGCCGGGCCTGGGCGCTCGATTATTTGCGAAACAAGCGCCGGGTCGAACTGGACGGCGGCCTCGTCATCACCTGGGAGCCGGGCCAGAATTCGGCTCTCGATTCAGGCGTCATCGCGGAGGGCGCCGACGTCGGCAACGTGCTGGTCCAGCGCAGGGAGGGCGAAAAGATGGTGGACGTGGTCTACCGCGTCGACTTCGCCTTCGCCTATCACGCCTTCCACCCCGACCATCCGATCGTCGCGGAATAGGCCGGGGGCGCCGTCATTCACGATGGCCAGCACTAACTCCCGCGCCGGCCGAAGAGGCGGCGTTCGCTCCGGCGGCGGAAGATCAGCAGCAAGAGGGTGGCGAGGATCGCGGGCGGCAGCCAGCCCGGCCATTGAAGGACGGTCACCAGGACCGGGTCCCAGAGGCTGGGGTGGACGTTCCGCTGGATGCCGGCCTGCGCCAGGTTGAGACTGCCGACGTCGATCCGGAACCAGAGTTCGCCCAAGGCGATCGGGGTCCAGGCACCGGCCTCGAGACTGCGCACGATCTCCGCTCCCATCGCCATGAAGGCGAGGGCGAAGAAAATACGTCCGAGCATGCGTCCGATGACCATGTCGCCCCCTAAGTGGTGGCTCTCAGTATTATATAGCCCGCTCTCACCGCTTCGGCCAGAGATCGCCCTCAGCCGAGCAGGGACCTGGCGCCCTGCCAAAGGTCGCGCACGATATCGCCGGCGGGGCGGGCCTCGGCCAGGCCGGCCGACTGGCCGCTCCAGGCCTGGATGCGGACGACATCGCCAGACTTGGTGCCGGCATCGCGCATCACCTGGGTGAGGCCGCGCTGGATCGGGTAGGGGGCGGGGGCGGGCGCCCCGGGCGCCGTCGCCGCGCGGGCATAGTCGGTCGCGAGGCTGCGCCCCGGCCGGCCGGAAAAGGCCCGCGTCACCAGTGTGTCCTCGGGGCGGGCGCGACCCAGCGCCTCCGCCCAGGCCGGCGCGATTCCCGCTTCCGGCGACCGCAGCAGGCCGGTGCCGACCTGCGCGGCGGAGGCACCCAGGATCAGGGCCGCGGCGACGCCACGCGCGTCCGCGATGCCGCCCGTGGCGATCACCGGCACCCGCACCGCGTCGACCACCTGCGGCAGCAGCGAAAAGAGCCCGACCGCGCGGGCCTCCGCGCCGTCCGCCTCGAAGGCGCCCCGGTGGCCGCCCGCCTCGGCCCCCTGCGCGACGACGGCATCGGCCCCCGCCGCCGCCGCCGCTTCCGCCTCGGCCACGGTGGTCACGGTAGCCCACCATTTGATGTCGCGCGCCTTCAGGGCCTCGACGAAGGGCGCGGGATAGAGCCCCATGATCGAGGAGATGACCGGCGGGCCCGCCGCCAGCATCGCCTCGCACTGGGCGTCGAAGTCCTGTAACGGAGCATCGCCCGCCGCCGGATCGACGGCCGGGCCCCACTGGCCGAGGAAGGCGCGCACCTGCGCCTCCGCCGTGGAGTCGCGCACCGGTTCGGGATCGGGGATCCAGAGGTTCAGTTGAAAGCCGCCGTTGCTGCCGGCGCGCATCTCCGCCGCCCACTTGGCGATGCCATCGGGTGACATCAACAAGCTCCCGCAGGCGCCCATGCCGCCGGCGTTGGCGACGGCGATGGCGAGCGCGGCCGGACAGGCACCGGCCATCGGTGCCATCAGGATCGGCAGGCGGAAATCGTGTTCGGCGGCGAAGGCCTCGGCGCGGCTAAGCGGTGCGGTCATGGCGGGATTACTCCGGATTTAAGACTCGAAAGCGGCAGCTCGCCGCGCCGGTGGCGGCGCAGGCGGTCTCGGTGGCACTTGCGCCAGGGCCGAGCAGCATGCCGCCGAGTGCGCCGAGCATGCCCCGGATCGGCGCGCAGATCGGCGCCTCGGCCGGCCCGAAGCCAGCGGCGAAGGGGCTGTTCTCGACCCGGAGGTCCCATCCCCCGGGCCCGATCTCGAAGGACCAGCGGCCCCAGCCCAGCTCGGGCGCCGTCGCCTCGATGATGGCGAGCAGTTCGGCCGTCCCGGCATCGCCGAGCGCGCGGTAGTGTTCCGCCGAGGCGCGTCCGCCCTCGCGCACCGCCTCGGCAAAGGCCTCGAGCGCTTCGGCGCGGGCGGACGGGCTCAAGCGCTGGAAGATACCCATCAGCACGTCCGCGCGCAGCATCAGGTAGCGAATCTCGCCATCGAGGATGCGTCCCTCCCTCCACCGCGCGCGCGCCAGGAAACCGGTCACGACAGGGCGGCCTGTGGGCTCGTCGCCGCGTCGGTCTCCGCGACGCCTTGGCGGATGCGGGGGATCAGCTCGCGGCCGTACTCCGTGACGTCGCCCAAGGGATCGAAACCGCGCAGCAGGAAGCCGCCAATGCCGAGCTTGTAGTATTCGAGACAGGCCTCGGCCACCTGTTCGGCGGTGCCGACCAGGCAGGTGGTGTTGCCCTTGGCGCCGTAGGCGCGGGCGAGCGCGGTCCAGAGCCGTTCGTCGTGGACGTCGGCCTTCTCGGCGTGGTCCAGGATACGGCTGCCGGAGGCGTCCCACGGGCGCCGTCGTGTCTGCTGGCCGGGGAGCGTCTCGATCTCGGCCAGGATCGCCCGGGCCTTGTCCCAGGCCGCCCCCTCCGTCTTGGCGAGGATCGGCCGGAAGGAGAGGTTGAAGCCAGCCGCGCGGCCGTGCCGCGCGGCGCGGGCGCGGAAATCGGCGATGCGCTCGGCCGTCGCCGCCAACGGCTCGCCGAACATGGCGAAGATGTCGCAGTGCCTGGCCCCCATCTCCAACGCCCCCTCGGAGGAGCCGCCGAAAAACAGCAGCGGGTGCGGTTGTTGCAGGGGCTGGACGTCGGAGCGCGCGCCCTCGACCTGGTAGAACTCGCCCTCGAAGTCGAAGGGGCCGTCCTCGGTCCAGGCCCGGCGCATCACGTCGAGATATTCCGCCCCCCGGCGGTAGCGATCGACCTTGGTCAGCGTATCGCCGTCCATGCGCTGTTCGGCGTCGCTCAAGCCGGCGATGATGTGGATGGCGATCCGCCCATCCCAGAGATGTTCGAAGGTGGCGATCTTGCGCGCGGCCAGGGTGGGTGCCAGGAAACCCGGCCGGTGGGCGATCAGATAGCCGAGCCGTTCGGTATGGGCGGCGGCGTAACCGGCGACGGCGAAACCTTCCGCCGATTGCGAGGTATAGCCGACCAATACCAGGTCGTAGCCGGCCGCCTCGTGCGCCTGGGAGAATTCGCGCACGAAACCCGGCGAGACCCCGCCGGTGATGATGTGGACCGTCGCCTCCGAGGTCGGCGGCGCCACCCCGATCATGCCGATGATGCGTACGGGCATTGTCGTCTCTCGCGCTGTCTCCGTCTTCTCTTCCCATGTTAGCGCGCCTTTCGGCCGAGGGGCAGGGTTGCCACGTCATGGCTAAACTCGGATGATCGTTTCGCTCGGCCGGCGGATATACGGCGCGGTGAATATTGGCGATACGAAGGGTGATGCGGGTGGAAAAGAAACGGTTTGGCGGTACCGATCTCGACGTATCTCTCTTGACGTTCGGCTGTGGCGCGGTCGGCGGGTTGATGACCGCGGGGAGTGCCGCCGATCAGGATCGTGCCGTCGCCTGGGCGCGCGACAACGGCATCAACCATTTCGACACGGCGCCGTCATACGGAAATGGCGCCTCGGAAGAGAATCTCGGCCGCGCCCTCGGCCGCGACCGCGACGGCATCATCGTCAGTACCAAGGTCGGATTGACGGAGGCGCACCAGGGCGATCTCGCCGGGGCGATCCGGGCATCCCTCGAAACCAGTCTCGCGCGCCTGCGGCAGGACCACGTCGATATCTTCCAGCTGCACAACACGCTGGGCGATCCCGCCGTCGCCGGGAACATGACCGCCGCCCGGGTCTTGGGGGATGTCGTGCCGGCCTTCATGAAGCTGCGCGACGAGGGCAAGGCTCGGTTCCTCGGCTTCACCGCCAAGGGCGATGCGGAGGCGCTGCACGAGCTGGTCGAGTCGGATTGTTTCGATAGCGCCCAGGTCTTTTTCAACCTGCTCGCGCCGTCGGCGGGCGAAGTCCAGCCGGCCGGCTTTCCCGCGGAAGACTACCGCCAACTTTTGAGCGTGGCCGAGCGTCACGGCGTCGGCACGATCGGCGTCCGGGTTCTGGCCGGCGGCGCCCTCTCGGGGAGCGAGGACCGCCATCCCTTGGGAATACCAAGCGTCGATCCGATCGGATCGGGTCGGGTCGGGATTATGCCGCCGACGTCGCGAGTGCGTTGCGGTTCCAGCCGATCGTCGCGGCGGGACATGCCGGGAGCTTGCCGGAACTTGCGGTCCGCTATGTCATTTCCAATCCGGCACTCTCGACGATGGAGATCGGTATCACGACGTTGGACGAATTGCAGCTCGCCGCCGGGGCGGTGAACAAGGGGCCGCTGTCAAACGACGTGATGAACCAGATTCGAGACATCCAGGCCGCTATCGCGGCGGCGTGAGGTTCTCTCCTTTCCGGGCCCTCAAACCACCGGCGCCCGATTTCCGTCGACGTTGATGGCGGTGCCGGTGATGTAGGAGCCCGCGTCGGAGGCGAGGAAGCAGGCCATGTTGGCGAACTCTTCCGGCTTGCCGACCCGGCCGAGCGGCACCGCCGAGGCCAGTTTTTCGTAGTACTGCTCGATCGTATCGTTCGAGCCGGAGTTCAAATGGCGCCGCAGGTGCTGATCGCTCTCGATCAGGCCGACCAGAAGCGCGTTTACCAGCACGTTGTGCGGCGCGCCCTCGCCGGCCAGGACCTTGGTCAAGGCCATGCCCGCCGCCCGCGACACCGCCGTCGGCGCCCCGCGCGCGCTCGGCGCCTTGGCGCCCACGTTCAGCACGTTGATGATCCGGCCCCAGCGCCGCTGCTTCATGCCGGGAAAGGTCAACCGGATCAGCCGCACCGCGCCCATCAGCTTCAACTCGAGATCCTCGTTCCAAAGCTCGTCGGTGATCTCCATGAAGTCCATGGCCCGCGAGGTGCCCGCGTTGTTCACCACCACGTCGACCTCGCCCAGGTCGGCGACGACGGCTTGGTGCATCGCCTTGATGGCCGCCGGATCGCGCATGTCACAGGCATGGGCCGCGACCTTGGCGTCCGGTGCCGCGGCCTCGATCGTGGCCTTCGCGGCGTCCAGGATCTCCTGTCGCCGGGCGACGATGGCGACCTTCGCACCCGACCGGGCGAACTCCGCCGCCATGGCAAGGCCGAGCCCCAGGCTGCCGCCGGTGACGATCGTCGTGCGTCCGTCCATTCTGCATTCCATTGTCGCTTCTCCCGATCCGTCCGCTCAATTCGTTCGATACGCGGCGTGTCCGCGCTTGTCGACACACGATCCCGAATGTGGCGCATGCCTGTGTTAGAGTCCACGTACCGCAGGCGCGTGGCGAGGGGAAAAGGCATGAAGGCGGCGTTGATCAGGCGGCATGGCGGACCCGAGGAGCTGGTCCTGGGCGACATGCCAGACCCCGTCGCGGGGCCGGGCGGAATCGTCGTGGATGTCCATGCGGCGAGCGTCAATGCCGCCGATTGGAAGGTCCGGTCCGACGAATACGGCTCGACGCTCGCCTTCCCTTACGTTCTGGGGCGCGATTTCTCGGGCATCGTCTCGGCGCTTGGATCGGGCGTGGCCGATTTCGCGCCCGGCGACGCGGTGTTCGGCGTCATGGATGTGGGCGTGGAAGGGGCTTACGCCGAGAAGGTGGCGATCGGGGCCGAGATCGTGGCACGGAAACCCGACTCGCTTGGCCACGTCGAGGCGGCGGCCTTGGCCTTGATCGGCCTGACGGCGGTGATCTCCGTCGAGGATACGCTCGGGCTCGAGGCGGGCGAAACGATCCTGATCCAGGGCGGCGCCGGCGGTGTCGCCGGCTTTGCCGTGCAACTCGCCAAACATATCGGCGCGCGCGTGATCACCACCGCCAGCGCCGCCAATCACGACAATCTCCGCGCGCTCGGGGCGGACGAGATAATCGACTACAACGCGGTCGATTTCACGCAAGTGGTCAAGGATGTCGACGCGGTCTTCGATACCGTCGGGGGCGACGTGGCGGAGCGCTCGTTCGAGGTGTTGCGGCCAGGCGGGCGGGCGGCCTTCATCGCGTCGGGCGGCCAGGCGCCGACGCCGTCACGCGGGGACGTTGAATCGCTCAGGCCCGCTGTCGGTCGCGATCGCCCTCATCTGGAGCGCGTCGTCGAGTTGGTCGAGGCCGGCGCCGTGCGGGTGCCGGAAATAGAAATCTATCCGCTGGCCGAGGCCGCCCAGGCGCACCGGGTCAGCGAGGCGCGTCATCTTCGCGGTAAACTCGTACTCCAGGTTCGCTAGCCGGGGTACCTCTCCGGATGCCGGGTCCGGACGCGGGAGGAGGTAAAAGACATCATGACGATTCTAGGCCTGCATCACGTCGCCTATCGCTGCCGCTACGCCCAGGAAACCGTCGACTTCTACACCGGCGTCCTGGGCCTCGAATACGATATCGCCTTCGCCGCCAACTCCGTCCCCTCGACCGGCGCGCCGCAGCCGCACATGCATGTCTTCTTTCGCATGGGCGACGGCAGCCACGTCGCCTTCTTCGAGCTGCCGGAGGAGGCGGAGATGGGGCACGACCCGAATACGCCCGACTGGGTGCAGCACCTGGCCCTCGCGGTCGGCGACGTCGAAACGTTGATGGCCCATAAGGCCCGGATCGAGGGTCTGGGCATCGACGTGGTGGGCCCCACCGACCACGGCATCTGCCGCTCGATCTACTTCTTCGATCCCAACGGACATCGCCTGGAACTCTCCGCCGATACCAGCACGCCGGAACTCAATGCCCGCCTGGCCGAGGTCTCGGGGCCGATGCTCGAGGAGTGGAACCGGACCAAGCGGGCGCCGGAGGCCGGGAACGCGATCCGGACCGAAGGGACGTAGTTCGGCGAGGCGGCGATCGAGCCGTCCCCGTTCACGAATGAGCCACCCAGGTCTCGCCGTCGGCGGCTTCCGCGCGCTTGAAGGCCGCGCGCAACGCGGCGACCACGGCCGCGTCCAACGCGCCCTTCGAGTGGGTGGCCAGGTTACGTTCGGCATTCGAGGGCTTCGTCGTCCCGACGATCGCCGTGGTCACTCCGGGCTGCGAGAGGGTGAACCTCAGGGCGAGTTCGGCCCACGCCGCGCCGACGTCTCCCGGAATTCCGAGGTCGGCCGGCGCGATGCCCATCTTGGCCAGTCGTTCCGAGTAAGGCTTCGCATAGTCGACGTAGATCCCGCGCCGTTCCGACGCGTCCGTCCAGGCGGCGTTCGCGATTGGCCGCTTGGCCAGAATGCCGATGTCGTTCGCCCGCGCCAGCGGCAGGACGGAAACGATGTTCGCCTGGTCGCAGATATTGATCGAGGTCTCGATCACGGCGACATCGTCGAGGCCCGCGGCATAGGTGGCCGCGTCGTTGTCGCCCGAATAGCCGACATGGCGGAGCTTGCCCGCCTCGCGCGCGGCGATCAGCGCGCCCAGCGCCTCGCCCTTTTCGAGCGTCGCCAGATCGCAGGAATGCAACAGCATGACGTCGATCCGGTCGGTCTTGAGCCGCCGGAGCGCGCGATCCACCGTCTGCTCGATCGTGGCCGCGGACCAGGCCTCTCCTTCGATGTCGTCGAACGCCTGGCCGCACTTCGAGACCAACACATAGTCGTCGCGGCGATGGCCGACGGCCTCGCCGATCGCCTCCTCCGAGCCGCCATATCTCGCCGCCGTGTCGATCAGGTTGATGCCGCGGTCCAGCAAGGTGTTCAGGATCTCGCTCACCTGCCGCCGGTCCGTATCGAGGAACCCGACCGGCCCGCCGCCAAAGCCGAGCTCCGAGACCTCGAAGTTCGTCTTTCCGAATCTGCGATATCTCATGGCGGTGTCCCTTCTCGTGTTACCCCAAGGCCAGCCTTGCCCCGACGATCAGCCAGGCCGTTTGGGCGCATCAACCGACGAGGTTTCAAGCGGAGCTTGCTCCGGGTCGCTCGAAGGTCGACAGGATCATTCGGTCGACCCTACGGCGGAGGTCGCCAGAATTCCATCGGCCGCTTGAAAGGCCTCCGAGGCATGAAGTCTATCTGTTCCAAGAGACTTGGCCTCGTTGCGGCCGCGAATTAAGGCTCCATGTTTCCGAAAATGGCACGCCGCTCGGGCACCAGGGGCCGGGGCGCCGGTTTCCGAGAACAACATTCGGGCGATGCGCCACCGCCACCCGATTTCCGGTCCCCGGGAGCGCGAGGTCTATTTCGACGTGCCCCATTCCGGCGGGCGGGGCCCGCCCGAATGGGGCACGTCGCCACCAGGTTTTCCTCGATGACCGTCATTGTCCGCCAGCCGATCCGTCTCCATATAGATCGAGAGGGCAGGAGCGCCGTATCTCATGACCACCACCGACGAACCTCCCCGGGCATTCGCCGATCACGTTTTGCAAACCTTCGCGGACCTCAACGCGGATATCCTCGTCGCCCACATCCTGGCGACCCAGGCGCTGAAGGCGGTGGTCCGCTCCAGCCGCCGGCGGGGGGAATTGTTCGAGGAGATCCGCGGCAATGTGCGCCGCGCGATAGAGCAGGCGCCGATTCCCGACGATCCGGCCTACGAAGGCATGCGCCAACGCACCGTCGAGAGGGCGCTCGCCCGCCTCGACACGATCTTCGATGAGATGGGCCGCGAGGCGGCGCTGGAACCTAATTGAAACAATGTCGCGACGATCCGAAACATCGCCATCCCTTTTAACTTGGAGACGCGCGAATTACGGTTGTGATATCCAGAAACGAAGGGGATAGGGGATGGCTTGCGTCGACTGGATGATACGGGGACCGAAGATTTCGGCCTGCAACTGCGCCTATGGCTGTCCGTGCGAGTTCAGCGCGCTGCCGACCAACGAGGTCTGCGAGGGCCTGGAGGCGACGCAAATCACCGAGGGCTATTTCGGCGACGTGCGGCTCGACGGATTGCGCTTCGCCGCCGCCTTTCGCTGGCCGGGGCCGGTACACGAGGGAGGCGGCATCGTCCAGGGCTTCATCGACGATCGCGCCACGGAAGCCCAGGTCGAGGCGTTGTTCAAGATTCTGGGTGGCGAGGAGCAGGAACCGACCACGGTCTTTTCCATCTACGGTTCGACCATCGAGACGGAGTACGATCCCGTCTTCACGAAGATCGATTTCCACTGCGACATCGAGAAGCGCGTCGGCGCCTTCTCCATTCCCGGCCACTTGGAATTGACGATGGAGCCGATCCGCAATCCGGTCACCGGCGCTCCGCACCGGGCGCAAATCCGCCTGCCGGAGGGCTTCGAGTTCCGCGAGGCGGAAATGGCGAGCAGCACCTTCAAGAGCACGGGCCAGGTTGCTTTCGAGAACAAGGACAGCTACGGCTTCCTGATCGACGTCGCCCATGGACCCTACGGCATCATCGACTAGGTTGCGCATGTCCGATACCGCCCTCGAGGCCGTTCTGAGGCGCGACCGGAGTATCGTCGTGGGCGGTCTGGTCGCGGTCGTCGTGCTCGCCTGGATTTACATCCTGTCCGGCGCCGGCATGGTCATGTCGGCGTTCGAGACGACGGCCGTGTCCGGCGGCGAGGTGGCGTTGTCGCCCGACACGCCGCGGGGCGCGATGGCGGGACTGGCCATGAATGCCTTGCGGCCCGCCCAGTGGACCCCGGGCTACGCGGTCCTGATGTTCTTCATGTGGTGGGTGATGATGGTGGCGATGATGCTGCCCAGCGCCGCGCCGATGATCCTGCTCTACGCCCGGATCGACCGCCGCCAGCGCGAGCGCGGCGCCCCGATTGTGCCGACGGGGATCTTCGCCTCCGGCTACGTCGCGGCCTGGGGCACGTTCGGCATCATCGCCGTCGGCCTGCAATGGGGGCTGGAGCGCGCCGAATTGCTGTCATCGATGATGGCGAGCACCAGCGCCGGCCTCGGCGGCGCCCTGTTGCTCGCCGCCGGGATCTGGCAGCTGACGCCCCTGAAACACGCTTGCCTTCGCCATTGCCGCACGCCCCTGCAATTCCTGTCGCACCATTGGCGTAAGGGTCGCTTCGGCGCTTTCGCCATGGGCGTGGAGCACGGCGCCTTCTGCTTCGGCTGCTGTTGGGTGCTGATGGCCTTGTTGTTCTACGGCGGGGTGATGAACCTCTATTGGATCGCCGGCCTGGCGCTCTTCGTGCTGGCGGAGAAGACCGTGCCGCGCGGCCACTGGTTGGGTTCCGCCGCCGGCGTCGGCCTGATGGCCTGGGGCGCACTGCTGCTCTGGGGGAGCCTGGCGTAGGCGATCACGCCGTGGCTGGAAGGGTGAGGCCGGCGCGTTCCACGGTGTTGACCTCGTCGGAGACGGTGGTGCGGTGCAGGACGCGGGCTTCGCCCATGTCGTCGAAGGGCCGCGCGCGGTGCATGGTGCAGCGGTTGTCCCAGACGATGAGGTCGCCCACCCGCCACGCATGGCGGTGGACGAATTGGGGTTGCGTCGCGAACTCGATCAACTCGTCCAGCAGCGCCCAGCCCTTCTCTTCCGGCCAGCCGACGACGCGGGCGGCGTGCGAGGCGAGGTAGAGCGCCTTCCGCCCACTTCCTGGATGTTGGCGGACCAGAACCTGGTTCACCGGCGGCAGCTCCGCCCGGGCGGTGTCGGAGAAATCGGTGAAGCCGAGGCGGGCGCGGGAATGGAAGATGGAATGCTCGACCACCAGGTCTTCGAGATCGGCTTTGCGGTCGGCCGGCAGCGCGTCGTAAGCGGCGCGCATGTCGGCGAATTCGGTGTCGCCGCCGCTGGATGGGATCTCGCGCGCGGACAGCAGCGAGCACCGCGCCGGCACATGCTTGAAGCTGTTGTCGGTGTGCCATAGGAGGTTGCCGCGGTAGTTTTGTCGGCGCTGATCGTTCGCCGCCTGGATGCGGCCCTCGTGGTCGATGTTGGAGATATCGGTGACGTCCAGGCGGATGCGCGGCGTCTCGTTGCGCCAAGCGTAGTTGGTCACCTTCTGTACCGGGCCGAAATGGGCGGAGAAATCGACCTGCCCGGCATCGTCCAGGTGCTGGTCGCGAAACAGCAGCACGGCGTGCTCGTGGAAGGCGGTCTCGATCTCGGCGAACCCGTCCGCGGTCATCGGCCGCCCCAGGTCGATGCCGGAGATCTCGGCGAAGAACAGGGGGTGGCGGCGCGTGACGGTGATTCCCATGTCCTATCTCGGCGGGACGAAGGCGGCCTGGGTGCCGCCGTCAACCGGAATCGTGGTGCCGGTCACATAGGCCGCCTCCTCCGAGAGGAGGAAACGCACGACGCGGGCGATGTCTTCGGGCTGCGCGATACGGCCGATGGGGGAGGGGCCGGAGGGCCGCCAGGCCCCGGTCTCGTTCGGCCCGCCCTGGTCGTTCACCATCGGCGTATCCACGGTGCCCGGCGCGATCGCGTTCACCAGGATGCCGTCGCCCGCGACCTCGACCGCGAGCACCCGGGTCAACTGGCTGACCGCCGACTTGGAGGCGGAATAGGCGCCGCTTTCGATCTTCGGCCGGAGTGCGGCGACAGACGACAGAAAGACGATCCGCGCCAGCTCGCCCTGGCCGGCCGCGGCTTTCAGATGCGGCAGCGCTTCCCGCGCCGAGAGCCACAGGCCGCGCGTGTTGACGTCGAAGACCATGTCGTAATCCTCGACCGACATCTCGGCGAGCTTGCCGAGCTTCAAGACGCCCGCGCAGGCGACGAGGGCGTTCACCCTCCCCGCCGCCGCGCCGATCCCCGCCATGGTCGCGGCCACCGCTTCGGCCGAGCGGACGTCGCAGCCGTGCGCGTGGAAGGCATCGCTTCCCAGTTCCCCGGCGGCTTTGGCGAGCGCCGCCTCGGTCAGGTCCAGACCATGTACGGTCCAGCCGCGCGCCAACAGGTCGCGCGAGGTGCCGAGCCCGATCCCCGAGGCGGCGCCGGTGACGATGGCGGTCCGTGTCATGTCCATTCCCTCCAATATCCTTGAATTTGCCGGTCTTCGGTGCCGTCTGTCCAGTTTACCCCGCGAGCGCGTCGCGGATGGCGAAGCCGAGAGTGAGGACGCCGATGACGGCGAGCGAGACGAGCGCAGCATTGCGAAAATAGTCGCGGCCGCGATCGGTGAAGAAACGGGCGCCAAGCCAGGTGGCGGCGACCTGCAAGGGGATGATGGTCAGCGCGATAACCATCACTTCCCTGGTGATGAGCCCGTACCAGACCAGGGGGGGAATCGAGCAAAGCGGCATCGCGGTCATTGCGCCGATGACGTTGGCGCGCTGGCGTTCGGGCGTGCCGGGACGCGATAGCGCGGTGGCGACCACCGGCGGGCCGCCGACGCCGGCGGTGCCCTGCACCAGGCCCGAGACGATGCCGGCGGTGAAACAGGCAGGGACGCCGAGGGGGCGTTTCGGCTGCCAGCCGCGATACAGCAGCAAGACCATGACCAGGACTATCAGCGATATCGCGATCTTCATCAATTCGGGCGGCACGGTCACCAGCACCCAGGTGCCGAGGGGCGCGGCGACGAAGCAGCCGACCGCCATCGGTACCACGAGGGCGCGTTCGGAATAGCGGACGGCGGTGGGGAGGAGTTGGAAGGTCGTCGGCAGGCCGATGAGCGCGACGGCCGGCAAGGCGACCAGGGGCCCGAGCGCCAGGGTGAAGACCGGCACCATGATCATCGCCGCGCCAAACCCGATGAAGCCGCGGACGAAGCCGCTCACCAGCACGGCAACGACGACCAGCGCCACGCCGCCGTAACCCGCCTGCCCGATGAACGCCGACAACCAATCGGGCATGCGACGATGTCTCCCTCCGGCCGAAATCCGGCCCGACCATATAGGCTTTCTGGATCGCTGTCGGTGGAGCTGGGCCGTTCCGCCGTTCCGCCGTTCCGCCTCTTTGCATCGCCGCGCCGCGCGCGCGGGGAGGTTCGCCCGAGTATAGTCCGGCGTAACAGTCTGGAGATGAAAGCCAATGATCCCGCGCCGCCCACGGCACGCTTTCCCTCGGCGCCGATTTCGACGCGATCATCGAACGCGCCTCGGGCGCGTGATCCCCGCCCCCGAGACGATGTTCGATCGGGGGACCCGCGGCGCCGGGCGCTGGCGCCGGGGGCATCCCTTCCTCTACACTTGGACGCTCACGGGAGGGACGGATAATGGCGATCGGACCGCACAAGCTCGAATTCGAAGTGCTGGAGGGCTGGGAGAAGCTGCCGGAGGGATTTTCCTTCGTCGAGGTGGCCGGCGTCGCGGTCGATTCCCAGGACCGCGTCTATGTCTTCAACCGGGGCGATCATCCCGTCATCGTCTTCGATCGCGAGGGCCAGTTCCTCGATGCCTGGGGCGAGGATGTCTTTTCGAACGCCCACGGCATTTTCATCGACCGCAACGACCACGTCTGGTGCTGCGACAACCACGATCACACGGTGCGCAAGTTCACCACCTCGGGCGAGCTGTTGATGACCTTGGGCGATACCGAGGCCCCGGCCGATACCGGGTTCGTGTTCGGTGAGTCGCCGGTCCAGCAGGCCGCCGGCCCCTTCAACATGGTGACCAACCTGGCGCCCGGCCCCGACGGCGACCTCTTCATCGCCGACGGTTACGGCAATGCCCGCATCCACCGCTTTTCGCCCGAGGGCGAATTGAAGGCGTCGTGGGGCGGGCCCGGCGACCGCCTCGGCGAGTTCAACCTGCCGCACGCCATCGCCGTCGACCGCTCGGGGAGAGTCTTCGTCGCCGATAGGGAAAACTCCCGCATCCAGATCTTTTCCTCCAACGGGGAGTTCCTCGACGTCTGGAATTGGGTCAACCGGCCGGACGACCTCTTCATCGACGAGCAAGAAAACCTCTATATCGCCGAATTGGGCTGGGCGGTGCCGCCGGCCGACGTGCCGCATTACAATTTGATGCAGATGCCGCCGGTCGGCCACGCGCCGATCGCGCGGGTGACGATCTGCGACCTCGACGGCAACATCCAGGCGCAGGTCGGCGGCTGGGACTCGTTGCTGCCCGGCAATTTCATCGTTCCGCACGGCATCTGGGTCGATGGCCGGGGCGACTTCTACGTCGGCGAAGTGATCAAGGCCTCGGGTGCCATCGACCATTTCGCCCCGCTCACCTGCCACGCCTTCCAGAAATTCATCCGCACCGGCTGACTTGTGCCGACCATCATGAATGATGGTGAACCCGGCCGGGACCCGCGGTAGCAACCGAGACGAAAAGGAGAGAGACCATGCGCGCCGTCGTATTCATGGGTGAACGCGAGCTCGAATTCATGGACTTCGACGATCCCACGCCCGGACCGGGCGAGGTGGTGATCGAGATGAAGGCCTCCGGCATGTGCGGCAGCGACCTCAAGTTCTATCGCGCGCCCAAGGGCGGGATCACGGCGGCCTTGGGCCTCGGCGATCTGGATGGCCCGATCATCGGCGGGCACGAGCCCTGCGGCGTCGTCTGCGAAGTAGGCGAGGGCGTCCCGGAGGACGTGGCGCGGATCGGCCAGCGGATGATGGTGCATCACTACAAGGGCTGCGGCGTCTGCAAGCACTGCCGCGTCGGCTGGCAGCAGCTTTGCCGCGACGGCGTCACCGTCTATGGCGCCACCGGTCACGGCGCCCACGCCAAATACATGAAGATCCCGGCCAGCACGCTGGTCGAACTCCCCGACGAGCTCAGTTACGAGGCCGGCGCGGCGATTTCCTGCGGCACCGGCACGGCCTACGGCGCGCTGCGCCGCATCAACATCTCCGGCCACCAGACCATCGCCATTTTCGGCCAGGGCCCGGTGGGACTGAGCGCGACGCAGCTCGCCTCCTCGATGGGCGCCCGCGTCATCGCCCTCGACATCGGCTCGGAGCGGCGCGCGCTGGCGAACGAGTTCGGCGCCGACGCGGTGATCGACCCGAGCGCCAACGACGTCGATCCCGTCGCCCAGATTCACGAGCTGACGCACGGCGAGGGGGCGGACCTGACGCTCGACTGCACCGGCATTCCGGAAGCCCGCATCAACGCCGTCC
Source organism: Alphaproteobacteria bacterium (assembly GCA_965226475.1). Lineage (GTDB taxonomy): Bacteria > Pseudomonadota > Alphaproteobacteria > JASLMY01. The sequence goes on along the minus strand of CBDDDJ010000002.1, from coordinate 676,593 downwards.
GCAGCGCCAAGACCTGGGGCACCGCCTGCTTCGTCGGCGAGGGCAACGATGTCACCATCGACGTCAGCCCGGACATGATTCGCAAGCAGTTGACCATCGTTGCGTCCTGGACCTTCTCGGCGATCGGCCAGGCGGAATGCGCCCGCTACATCGCCGACCGCGGAATCGACGTCGACCACCTGTTCTCCGACCGCTACGTGCTGGACCAGGCCGACGAGGCCTACCGCCTGTTCGACACCCAGACGACGGGCAAGGGGGTGTTCCTCTTCGAGTGACGACGATCCGCCGCTCAGTTCTTCGATCTCCGCCTTGGCGGCCTCCAGCACGTCGGCCCGCCGCGCGACGATTGCCGCCTCGGCGCCGACACCCATGCCAGAGCCGAGGCCGACATGGGCCAGGTCGGCGTGCTGGTCGACAACGCCGGCACCAGCCGAACGGGTGCCTTCGAATCCATCACCGACGAGATCTGGCGCTGAAGCTGTTCGACGCCATCCGCCTCCGCCGGGTGGCTTTTCCCGAGATGAAGGCGCGGAAGTGGGGTCGGATCATCAACGTCGATGGCGGCCGCTCGCCGGTTGTTTGAGACAAGTCGCCATTGATGGCGACGGCTTGGCCGGCCCGCTCCCCCGGCCAGGACTTCTCTCTTTGGACATTGAGGAGGCATGACGATGCGATTGGAAGGCAAGACGGCGATCCTCGTCGGCGGCGGACAGAGTCCCGGCGAGGGGGTCGGCAACGGGCGGGCAACGGCGCTGACCTTCGCCCGCGAGGGCGCCCGGGTCATGGTGCTGGACAACCGACTCGATTCGGCCGAGGAGACTGCCGCGATGATCGCCGAGGCCGGCGGCGTGGCGCTTGCCCACGAGGCGGACGTCACCGTGGAGGCGACGCTGGAAGCAGCGGTCGCCGCCACGATTCAGGCCTGGGGCCGGCTCGACATTCTGCACTACAACGTCGGCGTCTCGATCGCGGGCGGTGACGCGCCGCCCGCCGAGATCACCGAAGAGGCCTTCGACCGCTGCGTCGCCATCAACCTGCGCGGGACGGTGATGGCCTGCAAGCACGCCCTGCCGGCGATGCGGGAACAGGGCTCGGGCGTGATTCTGAACATCTCCTCGATGGCCGCCTGGCTCACTTATCCGCTGGTCGCCTACAAGGTCACCAAGTCCGGCATGATCGCCTACACCCAGCAGCTGGCGGCGGAGAACGCCAAATACGGCATCCGCGCCAATGTCATCCTGCCGGGCCTTATGGACACGCCCATGGCGGTCGACACGAGGGCGCGCGAATTCGGAAAGCCGCGCGAGGAGATCGCGGCGGCGCGCGACGCCAAGGTTCCGCTCGGCGGAAAAATGGGGACGGGCTGGGACGTCGCCAACGCGGCGCTGTTCCTGGCCTCGGACGAGGCCCGCTTCATCACCGGCGTTACCCTGCCGATCGACGGTGGTGCCGCGGTGGTGCGCGGCGGATGAGGCCACCGGAGCTCGGGGGAACGGCGGGCGTGACGAAGACCAACGTCCTATTCCACCATGTCAGATGAGCATCGCCCCGATGCCATGGGCGTCGCTGGCACCCTGTCGCCCGTACGCCCAACTCCGATCGGCCGGCCGCCGCCGGCACCCGCTTCGCCGCCGCCTCTAGTCTTCGCTACATGTCCAACATTGATTATGTGGGAGTGGACTTGAATTCCAGTTATACTCGGATCACTCCAGAACCCGAAAATCCCGGTGCGAGATGATACGGAAATTGTCGGTTATGGTGTCGCGCCAAGTCGTCCACTCTCGTGGCAGGCGTTGCTTGAAGAAGTGATCGATCGCTTTGGTGAAGAGGTCGAAGTTGGCGTAGAACCTGTTGTGGGTCACCTCGCGATGCATGACGCCCCATAATCGCTCGATGGCGTTGAGGTGGGGGGCGTAGGCGGGCTGGAAGATCAGCTTGATGCGGCAACCCGGCCTCTCCAGCCATTGTCGGACCAGGCGGGCATGGTGATAGCGGGCATTGTCGGCGAAGACGTAGATCCGCTTCTTTCCGGGGTTGTCGGCCTCCAGCTTCTCGAACAGCGCGATGGTCGAGGCGGCGTTGATCCGCTCGGCCTGGACCAAGGGGCAGTGGAAATTCTCCAGATTGAGCGCGCCGTGGAGGTTGATGCGCTGGCGTCCCGAGGTCCGCCTCAGCGCCACCTTGTCGCCTTTTTTGACCCAGCCATGGACTGGACGCGACTGGTATTCCGGGTGCACCGCATCGGCGAAGTAGACCACCTCGTCGGCCTCCAGGCCGTTGAGCAACTTGTCATAAGCCTCGATGAAGGCGGCCTGCTCGGCCTCGTCGGCCTGGGCCGGCAGGCTTTCCGGGCGCTTGTATTCGAAGCCCAGGCGATGCATCAGCTTGATGCAGCCGGAATGGCTGTAGATCACCCCCCAGGTCGCCGCGATATGCGCCGCCACCTCGCCCGTGTCGCGGTAAAGCCGTTCGCCCAGATGCGCCGAAAGGTCCGCCTCTTGCTCCCGGCTCAGATGGCCCGGCCCGCCGGGCCAGTCGAACAGCGTCAATTCATCCAGACCGCCCGCGCGGTAGCGCTTGAACCAAGTCCGCACCGTGTCGTCGTCGAGGTAGAGCACCCGCGCCACCTCGGCACAGCTCAGGCCGTCATCCAGCAGCAGAACGGCGTTCGCCCGCCGGGCCACCCCATGGCTCTCGCTCGGGTGCCCCATCACCGCCCTCAGGGGCCCCCGCTCCTTGGCACTCAGAAATCCACCGCGAATCATGCCCCCGAGAAGAATCGATCAACGGCCGGATTGCCAGAGCTTTTTTCGGGTCTCTGAGGAGTCGGGGTATATATTGCCTTGGCCGCGCGTAGGTCGGGCGGGCGAGGGACATTTTTGTCGGCCGATGTGACTGGTGACGATATTCCGCTGAACGGTAAATTTGACGTAGGTTTAATATTTGGCCTCTTACATCACCTTGATGACGGCGCATGCGCACGGGTGCTTTCGCGGATGGCATCGTGTCTCCGGGAGGATGGCCGCCTTGTGACGATTGATAACTGCAAAGTACCGAATCAATCTTTTTTCGAACGAAGTATGTTGAGTCTCGATCGCGGACAGTTTGTTCGAACAAGGGATCAATATGCCGCGTTGGTACGTCCGCATTTTACAGTCGTGGAGCCTCATCTTCGGAAAGATCTGTTACGCATTCCGTACCACATTATAATTATGGATGCCAGTCGGTAATATAGTTTCGGTATTGTTCCAAGGATCCTCGTTGTTCAAGCTTGAATGCGACCTGATATAACTCAGATGCTTTCGATGTCAAGTGTAAGGGTTTGATTTGCCCGGCGGTCATGTATGGACGGAGATATGCGCGGTGGTAGGCGTCCGGCGGGGTGGCGTTGGTGTTGTGTTCGAGTGCGCTTCTATATATGCCACGACCCTTATGACGCAGGAGTCAGCGGCGTGTGCCCTGCGCGCTTACGTTCGGCTCGTCTTATGTCTCAAGGGTTTCGTCGGCGTCGATTTCGGCTATACCCCCTTGGGGAAGTGGACGAGAGGTTAGGGGGAGGAACGGCGCCATGGCGATCATCGCGCATGCGGGTTTCTTGCACGAAACGAATACCTTCGCGCCGATGCGGGCGGCCTGGCCGGATTTTCTTCGTTCGGAGAGTTTTCCGGGCCTGATGCTGGGGCGCGCCGTCCTCGATCTGCTGGCCGAGACCAACATCGCGACGCGCGGTTTCGCCGAGGTCGCGAGCGCGAACGGCCACGAGCTGAAGCCCATCGCCTGGGCCAGCGCCGTGCCGTCCGCCCACGTCACCGAGGATGCCTTCGAGCGGATGTCGGCGATCGTGCTGGCCGGGCTGAAGCCCCCCTTCGACGCGGTCTATCTCGACCTCCACGGCGCCATGGTGACGGAGCACCTGGAGGATGGGGAGGGCGAGCTGATCACCCGGGTACGCCGGGCGATCGGGCCGGAGGTGGCGCTGGTCGTCAGCCTTGACCTGCATTCGAACACCACGTCGGCCATGGCCTCCGGCGCCGATGTCTTGATCGGTTATCGCACCTATCCCCATGTCGACATGGCGGATACCGGCCGCCGCGCGGCGCGCTACCTGGAACACCTGCTTTCGGGCGCCCGGCCGGCCATGGCGCGCCGCGTGGTGCCGTTTCTGATGCCGCTCACCGGCCAGTGCACGATGCTGGAGCCGACCGCCGGGGTCTATGGCCGTTTGGCGGAACTGGAGGCGGAGGCGGGCGTGCGCCATGTCTCCTTCACGCCGGGTTTTCCGCCCGCCGACATCCACGATTGCGGCCCGGTCGTCATCGCCTATGGCGACGACCAGGCGGCGGCCGACAGGGCGGCCGACGACCTCTTTCGGTACATCATGGAGCGGGAGGCGGAGTTCGAAGTGCCCTTCCTCAGCCCCGCCACGGCGATCTCGAAGGCCATGGCCTCCAACGCCACGAAGCCGTTCGTGCTGGCCGATGTACAGGACAACTGCGGCGCCGGCGCCACCTCGGACACGACGGGACTCTTGCGGGCGCTGGTGGAGGAAGGCGCGTGCGACGCCCTGCTCGGTGTTTTGGTCGATCCCGAGGCCGCCGCCGCCGCGCACGAGGCGGGGGAGGGGTCGGAGATCGAGATCGCCGTCGGCGGCAAACGCTTCACCGAGGGCGACCCGCCCTTCGAGGGCCGTTTCGAGGTCCGCCGCCTCGGCAACGGCAGGATCACCTGCACCGGGCCGATGTTCGGCGGCTCCCGCATGGACCTCGGACCCATGGCGCTGCTCGGTATCGGCGGGGTCGAGGTCGTCGTCTCGACCCACCGGATGCAGGCGGCCGATCAGGCGCTGTTCCGCCATCTGGGGGTCGAGCCCTCCGAGCGCCGCATCCTCGGCCTCAAGAGTTCGGTCCACTTCCGCGCCGACTTCCAGCCCATCGCGGAAGAGGTGCTGGTGGTGGAGGCGGCTGGCGCCTTCGTGGATCAGCCGGCGAAACACGCCTACCGGAACCTTCGCGCCGGCGTCCGTCTCGGCCCGAACGGCGAAGCGCACAAACCATGAACCCTGCTCCGCCACGCGGCTTCACCACGACCGAGTACCAGCACCGGACGGCGGCGGCGCAGGCGCGGATGGCGACGGCCGGGATCGATGCCCTGCTGCTCACCACCGAGGCCGACATCCGCTACTTCACCGGCTTCCTCACCCAGTTCTGGCAGAGCCCCACGCGGCCCTGGTACACCGTCGTGCCGGCCGAGGGTAGGCCTATCGCGGTCATCCCGAGGATCGGCGAGGAATGCATGGCGCGCGGCTGGCTCGACGATATCCGCTGCTGGGATTCTCCGGCCGCCGAGGATGACGGCGTCTCCCTTTTGGCCGATGCCCTCGCGGCGTTCGGAACCGTCGGCCTGCAACGAGAGCGCGAGACACATCTCCGCATGCCGCTCGACGATCTGGACGCGCTCCGGGCGGCGCTGCCGTCCGCGCGCTGGGCCGATGCCACGGCCATCGTGCGCGAGACCCGGCTGGTCAAGTCGGAGGCGGAGATCGCCAAGCTCGCCCATGTCTGCGGCCTGGTTTCGGGCGTCTTCGCGGCCTTGCCGGATCACCTGGAGGCGGGCCTCGCGGAGGTCGAGATCTTTCGCCGCTTCAAGATCCTGGCGCTCGAGGCGGGGGTCGACGACGTGCCCTATTTGGTCGGCGGCGCCGGGCCGGGCGGCTACGGCGATATCATCTCGCCGCCGCGCGAGCGTGGCCTGAGGGCGGGCGACGTGCTGATCCTGGACACCGGCTGCGTCTTCGACGGCTACTATTCGGACTTCTGCCGCAATTGGGGCATCGGCCAGGTCGACGACGCGGCCCGCCGCGCGCACGAGGTGGTGTGGGACGCGACGGAGGCCGGCCTCGCCGCCGTCCGCCCGGGCGCAAGCGCCAAGGACCTGCACGATGCCATGCAGGCCGTGATGGCGGCGCGCGGCGCGCTCGGCAATTCCGTCGGCCGCTTGGGCCATGGCCTCGGCATCCAGCTGACCGAGCCGCCCTCTAACGCCGCCTTCGACGAGACCCGGCTCCGCCCCGGCATGGTAATCACCTTGGAGCCCGGCATGAGCTTCGCGCCCGGCCGCATGATGGTGCACGAGGAAAACCTCGTGGTCCGCGACGACGGCCCCGAACTGCTGACCCGCCGCGCGCCCCGCGAACTGCCGCTGGTGGCGCCATGAAACTCGCCTTCGACACGGATGCCGGACTGGGCGGGCGGGCCAGGCTCGGCCTCGTGGTTCTGGCCGCCGACGAAACGCTGGAAACCGAGTTCCGCGATTTCGCCGATCTCGACGGCATCGTCGTGCATCACAGCCGGATCGAGAGCGATCCCGAGGTCACGGTCGAAACCCTGCGGGCGATCGAGGCGCGGATCACCGCGTCCGCGGCATTGCTGCCCTCGGCCGCGCCCTTCGACGTCGTCGGCTACGCCTGCACCTCGGGTGCCAGCGTCGTCGGGTCCGCGCGGGTGGCGGAATTGGTGCGCGCGGCGCGCCCCGAAGCCCAGGTGAGCAATCCGATGGTGGCGACCCGCGCCGCGCTCCAGGCCTTGGGCGCCCGTCGCATCGCCTTCCTGACGCCCTACCTGCCGCTGGTGACCGACGAAGTTCGCAAGGCATTGGAGAGCAACGGCGTCGAGATCGAGGAGGTCGGCTCGTTCGAGGAGAGCGTCGAGGCCGTAGTCGCCCGCATCACGCCGGCCTCGATCCAGGCGGCGGTCATTGAACTCGCCGGCCGGGCCCCGGCGGCGGAAGCGGTTTTCGTGTCTTGCACCAACCTCCGCGCCGGCGGAATCATTGAACCGGCGGAAGAGGCGCTTGGGATTCCCGTCGTCACCAGCAACCAGGCCCTCGCCTGGCACATGCTGCGGCTCGCCGGGATCGGGGAGGCCTTGCCCGGCTGCGGACTGCTCTTCACCCGGCCGCTTTCAGCTTGAGGGTGGCGGCTTGCTGGTCCAAAGCGAGGTGGCGCGGACGAGGGCGACGGTCTTGCCCTTGTCGTCGGTGATGGTCACGTCGTAGAAGCCGTTTCGACCCGCGCGGGCGCACTCCACCGCCGTTGCCGTCAGCAGCGCGCCGTCGCGGGCCGGCGCGGTGAAGGAGATGGTGGCCGACTGCGCCACGGTGCGGCCGCCCCGCGACTGGCAGGCATAGGCCGCGACGGTATCGGCCAGCGCGTAGATGATCCCGCCGTGCCCGCCCGCGAAAAAATTCAGCATTTCCGGCCGCACGATCATGGTGCAGACAGCGCGGCCGTCGCCCGCCTCGACGAGGTCGATGCCGAGCAGGTCGGCGGCCGGGTGGCCGGCGTGGAGCGCGGCGACGCCTGGGTCGATTCCGCTAATCGCCACCGACGTCAGCGTCCCTTGAACTCGGCCGGGCGCTTCTCGATGAAGGCCCGGGCCGCCTCGTTGCGGTCCTCGGTGGCGATGAGGGCGGCGTTGGTCCGCCGCTCGAAATCGAGACCATGGGAAATTGGAATGTCCTGCGACTTCAGCACCGCCTCCTTGGCCAGGCGAACGGCGAGGGGGGCACGAGCGGCGATCTTCTCGGCCAGTTCGATGGCGCGCGGAATCGTCCGCTCCACGGGCACCACCTCCGCCGCGAGTCCGGCGGTGAGCGCGGTCTCGGCATCGAGGAACTCGCCCGCCAGGATCACCTTCATCGCCAGCGGCTTGCCGATGATGCGCGGCAGGCGCTGGGTCCCGCCGCCGCCGGGCAGGATGCCGAGGCGGGTCTCCGGCAGGCCCATGGTGGCGCTCGCGCCCGCGACGATGATGTCGCAGGCGAGCGCCAATTCCAGCCCGCCGCCCAAGGCGTAGCCGTTGATCGCGGCGATCAGCGGCTTGGGGCAGGCGGCGATCCGCGACCAGGTCCGGCCCCGTGCGTCCAATAGGGTGGAGGCCGGCGTGCGGTCCGGGAATTCCTTCACGTCCGCGCCGGCGCTGAAGACCTCGCTCCCGCCGGTGACGACGATGGCGCGGATCTCGTCGTCCGCCACCTCGTCGTCGATGGCGTCGGCGATCTCCGCCAGCAGCGCGTTCGAAAGGGCGTTCAAGGCCTTCGGCCGGGTGATGGTCAGCAGGCGGACATGCGCCGCCGGGGTCCCGATCGTGAGAATGTCGCTCACGGGCGGCTCAGTGGATGTCTGCCTGGTCGGCCCAGGCCTTGCGCAGCACGTCCATGTTGAAGCCGGGGGCGCGGGCCACTTCCAGGACCACCGCTTCGCGGCGCGACAGCAGATCGGCCGCCGCCGGTACGTCGGCCACCACGTCGTGGGGGATGACCACGGCGCCGTGCTGGTCGGCATGCAAGATGTCGCCCGGCTTCACCATCATGCCGGCGACGTTCACCTGGGCGCCGAAACCGGTGACGTGGACATGGGCGTGGCTCGGGCCGATGCGGCCGCCGATCAACTGGAAGCCGGGCGCGAGGTCGTCGAGGTCGCGGATCGAGCCGTCGGTGACGCAGCCGATGCAGCCCAGGCCCATGTGGACGGCGGTGTTCACCTCGCCCCAGAAAGCTCCATAGCCGGCTTCGGGCCGGTCGAGGTCCTGGATCACGGTGATCGCGGGCGCCGGATCGGCGGCGACGGATTCATAGTAGCCGAGGCGGAGTTCCTTCATGGCGCCCGCGTCGAGCTCGCTCGGCTGCTTGGCGCGGATCGTCGCCGTGCGCGCATGGCCGACGATCGGCGCCAGCTTCGGCCGGGCGCAAACCAGCGGCTCCGTGGTGAAGCCGACGGCGCGGCGTTCCGGCGCCACGATCTCCAGTGCGTTGCAGACGGTGGGCGTGTCGATGGCGCGGAGCGCCTCGATCAGCCCGGGCGTGAGGGGGTTGCTCATGGTTCGTGAATTCCTTCCGGGTCGCGGGCGTGGCGCGCGTCGGCAAGATGCGACAGCCGCCGCCCGAGGGCAAGTGTGGCGGGCGGTTTGCGTCCTCGACGCGGATGGGCTTGGATGCTCGCGAAGCACTCGGTTCAGGGAGAGAGAAATGATCGACGTCAAGGATTGGGTGGTGATCGTGACCGGCGCCGCCTCCGGCATCGGCGAGTCGACGGCCAAGATGTTGGCCGCCGGCGGCGCCAAGCTGGTGGTGAACTACCGGGTCAACCGCGAGGGCGCGGACGAGGTCGCCGAGGCTTGCCGGGCGGCCGGCGGCGAGGCCATCGCCGTCGGCGCGGACGTCTCGGATGATGCCGGCTGCAAGGCCATGGCCCAGGCGGCGCTGGATGAATGGGGCCGGATCGACGGGCTGGTCAACAACGCCGGCACCACCAAGATCGTGCCGCACGAACAGCTGGACGATCTGAACGGCGAGGACTTCCTGCATATCTACAACGTCAACGTCGTCGGCCCCTACCAGATGACCCGCGCCGTGGCGCCGACGATGAAGGCGCGGGGGCGGGGCTCGATCGTGATGGTGTCCTCGATCGCCGGCGTCATGGGCATCGGCAGCTCCGTCGCCTATGCGGCCTCCAAGGGCGCGCTCAACACCATGACGCTGTCGCTGGCCCGGGCGCTGGCGCCGGAGATCCGCGTCAATACGGTCTGCCCCGGCTTCGTCACCGGGCGCTGGCAGCAGGAATGGCGCGGCGAGGGCTACGACGCCTTCGTCGAGGGCGTGAAGGCCTCCTCGCCGCTGAATCGCGCGGGCTCGCCCGAGGACATGGCGGAAACGGCGATCATGCTGCTCGCCGCCAACGCCAACGTGACGGGCGAGATCATCTTGTGCGACAGCGGCATGCATCTGGGAGCGGCGCCGATCAAGGCCCGCTGAACGCCGATGCGACGCTGGCTGGTCGCCGGCGCGGGTTTCGTCGGCCTCGTCGTCGTCGGCCTGCCGGCGAGCTTCATTCTCACGATATTGCTGGTGCCGCTCTGGCGTTGGATCGAGGCCGATTTCGGCATCGAGGCGATCGGCCACTCGGGTCCAGCGGAGTGGTGTTTCTATCTCATCTGGGGGCATTTCGTCCTGCTGGCACTGCTGGCGTGGTGGTTTGCGGCGAGACGGGGCGCCGCCGCGCCACCCGAGTCGGACTAGGGGGACAGTATGTTCGAAGGCTTCGAGCGGCGGTACCTGACCCTGGGCGATGCCGAGATTCACTTCCGAATCGGCGGAGAGGGGCCGGCGCTGTTGCTGCTGCACGGTTATCCGCAATGCCATGTGATGTGGCACCGCGTGGCGCCGCTGTTGAAGGACCGTTACACCCTGGTCATGCCGGACACGCGCGGCTATGGCGACAGCATCGGCCCCGCGCCGGATGTCGATCATATCGGCTATTCCAAGAGGGTGATGGCCTGCGACATGGTGGCGCTGATGGCCGAACTTGGCCACGAGCGCTTTTTCCTCGCCGGCCACGACCGGGGCGCGCGGGTCGCCTATCGGCTCTGTCTCGACCACCCGAAACGGGTCGCCCGCTTCGTCAGCCTGGACACGGTGCCGACGCTCGATGTCTGGGCGGCGACGGACAAGGATCGTGCCATCGGCGCCTTCCACTGGCCCTTGCTCGCCCAACCGGCGCCCTTGCCGGAACGGTTGATCGGCAACGATCCCGATTTCTTCCTGACGCATCTACTGGACCGCTGGGTCGGCTCGCCCGGCGCTCTCGCCGAGGAGGCGGTCCAGGCCTATGCCGCCGCCCATCGCCGGACGACGGTCGTGCGGGCGATGGCGGAAGACTACCGCGCCGGCGCTACCATCGACCATGTGCACGATCTGGAAGACCGCGCCGCCGGCAAGCGCATCACCTGCCCACTGCTCGTCATTTGGGGCAGCCGGTACACGAGCGCGTCGCCGCTCCAGACCTGGCGCGGTTGGGCCGACGACGTGGCGGGGATCGAACTCGATTGCGGTCACTTCGTCGCGGAGGAAATGCCGGAGGCCACGGCCGAGGCGATGACCGATTACTTCGTGGACGCCTGAAAGGCTGAGGGATACGTCGATGTCACGCGGGGCGTTCCGAGAGAGGATCGCGCCCGTCCATGTGCGGGTTGGGCGACTTTCGGGCATGGCTCACCTACCCGTCTCGGCTTGTTTGCAGTCCCACCAGGCGACACCAGCCCGATGTTCGAGATGAAATTCGATGAGGAGCAAGCCTGGAATTCGTTACTTATACCAACCCGCAATGAGAGGGACTCATTGCGGGTTGTCTGGCGTTCAGACGCCACGCGGGCTTTTCCTCCCCTAAGAGTCCGACTCGAAATGAATCGAGTGTTTTCAGGCTCTTGCGAGACGGCGCGTGAGGAGTTGGATGCTGGCGAGGAAGATCCAGGCCTCGGCGGTCTCGATGGCCGTCTCGAAGTCCTTGGCCAGCCGCCGGTTTCGATTGAGCCAGGCGAGCGTGCGCTCGACGACCCATCGGCGGGGCAGGAGTTGGAAGCCCTTCACGCCCGCGGGACGGTTGACGATCTCCAGCGACCAGCGGCCGATCCGCTTCAGTGCGCCCTCGAGCTTGGGCCCGGCATAGGCGCCGTCGGCGAAGACGTGGCGCAGGCGGGGAAAGTGGCGGGGGATGGCGGCGAACACCGCCGGCGCGCCGTCGCGGTCCTGGATCTCGGCGCCGTGGACCACGACCGCGACCAGCAGGCCGCCGGTGTCGGTGAGGATGTGACGCTTGCGGCCCTTGACTTTCTTTCCGGCGTCGAAGCCCCGGATACCGCCGCTTTCCGTGGTTTTTACGCTCTGACTGTCGATGATACCGGCCGACGGGCCGGCCGCGCGGCCCTCGGCCTCGCGCGCCGCGACCAGCAGTTGCCGGTTGACCTCGGACCAGGTGCCGTCGTCCCGCCAGAGATAAAAGTAGCGCTGCACCGTCGAGCGTGGCGGGAAGTCCCGGGGCAGCATGCGCCATGGACAGCCGCTACGCAGTAGGTAGAGGATCGCGTTCACCACCTCGCGCAATGCCGTCGTCCGAGGCCGTCCCAGCGCTTTGGCGCGAGGCAGCAACGGCTCCAGCACCTTCCATTCTCCATCCGTCAGGTCGCTTGCGTAGCGCAGCAGGTCGCGTTCATACTTCGGGCGAGTGATTTTGGTCCACATGTTGTGTCTCCCTGGTTGCTAAATACAAACAGTGAATCACAACTGACTGAAATCACTCAACTCTTTTCGGGCCAGACACTAAGCTCGGGCGCGCGGTCGCGCTTGCCGACCTGCGATGAGTTGCACTCAACGCAGGTCGGCATTATGTCGTCGGGCTGAACTGTTCCCCCTGTCGTGAGGCGCACAGCGCGGCACAGCCGGGCGTTTCCGATCCTGCTAGGCCGACAAGGGCAGTTCCCGACTGCTGCTGACGAGATCGGCCACCTGCCCGTAAAGTTCGGCACGCCGCTGTTCGTCGATGACGAAACGCGCTTCTACGCCCTCGGGGCGATTTGCGACAACCTCGCAATTCAGCTGTCCAAGATAGGGCAGGTTGAAATACAGCCGTGTCCCTTCCGCCAGCGCCACCTCGCTGGTGAACAGAAGCCCCTCCGCCGAAATCTCCATGACCTCGCAGGGATAGGCCATTTCTGGAACGATGTAAGTCGCGTGCTGGCGATAGCGCTGTCTGTTCTCCTCCCCCACGACATCGATATCGTCGGGAAGTGCCGCATCCTCCAGTTCGCCGTGACGCGCGAGAATATCGCGGAGATAGCCCCAGAGCGGTTCCATTTCCGCGGCATAGTCCAGTCGATCGAGCGCGACGATCGCGTCGCCCCTAGGTTCGAGACCTGCCAGCGCCGCGCAATGCGGCACGATGACCGGCGAGACGGTGCCGTGCTGCGCCAAGGCCATCACGGTCACCGTCGTCATGTCCTCGTCGTCGGCGGACTGGTTGATCACGAATATGAACGGCTTGCCTTCCGCCTCGACGAAATCGATCAGAGGGCCAACCGCGTCCAGATCCTCGCTCTCCGGGCGCATGAGTATGACTACCAGATCGGCGCATTCGAGAATGCCGTTGATCCTCTCGGTCTCTTCGAGTAGGGGGCAGTCGACGAGGACGAGGTCGACCCCCTCTTCGGCCAGCCGCGCCAAATTCTCTGACGTGCAGGAATTGTCCCATTCGGCGGTAATGGGCTGACGAAAATTCTGCCGTTGGGCCCATTGCAGCAATATCGGCTGACTTTCCGCGTCCAGGGATACGACGAATCCTTGCTCGACCGCCTGAGTATGAAGGGCCAAGCCGATGGTGAGCGTCGTCCTGCCTGAGTCGGACCCGATTTCCTTGGACACAGAATTGGCTTAATCGAAGTGTCCAAGGAGGACCGGAACATGGCCGATAATTTTGAGAAGAAAGTTGCTGTTGATGGGCCTGTGGTAAATGCGGGCGAGCTTGGCTCGTCCACGTTTTCCCCAGGCCAGGCTTTGCCGGCAGGCCCGCTGGGACTTGGCCAGCGATGGACGGTGGCGCGCAAGCGTGAGGTCGTTCCGCGGCTTTTGCGTGACGAGCCGGTGCAACTTCTGTCGCGCCAGTTGGGCGTAGAGATCTTCCGGCTCGAGCAGTGGCGTGAGAAAGCGATCGGCGGGATCGACGCCTCGCTCAAGCAACGCAAGGGCGATCCGGTGCAGGCGGAACTGGATAGCGCCATGAAGCGGATCGGAGAGTTGACCATGCAGGTGGAACTGCTGGAGGCCAAGACGGAGACCTTCGGCCCTTTGGGGCGGCGGAGGTCGCGGCGATGAGTGCCGCCACCTCGCCCGGCACGGGTCTGGCCTACGGCCTGCGGCGGGTCTGCGCCGCCTGGGGCATGGCCCGCTCCTCGTTCTACGCCATGACCTCCGGCCAGCACGCCGAGCAGCCGCCGGCAAAGCGTCGGGGACCGAAGCCCGCGATCTCGGACCAGGCGCTGCTGGTGGCGATCGAAGCCGACCTGGAGGCATCGCCCTGGGAGGGCGAGGGCTACCGCAAGGTCTGGGCTCGGCTTCGGGTCTGTCGCGACATCCGGGTTGCCCGCAAGCGGGTGCTCCGCCTGATGCGCGAGAACAATCTGCTCTCGCCCCATCGCTGCCGCCGCCGTGGCGGCAATCCCCATGACGGTGAGATCATCACTCATGCCCCGAACCTCATGTGGGGCACCGATGGCGTTCGGGTGTTCACGGTGGACGACGGCTGGGGCTGGATCTTCACCGCCGTCGAGCATTGGAACGCCGAGTGTGTCGGCTGGCATGTCTGCAAGCGCGGCGACCGCTTCGCCGCCCTGCAGCCGATCTCCATGGGGCTTGCCGGGCTGTATGGCTCGACCGCGGCCGGCGCGGCTCGGGGGCTGGCCTTGCGGATGGATCACGGCTCCCAGTATCTGTCGGACCACTTCACCAACCAGATCAAGTTCTGGGGCATCCAGCCGTCCTACGCCTTCGTCGCCGAGCCCCAGACCAACGGCGTCGCCGAGCGGTTCAATCGCACGCTGAAGGAACAGATCATCCATGGTCGCATCTACCGCAACATCGCGGAGCTGCGGGACGCCGTCCGCGACTTCGTCGAACTCTACAATGCCCAGTGGATCGTCGAAAAGAACGGCTACCTGAGCCCCGCTCAAGCTCGTCAGGCGTGGCACGCCGCGATCTCAATCAGGCCCGCCGCGTGAGACAAACTTGTGTCCAAGGAACCGGGTGCGCTACATGGACGAGATCCTGACCGTGATCCGGCTCGGCCTCCCGCCGCAACTTCGACACTCGCTGGCTTGCACCAACGCGATCGGCACCGTCCGGACGGTGCAGCGGAACGTCAAGCGCTGGCGCAACGCCGAGATGGCGCTGCGTTGGACCGCCGCCGGCCTCTTGGAGGCGCAAAAGACCTTCCGCCGCCTCAAGGCCTACCGCCAGCTCCCCATCCTCGACGCCGCCCTGCGGGAGGCGGTGAGAAAGGCCGGAGCAAAGTCCGTCATTGAAGACATCGAGGTGGCCGCGTAGCCTCTCGATCAGACGATGCCTATCTCGCACTTTTCAACATTGGGTGGGACATCACCGCTTTGCTCATTGCCCATTGTTAAAACAGGCGTCGATCGGGAACCGGGAAAGGACCTCGGCGCCGGGTCGGCATTCCCACGGGGGAGAGCGGGCGCGAGCACTCCCGCCGTCTTATCCGCCCCAGGGCGATCAGCCGGTGGGTGTCGCCATGGAAGGCTCGGGCGAGGCCGTCGCCGTCTGCATTTTCGATTTCAAACTGAGCTTCCTGTCGATGCGTCCGGCGATGTAATCCCAAAGCTTGCGCATCTCTTCCGAGGATTTTGCTTCCGGATCGATCTCCATCGCCGTCCACCCATCGCTCATGCTCGACGCGAAGTCGACCCGGTTGTGGATGATGACCGGTGCGACCGTGCCGTACTGGCAAAGCGACAAGGCGGCTTGCCGGGTGATCATCGCGCGCACGGGCGCGCCATTCAGGACGAAGATCATCGGTTTGCGAAGCGGTTCGACCAAGTCGATGGTCTTACCGACGGAGCGCAGATCATGCGGGCTCGGGCGCGCCGGAATACAGACGAGGTCGGCGTGTCTTACGATCGAGGCGATGGAAGCGTTCGCCGCGGGAGGCGTATCGACGACGATCAGGGAAACGCCCAAATCCCGCCCGCTTACGATCGAGGCGATGGAAGCGTTCGCCGCGGGAGGCGTATCGACGACGATCAGGGAAACGCCCAAATCCCGCAGCTCCTGGATGTCGCGTGCGATACTTTCCCCGTCGCCAAACTTCAGGTGCAGATCATCTTCCTCGCGGGCCTGGTGCCAATCCGAGAGGCTCTGTTGTGGATCGGTATCCACGATCCCGATCCGGTCGCATCCGGACAGTCGCGCCTGCACGGCGATGTGTCCCGAAAGCGTCGTTTTTCCCGAACCACCTTTCTGCGATGAGAAGACGATGACTTGCGCTCGGGAATCCATGTTTCTACTCCTGCCAAGGAACGCACGGCTTCGGGTTGTGTGTCGAAACGCATGCCGATGCGACGCAGACAATGCCGTGGACACTTCAGTTTCGAACGGCTAGTCACCTACGAAGTAGGTTCGCGACTTCCTGCTTGGCAAATACGATAAATTCCAGCAATGAATATTGTGTAAAGAAGGATCCCCAGACAGCGCGCGATGCGTTAAGGGTATGACGGTTTCATCTGCCATGGCACTTCCCGAACAATCCATTTTTGAGATATAGTGAAGAAAAGCGGAAGGAGCAGTCGATCGACGCTGCCGGCGGCGATGCCCGGGTGGACATTAGAATGTTTTGACGGCACGCCGGTAGGTGCCCATCCGCGCACCAACCATTCCCCGATCGTCTTTTCGTCTCCGAGATCAGTCCACCCGGGCGAGCTTGGTGATCCGGCTCGGTCGGTTTTCCGCCAGGAAGATGTCGCCCGTCGCATTGCAGGCGACGCCATGGCCGCCGTTCCAGACCGCGCGGCTGCGCCCGACCAAACGGCCGTCGCCGTCCAGCATGCTGAGGCGGGGGATCTGGTCGGTCACCAGGATGCGGCCCCGGTCGTCTTCGGCGATGTCCATCGGATGATAGAAATCGCCCCAGGAGTCGAGATAGCTGCCTTCGCGGTCGAACACCTGGACCCGGTTG
Source organism: Alphaproteobacteria bacterium (assembly GCA_965226475.1). Classification (GTDB taxonomy): domain Bacteria; phylum Pseudomonadota; class Alphaproteobacteria; genus JASLMY01. The sequence goes on along the minus strand of CBDDDJ010000002.1, from coordinate 660,023 downwards.
TTCTCCCGGTCGGCGACCAGGACGCGGTCCCGGGAATCGACCCAGACGGCGTGCGGGGTGGTGAACTCGCCCGGTCCCGCGCCGCAGGTTCCCCAGCTCGCCAGATGTTCGCCGCCGGCCGAAAAGCGATGGACGAGCGAATTGCCGTACCCGTCGGAGACATACATTTCCCCATCCGCCGCCAGCGCTATGTCGGTCGGGCTGTTGAAGGGGGCCTGGAAGTTGGGCCTGTGGCGTTGGCCGATTTCGCCCAGCCGGCCGCCCGACCCATCGCGGATCTGGATTTCGTGCGCATCGCGGTCGACCAGAAAAACCCGGTTGTCGCTCGAGATGAAGATGCCGTGGGCGTCCGCGACCTCTCCCGCGCCCCAGGCCGCATGGAATCCGCCGTCGGGGGCATAAACGATGACCGGCGGGTCGGCGCGTTGAAAGGCGTGGACCCGGCCCTGGCTGTCGACCGCGATCTGGCTGATCGCCGCCAACTCGATGTCGGCGGGCAATTCGCCCCACGGCCGTTCCACCCGGTAGCGCCGGCCATCCATTGCCACCATCAGGTCGTCGTCGTGTTCCGCGATGCTCATGTTCCGTTGACCTCGATATATTCGATGGTGATACCGTCGGGATCGCGGCAATACACCACCCGGCGCCCGGTGTTGGGGCCCTTGTCGACCACATAGGGCGGGTTGATCGGTAACACGCCGTGCGGTGCCGAGGCGGTAAGCGCCGCGTCGATATTGTCGACATCATAGGCGATGTGGGCGAAGCCGGTATCGCAGGGGCGTGATTTCACCCGGCCCCGATCGTCGGGCGCGCGATACTCGATCAGCTCCAGGCTGTGCCCCGGTCCCCGGATATAGGCGACTTCGATATCGGCGCCCTCGACCCCGGTGATCTGGCGGATCGCATTCGGGTCGCGCCGCGCCCGCGAAGTGACCTCGAAGCCGAGCGCGTCGCGAAAGAAGCCGATGGCGCGATCCAGGCTCGAAACGGTGAAGGAGGTATGGTTGGTCGACAGCACCTTGAAGTCGGACACGGCAGGCCTCCTCGTCATTATTGCGGCGTTGATGATAACATGCCCGGCGCCTTGGCGCGGCATCCGGGCCCGCCTATGGTGGCGCCCGCATGTCCCGACTGATCGAGCCGCTTCGCCGCGCCTACCTGCGCCTGCCAGGGGAGCTGAGGGGCATGCTGCTGGTCCTGCTCTCGACCTTCTGCTTCTCGGGCATGCATGTCATCGGGCGCCAGCTGCAGGACGACCTGCATGCCTTCGAGGTCGCCTTCTTTCGCAACCTCTTCGGCCTGCTGGCGTTGGCGCCCTTCTTCATTCGCCATGGTTTCGGCATGTTGCGAACGAGCAAGCTGCCGCTGCATGCGTTGCGCGCCGCGATCCAGGTGGCCGGCATGCTGATGTTCTTCACCGCGCTCGCCATCACGCCCTTGGCCAAGATCTCGGCGATGAGCTTCACCGCACCGCTCTTCGCCACCGTGGGCGCCGTGTTGTTTCTGGGCGAGCGCATCCGCGGCCGCCGCATCACCGCGCTCGCCGCCGGTTTCATCGGCGCGATGATCATCCTCCGCCCCGGCGTCGAGGCGCTGGACCTGGGCGCGATCCTGGTCCTGGTTTCCTCGGCCAGCTGGGCCGTGGCGCTGCTGATCATCAAGCACCTGAGCCGCACCGAATCCAGCCTGACCTTGACCGCCTACATGGGCCTCTTCCTGACGCCGATCTCGCTTCTCGCCGCGATCTTCCACTGGGAATGGCCCCAGCCGGTCGACTATCTCTGGTTCGCGCTGCTCGGCACCTTCGGTACGCTCGGCCACCTCGGCATGGCCCAGGCCTTCCATGAGGCCGACGCAACCGCTGTCCTGCCGCTCGACTTCACCCGCCTGCTGTGGGCGAGCCTTTTGGGCTACTTCATTTTCGCCGAGATCCCCTCGATCTACACCTGGGTCGGCGGCAGCGTCATCTTTGGCTCGGCGACCTACATCGCCTTCCGCGAGGCGAGGCTGAAGGCGAGCCGGACGATGGCGGACGAGGACCGTTGAGAGCCGATGTGCTGGAAATCCGCCCATGGTTACGGATATCGAAACCATCGTCCTCGACGTTTGTCCCTTCAATAGGGCCGGCCATCCTTTCGGGTGAATAGCCAGCCGCCGTCCGCGTCCATCACCGCTTGCAGATCGTCGTTTGGGTAGCTGCCTTCGTCACCGGGCGTCCGGTCGCCGATTTCGAGATAGAGGACGTCGTGGTCGGTTCGATTCACCAGCTGATGGGCCGGCCCGCGCGCCGGGAAGCCCGCGCGCATTCCGGGACGAAGCGCGGTTTCGCCTTCATCCGTGACCAGCGTCGGCTCGCCCGAGAGGATGTAGACGAACTCGTCCTGTTTCGTGTGGCGGTGCGTCAACGCGGATTCGCCGCCGGGCCAGATCCTCGTCAGGTTGACGCCGAAGTTTCGAACAGCGAAGAAATTTCCCAATTGCCGTTTCTCCTGCTTCGCCATCCGGCTGGCGAAGGGTTCGGGATAGCTGGACGGTTGGTCGCGCGGCGGGACGGACAGGGCATCGACGGCGTGCTTGCGTTGCTCATGTTTTTCCTCCTGTGGGCGGCGTCCGTTTGAAACGATTCTTCGCCCCGGGGTTCAACCACCGAGTTCGGCCCGCACCAGCCGGGCGCCGCCGCCCAGGGCCTGGAGTTTGGCCTTGGCGAGCCAGCGGGGCAGCGCGGAGAAGCCGCAGTCGGTGGTGGCCATCAGGCGACCGGCGGGCACGTGGTCGAGGACGCGGCGCAGGCGCTCCGCCACTTCTTCCGCCGTCTCCACGTGGAAGGACTTCACGTCGATGACGCCGGCGGCGATGCGGCACTCGGCGGGCAGGTCGGCCATGCGGTCGAGGTCGGCCATCTCCCGGTTGGCGAACTCCAGCAGCAGGGTCCGGGTCCGTACCCGGTCCATGCCGGGGAAGAGGCGGGCGAAGTCGCGGCGCACGTAGGGCCGGCTGGCGTTGTTGCCGAAACAGACGTGGAGCGCCGAGCGGTCCTCGAAACCGTCCAGTACCCGGTTGACGATATCGGCGCCGGCCGCGACCGAGAGGCCGTCGGGCGGGTTGGCGAAGCCGGGCTCGTCCAGTTGGATGAAGTCGGCGCCCGCCGCCGCCAAGGCTTCCACTTCGCTCCGGGCGATGGCGACCAGATCGTCCATCATCGCCGCCAGCGCCGCCTCGTCCTCGCCGTAGGCCGGGCTCGGTTCGATATTGCGGGCGAAGGTGAGGGGACCTGGAAAGGCGATCTTCAGCGGGTGGTCGGGGCAGAGACGGACGAGCTGCTCGTATTCCTCGACCAGGCCCAGACCGCGCGGCGCGTCCAGCCGCTCAATCGCGAAGAACTTGGGTGCCCGATCGTAGCCCGGCAGGCCCAGGCGACGGGTCGGCGGGTGGCGGTCGATGCCCTCGATCCGGTCGTACATCTCGTAGACGAAGCGCATGCGGCGCAGTTCGCCGTCGGAGACGATGTCGATGCCGGCCTCGATCTGGTCCGCGATGGCGGCGCGGGTCGCATCCTCGAAGGCCTCGTCGACGTCGTCCTTGCCCAGGCGGCCGTCCCGCATCCGCTCGCGAAAGACGAAGAGCCAGCCGGGTGTCGCATGGCTGCCGACTCCGAGCGTCGGGATCAAGGGCAGATCGGCCATGGTGCGTCCCCCATTAACATTGGCAAAGGGAAGCTTAGGCGCCGTTCAGCCGATCCGCCAGACGTAGCCCTCGCCGGAGGACGCCGGGCGGGCCGCGACGACCACGCCGTGCATCGCCGCCGCGCCCTCCACCAGACCGTTCCAGATGCGGAAGCGGGCATGGTCGGTGGCCGGCTCGCCGACGTCGAGCACGCGGAGGCCGGGGACCAGAATTCCGTCGCCATCCTCTACCGGCGTGTCGCCCGCGCCCCGCAGCAGGGCGCCGAGGCAGGCGCGGAAACCCGCCGCGTCCCCTTCCACTTCCAAGATCGCGCGGACCTCGTCCTGCAATTGCATGCCGACCAGTTTTGCCGCCCGGTGTCCGACGGCCACGGCGCGCGCTTCGCCCAGGATCTCGATCAGCACGGGGAGCGCCATCCGCGCATATTGCACCGCGTAGTTCCGCCGGGCCTTGGCGCCCCGGATCTCGTCCCAGGCAACTTGCGGCATGCCGGCCGGATCGAAGGGCGGGGGCCGTTCGCCGGGGCGGAAACGAAGCCGCTCGTCTTCGCCGAGCGCGCGGTCTTCCTCGATGAAATAGCCGGTGAGGCCGGCGTCGCCGTCGACCGTGATCCCGGTGCAGACGAAGCCGAGGTTGGGGTTGGCGAGGCTGACGCCGCAGTGGGCGTGGAAGGCGCGCATGAAGGCGATCGAGGTCTCGCGCGGCACGGCGCAGATCGCCGGCCCCTCGTAGATCCAGCGCGGCGGCGGGTAGCGGACCCAGGCCTTGGAATCGCTCTCCGCCGCATACTCGACCTTCACGCCGCCGACCTTGTTGGCGAGATAGATGAACCGGCCGCAGGCGATCGCCGCCGGCAGCGTGTCAAGGCCGAGGGTCTTCAGGCCGGCGGTGAATTTCTCCAGGTGTTGGCGGCGGAACAGACGGAAGATCAGCTCGGTTCCCGCCGCCTCGCCGTGGCGCATCAGCAGGTGCAGCAGCAGCCCGGTCAGAAATTCCTTGTGCAGTCGTTCCGCGACCCGCCAGTCCGTCGCCTGGCTCATGTCACTTCCTCTCCGGCGATGGTGATCGCCTGTCCGGTGATCGATCGCGTGTCGGGCTCGACCAGCCAGCCGACGGTCCGCGCCAGCTCCAGCGCCAGTGCCCGGGTCATGCCGGCCAGCGCGTGTTTGGAAGCGATGTAGACCACGGCGTGGCCGTAAACCGCCAGGCCGGCGGTGGACGCGAGGTCGACGATCCGGACCCAGCCCGCTTTCCGCATCGACGGCAGCAGCGCCCGGCGAGGGGTGGAAAATTCTCTTCACTCGTGGTCATGTCGGGGGCATCATGAAGTCGAACGACCAGGCGGGCAACGCGGGAGGCGAGGATGGACCGGGCGGAACGAAAAATGGCTCCGACGACCAAACCCTTCATCAAGGGGGGCGAGGTGGCGACGGTCGAGGTCTCGACGCTCGAGGGCAAGGCGCTCCAAAGGGCGCTGGCGTTGAAGCCGATGCTGGTCGGGCGCGACATGATGTTCATGGAGATCAGCCGGCCCAAGGGGATGATCGATCCCGAGCACGCCCACGACGATCATGAATCGATCTGCTACCTGGTCTCCGGCCGGATGCGGGTGGTGATCGGGGCTGAGGAGTTCGAGGCCGGCCCGGGCGATGTCTGGATCCATGCGCCCGGCGTCCCGCACTATCACGAGATCCTGGAGGACAGCCTGCAGATCGAGATCAAGTCTCCGCCGAGGCGGACTTGGCCCGAGTCGTAGGTCTCATTCGGCGAAGGCCGGGGCGATTTCCTCGACGAAGCGGTGCATCTGTTCGCGCACCATGGCGTCCGGCTTGTTGCCGACGTTGAAGTAGAGGATGACCTCGGCGATTCCCGCCGCTTCCACCCGCTTCAGGCCGTCGATGATCTTGGCGGGCGAGCCGATCAGGATGGAGCGTTCGCCGAGGTCGGCTGCCTTCATGTCGCGGAGGATACGGACGATGTCCATGAAGTAGCGCATCGTCGGCGGCGCCTTGTCGGGGTTGTCGGGGAAGGCCGGCAGGACGCAGTGGCGAAAATAGTCCATTTGCGCCTCGCGGCCGTAGGCCTCGGCTTCGTCGTCGTCGGCGATGAAGATGAAGTAGCTGCACATGGCGCGGCCGGGCGCATGGCCGCGGGCGGCGCACTTCTCGCCATAGGTCTCGACCGCCGCCTCCAGGCCGCCGAACATCATCGCCGCCGCGAAGGGCGCGTAGATCACATTCAGGCCGCGCGCCGCCGCGATGTCCAGGCTGGTGGCGGAAAAGCTCGCGACATAGAAGGGGATCGGCCGCTGCACCGGATTGGGCGTGATCCGCATATCGTCGATGTCGTAGAAGCGGCCTTTGTGCGACCAGGGCACCTCGCCCCAGGCCTTCAGCAGCACGTCGATTCCCTCCTCGAAGATCTCCGCCGATTCCATGAATGGCGCGCCGAAGGGGGCGTATTCCCGCCGGTCGTAGCCGCGCCCGCAGGCGAAGTCGACCCGTCCGCCCGACAACAGGTCGAGGGTCGCCCACTCCTCCGCCACGTGGATGGGGTGATGCAGGGGCAGGACGCTCACGGCCGGGGCCAGGCGGATCGAGGTGGTCACCGGCGCGATCGAGGCCAGCAGCGTGCCGGGGCGCGAATTCACGCCGAGGGAATCGAAGTGGTGTTCCCGGGTAGGCGTTGTCGGAGAGGGTGAAGTAGCCGAATTTCATCTGGCGCGGAAACGCGGCGCATCTTAGTGTCTGGCCCGAAAAGAGTTGAGTGATTTCAGTCAGTTGTGATTCACTGTTTGTATTCCAGGGAGACACAACATGGGACCAAAATCACTCGCCCGAAGTCCGCCAGCAAGCGATGGCCTGTTCGCGGATCTCGCGAGGTGATGAACTGGCCCCGGGACTTGGCGACTCCGGGCGGGACGACGGCACCTGGTCCGCCCGGGTAGGCCGTTGTCGGAAAAACCACGAAAGCGGCGGTATCCGGGGCTTCGACGCCGGAAAGAAAGTCAAGGGCCGCAAGCGTCACATCCTCACCGACACCGGCGGCCTGCTGGTCGCGGTCGTGGTCCACGGCGCAGATCCAGGACCGCGACGGCGCGCCGGCGGTGCGCCGCCATCCCCCGCCACTTTCCCCGCCTGCGCCACGTCTTCGGACGGCGCCTATGCCGGGCCCAAGCTTAGTGTCTGGAGATCCCGAAAAGAGTTGAGTGAATTTCAGTCGAGTTGTGATTCGACATGTTTGTATTTAGCAACCAGGGAGACACAACATGTGGACCAAAATCACTCGCCCGAAGTATGAACGCGACCTGCTGCGCTACGCAAGCGACCTGACGGATGGAGAATGGAAGGTGCTGGAGCCGTTGCTGCCTCGCGCCAAAGCGCTGGGACGGCCTCGGACGACGGCATTGCGCGAGGTGGTGAACGCGATCCTCTACCTACTGCGTAGCGGCTGTCCATGGCGCATGCTGCCCCGGGACTTCCCGCCACGCTCGACGGTGCAGCGCTACTTTTATCTCTGGCGGGACGACGGCACCTGGTCCGAGGTCAACCGGCAACTGCTGGTCGCGGCGCGCGAGGCCGAGGGCCGCGCGGCCGGCCCGTCGGCCGGTATCATCGACAGTCAGAGCGTAAAAACCACGGAAAGCGGCGGTATCCGGGGCTTCGACGCCGGAAAGAAAGTCAAGGGCCGCAAGCGTCACATCCTCACCGACACCGGCGGCCTGCTGGTCGCGGTCGTGGTCCACGGCGCCGAGATCCAGGACCGCGACGGCGCGCCGGCGGTGTTCGCCGCCATCCCCCGCCACTTTCCCCGCCTGCGCCACGTCTTCGCCGACGGCGCCTATGCCGGGCCCAAGCTCGAGGGCGCACTGAAGCGGATCGGCCGCTGGTCGCTGGAGATCGTCAACCGTCCCGCGGGCGTGAAGGGCTTCCAACTCCTGCCCCGCCGATGGGTCGTCGAGCGCACGCTCGCCTGGCTCAATCGAAACCGGCGGCTGGCCAAGGACTTCGAGACGGCCATCGAGACCGCCGAGGCCTGGATCTTCCTCGCCAGCATCCAACTCCTCACGCGCCGTCTCGCAAGAGCCTGAAAACACTCGATTCATTTCGAGTCGGACTCTTAGACTGTGGCGCGCGAAAAGCGAGGGAGGCGCGCCATGGCCGGCGATCCGTTGAAGACCCCAATCTGCGAGCGGTTGGGGATCGAATACCCTGTCTTTCAGGCGGGCATGGGCTGGGTCGCGCGTGGCGATCTTGCCGCCGCGGTCTCGGCGGCGGGCGGGCTCGGCGTCATCGGTGCCGGCTCCACCATGACGCCGGACGAGCTGCGCGCCGACATCGCCAAGATCCGCGAATTCACCGATAAGCCCTTTGGCGTCGATATCCTCTTCGCCTCCATTCGGGCCGAGGGCAGCGACGTGGTTCGCTATACCGATGCGGTCCAGTCCATGGTCGACGTGGTGTTGGAGGAGCGCGTGCCAGTGCTCATTTCGGGCCTCGGCAGTCCCAGGGACGTCGTCCCGGCCGCGCACGAGGCCGGCATCGTCGTGATGAGCGTCGTCGGTGCGGTGCGCCATGCCGTGAAGGCGGTCGCCGACGGGGTCGACATGGTGATCGCGACGGGCCGCGACGGCGGCGGCCATGTGGGCGAGATCGGCACGGCGGCGCTGGTGCCGGCGGTGGTCGACGCGGTCGACGTGCCGGTGCTGGCCGGTGGCGGCTTGGCGGACGGGCGCGGGCTGGTCGCGGCCCTCTCCTTGGGCGCCCAGGGCTGCTGGCTCGACACCCGCTTCATCGCCACGGCGGAGGCCCGCGCGCACCAAGCCTACAAGGAACGGATCGCCGAGACCGACAGCGCCGGCACCGTCGTGACCCGGGCGCACTCGGGAAAACCCTGCCGGCTGATCCGTAACAATTTCACCGATTCCTGGGCCGGTCGCGAGGCGGAGATCGAGCCCTTTCCGCTGCAGATCCTACATGTCGGCCATGAGGCCTCCGAGCGCGGCCGGATCCAGGGGCACGTCGATGACGGCGTGCTGCCGGCGGGCCAGAGCGCCGGCCTGATTCTCGAGGTGATTGCCGCCGGCCAGGTGGTCCACGACGTGATCGACGAGGCCCGGGCGGTGCTCACGAAGCTGGCGGGGTAGGAGGAAGCCATGACGGACGATACGGCGATCTTCTTCGAGCAGGGCGGCACGGACGGCCCGCTCCTGGTCCTCATGCACGGCGTCGGCTGCAACGGCGCCGCCTGGGACGGCCTTCTGCCGCTGCTGGATGCCCACTGGCCCGGGTGCTGGATCATCCCGGACTTTCGCGGCCATGGCCGTTCCTTTCACCGGGGTCCTTACGGTGTCGGCATCCATGCCGCCGACATTGCCCAGCTGCTCGACCCCAACGAGGCGGTGACGCTCCTCGGCCATTCCATGGGTGGCGCCGTGGCGATTGCGCTCGCAACCGGCATGTTCGGCGTGACCGTCCGCCAGGCGGTCGTCTTCGCCATCAAGACCGAGTGGAGTGAAGAGGAGGTCGTCTCGGGCCGCGCGATCGCCGCCAAGCCGCGCCGCGCGTTCGAGGGCGAGGAAGCGGCGCGCGAGCGCTCCCTTTTGGTCTCGGGCTTGAAAGGTCTCGTTGAGATCGAGTCGCGCACCGCGGGAATCGGTGTCGAGAAAGTCGAGGGGGGCTATCGTCTCACCACCGACCCACGGGTCAATGCCACTGGGCGGGCCGAGATCGCCAAAATCGCCCCCGGCGCCCGCGCGCCCGTGCATCTCTACACGGGCGAGCACGACGCCATCGGCCCCGCGGTCGGCATGGCCCGGCTCGGCGGCGAGGTCACCATCCTGCCCGGCCTCGGCCACAGCCCCCACGTCGAGGCACCCGAGGCCTTCTGGCGGGCGATCGCGGCGGATCTGCTGGCGGATTGAAGCCGTCGTTACGTCTCGGCCACGCGGGCGTCGCGCATCAGGCCGAGGACCCGTTCCCTGACGTGATCCTCGCGGATCAGCGACAGATAGTTCCAGCCCGTCATCGTGAACTTCGGAAACGCCTCCCCGAGGCGCGCCGTCAGCCGTCGCGCTTCGTCAATATCGCCGTGTCCCGCATAAGCCGCGGCACCCCAGCAGAGCGCGGGCGGTCCGATCGGACCCCCGCGCGCCGTGTTCTCGCGGAAGCTCTCCACGGCGGCGTCATAGAGCTCACCCAGGAGTTGCGTCTGGCCGCGCATGTTGAGGTAGGGGCCGTTGAAGAACAACGGGTTCATGCGAATGCCCTGGTCGATGGCCGCAATGCTCGCCGCGTGCTGGCCGTCGAGACCCACGATCAATCCCAGGAAGGCATGTGCGTCGGCATCGTTCGGCTGGCGGTTGATGGCCTCGCGCGCTGAGGTGATCGCCTCGGCGTATCGATGGAGGTGCAGCTCGGCCATGCCCATGGCGGTATGGGACCAGCCGAACGAGGGGTCGACGGAAATTGTTTGGCAAGCCATCTCGCGGGCGCGGGCGACGAGGTCCGTCGTATCGCCATGCGCCCACATGGCGCCGAAACTCAACATGGACGATACGCCGGCGTAGCCGCCGGCAAATTCCGGATCCAGATCGATGACGCGCTCGAACATTTCGCGTGCGCTCTCGATTCGCTCCGGCACGGGTAGAAACGGTGTGGCGCGGGCTCGCACGAACAGCTCGTAGGCATCGAGGTTGCTGGTATGGACGGTCTTGAGGTTGTCGACCTCGCTGCTCGTCAGCTTGATGGAGAGCGCGGCGACCACCTTTTCGCAAACCTCGTCCTGCAACTCGAAGACGTCGTCGATCGAACCGTCGTAGCGCTCGGCCCAGAGATGTCCCCCCGCCTGGGCCTCGGGGGATGTCCCGAGTCATGTTGAAAAGTTGGGGTAGGCGTCGTTCGCCTGGAGCCGTTAGGCTCCGGGTGCTTAATCCGATTAGGAGAACGACGCCATGAGCGAGACTACACGGAACGCGCCTTCCTCCAAAGCCCTGGAACATCCATTGCCGATGCCGGTGCCGCCGCTATCGGATGCCTACAAGGATCTTCGCGTGAGCGTCGATCGCTTCTGCCTTCTGGCCGGCATCGAGGCGCTGGCCGAGATGCTGGCGGCGGACGCGGAGGCCGTGTGCGGCCCGCGTCATGCCCGCACGGCCGAGCGCCGGGGCCATCGCTGGGGCACGACCACGAGCGAGCTGGCCTTCCAGGGGGCGAGGGTGAAGCTCGAGCGCCCCCGGGTGCGCGAGCCGGGCGGCGGGGAGCTGAGTTTGCCGAGCTTCGAGCTGATGTCGGATCCCGAGCTGCTGCACGCCTGGGCGATGAACCTGATGGTGATGAACGTCTCGACCCGCAAGTATGGCCGCGCGGTGCGTCTGCCGGCGGACGCGGGCGGCGATCTGCCGTCGGCGGCGGGGGACGGGAGTTCGAAGTCGGCGGTCTCGCGCCGCTTCGTGGCCCTGACGCGCTCGAAGCTGAAGGCTTGGCTGGCGAGCCGGCTGGAGGAACTGGATCTTCTGGTCGTCCAGATCGACGGGCTTCATGTCGGCGATCACGTGATGGTGGCGGCGATCGGTATCGACGCGGGCGGCGAGAAGCACGTGCTGGGCCTGGCCGAGGGCGCGACGGAGAACACGGCCACGGTGCAAGCCCTGCTCGACAACCTGATCGATCGCGGCCTCGATCCCGAGCGCCCCCGGCTCTACATCGTCGACGGCGCCAAGGCGCTCTCCAAGGCGATCCGGCGGAGCTTCGGGCATGCGGCGCTGATCCAGCGTTGCCAGGTGCACAAGGGGCGCAACATCACAGACCGGCTGGACGAGAGCCTGCACGCGGGCGTCCGCAAGGCCTTGCGCCAGGCCTGGGACCAGGGCGACGCGGACAAGGCCGAGCGGCTCTTGCGCAATCTCGCCCGCCGCCTGGAACACGATGCGCCCGGCGTCTCCGCCACCATCCTGGAGGGCCTCGACGAGATCCTCACCGTCATCCGCCTCGGCCTGCCCCCGGAACTCCGCCGCGCGCTGGCCTGCACCAACGCGATCGAGAACGCGCTGGGCACGGTCAGGACCGTGCAACGCAACGTCAAGCGCTGGCGCAACGCCGAGATGGCGCTGCGCTGGACCGCCGCCGGCCTTCTGGAGGCCAAGAAAACCTTCCGCCGCCTCAAGGCCTACAGGCAACTCCCCGTCCTCCACGCCGCCTTGCGTGACGCCGTCGAGAAGGCAAAACGAAAGGCCGCCATTGAAGACATCGACGAGGCCGCGTAGCCTCGAAATCACACGATGCCTACCTCGCCCTTTTCAACATCGGGCGGGACATCGCCGGGCCTCGACGAGCTGGGCATTGATGCGCACCCGCTCGCCGGCCTTGCGCACGCTTCCCTCCAGCAGGTAGCCGACGCCCAGTTCCCCGGCGATGTCGCGGATGTCGCGTGCCTTTCCCTTGTAGGCGAGCGTGGAATTCCGCGCGACGACGAACAGGCCGGAGACTTTCGAAAGGTCGGTGTTCAGGTCCTCCGCGATCCCATCGGCGAAATACTCTTGCTCCGGGTCGCCCGACAGGTTCTCGAAGGGCAGCACGGCGATCGATGGTTTCGGCGGCGCAACCTTCACGACGCGCTCAATTTCGATTCCGGCCGGCCACCGCCAAATTCGGATGGGCGCATAGATGTTTTTGATCCGTGGCGTTCCCATATCGGCGAACGTCGTTTCAACCTTGGCTTGAACCTGTTCGTGACCGCTATCGAAAATGCAGATGCCGCCGGCCTCGGCCAATCCCTCCAATCGCGCGGCGATATTGACGCCATCCCCATATATGTCGTCGCCATCGATGATCACGTCGCCGAGATTAATGCCGATACGAAAAGCGATCGGGGGATGTCCCGAGTCATGTTGAAAAGTTGGGGTAGGCGTCGTTCGCCTGGAGCCGTTAGGCTCTGGGTGCTTAATCCGATTAGGAGAACGACGCCATGAGCAAGACTACACGGAACGCGCCTTCCTCCAAAGCCCTGGAACATCCATTGCCGATGCCGGTGCCGCCGCTATCGGATGCCTACAAGGATCTTCGCGTGAGCGTCGATCGCTTCTGCCTTCTGGCCGGCATCGAGGCGCTGGCCGAGATGCTGGCGGCGGACGCGGAGGCCGTGTGCGGCCCGCGTCATGCCCGCACGGCCGAGCGCCGGGGCCATCGCTGGGGCACGACCACGAGCGAGCTGGCCTTCCAGGGGGCGAGGGTGAAGCTCGAGCGCCCCCGGGTGCGCGAGCCGGGCGGCGGGGAGCTGAGTTTGCCGAGCTTCGAGCTGATGTCGGATCCCGAGCTGCTGCACGCCTGGGCGATGAACCTGATGGTGATGAACGTCTCGACCCGCAAGTATGGCCGCGCGGTGCGTCTGCCGGCGGACGCGGGCGGCGATCTGCCGTCGGCGGCGGGGGACGGGAGTTCGAAGTCGGCGGTCTCGCGCCGCTTCGTGGCCCTGACGCGCTCGAAGCTGAAGGCTTGGCTGGCGAGCCGGCTGGAGGAACTGGATCTTCTGGTCGTCCAGATCGACGGGCTTCATGTCGGCGATCACGTGATGGTGGCGGCGATCGGTATCGACGCGGGCGGCGAGAAGCACGTGCTGGGCCTGGCCGAGGGCGCGACGGAGAACACGGCCACGGTGCAAGCCCTGCTCGACAACCTGATCGATCGCGGCCTCGATCCCGAGCGCCCCCGGCTCTACATCGTCGACGGCGCCAAGGCGCTCTCCAAGGCGATCCGGCGGAGCTTCGGGCATGCGGCGCTGATCCAGCGTTGCCAGGTGCACAAGGGGCGCAACATCACAGACCGGCTGGACGAGAGCCTGCACGCGGGCGTCCGCAAGGCCTTGCGCCAGGCCTGGGACCAGGGCGACGCGGACAAGGCCGAGCGGCTCTTGCGCAATCTCGCCCGCCGCCTGGAACACGATGCGCCCGGCGTCTCCGCCACCATCCTGGAGGGCCTCGACGAGATCCTCACCGTCATCCGCCTCGGCCTGCCCCCGGAACTCCGCCGCGCGCTGGCCTGCACCAACGCGATCGAGAACGCGCTGGGCACGGTCAGGACCGTGCAACGCAACGTCAAGCGCTGGCGCAACGCCGAGATGGCGCTGCGCTGGACCGCCGCCGGCCTTCTGGAGGCCAAGAAAACCTTCCGCCGCCTCAAGGCCTACAGGCAACTCCCCGTCCTCGACGCCGCCTTGCGTGACGCCGTCGAGAAGGCAAAACGAAAGGCCGCCATTGAAGACATCGACGAGGCCGCGTAGCCTCGAAATCACACGATGCCTACCTCGCCCTTTTCAACATCGGGCGGGACATCGCCAGGCGATCGGCTCGCCCTCCACGACATTGCTATGTCGTTCCGCCACGCGTCGTTGGATTTCGAGCGCGCATTCGACGGCGTCGACGACGCTCGGGAATTCGACCAGCGCGCCGTCCCCATCAGCTTGACGATGCGGCCCTGATAGGCAGCGATAGCGGGCTCGATCAGTTCGGCCCGCAATCGTTTCAGGGCGGCCAATGTGCCGGTCTCGTCCTTTCCCATGAGGCGGCTGTAGCCGACCACGTCGACGGCCATTATGGCCGCGAGCTTTCGCTGAAGTCGTTCCTCGACCATTCCCTTGCCCGTCGTTCGAATTGGCGATGCGCGACGAGGGGACCCTACGCGTCCTCGAAGCCCTTCTGGGCGGGATCGTCGAAGAAGCCGGCGGTATTCTTGAAGATATTCGGTTTGCGGTAGATCGCCAGGATCACCGCGCCCTCGTCCGAGCGGGGCTCATGGAACGAGCCGGACTCGCGCCAGACATATTCGCCCGCGCGGGCGATGCCGTCGTGGTCGGAGAAGGAGCCCGCCAGGACAAAGGACTGCTCGATGGCGGCGTGCTTGTGGAAGGGCAGCGTCGCGCCCGGCTCCCATTTCAAGAGGCAGGTCATCTCGCCGGCGGCCTTGTCCTCGTAAAGCACCTTGATCGAGATCCCTGGAAACTGGCTCGGCCTCCACGCGATGGCCTTCGGATCGATATAGGTCGAGCCACCGATGGTCGGGCCAATCTTGGCCGCTTTCGGTTCCGTAGAGGCGAGCTTTTGGGTCATGGGATGTCCTTTCGAAGACGTGAGTGGCGTTCCTGTGTCGTTGCGGCTCCCGCTCTCAACGCGTGCCTCATGGACTCGCCTCCATGAGCGGCAGGGTCGATACGTCCTCGACCCGCGGCTCCACCAGGGGCTTGCCCATGTAGGCGGCCAGCTGGCGGGCGCGGCCGCGCGCCTTGAAGGCATCGTGAAAGCTCTGCAGCTGTATCTCATCCGGCCCGCAGGACGTTGAAGTTGTGTGTTGTCCGCTGGCTCGTGCTCTGCCCGCCCGGAGAGCTCGAGGACGAGGACCGGGTGAACGAGTGGCGCAGGGTGACGGCATCGAAAGTGTCGTAAGGGCGGCTCCGGCGACGGCGGAATCCCAGGCAAGCCAAAACCGAATGCACCGCCTTGTCCCGGTTGGAGAGGATCCTCCGCCAGCGAAAGGTGGTGATGGCGGCGGCACCGAGGGTAATGAGGACAACGCCCGCAATGGCGCCCGCGCCGGGAGCGTTGCCCTGGAAGACGCCGGCGAAGCCCAGAATAATCGTCGCCAAGAAGAGCCAGAGGAACACCGCCATTCCGTACGCCAGGCAACCGCCACCGAAACTCTCGACGACCGCGTCCTGGAGCGGGCTCAACGGCAGCGGGTCCGCCGGCTTGTCATCGGTGATCACGTGGTGGAGTTCGCGTGCGCTCCCCGTGCCCACGCTCACGATCACGAAGGAATCGCCGAGCCCCGCGTCGACCCGGGTTTCCGTCTCCGGCAGGCTCAAACCTCGCTCGAAGCCCCGCGCCGCCCAGGCGGCGATGCCGCTCACCACCACGCAGACGATGGCAATGATGATGGCCGCGTCCGGATTGTCCGCGCCCTCGTGGGTAACATATTCGGCGACCAGGTCCGGTCCGGCCAACAGCACGCCCGCGACGACCGCCAGGACCTGGACGATGCGCGCGCCCACCCGGACCTTGCGCACCGTCAGCTTGACCGCCTCGTCCGCCATCGCCGCCTCGCCGGGGGATCCACCAGAGGCGGTAGCCTATCACGTGGGACGGTGCGGTTGCTTTCGGCCCGAGATATCAGGTGTAGTGGTTCTCGATCTCCGCCTTCGTGTGGGTTTTCTGGTGGAAGTAGTTGACGCTGTAGAACTCTCGGATCAGGTCGGCGTAGAGGGCGTCGGGATATTTCGCGGGATTATCGGCGTCGACGCAGGACGGCAGCACGCGAATTGTCGAATAGACGTTGGGGCTGTGGAAATAGGCGATCGAGTAGCGGTCCTTGTCGCCCTCGACCAGGACGCCGTGGGGCGTCGAGAGAAAGCGGTCGTTCGACATGCGGCGCATCATGTTGCCGATGTTGACGAGAAAGGTGCCATCGACAATCGGCGGCGGCACCCAGACGCCTTCGGGCAGCCGGATCGCCAGGCCCGGTATCTCGGTGCGTGCCAGGATGGTGAAGAAACTGTTGTCGGAATGCGGCCCGGTTCCGAAGTCGTTGTTCTCCACTTCGGTTGGCGGATAGTGCAGCATCCGCAAGGTGGCGTGGTTCTCGTCCTCGAAATCCTCGGCGAAATGGTCCGCCGGCATGCCGAGCGACTGGGCGAAGAGCGGCAGCATGTTCTGGCCAAGCACGTTCAGGGCGGCGAAATAGGCCATCACGCCGTCGCGGAAGCCCGGCAGGTCGTCGGGCCACTGGTTGGCGCCGCGAAAGGGGGTGCCGGCGATGATGTCCGGGTGGTCGGGGCCGCGATCGTGGCTGGCAAAGAAGGATTCGTTCTGGTTCGGCTTGGTCGCTTCGTGCACTGTCGAATGCTTCTGCATGCTGGTATTCATCGCCAGGTAGCCGATGTTGTTCTGGTCCAGCGACAGGGGCTGCTTGGCTTCCAACGGCAGGGCATGGAAACAGCGGGATTGGATGAAAGCCTCCTCGATCACCGCCTCCGGCACGCCGTGGCCGCGAACGTAGAAGAAGCCCACGTCCTCGCAGGCCGCGCGCACCGCCTGGGCCGCCGCATCGAGCGCCGCGTCGTCGCCGGAGAACGCCCGGTCCACGTCGATCACCGGAATCCGCGCGATCGCCGCCTCCAGGTCGTCGGGCGCTTTCTCTTGGAACAGGTTGAACGCCATGGGCCTTGCTCTCCTATTCGCTGGGCAGAGCCTCGCCGTCTTTTCGGAAGGGGGCGAACTCGGCCAGGTACTCGATATTGTTGTCTACCTCGCGCCGCTCGTGCTGGAGATAGTCCTCGACCGCGTCGCGAAATCGTTTCTCGGCGATCCAATGGGCGCTGTAGACATGGATCGGCCGGTAGCCTCGCGCGATCTTGTGCGGTCCTTGCGCGCCGGCCTCCACCCGTTGCATGCCGAGTCGGATCGCATGCTCGATCGCCTGATAATAGCAGGTCTCGAAGTGCAGGAAGCGGTGATCCTCGATACAGCCCCAATAGCGGCCGTAGAGGCAGTCGCTCCCCATCAGGTTCAAGGCGCCGGCGATCCAGCGCCTGCCGTTGCGGCACATCACCAGGGCCACGCGGTCGGCCATCCGTTCTCCCAGCAGCTTGAAGAAACGGAGGTTGAGGTAGGGCCGCCCCCACTTGCGGGATCCGGTGTCCATGTAGAAATGGTAGAAGTTCTCCCAGTGCTCCTCCGTGATGTTGGGACCGGAGATGATTTCGATCTCGATGCCGCTTTCCTCGACCGCGCGGCGCTCGCGGCGGATGGTCTTGCGCTTGCGGGAAGAGAGAGAGGCGAGAAAGTCGTCGAAACTCTCGTAGCCGTCGTTCAGCCAGTGGAACTGCTGGTCGGTCCGCTGCAGCAGCCCGAAGGCGCCCATATGGCGCCATTCATCCTCGGGAGCGAAGTTGACGTGCACGGTCGAGACGTCGAGTTGGCGGGCAACCGCGACCAAGCCCGCCGTCAATTGATCATACATCGCGGCTCGGTCGATACCGGGGCGGACCAGCAGGCGAGGACCCGTCACCGGCGTGAAGGGCACGGCCGACAGCAGCTTCGGGTAATACTTGCCGCCCGCGCGCTCGTAGGCGTCGGCCCAGCCATAGTCGAAGATGAACTCGCCCTGGGAATGGCCCTTGAGGTAGAGCGGCACGCAACCCAGAAGCCGGTCGTCGTCGTCTTCAACCAGCAGGTGATAGGGTGCCCAGCCAGTCTTGGCCGTGACGCAGCCCGAACTCTCCAGCGCTTCCAGGAAGGCATGGCTGACGAAGGGGTTGTCGTCCCCGGCGCAGGCATCCCAATCGGCCGCTGGCACGTCGGCGAGGGCGCTGGCCACGCGCACGGTGATCGTCTCGGATTTGGGCTCGCCCATCACTCGAACTTCGCACTCCGCCGAACGCCATCGGGACCCGAGAATGGCGCGGAAAGGGGGCTGTTGTCGATGGTCCCACCAGCTCAGGGCCGGAAATCCTCGAAGATGATGCCGTCGGCATGGCGTCTCGCGCGGGCGCGATCGGTCGATGTGCGCACCGTCCAGGCGAGGATGGGGAGGCCGGCCCGCCGGGCTTGCGCCGCCGTCAGGCACGGCAGATCGCGCACGTCGTAGCCGATGAAATCCGGCCGGCCGACATGGTTCAATTGCAAGCGGCGCAGTATCTGGACTTGCCAGGGGGGCAGGGATCGACTGGAGCGACGATGACCGCTCGCAAGCTGACCCCGGGCGTGGCGGGGCGAATGGCGGCGAAACCAGCCGAGGCTGACGGGATCGAAGGACTGCAACGCCACCTCCCCGTCGTAACCCTCGAGCAAGCGGGCGACCTCGCCCTCCAGCCGCCCGGTCTCCGTCGACTGGGTTTTGAGTTCGATCAGCAACGGCGCACGGCCGCCGACTAGCCCGAGGGTTTCGCGGAGCGTCGGGATATGTTCTCCGGTGCCCAGGATCCGCGCATTCGCCGTTCCACCGCCGTCCGCGAGGCGAGGGGACCTTCGAACTGCGTCAGGCGGTCGAGCGTGCCGTCATGGAACACCATCGCCCGACCGTCGGCCGAGAGGTTGAGGTCGAGTTCGATTGCATAGCCGCCGATGATCGCCGCTTCGAACGCCGCAAGCGTATTCTCCGGCACATCGTATCGGGCATCGTGCAGGCCCCGGTGGGCGATCGGGCGCTCGACCAGCCAGGCGGGAATGCCGCGCACCGGCACCGGCGCCTCAGGCGATCTCGAAAACCGCGTCGACCTCGACCGGCACGTTGCGGGGGAGCGCATTGACTCCGACCGCGAAACGGGCATGACGGCCGGCGTCGCCCAGAACCTCGACCATCAGGTCGGAGGCGCCGTTCACCACCTCCGGCTGCTGGCCGAAGCCGTCGACGCAGGCGACGAACCCGCCGACCTTGCAGCAGCGCACGACCCGGTCGAGATCGCCGCCGCAAGCCTGCTTCAACTGCGCCAGGATGTTGAGAGCACAAAGCCTCGCCACCGCCTTCGCCTCGGCCACCGAATAGCGCTCGCCGACCCGGCCCCGATGCTCGAGGGCGCCGTCGACGAACGGCAGCTGGCCGGCGATATGGACGATGTTGCCGCTGATCACGAAAGGCACGTAGTTGGCGGCCGGCGCCGGCGCATCCGGCAGTTCGATCCCCAGTTCGCCGAGCCGCGCGTCGACTTGACCTGCCATGGTTCCCTCCCTCGAAGCTGTCTCGAAGCTCGCGCGGATGATATCGCCCGCCTCCCCGCCCGCAAGGGAAAATCCGCGCAATCACTTCCACTCGTCCCTGGGTCCGCCTTGGCCTATGCTCGCTGGCGAGGCGGAATTGGAGGACGCGATGGACGAGGGTCTGCCGACGCTGGACGGATACCACATGCCGCCCGAATGGGTGCCGCAGGCGCGTTGCTGGATGGCTTGGCCGTGTCGTCTGTCGCTCTGGGGGGAGGGATTCGATGCCGCCTGCCGGGCCCATGCCCGGGTGGCCCGCGCCATCGCCGAGGTGGAGCCGGTGGTCGTCCTGGTGCCGCCGGCGCTGGAAGCGATGGCGCGCCTGCAACTCGGCCGCAAGGTCGAACTGCGCCTGGCCGATATCGACGATTCCTGGACCCGGGACACCGGCCCGACCTTCCTGGTCAACGATGAAGGCGGTCGGGCGGGTATCGCCTGGCGCTTCAACGGCTGGGGCAACCGCGAGCATCCCCACGACGGCGACGCCCGTCTCGGGGCCGAGTTGCTGGCGTCGCTGGATCTCGGGATCTACGAGGGCCCGATGGTGCTGGAGGGCGGCGCGATCGACGTGGACGGCGCCGGCGCGCTGCTGGCGACCATGCCCTCGGTGATCAACCCGAACCGCAACCCGACGCTGGATGAGCGACAGATCGAGGAGCGGTTGGCGCTCCATCTGGGCGCTGCCCGGATCATCTGGCTGCCGGGCGGCCTGGTGGACGACGAGACCGACGGCCACGTCGATAACGTCGCTCGTTTCGTCGCCCCCGGTCGCGTCGTCGCCGCCGTGGCTTCCGACCCCTCGGATCGCAACCACGGCCCGCTTTTGGAAAACCTGGAATTGTTGTCGAACGTCCGCGTCGGCGGCCGCCCCCTGGAAGTGGTCGAGCTGCCCCTGCCGGCGCCGATACGCGCCGGCAACGGGCAATTGCCGGCGAGTTACGCCAATTTCTTCATCGCCAATGGCGCGGTCTTCGTGCCGCGTTTCGACGATCCGATGGACGGCCACGCGCGCGCCATCCTGGCCGAGCAGTTTCCGGAGCGCGATATCGTCCAGCTCGAGGCGAGGGACATCCTCGTCGGTGGCGGCGGGCTGCATTGCATCACGTTGCAGGAACCGGCGTGACCGGGGGGCGGGAGCTGACGCTGGCGGTCGCGCAGATGCGCTGCGGCGCGGATGCCGCCGACAATCTCGACCGGGCGGAGGCGCTTGTTCGCCACGCGGCGGTCGAGGGCGCGGGCCTGGTATTGTTGCAGGAGCTGTTCGAGACGCCCTATTTCTGCCAAGACCAGGAGGGCGACAACTTGCGCCTCGCCCGGCCCGCGACGGGGCACCCGACGCTGCGGCGCTTTGCCGCGCTGGCGGCGGAACTGGGCGTCGTCCTGCCGATCAGTTTCTTCGAGCGGGCCAACATGGCCCGCTACAACTCCGTGGCCGTCATCGATGCCGACGGCCGGATCCTCGGCACTTATCGCAAGTCTCACATCCCCGACGGCCCCGGCTACCGGGAAAAGTTCCACTTCAACCCGGGCGATACCGGCTTCCGCGCGTGGGATACGGCGGTCGGCCGGATCGGCGTCGCGATTTGCTGGGACCAATGGTTTCCGGAGGCCGCTCGGGCGATGGCGCTACAAGGCGCCGAGCTTCTGCTCTATCCGACGGCGATCGGCTCGGAACCACGGGATCCCAGTCTCGACAGTCGCGATCATTGGCGCCGCGTCATGCAGGGTCACGCCGCCGCCAACATGGTGCCGGTGGCGGCCGCCAACCGCATCGGTATCGAACGGGGCGACGAGAGCGAAATCACCTTCTACGGGCAGTCCTTCATCGCCGACGAGACCGGGGCGGTGGTCCGCGATCTGGGTGACGGCGTCGACCAGGTGGCGCTCCATCGCCTGGACCTCGGGCGGATCGCCGAAGCACGCGATGCCTGGGGCTTGTTCCGCGACCGCCGGCCGGAGCTTTACCGCATGCTCATGACCTCGGACGGGGAGGCGTCCTGAACAGCCTTCAGTCGGGG
Source organism: Alphaproteobacteria bacterium (assembly GCA_965226475.1). Lineage (GTDB taxonomy): Bacteria > Pseudomonadota > Alphaproteobacteria > JASLMY01. The sequence continues at coordinate 638,579 of CBDDDJ010000002.1, read as the reverse complement.
CCCGGGGTCCCGCTTGTCGCGGTACATGGCGTCGTCGGCCCGACCGAGCAGCGCTTCGGCGTCGTCCTCGGGGCCGAAGGGCGTCGAGCCGAGGCTGGCCCGGATCGGGATTTCCTTCGGCCCGTGGCGCGCGATGGCCGCATTCAAAAGCTGGTGCAGTTGCTTCACGCGGGCCAAGGCCTCGGTCTGGTCAAGGCGGAACAGCAGCACGGCGAACTCGTCGCCGCCGAAGCGCGCGACCACGTCGCTACCTCGCGTGTTGGTGGTCAGCACCTCGCCCACCTTGCGCAGGACCGCGTCGCCACAGGCGTGGCCGTGGGTATCGTTCACCTGCTTGAAGGCGTCGACGTCGACGAAGGCGAGGGCGCCGCCCTCCTGGTAGCGCCCGGCGCTGTCGAGCACCCGGTGGAGCGCCGCGAGGAAGCCTCGCCGGTTGGCCAGCCCCGTCAGCTCGTCCGTCATCACCAGATCCTCGAGTTCCGCGATCCGGCGCCGCTGTTCCTCGATGGTGTGGCGCGCCGCCATGGCCATGTCGACCGCCGTGGTCGCCGTGACCCAGGGATCGAGCTCGAAATCGACGAAAGCCTCTCTCAGCTTGCCGGCATGGGCACTGATCTCCTCCGGCATCGGCGTACAGGTCGAGCTGAATTGCCCGACAGAATTGATGGGAATGGGCTTCGCGTTTTCCATTTCGACCTCACCACCGAGACACGGGATCGTTGCATTGCAAGGTTGGTGCCACGGGGGAGCCCCTCAATTGCCGACTTTCGCGGGGGGCTTCGGACGATGGAAGGTCGATTTTTCCCAATGAAGGGGCGAAATTGCCGACTTTCACCTACCGTCGGCCGTCAGACGGTCTACAATCGCCCGCGTCGGGAACAGGTCTCTAGGAAAATGAGGAGAGTGAGGCGGATGCGGCGCTGGGCTATATCGTTTCTGTTGGTCGGCCTCGCCGCCGCCGAGGCGTCGGCGGCGAATGTCCGCTTGCTCTCTCACCGCGCGGGCTATGACTTGAAACTGGTCACGAGCGACTCGGGGAGCAGCATCGCCGCGCTCGAGGGCAAGCTGCTGACCGAATGGTCGGAGGCCTGCGAGGGTTTCGTCACCACGCAGGAGATGGTCACGGTGCTCCGCGACGTAAACGGCAACGAGGTACTGAACGAGATCAACGTCACCAGTTGGGAAAGCCGCGACGGTGGCAATTTTCGCTTCTCGACCCGCCACGACATCAACCGGAAGAACTTCGAGACCGTGCGCGGCAAGGCCGTCATGGCCGATGGCGCCATTACGGTCGAGTTCCAGGAGCCGAAGTCCGCCTCCTTCGACTTGCCCAAGGCGACGCTCTTTCCGACGCAACTGATGGTCGCGGTCATGGCCGATGCGCTCGAGGGTAAGCGGACATCTGGATACCAACTCTTCGATGGCGGACGGATGGATTCCTTCTATGACGTCTTCGTCGTTTTCGGCGCCCGGCGCGAGCCACGGGCGGATGCGCCACCCTTGGTCGCGAAACTCTATTCCTGGCCCGTGACGCTCGCCTATTTTCCCTCCAAGCCGCGCGAGGGCCAGCCGGAGGGAACGCCCGAGCAGGAGATACAATTTAATTTGTATTCCAATGGTGTGGCGGATAACTTTAATTTGAATTTTCAGGATTATGCGATCCGGGGCGAGCTCTCGGATCTGGAGGCGTTGCCGGCCTCGACCTGTTGACGTTCGGCGTCGTGCCGGCGGCGAGTTCCCGGCCTTTCACGATCGCGTCGCCGCCGAAGCGGTCGCGGACCCGGTCCATGGCGCGCTCCGCCTGGGCGCGCCGCCCGCGTCCAGGATCGGCGAGATCGACCGGGTCCTCGCCGCTTGCCGGCTCCAGCGCGCTGACGCTGACGCCGATCAGGCGGTAGGCGGTGCCGTCGCACTCGCGCCGTAGCAGTTCGCCGGCACCTTGATGGATGACGTCGGCGAGTTGGGTCGGATCGATCAATGTGCTGGCCCGGGTGCGGATGCGAAAATCCGCGCCTTTGAGCTTCAAGGTCACCGTACGTCCCGCCAGTCCGGCCCGTTTCATCCGGCCCGAGACTTTCTCCGACAGTCGCCAGAGGACGCCGTCGAGGATGCCGAAGTCGGTGGTGTCGAGTTCGAAGGTGGTTTCGGCCGATATGCTCTTGGTGGGTGCGTTGGGGTTTACCGGGCGGGGATCCCGGCCGCGCGCGAATTCGGCCAGCCGCTCTCCCATGGCACCATAGCGTGCCAACAGCTCCCGTGGTTCGATCTGGACGAGCTGGCCAATTCGCGTGATCCCGTCCCGTGCCAGGCGACGCCGCAGGGCCTTGCCGGCGCCCCAGATCAGGCCGACCGGCTGTTCGGCGAGAAACGAGACGGCTTCCTCGCGCCCGATGACCGCGAAGCCCCGGGGTTTGTCGAGGTCGGACGCGATCTTTGCGAGCGATTTGTTGTAGCTGAGGCCGACGGAAGCGGTGACGCCCACCTCGGCCTCGACGCGCCGCGCGATCGCCGCCAGGGTCCTCGATGGCGGACAGCCGTGCAGTGCCTCGGTGCCGGAGAGGTCGAGGAAGGCCTCGTCGAGCGAGAGCGGCTCCACCAGTGGCGTGTATTCCCGGAAGATCGCCCGCACTTCGCGGCCGACGGCGGCGTATTTAGCCATGTCGGGGCGGATGACCGTGGCCTCGGGACAGGCCTTCAACGCCTTGAACATCGGCATGGCCGAGTGCACGCCCCGGGTCCGGGCGATGTAGCAGGCCGCGCTGACGACGCCCCGGCGCCCGCCGCCGACGATGACCGGCTTCGCGCGCAGGCTCGGATCGTCCCGCTTCTCGACCGAGGCGTAAAAGGCATCGCAGTCGATATGGGCGGTGGCGAGGCATGCCAATTCCGGGTGGATCAGCACTCTCGGTGAATCGCAGGCCGGGCAGCGTGTCTCGCCCGGCCCGACGTCGCCGTCGCAGTCGCGGCAAAAGGCGAGGGCGGCCGTCATTGCGGCGGCGCCGGCGGCCAGAGCCAGGCGGCACCCCTGACGCCACTCGAATCGCCGTGCTTCGCGCGGCGTAGGTCCGTCGCGACCTCGTCGGAGAAGACGTAATTTGACCAGATTTCAACCACCCGACGCTCAAGACCCGGGAGGTTCGACAACCCGCCGCCGAGAACGATGACATCGGGGTCGACGATGTTTACGACGCTCGCCAGGGCCTTGGCCAGGCGCCGCCCGTGACGCTCGAGGCTGGCCACCGCCGACACCTCGCCAGCCTCGGCGCGGGCGGCGATCTCGCTCGGCGCCAACGACCGTCCCGACCGACGCCGATGATCGCGCGCGAGCCCCGGGCCCGAGAGATAGGTCTCGATACAGCCCTGTTTGCCGCAGTAGCAGATGGTGGCCGCCCGCCGTTCTTCCGCGTCTGGCCAGGGAAGGGGGTTGTGGCCCCACTCTCCGGCGATTTTGTTGGCGCCCGGCAGCAGGTGGCCATCGACCACCATGCCGCCGCCCACGCCGGTGCCGAGGATGACGCCCAATACCACCTCCGCGCCGCGCGCCGCGCCGTCGACGGCTTCCGAGAGCGCGAAACAGTTGGCATCGTTGGCCATTCGCACCGGGCGGTCGAGCGCCCGCGACAGGTCCCGGTCCAATGCCCGGCCGATCAGGCAGGTCGAGTTGGCGTTCTTCACCAGCCCCGACGCCGGAGAGATCGTCCCCGGAATGGCGACGCCCACGGGCACGGCGCCATCCACGGCAACGGACGACGTCACGTGGCCGACGAGATCGCGGACGGCGGCGACGGTCCCTTCGTAGTCGCCCTGGGGCGTCGCCTCACGCTCGCGGCGCAGGATCTCGCCGCTCGCGTCGAGGACGATCGCCTCGATCTTGGTGCCGCTGAGATCGACCCCGATCCGCATGCCTCAACTCGTCTCGGCCGCGCCGTCGAGGTGGCCCTCGATATAGGCCCGGGCACCCGGCCAGTCGTCGATCCGAGCATGCGCGCTCGCCGCCGTCTCGACCAGTCTGGCGAGCCGGGGATCGGCCACGAAGTGGAGACGGATAACCTCGCTCGCCGAGTCGGCGACGGAGTCGTGATTGCCGGGAATATCGTCCATGAAGAAAGTCCGGGCCGGCGCCGCCACGCGTGCCAGATAACGGACCGAGGGACCCTTCGGGCCCGAATTGGCGATAACGGGATAGTCCATGCCGTGGCTGGCGAGACCCCGTCGCCGAGCGGGAGCTAGATGGGTCGGGATATTCGAGAGCACGACGATTTGTGCCCGCCTGGAAAGCGCGCTCAAGGCATCGGCGGCGCCCTCGACGGCGGCCACGGTCTCGGTCCGTTCCTCGAAGAATCCGGCGAGAACCTCTTTCACCTCGGGCGACGGCAACGCCTGGTCGTCGGCCTGGCGCTTAATATTGCCCGTGAGCGCGAAGGAGGTGAGGTCGAGGTAGAGACGGTTGTCGAGGAGGTGGTCTTCGAGCGCGCGCACGAACTGCAGCAGAACTTCGTCCGCGTCGGTGATCAAAAGAGGCCGCCGCGAGTCGATGTCGATCGCGTCGATCTGCCGCCGCACCGCCTCGTTCGGTTCCTCTTTGCTCATGATGCGCCTTCGATGTTTGCGATCCCCCCGGGGGCCGCCGCGCGCGCCGTCGAATCCGTGCCGCGCCATTTCCGACTCTTAGTCCCAATTTGGTAAGCTTGGCCAGCGCCACGGCGCGCGCGCGGGCCCGAAGGCGAGGGAAACGGGACAACGGATATGAGCAAGACCGTTTTGATCGTCGAGGACAATGCCCTCAACATGAAGCTTTTCAACGACTTGTTGGTGGCGCACGGCTATTTGACGCTACAGACCGGCGACGGCCTCGAGGCCCTGTCGATGGTGCGCGAACATCGCCCGGACCTCATCATCATGGACATCCAACTGCCGCAAATTTCCGGTCTGGAGGTCACCAAGTGGCTGAAAGAGGACGAGGACCTGAAGGGGATTCCGGTGGTGGCGGTGACCGCTTTCGCCATGAAGGGCGACGAGGAGAAGATTCGCGCTGGCGGGTGCGAGGCTTATCTCGCCAAGCCGATTTCGGTTAAGACGTTTTTGGACACCGTGCGGCGATATATCGGCGAGTAGACGTCGGATCGTCTGACGGGTCCGGTCGGGTATACGAGCGCGCGCGGACCGAATTCCCCGGCGACGCCTTCTCGACCTCGGCCGTCCGATCTCAGGTGTCCATTACCGCGACGTCCTGGCCTTCCTGGACCGTCTCGCCCTCGGCGACGAGAATTTCGGTCAGCGTGCCGTCGATGGGGGCGACCACCGGGATCTCCATCTTCATCGATTCGAGAATGATGATCGGATCCTCCTCCTCCAGACGCTCGCCGGGAGAGGCCTCTATCTGCCAGACCTTCCCGGTGATCTCCGATTTGACGCGCGTTTCGGCCACGACTGCTTCCCCCACGAGGTCTCGAATGAACGGCTGGCCCGGGGTCCTGGACGCGGATACGCGGGATCGGAGTCCAGGTATAGCGCCAAGCGGGCGGCCCGGTCACGGGGAAAGTGAGGCCCGGCCGCGGGGCGGGCTATGCCTTTCGCAGCCGGAAGACCAGGATGCCGTCGACCTCGTCGCTGGTGATCAGGTCATGGCCGCTCGCCTCGGCGAAGGCGGCGAAGTCCTGGACCGCGCCCCGATCGGTGGCGCGAACCTCGAGGATGGCGCCGGGCGCCATGGCGGCGAGCGCCTTTCTGGCTTTCAAGACCGGCAGCGGGCAAAGCAGGCCCTCCGCATCCAGGATCCGATCGACCATGTCGCCCTCCCGATGGCGCGACGACGGGGCGTCAATTGCGCGTGAACAGCCCCGGCGCCGAGGCCCTGGGGGCTGGCGATGGCCAGTCGTCATCCCCATACTCCGATGCGAGTTTGCGTGAAAGGTGGACGGAACGCCATGGCGGTCTTCGACATCAGCTATGCCGGTGCAGCCGGCGCGGGGTTGCTGAGTTTCCTCTCGCCCTGCGTCCTGCCGCTCGTCCCCGCCTATCTCTGCTTCCTGGGTGGTGTGTCGCTGGAGGAGCTGACGGCCGAAGGCGAAGACGGACGGAGGCTCCGCTCGCGCCGGGTGATCTGGGCCGCGCTCGCCTTCGTCGTCGGATTTTCCGTCGTCTTCGTCGCCTTTGGCGCCACGGCTTCGGCCTTGAGCCGCCTGATCCTGGAATACAAGGACATCCTCGGCCGGATCGCGGGCGTCTTGATCATCCTCTTCGGCCTTCATTTCATGGGGCTTTTGAGCATAAATCTGCTCAATCGCGAGGCTCGCGTGCACCTGGAGCGCAAGCCCGCCGGCCTCTTCGGCGCCTTCGTCATCGGCCTTGCCTTCGCCTTCGGCTGGACGCCCTGCATCGGGCCGGTGCTGGCAACGATCCTGGCGGTTGCGGCGCGGAGCGATTCGCTCGCCTACGGCACCTCGCTGCTCTTCGTCTATGCCGCCGGCCTGGGCGTGCCGTTCCTCGTTGTCGCGCTGGCCGCCGGACCGTTCGTCGGCTGGATGGGCCGCTTCCGCCGCCACTTGCGGAGAATCGAGCTGGCCGTCGGTGGATTGCTAGTGCTGACTGGTTTACTGTTTGTTTTCAATTACTTCGAAGTCATCGGCTTCTATCTGATCGAGACCTTCCCCGTGCTGGCGGAGATTGGCTAGCGCATATCAGGGTGGCCGGACGCTTCGGATCCGGGGCGATCCGCTCCAGCGGCCGGCCCGCGACAATTTGGCTCACGAGCCGATAAAACCCGGCCGCGTGTTGGACTTCTCTAATTTGCGATCTAAATAACCCCAGAGCGAGGCGGCCGATCGCCGAGCCTCCAAACCAGGAGATATCGAGACGTGAGTGTAGACATCGATCTGATCAGCCGCAATTCACGGGCCGCGAGCATATTGCTCAAGGCGATGAGCAACGAACGCCGTTTGTTGATCCTCGGCCATCTGATCGGCGGAGAGAAGTCCGTCGGTCAGCTCGAGGACATGATCGGCATCAGCCAGTCCGCGCTTTCGCAGCATTTGGCGCGGCTCCGCCGTGACAATATCGTCGGCACGCGGCGCAAGGCTCAGAACATTTACTATCATCTGGTGAGCGACCGGGTGCCGACCATGATGACGACCTTGGAGTCGATGTTCCGCGACTGAGGCGCGTGAGTCCGGCGAGTCGATCGCGGCCCGCCTCAGCTCCCGACTCAATCGGCCTGGACGTCCACTGGGATCGCCGGCGAAGACGTCGCCGAGACCTAGGCTCGGCTCGTGTCCGCCCGCCGGCGTCGGCGGCGAAATTGCCGTCCACCGTCGGGTCGTCCTCGCGCCGCCGTCTGGCGCGGGCTGGCTATTGACCGCGCGCCGACAAGTGATATTCATGCCCGGCGCCGCGTTCGGTCTGAGGCGTGCCCGGGGCCCGACATCGCTCTCTCCGACGCCGAAGCCGGACGGCGGCACGGTTGCGCATACCGGACCACGCCTCGATGCAGATCTATCTGCCGATCGCCGAATTGTCGTTGAATGCCATTCTGCTGCTCGCCATGGGCGGCGGGGTGGGCTTTCTTTCGGGACTCTTCGGCGTCGGCGGTGGCTTTTTGATGACGCCGCTGTTGATCCTGAACGGCGTGCCGCCGGCGGTCGCGGTCGGGACCGAGGCCAATCACATCGTCGCCTCGTCCGTCTCGGGCGCCATCGCCCATTGGCGCCGCCGCAACGTCGATATCAAGATGGGCTGTGTCCTGCTCGTGGGCGGCATCCTCGGATCGACGCTCGGCGTCCAGCTCTTCAAGTTTCTGCGCGGCGCCGGACAGATCGACCTGGCGATCTCCATCTCCTACGTGGTCTTTCTCGGCAGTATCGGCTCGCTGATGCTGGTCGAAAGCGTGCGCGCGATGCGCCGGCGCCAGCAGGCCGGCGGTCCCCGGCGCAAGCTGCACCAGCACAACTGGTTGCACGGCCTGCCCTTCAAGATGCGGTTTCGGCGCTCCAAGCTTTACATCAGCGCGCTCCTGCCTCTCACCATCGGCATCTTCGTCGGCATCCTCGCGGCGATTATGGGCGTCGGCGGGGGGTTCATCATGGTGCCGGCGATGATTTACATCCTCGGCATGCCGACCTCGATCGTGATCGGCACGTCGCTATTTCAGATCATCTTTGTCACGGCCAACGTCACCTTCCTGCAGGCCTGGCAGAACCAGACGGTCGACATCGTTCTCTCGCTGGTCCTGCTGGTGGGCGGCGTCATCGGCGCGCAGCTCGGCACCCGGGCGAGCGTGGCGCTCCACGGCGAGCAGCTCCGCACTCTACTGGCGGTGATGGTGCTGTCCGTCTGCGCCATCCTCGGCTACCGCCTCTTCGCGACGCCGACCGATCTTTTCACCCTCGTGTCGATGGTGGGGGGATGAGCGGGCTCGGGCGCATCGTCGCGAGGTTCTCCCTCGTCGTCGCGCTTGCGGCGGCGGGGACCGGCCAGGCCCTGGCCCAGGTGCTGGTGGCCGATCTGTCGAGTCACTTGGTCAAGGTGACGACTGGGTTTTCCGGCACCGAGCTGTTGCTCTTCGGCGCGAGCCAGGACGAAGGCGACGTCGTGATCGTCATCCGGGGCCCCGACGGTCCGGCCACGATACGCCGCAAGGAACAGACGGCGATCGGCATCTGGGTCAACAGCGATCACGTCACCTTCGCTTCGGTGCCGAGCTTCTACAAGGTGGCGAGCAGCCGGCCCCTTGCGGAACTCAAGGCCGACAACGCGCTGGCCAGCCATCAGATCGGCCTCGCGAACCTGCGCCTGGCGAGCCTCGGCGAAAGCGACGCGGCGACGACGGAGACGTTCCGCCGGGCGCTGCTGCGCGGCAAGGTTCGCCTCGGAGTCTTCGGGCGCGGGGCTGGCGCGGTCACCTTCCTGGGCGACAGCCTCTTCCGCACCCGCGTGTCCTTCCCCTCGAACGTGCCGACGGGACGCTATACCGTGACCGTCTATCTGCTCAGGGCGGGGCATGTGGTGAACGCCCAGACGATCCCGCTTTTCGTCTCGAAGACCGGCGTCGGCGCGAGAGTTTACGAGTTCGCATACCGCCAGTCGGCGCTCTACGGCATCGTCGCCATCCTCATCGCGCTCATCTCCGGCTGGCTCGCCAGCGCGATCTTCCGTAAGACCTGAGCACGTTTTCCCTCACATCGCGACGACGATCTTGCCGAAGTGGCCTGCCGCTCTCATGGCGTGATAGGCGGCGGGCGCCTGTTCGAAGCCGAAGGTGGAATCGATAACCGGGTGCAATTCGGCCTGTGTGATGGCGCGGTTCATCGCCTCGAACATCGCGCGGGAGCCGACGTAGATGCCGTCCAGGCGAAGCGAATTGCGCATGATCGCCATCGGATTGATCGTACCCCCGGTCAGCACGCCGATGAGCGCGATATGCCCGCCCACCCGGCAGGAGGCGATCGAGCGCTCGAGCGTGCCGGCGCCGCCGACCTCGACGACATGATCGACGCCCCGATTCCCGGTCAGTTCGCGCACCGACCGATCCCACTCGGGGGTATCGGCATAGTTGATCGTTTGCCAGGCACCGAGCTCGCGGGCGCGGGCCAGCTTCTCCTCGCTCTTCGAGGTGACGACGACGCGCGCGCCGTGCATCGCGGCAAACTGCAGGGCGAAGATCGATACGCCGCCGGTGCCGAGCACCAGCACGGTGTCGCCCGCGATCAGGCCGCCGCGCGCCACCAGGGCGTTCCACGCGGTGAGCGCCGCACAGGGCAGGGTGGCGGCTTCCGCGTCGCTCAAGTGCGCGGGCGTCGCGACCAGGCCACCCTCGGGCAGTACCACCTCTTCGCCCAGCACGCCGTCGAGGGCACCGCCGAGCGCGCTCGCCATCGCCTCGGGCGTGACGTCGCCGTCATTCCAGTCGGCGAAGAAACAGCTGGTCACCCTGTCGCCGGGGGCGAAGCGCCGAACACCGTCACCGACCGCGACCACTTCGCCCGCGCCATCGGAATTGGGAATTCTGGGATAGGGCAGGCGGCGCCCCTCGGGGTCTTCCACGGTCACCAGGTCGCGGTAGTTGAGCGAGGAGGCGGTGATGCGGACCTTGACCTCGCCGGGGCCCGGTTGCGGCGAAGTCCGGTCGGCCAGATGCAAGGCATCGATACCGCCGGCCGAAACGATTTCCCAAGCCTTCATGTGTCGCGCTTCCCTTCTCCAACGTTTTTCGGGCCGGAGATTACGACGCGGATTTCGCCTGGTCCATTCCCCCGGGCGGCTCGCCGCCCGGGCGGGAGAGGCCGGCCACGCTCTCCATGCCGAGGGCCAGCGGCCGTCCCGTAATGCTGTCTCGAGGGCTGCCCGCATGTACAGACCCCGCTCCGCCCGCGATTCCGCGTGAGCGGCAAATGCGCTACAGCAGCCCGACGCCGGCCCGGGCGCAGTCCTCGTCCTCCTGTCCGGTGCCGCCACCGACTCCGCAAGCGCCGATGACCAGGCCGTCGCGGCGGATCTCCACCGCGCCCTGGCCGAAAATCATCGCGCCGCCCGAGTGCGCTTGGATGCCGCGGAAGGTCGGATGCTCGGCCCGCTCCACCAGGTCTCCGCTCGGCTTGCCGAAGGCGGCGGACGCAATCGCCTTCCCCTGGCTGCCATAGGCGCCGGCCCACATGGTGCCGTCCATGCGCTGAAAGGCCATCAGCCGCCCGCCCGCGTCGCAGACGGCGACGTTGATGGTGATGCCCAGTTGCTCGGCCTCGGCGACCGCGCCCTCGCAGATCCGATTGGCTTCGGCTCGTGTCAAGATCATGACTCGTCTCCTCCCGTTGTCGTCGATTTTCTCGTCATTCCGGCAGCCCGGCCTTGCGCAGCCCCTCGGCCAAGCGCTCACCGACCTCACCGTTGTAGCGTAGCGCCAATGAAACGGTCAGTTGAGGATAGACGGCCAACAGATGGTCGCGTTCCTCGCGCATCTCCTCTACGCGGCCGAGCAGGGCGAGCGCCGTCACCCGCAACGAGTTCCGACGCCCACCCGGCACGTTGCCCTGGGCGGCGCTCGGCAGCAACGCCAGCGCGCCCTCGTCGTCGCCGAGCGCGAAGCGGACCGTGCCCAGCATCGCGGTAGAGCGAGACGGCGGTCCGCGCCGCCGCCAGCGCCGCGACATATGCGCCGTCCAGGTCCTCGACCAGTTCGCTGTTCGCGCTCCGGTAATGGTTTCTGGCGAATATGGCGTAGGACGGGCTGAAGCCGGGATCCCGCTCGATTGCGGTCCCGAGATACCGGCGGGCCGTCGCATCGTCCTCGGGGGTCAGACGGTGGACGTGATAGACGCCGCGCTGGTAGAGCTGCCAAGCATCGAGGCTGTCGGGTGGAGCGTGGCGCTGGCGCTCGAACTCGGCCTTGGTGATCGCCGGCTCGATGGCGCCGGCGACGACCTCCGTAATTTCGTCCTGAACGGCGAAGATGTCCTCGAGGTCACGGTCATAGCGTTCGGCCCAGAGGTGGTCGCCGTTCGCGCCGTCGATCAGCTGGGCGGTGATGCGGACCCGGTTGCCCGCGCGCCGCACGCTGCCCTCCAGCACGTAGCGCACGCCCAACTCGCGCGCGACGGCGCGGACATCGACCGCCTGGCCCTTGAAGGTGAAGGCGGTGTTGCGGGCCAAAACGAAGAGCTGGCGGATGCAGGCGAGTGCCGTGATGATGTCCTCGGTAATGCCGTCCGAGAAATATTCCTGCTCCTCGTCGCCCGACAGGTTGGCGAAGGGCAGCACGGCGATCGAGGGTTTTTCCGAGATCATGCGCGTGGCGCCGCCGCCTCGCCCGCCGGCGCCACGCGGTAGCATCGGATTGGGCCTTCGATGTACTTGACCGACTGCTCGCCCATGTCCTCGAAGCCGATTGCAATCGCGACGGCAACAGGCTCATGCACGTTGCCGGAGACGCAGATGCTACCGGGCTCGGTCAGGCTTTCCATCCGCGCCGCGACGTTGACGCCGTTGCCGTTGAGGTCCTCGCCGTCGACCATCACGTCGCCCAGGCCGAGGCCGATGCGCAGCCCCGGATGCGGTCGTCCTCGGCGATTTCGGCTTCGCGGGTGGCGATGGCGGCCTGGATGGCGATGGCGGCCTCCACCGCATCGACGGCGCTGGCGAACTCGGCGAACGCGCCGTCGCCCGTGGTCTTGAAGACGCGCCCGCCCCGCACCGCCGTCTCGACCTCCAGAACCTTGCCACGCGCCGCCTTCACGCGGGCCAACGTGCCGGCCTCGTCGCGGCCCATCAGGCGCGAGTAGCCGACGACGTCGGCGGCCAGGATCGCCGCCAGGCGGCGTTGCGGGCGGGCCTCGCTCACGGGCTTGGTCAGACGGGCTGGCTGAAGCGCTGGCCGGAGATCGCGGGATGGTAGATCGGTTGGATGACGTTGCCGGCGGGATCGGTGCAGTGGAAGCTGCGGGCGCCGTCCTTGTGGTCGTGCGGCTCGTCGAGCAGCGGCACGTCGCGTGCCTTCATGAACTGGAACCAGTCCTCCAGGTCCTGCTTGCTGTCGGCGATGAAGCCGAAATGGTCCATGCAGCCGCCGGCCTCCGCCGGTGATTTTGCCCGGCCGAGCGAGAGGTTGTCGTTACCGCATGTGAGATAGACCAGGTTCTCGTTCGCCCGGTTTAGCACCTCCATGCCCATGATCTCGGTATAGAAGCGCTCGCAGGCCTCCAGGTCCGGGACTTCCAGGGCGATATGGCGCATACCGTTCAAGGGCTTCGGGCGTTCGCTCATGGCATTTCTCTCCTCGGTTTCTCGGGGCGGCACTATAGCACCGGCTCAGTGCGCCTCGATGGCGCCGGCGCCCTCTCCGGTGCGGCGCGAGCCGTGCGAGGTGAAGAAGCGCTGGTTGGCATCGGCGTGGCGGGCGCGGGCGTCGTCGTCGAAATCGCGGGCGGGCGGGACCTCGGAATCGAAATGGCCATAACGGTCCTCGCCCCGGACCAGCATGGCGGTCAGCCGCGTCTCGCCCAGATGGCGCACGCGGGTCGGGATATAGCTGATACCGAAGCCGATCCGGCGTTCCGCCGTCTGGTTCGGTCCCGAGGCGTGCATCAGGTAGGTGTGGTGCACCGAGAGGTGCCCGGTCGGGACCTCCAGCGCGATGCCCGCCTCGTCCGCCGCGACGCCCGGGACAAACTGGCCGTTCGAGAGCAGGTTGCCCGCCGTCGGGCCGGCCTCGTGCGGGCGCTGGCCCTCCAAGTGGCTGCCAGGGAGCACGCGGACGCAACCGCTGGCCTCGCTGGAATCCGAGAGCGCCACCCAGGCCGTGACCTCGTCCGCCGGCTCCAGGCCGAAATAGGTCGCGTCCTGGTGCCAGCTGACGTAGCTGGCCGAGCCCGGCTCCTTCAGCCAGGTGGTGACGTGATAGATCAGAATGTCGGGGCCGATCAGCCCCTCCACCACGTCGAGGACGGCGGGATGGCGCGCGAGCTGGTCCATCCAGGGAAACAGCAAATGGGTCTTGGCCCGGAGCTGGCCCGGCAGCTCGCCGAGGGTCGCGCCCTGTTCGGCCTCGAACGCCTCCAGGCAGCCGCGATAATGCGCGACCTCGGCCGCGCTTAGCACCGGTCGGGCCGGCAGGTAGCCTTGCTCGCGGAAGTTCGCGATCTCGACCGTCGTCAAGGGCGTCGCCATTGCCGTCCTCCCTCGTCCAATTGGATGGTGGCGATTTTCGGACGGTCGACGGCCAAAAGCAACGTGGATCGACGTTTCCCTAGGTCAACGGGAAGCGACGGCGGGACTCCTCCAGGTTGTATTTCAAGCCCTCCGGTCCCCAGGCGATATAGGCGAGCGAGCTGTGGGTCCGGTTCAGATCGAACTTCAGGTCGCCGAGGCTCTTGGCGAAGCCGGCGGCACCTTCTGCCTCATGGAACACCCAGCCGTCGGGCAACACGGTGATCATGCGGTGCGCCTCGTCCGTCACCGGATTTCGGATAGCTTCCGAGCGCACCCTCAGAAAGTCCGGCACCTCGACCCGCGCGGTCCGCGCCTTGATGTCCCAGTCGAAGTCGATCTTGGTAAAGACTGGACTATGGTTATGCTCCACGATGATCGAGAAGATCTGGATCATGGTGCCGACGGGCTGGTCCTCGCCGCTCAGAATGTAGAACATCGCATCACGTTGCTCGTCGCTGATCCCGTCCTCCAGAATCAGCTGCATATGTCCGTCGCCGTGATGGATGGCACGAGGGAAGTAGAAGGTCGCGACGACCTTCATGCCGTCGAGCGAGACGCCGTCGCAGTGACCCTTGTCGATTTCGAACGCCACCGCGCCGGTACAAAAGCCTTGCGTTGGCTCGGCCATCGATTCACACGGACAGCCCATGTCGCAACTGCAGTATCGACGTAACGGCCCACGACGGACCAGTCTTTTCCGGCCATGGTGTCCCTCCAAGTTTTCGATAATACGACATTAGTTAATATAATAACTTATGTGAAAAGTCATCCCCCTTGATGGTTCCGCGTATCGTTCGCCTTCACCAGTTCGCGGAAGAGGGCGTTCGCTATCGCCGGCAGTTCGCCCGCGATGGCTTTCGGAGGGGCGGAGAGGGTGTGCTCGGCCGCCGCCAGCTCGTCCTCGATCAGGCGGTCCAGGCGGGGAATGCGCGGGCCGGCGCCGAGTTCGCGGGTCTCCGCCTTGCGCCGGGCGAGGTCGTTGAGGAAGGGGGCGACCTCGCCGTCCAAATCCAGGCCGGCGCGGAGCTCGGCCATGTTCATCGGCACCGGCGCGTCGGGCCGGGTGCGGAGCCAGGCGAGCGCCAGGGCGGGGCGGAGCGCATAGAAATACTTCTTGAGCGGCACCTCTTCGCGGCCCTCGATGAAGCGGCGGTACTGCGAGGCGGCGAGGTGGACATAGTGGTGCGTCGAGGGGCGGTGATGCGCGCTCGCCTCGCCCAGCGCCTTCAGTTTCGCCATCGCGTCCGCATCGGCACGGTAGAGGATCGGCGAGCAGAGCCATTCCAGCAGCACCGGGTTGGGCTTGATCAACAGCGCGAGCGCCTTCGCCAAATCCCAGCCGTTGATGTCGTAGAGTCCTTGAAGCGGCGTTTCGATGACGTCGCGCCCGGGCTGGATCGAGAGATACCAGTCCAAGGGGCGGACATAGACGAAGCGGACGTCATAGTCGCTGTCCGGCGAGGGGAAGCCCCAGGCCCGGCTGCCGGATTCGATCGCGAAGAGGATGCGGCAACGCTCGCTTCGCTCGATCTCGTCGAGACGGCGTTGCACTTCAGCTTGAATCTCGGCCGGTATGCTATCGATGCTCATCGCTCGGATCATAACGCGCTTCGACGGGGCCGTCGGCCCGAAGGCGCGGATGGACCAGAATCGGGCGCGATATCGACAGACGGCGCGGCGATGCGCATGATGCGCCAGCGGCCGAAATTTGGTCGTTTTTTGGGTGTGCCGAGGGAGGGATCAGGCAATGGCGGACAGCGAAGTCAAAAGCGATATCGAAATCGCGCGCGCGGCGGCGACCAAGCCCATCGAGGAGATCGCCGAGCGGCTGTCGATCCCGGCGACGCACCTCTACCGCCACGGCCCCACCAAGGCGAAGATCGACCTCGGCTACGTCAATGGGCTGGAGGGCGAGGACGGCAAGCTGATCCTGATCACCGCCATCACGCCGACGCCGGCTGGCGAGGGCAAGACCACGACCACGGTCGGGCTCGGCGACGGCCTCAACCGGATCGGCAAGAACGCGCTGATCTGTCTGCGCGAGCCCAGCCTCGGGCCCTGCTTCGGCGTCAAGGGCGGGGCGGCCGGCGGCGGCTATGCCCAGGTGGTGCCGATGGAAGACATCAACCTCCACTTCACCGGTGATTTCCACGCCATCGGAGCAGCCAACAACCTGCTGGCGGCGATGCTGGACAACCATATCTATTGGGGCAATGCGCTCGGCATCGACGCGCGCCGGGTCACCTGGCGCCGGGTCGTCGACATGAACGACCGGGCACTCCGCGGAATCGTTGTCAACCTGGGTGGCGTGGCCAACGGCTTCCCGCGCGAGGACGGCTTCGACATCACGGTCGCCTCGGAAGTGATGGCGGTGTTCTGCCTGGCTTCGGACCTCGACGACCTGCAGCGCCGGCTCGGCAACATCGTCGTCGGCTACACCCGCGAACGCCAGCCCGTGACGGCGCGGGACCTGAAGGCCGACGGGCCGATGAGCACCTTGTTGAAGGACGCGCTTTCGCCCAACCTGGTGCAGACGCTCGAGAACAACCCCGCCTTCGTCCACGGTGGTCCCTTCGCCAACATCGCGCACGGCTGCAACAGCGTCATCGCCACCCGGAGCGCCTTGAAGATCGCCGACTATGTGGTGACCGAGGCCGGCTTCGGCGCCGACCTGGGGGCGGAGAAGTTCTTCGACATCAAGTGCCGCAAGGCGGGGCTGCGCCCGGCCGCCACCGTGATCGTCGCCACGGTCCGCGCCCTCAAGATGCACGGCGGCGTGGCGCGCGATGCGCTCGGTCAGGAGAACGTCGAGGCGGTCAGGGCCGGGCTCGAAAACCTCGGCCGCCATCTCGACAACGTCGCGCGCTACGGCGTGCCGGCGGTGGTCGCGGTCAACCAGTTCAACGCCGACACGGTGGAGGAAATGGAGGCGGTGCGCGAGTTCTGCGCCGCGCGCGGCGTCGCGGCCCACGTCTGCAGCCACTGGGCCAATGGCGGTGCCGGGACCGAGGATCTGGCCAGGACGGTGGTCGAGCTGGCGGACGGCGGCACCGCCGACTTCCAGCCGCTCTATCCCGACGACATGGGCTTGCTGGAGAAGGTCCGGACAGTGGCGCAGAAGATTTACGGCGCCGCCGATATCGCGGCCGAGAAGCGGGTGGTCGACCAGCTGGCGGGGTTCGAGGCGGCGGGCCACGGCCACTTCCCGATCTGCATCGCCAAGACCCAGTACAGTTTCTCGACCGACGGCAACCTGAAGGGGGCGCCGTCGGGCCACGTGATCCCGGTCCGCGAGGTGCGGCTTTCGGCCGGCGCCGAGTTCATCGTCGTCATCTGCGGCGAGATCATGACCATGCCGGGCCTGCCCCGCGTGCCGGCGGCGGAAGCCATCCACATCGACGACCAGGGCCGCATCGAGGGGCTGTTCTAGCAGTTTGTCGGGCTTAGGCCGATAGAGATCAATATGCGCAAGAAACGCAATGATTTTCACGGGAAATTATAACAAACATACGAACCATGCGCTTTGTGTGAAATATTATGGCTCAATTCGTGAAATGTATGCGTCACCTTGTTACGGCGGCGGCGAGGCAGGCTCGGTCATTGGCGCCGGGGGCGAGGCCGACGAGGTGGAACCAGCTCAGGTAGTTGTCCAGATAGCGGGTGGCGATGCCGCGGCGGGGACGCAGGAAGTCCTTCAACCGGCTGTGGCGGCTGTTCACCGTCTGCACATGCAGATCGCCCCGAACCCGTTCCCCCATCGAGCGGTTGAGTGCTTCGTGGCTCACCCCGAGCGCGGCGGCGCAAGGTGGATAGCTCGCGCCACCGTCGGAGACCAGCAGGGCGTCCTTCGCGACCACCGGGTCGAGAGCAGCCGTGAGCGCCGCCGCGTCGACCCTGGGCAGCACCGCGCTCACCGTCGTCCCGCTCCGGTCCGCCGCCATGAGAACCGGCACCTGCTCGCGCGAGAGGCCGCGCTTCTTCGCCTTGCCGCCCCGCCGCCGTGCCTTGCGTCCCAGCCCGCGCGCGCCCTTCCGGCTCTCCAGGACGTAGGTCTCGTCCGCTTCCACGATCCCCTTGAGCACCTCCGAATCGCTCCGCGCCGCCGCCAGAAACCGGTGACGCCAGCGGAACGCCGTGCTCACCGCCACGTCGCAGCGCGCCGCCGAGGCCTTCACCGTCTCCCCCTCCGCCAGCGACGCCCCGAACGACAGCCAGCGTTCCTTGTGGTGCAGGCCCGACAGCGGCGTACCGGTCAGCGCGTTGAAGGTCCTGCCGCAGCCCTTGCACTGGTAGCGCCGCAGACCCCGCGCCATACCGCGCGAAACCGCCCCTTCGCTCGCGCAGTGCGGACAGCGCCGGGCCTCGTCCACACCAAGCTCGATCGCGGCCTTCGATGCCTCGCCTTCGCTCCGGCCCGACAGCACCGCGAGCGCCTCGTGCCGCTGCACGCGCGTCAGCCCGCGCGCCGCCGAAAGCCACACCCGGAAACCCTTGCCGTCCATGACCCAACCCCCTGACGTTCCGGGCATTCTATCACAAATGCATACGTTTCACGAATTGAGCCAATATTATTGCCGATTTTGCTTAAGTCCGACAGGCTCTTTGGGAGCCGCTTCCCCCTATCGTCATCGCGAGGGGCGAAGCGCTGTGGCGATCCACGGCGGCGTGAAGGGCGTCGACGATGTCGCACGGTATCGAGGCCGCCTGGATTTCCACGTTCGCTTCGCTCGCTTGCAATGACGACAGTGTGTGTCGTTGCTTCATCGATTGCGCTTCGGCCGCTCACTTCTCGATGCCGAAGACCTCCGCCGCCGGGCGTTGGATGCGGCGGCCCGCCTGGGTGCGCCGGGTGAAGCCGGTGCGGTCGAAATATTCCAGGACTTCGATGGTGAGGTTGCGGCCGATGCCGGTCTGGTCGCGGAATTCCTTGGCCTCGAACAGGCCTTCGTCGGCCTTTTCGGCCAGGTTCTCGGCGATCTCGGCCAGTTCCAGCACGGTTTCGGGTAGGAAGCTGCGGTTGTCGGTGACGCGGAGCGCCAGGCCCAGCTGCTGGGCGCGGCCGAGGAAATTCTCCAGGCCGTTGAGGCCGAGCTTCAGTTCGTCGGCGATCTCGCGCACCCGGGGCGGGCGCAGCTCGCCCGCTTCCAGGATCGGCTGGATGCGCTTCCAGAGTTCGGCCTCGCGCGCCGTTGGTTGTGGGCGGTGGCTGGCGAGACGCAGGTAGGTGCCGCGCCGCCCGACCTCCCCGGCCTCGATCAATTCAGCCAGCACGACGGCCAGGACCGGTTCCGAGAGGCCGCGCGACAGGGTGCGGCGCAGCTCCAGCTCGCTGGCGCCGACGCTTTCGGGCTTGCGCTCGTGCCAGCGGCGAAGCGCCTCGACGACGTCGCGGCCGAGCGTTTCCCAATCTTCCGAGCGGAAGCCGGTCGTCTCGCCGCCAACCTCGATCCGGCGCAAATCCTCGGCCGCATAAAGCGCCCCCGCCTCCGCCTCGGTCAGGTTCCAGGCGCGCTGGAAGGCGCCGAGGTGGAGGCCGCCCGGGTGTGCCGCCAGCTGCGCGCCAAGTGCCGCGGCGGGATCGCGGGGATCGATCTGGCCGAGGAGCGCCACGCGTTCGGGCCGCGCGCGGCCGCGCTGGGGCGAGACGGGGTCGATCACCGGGCCGCCGCCAAGCGTGCGCTGGGCCGCCTGGTCGCGCAGCACCAGGCGGTCGCCGACGACGGCGCCGATCGACCGGTCCAGCACGACCTGGGCAAGTCCGCACTCGCCTGGCGCCAGGCTACGTCCCTCCAGCAGCGCCACGCGGCCAGTGACGTCGCTTGCCGCCAGATGGACATGCACAGGGGTCCAATGACGGAAGGGCCGCCGCTCCCCCGGCAGGATACGAATGCGCGCGTCGAGTCGGCGGGTTGGCGCGTCCATTCCGGGCGCCACCACCCATTCGCCGCGGGTCACCGCCTCGCGGTCGACCTCCGGCCCGGCGATGTTGAGGGCAACCCGCTCGCCGGCCAGGCCCTCGGCGCTTTCCCGGTTCTGGGCCCTGAGGCCCCGGACCCGGAGGGCGCGACCCTTGGGCGAGAGGCGCAGCTGGTCGCCCGCCTCGACCCGGCCGGAAAAGACGCTTCCCGTAACCACCAGGCCGGCGCCGGCGACGGTGAAGGAGCGGTCGACTGCAAGGCGAAAGTTGCCGCTCGCCGGCCGCGCCGCGATCTCCCCGGCCCTCGTGTCCAGATGGTGGCGAAGCTCGACGATACCCTCGCCGCTCTCGGCCGAGGTCGGGAAACATGGCGCGCCCTCGAGGCTGGTGTCGGTCAGCAGCAACTCGACCAATTCCTCGACCTCGGCCACCCGCTCCGGCGCGGCGCGATCGGTTTTGGTGAGGGCGACCGCCGCTTCCCGGATGCCCAGCAGATCGAGGATCGCCAGATGTTCCTCCGTCTGCGGCATCGGCCCGTCGTCCACGGCGACGACGAGGAGGGCCAAGTCGATGGCACCGACGCCCGCCAGCATGTTCTTGATAAAGCGCTCGTGCCCCGGCACGTCGACGAAGCCGAGCCGCCCGCCGCCCTCGACGTCGGCATAGGCGAAGCCCAGGTCGATGGTCATGCCGCGCGCCTTCTCCTCCGGCAGGCGGTCGGTATCGACGCCGGTCAGCGCGCGAACGAGGCTGGTCTTGCCGTGGTCGATATGGCCGGCGGTGGCGATGATCATGGCGCCAGGCCGTCGAGCTGGCCGAGAAACATCTCGACGTCCTCGAGGCAGCGGAGGTCGAGGCGGAAGGCATCGTCGGCGACCCGTCCGACGACCGGGACCGGCAAGGCCCGAAAGGCGGCGGCGAGCGCCTTCAGCGCTGCGCCGCGCCCCCGCTTGCCGCCCGCGGGCGTCAGCTGCAACGCCCAACTCTCCAGGACCTCGACCGGCAGGGAGCCGCTGCCGATCTGGCTGCGGCAGGCGACGACCTCGACGCTCGTGCCCTCGCCCAGGTGGGCCCCGACCCCGGGCGCCAGGCGCTCGGCGAGCGCGCGGATCTCGTCTGCCGGCCGGCTCAGCAGGCGGAGTGTCGGCAGCCGCTCCGGCAACCTGTCGGGATCGGCGTAGAGCGGCAAGGTCGCGGCCAGCGCGGCGATCGTCACCTTGTCGAGGCGCAGCGCCCGCTTCATTGGGTTGCGCTTGATTCGGGCCACTAGGTCCTTGCGGCCGACGATGATGCCGGCCTGAGGCCCGCCCAGCAGCTTGTCACCCGAGAAGGTGACGATGTCGGCGCCGCGTGCCAGGGTTTCCGCCGGTGTCGGCTCCGCCGGCAGGCCGTAGCGGGCGAGGTCGACCAGCGTGCCGCTGCCGAGGTCGACGATGAAGGGGATCTCATGGGCCCGTGAAATCTCCGCCAGTCTGGTCTCCGACGCCACGGCGGTGAAGCCTTGCACGACGTAGTTGGAGGTGTGGACCTTCATGATTCCGCCGAGGCCGTCGGCCGCCGCCGCCTCGAAGTCGCGGGCATGGGTGCGGTTGGTGGTGCCGACTTCGACCAGGCGGCAGCCGGCCCGACCCATGACGTCGGGAATGCGGAAGGCGCCGCCGATCTCCACCAGCTCTCCCCGGCTGACCGCGACGCGGCGCCGGTTGGCGAGGCTGTTCAGCAC
The DNA here is from genome assembly GCA_965226475.1 of Alphaproteobacteria bacterium. GTDB lineage: Bacteria > Pseudomonadota > Alphaproteobacteria > JASLMY01. Next base: position 617,244 of record CBDDDJ010000002.1, on the reverse strand, counting down.
CAGCAGCACGGCGGCGGCATTGTTGTTGACGACCGTCGCCGCCTCCGCGCCCGTCAGGCGGCGGAGCCAGCCCTCCAGATGATCGTCCCGGTCGCCCCGGCCGCCGCCGGCGACGTCGTATTCCAGGTTCACCGCGCCGCGCGCCGCCTCGACCATGGCCTCGATCGCCACTTCGGCCAACGGCGCGCGGCCGAGGTTGGTGTGCAGCACCGTACCGGTCAGGTTGAAGACGCGTCCCAGGCTCGGCCGCACCCGCTCGTCGGCCCGCGCCGCGGCGCGCGCGGCCAATATTTCGTTGGCCGGGACCTCGCCACCCTCCGCCAGGGCCGCCCGCGCTTCGCCCAGAACCTCGCGCGCCATGTCGGTCGTGAGCGCGCGGCCGTGCGTCCGCGCCGCCGCCCGGAGCGCGGGCTCGGTCAGCAGCCGATCGACGGCGGGAATGCGGGCGAGGGCCGAGCGGCCGGCGGGGTCGGCCGCGCTCACGCTCCGGTGATCCGTTCGATGCCGACCTTGACGAGGTCCGAGGAGGAGCCGGTCGAATCCGTCAACTCCAGCGCCATCGGCGTAATGGTGTTGAGACTGGGCGCGTCGAAGTCCTTGGCATAGGGCGTCGCCCAATGGTCGAACTGGCCCAGCATCAGCACCGTGTCGGGGCGGATGCCCTGGCGCAGAACCACCTTGCCCTCGGTCGAGCGGAGCTGCGAGGTGACGCGGACCCGCTCGCCGTCGGCGATGCCCATCTCGCGAGCCCGCCCGGCGTTCATCACCACGCCCCGGTGGCCGCGCAAGTTCCTCGAGACCTCGTCCATCAGCTGGATCCCCACGTTGCCGCCCCAGGCATACTGCATGTAGCGCGAGGTCAGCAGCCAGAAGGGATAGGCGGAGCCGTCGCCCTCCGGTTCGGCGCCGCCGGCGGCCGCGCGCTCCCAGATCCCGGGGAAGTCCTTCCAGGGCGGCAGCGCCTGGTATTCCTTCAGCTGTTCGTCCCACCAGGAGATCTGCCGCTCGTGCAGCCGGTTGGCGAGCTGGCGGCCGACCCGGGTCAGCTGCTCCTGGAACGGCATCTCGAAGCGCAGCCCCTGTTCGACCAGTTCGGGGTAGAGGTACCAGACCAGCTTGGAGATCGGCCGGGTCCGGAAGCCGTGCTCCTTGTACCAGTCGAGGCCGTCGCTTGCTTCGCCGTCGGTCAGCTCCGCGCTCGCCGCCTTGCAGGCTCGGTCCCAAATATCCTCGGAAGCATAAGCGGTCTCTTCATCGAGGCCGAAATCCCAGGTCTCGCCGGCGAGCGGCACGCCGGCCGCGCCCCGGTTGATCGACTTGTTGTAGCGATCGAGGATGCCGACTCGTGTGGCCAGTTCCGTCGCGATGTCGGTGAAATCCATGGTGTCGCCCTGGGGCTCGACCGCGGGCTGGCGCAGCGCCACGCCCTCGCAGTCCCAGAACGCCTCCATGAACTTGGTGCCGCCGATGCGGATCAGCTGCGTGCTCTCGATGTCGATCCGCTCGGGCAGCAGCAGGTCCGCCATGTGGTTGGTTTCGTCGAAGGTGTAGGCGAAGGCGACGGTGTAGGGGAACTCGGCGATCCGCCGCGTGACCTCGGGGGTATCCCAGTAGGAAATCGAGGGGTTGGTGCGATAGACGAACCAGAGGTCGGGCGGCGTCACCTCCGGCCAGCCAACCGGCGATTCCTTGGCGAACATCCAGGCGAAATGCGTCGGGCCCAGCGCCGTCGACCAGGGGGAATCGGCGGAAAGCGGCACCAGCGTGTGATGCGCGTTCCGGACCCTGGGCCGAGCTTCCCAATTCTCCGCATCCGTCGGGTTCATCGGGTAGGCCATGAAGCCGTCGGGGCCGGGCACGACGCTCGCCTGGCGCGAGGTCGCGGGACGGTTCAGCCGCACCGTGGTGCCGAGGGTGCCGCCCGGCACCTCCAGCGCGCCCACCAGGCAGGCGAGCAGGGTGCGCGCCCAGCAGCACTCGTAGCCGCCCCAGCCGTTGGAGACGGTCTTGCCGAGGATCACCGCCACGGGGCGGAACGGCAGGGTCTTTCCCTCGATCTCGATCGTGTCCCCGACCCGGGCGTGGACCAGGTATTCCTCCGCCACCTTGCGGATCGTGCCGCTGGCGATGTCGCAGGTCTCCTCGGCCCATTCGGGCGTGTAGGGGGCGATGTGGTTCAGCAGCCGATTGAAGGCCGTTGGGGCTTGGATATCGCGATGCTCCCAGCGTTCCTCGTCGGCGCCGATCTCGATCGCGTGAGGAACCGGCCCGGCGCCATCGAGCGCGGCATCCGTGTTCGCCGTGTCGAAGGGCACCGCCTGGCCGCTCCTCCGGTCCCACAGCAGCGGCTTCTCCGTCGCGGGATCGCGCAAGAAGTAACCGTTAGGGCCGATCAGGTAGGGCGAGCCGGTGCGTTCCCTGAGGAACGGCAGGTCGAGCCGGTCGCGGGCCGCCTCGTGCAGCAGCACGTGGAGCAGGGCATAGAGGAAGGCCGCGTCGGTCTTCGGCTTCACCGGGATCCATTCGGCCGAGCAGGCGCCGGTGACGGAGAGGTGCGGCTCGATCTGCACCCGCTTCAGGCCCCGGGCGCGGGCCTCGGCATGGCGCCAGACGCCGATGACGCCGGCCGAGGCCTCGGAATTGGCGCCGAAGGAGAGGACATAGTCGGTGAGCGGCGTATCGGGACAGACGGTGAAGGCGCGGTGCCAGAGTTCGCCGTAAAAATGTTCGGAGTGATAGCACTTCACGCCCTGGCCGCCGCCGAAGCTCAGGTCCACCGGACCCCAGGCGGCGAGGAAGGCGGGGAAGGTCCCCATGTAGTAGGTCGGCGTGCCGCCGCCGCCGAAGCTCGCGGCAACGCGGGGATAGCCGGTCTCGTCCTTCAGTCCCTTGGCCCGGATCTCCAGCAGTTTTTCGCTCAGGATCTCCAGGGCCTCGTCCCACTGGATCGGCGCCCAGCGCGGGTCCTCGTCGCGGCCCTTCTTGGGATTGGTCCGCTTCATCGGTCTCGTCAGGCGGTGCGGGTTGTAGACCTTCTGTACCAGGCCATATGCCTTGATGCAGATCTTGCCGGCGGCGGGATGCACTTCGGCGGCGCCGTGGTTGGGCTCCACCGCCGTGGCGATGCCGTCCTTCACCGTGACCGTCAGCAGGTCCGGGCCGGCGACGCATTGATAGCAGTAGACGGGGACCTTCTGTTCGGTCATGGGGGTCAGCCTTCCTCGCCCTGGGCCTTCTTGGCGGCGACGGCTTCCTTCACCTTGGCGATGTCGACGACGAAGCGGCCGTGCTTGCAGGCCAGCACCTGGTCGATCTTGTCGTGGCCGACGACGTCGAAGAAGACCCGGCGGCCGTCGACCTTCTCGATGGTCGCGGTGATCGTGACGTCCCAGCCCTCGGGCGTCGGCTTCAGGTGGCGCAGGCTCTCGACCGACATGCCGACCGACTGCTCGCCCTCGTCCGCGGCCTGCTCGGCGATGAACCGCAGGCAAGTCTGCTCGACGTCGCGCAGCAGGTCGGGCGTCGCATAGATGCGGAGATCCTCGCCCAGATGCGCGATGGTGCGATCCCGGTCGACGGTGATCGTGTGGGCGAAGGTCATGCCCTCTTTCAGGGTGTCTTTCATCTGGGTCCTCCGGAACACGGAACGCGGCGCGGCAGCGCGTCGGCCCATGATAGTGTCTGGCGTCCGGGGGTTACAGGCTTTTGCGGGTATTCCGAACCCTTAGCCATTGCCGGTCTTTCGCCTCGTGTCTCCCGGCCGCTGCTGTCGGCCAACTTGTCGCTGCAGGGGGTGTGCCTCGTGCTCGCCGTCGGCGCGCAGTCGCTCGGGCGCGAGCGGCCGGAGATCTCCTGGCGCCGACCGGGCTTGCCGTGGTTCGTGGTGGCTGGGATGACCAACGCAGTCGCCGTCTTCACCATGAACCACGCCCTGCCGCTGGGCGCCGTGGTGATCGTGGTGCTGGTCGTCAGCGCCTATCCCTTCTTCAACTTGTTGCCGAGCCTCGCCGTCTTCCGCGCCGAACGCCCGACCCGGCACACGCTGCTGGCGATGGCGCTCGTGTTGCCGGGCGTGGTGCTGATCGCCCTCGCGCGGTAGTTGGGCTCCCGCGCCGTCGAACCCGTGGTGGCGGGATCAACCGAGGCGAAGCGTCGCCCGACGAGGGCAAAATGCAAGACCCCTTTCAGTGGAGGCCGGCCGAGGAAGCATCGCGACGGCGAGGGCGCATGAGGAAATAGGTCCATCGAGCCGATTGCAATGTTCCTGGATTACGGTGGATCAACGGTAGTCGTCGACTGATTTTTGTGGGTTCTCGAGGCGCCGGGGGATGATCTCGTGTTATGGATCTTCCGCGACGAAGCCCATAATACAAGGGCCCCCGAACATGCCTCTGGACGAGAGATTATCAGACTATTGGCGAAAAATCCAAGGCGAGGTGGGGACTAGCTACCCGCTCCGACCCCGAGTGATGCGCGGTAGGCCCCGATATTTTTCTGGCGGTGATCGTCGCCGCCGCTTCGCAATCGCCGCAATTCCATCAGCCAGCGCCGCTTGACCGCGATTGCCAAGTCGCGGAATTGTCCTCGCGCTTCGTTGCGCGGGGCATATTGGCCGATCCAGGCCCCGACGGCGAAAGCGTCCACCAGGGCGGCCCGTTGGTAGATTTCCGGGCCCACGGGTTCGTCGAACCTCTCCAACGCCGCTGCAAGCTCTCGGCCGACGGCGGTGCGCCGATCGACCTTGGTTGGGCACCAACAGACATAGGGGACCACCATCCTTGCGGGCAGCCTGGGCGTCATGCACCAAAGCCAGCGCCGCGTCGGTCGCCACCAAGTCGGCGCCCGACGGCGTCACCGGCACCAACACCATGTCGGCTATGCCGGTGGCCGCGCGCGTCGCCGGGCCGAGGTGCGGTGGACAGTCGATGACGACGTGATTGGCTTGAAGCGTCAAGACCCTTTCGACCCAGGGGCCGACTCGCGATTCGGCGTCGAGCGGCAAAGCCTCGACCCGGGCAGGCAGTTCGCCCCGCCGGGCCCAGTCGGCGGCGGTTGCCTGAATATCGGCATCCACCACCACGACCGACTGACTGCCGGCCAGCTCGCAGGCCAAGTTGATGGCGATCGTGCTCTTGCCGACACCGCCCTTGAGGTTCACGACCGCGATAATCGAAACCAGCTTGTCGATGTGGGCGGGGCGCTGGAACATTTCCGCGCCGAGATCCGATTTATCTGCTTTTGCCCGAGCCGCGATCTTCACCGCGTCCAATGCCTTGCGTTGCATGTTCTGGCCAACTCCATCAGCCTACTTCCGAGTGCCCGGCCCAACGCGGGAATTCTCCGTGAAGACCGCTTCGCGCCTCGGGGCGGTGTGCTCATAAATAGTAATGAATGTTTAGTTAATTATTCTTTAACGGACGTCCGCCTGTCCAGGCGGCGGGAGATAACGAGCGGTCGGGTATAATTTTCGCTTTCCTAACCTACGACGCCCGCCGCGACGATCGCCGCCTGTCCGCGCCGTGTGCCCCCGGACATGTCCCAAGCTCATCGAAGCCGATCAGCCCGCGGGAATAGCCTCCGTTCCACCGAAGCCAGCCGTGCACTTTAGATATGCCTTATATTCGTCCTTGGGATCATCCTCGCGATCTTGTATTTTGCATACCCCGCCTCCTCCCGGGCCTTGATGATCCTGGAGACGGTGCCGTGGTGGAGGCCGGCCTCGTCGGCGATTTGACGGAGCGTGTAGCCATGGCCGCGGTAAGCGCGCGCCATCCACTCCGCGCGCTCGGGATGGCGCGCGCCGCCGGCGCTTCGGGTCTGGCCGCTCTCCCGCGCCGAACAGGGCGATTTCGAAGATGTTCGCGCCGCGCTCCGGTGGATCGAGACCGCCGGCTGGTTCACCGCTCCCGAGAGGGCTCCCGGGCGATCGCCTTGAAGAAGGTGTAGCAGAAGGTGCCGTCGTCTTCCGCGCTTCGGTAGAGGTCGGCGATGCCCTGGTCGAAGTCGGCCGCGCTCATCAAGCCGGCCGCCAGCGCCGGCTCGCGCACGCCTTCGATCATCGCGGTGAAGGTGTTGCGGGTGAAGCCCTCGACCAGTTCGGGGCGGCTGGAATCGACATAGACCATGCGGGGCGAGACGTGGACGTCCGCCAGACCCGCTTCGCGCAATAGGGGGAAGAGTTCGCGGCCGATGTCGGCGTTGCCGCCGCCGAGCCGCTGCAGTACGACCTGGCATTGCACCGCCCGGCTGGCGAAGTCGCTCGCGGGGTGGAAATAGGTCGAGCCGTGGTCGCCCTCGATCACGGTCATCGTGCCGCCGGGCCGCAATACCCGGCGCAACGCCACCAGGGCCTCGACCGGGCGGGCCAGATGCTCCAGCACGAAGCAGACGAAGACATGATCGAAGGCGTCGTCGGCGTAGGGCAGGGCGAAGATGTCCGCTTGCTGGAAGGTCACGTTGGCGAGCTTGGCCGCGTCGACCGTCGTCTCGGCCCGTTCAAGTGACGCCTCGGCGACGTCGATCGAAATAATGTGCGCGTCCGGGCTTTGCGCGGCGAGCGTAACGGTCTGCGCGCCGACGCCGCAGCCCGCTTCCAGCACTTGGGCACCCGCCGGATAGCCCGTGTCCCAATGCAGCAGCTCGGTCAGCGACGAGGCCTGATCGCGAAGCCGCCGGACCTCGCGGTCCTCGTAGCCGTGGACGTAATCGCGGGTCACGTTGTGGCGAAGCGCCTGGCCGTCACGAACGCCATCGCCCTCCGACCTACTCCGCCGCGACCCGGGCGTGCCTCCTCGCCGCGTCCGCCGCCTTGGCAAAGTGCGTCTCGTCGAAGCCGTAGAGGTGGGCGCCGCCCATGAAGATCTTCTCCGCCGCCTCGCGGCCGACGTTGCCCAAGAGGTTGTTGGCGACGTTGGGGAAGTTCGAATCGAAGTGCGGATAGTCGGTCGAGATGCACATGCGGTCGGCGCCGATCAGGCTCGCCGTCGCCTCGATCTCCGGCTCGCTCCCCTCGACGGCGGCCCAACAATTGCGCTGGAAGTATTCCTTGGGCGTCAGCGACAGGTAGGGCGCGTGCGACTCGCGATACTGCGGATAGTCCCATTCGATGCGGGTGAGAATTCCCGGCACCCAGGAGTTCTGTGCCTCGAGGAAGCCGACCCGGAGCTTCGGATAGAACTCGAAGACGCCGGCGATCAGCATGGCGATCAGCGCCTGCTGCATCTCAATCCAATGGCTGGCGACGTGGCGGTAGAAGCGGTTCTCGCCATAAAGCGCGTTCATGTGGGAATAGGCGGCGCCGGTACCCTCGTGGAAGCCCATCGTCACGTCCAGTTCCTCGTGGAGCGTGAAGAGCGGGTTCCAGTAGTTCGAATGCCAGAAGTGGCCGTTGACCATGTTGGGCCGGACGAAGGAGCCGACGGCGCCGAGTTCGGTGACGCAGCGGACCAACTCCTCGCAGGCGAGGTTGACGTCGTGCGGCGGCAGCATGGCGGTGAACTTCAGCTGGTCGGGGCTGTGTTGGCAGAACTCGTGGATCCAATTGTTGTAGGCCTGGCTCAAGGCCAGCGACAGCCTCGGATCCATGCCGTCTCGGGCCAAGAGGCTGAGCCCCATGGTCGGGAACAGCACCGCGATGTCGATGCCTTCCAGTTCCATGCCCATGATCTGGGCTTCGCCGTCGTAGCCGCGCTCGATCGCGAAATCGAGGTGGTTGCCCGCCGCGATGCGCGAGCCCGAGAGCGGTTGCGAGGTTTCACTCTTGACGATGCTCCGGTGCGGCTTCCTGTGTTGCTGCATCTCGACGTCCCAGGTCGTCGCCTGGTCGTCGATGTAGATCAGACCGCGCTTGCGCTTGCCGTCGGCGCCGATCGGGATCGTCACCCGGTCGCGGTATTTCGGCTCCAGGTAACGGTCGAACAGGTCGACCGGCTCCATGATGTGCATGTCGCAATCGACGAAGCGCATACCGTCTTTCATGACTTGTTTCCCTTGTCTTCTCTGTCTTCACCGGGAATGCTAGCAGCACGTGCACGCGGCCGGCAAATGGCGCCACCTCGGGTCCCTGTCCGGTGCGCCGGGCGGGGTGTTTCTCTATTGCAATCCAAAAAAAGCGCCCATGCTGGTTCATCACCACGATGGGCGCCATCGCGAGGCGGCGCGGGAGGGAATTGACCCGTCCCACGCCGTCAGTTCGGATCGCTACTTGTCCAGCCAGAACGTGTCCATGCGGACCACGTCGTAGATGCCGAAGTAGTTGTAGGGGTTGTGCCCCTTCACATAGTCGAACCAGCCGTCGTTGATCTTCTCCCAGGAGATCGGCAGCAGGGGCGGGTTCTGCTCCATCATCAGTTCCGCCTTCAGGATCAACGCCTGGCGATTCTTGGCGTCGACCTCGCTGTCGATCTGGCCCAGCAACGCGTTGAATTCCGGATGTTGCCACTGGGAATAGTTCTGCGGGCCGTTGGCGCCGTACCAGGTGTTGAAGTAGTCGGAGGGATCAATCAGCGTCGAGACGATGGCGCCGACCGAGAGGTCGAAGTTGCCGGAGTTGGTGTCGTCGAACCAGACCGACTCGACCACGGTGCGCAGGTTGCACTGGATGTTGAGCGCCTGCTGCAACATGGCCTGGATGGCTTGCGACCAGAGCTTGAAGCTGGCCACGTCGCGGACGACGAAGTCCAGCCCCTTCATCCCCTCGCCGTAACCGGCCGCCGCCAGCAGCGCCTTGGCCTCGGCGATCGAGGCCGAGGTGTCCGGCTGATAGCCGAGCCGCTTGATCAACTCCGCCTTCGGCGTCGCCACGTCGGAGAAGGGATAGACGAAGCCGCCCACCATCATCGGCGCGACATCCTTCACCACGTCGACGAGCACCGGCCGGTCGAAGACCAGATGCATCGCCCGGCGCACGCGCGGATCGTCGAACGGCTTCCGCTTGGCGTTGACCCAGACCGCCTGAATGACGCTCTGGAAGTAGTCGGTGGCGGTCATGCCGTCCCGCTTCTCGACTTCCTTGCGGGTCACCGGATCGATCAGGCGGGCATAGTCGACGCGGCCCGCCAGCAGGGAGGAGCCGAGTTCGGGCGAGAAGGGAAGGGCATGGAGGAACTCGATGCCGTCCAGATACGGCAGCCCTTCCATCCAATAGTCCTTGTTCTTCTCCATCGTCCAGATTTCCTGCTCGACCCGCTTGACGCTGCGGAACGGGCCGGTGCCCGGCACGTCGAGGGTCTTGCGCAGGTTGTAGTTGTTGTCCTCCAGCGTCTTCTTGCGGACGATGCCGTTCCAGCCACTGGCGATCGCGCCCATGATGAAGTCGGGCGGCCGTGGCACCGAAAGCTTGAACTCCACCGTGTATTTGTCGCGGACGTTGACCGAGTCGACGGAGGTGAAGAGCGCGCTGCGCGGGATGGAAATACCTTTCGGCGGCTTGGTGATGCGGTCGAAGGTCGCCTTCACGTCGGCCGAGGTGAGCTCGGCGCCGTCCGAGAACATCACGCCCTTGCGCAGGAAGAAGGTGTAGGTCTTGCCGTCCTTCGAGATCTCCCAGCTATGCGCCAGATCGGGAATGATCGTCTGGCCGCTGTCCAGCGGGTTGCGACGAATCAGGTTGTCGTAGAGACAGCCCTGGCTGCCGAGGTTGTTGACTGTTCCCGACTGATGGAAGTCGAGATGCGGCGGACGCATGGTGATGCCGTAACGCATCACGCCGCCGGACTTCGCATTGGGCTCGGTCGCTGCCAGCTTGAACTTCGAGCCGTCCATCTCCATCGGTACCGCCGCCTGGGCGGCGTTCCAACCAAGACCGTAGGCGGCCGCCACCATGGCGGCGCTCCCCTTCAGGAATCCGCGGCGCGACCAGTGCGGCGGCATCATATCTTGCTTATACATCTGTTCCTCCCTGGGCGAGGGGGCCCCGAGGCCCCGTGGCGGTGACGTGTGGTAGTCTCGCCCACCAATGATATACCCGCTGACGTAGCCCACCGCCTGGATAAGGAGTGCATTGTGACCCAGGTCGACCCCAGGGAACAAGCCGTGCCGGCGACGCTCGCCGCCGGCGCCGAGCCGATCCTCGAAATCGACGGATTGCAAACGCATTTTTTTACCGACGACGGCGTGGTGCGGGCGGTGGACGGCGTCTCCTACACCGTGGCCAAGGGGGAGACGCTGGGGGTCGTCGGCGAGTCGGGCTGCGGCAAGAGCGTGACGGCGCTGTCGATCCTGAGGCTGGTCGCCGATCCGCCGGGACGCATCGTCGGCGGCCAGGTCCGCTTCGAAGGCCGGAACCTCCTGGAGATGAGCGAGAGGGAGATGGAGACGATCCGCGGCAACGACATCTCGATGATCTTCCAGGAACCGATGACCTCGCTCAATCCGCTGTTTACGGTGGGCCGCCAGATCAGCGAAGCGATTTCGCTGCACCAGGGCCTAGGCAAGCGGGAAGCGTTGGAACTCGCCGTCGAGATGCTGCATCGCGTCCATATTCCGGAGCCGTCGCGCCGCGTCCAGGCCTACCCGCATCAGCTCTCGGGCGGCATGCGCCAGCGGGTGATGATCGCCATGGCCATGTCGTGCAATCCCAAGATCCTGATCGCCGACGAGCCGACGACGGCCCTCGACGTCACCATCCAGGCCCAGATCCTCGACCTCATGCGGGAGATCCAGGAGACCCTCGGCCAGGCGATCATCCTCATCACCCACGACATGGGCGTCGTGGCGGAAAACGCCGACCGGGTGGTGGTGATGTATGCGGGTCGCATGGTGGAAGAGGCCCCGGTCGACGAGCTGTTCGACACGCCGGCGCATCCCTATACGCTAGGCCTGCTGGGCGCCATTCCCAATCTCGAGGAGGCGGCGCGCGAGGATACCGGGCGCGCGCGATTGAACGAGATCAAGGGCATGGTGCCCTCGCTCGCGAACCTGCCCCGGGGCTGTACCTTCGCGCCCAGGTGCGGTTTCGCCACCGAGGAATGCCGCGCCTCCTATCCGCCCCTCCGCGAGTTGCGGCCCAGCCATTGGGTCGCCTGTTTCCAGGCCGAAGCCCTTCTGGGGGACGCGTCATGAGCATGGCCCGGGCGGGCGAGTCGGCCCCGTACGGCGACGCGGCGACACCGCTGCTCGAGGTCCGGGACCTCAAGAAGCACTTCCCAATCCACAAGGGCGTGTTGGGCCGCGTCGTCGGCCAGGTCCACGCGGTCGACGGCGTCTCGTTCCATATCGGCCGGGGCGAGACCCTGGGCCTGGTTGGCGAAAGCGGCTGCGGCAAGTCGACGGTTGGGCGTACCGTGCTCAAACTCCTGGAGCCGACGGAGGGCCGGATCGAGGTCAATGGCGAGGACATCACCGGCTTGGACGCGACGGCGATGATGCCCTACCGCCAGCAGATGCAGATGATCTTCCAGGACCCTTACGCCTCGCTCAATCCCCGCATGTCGGCCGCCGACATCGTGGGCGAGCCGATGATCATTCACGACGTGGCCGGGCGCCAGCAACGAAAGGACCGGGTCGCCGCGCTCTTCGAGCGGGTCGGTCTCGGGGCCCGTCACATGCATTCCTATCCGCACGAGTTTTCGGGCGGACAGCGCCAGCGCATCGGTATCGCCCGCGCGCTCGCGCTCAACCCGGATCTGATCATCGGCGACGAGCCGGTCTCGGCGCTCGACGTCTCGATCCAGGCGCAGATCATCAACCTGTTGATGGACCTGCAGGAAGAGTTCGGGCTCTCCTATCTCTTCATCGCCCATGACCTGGCGGTGGTGGAACATATCTCGCACCGCGTCGCGGTGATGTATCTCGGCCGCATCGTCGAAATCACCGACAAGGCCAAGCTGTTCGAGATGCCGTTGCACCCCTACTCGGAGGCGCTACTCTCGGCCGTTCCGATCCCGAAGGCGCGCAGCCGGGGGCGCAAGCGGATGATCCTGACAGGCGACGTGCCGAGCCCGATCAATCCGCCGCCCGGCTGCCACTTCCACCAGCGCTGCCCCTACGCCCATGCGCGCTGCCGGAGCGAGGTGCCGGCGCTGCGCGAGGTGGTGCCGGGCCATCTGGCGGCCTGCCACCTGCACGACGACGGCGCGACCCTGCCGCTCGCCAAGCCGTGAGGGGCGAGCGCGGCCTCAGATCGAGCCGCGAAGCCTGGGATCGAGTATGTCGCGGATGCCGTCGCCTAGCAGGTTGAAGGCCAGCACGGTGATCGTGATCGCCACGCCCGGGAACAGCACCAGCCACCAGGGCGGCACGATACCGGCGTTGAGCGCGTCGGCCAGCATGTTGCCCCAGGTCGGCGTTGGCGGCGGGATGCCGACGCCGAGGAAGCCGAGCGAGGCCTCGATGATGATCGCCACGCCCAGGTGCGTGGTGGCCAGGATCAGGAAGGGCGCCACGCACTGCGGCAGGATGTGACGCATCATGATGCGCAAGTGCGAGGCGCCGAGACTGCGCGCGGCCTCGACGTAGGACAGTTCCTTGAGCGACATCACGACGGCCCGGATCACCCGGCCGCCGAAGGGTATTCGGGTGATCGCGATGGCGATGATGACCGTGCCGGTGCTCGAACCGATCGCCATCGCGATCGCCATCGCCAATATTAAATCCGGGAAAGCCTGCAGAAACTCGATGATGCGTTGGCTGAAGATATCGAAGCGGCCGCCGAAATAGCCGCTCGCCAGTCCCCAGATCGAGCCGAACGTGGTGCCGAGAATGACCGCCGCGATCGCTACCGTCAGTGATATCCGACTGCCGTGGATCACCCGGCTGAAGGTGTCGCGGCCGATCTGGTCGGAGCCGAAGTAGTTGATCTCGTCCGGCGCCTTCTGCATTCGGCGGAAATCCGACTTGAGGGGATCGTAGGGCGAGATCAGCGGCGCGGTGACGGCCATGACCAGGATGGCGACGGCGATGACGCCCCAGAACGCGGACAGCGGGGACCGGCGGGCGAAGTTGGCGAGGCCGGAGAAGGTCCGCGCGGCAATCGACCGCTCGGCCGAGCCTCGGCCCGCCACTGCCGGCTCCGGTGTATCGCTCTCTGAACTCATTGATATCGGATCCTCGGGTCCAGCCAGGCGATGATGAGGTCGACCACGATGTTGAGAAGGACGAATACCACGGCATAAATGAAGACGAGGTTCTGCATCACGAAGACGTCGCGCTCCTTCACCGCGTTGAACATGGCGAAACCGAGGCCTGGCGTGCCGAAGGCGCGCTCGACCGGGATCGAGCCGGCCAGCACGAAGCCGAGCAGGATGCCGGAAAGCGTGATCACCGGCAGCAGCGCGTTGGGCAGGGCGTGCAGCGTGATCACCAGCCGGCCGTTCAGGCCCTTGGCCCGCGCCGTGCGCACATAGTCCTCGCGAATGACCTCCAGCAGACTGGACCGCGCCATCCGGGCAATGTAGGCCGCTTGACCCAAGGCCAGCACGAAGGCGGGCCCGATCACGATCTGGAAGATCGTCCAGGGATCCTCGAACACCGAGGCGCCGTTGGCCGTGAGCGGAGCCCGGTAGCCGAAGCCGAACAGCAGGCCGAGGACGATCAGCATGCCGAGCCAGAAGCCCGGCACCGCCAGGCAGGTAATGGAAACCAGCCGCCCCAGGTTGTCGCCGATGCTGTTGGGCCTGATCGCGCTGACGATCGCCACCGGGATGCCGATGATCCACGACAGCACCACCGAGAGAATGGCGATCTGCGCCGTGAGCGGCCCCCGGCGCGCGATCATGTCGCCGATGCTTTCGGCCCGGAAGAAGGAGCGTCCGAGATCGCCCCGCGCGATATCCGCCAGCCAGGTGCCGTACTGCACGATCAGCGGATCGGAGAGACCCAATTCCTGCATGTAGCTGTCGCGCTGCGCCTGCGTCAGCTTGGTCATGCCTTCGGGACCGAAGATCGCCATCAGCGGATCGCCCGGCATGACCCGCATGATCAGGAAGACGATGATCGAGACGCCAAAGATCGTCACGGCGCCGAAAGTCAGGCGGCGGATGATGTAGCTATGCATGAAGCAGGGTCGGGGATGACATGTGGAAGGGTTACTCCAGAGGGTCGCGTTGGCGACGGCAGCGCGCCCACGTACCATAGGACCAGTCTGACCGGCCCGCCACCCCGCGAACAAACGGCCGGGCCCACTCGCCGCCGCGCTATCCGAGGTCCGGCGGGCGCCCCTTGACACTTATGCGGTGCAGCAGGCGGCCGTCCTCGGGTCCGGTCTTGGGGCCGAGCGGCGTCGCGGCGTGCATCGTCGCGGCCGTGTCCCAGGCCAGCACGTCGCCCACCTCGTAACCGTGGGCATGGACGAACTCCGGTCGGGTGCAGTGCGCCTTCAGCTCGGCCATCAGGTCCAGCGCCTCGTCTTCCAGCATGCCGACAATGCCCCGGCTGGAGCCCGAGACGGCATAGAGCGCCTTGCGCCCGGTGACGGGATGGGGCCGGACCAGGGGATGGAAGACCTGGGGCACGCGGGCCATCTGTTCGGTGCTCGCCTTCGGCTCGATCTTTTCCATCGTGGCCTCGGCGTCACGGTTGCCGTAGAAGTGGACGACGGTCAGCTCGTCGATCTCGCGCCGCATCTTGTCCGGCAGGGCATCGTAGGCGCCGTACATGTCGCAGATCAGCGTTTCGCCGCCCTCGCGGGGCGCTTCGATCGAATAGAGGATCGTGGCGCTCGACGGTAATTCCTCATAGCTCATGTCGGTGTGCCAATAGGCGGCGCCGTTCCGCGTCCGCTCGTCCCGGCCCATGCCATCGTCGTCGTTGCTGATGACGAAGATCTCGGGGTGACCGGAGAGCAGCAAGTGGTCGAGAAAGATCAAGTGGGGACGGCCGAAGTTGTTGCCGAAGCGGATGAACTGTTCCGGCGTCGGCGCCTGGTCGGGGAGGAGGACGATCTGGTGGCGGTGAAAAAGCGATACCAGCGCCGCCGCCTCGCCGTCCGTCAATCCCGCCGACAGGTCCAGGCCCCGCACCCTGACGCCCATGGGTCCCGACAGGGGGCCTCGACCTCCAATCCGCCGCGTTCCTCTCGCGCCAGCATCGCCGTCGCTCCCCGATTGCCTAGCCGCTCCGCTCAAGGGTAGCAGGGTCGGCGTCGAGCCGACAAACGGCGTCGGTCCGGGTATCAGCCCAGATCGCCAATCCGGGGCGCGACCTCTTCGGCCAGCAGGCGGAGGCTCTCGTGGTCCCAGCTCGGGTCGTCCAAGTCGGCCGTGACCGCCAGCAGGGTGCCGAAGCCGCCGACCACGTCGTGGAGGGCGCGGATCTTCTCGGCACATTCCGCCGCGTCGCCGACGATCCAGACGTGTTCCATCAGGTAGTCGACGTCGACCGCGTCGTCCGCCATCTCCGGGTCAAGCTTGCAGGCCTGGATCTGCCAGGTGCCGGCGCGGCTCGGGTACTGGTGGGTCTCGTAGTTGCGGCTCAGCACGGCGCGGGCGCGGTCCCTGGCGATGTCCGGGGTCGGGCCGACGAAGATGTCACGGGCGATCCGCCACTGGCGGCGGTCCGCCGACCGTCCCGCCTCCGCCGCGCCCACCTCGACCGCTGCCCAGTGGCCGGGGAGATGGGTCGCGGACAAGATCGCGCTCGACATCGGGGACCAGCCGCGCGCGCCGGCGAGGCGCAGCGAGTTCGAACTCGGCGTACCGGCCGCCACCGCGATCGGCGGGTGGGGACGTTGCAGCGGCTTCATGTGGAAGCCCCGTTCGGTGACGGGATCGAGTTCCGGCGTCTCGACCTCGAAGTGCGCGCCCTGATGGGTAAAGCGGCCCTCGCTCGCCCATAGGCCGAGGACGACGTCGAGCGCTTCCGCCGCCCGGCTTCGCGCCTCCGCCGGCTCCAGCCCCATCAGCTTCATGTCGGTCGGGATGCCGCCGAGCCCGATGCCCCATTGGAAGCGACCGCGCGCCAGATGGTCGAGCATGGCGAGGCGATCGGCCGCCACCGGCTGCGCGACGTCGCGGTCGTAGCAGTCCGCCACCTCCCGGTACGGCGGGTGGAGCGGCATCATGAAAAGACCGAGCCGCATCGGGCCGAACTCTACGACTTCCGCCGGATGGCGATGCGGCGGCCCGCCTGGGCGGGGCGGGGCAGGTCGCGGTGGGCGGCGGTGAGCGCCTCGATGCGCCGGCGCGCGAGTTCGGGGAAGGGCACGGAGCGGCGCGCCTCCAGGTCGACCAGCATGGCGATCTGTTCCGAGGTGGCGGCGAGATAGCCCGCCTCGGCGTGATGCATCTCAATGAAATAGTGGATGCGCTTGTCGTCCGCATCCAGCATCCGGGCGGTGAAGAGGAGCGGATCGTCGAGGCCCACCTCCCGGGCGTAGGTGACGTGGGTCTCCAGCACGAAGCAGCCTTGCCGCGCGCGGGCCGCGAGGGCCTCGCCGATATCGAAGAGGTCGAGGAGCTGGTCCGTCGCCTTGTCGAAGGCGACGACGTAGTAGCCGACGTTCAGGTGGCCGTTGTAGTCGATCCATTCCGGTATTACGGGGCCTCGGTGGATCTCCAGCGGCGCCTGGGGCGGGGTCTCGCGGTCGGGATCGAAGGGTATCGAGAGCGCGTTCATGGGCCGGATGATAGCGGGGCGGCGGCGGCGAACAAGGTCGCTTGCCGCGAAACGGTACATCCGCGTAGATTGGGGCCCATCCCGAATGCCCAAGCCTTGAAGGAAAGCCCATGAGTCTCGCCGTCCAGGAAGTCCAGAGTCTCGTCCAGGAGTTGCAAGCACTCCTGGGCGATCGTGTCTCCACCTCGGCCTCGATGCGCGACACCCATGGCCATGACGAGGCCTGGATGGAGACCATGCCGCCCGACGCGGTCGTCTTCCCGAGGAACACGCAAGAGGTCTCGGAGATCGTCAAGATCTGCGCGCGCCACGCGGCGCCGGTGATTCCCTACGGCACAGGCACTTCGCTCGAGGGCCACATCCAGGCCAAGCACGGTGGCGTCTCCATCGATATGGCGGAGATGAACCAGGTGCTGGTGGTGAACGCGGAGGACATGGATTGCCGCGTGCAGCCCGGCATCACCCGCAAACAGGTGAACGAGTATCTGCGCGATACCGGCCTCTTCTTCCCGATCGACCCCGGCGCCGACGCCTCGATCGGCGGCATGGCGGCGACGCGGGCCTCCGGCACCAACGCGGTGCGCTACGGCACCATGCGCGAGAACGTGCTGAGCCTCGAGGTCGTTCTGCCCGACGGGCGGATCATCCGTACCGCGCGCAGGTCGCGCAAATCAGCGGCGGGCTACGACCTCACCCGGCTCTTCGTCGGCTCCGAAGGCACGCTCGGCGTCATCACGGAGATCACGCTCCGCCTGCACGGCATCCCCGAATCCGTTTCCGCCGCCGTCGTGCCGTTCAAGACGCTCGACGGCGCGGTCGATACCGTGATCATGACGATCCAGTGTGGCATTCCGGTGGCCCGGATCGAGCTTTGCGACGGCGTGCAGATGGACGTCATCAACAAGTATTCGGGCTTCGATTATCCGGTCGAGCCAACCCTCTTCCTGGAGTTCCACGGCACCGAGGCGGGGGTCAAGGAACAGATCGAGATGTTCGCGGATATCGCCGGCGAACTCGGCGGCGGCGAATTCCAGTGGGCCTCCAGCCCCGAGGAGCGGACCAGGCTCTGGCAGGCCCGCCACGACGTGGCCTACGCCGTGAAGGCCCTGGTGCCCGGCGGGCGAATTCTGGCGACCGACGTCTGCGTCCCGATCAGCCGCCTGACGGAATGCATCATGGAGACGACGGTGGACATCGCCGAAACCAGCCTGACCGCGCCCATCGTCGGCCATGTCGGCGACGGCAACTTCCACCTGGCCGTGCCCTTCGATCCCGCCGACGAGAAGACCGTGGCGGAGCTCGAATGGCTCTGCGAACGCCTGGCCAACCGAGCCTTGGCGATGGAAGGCACCTGCACCGGCGAGCACGGCATCGGCCTCGGCAAGATCAAATACATGCGTTCCGAACACGGCGACGCGGTCGACGTGATGGTGACCCTCAAACAGGCGATCGACCCCGGGAACCTGATGAACCCGGGGAAGATGTTGCCCGCGAATTGACGGCTGGCGCGCCCTAAGCCATCGCCAGCTGGAAGGCGTAGCCGGCAAGGACAGAGCCGGTGAAGGCCAACGCCAGGTACCAGACGAAGACCGGCGGGCGCACCAGGGCCCACACGGCGATCGCGGCCGGGATCGAGGAGACCGCGCCCGCCGTCATGAAGGCGAGCGCGGCGCCCGGCGCCATGCCGAGGTCCATCAGGCCGTTGACCAGCGGGATCGCCGCATAGCCGTTCAGGTAGGCCGGCATGCCGACCAGCGCCGCGAGCGGCACGGCGAGCGGGCCGTCGCCGCCGATGAGGCCGGCCACGGCATCGGCCGGCACATAGCGCAGCATCAGGCTCTCGAGCGCGAAGGCCAGGATCAGCCACTTGGCGAGGAAGACCGTCGTTCGCCGCGCTTCGTTCAGGAAGACGCCGCGCCGGTCCGATTTACGCCAGAATCGCCACGCGACATTCGCGGCGTCGAGCTTCGGCGTACCGCAGCTCCCGCCGCCGCATCCAGGCCCGACGCCGGGGCGAAGCGCGTCGGCGAAACCACCCCTGGCGAGCACCGCCCAGGTGGCGAAGCCGCCGAAGAGGCCCAGGAAGATCGCCGCGCCCGTCTTCACCGTGGCGAATTGGAAGCCGAGCGGACCGGCGGTGAGGAAATACATCTCGGGGTCCATGATGGGCGAAGCCAGCCAGAAGGCCATCACCGCCGGCAAGGGCACGCCCATCGCCAGGAGGGCCGCGATCACCGGGATCACGCCGCAGGAACAGAAGGGGGAGAGGGCGCCGAAGGCCGCCGCCACGAGGACAGCCTTGCCTCCGTGTCCGGTGAAGGCCTTGGCGATCAAGCTGTCCGCCCCGCTCGCCTTCGCCGCCGCCGCGGTCCCGATCGCCAACGCCAGGAACGGCAGGATCGACAACATGGCCTCGGCGACGAAGCGCATCGCCTCGAGCGCCACCGTCGTCGCCAGCGCCAGGCCGAGCGCAAACGCCAGGAAAAGCGTCAGCCAGACCCGATCGATGCGGCCGGCGCCGGCGGCGAAGCGGGTCATCGTCTGGGCGATCGCGGTCAAAGTCCCATGCTCCCGGAATTGTCGAAATAAACAACCATGGCGCTGCAACCTCCCGCTCTTTTCATGCCGTGTCAGGCCTTGGCGTGGTGGGGTTCGACCACGGGCGGTTGCCGTTCGGCGCTGGCACAGCATTCCCGGGTGAGGAAGGCCAGCATCGAATCCATGCCCGAGAAATCGGTGGAGCAGATCAGCCGCCGTCCCTCGCGCCGCTGGTGGATCAACGCCACCCACAGAAGCCGCGAAAGGTGGTGTGTCAGTGTCGAGGCCGGGATCGCGAGTTCGCGCTGCAACTCGCCGACCGCCATCCCCGCCGGTCCGGCGCGGACCAGCAGGCGGTAGATCGAAAGCCGCGTCTCGTTGCCCAAGGCCTCAAGGCAGGCGGCGACGGCTTGCAGTTCGTCGAGGTCGTCCATGGCGGCAATATAGCGCGCGGAAATTCCAAATACAACGATATTTCCGGAAACATCGAAATAAAATATTCAAATGGAGATCGTGGCATCGCGGCTTGACCGGACCCTGGGGAAAATGATCCATTCCGCCCGCCCCAAATCGAATGCCCGGAGACGCCCGATGACCTTGGACCGTACCGCCCTGCTCGACCCCCTGGCGCGTCTGGCCGAGGCGGCGGGCGTGGAGATCCTGGCGATTTACGCCCGGGATTTCGAGGTGCGCGATAAGGACGACGCCTCGCCCGTCACCGAGGCGGACGAACGGGCCGAGGCGGTGATCGTCGCCGGCCTTCGCGAGCTAACGCCGGAAATCCCCATCGTGGCGGAGGAAATGGTCGCGGCCGGAGAGCTTCCCGAGGTCGGCGACGGCCCCTTCTGGCTGGTCGATCCCCTGGACGGCACGCGGGAGTTCATCAGCCGCAACGGCGAGTTCACGGTCAATATCGCGCTGATCGACGCGGGCGTGCCGGTGCTGGGCGTCGTCACCGCGCCGGCCCGGGATCTGGGCTTCATCGGCGCTCGGAGCCTCGGCGCCTGGCGCTGGCGCGACGCCAACCCGCGCGAGGCGATCTCCTGCCGGCGCCCGGCGACCGAGGGCGCGGTGGTGGTTGCCAGCCGCTCGCACATGACGCCCGAGACCGAGGCCTGGCTGGCGAACGCGGAGGTCCTGAGCCTGACCCAGGCCGGCAGCTCGCTGAAATTCTGCCTGCTGGCGGAGGGTACGGCCGACCTCTATCCCCGTCTCGGCCGCACCATGGAATGGGATACCGCGGCCGGCCACGCGGTCCTGCTCGCCGCCGGCGGCGCCGTCGATACCCTCGGCGGCGCCCCGCTCGGCTATGGCAAGCCCGGCCACGAAAACCCCCACTTTATCGCCCGGGGTTCCAGTCTCTAGAGGGTTCCGGTTTCGGTCCGCCGGGCGTCTCGGCATGACCTTACTTCGCGGCGAAGACCACGGTATTGCCGCTCTCGCCGGCGTCTAGGCGGGCGAGGTGGAAGGCGATCAGGGGATCCTCGGGGTGGGCCTGGTGGGCGGCCGCGAAGGCGTCGCGGGCGCCCGGGTCCTCGGCTTTCAAAAGATCGTAGGCCGCCATGTAGTGCCGGACATGGGCCCGGGTCATCGCCTCGCCGGTCAACGGTTCGAAGGCCCCGATGCCCTCCGACTTGCCGACCAACACCAGATCGCCGACCGGCCGGCCGATGAAGCCGCCCGATGCTCCGGCTGTCGAGGCGCTGACGCAGATGTTGGTGCCGAGATGGCGGTTGACGCTTTCGAGCCGGGCCGCGGTGTTCACCGCGTCGCCCAGCGCGCGGTAGTCGAAAATCGAAGCGCCGCCGACGTTGCCGACGATCACGGGCCCGGTGTTGACGCCGATCCGCGTGCGCCCGACGGCGATGCCCCGGCCCTGCTGGCGGAGCGCGAAGTCGCGGGCGAAAGCGTCCATCGCAAGCGCGCAGTCGACGGCGCGGCGCGCATGGTCGACCTGCGGCACGGGGGCCGAAAACATCACCGCCACGGCATCGCCGACGATCCGGTCGATCGTGCCCTCGTGGCGCAGCGCCACCTGGATCATTCCGTCCAGATAGTCATTTAACAGGGCGACGATCTGGGTCGGTTCCGCCCCTTCCACCAGGCTGGTGAAGCCGGCGAGGTCGGTCATGACGAAGGAGCATTCACGCCGCTCGCCGCCGAGCGCCAGGGATTCCGGGTGGTCGATCAGATGTTCCACCAGGTTGGGTGAGATATAGGTGGAGAAGGCCTCGCGGATCCAGCGCTGCCGCCGCTCGCTCTGGATGTGTCGCGGCAGCGAGCAGCCGATATGAAGCGCCACGGCCGTGATCGCCGGCATCAGCGGATCGATCAGCAGCCGGCCGTCGGTGAAGGCGAACCAGGAGACGGCGAACGCGCAGGAGAGCATTGCGGTCGCCACCATCGCCGACCAGAAGGCGCCGAGCCGCATGATCAGCGGGACCACCGTCAGCCATAGCAGGACCAGGAAGATCGCCTCCGCGCCTCGCACCCAGTCGGGTCGGATCAGATAGTCGCCCGCCAGGATCTGCTCGAGCGTCTGGGCGTGCAGTTCGACCCCGGGCATCGGGCCGAAGGGGGTGAAGCGGATGTCCCGCAACCCGGCGGCGGAGCTGCCGACGATGGCGATGGTGTCCGCCAGCACCTCCGCCGGAAAAGCGTCGTCCGCCAGCACCTTCCAGGCGGGGATGTAGCGATCCCGCCCCGGCGGCGTGAAGTGGAGCCAGAGGTTCCCTTCGGCGTCGTTGCGAATATCCCGCTTGCCGATCCGGAGGCCGGAAATTCCGGTGGAGATGGCAAAGCTGTCCGCCGTCTCGGCGCCCGAGGAGCGCAGCACCATGCGGTCGTCGCCGCTCCAGACGCGCGCCAGCTCGACCGCGAGGGAAGGGTAGAGCCGGTCCCCTAGCATGGCCACCAGGGGTATGTATCGGATGATGCCGCCGCGCGTGGTGTCGAAGTTGATCGAACCGAGCCCCCGCGTGGCCTCCAGCAGGCCGGGAAGCGGCGGCACCGCGCCCCGGTAACGGGCGATATGGGGCGCGGGATCGTCGCCCATCACGGCGATCGGCACCTTGGGCGAGGGCGCGGGGAAGGGCGTGGCCAAGCGGGAGAGGGCGAGGCCCAGGACCGTCGGTGTCCGCGCCAGGGCCTTGGCGAAGACCTCGTCGTCGTCGGGCAGCGCGGCGGCGATCGTCTTCAGCGCCGGGATGTCGCCCCAACGCTCCAGCATGCGGGTCGGCGCGTTGCGGTCCGGCTCGGCGAAGATGACGTCGAAGCCGACCACCCTGACGCCGGCGGCATCCAGCCGATCCACCAGCTCGGCGATCCGCGCCCTGGGCCAGGGCCATTGACCGAGGCGTTTCAGCGATTCCTCGTCGACGTCGACGATCCGGACCTTGCGATCCTCGTAGATTCGGGGACCGATACGCTGATAGGCGTCGAAGGCGACATTGCGCAGATTTTGGATTGGCCTCGGATTCCAGATCAGCAGCGCCAACGATAGCACCAGCACGAGGAAGGAAACCCAGATGCCGAGATTGCGCAACATGGCCCATTGGCGCGCGAGAATGCGGGTACTGTCAAGGCGGGCGTTGCGCCGGCCCGTGGCTTGGGCGAAAGTCGGGTGAGAAGCCGAGGGAGACCGCGAAATGGCGTCAATCCCGCTGAGCCAGGCGGAGGTCGAGACCTACCGTCGAGACGGCTTGGTCGTGCCCGAATACCGGGTGGCGCCCGACCTGCTGGCCGAAATTCGCGCCGCCCTCGACCGGCTGCTCGCGGCCAATCCCGAGAGCGACCGCAACGTCATGATCTGTCCGCACCTGACGGGCCATGGGCCGGGGGCCCTCGACGGCGAGTCCGTCTGGCTGGAATGGGCCGGCCATCCCGACTTTCTCGACATGATCGAACAGGTGATCGGCCCGGATATCTTACTCCGGGGGACGACCATCTTCGGCAAGCCCGCCGGGACTGGCCAGGTCATCCCCTGGCACCAGGGCGCGCCGCACTGGCCGATCAGCCCGCCCGCGACGACCAGCATTTGGATCGCGTTGGACGCTTGCACGCCGGAGAACGGGTGCTTGCAATATATCCCAGGCTCGCACCGGGGGTCGGCGGGCCGGATCTCGATCCACGATACCTGGCTGGTGCACGGCTCCGAGCCGAACCGTTCCGACCGGCGCCGCGCCGCCTTCACCCTCCGCTACATGTCGGCCGCCGCCCATTTCGGCCATGTCGGCGGCAACGAAGCCGCGCGCCGCGCCGGCGCCGTCACCGACTATGAAAGCCGCCCGCTATACCTGATGCGGGGGGCGAACACCGGCGGCAGCGACTTGGCGATCGGTCACTCCTAGTTTTCATCCGGCGATTTTTTCGACCGTCGCGTGGCCGCTCACCTCCGGCGGATCTCCGGCGACCGCGCCCGGCGATTTTGCGCGAGCGGCCTGGGCGCGGGCGCGGCGATTGGGCTACGCTCCGGCCGGATTTTCTCGCCTCGTCCGAAGGAGTGCCCGCCATGACCGTCGAATTCACCGAAGAACACCAGATGGTGATCGACCTCGTCGAGAGGTTCGTCCGGAACGAGCTGATGCCGCTGGAGAAGGCGGTGATGGCGCGGGAGGCGGACGGCGGCCAAGTGGCGCTGACGGCCGAGGAAGAGGGGCCGCTGTTGGCGAAGTGTAGAGAGCTCGGACTTTGGTCGCTCGACGCGCCGGAGGAGGTAGGTGGCGTGGCGCTGCCGACGACGGTGATGCTGGCGATCCAGGAGCACCTCAAAAGTACCATCACCCCCTTCATTTTCCCGCCCGATTCTCCCAACCTCCACATGCTGATGGAGGCCGCCTCGCCCGAACAGAGGATCAAATACATGCAGCCCTATGCCCAGGGCGAGGCGAAGTCCTGCATTGCCATCTCCGAGCCCGGCGCCGGCGGCGATCCGGCGCAGATGAAGACCCGGGCGATTCGGCAAGGCGACGAGTGGGTGATCAACGGGTGCAAGATCTGGGTCTCCAACGTGCCGAAGTCCGATTTCATGATCCTGATGGCGATGACGGATCCGGAGAAAGGGGCCAGGGGCGGCATCACCGCCTTCATCGTCGAGCCCGACACTCCTGGCTTCGCGATCGAGCGCGAGATCCCCATGCTGGGCGGCGCCCGCACCTACGAGCTGGTGTTCGACGACATGCGATTGAAGGATTCCCAGGTCCTGGGCGAGGTCGGCCACGGCTTCGCACCGATGCAGACGCGCCTCACCGTGCGCCGCCTCGAGATGGGGGCGATGTGCGTCGGCATCGCCGGCCGGGCGCTCAAAATGATGTGCGAGCACACCCAGCAGCGCGAGACCTTCGGCCACAAGCTTTCCGACCGCCAGGCGATCCAATGGTGGATCGCCGGCGCGGCGACCAAGATTCACGCCTGCCGCCTCATGGTGATGGATGGCGCCCAGAAACAGGACCGAGGCGAGGATGTCCGCACCGTCGCCTCGATGATCAAGGTCTTTGCCACGGAGATGGCGCAGGAAATCGTCGACCAGGCGATGCAGAGCTTCGGCGCCATGGGCATGAGCCGGGAACTGCCCTTCGCCATTATGTCGCAGCGCGTCCGCCTGGCGCGTATCTACGAGGGGCCGACCGAGGTCCACTGCATGGTGATCGCCCGCCGCCCGCTCCGGGAATTCGCCCGAGATGGCGGGCTTTCGCGCGGCGGGGCACTCCTGGCGCTTCTTCGCCGGGCCGGAGGCGATCGAGGGCAACCTGGCGGCGGCCGTCGATCGCACTGGCGCCAGTCGCGCGCTGGTCGTCTGCTCGCCCTCGGTCAACCGGCGCACGGAGGTCGTTCGACGGATCGAGGCGGCGCTCGGCGACAAGCTCGCCGGAATCTATCGATGGCATCGAGAAGGATTCGACCCATGCCTCCGTCGTGGCCGCGAAAGAGGCCGCGGTCGATCGTGGTGCGGACCTGTTGATCGCCGTTGGCGGCGGCAGTGTCATCGTCGCGGTTCGTGCCGTCGCGATCTTCCTGGGCGAGGCCGGCGATCCCTTCGAGCTGATGACCCAGTATCCCGAAAATATGCCCGCCCACAGCCCGCGCCTGATGGCGCCGAAGCCGCCTATCATCAACATCCCCACCACGCCGACCAGCGCCATGAACTGGGCGGGCTCCGGCCTGTACAACCCCGATCTCGACCACCGGATGGAGTATTTCGACCCCAAGACCCGGCCGAGCGCAATCCTGCTCGACGACGGCGCGTTATTGAGCGCGCCCGCCAGCCTCATCCGCTCCACCGCGACGACGGTCTTTGCCGGATTGGTGGCGGCGATGGGTCGCACGGGCGTCAACCCGCTGGTCGAGGGCGACAGGGCCCAGGCCTTCCGCCTCGCGCACAGGGCCTATATCGGCCTCATGGACCAGCTCGACGATCCCGCCCCGCGCCAGGACCTGGCGCTGGCGGCCTTCCTGCAGAACCAGGCCGAGGACGACGGCCAGGGCGGTTTTCGTGGCGGCCCCTTTGCCGGTGACTACGCGGTCTCCACCGCGCTGCATCTGCACTATCCGCGCGTCGGCCAGGGCGAATCCACTTCCGTCGTCCATGGCACCGCCATGCGGCTCGCGGAAGACGTCGATCCGGCCTCGGCGGCCCAGGTCGCCCAAGCGCTCGGCGTCTGGCGGGACGGCATGGCGGCAAGGGCGGCGACGCGCGCGGTGGCCGATGCCGTGGACGAGATCTACACCACCATCGGCGTGCCGACGCGGCTCCGGCAACTGGAGATTCCAAGGAACGACTTCGGCGCCATCGCGGCCGAAACGGTGAAGAATTTCAACGCCAACGCCGGCGCGCGCTCCGCCGAGGCACAAATCGATGCGGCGCGCCGCGTGTTGGAGGCCGCCTGGTGAAAGTCCGAAGCAAGGCACGCCTCATTGTTCGCGGTGCCGTGCGGGTCGGTGCCGATGGCTCGCCGATCGCGGAGGTTTCCGCTTTCCATGCTCGGAAGAAAATCTCTGCCGCCGGCCGCATGTTCGCCATGTCGGACGTCGTCCCGCCCTCAGGCGACGGTGGAGCCAAGACACTCGTCGATGGTGGCGAACAGGCGCTCGGCGTCGATCGGCTTGGAGACGTAGCCGTTCATGCCGGCGGAGAGGTATTTGGCACGGTCCCCGGACATCGCATTTGCGGTCAGCGCGACGATCGGCGTCCGGGCCGCGTCCCCTTCTAGGGCGCGGATGGCGCCCGCCGCCGTCATGCCGTCCATCCGCGGCATCTGGATATCCATCAGCACGAGGTCGTAGCGGCCCCGGCGAACGGCGGAAATCACGTCTTCGCCGTCGGAGACGATATCGACCCGGTAGCCGGCGCCCTCCAGCATCGCGCGGATCAGCACCTGATTGATCTTGTGGTCCTCGGCGACCAGGACACGGCGCGCCTCGGGGGCCCCGGCGTCGCGCGAACAGGGACGGTGATTGGCCCCGGCTTCGTCCAAATCCATGGCGCGCGCGACCGGGCGCAACCGGGCCGTGAAGGAGAATGTCGACCCTTCGCCGGGCGTGCTCATCGCATGGATTTAGCCGCCCATCATTCGCACGATATTACGACAGATCGCGAGGCCGAGGCCCGTGCCGCCGAACTCCCGCGTGGTCGAGTTGTCGGCCTGGGCAAATTCGTCGAACAGCGTCGGCAGAACTTGGTCGGGGATGCCGATACCGGAATCGGCGACCTCGAAGCGTAGGAGAATTTCCTCCGCCCCGGTGGACAGCAGAGCCGCGCGAAAAGCGACCCGGCCCTCGGTCGTGAACTTGAAGGCGTTGCCGAGCAGATTGTAGATCACTTAGTGTCCGTCCGGGGACTTTATGAGTCGGATGAATCGGTTATCCGGCGCCCCCTCTTGAAGAGCTGAATCAACTGTGATTCTCTGGGGTGGTGAATTTACTCTTGAGGTGCCCCATGTGGACTGCCGACAACCGCCCGCGCTACAACCGCGACAAACTGCGTTATCCGAGCGACCTGACCGATGCGGAATGGGCGCATATCGAGCCGCTGATCCCGCCGGGCAAGCCCGGCGGCGGCAAACGGCGCGTCGCTATCCGCGAGGTGATCAACGGCGTGATGTACATTCTGAGCACCGGCTGCCAGTGGCGCGCGCTGCCCAAGGATTTGCCGCCCAGAAGCACCGTGCATGATTACCTCGGCCTGTGGAACTGGGACGGCACGCTGGATCGCATCCATCATGCGCTCTACCTCAAGTGCCGCGAGAAAGCCGCGCGCGAAGCCAGCCCCACGGCCTGCATCATCGACACTCAGAGTGTGAAAAGCGCTGAAAAAGGGGGGCTCGCATCGACAGCCACGGCTTCGATGCCGGCAAGCTGATCAAGGGCAAGAAGCGGCATGTTCTGGTCGATACGCAAGGCTTGCTGCTGCACGGCATCGTCACCGCCGCCAACGTTCAGGATCGCGACGGCGGTCTCGCGCTGCTGGCGACCTTGTTCGGTCTGTTTCCCTTTCTCGGGAAATTGTTCGCCGACAGCGCCTATCAGGGGCCGGTCTTTCACCGCGCCCTGGCCGGCATCCTGCCCGATCTCGAGACCGAGATCGTCAAGCGATCCGATCGGGTGAAGGGCTTCGTCGTCCAGCCCAGGCGTTGGGTGGTCGAACGCACCATCGCCTGGCTCAACCGCTGCCGCCGACTGGCCAAGGACTGGGAGAACCTCAACCGCAACGCGCTCGCCTTCATCAAGCTCGCGTCCATTCGACTCATGCTCCGAAAACTCTGTAATCCTACATAAAGTCTCCGGACGGACTCTTAGCGGAGGCGGACCAGGTCGCCGACGACGGTGCACGGAACGCCCTCGCCGATCTCGATCTCGAAGAGGAGGCCGCCCTGCCGCGCCCGTTCGCCCCAGATGTTCCGCACCTCCTCGAACAACCCGGGGAGGTCGATTTCCATCGCCTCGAGTTCCAGGTGACTGGCCTCGATCTTGGAAAGATCCAGGACATCGCTGATCAGCTGCAACAGGATCTGGCTTGAGGCGTGGATGTTCTCGGCGTATTGGCCGTGCCGTGCGTCGGTGTCCGGTCCCGACA
This sequence comes from Alphaproteobacteria bacterium, assembly GCA_965226475.1. Classification (GTDB taxonomy): domain Bacteria; phylum Pseudomonadota; class Alphaproteobacteria; genus JASLMY01. The sequence continues at coordinate 589,085 of CBDDDJ010000002.1, read as the reverse complement.
GCGTCTCGCGCAGCAAATGGGAGAAACCGACCACGGCGTTGAGGGGCGTCCTCAATTCGTGGCTCATGTTGGCGAGGAAGGCGGACTTGGTACGGTTCGACTGTTCGGCCAGGGCCTCGCTTTCGCGAAGCGCCCGTTCGACCTCGATGCGGTCCGTGAGGTCGAGGATAATACCGCCGAAGCCGGTCGGCGTCCCCTCGTCGATGATCGGAAACCTCGTCACCTCGAATGTCCGCGTCTCGCCGGAGACCAGCGGAATCGTGACCTGTTCGCTGATCACCTTCCAGCTCTCGAGGATTTTCCGATCGCTCAGGTCGTAGCGGTCGGCGTGCTGCTTGGGAAAGAGGTCGTGGGAACTCTTGCCCCTGACCGTCGTCGCATCGATGCCTAACCAATCCTCGAACTGCTTGTTGACGAGAACGTAGCGGGCGTCCAGATCCTTGAGGAACAGGGCGGCCGGAATGTGGTTCATCACCGCCTTTAGCCGTTGCTCGCTTTCCTGCAACCCCTCCTCCGCGAGCTTGCGGTCGGTGATATCGCTTCCCGTGCCCCGGTAGCCGACAAAGGCTCCCGTCTCGTCGAAGACCGGCTTGCCGTTGATCGAAAGCCAGACGATGGAGCCGTCGTCCTGTGTCCTCGGATGAACGAAACCGCGGAACGCCCGGCGGAGCGTCAGGTTGGTGAGATGCTTCTCCCAGGACGCCGCGTCCACGTCCGGGATTCCAGTTTCCTGCCGCGTCTTACCCATGAGCGCTTCGTGCGGGACGCCGGTCACCTCGGTGAAGCGGTCGGAGAAATAGGAGAAGCGCAGCTCCGCGTCCATTTCCCAGAACCAGTCGGAGGTGGCGTCGGCGAAGTCCTGGAACCGACTCTCCCGTTCGCGGATGCTGGAGCGGTAGGCGTTGGAGACGCGAGCCAGGAGGTGGTTGATGGCATTGGCCATTTCGCCGATTTCGTTGCGCCCGACCTCGCCGACGAAATAGCGGTCGGCATGCTCGTGGTCGTGTTCGGCCGCCACCAGCATCTTCCTGAGCCCCAGCATGGGGCCGAGGATCAGCAAATGCAGGATGATGGCGGTCATGAGGCAAACGAATAGAGTTATGACGAGGACGAGGGCCCCGACCCGTGCCGTGTAGGCCGCCAGCGCCGGCGCCACGGAACCCGTGTCCAACCAGGCGATCACCCGCGCCGGCAGGCCGAGGGCGGTGGCATTCCACGCCAATTCGAGCCGCCCTTCCACGTCCGGTCCAGGCGGCGGCGCTTCACCGAGCCGGTCCAGCACCTCGCCCGCATCGCCGAGGATCACCGCGGCCTCGAGCACGGTGAGGTCGGCGAGTTCTCTCCTGAACCGCCAGCCGGCCTCGACCCCCTCCGCGCGTTCGATCGTGCCTTTCACCTCGGCCAAACCGATCAGTTCGATACCCTTCAATAAATCCCGTTCGCGGCTCAAATAGGAAGGGACGAGAATGATCCCTTCGATGATCATGATGCTGGCGAAAACGAAGAAGGTGATGCGCCAGCAGATCCGGCAGCGAAACCGCTCGCGCAGGCTCGTACTTCGGAACAACTCACGCAGACGGCCAGCGACCGGTATCCGGGCCAGGGCGGGAGCAGGCAATTCGTCTTGGTAAATCTTGGCCATGTTATCGAGACGTGGATACGGAGGGTCCTGACATAATTCGCTCAACATTGGTTAACGGGTCGTTAAGCCCGCCCCGCCGAGGGGATGTTCGAGGCGAACTTTTAGAGACGGCGTATGAAGGCGGGCCAGTAGGCTTCCGCCTCACCGGCCTCCATGCTGGCGGCGAGGCGGCGGCGGGCGAGGGCGAGACCGTCGAGTTCGAGGCCGAGCTCGGCGCGCAAGCGCTCCAGGTAATCAAGATCCTTCAGCATATAGCGGGTCGGGAAGCGGCCCTCGGGAAACTCGTCCGGCAACAGGGCGCCGACGCCGTGCTGGCGGAGCGCGAAGGAATCGGCGCCCTCGGCGAGCGCACCGAACAACGTGCGCCCCTCGACGCCCGCCGCCCGCGCGGTCACCAGTGCCTCGGCCAAGGCGCCCACTTCCTGGGCCAACACCATGTTCACCAGCAGCTTGACGACGGCGCCCGCGCCGAGGGCGCCGCAATGGCGGACCCTTTCGGCCATGGCGCGGAGCGGCGCTTCGATCCGGGCAAAGGTCTCCGGCGTGGCGCCGACCATGAGGCTGATGTTTCGGCTTCGCACACTCGTGGCCGTGCCGGCGATCGGCGCCTCGGCAAGCGAAATGCCGCGTTCGGCGAGGCTCTCGCCAAGTTCGCGCGCCAGACCCGGCGGCGAGGTGGAACAGTCGACCAGCACGGCGCCCGGGTCCATGTGGGCGGCGAGGCCGTCCTCCCCCAGGACCACACGGCGAACCTCCGCCTCCCCGGGCAATACCAGGAATACGAGGTGGGCACCGTCGGCGACTTCGGCCGGGCTGGCGGCCCGCGACGTGCCGGGCACCGTCAGGCCTTCGTTCAGATCGTGGGCTCGGACCTCCCAGCGGCCATCGGCAGCGAGGTGGCGGCACATCTGGCCGCCCATGACGCCGAGGCCGACGAATCCCGCGCGCGCCGGACTAGTATCGGTCATCATGAATGATGGCATCCTTGGCCACCCCGCTCCCCCGGCCGAACCACCCGTGGAGTGTATCCTTGGGGAGGTTGGGCCGGGGGAGCGGGCCGGCCGGTACGTGCGATAGCGACCATTAGACCACCCGGCGTTCGAGTTTTTCCCGCATGTGGCCACCGGCCAGGATCGGCGGGTATTCGGGCGTGGCGCCCGGGGCGACACAGCCCGGCAGACAGGCGATCTCGGCGTCGTAGTTGGGGTGCAGGAAAAAACCCATGGATTGCCGCCGCGTGGCGTCGGCCAGCGCCTCCGGCGGGTTCGCCACCCGGTGCAGGGTCGAGCGCCAGCGGTCGTTAGTCCAGCGCGCCATCATGTCGCCGAGGTTGACCACCAGTGTTTCCGGCGCGGGACGGACGTCCCGCCAGCCCTGGCCCGGCATCTCGACCTGCAGACCGCCCGGCGCATCGTCGATCGCCAGGATCGTCAGGCTGCCGAAATCGGTGTGCGGTCCGGTTCGAATTTGCTCCGGCTCGCGATCCTCGGGCGGCGGGGGATAGTGGTTCGACGGCAGGGTCGAGAAGTGGTGGTCGATCTTGTCGTCAAAATAGTGCTCGTCCAGATTCAGCGCCAGGGCGAAGATCCTCATCAGCGAGAAGGCGAGGTCCTCCATCTCGCGATAGAGCCTGCTCATGGCGGGGCGGTAATCGGCTGGCGTCTCGGGCCAGACGTTCTCGCCGTAGAAGCGCGCCGCGCCCTCGATATGAGCAAAGCGCTCGGCCTCCCCCGCCAGGGGGCCGATGAAGAACTGCTCGCGCAAGTCTGGTGGTGCATCGAGGCCCAGCGTGCGGGCCAGGCTCTTGGAGGCAAAGCCCGTGTAGCCGCGCGGCACCGACGGGTCGGCGGGCGCATAGCGCCGCTTCTCCGCGACCGGCCGCGCGAAAAACTCGCGGCTGACCTGAAAACCGTCCCGGATCGTCTGCTCCGACACGCCGTGATTGGCGATGACGAGAAAGCCGATTTCCTCGCAAGCCCGGCCAACCGTCGCCGCGACCCGTTGCCTGTCGGCCGCGCCACCGGTAAAATAGGGCGCCAGATCGATCACCGGAATGTCGCCCATGTCCCCTCTCCCGTCCTCGTCACCCGCGGCGATCACGCGGCTCAATCCCGATAACGTGGGTCGCGCCGGTCCATGTGTCGGGCAAAGGCGGCGAATTCCTCTTCGCCCGGTCCCTTGGTGCCGTAGGCGGTGACGTAGTCGTCGGTGCCCTTGACGGTGTATTCCGCCGCCTCGGCCGAGGTCTCGACCAGCTCGGTGTTGCCCGCCGCGATCTGGATTTCGCAGGCCTTGTTCAGCCGGTACATCCAGACGAAGGCCTCCGGTACCGTGCGCCCGACCGTCAGCAGGCCGTGGGCGCGCATGATCATCGCCTTGTTGGCCGCGCCCAGGCTTTCCGCCAAGCGGTCCTGTTCGGCGAGGTTGTGCTTGCCGCTGGCGCCTTCGAATTCGTGGTAGCCGAGCCGGTCGTGGAAGCCGAGGGAGAACATGTTGGAGGGGCTGAGCCCGGCCGCTTGGCTCGCCACCGCCATGCCGGCGAGCGTGTGGGTGTGCAGCACGCAATGGGCGTCCTCGCGGTGCATGTGAATGGCCGAATGGATGACGAAGCCGGCCTCGTTCAGCGGATTGGTGGTCGCGCCGCCCACCACCTTGCCTTCCTGGTCGACCTTCACTAGGTCGGACGCGCGGATCTCGTCGAAGCGCGGGCCGAAGGGATTGATCAGGAAATGATGCTCCGGCCCCGGCACGCGCATCGAGGTATGGGTGTTGATCGAGTCCTCCCAGCCGAGATACGCGTTAATCCGAAAGGCGCAGGCGAGCTGGACCCGCAGGTCCCATTCGACCGGATCCATGCCCTCCTGGATCGCTCGCCTGCCGTTCTCGCTGATCTCGTTCATCGTGGTCTGCTCCGGGATGAGGTCCAGGAATCCCGCATTCTGCTATGATTGCACCATGAGCGATAGCCATCGAGATTCGCCGGAGAACCCGGTCCGCGACCTTGTCCGGTTCTTGGAGGAGGCCGTCCGCGAGGGTCTGGAGAGCGGTCCAGCCACGCCGATGGAGCCGATGGAGGTGATCATTGCCACGGCCGAGGCGGAAATCGCCGCCAGGAAAGGCCAGACCGACGAAGACTTCCCTAACTCGTAGCGCCCGCCCTAACCCGTGGAAAACGTGACCGGGATCGTGCGGGGGCCGCGGACCTGGCCGCCGGACCAGGTGACGGCGCTCGCGTCGGACAGACGGAACTCCGGCACGCGCTCCATGAACACCCGCAGCGCCACGTCCATCTCCATGCGCGCCGGGTTCGAGCCGGCGCAGCGGTGGATGCCGATGCCGAAGGCGATGTGGCGGTTGCGCTCGCGGTCGAGCACCACTTCGTCGGCCCGCTCGAAGACCTCGGGGTCCCGGTTGGCGGCGGGGAAGTTGAGGATCAGCTTGTCGCCGGGGTTCATGGTCACGTCGCCCATGGTCACCGGTTCGGCGACCTTTCGCCCCATCATCACCGGCCCGTAGAAGCGGAGAAACTCCTCGATCGCGATGGGGAAGAGGTCGGGCTCAGCCGCCAGGCGGCGGCGATCCTCGCCGTGGCCGGCGAGATGCCAGAGCGAAGCGCCGATCGAACTCCAGGTGGTGTCGATGCCGGCGACCAGCAGCAGGTTGCAGATGCCGATCACGGTGTAGTCGCTGAGTGGCTCACCCTCGACTTCCGAGCCGATCAGCGACGAGATCATGTCGTCGCCGGGGTTTGCCCGGCGCTTGGCGACCAGTTCGGCGAAGAACTCGCGGATGACGCCGCGATAGTGGCGCCTGAGTTCGGGCTGGGTCTGGCCGAACTCCAGCACGCCCTGCGTCCACTCGGTGAACTCGTCGGCCCGGCCCATGTCGACGCCGAGCATGCGGGCGATGACGCGGGGCGGAATCTGCTGCGAATAGTCGCGCGCGGCATCGCAGGCGCCGGTGTTGGCGAAGCGATCGATCAGCTCGTGGCAGAGCTCTTCCGTGTAGGCCCGGTGCGCCTCCACCGCGTCGGGCGTGAAGAAGGGCAGGATCAGCCGCTTGTAGGGCATGTGCTCGGGCGGATCGGAGGTGATCGGCGGATTCTCGGTACCGTATTCCTTGATCTCGGCGATCAGCTCCTCGCGGAGTTCGGGCGAGGGCGGCACGACGGTGACCGAGCGCGATGAGAGTTCCGGCACCTTGCGCACCATCTCGCGCAGGTCCTCGTACTTGGTTGCCATCCAGGCACCGCCCAGACGCGTGGTGCGCGCGATCGGGCAGCGCTGGCGCAGATCCTCCCACACCGCCGAGGGGTCCTCGATGTAGCCTTCGTCGAAAAGATCGAAGTCCGTCGCCCAATCCTCGACGGGCAGCTGTTCGTTCTCCACGGGCCTCGCTCCTCTTCAATCTCGTCTGGTGGGGTGGTCAGTTCTCGACGATCTCGATGGCGAATTCGGGGCAGTTGGCGATCGCCAGGCGCGCCTTCTCGATCCCATCCGGCGGGACATGACCATCGTTCACCGCCGTCGCGTTGCCGAAATCGTCGAGCTCGAACAGATCGGGCGCGAGGGCCTTGCACCGGTTGTGCCCCTGGCACTTGTCCGGATCGACCCGGATCCTGAGGCGCCTCTCGTTCATGCCGTCCGTCCTCCGCTCCTCCGAAAGCCGTCGCGGCCCGTATTTCATACGGAAACATATTGTTCGATATCTAACTATCGGGTAAGGTACCGATATGAAAACGACGAGTCAACCCAGGATAGAGAACGTCGGCTACCTGATACACGACATCGGGCGGCTCATGCGCAACGCCTTCGACGCGCGGGTCCGGGAGTCCGGCCTCACCCGCTCGCGCTGGCGCGTTCTGGTACATCTCCTGCGCCAGGACGGGCTCACGCAGAGCGAACTGGCCGAAGAAATGGATATTGGCAAGGCAAGCCTGGTGCCGCTGCTCGACGGTTTGGAGAATCAGGGCTGGGTCCGGCGCGGCGGCGACGCGCGCGACCGGCGCGTCAAGCGTGTCTATTTGACTGACAAGGTGCAACCGGTCCTCGGTCAAATGAACGAGGTCGGCGCCAACGTGTTGCGGGAATCGTTAGCTGGTTTTTCGCCGGAAGAACGCGGACGGATGACGGAGATGCTGATCCACGTCAAATCAAACCTGATGCTGATGGACGACGCGACGAGCGACGATGCGCGCGCCGCGGAGGTGACGACGGGCGATCGAGGCGGCGAACGTCGCCTCGGACGCTGAAAATCTTCCGTCGCCTGTGAAAAAGTCCCTCGCTTCGCGTTACTAATACTTTTACACAATTGAAAAACCTCGGAAATACACCCTGCGGCGGCCAGGCGCGCTGCCCGCGATTTTGCCGTGAGACGCCGCTTTTCGCCGGCCATCGGCGAGACGGAACATTGCGTATGTCTTTACCTCCGCGCCGGCCATGTCACTGTAGCCTAGCGGTAATATCTTTGCTGGATCGATCTTCTTAAGTTGAGCTAGCATGATTCGAATCAACGGGCGGAACTCGGCGGATGACTGACAGGTGGGCAACGGGGCGATTGACGGCGGACCCGCTACCGTTGTCGTCTTGAAACTACGACCCACTCCCGAGAGGGCGACTCACGGGGTGGCGCCACCTTGATACCTTGCAAGAGAACGGAATCGAATTCGAGGCTGCCATTGTACGGGGGCGCGAAGCGCTCTGTCAACGGCGGCCGGAATATGGGCCAGGGCGGCGGCGTAACAATGTACCAGTGGCTCGGTGGCAGCTTGTCCACGTAGTCCATAGGAGGGACCCGCGCGCGGGGCGACGTGCCTTTCAATGGGCAATCGGCGGCCCGCGCGTGGGAGGTTCCTGTGGACCCACGTGGGCAAGCGGGGGAGGAAGCGAGATTATTGGGAAGGGTGTCGTCGTCGCGATCGGCTCTGCTTGAGCCGGTAGCTTTCTGCGTTCATCTCCAGGATATGGACATGGTGGGTGATCCGGTCGAGCAGCGCGCCGGTGAGGCGTTCGCTGGCGAAGACGGAGGTCCATTCCTGGAAGGGCAAGTTTGAGGTGACGATGGTGGCGCCGCGCTCGTAGCGCTGGCTGAAGATCTCGAACAGCAGCTCACTCCCGGTCTGCGACAGCGGGACGTATCCGAGCTCGTCGACGATCAGGAGATTGACCTTGGCGAGCTGGGCCTGGAGGCGGAGCAGCCTCTTCTCGTCGCGGGCCTCCATCAGCTCATGCACCAGCTGGGAAGCGGTGGTGAAGCGGACGCTCAGGCCCTTCTGGCAGGCGGCCAGTCCGAGGGCGAGCGCGATGTGGGTTTTGCCGACACCGGAGGGGCCGAGCAGGATCACGTTCTCCCGCCGCGCGACGTACTCGCCCCGGGCCAGGTCCAGCACCAGCATCTTGTTGAGTTCCGGCACGGCCTTGAAGTCGAAGCTCTCGAGCTGTTTGACGATGGGGAACCTGGCTTGCTTGATGCGCCGCTCGACCAACCGGCGCTCTCGGTCGATCAGCTCCAGCTCGGTCAGCCGGGCGAGATAGCCGACATGGTCGACGCCGTCGCCGGCCGCGATCCGCGCCTGCTTGTCGTACTCGCGCAGGACGGTCGGCAGCTTCAGGCTCTTCAGTTGGTGATCGAGCAGGAGGCGTGGGGCTTCAGCCATGTCCGGCGCCTCCCGCCAGCAAGGTTGCGTAATCGGCGATCCGTGTCGCGGCGACAAAGGGCTGGGGGAGGTGAGGATAGCGAGAGAAGTCCAGGTGGGCCGGTCGCCTCTCGATCCGGGCCAGGAGCAGATGCTTGACGGCATCGAAGCCGACCAGGCGCCGCTTCACCGCCTCGCGCACCGCCACCCTCACCTGGCTCTCGGGGAAGTCCTCCAACAGGCGCAGCACCTGGATGTACTCCCGCTTGCCGCGATGGCCGAAGCGGGCTTCGAGGAGATGGCGCAGCTCGTCGAAGGCGGGATCCAGCTTCCACCCCAGCAGCGGGGCCGCTTGATCCAGGGCACCCGGCTTCTTCTCCAGCAAAGACAGATAGTGCAGCGGGTCGTAGACCACGTCGCCACGCACATAGGAGCGGGGATGACGGGCGATGATCTCGGCGCCGAGAGTGATCTCGACCCGGTCGACATAGCCCTTGACCATCACGTCCTTGTAGGCGTGGACCGTCGGCGCCGAGTAATCCACCAGCCGGTAGCGCACCAAGGCCATCGAGGAGACCTGCCCGGGATGTTGCTCACAAGCCTCGAAGGGGACGGCCGGTAGATCGCGCAAAGCCTCGAGGTCGGCCAGCAGCGCCGTTGCCTTCTCGCCTTCCTCCAGGGCGTCGAGACGCGCCAGGCAACCCGCCATCAGCTGTTCGTTCAGGGCGTCCAGGTCCCGCACCTTTGGGATCGGCACGAAGAACTTGCGCCGCGCCGTCTTCACCAGCGCCTCGACCTTCCCTTTGTCGTTGCCCTTGCCGGGCCGGCCGAAGCGGTCGCGGAACAGATAGTGCGACTGCAGATGCGAGAAGGCCTGGGTGCGGCGGCGCTCGCCGTCGCCCATGATCCGCGCCACCGCCAGCGTCGTGTTGTCGTACAGGATCGATCGAGGGATCCCGCCGAAGAAGGCGAAGGCGCTGACGTGCCCGTCCAGGAAAGCCTCCGTCGTCTCCCGCAGGTAGGCCTTCACGAACCAGGCGTTCGAATGGGGCAAGATAAAGCAGAAGAAGTGGACCTTCTCCCGCTTGCCACGCAGATCGACCACCGCTTGGCCAAAGTCTGCCTGGGCATGGCCCGGCGGGTGATGCAGCGGCACGAAGGCTTCGCGTGTCGACTGCCGCTGAGCGCGGACGTAGTCCTTCACGATGGTGTAGCCGCCGGTGAAGCCGTGCTCGTCCCGAAGCCGCTCGAAGATCCGTTGTGCCGTGTGCCGCTGCTTGCGCGGCACATCCCGGTCCGCCGACAGGATCGCGTCGATGACCGCCGTGAACTCTTCCAGCTTCGGCCGTCTCACCGGCATCGTCCGCCGATACCCCGGCGGCGCCGAGTAGCTCAGCATCTTCTTCACCGTCCGGCGGTCGATGCCAAACCGCCGCGCCGCCTCACGGTGGCTCAGCCCCTCATCGACAACTGCCAGCCGAACCTGCGCATACAACTCCACGCCATACATCTCCTGCCCCCCGTCGCTAACAACAGGGGACGATCACTGGCGCATCTTCGCGCCGCCGCAACCGGACTACCCGGCCGCCTCGCGTGGAGCATTTTTGCAGCGCCGCCTACAGCGTAACCCTCTATTCAACGAGGCTTTGGCCTTGCTACCCATACTAATTATGCTGCTCGACGACGCCCCGTGACGCACAAATTCAAGTGATAATGACCTCTGAATCTGGTCGGCAAAGACTCATTCAATGGCTCCTCATGTTACGGAGCCTCCCGGAGGTGGTCCGGATGCCCCGGCACGGAAAGGCGATACGTGCCGATGACCGGGCGTGGCGGTGCCTCGGCTGCATTCCCCGCCATGTTTCGCTTCACCCTCGCGGTTCGACCTCTTCGCAGGTCGTGATCTCCGCGCCGCCATTGGGTGCGAGGAAATGGGGCCAGATGGCGTTGTGGTGTTCGATGATGCGGGCCGCCTCCAGGTGGGGGCGGTCGCGGGTGGTGTGGCCGTCGGCGGGAACGAGGGTGAGCCAGCCGCGCCCCAGCGCGCTACGGATCGTTGTGTCGACACAGAAATCGGTGGCGTTGCCGGTGATGATCAGCCGCTCGGCGTCGGTCTCGGCCAGCAGATCGTCGAGCCGTGTATGGAGAAAGGAATCGCAGGAGGACTTGCGGACGATCTCGTCGCCCGGCGCGACCACGAGGTCGGGCAGCAAGGCCCAGCCCGGGCGGCTCGGATGATGCATGTCGTCTTCCGTCCCGTCGTGCTGGACGTAGACGACCTGCCCCCCGGCGGCGCGGACCCGCGCCGACAGGCCGTTCAGACGTTCGACAAGGGCCTCGGCGTCGTGCGGCGCAGGCGTGGCCTCGAAGCTGCCGACCTGCATGTCGATTATGATCAGCGTGGCGGTCATCGGCGTTTCTCCCCGGATTGGCGGGAGTGTCGGTCGGATGGGGCAGCGGTTCAAGCCTCGCCGCGCCTTGCCGCGTACTGGTCGGGCGGGCGCGGGACTGCTATACCGCCGCCGTCCACGGCGCCCGGCGCCGGTGGTGGGAGATACGGGAGATGCGCAGCGCGAGCCTCGAGCGGGAGACCAAGGAAACCAAGGTCTCCGTCAGCCTGAACCTGGACGGCGACGGCGCGTATGATGTCCAGACCGGGATCGGCTTTCTCGATCACATGATGGAACAGCTGTCGCGCCACAGCCTGATCGACCTGACGATCCGGGCCGAGGGCGACCTTCATATTGACTTCCACCACACCACCGAGGACGTCGGCATCGTCGTCGGCGAGGCGGTCGGCCGGGCGCTCGCCGATCGCAAGGGCATCGCCCGTTATGGCAACGCCCTGATTCCCATGGACGAGACCCTGACCCGGGTCGCCCTCGACCTCTCGGGCCGGCCCTATCTGGTCTGGAAGGTGGACTTCACCCGCCCGAAGCTCGGCGAGATGGATACCGAGCTGTTCCACGAGTGGTTCAAGGCCTTTGCCCAGGGCGCCGGCGCAACGCTGCACGTCGAAACACTTTATGGCGTCAACAACCATCACATGGTGGAAAGCTGCTTCAAGGGCTTGGCGCGGAGCCTGCGCCAGGCGGTGGAGATCGATCCGCGCAAGGCGGACGCCGTCCCCTCGACCAAGGGCCGACTCGGCGATTGAGGACGGACGACGGAGCATGAGCCGTATCTTCACCGTGCATCCGCCGCCGGGTGGCGCCCTGGGAGAACCGGTGCTGATCGCCGAGGGGTTTTCCTGGGGCGCGGTGCTGGCCGGGCCGCTCTGGTTCGCCTGGTATCGCGCCTGGATCGGATTGGCCGTCCATCTCGTCGGACTCCTGGTTCTGCTGGGTCTCCACGGAGAAATCGATCTCCTAATCCATGGCCTGCTGGCCGCCGGCTTCGCGTGGCTGGTCGGCGTCAGCGCCAATGACGGACTGCGCCTCGAGTGGGCGGCGCGCGGCTGGCGGATGGCCGACGTCGTCGTGGCCCGGAACCGGACCGAGGCGCTGATCGCCTGGGTCGTCCGACGGGCGGACGAGACGGCCCCGGCGCGGCGGCCGGCCGCGCCGTCGCGTCCGCTCCCCGTCGGCGGCCCGGCCTCGCCGCTCGCTCCCTGGTCGCCATGACCGACCGTGTCGCCATCGTCGACTATGGCTCCGGCAACCTCCGCTCGGCCACCAAGGCCTTCGAACGGGCGGCCCACGACCTTTCGGTCGGCGTCGAGGTTACCTCGTCGCCCGACGCAGTGGCCGCCGCCCACTGGATCGTGCTGCCGGGGGTCGGCGCCTTCGCCGAGTGCCGACGCGGCCTCGCCGCTGTGGACGGCATGGAAGCCGCCCTGCGAGAAGCGGTGATCGAGAAGGGCCAGCCCTTCCTGGGCATCTGCGTCGGCATGCAGCTGATGGCGGCCCAGGGCCTTGAGTTCGGCGTGCACGAGGGTCTCGGCTGGATCGACGGCGAAATCGCGGTGCTGGAGCCGTCGAACCCGCGCCTGAAGATCCCCCACATGGGCTGGAACGGTCTTCGCTTTCCGGCGGTTTCCCACCATCCGATCTTCGCCAACATCGAGGAAGGCCGGCACGTCTATTTCGTCCACGGCTACGCCTTTCGCCGCATCGCGCCGGATCAGGTGCTGGCCGAGGTCGATTATGGCGGCCGCCTGGTGGCCGCGGTCGGCCGCGACAACATGGTCGGCACCCAGTTCCACCCCGAGAAGAGCCAGGCGGTCGGGCTCCAGATAATCGCCGACTTTCTCGCCTGGAAACCCTGAGGCACCGGCGGTGAAGATCTATCCCGCCATCGACCTGAAGGACGGTCGCTGCGTTCGCCTGGTCAAGGGCGAGATGGCGCGGGCGACGGTCTTCAACGACGATCCCGCCGCGCAAGCCAGGGCCTTCCAGGCCGCCGGATTCGACCGCCTGCATCTCGTCGACCTGAACGGCGCCTTCGCCGGCCGGCCGGTGAATGCCGAGGCGGTTCGCGCCGTCCTCACCGCCATCGATCTGCCCGTGCAGCTGGGCGGCGGGATCCGCGAGGCGGCGACGGCGGAAGCCTGGCTCGAGGCCGGGCTCGACCGGGTGATCGTGGGCACGTGGGCGCTGGAAGAGCCCGAGGCCGTGGCGGCGCTGGCGGCGCGCCATCCGGGGAGGATCGCCGTCGGCATCGACGCGAGGGGTGGCAAGGTCGCGGTCGCCGGCTGGGCGCGGCAGTCGGAGATGGGCGCGATCGAACTCGCGCGCCGCTTCGAGGACACGGGCGCCGCCGCGATCATCTACACCGATATCGACCGCGACGGTGTCTTGGGCGGCGTCAATATCGAGGGCACGGTGGCGCTGGCGGAGGCGATCTCGACCCCGGTGATCGCGTCCGGCGGGGTCGGCGGGATCGAAGACCTGCGGCGGCTCATGGGCGTGGCGGCGGCGGGCATAGAGGGCGTGATCGTCGGCCGGGCGCTCTATGATGGGCGGATCGACCCGGCCGAGGCCCTGGCCCTCGTCGGTGAGGCCCAGGAGGCGGCATGCTGACCAAGCGGATCATCCCCTGCCTCGACGTGAAGGATGGCCGCGTCGTCAAGGGCGTGAACTTCGTCGACCTGCGCGATGCGGGCGATCCCGTCGCCCAGGCCAAGGTCTACGATGCCGCGGGCGCGGACGAGCTCTGCTTCCTCGACATCACCGCCTCCTCCGACGACCGCGCCATCATCCTGGAGGTGGCCCGGGCGACGGCGGAGCAGTGTTTCATGCCGCTCACCATCGGCGGCGGGGTCCGGGCGGTGGAGGACGTGCGGCGCTTGCTGCTGGCCGGCGCCGACAAGGTCTCGATCAACACCGCCGCGATCCAGCGCCCCGAATTGATCGGCGAGGCGGCGGAGAAGTTCGGCAGCCAATGCATCGTGGTCGCGATCGACGCGCGCCGGCGCTTGGACGGGGGTTTCGAGGTTTTCACCCACGGCGGGCGAAACGAAACGGGGTTGGACGCGGTTCAATGGGCCACGAGGGCGACGGCGCTCGGCGCCGGCGAGATCCTGCTGACCTCGATGGACCGCGACGGCACGAGGCAGGGCTTCGACGTGGAACTGACCCGCGCCGTCAGCCGCGCCGTCGGCGTGCCGGTCATCGCGTCGGGCGGGGTCGGCACGCTCGACCACCTCGTCGCCGGCGTGCTGGAGGGCGAGGCCGACGCGGTGCTCGCCGCCTCGATCTTTCACTTCGGCGAATATTCGATTCTCCAGGCCAAGGCCCATATGCGCGCCGCTGGCGTGCCGGTCCGGCTGGAAGCGGATTGATGCGCAGGCTCCTGCTTTTCCGTCACGCCAGTGCCGAGGCGGGCACCGGCCACGAGGATCATGCCCGCCCGCTTGACCCGGCCGGCCGGGCCGATGCCCGGGCGATGGGCCGGCGGCTCGCCGCGCTCGACCTCCGGCCCGATCTCGTGCTCTGTTCGAGCGCGCTGCGCGCCACGGAGACCTGGGAGGAAGCCGGCCCGGCCTGGACGCCTGCGCCGGTCGTCACGCTCGACGACGCGCTCTATCTCTCCGATCCGGGCACGCTTCTCGACGTCATCGCCGTCCAGGACGGCGATGACGCCAGCCTCATGGTGATCGGCCACAACCCGGGCCTCCACCAGTTGGCCGCGACCTTGGCGAGCGGGGGAGCGGAAGCACCGCTCGCCCGCCTCCATGGCGGCTTTCCCGCCGGCGCGGTCGCCGTGCTGGCCTTCGACGCCGCGAGCTGGCACGGGTTGGAAGGCGTTGGCCTCCTTGGCCATTTCCTCGTGCCCGAGGCGTAGCCCGCGCACCTGTCTCGACCGGACATAAGTGAAAGGACGTCCCTTGGAACTTCAACGGCCCCTACCGACCCCCATGACCCCCGAGGCCAAACCCTATTGGGACGGTCTTCGCGAAGGGAAGCTGATGCTGCCGAAATGCGAGGACTGCGGCGGCGCCTTCTTCTATCCCCGCATCGCCTGCCCGCGTTGCCACTCGCGGAACGTCGGCTGGATCCAGGCCAGCGGCAAGGGCAAGCTCTATTCCTTCCAGATCGCCCACCGGGCGCTCAATCCCGCCTTCAAAATCGAGCCTCCTTACATCCTGGCGATGGTCGAGTTGGAGGAAGGGCCGCGCCTGATGTCCAACCTGATCGACATCGAGCCGCACCCGGACATCGTGAAATGCGACATGGCCGTCGAGGTGGTGTTCGAGAAACAGACCGACGAGGTCACCCTGCCGCTCTTTCGGCCGGCCGGCTGACGCGGCGCGGAACGGAAGCTAGCCCAATTGATACCCGGGACGACGTGAAATGAAAGAACTATCCAATTCGGTCGCCATCGTCGGGGTCGACGAGTCCGACGAAATTGGCACCCTGCCGGAAGTCAGCCAACTGAGCCTGCATCTGCAGGCGGTCCACAACGCGGTGGCCGATGCCGGCCTGAAGATCTCCGACATCGACGGCATCTTCACCGCCGGCCAGCATTCGCCGGCGCTCCTGGGCGAGGCGCTCGGCGTCACGCCACGCCATGTCGACGGCACGTCCGTGGGCGGTTGCTCCTTCATCATCATGGTGGGCCATGCGCTGTTGGCGCTGCATCACGGCCTCTGCGATGTCGCCGTCGTCAGCCATGGCGAAAGCGGACGCTCCGGCACCGGCGTTACCCGCGCGCGCGACACCAGCCTCAGCGGTCAGTTCGAAATGCCCTATGGATTCGGCGGCGCGCCGACCTATTTCGGCATGATCACGACGCGCCATATGCACGACTACGGCACGACGTTGGAGCAATGGGCGAATGTCGCGGTCTCGACGCGCGCCTGGGCCGGTCTCAATCCGAAGGCCAGGTTCCGCGACCCCATCACGGTCGAGGACGTGCTGAATTCCCGGCCAATGTTCTATCCCTTCAACCTGCTGAATATCTGCCTGGTGACGGACGCGGGTGGGGCGGTCGTTCTGACACGCGCCGACCGGGCCAGGGACTGTGCCAAGAAGCCGGTCTACGTCCGGGGCGCGGGCGAGGGCACGGAGCATGTCATGGTGACCAACATGGCCGATCTGCCGCTGAGCCGAGCGACCCGGATCTCCGGCGGCAAGGCGTTCGAGATGGCGGGCGTGACGCATCGGGACTTCGATCACGTCATGCTCTACGACGCCTTTACCTCCGGTCCGCCGATCATGTTGGAATCCCTCGGCTTCTGCGCGCCGGGAGAGGGCGTCGGCTTCTTCGAGGACGGCAAATCGACGCCGGGCGGGTCATTGCCGATCAACACCAACGGCGGCGGCCTTTCCTACACCCATTCGGGTATGTACGGCATCTTCCCGATCATCGAGGCGGTGCGCCAACAACGCGGCGAATGCGGCGAGCGCCAGGTTCCGGGCGCCAAGCTGTCGCTGGTGAACGGCATGGGCGGCATGCTCTCGGCGGCGGGCACCATCGTTCTTTCGCACGAGAGCTGAGCGAGAGACGGGGACCAAGGGGCGTGGTAAATGCCGCCCGCCCGCGCGGGAAGCCCGTGAAAACGCCTTCGAGCCGACCTATTCGCGTGGTTTTCTCCGGTCTCGGAATCGTTCGAAAAAGAAAGCCCCGGAAACGGAAGTTTCCGGGGCGAGTCTAACAGGGAGGCTAAACGTCTTGGAGACGTTTATGACCGGGCCGAGCAACTTGGGGGGCGTGCATCGTCCCGGCCGGTGCGGAATGGGCCGATGACCCCTACCGCGAAAACGGAATATTGCAGTGCAACACCCGTCTATGCCTGTTTAGTCCGTCGGCCGCGCAAACACTACCCATGAAAAGACAAGGGAGCTATGCGTTGAACGCATGGCTCAAGGGGTCAAAATCTCCAATTTTCGCCTTCCTCGATCAAAAATTCCCGAAACGCGGCAATCCTCTTCATATTGCGCAGCTCTTCGGCGTAACAGAAGAAGGCATCGAAACTCGGTCCCTGATTTTCGGGCAGCACTTGGACGATCTTTTCGTTGCCGTGCACCATGTAATCGGGGAGCGCCGCCACCCCCAGGCCCGATTCGGCGGCCAGCAGCAAACCGTAGATATTGTTGACCTGCATCTTGGGCGTCCGCCGGTCCTGCCCGCTCAACTCCGTGAAGAGCGGCCAGTTGACGTTGCGCAAGGTGGGCGGGGCCAGATCGCCGTAGACGATCAGGTCGTGATTGTCGAGATCGGTGAACTTCTCGGGCATGCCGCGCGCGGCCAGATAGCCGTGCGAGGCATAGAGGTGCGTATGCACCGTGAACAGTCTCAGCTTGACCACGTCGGGCTGAGTCGGCATGCCCATGCGGATGGCGGCGTCGGCCTCCCGCATGCCGAGATCGAGTTCGCGGTCCTCGCAGATGATCGACAGGTCGATCTCGGGATACCGCTCGATGAAGCGGGTGATGCGCGGCGTCAACCAGGTCGAGCCGAAGCCGACCGTGGTGGTGACCCGCAATTCCCCGCTCGGCCGGATCCGGGTATCGCTCAGAATCGTCTCGACGGTGGCGAGCCTGCCGAAGACGTCGTGCACCGTCTTGTAGAGAAGCTCGCCCTGCTCGGTCAGCAGCAGGCCGCGCGCATGGCGGTGGAAGAGGGTGGCCTTCAGATCCTCCTCCAGCGCGTGGATCTGCCGGCTCACCGCCGACTGGCTCAAATGCAGCTCATCGCCCGCGTGCGTGAAGCTGCCCGCCTCGGCAACGGCGTGAAAGGTTCTGAGTTTATCCCAATCCATGGCGTCACCATCCTCGGCCCCCTTCGTCGAGGGGGTCGGGCAAAATCTCTATTCGGCCGCTTCCGCCGCGACCGCCTGTTCGGCGAGGAATTTTTCCGCCTCCAGCGCCGCCATGCAGCCGGTGCCGGCCGCCGTCACCGCCTGGCGGTAGACATAGTCCTGCACGTCGCCCGCCGCATAGACGCCGGGAATCGCCGTCGCGGTCGAATCGGGCTCCGTCGCCAGATAGCCTTCCGCGTCCATCTGCAGGAGGCCGGCGAAGAGTTCCGTCTCCGGCTTGTGGCCGATGGCGATGAAGACGCCGTCGACAGCGAGATCCCGAGTCTCCTCCGTCTTGACGTTGCGCACCCGGGCGCCGGTGACCGAGGGCGGCTCGCTATCACCCAGCACCTCGTCCAGCACATGGTCCCAGACCATCTCGATCTTCTCGTTGGCGAACAGGCGTTTCTGCAGGATGTTCTCGGCCCGGAGTTCGTCGCGGCGGTGGATCAGCGTCACCGAGCTGGCGAAATTGGTGAGGTAGAGCGCTTCCTCGACCGCCGTGTTGCCGCCGCCGACCACGGCCACGGGCTTGTCGCGATAGAAGAAACCGTCGCAGGTGGCGCAGGCCGAGACGCCGAAGCCCTGCAGCTTTTGTTCCGATTCGAGTCCCAGCCACTTCGCCTGCGCGCCGGTGCAGATAATCAGGGCGTCGCCGGTATAGACGTCGCCGGTGTCGCCCCGGCAGCGGAAGGGACGGCTCGAAAGATCGACCTCGGTGATGATGTCCCGGTGGAAGCGGGTGCCGACGCTCGCCGCCTGCTTCTCCATCTGTTCCATGAGCCAGGGGCCCTGGACCACATCGGCGAAGCCCGGATAGTTCTCGACATCGGTGGTGATGGTCATTTGGCCGCCCGGTTGCAGACCGTGCACCAGCATCGGCTCCAGGCCGGCGCGCGCGGCATAGATGGCGGCCGTCAGGCCTGCGGGCCCCGAGCCCAGGATCAATACGCGGGAATGATGGTGTTGGGCCATGACGCATGCCTCCGGCGGCGCGAGTTTGGGAATACAGTCGGCGCCGCCCCTCCTGGTCCGGCGCGCCGACTGCGTGGATATTTAGAATTGCCGCGCGCCGACCGCAAGGGGTGGCTCATCGATCGGCCGGTTTGGAATGGAGCGATGCCAGGAAGGGCCCGGGCATGCTAAGTGTCGGGCTCGCTGTCGGCGTCGCGGAGGGCGGGGCCCGGGAGGTGGCAATTGCGAGTGGTATTGGTGACGGGCGCCGGCAAGCGAATCGGGCGCGGCATCGCCGAGGGCCTGGCCGCCGACGGCTGGGCGGTGGTGCTCCACCACAACCGCTCGGGAGAGGATGCGCGGGCGCTCGCCGCCGAGATCGAGACCGCCGGTGGCCGCGCCGTGGCGTTGGGCGCCGATCTCGCCGACGCGGCCGCGACGGGCACGCTGGTGCCGGCGGCGTGCGCCGCCTTCGGCCGCCTCGATGCAATCGTCAACAACGCCTCGCTCTTCGAGAAGGACACGGCCACCACGCTCGATCCCGCGCTGTTCGATGCCCATATGGCGGTAAACGCGCGGGCCCCGGCGCAGCTGACCCGCGACCTTGCGAACGCCCTGCCGGCGGGGCGGACCGGCTGCGTCGTCAACGTGTTGGACCAGAAACTCTGGAACATGAACCCGGACTTCCTCTCCTACACCATCTCCAAGGTCGCCCTGCTGGGTTTCACCCGGGCGATGGCGATGGCGCTCGACCCCAAGGTCCGGGTCTGCGGCGTGTCGCCGGGCCTGACCTTGCCGAGCGGCAACCAGACGCGCGAACGTTTCGACGAGATCCACGATCGGACCCCTCTCGGGCGTGGAAACACCGTCGAGGACGTGGTCCAGGCGATTCGATTCGTACTGGACTCGCCGGGCCTGAATGGGGTTACCGTCATGGCCGACGGCGGCCAGCACATGGAAAGCAGCCCCTTCGACGTTCTCTTTCCCCCACTCGGTGCCACATGACCCAGAACGACATCCTTGCCGGCCTGCTCACGCCCGGCGCCGTCGGCGATGTCCTCGAGGCGCGGCGGATTTTCATCCGCGGCCTCGTCCTCGACATCGTGATCGGCGTGCACGCGCACGAACAGGTGCGAACCCAGAAGGTCGCGCTCGACGTCGACCTGTTCCTGGAACCGGGGCCGCCCCCTGTTCGCGACGCCCTCGACGAGGTGCTCGACTACGACCAGGTGCGCGAGCGGGTGCGCGAGGTGGCGCTGAATGAGCGCTTCAAGCTCCAGGAAAGCCTGGCCGAACGCGTCGCCGAGGTCTGCTTGGCGATTTCGGGCGTGCGGGGCGTCAGAATCCAGACCGAAAAGCTGGAGATATTCGAGGACGCGCGCGGCGTGGGCTTCGAGCTGGTGCGCCTGATAACGGAATAGATCAACGACGGAAGGAGACCTCCGATGCCGCTTCCCCAGGATATTTCTCCGGTCAACGGCGAACTGATGGACAGCCTGGTGCGCACGGCCGAGATGGAGTGGATCGAAACCACGCCCGGCACCGGCTACATGAAGATCCTGTGGATCGGGGCCGAATCGGGGCGTTGGGCCGTGTTGTTCAAGTGGCTGAAGGGCCATGTCGCGCCGACCCACAAGCATCTCTCGGGCGCGCACGCCTTCATCCTCTCCGGCAAGCTCCAGGTCCGCGACGGCGTCCTCGAGGCGGGGGACTACGTCTACGAGCCGAACGGCATGGTGCACGACGCGACCACGGCCTTGGAGGATACGGTCTATCTCTTCATCGCCGACGGTCCGGTGCTCTATTTCGGCGAGGACGGTTTCACCGGCTATTTCGGCTGGGAGCAGTTGCGGCGCCTGCGGGACAAGGCCCCCGCGAAGGCCGCCGCCGAATAGTCTCCCGGCGCGGTTGCGCCCCGCCAGCCGCTCTGGCAGAAGTGACTGGGCATTCGGCGGTGGCGGGACGCGCCCGCCGGGGCCATCGGCAATCGAGGACTTCGATGACGGCGAAAGTGCGCAAGGCCGTGTTTCCGGTCGGCGGTCTGGGGACACGCTTCCTGCCGGCGACCAAGGCGATCCCGAAGGAGATGCTGCCCGTCGTCGACAAGCCCTTGATCCAATACGCGGTCGAGGAGGCGGCCCAGGCGGGGATCGAGGAGTTCATCTTCGTCACCGGGCGCGGCAAGACGGCGATAGAGGATCACTTCGACCATTCCCATTTGCTGACGGCGACGCTCGAGGCGCAGAACCGCCACGACCTGGTCGAGCTGATCGAGGGCTGGCTGCCGGGGCCCGGCCAGGTCGTCTACGCGCGGCAGATGTCGCCCTTGGGCCTCGGCCACGCGGTGTGGTGCGCCCGCAACCTGGTTGGAGAGGAACCCTTCGCCGTGATCCTGGCCGACGATCTGGTGCTGGCCGAGACGCCGGTGATGGCACAGCTGGTCGAGGCCCACGAGGCGGTCGGTGGCAATCTGGTCGCGGTGATGGACGTTCCGCGCGCCGAGACGCGGCGCTATGGCATCCTCGATGTCGGCCGCGACGACGGGCATCTGGCCGAGGTCACCGGCCTGGTCGAGAAGCCGGACCCGGCGTCGGCGCCCTCCACGCTCTCGATTATCGGCCGCTACATCCTGGTGCCCGAGGTGTTCGGCGAACTGGCGCGGATGGAGACGGGCGCCGGCGGCGAAATTCAACTGACGGACGCGATGGCGCGGCTGATCGGCCGCATGCCCTTCCACGGCCTGCGCTACGAAGGCCGGCGCTTCGACTGCGGCGACAAGCTCGGCTTTCTCGAGGCGACGGTGTCGTTCGCCCTGGCGCGCGACGATCTCGGGCCGGGGTTGCGCGCTTTCATCGCCGACCTGCCGCCCCGGCCGGGCGAGGAGGGCTAGGGCCGTGCGCGTCGCGATGATCGGCAGCGGGTATGTCGGCCTGGTCTCCGGCGTCTGCTTCTCCGAGTTCGGTCACCGGGTCACCTGCGTCGACAAGGACGAGGGCCGGATTGCCGCGCTACAAGCCGGTCGGGTGCCGATATACGAGCCGGGCCTGGAGGCCTTGCTGGCCAAGAACGTGGCGGCCGGGCGGCTCGACTTCACCACCGATACGGCGGCGGCCGTGGCGGCGGCGGAGGCGGTGTTCATCGCCGTCGGCACGCCCAGCCGGCGCGGAGACGGTCACGCCGATCTCACCCATGTGATGGCGGCGGCCGAGGAGATCGCCGCGGCGCTCGACGGCCCGACCGTGGTGTTGACGAAATCGACCGTGCCGGTCGGCACGGGCCGCGAGATCGAGGGCCGGATCCGCGCCCTTCGAGCGAATGCCGAGGTGGAAGTCGCCTCCAATCCCGAGTTCCTGCGCGAGGGCGCGGCGATCGAGGATTTCATGCGTCCCGACCGGATCGTCGTCGGCGCCGACGGCGAATTGGCGCGCGAGGTCGCTCGCGAACTCTACCGTCCCTTGTTCCTGAACGAGACGCCCGTGCTCTTCACCAGCCGGGAGACGGCGGAGTTGACGAAATATGCCGCCAACGCCTTCCTCGCGACCAAGATCGGCTTCATCAATGAAATGGCCGATCTCTGCGAGGCGGTCGGCGCCAACGTGCAGGAAGTGGCGCGCGGCATCGGCCTCGACCGGCGGATCGGGTCCAAATACCTCCATGCGGGGCCGGGCTACGGCGGCAGCTGTTTCCCGAAGGACACCCGCGCGCTGCTGGACACGGCCCGCGAGGTGGATGCCCCCTTGAGCATCGTCGAGGCGGTCGACGGCGCCAACGAGCGGCGCAAGGCGGCGATGGCGGGCAAGGTGGTGGCGGCCGTGGGCGGCGACCTCGCGGGCAAGCGCATCGGGGTCCTGGGCCTCACCTTCAAGCCCAACACCGACGACATGCGCGAGGCGCCGAGCCTGGATATCGTGCCGGCGCTGATCGAGGCCGGCGCCACGGTGGGGGCCTATGACCCGCAGGGCATGGCGGTGGCGCGGCGGCTTCTGCATGGTGTTTGTTGGTGCGAGGACGCCTATGAGGCGGCCGACGGGGCCGATGCCCTGGTGATCATCACCGAATGGAACGAATTCCGCGCCCTCGATCTCGATCGGGTCAAGGCACGGCTCAAGAGCCCGGTGGTCGTCGATCTACGCAACATTTACCGGCCCGAGGACATGGCCGCGAAGGATTTCCACTACATATCCGTGGGACGTTGAATCGCGCGCGACGATCGGTCCGTAATGCCGTCGCGACGTGTTATGTTTTCGGACGCTCGAGCGCGCGCGCTCCGATATCGTGGTGGGGCCGGGCCCCGCGCGGTTCGGCGAAGACGCGTGGCGGGGGTGATCGTCGGTCATGAGTTTCAAGGTGAAGTTCTGGGGAGTGCGCGGCAGCATCGCCTGCCCCTCGGCCATGTATGTGGCCTACGGCGGAAACACGAGCTGCATCGAGGTGGCGCTCGGCGGCAGGCGCATCATCCTCGACTGCGGGACGGGGCTGCGTAACCTGGGCCAGTATTTCACCCGCAAGGGCGCCATGAATTCCCATATCCTGTTGACCCATACGCACTGGGATCACATCAACGGTTTCCCCTTCTTCACGCCGGCCTACATGAACGAAAACGCCTTCACCGTCATGGCGGGCCATCTCTTTGACAAGGATTTCGGCGTGCAGGAGGTGCTGGCCGGTCAGATGTCGCAGCCGACCTTCCCCGTGCCGCTCGACATCTTGGCGGCGAAGTTGGATTTCGTGGATTTCGAGGCGGGCGAGGACTTCGACCTGGGCCAGGGCATCAAAGTCAAGACCTGCAAACTCAATCATCCCGACAATGCGACCGGATACCGGATCGAGTATCGGGGTTCCTCGCTCTGCTACATCACCGATACCGAACACGTCGTCGGCAAGCCGGACCAGAATATACTCGGCCTGATCGAGGGCGCGGATCTGGTGATCTACGATTCGACCTACACCGACAACGAATTCAAGCACAAGATCGGCTGGGGCCACTCCACCTGGCAGGAAGAGATCCGGCTCTGCCATGCGGCGAACGTCGGCCGGTTGGCGATCTTCCACCATGATCCCGACCACGAGGACCCCTTTATGGAACAGCTGGAGGCGGAAGCGCGTTACGCCTGGTCGGGCGCCTTCATCGCGCGCGAGAATATGCGGATCTTCCTCAGCCGGTAGCGATGTCGTCCGGGAGCAAAACCGAATTGCTGTAATTTTCCGTTTCGAACGCGGTATCATCGAATACCTTGCATTTTTGGGAACGTGGGGTGGGCGATGCCGAGCGAGCGGCAAGCGCGGGAGCTGATCCGAGCGGCCTGGTCCAATTGGGATGGCCGGACCGGCGGTGCTTCCGACAGGGCGGCGTTCTATGATTGGTTGATGGAAAATCGGCCGCAATTGCTGCGTTTCCACACGGCGGGTGATAAGAAACGCCTCGTCATCAGCTGGCTGGCCGGGGTATAGCCGAACGCCCTTCCAGGGCTCCGGTCGGGGGCCGGCGTCGCGCGAGGGCGAAGGGAAGGTGCCGCATGGCGGGACGGCGGGGGACAGCCAGGGCGAAGATCCACTTCGCGCAGTTCCTGGTGCACGGGCCGACCTATCACAGCCTGGCCATGTGGCGCCACCCGGAGACGGCGGCGGCGGGCTACGACTGGTCCCGGCCCGAACTCTATCAGCACATCGCCAAGGTCTGCGAGCGCGGCCTCTTCGACATGGTGTTCTTCGCCGACCTCAACTATATAGCGGACACCTTTCGCGGCTCGCTTGCGCCGGCGCTCAGATACGCGACGCAGGCGCCCGAGCACGATCCGGTGCCGCTCCTCTCGTACATGGCGGCGGTGACGAAGCATATCGGCGTCGCCGCGACCTTCTCGGTCAGCCACCACCACCCCTTCTATGCCGCGCGCCTGTGGGCCAGTCTCGACCACCTGACAGGCGGGCGGGCCGGCTGGAACGTCGTCACCTCGATCAACTCCAACCAGGCGGCCAACCACGGCGCGGAACGCGCGCCGACCGAACAGCGCTACGAGCGCGCCTTCGAGTTCATGGAAGTCTGCCGCAAGCTCTGGGACAGCTGGGAGGAGGACGCGGTGGTCATGGACCGCGAGGGCGCGGTCTTCGCAGACGCCGCGAAAGTCCACCGGATCGAGCACGAGGGCCGCTTCTTCAAGTCGCGCGGCCCCTTGAACGTCGTCCGCTCGCCGCAGAACGGGCCGGTGATCCTGCAGGCCGGCACCTCGCCCCAGGGGCGCGACTTCGCCGCGCGGCACGCCGACGCCATCTTCTCCATCCAGCCGCGCGCGGAGGACGCCGGCGCCTACCAGGCCGATATCAAGCGGCGCATGGCCGAGGATTACGGCCGCCCCCCCGCGCATTGCCGCATCCTCTTCGGCGCCCAGCCGATCATCGGCGAGAGCGAGGCGCACGCGCGGGAGAAGCAGGCGATCCACAACGAGCTGATGCCGGTGGACGGCGGCCTCGCCATCCTGTCGGCGCACCTGAATTTCGACCTCTCCGTCGTCCCGCCCGACGCCCTGATGACAGAGCGGGAGGAGCCGGAATTGCAGCGGCTCAGGACCCGCTACCTGAAGCCCGACGGTTCCTCCATGACCATGGCCGAGGTCGCGATGCGCCACGGCCAGAGCGTCGGCCTGCCGCAAATGGTCGGCACGGCGGAGAGCGTGGCGGATCAGATGGAGACATTCATGGCGACGGCCGGCGGCGACGGCTTCATGCTGACGCCGATCTATTCGCCGGGCGCGATCGAGGAGTTCGTCGAGCAGGTAATCCCGATCCTGCAGCGCCGCAGTCTCTACCGCACCGAATACAAGGGCCGGACCCAGCGCGAGATCCTGCGCCAGGAGGATTGACCGTTCCGGCGAAAGGCCCGCGCCGTCGCCTCGGCGAACCGTTCGCCCTTCCGGTTCGGCCACGCGCGCGCGTGATGCGGTGGCGGCGGGGCGCCGATCGGTTGGACATGGCGCGTTGAAAAGGCTCCGGCCGCCGCCGAGACGTCGGGCTCGGGGGCGGCCGGGTGGTGGGACAGGTGCCGCGCACTAATTGTTGACGGATTATGCTCTGAGTTTCAATGGTTTAACCAAAAGTGAACGCTGTCGTGCCGATGTTCCGTCTTGGGATTGGTCTCCTTCACCAGACCCCACCGTCGAACCCATCGGCTCGACGGTGGCGTGCGGTGGAATTGCTGGGGCAACCCGCGAATGGGGTCCCGTCTTGCATTTCGCGGCAAGGAGGCCTGGGCGCCGGGTCCACGACAAGGCGGACAGAACGCCCCTCGGGACGGCGACGAGGATGGCGCGACCGATCACGCCGCCGTTTCAACGACGGCCAGGACGGTTTCCCACCAGGCGCTTTCGAAGACCCGGGGGATCGGGCCCGCGCCGGCGCGGGCCCAAACGACGCTATGATGACGTCGGGACGATCCGCGCCGTTTCGCCCCCGCCGCGATCCGAATATGTCATTTCGGGCGCGTTCTGGCTCATTCACGACGGAATCCGACACCCGAACGAACGCGTTTCGACACCCCCGCTCATGCGCACCGAGACGCCTAATTGACATAATCTCGGTGCGCGCGCGCCCGTTCCGAGGCCCCGCTTGGCGGCGGGCGGCGGGGCGCGGCGGGCCATCGCGGCATCCTGGCGGTGGTCTTGCCGGGGCCGGAAACCTCATGTAATTCAAAAGCTTCCGCCCTCGCTACCGGCGCCTCGCGGGCCCCCGGCCGGCACGCGATATGGGAGACATGAACCACACCCATTTTACGCGCTCGGCGATAAATTTTAGCGCTCCATCCCGACACGGCAGCGGGGCCGGCCGCGAGCGCATTTCGCCCCGGCGCGCCGAAATACCCTCATTCCACGTCATGCGTCTCCACGACGAGGGCCATCGCCCGCGGTTTGACGGGCCGGGCACCCGTTCTTCGGGCCCCTTGTCTCGTCTGGGGAGATGGCGCGTGGGCCCGAAGGAATTCGGCGCCCGGGAACGCGAAGCGTTTCCCGATCCGGCGAGCCCGAGCTTCGCCCGCCTCGCGGCCTTCCTCGACGCGCGTCCGGCCGATCGGCATGGATGCCGACATCCCGGCCCCCGGCTTCCCCGGCGGTTGATTGTCGGGCCGGTTTGCGTATCATCCGCCGGGCTCGCGGATCGACGCGGGCGCCAGGTTCGGGGGTAGGGGCGATGGAACCGCCGGAAGTCCAAGAAGTCGAGGAAACGGTGATCCGCTGCGATGGCGGCGGCGGCGCGCTCGGCCATCCCGCCGTCTACCTGAACACGGGCGACGATCGCCAGGTCGACTGCCCCTACTGCGGCCGCCGTTTCACGCTGAAAGAGGGCGTCCCGCCGGCCGCCGCCCACTAGATTATTCTGCCGGGCTTGTCCCCTTCGGCCGCCGGAGTCCGCCCATGCGCGTCCTCGCCACCCTGCCGCAAGCCGACCTGAACGAGGTCACGGCCGCCGCCCGGGCCGCCGAGGCGGCGGGTTTCGACGGTTTCATCACGATGGAGAACCGGCACGATCCCTTCCTGGCGCTTGCCGTCGCGGCGCTTGCCACGGAGCGAATCGAGCTCGCCACCGGGATCGCCATCGCCTTCGCCCGCAGCCCGATGAGCGTCGCCAACATCGCCTGGGATCTACAGCGGGCTTCGAGCGGGCGCTTCGTCGTCGGTCTCGGCAGCCAGGTTCGCGCCCACAACGAGCGGCGCTTCTCCGTCCCCTGGTCGCCGCCGGCGCCGCGCCTGGCCGAATACACCCAGGCCCTGCGCGCCATCTGGCGCTGCTGGCGCGGCGAGGGGCGGCTGGACTTCAAGGGCGAGCACTATGAATTCACCCTGATGACGCCCAATTTCGCGCCGGAGGACACCGGCGTGCCGATGGCGCCGGTGACCCTGGCCGCCGTCGGCCCGGCGATGCTAAAGGTCGCGGGCCGGGTCGCCGACGGCGTCCGCCTGCATCCCTTCTGCACGGCCAAATACTTCGAGCGGACGATCCTGCCCCGGATCGCGGCCGGCCTGGCGGAAAGCCCGCTCTCCCGCGCCGATTTCGAGATCTCCGGCGGCGGCTTCATCGCCACCGGCCCGGACGAAGCGACGGTGGCGGAACGGCGCGAATGGGTCCGCTACCGGGTCGCCTTCTACGGCTCGACCAAGGCCTACTGGCCGGTCCTCGCCGCGCACGGCCTGGAAGACCTGGGCGAGAAGCTCTTGGCCCACTCCCGCGCCGGCACCTGGGAAGAGATGGCGGCGGAGGTCCCGGACGACGTCCTCGACCTCTTCTGCGCCGCCGCCCCGCATGATGGAATCGCCCAGGTCATCGGCGAGCGCTATTCGGGCCTCAGCGACGCCCTCAACGCCTCCATCTCCACCGACAAGCCCTCCGACCTGCCGCCCGGCGTCATCCAGGATATCCAGCGCCTGCCCCGCGCCTTCCAGGGCTTCGACACGGCGAAGTGGTCGAACGCGGGCGGAGTGGATGCGGCCGGGTGAACGATCGCGGTCCGCGACCCCGCCAGTACGAGGGCAAAGTGCTGGCATATCGATCGCAATGCTGGCATTCGGCGCGCTTGCCATGCTAGCCTGTCGCCACCGCCGATGGCCACGCATGCGGGGTGAGGAATGGGCAGCCTCAGTATTCGAAGACTCGATGACGGGACCTTGCATCGCTTGAAGCAGCAAGCGGCGTCGCATGGCGTCTCGATGGAGGAGGAAGCACGCCGGATCCTCAGGGCCGGCGTGGTGAACAGCGAGGGTCTTGGTGATCTGATGGTTCGGATCTTCAAACCGGGCCCCGATAAGGAGCCATTCGAACTTCCTCCGAGAGAACACTCGGAACCCATGGATTTCGAGTGATCGTCCTCGACTCCAACATCGTTTCGGAGTTCATGGGCCCACCGCCGGCGCCTTCGGTCCGTGCTTGGCTCGATCGTCAAGACAGCGCTCTGCTGCGCATCACCTCGGTCACCGTCGCGGAAATTCGTTTCGGCCTGGCACGACTGCCGGTCGGACGGAGACGGCGCGACCTCGAAGAGCAGTTCGGCCGACTACTCGTGCTGGCATTTTCCGATAACGTCTTGTCCTTCGACGTCCATGCCGCGGGACATTATGCCGAGATCCGCGCCGCGCGCCCCGGAGCGGGCCGGCCCATCTCGGCCCTGGATGCCCAGATCGCCGCCATCGCGCGCGCGCTCGCCGCGACG
This sequence comes from Alphaproteobacteria bacterium, assembly GCA_965226475.1. Classification (GTDB taxonomy): domain Bacteria; phylum Pseudomonadota; class Alphaproteobacteria; genus JASLMY01. The sequence goes on along the minus strand of CBDDDJ010000002.1, from coordinate 560,419 downwards.
GTGGCGACCAGGAACGTCCGCGACTTCGAGGGATGCGGCGTAGATTTGGTCAATCCCTTCGAATTCGCCGGGTAACCGAGTTCAAGCCGCCCCCGTCGTGCAGGCGGCGTGGCGTTCGATTGCGTAGGGCTGGCGGGAGAAGCCGACGCAGTAGGTCCCGACGACGCTTTCGAGCTCGCTTGCCAGCGCTCTCGCCTCCGTGTTGGCGGCGGCGAGGCGTTCGGCGGCGGCCTGGGCGTCGCGGGCGAGCTTGGCCTCGTCGACGGTCAGCATGCGTCGGCCTTGCATCACCATGACCCCGCCAATCATCACGCTCTCGACTCCCGTGCCGTCCTCGGCGTGGACCAGCTGGTTGGTCGGGTCGTTCAGCGGCATGTAGTTGGGATGGACGAGGTCCAGCAGCACGATATCGGCCTTGGCGCCGGGGCGGAGGGTGCCGATATCCTCGCCGAAGCCGAGGGCGGCGGCGCTGCCGGCCGTCGCCATGGTCAACACCTCGTCCGTCGCCAGCCAGCGGTCGGGGTCGAGGTCCTGCACGCGGGAGACGAAGGAGGCCATGCGCATCGCCTCGAACATGTTCTGGTTGTCGGAGCACGAGGCGCCATCGGTGCCGATGCCGATGCGAACCCCGAAATCGCGCATCCGCCGGGCCGCCGCCAGGCCGTTGCCGAGGCGCGCGTTGGAGCCTGGATTGTGGGCGACATGGGCGCCATTGTCCGCCAGCCGGCGCATGTCGTCGTCTTCCAGCCACACGGCGTGCGCGGCGGTGAAGTCGGGGCCGAGCATGTCGAGATAGTCGAAATAGGCGCAGAGCGTCTTGCCGTAGAGCTGGCGCCCGGCGATCGCCTGGACCTTCGATTCGAGCAGGTGGCTGTGCAGGCCGACGCCGTGCTCGCGCGCGAGGTCGCGGGCCGCGACGAGGAATTCGGGCGAGCAGTGATGCGGGATCGTCGGCGCGAGCGCCAGCCGGACCCGGTCGGCCGGCGGGCGCCAGTCGCCGAGGATTTGCCCGCAGGCCTCAAGCGTCGCCTCGCCCGGCGCCAGGCGGAAGGCCTCGACCCGGGCCCGCGGGCCGGCCGGCAGCGCCTCCATCAGTCCGGGGATGGCTTGATAGAACGAGCGGTCGGCGATCATCGGCGCCACCACGGCCCGCATCCCGGCGTCCATGTAGGCGCCGCCGATCGCCGCCATGCCGTCCACCGTCGGCAGCGGGAACTCGAAGGTCAGATCGTAGGCGGCGGTGCAGCTCTTGCGGATCATCTCCACCGCGCCGATCAGCGTCGAGAGATACTTGTCCTCCAGCGCCCGCGCGCCGTTGACCCAGCCGCCGGCATTCAACAGCAATTCCAGCGTCCAGCGGTCGCCCATCCCCTTGGCCAGATTACCGTGGCCGTGCGTGTGCGCGTTGACCAGCCCCGACAGCAACAGCTTGCCCGAGGCATCGAGCACCGCCGCGCCCTCCGGCGCCGCCAGGCCGGGGGGCCCCACCTCGCGGATCGTGTCGCCCTCGATCAGGAGATCGGCCGCCGGCGCGAGGTGCGCGCCGATGTCGACCAGCCGTCCGCCGCGAATAACCGTGAACATGCCGTCGCCTCCACCATCGGAAAGCCGGAGCTTGGCACTTTTACCGGTCGGCGCGCCACCGGCCGGGGACGCGGGGTGGCCGGGACCGCCCTCGGTTGGCGTCAATCCACGCCGCGCGCCAGCACGTGCCCGCCATAGTCGGCGATGGGCTGGGGCGGATCGGCATATTTCCGCCGCTTGGAATGGCTCAGGCCGGCTGCGACCAGCATTTCGGCCGTCTTGACCCCGACCACGACCGGATCGAGCACGGGCACGCCCGTCGTTTCGGTCAATTCTCGGTCGTAGTCGCACAAGCCCGCGCAGGCGAGGATCACCACCTCGGCGCCGTCCTCGGCGACGACGCGATTGACCGCCTCGGTCAGCTCGGCCAGCGTGCGCTCGCGTTCAACGGCCGCGGCCTCGACGTTGACGTTGATGGCCCGGACCGAGGCGCATTTCACCTCGAAACCGAACAGCCGGACCATGTCCTCCTGGTAGGGGATGAACTGGTCCAGCATGGTGAGGCTGGTGAAGCGGTGGCCCAGCTGGCAGGCGAGCGCCATGCTCGATTCCGAGATCGAGACCACCGGGATCGACAGAACTTCCCGCAACGCCACGATGCCGACGTTGCCGAAACCGGCCAGCACCACGGCGTCGAGCGGCTCGGCCGCCACCCGCCGTCGCACCGCCTCGATCACGTGCGGCGCGCTCATGTAGTCGCCGTAGGCCGAATCGATGTTGCGCGTGCCGCCCGGCGAGTGCATGCCGACGATTTCCGTGCCCGCCGCCGCGGCGCGCCGGGCCGAGCGCTCGATCACCTCCAGCACGATCGGGGACGTGTTCGGATTGACCACCAAGATTCGCATCTCTTGCTCCTTCCCGCCTGCCTGCCGGCATTCTGGCGGCTCCGGCGCCCTGTGGCGAGGGAAAGGCTTGAAATGGCGCTGGCGTGCGCGAGAATGGGCGCCGGAGCAATCACCCCCGGGGAGGGACGCGGCGATGAGCCCGAGCTACGACCAAGTCTATGGCGCCTGGCGCGCCGATCCGGAGGCGTTCTGGGCCGAGGCGGCGGAAGGCGTCGAGTGGTTCCGCCGCTGGGACCGGGTGCTGGACGACGATACCGCCCCGCTCTACCGCTGGTACGTGGGCGCCGAGACCAACACCTGCCACAACGCCGTCGACCGCCACGTGGCGGCCGGGCGCGGCGACCAGCCGGCGGTGATCTACGATTCCCCCGTCGCCGGCAACATCAAGCGCGTGCTGACCTATTCCCAGCTCCAGGCGGAAGTGGCGCGGGCGGGCGGCATGCTGCGCGATCTGGGCGTGGCGAAGGGCGACCGGGTCATCATCTACATGCCGATGGTGCCGGAGACGGTGGTGGCGATGCTGGCCTGCGCCCGCATCGGCGCCATCCACTCGGTCGTCTTCGGCGGTTTCGCCGCCAACGAGCTGGCGACCCGCATCGACGACGCCAAGCCGAAGGCGATCCTGTCGGCCTCCTGCGGGATCGAGCCGGGGCGCGTGGTGCCCTATAAGCCGCTCCTGGACGGCGCGATTCGCATGTCCAGCCACAAGCCCGAGACATGCGTCGTCTTGCAGCGGGAGATGGAGACGGCGGAGCTGATCCCCGGCCGCGATCTCGACTGGGACGAGGCCATGGCGGCCGCCAGCCCGGCCGACGTGGTGCCGGTGGCGGCGACCGACCCGCTCTATATTCTCTACACCTCCGGCACGACGGGCATCCCGAAGGGCGTCGTGCGCGACAACGGCGGCCATCTGGTGGCGCTCAAATGGTCGATGAAGAACATCTACGATATCGATCCCGGCGAGACCTATTGGGCGGCGAGCGACGTCGGCTGGGTGGTCGGGCATTCCTATATCGTCTATGCGCCGCTGTTCCACGGCTGCGCGACGATCCTCTATGAAGGAAAACCCGTCGGCACGCCGGACCCGGGCGCCTTCTGGCGGGTGATCGCCGAACATGGCGCCGCCGCCCTCTTCACCGCGCCCACCGCATTCCGCGCGATCAAGAAGGAGGACCCGGAGGGCGCGCTGATCAAGGACTACGACTTGTCCAAGTTCCGCACCCTCTTCCTCGCCGGCGAGCGGGCCGACCCGGACACGCTGCAATGGGCGGAGCGGATCCTGGACCGCCCGGTGATCGACCATTGGTGGCAGACGGAAAGCGGCTGGCCGATCGCCGCCAACTGCGCCGGCTTGGGCGCCTTCCCGGTGAAATACGGCTCAGCCACCAAGGCCGTGCCCGGCTACGACGTCCGCGTGGTCGATACCGCCAACCAGGAGATGCCGGCGGGCGAGACCGGCGCCATCGTGGTGAAACTGCCGCTGCCGCCCGGCTGTCTGCCGACGCTCTGGCAGGCCGATGATCGCTATGTGGAGAGCTACCTCGAGGAGTTCCCCGGCTACTACAAGACGGCGGACGCCGGCTATATCGACGAGGACGGCTATATCTTCATCATGAGCCGCACCGACGACATCATCAACGTCGCCGGCCACCGCCTGTCGACGGGCGGCATGGAGGAGGTGCTCTCCGCCCACCCCGACGTCGCCGAATGCGCCGTCATCGGCGTCGCCGACCCTCTGAAGGGCCAGGTGCCGCTAGGCCTAGTGGTGCTGAAATCGGGCGTCACGCGGGGCGAGGGCGACATCTGCCAGGACCTCGTCGGCATGGTGCGGGGGCAGATCGGCCCCGTCGCCTCGTTCCGCACCTGCGCCGTCGTCGGCCGCCTGCCGAAGACGCGGAGCGGCAAGATCCTGCGGGGCACCATGCGAAGGATCGCCGACGGCGAGGCCTGGACCATGCCGGCGACAATCGACGATCCGGTGATTTTGGATGAGATCTCTGGCGTGTTGCAGGAGGTGGGGTATCCGTGGGCGGGGTGAGGTATGCCAAAAAGGACCCGACTCGCAGCCTCGCCTTACGGACTCCGACGCACCGACCGGATTTGCACTCAGGCCGACGAACGGCTACGTGCCAACACGCCGGATCCGACGATTGCAACCTCCCCCTAGGCTGTACATGAGTGCCTCGCCCCCACCGCGATAGTCCACGGAACGGGACCGGCATCTCGCTCCCATCGCAGCTCGACGCATATCGAGGCTCCAGTGGACGCGAGATCGCGCAAGTTATCTCCATGGCGGAGATACTCGACACTCAATGGTGACAGGAATAGGAAGATAGCATATAATTGATCCGTAAAGATCAACCTCTTGGCCGATGAGTTCCCAAAACGCACTTTCATCACTGGTTGGCGGCCGTCCTGTCGAGCATTACTTGGTATGAGAAGAAAATGACGATTCAGCCTGAAACCGCGCACCGCGGCGGCGTCCTGAGACGCGTTCTTAGATTTTTTTTCCGATGGGAGAGTGCTGCTGGTTCCCGTATGTTTGATGACAGCGATATTTGTCATTTTTCATCCCTGGCGAGACCAGTGGTTGGATCACGATAGTTCCGGCGTCTTTCAATCAATAATGATTAGGTTTAATCCGTCCATCGACTCCATATGTGCAAATTTTCTTCGCCTGACGGGCAGCGGCAGGAATTTCTATATAATTTCGGAGCTTGCAATCGCTACTGCATCTTCTATACTGGTACCATTATCAGTTGTCGGATTATTCGTTATTATACGGCGAAAGGTGGGGACAAAAAATCGAGCCATTCTTCTGATTCCAGCAGCCATTTCCTATTTCGTCACTGGCGTATTAGAAGCGGTAGTTCTTTCCGAGATAGCCCTAACGTGCAATATTGGTTCAGCGAATTTATCAACGATTATGAGTTTTTATTTTCGTAGTAAAACTGGCATGTATCCTCGTGTTTATCATCCCGTCTGCAATACTACTGTCTAATAGTCTGGCATTTATAGGCGCGCTTGTCAGGCATATAGTGATTTCTCGAGTTCCAATTACTCTACTGATTATCTATCTGACGATGGTCCGAGTCAGCTATGACGATTCTCTCCCGACGATCGTGAGTTTGTTTACTACGAGAAGCTAGCCAGCGCTTGCAATTGCTGGTTTCTGCGCTACGTTTTCAGTCGCGGTCATGGTGTTTTGCTTGCTTCATGTATGGCGGTTAGCTGAAAAAAGATGGGGATTGTATCATCAAAATCCGTTTCCAACTCGATTCTAAAATTCCCAATTCTTGCCCTCTCCGGTCCTGGTGATCATATCCGTGGCTGCATGGCGGCTGATCGACCTATTTTCCAACTCGGATCCTGAAGTTGGATCTGATAGGCTCATGCGATCGTTCGTCATGTTAACCGGAATTGTCGCCAGAGTGGGCTTGATTTCTCTGTCGCGTAAATTGTCCAGCGTATTGGACAAACCCGGGAAAGTAAATGACTTTCTTGAACGGATAGCGATCTCTGCCGGTCCGGGATATTGGGACGACGAAAACGGCAAGATTCACGAAGGGCATAAGCTTTCTCTGTCCATTGCGATCCTCTTTGTGACTTTATATGTATTCGGTTTCTATTTTCTAAATCCTGAGAATCAATCGTATCGCGTTCCCGTGTTATCATTTGGGGATGTCCCGGGCTCTGTTGAAAAGCTGAAGTAGGCGTCGTCCGCCTGGAGCCGCTAGGCTCTGGGTGCTGATTCCATCAAGGAGAACGACGCCATGACCAAGACTACACGCAACGACCGTTCCTCGGAACCATCCTGTCGGCTCTTGCCATCGATGCCGGAGGCCTTCGACGATCTGCGCATGAGCGTCGATCGCTTCTGCCTTTTGGCGGGCCTCGAGTCTTTGAACGAGATGATGTCGGCGGACGCGGAAGCCTTGTGCGGTTCGCGCCACGCCGGCTCGGGCGAGCGCAAGGGCCATCGATGGGGCACGACCCGGAGCGAGATCGCCTACCACGGCGGCAAAGTGAAGGTCGAGCGCCCTCGGGTGGGGGACTTCGCGGGTCGGGAGATGAGCCTGCCGAGTTGGGAGCTGCTGTCGGAACCCGAACTCTTGCAAGCCTGGGCGATGAATCTGATGGTGATCAACGTCTCGACCCGCAAGTATGCCCGCGCGGTGCGCCTGCCGGACGATGCGGGCGGCGATCTGCCGGCGGCATCGGGTGACGCAACCTCGAAGTCGGCGGTCTCGCGCCGTTTCGTGGCGTTGACGCGAAGCAAGCTGAAGGCCTGGCTGGCGAGCCCGCTCGACGATCTCGATCTCGTGGTGCTCCAGATCGACGGGCTCCATGTCGGCGATCACCTGATGGTGGCGGCGATCGGCATCGACACCGGCGGCGCGAAGCACGTGCTGGGCCTGGCCGAGGGCGCGACGGAGAACGCGGCCACGGTGCAAGCCATGCTCGACAACCTGATCGAGCGCGGTCTCGATCCCGAACGGCCTCGGCTCTACATCGTCGACGGCGCCAAGGCGCTCTCGAAGGCGATCCGGCGGACCTTCGGGCGGGCGGCGGCCCTCCAGCGCTGCCAGGTGCACAAGGGGCGCAACATCACGGACCGGCTGGACGAGAGCCTCCATGCCGGCGTCAGGAAGGTCTTGCGGCAGGCCTGGCAGCAGGACGACGCGGCCAAGGCCGAACGGCTCTTGCGCAACCTCGCCCGCCGTCTGGAGCATGACGCACCCGGCGTCTCGGGCTCGATCCTGGAGGGCCTGGACGAGATCCTGACCGTGATCCGGCTCGGCCTCCCGCCGCAACTTCGACACTCGCTGGCTTGCACCAACGCCATCGAGAACGCGATCGGCACCGTCCGGACGGTGCAGCGGAACGTCAAGCGCTGGCGCAACGCCGAGATGGCGCTGCGTTGGACCGCCGCCGGCCTCTTGGAGGCGCAAAAGACCTTCCGCCGCCTCAAGGCCCACCGCCAGCTCCCCATCCTCGACGCCGCCCTGCGGGAGGCGGTGAGAAAGGCCGGAGCAAAGTCCGTCATTGAAGACATCGAGGTGGCCGCGTAGCCTCTCGATCAGACGATGCCTATCTCGCACTTTTCAACATTGGGCGGGACATCGCCTATCATTTGTATTTGCCTTCTTTTCTGTTCTATGTCATCTGGTTACTGGTATTGCTTTCTTTCTTGATCGATTTTGCATCCCTTTAATCCTTTACATCATTGCTTCTACATTTCTCATGGGGTAGTTGTTTCCTCAAGATCACTATTTTGACGTTCGTGATAGTGGCGAGGCTGCACCATCTGCTATCGAGGCTGCTCGGAATCGGTATGATTTTCAGGATAAATTCGACCCGAAAGTCGATCAGGTCGTTACGATCGTTTCGGCGGCTGGTGGCGGCATACAGGCCAGCGCCTGGGCGACGCAAGTCCTTACGGGATTGCGAGATCAGCTCGGCGAGGAATTCTCCCGTTCGATTTACTTTAAGGGCTTATCCCTTTGAGCCCGGTTTGACGAGATGTTGAGTTTCTGGTGGGCGTCGGCAGCATGTTCGTGTAATGTTCCGTCATGGCCAGCCGCTGGAAATATGACCGCCCCATGTCCCGCGCCGCCTTCGAGGCGCGCTTTCCCGATGAAGCCTCCTGTGCCCGGCATCTCGCCGCCAGGCGCTGGCCCGACGGCTTCGTCTGCCCCGCCTGCGGCCATGACAGGGGCTGGGAACTGAAGCGGCGCCGGGCGAGCTGGGAATGTGCGGCCTGCGGGAAGGAGACCTCGGTGACCGCAGGCACGATCATGCACCGCAGCCACTTGCCCCTGAAGACCTGGTTCATGGCCGTTCACATCGTGACCAGCCACTCGAATGGTATCTCCGCCCTGCAACTCCAGGCCCAGCTCGGGCTCGGCAGTTACAAGAGTGCCTGGCTCCTGCTGCACAAGCTGCGCCGTGCCATGGTCAATCCGGATCGCAGCCTGCTTGAGGACCTGATCGAGATCGATGAGGCCACCCTCCCGTTCCGCACCGCAAAAGACCCGGCCACAGGCGGGCAAGGTCGCAGCCCACAAGGCAAGATGCGCATTGCCGGCGCGGTCGAGCTATCGCCCGAGGGCGAGCCACGCCGCATCCGGCTGGCGCCGATCGGGGATTTCTCCGCGCGCAGCCTTCGTGCCTTCGTTGCCGGAACCTCGGCGCCGGGCGCGCGGGTGATTACCGATGGCTGGAGCGGTTATTGCGGCCTGCCCGACCACGACCACCAGCCCAAGGTCGTCGGTGCAACGCCCGCCCATCTCGTGCTGACGTGGATCCATCGTGTGTTCTCGAACCTGAAGCGCTGGGCGCTCGGAACCTTCCATGGCCTGCGCCGCGCCCATCTGCGCCGCTACCTCGACGAGTTCGTGTTCCGCTGGAACCGCCGCCGCCACACCGCAACGGCTTTCGATACCCTGCTCGGCATCGGCACGCGCCTGCGACCCGCCGACTACCGCGACATCGTCGGACAACACGTCTGATCCCGGCAGGCCGGGCGCCAGCCACCGCCCGCCCTCCGATCCGCCTCAATCGGAGCCGAATACCGGCCCTCCAGTCTGCCTGACAGCACTCGAAACCAACTTCCTCAAGTCCAAAAGCTCCCGCACATCCCCCGGCACGGTCCGAAAACCGTGCCTGGAACGTAGAAGGCCGATCAACATCTGGTGTGACCGGAAGCAAAGGGATAAGCCATTTACTTTATTAGTTCAACTTCCGGTGGCAGCGTGGGAACGTTCTTCTATTTGGAATCCATTGACCCGTCTCAAGGTGCCCCATCGACCGAAATGGCCCGTCGGGCACGACATGCTTCAATGGCATCCAGTTTGGAAGCAACCGCCTGGGGGATTCTGTTTCCCGATCTCGTGCGGGCGTTGTTACCCTCGTGGGATTTGCCATTGGATCGGGCATGGGCGATGGAACGGGCGTGGATGCGCGCTTGGAATTGCATGCCCATGGACATCAATCAAGACCATTGTGTCCAGGCGCACCGCTTCGACGATCCTGTCGAGCCATGGATGTCACACTGGCGATCTAGAACCCGTTCGGGTGATTGGCCGAGCATAGTCTTTAACAGCACCTTCGTGGAAGATGGGAACAGTTCCAAATTTCGACAATCGACCTGTCTTATCTTTTCTATCATTCTTTCCGTCCCTGGAGGCGAGACTTTTGGAGCTACGCACCGATTGATCCAACGCTTAAACGTCACTATCCAGTGCTGAATCAATTGAATGTACCAGCGATCACGGCTGCGAGGTTATCGGCGGCATTTCCCATCATAACGCCCACGGCCAGAGCCAGTAGACTCGATCTACCATCATACCATGTCACGGACGACGGATTTTTTGACAACTCCGGATCTTTTGCGGCCGTACAGTGGATCTATTACCTGTCGACCGATTTACCCCGTTACCATTGGTGCAGGGTGAATGGATTGACGGGCCTGAGATGCGAAAAAGAGTTTGAAAAGACTCGCTGGCCCTCATTGCGTCTTTGCGAGCCGGATGGAGGTAGTCGACCAGATTGTGGTCGGGTTCTTCACCCGAACAACGGGAAGTATACGTCGACTCGCATCAAGTACCTGTTTATCCAGATTGATCCGTTCCCACCTGAAGATTATACATCGGAATTCGGCGAGGGAAGCCGGAGTTTGGTGGATGAAATTTGGGATCCTATTCAAACTCTCGTCAACCTCAGAAGCTCAACCCAGGCCGCGCGTACGGATCTCGAATTGGCGATCTTTAAAAAGCTTCCTGGTACTAGACTCGAAGCAGTTTCGATTCGTCCCCCCGCAATTTCTCGCAGCTATCCTCCCCTGTCTTGGGAGCTGTCACTGCGAGACAAGATGAGAATACTGTCGGATTAGTGCAGTATGAGGAATCAAGAAATAGTCGATCATCTGATGGAGAGCTATTTTCAAGGTAACGGCAAATCGAATGACGAATACTGTAAAGGTCATTATCAGCTAGAAACCTTCGCCTATGGACGCTAGGGCATTTTTCACTCACGTGGGACCGCCAACCCATCCACCGCCCTACCCAAACAACGGTGGAATGTGTTCTCGAGTTGGTTGGGCGGGGAACGGGTGGTCAAGCTGGATCGCAAACAGCCCTATGTGAGTTCGTCGGGGATTCAGGTGACGCCGAACGACGGTCGGACGCCACTAGTTCCAATGCTTGGTATCTATCTCTCGATCACCATCTCATACATCTCCCCCCGATACTTCACCCAGAACGTCCGCACATCCGCCTTCGTCATCGCGTTCAGCTTCGCGCTGTTCCGGTAGTCGCGATTGATGATGTAGCGCCCGCTCTTGTCGACCGCCGTGCCGGGCTTGGCGAGGGAGCGTTCGATGTCGGGGAAGACGCCGCTTTGCAGTTCGCCGACGGGGATCTCGATCAGGGGGGTGCCGGCGGCGCTCGTGGTGACGTGGCGGGCCGTGAGGGTCGGACTCTTCGGGTAGTGACCGAGGCGTTGCATGTCGCGTCCGGCGGCGTTGTAGGCGTCGCCCTCCGACAGGCCCCGGGCGCGGTGGCGGGCGAGGCTGGTGGCGTGGTCGGTGCGGATTCGGCGAATGCGGGCGACATCCTTGGCAACGCTGTGTTCCGCCAGCCAGCGATCGGGCACGCCGTCGGGGTAGGCGGCGGCGTGGTCGGGGCCGGCCAGCAGGGTCCGGATCTCGCCGGTGCCAAGGTCGCGGGCGAGGATGGCGCTCGGGTAGTAGTCGGGGCCGGGCGGGGCCATCAGTTCGGTATCCGGGCCGACGGCGTCTTCCAGGTGGCCGCCGGTGTGGGTGAACTCCGTGCTCCATTCGGCGCATTCCTCCAGCCGCAGGGTCTTGTTGTTCCAGCGGGCCTGGAGGCCGTACTGCTCGGAGCGCGGCTGCACGGGAATCCAGAGCCGGATGGCGTATTCGAGATGGCCGCCCTCGCCGTGGCGCAGGCGGATGCGGGGCAAGGTGTAGAGGCGGCCTCGATAGGTGTTCAGCCAGCGGCCCTCCAGGGGAGAGCCGGGCCATGTCCGTACCGTCTCCACCGCGCCCGTCGCGGGATCGAGGCGGCGCAGGCGAAAGCTGTCCGAGAGCACGAAAGCATGCCCCGGCGGGGTGAAATGCTCGTAGCCGAGGCCGAAGGAGAACCCGCGCGTGCGGCGCTCGACGAAGAGGATTCGCCGGCCGTCGGTATCGAAGATCGGGGCGTGATAGCCGATGCGGCCGTCGATGCCGGCGCGCATGACGATGGCCAGCGCAACAAGGCCCAGGAGGCCGGCGCCGCCCAGGAGCCAGAACCAATGTCGTATTCGCATATGGTCCACCTTGCGCCGGACCATGCCCCGGGGCCAAATGTGTCGCCCCGAGGCGGCCGGCGCAAGCCTCGCCGACTCCCGGGCCGAGCGGGCGTGGCTTGCGGGAGACAGGGCGGATGGCGGAGCGGGAGGACGGGGAGGAAGCGACGAACGGCCCGGGCCTCGCCCGGATCGTCGCCCTCGTTTTCCTGCCTTTCGCGGGGGGCTATTACCTCTCTTACCTCTACCGTTCGACCAACGCGATCATCGCGCCGGACCTGGTGGCCGACATCGGGCTTTCGGCGGGCGAGCTCGGCCTGCTGACGGCGGCCTATCCGCTGGCCTTCGGGCTTTTCCAGGCGCCGCTCGGCCTGTTGCTGGACCGTTTCGGGCCGAGGCGCGTGCAGACCGTGCTGATGGGCCTGGCGGCGCTTGGCGCGATTCTGTTCGGCCTCGGCCAGGACATGACCAGCCTGACGCTCGCCCGCGCGCTGATCGGGGTCGGCGTCTCGGGCGGGCTGATGGCCGGCTTCAAGGCGGTCACCATGTGGTTTCCCGAGCGGCACTGGCCGTTCGCCAACGGCTGCTATCTGACGGCGGGCGGCCTCGGCGCCTTGAGCGCCACGCTGCCCTTGCAGTTCGCGCTCGGCTTCGCCGACTGGCGCCAGGTCTATCTCGCCCTCGGCGCCTTCAATTTCGCCGTCGCCGGTCTGATCTGGTGGCTGGTGCCCGAACGCGCGGCGGGCGGCGAGGGGACGAGCCTCGCGGAGCAGCTGGCGGGCCTCGCCCGGGTCTACCGCGATTCCCTCTTCTGGCGCTTCGCGCCCCTCTGCATCGCCGCCTTCGGCGCCAGCTTCGCCTTCCAGGGCCTCTGGGCGGGGCCCTGGCTCTCGGACGTCATCGGCCTTTCCCGCGATGGCGTCGCCGCCCACCTGATGGTGACCACGGGGCTCCTGGCCTTGGGTTCGATCCTGATCGGATTCGTCGCCGGCCGGTTGCTGGCGAGGGGCATCGGCATCGCCACCACCGTCGCCTGGGGCACGGCGATCTACGCGGCCGCCCAGCTGCCGCTGGTGTTCGATCTCCGCTGGGCCATGCTGGTTCCGGTGATGCTGGTCGGCTTCCTCTCCAACGTCGGCTCGCTCTGCTATGCCCGCCTCAGCCAGCACTTTGGCCCCGCGCTCGCCGGGCGCTCCAACGCCGGCTTCAACGTCCTGGTCTTTTTGGGCGCCTTCGTGGTGCAGTACCTGGTGGGCGCGGTCCTGGACCTCTGGGGCCCGGGTCCCGACGGCCGCTATCCGGCCGTGGCCTTCCAGGCCGGCTTCGGTCTGGTGCTCGGATTGCAGGTGGTGGCCTGGATCTGGTTCCTCGCCTGGCGGCGGGGTGGCCGGGACCCATTCTGAAAGAGTCTAGCCGCGCGGCGCCGGGGCGATTCGGAACCGGGCCGGCCGGTAGTCGGGGTCGAGCGCGGCATGCAGCGTGCGCAGCATGCCCGGGATGCCGGCGTGGCGGGTCCCGCGGCCGGCGACCTCGACCGTCCAGCCGCCGTCGGCCAGGCGCGCGACGGTGACGCGCGTCTCGCCCTGCGTCACCAGAAACCCGCCGTTTTCGCCCGCTTCGACCGTGCCCTCCAGGCGCCAGACCCGCAGCGCGCCATCCAGCAGACGGTAGGCGCCCTCGTCGCTTTGACCTTCGCCCATGGCTCCCCTTATGGTGCCGTCGCCGGCGCGAATCCCGTCGCTCGCGCGGGTCCGTCCGATGCTATCGCCCCGGCTTTGAAGGAGCCACCCCATGCGTCTCGTCACCACCATCCCGATGCGGGACTGGCGCGCCGTGGCGCCCGCGTCCCAGCTCGCCGAGGAAGTGGGCTATGACGGCATCGTCACCAACGAACTCGCCTGGGATCCCTTCCCGCCGCTGCCCATCGCCGCGCTGGCGACGGAGCGGGTCGAGCTCGCCACCGGTATCGTCGTCGCCTTCCCGCGCTCGCCCGCCACGACGACATCGCCGCCGAGATCGAAGCGATGTTCGGCGGCGTCTCCGACACCATCCGCCTGGACCTGCCGCCCGGCACCGATATCGGCGTGCACCGGGAGTTGATCGAAACTCCGAGGCCGATCGAAACGCCCTTCAAGGCGCGGGCGGCGTGAAGATCGATTCATGGATAGACCGTCGCTGGTATCCGCCGCAAGAGAGAGAAACAACAGATGACCGAGACCAAACCCACCCTCGCCGTGCTCGGCGGCACCGGCAATCTGGGCGAGGGGCTGGCGATCCGCTGGGCGCGCGCCGGCCATGACGTCGTCATCGGCAGCCGCACGGCGGAAAAGGCCTTGGACGCCGTCGAGCGCTTCGCCGACCGGGCGCCGGTGGCGCGCCTGCGCGGCCTGGTCAACCCGGAAGCCGTCGCCGCCGCCGACATCGTTGCGCTGACCGTCCCCTTCGCCAACCAGCAGCCGACGCTCGAAAGCGTGCGCGACGCGGTCCAGGGCAAGATCCTGATCGACGTCACCGTGCCCCTGGTGCCGCCCCGCGTCATGCGCGTGCAAATGCCACCCGAGGGCTCGGCCGGCCGGGCGGCGCAGAACCTCCTGGGCGATAACGTGCGCGTGGTCTCCGCCTTCCAGAACGTCGCCGCCGACCACCTCTCGGACCCGGCGCGCGAGATCGACTGCGACGTATTGGTCGCCGGCGACGACGCGGCCGCCCGCCGCGTGGTTCTCGGCCTGGTCGAGGCGGCGGGCATGCGCGGCTGGCAGATAGGCTCCCTCGACAACGCGGCGGTGGCCGAGGCGCTCACCTCCGTGCTGATCTTTATCAATTCCCGCTACGGCATCGACGGCGCCGGCATCCGCATCACCGGAACGCCGACCAAGGATCCGGACGCGGGCAAGGACTGAGCGGCGGGGCATCCTCGCGATGGAACGGATCGAACTTCTGCCCTTGGACGGCATCCCGCTGGTAGCGGAGGGAGACGACATCGCCGGCCTGATCCTGGCAGCGGTCGAGGCGTCCGGCCGCGCGCTCGCCGACGGCGACGTGCTGGTGGTAGCGCAAAAGATCGTCTCCAAGGCCGAGGGGCGGCTCGCCCGCCTGGCCGACGTCGCGCCCTCGCCCGGGGCGCTGGCGCTGGCGGCGGAGACCGAGAAGGACCCCCGGATCGTCGAGCTGATCCTCTCGGAATCGAGGGAGGTGCTGCGCAAACGCCCCGGCCTGATCATCGTCCAGCACCGCCTCGGCATGGTGATGGCGAACGCGGGCATCGACGCCTCCAACATCTCGGCCGACGGCGGCAAGGAATTCGTGCTGCTGCTCCCCGTCGATCCCGACGCCAGCGCGGCTCGGCTCGGCGACGAGATCCGCGCGAGGACCGGCGCCAGAATCGCCATCATCATCTCCGACAGCGTCGGGCGGGCATGGCGGGTCGGCATCGTGGGCATCGCCATCGGCGTCGCGGGCCTGCCGGCCGTGGTCGACGAGCGGGGCGCCCCCGACCTTTTCGACCGGCCGCTGCTGGTGACGCAGACGGGACTCGCCGACGAGGTGGCCTCCGCCGCGTCCTTGCTGCAGGGCCAGGGCGGACAGGGCCGGCCGGTGGTGCTGGTGTGCGGCCTTTCCTGGACGGCGCCGGACGGCCCGGCGGCGGAACTGGTCCGGCCCCTCGAACACGACCTGTTCCGATGAACGCGGCGACTCGTGTCCTGGCCCTCTCCGGCGGGATCGGCGGGGCCAAGCTGGCGCTCGGTCTGTGTCGGGCCATGGCGCCGGAGCGGCTGATGGTCGTCGCCAACCCGGGTGACGATTTCGAGCATCTGGGCCTCGCCGTCTGCCCCGATCTCGACACCCTCGCCTATACCCTCGCCGGTCTCTCGGACCGGGAGAAAGGCTGGGGCCGGGCGGGTGAGAGCTGGAATTTCATGCAAGCCCTGGGCGAGCTGGGCGGCGAGACCTGGTTCCAGCTCGGCGACAAGGACCTGGCGCTGCATGTCGAGCGGACCCGCCGGCTCGCCGCCGGCGAAAGCCTGAGCGCCATTACCGCCGACGTCACCCGCCGGTTCGCGATCGGCGCGCGGATCGTGCCGGCGAGCGACCAGCCCGTCCGCACAATCGTCGAGACGACCGAGGGGCCGCTTCCCTTCCAGCGCTATTTCGTCGAACGGCGGGCGGCGCCCGTGGTCACCGGCTTCATCTTCGAGGGCGCGGAACGGGCTCGCCCCGCTGCCGAGGTGGCCCGGGTGTTGGAGAGCGGCGCGCTGGAGGCCATCGTCGTCTGCCCCTCCAACCCTTACATCAGCATCGATCCAATCCTGGCGATCGCGGGCATGGCCGACCTGGTGAAGGGCGCGGGCGCCCCGATCGTCGCCGTCTCGCCCATCGTCGGCGGCGATGCGATCAAGGGGCCGACCGCCAAGATGATGCGGGAGCTGGGCCGTCCGGTCTCGGTCGAGGGCATCGCGACCCATTATGGCGGGCTGCTGGACGGCTTGGTGATCGACGAAGCGGATAGCCGGGCGGCCGACGGGCTTCGTGCCGGGGGCCTGAAAGTGGCGGTCGTGCGGACCGTAATGCGGACCGACGAGGACAAGGCCGCGCTCGGCGAGGTCGCCCTCTGGCTAGCCGGGCGGATTCGGGCGGCGAAATAAATTTGACCCGGAAACCTTTCGTTTCTAGGTTCCCCAGGCGATTTCGGTGGCCCTTGGATCGGGGGAGGCGGCATGTGGGCGGTTGTCCCCGTTAAGGACATGGGCGGCGTGAAGCAACGCTTGGCGAGCGCGCTCCGGCCCGAGGAACGGCGCGACCTCTATCGGGCCATGCTGCGCGACACGTTGAGTGCGCTCCGCGCCGCGCGCGGGCTCGATGGCGTGGCCCTGCTGACGCGCGATGGGGAAGCGATCGAACTCGCGCGGCGCTTCGACCTCCGCGTCATCGAGGAACCGGAAAACCGGGGCCATACCGCCGCCGTCGCGCGGGCCGCCAGGGTACTGTCGGCCGATCGCGCCCAGGGCCTGCTGCAGGTGCCGGGCGACCTGCCGCTGGTGACGGCGGCGGAGATCGAGACGGTGCTGGCGGCGCACGGAACCGCGCCCGCCTTCACCATCGTGGCGAGCCGCGACCAAATGGGCTCCAACTGCGTCGTCTGTTCGCCGCCCGACGTGATACCGCTCCGCTTCGGCGACGACAGTTTCCACCCCCATCTGGCGACGGCACGCGCCCGTGGCCTCGAGCCCCGGGTGCTTGAGCTGCCGGGAATCGGTCTCGACATCGACACGCCCGAGGATCTGATGGAACTCGCGCGCCGTTCCGGCGCCACCCAGAGTCAGCGTTACCTGCGCGAGAGCGGCATCGCCGCCCGCCTTCTTTCATTCGAGGGCGCGCCGCCCGAACAGGCGTCGGCGGGAGGCGGTTGATAGATGTTCGATATCCGTGATCTGCGTGGGAGCGCGCCCGAGGCGCTTTTCGACGAGGCGGCCCTGGCGCTCGCCCAAGAGGGCGACGTCGACGCGCTCGCCGCCGTCGCGGGCGCCTGGCGCGACGAGGGCTTCGGCCGCGTCGTCACCTATTCCCGCAAGGTCTTCATCCCGCTGACCCAGCTCTGCCGCGACGTCTGCCACTACTGCACCTTCGCCCATCCGCCGAGGAAGGGGCAGCGTGCGTATCTGACACCCGACGAAGTGCTGGAAATCGCCCGCGCCGGCGAGGCGGCGGGCTGTCATGAGGCGCTATTCACCCTGGGCGACAAGCCGGAGGCGCGCTACCGCGTGGCGCGGGAAGAGCTGGCGGCACTGGGCCACGAAACCACGCTTGGCTATCTGGCGGCGATGGCGCGTTTGGTGCTGGAGGAAACCTCGCTCCTGCCACACCTGAACCCCGGTATCGTCGACGAGGCGCAAGCCCATGCGTTGAAAGCCGTTTCGGTCAGCCAGGGCATGATGCTCGAAAGTGCCTCCGCCCGCCTGATGGCCAAGGGCATGGCGCATCATGGCTCGCCTGACAAGGCGCCGGCGGTGCGGCTGGCGGGAATCGAAGCGGTGGGGACGGCGGCCGTCCCCTATACCAGCGGCATCCTGATCGGCATCGGCGAGACGCGGTTGGAACGGATCGAGGCGCTGCTGGCGCTCCGCGCGAGCCATCGCCGCCACGGCCATATCCAGGAAATCATCATCCAGAACTTCCGCGCCAAGCCCGGCACCCGGATGGCCGACGCGCCGGAGCCGGATCTGGAGGATCTCGCCTGGACCATCGCGGTGGCGCGGCTGATCTTCGGGCCGGAGATGAGCCTGCAGGCGCCGCCCAACCTCAGCCCCGGCGGCCTCGATCGTCTGCTGGAGGCCGGCATCAACGACTGGGGCGGGGTCTCGCCCGTCACGCCCGACCACGTGAACCCGGAGGCCCCCTGGCCGCACCTGTCGGTGCTGGAGCGGGAGACGGCGGCCGGCGACAAGGTGCTGGCGCCGCGCCTGGCGATCTATCCCGCCTATATCGAGGCGGCGTCGCGCTGGCTGGTGCCGGAGATCGAGCGCCGCGTGCTTACGCTTTCCGACACCGACGGCCTCGCCCGCGTCGAGGCCTGGTCGCCCGGCGAGGTGACCGAGCCGGCTGCGCTGGAGGCCCCGGCGCTCGCGAGGCCGAGCGAGGAGCTGACCCGGATCTTGCATCGCGCCCGCGACGGCCGGGACCTGGCCGAGGCGGAGATCGTCCGCCTTTTCCGTGCCCGAGGGGCCGAGGTGGCGGAGGTGACCACGGCGGCCGACGCGCTACGCCGCGAGGTGAACGGCGACGTGGTAACCTATGTCGTCAACCGCAACATCAACTACACCAACGTCTGCTATTATCGCTGCCAGTTCTGCGCCTTCTCCAAGGGCAAGCTGTCGGAGGACCTGCGTGGCCGGCCCTACGATCTGAGTCTCGAGGAAATTCAGCGCCGCGCGCGCGAAGCCTGGGAGCGCGGCGCCACCGAAGTCTGCATGCAGGGCGGCATCCACCCCGACTATACGGGCGAGACCTATCTCGAGATCCTGCGCGCGGTGAAGGCGGCGGTGCCCGGGATGCATGTCCATGCCTTCACCCCGCTGGAGGTCTGGCAGGGGGCGGAGACCCTTGGGCTGGAGTTGGCGCCCTTCCTCGCCGACCTGAAGGCGGCCGGGCTCGGCACGCTCCCCGGCACGGCGGCGGAAATCCTGGACGACGAGGTCCGCGCCGTCATCTGCCCGGACAAGGTGACGACGGACCAGTGGCTCGAAGTGATGCGGACGGCGCACGGTCTCGGCTATCGCTCAACCGCCACCATCATGTACGGCCATGTCGAGCGGCCGGTCCATTGGGCGCGCCATCTGCTCAGGGTCCGGGAATTGCAGCGTGAGACCGGCGGCTTCACCGAGCTGGTGCCGCTCCCCTTCGTGCCGATGGAGGCGCCGATCTACCTGAAGGGCCGGGCGCGCCGGGGTCCGACCTTCCGCGAGGCGGTGTTGATGCACTCGGTCGCGCGCCTGGCGCTCCACCCCTTGATCACCAACATCCAGACCTCCTGGGTCAAGATGGGGCCGAAGGGTGTCGCCGCCTGCCTCGCCGCCGGCGCCAACGATTTGGGCGGCACGCTCATGAACGAGACCATCACCCGGGCCGCCGGCGCCGCCTTCGGTCAGGAAATGCCGCCCGAACGGATGGAAGGCCTGATCCGCGAGGTCGGCCGCTTGCCCATGCAGCGCACCACCGACTATCGCCGCCCGCCCAACCACCAGGTCGCCGCCTCCTTCGGCGCCGCCCCGCTCCACGAGATCGAGAACACCCCGCTCGTCCGCAAGGGCCGCGGCCGCTACGAGGCGATGGCCAGCGCCGCCCACGTCGACGCCGCCGACTGATACCGAGCCGCGATCGGGTTCGTCTCGCCGCGGCTCGCCCTGGCGCAGCCTCATTGACCTGGATCAATGAACGGTCCCGGCCGGTCCGCGACACTCCCCGCCGACGGCGGTATTGCGGGGGAGAAAAGTACATGGCCGAGGCGACGTTGGCACTGCTGGACCAGCAGGTATTGGCGGGCGAATTTCATCAGGCGACGGACACCTTCTGCCGTCTGGCGGTCGCGGGACGCGCGGTCCCGGACTTGACACACCACGTGATGGCCACCGCCGCGCCCTATCTCCACGTGCCGAGCCACGAGAAGCTGCTGGCGAACGGCGAATTTCGCAACGACAACTATGATCACACCATCCTCGGCATCCGGGCGGGCATGCGGCTCTCGCCCTGGCTCTCGGAGGTGGAGAAGAACCTCGGCATCGTGCAGGGGATCTACTACGTGCCGCAGGGGCTCGATGTCTGGGCGCAGCTCGAATGCGGCTTTCCCGGCTACTATGCGCGCGAGCAGGAGAAGTGCGCGGAAAACGAGATGGGCCACGAACTGCATCGCCATTTCGAGGACCGCGAGCCCCTGGTCGACGGCACGGTCGAGGAGCGCTTCGAGCGGCTGTTCCGGGCGCTCACCCTCGGCGACAAGGACACGAGCTATCGCCTCTTCCTCGGCCTGGCGGCGGAGCCGAGCCTGCGCGATCGGCTGCGCGACACGTTGCTGTTCGCCTCGATCATCGACCAGCAGGAGTACAACTCGTTCCGCCGCGTGCGCCACATCGGCCACAAGCCGATCCGGACGCGGGCGATGTTCGACATCGCCGACTGGCTGGTCTGGGAGCGGGCGCAACCCTTCTTCTATATCGGCGTGCCCGACGTCTGTAACGCGCCGATCTTCCACTCGCTCTACGACCACGCCTGTTTCCTGCTGAACCTGCGTTTCAAGGGCAGACAGTTCGATCTGATGGAGGAAAACACCGAGCCGCTGACGGAGGCGGAGCAGGACGGCCTCGTCGCGCGGATCCTCCTGGGCGATCCCGAGGCCGTCGCCGCCATGATCACCGATCTGCTGGCCGAGGGCCGGGCGCCGATCGCCATTTCCGACGTGGTCAACATCGCGCACGCGACCCACTCGGTGACGCGGCTGCGCTCGCCCATCGCCTACACCGTGCCGATGCACAGCTTCGACTATGCCAACGTGGTGAACTACTGGATCAGGAATTTCCGCAACCCGCACCAGGTGAAGGCGATCTATCTGTCGGCCTGGTTCGTCACCGACACCATCCGCGAGGTCGACGCCTATCCCAATCTGCCCGGCCTCGCCAAGCCGGACCCCGACGCCAAGATGGCTTGGGCGGAAGGCCACGGCAATTGCACATTGCTGCCCGCCCTGGAGGAGGCGATTGCCGCGCAGGATCCTTCGCGCGCGGTGGCGCTCGTACGGGTCCAAATGTCGCGCTACGAAGACCGCGACGATCTGATCCATATGCTGGCGCACTGCGCCGGCAAGTATCAGGGCGACGCGCATATCTTCCGCAACGCGACCTCGGTGATCGAGGAATACCAGCTGAACACGGCGAGTGCCGCGCGCAAGGGCATCCTGTTCGAGATCTGGGCCCACTATTTGTCGTTCTACATGAAGCGGACACTCGCGACCAACTGCTACGACATGTACCACCGCTATTTCAGTTCATGAGCCGTTCCCCTGGTCACCTAGTTCGAGCTTGAAAACCTCGGTCTCGAGCGTGCGGCCCTTGAGTTTGTGCCGCCCCGCCGCCAGTAGCGCGAAGGTGCCGTCGAGTTCGCACGCCACCTCGGCGCTGATCAGGGTCGCGACCTCGGTGCCTGGCGGATAGACCTCCCGACCCAGCTGCTCCAGGCGTTGGCCGATGTTCGCGGTGTCGCCGATGATAGTGTAGTTGAGCCGGTTGGGGGAGCCGATATTGGCCACCGTGACGGTGCCGGTGTGGATGCCGATGCGGATGTGGATTGGCGCCTCGCCCCTCGCCTGGCGCAGTAGATTGTCGTCGCGAAGTGCCGCCCCGATCGCCAGCGCGGCGCGGCAAGCCCGGGTGGCGCTATCGTCCTGTTGCTCGGGCGCCCCCCAAAATGCCATCACCGAATCGCCGATGAACTTGTCGACGGTGCCTCCCTCGCGCTCGATGCAATCGGCGACGAGGGTAAAATGATGGTTGACGAGCGCGGCGATCTCCGCCGCCGCCATGCCTTCGGAGAGGGCGGAAAAGCCGACGATATCGGTGAACATGACGGTGATGTGGCGCGCATCCGAAATCGTGCCGCCGACGGAGCCTTGCTTGACAAGGATCTCGACGACCTTCTTCGGGACATAGAGCTCAAACCAGCGCAGCGCCCGCAGCATGGCGTTGAAGGCAATCGATTGGTCGTTCAGTTCGCGAAAGATGCTGCCCGGCAGATCGTCCACCTTCGAGATATCGAGATCGCGAATCCGGGTCGCGGCGCGCGAATAGGTGACGATGGGGCGTGCGATCCGGCGTCCCAGGATAATCGCGCCGAGCAGGGAGATCAGCAGCGCGAAAATTCCGACGGCGAGCGAGGCCTTCATCCGGCGTATTTCCTCGCCGACTTCGGCGTCGCGAAAATAAACGCCGACGATGAGCGGCGCGGCGCCGAACCCGGCCACCCGTTGATAGACGAAGACATAGCGGTCGCCGAGGGTGTCGAGAACCTGCCCCCGGGTGCCCTCGGGGAGCGACAGGCTCAGGTCGTAACGCGCCTCGCGCTGCCAGATCGAGGACAGCAGGGGTCACCGAAGGAGGCCAATAGCGGCAGGGGCTGCTCGCTGGAGAGACCAGGAAACTCGTTGATCAGCAGGGAATGCGCCAGGATCCGATCGCGACCATGCAGAATGAAATGCCGGCCCGCCGACTCAAGGTCCGCCTCGGCGACGAAATTCGACAGTTCCCGTATCGAGACCACGGCGACGATGCCGCCCTGTAATTCGCCGTTCCGGCGCACGGGGTAGGCCAGGTTGAGATAGGTTTTCTTGTACTGCTCGCGCCAGATCGGCGCCCCCCAATGTGCCACCGAGCCGACATGGGCCATACGTGCGCGCACGGCCTCGTCGCGGGAATAGTCGATGCGGCGCAGGACGACGGTTCCCGTTTTCTCGTCCTGTGCCGCCAAGTGGCCCTGCATCGCGCCATCGATATACATCACCGCTTCGATCTGCGGCGCGGCGGCGAGCGCGCCGATCAGCATGTTGCCGAAGGCCTGGGAGTCGTCCGGGTCGACCGCATCCTCGGCGATCCGCGCCGCCAGGAAGCGCGTCTGGTGTTCCGCCGCCCGCAAATGAAGCTCGACCCGGTCCGTGGTCGCGCTGACCACCTGATGCGCCTGCTTGCTCAACAGCGCGAAGGTGTTCTTTTGCGCCAGCCACACGCCGACGCCGAGCACGCTGCCCGCCGCAACCAGGACGAAGAGGCTGATCGCCGTCGCCAAGGTGACGGTGATGGAGAAATGGCCGATCCAGCGCGACGGCGCCGCCGTCGCCTCGCCACGTCGCACTTCGGGTTCCCCGAGCGCTCTCTCTTCCGCCACGCCGAGAACTCCTCGATGGTCTGATTTCGAAGCAACGATTCGAACGGACAGTCTAAGCGCGATTCGTCGGAGAGGTTAACGGTCCGGGGGAGCGGTGGAGGCATCGCCTCGTGTCCGCTAGACTTCCCGCCACCGCACAATCGGGGAGAGTGACGCCCATGGCGGAGGGGGAGGTCACGCGGAGGCTCGCGGCGATCGTGGCCGCCGACGTCGCGGGCTACAGCCGGCTGACGGCGGCCGACGAGGAAGGCACGCTCGCGGCGCTCCGCGCCCACCGCGCCGAACTGACCGACCCCAAGATCGCCGAGCACGGCGGCCGTATAGCCAACACGGCGGGCGACAGCCTGCTGATCGAATTCCCGAGCGTCGTGGAAGCGCTCCGCTGCGCGCTGGAAATCCAGGCCGGAATGGCGGGGCGGAACGCGGAAATTACGGCCGAGCGGCGGATCGAGTTCCGAGTCGGCATCAACCTCGGCGACGTGGTCGAGCAGGCGGGCGACCTGTTGGGCGACGGGGTCAATATCGCCGCCCGCCTCGAAGGACTGGCCGAGCCGGGTGGCATCTGCCTCTCCGACGACGCCTACCGCCAGGTCCGCGACCGGGTCGAGGTGGGCTTCGAGGATCTGGGCGAGGTCGAGGTGAAGAACCTCGCCCGGCCGGTCCATGTGTACCGGGTGCTGGGCGAAGGGGCGCCGAGGCCCGCGCCGCGAACAAGGCGGCGTCCCAATCACTGGCGCCGCGGCTTGCATTTGATGCTCGCCGTAATGGTGGCCATCCTGCTCTCCTGGTGGGAGCCCTGGGCGACCCGGGTCGAGCCCGTCGATCCCGCGAAACTGGCCTTCGCGCTTCCCAACAAGCCGTCGATCGCCGTGCTGCCGTTCGACAATCTGACGGGCGACGCGAACCAGGAATATCTTGCCGACAGTTTGAGCGAGAACATCATCGCTACGCTCGCGAGATCGCCGGACCTCGTCGTCATCGCTCGAAATTCCACCTTCACCTATAAGAACAAGCCGGTCCTTGTCCGCGAGGTTGCCGAGCGTTTCGGTGTCCGCTTCGTGTTGGAAGGAAGCGTGCAGCGGTCGGGCAACTCGTTACGAGTCACCGCCCAGCTGGTTGATGCGATGGACGGCGCGTATCTTTGGGCGGAAACCTTCGATCGAGACCTTGTCGACCTCTTCGCGCTTCAAGACGACATCACGCAACGAATTTTGCTGGCGATGGACGTCCAACTGGTCGCCGGCGAGGACGCACTCAACACATGGCGCGGTTTCGGCAGGGACCCCGAAATTTATCGTCTCGTCAAGGAGGGTGAGCGGCGTTATCGGACCTTCAACCGTCAAGGCAACAAGGACGCGGAGGCGCTTTTCCGCCAAGCCTTGGCTCTGCAACCGGATGCCCTGTCGGCCAACATCTGGATGGGATGGGTGCACATGCAGAAGGCCATGTTGGGCCTCACGAAGGACCCGGCGACTTCCAGATCGACGGCCCGAAGTTTCGTCGATCGTATTCTGGCCGACGCGGGAGAATCGCCTTCGCCCCATATGTTGCTGGCCTTTGTCGATATGTACGAGGGGAATTTTGATTCCACCCTCGAGCACGTGAACAAGGGACTACAGTTTGCGCCGTCGAGTGGTCGCGTCAGTGCCAATAGCGGTTGGGTGAAAATCGTGAGCGGCCGGCCGGCGGAAGGCGTCGTCCTTCTTGGGCGGGCAATGCGACTACATCCCCGCTATCCGCAGTGGATGCCCCTCTCGCGTGCCTTCGGGCTGATGATGCTCGGCCGCAATACGGAGGCAGCTGTGATCTGCGAAGCAATTCTGGCGAGCCCACGAAAGGATTCGCGCGCGCATCGCAACTCGCGCCTCATGCTTGCCGCGATGGCTATATTCGAAAACCGGGACGCCGATGCCGGGGAGCTGATCGAAAAAACCTTGGACGCCGACTCCCATGCCAGCGTCTCGTTACAGAAACGCGAGATCTATTTTATCAAGGACCGCGCGTTTCTAAATCGCTTCCTCGACGCACTGCGGCAGGCCGGCCTACCCGAGAACCCGCCGCTGCCGTTGCCCGACAAGCCCTCGATCGCGGTGCTGCCGTTCCAGAACATGTCGGGTGATCCGGAGCAGGCCTATTTCGCCGACGGGATGGCGGGGGACGTGATCACCGACCTCTCGAAGCTCGGCGGCCTCTTCGTCATCGCGCGGAATTCGTCCTTCAAGTATCGGGGCGAGGGGATCGACGTGAAGCAGATCGGGCGCGAACTCGGTGTTAGATACGTGCTGGAGGGCTCGGTCCGCCGCTCGGGCGACAAGGTCCGCATCAACGCCCAGCTGATCGACGCGCAGTCGGGAGGACACCTCTGGGCAGATCGCTACGACGGCGAAATAGACGACGTCTTCGCCTTGCAGGATCGGGTGACGGAACGGATCGTGCAGGCGCTTTCGCTGAAGTTGACCGATGCCGAGAAATCGATCCTGGTGCGCAAGGGCACGGAGAATGCGGAGGCCTACGATGTCTATCTCAAAGGCTGGGCGTCCTATTTGAAGGGGACTCCCGGCGACTACGTTCGCGCTGTCGCGCAGCTCAAATTGACCATCACCCTCGATCCGAGCTATGACCGGGCCCGCGCCGCGCTCGCCCAAGTCTACTGGTCGGCCGCCGGACGCGAATGGCTCAAGCCTCTCGGATTCAAGCTTTGGGTGGAGGCGAGGTTCGCGGTCCAGGCACAGCTCGACAAGATACGGGAGCTCGGTCCGGTCGCGCTCCGCGTGAAAGCGGATCTCGCCCGCTACGACGACAATTTCGATCGAGCGGTCGAGCTGGCGCGAAAGGCGCTGGCCCTCGAACCCGGCGACGTCGACAGTCACATCGCCCTCGCGGAGCAGTTGAGACATGCCGGAAAATTCGACGAATCGATAGAGGTGATAGAGCAGGCGAAGCGCCTCGACCCGAAGTATCCCGCCGCTTTCGATACCGCGTTGGCTTACGCGCGTTTAGCCAGGCAAGAGTTCGAGCAGGCCGCCGAGCTGGCACGCCGCGCGCTTGCCCGAAACGCCGATGACTTGAGCGCGTATCTGGTGCTGATCGCAGCCTACGGCCATTTGGGGAAGCCGCGGTCGGCCGCGCCAATCGTGGAAGCGCTGCAAGCACATCGCGCTCGCGTCGGCCAGGCTCCCTATTTTCCAAACAAAATCCGTTCCTCGGCAACGAATACCGCCCTAAAGCTGAGCCTTTATGCTGGCGTCATCGCCGCGGGTATTCCGATTAGGCTCGACTGGAATCTCGTTTCGGCGCGGCGTGAACTCGGCGAGGAGAAAATAAGGGCGCTTCTGAACGGAAAGCGGATAAGCGGTTACCTTACCGGTGTCCGTAATGCCGGCTTTGTTGGACCGGTGTGGTGGCTCGACTTTAAACCGGATGGAAGGGTGGAGGGGCGTGGCCGCTCGGATGTTGTCGGGCGATATGTCGTCGAGGGCGGTCAGCTATGTTTCGTTTGGAAGCAGGGTATCTTCGAGCTTGGACGCATCGACAACGAATGCTGGAAGATCTACCGCTATACGGAGGCCACCCCCATCTACCGCAACGATTATATTGGCGTTAGAGCCGATCCCTTTGTATTTCCCTTCGCGATCATGGAGTGGTCGCGATGACCCGACGTTTGCCCCGATGGCTGGCCCTGGTTGCGATCTGTCTGATCTTGGCGCCGCCGCTGGAGGTCTCGGCCGCCGCCGGTCAGCTGAACGGTTGGGGCGTGCTGTGGCGGATAAGCGGCCGGGCGGCGGCGCCGAGCTATCTCTTCGGCACCTTCCATGTCACCGACGAGCGGGTCCTCCGCTTGCCCGCCGAGGTCTTCGAGGCCTTCGACGCTTGCGAGAACTTCCTCTTCGAACTGATCGTGCCGCCGGATGGTGGCGAGTGGAGCACCATTCCCTTCATGGGTCTGCCCCGCAACGTCCACCTGTGCGATCTCGTCGGCCGGGAAGCCTTCGACAAGCTGGTGGTCCACGCGACCCGTTACGGGATTTCAACTAACGAACTGACGCGGATTCACCCCCGGGCGCTGGCCTCGATTTTCAGCCAGCCGCCGGCCGAATGGTTCCGGCGCCGGGAGGGCTGGGCCTTCTTGGACCAGGCCCTGCAGAACGAGGCCCGGGCCATGGGCAAGAAGCTTCACGCCCTGGAGACGATGGAGGAACAGTTCGCCCCCGACGAGATCCTGCCCCGGATCAACCTCGCCGACAGCGTGATCTCGATGCTCGAGTACAGCTTCCAGGCCGAGGCCGAATTCGAGACCGCGGTGCGGGATTATCTGGCCCGCAACATCGCGGCCGTCTTCGATCGCGAGCGGGCGGCCATGGGCAGCCTGTCGGGCAAGGAAAGGGAGCTGATGCGGGAATACGACCGCCGGATGCTCGACGTGCGCAACAGGCGAATGGTCGAGCGGTCGATGACGTTCCTCGGGGCCGGCCGGGTCTTCATCGCCGTCGGCGCGGCGCATCTTCCCGGCGAGAACGGTCTGGTGCAGATGTTCCGCCGGCGCGGCTTCAAGGTCGACCGCGTCTACTAAGCCATTTTCCCATTCACGATGACCATGATCCGTCATGCGGCACCAGCCGTCCCCGACGGCTTCAATCCGTACGAAGCCGATGAGGCGTTGCCGCAGCAATTGCCGACCTAGATCCACTTGGAGATCGCGCCGAGACCCGGTTTCTTTTCTTTCCGACGTTCTTGGGCATCGGCGAATGTCTGCCTTCAGCCCGGCCATGTCCGCACCACCCTCGGGACTTACCGTAATATTAGACGGTGCATTATTGAAGCGGCTGACCCATCTTCTCCGTCAAGGCCGCTGCAACACGCTCCTAGTGGCAGACTGTGCGGTGGCGCATCAATAGTTTTGATTCGACCTATCTGCTAGCCTTCCGTCGCCTTGCTCACTCCGCGTGGGAGGAGACGAATGGTCGATCGGTGCGAACATCGACGACTGGCCGCTATTCTCGCCGCCGATATGGTCGGCTACTCCCGGCTCATGGAGAATGACGAGCGGGGTACCATCGCACGTCAGCGTACGCATCGTTCCGACCTCATATACCCCGACTCCTCAGAGACCCGAAAAAAGCTCTGGCAATCCGGCCGTTGATCGATTCTTCTCGGGGGCATGATTCGCGGTGGATTTCTGAGTGCCAAGGAGCGGGGGGCCCTGAGGGCGGTGATGGGGCACCCGAGCGAGAGCCATGGGGTGGCCCGGCGGGCGAACGCCGTTCTGCTGCTGGATGACGGCCTGAGCTGTGCCGAGGTGGCGCGGGTGCTCTACCTCGACGACGACACGGTGCGGACTTGGTTCAAGCGCTACCGCGCGGGCGGTCTGGATGAATTGACGCTGTTCGACTGGCCCGGCGGGCCGGGCCATCTGAGCCGGGAGCAAGAGGCGGACCTTTCGGCGCATCTGGGCGAACGGCTTTACCGCGACACGGGCGAGGTGGCGGCGCATATCGCGGCGACCTGGGGGGTGATCTACAGCCATTCCGGCTGCATCAAGCTGATGCATCGCCTGGGCTTCGAATACAAGCGCCCGGAAAGCCTGCCGGCCCAGGCCGACGAGGCCGAGCAGGCCGCCTTCATCGAGGCTTATGACAAGTTGCTCAACGGCCTGGAGGCCGACGAGGTGGTCTACTTCGCCGATGCGGTGCACCCGGAATACCAGTCGCGTCCAGTCCATGGCTGGGTCAAAAAAGGCGACAAGGTGGCGCTGAGGCGGACCTCGGGACGCCAGCGCATCAACCTCCACGGCGCGCTCAATCTGGAGAATTTCCACTGCCCCTTGGTCCAGGCCGAGCGGATCAACGCCGCCTCGACCATCGCGCTGTTCGAGAAGCTGGAGGCCGACAACCCCGGAAAGAAGCGGATCTACGTCTTCGCCGACAATGCCCGCTATCACCATGCCCGCCTGGTCCGACAATGGCTGGAGAGGCCGGGTTGCCGCATCAAGCTGATCTTCCAGCCCGCCTACGCCCCCCACCTCAACGCCATCGAGCGATTATGGGGCGTCATGCATCGCGAGGTGACCCACAACAGGTTCTACGCCAACTTCGACCTCTTCACCAAAGCGATCGATCACTTCTTCAAGCAACGCCTGCCACGAGAGTGGACGACTTGGCGCGACACCATAACCGACAATTTCCGTATCATCTCGCACCGGGATTTTCGGGTTCTGGAGTGATCCGAGTATAGATCCCACGATTGATCGGCACCGAGGACGCATCGTCAAATTGATGTGAGTCGGACCCGATTTCCTTGGACACAGAATTGGCTTAAGGGCTTATCCCTTGGCTCAATTCGTGAATTGTATGCGTCACCTTGTTACGGCGGCGGCGAGGCAGGCTCGGTCATTGGCGCCGGGGGCGAGGCCGACGAGGTGGAACCAGCTCAGGTAGTTGTCCAGATAGCGGGTGGCGATGCCGCGGCGGGGACGCAGGAAGTCCTTCAACCGGCTGTGGCGGCTGTTCACCGTCTGCACATGCAGATCGCCCCGAACCCGTTCCCCCATCGAGCGGTTGAGTGCTTCGTGGCTCACCCCGAGCGCGGCGGCGCAAGGTGGATAGCTCGCGCCACCGTCGGAGACCAGCAGGGCGTCCTTCGCGACCACCGGGTCGAGAGCAGCCGTGAGCGCCGCCGCGTCGACCCTGGGCAGCACCGCGCTCACCGTCGTCCCGCTCCGGTCCGCCGCCATGAGAACCGGCACCTGCTCGCGCGAGAGGCCGCGCTTCTTCGCCTTGCCGCCCCGCCGCCGTGCCTTGCGTCCCAGCCCGCGCGCGCCCTTCCGGCTCTCCAGGACGTAGGTCTCGTCCGCTTCCACGATCCCCTTGAGCACCTCCGAATCGCTCCGCGCCGCCGCCAGAAACCGGTGACGCCAGCGGAACGCCGTGCTCACCGCCACGTCGCAGCGCGCCGCCGAGGCCTTCACCGTCTCCCCCTCCGCCAGCGACGCCCCGAACGACAGCCAGCGTTCCTTGTGGTGCAGGCCCGACAGCGGCGTACCGGTCAGCGCGTTGAAGGTCCTGCCGCAGCCCTTGCACTGGTAGCGCCGCAGACCCCGCGCCATACCGCGCGAAACCGCCCCTTCGCTCGAGCAGTGCGGACAGCGCCGGGCCTCGTCCACACCAAGCTCGATCGCGGCCTTCGATGCCTCGCCTTCGCTCCGGCCCGACAGCACCGCGAGCGCCTCGTGCCGCTGCACGCGCGTCAGCCCGCGCGCCGCCGAAAGCCACACCTGGAAACCCTTGCCGTCCATGACCCAACCTCCTGACGTTCCGGGCATTCTATCACAAATGCATACGTTTCACGAATTGAGCCTATCCCTTTGAGCCCGGTTTGACGAGATGTTGAGTTTCTGGTGGGCGTCGGCAGCATGTTCGTGTAATGTTCCGTCATGGCCAGCCGCTGGAAATATGACCGCCCCATGTCCCGCGCCGCCTTCGAGGCGCGCTTTCCCGATGAAGCCTCCTGTGCCCGGCATCTCGCCGCCAGGCGCTGGCCCGACGGCTTCGTCTGCCCCGCCTGCGGCCATGACAGGGGCTGGGAACTGAAGCGGCGCCGGGCGAGCTGGGAATGTGCGGCCTGCGGGAAGGAGACCTCGGTGACCGCAGGCACGATCATGCACCGCAGCCACTTGCCCCTGAAGACCTGGTTCATGGCCGTTCACATCGTGACCAGCCACTCGAATGGTATCTCCGCCCTGCAACTCCAGGCCCAGCTCGGGCTCGGCAGTTACAAGAGTGCCTGGCTCCTGCTGCACAAGCTGCGCCGTGCCATGGTCAATCCGGATCGCAGCCTGCTTGAGGACCTGATCGAGATCGATGAGGCCACCCTCCCGTTCCGCACCGCAAAAGACCCGGCCACAGGCGGGCAAGGTCGCAGCCCACAAGGCAAGATGCGCATTGCCGGCGCGGTCGAGCTATCGCCCGAGGGCGAGCCACGCCGCATCCGGCTGGCGCCGATCGGGGATTTCTCCGCGCGCAGCCTTCGTGCCTTCGTTGCCGGAACCTCGGCGCCGGGCGCGCGGGTGATTACCGATGGCTGGAGCGGTTATTGCGGCCTGCCCGACCACGACCACCAGCCCAAGGTCGTCGGTGCAACGCCCGCCCATCTCGTGCTGACGTGGATCCATCGTGTGTTCTCGAACCTGAAGCGCTGGGCGCTCGGAACCTTCCATGGCCTGCGCCGCGCCCATCTGCGCCGCTACCTCGACGAGTTCGTGTTCCGCTGGAACCGCCGCCGCCACACCGCAACGGCTTTCGATACCCTGCTCGGCATCGGCACGCGCCTGCGACCCGCCGACTACCGCGACATCGTCGGACAACACGTCTGATCCCGGCAGGCCGGGCGCCAGCCACCGCCCGCCCTCCGATCCGCCTCAATCGGAGCCGAATACCGGCCCTCCAGTCTGCCTGACAGCACTCGAAACCAACTTCCTCAAGTCCAAAAGCTCCCGCACATCCCCCGGCACGGTCCGAAAACCGTGCCTGGAACGTAGAAGGCCGATCAACATCTGGTGTGACCGGAAGCAAAGGGATAGGCTCAATTCGTGAAATGTATGCATCACCTTGTTACGGCGGCGGCGAGGCAGGCTCGGTCATTGGCGCCGGGGGCGAGGCCGACGAGGTGGAACCAGCTCAGGTAGTTGTCCAGATAGCGGGTGGCGATGCCGCGGCGGGGACGCAGCAAGTCCTTCAACCGGCTGTGGCGGCTGTTCACCGTCTGCACATGCAGATCGCCCCGAACCCGTTCCCCCATCGAGCGGTTGAGTGCTTCGTGGCTCACCCCGAGCGCGGCGGCGCAAGGTGGATAGCTCGCGCCACCGTCGGAGACCAGCAGGGCGTCCTTCGCGACCACCGGGTCGAGAGCAGCCGTGAGCGCCGCCGCGTCGACCCTGGGCAGCACCGCGCTCACCGTCGTCCCGCTCCGGTCCGCCGCCATGAGAACCGGCACCTGCTCGCGCGAGAGGCCGCGCTTCTTCGCCTTGCCGCCCCGCCGCCGTGCCTTGCGTCCCAGCCCGCGCGCGCCCTTCCGGCTCTCCAGGACGTAGGTCTCGTCCGCTTCCACGATCCCCTTGAGCACCTCCGAATCGCTCCGCGCCGCCGCCAGAAACCGGTGACGCCAGCGGAACGCCGTGCTCACCGCCACGTCGCAGCGCGCCGCCGAGGCCTTCACCGTCTCCCCCTCCGCCAGCGACGCCCCGAACGACAGCCAGCGTTCCTTGTGGTGCAGGCCCGACAGCGGCGTACCGGTCAGCGCGTTGAAGGTCCTGCCGCAGCCCTTGCACTGGTAGCGCCGCAGACCCCGCGCCATACCGCGCGAAACCGCCCCTTCGCTCGCGCAGTGCGGACAGCGCCGGGCCTCGTCCACACCAAGCTCGATCGCGGCCTTCGATGCCTCGCCTTCGCTCCGGCCCGACAGCACCGCGAGCGCCTCGTGCCGCTGCACGCGCGTCAGCCCGCGCGCCGCCGAAAGCCACACCTGGAAACCCTTGCCGTCCATGACCCAACCTCCTGACATTCCGGGCATTCTATCACAAATGCATACGTTTCACGAATTGAGCCAAGGGATAAGCCATTTGGCTTAATCGAAGTGTCCAAGGAGGACCGGAACATGGCCGATAATTTTGAGAAGAAAGTTGCTGTTGATGGGCCTGTGGTAAATGCGGGCGAGCTTGGCTCGTCCACGTTTTCCCCAGGCCAGGCTTTGCCGGCAGGCCCGCTGGGACTTGGCCAGCGATGGACGGTGGCGCGCAAGCGTGAGGTCGTTCCGCGGCTTTTGCGTGACGAGCCGGTGCAACTTCTGTCGCGCCAGTTGGGCGTAGAGATCTTCCGGCTCGAGCAGTGGCGTGAGAAAGCGATCGGCGGGATCGACGCCTCGCTCAAGCAACGCAAGGGCGATCCGGTGCAGGCGGAACTGGATAGCGCCATGAAGCGGATCGGAGAGTTGACCATGCAGGTGGAACTGCTGGAGGCCAAGACGGAGACCTTCGGCCCTTTGGGGCGGCGGAGGTCGCGGCGATGAGTGCCGCCACCTCGCCCGGCACGGGTCTGGCCTACGGCCCGCGGCGGGTCTGCGCCGCCTGGGGCATGGCCCGCTCCTCGTTCCACGCCATGACCTCCGGCCAGCACGCCGAGCAGCCGCCGGCAAAGCGTCGGGGACCGAAGCCCGCGATCTCGGACCAGGCGCTGCTGGTGGCGATCGAAGCCGACCTGGAGGCATCGCCCTGGGAGGGCGAGGGCTACCGCAAGGTCTGGGCTCGGCTTCGGGTCTGTCGCGACATCCGGGTTGCCCGCAAGCGGGTGCTCCGCCTGATGCGCGAGAACAATCTGCTCTCGCCCCATCGCCGCCGCCGCCGTGGCGGCAATCCCCATGACGGTGAGATCATCACTCATGCCCCGAACCTCATGTGGGGCACCGATGGCGTTCGGGTGTTCACGGTGGACGACGGCTGGGGCTGGATCTTCACCGCCGTCGAGCATTGGAACGCCGAGTGTGTCGGCTGGCATGTCTGCAAGCGCGGCGACCGCTTCGCCGCCCCGCAGCCGATCTCCATGGGGCTTGCCGGGCTGTATGGCTCGACCGCGGCCGGCGCGGCTCGGGGGCTGGCCTTGCGGATGGATCACGGCTCCCAGTATCTGTCGGACCACTTCACCAACCAGATCAAGTTCTGGGGCATCCAGCCGTCCTACGCCTTCGTCGCCGAGCCCCAGACCAACGGCGTCGCCGAGCCCCAGACCAACGGCGTCGCCGAGCGGTTCAATCGCACGCTGAAGGAACAGATCATCCATGGTCGCATCTACCGCAACATCGCGGAGCTGCGGGACGCCGTCCGCGACTTCGTCGAACTCTACAATGCCCAGTGGATCGTCGAAAAGAACGGCTACCTGAGCCCCGCTCAAGCTCGTCAGGCGTGGCACGCCGCGATCTCAATCAGGCCCGCCGCGTGAGACAAACTTGTGTCCAAGGAACCGGGTGCGCTACACTCGGTGACATCATCGTCGAGAACGAATCATCTTGGTTGATGGGGTCAATATCGCTGCCCGCGTGCGGGCGAACGCCGAGCCGGGCGGGATTTGCATTTCCGGCACCGCGTACGACCAACTGAAACAGAAGGTCGATGTCGGCTACGAATTCCTCGGCGAGAAGCAGGTCAAGAACATCGCGGAACCGATCCGCGTCTATCGCGCGCTGCTCGATCCGGAACAGACAGGTAGGGTCATTGGCCTCCCGCGGACGCCCCGGACTCCATGGTTGGCAATTGCGTCAACGGTTCTTGTGGTTGCAGTCGTCCTCGGTGGGTGGTGGTGGCAGCCCTGGGTGGAGCGAGTCGAACCCGTCAATCCCGCTAACCTGGCCTTTCCCCTGCCTGACAAGTCGTCCATCGCCGTTCTGCCTTTCGCAAATCTCTCCGAAGATGCGAGTCACCGTCTTGCTTGAGCTATTCGATAGTCATGTTGCACAAAGCTGGATCAACGATAGGTATCCACGAGACCTCATGATTCGGCGAAGTTGGGCATGACCTCTTCGGCGAACATGTGCATGCAACGCTGCATCTTGCCCTGATCAAGACCGGCTTTGCCGAAATTGCAGCGGATCGAGTTGATACCCAAGCCACGCAACGCCTCGATTCGCTCACTCACCACCTCGGGCGTGCCGACCAGCGGCAGAATGCCGACCTCTCGTGCCTTCTCCCCACCCTGCAGGCGGTCATTGTCGCGATGCTTCCAGTGCCTGTAGCCTTCCGGCACGACTCCGGAGGCATCCTTCGGATTGCCGATCCGCAGGAACTCGGCGTCGATCTCATCCTCGAGCCCGGCGAGGTCTCGCTCCGCTTCCTCCATCGTCGGCGCCACGTAGATGTCCTGGGCGACGCCGAGGTCGATGTGGCCGTGGGGGTGGCCGTGGTGCTCCATTCGCTCGTGCCACATCTCGATCACCCGCGGGACCTGGCCCATGACGGCGGTCGGACCACCCACCATGATCGGCATCGCCTTGGAGGCCGCGAAGTCCACGCTTTCCGGGCTGGTGCTGACGGCGATGTGCATTGGAATGGGCTTTTGCACGGGCTTCGGCAGCACGTTCAGATCTTCGACGTCGATGAACGTGCCCTTGAAGTTCAGCGGCTCGTCCTTCCAGCACCCATGGATGACATCGACATATTCGCGGAAGCGCGCCCGCGCCTGGGTAATGTCGGCCCCCATGCCATTGAACTCGAGCGCCTGATATCCAGCGCCGACGCCGAGCGTCAGTCGACCGCCCGAGAGGATGTCAATGGTCGCCGCCTCTTCCGCCACCTGGATTGGGCTGCGCCAGGGCAAGACGACGATGGCGCTGCCGATTCGTGCGTTCTTGGTGCGTTGCGCGACATTGCCAAGCAACGAGAAGATGCCGGAGACGAGCCCGTGCCGGGAGAAATGGTGCTCGCCAATCCAGATTTCGTCGATACCAAGCGTGTCGCCCAGTTCGATCTTCTCCATGACGTCCTCGATGCTCCGCGCGGGCGTCACGTTCGGATGCCAACGGATGATTTCGAACTGGCCGAACCTCATGGTGTTCTCCTGTCGTCGGGATGTGGACTCGATCGTGGAAACATAGTGGCAAGGATGAACTCGAAGCCACGAAAATACCAATCGAAGAAGCGAGCTTCGAGAAGATGGCGCGGCTCATCGAAGGCAGGGTTCGGCTTCCATCGCCGATGTGGATCCCGATACGTAGTTTTGTAGCGCACCCGGTTCCTTGGACACAAGTTTGTCTCACGCGGCGGGCCTGATTGAGATCGCGGCGTGCCACGCCTGACGAGCTTGAGCGGGGCTCAGGTAGCCGTTCTTTTCGACGATCCACTGGGCATTGTAGAGTTCGACGAAGTCGCGGACGGCGTCCCGCAGCTCCGCGATGTTGCGGTAGATGCGACCATGGATGATCTGTTCCTTCAGCGTGCGATTGAACCGCTCGGCGACGCCGTTGGTCTGGGGCTCGGCGACGAAGGCGTAGGACGGCTGGATGCCCCAGAACTTGATCTGGTTGGTGAAGTGGTCCGACAGATACTGGGAGCCGTGATCCATCCGCAAGGCCAGCCCCCGAGCCGCGCCGGCCGCGGTCGAGCCATACAGCCCGGCAAGCCCCATGGAGATCGGCTGCAGGGCGGCGAAGCGGTCGCCGCGCTTGCAGACATGCCAGCCGACACACTCGGCGTTCCAATGCTCGACGGCGGTGAAGATCCAGCCCCAGCCGTCGTCCACCGTGAACACCCGAACGCCATCGGTGCCCCACATGAGGTTCGGGGCATGAGTGATGATCTCACCGTCATGGGGATTGCCGCCACGGCGGCGGCAGCGATGGGGCGAGAGCAGATTGTTCTCGCGCATCAGGCGGAGCACCCGCTTGCGGGCAACCCGGATGTCGCGACAGACCCGAAGCCGAGCCCAGACCTTGCGGTAGCCCTCGCCCTCCCAGGGCGATGCCTCCAGGTCGGCTTCGATCGCCACCAGCAGCGCCTGGTCCGAGATCGCGGGCTTCGGTCCCCGACGCTTTGCCGGCGGCTGCTCGGCGTGCTGGCCGGAGGTCATGGCGTAGAACGAGGAGCGGGCCATGCCCCAGGCGGCGCAGACCCGCCGCAGGCCGTAGGCCAGACCCGTGCCGGGCGAGGTGGCGGCACTCATCGCCGCGACCTCCGCCGCCCCAAAGGGCCGAAGGTCTCCGTCTTGGCCTCCAGCAGTTCCACCTGCATGGTCAACTCTCCGATCCGCTTCATGGCGCTATCCAGTTCCGCCTGCACCGGATCGCCCTTGCGTTGCTTGAGCGAGGCGTCGATCCCGCCGATCGCTTTCTCACGCCACTGCTCGAGCCGGAAGATCTCTACGCCCAACTGGCGCGACAGAAGTTGCACCGGCTCGTCACGCAAAAGCCGCGGAACGACCTCACGCTTGCGCGCCACCGTCCATCGCTGGCCAAGTCCCAGCGGGCCTGCCGGCAAAGCCTGGCCTGGGGAAAACGTGGACGAGCCAAGCTCGCCCTCGTTTACCACAGGCCCATCAACAGCAACTTTCTTCTCAAAATTATCGGCCATGTTCCGGTCCTCCTTGGACACTTCGATTAAGCCAATTCTGTGTCCAAGGAAATCGGGTCCGACTCACCGATACGTAGTTTGATTGCCAGAGAGGCTCATGGGTCAACGCCCATGTGGCTTGACGCGGAGCTATTGCCGAAAGTTGGTGATGGCGCCATCAACCACCCGGCGATGGCACCCTCTGGGTGCCCTGGGGGATGGTCGAGTTCGATCGGATATTGCCCTGAACCTCTCGCCGGCGCGTGACGCCGTTCGCCGGGCGTCCTAAGATCGGCCGCGAAAACCACGGGGGATGGCGATGGCGTTGAACGCGATCGAGGTCGAGCTGCTGCGCAACAACCTCGGCGGCATCTGCGACGAAATGTACGCGGCGCTGATGAAGAGCGCCTATTCCACCAACATCAAGGAACGCCACGACCACTCGACGGTGATCTTCGACGCCGCCGGACATGTGGTGGTGCAGGGCGACAGCCTGCCGCTGCACCTGGCCTCCATGCTGGGCCTGGCGGAGGTGGTGCTGGAGCGTCATGGCCGCGCGCGCATCCGGCCGGGCGACATGTTCATCTCCAACGATCCCTTCGTCGGTCGCGGTTCGCACCTGCCCGACGTCGCCATCCTGGCGCCGGTGTTCCACGAGGACGATCTGGTGCTCTTCGTCTCCAACATCGCCCACCATGCCGATATCGGCGGCATGTCGCCCGGCTCCATGGCTGGCGGCATGACCGAGATCTTTCAGGAGGGGCTCCGCATTCCGCCGGTCCGCGTCGTCCGGAGTGGCGAGATCGTCGAGGACATCCTCTCCATGATCCTGCTGAACGTTCGCGTGCCGGAGGAACGGCGCGGCGACTACATGGCGCAGATCGCCGCCAACCGGCTCGGCCTCCGGCGCCTGGGTGAACTATTCGGCCGCTGGCCGGTCGCCGAGATCGCCGAGGGCGCGGAGAAGATCATCGAGGCGGTCGCCCGCCGGATGCGCGCCGGCATCGCCGAGGTACCGGACGGGACCTACCACTTCCGCGACT
This sequence comes from Alphaproteobacteria bacterium, assembly GCA_965226475.1. Lineage (GTDB taxonomy): Bacteria > Pseudomonadota > Alphaproteobacteria > JASLMY01. The sequence goes on along the minus strand of CBDDDJ010000002.1, from coordinate 522,131 downwards.
ATCTCGACGACGACGGGATGGAGACCACGGACATCCCGATCGAGGTGACGATCACCAAGGCCGGCGAGGAGATCACCTTCGACTTCACCGGCTCTGGTGCCCAGGTCCAGGGCAACATGAACAATTCCCATGCCGGCCTGCAGGCCTCCGTGCTCTATGCGCTGAAAGTCCTGGTCGATCCCGACGGGCCGACCAACCACGGCATGCTGGAGCCGGTGACGATCACCGCGCCCGAGGCGAGCGTGGTGAACGCCGTCTTCCCGGCGGCGACGGCGGCGCGCGCCCAGACGGCGCAACGGATCGTCGACGCGATCTTCGGCGCGCTGGCCGACGCGCTGCCGGAGCGCATCCTCGCCGCCGGCAACGGCGCCAACGGCTGCGCGACCTTCTCCGGCGTCGGTCCCGACGGAAAGTACTACGTCTACCTGGAGACCATCGGCGGCGGGGCCGGTGGACGCGCCTACCGCGATGGCAACGACGGAATCCAGGTCCACATCACCAACACCTCCAATCTGCCGATCGAGGCATTGGAGAACGAATACCCGCTGCTGGTGGAGCGCTACGAACTGGTCGAGGATTCGGGCGGCGCCGGGAAATGGCGGGGCGGCATGGGGCTGCGCCGCGTCTATCGGGGCATCGATCACACGCTCACCTTCTCCGGCCAGAACGAGCGCCAGACGTATGCCCCCTGGGGCCTTTTCGGCGGAGGGCCGGGAGGAAAGGGCCGGATGGAAATCGTCCATGACGACGGCCGGCGCGATCCCCTGGCCAGCAAGCCCTCCTCGCTGGAAGTGCCGACCAACGCCGTCGTCTGGGTCGAGACGCCGGGTGCCGGCGGCTACGGCCCGCCCGACGAACGGGCCGGGGAACGGCTCGTGGTGGACAGGGAAAGCGGCAAGTTCAGCGACGATTTCCTCGCCCGCGAGTACGGTCCCCGCGCGGTGGAGGGCTGAAGCGCGATGAACGAGCGGTTCGATGTCGTCGTCGTCGGCGCCGGGATCACCGGCGCCTCCACGGCCTATCACCTGATGAAGCGCGGCGGTCTCTCGGTCCTGCTGCTGGAGCGCGAGGCGCCCGCCGCCGGCGGTACCGGGAAAAGCGCGGCGATCATCCGCCAGCACTATTCCTCTCCGGTGTTGAGCCGGCTGACCGCCGAGAGCATCGAGATTTTCCGGGCCATGCCGGATGAGCTCGACTCCGACGGCGGCTATGTGGCGAGCGGCTGGTGCTTCCTGCTGCCGGCGGACCTGCGCGCGGGCGCCGAGGCCAATATCGCCATGCAGCGCGAGGTCGGCATCGACACGCGCTTTCTGGACGCGGCCGAGATCCCGGCCCATCTGCCCGAGATCGCGATGGAGGGGATCGACCGGGTCGCCTACGAAGTCGACGGCGGCTACGCCGACCCGGTGACGACGACGGAGGCGTTCGTGGCGGGCTTTCGCGCGCTGGGCGGCACCTATCGCCAGCGCCAGCCGGCGCGCCGGCTGCTGCGCGAGGGAAATCGCGTCACGGGCATCGAGACCGACGACGAGCGGGTCGCCGCCGGGACCGTGGTGAACGCCGCCGGTCCCTGGGCCCGCGCGCTCGCCGAGGATGCCGGCCTCTCGCTCCCGCTGCGTGCGGTGCGCGAGCAGGACACGGTCTGGGAAGTGCGCTCCGGCCGGCCGCTGCCCACCGTTTCCGTTTCCAACGCGGTCGACGCGATCTATTTCCGCCCGCTGGGCGAGCGGCGCTTCGTCATCGGTCGCGGGTTTCCGAAGGACTATCAGGACGTCGATCCGCAGAACTACAAGCTGACCGCCGACGAGGATTTCATCGCCGAGGTCCAGGCGCGCGCCGAGGCCCGCTTCCCGGCGTTTGCCGGCATGACGCTGATCGGCTCCTACGCCGCGCTCTACGACGTGACGCCCGATTGGTACCCCTTCTACGGTCCGAGGTCCGAGGTCGAGGGCTATGTCGACGGCTCGGGCGGCAGCGGCCACGGCTTCAAGCTCGGCCCGGCGGCGGGCCGCGCGCTGGCCGGGTGGATCGTCGACGGGCGGACGGACCAGGATTTCCAGGCGCTGAGCCACGACCGGGTGGCCGAGGGACGGCTTTTCACCCAGGCCTACGGCGGCAATCGCGGATAGGGAGGGAAACGATGGAACGAAGCGTGGTGCTCGACGGCTTGACCTTCCCGGAAGGACCCCGGTGGCATGAGGGCCGGCTCTGGTTCTCCGACTTCTATTCCCACCGGGTGCTCGCCATGGCCGAGGACGGGACGACGGAGACCATCGCCGAGGTGCCGGCGCAGCCCTCGGGCCTCGGCTGGCTGCCGGGGGGCGAGCTGCTGATCGTCTCGATGCTCGACCGCCGGCTGCTGCGGCTGGGCGCGGGCGGGCTGGAAACGCACGGCGACCTCTCCGGTATCGCCGGCGGGCCGTGCAACGACATGGTGGTCTCGGCGGACGGCCACGCCTATGTCGGCAATTTCGGCTACGACCTCCACAACGGCGAAGAGGAACGGCCGGCCGATCTCGCCCGGGTCGATCCCGATGGCGGGGTATCCGTCGCGGCGCGTGGGTTGGGCTTCCCCAACGGCTCCGTCATCACGGGCGATGGCCGCACGCTGGTGGTCGGCGAGACGATGGGGCGCCGCCTGACCGCCTGGGACATCGGCGCCGGAGGCGGCCTCTCCAACCAGCGGCTCTGGGCCGATCTCGGCCGGAACCACCCCGACGGCATCTGCCTCGATGCCGAGGGGGCGATCTGGGTCGCCGACCCGCGCGGAAAGGAGACGATCCGGGTGCGCGAGGGCGGCGAGGTCACCCACCGGATCGACACGGGCGACCATGGCTCCTACGCCTGCATGCTGGGCGGGGCGGACCGCCGCACGCTCTACATCCTGACCAATCTCGGCGGCGGGCCGGCGGCGGCCGAGGCGAAGGCGGGGCGAATCGAGGCGGCGAGGGTCGACGTTCCCGGTTCCGGCCTGCCCTGAAAACGGCCGAAACCAGCCGAATATAAGGGTTTCGATTTCGACGCTTCCTTTTCGCGAAAAGGCCGGGCATACTCCCGCTCGGTTCTTCAACAACGGAAAGGAGGTGATCCAATGTCGAGTGATATGCGTGCCGTGACCCGAGGTACTGGCGCCATGCGTGGGCAGGGGAGCATCCTCTTCCGCGTGCGCTGACGCGGACTTGAGTTAAGTCACAGGGCCTCGGCACGGCCCATACACGGAGAGGCGGCCCCCGGGCCGCCTCTCCTATTATGTGCCAGGCATGGCGTTGATCGAAATCAACGACCTCCCGGCGCCTCGCGCCTAGCTGTGATCTCTCAATAGGTTGTCCACTCGGCCCGGACCGAGGAAGCTGATGTTTGCCGAATCATCCGTTTCCAAGGAGAGATCGAATGGACATCCACGAGAATGCACGCCTGACCTGGCATAGTCGAGCGGAGCTGGTGCGCCGCGTGCGCAAGGAGGGGCAGACGCCGAAGGCCGTGCGCAAGTGGGTGAAGCGGCCTGACGCTCGCTCTGGGTCGGGACCGCGCTATAGTGGGCGCGGGACGGTCCGGGAAGCGAGGCGGGGATAGATGGAGCTACGACGTTGCCAAGCGACCCTCGGCGCCGTGGTGAGCGACGTCGACCTGTCGGCGCCGCTCGATGACGCGGCCTTCGGCGAGATCGAGGCGGCGTGGCACGAGCACGCGGTGCTGATCTTTCCCGAACAGCGGCTGAGCGACGAGGCCCATCTCGACTTCACCCGCCGCTTCGGGCGCCTCGAGCAGGGGATCCGGCGCGCCTCCTCGACCGGCTTTTCGCGCCTCGCCAACACGGACGCGGCGGGCCGGGCGGTGGCGCCCTCGACCGTGCAGGCCCGCTTTCTCGTCGGCAACACTTATTGGCACAGCGACAGCTCCTACAAGCGGGTCGGCGCCAAGGCCTCGATCCTCGCCGCCCACCAGGTGCCCGACCAGGGCGGCGAGACCGAGTGGGCGGACATGCGGGCCGGCTGGGACGCGCTCGACGACGGGATGAAGGCCTGGCTCGACGGTAAAATCGCCGTGCATAATTATGCCTTTTCCCACGCGCCCTTCGGCGGCCTGGAGATCCTGGACAAGGACGAACTGGCGCATCTGCCACCGGTCGAACACCCGATCGTCCGCACCCACCCGGCGACGGGCCGAAAGAACCTCTTCGTCGGCCGCCACGCCAGCCACATCCCGGGCGAGGACCTGGAGGAGAGCCGGGCCCTGCTGGCCAAGCTGACCGACGACGCGGCCCAACCGCCCCGCACCCTGAAGCACGTCTGGCGCCTCGGCGACCTGGTGATCTGGGACAACCGCTGCGTGCTCCATCGCGGCCACCGCTGGCCCGACGACCAGGCCCGCGTCATGGTCCGCACCACGGTCGCCGGCGACGATCCGGGCAATAAGTGGGTGCTGGAGGCGGCGGAATAGGGCGGCCTTGCCGGCGGGCCCTCGAGGCGACCCTTCCATTCGCGCGAGAGGCTCTCGTTGCCGTTTGCACATGGCCAGGTCATGTTCGGGCATCGAGGATCGGCGAATGGGGGAGGGTTTGATGTCGCGGAACGACAACTGGGGTTGGCGCGCGCGGATCGGGATGTTCATCGTCGGCGGCGAAGTCGTGCCGGAGGCCGAGTGGTGGGCCATGCTGCCCCCGGATGTGTCGGTGCACGCCGCCCGCGTCACCGCGCCCACGCCTTGGGCGCGGTGGCGAGAAGACCGAACGGGGGTCGATCCCGAGGACGATTTGGCGCGGGGAAGCCGACAGTTCTCGACGATGCGCCTATCGGCTGTGGTGGTTGGCCACAGTTCGAGCAGTTTCGTCGGCGGCAAGGGGTGGGACGAGGCGGCGGTGGAAAGTCTTTCCCCCATCCTCGGACCGGACGTGGTCGTCACGACAAACGGGCTGGATTGCCTCGCGGCACTTCGCGCCTCGGGCGTGCAACGGCCGTTTCTGATACTGCCGCCCTGGTACAATGACGAAACGGTGGCCCGGGGCGTCCGCTACTACGAAGATCACGGCGTCGCGCCGGCGGGCCATCTTCGCCACGACCCGGGCCGAAAGTGGCGAGACCTGCCGCCGGGCGAGCTGGTGGGGCACGGCTTGGGAGTGGAGCAAGAGGTCGAACCTCTCTATGCGCGGATCAGATCGTCCTGTCCAGCCGCGGCGGACGGGGTTCTGATCGCGGGCACGGGGTTTCGTTGCGTCGCCATCCTGGACGCTCTCGAGCAGGACCTGAAACTGCCGGTCCTATCGGCGAACCAGGCGAGCCTGTGGCACTGCTTGCGCCTGGCGGGGGTTCGCTCCGACGTCTCGGGCTACGGAACTCTCCTGCGAAGCTGAACCGCGAGCGAAGTGCGCCCGCCCCTCGTCGCCGGCGAGCCTTCCACGGCCGCCAGGCGGCGGCATCGGCCGCGGCCCCGCGCCCTGTCCGAGCGTGGCGACCTCCAAATTGCCACGGAACACCCGACGAGCTACCCTGATGGCCAGATACGGCGGTCATCTGGAACATGCCGGTTGATGACCCTTCGGGTCGCCTCGACCGGATTCGAGGGGGAGAAGGTTGTCATGGCCATTCACCGCGCATTCGCCACGTTGTCGGTCGTCCTGGTCGCATCCGCGTTCGCCGCCCAAGAGGCCAGCGCCGATTTCCAAGCCCTGGGCCTCGTCGCCACCGAAAAGCCGGCGTCGATGCAATGCCAGGACGGTCTATGCACCGCCTATCTGAGCGCATTCTGTCTCGAGAAGGATCGTCCGCCGCCGCCGAGCGGCGCGACGTATCGGCCAGCCGAAAACACCGAGGTCACGCTGATCGTCGAGACCGCCGCCGGCGGGAGGCTGCGATTGGCGGGGAACGACTGGATTCGATTCGAAACCCGGACGGGCTATACCGGCGTCCTGGCGATCGTGGAGGAGACGCGTATCGGCAAATTGGCTCCCGTCGAGATGTCGGTCGAAGTCGGCCCGATGGCCTCGCTACTTCCCGTCGCGATGGAAGGGGACGACGATCCGCGCGGCGCGGAGGAAATCGCGCTTGCGACCGGCCCGTACCGGCGAGCGGCGCAACGGTACTTCGAAAAAAATACGGCGCGCGCGGAAGCCGTCTCGTTCGCGGCCGGCCTGATCAATGCCTTGCCCCGTTCGGGCAACGTCACCGAGGAACGCCAAACGGCGAATATTGCAACCGCGCTCGCCGCATTCGACGAGTCGAATGCGAGCCCGAAGACGCGCGCCTTGGTCGACCGCCTCATCGGCGTTTGCCACGTACGCTTTCCTCGAAGATGGCACATGTCGATGCGTATTTGTATCGAGCAAGAGCACGGTGTTCTGCAGGTTCGGACGAACAACGAGTTTTGGAATTCGCTCGGCGGCGTCTAGCGACGGACGCCGGCTCACGCCGCGCGCCCGGACGAGGCGATGACGGTTGTGTTTGCAAGCCAGTGACGAGTCGGTTCGTTGCCTCGCCGGCCTCAATCCTCCGACCAGGCGTCCCAGTGCAAAATTTCATCCAGCGGGCGGCGCTTGGCGAGCTTGAAGTCGGTGCCCTTGGTATGGGCGACGGGGACGAGGGCCACTTGCATGATGCCGTCCGGAATGCCGAGCAGCGCCCGGGCCTCCTCCGCGTGGCCGAGATGCAGGGTCGTCAGCACCGAGCCCAGGCCGCGCGCGCGGAGCGCCAGCTGGAAGCTCCAGACGGCCGGCAGGATCGAGCCCATGAGGCCCGGCCAGACGTGGCGCGGCGGGTCGTCGGCCAGATGATCGGCGCGGATGCAGGGGATGACGTGGACCGGCACGTGTTGCAGGTTTTCCGCCAGGTAGCGGGCCGAGTCGAACACCCGTCCGTCCTGTACCGCACCCCTCTCCCGGGCGTCGCGAACGGCATCCTCCAGATAGTCGCCGGCGCCCTTGCGGTAGATCTCGGCGAGGGCCGCACGCTTCCCGGCATCCGTCACCACCAGCCAGCGCCAGCCCTGACGGTTCGACCCCGTCGGCGCCTGGATCGCCAGTTCCAGGCACTCGCGGATCACCTCGCGGGAAACCGGACGTTCGAGGTCCAGGCGTTTGCGCACCGCGCGCGTGGTGGTCAGCAGCCCGTCGGTTTGCTCGAGATCGAATAGGGCCATGTTTCCCCCTCAACGGACCTTGACCACCTGCTTGCCAAAATTCTCCCCCTTCAGCATGGCGATGAAGGCCTTGGGCGTGTTCTCCAGCCCGTCCATCACGTCTTCCCGGTAGAGCACCTCGCCCTTGGCCAGCCAGTCCGACATCTCGGCGCGGAACTCGGGCAGGCGGTCCATGTGGTCGGAGACGATGAAGCCTTGCAGGCGGATCCGCTGGCGGACGATGTTGAAGAGGTATTTGATCCCCTCCGGCTCCTCCAAATTATATTGGCTGACCATGCCGCAGGCGACGATGCGGGCTTGGAAGTTGGCGAGTTGTAGTACGGCGTCCAGCATCTCGCCGCCGACGTTCTCGAAATAGACGTCGATGCCGTCCGGGCAATGCTCGCGAAGCGCGTCAAGCAGGGGGCCGGCCGAGCGGTAGTTGAAGGCGGCGTCGAAGCCGAGTTCGTCGCGCACGAAGGCGACCTTGTCGTCGCGCTCCGCCGTGCCGACGACGCGGGCGCCGGCCCGCTTGGCGATCTGGCCGGCGATCTGGCCGACGGCGCCCGAGGCGGCCGAGACCACCACCGTTTCGCCCGCCTTGGTCCGGCCGATATCGCGCATGCCGACCCAGGCGGTCATCCCCGGCATGCCGAGGACGCCCAGATAATGCGAAAGCGATGGCACGTCCGGATCGAGCTTCATCAGCCCCCGGCCCTACAACACCAGGGTGTGGTCGGCCCAGCCCAGCATGCCCTGGACCACGTCGCCTTCCCGGTAGGTGGCGTTGCGGCTGGCGACCACGCGGCCGACGCCGCCACCCACCACCGGCTCGCCCAAGGGGAAGGGCGGGACATAGGATTTCGCATCCCGCATCCGCCCGCGCATGTAGGGATCGACGGAGAGGTAGAGGGCCTCGACCACCACGTCGTCCGCCGCCGGCTCCGGCGCCGCGCTCTCGCGCAGCTCGAAGTTCTCCTCGCCCACCCAGCCCTCGGGCCGGCTCGCCAGGATGATCTCGCGAATGGTCTCGCTCATGTCGCCAGCCTCGCGACCGGCGAAGTCAGCTCCTCGGTCACGTCCTCGAAGCCGATCACGATTCCCAGGCCCAGCGCCAGATCGTCGAGGCGCGCGTCGCGGAGCGGGCATTGCAGCCGCACGCCCTCCGCCAGGTCGACGGTGACCAGGGTGATCGGCAGGTCGTCCTCGAAGCCCGCGTGGAAGGGATGATGGGTCTCGGTCCAGCTGTGCGCCGTGCCCCGGCGCGAGGCTTCGATCCATTTCACCTCGAAGGAATGGCAGGCATCGCACATCGGCCGGGGATAGTGGCGGGTCTTGCCGCAGGCCCCGCAGCTTTGGATCATCAGCCGATGGTCGTGCAGGCCGTCCCAGTAGGGCTGGCTGTCCGCCGTCGGGCTCGGGACCGGTTTTTCGTAGGCCGCGTTCACCGCTCTTCTAGCTCCGCAGGATGGCGACGGTGCCGTCGCCGAGATCGCCGTAGCCGGTGACGAGGCCGATCTCCGCCCCCTCGACCTGGGCTTCGCCGCCCTCGCCGCGCAGCTGGCGGGCGAGTTCGTGAATGTGGTTCATGCCGGCCAGGTGCGCCTGGCTCAGCAGGCCGCCGTGGGTGTTGATCGGCAATTCGCCGCCGAGGCCGATCCGGCCCCCCTGGACGTAGTCGCCGCCCTCGCCCTTCTCGCAGAAGCCCAGATCCTCCAACTGGCAGAGCACGATATAGGTAAAGCAGTCGTAGATCTCGGCGACGTCGATGTCCGAGCGCTCGATCCCGGCCATCTCGAAGGCCTTGGGCGCCGCCTTGGCGGTGCCGAGGCGCGTAAGGTCGGGTCGCTGGGTGATGACGCTGGGTGAATCGGGGTGTCCCTCGGCGACGCCCATGATGTAGATCGGCCGCTGGGCCATGTCCTTCGCCCGCTCGGCCGAACTGACGACGACGGCGCAGCCGCCGTCGCTCTCCAGGCTGCAATCGAACAGGCGGAAGGGGTCCGAGATCATCCGCGAATTCTGGTGATCCTCGACGCTCATCGGCTTTTGCATGATGGCGTTGTCGTTCAATTGCGCGTGCTTGCGCATGGTGACGGCGATCTCGGCGAACTGGCGGCTGGTGGTGCCGTAAAGCTCCATGTGGCGGCGGGCCATCGGCGCATAGAGCTGTGGTGGGGCGATCGCGCCCGACGGCATCTCGAATTCGGCCACGGTCTTGTACTGCGGCATCTGTTGCACCCGGGCGCCGATCCGGCCGCCCGAGAAACCCGTGCGGCCGAGCACGATCAGCACGTGATTGGCGAGCCCCGTGGCCGTCGCCATCAGCGCGGTCTGCAACGCCGCGATGGCACTGGCCCCGCCCATGGGCGTGGTCGCGGAGTAGCGCATGTCCTCGATGCCGAAGTTGGTGATGAAATCCTCGGCGACCGCCATGCCGGCGGCATAGGGGATGACCCCGTCGATGTCCTTGGGGCTCAGGCCCGCGTCGCGGATGGCGTTGAGCGAGGCCTCGAGGGCCAGGGCCACCTGACTCTTTTCGCTGCCACGCGCGTAGCGCGTCTCGCCGATACCGGTGATGCAGGCCTTTTCGCTAAGCGCCCCCATATGTTTCTCCCGTCCCTCTACCCGCCGAATTTCGCCATTCCATCACTCAAGGGCTCTTGCTGGTGCAAATCAGCCGGAGTTCGCCCCCAACCCGACGTCGAGGCTTCCAATTGTTGCTCTTTCGGTCCCGTGATCGCTTCCCCCTACATACCTCGGCGCCGTGGACGATGCCAGGACATCCCGCGCCGCGATGGTCGCGCGGCGCCGGACCGCGCGGTCGTCGAGGACGTCCGCGCCATCGAGTAATCACTTTTCCATCATCGCCAATACCCGGCGCCGACTGCCCGAGGCGCGGATCAATTTCTCGAGGGATAGGTTCCGGCCATGCAGATGACGTAGTTGACGCCGGCGGGCTCCAGGCCGCGCATGTCGGGGAGCCCGAAGCTGATCCGACCATCGCCTCCGTATGTCGTGCCGAGCAGCGAAAACAGGATGTCATTGTCGCGGATTGAGATGAGCTGGCCATGCGCGGGTAGGGTGCCGCGGGGCGCGAAGTTGCCGGCGAACAGCCAGACCTCGCCGAGGAACTTGCCGGTCGGACATTCGAGCGTGAAGCTGGTGGTGGCGGGCGGGTTATCGTTGCCGAAGCCGGCCACCACGTCGGCGATCCCGGCCTCGAGCTTGGCGATGGTCACCGCGCCGTCCTGGAGCTTCGCCGTCGAGACCGCGCCCGTCGCGAGGCGGCCCTCCCGCACGGCGCCGAGCCTGATCTTCCTGTTGGTGACCGCCCCGTCGGCAAGTCGGCCTTCGCGCACGGCGCCGAGCCCGATCCGGCTGTTGGTCACCGCGCCGGCGCCGAGCTTTCTCGCGGTGACGGCGCCGTCAGCGATCTTGTTCGTCGTCACCGCGTTGTCCCTCAGCCGGCCGTTGGTGATGGCCTGGAGGGCGATATCCGTCGTGCCGACGCATTGGGCGCATTGGACGTCCGTCGCCGCCTGCGCCAGCACACCGGGCGAGGTGGCGCCCAGGGCCATCGTCAAGACGACCGTCCACATCGCCGCGCCAATCCTCGTCATTGTCCTCGTTCTCCATCCGACAAAGCAGCTCGTCGCCGGCTCGGGAACCGAGGCTAGCAGCGGATGGTATCCAAGTCTGCCCCCGTTTGGGGCGGGGAGCAGTGCTCAATTGGCCGCCCGGTTCCGCACCAGGTCGGCGCCGATGCGGCTCGCGATCGGCCGTTTGGCGATGCGGCCGCGATAAATCTGCAAATTCTCCATCACCCGCTGCACGTAGTTTCGGGTTTCCGGGATGCCGATCAGCTCCACCCAGTCGACCGCGTCGACCTCGGGGCGGCGCGGGTCGCAGTTGCGTTTGATCCAGGTCGCCACCCGGCCCGGCCCGGCGTTGTAGGCGGCCACGGCCAGCACGTAGGAGCCGTCGTAGCGCTCGATCAGCTGCTTGAGATAGCTGTCGCCGAGTTGCACGTTGTAGCGCGGGTCGCGGGTCAGCCGCCGGCGGCTGTAGCGAAGACCGATGCCGCGCGCCACCTCGCGCGCCGTCGCCGGCATCAGCTGCATCATGCCCCGGGCGCCGGCGGGACTGACGGCGCGGGCGTCGAACTGGCTCTCCTGGCGCACGACGGCCATCACCAGGGGGGTTCGCTGCGGGTGCGCGGCAGTCCGACCAGGGGATAGGCGGTTTCGACCACCAGCGCGCCTTGGCGGACAGCCCTCTTGGCGAGGCGAATGGCGAGGCTCTGGCGACCGTGGCGCCAAGCCATCATGGACAGCAGGTATTGATCCATCGGCCGCTCGAGCTGCCTGCCCAGGCGCCGCATGAAGGTGGCGAACAGGGGCCGCCGACCCAATTGCGACAGCAGCGCCGCGGCGCGGACCAGTTCGCGCCGGGCGAAGATCCGCCGTTCGGCCTCGCGCGGCCGGCGCAGGCGCGGCAGGCGCAGCAGCGCGCCCTGGCCGAGCGACTCGGTCGCCAGCTGGCCGTAGTAGGTCGCGGGATACTGCGCCGCCAGGCGGTACCAGCGCCGCGCGTGCTCGGCGTTGCCGAGCCGGGCCGAGGCACGGGCATGCCAATAGGCGGCGCGGGCGCGCGAGATCGGGAAGCGGACGCCGTCGTACAGTACGCGGAAATGCCGGGCCGCCGGCGCCGGTTTGTCGAGGAATCGCAGCGCCAGCCAGCCCGAAAGGAACTCCGCCTCGGCGAAACCGACGGTGAAGGCCGGCTGCCCGTGTTTGCTGGCGATGGCGTAGGCCCGTTCCATGCGGCCCGTCTCGATCAGGTCGCGGACATGGCGACTGCGTTCGTCCCACCATTTCCTCGGCCGGGGGCCACGGTCGCCCAAATGGGCCGCGAGGAGGTCGCGGGCGCTTTCGGTCTTGCCGGCGCGGCGGCGCCAACGCACCCGCTCGTAGACCAGGCCCGGGTCGCCCCGCAGCGACGCCGGCACGCGCTTGATTCGGGTGCGGACGTCGCGGCTGCGACGCATCAGCGCGATCCGGGCCTCGGCCACTCGACGCCGTTCGGCGGAGACCAGCGCCAACAATCCTCTGGCGTCGCGCCACCGCCGGTCCCAGAGCAGCCGGTCGAGGCGCTCGCCATGGTCCCGGGCCCGAAGCCGCTTGCCGTGCGTCCGCAGAATCCGGCCTCGTTCCTTGCGCTCGAAATCGTCGTTGATCCAGGCGTGGCGCAGCCACGCGACGCCCGTCTCGGCGAAACCCTCGGCGAGGAGTGCCTCCGCCAGGCGGATGTGCCCGGCCGCCGTCACCGGGCGGCGGTCCTTGTGCCAGGCGATGATGCGCCGGTTGGCCACGTCCCCCACGTCCCGTCGCATCGCCCTTTCCAACCGACCCGACAGGGCCTTCTGGCGCGGCCAGGTCGGGTTCTTCGCGATAAAGGCCGAAAGCTCGGCGAAACCCGCTTCGCCGTTGCCCTCGGAGAGCCGCATCCAAGTCAGGATTTTTCCCGGGAGCGGATCTCGCGCCTGCACCGCCAAGTGTTCGGCGCGGCGCCAGTTGCCGCGCTCGGCAACGCGGAAGGCCCGGGTATAGAGGTCCTCGTCGCTCGCCGTCAGCTTCGCATCGAACTCGCTGGGATCGACGGCGGCCGTCCGTGGCGTGGTGGCGGCGGCCGGAGGCGCGAGCGCCAGAAAGAAGCCCGCCAGCAAGACGGCGATGCGGCGGTCGAAATTCATGATTGCAATAGTATCCTCGTTTGCCGCCCGCGTCCAACCGGGCGGTCCCCGGCGATCGCCGTGCTTGCCGTCGGCGCGGCCAATCGGTACTGTCGGTGAAAATACGAGGGAGGATGCCATGTTCAAGGGTTCGATCGTTGCTTTGATCACCCCGTTCAAGAATGGAGATGTCGACGAGACCGCGTTGCGCACGCTGGTCGATTGGCATGTCGAGCAGGGGACGCACGGTATCGTGCCCTGCGGCACGACCGGTGAATCGCCGACCCTCAGTCACGACGAACACAAGCGGGTCACCGACGTCGTCATCGAGCAGAACGACGGCCGCCTGCCGGTGATCGCCGGGGCCGGCTCCAACAACACGCGCGAGGCCATCGACCTCACCGAACACGCCAAGGCGGCCGGCGCCGACGGCGTGCTGCATGTGACGGGCTACTACAACAAGCCCAGCCAGGAAGGCATCTACCAGCACTTCAAGGCCATCAGCGACACGGTCGACCTGCCGATCATCGTCTACAACATCCCGCCGCGCGCGATCGTCGACATCTCGCCGGAGACGATGGCCCGGATCTCCTCGCTCACCAACGTTGTCGGAGTCAAGGACGCGACCGCCGACCTCACCCGGCCGAGCAAGGAGCAGATGCTGATCGAGGACGACTGGTGCCAGCTCTCGGGCGAGGACGGCACGGCGCTCGCCTACATGGCGCACGGTGGCGACGGCTGCATCTCGGTCAGCGCCAACGTGGCGCCGCGCCTGTGCAGCGAATTCCAGGAATCCTGCATGGCGGGCGATTTCAAGACCGCGCTTGAGTATCAGGACCGGCTGATGCCGCTGCATGTCTCGCTGTTCCTGGAGCCGAGCCCGGGCGGCGTGAAGCACGCGGCGGAGACGCTGGGTCTCTGCCGGGCGGAAGTGCGCCTGCCGCTGGTGCCGCCCGGCGAGGGGACCAAGAAGACCATCGAGGGCGCGCTCAGGCACGCCGGCCTGGTCAACTGACGGCGGTGATGGCGCACGGACGCGTCGCGGCGGAGAATCGCAAGGCTCGCCACAATTACTTCATCGACGAGACGCTCGAGGCGGGCCTGGTGCTGGCCGGCACCGAGGTGAAGTCGCTCCGCGAGGGCCGCGCCGACATCTCGGAAAGCTACGCCAGCGCGCAGGGCGGGGAGCTGTTCCTGGTCAACGCCTATATCCCGGAATACACCGCCGGCAACCGCTACAACCACGAGCCGCGCCGGCCCAGGAAACTGCTGCTGCACCGCCGCGAGATCGCCAAGCTCTCCGACCAGATCCGCCGCGAGGGTGGCACCGTGGTGCCGCTCAGGGTCTATTTCAACGAGCGCGGCATCGCCAAGGTGCTGTTGGGTCTCGCCCGCGGCAAACGCCAGCACGACAAGCGCCAGACCATCAAGGAGCGGGACTGGAACCGCCAGAAGCAACGCCTGCTGAGGCGCGGTTAGTCGCGGATCAAACCTGGCGCAATATCCGATCGAGGAGTAGATCAGCTTTATCCATCCAATTGAACGCGGAGGATGGCGAAGCGGACGAAGCGATAAGGGCGGATGATACGAAGCTCGCCGACCTTGCGGAAGACCCGGACTGGCGGACATCGGGCCTCGCGATGGCAACCGTCAATCCAGGTCTTCGCGAATGGCGGCGAAGACCGCCTCGAACATCTCCGTCGTCAGCCGCCGGGTCTGGGTGTTGTAGCGCGAGCAGTGATAGCTGTCGTGCATCACCCGGCCGTCGGCGAATTCATGCCGGGCGCCGTGGGCGAAGGGATGATCGGCCCGGCGCCAGCCGAGCGCGTCGAGCGTCGTCTCGTGCGCCACGCGGCCGAGCGCCAGGATCACGCGGGGCATCGGTTGGGCCGAGAGTTCCGCCAGCAGGAAGGGGCGGCATTGGCGGACTTCCGCGCCCGTCGGCTTGTTCTTGGGCGGCAGGCAGCGAACGGCGTTGGTAATCCGGCAATCGAGCAGTTCGACCCCGTCGTCGGGGCGGGCGGCGTATTCGCCCCGCGAGAGGCCATGCTTGGCGAGGGTGGCGTAAAGCAGATCGCCCGCATGGTCGCCCGTGAAGGGCCGGCCGGTGCGGTTGGCCCCGCCGAGCCCCGGCGCCAGGCCGACGATCAGCAGCCGCGCCTCGGCCGGCCCGAAGGAGGGCACGGGCGCGTTGTGCCAATCGGGACGGCGTTCATCGTTGGCCCGCCGTTCCGCCTGGAGACGGGGGCAGAGCGCGCAGTCGGACGGCGGGTCGCGGCGGCCGGCGTCGGGCGGCGTGCCCAAGTTCAGGCCCGGTTTTCGTAGCCGGACGGCTCGTCGTCCTCTCCGAAGTCGTCCTCGACATCCGCCGGCGGCTCGTCGTCGTCATAGGCTTCCGCCCGCTCGGCCGCCTCGGCCTCGGCGCGGCGCTGCATGTTTTGCTGCCGGATGCTGGGATCGCGGGCGATCTTGGGGATCAGGGTCTCCAGCTCGATGAACTGGTCCGCCTGGCGGCGCAATTCGTCGGCCACCATCGGCGGCTGGGTGCGGACGGTGCTGACGACGCTGACCCGGGTGCCCTTGTGCTGCACCGCCTCGACCAGGCGGCGGAAGTCACCGTCACCCGAGAAGAGGATGATGTGATCGCAATGTTCGGCCATCTGCAGGACGTCGACGGCGATTTCGATGTCCATGTTGCCCTTGAGTTTCCGCCGGCCGGTGGCGTCCGTGAACTCCTTGGTGGGCTTCGTCACCATGGTGTAGCCGTTGTAGTCGAGCCAATCGACCAGCGGCCGGATCGGCGAATATTCCTGGTCCTCGATGAGCGCCGTATAATAGAAAGCCCGGAGTAGACGGCCCTTGCCGCGAAATTCCTCGAGCAGTTTCTTGTAGTCGATGTCGAAATTGAGGGATCTGGCGGCCGAATACAGGTTGGCCCCATCGATGAAGATGACAAATTTTTCGTCCGGATAGAACGCCATGGCGTAAATTTCTCCTGTTGGCTAGGGACGCAAGAATGGAACCACGTGAAATATGGGCACCGAACTTGGCAGAGTCCTGGCTACGCCACCGACGCGCCAAGGTCAATGAAAAACTGCCGGCGGTAATATCGCGTTATTTGTCCATAAAGGTTAGATCATAAATGATACTCGTCGCACTCGGCGGCAACCTAGAGACGGCGGAGTTCGGCCCGCCACTCGATACCTTGAAGGCGAGCCTGGTCCTCCTGGCGGCGCGGGGAATCGAGGCCTCGAAGTTCTCGAAGTGGTATCGGACGGCGCCGGTACCGCTCTCGGACCAGCCCTGGTTCGTGAACGCCGTGGCCGAAGTGACGAGCGAACTCGCGCCGGAAGACCTGCTGGCGGCGTTGCACGAGGTCGAGGCGCGTCTCGGCCGGGAACGGGTCTCACGCTGGGCGGCGCGGACCGTGGATCTCGACCTGCTGGCCCATGGCCGGCGAATTCGCGCGGCCGATGACGTTTCGCCCTTGGAACTGCCCCACCCCCGCCTGCACGAGCGCGCCTTCGTGCTTTGTCCGCTGCTCGACGTGGCGCCCGAATGGCGTCATCCTGTGCTCGACAAAACCGCGCTGGAGCTTTACCGGGCGCTGCCCGCCGACGCCCTCGACGGGATCGAGCCGATTCCGGCTTGAGGCCGGGCCGGCCGTTCCGCTTGCCACTGCCTGCCACCCGGCATATATATCGCGCACGCTTCAGGAATTTGGAGGTTTCCCATGGCCCGCGTGACGGTCGAGGATTGCATTAGGCAGGTGCCCAACCGGTTCGATCTGGTCCTGGTGGCGGCCACGCGCGCCCGACAGATCTCCGGCGGCGAGCAGCCGACGGTGGAAGAGGACAACGACAAGAACCCGGTGATCGCGCTCCGTGAAATCGCCGACGTGACGGTGGCGGCCGACGAGCTGAGCGAGGACCTGATCAACAGCCAGCAGCGCTTGGCCGAGGTCGACGAGCCGGAGGAGGAGGATATGTCCGCGCTCCTCACGCAGCAGTTCTCGGCCGAGGCGTTGGGCGAGGGCGTGCCGACGCCGATGCCGCTCCCCGTGACGCCACCCGACCCCATACCGGAAGACGAGCAGGGCATCGTTTGAGACGATTTGCCTCGGTCGGCGAATTCGGGGCGCGAGGCGGCACGATTGCTTTCAGGGCGCGTTGCTTTCATGATTCGCTAGTTTTGGCAACGATGTCCGTCCTTTCATGATCCGGCAGTACGAACTCGTCGAGAAAGTCAGTGCCTACGATCCGGCGGCGGACGAGGATTTGCTGAACCGCGCCTATGTGTTCTCCATGCGGGCGCACGGCGCGCAAAGGCGGGCCTCGGGCGATCCCTATTTCTCACACCCCCTCGAGGTGGCGGGCATCCTGACGGACTACCGGCTCGATTGCGCCACCATCGTCACCGCGCTGCTGCACGACACGGTCGAGGACACGCTGGCGACGATGGACGAGATCGAGCGGCTTTTCGGCGACGAGATCGCCAAGCTGGTCGATGGGGTCACCAAGCTCTCCCAGATCGAGTTGAGTTCGGAGGCGAGCCGGGAGGCGGAGAACTTCCGCAAGCTCCTGCTTGCGATGTCGGACGATATCCGCGTTCTGTTGGTGAAGCTGGCCGACCGCCTGCACAACATGCGCACGCTCCACCACCTGGGCAAGCTCGAGAAGCGTCGCCGCATTGCGGCCGAGACCATGGAGATCTACGCCCCGCTCGCCGAACGTCTCGGCATGCAGCGGATCAAGGTCGAGCTCGAGGATCTGGCCTTTGCCCATCTGAATGGAGACGCGCGGGACTCGGTCATCAAGCGCTTGCAGTTCCTGCGAGAATCGACCGGGGATGCCGTCGCCCGCGTGACCGCCGAACTGGAGCAGACGCTGGCGGAAGCCGGGATCGAGGCCCAGGTGATCGGGCGGGAGAAGACGGCCTATTCGATCTGGCGCAAGATGGAGCGGGAGAACGTCAGCTTCGAGCAGCTCTCCGACATCATCGCCTTTTGCATCGTCGTGCCCGACGTGGCGGCCTGCTATCAGGTCCTGGGCGTGGTGCACGGCCGCTACCGCTTGGTGCCCGGCCGTTTCAAGGACTACATCTCGACGCCCAAGCGGAACGGCTATCGCTCGATCCACACCACGCTGATAGGACCGGAACGCCAGCGCATCGAAGTGCAGATCCGCACCGAGGAAATGCATGGTTTCGCCGAATACGGCGTCGCCGCCCATTGGAGCTACAAGCAGGGCCTCGGCGGCTCGGAGGGCCCCAGCTACCGTTGGCTGCAGGAGCTGCTGGAGATTCTCGACCACGCCAGCAGCCCGGAGGAATTTCTCGAGCACACCAAGCTCGAGATGTTCCAGGACCAGGTGTTCTGCTTCACCCCCAAGGGCGACGTCATCGCCCTGCCGCGCGGCGCGGGGCCGGTGGATCTCGCCTATGCCGTCCACACCGACGTCGGCGACAGCTGTGTCGGCGCCAAGATCAACGGCCGGGTCCTGCCGCTCGGCACCGAGTTGCGCAACGGCGACCAGGTGGAGATCCTGCGCTCCAACAGCGCCACGCCCAATCCGGGCTGGGAAGATTTCGTCGTCACCGGCAAGGCCCGCTCGGCGATCCGCCGTTCGATCCGCAAGATCGAGCGCGAGGAGTATGTCGGCCTCGGGCGCGCGATCGCCGAGAAAGCCTTCCGCCAGGCGGGCCACGACATGACCGAAAAGGCGCTGGAGCGGATTCAGACCGTGCTGCGCCTGAAGACGCGCGACGATTTGTTCGAGGGCATCGGCATGGGCCAGATCGGCGCTCGTGCGCTGATGCATGCCGCTTTTCCGGGCGAAAGTCCGGGCCGCCGGGCGATGGGCGCGATCAACCGGGTGCTACCGGCGCGCTGGCGCACCAACCCCGGCAATGGTCACGCGGTACCGATCCGGGGCCATGTCCCGGGCATGGCGGTGCATTACGCGCACTGCTGCCATCCACTCCCCGGCGATCGCATCGTGGGGATCGTAACGCGCGGCAAGGGCATCATGGTCCACACCATCGACTGCGTCGCGCTGGAGCAGTTCGACGCGGAGGACGATCGCTGGCTCGACGTCGGATGGGATCTCGATTCCGACGCAACCGACCTGCACGTCGGACGGATCAGCACCGTTATCACCAACGAGCCGGGCGGCCTCTCGAACCTCGCCTCCGTCATCGCCCGCAACGACGGCAACATCTCTAACCTGCGGATCACCAACCGCAACCCGCACTTCTTCGAGATGGTGGTCGACATCGAGGTCGAGGACGTGAAGCACCTCTCCAACATCATCACGGCGTTGCGCGCGACGCCGCAGATCAACGACGTGAAGCGGGTCCGGGGATGAACGAAGCCCCGATCCCGCCCGCCTGCGCCGTCGCCTGAGCCAGGACCCGTGTTTCGCCGCCGCACCCCCCTCGGCCTCGGCGCGAAGCTGCGCGCGCTGGTCTGGCCGCGCATGGGCCTGGCTCGCGTATTGCGCTACCACCGCCACCGCGTGGTGCGAATGCCGGGCACGGCCCGCGCCATCGCGGGCGGTTTCGCCTGGGGCGCGGCCATGTCGTTCACGCCCTTCGTGGGCCTGCATTTCGTCCTCGCCGGCCTTGCCGCTTGGCTCACCCGCTGCGGCATTGTCGCGAGCGCCGTCGGCACGGCGGTCGGCAATCCCTGGACCTTTCCCTTCATCTGGGCGCTGGTTTACAAAGTCGGCGTCCGGATCCTGGGCATGGACACCGAGGGCGCGCCGGCCCTCGATACGCTGGCGGCGCTGTTCGACCAACTGTGGCGCGAGGTCGGCACCTGGGTCATGGCGGTGGTCGGCCTCACGGCCCGGCGCGAGGCGGGCGTCGACGGCGCCGTCTTCGCCGAAGCGCTCGAAACCATCTTCTGGCCGATGCTGGTCGGCTCCGTCCCCGTCGGCATCGTCGTCTGGTTCGTCTTCTACCTGCCGCTAAAACGGGCGGTCGAAGGCTATCAGCACCGCCGTGCCCGCTATCTCAAGCGACGGCGCGAAAGGGCTGGTGCCTCCGGCGAGGACGTGCCAAATAGCTAGTGCCGGCAATCCCCCCGACAGGCCGAACCACCCCCAGGGCACCCGAAGGGTACGCGTCAGGGGTGGCCCAAGCCGGGGAGCGGAGCGGCGGGGACTCGAATTTGTGACCACTGCGCGGAAACGAGGCATAGGCGGGGAGCCGAAGACCATGAGCGGAAAATTGCGCCTCGGCGTGAACATCGATCACGTCGCCACCATCCGGAACGCGCGCGGCGGCCGGCACCCCGATCCCGTTCGCGCCGCCAAGGCGGCTGCCGATGCGGGCGCCGACGGCATCACCGCGCATCTGCGGGAGGATCGCCGGCACATTTCCGATGCCGACATCACCCGCCTCACGAACGAGATCGACCTGCCACTCAATCTCGAAATGGCGGCGACCGACGAGATGCTGGAGATCGCGCTCTGCCACCAGCCACATGCCTGCTGCATCGTGCCGGAGAAGCGGGAGGAAGTGACGACGGAAGGCGGGCTCGACGCGGCGATGGGCCACCGCCATCTCCGACCCTATATCGAGCGGCTGTCGGCGGCGGGTATCCGGGTCTCGCTCTTCATCGATCCCGATCCCGTGCAGCTCGCCGTCGCCCAGGCGCTGGGCACGCCGGTGGTCGAACTCCACACCGGAACCTACTGCGACGCCGAGGACGAGGCCGACCGGAGCCGCGAACTGGCGCGCATCGTCGAGGCGGCCGCGCTCGCGCGGGAACATGGGCTCGAATGCCACGCGGGCCATGGCTTGAGCTTCGAGACCGTTGCGCCCGTCGCGGCCATTCCCACCGTCGTCGAGCTCAACATCGGTCATTTCCTGATCGGCGAGGCGATCTTCGGCGGCTTCGACAGCTCCATCAAGCGGATGCGCGCGCTGATGGACCAGGCCCGCGCCGACGTCACCGGCAACCGCACCGCCTGAGGCGGGGACCGGACCGCATGGAGGCACTCGCGCAACCCGGGATCGTCGGCATCGGCATCGACATCACCGACATACGGCGGATCGAGGCGACCCTCGAGCGCTTCGGCGAGCGTTTCACCCGGCGCTGCTTCACCGAGGCGGAGCGGGCGCGCTCGGACCGCAGGCGTCATCGCGCGCCTTCCTACGCCCGGCGCTGGGCGGCCAAGGAGGCCTGCGCCAAGGCCCTCGGCACGGGCTTTCGCAGAGGCGTCTTCCAGGTCGATATTGGCATCGTCAACCTGCCGGGCGGCAAGCCGACGGTGGAGTTGACAGGAGGGGCGGCCATGCGCCTGATCGCGATGACGCCCGACGGCATGGCGGCCAGGATCGAGGTCTCGCTGACCGACGAGCCGCCGATGGCGCAGGCCCTGGTTATCATTTCCCTGGTACCCGAAACGGTGGAGCCGGCATGAACGAACAGCCCCGAAACGAGGCGGCGGAGAAAACGGCGGCGGCGAAGCCGGCCAAGTCCAAGGAGGGCATCGGCGGCTTCATCACCACCATCGTCTATGCCCTGGCGATCGCGCTGTTCGTGCGCACCGTCGCCTACGAACCGTTCAATATTCCCTCGGAATCGATGCAGCCGACGCTGCTGGTGGGCGACTACATCTTCGTCTCCAAGTTCATCTACGGCTATTCCCGCCATTCGGTGATCTTCAGCCCGCCGCTGTTCGACGGCCGGATTATCGAGAGCGTGCCGGAGCGGGGCGACGTCGCGGTCTTCAAGCTGCCGCGCGACGACGACACCGACTACATCAAGCGGATCATCGGCCTGCCGGGCGACCGCATCCAGGTGAAGGCCGGCCTGCTCCATATCAACGGCAAGCCGGTCGAACGCGAACGGATCGAGCCCTTCGTCGGGCGGGACAGCTACGGTCGCGCGCGGAAGACAGTCCGCTACCGCGAGACGCTGCCGAACGGGGTCAGCTACGAAACCCTCGATATCTCGCCCAGGGGGGAGTTGGACAATACCGGGGTTTTCACGGTGCCCGAGGGCAAATACTTCGCCATGGGCGACAATCGGGACAACTCGATCGACAGCCGGGTACCGGCGTCCAGGGGCGGGGTCGGCTTCATCCCGGCGGAGAACCTGGTCGGCCGCGCCGACGTCATGTTCTTCTCCACCGACGGCTCCGCGCGGTTCTGGGAGGTCTGGAACTGGTATGGCGCGACGCGGATCCGCCGCATCTTCTCGACGATAGATTGAGATGGCGGGGGATCTCGAACGCCGGCTGGGCCACGAATTCGCCGAACCGGCCTTGCTCGCCGAGGCGCTGACCCATCCGAGCTGGGGTTCGGGCCAGGGCACGCGCCGCGACTACGAGCGAATGGAGTTCCTGGGCGACCGGGTTCTGGGCCTGGCGGTGGCGGGCGAGGTCTTCGGCGCCGACGAGGGGGCCAACGCGGGCGAGATGGCGGTCCGCTACAACGCCCTGGTGCGCAAGGAAGCGGTGGCGGAGGTGGCGCGGGAGATCGAGCTGGGCGCGGAGCTGACGCTCGCGAGCGGCGAGGCGCAGGGCGGCGGCCGGGAGAAGAGCGCCATCCTGGCGAACGCCCTCGAGGCGGTCCTGGGCGCGGTCTATCTCGATGCGGGCTTCGATGTTGCCAAAATCGTGGTGACGAGGCTCTGGGCGCGGCGTCTCGCGCGCGCGGCGGAAGCCACGAAGGACCCCAAGACACGGCTGCAGGAACGCGTCCAGCGAGGCGGCGATCCGCCGCCGAGTTATGATCTGGTGGAGACCTCGGGCCCACCGCACGATCGCCGCTTCAAGGTGGAGGTCCAGGTGGCGGAGGCCGGCGCCACCATTGGCGAAGGCCGATCGAAGCAGGTCGCCGAACAGGCCGCCGCCGCCGATATGCTGGCGCGGCTGGGAGAGGGAGAAGATGAGCGCCTCCCAAAGTGACGATGTCACCCGGGCCGGGCATGTCGCCGTCGTCGGCGCCCCCAATGCCGGCAAGTCGACGCTGGTGAACCGCCTGGTCGGACAGAAGATTTCCATCGTCACGCCCAAGGTGCAGACGACCCGGGCGCGGATCACCGCGATCACGGTGCGCGGCCGCTCCCAGATCGTCTTCATCGACACGCCGGGCATCTTCCGCAAGGCGAAAAAGCGGCTTGAGCGCGCGATGGTGCAGGCGGCCTGGGGCGGGGCCGAGAATGCCGACCTGGTGCTGTTGATGGTTGACGCCAAGCGCCGGCGCGTCGGCGACACCGATGCCATCGTCGCCGGCCTCAAAAGGACCGGGGCCAAGGCGGTCCTGGTCCTGAACAAGATCGACACGGTGGCGCGGGCCGGCCTGCTGGAACTGGCCGCGGCCTACGACGCGGAGGTGGTTTTCGAGCGGATCTTCATGATCTCCGCGCTCAACGGTGACGGGGTCGAGGATCTGGAGGCCTATCTCGGCGAGGCCATGCCGGAGGGACCCTGGCTCTACCCCGAGGACCAGCTGGCCGATATCTCAGAGCGCCTGCTGGCGGCCGAGATCATGCGCGAGCGGCTGTTCCTGGAACTCCGTCAGGAACTCCCCTATGCGCTCACCGTCGAGACCGAGGCCTGGCGCGACTTCAAGGACGGTTCGGTCCGGATCGAGCAGGTGGTCTACGTCGCCCGCGACGGCCACAAGGGCATCATCCTCGGCAAACGCGGCGAGACGGCGAAGCGGATCGGCGCGCTGGCACGGGAGGAAATGCAGCGGGTCTTCGACCGCAGGGTTCACTTGTTCTTCTTCGTCAAGGTGCGCCCCAACTGGGCGGACGATCCGGAGCGCTACCGCGAGATGGGGCTGGAGTATCCCCGTTGAATCGGCTGCCCGGAATTGACGCCAACGCACGGAGGCAGTGAACCATGCGGATCATCCTGGCGGTCTTCCTACCGTTCGTGCTGTTCTTCACTATCGGCCGGCCGATCGCCGGCATCATCTGCGCCATCCTCCAGTTCACCCTGATCGGCTGGCTTCCGGCGGCGCTGTCGGCGGTCTACGCGCTGAGCCAGTACCGCCTGGATGAACGGCTCGGCGCGCGCGACTAGGCCGGCGCCCGGCCGATGCAGTGGACCGACGAAGCCATCATCCTCTCCGCCCGCCGGCACGGCGAGGCCAACCTGGTGCTGAGCCTGCTGACCCGCGAACACGGCCGCCATCCGGGCCTCGTGCGCGGCGGCGCCGGGTCTAGGCGCCGGGGCGAGATGCAGCCGGGCAACCGGGTGGAAGCGACGTGGCGCGCGCGCCTGGCGCAGCACCTGGGCGCCTACCAGATCGAACCGCTCGTGGCGAGTGGCGCCCGCCTGCTGGACGATGCCCGCGCCCTGGTCGGCCTGCAGGCGACCTGCGCGGTGCTGGAGGCGACGCTGCCGGAGCGCGAGGCCCATCCTCCCCTGTTCGAGGCCATGGGCGCGCTGCTGGCGGCGATGGAGCATTCGGCGGTCTGGCCCGCCGTGCTGGTCCGCTTCGAACTCGGCCTGCTGGGCGAGTTGGGCTTTGCCCTGGACCTCTCGACCTGCGCGCTCACCGGCGCGACGGAGAACCTCGCCTACGTCTCGCCCCGTACCGGGCGGGCGGTGACGGCCGAAGCGGGCGAGCAATGGCGCGAGAAGCTGTTCCGATTGCCGAAATTCTTCCTGGAGTCGCAGGCGGGCGAGATGGGCCCGGATGACGTCCAGGATGGCCTGGCGCTTACCGGACACTTCCTCCAGCACCATGTGCTGGCGATGAGCAACAAGCAGCTGCCGGAGGCGCGGCTACGACTTGTTGAGCTGTTTTCGAGCAACGACACAACATCGGGTGATATAGTGGCGCCATGAGTGACCTGATCGAAGCCGGTGAAATCCGCGAGGCGCCGTTCGCCGAGGCCTTGAGCGAGCGCTACCTGAACTACGCCCTCTCGACCATCATGGCGCGCTCGCTCCCCGACGTGCGCGACGGCCTGAAGCCGGTGCACCGGCGCCTGCTGCATGCAATGGCCGAAATGAAGCTGGATCCCAAGTCCGGCTTCAAGAAGTGCGCCCGCATCGTCGGCGACGTCATGGGCAAGTATCACCCGCACGGCGACCAGGCGATCTACGATGCGCTCGTCCGCCTGGCGCAGGAGTTCTCCCAGCGCTATCCGCTGGTCGACGGCCAGGGCAATTTCGGCAATGTCGACGGCGATAACGCGGCGGCCATGCGCTATACCGAGGCCCGCCTGACCGAGGTGGCCGAGGCCCTGCTCGCCGGCATCGATCAGGACACCGTCGATTTCCGCGACACCTACGACGGCGAGGAGGAGGAGCCGGTCGTCCTGCCGGCCGCCTTTCCGAACCTGCTGGCGAACGGCGCGGCCGGCATCGCCGTCGGCATGGCGACCAGCATTCCGCCGCACAACGCGGGCGAATTGGCCGGCGCCCTCCTGCACTTGATCAAGCACCGCAACGCCGGCGTCGACAAATTGACGAGCTTTGTCCCCGGCCCGGATTTCCCCACCGGCGGAATTCTGGTGGAACCGGCGGAGAACATTCAACAGGCCTACGAAACCGGGCGCGGCGGCTTCCGGCTGCGCGCCCGCTGGGCGATCGAGCAGGGCAAGCGCGGCACCTACGTCATCGTCGTCACCGAGATCCCCTACCAGGTGCCCAAGGCCCGCATCGTCGAGAAGATCGCCGAGATGCTGGCGCAAAAGAAGCTGCCGCTGCTGGCCGACGTGCGCGACGAATCGGCCGAGGACATCCGCCTGGTACTGGAGCCCAAGAACGGCAAGGTGCCGGCGGAGCTGTTGATGGCGCAGCTCTTCCGCCAGAGCGAGCTGGAGGTCCGCTTCTCCCTCAACATGAACGTACTGGATGCCGGGCAGACGCCGCGCCTCATGGGTCTGCGGGACGTGCTGAACGCCTTCCTCGATCACCGCCACGATGTGCTGGTGCGCCGCACCCGCCATCGGTTGGAGCGGATCGCGCGCCGGCTAGAGATCCTGGAAGGCTATCTCGTCGCCTACCTCAACCTCGACGAGGTGATCCGCATCATCCGCGAAGAGGACGAACCCAAGGCGGAGCTGATGACCCGCTTCGAGCTGACCGAGACCCAGGTCGAGGCGATCCTCAACATGCGGCTGCGCGCGTTGCATCGCTTGCAGGAGATCGAGATCCGCAAGGATCACGAAAACCTGACGGTGGAACGGGGCGAGCTTCGCGCCCTGCTGGCGGACGAGGACGGGCGTTGGAAGGTCGTCGCCGACGAAATTCGCGAGATGCGCAAACGCTTCGGCGAGGACGGGCGGCGGACGACCATCGAGGCGGCGCCGCACGTCGACAAAACCCTGCCCGAGAGCTTGATCGACAAGGAGCCGGTCACCGTCATCTGTTCCGAGAAGGGCTGGATCCGCACCATCCGCGGCCACGTTGCGGAAGGGCCGGACGTCCGCTACAAGGAGGGGGACCGGAGCCGCTTCTGGCTGCATGCCGAAACCACGGACCGCATCGTCGTCTTCGCCACCAACGGGCGCTTCTACACCCTCGAGGCCGACAAGCTGCCGGGCGGGCGTGGACATGGCGAGCCGGTGCGCCTGATGGTCGACCTCGGCAACGACGAGGACATCGTCGCGATCGACGTGCACCAGCCCGGCCGCCGGCTGCTGGTCGCCTCCAGCGACGGGCGCGGTTTCGTCGTCGAGGAAGACCAGGTGCTGGCCCAGACCCGCGCCGGCCGCCAGGTGCTGAACCTGGCCTCGGGCGAGGAGGCGCGGGTCGCCGCCACGGTGGCGGGCGACCACGTCGCGGTCGTCGGCGATAATCGCAAGCTGCTGGTCTTCCCGCTGGCCGAGTTGCCGGAGATGACGCGGGGTCGCGGCGTCCGCCTGCAACGCTACAAGGACGGCGGTCTTTCCGATGCGCGCACCTTCGCGCTGGCCGAGGGCTTGAGCTGGCGCCAGGCCGGCGGGCGGACCCGGACCGAGACCGATCTCGCCCCCTGGCTCGGCAAACGCGCCTCCGCTGGCCGCCTGGCGCCGAAGGGCTTCCCACGCGACAACCGCTTCACCTGACCGCTCGGCGCGCACGGTCGGGCAGGGCGGGCGGCGCCTCCTGTCGCGGGCGCGGCGGGGCGTTCATGCGCCGGTGGGGCCGCTTCGTCGGCAAGGTGGGAGATTTCGAGGCGCTGGTGGCGAGGGCGGCGGCACGATCGTCTCGCAATTGCCGACATTGACCCGGTTGATTACCCTGACGGCCGGCACGCGGTCATCCGGGCAATGTCGGCCGATACCGCCAGGACCGGCGGTTGGCGTGGAGAACCTGAAACGACGTCGTGTCGTCGCGACCCGATCGGCTGCAATGTCGAAATGGCGAGGACGGAGTCCATGGTTCCGCGATGGTTGATGCCATGCGCATGTATCGCACTCGTCGCCATCGCGGGCCACGCTCGGGGTAGCGATGTCGGTCGGTGCCGGACGGTGGTTTCCGGCCGCGCCGAAATCATCGAGTTCAAGGCCGAAATGGCCACCGGCAAGCGGGTTACGGTCAGAGGCCTGCTGTCCCGTCCCGATGGCGCCGGCCCCTTCCCGGCGGTGGTGATGCTGCCCGGCTCGAGAGGGCCCCGGCCTCCCGGCTGCTATGCCGCCGTGGCCGAGCGCTTCGTGACCTGGGGCTTCGCCACCTTGCTCGTGGTTCCCGTACCGGCAATCGATGCGCGCGCCACCCAGCTGTACAAGTACGAGACCGTGGATCTCGGCAACTACACTCACGGCGCCGCCACGGCTCTCGCCGACTTGCCGCGAGTCGATGGCTCGCAAATCCTGCTGTGGGGGCATTCCCGTGGCGGCGGCGCCGTCATCGACGCGGTGTCGAAGGCCAAGATGTCGAACGGCAATATCCGGGCGGCGGTCGCCGCGGCGCCTTGGCCGGGTTGTCCCGCCCAAGCGACGCCGCCCGCTATTCCCCTGCTGATTCAGATGGGCTCGGTGGATACCAAGATCGACGTCGATTCGTGCATCGGCTACGCCCGAAACTCGAAAAACGCCGACGGCTTCGAATTCTCCTTGCTCCCCGAAGCCGGTCATTCCTATCGGACGCCGGGCACCCGGAAATACAACGAAGCCGCGGCGAAACTGGCCGAAGAACGGCTGAAGGCTTTCATGGCGAAGTACCTACGCGTCGGGCGTTGAACAACAGATCGAGGCCGACACGGCTGTTTTCGCCTCGAAGGGAATGTTTTGGCCATATCTTCCCGACATGCCGGGAACCCCTCGATGGACGAGCATCGAGGGGAAGTGAAGAGAGGCGAGGCGCCCTGAACGTGCGGGCGCGCTCGCCGGGCGGCGACGAGTCGGGCCCATCGCCACCCGGTATCGGAGTCGCGCGGTGTCGACTGGCCGCCAACGACGATGCAAAAGCGATGCGCGATCCTCTCCAGCCGCCCTCGTCAATTGTTCAAGAGGTATATGAGCAAGGGGACGAGGAAAGCCTTTTCCATGCGCAATGTGTCCGTTGCGGGACCCCCGACCGTCAGACCATTCGCGGTCAGTTCACTCGTCACGTTCTCATGATCGTCGAGCGACGCGTCGGGCGGCACCTGGAGGGTGACGCTGAAGGCGCAGGACGCGCCGGCCGCCAGACTCCCGCCGGAAAAGGCCAGGACGCTCGTGCCGCTGATCTTCGAGCCCGCGCCACAGACGTCGGTGGCGGGAAGCCCGGTCGCCACCAGCCCGGGCAGGGCGGACTCCAGGTCGTCGGTGAACCTCAGCTCCGCCAAGGCGGAGCCGCCGGCGTGGCTGATGGTGAACTGGAGCGTCACCTCGTCGCCGGGTAGCACCTGATCGACGGAGAACGCCTTGGTGAAGCTGGCGCCGGCCGAGTTCGCCACCTTTAGCTCGTCGGTGGCCGGGTCGCTGGTGCCGATGACGCCCTGCACCGTCGCCGTGAGCATGCTGGTGGTATTGACGTAGGTTCCCGGGCTGGCGCCGGCGGGGACCGTCAAGGGGACGTCGAAGGTGCACGAGGCACCCGCCGCCAGGACGCCGCCGGTCAGGCTCAACACGTCCGTGCCGCTGATCGCGGAGCCGGCGCCGCAAACGTCGGCGGCCGGAAGCCCGGTCGCCGCCAAGCCGAAAAGGACGGCGTCCAGATCGTCGGTGAAGGCGATGCCGGCCGCCGGGGTGGCGCCAATGTTGGCAATCGTGAACTCCAGCGTCACCCCGTCGCCGGGCGACACCGGGTCGTCGGTGAAGGACTTGGTCAGTTGCAGGCCGGCCGCCGACGATTCGACCACCAGCACGTCGACCGCGGGGTCGAAATTACCGATGCTGGACGCCAAAACCGACGTCGTGTTCACATATTGGCCCGGCGGCGCCCCGGCGGGCACGTCGATCGCCACCTCGAACGCGCACGACTCGCAGGGCCCCAATTCGCCGCCGCTGAAAATCAAAATGCTCGTGCCCGACAGCGTGCCGGTGCCGGGGTTCCCCCCTGGCCCGTCCGGATCGCATGCCTCCGTCAATCCGCCCGTGGCGGTCAGGCCCGACAAGGTGTCGCCGAGACTGTCGGTAAAATTGATTCCGGTCGCGTTGGACGACGCGGTTTGATTGCCGATGGTGAAGCGGAGCATCACGGTGCCACCCGGCACGGCTGGGTCGTTGGTGAAGGACTTGGACAGTGTGAGGCCGACGATGTCGAGGTCGTCGCTCGCCGTGTTGCCGGTTACCGTGATCCCGCCGACCGTGGCGGTGACGGTGTCGGTGGTGTTGGCGTGACCGCCGGGGGCGGCGTCGGCGGGCACCGACAGGATGGCGACGAAGGTGCAGGTCGCGCCGGGTTCCAGGGTGCCGCCGGCGAAGGTCAGAAGCGTGTCGCCCTCGGAGCCGGTGAGCGACGAGCCGATCCCGCAGAAGTCGTTGGCGGGCAAGGCGGACGCCGCCAGCCCCGTCATGACGGTGGCGAGGTCGTCGGTGAAGGAAATGTCGGGTGCGGGGGCCCCGGCGAATTCGGAGTGAGCGAGAGTGAATTCCAGGGTCACGGTACCGCCGGGCTGGGTCGGATCGTCGGTGAACTCCTTGATCAACCGCGGCCCCCCGACGACGACCAGGTCGTCCGACGCGGGGAAGCCCTCGACCGGCTCGTTGCCGCCCAGGACTCCGGAAATCGTGCTGGTGGCGTTGGGATAGGTTCCCTCCGCCGCGGTGTCGGCGACATCCAGCGTGACGTCGATGGTGCAGGACTCCGAGACACCGAGGTTGGCGCCGGTGACCATGAACTTCGCCGGGATATTCTCGGAGCCGTTGCCGCCGTCGAACAAGGGCACGAAAAAGGCCGTCCCCCCGTTGCAGACGGGGTTGGCGGGCACGACCGAAGCCGTCGGCAGCACCTGGTCGAACACGTCCTCGAATGCGATGCCGGCGAGGCTCGACGTCGAGCTGGTGTTGGTGATGGTGAATCGGAGCGGCGTCGTTCCCCCGGCGCCCACTGGGTTGGTCATAAACGACTTGGTGAGCGTTGGGATGGCTCTGATCGTGAGCAGGTCGGTCGCGGTATTGCCAATGATGCCTTGTCCGTCGATCGTGGCGGTGATGGCGGTCGTGGTGTTGGTGTGGGTGCCGGACGCTGCGCCGGGGGGAATGTCGAGCATCACGGTGAAGGTGCACGACCCCCCGGCCGCGAGACCGCCGCCGGAGTATTTCAGGAGGCTCGGTGTCGCGGTGTCGAGGATGCCGCCGCAGTCGTCGCTCGCCAGCGAGTTGAACGCCAGACCCGCGGGCAGGGGATCGGTAAAGGCGATGTTGGTGGCCGCGCCCGCGCGGCTGGGGTTCCGAATGGAGAACCGCAGCGTCGTGGTGCCGCCCGGAGCGACGGGGTCGTCGAGGAAGCTCTTGCCCAGGAGGTCGACCGGCACCTCGAGCGCCGCCGTGGCGAAGCCGGCGAGCACGGGTAGCACGCCGAAGCCGGCGATATCATGATGCATTAATTCTCCCGCATCGCCATGGCTACGCAGGGATGCGCAGGGGTGCGATGAAGTAGCGGTTTTCCTACCTTTATAGAAGGTTTCAGCTGCCATTTTCCCTTGCGTCCCTGTCAGGGACGCGCCATGATGCGCCCCGGTTTGAGGGCGGTCGCTTGCATGATGCTTACGGATCGTCCGGGCGGCAGAACGAGGATAGGCGGGAACGCCATGCCGAGACGCCAGGAACGGGTCATCACCAAACGCACCGTCGACGCGTTGTCCGTCGAGCATCGCGACGCCGTGTTCTGGGACCGGGACCTCCCCGGCTTCGGCATCAGGGTCTATCCCTCGGGCCTGAAGAAATACGTCGTCCAGTCGCGCGGTCCCGGCGGGTCGAAGAGGGCGACGCTTGGACGGCACGGGAAACTCACCGCCGACGAGGCGCGGCGCCGGGCGGCGGAGGCCATCGACCGCATCAAGCGGGGCGAGGACCCGATTCCCCCTCCGCCGGAGCCCGAGCCGACGATGGCCGTTCTCGCCGAGCGCTACATGCGCGACTACGTGCCCTCGCACTGCAGGGCGTCGAGCGCGGAGGTCTACCGGCGGGCGCTCGACAACCACATCCTGCCGGCGCTGGGCGGGATGCGTGTGGGCGCGGTCGGGCGCGAGCAGGTGGCGGAACTGCATTACGCGATGCGCGGCGCGCCCCATGCGGCGAACGGGGTGCTGAAGATCGTGGCCAAGATGCTGTCGCTGGCCGTCGAATGGGGCCTGCGGGAGCACGGGCCGAACCCGTGCCGGGCGGTGCGCAAGTACCGGACGCACCCGCGCGAGCGGTTCCTGACCGGCGAGGAGTATTGCCGGCTCGGCCGGGCGGTCGATGAGCTGGAGGCGAAGGGGAAGGTGTCGAGGCATGCGGCGGCGGCGATCCGGCTGCTGGTGCTGACCGGGTGCCGGCGCAACGAGGTGCTGGAGCTCAGGTGGGACGACATCGACCGGACGGCGGGGGAGCTGCGGCTGCGCGACGGCAAGAGCGGCGCGCGCATGGTGCCGCTGACGCTGGCGGTGCAAGGCGTGCTGGCGGAAATTCCCCGGGTTCCGGACAACCCGTGGGTGATCGCCGGGCAGAAGCCGGGCGCGCGCATGACCAACGTCAACGATCCGTGGCTGGTCGTGCGTGCCCGGGCCGGGCTCGAAGATGTACGTATCCATGACCTGCGGCATTCCTGGGCGAGCCGTGCGCTGGCGCTCGGCGAGAGCCTGAGCATGATCGGGAAGCTGCTGGGCCACAACAGGATCGAGACCACCGCGCGCTACGCGCATCTCGCGCGCGACACCGAGAAGGCCTCGGCGGCCAAGATCGGCGGCAGCATCGGCGCCGACATCCTGCCGGCGGACGGCGCGGAGGCGGCGTAATGGCCAAGCTGAACCGGCGTTCGATCTCCCGGCGCACCGTCGAGGCGCTCAAGGTCGAGAAGGACACGGTGTTCTGGGATCGGGACTTGCCGGGGTTCGGCATCAGGGTCTACGCCTCGGGCACGAAGATGTACGTGGTGCAAAGCAGGACGAAAGGAAAGTCGGTGCGGGTGACGGTGGGCCGGCACGGGGTGATCTCCGCCGACGAGGCGCGGCGCCGGGCGGCGCGGATCGTCAACCGGATCAAGGCGGGCGAGGACCCGATACCGGAACCGCTGCCGGCCCGGCTCGCGGGCGGGCCGACGGTGGCCGGCTTGGCGGCGCGCTACATGGAGAAGCATGTCGCGGTGCGCTGCAAGGCGTCCACGGCGGAAGGCATCCGGGGGCTGCTCGGCAAGTACATCTTGCCGGAGTTCGGCAAACTCCCGCTGCTCGCGGTGGAGCGCGAGCGGGTGGCGGCGTTCCACGTCCGGTTGAACGGGGTTCCCTACGCGGCGAACCGGGCGGTGGCGCTGATGTCGCGCATGTACGCGATGGCCGCGGACTGGGAGATGGTCCCCGATGGCACCAACCCTTGCCGGTCGGTGCGCAAATACCCGACGCGCGGGCGCGAGCGGTTCCTGACCGACACCGAGTTCCGGCGTCTCGGCGAGGTTCTCGGCGAGGCCGCCACCAAGGGCGGGGTGTCGGTCCATGCCGTGGCGGCGATCCGGCTGCTGATGCTGACCGGCTGCCGCAAGAGCGAGATCCTGTCCCTGCAATGGACTGACATCGACCTCGAGGCCGGCGAATTGAGGCTCCGCGAAAGCAAGACGGGCCCGCGCGCGGTGCCGCTGTCGCCGCCGGCGGCGAAGGTGCTGGCGGAACTGCCCCGGGTTCCGGGCAACCCCTGGGTAATCCCCGGCCAGAAGCCGGACACGCACATGACCAACCTGGACGACCCGTGGCGGATCGTGCGGGAGCGCGCGGGGGTCGAGAACGTCAGGATTCACGACTGCCGGCATTCCTTCGCGTCGAGGGCGCTGGCGCTGGGCGAGAGCCTGCCCGTGATCGCCAAGCTGCTCGGGCACAGCCAGATCCGGACCACCGCCCGGTATGCGCATCTGGCGCGGGATTCGGTCAGGGCCGCGGCGGCGCGGGTCGCCGCCAGCATCTCGGAGGATTTCCTGAAGGTCGGTTCGGCAACGGCGAAGCTGCCAGGGCGACAGGGTGCGGACAGTCCAGGGTGACGAGCTATCGCGGAACTGCCGGAACGGCAAAGCGACGGCAAGCCAGTTCATTGTCGCCGAGAGCACGCCGGGTGACATTGTCAGGCGCCGGAAAGCCGAGAATCATCGACTTTAGCGAATTTGTCCGATGGCCGGTGGCGGAAAGGCCGATTACCGGGAAAGCAAGTCGTGAGCGAATACCGGTACTATGAGGTCCAGGCGATAGACCGCCCGCTTGGCGAGGCGGACATGGAGGCGCTGCGGATATTGTCGACGCGGGCGCGAATCACGGCCACGAGCTTCACCAATCACTACAAATGGGGCGACTTCAAGGGCGCCCCGAATCGGCTCATTGGCCGCTCTCGGCTCGACCCCTTCCGGCGCGGCTGCGACCTCGCGGAAGTCGTCGAATTGGGCGAGTCCCTGATCCTCGAGTGTTATTCGGCGCGGAAATTTGACCCCTAAGAATCAAGGAATCTCAACAGGTTGGCGCGCCGATCAGCTTCGACCCTGCGTGCCGAATAACAGATCAGTGGCCGGAAGAGAGAGCAAGCCTGCTGCCTTCATCACCGATATCCGCTTCGCCGAGCCATTCATCCAGTTTCGACCAGCGGCGCCGTCCCGAAACGTTGCGCACGGCGATGGCCACGGCCTTCTTTTGTCCGACCAGCACGACCAGCCGCTTGCCGCGCGTCACGCCGGTGTAGAGCAGGTTCCGCTGGAGCATCGCGTAGTGCTGCGTCAGGACGGGGATGACGACGGCGGGATACTCCGAGCCCTGGCTCTTGTGAATCGTCGCGGCGTATGCCGGAACCAGGGTGTCGAGTTCGCCGAAACCATAGGTGAGCACGCGCCCGTCGAAACGCGCGGTCAGCTCGTCTTCATCGGGATCGACATCGTCGACATAGCCGATGTCGCCGTTATAGACCTCCTTGTCGTAGTCGTTTTCTATCTGCATCACCTTGTCGCCGGGCGCGAAGGTCCAACCGAAGCGCTCGACCTTGCGCTCGCCGGCGGGATTGAGGGCGGCTTGCAACTCGATGTTGAGTGAGCGGGCGCCGACGCCGCCGCGGTTCATCGGGCACAGCACCTGGATGTCGCGCACCGGGTCGAGCCCGAAGCGCTTCGGGATGCGCGTCTTCACCAACTCGATGATCATGGGGACCGCGGTTTCCGGATCGTCCGCCCGCACGAAGTAGAAGTCGCTGTCGCCCTCGGGCTTGGAAAGATTGGGAATGGCGCCCCGGTTGATCCCGTGCGCGCTGGTGACGATCCGGCTTCGCGCCGCCTGGCGGAATACCTCGGTCAGCCGCACGACCGGAACCGCGCCGGAGGCAATGATATCGGCCAGCACCTGGCCCGGACCGACCGACGGTAGTTGGTCGATGTCGCCGACGATCAACAGAGCGGCTTCGTCGGGGACCGCCATCAGCAATGCCCGCATCAGCATGACATCCACCATCGAGGTCTCGTCGACGACCAGAAGCCCGCAGTCGAGCGGATTGTCGGCGTTGCGCTTGAACCCCCCGCCCCTGGGATCGACCTCAAGCAGCCGGTGGATCGTCATGGCCGCGAACCCGGTGGCCTCCGTCATCCGTTTGGCGGCGCGGCCGGTCGGCGCGCAGAGCAGCAGGGTCACGCCCTTGGCGTCCAGGATGCGCAGGATGGCGTTGACGATGGTCGTCTTGCCCACGCCCGGACCGCCGGTGATGACCATGGCCTTGGAGTTCAGGGCCCGGCGAACCGCATCGGCCTGGCTTTCCGCAAGCGACAGGCCGGTCTTGCCCTCGACCCAGGGCAACGCCCTGCCGGCATCGATGTTCGGCCAGGGCAGCCTGCCGCCCGCGATCTTCTGAAACCGTTCGCCGATCGCCCGTTCGGCCCGGTACAGGCCGCCAAGGAAAATACAGGGGGTTCCGGCAACCGTGTCCGCAACGACCGTTCCCTCGGCCAGTTCGAAGTCCAGAGCGGTTTGAACCAACTCCTTCGGGACTTCCAGCAATTCGACGGCGAGCGGCGCAAGCTCTGCGGCGGGAAGGCCGCAATGGCCGTCGTCCATCGCCTCGGTCAGCGCATGGGAAATCCCCGCGCGAACCCGGATCATCGCCGTCTTTTCGATGCCGAGTTTCATGGCGATCGCGTCGGCGGTCTTGAACCCGATGCCGCGAATGTCGCGGGCAAGGCGGTACGGGTTCTCGGTCATGACCTGAACGGCATCCACGCCGTAGGTCTTGTAGATCCGCACCGCGCGCGCCGTGCCGACGCCATGGCTGTGCAGGAACACCATGATCTCCCGGATGACCTTCTGCTCGGCCCAGGCGTCGGTGATGCGTTTGGCGCGAACCCGGCCGATGCCGGTTACCTCGCGCAGCCGTTCCGGCTCCGCCTCGATGATGTCGAACACCTTCTCACCGAACGCCCTGACCATCTTCCCGGCATAGACCGGCCCGATGCCGCGGATCATGCCGGAGCCGAGGTATTTCTCGATGCCCTCGATCGACGAGGGCTCCGAGGTGCGCATGAAGCGCGCCTTGAACTGCTGACCATGAGTGCGGTCGTTGATCCATTCCCCCGATGCGGTTATCCACTCCCCGGCCGAGACCATGGCGGCGTGGCCGACGACCGTCACGAGATCGCGATGGCCGCGTGCCTTGATGCGCAGAACGCAAAACCCATTATCGGCATTGTGGAACGTCACTCGCTCGACGAGGCCAGCCAGAACCTCCCGGTTCGGCGCTTCCGGTTGCCGCACAGCCGTCCCGCTCACGACGTGCCGAGCAGATTGGCGGTCAACAACTCCTTGATCGGATCGAATTGCCGCGTCCGCTCCAAGGCCGCCGCCGGGTTTTCGAGGGGTGCCTCGTCGTCTTCCATGGCGGCCAGGTCGTTTTCGCGGCGCTCACGCTCTATGCGCGCGAGGTGCACCACGAGCTCTTGCGCCGTAAACATCTGCCTCACCCGAGAAACGAACCGGGGTAGTTCGCGGGCGAATTCGGGATGTTGGGCGGCGGCCTCGGCGAAGTTCAGAAGCTTCTCGGCAACCGCATGGTCAAAGGCCGCCTTGAGACCGAACCGCAGCTTGATAGTCTCAGCGGCAACGCACTGTTCCACCCAGATCCGGTGCAAATTTCCGTTCGTCATCCGAGGCCCCCGCATTGGGTTACATTTCTTGTCGCACCTTTCTCCGGAAGGGCTCACAATTCCGATGCCGCCATCATGAGTCCTGACGGCACTTCCCGTAGCCCTTGACCCGCCTTTCAGGCACTCTATCGCCAGTCCGTCTTACGCAGGTTCGTCGTACTTGCTGGTGCGCACCCGGTCATGCCGCCGACGGCTCGGACATAGCTGCCGTCCCCTCTTGGCTAGGCGGGTCCAACTCAATTTCAGAAGACGGGGCCAGCGTTTCTTTCGGCTTCTCATTTTTGTATGCGATGAAGCCCGACGCGCCTTTGCCTTTGGCACGACGCAGTGTGTACCCATGATTGCCGAGTTTGAACTTCGGGTCATTCTCAAAGCCCGCGAGAGCATTGACGATCTTCATCGCCACGGGATCTGGCTTGCTCTTGGCTTGTGAGACAGCCCCCTGCTCCAGCCACTTTGCGAAGACCTCTTCGGCGAGCTCGTCGCCGACAGATTTGCGAAGCGCGTTCAATTTTCTCGCCTGACCTTTGGTGAGTCCGGTCTCATCGATAGCCATTTCCTGAACCTCTCATTTCAAGCCTCTTATACTGTCGCGTGGCCCGGCTGGTGCAACTGATTGCCCCTGTTACACGCCAGCTTGCCGTTTGAACCGCGCCGGGTTTGGCGGAGGCCATTTTGTTTGAGTCACGCCGCCATGTCTGACTGGTCCAGCATGGCGTAGTGGCGTTCCTCGGCTTCGGCCGGCGGGATGTTTCCGATGGGCTCCAGGAGCCGCCGGTTGTTGAACCAATCGACCCATTCCAGAGTAGCGAGCTCGGCGGCCTCGAACGAGCGCCACGGCCCGCGCCGGTGAATGACCTCGGCTTTGTAAAGACCATTGATGGTCGCGGCCAGAGCATTGTCATAAGAGTCGCCGACGCTGCCCACCGAGGGTTCGATGCCCGCTTCCGCCAGGCCCTCGGTATATTTGATCGAGACATATTGGGCGGGTTCAACCGGTCGTCGCAACACGTTCAGTTTGACTGGCCTGCAAGCACTGGTCCAGAGCTTCGGCGGGAGTTCTCCATCCGAGGGTCTTGCGGGGCCGTGTATTGAGCGCGTCAGCAACAACTGCGAGTACGTCCGGACTGTGTGCTCTCAGATCGGTTCCTTTCGGGAAGTACTGTCGAAGCAGTCCATTGGTGTTCTCGTTCGTTCCGCGTTGCCAAGGGCTGTGCGGTTCGCAGAAGTAGACGGGAAGGCCGGTTGCGATCCGCAGATCCGCATGCCTGGCCATCTCTGCTCCCTGGTCCCAGGTCAGCGAGCGGCGAAGCTGCGCTGGCAATGTCGTGATCGTCCGGGCGATGGCATCGCGAACCGCTTCAGCCCCATGACCGGCAAGCGCAGGCCCGTTCTTTACGCGCGGGACGGTGCGGTGGCCTTCCATTCGGGGAAGATGCAGCAGCATTGTGAACCGCGAGGCGTGTTCGCCCTCGTGATCCACAACCATCCGCACCGCGCGGGCGCGAACCTCAGAAGAAAACCTGTTCCTTGTCTTGCTCATAATGGCTCCACTTTCTCAAGAGTTGGAGCCTCCGCCAAACCCGGTGCGGTTCACCCCGAGACCGCACAGGATTGTCAAACGGCTTTCAATATTGACCCCCAATCGGCGTGCAAAATTGCCCCCCCTGAGCGGCACGGCGGAGGTTGTCCCGGTAGTCAATAGGGGGGGGTACCTGTTGACCCACCGGGGCAACCGGGCCGCGGGCACGGCCGGCGGCGGCTCAGGAGCGGTTCTTGAAGCGCCAGCTCTCGTTGCCGGTCTCGATGATCTCGCAATGATGGGTGAGACGGTCGAGCAGGGCTGTGGTCATCTTGGGGTCGCCGAAGACGGATGGCCATTCGCCGAAGGCGAGGTTGGTGGTGATGACGATAGAGGTGCGCTCGTAGAGCCGGCTCATGAGGTGGAAGAGCAGCTGCCCGCCGGCCTGGGCGAAGGGCGGGTAGCCGAGTTCGTCGAGGATGACGAAGTCGCGGCGTACGAGCTGGTCCGCGGTGCGGCCCTGGCTGTCAATGGCGGAGCAAAAAGGGACCACCGTGGCGGTGTAAGAAGGGACCACTTGGCGGCTGCGGGCTTGTCCCCTAGTCCATGGGAGGGCCCCGGGTGCGACGCGGCGTGCCCTCAACAGGCCGACGCGGCGGCGCGCGCGGGAGGGACCTGTGGGCCCACGGGGTCAAGCGTGGGTTGGGTGGTCGGTTCAGTTCGCCGTCGGGGTTTGACGCCTGCGGCTCTGGTTGAGCCTGTAGCTCTCGCCATTCATCTCGAGGATGTTGACGTGGTGGGTGAGGCGGTCGAGGAGAGCGCCGGTGAGGCGCTCGGAGCCGAACACCTCGGTCCATTCGTCGAAGGGCAGATTGGTGGTGACCAGGGTCGAGCCCCGCTCGTAGCGTTGGCTGAACACCTCGAACAACAGCTCGGCGCCGGTCTTCGACAGCGGCACGAAGCCGAGTTCGTCGACGATCAGAAGCTTGTAGGTGGCGAGCTTCTTCTGGAACCTCAGCAGCTGCTTGTCATCGCGGGCCTCGATGAGCTCGTGGACCAGTGCGGCGGCGGTGATGAAGCCGACCGAGAGGCCCTTCTGGCAGGCCGCCAAGCCGAGACCGAGGGCGATGTGGGTCTTGCCGGTGCCGCTGTTGCCGAGCGCGATGAGGTTCTCGCGGCGCTCGATGTACTCGCAGCGGGCCAGCTCCAGGACCAGCGCCTTGTTGAGCGAGGGGATGACCTTGAAGTCGAAGCTGTCGAGGCTCTTGACCACGGGGAAGCGCGCCGCCTTGATGCGCCGCTCGACCATGCGGCGCTCGCGGTCGATCAGCTCGAGCTCGGCGAGTCTCAACAGGTAGCGGACGTGATCGACGCCTTCCGAGGCGCACTGCCGGGCGATCTTGTCGTACTCGCGCAGGAAGGTCGGCAGCTTCAGCGTCTTGAGGTGGTGGGCGAGCAGCACTTGCGGTGTGTCGGTCATGCGCCGAGCCCCGACAGCAGGCTCATGTACGACTTGGCGGACGTCATCGCGACCCGGGCGCGCGGCAGATACGGATAGACGTCGAGGTTGAGCCTGGGCGGCCGCCGCTCGATGCGGCACAGTACCAGGTGCTTCACCGCATCAAAGCCGATTGCGCCGAGCCGCAGGGCGTCGCCGACCGCACCCTCGACCTCCTCGAGCCGGAAGGTCTCCAGTAGACGGAGCACCTGGACGTACTCGCGCTTGCCTGCCTTGCCCATACGAGCTTCGAGGAGCCGCCGCAGAGTGATGAAGGCCTCGGGCAGGTCCCAGCCCGCCAATGGCGCGGCCTGGTCGAGGGCGCCGATCTTCTGCTCGATCAAGGGCAGGTAATGCAGCGGGTCGAAGATCAGGTCCTCGCTGTCGTAGGACCGGCGGTGCCGGGCGATCACCTCGGCCCCGCAGCTGATCACCACCTCATCGACGTAGCCCCGGATGAGCACCTCACGGTGGCCGTAGGCCACGGGCACGGAATAGTCGTTGCTGCGGTAACGCACCAGCGACAGCGAACTCGCCCGTCCAGGGCGCTTATCGCAGGCATCATAGGGAGCAGGCGGCAATGGCAAGAGAACTTGACGATCCCGCTCGAGACGCTCGCCGATGGTCTCCTTGTGGCCCCGCAGCCGCGCCGCCTGGCGCCGGCGGCACTGTTCGGCGAGAGCATCGTTGAGGGCCGCGAAGCTCTCGGCACGCGGGACGGGGACCAGGAAGTTCCGCCGGATGAAGCCGACCAGTCCCTCGACCTTGCCCTTGTCGTTGCCCTTGCCCGGCCGGCCGAACCTGTCCTCGAACAGATAGTGGGACTGAAGCTCCGTGAAGACGCGCGTTCGCTGCCGCTTCCCATCGCCCAGGATCCGGGCAACCGCCAGCTTGGTGTTGTCGTACAGGATGGATCGGGGGACGCCGCCGAAGAAGGCAAACGCCGCGTTGTGGCCATCGCAGAATGCTTCGGTCGTCTCCGCCGGATAGGCCGCAACAAAGCAACCATCACTGTGGGGAAGGTCGAAGGCAAGGAAGTGGATCTTCCGTAACGCGCCGCCGATCACCGCCATCGCTTCGCCGAAGTCCGCCTGGGCGTGACCGGGGGAATGGGAGAGTGGCACGAACACCTCACGCGACCGAAGCCCCTGCTCACGAACGTAGTCCTTCACGATGGTGTAGCCGCCCGTGAAACCGTACTCGTCCCGGAGGCGGTCGAAGATGCGCTTCGCAGTGTGCCGTTGCTTGTGGTGGCTGGTCCGATCGTCTTCCAGAATCCGATCGATGATCCCCGTGAACGGACCCAGCTTCGGCCGCCGTGGCGGCTTGCCGCGGCGATACCCCGGCGGCACCGAGAACGACAGCATCTTGCGTACCGTCTTGCGGTCCAGCCCGAACACCCGCGAGGCCTCGCGGGTGCTCATTCCCTCGACACGACACGCCCGCCGAACCCGTGCGTACAACTCCACCCGATACATCCCCCCCGCCTTCCAGTCAGAGCAACCCTGACAGAAGGCTATACGCGGTCCCATTTTGGTCCGCCGCAGCCGGATCGACCGGCCGCTTCAGTGGGGGATTATTGCGCCGCCGTTCTCACCTGG
The DNA here is from genome assembly GCA_965226475.1 of Alphaproteobacteria bacterium. Classification (GTDB taxonomy): domain Bacteria; phylum Pseudomonadota; class Alphaproteobacteria; genus JASLMY01. The sequence continues at coordinate 480,991 of CBDDDJ010000002.1, read as the reverse complement.
CGTCCGGCGCGGAGCTCGGCCTCGAGGTGGTTGACCAGGTCGACGACGTTGTAGCAGCGGCCCCGGGCGCCCTTGCGGATGCAGGAGCGCGCGATGGCGACGGCGAGATGGGTCTTGCCGGTGCCGGTGCCGCCGACCAGCACGATGTTGCGCTTGCCCTCCAGGAAGCCGCCGCCGGCGAGCTCCTGGATCAGGGGCTCGTTGACTGGCGAGGCGGCGAAGTCGAAGTCGGCCAGTTCCTTGGCCGTTGGCAACCTGGCGGACGCCATCTGGTACTTGATCGAGCGCGCCGTCTTGTCGGCGATCTCGACCTGCGGCAGCGTACCGATGATCTGCCGCACCGGATGACGACGCTTGAGCCCCCCCCCTCGGCGTCCATGTGGCAAGGATGTCGTCGTCGGCGGCGCGCATGCCCGCGAGCTTCAACGCCGTCATCATCGCCAGCACCTCATGACGCTCCATGACCGGCCTCCCTCAGGCGATCGTGGCGCTGACAGTCGGCCACCGGCCGGTGGCGAAACCGCAGGCCCTCGGGCGTCGGGATGGTCGCCGGCGGTGCCGGCTGGCACTGCCGGGCGAGGATGTTGAGCACGCCGTCGGCGCTGCGGGCGCCGCAGTCGAGCGCCTCGGCACAGGCCGCCTCGACCGCCTCCAGCCCGTCCTCCTGAACCGCCGCGAGGATCCTCACGAACTGCCTGTCACCGTCGTCGCAACCCGTCAGCCGGGCCCGTATGCGGCCGAGCGCGCCGGGCAGTTGCCAGCCCTTGAAGGGCGCGCCGTTCCTCAGCGCACCAGGCTTCCGCGTCAGGATCGGCACGTAGTGCCACGGATCGTAGGCGATCTCGCCGCGCCCGAAGCTCCGGGGATGCTCGGCGACGGTCTCGCCGTCCTGGCGGATGACGATCCGATCGGCGTAGGCCCGCACGTCGACCGGCCGCCCGACGGCACGGGCGGCGACGCTGTAGTGGTTGTTGTCGAAGCGCACCAGACAGGTCTTGGACACCGCCACCTCGGTGGCGTGGAAGCCGTCGAAGGGGCCGCGATAGGCCATCAAGAAGGGCCGCTCCTCCTCGAACACCTGCCACACCGTCTTGCTCTCGATCGTCGGATGCGGCCGCTTCTTGGCGTCCTCGATACACCGATCCATCAGCCACTCGTTGATCTCGACGTAGGAGCGGCCCCGCGGGATGGGCACGAACAGGCGGCCGCGGACGTCACCCACCTGCCTCTCGACCTGCCCCTTCTCCCAGCCCGCACCCGGAGTGCACGCCACCGGCTCCACCAGATGGTGGGAGCACAGCTCCAGAAAGCGCCGGTTGTAGGCGCGCTCCTTGCCGACGAAGACCATGCTCACCGCCGTCTTCATGTTGTCGTGGATGCCCCGTCGGCAGACCCCGCCGAAGAAGTGGAAGGCCCGTTCGTGCGCCTCGAACACCATCTCCTGGCTCTCGCGCGGGAAGATCTGAACCAGCTGCATGCGGCTGTGACACAGCCGCATGTGCGCCGCCTTTACCCTGGTCGTCTGTCAACGGCGGAGTAAAACCCGGCCATGTGGCGGAGCAAAAGTGGGCCACTTTGGTTCGGTGAGGAGCTTGTCCCCGTAGTCCACGGGAGGGACCCACGCGCGGCGTGGACTGCCCCTCAGCAGGCAAAGGCCGCGGCGCGCGTGGGAGGGGCCTGTGGGCCCACGGGGGCAAGCGGATGCCGCTCAGGCGCTTTTTGCGGGTTTCTGTTTTCTTCGGCTCTGCTTGAGGCGGAAGCTTTCGCCGTTCATTTCCAGGATATGGACGTGGTGGGTCAGGCGGTCCAGCAACGCCCCCGTCAGGCGTTCTGAGCCGAAAACCTCCGTCCACTCGTCGAATGGCAGGTTGGAGGTCACCAGGATCGAGCCACGCTCGTAGCGCTGGCTGAACACCTCGAACAGCAACTCGGCGCCGGTCTTGGAGAGCGGCACGAAACCCAGCTCGTCGATGATGAGGAGCTTGAGGTTGGCGAGCTTCTTCTGGAACCTCAGCAGCTGTCTGTCATCGCGCGCCTCCATGAGCTCGTGGACCAGGGCGGCGGCGGTGGTAAAGCCGACCGACAGGCCCTTCTGGCAGGCGGCAAGGCCGAGGCCGAGCGCAATGTGACTCTTGCCGGTGCCGGAATTGCCCAGAGCGATCACATTCTCCCGGCGCTCGATGTACTCGCATCGTGCCAGCTCGAGGACCAGCGCCTTGTTGAGCGAGGCGATCGCTTTGAAGTCAAAGCTGTCCAAGCTCTTGACGGTCGGGAACTTCGCTTGCCTGATTCGCCGCTCGACCATGCGGCGCTCGCGGTCGATCAGTTCCAGCTCGGCCAGGCGGAGCAGGTAGCGCACGTGGTCGGCGCCCTCGCTGGCACACTGGCGAGCCAGCTTGTCGTACTCCCTGAGGAAGGTCGGCAGCTTGAGGGCCTTCAGGTGATGGGCCAGCAACACCTGCGGCGTGTCGCTCACGGCGCCGCTCCGCCCAGCAGGCTCATGTAGCTGGCGGCGGATGTGGTGGTCACCTGGGCCCGCGGCAGATAGGGATAAACGTTCAAGTCGAGCCGGGGGGGTCGACGCTCGACGCGACACAGCACCAGGTGCTTGACCGCATCATAGCCGATGGCGCCTAACCGCGGGGCATCGCGGATGGCACCGTGCACCTCCTCAAGGGCAAAGGTCTCCAGAAGACGGAGCACTTGCACGTACTCCCGCTTGCCGGCCTTGCCCATGCGGGCTTCAAGCAAGCGGCGCAGGTTGGCGTACGCCTCGGGCAGCTTCCAACCGGCCAGCGGGGCGGCTTGATCGAGGGCACCGATCTTCCGCTCCCGCAAGGCCAGATAGTGGATCGGCTCGAAGATCAGGTCCTCTCGTTCGTAAGAGCGTGGGTGCCGGGCGATGACCTCGGCGGCGCAGCCGATGACCACCTCGTGCACGTAGCCACGGACCCAGACCTCTTGGTGACCGTAGGCGACGGGCACCGAGTAGTCGTTGCCCCGATAGCGCACCAGGGAGAGCGAATTGACCCGCGTGCCCTCCTTGTCGCAGGCCTCGAAAGGCGCCGGCGGCAATTCCATCAGCTTCTCCCGGTCGCATCCGAACCGCTCGCCGATGGTCTCGCGATGGCCGCGCAAGACGTCGCTTTCCCGTCTCCGACATTGATGTTCCAGGTGAGCGTTGAAGGCGTCCCAGCTCGCAAACCGGGGGATGGGAACCATGAAGTTCCGGCGGGCGTAACCGACCAGCCCCTCCACCTTGCCCTTATCATTGCCCTTGCCGGGGCGGCCATATCGATCCTGGAACAGATAATGGGATTGAAGCCCGCTGAACGCTCGCGTTCGTTGCCGCGTGCCGTCCGGCAGGATGCGCGACACCAGGCACTTGTCATTGTCGTGGAGAATCGATTGGGGAATGCCGCCGAAGAAGGCGAAGGCCCCGTTGTGGCCGTCCAGCCAGGCCTCCGTCGCCGCCGCCGGGTAGGCCGCAACGAAGCAGGCATCGCCGTGGGGAAGGTCCATGGCGAAAAAATGCGCCCGCCGCTTGACGCCGGCGATGATCGCATCCGCCTCGCCAAAGTCCGCCTGAGCGTGACCCGGAGGGTGCGCCAGCGGCACGAACATCTCACGCTGGCGACGGCGCCGTTCCCGGACGTAATCCTTGACGATGGTCTGTTTGCCCGCAAAGCCATGCTCGTCGCGAAGACGCTCGAATATCCGCTTCGCCGTGTGGCGCTGCTTGCAGTGAACCGTTCGGTCCTCTTCCAGAATACGGTCAATGATATCCCTGAAGGGGTCCAGCTTCGGGCGCTTCGGTGGCTGGCGGCGGCGGTAGCCAGGCGGCTCCGAGTGCCCGAGCATCTTCCTCACCGTCTCTCGCGCTATGCCAAACCGACTCGCCGCCTCTCGCTGACTCAGCCCATCAACATGGCACGCCAGCCGAACGCGTAAATAAAGGTCCACAGTATACATCCTCCCACCTTCCATCCCGAAAAGGATCGAAGGCTACAGGTGGCAGAGTTTTACTCCGCCCGCAGCCGGGCAAATCCCGCCGCTTCCGTGGTCTAATTTGTCACCGCCGCACACAGTCGTCACACCCGACAGGCGCGCGTACTCGTGGCTCCAGTCGAACTGGTAGGCCTCGCCGGGATCGAAGCTCAGCGGCACAAAGGCCTGCGACGGCGACAACAGCCGCCACCGGCGCCGCCAGGCCCTGGCATAGCGCCGAACCGCGTCATAGCCGCCCTCATAGCCCAGCGACGCAAGGTCTTCATGAATCCGCGGCAGAGACAGCCGATCCCGGCGCGGCTTCTTCTCGTTGGCCTCCAGCTGGCGCTTGAGCTTATCCACCCACGGTCCAAGCTTCGGCATCGGCTGGATCTTGCGCGCGTAGCTGTACGAGGTCTCATCGCCCCGCACCACCTTGCGCACCGTGTTCTTCGAAACCCTCAAATCCCGGGCGATCGTCTTGATCGGAACGCCCCTCACCAGATGATCCCGACGGATCTTCGCGATCGTTTCCACTACCAGCATCTCCCCCTCACCTCGTCCGTCCAATGACAAGGCGCGTTCATGGGCACAAACCATGGGGGGGGTCAATTTTGGACGCCGATCACCCCCAATAGGGGGTCAATTTTCCACGCTTAACAACACAGGACCTCGTGGTCGCGGTGCTGAATGATCCGACCGTGCGTTACGAAGAATTCGCGGCCGCAGCCGGTGCAGCGTTCCGCGGCAACACACGGCCCAACTACGCGCAGCTCCTTGCGAGGGTGCGCAAGATCCTGTCCGAAGAGAACGGTGATGGATGAATTCTCGATCGTGCTGCGAGCCAGGACCTTCGTGCGCGAAGCCGGCCCGCTGGTACTTCCGCCGTCTGTTAAGGCCTATGTGCAGCACATAGGCGGGGTCTTGCGTCATGAGACAAATCTGTCGGACGACGAGCCAGGGTACTTGTTCGAGAACAACGGCAAGCATTATATCTGTGTCAACGAGAAGGACAGTGAGGAGCTCAGGCGGTTCACTGCCTGCCACGAGATCGCGCACATTGTCTTGGGACTGCCCTCCGATCATTCGTCGATGCCTTGGTGGAGCTATGCCAAGCGCCCGAAAAACGAGGTCCTCTGTGACGTGTTCGCCGTGGAGTTGCTGTTGCCCAAACAGTTGTTCGAGCCTTTGGTCCGGGAAGAGCAGATCGGGCTCTCTGCTATCGACGAACTTGGACGTCGTTTCCTGGCGTCGGCGACTGCCACTGGTTCGCGTTACGCGATGGTGATGGATGCGCCATGCGCCTTCGTTCTCTCCGAAAACGGGGTTGTACGATACGCATCGCGGTCCAAGACGCTGCGCGACGCGGGAGGCTGGATCCCACCCCGAATGGAGGTCCCCCCGGAAACGCTGTCGGCCGGTTTGCGCGCAGGCAGCATGGAGACAGCGCCGGACGAGGTGGCCGCTGATGTATGGTTCAGCGATTGGCGCCGGGGTGGGATGGTCCTGGAGCAAGCCCGATTTCTGAAGCCGTGGGATCAGACGCTCACGCTGCTATGGTTCGAAGATGAAGAAGTACCCCCTCTCACACATGACACGAGTGATACAAAGGACGAGGAACCACTGCTTCGAGAGCTAGACGGTATCCTCCCTTGGCCAGGGAAGAGACGGCGCCGATAACCTCCGCCTCGGATACCGCCGTGAGGCCTGGACCGCGATGGCGGCCGCCTCCATGCACGCCGAGGACGACGATACCGGCAGCGGCGCCTGGCACTGAGGCCGCCGTGCTTCTGCGCAGCTGGCCCGCCGAAGGCGGTGACCGGGGAAGGCGTGCCGACACCGCGACTGCAGCGCCTGCCACAAGGAGCCGGGGCCGGCACTTCGCCGCCGCCCTCTTCCTTGCCGGCATGGCCAGCTGCGCCATCCTTCTCTCCTCCACCGGCGCCGCAGCCCAGACCGTCGGAGACAGCTGGCGCGAACTCGCCGTCGCTCCGGAACATCGCTGCACGCCGTATGCGCGCCGGGACTATCCCTATGCGCAGTCGGTCGAGGCGGGCATCGTGGCGTCTATGGGCGGGCGAATCTACGGTCCCTATACGGGCCGGTACTTCGCGAGCACGCGGCAGACCGACATCGAACACATCGTCGCCGTCTCCGAAGCGCATGACAGCGGCCTCTGCGCCGCCGACCGGGCGACCCGCCGGCGCTTCGCCTCCGATCCGCTCAACCTGACCCTCGCGGCACCCACGGTGAACCGCTGCGGCGCCTCGGGCAAATGTGCCCTCGATGCCGCCGAGTGGCTTCCTCCGATGAACCAGTGCTGGTTCGCCGGGCGCGTCGTCGCCGTCAAGCGCAAATACGGCCTCACGGTCGACCTCCGGGAGGCCGCGGCCCTGGAGCGCGTGCTGTCGGGTTGCCGCTCCACCGAGATGGTGTTCGAGACAGGCCGGTCGATGCCGACGCCTGCCAAGCCAAAAGCGCGACCGCCGGCCTCGTCCGGCGAAACGGTCGATGCTCTCCGTCTGTATGACGACAACCGCAACGGGCGGATCACCTGCAGCGAGGCGCGGCGGCACGGCATCGCGCCGGTGCCGCGCAGCCATCCCGCCTACCGTTTCATGCGGGACGGGGATGGGGACGGCGTCGTCTGCGAATAGGCGGTTGTCCGTTCCACGGCGCCTACGATCCCGCCCGGAAAGCCGCCGATATGGCGCAGTGATCGGGATGCCGTCCCCGCCGCGGCCGTTCCCGAAACGAGCCTTCCACCAGCATCTTCTCGGCGCCTCCGCCGGCGACCAGATGGTCGATGAATGCCGGGAAGCGGGGATCGCAGCGGAACGGCACACCCTCGGTCAGCAGACGAAGCGCTGCCGGCGGCGGCGACAGCAGACGCCAGGCCCAGTCTCCTTCCAGCGTCAGGCGGCGGTTGAAATCGCCCAGGATGACGAAGCCCGCACCTTCCGCCCTGCGCGCGTCGGCCCACGCCCCGATATGCCGTATCTGGGACCTCAGCACCGCACAGGTCTTCTTCCGCTTCGAGTCCCTATCCTGCTTCGCGCCCCAGCAGCCGGACCGGAGATGCACCGACAGGAGGCGCAGTTCCCGTCCTTGCGCCGTGACCGTGATGTCCGTCCCCCAGCGCTGGAACGCGTCACCACTACCCAGAGCCTTCAGGTCCGCGTTGCGGCGATAGACAAGGCCCGCGCGGATGGCGAACCCCGTCCCCAGATGGCCGAGACGCGCCTCGGCCCGGCCCCAACAGGCACGGCTTCGATCCATCGGCGGCCGCCCCGACATCTCGACATGCCAGACGGAAACCGGGAACACGCGGCGCGCCGCGACCGCGTTTTCCACCTCCTGGAAGGCGACGACATCCGCGTCTATCTCCTCGATCCCCTGCACGAGCGCAGCGTAGTCAGCGCCTTTCCGCCCGACGCAGCCCTCGCCGTCGGAATCGTCCAGATGCTCCAGATTCCAGGTCGCGACGCGCAGTTCATCGGCAAGCCCTGCCGGAGGGGCGAGGGAAAGGACCAGCAATACCAGTAACGAATATCCAGCCAGGCGCATCGTCGGGGATGTCCCGCTCGTTGTTGAAAAAAGCGAGGTAAGCATCGTCTGATCGAGAGGCTACGCGGCCACCTCGATGTCTTCAATGACGGACTTTGCTCCGGCCTTTCTCACCGCCTCCCGCGGGGCGGCGTCGAGGATGGGGAGCTGGCGGTGGGCCTTGAGGCGGCGGAAGGTCTTTTGCGCCTCCAAGAGGCCGGCGGCGGTCCAACGCAGCGCCATCTCGGCGTTGCGCCAGCGCTTGACGTTCCGCTGCACCGTCCGGACGGTGCCGATCGCGTTCTCGATGGCGTTGGTGCAAGCCAGCGAGTGTCGAAGTTGCGGCGGGAGGCCGAGCCGGATCACGGTCAGGATCTCGTCCAGGCCCTCCAGGATCGAGCCCGAGACGCCGGGTGCGTCATGCTCCAGACGGCGGGCGAGGTTGCGCAAGAGCCGTTCGGCCTTGGCCGCGTCGTCCTGCTCCCAGACCTGCCGCAAGACCTTCCTGACGCCGGCATGGAGGCTCTCGTCCAGCCGGTCCGTGATGTTGCGCCCCTTGTGCACCTGGCGGCGCTGGAGGGCCGCCGCCCGCCCGAAGGTCCGCCGGATCGCCTTCGAGAGCGCCTTGGCGCCGTCGACGATGTAGAGCCGAGGCCGTTCGGGATCGAGACCGCGCTCGATCAGGTTGTCGAGCATGGCTTGCACCGTGGCCGCGTTCTCCGTCGCGCCCTCGGCCAGGCCCAGCACGTGCTTCGCGCCGCCGGTGTCGATGCCGATCGCCGCCACCATCAGGTGATCGCCGACATGGAGCCCGTCGATCTGGAGCACCACGAGATCGAGATCGTCGAGCGGGCTCGCCAGCCAGGCCTTCAGCTTGCTTCGCGTCAACGCCACGAAACGGCGCGAGACCGCCGACTTCGAGGTTGCGTCACCCGATGCCGCCGGCAGATCGCCGCCCGCATCGTCCGGCAGGCGCACCGCGCGGGCATACTTGCGGGTCGAGACGTTGATCACCATCAGATTCATCGCCCAGGCTTGCAAGAGTTCGGGTTCCGACAGCAGCTCCCAACTCGGCAGGCTCATCTCCCGACCCGCGAAGTCCCCCACCCGAGGGCGCTCGACCTTCACTTTGCCGCCGTGGTAGGCGATCTCGCTCCGGGTCGTGCCCCATCGATGGCCCTTGCGCTCGCCCGAGCGGGCGTGGCGCGAACCGCACAAGGCTTCCGCGTCCGCCGACATCATCTCGTTCAAAGACTCGAGGCCCGCCAAAAGGCAGAAGCGATCGACGCTCATGCGCGGATCGTCGAAGGCCTCCGGCATCGGCGGCGAGGGCCGACAGGAAGGTTTCGCGGAAAGCTCGTTGCGTGTAGTCTTGGTCATGGCGTCGTTCTCCTTGATGGAATCAGCACCCAGAGCCTAGCGGCTCCAGGCGGACGACGCCTACTTCAACTTTTCAACAGAGCCCGGGACATCCCCGCCGCAAGTCGAGAAGGATTTAAGGTCATGAAAAGCAGGATGGTGCCGGGGCTGATAGCCGCCGTTGCCGCCATGGTGTTTATTGCCGACGGCCGCGCGGAGACACCATCGACCCCGAAACCGGACAGAAGCGCGATCGAGAAAATCGTCAGAGACTATCTGGTCGAGCATCCCGAAATCATCGAAGAGGCTTTGAAGGCACTCCGTGCCAAACGGGAGATCGAGCAGCGGCAGAGCGACCGGGACGCGATCGCGGCGAATGGCGATGCGTTGCGGGCCCACCCGATGACCCCGATCTCTGGAAACCCGGCCGGGGACGTTATCATCGTCGAGTTCTTCGATTACCAGTGCGGTTATTGCAAACGCTCGCTGAAGCCGGTGATGGAGCTGCTGGAGACGGATAGCAAGGTACGCATCGTCTGGAAGGAGTATCCCATCCTAGGGCCGGTCTCGCGATTTGCCGCTCGCGCAGCGATGGCTGCGGGGCGGCAGGGCAGGTATTACGATTTTCACGTCGGGGTTATGAGCAGGCGCGGACAATTGACCGAAGCCGGTGTGATTGGCGTTGCCGAGAAACTCGGGTTGAACATCGAGCAACTTCGCCGGGACATGAAGGATCCGGCCATAGAGAAATATCTGCAAGAAACAGTGCGGTTGGCCAAGACACTCGGCATCCGGGGGACACCTGCATTCGTGATCGGAGACACCCTGGTTCCGGGCGCCATCGACGGCGCCCGGATGAAGGCAATTGTCGCGGAGACACGGTCCGGCGACTGAAGCTGGCAAGCAGCTACATTTCGCTCTGCCGATCCTGGAAGGACGTGCGATAGGGTGCAGCTGACAAAGTGTCAAACCGCTTTCAATATTGACCCCCGATCGGCGTGCAAAATTGACCCCCCTGAACGGCACGGCGGAGGTTGTCCCGGTAGTCAATAGGGGGGACCCACGCGGCTTCGTGTAGCGCCCTGCGCTACGCGGAGCGAAGCCGCGCGGGGGGTACCTGTTGACCCACCGGGGCAACCGGGCCGCGGGCACGGCCGGCGGCGGCTCAGGAGCGGTTCTTGAAGCGCCAGCTCTCGTTGCCGGTCTCGATGATCTCGCAATGATGGGTGAGACGGTCGAGCAGCGCGGTGGTCATCTTGGGGTCGCCGAAGACGGATGGCCATTCGCCGAAGGCGAGGGTGGTGGTGATGACGATAGAGGTGCGCTCGTGGAGCCGGCTCATGAGGTGGAAGAGCAGCTGCCCGCCGGCCTGGGCGAAGGGCGGGTAGCCGAGTTCGTCGAGGATGACGAAGTCGCGGCGTACGAGCTGGTCCGCGGTGCGGCCCTGGCGTCCGGCGCGGAGCTCGGCCTCGAGGTGGTTGACCAGGTCGACGACGTTGTAGCAGCGGCCCCGGGCGCCCTTGCGGATGCAGGAGCGCGCGATGGCGACGGCGAGATGGGTCTTGCCGGTGCCGGTGCCGCCGACCAGCACGATGTTGCGCTTGCCCTCCAGGAAGCCGCCGCCGGCGAGCTCCTGGATCAGGGGCTCGTTGACTGGCGAGGCGGCGAAGTCGAAGTCGGCCAGTTCCTTGGCCGTTGGCAACCTGGCGGACGCCATCTGGTACTTGATCGAGCGCGCCGTCTTGTCGGCGATCTCGACCTGCGGCAGCGTACCGATGATCTGCCGCACCGGATGACGACGCTTGAGCCCCCCCCCCTCGGCGTCCATGTGGCAAGGATGTCGTCGTCGGCGGCGCGCATGCCCGCGAGCTTCAACGCCGTCATCATCGCCAGCACCTCATGACGCTCCATGACCGGCCTCCCTCAGGCGATCGTGGCGCTGACAGTCGGCCACCGGCCGGTGGCGAAACCGCAGGCCCTCGGGCGTCGGGATGGTCGCCGGCGGTGCCGGCTGGCACTGCCGGGCGAGGATGTTGAGCACGCCGTCGGCGCTGCGGGCGCCGCAGTCGAGCGCCTCGGCACAGGCCGCCTCGACCGCCTCCAGCCCGTCCTCCTGAACCGCCGCGAGGATCCTCACGAACTGCCTGTCACCGTCGTCGCAACCCGTCAGCCGGGCCCGTATGCGGCCGAGCGCGCCGGGCAGTTGCCAGCCCTTGAAGGGCGCGCCGTTCCTCAGCGCACCAGGCTTCCGCGTCAGGATCGGCACGTAGTGCCACGGATCGTAGGCGATCTCGCCGCGCCCGAAGCTCCGGGGATGCTCGGCGACGGTCTCGCCGTCCTGGCGGATGACGATCCGATCGGCGTAGGCCCGCACGTCGACCGGCCGCCCGACGGCACGGGCGGCGACGCTGTAGTGGTTGTTGTCGAAGCGCACCAGACAGGTCTTGGACACCGCCACCTCGGTGGCGTGGAAGCCGTCGAAGGGGCCGCGATAGGCCATCAAGAAGGGCCGCTCCTCCTCGAACACCTGCCACACCGTCTTGCTCTCGATCGTCGGATGCGGCCGCTTCTTGGCGTCCTCGATACACCGATCCATCAGCCACTCGTTGATCTCGACGTAGGAGCGGCCCCGCGGGATGGGCACGAACAGGCGGCCGCGGACGTCACCCACCTGCCTCTCGACCTGCCCCTTCTCCCAGCCCGCACCCGGAGTGCACGCCACCGGCTCCACCAGATGGTGGGAGCACAGCTCCAGAAAGCGCCGGTTGTAGGCGCGCTCCTTGCCGACGAAGACCATGCTCACCGCCGTCTTCATGTTGTCGTGGATGCCCCGTCGGCAGACCCCGCCGAAGAAGTGGAAGGCCCGTTCGTGCGCCTCGAACACCATCTCCTGGCTCTCGCGCGGGAAGATCTGAACCAGCTGCATGCGGCTGTAGCAGAGCCGCATGTGCGCCGCCTTCACCTTGGTCGTCACACCCGACAGGCGCGCGTACTCGTGGCTCCAGTCGAACTGCTAGGCCTCGCCGGGATCGAAGCTCAGCGGCACAAAACCCTGCGACGGCGACAACAGCCGCCACCGCCGACGCCAGGTCCTGGCGTGGCGGCGCACTGCGTCGTAGCCGCCGCCATAGCCCAGAGCCGCAAGGTCTTCATGAATCCGCGGCAGAGACAGCCGATCCCGGCGCGGCTTCTTCTCGTTGGCCTCCAGCTGGCGCTCAAGCTCATCCACCCACGGTCCAAGCTTCGGCATCGGCTGGATCTTGCGCGCGTAGCTGTACGAGGTCTCATCGCCCCGCACCACCTTGCGCACCGTGTTCTTCGAAACCCTCAAATCCCGGGCGATCTTCTTGATCGGAACGCCCCTCACCAGATGATCCCGACGGATCCGTGCGATCGTTTCCACTACCAGCATCTCCCCCACCTCGTCTGTCCAAACAACGAGGTGTGTTAAAAATCACAAAACCAGGGGGGTCAATTTTGGACGCCGATTACCCCACCAAGGGGGTCAATATTCCACGCCGATCAACATCTGGGAGTGGAAGCTGCGCTCCACGCGGTCGAGGACCGCGGAAAGGATGCGTCCGAACGCACCCGGCTAGCGGAGCTCGCGCTCGAGGACGCTCGGTTCAAGGCGGACCAGGCGCGGGCGCGGTTCGAAGCGGTCGATCCCCGCAACCGCAATGTCATCGGCAACCTGTCACGGGCATGGGAAGAGCGTCTTGAGCTCGTGGGGGAGCGGGAATGTCAATTGGCCGCGGCTCGTTCGCAACTTCAACATCAGGAGCTGACATCGGGCGAGCGCGCGGCGTATCTGGCCCTCGGTGCAGATCTGGAGCGGGCCTGGAACCACGAGAACGTGACGACGCCAATGCGCAAGCATGTTCTACGTGCGGTACTTGTGGAGATCATCGTGACTGTATCGGCCGACCGGATCGACCTCGTCCTGCATTGGCAGGGCGGTGACCATACCGAGCTCTCGGTACGTAGGCGAAAGAGAGGGCAAACGCGCATAGCAACGGACGCCGACACCGCCGAGATGATCCGGGAACTGGCCCGGCTCATGCCGGATCGCGCCATCACGGCGTTCCTGAACCGCGCTGGGAAGCGAACCGGCAAGGGCAACACCTGGACCGAAGTGCGCGTGCGCGCCCTCCGTTCGAACCGCGGCATAGCGGTCTATCGCGAAGGAGAGCGGCAGGAGCGTAACGAACTGACGCAGACGGAGGCCGCGGCAAGACTGAATGTCAGTGCCAGGACAATGAACCGGCTGTCCGGCGCGGTGTTGTTCCCGCCCGTCAGGCCTGCAAGGGTGCGCCGTGGGTGATATCGGCCGATGCGCTCGGTTCTGCGGCGGTTGCTCTGGCTCTGGAGGAAGGAACATTCCCGTCGGCATCGGATCCGGGACAAAAAGTCTTTCATTTTGAGTAACGTAGCGAGGTGCCTTGGTATGACTGTCGATTCACGAACGGCTTCACGTAGATCGGCGGGACCAGCCTCACATCGTGGCCGAGCTGCATAATCTTTCGGCCCCAATGGTGAGCGCTCGCACAGGCCTCCATCGCCACAACGCAGCGCGGTAGTGCGGCGAGAAACTACAGCAGCTTCTCCCGACTAACCTTCCTGCGGAACGCAACCGAACCGTCCGCCCGAGCACCGTGTGAGTCGGACCCGATTTCCTTGGACACAGAATTGGCTTAATCGAAGTGTCCAAGGAGGACCGGAACATGGCCGATAATTTTGAGAAGAAAGTTGCTGTTGATGGGCCTGTGGTAAATGCGGGCGAGCTTGGCTCGTCCACGTTTTCCCCAGGCCAGGCTTTGCCGGCAGGCCCGCTGGGACTTGGCCAGCGATGGACGGTGGCGCGCAAGCGTGAGGTCGTTCCGCGGCTTTTGCGTGACGAGCCGGTGCAACTTCTGTCGCGCCAGTTGGGCGTAGAGATCTTCCGGCTCGAGCAGTGGCGTGAGAAAGCGATCGGCGGGATCGACGCCTCGCTCAAGCAACGCAAGGGCGATCCGGTGCAGGCGGAACTGGATAGCGCCATGAAGCGGATCGGAGAGTTGACCATGCAGGTGGAACTGCTGGAGGCCAAGACGGAGACCTTCGGCCCTTTGGGGCGGCGGAGGTCGCGGCGATGAGTGCCGCCACCTCGCCCGGCACGGGTCTGGCCTACGGCCTGCGGCGGGTCTGCGCCGCCTGGGGCATGGCCCGCTCCTCGTTCTACGCCATGACCTCCGGCCAGCACGCCGAGCAGCCGCCGGCAAAGCGTCGGGGACCGAAGCCCGCGATCTCGGACCAGGCGCTGCTGGTGGCGATCGAAGCCGACCTGGAGGCATCGCCCTGGGAGGGCGAGGGCTACCGCAAGGTCTGGGCTCGGCTTCGGGTCTGTCGCGACATCCGGGTTGCCCGCAAGCGGGTGCTCCGCCTGATGCGCGAGAACAATCTGCTCTCGCCCCATCGCTGCCGCCGCCGTGGCGGCAATCCCCATGACGGTGAGATCATCACTCATGCCCCGAACCTCATGTGGGGCACCGATGGCGTTCGGGTGTTCACGGTGGACGACGGCTGGGGCTGGATCTTCACCGCCGTCGAGCATTGGAACGCCGAGTGTGTCGGCTGGCATGTCTGCAAGCGCGGCGACCGCTTCGCCGCCCTGCAGCCGATCTCCATGGGGCTTGCCGGGCTGTATGGCTCGACCGCGGCCGGCGCGGCTCGGGGGCTGGCCTTGCGGATGGATCACGGCTCCCAGTATCTGTCGGACCACTTCACCAACCAGATCAAGTTCTGGGGCATCCAGCCGTCCTACGCCTTCGTCGCCGAGCCCCAGACCAACGGCGTCGCCGAGCGGTTCAATCGCACGCTGAAGGAACAGATCATCCATGGTCGCATCTACCGCAACATCGCGGAGCTGCGGGACGCCGTCCGCGACTTCGTCGAACTCTACAATGCCCAGTGGATCGTCGAAAAGAACGGCTACCTGAGCCCCGCTCAAGCTCGTCAGGCGTGGCACGCCGCGATCTCAATCAGGCCCGCCGCGTGAGACAAACTTGTGTCCAAGGAACCGGGTGCGCTACAGCCCGAGCACCGTGAAGCTGAAAGCTGCGCTTCGCCAGATCGATCCCGATGATGTTAACCTGTTCCATGGACGCCTCCTGAACTAACTTACATTCAGCATACCGTTATAGCTACGTGACGGTTGATTATCGGTGGCACCCGTTTCACGGTCGTCGCCTCCACGCCCGCAACGCCGGCCGTCGGCAGGGAATCCTCCTGTTCGTTGACGGCGATCCGCATGTGGCCCGCAAGCTGCCGGTCTGGATGTGCGATCCCACCGTGTGCCGGGCGATGACGCTGGGCTCGCCGCTGGTGCGAGCCGACGCATTATCCGAGCTGTCCGAGGTCTTGGCGGTCCTGTTGCCGGACCGCGCCACCGGCTCATCATCGGAGCTTCCCGGGAAGGAGGCCGCCGATGAAGCCACGAACGCCACGACCGCGAACCCAATTCCAACTGAGCCTGGAACCGCCGGTTCCGGTGGCGCCGCGGTCGTCGGCGCTGGTGCGGGCCCTCGCCGATCTTCTACTCGAAGCGCTGGATCGGGACACGGAAGCGGCCAACCCCAAGGAGGCGATCGATGAGCTCGAAGATCACATCTGAGCATCTTTGTCGCGGCGCGGTCGTTTACATCCGCCAGTCCAGCCCGGCGCAAGTTCTGGAGAACACCGAGAGCCAGCGGCGGCAGTACGCGCTGGCCGAAACGGCGCGCGCCGCCGGGTTCGCGTCGGTAACGGTCATCGACGACGATCTCGGCCGTTCGGGCTCCGGGACCTCGGAACGCCCGGGGTTCCAGAAGCTCGCCGCCGCGGTGTGCACCGGGTCGATCGGCGCGGTGTTCTGCATCGAGGCTTCCAGGCTCGCTCGGAACGGACGGGACTGGCATCATCTGATAGACCTGTGCGCCCTGGCCGGCTCGCTGGTTATCGACCTGGACGGGGCCTACGATCCGCGTCTGACCAACGACCGGTTGCTGCTTGGGTTGAAGGGTACGATGTCGGAATACGAGCTCAGCCTTCTGCGACAGCGCGGTCTGGCTGCCCGCGACGCCAAGGCCGAGCGCGGCGAGCTGCGGTTCACCCTGCCTCCGGGCTATTGCTGGGGCGAGAGCGGGCGTATCGAGATTGATCCGGACGAGCGCGTGGCGGGCGCGATCCGCCTGGTGTTCGAGAAGTTCCGGGAACTCGGCAGCTGCCGCCAAGTGCATTTGTGGTTCCTCGATTCCGGGCCGAGCCTGCCAGTAGTGCGGCGCAATCTCGGCGCACGCCATATAAAGTGGCGGCGGGCCGCCTACCACACGGTGCACCAGATCCTGAAGAACCCGATCTATGCCGGGGCGTACGCCTTCGGACGGCGCGGCACGCGCACCCGGATCGTCGACGGGCGTGCGCGAAAGACCACCGGCCATCACCGCGCGATGGCCGATTGGGGTGTGCTGCTGCGCGACAACCACGAGGGCTACATCACTTGGGAGCGTTTCAAAGAGAATCAGAGGATGATCCTCGAGAACGCCCACATGAAGAAGCTTACGTCGCGCAAGTCGGGCCGGGGCGGCCGGGCCCTGCTGACCGGTCTGGCGCGCTGCGGGCGTTGCGGGCGCATGATGCCGGTATTCTATCAGGGGGGTGGGTCGGATCGCTCCTACCGCTACCAATGCCGGGGAAGCTCGCAGCTCCCCGGTCTGTGCACTGGCATCGGCGGCCTGCGTATCGACCGCGCGGTCGCCACGCGGATCCTTGACGCGGTCTCGCCACATGCGGTGGAGGCGGCGCTGCAGGCTGCCGAACAGGTCGACCGGGCCGCCGCCGAGCAGCGGCGCGCGGTGGAACGCGAACTCGATGAGGCCCAATACGAGGCATCGCTGGCGGCACGCCGCCACGAGTTGGTCGATCCCGCCAAGCGTCATGTCGCGCGGGAGCTGGAGGCGCGGTGGAACGCGGCGCTGGAGCGTGTTGAACAGATCGAGCAACGCCTCAACGGGCTGGACGTCGAGCGGGCGTCTCATCCGCGGATCGATCGGGCGGCGCTGCTGGATCTTGCGCAGGATCTTCCCGCGGCGTGGAACGCGCCGACGACGAGCACGGGGACGAAGCAGCGCTTGATCCGCACGTTGATCGAGGAAGTCATCATCGACCTGGACGACGAGGCCAATGAAGCGGTGGTGACGATCCACTGGGTGGGCGGACGCCATAGCGAGACGCGAGTTCCGCGGGCCAGGATCGGCCGCTACCCGGTCGACCGCCGCTCCGTCGCGGTCGACGTGATGCGCAAGCTCGGCGGTCGCTGGCCGGACCGCGAGCTGGCGGTCACGATGAACCGAATGCGTTGTCGCTCCGACGATGGTGGGACCTGGACGACGGTGCGGGTTCGCGAACTTCGGGAACGGCTCGGCATAGCCGCCTTCGATCCCGCGACAGCCGGGCCGGAGGCCATTAGCGCCGACAAGGCGGCTCACCGTCTCGGGATCTCCATCGACTCGGTGCATCGGCTGATCCGTGAAGAAAAGTTGCCGGCGACACAGCTCATGCCGTCGGCTCCATGGAAGATCCCGGTCGAAGGGCTCGAAAGCGAGGCGGTTCGGATAGGCGTGCGGGAAATCATCGCCCGCCGTCCCGGCAATGTTAGGCAAACACAAGACGTTAGCACTCTCCGCCTGCCGGGGATCTGACGAAAGGGACGCACAATGTCACATGATCGCACCTCCGGGGGTTGGTCACACCACCACCTATGGCACATTGCGATGCCGTCGGGAGGAGGCCTCCACTCCATCAATTTTGCACGCCGATTACCCCCGATAGGGGGTCAATATTCCACGCCGATCAACAAGGAATAGCACCGGGTGGCACGGAGGGCCTTCGACGACTATGTTGAGCGCCGGTCCGCGACGCGCGAAGCCACCGGGGAAAGCCGGCGCTGGACCCGCAAGAGGTCGAGACGCCGGACCATGCGCCCACAGCTCGCCATGTTCCGGTCCCTGCAACGCAACGACGTTCCGGCGCGTGCCGAGTGCACGGTGGGTGTCTCCGGGATACCGGCATCGAAGCCGGGCCGCCCTCGCGGTCCCGCGGGGCGCGGAGCCATCCTGCCGTGATGGCCCCGGAAAGCCGCTCGAACCCGGACCTGGCAGCGTGGCTGGGAGGTCTCGAGCCAGCCTGGGCCATGCTCGACCGGGCAAGCCTCGACGGCCTGATGGACGAGCCCTCGGCGGAGAACCGCGCGCTACGCTTGGCGAACGACCTGACAGGAGACGAGCTGACCCTGTCGCCCGTCGCCCGCAACGCGCTCGTTCTGCTTCGCGGGACCGTCGAAAGCGGCGGGCTGAATATGACCGCCGCAGGCAACCTGTCGCGTGCCACCGTCTCGGCGATGGAAGCGGCCATGACCTGGCCCGATCATGATCCCGCCGATGCGCGGCGCTGCAGAAAAGTCCTCAACGAGGCGGATTGCCGGCAGCTGCATTTCACGCGCACGCTCGCCGAGCTGGCCGGGCTCGTCGAGCAGGACCGCGGCAGGCTCCGCGCGAGCCGGCTGGGACGCGACATGCTGGACGGGAATAGCCGCGCGCTGCAGGCGATCCTGTTTCACCTCGCATTCTGGCACCTGGACCTCGCTCCCTTCGGGTGTGGTTTTCTGGACCGATGGCCGCAGCAGCAGATCGGGTCGGTGCTGTGGGCGCTCTCGGTGTCGGCAGACGACTGGCAGCCCCCGGACATCCTGGTCCGCCTGTGCGCGATACCTTGCGACGCGGTGCTCGAAAGGGCACGGGACATCGGTTCGCTCATCCTGGAGGCGCGGGTCCTGCGGCCGCTCCACTGGTTCGGACTGGTCGAGTATCGGGGCGAGGACGAGGCCACGGACGCCGGGAAGGGCATGCTCCACGCCTGGCGCAAGAGCGTGCTGTTCGACCGCTTTCTCGACTTCGAGGTCCGGCTCCGGGACATCGGCTCGGTTCGGCACTGATGGGCATGCCGGGAGAGCCGACGACCGCCGCGCACCGGGTGCTGAGGGATGTCTTCGGGTTCGAAAGTTTCCGTCCCGGCCAGGAAGTGGCGATAGAAACCCTGCTGACCGGGCGCAACGCGCTCACGGTGATGCCGACGGGATCGGGCAAGTCGCTGTGTTTCCAGATCCCCGCGCTGGTCATGCGCGGGCTCACGGTGGTGGTGTCGCCGCTGATCGCGCTGATGCAGGACCAGGTCGCCGCGCTCAGGCTCGCCGGGGTCGCGGCGGACTGCATCAACTCGGCGAAGGGCCGCGCCGCTGCGGGCGAGACGCGGCTTCTCTACATGGCCCCGGAACGGCTGATGACCGAGCGCATGCTGGCGGCGCTCGATCGCCTGCATGTAAGCCTGTTCGCCATCGACGAGGCGCATTGTATCTCGCAGTGGGGGCCGGCCTTCCGGCCGGAGTACGAGGATCTGTGCCGGCTGCGCGCGCTCTTCCCCGGGGTTCCCATCGCCGCGCTGACGGCGACCGCCGACGAGGTGACCCGCGCCGACATCGCCGAGAAACTCTTTGCCGGTCAGGTAGAGCACTTCGTGCTCGGCTTCGACCGCCCCAACATCGAGCTCAGGGTGGAGATGAAGCGCGAGTGGAAGCGGCAGTTGCGGAGCTTCGTCGCCCGCCACGAGGGCGAGAGCGGCATCGTCTACTGCCTCTCGCGCAAGAAGACCGAGGAGACCGCCGCCATGCTGGCGGCGGAGGGCGTTCGGGCGCTCCCGTATCACGCAGGGATGGAGAAGGAGGAGCGGGAGGCGCACCAGAACATCTTCATGACCGATCCCGGCGTGGTCATTGTCGCCACCATCGCCTTCGGCATGGGGATCGACAAGGCGGACGTGCGCTACGTCTTCCACACCGACCTGCCGGGCAGCGTCGAGGCCTACTACCAGGAGATCGGCCGGGCCGGGCGCGACGGCGCGCCCGCCGAGGCGCACATGCTCTACGGTCTCGCCGACATCAGGATGCGGCGGCAATTCATCGAGGAGGAGGACGCGGGCGCCGAGCGCAAGCGCCGGGAGCACAAGCGGCTCGACGCGCTTCTGGGCTATTGCGAGGCGCCGGCCTGCCGGCGGGTGGCGCTGCTCGACTATTTCGGCGAGCGGACCGGCGCTTGCGGTAACTGCGACTGCTGCCTTGACCCGTCCGAGCGTGTCGACGGGACCGAGGACGCGCAGAAGATCCTGTCGACGGTCCAGCGCTCCGGCGAGCGCTTTGGCGCTGCGCATGTGATCGACATCCTGCGCGGGACAGAGACCGAGAAGATCGTGCGCTTCGGCCATGGCCGGCTGCCGACCTTCGGGACGGGCGCAGGTCGGGGCAAGAACGAGTGGCGCTCGCTGATCCGCCAGATGGTGGCGACCGGGTTCCTGCGTCTCGACATCGCGGGCTACGGCGGGCTCGGGATCACGGACAAGGGCCGGGACCTGCTGCGGGGCAAGGGCGCGTTCCGCTACCGTGAGGAGACGGTGGCGGCACGGCCGTCGGCGCCGTCGCGGGAGACGCGCGGCAAGGAGCCCGAGCACCCGCTGAGCGGCGACCAGACGGCCCTGCTCGATGTGCTCAAGGCGCTGCGGCTGCGACTGGCGAAGGAACGGGGAGTTCCGGCCTACATCGTGTTTCCGGATCGCACGCTGATCGACATGGCGCGCCGGCGGCCGCGCACGAAAGAGGAGTTCGCCGAGGTCAACGGCGTCGGCGCGGCCAAGCTCGAGCAGTTCGCGGCGCCGTTCCTGGCCGCCATCGACGGCGCGCGCTCCGATGCGGGCTGAACGCGCGGTCTGGCAGAGCGCGGTCGGTGGGTTGGAGTCGTGCTTCGTGACCTGGATTCGCCGTGCCGGGAAGGGGACAAGTATGCCAGCGTCGATCGGGGCCGGCACGGTTGTGACCGCGGATGAGATCTGTCGCGCCGATGTCCAGGAACACGTCGACCGGGGAGCGGCGCCGCAAGCTCACCGCTCTGCGCACGTCCATCTGCGACGCATCGGCGAACGGCCGTTCGCCGTGCGGCTCCCGTCAAGGTCGGCATTGGACAGGACGGAGGGGACTGCAGCCTTGATTGCCGGTACTGTCCGGTGCCTCGTCGAGCAAGGCAGGCTAGCAATCTTTCGGGGTGACTGTCTGCCCAGGCGGGGGCGCGGCCGGGTCATTGTCGCGACGGCGTAGCCATGAGGTGGGTCGAATGCTGGCGAAGCCGATTGAACGGAGCAGCACAGCCGAGGGAGACGAGGAGACGGCCGACGGGCCGATCCTGGATCTTTCGGCCTCACCGGTTGCCAAGATGATCGCCCGCGGCCGGGAGCGCGGCTACGTCACCCATGACGAGCTGAACAGAGCACTGCCGCCCGGCGAGACCAGCGCCGATCGGATCGAAGACACGATGACGCTGCTGTCCGAGCTGGGCATCGCCGTCACCGAGGGCGAGGAATCGGAGACCGACACCGAGGAAGGGCGTCCGGAAGCGGCTTCGGCCGGCGCTGCACCCAGGCCTGGCGCTGACGATATCGGGCTTCCCGGCGATCCGGTGGGAATGTACCTGCGGGAGATGGGACGCACGACGCTTCTCACCCGGGAGGGCGAGGTCGCGCTCGCCAAGCGCATCGAGGCGGGGCGGCGGACCATGCTCGACGGTCTCCGCGAGAGTCCGCTGACCATGCGCGCCGTGCTCGCCTGGCGCGACGCGATCCGTGCGGGCTCGATGGCGCTGCGCGAGGCGATCGACATCGAGGCCACCCACGGCAGCGCCCCGGTGGCGGCGGGCGACGAGAGCGATGACCCGGGACCTCGGAATGGGCGTGCAGACGCGCGAGCGGCGAAGGGTGCCAGCGAAAGCGACGACGAACCCGACGAGGACAAGCCGTTGCTCTCGGCCATGGAGGCGGCGGTCTTTCCCCGAGTCATGGAGACCTTCGATGCGATCGCGGTGGCTTATGCGAAGCTCCAGCGACTCCAGGCGCAGCGCATCGAGCCGGCCCGCAAGAACCGGACGCTGACGGCGTGGCAGACCAGACGCTGCCAGGAGCTGAACCGCGATCTCGCGGTGTCGATGCAGCGCCTTCATTTCACCGATGCCTGCATCGACACGCTCGTGGACGAGCTCCGCAACCTGAACCGCCGCCTGGGGCGTATCGAAGGCGCGCTTTTGCGCCTGGCCGCCGATTGCGGCGTCGCTCGGGACGCGTTCCTCACGCACCATGAGGGCCGCGAGCTTGAATCGGCCTGGCTGTCGCGGGTCGGACGGCTGCGCGGCGAAGGCTGGAAGACGCTCGCCAGGGAGAAGCGTCCCGAGGTTGTCGCGCTTCGCGAGGACATCCTGGCGCTGGCCCGGGACACGGGCCTGGAGCCGGTCGAGCTCAAGCGGATCGCCAGTGCAGTCCTGAGGGGGCAGCGCGAGGCCGGTCAGGCCAAGGAGAAGATGGTCGAGGCCAACCTGCGGCTCGTGGTCTCGATCGCCAAGAGGTACCGGAACCGGGGCCTCAAGTTCCTGGACCTGATCCAGGAGGGCAATGTCGGGCTGCTGAAGGGCGTGGACAAGTTCGACTACCGCCGGGGCTTCAAGTTATCGACCTATGCGACCTGGTGGATCCGCCAGTCGATCACCCGCGCAATTGCCGACACGGCGCCGACGATCCGCGTTCCGGTGCACATGGTCAAGGTGACCACCAGACTGAGGCGGCTGTCCTGGCAGATGGGACAGGAGCTCGGGCGCAAGCCGACCCCGGAGGAGCTTTCGGAGCGCCTGCGCATGCCGCTTCACAAGGTGCGCCAGACGATGAAGGTTGCGCGGGAGCCCATCAGCCTGGAGACGCCGATCGGCGAGGAGGAGGGCGGCCATCTCGGCGACCTGATCGAGGACGAGGACGCGGTCCAGCCTCTGGACGCGGCGATCCAGTCCAATCTGCGCGATGCCGTGAGCCGCGTTCTGGGGAGCATGACGCCGCGGGAGGAGCGCATCCTGCGGATGCGCTTCGGCATCGGCACGAAGAGCGACCACACCCTCGAGCAGGTCGGCCAGCAGTTCTCCGTCACGCGCGAGCGCATCCGCCAGATCGAGGCCAAGGCGCTTCAGAAGCTGAAACACCCATCCCGGGCACGCGCGCTGCGCAGCTTCCTGGAACAATAGACACGCCGCGGTCGGCGACGGATGTGGGCGGCCCCATCGGCAAGGCAATCGCCCGGCTCGTGACGCTCGCGGTGACCGGCCGAGGGCGTAGGGTTGACATGCGGCTATCACGAGTGCGGCAGTCGCCCGAAAGGTCATTTATGCGTGGCGGGTTTGCGGGCCGGGTAGGAGGGGTCGTTGCCGAGCCCCTCCCCCCAGTTACGGTAGGAATGCGCATTGCTGCGCACCCCCCGCGCAGATCCGGACGTGGTCGTTGAACCATCCGGCTCCTACCTCGGGTGCTTGACGGCAAACCGCTGGTCCGGCCATGGGTGGCGGATGGAGGCGCGTGGCCACAGGATTTCGGTCATGCGCTCCAGTCGCTTCCAACTAAATCGGGCTCGCTGGGACCGGCGGCGTAGCGCCCGCATCCACCGGCGTTGCAGCCTGCGGAGGAACGCACGGATGAACCGGCCTGACCCTGGGACGGCAAAGTAGTTGAGCCAGCCATTGCAGACTCGCCCCAGCCACCTACCAACTTCCCAGATGTCGTGGTGCCAGCGCTTGCGAAGCACCTCGTCGATGCGCGCCAGGGTCCTGTTGACCCGTTTGGCGACCGGTTTGCGACCAAGCCGAAAGCGTCATCTCAGGGTCGTCGTGCAATAGTGCGTGAGGCCCTGTCAACGGCGGCGTAAAAATGTACCGGCGCGGCGGCGTAAAAATGTACTGCGGGCTGGGTGGGAGCTTGTCCCCGTAGTCCATGGGAGGGACCCGCGCGCGGGGCGACGCGCCCTCCGCGCGGCTGGCGGCGGCCCGCGCGTGGGAGGGGCCTGTGGGCCCACGGGGCCAAGCGGGGGGTTATTCGGACGGTTGCCGGCGTCGTGACCGGCTCTGCTTGAGCCGGTCGCTCTCGCCGTTCATCTCCAGGATATGGACATGGTGGGTGATGCGGTCGAGCAGCGCGCCGGTGAGGCGCTCGCTGGCGAACACCGTCGTCCATTCCTGGAAGGGCAGGTTTGAGGTCACGATGGTGGCGCCGTTCTCGTAGCGCCGGCTGAAGACGTCGAACAGCAGCTCGCTTCCGGTCTGCGACAGGGGCACGTAGCCGAGCTCGTCGACGATCAGGAGATTGACCCTGGCGAGCTGGGCCTGGAGGCGGAGCAGCCTTTTCTCGTCGCGCGCCTCGATCAGCTCGTGGACCAGGTGGGGGGCGGTGGCGAAGCGCACGCCGAGGCCCTTCTGGCAGGCGGCGAGGCCGAGGGCGAGAGCGACATGGGTCTTGCCGACGCCGCTCGGGCCGAGCAGGATTACGTTCTCGCGGCGCGCGATGTACTCGCCGCGGGCGAGATCCAGCACCAGCATCTTGTTGAGCGCCGGGATCGCCTTGAAGTCGAAGCTCTCGAGCTGTTTGACGACAGGGAACCCGGCCTGCTTGATACGCCGCTCGACGAGGCGGCGCTCGCGGTCGATCAGCTCCAGTTCCACCAGTCGGGCGAGGAACTGGACATGATCCAGGCCCTCGGCCGCGCACTGGCGCGCCAGTTTCTCGTATTCCCGCGGGAAGGTCGGCAGCTTCAGCCGCTTCAGGTGATGTTCGAGCAGGATGCGGGGGGCCTCAGCCATGGCCGGCCCCTCCGGCCAGCAGGGTGGCGTAGTCGGCGCTCCGCGTGGCGGCGACGAAGGGCTGGGGCAGGTGCGGATAGCGCGACAGGTCGAGATGCGCCGGCCGCCTCTCGATGCGGGCCAGCAACAGGTGCTTGACCGCGTCGAAGCCGATCAGGCGTCGCTTCACCGCGTCGCGTACCGCGGCCGCCACCTGCGGTTCCGGGAAGTCTTCGTGCAGGCGCGGCACCTGGATGTATTCGCGCTTGCCGCGCGGCCCGAAGCGCGCCTCGAGGAGGCGGCGCAGCGTGTCGAAGGCCGGGTCGAGCTTCCATCCCCGCAGCGGCGCCGCCTGGTCCAGGGCGCCCGGCTTCTTCTCCAGCAGCGACAGATAGTGCAGCGGGTCGTAGACGACGTCGCCGCGGACATGGGAGCGCCGATGGCGGGCGACGATCTCGGCGCCGAGCGCGATCTCGACCCGGTCGACATAGCCCTTCACCATGACCTTCTTGTGGGCGTGCGCCGCCGGCGCCGAGTAGTCCACCAGCCGGTAGCGCACCAGGGCCGTGGACGAGATCTGGCCCGGCACATGCTCGCAAGCCTCGAAGGGAACCGCCGGCAGATCGCGCAGGGCGTCGAGGTCGGCCAGCAGCGCCGCCGCCTGCCCCCCTGCCTCCAGCGCGTCGAGCCGCTCAAGGCGGCGCGCCAGCAGCCGCTCGTTCAGGACCGACAGGTCATGCACCTTCGGGATCGGCACCATGAACCGGCGCCGTGCCGTCTTCACCAGGGCCTCGACCTTGCCCTTGTCGTTGCCCTTGCCGGGCCGGCCGAAGCGGTCGCGGAACAGGTAGTGCGATTGCAGGTGGGTGAAGGCCTGCGTGCGCCGACGCGTGCCGTCGCCCAGGATCCGTGCCACCGCAAGCGTCGTGTTGTCATAGAGGATCGATCGCGGCAGACCGCCGAGGAAGGCGAAGGCGCTGACATGGCCGTCGAGGAAGGCCTCCGTCGTCTCCCTCGGATAGGCCTTGACGAACCAGACGTTGGAATGGGGCAGGATCAGGCAGAAGAAGGCAACCTTCTCCCGCCTGCCCCCGACCTCCACCACCGCCTCGCCGAAGTCGACCTGGGCATGGCCCGGCGGGTGATGCAGCGGCACGAAAGCCTCGCGCGTCGATTGCCGCCGGGCCCGGACATAGTCCCCCACGATGGTATAGCCGCCGGTGAACCCGTGCTCGTCCCGTAGCCGCTCGAATATCCGCTGCGCCGTGTGACGCTGCTTGCGCGGCACGTCCGGATCCGTGTCCGCCTCCAGGATCGCGTCGACGATGCCGGTGAACCCGTCCAGCTTGGGCCGCTTGACCGGCTTCGTCCGGCGGTAGCCCGGCGGCGCCGAGTAGCTCAGCATCTTCTTCACTGTCCGGCGGTCGATGCCGAACCGCCGGCCCGCCTCGTGATGACTCAGACCCTCGTCGACAACCGCCAGTCGAACCGCCGCATAGAGCTCCACGCCGTACATCCCCCGCCCCTCGTCGCAACTGACAAAGGACCATGAATGGCGCATGTTGCGCCGCCGCGACCAGACCGTCCGGTCGCTCCGCGTGGAGCATTATTCCTCCGCCGTTAACAGGTCGCCGCGGCGGGCTACTTACCCACCGCTGCGCCGAGCCAACTCCCGCCTGCAAACCACGCAGCTACAGCGCCACGATGCCCGATGTCGCTGAAATCACCATCTAAGCGCGGTTTTTCATCGCCACCGACAGCGGGGTATCTGGATACTGACGAACTGCTGGCGCACGGACGGTAAATCATTGTCGCGCCGTGGTCAGAACCGGCTGACCCGCGTTCGTAATGAGCGCGCCTTCGACCAGGACCTTGTCGATCTGTCGTCGTATTCGCGCATTCGTTATCACTTGACAGCCATCCGGTGATGGCTGGATCTGTCAATGGCGGAGCAAAAAGGGACCACCTCGGCGGTGTAAGAAGGGACCGCTTGGCGGCTGCGGGCTTGTCCCCGTAGTCCACGGGAGGGCCCCGCGCGCGACGCGGCGTGCCCTCAACAGGCTGACGCGGCGGCGCGCGCGGGAGGGACCTGTGGGCCCACGGGGTCAAGCGTGGGCTGGGTGGTCGGTTCAGTTAGCCGTCGGGGTTTGACGCCTGCGGCTCTGGTTGAGCCTGTAGCTGTCACCGTTCATCTCGAGGATGTTGACGTGGTGGGTGAGGCGATCGAGGAGCGCGCCGGTGAGGCGCTCGGAGCCGAACACCTCGGTCCATTCGTCGAAGGGCAGATTGGTGGTGACCAGGGTCGAGCCCCGCTCGTAGCGTTGGCTGAACACCTCGAACAACAGCTCGGCGCCGGTCTTCGACAGCGGCACGAAGCCGAGTTCGTCGACGATCAGAAGCTTGTAGCTGGCGAGCTTCTTCTGGAACCTCAGCAGCTGCTTGTCATCGCGGGCCTCGATGAGTTCGTGGACCAGCGCGGCGGCGGTGATGAAGCCGACCGAGAGGCCCTTCTGGCAGGCCGCCAAGCCGAGACCGAGGGCGATGTGGGTCTTGCCGGTGCCGCTGTTGCCGAGCGCGATGAGGTTCTCGCGGCGCTCGATGTACTCGCAGCGGGCCAGCTCCAGGACCAGCGCCTTGTTGAGCGAGGGGATGACCTTGAAGTCGAAGCTGTCGAGGCTCTTGACCACGGGGAAGCGCGCCGCCTTGATGCGCCGCTCGACCATGCGGCGCTCGCGGTCGATCAGCTCGAGCTCGGCGAGTCTCAACAGGTAGCGGACGTGATCGACGCCTTCCGAGGCGCACTGCCGGGCGATCTTGTCGTACTCGCGCAGGAAGGTCGGCAGCTTCAGCGTCTTGAGGTGGTGGGCGAGCAGCACTTGCGGTGTGTCGGTCATGCGCCGAGCCCCGACAGCAGGCTCATGTACGACTTGGCGGACGTCATCGCGACCCGGGCGCGCGGCAGATACGGATAGACGTCGAGGTTGAGCCTGGGCGGCCGCCGCTCGATGCGGCACAGTACCAGGTGCTTCACCGCATCAAAGCCGATTGCGCCGAGCCGCAGGGCGTCGCCGACCGCACCCTCGACCTCCTCGAGCCGGAAGGTCTCCAGTAGACGGAGCACCTGGACGTACTCGCGCTTGCCTGCCTTGCCCATACGAGCTTCGAGGAGCCGCCGCAGAGTGATGAAGGCCTCGGGCAGGTCCCAGCCCGCCAATGGCGCGGCCTGGTCGAGGGCGCCGATCTTCTGCTCGATCAAGGGCAGGTAATGCAGCGGGTCGAAGATCAGGTCCTCGCTGTCGTAGGACCGGCGGTGCCGGGCGATCACCTCGGCCCCGCAGCTGATCACCACCTCATCGACGTAGCCCCGGATGAGCACCTCACGGTGGCCGTAGGCCACGGGCACGGAATAGTCGTTGCTGCGGTAACGCACCAGCGACAGCGAACTCGCCCGTCCAGGGCGCTTATCGCAAGCATCATAGGGAGCAGGCGGCAATGGCAAGAGAACTTGACGATCCCGCTCGAGACGCTCGCCGATGGTCTCCTTGTGGCCCCGCAGCCGCGCCGCCTGGCGCCGGCGGCACTGTTCGGCGAGAGCATCGTTGAGGGCCGCGAAGCTCTCGGCACGCGGGACGGGGACCAGGAAGTTCCGCCGGATGAAGCCGACCAGTCCCTCGACCTTGCCCTTGTCGTTGCCCTTGCCCGGCCGGCCGAACCTGTCCTCGAACAGATAGTGGGACTGAAGCTCCGTGAAGACGCGCGTTCGCTGCCGCTTCCCATCGCCCAGGATCCGGGCAACCGCCAGCTTGGTGTTGTCGTACAGGATGGATCGGGGGACGCCGCCGAAGAAGGCAAACGCCGCGTTGTGGCCATCGCAGAATGCTTCGGTCGTCTCCGCCGGATAGGCCGCAACAAAGCAACCATCACTGTGGGGAAGGTCGAAGGCAAGGAAGTGGATCTTCCGTAACGCGCCGCCGATCACCGCCATCGCTTCGCCGAAGTCCGCCTGGGCGTGACCGGGGGAATGGGAGAGTGGCACGAACACCTCACGCGACCGAAGCCCCTGCTCACGAACGTAGTCCTTCACGATGGTGTAGCCGCCCGTGAAACCGTACTCGTCCCGGAGGCGGTCGAAGATGCGCTTCGCAGTGTGCCGTTGCTTGCGGTGGCTGGTCCGATCGTCTTCCAAGATCCGATCGATGATTCCCGTGAACGGACCCAACTTTGGCCGCCTCGGCGGCGCGCTTCGGCGATACCCTGGCGGCACCGAGAACGACAGCATCTTACGGACCGTCTTGCGGTCTACACCAAACACCCGCGAGGCCTCGCGGGTGCTCATCCCCTCGACATGACACGCCCGCCGAACCCGTGCGTACAACTCCACCCGATACATCCCCCCCGCCTCCCAGTCAGAGCAACCCTGACAGAAGGCTATACGCGGTCCCATTTTGGTCCGCCGCAGCCGGATCGACCGGCCGCTTCAGTGGGGGATTATTGCTCTGCCGTTCTCAGTGAACTTCTCGCGCACCGCCTGGATCACCTTCCAGCGGCGCGGGATCACCTCCAGCGTCTCGGTCACGTCCTCGCCGATCTTCGACAGCTTCTCCGAGCCGCAGCAGGCGCAGGATGTCGGCGGCGGCACCACCACGCGCTCGCGCGGAAGATGCGCCGGAAACGGCTTGCGGGCCGGCTTGCGCCGCGTGAACCCCTTGACCCCCGCGGTCCCGGCCGCCGTCTGCTCGGCCGCCAGCTCGTCCTCGGTCGCACTCGCCTCAAGCTCGTCGAGCTGCAGTTCCAGCTGGTCGAGTAGCCGCGACTTGCGCTCCGAGCGCCAGCCGTAGAGCTCGCGCCTGAGCTTCTCGATCGTGAGCTTCAGGAAGACGATCTCCGCCGCGGCGTCGGACACCTTCGCCTCGGCGTTCGCAGCCCGCGCCTCGGCCGCCGCGAGAGCCGTCTTCAGGACTGCGATGTTGGACCCGCCAGTCATCGGCAGGATCGAATCACATCGACCGATTCGCCGCTACGCCAATCGTGCCGGATGAGTCACTTTGCCACCGATCAGCCGGCCCGCGATGGCCGCCAGGTGCGGACCGGGTTCCGCCAGTCGATCCCCTCAAGCAGGTAGCCGAGCTGCGCCGCGCTGATCGACACCGCGCCGCCCGACGTCGTCGGCCACTGGAACCGGCCGCGCTCAAGTCGCTTGGCGTAGAGCGAGATCCCCAGACCGTCATGCCAGAGGATTTTTACCAGGTCGCCTCGACGACCGCGGAAAATATTCAAATCCCCCGCATGGGGATCGTGCCCGAGATCCTCCTGGACCTGAAGCGCCAGCGTGTTCATGCCGCGCCGCATGTCGGTCACGCCGGTCGCCAGCCAGACACGAACACCGCCCGGAACCGGGATCATCGCCGCGCCAGAACCGCAAGCACCCGGGCCAGCGCCGAACCGTCCACCTCCCGGTCGACGATCACCCGCGAGCCATCGGCCAGCGCGATCTCCATCCGTCCCGTCGCGGGAGCGGCACCCGCGGCAGCGTCCGCCAGGGGCGGCGGCGTCCCGGCCGGCTCGACAACCACCGGCACCAAGCCACCGGCCCCGCCAGCCTGCTCGCGAAACTGACGCCGCCAGGTGAACACCAGGTTGGCGTTCACGTCGTTGCGCCGCGCCACAACCGACACAGAAACCCCGGGCTGGTAGCTCTCCGCTACAATCCGACGCTTCTCGGCATCGCTCCAGCGACGACGAGGAGCAACCGCGCCTGCCCGCCCGGGCCCCAGATTCTCCAATGCTTCCGACATCTGCGATCGTGTCCACTTGGACCTTGGTGGACACCTCCATGGTGTCCACTTCCGATCGCACAACCTCGCCCGATCACACTAATCCGAGAAGGCGGCCCACGCCGGAGGCTTACAACCCGGCCGACGAGATCCTCACCCAGCGTCACAATCACAGCGCGATGCTGCGCACTGCGCACGGGTGTTGATCGGCGCGCCGGTTCGACGCCGATCAACACGCTAAAGTATTGATGCAACTCGGCTATGAGGGGTCAACACTCGACGCCCGATAACAGCGAAGATCCTCCAGAAACTCGGATGCCGGTTCGACGCCTGCGACCAGAAGATGGTCCCGCGCGCGGGTGCACGCCACATAAAGCAAATGCCGCTCGGTGCTGTAGGTGTCTTCGAGGTCGGCCTCGTCGGCTATGCTTTCGATGCGCGATTGCAGCGGCAGGACTTCGTCGTCGCATGCGATAACCGCCACCGCGCGAAAATCCAGCCCTTTGGCAAGATGCATCGTACCCAGAACAACCCTATCTGACGCTCCGTGGGAGCGCCCATCCAATACATTCGTCGAAAAGCCCGCGAGGCGGACGGCTTCCTGCGCCCTTGGTATCTCGGTCTCGGATCGGACAAACAGAGCGATCTCGTGGGGCGCGTAGCCGTCCTGCCGCCGTGCGGTGATCCATTCTGCGACGGCAACCACCTCGTCGTCCGGCGAACCGAAGACGCGAATGCACGGCTCCGGCCCGTTGAATGCGGAGACCGTGCCGCCGCGACGCTCCGCGATCCCGTCCATGTCGGCGATTTCAGGCGGGAGCAACCGATCCGCCTGCTGTCGTATCTGATGGGAGGTCCGGTAGTTGATGCGCAGCGTATGAGAGCGTCCGCGCACGTCCACGCCCAGCGCGCGCCAGGAGAACGGCGTTCGGAAAATGCGTTGGCCGACATCGCCGGCGAAGAACAGGCTGTCGGGTCGGTCGCCCCCAAGAGCCACGAGAAAGCGCAACTCCGCCACGCCGATATCCTGCGCTTCGTCGATGACGCAATACTCGAAAGGCGCATGCGTCGTCTCCGCAAAATGCTGTTCCAAGCGTTGGAACATGCGGGATGCTGTCAGAAGCGCTTGCGCGGCGAGGCCATCGCGGACCTTGGCGAAGATCGACCAGAGCACCGCGCGCTGCGATTCTGCCAGACGGGTCTTCCGACCGAGCCGCATCACGTCCCGATAGGCTTCCCAGCTATCCAACTGCCACGCGTCGACCACCATCCTCCATTCGGTCCACAGGAAGTGCGGGCTGAACTTGTGCTCTCCGGTTTCGGCGGCCGCCCGATCGATCAGCTCCTGAATCTCGCTATCCGTGGCCAGAGCGGGCGCCCCGAAGTTGGCTTCGTAGAGGTGCCGGCCGATGATCCCCATTGAATGCACCTCCAGGCGCTCGGCGATGCTGGGCTGGTTGTGGACCAGGCGCCCGAGCTTCACGCGGAGCGCATTCGCGAGCGCATCCGAGAAAGTGGCGAGAGGGACTCGCGCGTCGGGATTCGCGCGGGCGAGATGAACGGCACGGTGAAGCGCGACGATGGTCTTCCCGGTGCCGGCCGATCCCGAGACACGAGCCGGGCCGCTGTATCGGCTCTCCACAATCCGGCGCTGTGCCGGATGCAGAAAGACGGTCCACTTTTCCCATGGATATTCGAGCGCCCGTTCGAGCTCTTCCACGTTCTCCACGAGGCGGAAGCGGCGTTGTGCGTCCGGGTGGGCGAATGGGTCAGCGTCGGCGGCTGCGTGCACCGGCTGATCCGGCTTGCCACCGGTCGCCAGTTGTACCAATGCCTCCCCTGCCTCGGCCGGGAAGTGGACGGCAATATCGAGCACCGAATCCTCGTCAACGCGTCGTACGTCTTCCAGCCACGCCTGGGGCACGCCGTAACCTAGCAGCACGTCGTCGGCGGTGTCGGAGAAAAGTGCCGGCTTGGCGGCTGGGCGAGCAGTGACTGGCGCTTCCATTGCCATAATGCGCGGCACTTCGATCTCGCGCACAGTCTCGCGGATTTCGACAAACTGCGCCGCACCGGTCTTGGGATGCCGCTCGATCCGCCGCCGTTCCGCCCATCGGTACGCCGCGTCGTGATGGTCGACATACACGAGCAGGACGCTTGAATCGGTCCGATGCACGATCAGGCGTATGTCCCGATTGACCCGGACG
The DNA here is from genome assembly GCA_965226475.1 of Alphaproteobacteria bacterium. GTDB lineage: Bacteria > Pseudomonadota > Alphaproteobacteria > JASLMY01. The sequence goes on along the minus strand of CBDDDJ010000002.1, from coordinate 448,366 downwards.
GACCAGAAATTCTTGTCCCTGGCCCGGTCGAGCTTGTGAAACGAGAGCCCCGGCGCCGACGGGTCCAACTGCAGGTCGACGGTGGTGGGCTTCGTGGCCTTCTGCTCGTCGCCGGTCAGCTTAGCTAGACTGTCGGTAAAGGTATCGGCGATCAGGAATTGCGCGGCACGCGTCACACTCGGAATACCTTCATCGCTTCGTCGCCGAGGTGGTTGATGACCTTGACGGCGATGCGGCCGGAGGCGGGCCTGGGGAAGGGGCGGGAGGTGTCGCTGTTGAGGGTGGCCCAGGCGTCGAGGTCGATCTCGGCCTTCAGCGTCGCCTTGAGCGCCTTGTAGGGGTCGTTCGCACCGAGGAAGTAGGCGTGGCGAACGAAAAAACTCTCCTCGTTGTAGTCGGTGTCGACGAACCAGCAAGCGATGCCGTCGGCGCCGTCGCTCCGCACCTCGCCGGTGTTGGGGTGGAACACGTCCACGCCGTTGATCCGCACCCGGATGGTCTCGCCGCCGTCCTCCAGGATGTCGATATCGGGCTCGCCGAAGATTACGAAGAGGTTGCCCTTGCCGGTGTTCTTGAGATCGCCGGCCATGTGGAGGTCGGCGTTCATGCGCGCCTTGAGCACCGGGATGCGCCCCAGCTTTTCGAACTCGGCGGCGTGGGCGTCGTAGCTGAAGGCGCAGGCGATCAGCACGTCGAAGCCGGCGTCGGCGGCCTCGCGCGCGGCGGCGACCAGGTCGGGCCGCGCGACGGTGCCGAACTCAGGCCCAATGAAGACGCCGGCGCGGCGCGTGGCGCCGCTCTCGCCGCCGCCCTCGACATAGCGCCCCTCGGCGCAGACATAGTGGCCGGGCCAGGGCGTGAGCGACGTGAATTCGATGCGGTCCTCCTTGTGCGCCTGCTGGACGCCGGCGGTCCGCAAATTCTCCAGGATCATCTCGGCGAAGTTCGCCGCCTCGCCGTAGCCGAGTTTCTTGTCGGCGAGCGCGGAAAAGAGCTCGTCGTTCTCGTCCACCGCCAGCATCCGGTGCGGCGCCAGGCTCTCGACCGTGAAGGGGCCGGCGACGCGGATGCGCACGTTGTCGCTATAGGGCTTGTCGTAGAGATATTCGTGGTCCGCCTTGGCGGCGATGGAGGCGTCGATCGCCTTCTGGCGGGCGATCCGCGCCTCCCACCACGCGGCATGCGCGGCCAGAGCGTCGCTAGGCCAGTCCTCGTCGGCCGCGCGCGGAATTTCCCACTCCTCCCACCGCTTGCCGAGGGCGGCGTTGAGGCGGGTGCGGAGGGGCTCCAGGGTCTCCTGCCACGTCTCCCAGATCACGTCGATCTCGGCATTGTTGGCGATAGATTTGAGGGTGATGTGGGGCACGCGCTCGTAGACGAAGCCCTGGCGGATGTTGCCGTGCGTGGGCGCCTCGGAGGGTGCGCGCTGGGCGATCTCGGCCTCCTTCCGCTGCCCTTCGGGGCTGTCGGCGAGAAGATACCAGGGGTAGCGCGCGCCCATGACGCGCGCCCTGGCCAATGCAAGGGCCACGCGCGAGGTGTCGATGGTGATCCAGCGCCGGCCCCATTGCTCGGCGACGTAAGCGGTGGTGCCCGAGCCGCAGGTCGGGTCCAGCACCAGATCGCCGGGGTCCGTGGTCATGAGGATGCAGCGTTGAACCACCCTTGCCGCCGTTTGGACGACATATGTTTTGTCTTCAGATCGGCTGGAAAACTTCACATCACCCCAGATGTTTGAGGTGGGAACGGCGGGATAATCCATCAGGAAACGGACGTAGCTTAGACTCGATCCACGTTTCTCAATTCGTCGCGCCATCATAAGGCGAGCCATGCCAACTTCGTTGGTTTTCCAACGGTTTGTCATACTCGGCTTGAACTTGTAACCATCCAAGTGAACTTCGAACCATGATGCTGCGCCTTCACCCTTGTCGCGACCAATACTCTGGCTAGTTATATTATCTTGTCGATATATTCGGTCGGTCTTTTCCGTAGCTTCGACATCCCGACGCTCTTCCGCAGTCAATGGTCGCCGGACAAGGTCATGCAATTCGACCTTGCTGTATTCCTTAAATCCCGCGCTTGAAGATGATTTTTCAAGCAAAGACTTTCGATATTTTAGCCTACGAGCATCCTTAGCGTACCAAACTAAGAAATCACAAACGTTTGAAAGATATTCTTCGGTCTGTCCGCTCGTCTTCTCTATGACGATCTCGCTGACAAGATTCTCATCCCCAAACACCTCATCCATCAGCGCCCGGACGCGGTGAACGTTCTCGTCGCCGATCTGCACGAAGACTGAGCCGCTCTCAGTCAGCAGGTCGCGCACCACGATCAGCCGGTCCCGCAGATAGGTCAGGTAGGAGTGGATGCCGTCGCGCCAGGTGTCTCGAAAAGCCTTCACCTGCTCGGGCTCGCGGGTGATGTGCTCGGCCTTGCCGTCCTTCACGTCGCGGCTGGTGGTGGACCACTGGAAGTTGGAGTTGAAGCGGATGCCGTAGGGCGGGTCGATATAGATGCACTGCACCTTGCCGCGCAGGCCCTCGCGCTCCGCCAGCGAGGCCATGACCTGCAGGCTGTCGCCGAGGATCATGCGGTTCGACCAGTTGGCGTCGTGGCGGTAGAACTCGGTCGTTGCCGCGCCGTCGGGCAGGCCGTTGAAATCGGCGAAGAGGTCCGGCGCCGCAGGTGCCTCCTCTTCCCGCCGTTCCTTCGTCCGCCGCAGCAGGTCGTCGATCAGGACCTTTGGGTGCACCTTCTCCTGGATGTAGAGCGGCGGCGCCTGGACCTCGAGATCGGACTCGTTTTGCTCGTCCTTGCCCCGCCAGACGAGCTGCGGGTCGAGGTCGCGATTGCGGCGCTCATAGGCCACGCGGATCGGCGCCTTGTCCTCGTCCGCGATGACGGAGTGAAACTCCGCCGTCGGGATGTTGCGCCGCGCCGCCTCGCCATGCGTGAGCGTCTCGACGGACTTGGACTTCTTCTTCGTCCCCCGCGCCACGGATCAACGCTCCCCGGTCATGCGGCGACACGCTGCAAGAGCTTGCGGTTGAAGTCCTCGTGCGACGCGAGCGATGAGATCATGTCGCCGCCGACGTCGGACAGCCTCGCGAGGTCCATTCTGGAGATTTCGGCCTGATCTTCGAAAACGAGGATAGACTCGAATCGCAACGCGTGCCGATGGAAGTGCGACAGCATGATCGTGGTCAGGCGCGCCTTCTCACGGTTTGGCACGCCATAGAGAAAGAGCGGCACACCGCTCTTCCCCTCGATGCGGTAGTCCACCGGATAGGCGTCAGCATTCGGCACGTCCGGCTGGAAGTCGCGCTCGATCTGGGCTTCGTCCACATAGCTGAAGAGGAGGTCGGCCAGATCGTCATAGAACGTGGAGCCGACGTTGGAACGCGAGAGCAGCGTCAGGTCGTAGACCCTGGTCAGCGCCTGCCCGAAGGCGAAAATCGCCTCCGGCAAGCGGTCGGGCGCGGTATCGAAGCACAGCGCTCCGCGATCGCCGTCCCAGTGAAGCCCGGTCTCGCCCATGATGCGCTCGAGGATCATCCCCCGTGTTCCGTCCATGAAGGAGTCCACATCGTGGTCGTAGCTGATGTGCATGAGCGTGTGCCCGCGGTCGGACAAGCGAAGCCCGCCCGATGCCGACTCTGACAGGTGGATCGGGTAACGGTCCCCGTCGGGGAACTCGAAGTGCGTGCGCAGCATCAGGGCGCCATCTGGCCGCTGTTCGACCCTCACCTCCTCACAGAGGCGCTCGCACAGCAGATTTCTGAGCGCGCCTGTGTCGAGGGCCATCAGATGAGCCTCCGAGTGTCAGGCTGGGCCCTCAATCCACTCACATTGAAGTCCTCCATCAGACAGGCCAGCGCACCCTCCAGGGACTCGAACCGGTCTGATTCCGCCGCGTCGGACTCGGCCCTCCTGCCTGCCGCAATGGCCTTCTCCGAAGCACGATGAATATGTGTCCGATAGACGATGTCACCATGCTCGTGGCTCGGCCCATTGTAGCGCGCCAACGTCAGCAGTGGGGCGCCGCGAGGCAGGTAGGCGATCCCGCACGAGAAATCACTGGCATCGTCCAGGTTTTGACGTTGATAGACCAGGAAGCGCTCCTCTGCTTGATCCTCTCCGGCGGCCTGAAAGCTGCGTTGCCGGTGTGCGGGTCTTGCTTTGGGTTTTTCCAGCCAACGCGCCCCCGGATTGGTGATCCGTTTCGGTGTCGACCGGAGAGCGTCCAACTCCGCCTCGGTATAGAGCTTGGTGACCATGTTGAACGACGCCCTGGGACCTATACGTGTATCGGAGCGGCAGAGGGTTCGGCCGGGGTCGTGGCAGCGATGCCAGCGGCTGGGGGAAGGAACCCCTCGATCAGCTTACTAAACCCGGCCTCGATCTCGTAGACGTCGGTGAACTCGGCGAAGACCCAGCGGCCGAAGGTGCCGAGCGCGTTCACGCCCGGCACCCAGTAGGTCTCCATGGTTGCTTTCTTCACCTTCGCGTCCTCCCCGCGGTAGCCCTTGATCTCGACGATCAGGTGCAGCGGATCGTCCTCGCCCCGCCCGTCGTCCACCAGCACGATGAAGTCGGGGATGTAAGTGCGCGCTTCGCCACCGAGGCGATAGGGCACCTCCAGGCCGAGCCCGTGGTTCTTCACGTATGCTCGGACACGAGGATGCCCCTGTGCGACGGGGCAGAACTCGGCCTCCCACTCGCTGTCGCAGACGACATAGTTGATGTGGCAGTGACGGGGATCGGTCTTCCACAGCGTCGTCTTCGACGTGGTGAAGCGAACATGTCTCGTCGAGCCGGCCGCATTGTAAGGATCGAGCACCGCCTTGACCGGGCGCTCATCCACATGACGCGCGACTATACCCCGCGTGATGCGCTCGCAGGCCATGTCGGCGAGCGTCAGATACATGAGCTGCGCCGGGTACGTGCCGCCTTTGCAGACGAGGTGATTGTCGAGCCACTCGCGCGCGGCCCGCTTGAGCTGGCCGAACAGGTGCAGCTTCGGCTCCTCGCCCGGATCGCGCCACTTGGTCTCCAGAAGGCGCTTCGTCAGGTGAAACAGGAGGGTCGAGCGCCGCAGGTCGCGGGTGTGCACCAGGTTGAGGTCCACCCCCTCGCCGATAATGCCCTCGTTGCGGGTGCGAGAGGGGCCGACGAGCTCGGGCGTCAGGACCAGCGTGTCATCGGCAGTGAAGGTCGCCTGTAATCGCTCCTCCGGCAACTCGACACGGTAGCCCTGAACGCGGGGGAAGCGGATTTCGCAGGAGTCGCACTCCGGCGTCATCGCTTTGACCTGCACGGTCGGACGGGGCGGCAGTGGCTTGGCGACCACGGGCTTCGCCGTGAAGTCGAAGGGGATGCCGAGCACGTCGGCATAGTCGACTGGAAACAGGCCGTCATCGTTCAGCTCGTAGGACTGCCGGCGCAAGGCCCTGCCCACCGCCTGCTCGCACAGGAGTTGCGTGCCGAAGGCGCGCACGCCGAGCACGTGGGTAACGGTGTTCGCATCCCAGCCTTCTGTCAGCATTGAGACTGAGACGACGCAGCGAATTGTCTCGCCCAGTTGCCCCATCTTGCCGACGGTATTCATGACCTCGCGCAGCAAGTCCTGGTCGGAAATGTTGTCGCCGGCGCGGATATCGCCCGTGCGTTGAATCCGGTCGCGGCGGAACTGCACGATTTCGTCGGCCGCCATGGCACGGAAGTTCTTGTCGAGCGCATCGCCAGACTCGAGCTGTTCGCTGTCGATCAAGAGCGTGCGCGGGCGCGGGATGGCGTTGCCGTAGTCGTCGAAATTGCGGAACAGCTCGAAGCGGCCGTTCTCCAACGTCGTGGAGCCGTCCGGATTCTCGCGGTGGAAGCCGGCGACGTAGTCGTAGATGAGCTTCGAGGTCGAGGTGTTGTTGCAGACGACGATGAAACATGGCGGCACTTCGATGCCGGCGTCATCCCACAGCGCGAAGGTCTCCTTGTAATGTCCGTAGAGGGCTTCCAGCGCTGTCTGCAACGGCACGGGGATCTGCAAGGGATCGAGGTTGGAGGCCTTGCCGCGACCCTTCTTCGGCATGTCCTTTCGGATATGCTCCCACAGGTTGCGGAACTTCGGCATGTCGCCGCCGGGGATGTTGTCGGCCACCGGCACGCGGGGCAGCTTGACGATGCCGCACTCGATGGCGTCCATGAGTGAGAAGTCGCTCATCGTCCAGGGGAAGAGCGTCCCTTCCGCGTAACCGGAGCCACGCAGGAAGAAGGGTGTCGCAGAGAGATCGATCACACGGGCAAGGCCGAGCTTACTGCCCACCGCTTCCAAACCGGATATCCAGAGCCTCGCGGCCTCCCGGTTCTTCTCGGCTTCCTTGCGGTCCTCGCCTTTGAGGTCGCCTTCGTCGTCCTCGCCGGGTTTCTCGCGATAGCAGTGGTGCGCCTCGTCGTTCAGCGCGAGCACGTTCCTCATGCCCATGAGTTCGGGCATGACCCGCTGGAGCATCTGCCCTTCGCTCTCCGTCGACTTTAGATCGGGACCGCGACCCTGGAGGAGGGCGCGGCCGCCCTTGGAGACCTCCATCGTCTCGCGGCGCTTGAAGGCATGGAAGTTGGTGATGACGATCTTCGCCCGGTCGAGGTCGCCCAGCATGTCGCCCGGCACGAGCTCCCGGCTCTGGTAGTAGCTGTCCGGGTCGTTGGGCTGGAGCACGCGCAGCCGGTCCTTGATTGTGATGCCGGGAGTGACGACCAGGAAACCCCGCGTGAAGCGCCGGCTGTTGGGTCGGCGGACCGCGTTGATTGTCTGCCACGCGATCAGCATGGCCATGACGGTGGTCTTGCCGGCCCCGGTGGCGAGCTTCAGGGCTAACCTGGAGAGCGCCGGATTGGCTTCTTTGTTCACCCTGTCCAGGTGTTCTAGGAACTGGCGTCCGGCGCCGAGCTGGGGCGCAACTTCGGTCAGCCAAATTGCCGTCTCTACCGCCTCGACCTGACAGAAGAAGGGGCGGATATCGTTGAATCTATGGCGGCGCCAGTGATGCAGCAGCCGGGCCGTCTCCGGCGTGACCCGCCACTCACCAAGATCCGTCAGCGTCCGCCAGCGATCGACGGCGCTGCGGACGCTGTTGATGGTCTGCGCCAGCTCGTATTGCTGATCTTCAGTTGCGACTTGGCTCGCAGCCTCATCCAAGTCCAAATTCTGTTGCGCGCCTTTGACCTTCTTCGGCTTAGGGATCGGCGTGATGAACGAGACCTGACGCCGCCGGTCGAGAATGCGGTTGGTGGGCTGGCCGCTCTCGTCAAGCTCCCAGTGCCGCGCTGGGCATTCGTATGGCGAGTTGAGGATCGGGCGGTCGAAGAACTGCTCGTTCGTTTCCATGTCCATCCACCGTCCAGGTGCTGAATTCTAGGGGCCATGAAGGCGGCGACCGCAGCGGCATCAGGCTACCGCAGGCAAAGGGACCGTTCTAGCCTGGATTTCTCAAACCCCTTGATGCATCGAGGGGGGGAATCGCGGAAAATGGCGATTCGCCAATCGCTTACCGCAATTCCGGAGAGGCCCCGATGCAAACAGAGTGTAGCCCAACATTGTTCGAATTTGAACCGGTTGAACGGCCCAAGGGTGTGGCCGGGTTCGATGGCGGAATCATCACATCGGATGCCGGAGGGTTGCTGTTGGGGCGGCTGGATCGCGGCCTCGGGCTGATCCGTCGGATGGCCAGCTGTTTCACCGACCGGCGCGACCCACGACTGCTCCAGGAACATTTTTTTGTCCCGGCTGAGCCTGCGGGATGAGAAAGAGCGGGTACGCTGGAGGTAATTCGGGGGGCCTGCAGTTTGGTTCGACAACGTGATGGGGGCCGTTCGCGCCCGCCGAGCGGAGTTTTTGGTATTGGCGGGCGCAGAGCTGCCGCGGGTCGCTCGGCGGCGCGACCCGGCACACCCGGTATGTGGTGACGTCCGCAGGATCAGGCGGTGGGCGTGCCCAGGATCGTATCGAGGGCCTCCTGCGCGCGTGCGGCATAGTGACGGTTGGCTTGGGGCAGGTAGCGGAAGCGGCCGTTGCAGCGCACGATGGCGATGGCCGCGTTGCTCAGGCAGGCGAGATTGCGCGGCATGTGGCGCACGTATGCCCGACAGCGGTCTTCATCGTAGGTGAAGTCGCGCACATAGTGCAGGCGGTTCTCGATGTGCCAGTGCCTGCGGACCATGGTCAGCAGTTCCTTGGGCCCGGCGCGCTCGGCGCCGAGCGAGGTCAGACAGTAGGTAACTTCGACGCTGCGTTCGCCGGTCTTGATGATCTCGCGGTCGCGGTCGATGCGCAGCGCCTGGCGACGACCGTAGAGGTTGGCGTAGCCGTCCCGTTCGGCACCGGAGAGGTCGACGACGGCGCAGCGTCGGTGTTCGATGCGGCCATGGCCCTTGTCGACGGTTTCGTGCCAGGGTGCGTTGCTCCAGTCGATCGCCTTGAGGTCTTTGTGCATCGTCGGCTGGTTGTCCTTGATGGCGGTCACCAGGTAATCGGCGTTGCACTCATCGATCAGATAGCGTGCGGTTTGCTGCTGGGCATGCAGTGCATCGACGGTGACGATACGCCCGGCGAGGTCGAGACCGGCGGAGAGTGCGCGCACGGCCGGGATTTCATTGCTCTTGCTGTCGACCTCGACCTGTCCGAGGACCAGACCAGAGCCGTGTTCGAGCGCCGCGACCATTATCCGGCGCCCCTCCTCAGTCTGCTTCGAGGCGCCGCGCAAATCCTTGCCATCCATGGCAACCGGGGCGTGCGCGGAGCCGTGCTGGTCGGCCCACGTGCCGATGGCGTTGTCCAGGGTCTCGGGCGGTAGCGCGGCGAGGATGTTGTGGAAGGTGGTGATCGAGGGCGCGGTGTAGCGCTGTTTGCTCTCGCTCCAGAACGCGCCCACCGCCTTGATCTGGTCCTGGCTGAGCAGGGCGGCGAACTCGGCGAACGCGGTCACCCCGCGGTAACCCGCAAGGCGGGCCGCGACGGCCAAGGTGAGCACGGTGTTCAGCGGGTAGCGCTTGCCCCGGGCACGGCGGTACTCGGGCACCTCGCCCAGGCACTCGAACAGGCTGCGCAGACGAGGCGCGGCCATCGGCTCGCCTCGGGGTTCGCCATACAGATGCGCCGGCGTCTCGACCTGGCTCAGTGCCTCGATGGCGCTTTCGGTCAGTTCGAACACGAAGATCTCCTTGGGTTGGCCGTGGTGGCGCCAGCGCGCCGTGCCTCCGGGCTCGCGGGCATAGCCACGGGTCAGGCCCAGCGAGCGCCAGTTGGACGCGCGGTAGCAAGTTCCGGCAAAGCGCGCTGGATTGACGAACGTCTCTGCCAGAAGAATCGGGTATCCGTGCAACGTCTGCATGTCCAGCGACAGGCGCCGCAGGCTCAGACCCAACACCCGCGAGGCCAGGTTCGGTACCGGGCGCGGCGTGTAGGTACCCAGACAAACCCCACATTGTGGGTTTCGAGGTCACAATTCACTATCGATTCCACCCACTGGCTGGTCAGACGGTCACTCAGGTCGGGAAGAGGTCGCTTCGCGGCGAACCGATCGTGCAAGTGGTCGATGCACAGGGTCGCAAGTATTACGTTCCGGACTGGATGACGGCTCCGGACGCATCGCAATTGGGCCTTTGTGACACGCCGCGGCTACCGCTGACGGCGTTGTCGGATCTGACTGTGTAGCGCACCCGGTTCCTTGGACACAAGTTTGTCTCACGCGGCGGGCCTGATTGAGATCGCGGCGTGCCACGCCTGACGAGCTTGAGCGGGGCTCAGGTAGCCGTTCTTTTCGACGATCCACTGGGCATTGTAGAGTTCGACGAAGTCGCGGACGGCGTCCCGCAGCTCCGCGATGTTGCGGTAGATGCGACCATGGATGATCTGTTCCTTCAGCGTGCGATTGAACCGCTCGGCGACGCCGTTGGTCTGGGGCTCGGCGACGAAGGCGTAGGACGGCTGGATGCCCCAGAACTTGATCTGGTTGGTGAAGTGGTCCGACAGATACTGGGAGCCGTGATCCATCCGCAAGGCCAGCCCCCGAGCCGCGCCGGCCGCGGTCGAGCCATACAGCCCGGCAAGCCCCATGGAGATCGGCTGCAGGGCGGCGAAGCGGTCGCCGCGCTTGCAGACATGCCAGCCGACACACTCGGCGTTCCAATGCTCGACGGCGGTGAAGATCCAGCCCCAGCCGTCGTCCACCGTGAACACCCGAACGCCATCGGTGCCCCACATGAGGTTCGGGGCATGAGTGATGATCTCACCGTCATGGGGATTGCCGCCACGGCGGCGGCAGCGATGGGGCGAGAGCAGATTGTTCTCGCGCATCAGGCGGAGCACCCGCTTGCGGGCAACCCGGATGTCGCGACAGACCCGAAGCCGAGCCCAGACCTTGCGGTAGCCCTCGCCCTCCCAGGGCGATGCCTCCAGGTCGGCTTCGATCGCCACCAGCAGCGCCTGGTCCGAGATCGCGGGCTTCGGTCCCCGACGCTTTGCCGGCGGCTGCTCGGCGTGCTGGCCGGAGGTCATGGCGTAGAACGAGGAGCGGGCCATGCCCCAGGCGGCGCAGACCCGCCGCAGGCCGTAGGCCAGACCCGTGCCGGGCGAGGTGGCGGCACTCATCGCCGCGACCTCCGCCGCCCCAAAGGGCCGAAGGTCTCCGTCTTGGCCTCCAGCAGTTCCACCTGCATGGTCAACTCTCCGATCCGCTTCATGGCGCTATCCAGTTCCGCCTGCACCGGATCGCCCTTGCGTTGCTTGAGCGAGGCGTCGATCCCGCCGATCGCTTTCTCACGCCACTGCTCGAGCCGGAAGATCTCTACGCCCAACTGGCGCGACAGAAGTTGCACCGGCTCGTCACGCAAAAGCCGCAGAACGACCTCACGCTTGCGCGCCACCGTCCATCGCTGGCCAAGTCCCAGCGGGCCTGCCGGCAAAGCCTGGCCTGGGGAAAACGTGGACGAGCCAAGCTCGCCCGCATTTACCACAGGCCCATCAACAGCAACTTTCTTCTCAAAATTATCGGCCATGTTCCGGTCCTCCTTGGACACTTCGATTAAGCCAATTCTGTGTCCAAGGAAATCGGGTCCGACTCAGTCGGATCTGACTGATCTGCTCACACGCTTTTTCCGGGAGCCGGCATCGCCAGCACCGAGAGATGCCAATGGAAGCACAGCGATACACGACGCTCCAGCCGGACCTGTTCGAGCGTCACAAGACGGTCAGTCTGGAGCCGGAGTTGCGCAAGACCGCGGTTGCGGCGCTTGCGCAGCTGATGGCGACTGTGGTGGGGCTCTCCGAGCCGGTAGAGCGGGAGGACGGCTGCGATGACGACGCCTGAACTCCTTACGCCGACTCATCTGCAGCGGGCGGCGTGTGTCTATATCCGTCAGTCAAGCCCGTCTCAGGTGCGCAACAACCTGGAAAGCCAGCGCCTGCAATATGGCCTGGTGGATTACGCGCGCGAACTGGGGTTCCACGACGTCAGGATGATCGATGACGATCTTGGAATAACAGGAAGCGGGATCGAGTGTTAACGGCGGAGGAATAATGCTCCACGCGGAGCGACCGGACGGTCTGGTCGCGGCGGCGCAAAATGCGCCATTCATGGTCCTTTGTCAGTTGCGACGAGGGGCGGGGGATGTACGGCGTGGAGCTCTATGCGGCGGTTCGACTGGCGGTTGTCGACGAGGGTCTGAGTCATCACGAGGCGGGCCGGCGGTTCGGCATCGACCGCCGGACAGTGAAGAAGATGCTGAGCTACTCGGCGCCGCCGGGCTACCGCCGGACGAAGCCGGTCAAGCGGCCCAAGCTGGACGGGTTCACCGGCATCGTCGACGCGATCCTGGAGGCGGACACGGATCCGGACGTGCCGCGCAAGCAGCGTCACACGGCGCAGCGGATATTCGAGCGGCTACGGGACGAGCACGGGTTCACCGGCGGCTATACCATCGTGGGGGACTATGTCCGGGCCCGGCGGCAATCGACGCGCGAGGCTTTCGTGCCGCTGCATCACCCGCCGGGCCATGCCCAGGTCGACTTCGGCGAGGCGGTGGTGGAGGTCGGGGGCAGGCGGGAGAAGGTTGCCTTCTTCTGCCTGATCCTGCCCCATTCCAACGTCTGGTTCGTCAAGGCCTATCCGAGGGAGACGACGGAGGCCTTCCTCGACGGCCATGTCAGCGCCTTCGCCTTCCTCGGCGGTCTGCCGCGATCGATCCTCTATGACAACACGACGCTTGCGGTGGCACGGATCCTGGGCGACGGCACGCGTCGGCGCACGCAGGCCTTCACCCACCTGCAATCGCACTACCTGTTCCGCGACCGCTTCGGCCGGCCCGGCAAGGGCAACGACAAGGGCAAGGTCGAGGCCCTGGTGAAGACGGCACGGCGCCGGTTCATGGTGCCGATCCCGAAGCTGCATGACCTGTCGGTCCTGAACGAGCGGCTGCTGGCGCGCCGCCTTGAGCGGCTCGACGCGCTGGAGGCAGGGGGGCAGGCGGCGGCGCTGCTGGCCGACCTCGACGCCCTGCGCGATCTGCCGGCGGTTCCCTTCGAGGCTTGCGAGCATGTGCCGGGCCAGATCTCGTCCACGGCCCTGGTGCGCTACCGGCTGGTGGACTACTCGGCGCCGGCGGCGCACGCCCACAAGAAGGTCATGGTGAAGGGCTATGTCGACCGGGTCGAGATCGCGCTCGGCGCCGAGATCGTCGCCCGCCATCGGCGCTCCCATGTCCGCGGCGACGTCGTCTACGACCCGCTGCACTATCTGTCGCTGCTGGAGAAGAAGCCGGGCGCCCTGGACCAGGCGGCGCCGCTGCGGGGATGGAAGCTCGACCCGGCCTTCGACACGCTGCGCCGCCTCCTCGAGGCGCGCTTCGGGCCGCGCGGCAAGCGCGAATACATCCAGGTGCCGCGCCTGCACGAAGACTTCCCGGAACCGCAGGTGGCGGCCGCGGTACGCGACGCGGTGAAGCGACGCCTGATCGGCTTCGACGCGGTCAAGCACCTGTTGCTGGCCCGCATCGAGAGGCGGCCGGCGCATCTCGACCTGTCGCGCTATCCGCACCTGCCCCAGCCCTTCGTCGCCGCCACGCGGAGCGCCGACTACGCCACCCTGCTGGCCGGAGGGGCCGGCCATGGCTGAGGCCCCCCGCATCCTGCTCGAACATCACCTGAAGCGGCTGAAGCTGCCGACCTTCCCGCGGGAATACGAGAAACTGGCGCGCCAGTGCGCGGCCGAGGGCCTGGATCATGTCCAGTTCCTCGCCCGACTGGTGGAACTGGAGCTGATCGACCGCGAGCGCCGCCTCGTCGAGCGGCGTATCAAGCAGGCCGGGTTCCCTGTCGTCAAACAGCTCGAGAGCTTCGACTTCAAGGCGATCCCGGCGCTCAACAAGATGCTGGTGCTGGATCTCGCCCGCGGCGAGTACATCGCGCGCCGCGAGAACGTAATCCTGCTCGGCCCGAGCGGCGTCGGCAAGACCCATGTCGCTCTCGCCCTCGGCCTCGCCGCCTGCCAGAAGGGCCTCGGCGTGCGCTTCGCCACCGCCCCCCACCTGGTCCACGAGCTGATCGAGGCGCGCGACGAGAAAAGGCTGCTCCGCCTCCAGGCCCAGCTCGCCAGGGTCAATCTCCTGATCGTCGACGAGCTCGGCTACGTGCCCCTGTCGCAGACCGGAAGCGAGCTGCTGTTCGACGTCTTCAGCCGGCGCCATGAGAACGGCGCCACCATCGTGACCTCAAACCTGCCCTTCCAGGAATGGACGACGGTGTTCGCCAGCGAGCGCCTCACCGGCGCGCTGCTCGACCGCATCACCCACCATGTCCATATCCTGGAGATGAACGGCGAGAGCTACCGGCTCAAGCAGAGCCGGTCACGACGCCGGCAACCGTCCGAATAACCCCCGCTTGGCCCCGTGGGCCCACAGGCCCCTCCCACGCGCGGGCCGCCGCCAGCCGCGCGGAGGGCGCGTCGCCCCGCGCGCGGGTCCCTCCCATGGACTACGGGGACAAGCTCCCACCCAGCCCGCAGTACATTTTTACGCCGCCGCGCCGGTACATTTTTACGCCGCCGTTGACAGTATTCTGCCGGGGGTTGAGCCTGTTCGGCGCGCTTCTCGCGCTGGCGCTGCTGGGCATGATCGTCCTTGCCGCTTCCACCTTCTTCGAGACGCTCGCGGCCGAACGCCGCGCCCGCATCGCCGTGCAGCAATTGACCGTGCTGGCCGATGCAAGTGCAAGCCATGTGCATGGCCGGTTTCCGGAACTTATGGCGGCCGCCCGGGGTGGCCCCGTGGAGATCAGCCTCGCGCAACTCAAGGGCGCCGGATCGCTGCCGGCGTTTCATCTCGTTCTCCGTTGCTACGGGACCATGCTTGGCATCGCGTCGGTAGGCAGCGTCACGCACGGAAATTCGATCCGCAAGCGCAGGTGAGCCCGCTCGCTCGCCGGGCCGCTAAGAGTCCGTCCGGAGACTTTATGTAGGATTACAGAGTTTTCGGAGCATGAGTCGAATGGACGCGAGCTTGATGAAGGCGAGCGCGTTGCGGTTGAGGTTCTCCCAGTCCTTGGCCAGTCGGCGGCAGCGGTTGAGCCAGGCGATGGTGCGTTCGACCACCCAACGCCTGGGCTGGACGACGAAGCCCTTCACCCGATCGGATCGCTTGACGATCTCGGTCTCGAGATCGGGCAGGATGCCGGCCAGGGCGCGGTGAAAGACCGGCCCCTGATAGGCGCTGTCGGCGAACAATTTCCCGAGAAAGGGAAACAGACCGAACAAGGTCGCCAGCAGCGCGAGACCGCCGTCGCGATCCTGAACGTTGGCGGCGGTGACGATGCCGTGCAGCAGCAAGCCTTGCGTATCGACCAGAACATGCCGCTTCTTGCCCTTGATCAGCTTGCCGGCATCGAAGCCGTGGCTGTCGATGCGAGCCCCCCTTTTTCAGCGCTTTTCACACTCTGAGTGTCGATGATGCAGGCCGTGGGGCTGGCTTCGCGCGCGGCTTTCTCGCGGCACTTGAGGTAGAGCGCATGATGGATGCGATCCAGCGTGCCGTCCCAGTTCCACAGGCCGAGGTAATCATGCACGGTGCTTCTGGGCGGCAAATCCTTGGGCAGCGCGCGCCACTGGCAGCCGGTGCTCAGAATGTACATCACGCCGTTGATCACCTCGCGGATAGCGACGCGCCGTTTGCCGCCGCCGGGCTTGCCCGGCGGGATCAGCGGCTCGATATGCGCCCATTCCGCATCGGTCAGGTCGCTCGGATAACGCAGTTTGTCGCGGTTGTAGCGCGGGCGGTTGTCGGCAGTCCACATGGGGCACCTCAAGAGTAAATTCACCACCCCAGAGAATCACAGTTGATTCAGCTCTTCAAGAGGGGGCGCCGGATAACCGATTCATCCGACTCATAAAGTCCCCGGACGGACACTAAGGTCGCCGACCACGTGGGTACCGCCTCCAACTCTCGTTGAAGGCGGTGTCCCGCTTGGTTATTGGATGATTGACAGGTTTTCGGCGGAAGACTTGCCGTCCCGACCCGGCTGAAGCTCGTAGGAGACCTTCTGACCTTCGTCAAGCGAACTCAGTCCGGCGCGCTCGACAGCCGAGATGTGAAGGAACGCATCTTTTGAGCCGTCTTCCGGCTCGATGAATCCGAAACCCTTAGCTGAGTTGAACCACTTTACAGTACCTTTTTGCATGAAAGTTCCTTGCAACAAGAGTTGCCCGGGCGCCACAGCGGCGCCTGGGCATCAATCAAACGAATGGCGAGAACTTTTGGCCGGTCTGCCTTGGCGGACCGGGAACGCCAGCGAGTCGTCAGGCTGATGGATGCATATATGGGCGCAGGCAGCTGCGAATACAAGCTAATTGATTCGAACGCGGCGCTGCCTAGGATCAATCCGTGCCTATCCGGTTAACGCACACACCCACAACATGTAGTGTATCCTGTCGCACGGCAGGGAAGGGTAGCCGCTGCCGCAATGGGGATTCGATCTGGCAAATTTCTGATTGTGCTGAAGTCCGAACGTGGCTTTGATTCACTTTACGCACTGAACATCGGGGGACAGATTGATGAAGACCAAGGAAAAAAGGAAGAAACCCACGGCCAGACGGGAAGCTACTGATGAAAAGACCTTGCCTATCCGGTTAACGCCCATGACCGCTACATGTAGGGTGCCGCCACTCTCCCGAGTAAAGCTCGGCATAGTTTGGAGCAGAGGTGTTGCCCGCGATGCCGAGCAATGAGCGGAAGGCGTTGAACGGGTAGAACCGCCTGTTGAAGCGGAAGGTGAACTCGTTGAGGTATGCTTGTAGGTGCTGGTGGCTAACGCCGTGGTGGATACCGATCAGCCACGTCTTCAGGTTGGCGAAAACCAGATGGATGATCGGCAGGTATTGCTCGGCAACCTCTGGATCACCACACTCGGCAACAGCGAAGTGCTCATAGCCGCGCTTACCGAGGCCAGCATAGCCGCTCCAATCGTCAGTAACGATCAGCGATCCCGGCGCGACGGTGCTCTCGACGAACCCACAGAGCGACTCGGCGCTACGGTCGAGCACGACGGCGAGCCGAACGCGTCCGGCATAGCGTCCGTCTTTCCGGTTGTCGAGCTTGGTGCCCGGCTTTCGATGACGCACCTCGATGGCACAGGAGACGGGAACCTTGTGGTGAACACCACGGCCTTCCCCACGCGTTCGCCCGCCAACCCAGGTTTCGTCCACCTCAACATGGTTCTTGGGCTGTCCACCGATCCTGTCTTGGTTGGGCCGCACCATGCCCGAGCGGAGCTTGTGGAGAATTTGAAAGGCCGTCTCGTAGCGCGAAAGACCAAGTTGCCGCTGAAACTGCACGGCGGACATGCCGGGCGTCTGACTGGCGACCAGATATGTTAACGGCGGAGGAATAATGCTCCACGCGAGGCGGCCGGGCGGTCCGGTCGCGGCGGCGCAAAATTGTGCCACTCATGGTCCCTTGTCGGTTGCGACGAGGGGCAGGGGATGTACGGCGTGGAGCTCTATGCGGCGGTTCGACTGGCGGTTGTCGACGAGGGTCTGAGTCATCACGAGGCGGGCCGGCGGTTCGGCATCGACCGTCGCACGGTGAAGAAGATGCTGAGCTACTCGGCGCCACCGGGCTACCGCCGGACGAAGCCGGTCCGGCGGCCCAAGCTGGACGGGTTCACCGGCATCGTCGACGCGATCCTGGAGGCGGACACGGATCCGGACGTGCCGCGCAAGCAGCGCCACACGGCGCAGCGGATATTCGACCGGCTACGGGACGAGCACGGGTTCACCGGCGGCTATACCATCGTGAAGGACTATGTCCGGGCCCGGCGGCAGTCGACGCGCGAGGCTTTTGTGCCGCTGCATCACCCGCCGGGCCATGCCCAGGTCGACTTCGGCGAGGCGGTGGTGGAGGTCGGGGGCAGGCGGGAGAAGGTTGCCTTCTTCTGCCTGATCCTGCCCCATTCCAACGTCTGGTTCGTCAAGGCCTATCCGAGGGAGACGACGGAGGCCTTCCTCGACGGCCATGTCAGCGCCTTCGCCTTCCTCGGCGGTCTGCCGCGATCGATCCTCTATGACAACACGACGCTTGCGGTGGCACGGATCCTGGGCGACGGCACGCGTCGGCGCACGCAGGCCTTCACCCACCTGCAATCGCACTACCTGTTCCGCGACCGCTTCGGCCGGCCCGGCAAGGGCAACGACAAGGGCAAGGTCGAGGCCCTGGTGAAGACGGCACGGCGCCGGTTCATGGTGCCGATCCCGAAGCTGCATGACCTGTCGGTCCTGAACGAGCGGCTGCTGGCGCGCCGCCTTGAGCGGCTCGACGCGCTGGAGGCAGGGGGGCAGGCGGCGGCGCTGCTGGCCGACCTCGACGCCCTGCGCGATCTGCCGGCGGTTCCCTTCGAGGCTTGCGAGCATGTGCCGGGCCAGATCTCGTCCACGGCCCTGGTGCGCTACCGGCTGGTGGACTACTCGGCGCCGGCGGCGCACGCCCACAAGAAGGTCATGGTGAAGGGCTATGTCGACCGGGTCGAGATCGCGCTCGGCGCCGAGATCGTCGCCCGCCATCGGCGCTCCCATGTCCGCGGCGACGTCGTCTACGACCCGCTGCACTATCTGTCGCTGCTGGAGAAGAAGCCGGGCGCCCTGGACCAGGCGGCGCCGCTGCGGGGATGGAAGCTCGACCCGGCCTTCGACACGCTGCGCCGCCTCCTCGAGGCGCGCTTCGGGCCGCGCGGCAAGCGCGAATACATCCAGGTGCCGCGCCTGCACGAAGACTTCCCGGAACCGCAGGTGGCGGCCGCGGTACGCGACGCGGTGAAGCGACGCCTGATCGGCTTCGACGCGGTCAAGCACCTGTTGCTGGCCCGCATCGAGAGGCGGCCGGCGCATCTCGACCTGTCGCGCTATCCGCACCTGCCCCAGCCCTTCGTCGCCGCCACGCGGAGCGCCGACTACGCCACCCTGCTGGCCGGAGGGGCCGGCCATGGCTGAGGCCCCCCGCATCCTGCTCGAACATCACCTGAAGCGGCTGAAGCTGCCGACCTTCCCGCGGGAATACGAGAAACTGGCGCGCCAGTGCGCGGCCGAGGGCCTGGATCATGTCCAGTTCCTCGCCCGACTGGTGGAACTGGAGCTGATCGACCGCGAGCGCCGCCTCGTCGAGCGGCGTATCAAGCAGGCCGGGTTCCCTGTCGTCAAACAGCTCGAGAGCTTCGACTTCAAGGCGATCCCGGCGCTCAACAAGATGCTGGTGCTGGATCTCGCCCGCGGCGAGTACATCGCGCGCCGCGAGAACGTAATCCTGCTCGGCCCGAGCGGCGTCGGCAAGACCCATGTCGCTCTCGCCCTCGGCCTCGCCGCCTGCCAGAAGGGCCTCGGCGTGCGCTTCGCCACCGCCCCCCACCTGGTCCACGAGCTGATCGAGGCGCGCGACGAGAAAAGGCTGCTCCGCCTCCAGGCCCAGCTCGCCAGGGTCAATCTCCTGATCGTCGACGAGCTCGGCTACGTGCCCCTGTCGCAGACCGGAAGCGAGCTGCTGTTCGACGTCTTCAGCCGGCGCTACGAGAACGGCGCCACCATCGTGACCTCAAACCTGCCCTTCCAGGAATGGACGACGGTGTTCGCCAGCGAGCGCCTCACCGGCGCGCTGCTCGACCGCATCACCCACCATGTCCATATCCTGGAGATGAACGGCGAGAGCGACCGGCTCAAGCAGAGCCGGTCACGACGCCGGCAACCGTCCGAATAACCCCCCGCTTGTCCCCGTCGGCCCACAGGCCCCTCCCACGCGCGGGCCGCCGCCAGCCGCGCGGAGGGCGCGCATCGCCCCGCGCGCGGGTCCCTCCCGTGGACTACCGGGACAAGCTGCCACCGAGCCCGTGGGACACTTTTGCGCCGCCGCGCCGGTACATTTTTACGCCGCCGTTGACACAGCAAGCAAGGGCATGCACCGTGTGCAGCATTCTGACTCGCTCCGACTGCGATCCCGCTGTTGATGCCGATGCACACTCGACGGCGGTCTCGGAACGAATGAATGTCTCGTTACGATCATCGGCGAACCGCGCAAAGCGCCGTAGGAGCTGCGCGTCCCGCGTGAACTCGTAACCCAGCTTCTGCTTCATCGCGACAAAGCGCTCAACATGGTCGGTGATGGTGACTTTCTTCGTCATCGTTCAATCCCTCCGATCCAGGGTTGGGCGACCTCCTGCAACATGACCGCATCGGTCTTGGCGTAGATCAGGGTGGTGTTCGGGGAGGCGTGCCGGAGCAGCGATTGGATGACCTCAAGCGTTGCACCGGACCTGAGCAACTCTGTCGCCTGGGAGTGGCGGAACACATGCGCGCCGCGACCGCGGTTGGCGACTGTGGTGACCCCGGCGCGGTCTAGCGCACCCCGTGCCACGTAACTGACGTTGCTTGCGTCGGTGAACGGCCGATACGGTGCGTTGGCGCAAAGGAAGACCTTCTCTTCGTCCACCCTTGGCCGCACCGTCGCGATATATGCATGGAGCGCATCTCCGGCATCCTGGGGCAGAGGCAGCGCCGACTGCCGTCGTGACTTTCCCGATACACGGATCTCGGCCCGGTCCCAGTCGATATCGCCGAGGCGTAGGTCAACGATATCCCCGGCGCGCAGCGCCAGTCGTGCCAAAAGCAGCAGGATCGCCTGGTTGCGCACGCCCACCGGGTCATCGCCGCAGGACGCGATGGCGCGCTCGATATCGTCGGCCGGGATGTAGCGTGGCAAGGCCGACAGCCGCCATTGGGGCACCGTTGGCACGGCCTCGACCAGCGCTGCCGTGATACTGCCTTCCGATACCAGGAACCGCAGATACATGCGTATCACAGTTGTTAGCATCTGGGCGTAGTTTACCGATCGGTGTTCAATCGCCTCGAACAGCACCCGGCGGATCAGTGCCGCGTCATAGGCCGCGGGATCGTCTCCAAGGCCAGGCAGGGCGGCTGCGATCAGACGGATGTACTGGCGTATGGTTCTTGGGCGGATACAGCGATGGCGTTCCAGCCACACGGAAAACCTCTCCAGGAGCCCGGGTAGCGCCTCCTCCTCTGGCGCCGGTTCCAGAGGATCAATCCGCCCGATTGCGACGAGATACCTGACGAACTTGCGGATCTCCCTCTCGTAACAACCGCCGGGAGTGCATATCCCCTGGCCGTAAAACACCCCGGGGATCGAGCAGATGAACTCTCTGTTCCGGAACCGTGCATATGCATCCGGGTTCAGATCGTGCAGTCGGATTCGCGCAAAGTGGAGCCAGGCAATGAGATTGGCACATGCCTGGCGATGTAGACCTGAGTCGGACCCGATTTCCTTGGACACAGAATTGGCTTAATCGAAGTGTCCAAGGAGGACCGGAACATGGCCGATAATTTTGAGAAGAAAGTTGCTGTTGATGGGCCTGTGGTAAATGCGGGCGAGCTTGGCTCGTCCACGTTTTCCCCAGGCCAGGCTTTGCCGGCAGGCCCGCTGGGACTTGGCCAGCGATGGACGGTGGCGCGCAAGCGTGAGGTCGTTCTGCGGCTTTTGCGTGACGAGCCGGTGCAACTTCTGTCGCGCCAGTTGGGCGTAGAGATCTTCCGGCTCGAGCAGTGGCGTGAGAAAGCGATCGGCGGGATCGACGCCTCGCTCAAGCAACGCAAGGGCGATCCGGTGCAGGCGGAACTGGATAGCGCCATGAAGCGGATCGGAGAGTTGACCATGCAGGTGGAACTGCTGGAGGCCAAGACGGAGACCTTCGGCCCTTTGGGGCGGCGGAGGTCGCGGCGATGAGTGCCGCCACCTCGCCCGGCACGGGTCTGGCCTACGGCCTGCGGCGGGTCTGCGCCGCCTGGGGCATGGCCCGCTCCTCGTTCTACGCCATGACCTCCGGCCAGCACGCCGAGCAGCCGCCGGCAAAGCGTCGGGGACCGAAGCCCGCGATCTCGGACCAGGCGCTGCTGGTGGCGATCGAAGCCGACCTGGAGGCATCGCCCTGGGAGGGCGAGGGCTACCGCAAGGTCTGGGCTCGGCTTCGGGTCTGTCGCGACATCCGGGTTGCCCGCAAGCGGGTGCTCCGCCTGATGCGCGAGAACAATCTGCTCTCGCCCCATCGCTGCCGCCGCCGTGGCGGCAATCCCCATGACGGTGAGATCATCACTCATGCCCCGAACCTCATGTGGGGCACCGATGGCGTTCGGGTGTTCACGGTGGACGACGGCTGGGGCTGGATCTTCACCGCCGTCGAGCATTGGAACGCCGAGTGTGTCGGCTGGCATGTCTGCAAGCGCGGCGACCGCTTCGCCGCCCTGCAGCCGATCTCCATGGGGCTTGCCGGGCTGTATGGCTCGACCGCGGCCGGCGCGGCTCGGGGGCTGGCCTTGCGGATGGATCACGGCTCCCAGTATCTGTCGGACCACTTCACCAACCAGATCAAGTTCTGGGGCATCCAGCCGTCCTACGCCTTCGTCGCCGAGCCCCAGACCAACGGCGTCGCCGAGCGGTTCAATCGCACGCTGAAGGAACAGATCATCCATGGTCGCATCTACCGCAACATCGCGGAGCTGCGGGACGCCGTCCGCGACTTCGTCGAACTCTACAATGCCCAGTGGATCGTCGAAAAGAACGGCTACCTGAGCCCCGCTCAAGCTCGTCAGGCGTGGCACGCCGCGATCTCAATCAGGCCCGCCGCGTGAGACAAACTTGTGTCCAAGGAACCGGGTGCGCTACATGGCGATGTAGACCTATGGTTCCAGACGCACAGCCATCGGCGCGCATGTGCTCGAGGAACGCGTCGAGTAGCTGGAGATTGTCGTCCAGCTCACCAGGTGTTTCGATCCTCCCTGTTCGCTCAAGGAAGCGGACGAACGCCATCAGAGGAGGCCATGACCCTCGCTTGGCCCAACCGCGGACCCGGCCAGATGCCGGCACTCCGGCACAGCACTCGCAATCGTGCTGGAGAAAACGTTCGATCGCTGTGCAGTCGACCGTTTCGAGCGCAATGCCGCTGAGTCCGAGCCAGGCCAGGAAGTGACGGGCAGTTCCCCGAAAGCGACCGACATGCTTGCCGGCAATCCCTTCACGAACGCGGAGATCGTCGATGAACGCAAAAATGATTGGGTCGAAGCCGGCCAGTGCCGTGGTCCCCGGAAGGGACTGGTGGTCGGGTCTTGAAGCCATTGTCGTCCTCCATTTCATTGAAAGGGAGAACGACTCTATCGAAGCGGGGACGCCTGGAATTAATGCCGAGTGAAAGTGGGGAATAACCGCATGAATCAGCCATCTTCCACAGGCGACTCGGCATTAACAACTACTCGGCATAAAGAACGAAATCCAGAGCTCTGGATTTCGTTCTTTATCGGGGTCTTTGTATGGCATGTTTCTTCCTTCCGCGGTTGTCGTCCCGGCGAAGGACGTCCGGCCGGCGAAACCCTGCCGGACGTCCCCGGCGACCGCGGGTCAGCGATACTTCGCGTCTACGAACAAGCCCACCGCTCGATCACCCCAATATTGAACGCCGAGGGTGGTGCGGTTGACGCCGGTGCAGATGATGATCTCGTCGCGCTCGGGCCTCATCCGCTGGACGGTGCTCAGGGAGACGATCTCGCGGGAAGCCTTGCCCCGGCCCTTCTTCGAGGCCCCTTTGCCGTGCCGGGGGAGGATCTCGCCGTCGGCTTTCGACTGGAACCGCTCAATCACGTAACGGTCGTCATCGAGGCCCGGGCCGAACAAATGTGTGAGGAAAGTGTGCGTGCTGCGGCGAAGCGTAGTGGCCATCTGCATAGTGTCGTCTCCCGTGGGTCTGTGGTTGCGAACGGCGGGGGCGCTCTCTCGAGTGTCCATCCGCCGCCCGCCTCCCGGCCAAGCTCGGACTCTTATGAGGGCAGACGCAGTCAAGTGGAGAAGTTGGTTGGGTTTACTGCATGGCGAACTCGCTTTCCGGGTTGGTCGGATTGACGGTTGGTTTGCCTTGTAGCCAGGTCGGAACGCTTTTCGCATCGGTCGCGCTTGTGCGCATACCCAACTCTTATCCGGGAGGTTTTTCGGCGACGGAGCGCCGGAACCATCCCTCGTGTGTTATTCGGCATGCAGGTTCGACGCCGATCGGCGTGTTAACCTTTTGAGTTTCCTTGATTCTGGGGGGTAAAACTTGCGCGACGAACAACAGCCTATGCGCCGATGGCCGCAGGTTACCCGTGGGTCGGCGGCGCGGAATCGCCCCCCTTCATCAATTGCTGGATGCGGTCGGCGATGCGTTGGGCTGGCTCGCGCAGTTGCCCGATGGTCCAGTCGGCGGCGTACCCTTCGGTGACGTCGTTGGGCCGGGCGTGGTTCACCAGCCGCTTGGTCAACGACGCCGGCAGCATCAAGTCGCGTTCGGCGACGGTGATGAAGGCATTGCGCAAACCGTGATACCAGAACCGCGTACCGCAGGCCTCGCCGATCCCCTTGTAGTGTTGCGCCAGATCGCTGAGACGGCCCGAGCCGCTGGCCGATGAGGGAAACACCCAGCCCTCCGGCAGGGCGCCGCTCTCCTCCCACCGGCGCTCGAGAACGGTGGACAGTTGCCGGGTGATGGGCAATTCCAGCGGCACGCCGGTCTTGGTCGCCTCGACCCGGAAGACCTGCGCCTCCCTGTCCACTCGCTCCCAGCGCAGCGCCAGCACCTCGTTGAGGCGCATGCCCGTGATGAACCCGAACCAGAAGGCGTCCCGCGCCACCGGCGAGACGACCACCGCCTGAATACCCGCCCGCCAGAGCGGCAGAACCTCAGCCGGCGACGAAATCTTCCGCCGTCTCCTGTGATGGAACTTGCCGCCGGCGGCGAGCCACAGATCGACCGGGTTGCGCAAGCCTTCCAGATCGACGCAGGGCCGGCGGTAGATCCAGCGCAGGAGCGCGATCGTCGCGTTGGCCTGCGACCAGCCGTGATACGCGGTGAGGTGGTTGAACCGGGCCTCGACATCGCGCCGGGTGATGGCGTCGAGGGGACGGCTAAGCCAGTCGCGGAGATGGAGCTCGACCAACTCTCGATAGCCTTTATCGGTCCGCATCGTCCGGTTTGGATTGGCCGCTATGTATTCCTCGAAGGCTTTGCGGAGGACGGGGGTGCCGCGCGCCTCGGCGCGTTCGTCCGCCGGATCGCCGCCGCTGGCGACCTTGCCCAGGACCTGATGCGCCATGCGCCGGGCGCGCTCGGGCGCCAGCCTGTCGCAGCGTCCGAGGACGATGCGCTTGTTGGGGGCCTTCCTGCCACCGTCGCCTGTGCGGTAGTTGACGATGAAGGACTTGTGGCCCGACGGATAGACGCGAACGCCGAAACCGGTAAGCCTGACGTCCCAAGCAATCCAGGCTTTGTCTGTGGGCTCAAGGGCGTCGATGGTTCGTTTGGTCAGAGGGGTTTTGACCAGAGCGAGGCGTTTTCCGGTGGTATGGTTCATGGCTGGATTATGGGGCATGGTGCACGGGAAGGCAACACTGGGGACAACACCGAAAATTCAACTCCAGCGCACTCCAGTCATCTCCTGACTATGAAGTAGGCGATAGAATTCCTTTATAACTTATTGTTTTATCGTACTTCTGACATTTCCAGCGCACTCCTGTCATCTCTTGACGTTATAGAGTTAGGCTTGCAGACGACCTGGTGGACGCCGTTCTTCTCCGCCCAGCTTGCCGCGATCTTCTCCGCGCCGGGTCCGCCGCCGTGCAGCAGGACCATGTCTTCGTACTTGATCTTGATGCCGTCCAGCGAGCGCCAGATCGCGGTGACGTCGTCGAAGTCCTTGCCGCCGGTGAAGGCGACCAGGGTGCCTTCGGGCAGATGCGCGCTGGTCTCGCGGTCCTTGCGGGCGCGCAGGTAGTCGCGGGCGTCGATGGCGGCTGAAGTGAGTTTGCCGGTCTGGCTGCTGTGCGAACCGTTGCGCGGGCGCCAGGTGTCGCCAGTCTCGGCGCGGTATCCCTCGGCGGCGAGGTCGCGCATGGCCTCGAAGGCGTCGCGGCGGTCGCCGAGGTTCCGGACCCGGTCGGTCAGGCGTTCGAGTTCCCGGGACTTGATCTCGGAGCCGTCCTGCTCTTGGCCGAGGTCTTTCATCTCGGGCGCGATCTTGTCGATGCCGCGGTCGAGGCGCTGGACCTGGGCGTGCAGTGCATTGACGAAACCCCAGAGCAGGCTCTCGCGTTCGTCGGCGAGCTGCGTGCCGTCCGGCGCGACGGCACCGGCCAGGATGTGGATCGCTTCCTCGATCCCGGCAAGCGCCTCTTCCTCGTTCCAGATCTCGCGGTTGTCGAACTCGTCGGGACCAGGGGTCGCGCCGAACAGGGCGGCCTGTTCGCAAGCCATTGCGGTCTGTGACGTTTCGGTGCTGATGAACTCTTGCATGATTCTCTCCGTTGCAATGTCGCTATCCTCCGAGGCGGGATGCCCCGTCGTGATGACTCTTTGTTTCACGCGCTCGCAGCGGAGCCACGATGGCCGGAATGCCTGCGCCGGGGGGATGCGCGAGTGGTGCGGGCGCAGGGAGCGCAGCGAGCGAGCCACGGTCGCGTATTCCACCGGCGCTAGCCGCGCAGCGGCGTGGCATTGCGCGCTATCGCCGTAACGGAGCGAAGCGGAGTGGAGGACCCCGGAGGGGTTGGCGCAGTGAGAACGTGTGGGACAATGAGACATCATGACGGGGTAATTATTCTCCCACTCCCACCCCCTCTTCCCCCGTTGCCGCGGGCTGGGTACTTCCAATAAGGGAGGCGATCCGGGCCGCGATGGTTTCTTCCCCGAAGGCAATGAGGTCGTCATTAAAATCAGAGTGTTCGGGAACGATCACGATTGAGGGAATGCCGCGTTCCACACAGCGGTGCTGAAGACGGTTCGCGGCGTTCCCTCCCTCCACGTCTTTATCGCGGGCGATGACCAACAGGGCGAGGTCTTGGGGTGGTTCGAAGGCGCCGAGGCTGCCCGCCGATAGAGCCGCCGCGGCATGAATGCCGGGGACGGCGGTGACCAGAGACAGCACGGTCTCGATGCCCTCGCCGGCAAGCAGGGTCGCGCCGGAGGCGGATCCGCCGAAGCGCACGGCCCGGCCGTGGACGCGCCCGAGTGCTTTACGCGGGCGAACGAGATTGGCCTTGGCGGGACGCTTGGGGTCGAGCCAGGTACGCTGCACGCCCTCGATGGCGCCATCATCGCCGGTGACGGCGGCGACCAGTGCCGGCAGGCGGTGGATGCCGTCATCCCCGCGATGGATGAGATCGGGATGGAACCGCAGGGCCGGGAAGCGGCAATGGGCGATGGCGCGGGCATGCAGGTAGGCTTCCGCATGGGTGCCATCGATGGGCCGGCAGCGGCGCCAGAGGCGGCGCGCCGCTTCCTCACGGTCATAGCCGTCGGGGTGATCGCCGCCATTGGCGGGGTGGACGGCGGCAATGAGAGGAAGGCGCGGGCCTCCTCCATGGCGTGCCGCAGCGATGCTCCGCCGGTGTGCAGACGGATGAGATCGAGCAGATCGCCATGCTCGTTGGTCGCGGCGTCGGTCCATTTACCGGGTATGCCTGGAGGCGCCAGGCGCACGAAGAGCGAGCGCCCCTTGGCGCCGCTTGTGTCGCCGACTGTCCAGTATCTGCCCTGTTTGCGGCCGCGGGGAAGGTAGCGGCGGCAGACGTCTTCGGCCCGCGTGCTTAACGCGGCGGCAATTTCAGTGGCGTTCATGGGGCGCGATCCCTTAGGGGAGCGATGGCGGGAAACGGGTGCATGGGGAACCTCTCCTACCTGTTGCGGGACACCCCCTTCAGGCCCGCCTCGAACTCTTGCCGGTGAGGGCCGCGGGAGCGGAGCGCGTAGCGCGGCCGCTCCGCGTCAACGGTTTGGGAACTCTGTGGAGGCGGGCTCGAAGGGGACTCCAAAAAAGAAGGGCCAGCCCCGCGCCAACTTGGCGGGGACTGGCCCTGAGTCATGCGGGAGGGAGGAAGCCCGTTTAGAACGGAATTTCGTTGTCATCCACCGTCGCGGCGGTTTCGGCTGAAGGCACGGTATCGCCGTTCATCGCCGGCGCGCCGTTGCCGTTCGGCTTGTCGAGAAATTGCACCCTGCCGCCGGGGACCAGCAGGATCTCGGTCGAGAACCGGTCGCTGTCCTCGCCGTCCTTGCGCCACTTGCGGGTCTGCAGCTTGCCCGAGACGTAGACCAGGCGGCCCTTCTTCGCGTGCTTCTCCATCATCTCCACCAGGCCGTCCTGGAAGGTGACGATGCGGTGCCACTCGGTGCGGTCCACCTTGTCCCCCGAGTTTTTGTCGAGGTAGCTTTCATCGGTCGCGATCGAGACGTTGGCGACACGGCCGCCGTTGGTGAGATGGCTGATGGTGGCGTCGGCGCCGAGGCGTCCGATCAACTGGGCGTTATTCAGGCCGAACATGATCAATCTCCTATGATCCGGGTTATGACATCGGGTTAGCGAACGGGAACCGGCCTCTCTCGACCCTTCCCCCTTCACACTTCTCCAAGCCCCTCTCTTCCTCTATTCAGCCGTCCGCGCCGGTATGTGTCCGGGAGCCGAGAACCTCGCGGATCGCGTGGTCCGGCATTCCGACCGCGGCCAGTAGCGCGCCGGCGTCGGGAAGCGGTGCGGCGAAGCCGGGATCGGCATCGCTTGTGCTGCCGGGATTGAAAAGGGTGTCGTTGGACTCGGTCGAGGTAGGTCTGGAATCGAACATCTGGCACCTCCGGTTGATGGGGTTGAGACACCGCCCGGAGGGAACTCTCTTTTCCCTTGGGCGCGTCGCCCTTCTCTTTGCCTTCCTCAAACTCTCTTGCACGTTGGTCGAGGCAGGCCGGAGAGTTCGGGGGCATCGCACGACGGCAACCGTTGGCACGATTGTGCGCGGCAAGCGCCGCGCGGGTTGTCAAATGACCGCGTCGTTGGCGTCCATGATGGCGATGACGACGTCGTCGAGGCTGCCCCTCGCGCTCATCAAGGTGTGTTCGAGATGGAGAAGCCGGTGGCGGAGCCCGGCGCGGTCGTCGCGGGACGGGTTGCCAGGCAGACGCATGATGGCGTTCCGCAGCTCGGCGAAGCGTTCCGCCAGATCCTTCATGTGGCCGGCAGCCTCGCGTGTGCCGGTCCGTGCGCCTCCGGCAGGAACGTGCCAGGATCGGGCCGGGCGCCGGCCATGGTTTCGAAATAGCCGGTCGTGGAATGTGGTGTGACGGTGTCGAACATCGGGTTCCTCCGTGCATTGCAAGACAGAATGGCGGCGATGCAGGAATTGTCTTCCCGCGCATCGACCGGATCGCCCCAGCCGTGCTGCCCTCGGCCTCCATGTGCCGCAACGTGCGGGCGGGAGATCTCACCAAAACGCTGCCGCCACCTGCTTCTGGTCTGATCATGCGGGGTGGCAAGTTACCGGGTGTAAACCGGCTTGCCCGGTTCAATGGGTGGTTTCATCGCGGATGGCGGACATGGCCCGGCCGGCGATAGCGGACCACGCATCCCGGTCCAGTCCGAGCTTGGCGTTCAGGCGATCGCAGATCCTCAGAGCATCGTCGAGTGTGAGTCCAACCAACGCTGTGGGGATGTAGCCCGGGATATCGGCGAAAACGATTCGTGTCTGCTGCGGCATGTTGTCGATGTCGTAAGCTGGGCAAAATGCATAGACGGGATCGTCGGGCAGTGTATGAGATGTCATGACGATATCTTCCATATGACGGGTTGGACCGTTCGTGCCCTCGGGCGGCGCAAAGGCGCAAATTCCCGGAAGCGCGTGTTATGGGCGGCAGCAAGCGTTCGGACGCCCCGCGCCGGATACCGGGCGGGAGTTTGCGGATTTACGCCGGGTTGGTATTGGCGAGCGGCCAGCGATCGAGGATGCGGCCGAGGTCGATGTATTCGGGCACGAACACACGGGTGCGCCACGAGACGATCTCGGTGGCGCAGCCCATGCGCTTGAGCGCCGCGAGGTCGTTGTCGGCCGGCCCCTCGATCTCGACGCGCGCGGCGCCCATCAGGCGCCGCCTTGCGAGGCGCCAGCCGTTGGCGAGATCGAACGACGCGCCGCGTTTCAGGATCGCCTCGTGCATCTCGGCCGAACTCATGACCGGTCCCCCGGCCAGTCCGAAGGCGTCGCGGAAGGCACGCGCCTGCTCCGGCGTCAGAACCCGGCCGAGCAGGCTTTCCCCGGCGTCGGTCGCGAGCCGGCGCACCCGCATGTTCTCGCCCGGCAGCCGATCCCAGATGGGGAGCAGCAGGCCGGTGACCAGCCACAGGCGGGATTCGGTGTGGCTGGGCAGCCCTTCGATCTCCGCATCCCACAACACGCGCCAGCGATCTTCGCCGGCATCCTCCCAGTTCGAGGCGGCAAGTTCGGCCGCGGCCATGGGCTCGCGGGCGGCGGGACGGACCAGGCGGACCCGGGCCTCGACCCCGCCGTCCTCGAACATCCGCGACGGCGCTGGCAGAACGACGGCGGCGCGCTTCGAGCGGGTGTTGATGACGGGCCGCCCGTCGCGCAAGGCGAGGGCATCATCCGCCTGGAGCGGCACGAGCCGGTCGCGGCGGACGATCTCGACAAGCTCGGTGGCGGCGCCCGAGGCTTCATGAACGTGAACCGTCTCGCGCGAGGCCACGGTGAGGGAGTCGGCCCGGATGGTCTCGACGCCCTGCTCGTGGGTCCCGGCCTCGATGGCCTGTTCGATGTTGGCCTCGATGCGGGTTTCCAGCTCGGCGAACAACTCGTTCTGCTCGGCGATGGGCAGGGCCAGCAGGCGGTTGAGGAACCGGGGCATCGGCGGCAGGTCCTCCTTGAGCGAGCCTTCCCAGATCAGCTTCAGCCCGGTGGCGTCCTCGAAGCGGTCCATGGACCAGCCCGCAATGTTGCCGCGCCACAGCGCGATGTAGAACTGGCGCAGCGCCACCTTGGCATAGGGGCTCTCCAGATTGTCGCTGGCCCGGAACAGGGTGGCGCCGCCGCCGCCCATGGCGGTCTGCTGAATCCCGCTGTCCCCGGGTGATGGCGCCGAGGCTGTCGAGACGCCGGGCGATGGTGGCGATGAAGCGCCGCTCGCCCTTCACATCCGTGGTGACCGGGCGGAACAAGGGGGCCGAGGCCTGGTGCGTTCGATGGGTGCGGCCCAGCCCCTGGATCGCCTGGTCGGCCCGCCAGCCCGGCTCCAGCAGGTAATGGATACGCCGCCGTGTATTGCCGCAACCGAGATCGGCGTGATAGCTGCGCCCGGTGCCGCCGGCCATGGAGAAGACGAGGATGCGTTTATCGCCCGCCATGAAGGCGGCGGTCTCGGCGAGGTTGGCCGAGGCCGGGCGGCTGCGCAGCGCCAGGCGTTCGCCGGATGCATCGGCGATGCGCAAGACCCGGCGCGAGCGGCCGGTGACCTCGGCGACGGCCTCGCCGCCGAAGCGGTGCAGGATCTGGTCGAGCGCGGCCTGCACCGGCGGCAACGCCGCGAGTTTCTCGATCAAGGCATCGCGGGCGGCCACGGCTTCCTGGCACAGGACCGGGTTGCCCTCGGCGTCGGTCACGGGCCGGCTCATCAGATTGCCGTCATCGTCGGTGAAGGGTTCCTGCAATTGCACCGGGAAGGCGTGGGCCAGATATTCCAGGCACGCCTCCCTCGGCGTCAGGTCGACGGAGATGTCGTCCCATTCCGAGACGGGGATCTCGGCGATGCGCCGGTCCAGCAAAGCCTCGCCGGTGGAGACCAGCTGGATGACGCAGGCATGGCCGGCCTCGAGATCGGCCTCGATCGCCCGGATCAGCGAGGGGCATTTCATGGCGGTCAGGAGATGGCCGAAGAAGCGCTGCTTCGCGCCCTCGAAAGCCGACAGCGCGGCGGATTTGGCGTTCTTGTTGAGGGTGGCATCGCCCTCCATGATGCCGGTGGCTTTGAGCGCGTCTTCCATATTGCGGTGGATCACCTTGAAGGCGCCGGCATAGGCGTCGTAGATGCGCCGCTGTTCGGGCGTGAGCGGATGTTCGAGCGGCTCGACCTCGACCCCGTCATAGCTGAGCGCACGGGCTTGGTAGAGCCCGAGGGCCTTCAGATCGCGGGCCACCACCTCCATCGCCGCGACCCCGCCGGCCTCCATGGCGGTGACGAAGTCGGTGCGTTGCTCGAAGGGCGTCTCGCCGCCCGTATCCGCGCCGCCCCACAGGCCGAGGCGGCGCGCATAGGCCAGGCCGGGCACCGTGGTGGCCCCGGTGGCGGAGACATAGAGGATACGGGCATCGGGCAAGGCGTTCTGCAAACGCAATCCGGCGCGGCCCTGTTGCGAGGGCGCCGTATCGCCGCGCGATCCCTTGGACCCGGCGGCGTTGGCCATGGCGTGGGCCTCGTCGAACACGATGACGCCGCCATAGGCATGGCGGGAGTCTTCATCCATCCCATCCGCGAGCCAGCCCACGATCTGTTCGAGGCGCGAGCGCTTTCCCTGGCGGGCGGGCGAGCGCAAGGTTGCATAGGTGGCGAACAGGATCCCGGCCTCTTGTGGAATATCGGCCCCCTGGCGGAACTTGCCCAATGGGATGATGTCGGCTTCGCTCCCGCCGATCGCGGCCCAGTCGCGGCGGGCGTCCTCGAGCAGCTTGTCGGAGGCGGACAGCCACAGCGCCCGGCGGCGGCCGCGCAGCCAGTGGTCGAGGATGATGGCGGCGACCTGGCGGCCCTTGCCGCAGCCGGTGCCGTCGCCCAGCATCCAGCCGCGCCGGAAACGCACCGGCGCGGACAGGGCTTCGCCGTCGCCGGTGGCATCGGTAACGGGTTCAAGACCGGAGCGGAGCGCATTGGCGATCTCCGGGACGTTATCGCCGTCATCGTCATCGTCCGCGGCGACACGTGCGACGGTCTCCCAGCCCTCGCCGATGCGGTAGAGCGCGGAAAGATGGCGATCATGGGCCTGACCGGCGAGGATGACACTTTCGAGTTGGGCGTCGGACAGCAGTTCGTCCGTCACGACACGCATGGGCAGCATCGGGCGGTAGGCCGGCACGGGATGGGGCACCGCCGCCATGGCGGCGGATTGCACCAGCGGCGTTGGATGTTCGCAGGCGCCGGGAATGCGCGCGGTCCGGGGACACCACGGCTCGTAGACGCCGGCATGGGTGGTCTCCGGTTCGTCTGCCGTGCCTTGCCCGATTGGCGGGTGGAGTCTCGTAGGCGAGTTCGGCCACCGGCCCCCAGTCGCGGACTTGCGGGTACTGCGGCATGTTTTGCCTGGGGCGCGGCGGCCGCTGCCCGCTTTCGCGGGGCCGGCCGTGCGGCGGCATGGCCGAACAGATCGCCGGCCGGAACAAGCGCCGCGGCAATTGGCACGACCGCCTGCCGTTGCGGCACATTGGCGGCGATGGCTGCAAGCAACCCGGCGGCGGTGGGGACGGATGCCCGTGCGTCGACCGGAACGCCCTGTGCGTTCGCGGGATCGCGGTCGATCACGGTGAGCCTGGTATCGAAGGTCGTGCCGCGCCGTGCGTAGGCGCGCCCGTCGATGGCGATGGAAAAGACGGTGCGCGGCGGCGGATCGAGACGCTCGAAGGCGCGGCTCCAGGCGGCATCGCCCGGGATGCAGCCGGCCGACGTGATCGCCACCAGCCGCCCGCCCGCCGGGAGCATGGAGAAGGCGGAACGGAGGTGACGCAAATCCGCCTCATGGCGGATGCGCTGGACCCCGGGGCTTGCCGAAAAAGGCGGGTTCATCAACACCACGGTGGGATGCAGGCCGGGCAGATAATCGGCGATGGACTCGGCGTTGTGACGGGTGACCGGCGAATCTGGGAACAATCGCGCAAGCAACCCGGCGCGGACGGCGGCGATCTCGTTCAGGTGCAGGGGATTCCCCGATCGCGCGGCATCTGTGCGCTTGCCGAGCGCGCATTCGGCCATGACGGCGAGCATGCCGGTGCCGGCCGAGGGCTCCAGCACGATGTCGCCGGGCCGGATGGCGGCGGCTTGCAGCGCGGCGTAGGCGAGCGGCAAGGGGGTGGAGAACTGTTGCAGGGCAAGCTGTTCCTCCGACCGCCTTGTCTGGGACGGCTCCAGCGCCGCCAGGGTCTCCAGCATGGCGAGCATGGCGGCGGCCGATCCCGGTCCGGCGCCGGCCTCGCGGCGCATGAGGCGGCCGTAACGCTGGATGAACAGCACCATCGCGGCCTCGGCCGCTTCGTAGGCGTCCTTCCAGACCCAGGCGCCTTGCGTGTCGCCGGCGCCGAAGGCCGCGCTCATGGCCTCGCGCAGGGTCTTTGCATCGAGCGCCCGGCCCGCCTCCAGGTTGGGAAGCAGAGCGGTTGCGGCGGCCAGCAACGCGGCAGGCTTGGAGCGGACGCCCGTGGTATCGGCAATCGCGGGGGATGGGTGAAGAGGCTGGACGGCGGGCGGACGCGCGGGCGCGAGCGCCGCCGGTTGGGCGTCGAGCATTGATTATCTCCCAATTGAAAAGGCGGGCCGGGTGATGCCGGAAGCCGGTGGCCGATCCTCGCTCTCCCGGCCCCGGTTCACCCGGCCTCGGCGCAACCCGCCTCCTTGCGGGCGGGGCCACGGATATGGAGGATTATGCGGGCGCGGCCCGCGGTATCAGGCTGGTCCGATGTCGATGCGCTCGCCCCAGGGCTCGCGGTATCGATCGCCGTGTGGGGGTTCCCAGACGACCCAGGCCACGGGATATGGGGGCGCGGCCTCGGGGTAGCTGTCGCATTCCATGTCGGTCAGGTAGAGGCAGCAGCCTGGACGCACCCCATGCTCATGGAGCCACGCGAAGCCAGGCCGGAAATCGGTCCCGCCGCGGCCCTTGATCGTGATGCTGTCCGGTAGTTCCCCGGCGGGATACTGGGCCGCGTCCCGCAGCACCGCGTCGACCTGAAGGACATAGATGCTGTCCGGTTGCAGTTCGGCGGCGATCTCGCGGACCTCGGCCCAGAACAGGGCCAGCGTCTCGCCCGGCAGCGAGGCGGAGGTATCGATGATGATGGCGATGGCATCGATGCCCTCCGAGTGCATCGAGGGCAGATAGAGGCCGCTGTCGATGAAGCGCCGGTTGGGAACGCTCCAGCTATAATCGCGGCGCGCGGCATCGGTCATGTAGCGGCGCAACAGCGACCGCCAGTCGAGGATGCTCCGGTGCGCTTGCCGGATCGTCTCCTCGACCGCGCCCGGCGCGTTGCCTTGCGCCCGGGCGAGGCTCGCGGCCTGGTGCATGGCCTCGTCCCACGCCTGCTCCTCGGCGGGCGTGTCCACCGGTGACTCGCCGGAATCTCGCCGGTGCTGTCGTCGCGGCGCTCGTCCGCGTCCATGACCTCGCCGGTGCCGCAAGGGTCGTGGCTGGCGGGCGTTTGCCCGGATGGTTTCGAGCCCGCGCTATTGCTGCCCGCCCGGCTCCGTCCTGCTCTTGCGGACTGTTGTCACCGGTTGGATCGGACGGGTCGTTTTGGTCCTCGTAGCCGTCACCGGATTGGGGGCCGGCTGCGCTGCCACTGTCATCCACATCGCTGGATGGACACGCGCTCGCCCGGATCCTCTGCATCGGCGGACGGTTCCGGAAGCCGGTCGTAGGCCTGCTCGGCGCTGATGCCGTCCCAGGCTTCGGCCTCGGGCGGCAGGACGAAGCCCGCGTCCCGCAGCAGGCCGTGGGTGACCAGCTGCGAGGCCCGTTGCCAGCGCTCCGGGTCGCGGCCGCCCCGCCGGGTGTGATGCTTCAACGCACAGGCCAGGACCACGCGCGCCAGCGCGGTCTTGATCCGGTCGGCATCGGTGTCCGCCACCCATTGGGGCGCGTAGCGAATGTCCTTGCCATCGCTGGCCAGGGTCTCGCGGGTTTCGTCGGCGCGGATCGGCAGCCTTAACGCCAGGCTGCCGAAAAAGGGCTGGTCGCGCAGCAGCGCGGTCACGCAGTCGCTGACGCGCCGGGCGGATTCCGAGCGGGCATGGGCGGCCATCAGGCTGCTTCCCTGTTTGGGATGTGCCTCCGTGGCGGCGGGCGCGAAGTAGCCCGCGAATTGCGCCTTGAGCGCATCGGCGTCGCGCTTGACCTGCCGGCGGAGGTTGGGATCGAAGCGTCCCGACGGGCGCAGGGCGTCCGGCTCGATGCCGGCTAACTTGTCCTTCACCTCGCGGCACAGCATGGCCAGGTCGTCGTCGGCGAAGATGTTGAGCCGGGGCACGACGTCCACCAGTTCCCTGATGTTCTCGATCAGGCTGTCGCGGAACACCAGCGGCTTGCCGTTCTCGTCCTCGCGCAAGCGTTCGCCGACACGCTCGACCGCCTCGCCCAGGCGGCGGTAGAGATCGCGCTGCGCATCGTTGAGACGGGCCCGGACCTGTTGCTCGATGTCCCGCTTGACGCGCTCGGTCTCGCCCTGGGCCAGATCGGCCATGAAGTGGCGCGCGTCGGGGACCGGGACGATGCGGTAGCGAATGGCGAACTTGCCCTGAAGCGCCTCCGTGCCGGGATAGTCCTCCAGGCGGAACAGGCGGCCGAGGTCGAGGCGGGCCTGGTCGACGTAATCGTCGTAGTCCTCGATGAAGCGGGCGCGCTCGCGCACCACGCGCTCGACCAATGTGTCCAGCGCGGCGGTGTAGCGGTCGTAGTTGGCGACGGTGAGCAGGCGGCCGCCCTGGTCGTCCCAGGGCAAGGTGTTGGCATTGTGACTGGTCCTGGCATTGCTCATGGTCGCGGCCAGCGCGGCGAAGGCCTGTTTGGGCAGGAGGCGTTTGTTGTAGCGCCCGGCGCTGGTGTCGGCGTCGTTATGGATGGCGACCTGTTGGCTGGCCTGGCGGTCGTAGAGCCTGCCGGACCAGCTGTTGATCCGCAGGCTGACGAGCATGGCGTCATGGGTGAGGTTCATGGCATGGGTCTCCTGAATGAAATGGTGTCAGCGGGTTTTGGCGGCGGCCCACTGGATGAAGGCCTGGGTGTGCTGGAGCGCGGGCTCGCGGCGGATGCAGGAGCCGACGAGGAACTCGCCGACCTCGCGCCGGAGCCTTGTCGCGTAGGTGACGATGGCGCCGAGATTGATGTCGTCGGCCATCCTGTAGAGCGAGCCGCAGAGCGCGATCAGCGCACTGGCGTTGCCGGGGACCACGGCGCCCTCGGGATCGTCGATGACGGTGCGGGGATGGGGCAGTTCGTGCCAGACTTGCAAGAAGGCCGAGAACTCGACCGCCGCGGCCTCGCCGACGGTGCCCCGGAACAGGGCCCGCTCGGCGACCGGATCGAGGCCACCCCGGCGGTGCACGATGTTCGAGACCATCTCCCATGTCCTCGGACACGGGAAAGCCTTCTCCGCCGATTGGGGGTTGAAGGCGTGCAACAGCTCGGGCCGCATCGACACGAAAAAAAGCACCTCCGGAGCGATTCCATTCGCCGCGCCCCAGGCGCACCAGTCCGTCGCATCTACCCGGATCTCCAGATGGACGAAACGCGAGGCGAGCGGCGCCGGCATGCGGTGGACGACGCCGCGGTCGCCCTCGCGGTTGCCGCAGGCGATCAGCGCGGCGCCCTCGGGGAGTTCGTACTCGCCGCATTTGCGGTCGAGCACGAGCTGATACAGCGCGGCCTGCACCATCGGCAGGGCCGAGGGCAGTTCCTCCAGGTTGATCAGCCAGCTTCCGTCCGCGTCCGAGGGCGGCAGGAAAGCAGGCGGCGCCCAGCGGGTGCGGTCGGCGCCGTCACGCCACGGGATGCCGCGCAGGTCGACCGGGTCCAACAGCAGGGCGCGGACATCGACATACTCGCGGCCGGCTTGCGCCGCGACCTGCTGGGCGATCTGACTCTTGGCGCACCCTGGGGCACCCCAGACCACCACCGGTTGCCGGGCTTCGACCAGCAGCGCCAATGTGCTGGCGAGTTCGCTCGGGCGCAGCGAGTAATCGGCGGAGATGGTATCGGGCTCGGTCATGGCATGCTCCAGGCTGGCATGTGGGTTGGATGAGTTGCGGCGCGGGCGGCCCCCTCGGACGGCCCGCCCTTTGCCCCGGCCCTGGCTTCGACACCGGCTCTCGCCGGCCTGTGGCCCGGCATGTGCTCGGGCGGGGTTCGTGGAGCGCGGCCGGGAAGCGGTCGCGGTGCCGCCGTTCAGGGTTGCCGGCGGTGGTACGCCGTCCTGCCGCTTACGGTTCCCGTCCGTCAGGCCGGTTCGCCGGCTTTGCCGAAGCTGCGGCGTCCGCCGGCGTGACGGCGAGGATGCGGGCAGCGGCTTCGAGTTCGGGTCCCGATTCGACGATATGCTCCGCGGCGCGCGCGGCCTCGGCGTAAATGGACAGGGGATAGCTGGCGGTAAAGTGAATGTCACGCTCGATACCGAGCCCGAAGGGCCCCCGGTATTCGGTCAATTCGAGCAAACCGATTGACCCCAATTCGGGTGTGCCGAAGCCCAAATCAGCCAGGCCGAATCCACATTCGTTGGGGTATTCGGGATCGAGTTCCGACAGCAGCCAGGTGCCCGCACCGCATGGGTTGAACAGTTTGACCACGGGCTCGTGGTCGGCCCCCCTTCGGGTCCCATTTGCAAGCAGCTTCGTGCGCTGTTCTTCAGTGAACAGTTTCATGGAATGGTCCTCTCGAATATCGGCCATCGAGACGCTCCCGCGCCCCGGCCATCCGCGCCGGGCCGAAAGCCGGCTCCGGCCCGGAGTGGCGCAAGGCAGGCGGTTCGCGATGGACGAATGCCGCCGGCGATCAACCGGCCGGCGTCGGTCCGGTATCGCCGGGATCCAGAATGAGCACGCGTGCACGGCCGCCGCTGACGGCCACATCCGGAGCGCCATCGGCGCTGTGACCAGAGGTTCGTTGCCCGGCGGGGCCGGCGGATCGGTGACAGAGGGTAAAATGCGTCATTGTGCCGCCTCCCCGGTGACGGCATCGGTTGCGGCTTCCGTGCATACGGGTCCGATATCGACGCTGACCTTGCCGCCGCGCACGACGATGGTGACCGTGCGGTCGCGCGGCATGAGCCAGAAGATTTCCCGCCATACCGCATCGGCGATGGTGCGCTGGCGGGCTTCCTCGACCGAGCACATGAGCTTGAGCGACATATGCAGGGCGTCTTCCTCGAAGCGGGTGAGTTGTGTCTCCCAGGAGTCCGCATCCGCGTCGTCGCTGGGACTGAAGTATGCGGCGCGCAACAATCGGGCGAGTTCCTCGGGCGCGATATCGCTGTTCGCCGTCACCAGGGGCAGCGCATCATGGACCGACGACCAGGCCTCGCCCGCGAATGCGAGATCGGCGGGAATGGCGATGGTGTCGCATTTGCGGAAGCAATGGCGCGGGGACTTGGGCGGATGCAGGACATTCAGGTGCATCACGATGGCCTCGGGTCGTTCCGGCTCGCCGCCGTTCTCCCCGCTGGTGAAGTAATCCAGCGAACGAACGGCGCCATCCACGGTAACAAGGGTCTCGATGCCGGTGACGCGCGCGAGCGTGTCGTACCAGGGATAGCCCTCGAAACGCGGCTCGGGGGCGAACAGCTTGAGCGTGCGTTCCGGTCCGCCCTGGAGCCCGGCAGGGCCGAGGGCGCGGTGGAGCGCTTGGGCCTCGGGCGGCTCGGGGTCGGCCTGCATCACCAGCGCGCCGGAACCCACGGCCGTGAAGGCAGACCGCTCGTCCCAATAGTCGGTGTCGGCGATGGCGGGACGCCAAAGGCGCAGTTCAGCGGGCGGCTCGGGCATTTCAATCCCCGCCTCTTTCGCCTTGTGCCAGTCGGTCCAGGCAATCCGCGGGGCCGGATCGGCCTGCGCCATGGCGCGGTGGACGGCAAGCCGCGCGGCTTCGCGCATCTCTTCCAGAAACGGGGTCTCCACCGCTTCCTTTCTCGCGGGCAGGACCAGCTCCAGATCGGAGCAGGAGTCGATGTCGGCCCGTGCCGACCAGGTGCCGCCTTCCACCGTGTCGATCTGAGGCAGGCGCACCGGCAGGGTCAGGCCATGGAAGTTGACGTCGGGAATACGGTAGCCCGCGTGGCTGTTCTTGAAGACGCCGAACACGAGGCCCTTCCATGGTTCCACATGGAGCGCGCCATCGAGGAAGGCGCGGCGCTCGACAACCTCGCCGTCGATGGTAACTGGCAGGGGGTAATGCCGCGCGGCGGTCTCGAGGAAAGCGCGGACCGCGTGGGGCGCCTCGGATGCCTCGAAGGTGACCGCGGTTCCATGCGGCCAGGGAGCGCTGTCGTCCAGGACGACATGGGCCGCATCGCGGCCGAGGAAGTGAGCGGGCTCCAGCACCAGGCGGTAGCCGGGGCTCGGATCCCCGCCGGGGACGCGCCAGCGCAGCGTGCAGCCCCGGCGCGCGAGGGCGAGAAGCCCGAACCCGGCGGGATCTTCCGCCTCGGCGATGCCGGCCTTCCAGGCGCTCTCGCCGAAGGTCAGCAGGACCGCGGGATCGGCGATCCCGGCGCCATCGTCGATGAGAGTAACGCGGGTGGTATCTCCGTCCTGCTCGATGGTTGCGGCGACGCGGTTGGCACCGCCACGGCGTGAGTTTTGCAGCGTCTCGGTGAAAATATCGGCAAGGCCAGCCGAAAACAGCCGGGTCACCTTGTCAATGGCGCTGTCGCCAACCCGGGCGCGGATCGTGGCGGAACTATCGCCGGCCTCGGCCGTAACGGCATTCTGTACGGTAGACATAGGGAATCTCCTGGTTGTCGATACGGGAACGAAAGACGCCCCGCCGGACTGAAGCCGGCGGGGCGTTGTCGTGAGAGAAGAACGCGGTGGTTCAGCCGCGGCGCAGGAATGCCGGTATCTCCAGCAACTCCGCTTTGTTGTCGTGGCCGTTGCCGCGTGGCGGTGCCATGACCTGTTCCGGCTCTACGGACACGTCATGGTCGCCCGCGTCGGCGGCGGGTGGGCCGGCCACTTCCGGCGCGGACGCCGCAACCGGGAGCGTTGCATCCGCGTTCATGGCCGAGGCGATTGCCGCGGCGCGGCGTTCGGCCACGGCGGGAGCATCGATGCTCTCGACGACGGAATGAACGCGTGCGTTCATGGGACTGCTGTGCCTCCACCGGAGTGGGTGCGGCGGCATCGCCCGGTAGTGCATCGGCTTCCGTAGCGTCGTCTCGCGGGGCTTCGCCA
Organism: Alphaproteobacteria bacterium; assembly: GCA_965226475.1. Classification (GTDB taxonomy): domain Bacteria; phylum Pseudomonadota; class Alphaproteobacteria; genus JASLMY01. Next base: position 407,781 of record CBDDDJ010000002.1, on the reverse strand, counting down.
TCCGCGCCCGATGGATCGACGCTGCTGTGTTCCAGTGCATCGACCGATGGCGTTTTGATCTTCGACGGTTGCAGTTCGGGGGCGGTTGTCCCCTCGTCATCTGCCGCACCGCTGTCGTCGACGGTGCCCGTATCGAAGGCGCGGAATCCCGGCGGCGTCCAGGCGATCGCCGCGGCGCGGCCCTCGGCCGTGACCCCGGCGGGAACGCCGCCGCCGTGGGCGAAGGCGTCCCCCATCGCCTTGGCAATGTCGGCCTTCTTCTGCTTGGCCTGCGCTTGCGCCCAGGTCTCGCCCAGCGTCCCGCGGGCGATGGCGAGGATTCGGTCCTTGCGTAGCCGCGACCACAGCAGATCGGCGGTCCAGACCTGATCGCGGTTGCCGCGGACGGCGGCGGCGAAGTCGATGCCGAGCCGGGCGACGGTCGCTTCGACCTCGGGCCGGGCCTTGGGTTCGAACGCCAGTTGGCCCTTCAGCGTGCGCGCGACACAGGACGCGAACAGGGTCCGTTTGTCTTGTTCGGGAAGCGCCCGCAGTTCGGCGAAGGCCTCGGTATCGGACAGGCCGGTCCAGTCGAGCTTTTGCGCGGCCCGGTCGATCTTGAGGTGCTTCTCGCCGACATTGATGGCGCCGAAAGCACCGTCGTTGACCCGCATGGCCGGACGGTCCGGGGTCTCGGTTGCCCTGATGTCGAGCGCGTCGTCATGGTAGCCGCTGGTGAACACGCTCCGGGCGAACTGAAACAGCAGCAGATCGAAGGCCGCCTCGAAGTCGCAAGCGAGCTGGCTCTTGACGATGGCGGTGCGGATGGCCCGCAGATCGTCGGCGAGTCCGATGCCGACGCCCGTTTCTTTGCGCGCCTCGGCTTCCGCATCGCCGGGAGAAGCGAGGGGCGCCACGAATGTGGGCGCATCGATGCCGGAGATGGTGTTCTCCTCGTCACCGGTATCGTCGTGTCCGGCTGCGTCCGCATCACCTGATTCGCGAGCGGGCATGTCCTCGGGCCTGACCAGGCCCTGGATCAGCTTGAGTTCGCCGTCGTTGCCGACGGTGGCGATGCACCCGGCGATGGCGATATCCTCGCGACGGTAGACCGCGCGGGCCTCGATCATGGCCTCGATCTCGTCGAGCCGCGTCTCGTTGGACTCGGCTTCCTCGACCAATTCTTCGGTCCAGCCGTCGTCGTCCATGTTGGCGAGTTCGTCGTTGCGGGTCCGCAAGCGTTCGATCTCGGCCTTCTCCCCGTCCGTCGGCTCGGCCGGTTGCGGGCGCACCCGCCCGAAGCTCGCGGTGGCGCTCCAGTCCACGTCGAGCCGCGCCTCGGCCCATTTCCAGAGCGTCTCCAGTTCCCTCGCCACCGCCTGGAGCCTGTCCATGGCGAGCTTGTTCAAGAGATCGGGATCGTCGAACCAGATCCCCCGCTCGTCCTCTTCGGCGAACAGGTCGCGGTCGATCCTGCCGCCCGTCGCCTCGTAAGCCTCGAGGCCGACGAAACGCGCGATGGCGGAGGTGGCCGGAATCCGGTCCTCGGTCAGCAGGCGCTTGATCTGCCAGGCGCCGGGCCGGTAGCCCTGCTGGCTCACCGTCTCCCAGACCGCGCTCTGGCGCGCCTGATCCGTGGTGACGGCGAAGGCCATCAATGTGTCCAGATCGATCTCGCCCGCCCGGTAGGCCTCCAGCAGCACCGGTGCGGCGTTGCCGAGCCGCAGGCGTTTCTCCACGGTGCGCTCCGAGACCCCGAAGCGCGCCGCGATGGCGGCCGCCGTGCTGCCCGAATCGGCAAGGCGGCGGAACGCCTCGACCTGATCGGCCGGGTGCATGGCGGCGCGGACACTGTTCTCGGCCAGCGAAACTTCTTCGGCCGCCACGATGCTTCCGATCATGCGGCAGGGCACGGGGTGGTCCTCGTCCAGCACGCCTTCGGCGGCCAGCGCCTGCATCGCGGCAAGCCGCCGCCCACCGGCGATCACCGCGTAGCGCCCGGGGCCATCCGGACCGGGTTCCATGGCGCGGGCAATCAGGTTCTCGAGCAGCCCGTGGGCGGCGATCGAGGCCTTGAGTTCGGTGAAGGCCGAAGCATCGGCCGGCGTCTTGCGCACATTGGCGGGCGAGAGTTCAAGTTGGGACAGCGGGATGTCGCGGATTTCGCTTTCGGGGTCGTGCATATCGGTCTCCGGGATTGCGTGAATGCGGAACCGGGCGGGGACACCCTCTCCGGCATCCGCCCTCGCCCGCCTTCGGCTCAAGCTCTGGCTCTCGCCGGCGTAACGGAACCGGATGGAGCCGGAACGGCTGGACCGCACAAGGACAGTTGAATCGATCGCCGCCGTTCCAGCGCCGGGCAGGCCGCCATGGGCGGGCGCGGTGCTGGTTCGATACCCGCCACGAGCCATCGGGATGGCGGCAGGCGCTGCCGTGGGCTTGCCCGGTGCGCCCGCCGGCGGTCACGGTGAACTGTTATTCCCTGCAGTAGATTCCGCCGGCCGATCTGTAGGTGCGGGTCGGCGTAATCGCCCCTGCGTTGCCGGTATTGGGATTGTGCCAGCGCGAGGGCACCCCGCTTGGACGAGGTCTCCAGCGCCGCTTGCCGTGTGCGGGCCGCATACAGCTTGTCGAGCGAGGCGCCGATCCCGCTGCCGGGAAACAACCCCGCCATGGTTCCCGCCACCGTGGCCGCGATCCCGGGCTTGCCGCTTCCGGCTGTGGACCTGGGCACCCCCCGGCGATGTCGCCGAGCCCTCTGCGCCGGTCATCCGCTTCACCCCATGACCGCCGGACATGCAACCGACCCGAAACAGGGGCGCGATTATCGCTATCGCCGTCCCGATCGCCACTGCCTTCGAATTGGTTATTCGAGGTCTCCCGGCGGGGCAGCGAGAGCCGTTCTCTCGCTCTCGTCCCCGCCGCCCCAAAGGCCCCGGCCTCATTCTCTCGCCAGGCGCGCCAGGTTCTCGCGGTGGCAGCGCGCCCGTAGTGTAACTTTCTGCTTGTGGACCGCTGCCCGGATCGACGCCCGGGTCTGTCAGTGCTCAGGTTTTAACCTTCGGGATGTCTTCCCAACGGGTTGTGTAGTTGGGCGAGCGGAAGGCGCTGCTCGATCGCCAGGCCGCGGCCTGCGCCGCGGGGCCGAATTGGATCGCTCCCGGCCCCAGCCGGTCGTTGATGGCGTCGAACGCTTCGATCAGCTTGTCGTCCCTTGGATCCTGCGTATCGAATAGCGAGATTGGCGCCCGGCCGGCTTCTACGAGGTCGAGCAGCATCACCCCAGCGCGCTTGTACGCCAGCCCCTCGCGGTAGATGTGCTTCAGAGCGGCCAGCGCGGCTCGCACGACATGCTTCGTGTTATTGGTCGCGGGCGACAGCGCCTCTGAACGGGACGGAGCGTGGTGCGGGCTCTTGCCGAAACGGTTGGTCTCGATGAACACGCTCGTCGACGAGGCGACGAGATTGGCCCTGCGGATCGATCGTGCCGCATCGGTCGCGAACATGGCGATCGCATTGGCCAACTCGTCGTAGTCGCGCACTTCCGTGCCGAAGGATCGCGAAACCATCGTCGTCTGCTTGGGCTGGGACATGTCATCGAAGCCTATACAGTCCTCGCCGCGCAATTCCCGCACCGTCTTCAGCCCGCCGACGCCCATCTCCTTGCGGATCCAGCCATCGGGACGGCTCGTCAGATCGAGAGCCGTCATAACGCCGTTGCGGTTGAGTTTCTTGGCGTACTGCCTGCCGATGCCCCAGACATCGCCGACTTCAGTTGACGCCAGCGCGCTGTCGCGCCAGCGCTCGCCGGTGAGATTGAGAACGCCGTCCGTTTTGGCGGAGGTCTTCGCGAGACGGTTGGCGATCTTGGCAAGGGTCTTGGTCTCGGCGATGCCGATGCTGATCGGCAGCCCGGTCCACTGCCGCACGGTGCGTTTCAGTCCCTGGCAGAATGCAGTGAGGTCTTGCGGTATTCCCGCGAGATCGAGAAAACATTCGTCGATCGAGTATTTCTCCACCGCCGGGACCAGTTTCCCGAAGACCTGCATCACCCGGTTGCTCATGTCGGTATAGAATGGGAGGTTTCCGCTGATGACCGCAATGCTGTGCCGCTCGATGAGGTCTTTTGCCTGGAACGCCGGCTGCGCCATCTTGACGCCGAGCGCCTTCGCCTCGTCGCTGCGCGCGACGATGCAGCCGTCGTTCGACGACAGGACGACGGCGGGGCGGCCTTCGAGGGCTGGCCGGAAGACCCGCTCGCAGGAAACGAAGAAGTTGTTGCAGTCGGCCAGTCCGTAGACGCTCATGGCAGGCTTCGCACCACCCCGGCAACGACGCCCCAGACTTGGGCATCCTCGTCATCGATAGCCGTGAAGGGACGGGCGGTCAGCTCGCCCTCGATTGCCGCGATGACGATGGAGCCCGCACCCGGCGTGCGTGAACGGTCGACGATCAGGGTGTCGCCGGCAAGGATCCCGTGTTCGGCCATGCCGCCGCCCTCGACTGTGACGAAGAACGTCGCCGCCGGACGCTTTATGAAATGATCGTCGAGGCTAAGACTCGTCGTGGGGGCGACTACGGTGAACATCAGGCAATGCCTGTAAATTTCCCTTGTCGGCGCCGGTGGCGATTAACTTGGTTTGGCGGTAGAATACATCCAGCACATCGGTTCAAGGTGAACGACGTGAAAAGGGAAACGGCAAGCTGGCGTGTAACAGGGGCAATCAGTTGCACCAGCCGGGCCACGCGACAGTATAATAGGCTTGAAATGAGAGGTTCAGGAAATGGCTATCGATGAGACCGGACTCACCAAAGGTCAGGCGAGAAAATTGAACGCGCTTCGCAAATCTGTCGGCGACGAGCTCGCCGAAGAGGTCTTCGCAAAGTGGCTGGAGCGGGGGGCTGTCTCACAAGCCAAGAGCAAGCCAGATCCCGTGGCGATGAAGATCGTCAATGCTCTCGCGGGCTTTGAGAATGACCCGAAGTTCAAACTCGGCAATCATGGGTACACACTGCGTCGTGCCAAAGGCAAAGGCGCGTCGGGCTTCATCGCATACAAAAATGAGAAGCCGAAAGAAACGCTGGCCCCGTCTTCTGAAATTGAGTTGGACCCGCCTAGCCAAGAGGGGACGGCAGCTATGTCCGAGCCGTCGGCGGCATGACCGGGTGCGCACCAGCAAGTACGACGAACCTGCGTAAGACGGACTGGCGATAGAGTGCCTGAAAGGCGGGTCAAGGGCTACGGGAAGTGCCGTCAGGACTCATGATGGCGGCATCGGAATTGTGAGCCCTTCCGGAGAAAGGTGCGACAAGAAATGTAACCCAATGCGGGGGCCTCGGATGACGAACGGAAATTTGCACCGGATCTGGGTGGAACAGTGCGTTGCCGCTGAGACTATCAAGCTGCGGTTCGGTCTCAAGGCGGCCTTTGACCATGCGGTTGCCGAGAAGCTTCTGAACTTCGCCGAGGCCGCCGCCCAACATCCCGAATTCGCCCGCGAACTACCCCGGTTCGTTTCTCGGGTGAGGCAGATGTTTACGGCGCAAGAGCTCGTGGTGCACCTCGCGCGCATAGAGCGTGAGCGCCGCGAAAACGACCTGGCCGCCATGGAAGACGACGAGGCACCCTTCGAAAACCCGGCGGCGGCCTTGGAGCGGACGCGGCAATTCGATCCGATCAAGGAGTTGTTGACCGCCAATCTGCTCGGCACGTCGTGAGCGGGACGGCTGTGCGGCAACCGGAAGCGCCGAACCGGGAGGTTCTGGCTGGCCTCGTCGAGCGAGTGACGTTCCACAATGCCGATAATGGGTTTTGCGTTCTGCGCATCAAGGCACGCGGCCATCGCGATCTCGTGACGGTCGTCGGCCACGCCGCCATGGTCTCGGCCGGGGAGTGGATAACCGCATCGGGGGAATGGATCAACGACCGCACTCATGGTCAGCAGTTCAAGGCGCGCTTCATGCGCACCTCGGAGCCCTCGTCGATCGAGGGCATCGAGAAATACCTCGGCTCCGGCATGATCCGCGGCATCGGGCCGGTCTATGCCGGGAAGATGGTCAGGGCGTTCGGTGAGAAGGTGTTCGACATCATCGAGGCGGAGCCGGAACGGCTGCGCGAGGTAACCGGCATCGGCCGGGTTCGCGCCAAACGCATCACCGACGCCTGGGCCGAGCAGAAGGTCATCCGGGAGATCATGGTGTTCCTGCACAGCCATGGCGTCGGCACGGCGCGCGCGGTGCGGATCTACAAGACCTACGGCGTGGATGCCGTTCAGGTCATGACCGAGAACCCGTACCGCCTTGCCCGCGACATTCGCGGCATCGGGTTCAAGACCGCCGACGCGATCGCCATGAAACTCGGCATCGAAAAGACGGCGATGATCCGGGTTCGCGCGGGGATTTCCCATGCGCTGACCGAGGCGATGGACGACGGCCATTGCGGCCTTCCCGCCGCAGAGCTTGCGCCGCTCGCCGTCGAATTGCTGGAAGTCCCGAAGGAGTTGGTTCAAACCGCTCTGGACTTCGAACTGGCCGAGGGAACGGTCGTTGCGGACACGGTTGCCGGAACCCCCTGTATTTTCCTTGGCGGCCTGTACCGGGCCGAACGGGCGATCGGCGAACGGTTTCAGAAGATCGCGGGCGGCAGGCTGCCCTGGCCGAACATCGATGCCGGCAGGGCGTTGCCCTGGGTCGAGGGCAAGACCGGCCTGTCGCTTGCGGAAAGCCAGGCCGATGCGGTTCGCCGGGCCCTGAACTCCAAGGCCATGGTCATCACCGGCGGTCCGGGCGTGGGCAAGACGACCATCGTCAACGCCATCCTGCGCATCCTGGACGCCAAGGGCGTGACCCTGCTGCTCTGCGCGCCGACCGGCCGCGCCGCCAAACGGATGACGGAGGCCACCGGGTTCGCGGCCATGACGATCCACCGGCTGCTTGAGGTCGATCCCAGGGGCGGGGGGTTCAAGCGCAACGCCGACAATCCGCTCGACTGCGGGCTTCTGGTCGTCGACGAGACCTCGATGGTGGATGTCATGCTGATGCGGGCATTGCTGATGGCGGTCCCCGACGAAGCCGCTCTGTTGATCGTCGGCGACATCGACCAACTACCGTCGGTCGGTCCGGGCCAGGTGCTGGCCGATATCATTGCCTCCGGCGCGGTTCCGGTCGTGCGGCTGACCGAGGTATTCCGCCAGGCGGCGCGAAGCCGGATCGTCACCAGCGCGCACGGGATCAACCGGGGCGCCATTCCCAATCTTTCCAAGCCCGAGGGCGACAGCGACTTCTACTTCGTGCGGGCGGACGATCCGGAAACCGCGGTCCCCATGATCATCGAGTTGGTGAAGACGCGCATCCCGAAGCGCTTCGGGCTCGACCCGGTGCGCGACATCCAGGTGCTGTGCCCGATGAACCGCGGCGGCGTCGGCGCCCGCTCACTCAACATCGAGTTGCAAGCCGCCCTCAATCCCGCCGGCGAGCGCAAGGTCGAGCGCTTCGGTTGGACCTTCGCGCCCGGCGACAAGGTGATGCAGATAGAAAACGACTACGACAAGGAGGTCTATAACGGCGACATCGGCTATGTCGACGATGTCGATCCCGATGAAGACGAGCTGACCGCGCGTTTCGACGGGCGCGTGCTCACCTATGGTTTCGGCGAACTCGACACCCTGGTTCCGGCATACGCCGCGACGATTCACAAGAGCCAGGGCTCGGAGTATCCCGCCGTCGTCATCCCCGTCCTGACGCAGCACTACGCGATGCTCCAGCGGAACCTGCTCTACACCGGCGTGACGCGCGGCAAGCGGCTGGTCGTGCTGGTCGGACAAAAGAAGGCCGTGGCCATCGCCGTGCGCAACGTTTCGGGACGGCGCCGCTGGTCGAAACTGGATGAATGGCTCGGCGAAGCGGATATCGGTGATGAAGGCAGCAGGCTTGCTCTCTCTTCCGGCCACTGATCTGTTATTCGGCACGCAGGGTCGAAGCTGATCGGCGCGCCAACCTGTTGAGATTCCTTGATTCTTAGGGGTCAAATTTCCGCGCCGAATAACACTCGAGGATCAGGGACTCGCCCAATTCGACGACTTCCGCGAGGTCGCAGCCGCGCCGGAAGGGGTCGAGCCGAGAGCGGCCAATGAGCCGATTCGGGGCGCCCTTGAAGTCGCCCCATTTGTAGTGATTGGTGAAGCTCGTGGCCGTGATTCGCGCCCGCGTCGACAATATCCGCAGCGCCTCCATGTCCGCCTCGCCAAGCGGGCGGTCTATCGCCTGGACCTCATAGTACCGGTATTCGCTCACGACTTGCTTTCCCGGTAATCGGCCTTTCCGCCACCGGCCATCGGACAAATTCGCTAAAGTCGATGATTCTCGGCTTTCCGGCGCCTGACAATGTCACCCGGCGTGCTCTCGGCGACAATGAACTGGCTTGCCGTCGCTTTGCCGTTCCGGCAGTTCCGCGATAGCTCGTCACCCTGGACTGTCCGCACCCTGTCGCCCTGGCAGCTTCGCCGTTGCCGAACCGACCTTCAGGAAATCCTCCGAGATGCTGGCGGCGACCCGCGCCGCCGCGGCCCTGACCGAATCCCGCGCCAGATGCGCATACCGGGCGGTGGTCCGGATCTGGCTGTGCCCGAGCAGCTTGGCGATCACGGGCAGGCTCTCGCCCAGCGCCAGCGCCCTCGACGCGAAGGAATGCCGGCAGTCGTGAATCCTGACGTTCTCGACCCCCGCGCGCTCCCGCACGATCCGCCACGGGTCGTCCAGGTTGGTCATGTGCGTGTCCGGCTTCTGGCCGGGGATTACCCAGGGGTTGCCCGGAACCCGGGGCAGTTCCGCCAGCACCTTCGCCGCCGGCGGCGACAGCGGCACCGCGCGCGGGCCCGTCTTGCTTTCGCGGAGCCTCAATTCGCCGGCCTCGAGGTCGATGTCAGTCCATTGCAGGGACAGGATCTCGCTCTTGCGGCAGCCGGTCAGCATCAGCAGCCGGATCGCCGCCACGGCATGGACCGACACCCCGCCCTTGGTGGCGGCCTCGCCGAGAACCTCGCCGAGACGCCGGAACTCGGTGTCGGTCAGGAACCGCTCGCGCCCGCGCGTCGGGTATTTGCGCACCGACCGGCAAGGGTTGGTGCCATCGGGGACCATCTCCCAGTCCGCGGCCATCGCGTACATGCGTGACATCAGCGCCACCGCCCGGTTCGCCGCGTAGGGAACCCCGTTCAACCGGACGTGGAACGCCGCCACCCGCTCGCGCTCCACCGCGAGCAGCGGGAGTTTGCCGAACTCCGGCAAGATGTACTTGCCGAGCAGCCCCCGGATGCCTTCCGCCGTGGACGCCTTGCAGCGCACCGCGACATGCTTCTCCATGTAGCGCGCCGCCAAGCCGGCCACCGTCGGCCCGCCCGCGAGCCGGGCCGGCGGCGGTTCCGGTATCGGGTCCTCGCCCGCCTTGATCCGGTTGACGATCCGCGCCGCCCGGCGCCGCGCCTCGTCGGCGGAGATCACCCCGTGCCGGCCCACCGTCACCCGCACCGACTTTCCTTTCGTCCTGCTTTGCACCACGTACATCTTCGTGCCCGAGGCGTAGACCCTGATGCCGAACCCCGGCAAGTCCCGATCCCAGAACACCGTGTCCTTCTCGACCTTGAGCGCCTCGACGGTGCGCCGGGAGATCGAACGCCGGTTCAGCTTGGCCATTACGCCGCCTCCGCGCCGTCCGCCGGCAGGATGTCGGCGCCGATGCTGCCGCCGATCTTGGCCGCCGAGGCCTTCTCGGTGTCGCGCGCGAGATGCGCGTAGCGCGCGGTGGTCTCGATCCTGTTGTGGCCCAGCAGCTTCCCGATCATGCTCAGGCTCTCGCCGAGCGCCAGCGCACGGCTCGCCCAGGAATGCCGCAGGTCATGGATACGTACATCTTCGAGCCCGGCCCGGGCACGCACGACCAGCCACGGATCGTTGACGTTGGTCATGCGCGCGCCCGGCTTCTGCCCGGCGATCACCCACGGGTTGTCCGGAACCCGGGGAATTTCCGCCAGCACGCCTTGCACCGCCAGCGTCAGCGGCACCATGCGCGCGCCGCTCTTGGCGTCGCGAAGGAAGATTCGCTTGCCCTTGATCCAGTCCCATTCGATGCAAACGATTTCGCTCAGGCGGCAGCCGGTCAGCATCAGCAGGCGGAGGACGGTGACGACGTGCTGGCACCAGAACTCGTCGTGGGTCAACGCGGCGTTGAGTCGCGCCATCTCTGCGGCGGACAGATAACGCTCCTTGGGCTTCATCTTGTAGCGCCGGGATTTCTTGCAGGGGTTCGAGTTGTGGGCGCGGTTTCCCCAAAACTCGGCCATGCGCATCATGACCGAGAGGACCGGCATGGGAAACCGCATGGCGGCGCGACCGAAGCCTTCACGCGTGTCAATATCGACGCACTGCTCCAGGACGCAGGCTGGAACCTGACCGACGCCTCGAGCGTCCTGTTCGAGCACGCGCTTCCCGACGGCACGCAGGCCGACTACCTGCTTTGCGGCCGGCAGGGCCAGTGTCTATGGCGGCGCTGGAGGCCAAGCGTGCGAGCATCGATCCCATCGCGTCACAGGACCAGGAGAAGGAGATGTCCCGGTCGATGTTGAAAAGTTGAGGTAGGTGTCGCTCTCCTGGAGCCGTTAGGCTCCGGGTGCTGCAAACCCAAGAGGGAGAACGACACCATGGGAAAGAATATCCGTAGTTCCAGTAGCCCGAAAGCCCTTGCCACCTCGTTTCCTATGCCGCCACTGGCAGACGCGATGGACGCAGTCCGTCTCAGCGTGGATCGGTTCTGTCTCCTGGCCGGGGTCGAGGCCTTGGCCGAGATGATGGAGGAGGACGCCACGACCGTGTGCGGGCCCCGACATCGTCGCCATGGGAACCGTCGGGGTTATCGCTGGGGCCATACGCAGAGCGAGATCGGCTACCACGGCGGCCGCGTGAAAGTGCAGCGGCCACGGGTTCGCGACCATGCTGGCAAGGAGGTGGGTTTGGAGAGCTGGCAGGTGCTGCGCGACGGCAACCTGTTGCTCGAGTGGGCGCTCAACCTGATGGTCCTGAACGTGTCGACCCGCAAGTACCACCGCGCGGTCCGTCTGCCCGAGGGCGACCTGGCGAAAGCGCGTGGCGACGGCACCTCGAAGTCGGCCGTTTCCCGGCGCTTTGTGGCGCTGTCACGCAAGAAGATGAAGGCCTGGCTCGCCTCGGATCTCTCGGAACTCGACCTGCTAGTCATCCAGATCGACGGTCTGCATGTCGGCGACCATGTCTTGGTGGCGGCGATCGGCGTCGATGGCAACGGCGACAAGCATGTCCTGGCCGTGGTCGAGGGGGCGACGGAGAACACTGTCGTCGTCCAGGCCTTGCTCGACAATCTCCTCGCCAGGGGGCTCGATCCGACGCTGCCCCGGCTGTTCATCGTCGATGGCGCGAAGGCGCTCAGCAAAGCGATCCGCAACACCTTCGGTGTGGCCGCCGCCATCCAGCGCTGCCAGGTCCACAAGGGCCGTAACATCATCGAGCGCCTGACCCTGCATTTGCATGCGAGCGTCAAGAAGGCGCTCCGTCAGGCCTGGGACCAGGACGACGCAGACAAGGCCGAACGGCTGCTGCGCAACCTGGCCCGGCGTCTGGAGCATGAGGAACCGGGCGTCTCGGGCAGCATCCTGGAGGGGCTGGACGAGATCCTCACCGTCATCCGCCTCGGCCTGCCGCACGAACTCCGGCGCTCGCTTGCCTGCACCAACATCATCGAGAACGCGCTCGGCACGGTGCGTCAGGTCACCCGCAACGTCAAACGCTGGAGGAACGCCGAGATGGCGCTCAGATGGACCGCCGCCGGCTTGCTGGAGGCCCAGAAGACCTTCCGTCGCCTCAAGGCCTATCGTCAGCTGCCCATACTCCGAAACGCTCTCCAGGAGCACTTGAGAAAGGCTCACGCCGGCAGTGCCATTGAAACCATCATGAAGGCAGCATAGTCTCATCAACCAGCGATGTCTGCCCCACGAATTTCAACAGAGATAGGGACATCGCCCCAGGAGAAGCACTATGCCCAACAGCTCAGCGTGCCGTTCGTCTTGCTGTCAAACAGACGTTTGAACGGTTTACGGTGCACATCGAACTGTGGTAAAAATTGAGGATACGTAAGCCATCCACCAGTTGAACACCTCGCGATGATGGTGCCCCATGCTCGTTCGATTTCGTGCGGATACAGCTTGGTCCATCGGCTTGAGCGAAGGCACGTCCGCCGACGAGTGGATATGTTGAGCGGAACGGCATGTTCAAGTTCGCGTGGGACCCGGCCAAGGCAGCGAGCAACCTCAGAAAGCACAAAGTCAGTTTCGACCTCGCGCGCGAGGTGTTCGAAGATCCACTTTCGGTGTCCGAGATCGATGACGACCGCCGCGGATTCGAGGAGCGTTGGATAACTATGGGCTGCACCCGGGCGGATCGACTGTTGGTTGTGTGTCACAACCTATGCTCCGAACGAAGGGAACACCAACTCGGTACGGCTAATCTCGGCTCGATTGGCCACTCCTAACGAGCGACGTCAATACGAGTTCGGCGAATGAAGAACGAATACGATTTCTCCAAAGGTGAGCGCGGCAGGTTCTACCTCGAAAACGCTAGGATTGGCTTGCCCGGCTCTGACGAGAAAACGATGTGGGGCGGCCCCACGGGTCGGCTCGGAGAGTTCATCGTCCAGAAGTCGCAAAAGAGTCTCAACGCATATCGCGAGCAGCCAAAACTGATAATGGAGCACGCTCGCTCCGAACAAGACACGGCTCAGGGCGGATATGCCCACCGGCAACTGTTCGAACTCGTTCAGAACAGCGCCGACGCCTTGCTCGATTCGCCAAAGGGGAAGAGCATCCTGATCCGCCTGACGGCCGGATTCCTTTATTGTGCTGACGACGGAACCCCCATTGATGAAGATGGTATTGAGGGGCTCATGTTCGATCGAATGTCGAGCAAGCGGCAGACCGCCGCGATCGGCAGATTTGGGCGCGGTTTCAAGTCCGTCCTGGGCGTGACCGATGCGCCCGAGTTCTACAGCCGTTCAGGCTCTTTCAGTTTCGAGAAAAAGCGCGCTGCGGAGCGCATAGCGAAGGTATCGCTGGCCGAGCGTTACCCGGTGCTGCGTTTGCCCGAGCCCATCGAGCCCGACGACGCAAGGGAAACGGACGAGGAGTTGCGGGAACTGATGAGTTGGGCGACAAACGTCGTCCGCCTGCCCCTCAAGACGGGCACATATGGTGACCTTGCCCAGCAGATTCGAGACTTTCCACCGGAGTTTATGCTTTTTGTCGATCACGTTCGCTATTTGACCCTTGAGGACGGAGAAGGCCCCCGCGATTTCATGCTTCATCGCCAAGACGGCGAACTTCTGCTCGACACCGGCGAGGAGACCGCACGATGGCGGAGTTTCGACGGCACCCATCGTCTGTCCGCCGAAGCTCGGGCCGATTGGCATTTGCATGATGACGATGGCGACGTGCTGATTCAGTGGGCAGCGCCGCTCGACCGGCTGGACCGTTCCGGGCATTTCTGGGCGTTTTTTCCGACCAGCACCGCGAGTCTTGTCGCCGGAATCCTGAACGCGCCATGGAAGACCAACGAGGATCGGCAGAACCTGCTGCCGGGACCGTACAACGAGGAGTTGATCGAAGTGGCAGCGAGGATGATTGCCGAGGCGTTGCCTAACCTCGCGACAGACGCCGACCCCGCTCGACATTTGGATGTACTCCCGCGCAGACAAGAGGCGGATGACACAAAGCAGAGTGTTCTTCTTCGTAACCGCCTTCTTTCCCATTTGAGCGAGCGGGCAATCGTTCCCGATCAGAGCGGAAAACTGCACACCATTGGGAAAATCTCGTATCCCCCCAAAAGTTTGACGGACAGCTCGAGTCAGGTGCCGCTTGAGCGCTGGGCTGCGTACCTCGGTCGACCGTCGAACTGGCTGCACCACAGAGCGCTCACACGTAACAGGCTTGCCAGCATTGACCGGCTGTTTCCTCCACAACAGAAATGGTCAGGAAATAGATTCAACGATAGCGAGCCGGCTGCGCCTAGAGCCACCATTGCCGACTGGTTGTGGGCGCTGGTAGACGGCAAGCGAGGAGACGAAGCGATTCACGCTTCCATGGCGGCTATCCAGACGGCCGCAGCGATGTCGTCCGCAGTACGGTCGAATGGGGAATTTGGTGATATCGTCCTGACGGCAGGCTGCGATTGGCGATCGCCCGATCCAGAACACCTCTTCTTTCCGGACGAGACGCAGGCTGAAGACGTCTCTACCGGTACAGAATCGTACGTCCATCCGGACTTAGTATTAGACAAAGACACGTATTCGGCACTGGAGGAACTGGGCCTCAAGCACCCGTCACCGGAGAGTGCCTTCAAGCTCCTTGCAGAGCAGATTCTGAAAGTCGGAAGCAGCCAAGAACCGGATAGCAATGAACATATCAAGTTCTGGTCGCTGTCGCGCAAGGTGCCAATTGAAAAGGTGCTCGCGGTCATCGGCGAACGCAAGGATTACTACGGCCTAGACATTTGGCCGACAAAGCTTCGCGTCCGAACGCTGGCAGGTGAGTGGCGACCGCTTTATTCAGTGCTGCTGCCGGGCAACGTAGTGCCGGGTGATGGGAGCCGGGACGGCGAGGCGACTGTTGATACTCACTTGCATGAACCAGACGATAGGTTGCTGCGTACGCTCGGGGTGACGGAATTACCGCAAGCCGATCGCAATCTGGCATCAGAGGCGAATTTCACGTCATTCCGCAGCTCATGTCGGAGTCAGTATTCAAAACAAGACCGTCTGCCTTACAGCCCTAGCTCGAGCTACCTGGACTTCATGTCGCCGAAAGGTGTCGGTCCGTTGGAAGTCCTTACTGTCCTTTCCGACGAAGGCAAGGCGCTCTATACGGACGCGCTTCTAAGGCTGGATGCCTGCTACGAGCCGTGGACTATGTGGCACACGGGCACAAACCGACAGGCATATCCGAAGATGCCATGCGAATCGCTCACGATTCACATGCTTCGAGAACATGGGCGAATACGAATCTCTGACGGCACCGTGCCGCTTGAAGGCGCGCTCGGATCGTACCCGAGCTGCCCGGAGGCTCTGCGTGCGTTGCTGGTCCATCCGATGGCCGATAAGATCAGGGCGGCTTTCGATCTCTCGGACCCGACACCGGAGTTTTCTGGTGAAGGGGATCCTGTACCGCTGACCGATGTCTGGCCCGGATTGAAGGGTTTCCTTCCAGCGCATCGAAAGCAAAGCCGTCTCGTTTCCTGCGAACGAATTCTGGTTGTTGGTCAAGCGACGGAATGCGTCTTCCACACGCCCGATATTTATCTCGTCGGCGCCGTCGACGACGAGGAGCAACGCAAACTAAAGCTCATCGCGGACGAGCTGGAGCTCCGGCTGAAACCTTCGCAGATCGAAGCGATACTGCAACGCAGGACGTCGCGCGAGGTCGAAGAACGCCGTACCATCATCCGACAGTATTCGACTGATGCCGAGCGTCTCCTTGCTGCGGTCGGCGAAATAGAGCTACGCAGCGGTCTTCCTGGTTCGCTTCTGGCTGTACTAGAGGATGATGGCGCTACAGTGGCGGATACCGAGATTGCAGAGGTCGCTATCGCGACGTATCACACCGACGCCCTAAAGCAATACGGATGGGCATTGGATCATCTCGATCCGCCATCGCAATGGGCCGGATCTGCGCGGGCCGTCGAATTCGTACGGTCACTTGGGTTCTCTGCTGAATGGGCTGGAGAGCGGAACGAAAAGCGCGACCCATTTCTGGAAGTCGAAGGGCCGTATTCGCTTCCCAAGCTTCACGATTATCAGCGAACCATCGTCGAAAACGTCAGGAAATTGTTGTGTGACGGACACAGTGACGGTGCCGAGCGGCGCGGAATGATCAGCTTGCCGACGGGATCCGGCAAGACGCGCGTCGCTGTTCAGGCGATAGTCGAGGCGATGCGCGATGACGGATTCCGCGGCGGTATCCTTTGGGTCGCGGACCGCGATGAGTTGTGCGAGCAGGCCGTGGAATCGTGGAGGCAGGTGTGGTCGAGCATCGGCACTGAAGCAGTGCACCTTCGAATCTCCAGAATGTGGGCAGGGCAGCCCTCGCCAATTCCGACGAACGACCTCCATGTCATCGTCGCGACAATCCAGACGCTTCATTCACGTTTCAACAACCAAGGCAGCGAGTACGAGTTTCTGGCGGATTTCAAGCTGGTAGTCTTCGATGAGGCGCATCGGTCGCTCGCTCGGACTTTCACCTCGGTCATGGGCGAGGTTGGTCTGACGCGTTTCCAAAAGCTGAATGAGCCGTTCATACTCGGCCTTACCGCCACGCCTTACCGCGGCCACGATGAGGAAGAGACGGAGAGGCTTGTGCGCCGGTATGGAAACAAGAGACTAGACTCGGGTGCATTCTTGAGCGACGAACCCGAAGTCGTCATCGGGGAACTGCAAGAGATGGGGGTGCTCGCGCAAGCGGACCACGAAACCATCGAGGGTGAGACGTTTCAACTCGACACGATCCTGGATTGCTCATTCGACAATGAAGAGGTGAAGCGGATACTAGACGAATGGCGGGCGCTACCTTGGCTACCGGAGCGCGTGGAAAAGCGAATCGCCCAGAGCCCGGAGCGAACCAAGCGTATTGTCGAAGCGTACGGGCATCACATTAAACCTAATTGGTCGACTCTCATCTTCGCGACATCGGTCGAGCACGCACGGACTTTGGCGGCGCTCCTCAACCGGATTGGTATCCAGTCACGCTCCGTCAGTGGAGAAACCGGGACTGCAACGCGCCCCCGGATCGTAGAGGAATTCCGTGGCGGTGAGATCAAAGCGCTCGTCAACTACGGCGTGTTCGGGAAGGGATTCGACGCACCCAAGACCCGCGCGATCATCGTAGCCCGGCCGGTCTACAGCCCGAATCTCTACTTTCAAATGATCGGCCGGGGGCTGCGGGGGCCGCTGAACGGCGGCGACGACCGCTGCCTGATACTCAATGTTCGCGATAACATTGAGAACTTCGACCGAGCGCTAGCTTTTTCAGAGCTGGATTGGCTATGGGCCCGATAGGCACAGCGGGTACGTTAGTGGGTGCGCAACGATGACCGGTGCCGGTTGCTCGATGAGGCGCGCCAGCTGATCGGCGGTGGCGCGCCGATTGTCCCTTCCATTTATTACATCGGCCCTCCCGGAACGGGCAGGCCGATTGTTTCTCCAACGCTACTCCGATTCCGAGTAAGTGTGTCAAGGGTTGTCGTTTCTCAAAACCTAAATTCCGGTGTCGTCTTCGCGTGATCGGTCATGTCGGTTTTCAAGCTTCGAGGCGTTCGTATCGATGGTGTAGTCCGCCGACTTCAGGAATGGCGGCGATGCGACCAGTTGACGCGCTTGATACCGGCCTTGGGATCGGCGGGTCTTTGTTCAGCGAGAGGTGTGTGCGGGATTTGTTGTAATAGGCCATGTAAGACCTGAGGACCCGCCGCAAGTGCCTCTCGTTCCTGACGATGACATGATCGAGACACTCGCGTCGGATGGAGCCGATGACCCGTTCGACATAACCGTTCTGCCAGGGCGATTGAGGTGCCGTTGGTACATCGTGGATTCCCATCGCTTCTATTCGATCCCGGTAGAGCCGGCCGTAGGTGCAGTCTCGATCACGGATAATATAGCGAGGCACCTCGTCCCAGTGGAACGCTTCGGTAATCTGCCGTGCCGTCCATTCAGCGGTCGGACTTGTAGTAACTTCGAAATGGACCAGCTCGCGGCGATCGTGACTGAGAATGACGAGTATATAGAGGATTCGAAAGGTCAGCGTCGGAACGACCAAGAAATCGATCGAGGACGTGCAGTGGAGGTGATTGAGGAGGAACGTCTTCCATGTCTGATCCGGATTCGGCCGTCGCTTCGGCATGTGCCGCGATACCGTCGCCTGGCTGATGTCGAAGCCCAGCTTCAGCAACTCTCCATGAATCCTCGGCGCGCCCCACAACGGGTTCTCAGTGCTCATCTGCCGAACAAGAACCCTGATCTCTTTCGGTATCTTTGGCCGGCCACCTCTTTTACGGGACCTCCACCGCCAATAAAGACGAAAGCCTTCCCGATGCCAGCGGACAAGGGTCTTGGGATGGACGATGCGGATCAACCCGGCAGCCTTTGGCCATAGCCTCAGTATCAGCTTGAAGAAGAGCCGATCGGTTCTGGTTACATGGACTCGCCTGGGTGCACGGCGCCTCAGGATCTCGACCTGATGATGAAGAACGGCGTTCTCCGCCTGTAGAGTAACGCGCGACCTAAAGCCCAGGGCGAGCTGAATGAGGATTGTTCGAACAATGATAAGCATGCGAACGGAGTAGCCTCTCCGCACGACCATGCCCAGAGATTCAATTGGAATCTAGATTTTGAGGAGGCACACGTCGTTCCAGGCGCGGAACTCGCTAGCGCCGACGGCGTGCCGCTTCGGAAACTTGACCGATACCGCGCCGATCAACGCCTGCTCGACCGGGGTTGCATTCTGCGCGCAGGCGCGGGCCTTCTGAACCGCCGCATGACAAGTCGCAACGGCCGCTTCGGCTTCGTGCGGGCTGAACATCTCCCAGGGCATGTTGTAGAAGGGCCCGCTGGCGAATGCGATGCCCCAATAGGCCATGGCGCATTCGGGATCGAGCGCCGCGGCTTGCCGGAAGCAGGCGACGGCTTCCTCGTGGTTGAACCCGTAGATCCAGTTCAAACCGCGATCGAACCAGATTTGCGTCTCCGCGTTGTCTGTGGCGATGGGCCGGGAGTAGCGGCCCAGATCGAAATAGTCGTCCATACCGGTTTCGTACCCGATCCCGCGTTATTGCGCACGCGTTGTCGTCACCTGAACCGCCATGCCTGGGTGCGTTTCAGGACACCCTTCGAAATCGCGACATGGATGAGCCGCGCCACGGCGTTGGTGTAGAAGATCATCATCCCCATCGCCGCCGCGGGCGCAACATCGCCGGCACCCCCAATCTCGAAGCCGCGAAGACCCTGATGGACTGGTCGATCTCGAGTTTCGAATCGACGAGGAGAGCCCCGACCATTGAGTGGCCTGTTGTTCGCGATTTTTGGGCCAAACGGCAAAAAACCACAATAAATTTTGACCGAACAGTCATGAGCACATTAGGATTCGACCGCCAAATTTGCTGCGCTACCGGTGAGCACAAGTGGTCATCTGGGGAATTTGTGCTAAGTCATGGCAGTCGAGATGCGCGCAAGTCGGCATGCCCCGCACCGGGCTAATCACAGGGAGAAACATAGCCATGAAACACGAATTCGGTAGACGACTCGCCAAGCGTTTCTGGGGCATCGCCGCCGCCGGGCTGTTCGCCGTCGGCCTCGCCGGCAATGCGGCCGTGGCCGATACGACGCTCACCGTCTACACGGCGCTCGAAGCCGAAGAGCTCGAGCCCTTGCGGAAGGCGTTCCGCGCCGAGCACCCGGATATCGACATCAATTGGGTGCGCGATTCGACGGGCATCATCACGGCCAAGATCCTGGCGGAGATCGACGCCGGCAACCCGCAGGCCGACGTCTTCTTGGGCACCTCGGCGACCAGCCTCCTAGTGGTCGACGAGAAGGGCATGTTGCTGCCCTACGCGCCGAAGGGGCTCGACAGGCTCGATTCCAAGTTCCGCGATTCCAGGAACCCGCCGCACTGGGTCGGGATCGACGCCTATGCCGCGGTGGTCTGCTACAACACCATCGAGGCGGAAAAGTTCAACCTGCCCAAGCCTGTCTCGTGGCAGGACCTGCTTGACCCGGTTTACAAAGACCATCTGGTCATGCCCAATCCGAACTCGTCAGGCACCGGATTCCTCACCGTATCCAGCTGGCTGCAGCTGATGGGCGAGGACGCGGCGTGGACGTACATGGACGCACTGCACCAGAACATGGCGCGCTACACCCATTCGGGGTCCAAGCCGTGCCGGCTGGCCGCCGCGGGCGAGTACCCGATCGGCATCTCCTTCGCCTTCCGCGGCGCCAAGCTCATAAAGAAGGGCGCGCCGCTCAATCTCATCCTGCCCGAGGAAGGGGTCGGCTGGGAGGTCGAGGCGAGCGGCATCCTCAAGACCTCGAAGAAGATCGAGGCGGCGAAAACGCTGATGGATTGGCACATCTCGCCGGCGGCGATGAAGGTGTACAACGACTTCCTGCCGCTCCTGGCGATCCCCGAGATCGCCGGGCCGGTCGAGCACTTCCCCGAGAACATGCTCGACATGATGATCGAGAACGATTTCGGTTGGGCCGCGAGCAACCGCAAGCGCATACTCGGCGAGTGGCAGACGCGCTACGACGTCAAGTCCGAGCCGAAGGGCTAGGCGCGTCGTCGAAGCGTATACCGTTCTCCGGTCGGAGAGCGACCCGGCCGCTTTGTGAGACCGACGGGGCGGCCGGGCCTCCGATTCTGGTTTGAGGGCGGCATTGCCGGAGCGCGATGGCCCAGGAAACGATAGACACGGCGACCAACGATAGCCGGCCGTACCTGAATATCGAGCATCTCACGAAGATGTTCGGCGCATTTACCGCCCTCGACGACGTGAGCCTCGACGTCTACGACCGCGAATTCGTCTGTTTTCTGGGCCCGTCTGGTTGCGGCAAGACGACGCTGTTGCGCTGCATCGCCGGGCTCGACATCCAGACCCAGGGGCGCATCGTCCAGGCCGGCGAAGACATCTCGACCTTGCCGCCGACGGCGCGCGACTTCGGCATCGTCTTCCAGTCCTATGCCTTGTTCCCCAATCTCACGGTTTACAAGAACCTGGCGTACGGGCTCGAAAACCGGCGCATGAAGAAGAAGGAAATCGCCAAGCGCGTGGAAGAGCTGCTCGGGCTCGTCGGGCTGACCGGACAGGACGAGAAATACCCTTCGCAGCTTTCGGGTGGTCAGCAGCAGCGCGTCGCTCTGGCGCGGGCGCTCGCGGCGCGGCCGGGCCTCTTGCTGCTCGACGAGCCGTTGAGCGCGCTCGACGCCAAGGTGCGCGTCTATCTTCGGCACGAGATCAAGGAGCTGCATCGCCGCCTCGAGGTCACCACGATCATGGTGACCCACGACCAGGAGGAGGCGCTGACCATGGCCGACCGCGTCGTCGTCATGGACCAGGGCGTCATCGGTCAGGTCGGCACCCCGGTCGAGATTTACCGCAATCCGGCGACCCAGTTCGTCGCCGACTTCGTCGGCAAGATGAACTTCCTGCCCGGCGTCGTCCTCGCGCTCGATCGCCTGCGCGTGGGGCGAATCGAGCTTCGGTGCAGCAACGGCCTCGACGGGCTGGCGCAGGAC
Organism: Alphaproteobacteria bacterium; assembly: GCA_965226475.1. Classification (GTDB taxonomy): domain Bacteria; phylum Pseudomonadota; class Alphaproteobacteria; genus JASLMY01. The sequence continues at coordinate 386,446 of CBDDDJ010000002.1, read as the reverse complement.
ACGGCGATCACCGTGTGCGTCCGGCCCGAGGACCTCTCGGTGCGCGGGTCCGCGGGCGATGTGCCCAACGCGGTGGCGGTACGCGTCGATGTGCTCGAGTTCCTGGGCGCCTTCTACCGGGCGACGCTCGCGGTCGAAGGGATCGACGACCAGTCGATCATCGCCGACTTTCCGCCCCACCTCGTCGGCGAGCTCGGCATCCGCGAAGGCGCGGCGCTCGCGGTCGTCTTTCCCGACGACCGCATCCGCGTGTTCACCGCTCTATAAGGAGGCGAACCGTGGCCGAGATCGCCGTCGCCCGCGCCGCGCCGCTTCGTCCCAGGCTCAGCCGTGACGACCTGATCCAGGGCGCCGGCCTCGTCGTCCTGGCGCTCGTGCTCGCCGGGGCGGTGTTCCTGCCGCTTTACGCGATGCTTTCGAAGAGCTTCGAGGACGCCGACGGGCACTTCGTCGGATTCGCCAACTACGTCGAATACTTCGGCACGCCGGCGCTGGTGACCTCGGCGCAGCACACCATCACGATCGGCGTGTTGACCATGGTGATCACCGTCACGCTCGCTTTCATCTACGCTTACGCGTTGACCCGCAGCTGCATGCCGTTCAAGGGGTTCTTCCGCGGCGTCGCGATGATCCCCATCCTGGCACCGTCGCTGCTGCCGGCGATCTCGCTGGTTTACCTATTCGGCAACCAGGGCATGATCAAGGAGGTGCTGGGCGGCTACTCGATCTACGGGCCGATCGGCATCGTCACCGCGCTGTCGTTCTGGATCTTCCCGCACACCGTGATGATCCTGACAACGGCGCTGTCGACCGCCGACGCGCGGCTCTACGAGGTGGCGGTCGCGCTGCGCACGAGCAAGCTGCGCATCTTCTTCACGGTCACCCTGCCAGGCGCCAAATACGGCGTGATGAGCGCCTGCTTCGTCGCCTTCACTTACGGGATCACCGACTTCGGCGCGCCCAAGGTGATCGGCGGCTGGTACAACGTACTCTCGGTCGATATCTACAAGCAGGTGGTCGGCCAGTGGAACTTCCAGATGGGCGCCGTGGTCAGCGTCGTCCTGCTGTTCCCGGTCATCCTCAGCTTCATCGCCCAACGCCTGGTGCAGCGCCGCCAGGTGGCGCAGATCTCGGCGCAGTCGGTGCCGCTCGAGCCCAAGCCGAACCGGCGCTTCGACCTCATCATGCTGGCCTACTGCCTGGTCATCACGTTCATCCTGATCGGCGTCCTGGCGGTGTCGGCCTATGCGTCGTTCATCACGTTCTGGCCCTACAACCTCAGCCTCACGCTCGCCAACTACCAGTTCGACCTGATGGACGGCGGCGGCTGGGCGGCCTACCAGAACAGCCTCATCATGGCGGTGTGGGTGGCGGTGCTCGGCACCTTGATCATCTTCACGGGCGCCTACTTCATCGAAAAGTCGCGGCGCTACACCAGGTTCCGCTCGGTGCTGCAGTTCATCGCCATCGTCCCGCTCGCCGTGCCCGGCATGGTGCTCGGTCTCGCCTACATCTTCTTCTTCAACCCGACGACCTTCACCATCCCGCTGACCGGCATCGAACTCGCCAACCCGTTCAGCTTCCTCTACGCGACGATGGGCATCCTGGTGATCTGCACCATCGTGCACTACTACACGGTGCCGCATCTGACGGCGATGACCGCGCTCAAGCAGATGGATGCCGAGTTCGAGGCGGTCTCGGCCTCGCTCAAGGTGCCGTTCTACAAGACCTTCGCGCGGGTCACATTCCCGGTTTGCCTGCCGGCGATCCTCGACATCTCGATCTATCTGTTCGTCAACGCCATGACGACGGTCTCGGCGGTCGTGTTCCTGTGGGGGCCGGAGACGCATCTCGCTGCGGTCGCCGTCTTGAACATGGACGATCAGGGCGATATCGCCGCGGCGGCGGCGATGGCGATGATGATCGTCTATACCTCGGCCGGCGTGCGCATTCTCCACGGCCTGGTGACGCGCGGCGTGCAGCGCCGCAGCCAAGCCTGGCGCCGGCGCGAAAACGTCGCCGAAACCGTCGGCGCGTAGGGCTCCAGCATGCCCTCGGCCTTGAGCAGCAACAGCGAAGTGCCGGCCACGCCCCAGGCCACATCGGCCTGCGGGTTGTTCTTCTCCGCCAGCAGCTTGGCGGTGACGATGCCGGTCGAGTCACGCACCCAGTTGATGGTGATGTCCGGGGGATCCTGGCTGAAGGTCTCGGCGTAGCGCTTGAGATCCTCGGCCTCGACGGCGGTGTAGACGGTGAGCTCCGTCCCCGCCACCGCGTTCGAGGCAACGAACAGACCGGCGGCGATTACGCCCCAGGAGTTTTGTGAAAGCTCATGATGTTCGGACTCCCTTTGGTCAGTGTTATGTTCTTGTTTGTTCAGAGAGACGGCTCCGGTCGACGGTCGGATAAGGACCGCGGTTCCGGAGAGCCTCGTCTGGGCGCAATTGTGCCGACGTCGGATCGATTGGCAATTCATTTTTTTGAGCGACGGGTAAAGTGCACTTACGTGAACGGCAAAAACCGGGCGCGCTGGCGCAGTCGCGTCGATCAAGCCGGGGCCCGAGACTGAGACCGCCAATTGCGTGCTGATCGGGACTGCTTGAGGTGATCCTGGCCAAGTTTCCGGCAACCCTCGAACTGGTGCTGGGCGCGAGCCATGCAGCTCAAGTTGGAGGATTTCTATATGGCAGCCCGCATAGGTCCGCTCGCAGCGTGGGTGATAGGCGCAGTCCGCGGGCTGACCTATCTGTTCATCACCCACGAACTCAGCGTGGTGCAGCAATTCGGCGACCGGACGGCGGCGATGTATCTGGGCCAAATTGTCGAACTGGCTGGGGTGGAGGCGTTATTCGACCGCCCGCGCCACCCCTATATGCGGCTGCTGCTCGATGCGATCCCGAAGCTCGAGGGCGGCAGCTTCGAGCGCGATCGCAAGCCCGGCGATCTGCCGAACCCGATCAAGCTGCGCCGGGTTGCCCCTTCGCCCCGCGTTGTCCACTGGTGAACGACCGCTGCCAGGCCGAACGTCCGGCGCTGTTGCCGGCGGGCCCGGCACAGGTCGCCTGTTTCGCCGTGGAAGAGGGGCGGGATTGATCCCGACCCGAACGATGGCATGACAGAGGGGCGCGCGCCCCGGCGCCGCAAGCACCGCCGCGGCTTTGTCAAGTTAACTGGATTCACTCCAAAATCTCGGTAAATTGTCGATGGCTGCTTTACGCAATTTCAATGGCTTAGCCTCGTGGAAAAATGCCGAAAACAGCCTACAATCAGTTAACTTGACAATGCCCTTGAGATAGCGGCGCAGCTCGCGTTGGATGGGGCCAGTCTTGAAATCCGACGTACACCACCGGATCGAATTCGAGGGCCACATACGGCGCTCTTCGACGCGTTCGAGGAGGCTCTTGCTGGAAGCGACGCGCGCCAGGATCAGCGGTACGTCCATGGCGAGGGTCGCCTCGATATGGTCGGCCGTGCTGGGCCACTCGACCTCGCCAAGGGGCGCGTGAACCGCCACGATCTGATCCCGCGGGACGATGCGCGCGAGCAGGATCGTCATGGCCTGCGAATCCTTGCCTCCCGAGGTCGAGATCGACACCAGCGCGCCCCGCCGGATCATCTCCCGGCATTCGGGCGGTACGGGGACTTCGAGGACGGGATTCCGGCGTCTGCGGGCGCGCGCGTTCATGCCCGGCGACCGTCATGGTCGGTCAGGACCATGTCGTCGGTAATCGAAACGAAGAGCGGAGAAATGACGTATTCGGGCTTGCCGCCCTCTTCCACGGGCGGGCAGACGGTCACGGCGGCGATCGCGGCCGCGGGCCGTCCCGACAGGAAACAGCTGAACAGACAGAAGTTGCCGGCCTCGCCGCCGGTCAGGGCCTCGAACGCGCGGCGGTGGTCTTCAGTAATGTTGGTGGTCATGGCGGCTGTCTCCCGGGCAGTGGCGCAGGAGGACCGTTCTCCTGCCCTCGGGTTCGCTCGGACGCCGCCGGCCGCGAACTCCTGAAGGCTGGCTGCGGACACGCGGCGACCGAAGCGGCAGGAGCCCCGTTCGGCAGGGGACGGGCTTGGTGTGGCGATCCCGGACCGGAACGTTACAGCCGGTGTTTCGTGCTACCTGTGAAAGACGTGCCGACGGGGGATGTCCCGGGCTCTGTTGAAAAGCTGAAGTAGGCGTCGTCCGCCTGGAGCCGCTAGGCTCTGGGTGCTGATTCCATCAAGGAGAACGACGCCATGACCAAGACTACACGCAACGACCGTTCCTCGGAACCATCCTGTCGGCTCTTGCCATCGATGCCGGAGGCCTTCGACGATCTGCGCATGAGCGTCGATCGCTTCTGCCTTTTGGCGGGCCTCGAGTCTTTGAACGAGATGATGTCGGCGGACGCGGAAGCCTTGTGCGGTTCGCGCCACGCCGGGCGAGCGCAAGGGCCATCGATGGGGCACGACCCGGAGCGAGATCGCCTACCACGGCGGCAAAGTGAAGGTCGAGCGCCGAGGATCGGGCGAGCGCAAGGGCCATCGATGGGGCACGACCCGGAGCGAGATCGCCTACCACGGCGGCAAAGTGAAGGTCGAGCGCCTCGGGTGGGGGACTTCGCGGGTCGGGAGATGAGCCTGCCGAGTTGGGAGCTGCTGTCGGAACCCGAACTCTTGCAAGCCTGGGCGATGAATCTGATGGTGATCAACGTCTCGACCCGCAAGTATGCCCGCGCGGTGCGCCTGCCGGACGATGCGGGCGGCGATCTGCCGGCGGCATCGGGTGACGCAACCTCGAAGTCGGCGGTCTCGCGCCGTTTCGTGGCGTTGACGCGAAGCAAGCTGAAGGCCTGGCTGGCGAGCCCGCTCGACGATCTCGATCTCGTGGTGCTCCAGATCGACGGGCTCCATGTCGGCGATCACCTGATGGTGGCGGCGATCGGCATCGACACCGGCGGCGCGAAGCACGTGCTGGGCCTGGCCGAGGGCGCGACGGAGAACGCGGCCACGGTGCAAGCCATGCTCGACAACCTGATCGAGCGCGGTCTCGATCCCGAACGGCCTCGGCTCTACATCGTCGACGGCGCCAAGGCGCTCTCGAAGGCGATCCGGCGGACCTTCGGGCGGGCGGCGGCCCTCCAGCGCTGCCAGGTGCACAAGGGGCGCAACATCACGGACCGGCTGGACGAGAGCCTCCATGCCGGCGTCAGGAAGGTCTTGCGGCAGGCCTGGCAGCAGGACGACGCGGCCAAGGCCGAACGGCTCTTGCGCAACCTCGCCCGCCGTCTGGAGCATGACGCACCCGGCGTCTCGGGCTCGATCCTGGAGGGCCTGGACGAGATCCTGACTGTGATCCGGCTCGGCCTCCCGCCGCAACTTCGACGCTCGCTGGCTTGCACCAACGCCATCGAGAACGCGATCGGCACCGTCCGGACGGTGCAGCGGAACGTCAAGCGCTGGCGCAACGCCGAGATGGCGCTGCGTTGGACCGCCGCCGGCCTCTTGGAGGCGCAAAAGACCTTCCGCCGCCTCAAGGCCCACCGCCAGCTCCCCATCCTCGACGCCGCCCTGCGGGAGGCGGTGAGAAAGGCCGGAGCAAAGTCCGTCATTGAAGACATCGAGGTGGCCGCGTAGCCTCTCGATCAGACGATGCCTATCTCGCACTTTTCAACATTGGGTGGGACATCACCAGGCGAGCGCGAGCGGCTGTTCAAGATCATTGAAGACCTCGTGATCTGGGAAAACTCCACCATCGAGGAAGTGCTGGAGCGCGCCCGCGCGGAAATCCGCAAGAGTTGCGGCGGGGAGTTGCCGCCGGTCTACGATCCGTTCTCGGGCGGGTGCTCGATTCCGCTGGAGGCGCAGCGGCTCGGCCTACCCGCTTATGGATCGGATCTCAATCCGGTCGCCGTCATGATCGGCAAGGCGATGATTGAGATCCCGCCCAGATTCAAGGACCGCGGGCCGGTACATCCGCACGGCATGGAGCGAACCCACTACCGCAACGCCGAGGGCCTCGCCGAGGATGTGAAGTATTACGGGGAATGGATGCGCGAGAAGGCGCGCCAACGCATCGGCCACCTTTACCCGCAGGTGGAACTGCCGAAAGATCACGGCGGTGGTAAGGCAACTGTAATCGCCTGGATATGGTCACGCACCGTGCCGAGCCCAGAGCCTAGCGGCTCCAGGCGGACGACGCCTACTTCAGTTTTTCAACAGAGCCCGGGACATCCCCCAGCCGCTCCGGTCTGCCACTTTCACATCATGCTCGGTAGAACGAGGGCAATCTGCGGGAAGACATAGAGGATGGCAATTGCCAACATGTTGACCATCCAGAATGGTAGAGCGCCCATACAGATATCGGTGAGGCTCAGATCCGGCACCGCCGCTTTGACCACATATAGGCTGAGACCCACCGGCGGGGTCACGGCGGAAATCTCCATAATCGTGACCAGAATTACGCCGAACCACACTGGATCCCAACCCATCGTGGTGACGATTGGCATCACAAGCGGGATGGTCAGTGCCAGCGTCGAGGCTACCTCCATCATTGTGCCGATAACGAGATAGACCACTACCAGCGCCGCGAACATCGCCAAGGGCGAGAGGTTCAAGGCTATGATAGTGTCGGTCGCCAGCTCGGAGAAGCCCGACAGCACCAAAAAGCTGGAGAAGATCAACGATCCGATGACGATGATCTGGATCGAGGCGCAGATGATGGCGGCGTCGGTGAGAGCGAAACGGAGTCTCCGCCACTTCATTTGCCGGCGCCAGATGGCTAGAATCAGTACCAGGATCACACCTCCCGCCGCGGATTCCACTGGCGTCCAAACACCGAACAGAATGCCGGATATGATCAGCGACACGATCAGCACGAACGGCAGAACCGGCGGAATGGTCTGCCACCTTTCGCGCCAGCCAAAGTTCGGTCCCGGCGGTCCGAGCTCGGGACTCAACTTGCATCGAACGACGATCATCAACGCATAGAGGACGCAGGTCATTAGCCCCGGCAACACGCCTGCGATCAACATCTTACCTATCGAGGTATCGGAGAAGATGCCGTAGAGCACCATGGTAATCGACGGCGGGATCATGGCCGCCACGGTGCCACCCATGGTGACGGCGCCGGCCGACAGACGGTCCTGGTACTTGAAGCGGCGAAGTTCTGGCATGGCCAGCTTGGCCATCGCCGCCGAGGCGCCGAGCGAAGAGCCAGTGATCGAAGCGAGACCCGCCGAGGTGCCTATGGTGGCCACCGCGATGCCGCCAGGCACGTGCCCCACCCAGCGGGAAAATGCGGTGAACAGGTCGTTGGTGATACCCGATTGCCCGGCTATGGTGCCGAGCGCAATGAATAGTGGGATCACGATGAAGGCGTAGGTCAATCCCACGTCAAGGCTTTGTATGTAAGGTTGACTCAGCATCGCCGTGAGGTTGCCGCCGGTAAAGAGGTAGACCCCGGTCATGCCGGTGATCCCCAGCGTGACGCCAATCTGCACGCCGGCCACAATCAGTACTACTAAAACGATTCCGGCAACCAGCAGGGAGAACGTGATTGGCTCCATGGCCTCTCAATTCTCTTCCATCGGCGGCGCGTAGGGGGTGAGCGGCTCCTCCGGCTTCAATCCGACGAGGAGCTGGCGAAAGCTTCTGAGCAACAGCAGCACCAGCGTGATCACCAGCAGGAAGGTGCCGAAGACCAGGAAGCCTATGGGTATGGCATGCGGAATTTCCAGCATCCCCATTTCGACGAAGTTCTTCTGCACGGCCTCCAGCCAGCTTTCGGCGCTGGTGATCAGCAGGACGGTAAAGAAACCCAGCGCGATCACCTGGTCAAAGGCCCGCAGAGCCACCCTACCGCGACCGCGCGTGCGACCTGCCAAGACGTCCACGTGCACCTGCCGGTCCGTCCATTGCACCAGCGACAGCACCAAGAAGATGATGGGTAGGAACAGTATCCGCGAGATCTCGAAGACCCCGATGAACGGGCGTCCCACGAGCCACCGCGCCAGAATATCCGCGGTGATCATCACTGCAAGGCCGAGAATGAACAGCCCATTGAGCGCGGCGAACGCCACGAGGACACTAGCCCACACTCGTTCGATCTTCCCCGCCAAGACACGCTCCCCCGCGACTGTCCCCTAGGGACACCGGCCGTCGCGAGCTGCAGCGACCCGAGAACTTAGGGTCCTAAAAAAACCGGACGGGTTCGACGTCAGCCGGCGGCGACGATGCCTGACGCGTTGCCGCCCAGCACTGCTCCCCGTCGCTTCGGGCCCCAGTTCCCCGGGCTCTGCCGAGGGTCGGCGTAGTCGTCTGGCCTCGGCGGCTGGGGCTATGCGCGACCGTCGGTTAAAAGCTCCAGGGCTGCCATTCTCCAGACGCATAGGCGTCGGCAAGCTCGCGATAGCGCGCGAAGAGCTTAGTCCCCGGCAGGCCACGTGCGTTCAGACGCTCTTCCTCTCGCTTGAAAAAGTCCGGCGCCTTCTTCTTTATCTCTATCACGTCTTTCATGCTGAGATGGTGGACCTTGAGCCCGGCCTTTTCGAGGTCGACATAGGTCTGCGCCGTGCCTTCAGTCATGATGTGCGCACCGATCGGCGCCAGGGTAGCCGAGACACGCTCGATGATTTTCCGATCGGTCTCCGAAATCTTGTTCCAGCTCTCCAGATTGACAATATACGCCACCGTCGCGCCCGCCATCGAGGTGCCGAGGCCGGGCCCAGTGGTGACCGCGAACTTCGAGACCTCATGCAGCTTGTTCGGCACCATGGCGGTGGGATTGGTGATCAATGCATCGATCACGCCGGTCTGCAGGCTGGTATAGAGTTCACCGAAGGCAATCGAAATCGGTACGCCGCCCACGGACTCGATGAACTTGGGCAGGCTCGAGCCGAAGGCGCGAATCTTCTTGTCCTTGAAATCCTCGATCTTGGCGATTTCGGCCGTCCCGATCATCGAGTACTGGCCAGCGGGCAAGAATAACAGGGGCTTCACGCCCAGGTCCGTGTACTCTTTCTGGAACTCCGGAAATTCCTGATAGAGCTTGTAGGTCACGGCGCTGATGCCCAACAGGTCGAGTTTGTTGCCGTACTCAAAGTCGAACGACCCAGCGAGCGCGGCCGAGATTGGCAATTCGCCAATGTGATAAACGATCGAGACGGCCCCCATATCGGCGACGGACTTGCGCACGCCCTCAAGCGTTCCTTCGGCTTTCAGCAGAGCCGCGCCGGAGATGTGTCGTATCTTCACGCGCCCGGACGTGGCTTGGTCGATACGATCGATCCAAAGATCGGCAATGACGCCGGTCTGAGTGTCGGTCTTGGCGAAAGAATTGTTATAGACAAGTATCGTCTGCGTTTGCGCTCCAACACTCGTTGCCATAACAGCAGCGAGCGCCGCAGCAACGCAAAATAATCGCTTGCTCATCAAAATACCCTCCACATAATCGAGCGAACGAGGCTTGTTTGACGTCATATCGGAAATTAACTCTATCAGCCGGGCGGCGAGGCGTCAAGGTTGCCTCCGCCCAGGATCTCCCATCTGATTTTCTTTCCTGATTACGCACTAACCTCAGCCAACTTCAGGAGCCGATATGGCATGGGCGGCGTGCGCAGGGCATCGCGGCCGAGGGCCTCGATCATATCGGCGAGCCGGTAGCGGCGTGCGCCGTGTGGCGCTGCTTGCGCGGCACGGCCGGATCCGTGTCCGCCTCCAGGATCGCGTCAACGATGCCGGTGAACCCGTCCAGCTTGGGCCGCCGAACCGGCTTCGTCCGCCGGTAGCCGGGGGCATGTCCCGGGCTCTGTTGAAAAGCTGAAGTAGGCGTCGTCCGCCTGGAGCCGCTAGGCTCTGGGTGCTGATTCCATCAAGGAGAACGACGCCATGACCAAGACTACACGCAACGAGCTTTCCGCGAAACCTTCCTGTCGGCCGGTAGCTTGCCATCGATGCCGGAGGCCTTCGACGATCTGCGCATGAGCGTCGATCGCTTCTGCCTTTTGGCGGGCCTCGAGTCTTTGAACGAGATGATGTCGGCGGACGCGGAAGCCTTGTGCGGTTCGCGCCACGCCCGCTCGGGCGAGCGCAAGGGCCATCGATGGGGCACGACCCGGAGCGAGATCGCCTACCACGGCGGCAAAGTGAAGGTCGAGCGCCCTCGGGTGGGGGACTTCGCGGGTCGGGAGATGAGCCTGCCGAGTTGGGAGCTGCTGTCGGAACCCGAACTCTTGCAAGCCTGGGCGATGAATCTGATGGTGATCAACGTCTCGACCCGCAAGTATGCCCGCGCGGTGCGCCTGCCGGACGATGCGGGCGGCGATCTGCCGGCGGCATCGGGTGACGCAACCTCGAAGTCGGCGGTCTCGCGCCGTTTCGTGGCGTTGACGCGAAGCAAGCTGAAGGCCTGGCTGGCGAGCCCGCTCGACGATCTCGATCTCGTGGTGCTCCAGATCGACGGGCTCCATGTCGGCGATCACCTGATGGTGGCGGCGATCGGCATCGACACCGGCGGCGCGAAGCACGTGCTGGGCCTGGCCGAGGGCGCGACGGAGAACGCGGCCACGGTGCAAGCCATGCTCGACAACCTGATCGAGCGCGGTCTCGATCCCGAACGGCCTCGGCTCTACATCGTCGACGGCGCCAAGGCGCTCTCGAAGGCGATCCGGCGGACCTTCGGGCGGGCGGCGGCCCTCCAGCGCTGCCAGGTGCACAAGGGGCGCAACATCACGGACCGGCTGGACGAGAGCCTCCATGCCGGCGTCAGGAAGGTCTTGCGGCAGGCCTGGCAGCAGGACGACGCGGCCAAGGCCGAACGGCTCTTGCGCAACCTCGCCCGCCGTCTGGAGCATGACGCACCCGGCGTCTCGGGCTCGATCCTGGAGGGCCTGGACGAGATCCTGACCGTGATCCGGCTCGGCCTCCCGCCGCAACTTCGACACTCGCTGGCTTGCACCAACGCCATCGAGAACGCGATCGGCACCGTCCGGACGGTGCAGCGGAACGTCAAGCGCTGGCGCAACGCCGAGATGGCGCTGCGTTGGACCGCCGCCGGCCTCTTGGAGGCGCAAAAGACCTTCCGCCGCCTCAAGGCCTACCGCCAGCTCCCCATCCTCGACGCCGCCCCGCGGGAGGCGGTGAGAAAGGCCGGAGCAAAGTCCGTCATTGAAGACATCGAGGTGGCCGCGTAGCCTCTCGATCAGACGATGCCTATCTCGCACTTTTCAACAGTGGGCGGGACATCACCGGCACGGCTTCCTGTATCTGGTGGCGATCATGGACTGGGCCACACGCCATGTGCTGGCTCGGCGGCTCTCGAACACGATGGACAGCCGCTTCTGCGTCGAGGCTCTCGACGAGGCGCTGGTGCGATACGGCAAGCCGGAGATCTTCAACACCGACCAAGGCAGCCAGTTCACCAGCCTGGCCTTCACCGGGCGGCTGCAAGCGGCCGATATCACGATCTCCATGGACGGTCGGGGCCGCTGCATGGACAACATCTTCATCGAGCGGCTCTGGCGTTCCCTGAAGTACGAGGCGGTCTACCTGCATGAGCTGGCCGACGGCTTCGAGGCCGAGCGCGTCATCGGCGCGTGGATCGACTTCTACAATCCTGTTTCACAACACCCATCTGTCTATGCTGTTGAAGTAAATAGGTTTTGCTGATCGGGACATGGTCCCGTGGGGTGATTTTGTCGTTTTCGGCCTCGTTTCGCCAGGTTTTGCGCATCCGGTCGCTCAAGAACGGTGCGTTTGAAGAGCCACGGGCCATCGGCAAGCGGATGGATCGCTTCGATCTCGCCCGCAACGGCCGCCAGTCTGAGCGTTTTGGGTGCAATGTCGAGAAGGGCGGATGATCGGGTAAGATTGAGCCAGGGTTCAATGCCGTCCGATGCGGGACGGTAGACCGGAATCCGGCGATGCGATCGCAGCGCGCAAACGCGTTCGCGGTTCCAGCGGTTGCCATTGCCGGTAAGCAGCCCGTTTCGGTTCAGGATGCCGGCAATGATATCGTCGTTCGCAATCAAAGCGAGCTGCTTGACGGCTTTGACGATGTCTGGAGGCGTGCTGTTGCGTTGGCCGCGCCGTCGTCGCGGCAGGCGCAATTCGGTATGGACACCACCGATCCAGTGAATGATCAGTACAATCTGGCTGGCGTCGGCATCGATGTCGGCGATCACCTCGTGAATGAGGGTCCGTACAATGCGTTTTTTGAGCCGTGCATCCGTTGTCGGAGCGGTCCAGACGGCTTGCAGATTATCGGCCAGGGTGGCGAAGGACACAGGCGTTGCGGTTTGACGGGGAACCGCCCAGGCATCGTGTCCGGCGATCTTCGCTTCGATATCAGCCTGCCGGGCAAGAGCCGCATTCCATCGCGCTTCCAGTTCTCCCGCGACGAGCCGGTTGGCCGGGTCCGTGGCATCGTATTGCCGGAAGGCGCGGGCCGTGGCGTAACGAGCGGCTTCGAGATCCCGCACCAGCGTTTCGCGAACCCGATCGCGCCGCTCGGCAGCTTCGCCCTGTGCCTGTATCGCCGCCTCGATGGCGCCAGGTCCGACAACTTGAAGCAATGCTTCCTCGATGGCGTCATCCACCCGTAGCCCGCCGAATGCGATACGGCGTGGCTCGCCATTGTCGAGCTGGCCCCTGTAGCAGGAATAGCGCGGTATGTTGTGCTTTGCGCCCGTGTAGCGGACGGTCAGCTTGCGGCCACACCGGCGGCAACGGACCAAACCGGCAAGCAGGGCATCGCCGTGTTTGGGCGCGCCGTGGTGCCGGCTTGTGGGAACATTATTGCTCACCATCTTGCGTATCGCCTCCGCACGGTCCCAGTCCACATAGCCCTCATGCGCGCCGGGCTTCAGGACCAGCCATTCATCGCGAGGCTTGCTGCGGCTCCTCACCCGCATGGTTGAACCATCATAGCCGGCAACGGCTCTGGTCTTACCATAGGCATAGGCGCCGCCGTAAACCGGATTGGTGATCATGCGGTGGATCGAGCCATAGCTGGGTCTGCGCCACACGACGTCGCCGTTGTTCTGCTTTGCAGGCAGATCCAGCCCATGTTCGAGGAACCACAGGAGAGCCTGCCGGGCACTGCCAAGTTCCATTACCTTGTCGAAGACAAGTCGTATGGCTTCCTGCACTCGCCGGTCGGGATCCTTCTCCAGCCGGTCACCGGTCTTCACGTATCCGACAGGGGCGGCAACGATAAGCTCGCCCCGTTTTGCCTTCTCGTATCGCGCCGCAAGCGAGCGCTGGCGCAGAAGATCGAGTTCGTACTCATTGAGGGACCCTTTCAGGCCGAGCAGCAAACGGTCGTTGCTCTGTCTTGGTGCGTAGACCGTCTCCTGGTCGATCAGCACGGTATCGACGACGCGGCACATCTCGATGAGTTGCTGCCAGTCGCGGCTGTTGCGGGCAAACCGCGACACCTCCCGCGCCGCCACCGCGCCGACCTTGCCGAGACAGACTTCGGCCACCATGCGATCGAAGCCGGTGCGTTCCACATTGCCCGCGGCCGAGCGGCCGAGATCTTCGTCGATCGTTTCAATCCGGGACCAGCCAAGCTGCTCAAGCCGACCCCGCATGGCGTATTGAAGCGCGCTGCTCTCGCGATTGTGCAGAACCTGATGGGCGGATGACTGGCGGACATACAGGATAGCTTTACGTTCCAGATGATGCGGCTGGATCTTGTCAGACATCACGGCTCTCCCCCGCAGGGGCCGGACTGTCTTCGCCGTGCCCTGTCCGTTGCTCCAGGCTGTGTTCCACCAGCAATCGCGCCATCAGTCCGGTGATCTTCCGGCGCGTCCACGCCGGCAGGTCCTGCCACTCCGGAGTCGTCACCGCATTGGCTTTGTCCGACAGAGCGAACAGCTCGAACTGGGCTGGCTTTATATGATGATGGGGCATCAACCTCTCCCTGATTCGGATCGCGAGACATCAAGTCTGCGCTTAAAACCGAATCGGTCGAAGCAATCCGCGGGTCTACACGACCAGCGCCGGTCACCTCGGCCAGCAAAGCCTGCAGGTCTGCAAGGGCGGTAATCACGACCTGGGGGTGATGCTCGCGACGCGCGGAAGAGCACATCATGCGGTCGAACATCCACAACGGAACCTCAAGGGGCAAACCTGTCGCTTCGCGGGCCAGGCTGCATCGCGCGACCGAGTCGCTCGCTTTATCCAGTACACTGTGAACCGTGACGATGCGTCCGGCCCAAGGATGCCAGTCGTAAAGAACCCGCTGTTCGCTGGTAATGTGGGCGTTCAAGCGCCGAGTTGTACAACACCGAGCGCCCGCATTCCGCCCTCGCCGGCCGCACGCCGGCGGAGGCCTATCGGGACGACCGGCCTGTGGATATGATCGACAAGCCGCGACGCGCCTTGACCACATACCCACAGGCGCAACAACAGCAGAAGGGATGAACCAATAAAAGGATTCTGGCGGCGTGATCAGCAGCCGGAGTACACCTTAACCAAGCCGCCAGGCTGTCCAACGAACCAGGACCACCGCAAGTACCGTTGATGCCGGGTAATGCCGGCGGAGGGAAGCACCCTTACTTCTGGTGCGCTTTTGACGGAGAGGAGGCGGGGTGATTGGCGATGCGCCTGCAAACACCTGAAAAGATCCGGACTCTCCAGAGGAAGCTCTATCTCAAGGCGAAGGCGGAACCGGACTTCCGCTTCTACCTGCTCTACGACAAGGTCTATCGCGAACACATCCTGTTCCATGCCTACCGACTGGCGCGGTCCAACGAGGGCGCGCCGGGGGTGGATGGACAGAGCTTCGAGGAGATCGAAGCGATGGGGCTGGAGGGGTGGCTGTCCGGGATCAGGGACGACCTTCGCGCCAAGACGTACAGACCTGAGCCGGTGCGGCGGGCGATGGTCCCAAAGCCCGGCGGCGGCGAACGACCGCTCGGCATCCCGACGATCCGGGACCTGGTGGTGCAAGGCGCCGTCAAGCTCGTGATCGAACCGATCTTCGAGGCCGATCTCGAGCCCAGTGCCTATGGCTACCGACCGAAACGCTCTGCGGGCGATGCCGTCCAGGCGGTCCACAAGCTTCTCTGTCGCGGCTACACGGACGTGGTTGACGCGGATTTGTCCAAGTACTTCGATACGATTCCCCATGTGTTAACGGCGGAGGAATAATGCACCACGCGGAGCGGCCGGGCGGTTCGGTCGCGGCGGCGCAAAAATGCGCCACCTAATAGCCCCTTGTCGGCTGTGGTGAGGGGCGGGAGATGTACGGCGTGGAGCTATATGCGGCGGTTCGTCTGGCGGTTGTCGACGAGGGGTTGAGCCATCACGAGGCGGGCCGGCGATTCGGCATCGACCGCCGGACGGTGAAGAAGATGGTGAGCTACTCGGCGCCGCCGGGCTACCGGGGCGATGTCCCGCCCAATGTTGAAAAGTGCGAGATAGGCATCGTCTGATCGAGAGGCTACGCGGCCACCTCGATGTCTTCAATGACGGACTTTGCTCCGGCCTTTCTCACCGCCTCCCGCAGGGCGGCGTCGAGGATGGGGAGCTGGCGGTGGGCCTTGAGGCGGCGGAAGGTCTTTTGCGCCTCCAAGAGGCCGGCGGCGGTCCAACGCAGCGCCATCTCGGCGTTGCGCCAGCGCTTGACGTTCCGCTGCACCGTCCGGACGGTGCCGATCGCGTTCTCGATGGCGTTGGTGCAAGCCAGCGAGCGTCGAAGTTGCGGCGGGAGGCCGAGCCGGATCACAGTCAGGATCTCGTCCAGGCCCTCCAGGATCGAGCCCGAGACGCCGGGTGCGTCATGCTCCAGACGGCGGGCGAGGTTGCGCAAGAGCCGTTCGGCCTTGGCCGCGTCGTCCTGCTGCCAGGCCTGCCGCAAGACCTTCCTGACGCCGGCATGGAGGCTCTCGTCCAGCCGGTCCGTGATGTTGCGCCCCTTGTGCACCTGGCAGCGCTGGAGGGCCGCCGCCCGCCCGAAGGTCCGCCGGATCGCCTTCGAGAGCGCCTTGGCGCCGTCGACGATGTAGAGCCGAGGCCGTTCGGGATCGAGACCGCGCTCGATCAGGTTGTCGAGCATGGCTTGCACCGTGGCCGCGTTCTCCGTCGCGCCCTCGGCCAGGCCCAGCACGTGCTTCGCGCCGCCGGTGTCGATGCCGATCGCCGCCACCATCAGGTGATCGCCGACATGGAGCCCGTCGATCTGGAGCACCACGAGATCGAGATCGTCGAGCGGGCTCGCCAGCCAGGCCTTCAGCTTGCTTCGCGTCAACGCCACGAAACGGCGCGAGACCGCCGACTTCGAGGTTGCGTCACCCGATGCCGCCGGCAGATCGCCGCCCGCATCGTCCGGCAGGCGCACCGCGCGGGCATACTTGCGGGTCGAGACGTTGATCACCATCAGATTCATCGCCCAGGCTTGCAAGAGTTCGGGTTCCGACAGCAGCTCCCAACTCGGCAGGCTCATCTCCCGACCCGCGAAGTCCCCCACCCGAGGGCGCTCGACCTTCACTTTGCCGCCGTGGTAGGCGATCTCGCTCCGGGTCGTGCCCCATCGATGGCCCTTGCGCTCGCCCGAGCCGGCGTGGCGCGAACCGCACAAGGCTTCCGCGTCCGCCGACATCATCTCGTTCAAAGACTCGAGGCCCGCCAAAAGGCAGAAGCGATCGACGCTCATGCGCAGATCGTCGAAGGCCTCCGGCATCGATGGCAAGAGCCGACAGGATGGTTCCGAGGAACGGTCGTTGCGTGTAGTCTTGGTCATGGCGTCGTTCTCCTTGATGGAATCAGCACCCAGAGCCTAGCGGCTCCAGGCGGACGACGCCTACTTCAGCTTTTCAACAGAGCCCGGGACATCCCCGGCCGTGCCTGACCGGGATATAGGTGATGTCGGCGCACCAGACCTTGTCCGCCCGGCCGATCGTCATGCCATTGAGCAGATAGGGATAAATCCGGTGTTCAGGGTTCGGCGTGCTGGTTCTCGGCGCCTGGTAGATCGCCTGAAGGCCCATCAGCCGCATCAGCCGGCGTACTCGATGACGGCCGACGTGAATGCCCTCGCGCCCGAGGTGGCGCGCCATCTGACGGGAACCGTAGAACGGATACTTCATGAACAGCGCGTCGATCCGGCGCATCACCACCAAGGTCTCCGGGCTCTCGCCCCCAGTGGCGCCATGACGGGGCGCGTAATAGACCGACGAGCGGCTGATCGACAGGATTTGGCATTGCCGGCTCAAGCTCAGATCGGGGTGCTGGCGCCGGACCATCGCCTTGCGCTCCCCCCCGGCTCATCGCCTGAGCCCGCGTGCCATCGAGCCGGAACGTGGCGCCAGTGGCGCCGCGTAAGCCCGCGAGCATCCCGCTCCACCGTGAGCTGGCCGATCTTGGCGTGCAGCTCGTGGATCTCCGCTTCACGATCCACGACAGCCTTCTCGGCGCCATTGGAAAACACCGAGCCCAGACCATCCAGCGCTTGACGCTTCCAGGCGCTCACTTGGTTCGGATGCACCTTGTGCCGCGCCGCGATCTCTTGGATCGGCCGATCACCCCGTAGCGCCTCCAGCGCCACCTTCGCCTTGAAATCCGCCGTGAACCGGCGTCGCTTCGTCATCTCCGTATCCCTCCGTCATCCGGTGGAATACACCTTAGCCTCCTGTCCGAATTTCCGGGACCATCTCAACTATCACCCTTTCCGATCCCCGCCCGCGCCGCCACCCGAGGTGACGTTGAGGCCGCTACCCTCGCCCGCGACGGGCCTCCCCCGATTACCCGTATCACCTTCCTTGCGTGCCGTGCCCACTACCCCGGCGGACCGGAACGGGTGCATTCGTCGGTTACTCCCCCGTTCCACGCGGCCTTCCCCTAATCTCAGGAGGGTCGGCGTCCACATCTTCACTTTCGAGGCCTGCTCAGGCTTCACTCGCGTTCGGCCCGCAAGGTCGCTCAACCGCCCAAGGCGGCCTTTGTCACAGGGCTTCGGTCCCGCCGGTTACCCGACAAGACCGCCTGTCAGCTACCAGATCAAACCGACAACTGTCTGGGTGGATCCTTCCTCCACTGGTGTTACGCGCCGTCGGGGCGCACTGAGAAATCCGGGTTCAAGAGCCGAGCGAGTACTCGTGGGCCCCTCCTGCCGTCCGCACCCAACCGACCGCAAGGCCGGCGTCCGCCATTCGCGGGAACTGCGCCAGCCGCTCACGGCCATGCCGGCAAGAGAGTCAACACCGGTTGGTGACTCGGCCCCGGTGACACGAATTCTTGCCTCCGCCGTGCAGGACCGATCGGCACCATATCCTCATTCTTGGACAGATCGGTCCTCAACGTGCCCACGGGGAATGCAAATTTCGCGCTCGCGCCCTCGTGTTGATCATGTGTTGACAGTAGGATTTTTTGGTAAATGTCGTGAATCATAAAACCCCCGAAAACATTGATGTTTCGGGGGTTTTATTTGGTTGCGGGGGTTGGATTTGAACCAACGACCTTCAGGTTATGAGTTTCGTTACATATGGTAGACAGGGGTGCGCACACGTGCGCAGGAGTATGATATACCCCGACTCCTCAGAGACCCGAAAAAAGCTCTGGCAATCCGGCCGTTGATCGATTCTTCTCGGGGGCATGATTCGCGGTGGATTTCTGAGTGCCAAGGAGCGGGGGCCCCTGAGGGCGGTGATGGGGCACCCGAGCGAGAGCCATGGGGTGGCCCGGCGGGCGAACGCCGTTCTGCTGCTAGATGACGGCCTGAGCTGTGCCGAGGTGGCGCGGGTGCTCTACCTCGACGACGACACGGTGCGGACTTGGTTCAAGCGCTACCGCGCGGGCGGTCTGGATGAATTGACGCTGTTCGACTGGCCCGGCGGGCCGGGCCATCTGAGCCGGGAGCAAGAGGCGGACCTTTCGGCGCATCTGGGCGAACGGCTTTACCGCGACACGGGCGAGGTGGCGGCGCATATCGCGGCGACCTGGGGGGTGATCTACAGCCATTCCGGCTGCATCAAGCTGATGCATCGCCTGGGCTTCGAATACAAGCGCCCGGAAAGCCTGCCGGCCCAGGCCGACGAGGCCGAGCAGGCCGCCTTCATCGAGGCTTATGACAAGTTGCTCAACGGCCTGGAGGCCGACGAGGTGGTCTACTTCGCCGATGCGGTGCACCCGGAATACCAGTCGCGTCCAGTCCATGGCTGGGTCAAAAAAGGCGACAAGGTGGCGCTGAGGCGGACCTCGGGACGCCAGCGCATCAACCTCCACGGCGCGCTCAATCTGGAGAATTTCCACTGCCCCTTGGTCCAGGCCGAGCGGATCAACGCCGCCTCGACCATCGCGCTGTTCGAGAAGCTGGAGGCCGACAACCCCGGAAAGAAGCGGATCTACGTCTTCGCCGACAATGCCCGCTATCACCATGCCCGCCTGGTCCGACAATGGCTGGAGAGGCCGGGTTGCCGCATCAAGCTGATCTTCCAGCCCGCCTACGCCCCCCACCTCAACGCCATCGAGCGATTATGGGGCGTCATGCATCGCGAGGTGACCCACAACAGGTTCTACGCCAACTTCGACCTCTTCACCAAAGCGATCGATCACTTCTTCAAGCAACGCCTGCCACGAGAGTGGACGACTTGGCGCGACACCATAACCGACAATTTCCGTAT
Source organism: Alphaproteobacteria bacterium (assembly GCA_965226475.1). Classification (GTDB taxonomy): domain Bacteria; phylum Pseudomonadota; class Alphaproteobacteria; genus JASLMY01. The sequence goes on along the minus strand of CBDDDJ010000002.1, from coordinate 366,842 downwards.
CATCTCGCACCGGGATTTTCGGGTTCTGGAGTGATCCGAGTATAAATCGCAGTATTACATGGGATTCAGAGATTCTTTCTACGACAGACGTACACAGGGATGCACTCTAGTTTACCTGAAAGTGTTTGCCAATAGTTAGCCATGGTGATACATGTTCCCTCTCCCGTCAAGGAGCAATGCCGTGGCAAACCGCATCCCCCGTATCACCAAGCGCTCCGTCTGTAGCGCACCCGGTTCCTTGGACACAAGTTTGTCTCACGCGGCGGGCCTGATTGAGATCGCGGCGTGCCACGCCTGACGAGCTTGAGCGGGGCTCAGGTAGCCGTTCTTTTCGACGATCCACTGGGCATTGTAGAGTTCGACGAAGTCGCGGACGGCGTCCCGCAGCTCCGCGATGTTGCGGTAGATGCGACCATGGATGATCTGTTCCTTCAGCGTGCGATTGAACCGCTCGGCGACGCCGTTGGTCTGGGGCTCGGCGACGAAGGCGTAGGACGGCTGGATGCCCCAGAACTTGATCTGGTTGGTGAAGTGGTCCGACAGATACTGGGAGCCGTGATCCATCCGCAAGGCCAGCCCCCGAGCCGCGCCGGCCGCGGTCGAGCCATACAGCCCGGCAAGCCCCATGGAGATCGGCTGCAGGGCGGCGAAGCGGTCGCCGCGCTTGCAGACATGCCAGCCGACACACTCGGCGTTCCAATGCTCGACGGCGGTGAAGATCCAGCCCCAGCCGTCGTCCACCGTGAACACCCGAACGCCATCGGTGCCCCACATGAGGTTCGGGGCATGAGTGATGATCTCACCGTCATGGGGATTGCCGCCACGGCGGCGGCAGCGATGGGGCGAGAGCAGATTGTTCTCGCGCATCAGGCGGAGCACCCGCTTGCGGGCAACCCGGATGTCGCGACAGACCCGAAGCCGAGCCCAGACCTTGCGGTAGCCCTCGCCCTCCCAGGGCGATGCCTCCAGGTCGGCTTCGATCGCCACCAGCAGCGCCTGGTCCGAGATCGCGGGCTTCGGTCCCCGACGCTTTGCCGGCGGCTGCTCGGCGTGCTGGCCGGAGGTCATGGCGTAGAACGAGGAGCGGGCCATGCCCCAGGCGGCGCAGACCCGCCGCAGGCCGTAGGCCAGACCCGTGCCGGGCGAGGTGGCGGCACTCATCGCCGCGACCTCCGCCGCCCCAAAGGGCCGAAGGTCTCCGTCTTGGCCTCCAGCAGTTCCACCTGCATGGTCAACTCTCCGATCCGCTTCATGGCGCTATCCAGTTCCGCCTGCACCGGATCGCCCTTGCGTTGCTTGAGCGAGGCGTCGATCCCGCCGATCGCTTTCTCACGCCACTGCTCGAGCCGGAAGATCTCTACGCCCAACTGGCGCGACAGAAGTTGCACCGGCTCGTCACGCAAAAGCCGCGGAACGACCTCACGCTTGCGCGCCACCGTCCATCGCTGGCCAAGTCCCAGCGGGCCTGCCGGCAAAGCCTGGCCTGGGGAAAACGTGGACGAGCCAAGCTCGCCCGCATTTACCACAGGCCCATCAACAGCAACTTTCTTCTCAAAATTATCGGCCATGTTCCGGTCCTCCTTGGACACTTCGATTAAGCCAATTCTGTGTCCAAGGAAATCGGGTCCGACTCACCAAGCGCTCCGTCGATGCCGTCAAGGCCGGTGGGACGGATACCGTCTATTGGGATGGAGAACTCACCGGATTCGGCCTGCGTGTTCGGCGCTCGGGACGCAAGAGCTACGTCGTCCAGACCCGCATCGCCGGGAAACTGTGCTGGTTCACCATCGGCCCTCACGGACCGCTGAACCCGGATCAGGCGCGTGCCCGTGCGCTGGAGATATTGGCTTGTGCGAAGAAAGGCATCGATCCACGCGACGCAGACGCCCGACGCGAGGCCGAGCCGAGCATGGCTGATCTCGGGCGCAGGTTCCTGGAGGAATATGTCCCGGTCCACTGCAAGCCGAGCACCCGGGAAGAGTACCGCCGTTCGGTGAAGCTGTTTATCGACCCCGTGATCGGGGAGCTGCGGGTTCCAGAGGTGCAGCGCAAGGACATCGCCGCCCTGCATCACGGCCTGCGGGACAAGCCCTACCAGGCCAACCGGACGCTCGGGGTGCTATCCAAGATGTTCTCCCTTGCCGAAGTCTGGGGCTGGCGCCCCGACGGCTCCAATCCCTGCCGGCATGTCAAGCGCTACAAGGAGCACAAGCGGGAGCGGTTCCTGTCGCCGGAAGAGACCGAGCGGTTGGGCCAGGTCCTGCGCGAGGCCGAGGAAGAAATGCCCTCGGCAGTAGCCGCCTTCCGCCTGCTTCTGCTGACCGGCTGCCGGATGTCGGAGATCCGGGACCTTCGTTGGGAGTACGTGAAGAACGACTGTATCGAGCTTCCCGATGCCAAGACCGGGGGACGGGTGGTGCCACTCGGTCCAGAGGCCCGTGCGGTGTTGTCAGCCATTCCCCGTGACGAGGATAATCCCTGGGTCATCGCGGGCCGCCTCCCCGGCTCTCACCTCACCGATCTGCAACGCCCTTGGCGGCGCATCCGCAAGCAGGCAGGCCTTGAGGGCGTGCGGATCCACGACTTGCGCCACAGCTTTGCCTCGCGCGCGCTGGCTCTTGGCGAAAGCCTGACTATGATTGGGAAACTGCTCGGGCACACCCAGGTGCAAACGACGGCCCGCTATGCCCACCTCGCTAGGGACTCCATCCAGACCGCCGCCGCCCGCATCACTGAAAGCATCGGGGGGAACCTCTTGGGCGACAACAACCCGGGCTAGACGGAGTGCCCGCAGGCCGCAACGAACGAATCTTGATACAATGCAATATTTATGGGAATATGCCCATATGAAGACGACCATTGATCTCCCCGATGCCACGTTCAGGCAAGCCAAGACCGTTGCCGCTGCCCGCGGCATGACCTTGAAACGGTTCTTGACCGAAGCACTCGAGGAACGGCTCCGGCGCTGCGCCGTAGAGACCGGCAACGGCGGCGTTGAGCCTCCCTGGATGGCCGGGTTCGGCGCGCTATCCGACATTGCCGAGGAGAACCGCCACGTCCTCGATTTGATCGAAGAGGAGTTCGAGAGGCTTTCCCCCGAAGATCTCCCGTGATCTTGGACACCAACGCATTATCCGCGTGGGCGGAGGGGACTGCTGGGGTTGAAGCGCCGCTCCGCTCGGCCGACCGGCTGGTGGTTCCCAGTGTAGTTCTCGGTGAGTACTATTTCGGCATCCGCCAATCGCGCCATCGCCGCCGCTACGAGGAGTGGCTCGCCCGTTATCTGCCGCAGACGGAAATCGCGACGATCACTTCGGCGACGGCCGATACATACGCCGATTTTCGCCTGGAATTGAAACGCCTGGGAACTCCCATACCGCCGAATGACGTCTGGGTCGCCGCACTGGCCCGCCAGCACGATCTAGCGGTACTGACCAACGACAGCTACTTCGACCTCGTCGATCAAATCATGCGCATTGCTTTCTGATGGGCCACGCCGAAAATGACATTCGAACTGGATCAAGATTCGGGAAGCAGACCAGTGTCACCTGAACGGCTGGTGCGAATTGTGGCCCGATTATTGAGCCAACTGTACCTCCTGAAAGGGACTGTCAAGTTAACTGATTATAGGCTGTTTTCGGCATTTCTCCATGAGGTTAAGCCACTAAAATTGCGCAAAGCAGCCATCGACAATTTACCGAGATTTCGGAGTGAATCCGGTTAACATGACAAAGCCCTGCTAGTTGTTGATGGCTGGAAGGAAGGGGATAAGCCTCTCGCGCGATTGTGATCGCCACGCAGCTCACCGCTACGCCAGCCGTATCCATATATGCCGGGCGACAACAATACGGAGACGTGTCTTGAATTGGATCATGCTGGCGGTTGCCGCCGCACTTTCGATCTTCACTCACACCGCAAGTGCACAGCAACTCGAAAAGGCGATCTTCGCCGGCGGCTGCTTCTGGTGCGTCGAGTCGGATTTCGACAAGGTGCCGGGCGTAGTCGCGACGATCTCCGGCTATACCGGTGGCAAGACGGAAAACCCGACCTACAAGAAAGTCTCGGCCGGCGGCACAGGCCACTACGAGGCGGTCGAGATCACTTACGATCCGGCAAAGGTCAGCTACGAGGCGCTGCTCACCGCTTTCTGGCACTCGGTCGACCCGACCGATGGCGGTGGCCAGTTCTGCGACCGTGGCGAGTCCTACCAAACCGCCGTCTTCGTCGCGAACGAGAAGCAGCGCGGCAGTGCCGAGGCCTCAAGGAACGCTGTGCAAAAGAAACTCAAAAAACCGATCGTCTCCCCGATCCTCGCCGCCACGCCATTTTACGCCGCCGAAGATTATCACCAGAACTATTATAAAAAGAACCCGATCCGCTACCGCTACTATCGCTGGGGTTGCGGCCGCAACAAGAAGGTCGAGGAGGTCTGGGGAGAGCATGCCTACGAGGGCATCCCCGGCCATGGCTGAGGCCGCACGGCCTCGGACCGCGATGGCCGGAGTTTGGCTGCACCGGTTTAGAAGACGTTGAAAACTACCTGAATGAGTGGCATGGGCAGGAAGAGCTTCCCCGCCTCATTGAAGAGTGCGCCCAGGCCGTAAGCGACGAGGCGTCCGGCTAAGCCATCCAGAGGATAAACGTCGAGGGTGGCCCAAGGTCACAGCCACTCACGCTCGCGGAATGCCACAAGATCGACGCCGGGCGGCGCATACCAGCCGCCTGCCGCGTATCGGGCGCCGAGCTGGAGTGCAACCTCCTTGTTGCCGTAAGGAATTCGCAATGGCGTGCCCGTCTGCGGACCCGTTCGGGCGTCGCCGGGTTGTGCCACCCTTTCTGCGGCGCTTGCAGATTTCCCCGTCCGCGGTGTTTTTGTTTCCGCTTTCTTCCCCTTCGCCGTGGAGGCGCGCTTACCGGCCGCTGACGCCTTGCGGCCCTTTGCAGGCTTCGGTTGCCGGTTCGCATCGATCCATGCCGACATTTCAGCAGTGCAGACCCTGGCCTCGTCTGGAATAGCGATGTCCTTTTCCCGCGCGATCGCCTCGGCAAACGATACTTGCGCTGGACTCGGCGGTCTGGGCCCCGTTTCTCCCGTGGGTTTCCTATCTGCATCCTGGGCTGTTCGCTCTGGAGCATGCAAATCCAGGAACGCCCGGGAGATCGCGCCCGATTTCGTATATCCCGCCGGCGGCTTGATACCCTTGTGCCGGGCGATCGAAGCGGCAAATTTCTTCATCGCCGCCGTCGGTGGTTGCTCGCCTCCGTTTTCCCTACTGAGAGCCATCCCCAGTTCAATTGCCTCCCCGGCAACGGCGCCGTCCTCGAGGCTGCCGATGATGCGCCGGGCGGCATCGCACACCGCGTCGATCGCGCCCATCATCTCCTGTTTGCCGGTCACCACATCGTCGAGCAGGCATTCGAGTTCCGCCGTCACCCCTGGATCGACCAAGGCCGGATCGGCGCGTTCGAGAACCCCGAACAGCGCCAGCCCGCGGTCGGTCGGTACGATGTTCTGTCCCTGGGCCGTCAGGAATCCCTGCTTCTTCAGCCCGCCGATGATTTCCGCCCGCGTTGCCGGCGTGCCGATCCCCTTGGCCTCCTTGAGACGGTCCCGCAGGGCTTCGTCCTCGACGAAGCGCCAGGCATTCTGCATCGCCTCGATCAGCGTGCCTTCCTTGTAGCGCGGTGGCGGACGGGTTTCCTTGTCCTCGATCTCCGGATCGCACAACCGCGCAGCCTCCTTGTTCCGGAAGGCGGGCAGGACCTGCACTGCCTCGCCCTTTTCCTCGGCGGGCCGCCAATCGGGGAAGGCGTCGCGCCATCCAGCTTCAATGGGCTGACGCCCGGCGGCGCGGAACTCGAAGCCGCGAGCATCCAGCGTCACGGTCGTCTGCCGGTAGCGGTAATCGGGCATGACCGATGCGAGATACGACCGCGCCACGGCGTCAAACAGCTTCTTCTCGTCGCCCGAAAGGCGCGGCCAGATCTCACCCAGATCCCCGATCGTGTTGACGTTGGGGATGACCGCGTGATGGCTCGCGCCCTCGAGCCCCTTGTCGTGGAAGCTGCCGTTCCGTCCCTTGCGGATCACCGGCGACGATGGCACAGGGATAGCGACGTAGGATTTCCCCGCTTGCAGCCCGGCGACAATCTTCAGTACGTCCCCGATCGCGCTCTCCGGCAGGTATCGCACCTCGGCACGCGGATAGGTCAGGATCTTCTTGCCCGCGCCGTCATAGAGCTCCTGCGCTACCTCCAGGGTTTTAGAAGCCGGCCAACCGAACCGGGCGCTGAAAAGTTTCTGCAGCGAAGCCAAATCGTGAAGCCTGGGCGGGCGTTGCCGCTTGTCCTCGACCCGCACGCCGAGCGGACCCTCGAAGTCCCGCGCCGCGGTTACGACCTTTTCTGCGTTCTCGCGCTTGAGGATGCGGTCTTTCGGTGCGTGCCGCATCCGGAACGTGCCGCCTTCGACATGGGCCGCGGCCAGGACTTCGAAGTAAGGAACCGGCACGAAGTCGCGGATTTCAAGTTCGCGTTTGCACGCGATCGCCAGGGTCGGTGTCTTGACCCGGCCCACACCGATCACGCCCCGCGCGCCCCGGCCAAGCGTGACGGTCGCGGTGCGGGTCAGCGACAGGTTGTAGATCTGATCGGCCTGCCGGCGCGCCACGGCGGCGGCGTAGAGGCGGGCATAATCGCTGTTGGGCCGGGCGCGGCCGAACGCCTCGCGAATGGTCTGCGCGTCCTGCGCGGTGAACAGCACCCGCAGAACCTCGCCACGATAGCCGCAATGCTCGAGGATCTCCTGGCCGATGAGCTGTCCCTCGCGGTCGCAATCGGTAGCCAGCCAGACGCGTGTGGCGGTGCGCAACGCCGCGCGAATGGCCTTCAGCTTCGCCGCTTTGTTGCCGCCCGAGGCCGGTTTGGTGCCGTATAGCTCGTCGGGCCTCAGCAATACCGCCGACCAGCGTTTCCAGGCCGGGTTCACGTCCTCCGGCTCGCACAGATCGAGCAGGTGACCCTCGGCCGGAAGGACGGCGCCATAGCGGGACCCGACGGCGGCGCGGACATCTTTCGCCTGGCTGGATTTTTCGGTGATGACGATCTGATCGGTCATGGCAAACCGTCCGGGAGAATTCCGCGCCGGCGAGGCTGACCGAACATAAAGTGAACATCAAGGCACGGCAAGCTGTCAACGGCGGCGTAAAAATGTACCGGCGCGGCGGCGCAAAAATGTACCACGAGCTCGGTGGCAGCTTGTCCCCGTAGTCCATGGGAGGTACCCGCGCGCGGGACGACACGCCCTCCGCGCGGCTGGCGGCGGCCCGCGCGTGGGAGGGCCTGTGGGCCCCCGGGGACAAGCGGGGGGTTATTCGGACGGTTGCCGGCGTCGTGACCGGCTCTGCTTGAGCCGGTAGCTCTCGGCGTTCATCTCCAGGATATGGACATGGTGGGTGATGCGGTCGAGCAGCGCGCCGGTGAGGCGCTCGCTGGCGAACACCGTCGTCCATTCCTGGAAGGGCTGGGCATGCGGGTGAGTTATTATTATAAATCAAGGCCTTACATCCCTGCATTGTCCAACCTTTCGTCAAGGTTGGACAACTTTGTTCGCGGTATGGCCCTCAACTTCGCCAGGCCCGACGCGGCCAACTTCGTGCGATTGGCCGCTGCGGTGTAGCGCGCCGCCTCCGTGGGGGTCTTGTGCCCGAGAAAGCTCATAATCTGATATTCGGTCGCGCCCGCTTCAGCCAGTCGCCGAGCGCCCGCCTTGCGAAGCCCATGTGATCGGCAATGATCCGGCAAGCCGGCTTCCGTACACCAGCGGCGGAACAGGCCCCCCAAGGCGCGCGCCATATACGGTCGCTCCGGGCGACCATGCGCCAGAAGCTGAAGTCGGGTCGGCGGAATATGAGCGAGTTACGGCTCCAGCTCGGGAATTATCGGGATTACCACGTCCTGCCCGGTTTTTTGCCGGCTGTAGTGGATTTCGGCGCCGCGAATGTTGGCCCGCGTCAAGCCAGCTGCGTCCTGCCTCGCCGCGCCGGTGCCGAGAAAGAGTTCCAGCGCCAACCGCGCCTGTGATCCCGATGGGAATTGGTCGCGGAAACCGGCGATTTCCTCGTCCGTCCACGAGTGAAAACCCGACGATCCGATCTTGTGCGAATCGGCGAGCGCGGCTGGGTCAGGGTTGCTGAATGCAAAATGCTTGGCCGCGAAGCGGAAAAGCTGCGCCAAGTCTTTCTTGAGCCGGTTTGAAGCTTCCGGGCCGCCTTTCTTTGCCATCAGCGTCTCGACGTGGCGCGGCTGAATGCTGGCATAGCGGCCGTCGCCGATGGCTGCCCTGATCCAGTCAAGCCGCGGGCGCTTATCCCAGCGTGTCGTGGGCGCGAGGTTCCCAAACGCGGCCGAGTCCAGGTACGCCTCGATCAGGTAGGCGATGGTGCCCGGTTGCGCTCGCCGCGTCGCAAGGCGCACGCCTTCAATCGCTTCCTCGTAGGCCGCTCGAAACTCCGGTGATCCATACGGGCCGGGGAGATATGCGTCCACCTTGCGCCGACCCACGGCGCGCCGCAGACGGTGCCGTAGCTTGCCGTGGCGATCAGGCTTCGTCGAAACGCCGGGGAAGGGATTGCGGCGATGCTTCATGGTATCTTCCCGATCATGGAGTCGATGTCGTCGGCGTCATCGGCAATGGCTTCGGAAGCCTTGCCGGCGACGATTGAAACCCTGGTGCCGTCCGGCCGTTCGATCTCGATTCGTCCCTCGCCAAAGCCCGCTTCGCGTATGCCTTTGAAGTAGCGGCGTACCTCGGCTTGCGTGACGGCGACTTTGGGGTTGGGCATCGGCTCACTCTCCGGCGGCAAGCCCTCAATGAGCGGCCGCGTGAGCGTCCGCCTCGCCCGCCCATAGGGCGATGGGGTCGCCTTCGTCTGTTGATCGGCGTGGAATATTGACCCCCTTGGTGGGGTAATCGGCGTCCAAAATTGACCCCCTGGTTTTGTGATTTTTAAGGCTCAATTCGTGAAACGTATGCATTTGTGATAGAATGCTCGGAACGTCAGGAGGTTGGGTCATGGACGGCAAGGGTTTCCAGGTGTGGCTTTCGGCGGCGCGCGGGCTGACGCGCGTGCAGCGGCACGAGGCGCTCGCGGTGCTGTCGGGCCGGAGCGAAGGCGAGGCATCGAAGGCCGCGATCGAGCTTGGTGTGGACGAGGCCCGGCGCTGTCCGCACTGCGCGAGCGAAGGGGCGGTTTCGCGCGGTATGGCGCGGGGTCTGCGGCGCTACCAGTGCAAGGGCTGCGGCAGGACCTTCAACGCGCTGACCGGTACGCCGCTGTCGGGCCTGCACCACAAGGAACGCTGGCTGTCGTTCGGGGCGTCGCTGGCGGAGGGGGAGACGGTGAAGGCCTCGGCGGCGCGCTGCGACGTGGCGGTGAGCACGGCGTTCCGCTGGCGTCACCGGTTTCTGGCGGCGGCGCGGAGCGATTCGGAGGTGCTCAAGGGGATCGTGGAAGCGGACGAGACCTACGTCCTGGAGAGCCGGAAGGGCGCGCGCGGGCTGGGACGCAAGGCACGGCGGCGGGGCGGCAAGGCGAAGAAGCGCGGCCTCTCGCGCGAGCAGGTGCCGGTTCTCATGGCGGCGGACCGGAGCGGGACGACGGTGAGCGCGGTGCTGCCCAGGGTCGACGCGGCGGCGCTCACGGCTGCTCTCGACCCGGTGGTCGCGAAGGACGCCCTGCTGGTCTCCGACGGTGGCGCGAGCTATCCACCTTGCGCCGCCGCGCTCGGGGTGAGCCACGAAGCACTCAACCGCTCGATGGGGGAACGGGTTCGGGGCGATCTGCATGTGCAGACGGTGAACAGCCGCCACAGCCGGTTGAAGGACTTGCTGCGTCCCCGCCGCGGCATCGCCACCCGCTATCTGGACAACTACCTGAGCTGGTTCCACCTCGTCGGCCTCGCCCCCGGCGCCAATGACCGAGCCTGCCTCGCCGCCGCCGTAACAAGGTGACGCATACAATTCACGAATTGAGCCTTTTTTAACACACCTCGTTGTTTGGACAGACGAGGTGGGGGAGATGCTGGTAGTGGAAACGATCGCACGGATCCGTCGGGATCATCTGGTGAGGGGCGTTCCGATCAAGAAGATCGCCCGGGATTTGAGGGTTTCGAAGAACACGGTGCGCAAGGTGGTGCGGGGTGATGAGACCTCGTACTGAGTCGGACCCGATTTCCTTGGACACAGAATTGGCTTAATCGAAGTGTCCAAGGAGGACCGGAACATGGCCGATAATTTTGAGAAGAAAGTTGCTGTTGATGGGCCTGTGGTAAACGAGGGCGAGCTTGGCTCGTCCACGTTTTCCCCAGGCCAGGCTTTGCCGGCAGGCCCGCTGGGACTTGGCCAGCGATGGACGGTGGCGCGCAAGCGTGAGGTCGTTCCGCGGCTTTTGCGTGACGAGCCGGTGCAACTTCTGTCGCGCCAGTTGGGCGTAGAGATCTTCCGGCTCGAGCAGTGGCGTGAGAAAGCGATCGGCGGGATCGACGCCTCGCTCAAGCAACGCAAGGGCGATCCGGTGCAGGCGGAACTGGATAGCGCCATGAAGCGGATCGGAGAGTTGACCATGCAGGTGGAACTGCTGGAGGCCAAGACGGAGACCTTCGGCCCTTTGGGGCGGCGGAGGTCGCGGCGATGAGTGCCGCCACCTCGCCCGGCACGGGTCTGGCCTACGGCCTGCGGCGGGTCTGCGCCGCCTGGGGCATGGCCCGCTCCTCGTTCTACGCCATGACCTCCGGCCAGCACGCCGAGCAGCCGCCGGCAAAGCGTCGGGGACCGAAGCCCGCGATCTCGGACCAGGCGCTGCTGGTGGCGATCGAAGCCGACCTGGAGGCATCGCCCTGGGAGGGCGAGGGCTACCGCAAGGTCTGGGCTCGGCTTCGGGTCTGTCGCGACATCCGGGTTGCCCGCAAGCGGGTGCTCCGCCTGATGCGCGAGAACAATCTGCTCTCGCCCCATCGCTGCCGCCGCCGTGGCGGCAATCCCCATGACGGTGAGATCATCACTCATGCCCCGAACCTCATGTGGGGCACCGATGGCGTTCGGGTGTTCACGGTGGACGACGGCTGGGGCTGGATCTTCACCGCCGTCGAGCATTGGAACGCCGAGTGTGTCGGCTGGCATGTCTGCAAGCGCGGCGACCGCTTCGCCGCCCTGCAGCCGATCTCCATGGGGCTTGCCGGGCTGTATGGCTCGACCGCGGCCGGCGCGGCTCGGGGGCTGGCCTTGCGGATGGATCACGGCTCCCAGTATCTGTCGGACCACTTCACCAACCAGATCAAGTTCTGGGGCATCCAGCCGTCCTACGCCTTCGTCGCCGAGCCCCAGACCAACGGCGTCGCCGAGCGGTTCAATCGCACGCTGAAGGAACAGATCATCCATGGTCGCATCTACCGCAACATCGCGGAGCTGCGGGACGCCGTCCGCGACTTCGTCGAACTCTACAATGCCCAGTGGATCGTCGAAAAGAACGGCTACCTGAGCCCCGCTCAAGCTCGTCAGGCGTGGCACGCCGCGATCTCAATCAGGCCCGCCGCGTGAGACAAACTTGTGTCCAAGGAACCGGGTGCGCTACACCGTCTCGGACGGCTGGCGCCGACGATTGAGGATGTTGAGCACGACGTCGGCGCTGCACACGCCGCCAGCGAGCGCCTCGGCACAGGCGGCCTCCACCGCCGCCAGCCCATCCGCCAGCACGGCGGTGAGGATCTCGACCATCTGCCTGTCGCCGTCGTCGTGGCCGGCGAGCCGGACGCGCACGCGACCCAGGGCGCCGGGCAGCGCCCAGTCCTTGAACGGCGCGCCGTTACGAAGCGCACCGGGCTTCCTCGCCAGCACGGGCACGTAGTGCCACGGGTCATAGACGGTCTGGTCGCGGCCGAAGCGCCGGGCATGCTCGGCGACGATCTCGCCGTCCTGGCGGATGACGATGCGATCGGCGTAGGCATGGACCTCGACCGGACGGCCGACGGCGCGCGCCGCCACGCTGTACTTGTTGCTGTCGAAGCGCACCAGGCAGGTCTTCGACACCGACGCCGGGACCGCGTGGAAGCCGTCGAACGGCCCGCGATAGCCGACCAGGGACGGACGCTCGTCCTTGAACACCGGGTGGGGATGACGCCGGGCGTAGGCGACGCACTGGTCCAAGAGCCAGGCGTTGAGCTCGTCGTAGGTCTTGAAGCGCAGCCGCGGGGTGAAGAACCGACCGCGGATGATCCCGACCTGGTTCTCGACCTGCCCCTTCTCCCATCCCGCTCCCGGCGTGCATGCTGTCGGTTCGACCAGGTAGTGGCCACACATCTGCACGAAGCGCCGGTTGAACGCGCGCTCCTTGCCGATGAGGACGGTCTGCACCGCCGTCTTCATGTTGTCGTAGATGCCTCGCCGGCAGGCACCCTGGAACAGCCGGAATGCCCGGTCGTGGGCGTCGAACACCATCTCCTGGCTCGCGCGCGGATAAGCGCGGACGAAGAACATTCGGCTGTGGCACAGCCGGACGTGCGCGACCTTGACCTTGGTCGTCACCCCCGCCAGCACCACGTACTCGTGGCTCCAGTCGAACTGATAGGCCTCGCCCGGCGAGAACACCAACGGCACATAGGTCTGCGCCGTCGATGCCGAACGGCGCCACCGCCACGCCTTGGCGTAGCGCCGCACCGCGTCGTAGCCGCCGCCATAGCCCAGACCCTCGAGGGCTTCGGAGATCCGTAGCAGCGTCAGCCGCTCCCGCTTCGACTTGGTCTCGTTGGCCTCCAGCATCCGCTCCAGCTCGGCCGTCCACGGCCCCAGCTTCGGCATCGGCTGGACCCGCCGGTCGTAGGTGAACGCCGTCGCCTGCGAACGGATCACCTTGCGCACCGTGTTGCGCGAGACCTTCACGTCCCGCACGATCTCCTTGATCGGCTTCCCCTTGACGAAATACTCCCGCCGGATCCGCGCTATCGTCTCCACGACCAACATCCCCCACCACCTCGTCCGCCCAAAAACGAGGTGACTTTGAGAACGGCGGCGCAATAATCCCCCACTGAAGCGGCCGGTCGATCCGGCTGCGGCGGACCAAAATGGGACCGCGTATAGCCTTCTGTCAGGGTTGCTCTGACTGGAAGGCGGGGGGGATGTATCGGGTGGAGTTGTACGCACGGGTTCGGCGGGCGTGTCGTGTCGAGGGAATGAGCACCCGCGAGGCCTCGCGGGTGTTCGGGCTGGACCGCAAGACGGTACGCAAGATGCTGTCGTTCTCGGTGCCGCCGGGGTATCGCCGCGGCAAGCCGCCACGGCGGCCGAAGCTGGGTCCGTTCACGGGGATCATCGATCGGATTCTGGAAGACGATCGGACCAGCCACCACAAGCAACGGCACACTGCGAAGCGCATCTTCGACCGCCTCCGGGACGAGTACGGTTTCACGGGCGGCTACACCATCGTGAAGGACTACGTTCGTGAGCAGGGGCTTCGGTCGCGTGAGGTGTTCGTGCCACTCTCCCATTCCCCCGGTCACGCCCAGGCGGACTTCGGCGAAGCGATGGCGGTGATCGGCGGCGCGTTACGGAAGATCCACTTCCTTGCCTTCGACCTTCCCCACAGTGATGGTTGCTTTGTTGCGGCCTATCCGGCGGAGACGACCGAAGCATTCTGCGATGGCCACAACGCGGCGTTTGCCTTCTTCGGCGGCGTCCCCCGATCCATCCTGTACGACAACACCAAGCTGGCGGTTGCCCGGATCCTGGGCGATGGGAAGCGGCAGCGAACGCGCGTCTTCACGGAGCTTCAGTCCCACTATCTGTTCGAGGACAGGTTCGGCCGGCCGGGCAAGGGCAACGACAAGGGCAAGGTCGAGGGACTGGTCGGCTTCATCCGGCGGAACTTCCTGGTCCCCGTCCCGCGTGCCGAGAGCTTCGCGGCCCTCAACGATGCTCTCGCCGAACAGTGCCGCCGGCGCCAGGCGGCGCGGCTGCGGGGCCACAAGGAGACCATCGGCGAGCGTCTCGAGCGGGATCGTCAAGTTCTCTTGCCATTGCCGCCTGCTCCCTATGATGCCTGCGATAAGCGCCCTGGACGGGCGAGTTCGCTGTCGCTGGTGCGTTACCGCAGCAACGACTATTCCGTGCCCGTGGCCTACGGCCACCGTGAGGTGCTCATCCGGGGCTACGTCGATGAGGTGGTGATCAGCTGCGGGGCCGAGGTGATCGCCCGGCACCGCCGGTCCTACGACAGCGAGGACCTGATCTTCGACCCGCTGCATTACCTGCCCTTGATCGAGCAGAAGATCGGCGCCCTCGACCAGGCCGCGCCATTGGCGGGCTGGGACCTGCCCGAGGCCTTCATCACTCTGCGGCGGCTCCTCGAAGCTCGTATGGGCAAGGCAGGCAAGCGCGAGTACGTCCAGGTGCTCCGTCTACTGGAGACCTTCCGGCTCGAGGAGGTCGAGGGTGCGGTCGGCGACGCCCTGCGGCTCGGCGCAATCGGCTTTGATGCGGTGAAGCACCTGGTACTGTGCCGCATCGAGCGGCGGCCGCCCAGGCTCAACCTCGACGTCTATCCGTATCTGCCGCGCGCCCGGGTCGCGATGACGTCCGCCAAGTCGTACATGAGCCTGCTGTCGGGGCTCGGCGCATGACCGACACACCGCAAGTGCTGCTCGCCCACCACCTCAAGACGCTGAAGCTGCCGACCTTCCTGCGCGAGTACGACAAGATCGCCCGGCAGTGCGCCTCGGAAGGCGTCGATCACGTCCGCTACCTGTTGAGACTCGCCGAGCTCGAGCTGATCGACCGCGAGCGCCGCATGGTCGAGCGGCGCATCAAGGCGGCGCGCTTCCCCGTGGTCAAGAGCCTCGACAGCTTCGACTTCAAGGTCATCCCCTCGCTCAACAAGGCGCTGGTCCTGGAGCTGGCCCGCTGCGAGTACATCGAGCGCCGCGAGAACCTCATCGCGCTCGGCAACAGCGGCACCGGCAAGACCCACATCGCCCTCGGTCTCGGCTTGGCGGCCTGCCAGAAGGGCCTCTCGGTCGGCTTCATCACCGCCGCCGCACTGGTCCACGAGCTCATCGAGGCCCGCGATGACAAGCAGCTGCTGAGGTTCCAGAAGAAGCTCGCCACCTACAAGCTTCTGATCGTCGACGAACTCGGCTTCGTGCCGCTGTCGAAGACCGGCGCCGAGCTGTTGTTCGAGGTGTTCAGCCAACGCTACGAGCGGGGCTCGACCCTGGTCACCACCAATCTGCCCTTCGACGAATGGACCGAGGTGTTCGGCTCCGAGCGCCTCACCGGCGCTCTCCTCGACCGCCTCACCCACCACGTCAACATCCTCGAGATGAATGGCGAGAGCTACAGGCTCAACCAGAGCCGCAGGCGTCAAACCCCGACGGCGAACTGAACCGACCACCCAACCCACGCTTGACCCCGTGGGCCCACAGGTCCCTCCCGCGCGCGCCGCCGCGTCGGCCTGTTGAGGGCACGCCGCGTCGCACCCGGGGCCCTCCCATGGACTAGGGGACAAGCCCGCAGCCGCCAAGTGGTCCCTTCTTACACCGCCACGGTGGTCCCTTTTTGCTCCGCCATTGACAGTGACTTGGACTAGCCAGGCTCAGGGGGTCAAATTTGGACGCCGATCACCCCTCAACAGGGGTCAACTTTGCACGCCGTTCCACAGCCGGGCTCATCACCATCGGAAAAACCAACCTGCCCGAATTCGCTATCGGAACCACCACCGAGCCGAGGCTGTTCGGCGTGGCCCGCAATCCTTGGGATCCGGCCCTCACGACCGGCGGATCCAGCGGTGGTGCCGCGGCTGCGGTCTCCGCCCGGGTGGTGGCGATGGCGCACGGCAACGACGTCGGCGGCTCGATCCGGATCCCGGCCTCGTGTTGCGGGCTGGTAGGCCTGAAGCCCAGCCGAGGCCGAAACTCGCTTGCGCCTCACTATGGCGACCTGCTGGCAGGATTCTTCGTGGAGCACGCGCTGACGCGCACGGTGCGCGATTGTGCCAGGCTCCTGGATGGCGTGGCGGGTCCCGCCGTCGGCGAGCCCTATGTCGCGCCGTCACCGGCGCGCCCCTTCGCGCAAGCGGTCGGCGCCGACCCGGGAGCTCTGCGCATCGGCTTCTCGACGGAGACCCCTCTCGGCGATCCGCTGGATCCGGTCTGCGTGGAGGCGATCGGGGAGACCGCGGCGCTGTGCGAATCCCTGGGCCACGAGGTCGTTGAGGCCAGCCCGAGTTTCGATGCGCCCGAACTCTGGCAGAAGTTTACCACCCTGCTCTCGGCCGGCGTCGCGTGGGCGATCGCTGACTGGTCGCGGCGCATCGGACGCACCCCATCCGAGGCGGACTTCGAGCCCTTCGTCTGGGCCTTCGCCAAGCGGGCCGAGAGCTTGAGCGCCGCCGACTATCTGCTTGCCCTGCAGGATGTTCAGCGCCAAATCCGATCGTTGAGTGGATTCTTCACCGACCACGATTTGTGGCTAACCACCACGCTTGGCCAGCCGCCGGTGCCGCTGGGCAGCCTCGTCTATCGCGACGATCCCATCGAGCTGCGCCGGCGGATGGCGCGATTCTCGCCCTATACCTACATCAGTAATGCGAGCGGGCAACCCGCCGTTTCGCTGCCGCTGCATTGGACCTCCGAGGGGCTGCCGGTCGGCCTCCACTTCGTCGCCCGCTACGGCGAGGAATGGCCGCTGCTTGCCCTCGCCGCGCAGCTCGAGGCCGCGAAGCCTTGGGCCGGCCGGCGCCCGCAAGTGTGCGCGGATTAGCGCGACGTCCGATCTCGAGGAGCCGTCCGCGCCTCCGGTCCAGCTTTTTCCGGGTCCGATAAGCGGCTGGCGCGGCGGGTGGCCGGGCGATTGCGCGTCCCGCCGATCTTGCGATGCTCCGCGATCAGGCAGGAGGCACTGCGTCAACGAACCAATCAACGATCTCGCCGCCCGTCATGAACACCGTGTCGTCACGGGCCAGCAGGATATCGAGCATCTTCTCGACGAAGCCGATCCGGTGCAGCACGCCGCTCAGGTGGTGATGCAGGGAGAGAGACAGCACCCGAGGGCCTTGCTCGAGCTCGCGGTCGATAGACTCCAAGGTATGGCACAGCCGGTCGTAGTGCTCTGAGGAGCTGTGTTTTTCGACCGCGAAGATAACGCTGTCGTTGAGCTCCAGGGTATAGGGGACGCAAACCATGGGCCCGTGCAGGGTACGCATCCAGCAGGGCAGATCGTCGATCACCCAATCGCAAGTGTACTCGATGCCGGCCGCCTTCAGATGCTCCGGGGTCTCGAAGCTTTGCTTCAATCCCGGCCCCGTCCAACCTCGGATCCGTTGCCCCGAGAACGCACTCAGCTTCTCGATAGCTGTCCGGATGAGGGCCTCCTCGTCGGCGTCTGGCATCGCCGCTTGGTGTAGCCCATGACCCTGAAATTCCCAGCCTGCCTCGAGCACGGCCTCGGCGACCGATGGATAGGCATCGAGGACACCGGCATTGATACAAGCGTCGGCCCGGATCCCGCGCGTGCCGAGCGCACGCAGCAGCCGCGGCATGCCACAGCGCATACCGTATTCAGCCCAGCTCCAGTTCGGAACGTCTGGCACCGGCTGGGCTCCGTGGGGCGCAGGCATGATCTGGCGGGGCATGGCGGCGTCGAAGCGCCAGTGCTCGAGGGCGCAGAGCACGTGGACGATCAGTGGCTTTCCTCCCGGCGCGCTCAGTGCTGCGCGCTCCGTCGACATTTCAAACATTACACGGGGGTTGGAGGTATACTCGGGGGCGCGCTCGGTCGTCATAGCTGCGTCTCCTCAAGGCGCGAAGGCCGCGATTTCCACAAAAGAGCGCCTCCGAACTCGGTATTTGGATCGAAGAGCGCCGCTTCAATCGCATCGAAGGGGGGCAGATCGACGATAACGAAGTGTAGTCTTTCGAAGAACGAACCTTCGATCCGTCGCCGCCGCCGCATCAGGGCCGCGAACCGTACCACTAAAAATGCCAAAAGCGATATTCGGCCCCTGCGCGCCGGCGAATGCGAACCAAAGGAGTTTCCGATGCCCGAAGCGATTTACAGATTCAAGCGCAAATTATCCATACCGCCCTTCAACGGGCATCGCTCGGGGCCTCATAGGTGGACAAGGGGGCGATGTGAACGGTGGGCTCGACGAAGGCCAACGTTTGGGTCCGGCGGGGACCGTACCCCCCGAAAGCCGCCGTCCCACGAGGGCATCGCCCTCGCGCGCGTAGTCGAGGGCCGCTTGGAGCTCCGGCCAGTCTCGCTGGGCGCCATGCTGAGCCGGATTCAGAGCCGGATGCCCATTGTGCTACTGTTGTCGGCGATTGGCAGTCGTCTGGGGTATCCCGGTTTAAATTTTAGATTGCTGATCGCAAACGCATCCGGGAGATTTGGGTTGGGAGACCATGATGAGCAACGATGTTATGAACGGCCCCACAGTAGCTGATATGTTTGAAAACAGCCGTCTGAAAAAGCGGCATGTCCCCATTCAACTGCGCCAAAGCGGGGACAATGGAGACGAAGGTCTTTTAGCCAAGGGCAGCCGCCTTTTGGTCGATACCCGATTGCGTAAGGGCCCCTATTGGCACCTTAGTCAGGCCGCCGGCGCCTGGTGTTATTCGGTCTACAACCACGTCTATCATCCCCGCGCCTACATCAAGCCAGAAGACGGCGGCCTGATGAAGGAATACGAATATCTGACCGAACATGTGACCATGTGGAATGTCGCTGTCGAGCGGCAAATCCAGGTCAAGGGCCCGGATGCGGAAGCTTTCGTGGACATGGTCATCACCCGGCGCGTCGACAAATGCGAAGTGGGCAAATGCCGCTATGTCATCCTGTGCAACAGCTATGGCGGCGTGCTGAACGACCCGGTGTTACTGCGCCCGGCAGAGGGTGAATTCTGGTTCTCCCTGGCCGACACCGACATCGGGCTCTATTTGCAGGGCGTCAACGCCTTTGACCGCTATGATGTGGTGATCAACGAGATTGACGTGGCCCCGGTGCAGATCCAAGGCCCAAAATCCACGAATCTGATGCGCGATCTGGTTGGCGCCGGCATCGACGAGGTTCCCTACTACGGCCTGATGTGGGCCGAGGTTGGCGGCTGCAAGGTGGTGATTTCGCGCACGGGCTTCTCTGCGGAAGCCGGTTTCGAAATTTATCTGTTCGACGCCACCAAAAATGCCGAGAAGATGTGGAACGCCGTTCTGGCGGCGGGCGAATCGCACAACTTGCGTGTCATCGCGCCCGGCCATCATCGCCGAATCGAGGCGGGTATACTGTCCCACGGCCAGGACATGGACGTGGAAACCAATCCTTATGAATGCGGCCTGGGCTGGATGGTCGACCTCTCCAAAGACGACTTTATCGGCAAAGCGGCCCTGCAGAAAATCCATGACGAAGGGGTGAGCCACAAGCTGGCCGGATTACGCTTGGGTGGGGAGCCCATTACCTGGTATCCGGCGGATTTCTACCATATCTTCTCAGACGGCCAATTGGTCGGCTATGTTACCTCCGCCTGGTTTTCGCCGACGCAAGAGTCGAACATCGCGTTCGCCATGCTACCGGTGGAGTTAACGGAACTCGGCACCAATCTGCAAGTCGTCCTGCCGGCCACTTATGCAGACGGTCTGGTGGATGCGGAAGTCGTCGATACCCCGTTCAAGAAACCGGATTCTCCAGGCACCGGGCTATTGACGACCGGCAGTAAGCTTTAGCGGGTTACCAGTAGGACCTTCAAAACGAGTCCTCCCGTGGACTACGTGGAAAAGCCCCTCAACCGATCGTGGCCCTCTATAATTCGTCGGCTGTTAAGAAGCGGTTCTGACCGCCGGCATTGAGATCGAGTCGGCCGATATGGCGGCGATGGTTTTGCGCGAGAGAAGCTTCAGCCACCGGAGGAGGAGGCGGAAGTCGTAGCCAGGGGCGCTATGCGGGCATTGTGATCAAGTCGGCCAATACGGCGGCGATGATTTTACGCAAAAAAAGCTTCGGCCACCTGAGGAGGAGGCGGAAGTTGTAGCCGGCGGCGCTCATCACGGCGTTGATCCGGTCGCCGAGCCGTCCCTTCAGGTAGTTCCGGTCGAGATGGTCGTCGGTCTTGCAATGGCCGATGACGGCCTCGATGGCGCTTCGTCGCCGGAGCTCCTTTTTGATCTGGCCGTGGACGCCGCGCTTCTGGCCCGACTTGAAGACCCGCAGCGGCTTCGGCGCATCGTGGCCCCGGTAGCCCTTGTCGACATAGACCCGCTCGATCGCGCTCCCCGTCAGGGTCTCGGTCTCCTCCAGCACCTCCTTCAAGGTGTGGCGGTCGTAGGGAATGCCGGGGAGCGCCTTGGCGTGGAGGATGAACTGTCCGCCTTTGCAACGCTTGTTGGTGGTGGTGAGCGAGACCTTGACGCCGAACTCGTAGGGCTTCGCGGCTTTGCCTTTGCCGATGCACTCGACCTCGGGGGCATGCCATGAATAGAGCTTCCAGCCGCGCTGGCGTTGCTTCTGGCCACGGATCTGGCGGGCCCTGAGAAGCGCCGTCGCGAAGACTTCCTCCAGCGCCCGATCGCCCTCGATCTTGCGCTCGATATCACGGATGAGCCGGCCGAGCCGGGTCCGCAAGAACTTCAGCTCCCGGTTCATCCGCTTGAACTGTTTGGCGTGGGCGTATCGGCCCACCATCATCGCCGCCCGCCGCGCCACCCGAACATAGCTCTGGCGGAGCTCCACGCCATGGCGCTTGGCCAGCTCGCCGAGCTTGTCGATCGCCCTCTTCAGCAGTTTGGCGTCGGTCGGGAAGGTGATGTTCTTCGGCTGCACCGTGGTGTCGACCGTGACCCGGGCGAGATCGCTCTTCTTCAGGGCGCCGGTGTCATGGGCAACGCGCAGGCTCTCTTGCAGCAGGATATCCAGGCGATCACCCAGGCGCTTCCTCCAATGGCTCAATCCCGAGCGTTCGTGGGGGAGCCCGTGCTGGAAGAATTCCTCGCCGGTGAAGTACTGGAAGTAGGGATCGTGCTCCCAACGCTCCCAGAGCTGCTCGTCGGAGAGCGTGTAGGTGTGCTTCAGCACGAACATGCCGATCATGAAGCGGACCGGCTCGGCGGGTCGGCCGTTGTCGGCGAAGCGGTCCGTCAGGTGTTCCTCGATCCAGGCCCAATCGATCCTCTCGGCCAAGAGGACGAGCGGGTGGCGCATGTTGATGATGTGGTCGAGGCGCGAACGGAAGAGGTCGTCGTGATCGGCCTTGGGAGACTGCTTCGGTCGCATGGGAGCCCTCAAAATCACGAGCTTGACTATAACATGAATCAGCGAAAAATAGAACATAAAATCAAACGAAATTGCAAGAAATCCACCTTGCCTCAGGCGATTTCTTGCAAACTCGAACCGTGCCTCACGACGAATACGCCAACGATGCCGCCGAAATTCGGGAATTTAACGGCCGACTAATTCCGCCGAACTGGCCCCTTTTTGCACCGCCGTTGACATCTGGACCGATATCGACCGATTACGGGCCGTCCAGCGCACACGATAGGCAAATGCGGTCGTCGCCCGATCGATGGTGATTAGAGCCGATCGCGGAAGTCGCGGTCCTGCCCGCGCTGACGGTCAAAATCACCAAGGGCATAGTGCTTGGACATGTCGGCCGAGTAGCGACTGGCCGGCGGACGGCGGCCCAACGCTTCCGCCATCGCACGGATGTGGTTCGGCCCGGCGCCACAACAGACGCCGAAATATTTCACGCCCAGCGCCTTCGCCTCCGCCGTGAAGCGGGCGATGTCCATGCGAGTGCAGCTCATCGGATCCAGATGCACCGGAAACGGCCGATCACCATCCGGATGCCCGTGGCAGGAATCCGTCAGCGACTGGAATGTGGGCTCCGATTCGCTGGTGCGGAAAGGCACCGGCAAAGCGGCGATCGGCACTGTGCAAACAGCCGCGATCTCCTGCAGGATAGGCAGCATAGTATTCGGGCCTCGAGTGCAGTTCAGGCCGACCACCGCCGCGCCCTGATCTTCCAGCGCCTTGCACGCCTGTACCGGCGTAATGCCTTCCCGCGTGAGGCCGTCGCGGTGGATCGCGTAGGTCACCACAGCGGGCAGGCCGGATTGCTTGATCGCGTCCAGCGCCAGTTCGGCCTCGCCTTGCCAAGGAAACGTTTCGGCAATCATGAAATCGACGCCTTCATCGACAATCCACTCCACCTGCTCCGCATATAGACCGCGGATCTTGGCCTGGCCCGCCGCGTCGTCTGGATCATAGATATTGGTGTTGCAGATATTGCCGGCGACCAGTGCCCCGGTCTCGGCCGCGACGTCTTTGGCGATGCGCAATGCCTGTCGGTTCATTGGCTCCAGTTCGTCCTCGCGCCCAATCAGCCGCATCTTCTCCCGATGGGCGTAATAGGTCAGGGCCTCGACCACGTCCGACCCCGCATGCACAAAGTCTCGGTGTAACTGGCGGACAACGTCGGGATGGTCCGAAACCACCTCGGGTACAAACGCCCCGGCCTGCAAATAGCCGCGCCGTTCGAGCTCAAATAGGTACCCCTCGGCACAGATGACCGGCCCGTCGGCCAGACGCTCCATGAGACCGGGTGAGGTCGGTGATCGTGTCGTCATGGCTCACATTCCTTCCTGCCTCAAGTCACGGCCGATCACGGCCTGCCTTTCATCGCTTCTGCGACTGGCCACGATCTGGGCTGGCGCGGACCTCGCCTACTCCCTCTGTCACGGTAATATACAGGCAAAACCAAACTGGCGACCCGAGCATCATGATGACCTCGGGGATCGGTCCTTTCAGAAGGTTGTTGACGATCCCCCACGATATCGCGATCAAAGCGTAGTCAATCAGGAATGCCCAGCCGCGCCGCGTCCACTTCAGTGGACCTGTCAGGTCACCGCATCGGGATAGTTTGTGGTGTGTCTAGCCCGCCGCCCGCGTGCCATAGTGGAGGCGACTCGATTCAGCCGAGCCGTGCTGGTCCGGTCGGTCGGCGTACGCAAGGATGAGCTGGAGGCGATGGCGCTTGCCCTCGACCGGGGTCACCCGGTGGAGGGAGTAGTGCCCACGAAAGAGCATTAGCGTCCCGGCGGTGATCTCGACCGACCGTACGTTTTCGCGATAGCCATCGAGGATCCGGCCCACTGCCTCGAAATTTTCCGAGTCTTCGTTGCGTACATCGGGAACGTACTCGAAGTGACCGCCGCCTTCCGGAGCCTGGACCAGGAGGGTGATGACGGACTTGCCGCGGTCGAAGTGCCACTGCTGACAACCGCCTTCCTCCATGACCGAGATGTTGAGCGACTGCTTCCGGTCGGCCAGGGGATGGAGTGCTTGTTCCCCCAGCGCCTTGGCCAGGAAGGCGATCAGGCTCGGGCTGCGGTGGATCCGGCGCACCTGGGCATCCTCAGGAATTAAATCGCCTGCCACCTGACCCAGGCGCCGGGGTGAAGTGCGCCGTGTCGGATGATCCTCGCGATAGCCCTTCCCCTCACCGATGCGGTAGTTGAAGAAATAGGGCGTCGCCTCGCTCGGTCCGCCATATGCCAGATGCGCCAGGCTTTCAGCTTCGCCCCGCAGTTTCTCCAGGGCTTCAAGCCAGATGAAATTCCTGAGGCAGCAGGCACCGAGATTGGCCATCTCCTCGTGCATACGCGCAATTAATGCTCGGGCCGCCGGGCTTTTCAGATCGGCGATGGGATAGCGCTCCAGATTGACGTACTCGGCGATGGGGTCATCCAGGAAGGTCGCGGTTCGCGAGGTGGTCATCTATCGAGGCTCCCACGATCGTTTGCCCGATGAAAGTTTTGTCGGGATGCTTTTCCAAGTTTAGCGAGCCGGGCACTTGGTTCACCGCTTTGACCGCTTTCCTGAGCTTCCAGCCCGTCCGGCTGAGCACCAGAATGTCGTCCATGAAGCGGACGTAGACGCGCCTTGCATCGTCTAGCGGGCACGGACCTTCGGCCGCCGTTTGGCGCCGCGCTTGGCAACCTTCGTGAAGGCGTCATGCAGGATCGACAGGGCCCGATCCAGTTCCGTCTTCGTCGTCGTCATCGGCGGTACCAGCCGGATCACATTTTTCAATTCGCGCACGCCCCGCACCTGAAAGATCAGGCCGTTGTCGAGGCAATACTGGAAGATTGCTTGCGTTTCGGCATTGGCGGGCGCTTTGGTGTGGCGGTCCCGCACCAGCTCGATCCCGAGCAGGACGCCGCGCCCACGGATGTCGCCGATCCATTCGAACTCCTTCGCCATCGAGCGGAAGGCGGACTTTATGTGTCGTTCGATCCGCCGGGCGCGTCCGGGCATATCCTCGTCGACGACGATATCGAGGCTTTCCTCCCCGGCGGCGCAGAGAAGTGGATCGGTGGCGTGGCTGCGGGTTGCGAAATAACCGTTCGATATTGCCGCCTTGGCCATCCGGGCCGTCGTGCAGACGGCGCTGATCGGCAGGCCGCCGCCGAAATGCTTCGATATGGCGATGATGTCCGGCTTCAAACCGTTCTCGTGCTGGAATCCGAACAGCTTTCCCGTCTTGCCGAGGCCGGTTTGCGCTTCGTCGACGATCAACGCCATGCCACGCGCATCGCAGGCCTCCTTCACTTTCGTGAAATACCCATCCGGCGGCACGATGACACCGCCGGCGGAAAGGATCGGTTCAGCGATGAAGCCTGCCGGCTGCGCCGTGAAATTGGCATCGGCCAGCTCCAAACTGGAAGTCAGGCATTGCACCTCGCAGCGCGGAAACTTGAGGCCGAGTGGGCAGCGATAGCAATAGGGCGTCAGCACCGACGCGGTGTGGGGCGCAACGGCCGCATGTTTGCGCCGTTCCCAATTGAACGAAAGCGACCTCGTGACATAGGAAGTCGAGCCATGCAGGCCGGCATGCAACCCCAACACATCGAGACCGCCGGTCGCCTTGCGCGCTAAATCGATCGCGGCTTCGATCGAATCACTGCCCGACACCAGAAAGAGCGACTTTTCCAATGGGCGCGGTAGCAATTTACCGAGTTTCTCATGCAGGCGCAGGCGCGGCACGTTCAACATTGTGTTGGAAGCGTGCAGCAGCGACTTCATGGTCGTCTCGATCCGCTTGACGATACGCGGATGCTGGTGACCGAGGGCCGCGCCCATTTGGCCCGACTGGAAGTCGAGATATTCCTTGCCGTTCGTGTCGACCACGGTGCGCCCGAAGCTGCCGGCAATGACCGGCCGGTTCTCCAGGCCGCCCATATAGGACGTACCCTCGGTCGGGAACATGTAGCGGTCGACGATCGTTTTTACTTGTTTCGCATCCATCACGGGCCGTCCGGGCCACGAGCCGACATCTCCCAGATGAGCATCGGTTCCGAGCATCAGGGTAGCCCTTCGGGCACTCGATCGCAATCTGGAGGACGATATGCGTAGGCCAAGCGCCCATCTAGCCCGTGGCCGGCACACGAGACGGCGACGATGGTGATTCTACCCCCAATAGACGGCATTGGCAGTCGAATGTCGGGTTTCGCCGAATCGAAGTCAGGAATGCCCCCGAGACCGGGCGTTCCATTAGAACTTGCCAAAATTGACGATTGGGAAGAGCGCGGAGGCGGTCGATCCCGTTACGGGTCATCCGGACTTGAGGAGGGCCCACCATGGGAGCGGCGATCGGGTCGCGTGAAGATTTCGACCCGAGCGCGGTGCGCCGGTTGGCCAAGGTTTCCAAAGATGTGGCCCGGAGCCGGCATCCTTCGGCTTTCACGGCGATCCATGACGGCGGACGAAGCTCGCTCACGCCGGCGTCAGCTGCTTCTCCCCGGGGAGCGACATGTAGTGGCGGGCGATGGCGCCGGGGGTGGTCAGCCAGATCTCGTCCCGGCGTGCGACGATGTGTTCGAGGGCGCGTCTCAGTTGATGCAGCCGATAGGGCTGGCCCATGATGAAATGGTGCAGCGAGAACGAGCAGACGGAGGGGTATTTGGGCGAGGCCCTCAGGTGCTCCGTGAAGTGGTCGATCATCATGTCGGCGAACTCCGCCGCCGTGTTGCGGCGGAAGACCATTGCCGGCTGGTCGTTCAGTTCCAGCGGGTAGGGCACCGCCAGAATTGGTCCGGCGCGGGTCCGCGCCCAGAACGGCTGGTCATCGCAGATCCCCCAGTCCAGCACGTATTGATAGCCGGCTTCCTTGAGGATGTCCGTTGTCACCTCCGAGGGGTTGAGGTAGGGCGTCAGCCAGCCGGTCGGCGCGCTCCCTTCGTGGTGCCGGAAGGCCGCCGTCGCGGCGCGCACCATCTCGACCTCCTCCGCCTCGGTCATCTCGTTCGGCTTCTTGGAGTTGGTCATGCCGTGGCCGATGATCTCGTCGCCGCGTTCGCGGAAGGCGGCGACGGTTTCGGGGCAATGGTCGTAGATCGAGGCGTTGGTGATGACGCCGACCGGCACGTCCAATTCGTCGAACAGGTCCAGCAGGCGCCAGACGCCGACCCGATTGCCGTAATCGCGCCAGAGATAGCTGCGGTGGTTGGGCGGCGGCGTCGGCCGGTCGAGGTCGACGCCGCCCTCGCCGAAGATGAAATGCTCGAGGTTGACGGCGACGTGGACCGCGAGCCGCTTGCCCTCGGGCCAATCGAAATCGGGCCGTGAGCGAAGCCCGGAATAGGGAAAGCGGCCGAGTGACGGCAGTTCGTTCATGACCACCCTCCTTGCCTCGCCGATCGCGTTCCCGTCCGTTGCACCCCGGCTCGCCGGCCGTCCGCAAACGTCCCCCGGCCCTGGCGTCAGTGCACGATATCCGTGCCGAGGATCTCGGTGCGCTGCATGGCGCGGCGGTATTTGTTGCCGTCGTAATCGGTGACGCGGTGCATGGTGGCCCGGTTGTCCCACATCACCACGTCGCCGGCGCTCCAGCGGTGGCGGTAGACGTACTCGGGTCGGGTCGCGAGGTCTATCAACTGTTTGTGGAAAGCCTTGCCCTCCTCGAGTCCCATGCCGCCGACGTAATAGGCCACCGCGGCGTTGACATAGAGCGAGCGCCGGCCGTCGCCATGGGTGCGGACCAGCGGGTGGGTCACCGGCGGCACCTCCTCGCGCTGCGCCTGCGTCAGCGGGGTGAGCCCTGGACAGGTGACCCGCGTGAAGTCCTGGGCATGCACCATGTGGCGGCCCTCGATCTTCGCCTTGATCGCGTCTGGAAGCCCGTCATAGGCGCGGAACATGTTGCAGAACCAAGTCTCGCCGCCCTCCGGTGGCACCACCTGCCCGTGCAGGATCGAGCCCATGGACGGCATCGGCTTGTAGGAGCCGTCGGTGTGCCAGCGCCCGGTAAGCACAGTGAAAAATCGGAAATACTCGCTCTCCGGATCGATCCTGTTGCCGTCTTCGTCGACGTTCGAGACGCGAAAGATCTCGGGCGCCCTGGTGGAGATCTTGTCCGGCTCGACATGCACCGCGAGTTCGCCGAATTTTCGGCTGAAGGCGACCTGCTGGTCCTCCGTCAGGGACTGGTCGGGGAACACCAGCACCAAGTGTTCAGCCCAGGTCAGCTTGATCCAGGCGACGGTCTCGCCATCGAGCGGGCCGGAGAGATCGATGCCGCGCACCTCGGCGCCGAGCGCCGCATCCTTTCTCACCACGGTCGGGGCCAGCTGTGTCTTGGTTGCGGTTCGGGCCATGGTGGATGCCTCAAGCGCTTGGTTCGACGGGCACGGTGGCCGTGTCTCTCGGCGTGGGCCCGCCGCCCGACGGTCGGGTCGTCCGCCGGGTGATCAGGCCATCGGGGCGGAACAGTACGATCATGACGATGGCGAAGCCATAAAGTATCAGTCGGTACTCGTTGGCGAAGCGGGTGACTTCCGGCAGCGCGGTCAGCACGACCGCGGCGACGACGGGACCCCAGAGGGAGTGGAGGCCACCCACCAGCAGGAAGATGATGAAGGTGAGCGAGATGAAGAAGCCCATTTCCTGGGGGTTGATCACCAACACGTAGTGCGCCTGAATCGCGCCGCCGCCGCCGACGATCGCCGCGCCGAGCGCGAAGGTGACGACCCTGACCCAGAGCACCGAGACCCCGGTGGCCGCAGCCGCGAGCGGATCGTCGCGCACGGCGCGCGCCGCGAAGCCCAGGCGCGAGCCGTCGAAGCGCCAGGCGATGTAGAGCGCGACGGCGGTCGCCAGCGCGACGATGGTGAAGGTGGAATAGAGCGGGATGCCGGAGAAGCTGTTGGCGCCGCCGATATAGTCGATGTTGAAGGCGACCACCGCCACCGCCTCGCCGAAGGCGAGCGTGGTGAGCTTCAGGATGAAGTCCCGCATCTTGACGGTGAGCGCCGCGATCACCGCGCCAACGACGGCGCCGGCCACGATGGCGATCAGAATCGCCGGGGCGAAGGGCCAGTCGAAGTTGGTCGTCAAGATCGCCGAGACATAGCCGCCGATACCGACGATCGCTGCCGTCGCCAGGGACAGCTGGCCGGACATCGCGGTGATGTAGAGCCCAGTCACGACGATCACGTTGATCAGCGTGAAGATCGCCACCGGTTCCCAATAGGCAAACGAAACCATATCACGTCCTCATGCCGAATAGGAGCCGAAGAGGCCGTTGGGGCGCACGTAGAGCACGGCGATCAGGATCACGAAGGCGGCGACGTCGCGCAGGCTCGAGGAGACGTAGCCCGTGACCAGCGCCTCGACCACGCCGAGCGTCAGGGCGACGATGATGACGCCCTCGAAATAGCGGTTGCCGGCCACCAGCATGCAGATGAAAGCCTTGAGGCCGTAAAAGAAGCCGACGAAGGCCCAGGCGCTGCCGTAGAGCATGCCGACGGAGACGGCCGCCATGCCGGCCATCAGCGAGGCCAGCACCACCGTCACCTGGGAGACCCGGTCGACATCGACGCCAAAGGCGGCGGCGACGTCGGCGCGCTCGGCGATCGCCCGCGTCGCCCGGCCGTAGCGGGTCTTTCGGACGTAGATCGAGACCGCGACCAGCAGGACCAGCGAGACGATGAAATTGGCCAGCTGACGCGAGGTCAGGATGATTTCGTCGGAGAGGATCAGGCTCAGCTGCAGCACGTTGGGATAGGCCACCGGGTCCGGGCTCATCAGGGTCGCCATGCCGTTCTGCAACATGATGGCGACGCCCAAGGTGCCGATCAGCGTCATCAGCACGTCGCGCCCCCGGAGCGGCCTCAGCACCACGCGCTCCAGCACCAGTCCGACCAGGCCCGCCCCGAGCGTGCCGCAGACGACCACGACGATCAAATTTTCCGAGATGTGGACGCCGGCCAGTAGGCCGGCGAACATGCCGACCATGAAGATTTCCGGATGGGCGAAATTGATCACCCTCAGCACGGTGAAGACCAGCGCAAAGCCGATCGCCACGACGGCGTAAGTGCTGCCGATGATCAGGCCGTTCAGCAATTGTTGCAGGAACAATTCCATGCCGTCTCCTTCAGGCCCGCCCGCCCAGGAAGATCTCCTTGACGCTGTCGCGCGAGGCGATCTCGCCGGCCTCGCCGCTCTCGACCACGCGCCCGACCTCCAGCAGGTAGGCCCAGCTCGCCACCCGGAGCGCCTGGCGCGCGTTCTGCTCGACCATCAGCACGGAGATGCCCATGGCGTTGATCTCGCCGACGAGCGCGAAGACGTCGCGGATCACCATCGGCGCCAGGCCGAGCGAGGGCTCGTCCATCAAGATCAGCTTCGGGCCCGAAACCAGCGCGCGGGCCACCGCCACCATCTGTTGCTCGCCGCCGCTGAGCGAGCCCGCGATCTGGCGCCGCCGCTCGCCGATTTGGGGAAAGCGCTCGAACATCTCGTCGATCCGCCGCGCCACGGCCTTGTCGTCGCGGTTGGCGAAGGCGCCCATGCGGAGGTTGTCCAAGACCGTGAGCGTGCCCCAGAGCTGGCGCCCCTCCGGCACCCAGCTGATGCCGAGCTGGTGGATCTGGTGCGGCTTCAGCCGCCGCAGGTCGTGCTCGCCCTGGAACAGGATCTCGCCCCAGTGCGCCGGCACGAGACCGAGGATCGACTTGATGATGGTCGACTTGCCGGCCCCGTTGGAGCCGAGAATGACGCGAATCTCGCCCGCCATCAGCTCAAGGCTGGCGCCCGCCACGGCCGGCACCGCCTTGTAGGAAACATGCAGGTCCGAGACCTTCAACAACGCCGTCATTCGTCCGCCCCGAGATAGGCCTCGATGACGCGGGGGTCCTTCTGGATCTCGGCCGGCGGACCCTCGGCGATCCGCTCGCCGAAGTTGAGCACGACGATGTTGTCCGAGACCGACATCACCACGTTCATGTTGTGCTCGATCAGCAGCAGGGTGATCCCGGTCTCGACCAGGCGGCCCATGAGGGTGACGATCTCGTGCGCCTCGCTGGCGATCATGCCGGCCGTCGGCTCGTCGAGGATCAGCAGTTTCGGCTCCGTCGCCAGGGCACGGGCGATCTCCACCCGACGCTGGTCGCCGTAGGGCAGCTCATTCGGCATCACGTGGCCGGGCGAGACGACGCCGACCCAGTCCAGCAGCTCCGCCGCCCGCTCCATCGCCTGGCGCCGGTCGGCCCTATCGCGCTTCAGCCACAGCAGGGCGTCCCAGACGCCGGAGGAATTGCGGCAGGTCCGCCCCACCATCACGTTCTCCAACGCGTTCAGGTGGGAAAACAGCCGCACGTTCTGGAAGGTCCGCGCCAGCCCCCGGGCGGCGAGCCGGTGCGAGGGCACGCCCGACACGTCGTCGCCGTCGAAGACGATGCGCCCCTCGTCGGCCGGAAAGACGCCCGAGATCACGTTGAAGAGGGTGGTCTTGCCGGCACCGTTCGGCCCCACCAGCGAGATGATGCGGCCGTCCGGCACCTCGAAGCCGACCGAGGAGACGGCGACGAGGCCCCCGAAACGCTTGGTGACGTCGCGCACCTCGAGCATCAGCCCCGCCT
Organism: Alphaproteobacteria bacterium; assembly: GCA_965226475.1. Taxonomy (GTDB): domain Bacteria; phylum Pseudomonadota; class Alphaproteobacteria; genus JASLMY01. The sequence goes on along the minus strand of CBDDDJ010000002.1, from coordinate 335,891 downwards.
CGCTCGGCGGGGCCCGATGCCCTTGGCGCACGTCACGCCCTCACTCGCCGACATAGGTCGAACCGAAGGCGCCGAGGCGGCTCAGTTGACGACCTTCGACTTGTTGCGGCCCGTAACCTGGACCACCGTGACGGATGGCGTCAGGTTGTTGCCGTGCGGCGGGTTCTTGAATTTGATCGAGCTGCCGAGCGGCGAGGTGTAGTTCAGGTCCGTCAGCACTTCCTTGATCTCGCCCCGGTTGCTCCCGTTGATCCGCTTGATGCACTCGGCCACCGTCCAGACCGCGTCGTAGCCGTAGGTCGAGAACGAGGTCGCCTCCAGCTTGAAGCGGCCGTTGTATGACTTGACCCACTCGCCGAGCTTGCCGCTGGCGGAGTTCACGTCCTGGGCGAGCCAGGTATAGCCGCCGTTCACGGCGCCTTTAGTGCCGTCCCAATACACCGGATCGCGGAACGAGTCGTAGCCGGTAATGAGCGGCTGATCCATGCCGAAGGTCCTGAGCTGGGTCACCAGCTTGACGCCGTCGCCCGTCGCCGCCGCGACATACACCGCATCGGGCTTCAGGCTCTTGATCTTGGCGAGTTGTGGCGAGAAGTCCTGATCGCCCGCCCGGAAGGCTTCGAAGGCGACCAGTTCGTAGCCGAGTTCGCCGGCGTACTTCTCGGCGAGGTCGGCATCGCCCTTCTGCGCGTCCTGGGTCTGGTCGTAGATCATCGCCAACCGCTTGATGCCGAGTTCCTTGACGACGACGCGCATCATCGCCGGGAAGGCGGTGCTCGCCACCGTGTTCACCCGGTAGGCCCAGTCGTTCCATTTCTTCACCGGTGCGCCCGAGCCGTTGCCGACCAGCGGCAGCTGGACCTGGCCCGCGACCGGGATGCAGGGCAGGAAGCCGACCGAGTTGGTCGGGCCCATCGAGGCGACGATCGCGGGATCGAGCGCGTGCTGGCGAAAGAGCGTCACCGCCTGCTTCGGATCGTTCACCATGTCGTCCTGGGTCATCTCGAAGACGTAGGTGTTGCCCTTCTTGTCCTTGAAGCCGCCCATCTTGGAGATCTCGTCGATGGCGACGAGCGCGCCGTCGCGGCCGCGAATGCCGTAGGAGGCCGACGGGCCGGTAAGCGGCTGGGTGTGGCCGAGCTTGACCGTCGTCGCCGCGCTAGCGCGGCCGATGATCATCGGCGCGGCCAGCAACCCCGCGCCGCCACCCGCCGCCAGGGAGACGAACTTGCGCCGCGTCAGTGCCGATGCCGTTCCCGTCTTGCCATAATGATTCCGCTTCATGGGTCCCTCCCCTGTAAGGCGCATCGAAACCTGGTTCCGATGCGCCTGCGTTGCTGCGAAGTTGCAGTGGCGATCTTGTCGATTGAGCGAAGTGCCTCAAATGGTAGGGTGATGGGGCGACCCGGGTCAAATGCGCGCCTGCTGGTGGTGGGCGTTCATTCCTCCGGGTCTCGCCGGTAAACCGGCGTTCCAACCTCGCCCGCGTCCATCATGTCGCGCCGGAGCGCCAGGGTCGCGGGCTCGTCGATGCTTCGCCCTCCCGCATCGAGGACGACCCCGTAGCTCTCGCGGGCCTGGACGGCGGAAACCTTGTCGTCCAGGACGTCTTCCAGCACGTCGCGCGCCGGGCGTTCGACGGCGGGGCCATGGCCGCCGCCGCCGCCGGTCCGGATCACCAGCCGGTCGCCGGCTCGGAGCGTGAAGCCCCGCTTGGAGGCGATCGCCTCGCGCGAGCCGTCGGCGCGGGCGATCTCGCTGGCCCAGCGCGCGCCGGGCGCGCCGCCGTGGAGGCCCCAGGCGGCGGTGAAATGGCGCTCGGAGCGATAGGAGCAGGTCACCTCGCCCCGGGTCGCGCGCAGGACGCGCTCGAGGCCGGTACCGCCGCGATGGCGACCGGCGCCGCCGCTGTCGCGACCGAGCCGCATCGAGACCACTTGCAGGGGATAGCCCATCTCCATGGCCTCGGCGGGGATGTTCATGCAGTTGGAGACGTCGGTGTCGACGACCTCGAGGCCATCGCCGCCCGGACGTCCGCCGCTGCCGCCGGCGACGATGTCGGAGAGGCCGAAGGTGGCGTCGGTCCTGGGATCGGTGCCGCCGAAGGAGACGCAGCTGATGCTGCCGGCGGGCGCCGCCGGCACGCGTTCGGGCACGGCCTGGACCAAGGCGCCCAGCACCGTGTCGGCGGCCCGTTTCAAGGTATGCGCCCGGATCGCCACCGGCGCGGGATGGCGCGGGTTCAGCAGGCAGCCCTCCGGGATGACCACCCGGATCGGCCGGTAGCAGCCTTGATTGTTGGGCAGGCCCGGATCCGTGACGCAGCGGACGGCGTAGTAGGCGGCTCCCGCGCCGCCGGACCAGGGCGCGTTGATCGGGCCGCGCACCTGGGGATCGGTGCCCGTGAAGTCGACGGTGATGTCGGCGCCGGCGATTCTGACTTCGACGGCGATGCGGACCCGGCGGTCGAGCTCGATGCCGTCGTTGTCCATGAAGTCGGCGAAGGCGTAGACGCCGTCCGGCATCTCCGCGATGCGGCGACGGGTCAGCCGCTCGGCATAGTCCTGCAACGCGGACATGTATGTGGCGGTGACCGGGGCGCCATGGGCCTCGAATACCTCGGCCAGGCGCCGGGCGCCGACCGTGACGGCCGAGACCTGGGCGCCGATGTCGCCGATCACGACATGCGGGATCCGCACGTTGCGGCGAATGATCTCCATGACCGTGCGCTCGGGCTGGCCCCGGTCATGCAGCTTGAGCGGCGGCAGGATCAGGCCTTCCTGGAAGATCTCGGTCGAGTCGGTCGGCATGCTGCCAGCAATCTTGCCGCCGATATCCTCCTGGTGCGCGAGGCAGACGGCGAACGCGACGACCATGTCCCGGTGAAAGACCGGCGCGGCGACGACGAGGTCGGGCAGGTGGGTGCCGCCGTCGTGCGGGTCGTTCATGGCGTAGATATCGCCCGCGTGCATCGTTGCCGGCGGAAAGGCCGCGAGGATGCGCGCCATCGCCGGAATGAAGGCCGCCATGTGCTGGGGCAGGGCGGTCGACTGAGCGACGATGGCGCCCTCGGCATCGAACAGGGCGGCGGAGCAGTCCTCGCCTTCCTTCAGGATGACGGAATAGGAACTCCGGAGCAGCGTGGTCTGGATCTCGCGCGCGATCGCGTCGAAACGGTTGCCCAAGACTTCCAAGGTGATGGGATCGATCTTCATCTCATGTCGCCCCGTCCAGGGTGATGATCAAATTACCGATGGGATCGACCCGCAAGCGGTGGCGGGGCCGCAGCAGCGTTGTGGTGTCACCCTGAACGATGACCGCCGGGCCGTCCAGCGTGCTGCCGGCGCCGAGTGAATTGCGGCGGTGAAAGGGAACCGCGATCATCCCTTCGACGGGATCGAAGCAGACCGGACCGACTTCCGCGGCCTCGCGCCCGGCGCCGACCTCGGCGTTGCACATCGAGATCTCGGGCGGCCGGATCGTGGCGCTCACGCGCAGATTGACGAACTCGACCGGATCTTCGGCGCTGGCGTGCCCGTGCAAGCGACGATAACGCCGACGAAAGGTCTCGATGGCGCCGTCGATGGTGGCGAGCGGCACCTCGATCTCGTAGGACTGGCCCAGGTAGCGCATGTCGGCCGCGTGGGCGAGTGTCGCCTCGGCGGGATCGTGGCCGTCGCGCCGGAGTTCGTCGCTGACCTGTGTCGCCAGTTCGGCGAAGACGTCGTCGATGCCCGAGGCCGTCGCCGTCTCTGCGGGCACGGCGAAGGTCCGGTAGGCCTCCGCCACGATCGGCGCGTGCAGCAGGCCTTCCGCGGCGAGCACGCCGGGGCGCGGCGGCACGATCACGGTGGCGATACCCAGGGCCTCGGCGATGGCGCCGCCGTGCAACGGGCCGGCGCCGCCCAGGGCCACCAGCGCGAAATCGCGGGGGTCGTGGCCGCGCTCCACGGTGAGCGCGCGGATCGCGTCGGTCATCGCCGCGTTCACCACCGTGTGGATGCCCAGCGCGGCCGCCAGCGGCGCCATCTCCATCCGCGCGGCGAGGTCGCCGAGCGCCGCCTCGCTCCCCGCTTGCTCCAGGCTCAATTCGCGGGCGAACCAGTCGGGGTGGAGATAGCCGAGCGCCAGGCTGGCGTCGGTGACCGTGACCTCGCGTCCGCCTCGGCCATAGCAGATCGGCCCGGGCTCGGCGCCGGCGCTTTCCGGTCCGACCTTGAGCGCGCCGGCCTCGTCGAGGCGCGCGATGCTGCCGCCGCCGGCGCCGATCGTGTGGACGCCGACCATGGGTACGCGCAGGGGATAGCCGCCGATCCGCCCCTCGCGCGACGGCTCCAACCGGCCATCGAGCACGATGGCGACGTCGGTGCTGGTACCGCCGATGTCGATGGTGACGAGGTTCGCGTGGCCCGCGAGGCCGCCCGCCACCGAGCCACCCACCGCGCCCGCCGCCGGGCCGCAGAGTAGGCTCGACACCGGGCGCTCCAATGCCTGGCGGAACGAGGCGACGCCGCCGCCCGACTGCATTATTTCGATTGGCGCGGCGATGCCGCGCGCCTTGAGCGCGCCGCCCAGGCGCTCCAGGTAGCCGACCATCACCGGTCTGACATAGGCGTCGAACGCCGTGGCGCAGGTCCTCTCGTATTCGCGGAACACCGGGTCGATCTCGAACGACAGCGAGATCGGCATCTCGGGCCAGTGGGCCCGGATGAGCTCCCGCGTGCGCCGTTCGTGCGCCGGATTGCGAAAGCAGAAGAGATAGCAGACGGCGATCGCCTCGATATTTTCTTCCTCGACCAGGCGTCTCGTTGCCCGGATGACGCCCTCTTCGTCGAGGGGCACGGTGATCTGGCCGTCAGCGTCGATCCGCTCGCGAATGCCGGCGCGCCGTCGCCCGGGCGCGATGAAGCCGGGGGTCTCGGGCTCCAGGAACAGCTCGTACATGGCCGAGCGCTTCTGCCGTCCGATCTCCAACACGTCCTCGAACCCCTCGGTCATCAAGAGGCCGACCTTGGCGCCCTTGCGCTCGAGCACCGCGTTGGTCGCGATCGTCGTGCTGTGGACGAAGCGACGCACGCGGGCGGGCTCGAGGCCGGCGGAGCGCAGCAGGATGTCGATCCCCTCGACGACCGCATCGGCCGGCCGGTCCGGCCGGCTGGAGACCTTGGCGAGGTGAAAGCGGGCACCGTCCCAGCCGACCACGTCGGTGAAGGTGCCGCCGATGTCGACGGCGATGTCGACGCGGCGTCCGCCCGCCGCCGATCCGCCGCTCCCCGCCCTCGCGTCCGATGCCATCGCTCGATCTTGTCGAAGCCGACGACGCCGGGCAAGCGGGCGTGAATTGCCCCGGGGCCGTTTCGCGGTCACAATTCCACCCTGGAGAGGGGAACGAATGGACCGGGGAAGCGCGCGCTACCGTGTCGCCTGCGATATTGGCGGCACCTTCACGGACTTCGTCCTGTACGACGAGGCGAGCGGCGCGCTGCATATCGAAAAGCGGTTGACCACGCCCGAGGATCCCTCAGCCGGCGCGCTCGCCGGCCTCGGCGCTTTCGATGCGGTCGACCCGGACCACGTGGCGTACACCCGAAGAATCGCGCACGCGACGACGCTGATCGCCAATACGGTGATCGAGCGCAAGGGCGCACGGACGGCGCTGTTGACGACCAAGGGCTTTCGCGACGTCCTGGAGCTCCGCCGCCACGTCCGGGTCACGACCTATGAATTGTGGGAAGACCCGCCCGAACCGCTGGTTCCGCGACGCCTGCGCCTGGGCGTCGACGAGCGCACGGCGGCCGACGGCACCGTGCTGAAGCCCGTCGAGCGGGACGAAATCTCCAAGTTCGCCGAGCAATTGCGGGCGGCGGGAATCGAGAGCGTGGCGATCGCCTTTCTGCATGCCTACGTCAATCCGGCGAACGAACAGGCGGCTGCCGAAACCCTCGCGGCGCTGCTGCCGGAGGTGGAGATCACCACTTCGGCCGCGGTGCTGCCCCGAATCAAGGAATATGAGCGGACCAGCACCGCCGTCGTCAATGCCTACGTCAAGCCGATGGCACGCGGCTATCTCAATCGCTTCGACCGGAGCCTGGCGGACGCCGGATACCGCGCCCCGCTCCGCATCATGCTGTCGACCGGCGGCATCGCCTCGGCCGAGACGGCCGGTGCCTTTCCCGTTCGCCTGATCGAGTCCGGCCCCGTCGCCGGCGCCATCGTCGGCCGCCATTTCGCCGAACTGATGGGCGAGGACGAAGTGATCTCCTTCGACATGGGTGGCACCACGGCCAAGGCCTGCCTGATCCGGGCGGGCGCGCTGCCGATCACCGACCAGCTGGAAGTGGCCCGCTCCCGGCGCTTCACCAAGTCGAGCGGCTTTCCCGTCGCCGTGCCGGCCGTCGACATGATCGAGATCGGCGCCGGCGGCGGCTCCATCGCCTTCGTCAACTCCCTCGACCTGGTGCAGGTCGGGCCAGAGAGCGCCGGCGCAGACCCGGGCCCCGCCTGCTACGGCCAGGGTGGTGAGCGGCCGACGGTGAGCGACGCCGACGTCGTCCTCGGCTATCTCGACCCGGCGCGCTTCGCCGGCGGACGGATGGCGCTCGACGTCGAGGCGGCGGCGCGCGCGCTGCGCGACCATCTTGGCGCCAAGTCCGGCCGTGATGTGCTGGCCGACGCCTGGACCGTGCGCAACGTCGTCGACGAGGCGATGGCCGCCGCCGTCCGCATGCACGCGAGCGAGCGGGGCGGGACGCCCGATCGAGCCCTCCTCGTCGCCTTCGGTGGCGCCGGGCCCATGCACGCCGACCACCTGGCACGCAAGCTCTCGATGCGGCGGATCCTGGTGCCGCTGCGGGCCGGCGTGCTCTCGGCCCTCGGCCTGTTGATCGCGCCGGCCGCCTTCGATCTCGCGCGGACGATCAAGACGCCGCTCGCCCGCCTGGAAGCGAGGGCGGCGGAGGCGGTGTTCGCCGAACTCCGGACCGAGATCGAGGCGATGCTGCGCCAGATCGACGCCGAGTCCGAGATAGAATTCATCCGCGCCGCCGAGATCGGCTACATCGGCCAGGGCTATCAGGTGACGGTGCTGCTCGACGACGCGCCCTTGGACGGCGAGGCGCTCTGGGATCGCTTCGCCCGGATCTACCGGGAGAAGTACGGCTACTTCTACGACGACGTCCCGGCCGAGCTGGTCGACCTGCATCTGCGTGGCCGCCTCCGGGTCCCGGCACCGACGCTTCGCGCGGCGGCGCCGGTAGCGGGCGGTGCCACGAAGACCGGCACGCGCGACGCCTATTCGGCGGTGGCAGGAAAGCGGATCCCCTTTGCCGTGCACAGCCGCGAAAGCCTGGCGCCCGGCATGCGCTTCGAAGGGCCGGCGATCATCGAGGAATCCTCGACCACCACCGTCGTCGACCAGGGCGCCCGGGTCGAGGTCGACGAGCTGGGCTCGCTTCTCATCGAGATCGAGGAAGGGGGGACGGTATGAACGCTCCACCGACCGAACTGCCGCTGGAGATCATCTGGCCGCGTCTCATCGCCATCGCCGACGAGATGGCGACGACGCTGTTCCGCACCGCCTTCTCTCACGACGTGATCGAGGTCCACGACATGTCGACCGGGCTCTGCGATGCCCGCGGCAATTTGATCGCCCAGACCTGGCTCGGCGCCACCGGCCACACGGGCGTGATGCCCGTGTTCGGCAAGAACCTGATGGCGGCCTTTCCGCCCGAGACGATCCGTCCGGGCGACGTCTTCATCTGCAACGACCCCTGGCTCTGCAACGGGCAGACCGCCGATGTCTTCATCGCCACGCCGGCGTTCCTCGACGAGAGGTTCATCGGCTTCTCGGTCAACAGCGTGCATCACGTCGACATCGGCGGGCGCAAGGGCTCGGGCCTCGCCGAAGAGGTCTACGAGGAAGGTCTGATCATTCCCATGCTCCGCCTCTATGCCGAGGGCCGGGCGAACCAGGATCTGTTCCAGCTGCTGCGGCGAAACGTGCGCTTCTCCGAGATGATGATCGGCGACATCCGGGCTCAGGTCTCCGCCGGCTGGATCGGCGCCGGCGCCATGGAGGCGCTGGCGCGGGAGTTCCGCCTGCCCTCCCTCTTGCCGGTTGCCGACGAGATCATCCGCCGCACCGAGGCCGGCATGCGCCGCGGCATCGCCTCGCTCCCCGACGGCCGGCACCGGCGCGAGACCACGCTGGAGATCGAGGGACTGGACGAGCGCCCGACCATCGCGCTCGAACTGGCGATCGAAGGGGACGAAATCGCCGTCGACCTCGCCGGCACCTCGCGCCAGGTCCGCCGGCCGGTAAATTGCCCGATGAATTACACCCGCGCTTATGTCGCGGTGCCGATGAAGATGGTTTGCGACCCGGAACTGCCCAACAACGAGGGCACCTATCTGCCGATGCGAATTCAAGCGCCCGAGGGCTGCCTGTTGAACCCGACCTATCCGGCGGCCTGCTTCTGGCGGCTCGCCGCGGGCATGCTGGTCTCCGACCTGATGTTCCGCATCCTGGCCGACATCGCGCCCGACCGCGCGCCGGCGGAATCCGGCTCGCTACCCACTTGGCAGTTCTACGTCAACGGTGTCAGGCGAAACGGCGAGCTGTTCGCGCTGCATCAGCACGCCTTCGGCGGGATGGGCGGCCGGCCCGGGCGCGACGGCCTCGCCTCGATCAGCTTCCCCTACAACGTGCGCGACGTCTCGATCGAATGGTCGGAGGTCGAGACGCCGGTGCTGTTCGAGCGGCGCGAGCTGATCGCCGATTCGGGCGGCCCGGGGCGCTGGCGCGGCGGCCTCGGCGAAGAGCTGGTGCTGGCCGGCCATGGCGACGTCGACGCCGCGGTGCCGCTCATTCTCTCGGGTTCGGCCGGACGCATGGCGGCGGGCCCCTTGGGTCTCTTCGGCGGCGGCGCCGGTGGACTCGGCCGCATCTCGGTCGACGGCGAGCCGATTCCCCCCACCAGCTCGCCCAACGTCGCTTTTCATTCCGGCCAGCGGCTCAGCCTCCGCTGCCCGGGCGGCGGCGGCCACGGCAAGCCCGGGGAGCGCCCGGCGGCGGCGATTCTGGCCGACCTGGCGGACGGCTACGTGACGCCCGTGGGCGCCAAGCGCGACTACGGCTATCCCCGCGGCGAGGCAACTGAGGAGGACGAGACGCCATGACCAGCGAATTCCAGTTTTCCAACGCCCACCACGACTTGATGGCCCGGGACGAGGAACACATCATCGGCTGGCGCTACGAGCCCCGGATCATGTTCTCGGGCGGGCACGGCATCCACCTCACCGACGTCGACGGCAACGACTATGTCGACATGACCGCCGGCATGATGTGCATGGTGCTGGGCCATGGCCACCCGGAGCTGACGGAAGAGATCAAGGCCCAGGCCGAACGCCTGGTGCATCAGTCCTCCTGGTTCTCCAATCCCTGGCTGGTGGAATTCGCCGAGCTGATCGCCTCGACCCTGCCGCAGGGGCTGGACGTGGTGAACTTCGCCGTCACCGGCTCGGAGGCAAACGAGATCGCCATGCGGATGGCCTTGGGCGTCACCGGCAAGTACGACATGGTCTCGCTCATCCGGGGCCTGCACGGCGGCAGCCTGGCGGCCGAGGCGGTGACCAGCGTCGGCGGCGGCCGCAAGGCCGGGCTCGGGCCGCTGATGCTGCCGGCCCACCGCAACGCCATCTATGCGCCCTTGTGCTATCGCTGCCCGATCAACCTGGAATACCCGGCCTGTGACATCGCCTGCCTGGCGGCGAGCGAAGAGCTGATGGAGCACGTCACCAGCCGGAACATCGCGGCGATCCTGGCCGAGACCATCCCGGTCGCGGGCGGCATGGTGGTGCCGCCGGGCGAATGGCTCGCGCGATTGAAGGATCTGGCGGCCCGCTGGGGCGCGCTGCTGGTGCTGGACGAGGCGCAGTTGGCGCCGGCCAAGACCGGCCACATGTGGGGCTTCCAGAGGGATGGCGTGGTGCCGGACGTCGTCACCTTCGGCAAGGGCATGACGGCGGGCCTCGGCATCGCCGGCACGGTGACGACGCGCGAAATCGCGGAGGTATCGCGCGGCAAGGCGGGCCTGCCCTGGGCCGGGACCTATTCGGGCGACCCGCTGCCGGCCGCCGTCGCGCTGAAGCAGTTGCAGATCGTGTTGCGCGACGATTACGCCGGTCGCGCCGCCCGCCTGGGCACGGTGATGGAGCGCCGGCTTCGCCAGCTGGCTGACGAATTCGAGCCGATCGGCGACGTGCGCGGCCGGGGCCTCTATTGGATGCTCGACATCGTCGCGCCCGGCGGCGGCCGGCGGCCCGACCCCGCGATGGCGGAGCGAATCCGCTACAACGCGCTTCAGGAGGGGCTGGTGCTGATCGCGGTCAAGAACTTCATCCGCATCTGCCCGGCCCTGGTGATCACCGAGGCGGAGATCGACGAGGCGGTCGGCCGCCTGGAGAGCGCCGTCCGCCGCGCCCTCGACGGCCACCCGAGGCACCTGGACTTCACCAACTCCGGCTCCCTCGCCGCGACCGCCGGCGGGCAGGACTGAGCCGCGCGAAGCGCCGATGGAACGCCCCCTCTTCAAGCCCGTCGGAACGCCGCTCGAGGCGCTCGACACCCCCTCGCTGCTGATCGACCTCGCCGCGCTCGAGCACAACATCGAGACGGTGCACGGCTTCTTCCGCGACCGCCCGGCCAAGCTTCGCCCGCATGTCGAGGCCCACCGCTGCCCCGCCATCGCGCACCGCCAACTGGCCGCCGGCGGCACCGTCGGCGGCATCTCCGTCGGCACCCTCGGCCAGGCGGAAGTGTTCGCCGCCGCCGGCATCGACGACATCGCGATCGCCAACCAGGTCGTGACGGCGCCGAAGATCGAGCGGCTCTCGGCCCTGGCGCGCCGGGCGCGCGTGGCCGTCGCGCTCGACAATGCGCGAAACCTCGCCCAACTCTCCGAGGCGGCCATTGCGGCCGGCGTCGAGATCGGCGTGCTGGTGGAGGTCGACACCCGCCTCGGCCGCTGCGGCGTGGCGCCGGGCGCGCCGGTGCTGGCGCTCGCCGAGCGGGCGGCGGCGGCTTCGAACCTCGATTTCCGCGGTCTCGCGAGCTACGAGGGCCCGATCCTCGATCCCGATGCCGAGGCACGGACCGCGGAGACGCGCGCCTGCCTCGAGAAGCTCCTCGACAGCCGCGCGTTGGTCGAGCGAGCCGGCATCGAGGTCGAGGTGGTGAGCCTCGGCGCCAGCCACAACTACGAGATCGTCGGCGCCATGGACGGAGTGAGCGAAGTGCCAGCCGGCGCCTATGCCCTGATGGACGGGCGCTACCAGGACATCCGCGCCGAGCTCTGGCCCGCGGCCCACGTGCTCGCCAGCGTCGTCAGCCGGCCCGAGCCCGGCGTCGCCATCACCGACGCGGGCGTCAAGGCCGTCGGCATGGACGCCGGGCCGGCGCGGCTCGAGAGGATCCTCGGCCTCGCCGCGGCGCCCACCGCTCACGTCAACGAAGCCATGATGTCGGCCGAGCACGGCGAGCTGAACTTCGCGGAACCACTCGACGGCGCGATTCGGCACGGCAGCAAGGCCCTCCTCGTGCCCTCCGATGCCGGCATGTGCGCCAACCTGCACGATTTCGCACATGCCCACCTGGACGGGCGCCTGGAGGCGGTCTGGGACATCAGCGCGCGCGGCCGCTATCGCTGAGGTGGCTCGCGCAACGAAGAGAGGATCATCATGGACTCCTATCGACCGCCGATCGGCACGCCGCTGGCGGAACTCGACACACCCTGCCTGCTGATCGACATGGCGGCGCTCGAACACAACCAGCGGGTCGTGGCCGAGACCTACCGCGACACGGTTTGCAAGATGGGCCATCACGTGAAGAACACCAAATGCCCGATCATCGCCCACATGCAGTTCCGCGCCGGCGGCACCGACGAGCGAATATGCAGCGCCAAGGTCTCGGAGGCCGAGGTGATGGTAGAGGGCGGCATCCAGAACGTCCTGATCGCCAACCAGATCGTCGGCGCGGACAAGATCGAGCGCCTGGCGGCGCTGGCGAGGCGCGCCACGCTCCGGGTCGCGGTCGACGACGCGGAGAACCTCCGCCAACTCTCCCGGGCGGCGGAACGCCACGGCGTCATCATCGGCGTCGTGGTCGAGGTCGCGACCTCGGCGCGGCGGGCAGGCGCCCGCTGGGCTGATCAGGGCGGGATCGAGAAGGGCGTTGCGCTGGCAAAACTGGCCAACGCACTTCCCTCAATCGCCTTCAAGGGCGTGATGAGCCACCAGACGCTCCCTGGAAAACCCGACCGCGAGACCCGGATCCGCGACGGCGTCCCCTTCATGGCCATGTGCCTCGACGTCAAGGCGGCGATCGAGGCCGAGGGCATCGCGGTCGAGGTCGTCTCCTCGGGCGAGACCTTCTCCTACGACATCGCGGCGACGATGCCCGGCATCACCGAGGTCGAGGGCGGCACCTACATGCTGATGAGCCATTCCTTCGACTACATGCGCGAGTTCCAGATCGCCGCCAAGGTCCTGGCGACCGTCATCAGCACGCCGCGCCCAGGCATCGCGATCGGCGACGTCGGCACCCGCGCGCTCGGCTTCCGCGCCTGGCCACGGGTCGAGGGACGGGACGGCGTCGCGGTCGAGGCATTGCACGAGGAGCACATCACGCTCCGAACGAGCGGCAAGAGGGGGCTCGAGCTCGGCGAACAGTTTCTGCTCTCGAGCGGCCACCAGGACTCCATGACCGATCGTTGGGACCACTACGTCTGCGTCCGCGACGGCCGGGTCGAGGCCGTGTGGCCCATCGCCGCGCGCGGTTGCTTTCATTAGGAGAGCCTCGCAGCAGCAGAGCCGCTGCACCCGCCAGGGCCTCTCCTAACCCACTGATATATCGATATATTTTTCCATCCTTTGGGAGTTCCGGTAGCACTCGAATTCGCTCTCCGTAAGCACTCCGGAAGCAGATGAATTCCAGCTGCCGCGTACCCCTGCGCGCGCATGTCGCTCGAATCCGTCAGTGCCCGGGTTTTTGAAATTCGGAATTCATACGCCCCGACCGGACGTATTGGTAACGCCGAGCCGTGGAAGAGCTATTGTCAAAAGTTGCTGACGCAGGTTTCAGGCGGCGCGTTCGGTTAGCTTTTCTCCGTCCTTGAATTTGACGCCTTGAATGATGTCTGCGATGTGGTGCGAGCCGTCCAGGCGGCGCCACTTCTTGCTGGCCGACTGGCAGCTTGAAGGCCATGGTGAGCGCCGTCATGCGGCTGAGGTGTCAATCGGCGTTGAACATTGACCCCCTATCGGCGTGCAATGTTGACCCCTTTGGGGATGCACGGCGGAGGTCGTACAGGTAGTCCATGGGAGGGGCCCGCGCGCGGGCCGACGCGCCCACCACGCGGCTGGCGGCGGACCGCGCGTGGGAGGTTCCCGTGGGCCCACCTGGGCGACCGGGCCGCGGGTGGATCGGTTGCCTTTAGGACCGATTCTTGAAGCGCCAGGAGTCGTTTCCGGTCTCGATGATCTCGCAGTGGTGCGTCAGACGATCGAGGAGCGCGGTGGTCATCTTGGCGTCGCCGAAGACGGACGGCCATTCGCCGAAGGTCAGGTTGGTGGTGACGATGATCGAGGTGCGCTCGTAGAGCCGGCTGACGGGGTGGAACAGCAGCTGGCCTCCGGTTTGGGCGAAGGGCAGGTAGCCGAGCTCGTCGAGGATGACGAGGTCGCGCCGGGCCAGCTGATCGGCGAGCCGGCCCTGGCGGCCGGCGCGGGCTTCGGCCTCGAGCCGGTTGACCAGGTCGACGACGTTGAAGAAGCGGCCCCGGGCGCCATCGCGGATGCAGGCCCGCGCGATGGCGACGGCGAGATGGCTCTTGCCGGTGCCGGTGCCGCCGATCAGCACGGCGTTGCGCTGGTTGGCCAGGAAGCCGCCGACCGCCAACTCGCGGACCAGCGGCTCGTTGACCGGGGTGTCGGTGAAGTCGAAGTCGGCCAGCTCCTTGGCCAGCGGCAGCTTGGCGCCACTCATCTGGTACTTGATGGATCGCGCCTGCTTGTCGGCGATCTCGGCCTTCAACAGCTCGCCGATGATTCGCTGCATCGGATGCTGGCGCTTGAGGCCGTCGGCGAGCACCTCGTCGAACGCGTCGCGCATGCCGGCGAGCTTGAGTGCGGCCATCATCTCCAGGACCTCATGGCGCTCCATGGCCGACCCCCCTCAAGCGGTCGTAGCGGGTGCAATCGGCCACCGGCTCAAAGCGAAGACGCAGGTTCGCGGGCGTCGGGATCGGCGCCGTCTCGGACGGCTGGCGCCGACGATTGAGGATGTTGAGCACGACGTCGGCGCTGCACACGCCGCCAGCGAGCGCCTCGGCACAGGCGGCCTCCACCGCCGCCAGCCCATCCGCCAGCACGGCGGTGAGGATCTCGACCATCTGCCTGTCGCCGTCGTCGTGGCCGGCGAGCCGGACGCGCACGCGACCCAGGGCGCCGGGCAGCGCCCAGTCCTTGAACGGCGCGCCGTTACGAAGCGCACCGGGCTTCCTCGCCAGCACGGGCACGTAGTGCCACGGGTCATAGACGGTCTGGTCGCGGCCGAAGCGCCGGGCATGCTCGGCGACGATCTCGCCGTCCTGGCGGATGACGATGCGATCGGCGTAGGCATGGACCTCGACCGGACGGCCGACGGCGCGCGCCGCCACGCTGTACTTGTTGCTGTCGAAGCGCACCAGGCAGGTCTTCGACACCGACGCCGGGACCGCGTGGAAGCCGTCGAACGGCCCGCGATAGCCGACCAGGGACGGACGCTCGTCCTTGAACACCGGGTGGGGATGACGCCGGGCGTAGGCGACGCACGGGTCCAAGAGCCAGGCGTTGAGCTCGTCGTAGGTCTTGAAGCGCAGCCGCGGGGTGAAGAACCGACCGCGGATGATCCCGACCTGGTTCTCGACCTGCCCCTTCTCCCATCCCGCTCCCGGCGTGCATGCTGTCGGTTCGACCAGGTAGTGGCCACACATCTGCACGAAGCGCCGGTTGAACGCGCGCTCCTTGCCGATGAGGACGGTCTGCACCGCCGTCTTCATGTTGTCGTAGATGCCTCGCCGGCAGGCACCCTGGAACAGCCGGAATGCCCGGTCGTGGGCGTCGAACACCATCTCCTGGCTCGCGCGCGGATAAGCGCGGACGAAGAACATTCGGCTGTGGCACAGCCGGACGTGCGCGACCTTGACCTTGGTCGTCACCCCCGCCAGCACCACGTACTCGTGGCTCCAGTCGAACTGATAGGCCTCGCCCGGCGAGAACACCAACGGCACATAGGTCTGCGCCGTCGATGCCGAACGGCGCCACCGCCACGCCTTGGCGTAGCGCCGCACCGCGTCGTAGCCGCCGCCATAGCCCAGACCCTCGAGGGCTTCGGAGATCCGTAGCAGCGTCAGCCGCTCCCGCTTCGACTTGGTCTCGTTGGCCTCCAGCATCCGCTCCAGCTCGGCCGTCCACGGCCCCAGCTTCGGCATCGGCTGGACCCGCCGGTCGTAGGTGAACGCCGTCGCCTGCGAACGGATCACCTTGCGCACCGTGTTGCGCGAGACCTTCACGTCCCGCACGATCTCCTTGATCGGCTTCCCCTTGACGAAATACTCCCGCCGGATCCGCGCTATCGTCTCCACGACCAACATCCCCCACCACCTCGTCCGCCCAAAAACGAGGTGACTTGGACTAGCCAGGCTCAGGGGTCAAATTTGGACGCCGATCACCCCTCAACAGGGGTCAACTTTGCACGCCGTTCCACAGCCGGGCGCACCAGACCCTCGGCGATGCCCTCGCGGCGGCACAAGGCGGCGATGCTCTCCTCGCCGCGCAGGCCCGACACCACGATCCGTACTGATCCTTTTCTGTAATTTCAATGGCTTAGGTTGTCCAACCCCCTCAAACCGGGGCATTGATTCCAAAGGGGAATATTCCCCGTTGTCCAACCTGATTCGCGGCTTAGCAATTGCCTGCACGGAGACGCGCCGTGTTCGCGCCCATAGCACGGGGCGGCAGACTAAATGCCGTGCAGTCGAGGCGGTCGCACGCCAAGGCGGAATTCCAGGCTCTGCTAGCAACCTATCCGGCGCGGGCTGTCGCTCGCGTCACCTTGCATCCTGGTGCTCGCCAGAACACGCGAGACTTAGACGTTCAAGGCCGTAAGGCAGCGCCGCCCCCGAACTGACCTCCGGAGGCGGGCCACGTTGGATAGCGTGGAAGGGGAACAAGTACGCGGCCCAAATATGAATTGGGCTTCCCTTGGTCCGGGATATTAGACGGACAATCTTCGGCAACCAGCCGGTCTGTCTAAGAGCGGAAAGGGTAGAATTATGCTCGCGGGGCGGCAAGCGAAAAAGCGTAACCACGAAGGGACTTGAATCATGTTTGGGCTGAAAGCTTCATGGCGCATGCACGTCGCTTGGCGGCTGTGGTCAACTGATTTCGCACGGCGACGTCATCTGTCCATGGACAGGGTACGGCGGAACCACGAGGCGCTCGCCGATGCAAGGTGCGTGCACTGTCACGAGCCCAACAGCGAACCCACATACCGCACCTGCCCAACGTGCCGGAAGCGGCGGCGTGCGGCGCAGATGGTCTCCCAAGCCAAGCGCAATGCCATGGGCCTATGCGCTCGCTGTCCGGGCTCATTGGATCGAGAGGGCGTGCTGTGCTCGGCGTGCGTCGCGAAGCAAGCCAAGCGCAATGTCAAGACGACGATCCGCCGGCGTCATGCGCGGACGGATCTCACTGATACATTCGATGTATCAGTGCCTCGCAGGGAACGGGCGGACATCCGCGCAGCCCACAAGGCGGACGGATCTTGAACCTCCGACATTGGATGTCAGAGGTTTGGCGAGCTAATATGGCACCGGCTAATATGCCTGACGTGGCGTCCCTCGGATGGCCAAGACGCGAGTTTTTTGAAAGGGGGATCCGGCCGTGGTCGACCTGGCCGCCGAAACAGTCCGGTATTTGGGCGGTCTGACCGTCACGCAAGGGCGGCGATCCGGCGATCCGCTCAAGGTGCTCGGCTGGCAACGGCGCTTCATTGCCGGGGCGTTCGCGCCGGGCGTCCAGTCGGCGGCGCTGTCGGTCGGTCGCGGCAACGGCAAGACGGCGCTGCTATCCGGGATCGCGGCGGCGACGCTGGACGGGCCGCTCGCGGTTCCGAGGGGCGAGACGATCATCGTCGCCAGCTCATTCAGCCAAGCGCGGATCGCGTTCGATCATGTCCGGGCGTTCATGGCCGAACAGCTCCGCGACCGGCGGCGATGGCGCGTCATGGACACCGCGCAACAGGCGAGTATCGAGGACCGCGACACCGGCGCGCGGCTCAAGGTGATCGTCTCCGATCCGAAGCGGGCGCACGGGCTGGCGCCGGTTCTTGTGCTGGCGGACGAGCCGGCGCAATGGCCAAGCTCGACCGGCGAGAAGATGGTCGCGGCGCTGCGCACGGCGGCGGGCAAGCAACCGCATTTCCGATTCGTCGCGCTCGGCACCCGGCCGGCGTCGGACGATCATTGGTTCGCGAAGATGCTGGCCGGCGGCTCCGACTACGCGCAAATTCACGCGGCCAAACCCGACGACCTGAAATTTCGCGTCGCGACCTGGCGCAAGGCGAACCCGTCGCTGGCGCATATGCCGGACCTCGAAACGGCGATTCGCACCGAGGCGAAACACGCTCGATCCGACCCCGGCATGTTGCCGGAATTCGACGCGCTCCGGTTGAACCTCGGCACCGACGACACCGCAACATCGGGTTTGCTGGACGCCGGGACATGGGCCGGGATCGAGGGCGAGACCGATAGGGCCGGGCCGCTTGTGTGGGGCCTCGACCTCGGGACCTCGGCGGCGCAATCGGCGGTCGCGGCGTACTGGCCGGAGACTGGCCGGCTTGAATGCTTGGCGGCGTTCCCGGCGCGGCCGTCGCTTGCCGAGCGCGGTCTGAGGGACGGCGTGGGATCGCTCTATCAGGACATGCAGCGGCGCGGCGAATTGATCCTTGCCGGCGGCAACGCGGTCGACCTGGGCGAGCTGCTGACCGAGGCGCTGACCCGGTTCGGCCGGCCGGACGCGCTCGCGGCTGACCGCTGGCGCGCGGACGAGCTGCGGGACGCGCTGGACCGGGCGGACGTCCCGGTCGCGGCGCTGATCGAGCGCGGGCAGGGCTTCAAGGACGGCGGCGAAGATGTCCGCGATTTCCGCCGGGCATGTCTGGAAGGCCGAGTCGTCCCGGCCGTCTCGCTGTTGCTCCGCTCGGCGATGGGCGAGGCGCGAGTCGTTATGGACCCGGCCGGCAACGCGAAGCTCGCGAAGAACGCCGAGGGCGGGCGGCGCGTGCGGGCTCGGGACGACGCGGCGGCGGCGGCGATCCTCGCGGTTGCGACGGGCGCGCGGCGCGGCGCGCATCGTCCGCGCCGGCGCCGGCACGCGCTTGCCGGGTGAACAAAGCTTGCCGTCGGTTGCTAAGCCAGCATGGCCGCCATCTCTCTCAGGTCCGCCGCCAATTTACGCATTGCCTGAGCAAGCTGGCGGAGCGTAGGGGCCGAGGGATGGATCCCCGTTATTCCGGCCTCCTCATAACTCTGCGCCTGTTCATCAAAGACGGCCTCCTTATTGTCAGCATCTTCGGCCATCTTCAGGATTCCGGCCTTCTGTTCATCTGCCGAAGTTGGCATAGGAGATACCACTTTGGTCATATGTCTTTTGCTCCAATGTTTCCGAGGCCGCGGCAGGTCGTACCGTTCCCAACGGGAAATATGGGAACCGATGGGACAATTTCAATGAGCCGAAATCACGCGTGCCTCGACCCGCGCCAATGGGCTGCGGTGCGCCGCGCCGTGTTCGAGCGGGACGGCTACCGCTGTCGGGCGTGCGGGCTCCCCGGCCGGCTGGAATGCGATCACATCCAGCCGCTCCGGCGCGGCGGCGATCCGTGGGACATGGACAATCTGCAGAGCCTTTGCCGTGGCTGTCATATCGCCAAGACGGCGGCCGAAAACGAGCGCGAGCGGACCCCCGAGAATGCCGCGTGGTGTGCGTTGCGCGACGAGCTGCGGGGCTAGACACAAATCCCGTTTCGCTTTAGCGTGCGGTAATTAAATACCGCACTGAAATCTTCTGGAGACACCTATGACGCACGCCCAAAAAAAGCTCCGCGAGCTTCGCGATCGCCAGGCGAGAGAACGTGGCAGGATGGCCGAGCTTGCGATCGCCGACGAATTGACCGACGAGACGCGGGGCGAGATGGACACGATCGAGGGCGGCACCGCCGACCTGGAGCGGCAGCTCCGCGCCGCGACCGTCGCCGTCGAAGGCGAGGAAGCCGAACAGCGGCAGGCCGGCGTGGCGGACGGCAGTCCGGCCAGCGATGCCGAGGACCGCGAGCGCGCCGAGCTGCGCGGGAAGGTTCAAATGGGCTCCTATGTCGCGGCGGCAATCGAACAGCGGTCGGCGGACGGCGCCGAGGCCGAATACAACGCGGCTGTCGGGATCGCCGGAAATCGCTTCCCGCTCGATCTGCTTGCACCGCCCGAACGGCGCGCCGAGGACCGCGAGGCAACGGGACTTGACACCGCGACGATGCCGCGCACGTGGCTTGATCGACTGTTTTCCGGCACCGCCGCCGAGGCCGTCGGCGTCACGATGGAAAGCGTCCCGGTCGGCAAATCGAGCCATCCCGTTACCGCGACGGGCGCGACGGCGGCCCAGCGCGGCAAGAGCGAGGCGGCGGTCGATACCGCGTGGACATTGAGTGTCACCGAAATGACGCCCAAGCGAAACGCCGTGCGGCTACTGTTCAACATCGAGGATACGGCGCGCATTCCGGCGCTGGAGTCGGCGCTAACCCGCGAGCTTCGCATGTCGATGACCGAGGGCGTGGACCGGGCAATCTTCCTCGGCGACAATGGCGCGTCCCCGGACGCCGGCGATATCGTCGGACTCACCACGGCGACCGGGCTGGTCGAGAAAACGATCACTCAAAGCAACAAAGTCAAGGGATCGAACGTGCTGCAAGCGTTCGCCGAGCTGATCGACGGCAAGGCCGCGATGATGGCGAGCGACCTCAAGGCCGTGTTCGCGGTCGGCGCCAATACCCTGTGGTCGCACCAACTCGCGAATACCGGCGCTTCCGTCGACACGACCATCGCCGAATTCTTGCGGCGCTTCGGGCTCCAGTGGATGACGCGCGGCGATATCGAGGACACGACGGCCGACACGGAATTCGCCGCCTTCGTTGGGCTCGGGCGCGGGCTCGACGGCTCGGGCGTGGCCGCCGTGTGGGAAGCCGGCGAGCTTATTAGGGACCCATATAGTAGTTCAGCTAAGGGCGAAGTCGCGCTTACGTTGTGCTATTTGTGGGATTTCGCGCTCCCCCGGGCGTCGAATTTCGCGCGCGTCACGTTCGGGTCCTAGCCAATGATCCGCACTCTGATCGGCCTCGCGCTTCTGCTTGGCGCCGGCCCGGCGGCGGCGCAGTCGGCAACCGCCGGCCCGGGCGATGTTCGATGGTTTGTGAACGACGCGACGACCGTGATCGAGTCATCCACATCGTTTGCCAGTGTTCCAACCCCGGCCGGCTATACGGCCGTTGCCAAGAGCGTGATCGACGCGGCGTGCGCTTGCGCGTCTCGGATGCGCGGCCGATGGGACGGCACGACCTACGCGCGGCCACCGTCCGAACAAGTACTGGCCACCCCAGCGGCCCAGCTCCAGGCGGCGGCGCGCGCTGCACCAACGGTTGATCGGGTTGACGGAGGGCCTGGAGGGCGTCTCGGCGTCCTGGCCGATGGCGGACGTTTCGCTTGGGCGTGACCTGATCGCCTACGTCCATCGTGGCGTGCGAGGCGTCGTGCTCTCGCCTTCCTGGACTGTGGCCCAAAAGATCACCTTCATGGAGATGATGGCGCTCGGACCGCTGGACGTGGCCAACCCGGCGCAGTTCTTCGAGCGGATCGAGGAAAGTACCAGCTTCCCGGACCCGGCCGCGCGAACAGACCCGCGCGTGCTTTGGGCCAGCCCAGATACCGGGCTCCGCGTGAACTTGGCGGAGTGGGCTTCGCAGGCCGTCGACGCCGGCTCCCCCACCGTCATGAGCCGCTTGGCACCCGAGACTCCCGACCTCACCGCCTATGTCGGCGGGGCCTGGATACGCGAAATCCAATGACCGGGATCGAGCGACGGGCGGTGCTCGGCGAAATCCGCGTCGAGGGCCGCAAACTCACCGGCACCGTGATCCGCTACGGCGAAGTCTCGCCGAGCCACAAGGAACGGTTTGCACCGGGCTCGATCCGCATGGCCGATTCGGTTCACCTGGACTTGAACCACGACCGCGAGCGCGCCGTTGCTTATCAGCCGGGCGGCGGGCTTGAGCTGGTCGACGGCGACGTGAGTCTCGAATTGGCGGCCGTGCTTCTCCCGCTTCCGGCCGGCGATCGCGCGCTCGATGACATCCGCACCGGCAAGGTGACGGGCCTATCGGTCGAATTCCGGGCCGTGAAGGAGTCCCGCGTGGACGGCGTGCGCGTGATCGAGGAAGCCGAATTGTCGGGCGTCGGGATCGTCGCGCGGCCGTCCTATGAGGGATCGCGTGTCGAAGCGCGTTCGCGGCGGCACGGGAGATTTCCGAAATGGCTGTGATCGGAGACCTGGACGAAGGGGCGCTCGCGGCGCTCACAACGCGCGTGAAGGCGCGGATCACGGAATCCAGTGTCGGGATGATGGCGGCGCCCGATGCGACCGCGATGGAGATCGCGTCGGCGGCCGTCGTCTTCCTGATCGAAGTCGCGCCGAAGACCCCCGAGGCAATCGGCCGCGAGGCCGCGATCCGGCTCGCCGGCTGGCTGCTCGACAACCGCCCGGCCGTCGTCTCGCATGAGATCACCGACCCGAGCGGAACGACCGTCAAGCTGCAATTCGCGAACATGGCGGCGACCGGAAACGGCTTCCGGCACTCCGGGGCGAGCGCGCTGGTATCGAGGTACATCGTGCGCCGGGCAGGGATTATCGGCTGATGTGGCCGTTCCAGCGCCGCGCCGAAACCCGCGAGGCGACGGGCGGATACACCGGCGTCATCTCGGCGCTGATCGGCGCCCAGGCGGCCGGGACGACCCAACAAGCGAGCGCGACGGCGGCGACTGAAGCGGTTGCCGGCGCACTCTCACGGGCTTTCGCCGACGCGCGTGTCGATGGTCCGCCGGACGTCGCCGCTGCGCTCTCTCCCCGCACGCTGGCGTTAATTGGTCGCGACCTGGTGCGCGTCGGCGAAAGCCTTCATGTGATTCGCATGAGCGGCGGCCGGACCCGGCTTTTCCCCGCGTCCACCTGGTACTGGGAAGGCGAGGCGGACCCGGACCAGTGTGTCAACGGCGGAGTAAAACCCGGCCATGTGGCGGAGCAAAAGTGGGCCACTTTGGTTCGGTGAGGAGCTTGTCCCCGTAGTCCACGGGAGGGACCCACGCGCGGCGTGGACTGCCCCTCGGCAGGCAAAGGCCGCGGCGCGCGTGGGAGGGGCCTGTGGGCCCACGGGGGCAAGCGGATGCCGCTCAGGCGCTTTTTGCGGGTTTCTGTTTTCTTCGGCTCTGCTTGAGGCGGAAGCTTTCGCCGTTCATTTCCAGGATATGGACGTGGTGGGTCAGGCGGTCCAGCAACGCCCCCGTCAGGCGTTCTGAGCCGAAAACCTCCGTCCACTCGTCGAATGGCAGGTTGGAGGTCACCAGGATCGAGCCACGCTCGTAGCGCTGGCTGAACACCTCGAACAGCAACTCGGCGCCGGTCTTGGAGAGCGGCACGAAACCCAGCTCGTCGATGATGAGGAGCTTGAGGTTGGCGAGCTTCTTCTGGAACCTCAGCAGCTGTCTGTCATCGCGCGCCTCCATGAGCTCGTGGACCAGGGCGGCGGCGGTGGTAAAGCCGACCGACAGGCCCTTCTGGCAGGCGGCAAGGCCGAGGCCGAGCGCAATGTGACTCTTGCCGGTGCCGGAATTGCCCAGAGCGATCACATTCTCCCGGCGCTCGATGTACTCGCATCGTGCCAGCTCGAGGACCAGCGCCTTGTTGAGCGAGGCGATCGCTTTGAAGTCAAAGCTGTCCAAGCTCTTGACGGTCGGGAACTTCGCTTGCCTGATTCGCCGCTCGACCATGCGGCGCTCGCGGTCGATCAGTTCCAGCTCGGCCAGGCGGAGCAGGTAGCGCACGTGGTCGGCGCCCTCGCTGGCACACTGGCGAGCCAGCTTGTCGTACTCCCTGAGGAAGGTCGGCAGCTTGAGGGCCTTCAGGTGATGGGCCAGCAACACCTGCGGCGTGTCGCTCACGGCGCCGCTCCGCCCAGCAGGCTCATGTGGCTGGCGGCGGATGTGGTGGTCACCTGGGCCCGCGGCAGATAGGGATAAACGTTCAAGTCGAGCCGGGGGGGTCGACGCTCGACGCGACACAGCACCAGGTGCTTGACCGCATCATAGCCGATGGCGCCTAACCGCGGGGCATCGCGGATGGCACCGTGCACCTCCTCAAGGGCAAAGGTCTCCAGAAGACGGAGCACTTGCACGTACTCCCGCTTGCCGGCCTTGCCCATGCGGGCTTCAAGCAAGCGGCGCAGGTTGGCGTACGCCTCGGGCAGCTTCCAACCGGCCAGCGGGGCGGCTTGATCGAGGGCACCGATCTTCCGCTCCCGCAAGGCCAGATAGTGGATCGGCTCGAAGATCAGGTCCTCTCGTTCGTAAGAGCGTGGGTGCCGGGCGATGACCTCGGCGGCGCAGCCGATGACCACCTCGTGCACGTAGCCACGGACCCAGACCTCTTGGTGACCGTAGGCGACGGGCACCGAGTAGTCGTTGCCCCGATAGCGCACCAGGGAGAGCGAATTGACCCGCGTGCCCTCCTTGTCGCAGGCCTCGAAAGGCGCCGGCGGCAATTCCATCAGCTTCTCCCGGTCGCATCCGAACCGCTCGCCGATGGTCTCGCGATGGCCGCGCAAGACGTCGCTTTCCCGTCTCCGACATTGATGTTCCAGGTGAGCGTTGAAGGCGTCCCAGCTCGCAAACCGGGGGATGGGAACCATGAAGTTCCGGCGGGCGTAACCGACCAGCCCCTCCACCTTGCCCTTATCATTGCCCTTGCCGGGGCGGCCATATCGATCCTGGAACAGATAATGGGATTGAAGCCCGCTGAACGCTCGCGTTCGTTGCCGCGTGCCGTCCGGCAGGATGCGCGACACCAGGCACTTGTCATTGTCGTGGAGAATCGATTGGGGAATGCCGCCGAAGAAGGCGAAGGCCCCGTTGTGGCCGTCCAGCCAGGCCTCCGTCGCCGCCGCCGGGTAGGCCGCAACGAAGCAGGCATCGCCGTGGGGAAGGTCCATGGCGAAAAAATGCGCCCGCCGCTTGACGCCGGCGATGATCGCATCCGCCTCGCCAAAGTCCGCCTGAGCGTGACCCGGAGGGTGCGCCAGCGGCACGAACATCTCACGCTGGCGACGGCGCCGTTCCCGGACGTAATCCTTGACGATGGTCTGTTTGCCCGCAAAGCCATGCTCGTCGCGAAGACGCTCGAATATCCGCTTCGCCGTGTGGCGCTGCTTGCAGTGAACCGTTCGGTCCTCTTCCAGAATACGGTCAATGATATCCCTGAAGGGGTCCAGCTTCGGGCGCTTCGGTGGCTGGCGGCGGCGGTAGCCAGGCGGCTCCGAGTGCCCGAGCATCTTCCTCACCGTCTCTCGCGCTATGCCAAACCGACTCGCCGCCTCTCGCTGACTCAGCCCATCAACATGGCACGCCAGCCGAACGCGTAGATAAAGGTCCACGGTATACATCCTCCCACCTTCCATCCCGAAAAGGATCGAAGGCTACAGGTGGCAGAGTTTTACTCCGCCCGCAGCCGGGCAAATCCCGCCGCTTCCGTGGTCTAATTTGTCACCGCCGCACACAGATATCTGATGCAAGGACTTCGAAAGCCGACTGTAACCGCACGTTAGCCGCTGTTCCACGACCAGGAACCCCGCCCGTGTACGATTCGCCGAAAATCTTGGCTGTGATTCGGGGTGTAGTTTCGACTCCCTTCAACGCAAAGACTCTCCACCTGGCATGCGGATTCATACGCGCTGGTGCACCCGCATATCGCGAGGGTGCCAATCGGCGATTAGCGGCAGAAGGGCCAGACTTGATACCAGGAGTCGCACCGAAAGTGGGATTCACAGCGCGCAAGCTGCGCTCTGTAACGATCCGCCGTCGCAGCGACTAGCCGGGCGGCACTCTGCACCTTCGGTTTGTCCCTCCAGGTGCCCCGCCGATAACCGCCCTGCCCTTCGTGGTAGGCGAGGTAGAGGCGCTGCGCGTCGGTGAGGGGTATGCCGAGCTGACGTCTGGTTCGGTGGTTGTACCAGCCGATGAAGTCCAGGGCATCTTCCATGTCGCCGCGGCTGCGGAACAGACGTCCCCGTTCCGCTTGGTATTCGTTCCAGACCGGATCCTGTGCCTGCGCATAGCCCTTGGCAGAAGACGGACGGCCGAGCGGTATGAACCAGAGCCATTGGCGCGGCGGCCGGGCGTCGCCCCGATAACTCGATTCGTGGCGCACGAACGACATCTGCACGTGGATCGGTGTTCCCCAGCGGCTTGCGGACTTCCGGGCATAGTCATACCAGTCGGGGTACTGCCGGAACACCTTGCAGGTCTCCGCCTCGTCCAGCACCCGCCCCAGTCGCCGAAACTCTTCCTCGGTCAGGAACCGCTCCCGCTTGCACTCGCGATTCCTGGCGACCAGACGGCAGGGATTGCTCATCTCCGGGATCTGCCCTCGATCTTCCGCCAAATTGTAGATGCGCGACAGAAGGTCGATTACATGGTTTGCCATCACCGGCTTCGCACTCAGGGCGCGGTGCAGTTCCGTGACCTCCTTGTGCCCGACCGCCAGGGCCGGGCGCTTGCCGAGCTCAGGCAGGATGTGTTTCGCGACGACAAGCCGGTATAGCGACTCCGTCTTCGGCTTGCAGCGCACCGCAACGTGCTCATCCAAATAGCGCTCGGCAAGCTCGCCTACGGTCGGACCCTGGGCCAACTTTACCGCTATCGGCTCGCCGAGCGCCGATGGCCCGCCGTGGAACGCTACCTCCTCGACGAGCGCGGCGTCTCGTCCGTGCTCCTCGCCTTGTGCCGCGACCTCGGCCTCCTCTACGCCAACCACCACGGCAACGCCGTGTTCGTCTGCCGAAATGCCGCAGGTGAGGCGACCGGCGCCGAGATCGTACCCACCGCCGGACAACAGCGCAGCGGCGCGGCCCCCGCCGGCGAAGCGGCCCCGTCCCCGCTCACCCCCGGCAGCTTCTGGATGTCGTGGGAGATCGACTGGCCGCCCTTCGTGCTCATCGCAAAGAGCGCCCTCGACGCCCTGTCAGCCCTCTCCCTCCACCTCATGCCGGCCAAGCGCAACGGATGTGCCGTGGTCTCCACCGGCGCCGTCACGGCAACGCTCCCAATCTGGATCGAGGCCTGGAACCCCCGCCGGATCTTCTGCGCCTACGACGCCACCCCACACGGCGATGACGCCGCCGAACGGCCGTTCCGAAAGGACAACAGGGTCGTCCGCGTGCGCCCCGCCCTCGACGGCCAGGACTGGAATGACATGCTCATCCGAGACCGCGCCGGCGAACCGCTCGGAACCGATGACCGGCCGCTCGACTGAATGGCGCCAGCCGCCCCCCGATCGCCGCAGGGCCGCTCAACCGGAGCCTGAATCCGATCCACGGCAAAACCCCGATCCAGAGATCCGGGGAACAGAACCGGCCAAGCACAAAAACATCTCTGTCAGCCTGCCTGCAGCCGCCCGCTCCAAAAGAGCACCAAATAAGCGCACCTTGGAACCGCCGCTAACAGCTGGAGGATCGGTTCGCTGAAGTGCTCAAGGATCTGGCCCGTGCGTCCCCGGTGTAGACACCTCCTTGAGGTCGCGCATCTCGTGGCGCAGCTCCTTGACCTCACCCGAGGACGCCTGGCGCGTGGTATCGCCCGAAAGCCGCTTCTTGCCAGCCTCGAGGAACTCCTTCGACCAGCTGTAATACAGGCTCTCGGCAATCCCTTCCCGGCGGCATAGTTCTGCGATTCTGTCCTCACTACGCCGGCCCGATACCACGATCCGGATCTTCTCTTCGGCCGAATACTGCTTGCGGGTCTTGCGGCTCCGCCGAGGTATCTTCTTGAGGGGCGGGCGGGAGCTACGTCAGGGATGCGCCCGCAAGCGCTGGAGTTTGATTGAATCCGCTTGCGTTCCGCTTACGGGAGAAATGAAAACATATAAATTATCAATTAAATCAATGATATAAAATCATACATCACGAACCCGGCGATGTCCAATTCCCCGCTGACGTTTTCGAAGGAACCGTTGCCCGCGGTGGTGACGTCGATGCTGGCGGTACACGTCGACCCGGCGCCCAGAGAGCCGAACGCAACGAAGCTGACCGCGTTCGCCCCGGATTCAACAGTGGAGGATATGGTACCCGAGGCGCAGTCCGTGGAGGCGTTGGGCAGAGGAGCGATGACCATGCCGGCCGGCAGGATGTCACGGAACTCCAATTTCCCTATCGCCACCGTGTTGGCGGTGTTGTCGAAGGTGAAGGTGAGCGTGCTGGTGGCGCCGAGGGGGATCGAGTTGGGCGCGAAGGCCTTGGAAAACCCGGGTCGCGCCGAGTCGACCGTGAGGGTGGCGCCGGCCGTGCCGCTAGTGCCGAGGCTCGAGGTCAACGCACCCGAGACGTTGGTGGCGGTCGACGTACCGACCACGTTGACCCTGACGCCGCACGTATTTCCGGGACCGAGCCTGGCACCAGTCAGGCTGATCACGCCGCCGCCGTCCGGAGCGCTCAGAACACCGCCGGCGCAGTCGGTAACGGCACCCGAGGGCGCCGCGATCGCGATCCCCGCCGGCAAAACATCTGTAAAGGCCAGATCGTCGGCCGGCGCCGATCCTCCGCTTTTTTCAATCGTGAAGACGAGCGACGAGGTGCTTCCGGGGCCGATCGTGTCGGGCGTGAACGCCTTGGAAAACGTCGGCTGGGTTTGGGCCTGGGCCGCCGACAAGCCGATTGCCGCGACAAGGGCCGTGGCCGCATGGATGTAAACCAGAAATCGCCGCATTTGGCCTCTCCGCCCGCTTTCTGGTAAGCCCTGGACAGTCGGGACCCAAATTTTCGCCAGGCTGCCGTTCGGTCCACGTCCTCGACGAAGACGCTTCGTCATGCTCTTCCGTCAAGTACGGAAAAATTGTAGCACGATCACGTTTTACGGTCCGGGTCGTCTTTGGCATTCCTCGAGGAACATCAAAAAAGATCGGTCGAAGCCGCGTTGCGGGGGCCCCCGTCCAAATCCCGAAGGGCGCCCCATGCAGTCGCCCGCTTCGTCCCCGGTGGGTGGATAGGCCTGCGTTGGTAATGGCTAATGCACTTTGCGCTCAAGCGGGATCGCCGGACACCGCCCGGCGAGCGGCGTCGATGGTTGGCCGTCACGTGGTGCGCCGGCGGCACGCCCGATTGACCCCGTTTTGCCGGCGACGGATTATGGCGCCCGCACGCAAAGGGAAAGGGATGAGCATGGCGTTCAACGGCACTAAATTCGGGATTTTCTCGCTCAGTCAGATGCCCGACCAGGCGTCGCGGGTCGAGGCCTTCGACGGCGATTTCCACCAGTTCGAGCTGGCGGAGGAACTCGGCTACGACACCGTCTGGATCGCCGAACACCTGTTCTCGACCTACGGCATCGTCACCTCGACCCAGGTGCTGGCCGCGGCGATCGCCGAGCGGACGAACAAAATCGACATCGGCATGGCCGTCGTCGTCGTCCCTTTCAACCATCCGCTGCGCACCGCCTCCGACTTCGCGCTGGTCGATGTGTTGAGCCACGGGCGTCTGAAGTTCGGCGTCGGCCGGGCCTATCAGCCCCACGAGTTCGCCGGCCTCGACCTCCCCATGGCCGAAAGCCGGGAGATGTTCGCCGAGGGCATGGAGATCATCATCAAGGCCTGGACCCAGGAAAAGGTGAGCCACTTCGGCCGTCACTGGCGGATCCCAATTGAGACCGAGGTACTGCCCAAGCCCGTGCAGCAGCCCCACCCGCCGATCTACCAGGCCTCCATCTCGCCGGAAAGCTACGAGGTCGCCGCCCGGCAGGGCTGGCACCTGCAGCTCGCCTCGCCCTTCAACTACCGCACCTACCGGGAGCGCTGGATGGACGAGCTGGAGGTCCACCTGGCGCATTACGAGAAGCGCCGCGCGGAATTCGGCCACCCGGCGGGCGAGGAGCGCATGCTGCTCACCCCCTTCTTCGTCGCCGACACGAATGAGCAGGCGATCGAGCTCTACAAGCCCCGCGTCGAGTGGTTCTACGCCAAGGTCGCCGCCAACCAGGCCGGTCTGCCGGGCCAGGGCGATATCGTGAAGGGCTACGAACTCGGCATGTCGGAGGGCAAGAAGACCCGTGAGATGGGCTACCTCAGCTTCGACAAGCTGCGCGAACACGGCGCCTGCGTCGTCGGCGACCCCGAGTATTGCGTCGAGCGGCTTTCCGAGATGAAACGCCGCTTCGGCATCACCGAATTCACTCTCTGGTTCAACATCGCCGGCATCGACGGCGATGTCGCCGAACGGTCGATGCGGCTGGCGATGGAGAAGGTATTGCCGAACGTTTGAGGGGGAGGGGCCGTGGATCGGTGACTTGGCCTCGCTTGTGGATCTTGGCAAGGCCGCTGGTGATCGTTGGAAAAGAGTAAGGCTCAATTCGTGAATTGTATGCGTCACCTTGTTACGGCGGCGGCGAGGCAGGCTCGGTCATTGGCGCCGGGGGCGAGGCCGACGAGGTGGAACCAGCTCAGGTAGTTGTCCAGATAGCGGGTGGCGATGCCGCGGCGGGGACGCAGCAAGTCCTTCAACCGGCTGTGGCGGCTGTTCACCGTCTGCACATGCAGATCGCCCCGAACCCGTTCCCCCATCGAGCGGTTGAGTGCTTCGTGGCTCACCCCGAGCGCGGCGGCGCAAGGTGGATAGCTCGCGCCACCGTCGGAGACCAGCAGGGCGTCCTTCGCGACCACCGGGTCGAGAGCAGCCGTGAGCGCCGCCGCGTCGACCCTGGGCAGCACCGCGCTCACCGTCGTCCCGCTCCGGTCCGCCGCCATGAGAACCGGCACCTGCTCGCGCGAGAGGCCGCGCTTCTTCGCCTTGCCGCCCCGCCGCCGTGCCTTGCGTCCCAGCCCGCGCGCGCCCTTCCGGCTCTCCAGGACGTAGGTCTCGTCCGCTTCCACGATCCCCTTGAGCACCTCCGAATCGCTCCGCGCCGCCGCCAGAAACCGGTGACGCCAGCGGAACGCCGTGCTCACCGCCACGTCGCAGCGCGCCGCCGAGGCCTTCACCGTCTCCCCCTCCGCCAGCGACGCCCCGAACGACAGCCAGCGTTCCTTGTGGTGCAGGCCCGACAGCGGCGTACCGGTCAGCGCGTTGAAGGTCCTGCCGCAGCCCTTGCACTGGTAGCGCCGCAGACCCCGCGCCATACCGCGCGAAACCGCCCCTTCGCTCGCGCAGTGCGGACAGCGCCGGGCCTCGTCCACACCAAGCTCGATCGCGGCCTTCGATGCCTCGCCTTCGCTCCGGCCCGACAGCACCGCGAGCGCCTCGTGCCGCTGCACGCGCGTCAGCCCGCGCGCCGCCGAAAGCCACACCTGGAAACCCTTGCCGTCCATGACCCAACCTCCTGACGTTCCGGGCATTCTATCACAAATGCATACGTTTCACAAATTGAGCCAAGAGTAAACTGCCCCAAGAGTCAGAGGGTCCAGGGGCGCAGACGAACTGTCCCCACAAATCCCATGTTTCAATACTCCGAGGCTCTGGTCCGCTCCCGCCCGTGGGATGACGATTGCCGGGTTGAGCGCAAGACCGCCATGGCGCCCCTGGGGAAGATGATCAAGGACCGCATCGGTCCGCCGGAACCAGCCGCGGAGGTGGAGGGCTATATCCCTAAATATATCAAGGAGCGTCTGTATCGATGGCGAAGCTGTACCTGATACGCCATGGGCGCGATAGCGGTTCCGGTGGCGCCGACCTCGATCCGGGCCTGGACGAATTGGGCCATCGACAAGCCCAGGATATGACGGCTCGGATGATCCCCTTCGGCCCCCTGCCCGTGATTGTCGGTCCCTTGCGCCGAACCCGCGAGACCGCCGCGCCATTGGAAGCCGCCTGGGGTGTCAGGGCGGATGTGGTCGATGCGGTGCGTGAAATCCCCTCGCCGACGGACAAAATGGGGAACCGGCGGGAGTGGTTGCGCGAAATCATGGCCGGCACTTGGGCGCAAGTGGATGAACGGCTTTACCCCTGGCGCCAGGGCGTGATCGATACGCTGACGGCTTTGAAACGGGATACCGTCGTCGTCAGTCACTTCGTCACCATAAACGTCGCCGTGGGCGCCGCCCTCGGGGACGAGCGATTGCGTTTGTTCCGACCCGACAATTGCTCCATCACCGTGATGGAGACGGATGGACGAGGGCTGCGCGTCAACGAGCTGGGAGATGCCCGGTCGGATAGGGCCGGATAAGGCAAGGGGGTCATTCTGTTTTTTGAGACCCGACTCGACCCCGCTCGCCCGTTGCCGGCGGCGTGGGGCCGGCGGCGGAATCGCGGCTCCGCCCTCAGGGATAGACCTGCACGTAGGCCTCGCGGATGCGGGTCGAGACCTCGCCGAACTTTGCATCGTATTCGGCCAGCAGGTCCTTGAATTCCTGGCTCTGCTGGAAGCGGGCGAAGGTGTCCTCGCCGTCGAACTCGTAGACCGCCATGTACTGGTGCTTATCCTCGCTCAGCATCGTCTTGTAGCGCCTAGCGCTGACGGCGCCCGGGAAGCGCAGCAGCTGGGCGCAATGCTCCGTGTTGTACCAGTGGTTGAAGGCGTCTTCCTGGTCCGCCTGGATGGTCGCCTTCACGGTCAGCAGCACGATGGCCATGGTCGGTCTCCTTGTTTCGTCGCATTAGGGCACGGCCGGTGCGCGCGCGACAAGGGCGCGCTTGCCAGTGGACATGGGCGCGCGTTACATGGGCCGCGTCAGCAAATGAAGAGGGACGAGACCCATGAAATTCGGCATCGCCATGTTTCTGACCGACTATTCGATAAGCGCCGTGGACCTGGCGCGGGCCTGCGAGGCACGGGGCTTCGAATCCCTCTGGCTGCCGGAGCATTCGCACATTCCGCTCAGCCGCAACTCGCGCTGGCCGGGCGGCGGCGACCTGCCGAAGTGCTACTACGACGTGATGGACCCCTTCGTGGCGCTTGGCGCGGCGGCGGCGGTGACGGAGAACCTGAAGCTCGCGACCGGCATCTGCCTGGTGATCCAGCGCGATCCGATCCATCTGGCCAAGGAGATCTCGACCCTCGAGCAGATCTCGAACGGGCGCTTCCTCTTCGGCATCGGCGCCGGCTGGAACGCGGAAGAGATGGCCGATCATGGCACCGCCTTCGAGACGCGCTTCAAGGTGATGGCCGAGCGTGTCGAGGCTATGCGCACAATCTGGACCGAGAGCAAGCCCGAATATCACGGCGAGTTCGTCGACTTCGACGCCATGATGACCTGGCCGAAGCCGGTGCAGAAGCCGACGCCGCCGGTGATCGTCGGCGGCGCCTTCCCTTATGGCGCCCGCCGCGCGATCCAGTATGGCGACGGCTGGATGCCGATCGGCGGGCGCGATCAGGACATCGTCGGGATGCTGCCGCGCTTCCGCCAGATGGCCTCCGAGGCCGGGCGCCATCCGGACGATCTGCCGGTCACCCTCTTCGCCTTTCCCGAGGACGAGGATCGGCTGGGCCAGGCGCGGGATGCCGGCGTCGACCGCGTCGTCTTCACGCTGCCGTCCGAGGACGGCGAGACGATGCTGCCGAAGCTCGACGCGCTGGCCGACCTGGCGGGCCGCGTCGGCTGAGAGCGGCGGGCGAAGAAAAACCCGCTTCGCGCCGGCGCCCCACGCCTCCGAGGCTCAATCTTCCAGCAGGCGCCAGCCCTCGGCGCTCAGGTATTGGGCGGGGCGGAAGCGACTCTTGTAAGCCATCTTCGGGCTCTCGGCGATCCAGTAGCCGAGGTAGACGTAGGACAGGCCCTGCCGGCGGGCCTCCTCGATATGCCAGAGGATGACGTGGAGGCCGGGACTGGGGAGCGTGGTTTCGGGATCGAAGAAGCTGTAGACCAGCGATAGGCCGTCATCCAGCACGTCGGTCAAGCAGACCGCGTGCAACTCGTCGCGGGCGCGGCGGAACTCGTAGAGTCGGGTCTCCACGGGACTGTCCTGCACCATGGCGCAGTATTCCTCGAAGCCCATGGCGGCCATGCCGCCGTCGCCGTGGCGGGCGTTGACGTAGGCCTCGAAAAGTTCGTAATGGGCGCCGGCGGCGATCGGCGGCAGCCGGCGGGCGCGGATCTCGGCGCTGCTGTTCCACACCCGGCGCATCGAACGGCTCATCGTGTAGCTTTGCACCGGGATGCGCAGCGGCACGCAGGCGTTGCAGCTGGGGCAGTTGGGCTTGTAGGCGATCGACTGGCTGCGGCGGAAACCGGCGCGGGAGAGATGGTCGTTCAGGCCGCTCGGATCGCCGACCCCGCCGAGATCCGTGAACACCATCTGCTCGTCCCGGTCCTCGAGATAGGGACAAGCCGTCGGTCGCGAGACGTAGAAATAGGTCAGCGGTTCGAGTTTGAAATGCTGCATTCTTGCCTTTGCCTCTCTCCAGCCGGAGGATGATAGCCGATCGCCTCGTGGCCCGAAACGCCCAAGGTGGGGAAGCAGCCGAGCGGAGGAGAGACCGGTGACGCCGAACCTGGACGATATCGAGAGGGCGGCCGAGCTGATCCGGGGCCGTGTCGTGGCGACCCCGACCGTGGCATCGGGTCCGTTGTCGGAGTTGATCGGCGCCGACCTTCATCTCAAGCTCGAAAACCTGCAGTACACCGCCTCCTTCAAGGATCGCGGCGCCCTGGTGAAACTCGAAAGCCTCGACCCGACGGAACGGGCGCGAGGCGTCATCGCCGTCTCGGCGGGCAACCACGCCCAGGGCGTCGCCCACCACGCCCGTCGCCTGGACATTCCCGCGACCATCGTCATGCCCGAGGGCACGCCCAACGTAAAGATACGGCGTACCGCGCGTCTGGGCGCCGATGTCGTCCTCCACGGCGAGACGGTTGAGGAGGCGGGCGAACACGCCGATCGTATCCGCGCCGGGCGGGGCCTGGTCTTCATCCATCCCTACGACGACGAGTGGATCATCACGGGCCAAGGCACCGTCGGTTTGGAAATGGCGCGTCAGCTGCCCGACCTGGAGGTCATCGTGGCGCCGATCGGCGGCGGCGGGCTGATCTCCGGCATCGCCATCGCCGCCAAGGCCCTGATGCCGGCGATCGAGATCGTCGGCGTCGAATCGAGCCTCTATCCCTCGATGATCGCCGCGATCCGCGACGGCTACGAGATCGCCGGCGGCCAGACGCTCGCCGACGGCATCGCCGTCAAGGCGCCGGGCCGCCTGACCCGACCGTTGATCGAGGCGCTGGTCGACGATTTCCTCGTCGTCTCCGAGACCGAAATCGAGCGGGCGATCGCCCTGCTGCTGGACGAGGACAAGCTGGTGGCCGAGGGCGCGGGCGCCGCCGCGCTGGCCGCGGTGCTGGCCCACCCGGACCGCTTCCGGGATCGCAAGGTTGGTGTCGTCGTCAGCGGCGGCAATATCGACCTTCGTTTGCTCACATCTCTGCTGACCCGGGCTCTTTCGCGTGACGGTAGGGTGGTGCGGCTCAGGATCGGGATCGCCGACCGGCCGGGGGCGCTCGCCGCCGTCTCGGCCATCGTCGCGGACTGCCGCGCCAATATCCTCGAGGTGGTGCACCAGCGCGGCTTCCTGGACGTGCCGGCCCGGAGCGCCGAGCTGGATCTGGTGCTGGAGACGCGTGACCGGGTGCACGTCGATGCGGTCGTCGCCGCGCTGGGCGGGGCCGGTTACGAGGCCCGGATATTGAGCGACCTGGTGGCCGGCGCCGTCTGAGCCGGGCGGGCCCTCACCCGGCCGCGGCGAGCGAGGCGTAGGATCCCCGGTGGTAGACCAGGGGCTCGGCGCCCTCGCGCACCGACATGTCGCCGACCCGGCCGACCAGGATCACGTGGTCGCCGCCGTCGTGGCGGGCATCCACCCGGCATTCGAAGCTCGCCACCGCGCCCGACAGGCGCGGCAGGCCACCGGCGCCGGTCCGGGTCTGGGCCGCCTCCATCACCGCGTTGCCGGGCCTGGCGAAATGGGTTGAAAGCGCCTCGTGTTCGCCCGCCAGAATGTTCACGACGAAGCTTTCCGCCTCCATGAAGTCGTCGAAGCGCGAGGCGGAGCGCGCCAGGCTGAAGAGCACCAACGGGGGATCGAGGGAGACGGAGTTGAAGGAATTGACGGTGACGGCGATCGGCTCGCCCTCGCGCGAGACGGTGGTGACGAGGGTGATGCCGGTGACGAACTCGCCGAGGGCATCGCGGAAACGACGGGAATCGAAACTCATGGGACTGTCGGGGGTTCCGTGGGCTCCGTGGACGGGCGGAGCCCGACTATAGCGTGTTCGCCCCCCCAAAGCGCAAATCCGTCCGTGGGGCCCGGGGCGGGCCTTGGGGAAACAGAAATTTAACCTCGTTCTCCGAGACTTCGACCATCGGGCCGGCTTACGGCGGGGCCGGGCGCGACATCGAAATATTGGACGGGTTCGGTAGATGTTCTTCATCATTGGTTTGGTGGTTGTCATCGGTTCGGTCCTGGGCGGCTACATGCCCCATGGCGACATCCGCGTGTTGTGGCAGCCCTTGGAGTTCTTAATCATCGTGGGCGCGGCCATCGGCGGTTTCATCATCGCCAACCCGAAATCGGTCATCCTCGGCACGGCGAAGCAGATGACCCGCCTCCTGAAGGGCGCGCCCTACAAGAAGGACCATTTCCTCGAGTTGCTGACCATGCTCTATACCATCTTCAGGCTCGCCAACTCCAAGGGCGCCCTGGCCCTGGAGCCGCATATCGAGGAACCGGAGACGAGCGATCTCTTCGCGCGATTCCCCAACTTCGCCGGCAACCAACACGCCGTGGAATTCCTCTGCGACACGCTCCGCCTCGTCACCATGGGTTCCGACAACCCGCACGAGTTGGAGGCGATGCTGGACGAGGATATCGAGATCCTCAAGCACGAATCGGAAAGCGTCGCCCATGCGGTCATCACCATGGCGGACGGCTTGCCGGCCTTCGGCATCGTCGCCGCCGTGCTGGGCGTGATCGTCACGATGGGCTCGATCAGCGAGCCGCCGGAAGTCCTGGGCGCGCTTATCGGTGGGGCGTTGGTCGGCACCTTCCTCGGCGTGCTGATGGCCTATGGCATCGTCGGGCCGATCGGCAAGAATTTCGAGAACTACGCGGAAGCGGAGATCAAGTATTTCCACTGCCTGAAGGCGGGAATTCTCGCCCATGTGCAGGGCCATGCGCCCGCGATCTCGGTCGAATACGCGCGCAAGAGCCTTTTTGCCCACGATCGCCCCAGCTTCACCGATGTCGAGGATGCGGTGGCGAACGTGCAGGCCGCCTAGGAGACGCGCGTCATGGCCGGTGGGGCTGACGAGGGCACCGTTGTCATCAAGAAGGTCGTCAATGTCGCCGCCAGGCACCACGGTGGCAGCTGGAAGGTGGCCTATGCCGACTTCGTGACGGCGATGATGGCCTTCTTCCTGCTGCTCTGGTTGCTGAATGTCACCACCAGCGAGCAGCGCCGGGGGATCGCCGACTATTTCGCTCCGACGACCGTGTCCACTGCCTCGGAAAGTGGCGCGGGCGGCATGCTTGCCGGCATGTCGATGGCCGAGGAAGGCGCCCGCGCCAACGTGTCCACGCCCCCCGTCGTCACCTTCGAGATCAAGTCGCCCGAAAGCGCGGAGGACGAGAACATCGAGGAGAGCGAGCGGGCCGGCGACTCGCCATCGAGCGGGGAGGCCTCGGAAACCGACGCGGAACGAGCCGAGCGGGCCGAGCAGGCCGAACAGGCGGAGCAGACCGAGCAGGCCGAACAGGCGGAGCAGGCCGAGCAGGCCGAGCAGGCCGAGCAGGCTGAACAGGCGGATCAGGAGGAGCAGATGGAGCGGACCGAGCAGGCCGATGAGGCCGAGCAGGCCGAGCAGGTGGAGCAGACCGAACAGACGGAGCAGGCCGAGCAGTCCGGGCCACGGCCTCCGACCGACGAGGAAGTCCAACAACGGCTGGCAGAACGGGAACAAGCACTGTTCGAGGAGACGCGGCGGAACATCGCACTGGCGATCGCCGAACTCGACGATGCGGAGGAGCTTCGCCGCCGCCTGATTATCGACAGCACGCCCGAGGGGCTGCGCATCCAGATCACCGACCAGGACGGCAAGTCCATGTTCCCGAGCGGCAGCGCCGCGATGCACGATCACATGTCGGCCTTGATCGGCAAGATCGCCCGGGTGGTGGAGGGGACGCCCAATCGGATCTCGATCACGGGTCACACGGATTCGATCCCCTTTCGGGGCGGGCGGGCCTACGGCAACTGGGAGCTCTCCTCCGACCGGGCCAACGCCTCGCGCCGGGCACTGATCGAGCGCGGCGTGGCACCGGATCGGATCGCCTATGTCGCGGGCCGGGCGGAGAAGGAGCCACTGATCGAAAGCGACCCCGGGCTTCCGGCAAACCGGCGAATCTCCATCGTGCTGCTGCACGACAACCCGCTCCAGCCGGGATCCACGTCCAAGTAACCCGCCATGAAAAGGTCCCTCGGCTTCGCCCCGGGATACTTTTTTCCCGATGCGCGAACAGGCCCGTCCATCCGGACATGGGCGGCGAAAATCCGATTGCATGCGGGCCATTCCACCCCACATGTGCTGGCATGAGGGAAACCGATCAATCGCACTCGGGCTGGCGTCGAATCGGGCGCGGGCCGATCTTCGCGGCCGCCGACGACATCGAGATGCCCGGGCCGGGGGCGGAGCTCACCGCGCCGATCTACTTCGAGGGCGTCCGGGTCAAACGGGTTCTGGCCTTCCTGATCGACTTTTGCCTGCTCGTGGCGCTGACCGCCGTCTGGTGGGTGATCGGCTCTATTCTCTCGGTCTTCACGCTCTTCGCGCTGTGGCCGTTGGTGGGGCTCGGCGCGGTGTTGCTGCCGCTCGCCTATCACGGCTTCTTCATCGGTTCGCCGGGCAATGCGACGCCGGGCATGCGGGTGATGGGCGTGCGCGTCCTCGCCTGGAACGGCAACGAGGTGAGCTATCCCCAGGCCATCGCGCAGACCCTGCTGTTCTACGCCACGGTGCCCTTGACCCACGGCTTGGTGTTGCTGGTCTCGCTCTTCAACGAGCGGGGGCGCTGCCTGCACGACCTGCTCTGCGGCACCGTGGTGGTCAACGTCACCGATCACCCGGTCCTGGTCGACGGCCGGGACTGACGGCCTCGCTCATGGTGCCCCGTGGGGCGCCAGGACCAGTTTCGCCGACGGCGCCCGGTCGAATTCGCCGGGGTCCGTCGGAATGGTGATGTAGCCTCCCCTGGACCAGATCGCGCCCATGTCCCGGTAATGGGGCGACATCGGATGCCCCGACTGTCCCGTCGGCAGGATGAAGCGCGAGCGCGCGAGATTTGAGAGGTCGTAGATCGCCCGAAAACTCGGGCCCCGGCGCACCGTGAAGCGGCCGGCGCCATCGCGGAGCCCATGGCGCTGTGCATTGATCGCCTGACCATCGCCGCTGGCCGGGGCGCGGACGTCGAATACGTTGCCCAGAAACCAGATGTCCGAAAACGGGCGATGGCCGTGGCGGGCCTCGCGCACCCGGCCCCAACGCCAGTTCCGCGCCGAAAGTCCGTGCCGCGCGACGAGGGTGGCGCGCGCCGCCTCGAAGGCACGCCGCGCCATGGCCGCGCAGTCCTCGGCTTGCGCCGTCCCCACATCGTCGCACCAATGTCCCTTGTCGCCGGTCATCACCGAAAGCATGAAACGCGGCCGGTCCCGCCAGAACCCGGGGAAGAGCGGTCCCAGCTCGTCGGCGTACACGAGCCGCGTCAGCGCCTGGTACCAGGTGGCGAAGATCAGCGGCTCTGGCCGATCCGCCGCCATGCGACCGTCCCAGGCGTCGAGCAGCCGGGCGATGTCACCCGAGCCCCGGGCGGCCAGGCGGAGATGCGGCAGCAGGGCGCGGGCGAGCGGCGAGAGCGTGTCCGATTGCATGTCCGCGACGTCGTCCGGGCCGAGACGGCGCGAGACCGACAGCAGCTCGCCGATCCGTCGGGCGCGAAGCCCGCTCGACCATTCGTGGCTCAGGTGGTGGGGATAGTCGTCGGCGACGATCTTTTGGTTGGCGGTGATCAGTATCCCGTCGCCGGGGTTCAGCTCGCGCGGCAGTTCCCCGAACGGCACATAGCCGCGCCAGTCCTGTTCTTCCACCTCGCCTCGATTGGGCCACAGGCCCCGGTCGTCGTCCCCGTAACCGCGGACCGGCGTCCGTCCCGGCGTCAGGAAGCCTATGTTGCCGGCCACGTCGGCGTAGAGAAAGCTCTGCTGTGGGGCCCGGTAGTCGGCGAGCGCGGTGTTGAACTCCCGCCAGTTTCCAGCTTGCGCGAGCGCGAAGGCCGCCTTCAGGGTGTGGTCGCCGGGCTCCAGCGCGGTCCAGGCGAGCGCCAGCGCCCGGTCCTCGATCCCGAGGAATTTCCTCGCGTCGAAGAGGTCGGAGAGCAGCGGGCCGTGACGGCTCTCCCGGACCTTGATCTCGACGGCTGCGCCGCCACGCAGCCC
Source organism: Alphaproteobacteria bacterium (assembly GCA_965226475.1). Classification (GTDB taxonomy): domain Bacteria; phylum Pseudomonadota; class Alphaproteobacteria; genus JASLMY01. Next base: position 296,033 of record CBDDDJ010000002.1, on the reverse strand, counting down.
GATGGTCTCGCGGCGAACCGCGAAGGCGCGGGGTCCCTCGGGCGTCAAGTAGCGTCCGGGCTCGCCCGCCATCGTCGTTTCCAGGAAGAGATCCTGAACGTCGGTGCCGGTGTTGGTCATGGTCCAGGCGATCCGGCCGTTGTGACCGAGGACCAGTGCGGGGAAGCCTGGGATGGTGGCGCCGACGCTCGTCCCGCCCGGCCAGGATAGATGCGCCAGGTACCAGAGCGAGGGCGTCCGCAGGCCGAGATGGGGATCGTTCGCCAGCAGCGGCTTGCCGTTTTCGGCGCGGACGCCCGAGATCGCCCAAGCGTTCGAGCCGATTCCCTCGGGGCGCGGCGTCAGAATCGCCGGCAACGCCGCCTGGCCCCCGGGCCGGACGCCGCGTGGCTCATCCCTGCCGTAGGTCGGCAGAAATTCCGCCAGTTGCCGGGGGTTCAGACGGCGGGAGAGCGCGATCCGCCCCGTCTCGCGCCGCCAGTTGCCGTCGAGGTCGAGGGCGATCAGTTTCGGCCAGAGCAGGCTGTCACCGGCGGTCCAGGGCTCGGGCCGGTGGCGGAGGATCGTGAACTCGGGCGGCAGCGGCGGCTCGAGCGACAAGAAGGCGTTCACGCCGGCGACATAGGCATCGAGCAGCGTCCGGGTCGGCGCGTCGAGACTTTCGAGATTTGCCGCCGCGACCCGGGAGAGGCCGAGAGTGCGCATGAATTCGTCGTTGGCGAGCGCGTCGGCGCCCAGGATTTCCGCCAGTCGCCCGGCCCCGGCCCGGCGGGCGAGCTCCATCTGCCAGAGCCTGTCCTGGGCATGCGCGAAGCCGAGGGCGAAGTGGGCGTCGGCCCGGCTCGTCGCGATGATATGGGGGACCGCGTTGGCGTCCCGCACGATTTCAACCGGTGCCGCGAGGCCGGCGACCGCGAGCCGGCCCGTCGTTTGCGGCAGGCTCCGCGCGAACCAGGCAAGGGCGCCCGCCACGACGAGAGCGAGCAGCAGGGTCGAGGCGAGGGCGAGGCGGCGAAAGCGCGTCATGGCAAGGGTCCGTCGAGGTCGGCGCCCCGGAATCGGCACCATGATCGGCGCGGGCGGTGGCCCTGTCCATTCGCCGCTTTCGAGCCGGGGACGCGGATGCTAAAACCACGCCGAGGGTCGCTCGGGGCGACGCGCGAGGGAGGAATCGAAAACGATGGCTGAGAACGTGGCATTTATCGGCTTGGGCGTCATGGGCTACCCGATGGCGGGCCATCTGGCGGCCAAGGGACACGGCGTGACGGTCTACAACCGCTCCACCGCCAAGGCCGAGGCCTGGGTCGCGCAAAACGGCGGCGGCGCGGCCGCCACGCCCCGCGAGGCGGCGGCGGGCGCGCGGATCGTCTTCGCCTGCGTCGGCGCCGACGACGATCTGCGCCAGATCGCCCATGGCGACGACGGGTTTCTCGCCGGGCTCGGCGACGGCGCGATCTTCTGCGATCACACCACCGCCTCGGCCGATGTCGCGCGCGAACTCCATGCGGCGTGCAAGGCGGGCGGCCACGGTTGCCTCGATGCGCCGGTCTCGGGTGGCCAGGCCGGCGCCGAGAACGGCGCGCTGACGGTGATGGTTGGCGGCGACCAGGCCGACTTCGACGTCGCCAAGCCGGTGATCGACTGCTACGCGCGCGAATGCCAGCTGATGGGGCCGGCCGGCGCCGGGCAGCTCACCAAGATGGTCAACCAGCTCTGCATCGCCGGCCTCGTCGCCACCTTGTCCGAGGGACTGAATTTGTCCGTGATGGCGGGGCTCGACGGACATCAGGTGGTCGACGTGATCTCCAAGGGCGCGGCCGGCTCCTGGCAGATGGAAAACCGGCACAAGACGATGCTCGCCGGCGAATACGAGCACGGCTTCGCGGTCCAATGGATGCGCAAGGATCTCGACATCTGCTTCGATCAGGCCAAGAAGCTCGGGATTTCGCTGCCCGTCGCCAGTCTGGTCGATCAGCTCTATGCCGAGGTCGAGGCCATGGGTGGCAGCCGGTGGGATACCTCCGGGCTCATGGCCAGGCTCGTCGCGGCACGGCCAAAGGGCTGATTCGACGAGGCAAATCACGTTTTTCGCCAAGCCATCGCGGAAACACTTGCGTAGGTCGCGCCACGTGCATATAGAGGGCGACTTTCCGCGAACCGGGTGCCGAGGAGGGACCGGGCGATGAATGGGATCGTTCGCTTCTCCGATGTCGATTCGATGCTCCTCCGGCTGCGACCGGAAGAGCCTGTCATCTGTATCAGGCCGGACGTGCTGCGGGCCCGCGCGCGCGGATTTCTCGACGGTATCCCGGGCCGCGTGCTCTATGCCATGAAGTGCAATCCGGAGACCTTCGTGTTGCGTACCCTGCACGACGCGGGCATCGACGACTTCGATACCGCGACCCTCTCCGAGATGGCGTGCATTCATCGGGTTCTGCCGCGCGCGCGCTGCTATTTTCACCATCCGGTGAAGACGCGCCGCGCGATCCAGACCGCCTACCGGGACCACGGGGTCCGCGACTTCGTCGTCGATCATCCAAGCGAGCTGATCAAGCTGACCGAATGCCTCGATGGCGACGACATCGCCATCCACGTCCGGGTCAAGACGCCGCCCTCGGAAAGCGCGATCCATCTCGCCGCCAAGTTCGGCGCCGAACCGGAAACGGCGGTGGAGCTGCTGCGCGCCGTCGCCCGCCTGGGTCTTGCCAGCGGGCTCGCCTTTCACGTCGGCTCCCAGTGCCGGACGCCGAGTGCCTACGATGACGCGATCCGGCTATCCGCCTCTGTCGCCTGGGCGGCGGACGTGTGCCCCGACTATCTGAATGTCGGTGGCGGTTTTCCCGTCGCCTATCCGTCGGTGCCGACGCCGCCGCTCGAGAATTACCTGGCGGCGATCCGCGAGGCCTTCGCCGCCGAGCGGGTTTTCGCCGAAACCGAGCTTTTCGCCGAACCCGGGCGTGCGTTGGTGGGCGATGCCGTCTCGCTGATCGTCCGCGTGGAGATGCGCCGCGACGACGCGATCTACATCAATGACGGACTCTATGGCGCGCTGATGGACTTGCGTCTGACGCCCGGCCTCGACCCGCCGGTGATGATCCGCCGGCCGGCCGGGCCCGCGCCGGCGGCCGAGATGACGGACCTCACCGTATATGGGCCGACCTGCGATTCGCTCGACGTGTTGCCCTTGCCTTGGCTGCTGCCGGCCGATATCGCGGAGGGCGACTGGATCGAGGTCGGCCGGATGGGCGCCTACGCCAGTGCCTTCGCCACCAACTTCAACGGTGTCCGCCGCGAGACCCGGGTCGCGGTCGCCGAAGCGCCGCCGGCCGCGCTCGCCGCATGAGGTGGGGGTGATGGGAAGTCTCGACGGCAAGACCGCCTTCATCGCCGGAGCGGGGCGCGACGTCGGCCGCGCCATCGCCATCGTCATGGCCGATGACGTGGTCGTGCACGCCATCTCCCCCGGCCCCATCGGCGGCACCTGAGGCGGATCGATGTCCAGGCGAGGCGTGGAGCAGGAGACCAGCAGTGCCGGATGCCTCGTTACCGGCATCGCCAGCGTGGTGTTGCCGGTCGTACTGTTCCTGCTGCTCGCCTGGCCGTTCGGCCTCTACGGGTTCGAGGTCAAGACGGAAGTGTTGTTGGCCACCGGCTGTATCGTCGCCCTCGTTTTTGCCGCGATCCTCGGCTTCCTCGGCCAAAGCCCGCTCGACGGCGCGATCAAGGTGGCCTGCATGTCGCCCGGCCTGCTGCTCGCCGATTTCGGCGGCCCCTGGCTCGGCGTCGCCGGCGTCGCGCTCTTCTCGGGCGCCTTGGCGGTCTTTATTCTCAGTTGCCTGCCCAAGGGGTGAGGCACGCTCAACGGCGCACCTCGATACCCGCCTTCTCCCGATCCCAGATCTCGTCGCGCCGTTCCTCGGCCGCTTGGCGCAGCTTGTACTTCTCGACCTTCTCGCTCATCGTGCGCGGCAGGCCATCGCGGAACTCGACGAAGCGCGGCATCATGAAATAGGCCATGTTGTCGCGGCAGTAGACGATCAGTTCCGCCTCGCTCAAACTGGCGCCGGGGCGGGTGACGACGCTCACCATCACTTCGTCCTCCAGCATCTCGGCGGGAAACGCATAGGCGGCGACATCCTCGACCGCGTCGTGCTTCATGATGATCTGCTCGACCTCGTAGGAGGAGATGTTCTCGCCCCGCCGGTGGATCGAGTCCTTCTTGCGGTCGGCGAAGTAGAGCCAGCCGTCGGAATCGACCCAGCCGCGGTCGCCGGTGTGGAACCAGAGATTGCGCCAGGCGGCGAGCGTCGCCTCGCCCATGTCGAAATAGCCGAGCGGCTGGAACCAGGGGTCGCGGGGTCGCAAGACGATCTCGCCGATCTCGCCCGCCGGCAGTTCGAAATCCTCGTCGTCGACGATGCGAAGCTCGCAGGCGGGCCGGACCCGGCCGGCCGATGCCCACTTCTCGGCCGGCGCGTCCGCGGGTTTCAGGGTGGCGAATCCGAAGTCGGTCAGGGCATAGACGGTGGTCAAGGTCAGGTCGAAGCGTTTTTCGAAGGCGTGATAGAACTCCTTCGGCGTTGGCACCACCATGCACTGGCGCACTGGATTGTCGGCATCGTCCGCGCGCTCGGGCTGGCTCCAGATGATGTTGATCATGGCGCCCAACGCATTGAACTGGGTCGCCCCGTGACGGCGCGCTTCCGACCAGAAGTTGGAGGCGGAGAAGCGCCGGGAAACCGCCAGCGTCGCATCGGCCCAAAGCGTCGGCAGTACGCCCGCGAGCCAGGCGTTGCCGTGGAAGACCGGCAGGCAGGTGTAGAGCACGTCGTCGGCGCCATAGCCGAAAATGCGCGCGACGTCGTGGCCGCAGCCCAGCATATGGGCCTGCGTCGCCATGTTGCCCTTGGACGGCCCCGTCGTGCCGGAGGTGTAGGACAAGAGCGCCAGGTCGTTGAAGGCGCCGCCAGCGGAAATCGGCGAAGCGTCGTCGGCCAGCAGCTCGGCGTACGCCGTCCCGGCGAGTTCGTCCGTCTCGTCGAGCAGGGCCAGTCTCTCGATCTCGCCGCACTGGTCACGGACCTGGGCGAAACGCCCGGCGAACTCCGCCTCGACGACGAGCGCGCGGGCCCGCGACTGGCGGAGGTAGTAGACCAGCAGCTCGCCGCGCGCCGCCGTGTTCACCGGCACGACCACGGCGCCCAATTTCATCAGCGCGAAGAACAGCCAGACCTGTTCCGGCCGGTTATCCATCAGCACCGCGACGTGCTCGCCCCTGACCACGCCCCAGGCGCGCAGGCCGTGCGCCAAGCGGTTGCTGATCGCCTCCGCCTCGGCCCAGCCGAAGCGCCGGTCCTCGTAGAGCAGGAAGGGTTTTTGCCCCAGCCGCGCGGCGCCGTCCGCCAGCAGGGTGGCGATGGTGCGATCGGTGATACCGAAATCTTGCATGCCGTGGCCTCCGAACGAGGGTACGTGACGCAAATCTAGCAAATCCATGACGCGGATTTGCAGGATTTCCCCCGATCACCTCCTAGACTCGTTCCATCGTGAGCGCGAGGCTGCGATGCTTGCAGATGCATTCCAGCGATGGGAGGGCCCCAGCCTTGAACCGGAACGTGATTTTGACCTGCGCGGTGACCGGCGCGGGCGATACCGTCGCCAAGCACCCCGCGATTCCCGTGACGCCGGCGGAGATCTCCAGCGCCGTGCTGGAGGCGGCGGATGCCGGCGCCACGGTGGCGCATATCCACGTCCGCGATCCCGAGACCGGCAAGGGTGCCAGGGACGTCGCGCTCTATGGCGAGGTGGTGGAGGCGGTGCGCGCCAGCGGCCGCGACATCATCATCAACCTCACCTCGGGCATGGGCGGCGACCTGGTGGTCGACGACGAGGACCCCGCGACGCCGGCCGAGGGCAGCGACCTGGTCGATGCCATGACCCGGCTGGCGCATGTGGAAGCGCTGCGCCCGGACATGTGCACGCTCGATTGCGGCTCGATGAACTTCGGCGACGGCGCCGACGTGGTGATCCAGACACCGAACATCCTGCGCGCCATGGCCAAGCGGGTGCGCGAGCTGGGCGTCAAGCCGGAGCTGGAGGTCTTCGATACCGGCCAGCTCTGGTTCGCCACGCGGATGTACGAGGAAGGGCTGATCGACGGCCCGCCCTTGTTTCAGATCTGTCTCGGCATCCCCTGGGGGGCGCCGGCAAATACCGCGACCATGAAGCACATGGCGGAGCAGTTGCCGGCCGAGGCGATCTGGGCCGGCTTCGGCATCTCGGCCATGCAGATGCCGATGGTGGCGCAGGCCGTGCTGCTGGGCGGCCATGCCCGGGTCGGCCTCGAGGACAATCTTTATCTGGAGCGCGGCGTCTTCGCCTCCAACGGCCAGTTGGTGGAGAAGGCGGTACGCATCGTCGAGGAAATCGGCGCCCGGGTGGTGAGCCCGGAAGAGGGGCGCCAGATCCTGGGTCTCGGCCGGAACGCCCCCGCCTGAGAGGGCGGCCTGTCGCGTTCCACCGGGCCTGGTTGTAGGAGGAACGCGATGGCGTTGCGGGAGTACGCATTCGAAACGCCGGACTTCGACGTCTATCCCGTCGAACACGCGATCGTGGCCGCCGAGCCGGCGGCGGATGCGGTGGCCGTGCGTTGGTCGGATGGACACGAGAGTGTCTTTCATCATCTCTGGCTCCGCGACAACTGTCCTTGTTCCGAATGCGTCCACCCGGCGACGCGCGAGCAGCGCTTCGAGATCATGTCGGTGCCGGAAGACCTGGCGGCAACGAGCATCGAAGTGGCGGCCGACGGCGCGCTCGACGTCACCTGGGATGGGGGCGGGCACCGAAGCCGCTACCACCCGGGCTGGCTCCGCGCCCATTGCTATAGCGACGCGGGCCGGGCGGGCCGGGCGGGGCGCCGCGCGTCGCGCCGGACCTGGGATGCGGGTCTCGGCGCCCAGCTGCCGACGTTCGCCCACGAGGCGGTGATGGCCGATGATTCCGAGGCGCTCGCCTGGCTCGCCAGCCTCCGCGACCTCGGCATCGCCCTCGTGCGCGGCGTGCCGGTACGCGAACACGGCCTGGTGCCGCTGATCGAGCGGATCGCGCCCGCCCGCTGGACCAATTTCGGCGCCATCTGGAACGTGGACCTGAGTCTGGAGAAGAACTCCAACGCCTATACCTATTTCGAGCTGCCGCTGCATTCCGATTTGCCGACCCGGGAATACATGCCGGGCTTGCAGTTCCTGCACTGCCACGCCAACGAGGCGCGCGGCGGCGACAGTCTCTTCGCCGACGGCTTCCGCATCGCCGAGGCCCTGGCCCGCGAGGACGCCGAGGCTTACGGGGTCCTCACCGCGGAGGCCGTCGAGTTCCGCAACACCGATCCCGAGTTCGACTATCGCTACCGCGTGCCGATGATCCGGCTCGATCCCTCGGGCGAGGTGGTGGAGGTCCGGATCGGCAACTTCCTGCGCGGGCCCTACGACACCGCACCCGAGCGGATGCCCTTGCTTTACCGGGCGTACCGCAAGCTGGTGGCGATGACGCGGGAGCAACGCTTCCAGCTCCGCTTCCGCCTGGCGCCGGGGGACATGATCGGCTTCGACAACCGCCGCGTTCTCCATGCCCGCACCGCCTTCGATCCGGGCACCGGCTATCGCCGCCTACAGGGCTGCTATCTGGACCGCGACGAGCTGCTGTCGCGCATCCGCATTCTGGAGCGCGGCGTCAGGATTTGGGCCGGCGCCACTTGACCAGCAGGATCAGCGGCGCGACGGCCAACGCCGTCACGGCATAGAGGTGGAAGGCGTCGATGTAGCCGATCATCGTGGCCTGCCGGCGCACCTCGCCGCCGATCGACGCCAGGCCCAGGGACGAATCCGGGTTCCAAACGCCGAGGGCCAGGGGATAGTGCCAGCTCTCGTTGAAGGCCGACACCCCCTCGGAAAGCTGGGCGTAATTCACCTTCGACATGTGAATGACGAGGGCGATCGAAAGCGATACATGCACGGATGAGCCGATATTGCGGATCAGATGGAACATCGACATGCCCGTCGGCAAATGGCGCGGCTCCAATGTGGCGAAGGTCACCAAGGTCAGCGGCACCCAGAGGAAGCCGACGCCCAAGCCCTGGACGAAGGTCGTCCAGGCGATGTCGAAGGCGGTGACGTTGATGTCGAAGCGGGTCATCATGACGCCCGCGATCCCCTGCAGGCCGAAGCCGAGCACGATCCAGATCCGGGGGTCGAGCTTGTTGCCGAACAGCAGGCAGACGAAACCCACCAGCGTGCCGGCGCCGCGCGCGGCGATCAGCGCGCCGATGATCGAGTCGGGATAACCCTTCAGGCCCTGCAGCATCGGCGGAAACAGCACGATCGGCGTGAACATCAACATGCCGAAGATGAGGGTCAGCAGCAGGCCGACGGTGAAGTTGCGGTCGAGGAAGAGCCTCGGATCGATGAACGGCCGGTCGGTGGTCAGGATCTGGACCAGGAAGATGTGCAGCGCGATGAGTGCGATCGCCGCCTCCAGAATGATCTCGCTCGAGGAGAACCAGTCCTCCCGCTCGCCCCGGTCGAGCATGAACTGCGTGGCCGCGATGGCGATCGCCAGCGCGATGAAGCCGGTCCAGTCGAGGCGCAGGCGTTGGCGTTCGTCGGAAACGCGGATGAAGGCCCAGATGCCGGCGAAGCTGATGCAGCCTAACGGCACCATTAAGAAAAACACCCAGCGCCAGCTGTAGGTTTCGCTCAAGTAGCCGCCGAGTGTCGGCGCGAAAACCGGCCCCAGCACCACGCCCATGCCGAAGATCGCCGTCACCGTGCCGTGCCGTTCCTTGGGATAGCTGGCGAGCACGATCGCCTGGGCGAGCGGTGCCAGGGGCGCGCCGAAGAAGCCCTGGACGAAGCGCAGCGCCACCAGCTCGGCCAGGCCCGTGGCGAAGCCGCAAAACAGCGTCGCCACCGTGAAGCCGCCCATCGCGACGATCATGGTCCGCCGGCGCCCGAAGCGCGCCGCCAGCCAGCCGGTCATGGGCGTGGCGATGGCGGTGGCGACGATGTTGAAGGTGATGACGAGGGCGATCTGGTCCACCGTCGCCGAAAGCGCGCCCTGCATCTGCGGCAGCGAGACGTTCGCGATCGTGATGGTCATGGCGTAGAGCGCGACGGAGATGGTCACCGTCACCAGGATGGCCGTGCGCCGAAAGCCGGAAATCTCCGGCGCGCCCGCTGCCTCGTCCGCTTGGCCGGTCATGGCGTCTGGTATAGGGCCTTCCCGCGCCCGACCGCAATTGCCGCGCCGGGCGAAGGCCTGGCCCGGGCGGGGACTTGTCGGAGGGGGCGAGTCGGGCCATCCTCTGCTTCCCACCTCGTCCCCTTCCAGGAGTAGTCCTGATGACAGATTCCGCCGACCTCGACGGCACCAGTACGAAGTATCTCCGCGACAAATACGCCATCGTCGGCGTCGGCGAGACGCCTTATGTGCGCGGCTCCGGCCGCACGACCCGCGCGCTCGGCGTGGAGGCGGTGAGGAACGCCATGGCCGATGCCGGCCTCGACAACGGCCAAGTCGATGGCATGCTGTCCTATTCCAGTGGTGACAGCACCTTCACGCCCTTCATCGCCGGCGATCTCGGCATCCGGCTCGACTTCTACATGGACTGCTTCGGCGGCGGCTCCAGCACGGAGGCGCTGATCGGCATCGCCATGGGCGTGATCGAGGCGGGCATGTGCAAGACCGTGGCGATCTTCCGCGCCATGAACGGCTACAGCCAGATCCGCATCGGCGGCACCGGCGCCCGATCGGCGGCCCCCATCGTCGGCGACCAGATCCACCAACGGGCCTACGGCTGGCAGAGCGCCGGGCAGATGTTCGCGCCGACCTTCATGCGCCACATGTACGACTACGGCACCACGCCGGAGCAGATTGCCATGGTCAAGGTTGCCCATTCCGAGCATGCCTCCAACAACCCCAAGGCCTACTACAAGCAGCGCTACACCGTGGAGGACGTGGTGAATAGCCGGATAATCGTGAAGCCGCTGCACCTCTTGGATTGCTGCGTCGAGACCGACAACGCCACCTGCATCATCGTGACGCGCGCCGAACGGGCGGCGGACTGCCGCCACCACCCCGTGCTGATCCAGTCGGTGGCGGGCCGGGTCAATAAGCCCCGGATGGACTTCCACTACCAGGCGGGACCGATTTCCACCGTCGCCGCCCACTGGGCCAAGGATATCCTCTGGCCCAACGCCGGCGTCGGCCCGGAGGACATCGACATTACCGGCTCCTATGACGCCTTCACCTTCACCACCATGCTGCAGCTGGAGGATTACGGCTTCTGCGAGAAGGGCGAGGGGGGCGAGTATGTCTCCGACGGCACCATACAGCTGGGTGGCAAGCGGCCGAACAACACCTCGGGCGGCCACCTCTGCGAGGGCTATACCCACGGCATGAACATGGTGATCGAGAACACCCGCCAGCTGCGCCGCGACATCGACGATTCCTGCCCCATCGGACCTGATGGCAAGCGCCAGCACACCTACGACTATTCGGAAGGCGGCTGCCGCCAGGTGCGAGACCCGGAGCTGACGGCCAATCTCGGCTGGGCGATGCCGGGCACCGGCTCCGCCATGGTCATGCGGCGCGGCTGAGGGACGAGGGGAGCGAGCAAATGACGATTAGAGCCGACTACCTGGGCATGACGCTCACCCTCGAGGACCTCGAGGGGGAGAACCTGGAATATTTCCGCCATTGCGCGGCGCACGACTTTCACCTGCAGCGCTGCGTCGCCTGCGACCTGATCCACTATCCGCCGGGCACCGCCTGCCCCTGGTGCGGCGGGGCGGAGAACGAGTGGGTCGCGGTTCCGGCCAAGGGCACGGTGCATTCCTACAACGAAGTGCATCACGCCATACAGCCCGCGTTCAAGGAACACACTCCCTACATGGTGCTGCTGGTCGACCTCGACATACAGAAGGGCCGGCCCAGCGAGCACGAGGCGATCCGCGTCGTCGGCAACTTGGCGACGAGCGACGGCACGCTGGCGCCGCCCGAAATGGTGAAGCGGGTCGGCATCGGTACCCGTGTCGAGATGGTCTTCGCCGACGTGGAGGACGGCTTCTCCGTCCCCCACTGGACCATCGACGAGGACGCCGAACAGCCCGCGCCCTGGCGCTATCCCCAGGAGTAGGCGCGAGCGCGCGGTGGGACGCGTCGTCGGTGTCCATGATCACGTCCTCCGCCCCGGTTTCGACGGAGGGGCGCTGGAGGGCGCCATGGCGGCGGCCGAGACGCGTGGCCTCCCACGCCGAGGTCGAGATCGGCCGACGGCTTTCCACGCCACCATCCGATCCGCCGCCGCGCGGCTGGAATTCAATCGGCGGGCCAGATGCATTAGACTCTCTCTCGAACGGGAAAAAGGGAGAGCGAGCGATGACCGAAGTCGAGTGGGCCAACCTGAAAGCACATGAACTCCGCCGCCTGGCCGAGCAGGATGCCGTCGTGCTGCTGCCGGTGGCGGCGATGGAACAGCATGGACCGCACCTGCCCGTGCAGGTCGACACGCGCCTTGGCGGCGAGATCGCCCGGCGCACGGCGGCGAAGGCCAGTGCCGTGCGTCCCGTCATCACCCTTCCGGTGGTCTGGCACGGCTTGTCGGAACACCACATGGTGTTCGGCGGCACCATCACGCTCGATTTCGCCACCTTCCACCAGGTGCTGCGCGGCATCGTGGGAAGCGTGGTGCGACACGGCTTCACCAAGATCCTCATCGTCAACGGCCACGGCGGCAACCACATCGCCTGCCAGACCATCGCCCAGGAACTACACCTGGAGTTCGGCGTGCCGATTCTGTCGCTGACCTACTGGCACGAGGCGGCCAAGCGCTTCGCCCCCCTGCTGGAAGATCAGGAGGGGCTGCAGCACGCCTGCGAGGCCGAAACCTCGATGATGATGGCCCTGGTGCCGCACCTGGTCGACGACAGCGACCTGGCATCCGCCCAGGGCGGCGAGGGCGGCAGCTTCCTCTCGAAGGGCGAGGCCGCCTTCCGCTGGCACAACCTCGCCCACGTCACCCACAACGGCACTATCGGCGTCCCCACCAAGGCGAGTGCCGAGAAGGGAGAGAAGCTGTTGGAAGCGGGCGCGGAAGCGCTCTCGGACCTGATCTGCGATCCGGATACCTGGGCACCGGCGCGCGATCTGCGCGGCCAGGAGACAGGCGGGGTCGCGTTCCGGCGGGGATGATCCCGGGGTTTCAGCCGTCGGGATCGATCGTGGTGCCGTTCAGGGCGGCGCTCAATTCCGCGACGCGTAGGGGTTTTTGGAAGGAGGCGACGTCCAGGTTCTTCGCATCCCCCAGCAGCTGCGCCATTTGCCGGTAGTGCGGGTTGTAGCCGCTGATGATCAAAATTCTGGCCTTGTACTCTTTTCCGCTCAGCCAGTTCAGGATCTCGATCCCGTCCTCGCCCGGCATCACGATGTCCAGCACCAGGACGTCCGGTTCGAAATTCTCGTAGGCGACTCTCAATTCGGCGCCGGAATCGACCGCCACGGTTTCGAATCCCTCCCCTTCGGCAACGCGAGTTACGAATTCTCGGAAGTCGGCTTCGTCATCGACGATCAATACGCGTTTCATCGGTTTCCCTCGATGCGGCGAAACGAGTTGATGGCAAGACCCGAGGAAGGCAGATCGCCAGAAGTCGTTTCAAGCGGAAGCGAAGGGGGTGTGTGCGGCGGTGACAAATTAGACCACGGAAGCGGCGGGATTTGCCCGGCTGCGGGCGGAGTAAAACTCTGCCACCTGTAGCCTTCGATCCTTTTCGGGATGGAAGGTGGGAGGATGTATACCGTGGACCTTTATTTACGCGTTCGGCTGGCGTGCCATGTTGATGGGCTGAGTCAGCGAGAGGCGGCGAGTCGGTTTGGCATAGCGCGAGAGACGGTGAGGAAGATGCTCGGGCACTCGGAGCCGCCTGGCTACCGCCGCCGCCAGCCACCGAAGCGCCCGAAGCTGGACCCCTTCAGGGATATCATTGACCGTATTCTGGAAGAGGACCGAACGGTTCACTGCAAGCAGCGCCACACGGCGAAGCGGATATTCGAGCGTCTTCGCGACGAGCATGGCTTTGCGGGCAAACAGACCATCGTCAAGGATTACGTCCGGGAACGGCGCCGTCGCCAGCGTGAGATGTTCGTGCCGCTGGCGCACCCTCCGGGTCACGCTCAGGCGGACTTTGGCGAGGCGGATGCGATCATCGCCGGCGTCAAGCGGCGGGCGCATTTTTTCGCCATGGACCTTCCCCACGGCGATGCCTGCTTCGTTGCGGCCTACCCGGCGGCGGCGACGGAGGCCTGGCTGGACGGCCACAACGGGGCCTTCGCCTTCTTCGGCGGCATTCCCCAATCGATTCTCCACGACAATGACAAGTGCCTGGTGTCGCGCATCCTGCCGGACGGCACGCGGCAACGAACGCGAGCGTTCAGCGGGCTTCAATCCCATTATCTGTTCCAGGATCGATATGGCCGCCCCGGCAAGGGCAATGATAAGGGCAAGGTGGAGGGGCTGGTCGGTTACGCCCGCCGGAACTTCATGGTTCCCATCCCCCGGTTTGCGAGCTGGGACGCCTTCAACGCTCACCTGGAACATCAATGTCGGAGACGGGAAAGCGACGTCTTGCGCGGCCATCGCGAGACCATCGGCGAGCGGTTCGGATGCGACCGGGAGAAGCTGATGGAATTGCCGCCGGCGCCTTTCGAGGCCTGCGACAAGGAGGGCACGCGGGTCAATTCGCTCTCCCTGGTGCGCTATCGGGGCAACGACTACTCGGTGCCCGTCGCCTACGGTCACCAAGAGGTCTGGGTCCGTGGCTACGTGCACGAGGTGGTCATCGGCTGCGCCGCCGAGGTCATCGCCCGGCACCCACGCTCTTACGAACGAGAGGACCTGATCTTCGAGCCGATCCACTATCTGGCCTTGCGGGAGCGGAAGATCGGTGCCCTCGATCAAGCCGCCCCGCTGGCCGGTTGGAAGCTGCCCGAGGCGTACGCCAACCTGCGCCGCTTGCTTGAAGCCCGCATGGGCAAGGCCGGCAAGCGGGAGTACGTGCAAGTGCTCCGTCTTCTGGAGACCTTTGCCCTTGAGGAGGTGCACGGTGCCATCCGCGATGCCCCGCGGTTAGGCGCCATCGGCTATGATGCGGTCAAGCACCTGGTGCTGTGTCGCGTCGAGCGTCGACCCCCCCGGCTCGACTTGAACGTTTATCCCTATCTGCCGCGGGCCCAGGTGACCACCACATCCGCCGCCAGCTACATGAGCCTGCTGGGCGGAGCGGCGCCGTGAGCGACACGCCGCAGGTGTTGCTGGCCCATCACCTGAAGGCCCTCAAGCTGCCGACCTTCCTCAGGGAGTACGACAAGCTGGCTCGCCAGTGTGCCAGCGAGGGCGCCGACCACGTGCGCTACCTGCTCCGCCTGGCCGAGCTGGAACTGATCGACCGCGAGCGCCGCATGGTCGAGCGGCGAATCAGGCAAGCGAAGTTCCCGACCGTCAAGAGCTTGGACAGCTTTGACTTCAAAGCGATCGCCTCGCTCAACAAGGCGCTGGTCCTCGAGCTGGCACGATGCGAGTACATCGAGCGCCGGGAGAATGTGATCGCTCTGGGCAATTCCGGCACCGGCAAGAGTCACATTGCGCTCGGCCTCGGCCTTGCCGCCTGCCAGAAGGGCCTGTCGGTCGGCTTTACCACCGCCGCCGCCCTGGTCCACGAGCTCATGGAGGCGCGCGATGACAGACAGCTGCTGAGGTTCCAGAAGAAGCTCGCCAACCTCAAGCTCCTCATCATCGACGAGCTGGGTTTCGTGCCGCTCTCCAAGACCGGCGCCGAGTTGCTGTTCGAGGTGTTCAGCCAGCGCTACGAGCGTGGCTCGATCCTGGTGACCTCCAACCTGCCATTCGACGAGTGGACGGAGGTTTTCGGCTCAGAACGCCTGACGGGGGCGTTGCTGGACCGCCTGACCCACCACGTCCATATCCTGGAAATGAACGGCGAAAGCTTCCGCCTCAAGCAGAGCCGAAGAAAACAGAAACCCGCAAAAAGCGCCTGAGCGGCATCCGCTTGCCCCCGTGGGCCCACAGGCCCCTCCCACGCGCGCCGCGGCCTTTGCCTGCTGAGGGGCAGTCCACGCCGCGCGTGGGTCCCTCCCGTGGACTACGGGGACAAGCTCCTCACCGAACCAAAGTGGCCCACTTTTGCTCCGCCACATGGCCGGGTTTTACTCCGCCGTTGACAGGGGGCTGCTCAGGCCGCCACTTCGACGGGTCTGGGTTCCTGCAGCATGTATCCCCGGCCCCAGATGGTATCGATCAAGTCGGCCTCTTCGTTGGCGGCGCGAAGCTTGCCGCGGATCTTGCAGATGAAGACGTCGATGATCTTCATTTCCGGCTCGTCCATGCCGGAATAGAGATGGTCGAGGATGGCCTGCTTGGTCACGGTCATGCCCTTGCGGCGGGCGAGCAGCTCCAGGATTGCGTATTCCCTGGCGGTGAAGTGCAATTCCTCGCCGGCGAGTTCGATCGTCCCGCGGCCGAGATCGACGCCGAGCGGACCCACCCGGATCACCGATGGTTCGCGTGTCGCCGCGCGCCGCGTGACGGCGGCGATGCGGGCCATCAGCTCGCCTCGATCGAAAGGCTTGGTGAGGTAGTCGTCGGCGCCCAGACGGAGCCCGTCGAGCTTGCTCGTGAGATCCGAATTTCCCGACAGGATCAGGACCGGCGTGTCGACCGCCTCCCGGCGCAGTCGCGCCAGCACCTCGTGGCCCGGCATGTCGGGCAGGTTTAGATCGAGAATGATCAGGTCGAAGCGCTGCCCGCGACAGAGTTCGATCGCCTCGGCGCCGAGATCCGTCCTCCGCACGTCGTGCCCCTCATGCGCGAGCATCAGCTGAATGCCCCTTGCCATGCTCGCGTCGTCTTCGACTAGAAACAGTTTCATGGGTCCCTCCCTCCTCGGTCCCGCGATGCCACCGGTGATGAGGGGCGTATCTCGCGGCGTAGCCTAATGTAAGTGTCTAATTAGGTTATCATGCTAAACAATCCGTTAACGTCGGGTCGCCGAGCGACCAAATCCTTTGCGGTAATCGATCGGCGTCACGGGCGCGGGCCGAGGCCCGCGATTTCCCGGTTTCGCGTCCGGCCGCATGTGACCTTCACTCAAGCATTTTGCGGATGGCTTCGGCCAGTTGTCGTCTCCGGAAGGGTTTGTTCAGCAGGATGCCGTCCGAGCCAATGAAGCCGTTCCGCCGGGCCGCCACCGCCGGATAGCCCGACATGAAGATGATCTTGATGTTTGGATCTCTCTCGCGCGCGGCCTCGGCGAAATCGGGGCCGCTCACCCCACCTGGCAGTACCACGTCCGACAGAATCAGGTCGAACGTGGCGCCGTCCGCCAGGGTCCGTTCCGCCTCGATCGCATCGGCGCGGGCGGTAACGCGGTAGTTCAACCCTTTCAGCAACTGGACCGCCAGCCGGCAGACGTCGGGATCGTCCTCGATAACCATGACGGTCTCGCCGAATCCCATCGGAATCTCGCCCTCGGTTCCGCTATCGGCGGTCGGAGAATCGCCGTCCACGCGCGGCAGATAGAGCCTCACCGTCGTGCCGAGTCCGGCCTCGCTGTAAATGTTGACATGCCCGCTCGACTGCGAGGCGAAACCATAGACCATGGACAGGCCGAGGCCACTGCCCTTGCCGACCTCCTTCGTGGTGAAAAACGGCTCGAACGCCCGCGCCTGTTCTTCCTGGGACATGCCGCGCCCATCGTCCGTCACCGCCAGCGATACATAGGCCCCCGCCCGCGCCCCTGGGTTCTTGTCGGCGTAATCCTGGTCAAGATCGGCGTTGGCGCATTCGATGGTCAGCTTGCCCCCGCCCGCCATCGCGTCGCGCGCGTTGAGCGCGAGATTCAGCAGCGCGTTCTCCACCTGTCCCGGATCGGCCAACGCGTTCGACAAGCCCGGTCCGACGACGGCCTCGATCTCGATCGTCGCGCCGAGCGTACGCCCGAGCATCTCGTTCATGCCGGAGACCAGGGCACCGAGGTTGACAATTCGAGGCGCCAGGGGCTGCTGACGCGAGAAGGCCAGCAGGCGTCGCGTCAACTCCGATCCCCGTTTGGTCGCGCGTATGATCGGCGTCAGCAGCGAGTCGTTTTCCCCGAGCCGCAGTGTCAGCAGTTCCGAGTTGCCCATAATGACCGCGAGCAGATTGTTGAAGTCATGGGCGACGCCACCCGTCAACTGACCGACGGCTTCCATTTTCTGGGCTTGCTGAAGCAGCTCGCCAGTCCGCTTGAGTTCCGTGACGTCCTCGCTGAGGGCCACGTAGCCGGAAACCATGCCGGACGACTGGAAGTGCGGCGCATAGGTGATGCGCGCGTGCACGGTATTGCCGTCCGGATAACGCACCACTTCCTCGAAGTTGACCAGCCGGCCGTCGAGAGCCGCATCGATGTAAGGCCTGAGCTTGGCGTAACTTTCCGCTCCGTGAACGTCTTCCGGCCGCCGCCCGATGAGTCGGACCCGATTTCCTTGGACACAGAATTGGCTTAATCGAAGTGTCCAAGGAGGACCGGAACATGGCCGATAATTTTGAGAAGAAAGTTGCTGTTGATGGGCCTGTGGTAAATGCGGGCGAGCTTGGCTCGTCCACGTTTTCCCCAGGCCAGGCTTTGCCGGCAGGCCCGCTGGGACTTGGCCAGCGATGGACGGTGGCGCGCAAGCGTGAGGTCGTTCCGCGGCTTTTGCGTGACGAGCCGGTGCAACTTCTGTCGCGCCAGTTGGGCGTAGAGATCTTCCGGCTCGAGCAGTGGCGTGAGAAAGCGATCGGCGGGATCGACGCCTCGCTCAAGCAACGCAAGGGCGATCCGGTGCAGGCGGAACTGGATAGCGCCATGAAGCGGATCGGAGAGTTGACCATGCAGGTGGAACTGCTGGAGGCCAAGACGGAGACCTTCGGCCCTTTGGGGCGGCGGAGGTCGCGGCGATGAGTGCCGCCACCTCGCCCGGCACGGGTCTGGCCTACGGCCTGCGGCGGGTCTGCGCCGCCTGGGGCATGGCCCGCTCCTCGTTCTACGCCATGACCTCCGGCCAGCACGCCGAGCAGCCGCCGGCAAAGCGTCGGGGACCGAAGCCCGCGATCTCGGACCAGGCGCTGCTGGTGGCGATCGAAGCCGACCTGGAGGCATCGCCCTGGGAGGGCGAGGGCTACCGCAAGGTCTGGGCTCGGCTTCGGGTCTGTCGCGACATCCGGGTTGCCCGCAAGCGGGTGCTCCGCCTGATGCGCGAGAACAATCTGCTCTCGCCCCATCGCTGCCGCCGCCGTGGCGGCAATCCCCATGACGGTGAGATCATCACTCATGCCCCGAACCTCATGTGGGGCACCGATGGCGTTCGGGTGTTCACGGTGGACGACGGCTGGGGCTGGATCTTCACCGCCGTCGAGCATTGGAACGCCGAGTGTGTCGGCTGGCATGTCTGCAAGCGCGGCGACCGCTTCGCCGCCCTGCAGCCGATCTCCATGGGGCTTGCCGGGCTGTATGGCTCGACCGCGGCCGGCGCGGCTCGGGGGCTGGCCTTGCGGATGGATCACGGCTCCCAGTATCTGTCGGACCACTTCACCAACCAGATCAAGTTCTGGGGCATCCAGCCGTCCTACGCCTTCGTCGCCGAGCCCCAGACCAACGGCGTCGCCGAGCCCCAGACCAACGGCGTCGCCGAGCGGTTCAATCGCACGCTGAAGGAACAGATCATCCATGGTCGCATCTACCGCAACATCGCGGAGCTGCGGGACGCCGTCCGCGACTTCGTCGAACTCTACAATGCCCAGTGGATCGTCGAAAAGAACGGCTACCTGAGCCCCGCTCAAGCTCGTCAGGCGTGGCACGCCGCGATCTCAATCAGGCCCGCCGCGTGAGACAAACTTGTGTCCAAGGAACCGGGTGCGCTACACGGCCGCCGCCCGATAATGTCTTCCCGCGTTAGTCCGTAGCGCGTTTCGCAAGCCTTGTTCGCGAACGCATAACGCCCGTTGCCGTCTATATAGGCGAACATCTGCGGTAGGTTGTCAGTCAGGAGGTGCAGTTGTTCATCACGAACGCGGAGCGTTTCCTCGGCTTCCTTCCGTTCCTCTATCTCCCGTACAAGCTCGGTCTTGCGGCGTTCGACGGCCTGCTCCAATTCATCGTACGCCCTACGGAGCGCGTCTTCGGCCGCTTTCCGATCCGTGATGTCTTGAACCTGGACGAGGAACCCGTCCACATCGCCACTCGGGTCGCGGAGAACCGTCAGGCCGGCGATGCCCCAAACGGAATGCCCCTGCCTGTGCCGGTAGCGCCGCTCGTGCCGGTATTCATTGACCGCGCCGCTCCGCAACTGCTCGAACCGGGCCCGGACCCCGTTCAGATCCTTAGAGTCCGACTCGAAATGAATCGAGTGTTTTCAGGCTCTTGCGAGACGGCGCGTGAGGAGTTGGATGCTGGCGAGGAAGATCCAGGCCTCGGCGGTCTCGATGGCCGTCTCGAAGTCCTTGGCCAGCCGCCGGTTTCGATTGAGCCAGGCGAGCGTGCGCTCGACGACCCATCGGCGGGGCAGGAGTTGGAAGCCCTTCACGCCCGCGGGACGGTTGACGATCTCCAGCGACCAGCGGCCGATCCGCTTCAGTGCGCCCTCGAGCTTGGGCCCGGCATAGGCGCCGTCGGCGAAGACGTGGCGCAGGCGGGGAAAGTGGCGGGGGATGGCGGCGAACACCGCCGGCGCGCCGTCGCGGTCCTGGATCTCGGCGCCGTGGACCACGACCGCGACCAGCAGGCCGCCGGTGTCGGTGAGGATGTGACGCTTGCGGCCCTTGACTTTCTTTCCGGCGTCGAAGCCCCGGATACCGCCGCTTTCCGTGGTTTTTACGCTCTGACTGTCGATGATACCGGCCGACGGGCCGGCCGCGCGGCCCTCGGCCTCGCGCGCCGCGACCAGCAGTTGCCGGTTGACCTCGGACCAGGTGCCGTCGTCCCGCCAGAGATAAAAGTAGCGCTGCACCGTCGAGCGTGGCGGGAAGTCCCGGGGCAGCATGCGCCATGGACAGCCGCTACGCAGTAGGTAGAGGATCGCGTTCACCACCTCGCGCAATGCCGTCGTCCGAGGCCGTCCCAGCGCTTTGGCGCGAGGCAGCAACGGCTCCAGCACCTTCCATTCTCCATCCGTCAGGTCGCTTGCGTAGCGCAGCAGGTCGCGTTCATACTTCGGGCGAGTGATTTTGGTCCACATGTTGTGTCTCCCTGGTTGCTAAATACAAACAGTGAATCACAACTGACTGAAATCACTCAACTCTTTTCGGGCCAGACACTCAGGGTGGATGACTATATCGAAGTGGCGTTTCAGCAGTTCGCCGGCCGTGTAGCCGAGATACTCGCAATAGGCCCGGTTGACGCGCGAAAAGTGGCCCGAGGGTTCGAGGATGGCCATGCCGATCGTGGCCTGATCGAAGACGCCGCGCACGGCCGCCTCGCTGGATTGCAATTCGGCATCGGTCGTCTCCGGTTGGTCGCCGCCGGGCGACATGTCGGAGCTCGGACTGGTTCCGTCATGCTCCCGCATGGAAAGCCACTCCCCGATCGGAGACTAACGAAGAACAAGATCCCGGCGTCAAATGTAATTCACTTCCCACGATTTCCCGGAGATCAGGCACTTTTATGGCCTTTTTCATTATCGCGTCAAGAAACTGGCGGACTGGCGTTACGTGAGGGGACGGTCCCCCTGCCGGAGTGCCCCGCCTGGGCCCAATTTCCGGATCGATTCGCAACACGTTCACAAAATCCTTATTGCCGCCTCGCTCGAGCCTGGATCACCACGCATCCACCATCGGCCGTTTCTTGCCCGCCCTCGGCGCACATCTCGGCCAAGTCGACGTTCTCGGCGAGGAAGCCGTAGCCCGGGTGTAGGGCGTCGCGGCCCGTCGCCGTCGCGGCGGCGATGATCGCCCGGCCGTCGAGATAGGCGGCGGCGCCGCGCCCCGGCAGCTGGTACGCCTCGTCGGCCATCCGGGGGTGCGGGCTCGTCGTGTCGTCGGCCGGGTGGATGGCGACCGTGGGGATGGCCAAGCCGGCGGCGGCGCGGCGGAACCGCGTGGCGATCTCGCCGCGATTGGCGACGAGCAGTTTGCCGAAAATCATCCGAATGGGTTCCTCGGAGATGAAGGCGGCGGGACTAACGCCGGGTCGGCGCCATGCGGACTTCGGTGATGGTTACGTTCTCGGGCTGGTCGATGGCGAAGAGGATGGCCCGGGCGATACTCTCCGCGTCCAGCAGATCGGGGAAGGCGTCGTAGAACGCGTCGGCCTTGGCGGCGTCGTCGCGCCAGCGGGCGGTGGCGAACTCGGTCCGGGCGGTGCCGGGCAGGATCTCCGTCACCTTTATGGCCGTGGCGGCATAGTCGTGGCGCAGCGCCTGGGCCAGGCCGTGGGCCCCGGCCTTGGCGGCGATATAGGCGCCGTCGTCGGCGAAGGGCTCGACGCCGGAGAGCGAGCTGACGATGACGATCTGCCCCCACCCGCGCGCCAGCATCCCCGGCACCACCGCGCGGGTCACGCGGATCACGCCGTTGACGTTGACCTCTATCGTTCCGGTCCAATCCTCGACATCGCCCTCGTCGAAGCGCACCCGGCCGCCGACGTCGCCGCCGGCGTTGTTGATCAGTACCTCGATCTCGCGCCAGGCCTCGGGCAGGTTCTCGATCAAGCGGCCGGTGCGAGCGGGGTCGTTGACGTCGAGCGTGAGCGGCAGGAAGGCCGGCCCGAGTTCCGCCGCCAGTTCGGCCAGCCGCTCCGCCCGCCGGGCCGCTCCGATGACGCGCCAGCCGCCCGCCACCAGCCGCCGCGCCGTCTCCGCGCCAATGCCGGCCGAGGCGCCGGTCAGCAGGACGATGCCCTTGACGCGGCCGATCATGTGCTCGGTCCCATGCCCGACTTTGCCATCTCGCCTCGCTTTCCTTGGTTCTCTAGATGAGGCTGCCGCGTCCAGTCCAACATGGTATTCCTTCGCCGCGCTGCTCTTCGGGTTTCCAAACCAAGAGTTTCATCGCTCTGGGGGAGAACGGCAATCCCATGGTCATGCATGGGATGTATCAGAAGAGCACGGCGACGGTTTCGATCCCGATGAGCACCAATCCCAGGACGCCGACGCCCCAGACGAGGGAGCGGACGACGGGCAGGCCCACCATGTAGACCACCGTGAAGCCGATGCGGGAAAGCAGGAACAGCACCGCGCCCGTCTCGGTCAGGCCGCTGGAAATGCCGGCGAGATGGGCCACCAGGACCAGGATGGCGAAGACCGCCATGCCCTCGATATGGTTGGCGACGATGCGCTTCATCCGGCCTTGGAACCGGCTGATGTCGCGCGGCTCGTCGCGCGCGCCGAGGCCCCAACCGAAGCCCTGATGGATCGGCACCAGCGCACCCTGTAGCGCCAGCAGGACCAGCAGCATCGCCGCCGCGCCGAACAGCATTTGCAACTCGATCGTCATGGTTTCCTCCCTGTTTCGAAAATAACTATATATATCATAGTGACTTTCGTTTCTAGAGGATTGGCGCTAAATTTCACCTATGGCCGAGACACTGCCCGATTGCCCGATCGCCCGCACCGCGATGATCATCGGATCGCGCTGGACGGCGGAGATCATCCGCGAGCTGCTTGACCACGGTTCGCGGCGCTTTCAGGACCTGCAGGACACGCTCTCGGGCATCGCCCCAAACACGCTCTCCAATCGGCTGAAAATGCTGGAGGCGGCGGGCGTCGTCGGGCGCGAGTTCTATGAAGACCATCCGCCGCGCGCGGCCTACGTGCTGACGCCCAAGGGCCGGAAGATGAACGCCGTAATCCGCGCCATGCGCGCCTGGGGCCTCGGTCACGGTTGACCGGCGTATCTCAATCCCGGCCGGCGGACGGCGTCGTCCAGCCGAGGCGGACGGCGCCGACGGCCTGGGCGACGGCGGCCTGGCTGGGATCGATGACGGGCACGCCGCACTCGTCCTCCAGGCGAGCCCGGTAGCTGGCCATGCCCGCGCAGCCCATGATCACCACGTCGGCCCCGTCCTCGTCCACCAGCGCCCGGGCGACGTCGCTCATCCTGTCACCGACGGCATCGCCTTCCAGACCGGTGACGCCGATACCGATCGGCCGTTCGCCGGCGAAGCGGTCGCCGACGCCGAGCTGGCGGATATAGCGCCGGTGGCGGGCGACGGAGGCCGGCAGGATGGCGATGATGGCGAAGCGGTCGCCGAGCGCCAAGGCTTGCGTGATGGCGCACTCGGAAATCCCCAGCACCGGCTTGGCCGTGCTCTCGCGCGCCGACTGCAGGCCGGGATCGGAGAAGCAGGCGACGACGAAGGCATCGGCGGTGTTGTCTTCCCGCCGGATCAGTTCGCAGAGCGGGCCGACCACGCCGTCCACGTGGCGCTGTGTTTCGATCCCCGGCGGACCCTCGGCCAAGGTCAGGCAGTCGATCGCCGGACCGTCGGCGAAGCGCAAGCGCGCCACGGCCTGGTCGATCCCCTCGGTCACCCGCCGGGTGCTGTTGGGATTGATGACGACGATCCGCTCGCTCATGGCTGCTCTCCCGGCTTGTCTCCGGGAACTATAGCCCTACCGGGCGCGCGTCACGATCAGCGCGTCGGCGATCGTGACGCCGTGCTCGTGGACGATCACCGGGTTGAGGTCGATCTCGGCGATTTCGTCCCGCTGGTCGTGGGCGAGGCGCGAGAGGCGCGCGACCACCTCGGCCAGCGCCGCGACGTCGGCCGGCGGCCGCCCCCGCGCGCCTTGCAGGATCTCGGCGCCCGCCAGGCCCTCGATCATGCGCCGGGCGGCGGCGGGTGGAATCGGCGCCGGCAGGGTCGCCGCGTCTTTCAGGATCTCGGCGAAGATGCCGCCGAGGCCCACGGTGACCAGCGGGCCGAAGGTCTCGTCCCGACTGATGCCGACGATCATCTCGACCCCCGTTGGCGCCATCGCCTGTACCAGCACGCCGTCGATGGTCGCGTCGGGCGCCGCGTCGCGGGCGCGTGCCATCAGGCTCTCGTAGCCGGCCGCCACCGCCTCGCCCGCGTCGAGGTTCAGCAGCAGCAGACCCATATCGCTTTTGTGCGGCAGGTCGGCCGACTGCACCTTCAGCGCCACCGCGCCGCCCGCCGCGCCGTGGGCGGCGACCGCTTCCTCGGCCGAGTTCGCCAATCGTTCGAACGGCGCCTCGATCCCATAGTGTGCCAGCAGTGGCTTCGCCCGGTGTTCCGCCAGAACCGGGCCTTCCCCGGCGAGCGCTTCGGCCACCGCGTCGGCGGCGCCCTCGGCGATGTCCACGCCATCGCCCGCCTCGGCCAGAAACCGCTCGCGGTGCCGCCGGTAGGTGACGAACTCCCGCATCGCCCGGGCGAGGTGGGTGCTGTTGGTGAACAGCGGATAGCCGGCGGTGGACAGGATCTCGACCGAGCGCGGATGGGGCAGCGTATAGGACCAGAAGGCGACCGGCTTCTTCGTGCGGGCCTTGAGGTCGGCCAGGTTCTCGGCATCGCTCTCCAGCCGTCGGGGAAGGCGGGCCGAGGCGATGGCGATCACGCCGTCGAGCGTGGGCGAGTCGAGTAGCGGTTCCAGCAGGCCGGCATAACCCAGCCGGCCCACGGCCTGCGCCGTCGCGTCAACCGGATTGCGCGAGCTGCCGTAGCTCGGCAAGTGGACATCGATACGCGCCCGCGTTTCGGCGTCGAGCTCCGGCACCTCGAGGCCGGCCATGCTGGCGCCGTCCGCCATCCAGCCGCCGGCGCCGCCGGAGCCGGTGAAGATGCCGACCCGGTTGCCCGTCGCGTCGCAATCGCGCCAGCGGACGAAGGCGCCGGCGATATCGACCGCTTCCTCGATGTTCTCGACCTCGATCACGCCATAGTGGCGGAAGAGGGCGCCGTAGCCGGCATAGGCGCCGGCCAGCGCGGCGGTGTGCGACATCGCCGCGCGGACGCCAGCTTCGGAGCGGCCGATCTTCACCACGATCAGCGGCTTGCCCTCGCGGAGCGCGCGGTCGGCGGCGCGGCGGAACTTGGCCGGGTCCTTCACGTTCTCGCAAAATAGAATAAAGGCCTGGACATCGCCCTCCTCCAGCATCCACTCGACGATGTCGAAGGTCTCGAGACAGGCCTCGTTGCCGGTGCTCAGCACATAGCCGACCGGCAGCCGCTTGGGCCGGGCGCGATCGAGGAAGGAAAAGCCGATGCCGCCGCTCTGCGCCACGACGCCGATCAGGCCGCCGGTCGATTCCGGCGGCAGCAGCGCTTCACCCTCCTCGACCTCGACCGCCGGCGAGAAGGTGGGACAGAGCCGGGATCGGGTGTTGGCGAAGCCCTCGGAATTCGGGCCGACGACGGCCATCGAATACTTTTGGGCGATGGCGCGGATCTCCTCCTGCAGCGCCTCGCCCTCGCCCTCGACTTCTTCCGCGAAGCCGGAGGTGATGATTTGCGCCGCCCGCACGCCCGCCTCGCCGCATTCGGCCAGGATCTTCGGCACGTGCGGCGCCGGGATGATGATGATCGCGAGGTCGACGGGCCCTGGCGCCTCGCCGATGCTCGAATAGGCCTGGAGGCCGAAAATCGTTTCCTCGCCGCGGCTGATGGGGAGGATGCGGCCGTCGAAATCATGCAGCAGCATCACCCGCATGATCTGGCTGCGCAGGCCCTCCGCCTTTTCCGAAGCCCCGACGACGGCGACGCTCTCCGGCCAGAAAAGCGGCTGCAGATCGGGCGCGGCAACGGCCGCGTCCACGCTCGTATCCATGAGGTTACTCCTGCCTATCGACTGTTTCCTCTCCTGGCCGCCCCGCTCCCCCGGCTCAACCACCCCGAGGGTACCCTGTCACGGGGCCGGGGGAGCGGGGCGGCCGGGTGCCGTCGTCATGACGGCCGTCATGACGACCGTCAGCGAAGGCCGAGGCCGCGGGCGACGATGCCGCGAAGGATCTCGGTGGTACCACCCTGAATGGTCAGCTTGGGGGCAATCGTCTGGTTGGTGATCAGTACGTCCTGGAAGCGGAGCCAGGTGGCGCGATCGGCTTCGGCGAAGGCCGCGAGATCGCGGCAGACGTCGGGCAGTTTCTGCTCCCAGACCGTGCCCAGGTCCTTGACGATGGAGGCTTCCAGCACCGGCTCCTTGCCGGCGTGCAGCATGCCGGCGACCGAGATCGACATCCGCCGCATGGTGAAGAGTTGCGCCACCAGGCGGCCCAGGCCCTCCGCCGCCCGCTCGTCGGGCGTGGTGCCCAGCACGTCGATCAGCTGATGCAGGATCGAATAGGTCTCGAGAAAGCGTTCCGGGCCGCTTCGTTCGTAGGCCAGCTCGCTTGTCGCCTGCTTCCACGCCATGTCGACCTCGCCCAGCACATGGTTGGCCGGGATCAGCACGTCGTCGAAGGTGACCTCGTTGAAGTCGTGGTCGCCGTTCGGGTGCAGCACCGGGCGCATGGTGATGCCGGGCAATGTCAGATCGACCAGGAACTGCGTCAGGCCGTGGCGCCGGTTGTCGCTCGTCGCGGGCGAGGTACGGAACAGGCCGATCATGTACTCGGCGTTGTGCGCGTTCGAGGTCCAGAGCTTGCGTCCGTTGACCCGCCAGCCCTCGTTGGTGCGCACGGCCGCCGTCTTGGCGGCGAAGAGGTCGGAGCCGGAATCCGGCTCGCTCATGCCGATGCAGAAGGTGATCTCGCCCCGGGTGATGCGGGGCAGCACGTCGCGTTTGATCGCCTCGTCCGCGTATTTGATCAGCACCGGCCCGCTCTGCCGGTCGGCGGTAAAATGGGCCCGGGTCGGCGCGCCGGCGACGAGGAATTCCTCGTTGACGACATAGCGCTCCAGGTGGCTACGCTCCTGGCCGCCGTATTCCCTGGGCCAGGTGAGGCCGATCCAGCCCTTGGCCCCGACCCGTTTGGAAAACTCGCGGTCGAAGCGCTTGCCGGCATCGAAGGTGCCGCGGTCTCGCTCTTCCGCGACGAAGGCACGGACTTCCCCGCGTAGCGCCTCGGCTTCCGGCGGCAGACGGATGGGGTCGAATTCGATCGAATGAGACATGGGCCGCTTCCTCTCAGACCGCGACAATCAGGGGCCAGAAGTCCCCGGCCCCCCGCGCGGCGACGTGGCGGCCCAGGCTCAGGGCCCAATGCGCCTCGGGGCCGAAATCGTCGCGCCAGCCCCACAGGCGCTGGACATAGCGGTGCAGTGGGTATTCCGCGGTGAAGCCGATGGCGCCGTGCACCTGGTGCGCGATCATCGCGCCCTCGCGCGCCGCCTCGCCGACGCGAACCTTGACCGCGGCGACCTCGATGAAGGCCTCGTCGCCGTCGAGCGGTTGGGTTTCCATCGCATATGCCGCGGAGCCGCTGGCGGCGACGGCCGCCGCCGTTTCCTCCGCCAGGCGCGCCAGCAGGTGTTGCACCGCTTGGAACTTGCCGATCGGCCGGCCGAAAGCGACCCGCTCCTGGGCGTAGTCGACGGAGATATCTAGCATGGCCTCGAGCGCGCCCGTCATTTGCGTCGCGCGGAAGACGGCACCGAGGCGCTTCATGGCGCCGCCGCAGAGCCCGGCTTCGGTACTCGCCACGACGGGGGTGGCCGCGAAATTCACGTCGTCCTTCGACTCGCGCGAAATCGCCTCGACCGCCTCCAGTTCACAGTCGGCCCGGGCGACGAGGGCCACCTCCGGGCCTTCCGGCCCGTCCGCCATCACCACCAGATGCTCGCACTCGCGGGCGAAGGCGACGCCCGCCACCCGGCCGTCGAGTCGGCCACCGGCGAGCTTGGGTCGATCGGAGGCGAGGGACAGGGCGAGCGCGATCGGCCCCGTCGGCACCTGGAGGCCGGACGCGCTCAACAGCTTCGCCGCGAGCAGGGTCTCGGCGAGCGGCACGGCGACGGCGAAACGGCCGGCCGTACGCAGGATGGCGAAGGTGTCGGTGACCGAGAGGCCGGCCCCGCCGTCTTCCTCCTCGACCCAGGCCTGGGTCAGGCCGGCTTCCTCTAAGAGTCCGACTCGAAATGAATCGAGTGTTTTCAGGCTCTTGCGAGACGGCGCGTGAGGAGTTGGATGCTGGCGAGGAAGATCCAGGCCTCGGCGGTTCGCGAAGACCGCCGCGCCAGTGACGGAGTTGGATTCACGCCCGCGGGACGGTTGACGATCTCCAGCGACCAGCGGCCGATCCGCTTCAGTGCGCCCTCGGCGAGGAAGATCCGATAGGAAGACGTCCAGGCGGGGAAAGTGGCTGGCGGCGGTCGCGGTCCTGGATCTCGGCGCCGTGGACCACGACCGCGACCAGCAGGCCGCCGGTGTCGGTGAGGATGTGACGCTTGCGGCCCTTGACTTTCTTTCCGGCGTCGAAGCCCCGGATACCGCCGCTTTCCGTGGTTTTTACGCTCTGACTGTCGATGATACCGGCCGACGGGCCGGCCGCGCGGCCCTCGGCCTCGCGCGCCGCGACCAGCAGTTGCCGGTTGACCTCGGACCAGGTGCCGTCGTCCCGCCAGAGATAAAAGTAGCGCTGCACCGTCGAGCGTGGCGGGAAGTCCCGGGGCAGCATGCGCCATGGACAGCCGCTACGCAGTAGGTAGAGGATCGCGTTCACCACCTCGCGCAATGCCGTCGTCCGAGGCCGTCCCAGCGCTTTGGCGCGAGGCAGCAACGGCTCCAGCACCTTCCATTCTCCATCCGTCAGGTCGCTTGCGTAGCGCAGCAGGTCGCGTTCATACTTCGGGCGAGTGATTTTGGTCCACATGTTGTGTCTCCCTGGTTGCTAAATACAAACAGTGAATCACAACTGACTGAAATCACTCAACTCTTTTCGGGCCAGACACTTAGAGTCCGACTCGAAATGAATCGAGTGTTTTCAGGCTCTTGCGAGACGGCGCGTGAGGAGTTGGATGCTGGCGAGGAAGATCCAGGCCTCGGCGGTCTCGATGGCCGTCTCGAAGTCCTTGGCCAGCCGCCGGTTTCGATTGAGCCAGGCGAGCGTGCGCTCGACGACCCATCGGCGGGGCAGGAGTTGGAAGCCCTTCACGCCCGCGGGACGGTTGACGATCTCCAGCGACCAGCGGCCGATCCGCTTCAGTGCGCCCTCGAGCTTGGGCCCGGCATAGGCGCCGTCGGCGAAGACGTGGCGCATGGCGGGGGATGGCGGCGAACACCGCCGGCGCGCCGTCGCGGTCCTGGATCTCGGCGCCGTGGACCACGACCGCGACCAGCAGGCCGCCGGTGTCGGTGAGGATGTGACGCTTGCGGCCCTTGACTTTCTTTCCGGCGTCGAAGCCCCGGATACCGCCGCTTTCCGTGGTTTTTACGCTCTGACTGTCGATGATACCGGCCGACGGGCCGGCCGCGCGGCCCTCGGCCTCGCGCGCCGCGACCAGCAGTTGCCGGTTGACCTCGGACCAGGTGCCGTCGTCCCGCCAGAGATAAAAGTAGCGCTGCACCGTCGAGCGTGGCGGGAAGTCCCGGGGCAGCATGCGCCATGGACAGCCGCTACGCAGTAGGTAGAGGATCGCGTTCACCACCTCGCGCAATGCCGTCGTCCGAGGCCGTCCCAGCGCTTTGGCGCGAGGCAGCAACGGCTCCAGCACCTTCCATTCTCCATCCGTCAGGTCGCTTGCGTAGCGCAGCAGGTCGCGTTCATACTTCGGGCGAGTGATTTTGGTCCACATGTTGTGTCTCCCTGGTTGCTAAATACAAACAGTGAATCACAACTGACTGAAATCACTCAACTCTTTTCGGGCCAGACACTTACAATCGGCGGGGCGAGCGGGGAGAGACGGACACGTGATGGACCAATCGGATCAAACGGAGGCGAAAGCGGCGGCGCGGGGCGAACCGCTGGAGCAATTGACCCGCGCGCGCGGCGAAATCAAGCAGCTGATGAACACCGTCAAGGCCCTCCGCGAGGCGATGGAGAACATGTCGCGCGACGGCGAACGTGGGATCGAATGCGGCGTCGCCGAGGGCGCGGCGCGGCTGAGCGAACTGCGGAGCACGGTCTTTACCCTCCGCGCCGAACTCGAGGCGTCCCGCCTCGAAAAGGACGAGAGCCAAGCGCGCCAGGCGGCCAAGGAGGCGGCCGAGAGGGCCGAATTGGAGGCGACGGTGGCGGCGCTCCACGCCGATGCGCGGAACGCCCGCATCGAACACGAGGATGGGATCGCGGAGACCGTCGCGCGCGCGGCCGATGAGCGGGCGACGCTCGAAGCCATGGTGGTCGATCTCCGGCGCGCCCTCGACGAGGAGCGCCGTGACAAGCTGGCGAGCTTGGAGGCGGTCCGGCGGCAAGCCGAGCGCGATGGGGATAGCTCGAGGACCGAGATCCTGGTTCTGCGCCGGGAACTGGCGAAGGGCGAGGCCGCGCGGGACGGCGCCGTGCGCGACGCGCTGGCGCAAGCGGAGGTTGCGCGGGAAGAGCTTCTAAGCACCGTGGCCGCGCTTCGAGGCTCGCTCGAGGCGCGCGACGAGGACGCGGCCCGGGCGCGGGAGGCCGAGACGGCGAATTTCGAGGCGGAGCGCGGCCATCTTCGCGATACCGTTTCGGCCTTGCGCCGGGAACTCGAAAGACTGTCATGAGCGATGCGCGAGAAGAACCGCCGAACGAGGGCGAGGATGCCGCCCGGCGGCTCCGGGCCCGGCGCGGCCGCGCTCGGAGCGCCACCCTGCTGCTCTCGGTCTCCAACCGGCTGGCTTCGCTGGCCTCGCTCGAGGACCAGCTGGACGCTCTGATGGAGATCTCCGTCGAGGCGACGGAGGCCGATCGCGCGACGCTGTTCCTCAATGATGCCGCGACCGGCGAGCTTTACGCCCGGGTGGCGCGGGGCGGCGAATTGCGCGATCTCAGGATTCTCAACAACACCGGCATCGCCGGCATGGTCTTTACCTCGGGCCAGGGGATGGTCGTCGCCGATGCCTATTCCGATTCCCGCTTCTCCAATATCGTCGACCAGGTGACGGGCTATCGCACCTTGAACCTCGTTTCGGCCCCGATCCGCACGGTGCGCGGCGAGGTGCTGGGCGTCATCCAGTGCCTGAACCGGACGGCGGGAGAGTTCGACGCCGGAGACCTGGAGCTGTTGGAGGCACTGGCGACCCAGGCCTCGGTGGTGCTGCACGGCAGCGTCATGGTCCGGCGCATGGAGGAAACCCGCCAGCAGGAAGCCAATTTCCTGAGGGTGGTGACCGACCTCTCGACCGAGATCCAACTCGGCCCGCTGCTGCAGAAGATCATGGGCGCGATCACCGACATGCTGGACGCCGACCGCGCCACGCTGTTCCTCAACGACGACAAGCGCGCCGAGCTCTATACCGAGATCGGCCTCGGCCTCGGCGCCACCAAGATCCGCCTGCCGAACGGCGCCGGCATCGCCGGCACGGTGTTCTGCAGCGGCGAGACCATCAACATCCCCTACGCCTACGCCGACCTCCGCTTCGATCCGAGTTTCGATACCCGCACCGGCTATTTCACCCGCTCCGTCCTTTGCGTGCCGGTGGTCAACAAGGAGGGGCGGCGGATAGGCGTGACCCAGGTGCTGAACAAGCGCGGCGGCCCCTTCAGCGAGGAGGACGAGGCCCATCTCAGGGCCTTCACCGCGCAGATCGCCATCTGCCTCGAAAACGCCAAGCTGTTCGAGGACGTGCAGAGCATGAAGAACTACAACGAGACCATGCTCGAGAGCATGTCGAACGGCGTGTTGACGTTCGACGGCGACGGCGTGGCGGTGACCTGCAACGCCGGCACCCAACGCATCCTTCGCGCGCGGACCAGCGACATCGTCGGCCGCAAGTCTGCCGTTCTCTTCGCCGGCCAGAACGGCTGGATCCACGAGCGGCTGGAAAAGGCGACGGCGAGCCGGGGCTCGGAAGCGGTGATGGATGGCGTGCTGAACGTGCGCGGCGAGAACCGCTCGGTCAATCTTACCATTTCGCCACTGCGCCAGAGCGGCGAGGACGGCGGCATGCTGGTGATGTTGGAGGACATCAGCGACGAGAAGCGCATGCAGGCGACCCTCTCGCGCTACATGGGCCCGGCGATCGCCGCGAAACTCATGGAACGGGGACAGGAAGCCCTTGGCGGGCAGAGCGGCGAGGCGACGATCCTCTTCACCGACGTGCGCGACTTCACCGCGCTCAGCGAGGAACTCGGCGCGCCCGGCACCGTCAGTCTGCTGAACGAGTACTTCACGATCATGGAGGATTGCGTTAACCGAGAAGGCGGCCTGGTCGACAAGTTCATCGGCGACGCCATCATGGCCGTGTTCGGCGCGCCGATGGACCACGACGACAACGAGGATCGCGCCGTGCGCGCCGCGATCTCGATGATCGACGATCTCGCCGTCTACAACGGCCGGCGGGCGAGCGAGGGCAAACGGGCGATTGAGATGGGGATCGGCATCAACACCGATTCCGTCGTCTCGGGCAACATCGGCTCGCCCCGCAAGATGGACTATACGGTGATCGGCGACGGCGTGAACCTGGCCTCCCGCCTGGAGGGCCTCTGCAAGCCCTATGGCGCCAAGATCCTGATGAGCGAGAACACCCTCGCGCGGCTGCGCGGCACCTATAGGACCCGGCCGATCGACTTCGTCGTGGTCAAGGGCAAGAGCGAGCCCGCCGCCGTGCACGAGGTGATGGACTATCACGACGCCCGGAGCTTCCCGAACCTCGTGGACGTGCTGGGGCATTTCCGCGACGGCCTCGGCTTCTACCGGGAGCGCGCGTGGGCCCGGGGCATTGGCTGCTTCCAACAGGCGCTCGAACTCAACGCCGCCGACGTGGCCAGCCACGTCTATATCGAGCGCTGCCGACACTTCGAACATGATCCGCCGCCCGAGGATTGGCGTGGCGAGTGGATCATGACATCCACATAGGGAATAAACGGGCAAATAGGGAACAAACGGGAAGGGGACGCCATGAGCGCCGCGCCGGAGTCATTCGAAATCCTGGCCTACAACACGGCAACCGAATCCGAGAACCGCATCCACGACGACACCGTGGCCAAGGAGTATGGCTTCTCCGGCGGGCTGGTGCCGGGCGTCGATGTTTACGCCTATGCCACCGGCGCGGCGGTACGCCACTTCGGCCCCGACTGGGTGCGCCGGGGCTGGGCCAACGTCCGTCTTCTGAAGCCGGTCTACGACGGCGACACCGTGACGGTGGAGAGCGGCCTGGGCGAGGCCGATGCGCTCGACGTCGCGGTTCTGGCTCGGGGCGAAACCTGCGCGGCCATGACCGCGCGCCTGCCGGAAACGGCGCCGGGACCGCCTTCGCTCGACGAGTTTCCCCTGGGCGCGGGCCTCGAGGAGAAGCCCGACGCCGCGCCCGACAGCCTGCCCGCGGGCGCCATCCTCGCCCCCCACCGCCAGTTCGCCGATCCCCGGGCCGCCTTCCTCGCGCTCGACGACGTGCGCGAGACCCTGCCCGTCTATGCCGAGGCCGGCTGGCAGCACCCGGGCAAGCTCTTGCGCCAGGGCAATTTCCTGCTGAAGGCCAACGTCGCCCTCGGCCCCTGGATCCATGTCGAGAGCACGATCCAGAATTACGAGCCCGCCCCCGTTGAAAGCGGGCTGGAGACGCGCGGCCGCGTCCTCGACAATTACGAGCGCGGCGGGCACAAATTCGTCGAGGTGGACGCGCTGGTCCTGGGCGGGCAGCACACGCCCTTGCTGCGCATCCACCACGTGGCCATCTACCAGCCCCGCCGGCGCCAGGCGGCCTGATCCGGAAGGAACATCGACCATGGGTATCGCGATCGGCTTGGGCGTCGCGGAGTTTCCGTTTTCGAACGCCGCCGCCTACATGCGCTGGGTCCAGACCTGCGAGGCGGGCGGGATCGACAGCATCTGGCAGACCGACCGTCTGGTCTCCCGCGTCCCGTTCCTGGAGGCCATGAGTACAATGGCCTGGCTGGCGGGCGCCACCGGCAGGCTGAAGTTCGGCATGAACGTGGTCTCGGTGGGCCTGCGCGATCCGCTGCTGTTGGCCAAGCAGTGCGCGACGATCGATTTTTTGAGCCAGGGCCGCCTGCTGCCGGCTTTCGGCATCGGCAACCGGCTGGCGCCCGACTGGAAGGCGACGGGCCGCGAGACGCGACGGCGCGGCCGGCGGACCGACGAGGGCCTGGAACTGATCACGCGCCTGTGGGCCGAGGACGAGGTCAGCTTCGAGGGCGAGTTCTATCAGTACGACCGCGCATCGATCTCGCCGAAACCGGTGCAGAAACAGCTGCCGTTCTGGATCGGCGGCTCGAGCGAGGCGGCGGTCCGGCGCACGGCGCGTTTCGGCACCGGCTGGCAGGGTGCCTTCGAGCCGCCGGCCGAGATCGCCGAGGTCGTGGAACGGATCAAGGCGGCGGTGGCCGAGGCGGGGCGCAAAATAGACGAGGACCACTACGGCGCCGCCTTCGCCTTTCGCTTCGGCGATTGGAACGATCCGTCATCGCGGCAATACGCCGAAGCTTTCCAATCGCGCTTCGCCCGTGATCCGCGCCAGAACATGGTGATCGGCGGCGGCGAGGAGATCGTCGAGCGCCTGCAAGGCTACGTCGAGGCCGGCATCTCCAAGTTCATTCTCAGGCCCATCGGCACCGGCGACGACGAACTGATCGCCCAGACGGAGCGGTTGATCGCCGAGGTCTGCCCCTGGCTCGACGTGGTGAACGGCAAGAAGGCGGCCTGAACCGCCGAGGCGTTGTTATCGCGGGTATGGGTCCGGACCGTCCCGTGCCCATGAGTTCGACGGCGCCGCCCGTGACGTCATGAGGGGCGGCCTGGACATTCGACATTCAGGATCTGTTGACCCCGAGTTTTTTGACCCCATGTCTTTTAGTCCACGACGCGGACGTGGGGGGTCCCGAGTCATGTTGAAAAGTTGGGGTAGGCGTCGTTCCAGTTCGGCGCGGATCCAGTCGATGTCGAAGGCCTTGTCGGCCAGCAGGGCCTCGAAGTCGATACCCTCGATCAACGGAGCCCGAGTCATGTTGAAAAGTTGGGGTAGGCGTCGTTCGCCTGGAGCCGTTAGGCTCTGGGTGCTTAATCCGATTAGGAGAACGACGCCATGAGCAAGACTACACGGAACGCGCCTTCCTCCAAAGCCCTGGAACATCCATTGCCGATGCCGGTGCCGCCGCTATCGGATGCCTACAAGGATCTTCGCGTGAGCGTCGATCGCTTCTGCCTTCTGGCCGGCATCGAGGCGCTGGCCGAGATGCTGGCGGCGGACGCGGAGGCCGTGTGCGGCCCGCGTCATGCCCGCACGGCCGAGCGCCGGGGCCATCGCTGGGGCACGACCACGAGCGAGCTGGCCTTCCAGGGGGCGAGGGTGAAGCTCGAGCGCCCCCGGGTGCGCGAGCCGGGCGGCGGGGAGCTGAGTTTGCCGAGCTTCGAGCTGATGTCGGATCCCGAGCTGCTGCACGCCTGGGCGATGAACCTGATGGTGATGAACGTCTCGACCCGCAAGTATGGCCGCGCGGTGCGTCTGCCGGCGGACGCGGGCGGCGATCTGCCGTCGGCGGCGGGGGACGGGAGTTCGAAGTCGGCGGTCTCGCGCCGCTTCGTG
Source organism: Alphaproteobacteria bacterium (assembly GCA_965226475.1). Lineage (GTDB taxonomy): Bacteria > Pseudomonadota > Alphaproteobacteria > JASLMY01. Next base: position 260,372 of record CBDDDJ010000002.1, on the reverse strand, counting down.
GCCCTGACGCGCTCGAAGCTGAAGGCTTGGCTGGCGAGCCGGCTGGAGGAACTGGATCTTCTGGTCGTCCAGATCGACGGGCTTCATGTCGGCGATCACGTGATGGTGGCGGCGATCGGTATCGACGCGGGCGGCGAGAAGCACGTGCTGGGCCTGGCCGAGGGCGCGACGGAGAACACGGCCACGGTGCAAGCCCTGCTCGACAACCTGATCGATCGCGGCCTCGATCCCGAGCGCCCCCGGCTCTACATCGTCGACGGCGCCAAGGCGCTCTCCAAGGCGATCCGGCGGAGCTTCGGGCATGCGGCGCTGATCCAGCGTTGCCAGGTGCACAAGGGGCGCAACATCACAGACCGGCTGGACGAGAGCCTGCACGCGGGCGTCCGCAAGGCCTTGCGCCAGGCCTGGGACCAGGGCGACGCGGACAAGGCCGAGCGGCTCTTGCGCAATCTCGCCCGCCGCCTGGAACACGATGCGCCCGGCGTCTCCGCCACCATCCTGGAGGGCCTCGACGAGATCCTCACCGTCATCCGCCTCGGCCTGCCCCCGGAACTCCGCCGCGCGCTGGCCTGCACCAACGCGATCGAGAACGCGCTGGGCACGGTCAGGACCGTGCAACGCAACGTCAAGCGCTGGCGCAACGCCGAGATGGCGCTGCGCTGGACCGCCGCCGGCCTTCTGGAGGCCAAGAAAACCTTCCGCCGCCTCAAGGCCTACAGGCAACTCCCCGTCCTCCACGCCGCCTTGCGTGACGCCGTCGAGAAGGCAAAACGAAAGGCCGCCATTGAAGACATCGACGAGGCCGCGTAGCCTCGAAATCACACGATGCCTACCTCGCCCTTTTCAACATCGGGCGGGACATCGCCCGGACGTGGCCCGGGCTGGGTATACGGGGCCAACCCATGCGCAGGTGCGAATCGGGTAATGTTGAATTACCAATTCAGAATTGTGATGGCGATCATGCTGGAGGTCTATTGAAAGCGGATGTTATGGTCAATAACGCTACGCTGCGCGGTAATTTCGGTGAGCATTTCTTTCGCAATGGTTCTAATTACCGCAGCATTATCGGAAGTAGATTCAAAGCCCAATTTTATTCTAATCGTTGCCGATGATCTCGGCTATGGCGACCTCGGAAGCTATGGTCAAATGGATATAGAAACCCCAGTGTTCGATCAACTCGCCCAAGATGGCATCAAATTCACGGAGTTCTACTCCGGTTCGACGGTGTGCAGGCCTTCGCGGTGCACCCTTATGTCGGGCCTTCACAGTGGCCGATGCCCGCTTCGAGGTAATTTTCCACTCACCGATCTCCCTCCATCCACCGTAACGCTGGCGGAACGGCTCAAGTCGGGCGGATACATGACAGGGGCGATTGGGAAGTGGGCGCTGGGGGAGGAGGGAACCTCGAGTATCCCCACGAAATCTGGCTTTGATTCGTTTTATGGATATTTGAACCAAACCCATGCGCACAATTATTATCCCGAATTCCTGATCCGAAATGCCGATAGGGAGAGCCTCGCGAATGTAGTTCCAAATGCGGGCCCGTTCGGAGAAGGTGTCGCAACGGTAAGAGTGCAGTATTCCCATGATTTTTTCATTCAAGAAGCTCTCGACTTCATCGATAGATTCAAGGGAGATGATTTCTTTTTGTATTTGCCGTTGACGATTCCACATGCCAACAACGAGGCGGGTATTAACGGTATGGAGGTTCCTGACCTCGGCATATATGCCAATAGAGATTGGCCCGAATCGCAAAAAGGCATCGCCGCCATGATAACCCGGATAGATGGCGATATTGGGCGGATAATAGCACGACTTCAGGCACATGGAATTGATGAGAAAACGTTAATCATATTTACCTCGGACAATGGACCGCATGCGTCGGGGGGTGTTAACCCGGAGTTTTTTTAATTCGAACGGTCCGCTGCGCGGTATCAAGCAATCGTTGTCCGCTGCGCGGTATCAAGCAATCGTTGTATGAGGGTGGCATCAAAGTGCCCTTGATTGCTTATTGGCCAGGAACGATTAATTCCGGACAGACAATTGCACATATAGCGTATTTTCCAGATATCTTTCCGACCATCTTGGATCTCTTCAGTTTGTCCATGAACCACCAAGTTGATGGTATCAGTCTCGCGCTAACCATTCTTGGCGCGGGTGCACAGGTTGATCATGAATTTCTCTATTGGGAATTACATGGAGCACTAGGGCCTAGAAAACGAGCGCTCCGCGTTGGGAAATGGAAGGCAGTGGATCCCGAATTCAATGGAGCGGTTGAACTGTATGATTTGGATATCGATATCGGAGAAACCAATGATTTGGCGATGGATAACCCCATCGTGGTTTCAATGATGTTGAGCTTAATGGATGAAGAACAGTTAACGTCCCTTTTTTATGGCCGATCGGAAGATAACGATAACGATAATCTACTTAATGGTATTGATTTAGATGACGATAACGACGGTACAAGCGATCGGGAAGAGTTGGCAACCGGCCGAGAGCCGTTTTTGAATGAGCCGGCCGTAGTCCTGTCCGGAACGCAAGGGTTCCTGTTTGCCGACCCGTGACGCCTCCCGGGCGCGGCGGTGTGGGGTCGGCTTAACTCGGCTACTTTCAAGCCGCCAATGAAAAGAAATCGCCCCGCCCTGTCGTTCACGACGGGCGGGGCGAGGCACGGCGCACATGGTGCCGCCGTTTCCCTGCATGTGGCTATTGGCAGCTTGTGTTCAGGGCTGCGTAGTTGGCATCGAAGGCGCCGACGCAGGTAACGGCGGCCGGGTAACCGATGATGCCGGTTACCTGGGAAGCGGCGACCTTGTAGCTGGCGCCGGTGCCGGCCGAGAGCGCGTAGACGCTGCCGGTGCCCTGTGCGATGACGACGGAATTGCGAATGGTCAGGTCATGGGCGCCGCTCGACGTCCGGACTGCGGCGTTGAAATTCGCGGGTGATGTCCCACCCAATGTTGAAAAGTGCGAGATAGGCATCGTCTGATCGAGAGGCTACGCGGCCACCTCGATGTCTTCAATGACGGACTTTGCTCCGGCCTTTCTCACCGCCTCCCGCAGGGCGGCGTCGAGGATGGGGAGCTGGCGGTAGGCCTTGAGGCGGCGGAAGGTCTTTTGCGCCTCCAAGGGGCCGGCGGCGGTCCAACGCAGCGCCATCTCGGCGTTGCGCCAGCGCTTGACGTTCCGCTGCACCGTCCGGACGGTGCCGATCGCGTTCTCGATGGCGTTGGTGCAAGCCAGCGAGCGTCGAAGTTGCGGCGGGAGGCCGAGCCGGATCACGGTCAGGATCTCGTCCAGGCCCTCCAGGATCGAGCCCGAGACGCCGGGTGCGTCATGCTCCAGACGGCGGGCGAGGTTGCGCAAGAGCCGTTCGGCCTTGGCCGCGTCGTCCTGCTGCCAGGCCTGCCGCAAGACCTTCCTGACGCCGGCATGGAGGCTCTCGTCCAGCCGGTCCGTGATGTTGCGCCCCTTGTGCACCTGGCAGCGCTGGAGGGCCGCCGCCCGCCCGAAGGTCCGCCGGATCGCCTTCGAGAGCGCCTTGGCGCCGTCGACGATGTAGAGCCGAGGCCGTTCGGGATCGAGACCGCGCTCGATCAGGTTGTCGAGCATGGCTTGCACCGTGGCCGCGTTCTCCGTCGCGCCCTCGGCCAGGCCCAGCACGTGCTTCGCGCCGCCGGTGTCGATGCCGATCGCCGCCACCATCAGGTGATCGCCGACATGGAGCCCGTCGATCTGGAGCACCACGAGATCGAGATCGTCGAGCGGGCTCGCCAGCCAGGCCTTCAGCTTGCTTCGCGTCAACGCCACGAAACGGCGCGAGACCGCCGACTTCGAGGTTGCGTCACCCGATGCCGCCGGCAGATCGCCGCCCGCATCGTCCGGCAGGCGCACCGCGCGGGCATACTTGCGGGTCGAGACGTTGATCACCATCAGATTCATCGCCCAGGCTTGCAAGAGTTCGGGTTCCGACAGCAGCTCCCAACTCGGCAGGCTCATCTCCCGACCCGCGAAGTCCCCCACCCGAGGGCGCTCGACCTTCACTTTGCCGCCGTGGTAGGCGATCTCGCTCCGGGTCGTGCCCCATCGATGGCCCTTGCGCTCGCCCGAGCCGGCGTGGCGCGAACCGCACAAGGCTTCCGCGTCCGCCGACATCATCTCGTTCAAAGACTCGAGGCCCGCCAAAAGGCAGAAGCGATCGACGCTCATGCGCGGATCGTCGAAGGCCTCCGGCATCGATGGCAAGAGCCGACAGGATGGTTCCGAGGAACGGTCGTTGCGTGTAGTCTTGGTCATGGCGTCGTTCTCCTTGATGGAATCAGCACCCAGAGCCTAGCGGCTCCAGGCGGACGACGCCTACTTCAGCTTTTCAACAGAGCCCGGGACATCCCCAATTCGCGCCACCGGTTGCGCTTACCTTCACGTTGACGAGTTCGACCGTTACCGCATCCGCGTAGTAACCGTATACGCCGATCGTATTGGTTTGCGCCGTCGCCTCGATGATGCTGTCGGTCACGGTCAATGCCGAGTCGCCGAGCAAGTTGATGCCTTGAGCGGTATTCTCGGCACTGGACGTGATATGCACGTCGGTGACGCGGCTGCCGGCGAGAGGCTGATCTCCGTCCGAAAGCGCATTGGTGTAGCGCACCCGGTTCCTTGGACACAAGTTTGTCTCACGCGGCGGGCCTGATTGAGATCGCGGCGTGCCACGCCTGACGAGCTTGAGCGGGGCTCAGGTAGCCGTTCTTTTCGACGATCCACTGGGCATTGTAGAGTTCGACGAAGTCGCGGACGGCGTCCCGCAGCTCCGCGATGTTGCGGTAGATGCGACCATGGATGATCTGTTCCTTCAGCGTGCGATTGAACCGCTCGGCGACGCCGTTGGTCTGGGGCTCGGCGACGAAGGCGTAGGACGGCTGGATGCCCCAGAACTTGATCTGGTTGGTGAAGTGGTCCGACAGATACTGGGAGCCGTGATCCATCCGCAAGGCCAGCCCCCGAGCCGCGCCGGCCGCGGTCGAGCCATACAGCCCGGCAAGCCCCATGGAGATCGGCTGCAGGGCGGCGAAGCGGTCGCCGCGCTTGCAGACATGCCAGCCGACACACTCGGCGTTCCAATGCTCGACGGCGGTGAAGATCCAGCCCCAGCCGTCGTCCACCGTGAACACCCGAACGCCATCGGTGCCCCACATGAGGTTCGGGGCATGAGTGATGATCTCACCGTCATGGGGATTGCCGCCACGGCGGCGGCAGCGATGGGGCGAGAGCAGATTGTTCTCGCGCATCAGGCGGAGCACCCGCTTGCGGGCAACCCGGATGTCGCGACAGACCCGAAGCCGAGCCCAGACCTTGCGGTAGCCCTCGCCCTCCCAGGGCGATGCCTCCAGGTCGGCTTCGATCGCCACCAGCAGCGCCTGGTCCGAGATCGCGGGCTTCGGTCCCCGACGCTTTGCCGGCGGCTGCTCGGCGTGCTGGCCGGAGGTCATGGCGTAGAACGAGGAGCGGGCCATGCCCCAGGCGGCGCAGACCCGCCGCAGGCCGTAGGCCAGACCCGTGCCGGGCGAGGTGGCGGCACTCATCGCCGCGACCTCCGCCGCCCCAAAGGGCCGAAGGTCTCCGTCTTGGCCTCCAGCAGTTCCACCTGCATGGTCAACTCTCCGATCCGCTTCATGGCGCTATCCAGTTCCGCCTGCACCGGATCGCCCTTGCGTTGCTTGAGCGAGGCGTCGATCCCGCCGATCGCTTTCTCACGCCACTGCTCGAGCCGGAAGATCTCTACGCCCAACTGGCGCGACAGAAGTTGCACCGGCTCGTCACGCAAAAGCCGCGGAACGACCTCACGCTTGCGCGCCACCGTCCATCGCTGGCCAAGTCCCAGCGGGCCTGCCGGCAAAGCCTGGCCTGGGGAAAACGTGGACGAGCCAAGCTCGCCCTCGTTTACCACAGGCCCATCAACAGCAACTTTCTTCTCAAAATTATCGGCCATGTTCCGGTCCTCCTTGGACACTTCGATTAAGCCAATTCTGTGTCCAAGGAAATCGGGTCCGACTCACGAAAGCGCATTGGTGCTCGACCCGGGAGTGTTGCTCAGATCGACGTCGATGGTCAGGCTTCGCAATTCGGCGTTCGAGGCGAGCTTGAAGGTCGCGGTCTGGTCGGCCGCGGAATCGCTCGTCGCGAACCTGGTGACGCCGCGACCGGAACCTTCGATGTCGACATAGGGCTTCATCGCCACGGTCTCGCCGCCGCAGTCATAGACGCCTGGCTCGACCTTGACTAGGTAGGGCACGGTCCGAGAGCTGTCGGTGATGGAGGCGAGGGTGTCGCGTAACTCGTCGCAGTTGTCGGCCGCGCCTGGCCCGACGGGGCTGACGACCAGTGTCTTCACGTAGACGGCATCCGGCGCCAGCTTTGCCGCCGTCACCGCGCCATTGCGGATCTTGCTCGTCGAAACCGCGCCGGTGGCGAGCCGGCCTTCCCTGATCGCCAACGGCGCAATCTTGCGGTTGCTCACGGCACCGTCCGCGATCCTGCCATTGGTCACGGCGCCCAGCGCGAGCTTGCTCACCGTGACGGCGCCATTCCGGATCTTGGCCGAACGCACCGCGCCGTCGCGAAGGCGTCCGCTGGTGATCGCTCCCAACTGGATATCGGTCGTGTCGACGCACCGCACGCAGTCGACATCGGAGGCCTGAGCAACTACCTCACCGGCGCAGGTCATCAGCAAAATCGTGATGGGAAGAACTCGTTTCATGACTCTCTCCTTGTTTCGTCCGCCGTACCGGGAGGCGTCGATGGGTGCCGACCAGTGCCGGTGCCAGCGCATCTCGGTTTCCCGTGGCGCGCTGCGTGCGCGAACCCGGCCGAGTGCCGATTCCAATCATTTGGGAGACGAAGACTTCTAAATCGTGTCGCCGGACGGGCTATCGGGTTTCATTTGTTTCAGCCGTGATGCCGGCGTCCGCGATCTCTTGAATTGGAGGCCGGGGGCGTCGCGGTCCACCAGGCCGCCGCGCACCCAACGCCCCGAGGGCTCCGCGCTCATGGTGTTCCGGAAGCCGGTTCGGCGCGGATACGACGTGGTTGGAAGCGGCGATGCGCCGGGGATCGACGGGGTGACGTGGCGCGGGACATGGGGACCGATGGTCCCGGCGAGACGGCCTCCGCCGGGCGCCTGTCGGCCCGCGGCGCCTCACCCGCGCAATTCGAGGTAGCGGTGAACTTCGCCGCGCGCCAGGTCGAGGGTGAAGCGCGGATGGATCAGGGGTATTCCGGCCGCGCGGCTGGAAACAAATACCGCGTGCGGTTGGCGAGCGCTACCAGGGACAACATCACCGGGACTTCGACGAGAACACCAACCACGGTCGTCAACGCCGCCCCGGAATTCAGGCCGAAGAGAGAGATGGCGACCGCCACGGCCAGCTCGAAAAAGTTCGACGTGCCGATGAGGGCGCAAGGCGCGGCGACATTGAACGGGACCCGCCACAAATAAGCCGTACCGTAGGCGACGGCAAAAATACCATAGGACTGAACCAGCAGTGGCGCCGCTATCAACGCGATGAGCAAGGGACGATCCAAGATGACATGGCCTTGGAAACCAAAAAGCAGCACCACGGTGGCGAGAAGCGCAATCACCGATAGCGGCTTGATCCTGTGGCAGAACCGCGCCACCGATGCCGCGCCGGATTCTCCCCGATCGGAATGGCTGATCAGGTGTCTCCGTGTGAGCGCCCCGGCAATGAGAGGGATAACGACATAGAGCGCGACGGACAAAATCAATGTCCGCCAGGGAACATCGATGTTGGTGACGCCCAGCAAAAGAGCGACGATCGGGGCGAAGGCGAAGACCATGATGATATCGTTCAACGAGACCTGGACCAGCGTGTAGGTCGCGTCGCCGCGGGTGAGCTGCGACCAAACAAAAACCATCGCGGTACAAGGGGCCGCGCCAAGCAGTATGAGCCCCGCGATATACTGTTGCGCATCGGCGGGAGCGATGATGTCGGCGAAGAAGATCTCGAAAAAAAGGATACCTAGCGCAACCATCGTAAAGGGCTTGATCAGCCAATTGACGACGATGGTAATGATCAGTCCCTTTGGGCGCTCGCCAATGTGTCGGAGGCTGGCGAAATTCACGTTCACCATCATTGGGTACACCATTCCCCAGATCAGGGCCGCCACGATCAGATTGACCGATGCGTATTCCAGATCGGCGAGAAACTGAAACAGAGTTGGTATCGTGCTACCGAGAGCAATCCCGGCGGCGATGCACAGGGCGACCCAAATCGACAGCCATTTTTCGAAGAAACCGATGCCGACGGAGGACCTATCGGGCACCGTGCCAAATTCGCTATTCATACGTTTCTCGCCTGGATTGGGGATTTGCGCAGGATACTGGGTGATGTTTGGGACATGACGACGACGGTGGCAAAGACTGAGTATACGGAATTCTGGCCGATCGGAAGCGGTGCGCCAACTCCCGATTACGGTGACGGGTGGACCGCCCGGGTCCGGGGACGGCCGTCGCCATGGATCGAAGGGGCGACCCGGCGCCGGTGGCCGCCGCCGCGCGAAGCGCCTGTCCGCCTGGCCCTCGACGAGCCACTCGCCCTCGGGGCGCTGGAGACGACATGAGGGGTTCGTGTAGCGCACCCGGTTCCTTGGACACAAGTTTGTCTCACGCGGCGGGCCTGATTGAGATCGCGGCGTGCCACGCCTGACGAGCTTGAGCGGGGCTCAGGTAGCCGTTCTTTTCGACGATCCACTGGGCATTGTAGAGTTCGACGAAGTCGCGGACGGCGTCCCGCAGCTCCGCGATGTTGCGGTAGATGCGACCATGGATGATCTGTTCCTTCAGCGTGCGATTGAACCGCTCGGCGACGCCGTTGGTCTGGGGCTCGGCGACGAAGGCGTAGGACGGCTGGATGCCCCAGAACTTGATCTGGTTGGTGAAGTGGTCCGACAGATACTGGGAGCCGTGATCCATCCGCAAGGCCAGCCCCCGAGCCGCGCCGGCCGCGGTCGAGCCATACAGCCCGGCAAGCCCCATGGAGATCGGCTGCAGGGCGGCGAAGCGGTCGCCGCGCTTGCAGACATGCCAGCCGACACACTCGGCGTTCCAATGCTCGACGGCGGTGAAGATCCAGCCCCAGCCGTCGTCCACCGTGAACACCCGAACGCCATCGGTGCCCCACATGAGGTTCGGGGCATGAGTGATGATCTCACCGTCATGGGGATTGCCGCCACGGCGGCGGCAGCGATGGGGCGAGAGCAGATTGTTCTCGCGCATCAGGCGGAGCACCCGCTTGCGGGCAACCCGGATGTCGCGACAGACCCGAAGCCGAGCCCAGACCTTGCGGTAGCCCTCGCCCTCCCAGGGCGATGCCTCCAGGTCGGCTTCGATCGCCACCAGCAGCGCCTGGTCCGAGATCGCGGGCTTCGGTCCCCGACGCTTTGCCGGCGGCTGCTCGGCGTGCTGGCCGGAGGTCATGGCGTAGAACGAGGAGCGGGCCATGCCCCAGGCGGCGCAGACCCGCCGCAGGCCGTAGGCCAGACCCGTGCCGGGCGAGGTGGCGGCACTCATCGCCGCGACCTCCGCCGCCCCAAAGGGCCGAAGGTCTCCGTCTTGGCCTCCAGCAGTTCCACCTGCATGGTCAACTCTCCGATCCGCTTCATGGCGCTATCCAGTTCCGCCTGCACCGGATCGCCCTTGCGTTGCTTGAGCGAGGCGTCGATCCCGCCGATCGCTTTCTCACGCCACTGCTCGAGCCGGAAGATCTCTACGCCCAACTGGCGCGACAGAAGTTGCACCGGCTCGTCACGCAAAAGCCGCGGAACGACCTCACGCTTGCGCGCCACCGTCCATCGCTGGCCAAGTCCCAGCGGGCCTGCCGGCAAAGCCTGGCCTGGGGAAAACGTGGACGAGCCAAGCTCGCCCGCATTTACCACAGGCCCATCAACAGCAACTTTCTTCTCAAAATTATCGGCCATGTTCCGGTCCTCCTTGGACACTTCGATTAAGCCAATTCTGTGTCCAAGGAAATCGGGTCCGACTCAACATGAGGGGTTCGCGTCATCAACTTCGTCGTGTTCATGACTCACTAACCACATTGGGCAATGCTGGCGAGAGGCGCCATCAACCAGCGACGAGATCATTCCCGTGAGTTTACCGAACGCCACCAACGACGTCGAAGTGGAAATCACAGTCTCGATCGGAACGGCGGTGATGCCGATCCACCAACTGTTGAGAATGGGCCGGGGCGCGGTCATCGAACTCGATGCCTGGGTCCACAGCCGAGTCTGGATACACGCGAATGATCACTTGATCGGGCGGGGCGAGATCGTGGTGCGGGGCGACAAGGTCGCGGTCGAGGTCACCGATATTATGATCGGGCCGCGGTAGCGACGGAGAGAGAGGTCGCCGTCGGCGATCCATCGGGCTCGAAGTCATGGGGCCGAATCCCAAAAATTGAATGTGAAACGGCGAGCGGATCGATTATCCGTCGCCGGACGCCATCGGCGGCATGGCGGAGGTGACGGCCGAGGACGCGATTTTTTTCGCGCCGCCGAGGTATGGAAACGGCAACGGTTTCGCCCGACGAGTGGGGAATACTCGTCGAGACCCGTCATTCCCGGGTCCGTGGCCCTCGGAGGCGCGTGATCCGGGGGGCGTTCGCCGGCCTCATACCGGCGAGCAAACGAAGTGACTGGTCACTGGCTTGCAAACACAACCGTCATCGCGAGGGGCGAAGCACCGTGGCGATCCAGTCCGCCTCGATGCCGCGCAATACCGTCGAGGCCGACTGGATCGCCACGCTCCGCTAGCGATGACGACTGTGCGAGCCGAGAGGTCAATTCAAGGGCTCACCGGTATCAGACCAGTTCGCCGGCGCGCGCCAGATCCAGGGCGTCGTCGATATCCAGCCACTGGCCGGTGATGTACTGCACCCGGACCTCGTGGCCGGCGGAAATCGCCCGGTTCAGCAGGATGGGAATATCGGCGGCGGCGAGACTGCCGTCGGCCTCCATTGCCGCCAGGGTGTCGCGGATCGCCTCGGCGCCGGTCTCCGTCAGCTTCAAAATTCCGACCCATTCGCCGGTCGCTCGGTCCCGGTCGACCTGGTCGCCGGCCTCGACCAGTCGGGCCAGCGTGTCGACGAGGAAATTCGTCGAGAAGGGGCGGTCGGTGACCACGAGGTCCCGCACCAGGCCATCGGCCGACTGCGCCCGGTCGCGCCATAGCGTGTCGGCCATGACGACGATGTCGCCCTCCGCGCGAAGCAGCGCGTCCAGCATGTAGTCGCGGATCAGAATGTCGCCGTAGCTGACGATCGTCGGGCCGGCGAGCTTCTCGGCCGCGAGATGCAGGGAGTGGGCCTCGCTCGAGTTTTCGTAGTTGGTGTTTTGGACTTTGGAGATCTTGGCGATGTCGATGGCGTCGGCCGCCCAGCCGGTGACCACCGTGACCTCGCCAATGCCCGCGGCGTGCAGCATGTCGACCTGGCGTTGCAGCAGCGGTTCGCCGCGCACCGGAATCATGCACTTGGGCCTGTCGGCGGTGAGGCGGCCGAGTGCCGCGCCGCGGCTGGCGGCGAGCACGATGGCGCCGTGGCCGGCGCCCTGGTCCGGCAGGTAGCGTTCCTCGGCCGCCGCCAGTTCGTCGTTGCCAGCGAGCTGGAAGACCTCCTTCACCGTCGGGATCCGATGCTCGACGCCGACCAGGCTCTCGCTCTCAAAGATCTCGCGGCTAACGTCGCGCATCGCCCGCATCGCCGCGCGCATGTTGTGGTTGGCCCAGATGACGAGAGAGATGCCGGCCTCGCGGAAGACGTCGGTGGGCGTCGCGTAATACATCGTCGGCACGATGACCACGGGCGCCCGGCCGCCCCATTCCTTCATGAAGGCGAGGATCTCGTCCGGCACCGCGATCTTGGAATGCATCAGGATCGCGTCGGCGCCGGCCTCGTGGTAGGCCTCGGCCCGGCGCAACGCCTCGTCCAGGCCCCAGCCGCTGATCAGCGCCTCGACCCGGGCGACGATCTGGAAATCGTCGTCCAGCTGGCTGTCCTTGCCGGCCTTGATCTTGCCGCAGAACTCGTCGATGTCGGCCAGAGGCTGGGCGCTGCCGACGAAGCTGTTGGTCTTGGGAAAGAGCTTGTCCTCGATGCAGACGCCGGCGACGCCGCGCTGGCAGAGCTTGTTCACCAGCCGCCGCATGTTGTTGAAGTTGCCGTAGCCGGTATCGCCATCCAGCAGGATCGGGATCGCGGTGGCGTCGGCCATGAACTCCAGCACCTCCAGCACCTGCGTCCAGGATGCCTCGTTGTTGTCGCGCACGCCGAGCGCCGAGGAGATCGAAAGGCCCGAGGCCCAGATCCCGGCAAAGCCGGTCTCCTCGACGATGCGGCCGGAGAGGCCGTTGTGCGCCTCCATGATGAACTCGAGCTCGGGCGAGGCGAGCATCTGGCGGAACGCTCGTGTCTTGGAGGCGGCGGTCGGGGCGGCGGGGGCGATGTTCAGGCTCATGTGTTTGGTTCCGTGACCTAGGTTGATGTGGTTCAAGCTTCCGCGAGGACGGCTTCGGCGCGCATCGCCTCCGCCCCGTCGGAGCGTTCGGCGACCAGGGTAACCCTATCGCCCTCGGGCTGGCCGATGACGCGGAAGGGGCCGGTATCGAAAATCGGCGCCATCGCCCGGAAGCCGAAGCGCGCGACCCGGCGCGAACCGTTGCGGCGGACGAGGTCGATCAACAGGGTGGCCAGCAGCGGCCCGTGCACGACGAGACCCGGGTAATGCTCCTCGCCGGTGGCGTAGCTCCGGTCGTAGTGGATGCGGTGGCCGTTGAAGGTGAGGGCGGAGAAGCGGAACAACAGCACCGGATCCGGCCGGATCTCGCGGACCCAGGCGCCCTCGGGCGCCGGCGGGAAAGCGTCGCGCGCCTCGGGTGCCGGAACGGCGGCGCCTTCCTCGCGGTAAACGATATTCTGCGTCTCGGTCACCGCGGTCACGCCGTCGGCCGTTATCTCGTGGGCCACGGTGACGAAGACCAGCCGGCCGCTCTTGCCGGATTTCTCCGCGACGTCGGCGATTTTGCTTCGCCGCGCCAGCGCGGCGCCGATCGGGATGGGGGCGGCGAATTCCAATTGCGCGCCCGCGAACATGCGGCGCGGCAGGTCGATGGGCGGCATGAAGCCGCCGCGCTTGGGATGGCCATCCGAGCCGATGCCGGAGGCGGGCGCCTGGGGCAGAAAGTAGAGCCAATGCCAGAGCGGGGGCAGGGGATCGCCGACGGCGAGCCGGTTCTCGGCATCGTCGAGGGTCGCCAGCAGCCCGGTCACCGGGGCGAGCGTCGCGGTATCCTCGGCGCTCTCTTTCCCGCCGATCCAATCGCGGTAGTCGACCGTTTGGGCCTGCTCGCTCATCTCAGCCCTCCGTTGCCGCCGGACCGGCGACGGTGCCCTGGTCGCGCAGGCGGCCGATGGCCCCCCCATCCAGGCTCAGCACCTCGGCCAGGATCTGGTCCGTGTGTTCGCCGAGGCGCGGCGCGGGGGCGACCGCCACGCGCGGCGCGGCGCCGAATTCGATCGGCGAGCCCGGGGTCAAGGTCACGCCCAGGCCCGGCTGCGCGACGCGTTCGAACATCGGGTTGGCGGGACCGACGCGCGGGTCCTCCGCCAGCATTTGGCCGACGTCCTGGTAGGGACCCCAGCAGACCCCGGTGCCGGCGAAGGCGGCCCTCGTCTCCTCCAGGCTCCGCGCCCGGACCCAGGGGGCGATGGCGGCGGCTATCCGGTCCGTCACCCGGTAGCGATCGCCTTCCCGGGCGAGGTCCAGGCCGGTCTCGGCCTCGATCCCGGCCACCGCCTCCGCGATCTCGGTCGCGTCGACCAGCGAACGCCACTGCCGGCCGGTGATCGCCACCAGCATCACCCGGCGGCCGTCGCCGGTCGGAAAGTCCTGGCCGAAGGCGCCGAAAAGGTCATTGTCGGACGCCTCGCGGGCGACGCCGCCCAACTCCCGCTCGGCGATGAAGCCGAGCGTGCCCATGGCGGCGAAGGCCGTATCGGAGAGTGCCACGCGGAGGAATTGCCCCTCGCGCGTGCGGCTCCGATGCCGTTCGGCGGCCAGCAGGCCGGTGACCGCGTTCTGGCCGCAGATCAGGTCCCAGGCGGGCAGCACATGGTTCACCGGCCGGTCGCCGCCATGCCCGGTCATCCCCGGCAGGCCGGTCGCCGCGTTCACCGTGTAGTCGAGCTCGGAGGAGCCGTCGGCGTTGCCGGTGACGTTGACCATGATCAGGTCGGCGCGGCGTTGCTTCAGCTGCTCGTAGTCGAGCCAGCCGCGCGCGGGGAAGTTGGTGAGGAAGAGACCACCATCCCCGCCCGGCGCGGTGACGAGGGCCAGCGCCAATTCCCGCCCTTCCGGGGACGAGATATCGATGGCGATCGAGCGCTTGCCCTTGTTGAGGCCCGCCCAATAGTAGCTCGCGCCGGCCTCGTTCACCGGCCAGCGGCGCATGTCGAGCCCGCCGCCAATGGGGTCGAAACGGATCACGTCCGCGCCCATCTGCGCCAGCGTCATGCCGGCGCTCGGCGCGGCGACGAAGGCGGAGCCCTCGACGATGCGCAAGCCTTGGAGTATGCGGTTCATGGCGCGACGCCAGCGACCATGCCCGGCCCGCTCGCCCGGGCGAGCGGGCCGGCTGGGCGATCTCGTCGCATCGCGTCAGCCATCGGCGCGGACCTGGACGTAGCTCCCGGGCGCCGCCTCGATGATGGCGGCCTCGTCGCTTCCCGGCGCCCGGGCCGGCGCTTCGCCGGCCGAGCGCGACGCGATCCAGGCCATCCAGTCGGGCCACCAGCTTCCTTCGTGCTTGATGGCGCCGGCCAACCAGGCCTCGGGATCGGCCGGACAGTCCTCGCCGATCCAATAGCCGTATTTGCCGGCACTCGGCGGATTGACGACGCCGGCGATGTGGCCGGAGCCGGCGAGCACGAAACGCACGGGACCGGTATAGATCTGCGTCGCCTGGTACGTCGCCCGCCAGGGGGCGATGTGATCTTCCTTGGTCGAGAGGATGTAGACCGGTATGTCGATTCTGGAGAGGTCGATGGGCACGTTGGCGAAGCTGATCCCGCCCGGCTCGCGCAACAGGTTCTCCTGGTACATCTTGCGCAGATAGAAACTGTGCATCGCCGCCGGCATGCGGGTCGAATCGGAGTTCCAGTAGAGCAGGTCGAAGGGGAAGGGGTCCTTGCCTAGCAGGTAGTTGTTGACGACGAACGACCAGATCAGGTCGTTGGCGCGCAGCATGTTGAAGGTGGTCGCCATCGCCGAGCCGTCGAGCACGCCGCCCTGTTCCGCCATGCGCTGCTCGAGAAACTGAATCTGCTCCTCGTCGATGAAGACCGCGAGCTCGCCCGGCTCCTCGAAATCGACCAGCGAGACGAAGAAGGTCGCCGACGCGATCCGGGCATCGCGCACGCCCTTCATATAGGCCAGCGTGGTCGCCAACAGCGTGCCGCCGAGGCAATAGCCGATGGCGTCGACTTCCCGCTCGTCCGTGGCGGCCTCGATGCCTTCGAGCGCCGCGAGGATGCCGTCGTTCATATAGTCCTCGAAGCTCTTTTCGCCGAGGCGCTCGTCCGGATTGACCCAGGAGATGACAAAGACCGTCAGGCCCTGTTCCACCGCCCAGGCGATGAAGGAGTTCTCGGGTTTCAGGTCCAGGATATAGAACTTGTTGATCCAGGGCGGCACGATCAGCAGCGGGCGCTTTTGCACCGTTTCGGTTTTTGGCGCGTACTGGATCAGCTGCATCAGGTCGGTCTGCCAGACCACCTCTCCCGGTGTCACGGCGATGTTGCCGCCGACCTGGAAAGCGTCGTGGTCGGTCATCCGGATGCGGAGCTGGCCCTTGCCCCGTTCCAGGTCCGCCAGCATGTTGTCGAGCCCGCGCACCAGGTTTTCGCCCTTTTCCTCCAACGTCGCCTTCAGCACTTCCGGGTTGGTCATCAGGAAGTTGGTGGGCGCCATCGCGTCGATGAACTGGCGGGTATAGAAATCGACCTTGGTGGCCGTTTTTTCATCCAGCCCGTCGACATCCTGGATGGTGTCGCGCATCCATCGCGCGGACAGCAGGTAGGACTGCTTGATGAAGTCGAAGACCTGATTTTCTTCCCAATCCGCGTGGCGGAAGCGGCGGTCACCCTTCTCGGGCGTCACCACGGCCGGGGCTTCCTCGCCCATCATCCGCGCCGCCGCCCGTTGCCAAAGGCCCATGTAGTCCTGCCAGAGCGCCATCTGCGCCTCGACCAGCTTGGCCGGATCGGCCATCATCTTCGATGTCAGTTCCATGAAGGCGCCGGAGATGTTGAGCGGATCCACCGGGTCACCCGCCGCCGCGCCCTCCTGGCGGGCCAGAAAGTCCGCGACCAGTCGCTGGCTGCGTTCCGCCACCTGCATCATGCTCTGTTGAAACGCGGCGATATCCGGCTGGGTATCGCCAGCATCGCCGCCCGAGGATTCCGTCATCTTCGCCTGTCCCCTCGCCTCGCCATCGAATCGCGATGGCGCGTTTCCCCGGCTATCATTGACGCTCCGGGGTGAGCCCATAAAATGAAACCGGGCTCGATCACGGCCTCGGTCTCGACACCATATCATAAGGCGTTATGCTGCACTGCACAATAATAGTGTCGGAATTTGGCGCGGAGCTCATGGGAGGAGCGAGACATGATGGGTAGGAATCCGATGACGACGGGCCCCTTCGGGCGTGGCCGGCGGGCCAATCCGGCTTCGGCGCTGGCCCTGGTGCTGGCGCTGGGCGGCTGCTCGGGCGCGCCGGAATGGGCGAAACCTACGTCGTGGTACGACAATTTGTTTTCGGAAGACCCGGCGTCCGCGCCCGTGAAGTCCGGCGGATCGGCGCCGGCGGCGGAAAAGGTGGCGCCCGCGCCCAGGGCGGAAGTCCCGCCAACGACGAGCGCGGCGGCTTCCGACGGCCTGGCCGCGGACCGCCAGAACGCGCGCTACACCGAGACGACGCTTCGGTCCAACCCGGCTTCGGCACCCCCACCGCCGCCGGCCTTGCCGCCGCCGGAACCGGAGGTCAAGGTGGCCGAGGCTCCCGCCGCGCCGCCGGCCCCGCCCCCGCCGAGCACGGAGACGCGTACCGCGGCGCCGGTCCCGCCGCCACCGCCGCCCGCCGTCGCGGAGGAGCGCGAGGCGGAAAGCCCCCCGGTTGAAAAATCGATGGCCGAGAAGCCGGTGAGCGAGTCCCCGGCGAAGGATGCGACGATGGCGGTGGCGACCGCCGATTCCGGGGCCCAGCCGGCTCCCCCGCCGCCGATCATTTCGGAGTCGCCGACCTCGTCCCCGGTCCCCAGCATCGTTCAGCGGCCGGGCGACGCCGGGCCGGCGATATTCCCGCGCCCGGAACGCGGCAAATCCGTGCCGCCGATCGTCACCTCGCCGCCGCCGCCCTATCCACCGATCGGCTCGAGTGATGGAGCGGCCAGCGAGGTCGCGCTCGCCGGCGATGCGCCCCGGGAGGGGGGCGAAGCGCCGCCGCCCCTGCCGCCAATCACCTCGGCGACGGCAACGCCCGGCTCCGATGCGCCGCCGCCGGCCATTCCCTATGGCAATCCCCCGCCCGCCGTCCGGGTGGCGTCCGCGCCGAACCTGCCGATCGGGGACGACCAAAGCCTGCTGAGCCAGGTCTACGCGCGGAATCTCGCGCAACAGGAGGCCGGCAATGTCACTCAGACCATGACCGCCGACGGCACGATGGTGATCAGCGCGGCCGGCGCGCCGCCGCCCTCCGTCTTCGGTGCCAGCGCCGGGGTTTCCGGCGGGCCGGCACTGATGGTGCTGTTCACCCATGGCCGCAGCGGCCTCGGCGCCAAGGCGCGGGGCGAGCTCGGCGGCTTGGCCGAGGGATTGAGGAACTACCAAGGCTATGTGCGGATCGTCGGTCACGCGAGCCACCGGACCGGCAACATGAGTCAGGCCCGCCACGTCAGCGCCAACTTCAACGTCTCGGTCGACCGCGCCAACGTTGTCGCGCGCGAGTTGGTGCGCCAGGGCGTCGCGGCCGAACGGCTGATCGTGGAGGCGGTCGGCGATGCCCGGCCGCGCTATTACGAGAACATGCCGGGGGGCGAAGCGGAGAACCGGCGAGTCGAGATCTTTCTCGAATAGGCTCGGCGAATCGGTCATAAAGACCCCGGCGAGCGACCTCGCCACGCCGGGCGGCGAAGCGGTTTCCGACGGTGCCCATGAAGCAATCCAAAGGGGGGACATGGTGCCCGAGCCCATGAAACTGGGGATCGCCGGTCTTGGAACGGTCGGCGCCGGTGTGGTGGAATTGATCGCCGCCCATGGGGATTTGATGGCCAAGCGGGCCGGGCGCCCGCTGGCGATCCGTGCCGTCTCGGCCCGGGATCGCTCGACGGATCGGGGCGTCGATATATCGGGCTTCGAATGGTACGACGAAGCCGACCGGATGGCCGCCGAGGCCGACCTCGACGTGGTGGTCGAGCTGATCGGCGGCGAGGACGGCATCGCCAAGGCCGTGGTCGAGAACGCGATTGGGCGGGGCCGAGACGTGGTCACCGCCAACAAGGCCCTGCTGGCGCGCCACGGCCAGGCGTTGGCGCTGGCGGCGGAGGCGAAGGGCGTGGCACTCAACTACGAGGCGGCCGTGGCCGGCGGGATTCCGATCGTCAAGGCGATGCGCGAGGGCCTCGCCGGCAACCGCATCGACAGCGTCCATGGAATCCTGAACGGCACCTGCAACTATATCCTGACCGAAATGCAGGAGACCGGCGGCGATTTCGCCGAGATCCTGGCCGAGGCCCAGAGGCTCGGTTACGCCGAAGCCGATCCCGGCTTCGACATCGACGGCGTCGACTCCGCCCACAAGCTGGCGATTCTGGCGAGCCTCGCGTTCGGCACGCCGGTCGACTTCGGCGGCATCGCGATCGAGGGTATCCGCGAGGTGGAGGCGGCCGACATCGCCTTCGCCCGCGAATTCGGCTATCGCATAAAGCTGCTGGCGATCGCGCGCCGGGCCGAGGACGGGATCGAGCAGCACGTGCATCCCTGCATGGTGGCCGAGACGACGCCGATCGCCGCCGTCAACGGGGTCTTCAACGCGGTGATCGCCGACGGCGATTTCGTCGACCGCTCGGTCTACGAGGGGCGTGGCGCCGGCGCCGGGCCGACGGCGTCGGCCGTGGTCGCTGATATCATGGACATCGCGCGTGGCAGCCGGCTGCCGACCTTCTCAATCCCGGCCGCCTCGCTCGACGCGCTGCCGCGCGCGAACGCGAATCGTCGTGTCGGTGCCTATTACATCCGTCTCTCGGTGGTGGATCAGCCGGGCGTCATCGCCGAGATCTCGGCGATCCTGAGGGATGAACGGATCTCGATCGAGTCGCTCCTGCAGCGCGGCCGCGCGCCCGGCGAGGCGGTGACGGTGATCCTGATCACGCACGAAACGGAGGCGGCGGCGATGGGCCGCGCGCTCGATCAGATCGGCGCTTTGCCGGTTGTGCAAGAGACGCCGAAGATGCTTCGAATCGAAACGCTCTAGTGTGGTGGATTTGAAGTTCCTCCGATTATTGGGGCAGGCTCCGTGAGGAGCCTCAAATTCGTAAACCACACTAGAATCATGATTCTGCTAGTGTCCTTATCGAATCGGAAGTTCGTTCGGCGCACGCCATCAATGCTACGAACTTCCGATTCGGGACACTAGGGACGGGGAGGAAGAGATCGGATGGCCGAGGTGACGCTCGATCGACATCTGACGTTGGAAGTGGTGCGCGCGACGGAGGCGGCGGCGATCGCGGCCTCGACGATGATGGGGCGGGGCGATGAAAAAGCCGCCGACCAGGTCGCGGTGGACGAAATGCGCCGTGTTCTCAACACCATCGAAATTGATGGCACCGTCGTCATAGGCGAGGGGGAGCGGGACGAGGCGCCGATGCTCTACATCGGCGAGAAGGTGGGTACCGGCAACGGGCCGGAAGTCTCGATCGCCCTCGACCCGCTCGAGGGCACGACCATCACCGCCAAGGGCCTGCCGAACGCGATGGCGGTACTGGCGCTGGGTGCCGCCGGTTCGTTGCTGCACGCGCCCGACGTCTACATGGACAAGGTCGCCGTCGGCGGTGGCCTGCCGGAGGGTGTCGTCGACCTCGACTCGTCGCCGGCCGAGAATATCGCCAGCCTGGCGAAGGCGAAGGGGATAGAGCCCACGGACATCGTCGCCTGCATCCTCGATCGGCCCCGCCACGCGGAAGCGATCCAGGCGGTGCGCGAGGCCGGCGCGCGGATCCAGCTGATCGGCGACGGCGACATCTACGGCGTCATGGCGACGGCGATGCCGGAGACCGGAATCGACATCTACATGGGCTCCGGCGGCGCGCCCGAAGGGGTGCTGGCCGCCGCTGCGCTTGGCTGCATCGGCGGGCAGATCCAGGCCCGACTCCTGTTCCGCAACGACGACGAGCGCGCCCGCGCCCGCGCCGTCGGCATCGAGGACCTGAACCGGAAATACGACCGCAACGATATGGCGAGCGGCGACGTGATCTTCGCCGCCACCGGCGTTACCTCGGGTGCGATGCTCGACGGCGTGCGCCGGACCCGGGCGTCGGCCGCGACCCATTCGGTGGTCATGCGCTCGCGAACGGGCACGGTGCGCTGGATCCGGGCCCAGCAGGATCTCTCCCGCCGCGCGCCCGCGACGTGAAAGAGACGGTGGGCCACCTCCTCGGGATCGAGCGCTCGCTCGGCGGGCGTCTCTGGCGTCGTCGCGCGGCGGACGAACGACTGGCGTCGACGCTGGCCCAGCGCCTGGGCGTCGCCGACGTCGTCGGCCAGGTCTTGGCGGGGCGCGGCGTAACGCTCGAGACGGGAGAGGGGTTCTTGAACCCCACGCTTCGCGACATGCTCCCCGACCCGGGTCATCTGCTGGACATGCCGGCGGCGGCGGCCCGCCTGGCCGAAGCGGTTCAGGCCGGCGAGGCGGTCGCGGTCTTCGGCGACTACGACGTCGACGGGGCGACTTCCAGCGCGCTGCTGGCGCGCTACTTCGCCGCGCTTGGCAGGCCGCTTCGGGTCTATATCCCCGATCGCCTGAAGGAGGGCTACGGCCCCAACCTGGCGGCCTTCGAGAAGCTGGCGGGGGAGGGGATTGGGGTCGTCGTCACCGTCGATTGCGGCACGCTCGCGTTCGAGCCCTTGGCGGGGGCCGCCGGCCTCGGCCTCGACGTCATCGTGATCGACCATCATCAAAGCGAGCCGCGCCTGCCCGTGGCGCACGCCGTGGTCAATCCGAACCGGCTCGATGAGAATTCGCCCCACCGGACGCTTGCCGCCGTCGGCCTGGTGTTCCTGCTGTTGGTGGCGCTCAACCGGGCCCTGCGGGAGCGCGGCTGGTTCGCCGGGCGGCCCGAGCCCAACCTGCTGCAATGGCTCGACCTGGTGGCACTGGGTACCGTCTGCGACGTGGTGCCGCTCACCGGTCTCAATCGGGTCTACGTCGCGCAAGGGCTGAAGGTGCTGGGGGAGCGGCGGAACCCGGGCCTTCGCGCGCTCGCCGACGTCGCCGGTGTCGACGGCCGGCCGGGAAGCTACCACCTGGGTTTCGTCCTTGGTCCCCGGATCAACGCGGGGGGCCGGGTAGGCGAGGCCGGCCTCGGCGCCCGGCTGCTGGCGACCGAGGACCCGGTCGAGGCCGAGGCGATCGCCCAGCGCCTCGACCATCTCAATGACGAGCGCCGGGCGATCGAGGCCATGGTGCTGGAGGCGGCGCGCGATCAGGCCCGGCCGACGCCCCATGGCGCCCCTCTGGTCCTTGTCGCGGCGGAGGCCTGGCACGAGGGCGTGGTCGGCATCGTTGCCGGCCGCCTCAAGGACGAATACCGTCGTCCGGCCTTCGTTCTCGCGGTACGCGGCGATATCGCCAAGGGCTCCGGCCGCTCGGTGTCCGGCATCGATCTCGGCGCGGCGGTGACGGCGGCGCGCCAGGCCGGCCTGCTGCTCGCGGGCGGCGGGCACGCGATGGCGGCCGGCCTGACGGTGAAGGCGGACGCCATCGAGGAGCTGCGCGCGTTTTTGGGCGAGCGTTTGGCGAAGGCCGGCGCGGGCCGCCTGGAGGCGCGGGCGCTGGAACTCGACGGCGTGCTTTCGGTGGGTGGCGCGACCCGCGATCTGGTCGACACGCTGGAACGGGCGGGGCCCTACGGCGCCGGTCATTCCGATCCCTGCTTCGCCATCGCCGACGCCAACGTCGTCCGGGCCGACGTGGTCGGCGCCGATCATGTGCGGGTGATTCTCTCGGGTGCCGGCGGCGGCCGCCTCAAGGGCATCGCCTTTCGCTCGGCCGACGGCCCGGTCGGCCGCGCGCTGCTGGAGAGCGGGGGCCGCCCGCTTCATTTGGCGGGTCGACTGCAGGCCGACGATTGGCAGGGCCGGCGCGGTGCACAATTGCTGATCGAGGATGCGGCCTGGCCGCCCGAAGCCCGGATTTTTCAGGGAGAGGCCGCGAGATCGGCTTGATTTTCCGCCTCGAAGCGCGTAATTCGCCCCTCAACGTGGCCCCGTAGTCTAAAGGTCAGGACGCCGGCCTTTCAAGCCGGAGATGTCGGGTTCAAGTCCCACCGGGGTCACCAGCCACATCACTTACCTTTCGCTTTTCATAGACGGCGCGCGCGGTGTCGTTCGGAGGCAACCGTTCGGAGGCTTGTCGAGAACATTTCGAATTGACCGCTTTATGTACCATATGAATTGACCGCTTCTGTTGTGGTTGTTGGGCCTGTGGATAAGTGGGGAACCCGCCGTGGCGGGTTGTCCACTTATCCACAGGCCGGGCGCGCGTCGAAGCGGTTCACGCGGCCGCTCTGCTGTTCTTGGTTTCGTCGAGGACGGTGCCGTCGGCCTGATATCGGGCCAGCCGGCGGGGGCCGTGGAAGACCGCCAGGGTGCCGCCGGAGTATTCGTGGACCCGCACCGATGCCTTGACGTAATGGCGGCGGTGGCGATCCTCCGGGATCTGCAGCACCAGCCGCTTGTAGCGCACCGTGTTGTCGTTGCCGACGATCCGGTCCTCCTGGATGCACAGGATGTCGTCGAGCGATCCGGTGAAGGGGACAAAGGCCGAGCCCTCGGCTTCGGCCGGCACCGCGAAACGGGCGTTGTGGCGGGGCAGATAAATCTCGCGCAGGAACGCGTTGGCCTCGGCCATCGTGGTGATGGCGGCCAAGCGCAGTTCCTGCGGCAGGCGATTCTGCAATGTCGCGAACATGCGCTCCGAGCGCCCCCGGGCCTCGGGGGAGTAGGCCGGGATCAGTTCGATGCCCAGCTGGCCCAGGGCTCGGCCCACCTGGGTCGGGTTGTTCTTGTCCACCTTGCCGCCGGCCTCGGGCGTGTGCCAGTAGTGCGAGGCCCGGTCGGCGTAGAGCGAGCAGAACAGCCCCCGGACCTCGATCACCTCGCCCAGGGCCCGGAAGCTGCTCATGGTCCCCTCTTCGTCGACGAAGAAGGCCGAGTAGATCTCGCTGGTTGCGTCATCCATGGTGACGATCAGGTCCCACCACTGCCCGGGAACCCATTGGTGGGTCGAGCCGTCCTGGTGCAGCATCATGGCGGGCAGGGCGCGGCGCGGCCGCTTGCGCCGGTGCGCGCCTCGCCGCGGTGCCGGACGTTTGCGCCCGTGGGCCTGGAGCGTCAGGCGGACCCAGTTGTAGCTCCGCGTGAAGCCGTGCTCATCGAGCAGCTTCTCGTGGAAGTGCTTGGCCGTGAAGTCCCAGTAGCGCGTGTCGAACAACTCCAGAACCTCCATCACCGTGTCCACCGGCACCCGGTGCCCCGAGACCTTGCCCAGCCGGCGGTCATACAGACCCTCCGCGCCTTCCGCCTCAAAGCGACCCCGCCAGCGCCGGAACGTTCGCTCGCTCATCCCCAGGATCGACGCCGCCTCCGCCTGGCTCAGTCGCCGCCGCTTCGCGCGCTCCAGAATCTCCTCGAACTTCATCTGCCGTAGTCCTTGCAACACCTCGGCCCGCTTCATCGCCGCCCTCCTCGAAGGCGACGTTCTAAACCGGACAGATCACATGGTACCTACGGCGGTCATATCGTGTGTTAGCGACACAACCGTTCGGAGGCTTGTCGAGAACATTTCGAATTGACCGCTTTATGTACCATATGAATTGACCGCTTCTGTTGTGGTTGTTGGGCCTGTGGATAAGTGGGGAACCCGCCGTGGCGGGTTGTCCACTTATCCACAGGCCGGGCGCGCGTCGAAGCGGTTCACGCGGCCGCTCTGCTGTTCTTGGTTTCGTCGAGGACGGTGCCGTCGGCCTGATATCGGGCCAGCCGGCGGGGGCCGTGGAAGACCGCCAGGGTGCCGCCGGAGTATTCGTGGACCCGCACCGATGCCTTGACGTAATGGCGGCGGTGGCGATCCTCCGGGATCTGCAGCACCAGCCGCTTGTAGCGCACCGTGTTGTCGTTGCCGACGATCCGGTCCTCCTGGATGCACAGGATGTCGTCGAGCGATCCGGTGAAGGGGACAAAGGCCGAGCCCTCGGCTTCGGCCGGCACCGCGAAACGGGCGTTGTGGCGGGGCAGATAAATCTCGCGCAGGAACGCGTTGGCCTCGGCCATCGTGGTGATGGCGGCCAAGCGCAGTTCCTGCGGCAGGCGATTCTGCAATGTCGCGAACATGCGCTCCGAGCGCCCCCGGGCCTCGGGGGAGTAGGCCGGGATCAGTTCGATGCCCAGCTGGCCCAGGGCTCGGCCCACCTGGGTCGGGTTGTTCTTGTCCACCTTGCCGCCGGCCTCGGGCGTGTGCCAGTAGTGCGAGGCCCGGTCGGCGTAGAGCGAGCAGAACAGCCCCCGGACCTCGATCACCTCGCCCAGGGCCCGGAAGCTGCTCATGGTCCCCTCTTCGTCGACGAAGAAGGCCGAGTAGATCTCGCTGGTTGCGTCATCCATGGTGACGATCAGGTCCCACCACTGCCCGGGAACCCATTGGTGGGTCGAGCCGTCCTGGTGCAGCATCATGGCGGGCAGGGCGCGGCGCGGCCGCTTGCGCCGGTGCGCGCCTCGCCGCGGTGCCGGACGTTTGCGCCCGTGGGCCTGGAGCGTCAGGCGGACCCAGTTGTAGCTCCGCGTGAAGCCGTGCTCATCGAGCAGCTTCTCGTGGAAGTGCTTGGCCGTGAAGTCCCAGTAGCGCGTGTCGAACAACTCCAGAACCTCCATCACCGTGTCCACCGGCACCCGGTGCCCCGAGACCTTGCCCAGCCGGCGGTCATACAGACCCTCCGCGCCTTCCGCCTCAAAGCGACCCCGCCAGCGCCGGAACGTTCGCTCGCTCATCCCCAGGATCGACGCCGCCTCCGCCTGGCTCAGTCGCCGCCGCTTCGCGCGCTCCAGAATCTCCTCGAACTTCATCTGCCGTAGTCCTTGCAACACCTCGGCCCGCTTCATCGCCGCCCTCCTCGAAGGCGACGTTCTAAACCGGACAGATCACATGGTACCTACGGCGGTCATATCGTGTGTTAGCGACACAACCGTTCGGAGGCTTTGACCTCTCGCGGAACAGGCCCTAGAATGGCTGGACCTAGCGTTATGTCATATTATCGATTCCTAGACGCCAAGGGAGGGCCGCCATGGCGGGTAACGGAGTCAAATTCTGGGCGATCGTATGTGCGGCGGTACCGGTGCTGGCGATCGTGGTTGCCGCGTTTGTCGGCGTACCACTGTAGCCAACGGGAACGCGTTTCTAGCAGCTTCGGTGCCACGGGCGCCCTTCGGCGCTTGCTCTCCAGATAGCGCCGCTGGTGTTCGCGGAGGCGCCTGAAGTCCTCGCCCGCGGTTTTTTTTCTCCAGCGCGATTTCGAGCCATGCGCGGCGCGCGGCCGACGGCACGGACGTGGGGAATGCGCGGACGGCGTTGCCGAAGTCCGCCTGCCCGCCGGGGCCTATTTCGGACTGGCTCGAAGCCGTCCTGGAAAGCCGGGTTCAACCCTCGGCCGCGATCTTGCTGGCGGAGGCGAGGATCGCCGGCATCGGCAGCACGATTGCATCGCCGTGGCGGTAGCTCTCCGCCTCCCGCGTGATCGCCGCCTCGATACGGGCGCGGGCTTCCGGCGACTGGGCGCGGAGCAGGGCACCGGCGCGGACCGTGCCGTCGGCGACGGAGGCGAGGATCTGGCCCGGCTCGGCCAGACGCCAGTATTGCGGCGCGATCTCGATCCTGGGCACGTGGAAACCCGCCCGTTTCAGGGCGGCGGCGGCCTCGGCCGGTTCGGCGAACTGGTAATAGTCGGGGCCCGCCGGGATCGGCGCGCCCGGATCACCGTGGACGGCGATCGTTTCCTGCACCAGGTTGAAGCCGACGGCGAGCGGCGGTTTCGCCCAGACGGTGAAGGCGGCCCGCCCGCCGGGGCGCAACACGCGCCAGGCCTCCGCCAGGGCGCGTTCGGGATCGGCGAAGTGCTGCAGGCCGAAGTTGATGATCACCGCATCGAAGCGCCCGTCGTCGTAGGGCAGGTTCTCGGCATCGCCCTGGTCGAAGGCGACATCCGGGAAGGTCGCCCGCGCGATGTCGACCTGAGCCTCGGCGAAATCCAGGCCGCGTCCGATCGCGCCCCGCCGGGCCGCCGCCGCCGCGCCGTAGCCCGGCCCGGTCGCGACGTCGAGTACCTCCCGTCCGCCGTTGCCGCCGCCGGCCGGAACCGCCACGGCATCCAGCATCGGGCCGATCGCCTGGGTGGAAACAGCCTCGAAATGATGGTGCCAGCCGGCGGCCTTGTCCTCCCAGCCGGTCAGCTCGAAATCACGAAAGGCATGGGCGTCGAAGCCGGGCCCCCGTTCGACGGCGTTTGAGACGGTCATGGACGTATCCCCCAATCGGCGATGTTTTGAGTCGTCGCGAGATCTAGATTGATCTTTCAGATATGGCAATAATGGTCGAATAATTTGGAGGGCTTATCCCTTTGAGCCCGGTTTGACGAGATGTTGAGTTTCTGGTGGGCGTCGGCAGCATGTTCGTGTAATGTTCCGTCATGGCCAGCCGCTGGAAATATGACCGCCCCATGTCCCGCGCCGCCTTCGAGGCGCGCTTTCCCGATGAAGCCTCCTGTGCCCGGCATCTCGCCGCCAGGCGCTGGCCCGACGGCTTCGTCTGCCCCGCCTGCGGCCATGACAGGGGCTGGGAACTGAAGCGGCGCCGGGCGAGCTGGGAATGTGCGGCCTGCGGGAAGGAGACCTCGGTGACCGCAGGCACGATCATGCACCGCAGCCACTTGCCCCTGAAGACCTGGTTCATGGCCGTTCACATCGTGACCAGCCACTCGAATGGTATCTCCGCCCTGCAACTCCAGGCCCAGCTCGGGCTCGGCAGTTACAAGAGTGCCTGGCTCCTGCTGCACAAGCTGCGCCGTGCCATGGTCAATCCGGATCGCAGCCTGCTTGAGGACCTGATCGAGATCGATGAGGCCACCCTCCCGTTCCGCACCGCAAAAGACCCGGCCACAGGCGGGCAAGGTCGCAGCCCACAAGGCAAGATGCGCATTGCCGGCGCGGTCGAGCTATCGCCCGAGGGCGAGCCACGCCGCATCCGGCTGGCGCCGATCGGGGATTTCTCCGCGCGCAGCCTTCGTGCCTTCGTTGCCGGAACCTCGGCGCCGGGCGCGCGGGTGATTACCGATGGCTGGAGCGGTTATTGCGGCCTGCCCGACCACGACCACCAGCCCAAGGTCGTCGGTGCAACGCCCGCCCATCTCGTGCTGACGTGGATCCATCGTGTGTTCTCGAACCTGAAGCGCTGGGCGCTCGGAACCTTCCATGGCCTGCGCCGCGCCCATCTGCGCCGCTACCTCGACGAGTTCGTGTTCCGCTGGAACCGCCGCCGCCACACCGCAACGGCTTTCGATACCCTGCTCGGCATCGGCACGCGCCTGCGACCCGCCGACTACCGCGACATCGTCGGACAACACGTCTGATCCCGGCAGGCCGGGCGCCAGCCACCGCCCGCCCTCCGATCCGCCTCAATCGGAGCCGAATACCGGCCCTCCAGTCTGCCTGACAGCACTCGAAACCAACTTCCTCAAGTCCAAAAGCTCCCGCACATCCCCCGGCACGGTCCGAAAACCGTGCCTGGAACGTAGAAGGCCGATCAACATCTGGTGTGACCGGAAGCAAAGGGATAAGCCATTAATTTGGTAAAATCTGTTTAGAGGAGATAAAAACTCGCCCTGATCGGTCATAATGTGGAGAAAACAGGAATGGATGCCATCGACCTGAAAATCCTCCGGGCGCTGCAAAACGACGCCGGCCTGCCGGTGGCCAGGATCGCGGAGCAGGTTGGTCTTTCCGCCTCGCCCTGCTGGAAGCGGATCAACCGGCTGGAGCGGGAGGGGACCATCCAGCGTCGCGCCGCCATCCTGGACGCCGAGCGATTGGGCTTCGGTCTGACGGTCTTCGTCAGCATCCGTACCGGCGAGCATTCGGGCGAATGGCTGCGCGATTTCGCCGCGGCGGTCTCCGCCATGCCCGAGGTGATGGAGTTTCATCGCATGGCCGGCGAGATCGACTACATGGTGAAGGTGGTGGCACCGGACATGCGCGCCTTCGATGCCTTCTACAAGCGCCTGGTCGACACCACGCCGTTGGTCGAAGTCACCTCGCGCTTCTCCATGGAGACCATCAAGGCGACGACGGCGCTACCCATCTGAGCCGGCCGGGCTTAAGCTGCGAGGTTATGAGGGGGCATCGCAATCACCGGCGCGCCGCCTGGCCACTCGGCGGCCTGGTCGCCCTGGCACTCGCCTGGAGCATGCCGGCAACGGCGGAAACCCGGCTCGGCGAGATGGTCGCCCGCGATGCCTGGATGCATGCGCCGGCGGCGCTCGGCGGCGCCAGCGCGGCTTACTTCCGGCTCGCCAACCGGGGCCGGCGCGTGGATCGTCTGATTTCGGTGTCCAGCCGGCTGGCGCACCGGGCCGAAATCCATACCTATGCGGTCGAAAGCGGGCACTTGCGGATGAAGCGCCTGCGATCCGTCGAAATTCACCCGGGCGCGCCGCTGATCTTCGCGCCGGGCGGTCCGCACATCATGTTGATCGACATCAAGGGAGCGCTGGATACCAGCAAACCCGTCCAGATCCGCCTGCGTTTCGAGCGCGCCGGCCAAATGGAGTTGGAGGTGCCCATCGTATCGCGCGCGAGGCATGGCCCTCCCCCGCCCAGCGCGACGCCCAAGGCGCCGACGATCCCCCGCGCCGCGCGCCAGGGGCGGCGTTGATGGTTATCATCTCGTCTCCCGGCCACCCGTGGCCTGTAGCCTTGCGGAGGGGTGGCCGGGGGCGCCATCATTCATGATGCCGCCATTAGCCGGCCGGGATCTCGAAAAGCGCTATCGGGCCCTTGCCCTTGATGTCCACCAGGCCGCGGGGTTCCGCGGCGAAGTCGCCCTCGACCCGGCGCCAGGCGTCTTCGCTGAGGCAAAGGCCGCCGGCGGTCGCGGCATCGGTGACCCGGGCGGCGAGATTGACCGTGTCGCCCCACAGGTCGAACAGGAACTGGCGAGAGCCGACGATGCCGGCCACCACGGGGCCGACGTGGAGACCGACGCGGACGTCCCAGTGCGGCTCCATCTCGCGGGCCGCGGCCGTCATCGCCAGGCCGCAGCGGATGGCGGCCTCGACTGGGCTTTCGTTGGCCCGCAGTAGGCCCGCGGTGGCCAGGAAGGCATCGCCAACGGTCTTGATCTTCTCCATGCCGTGGTCCTCGACCAGGGACTCGAAGCGGGCGACCAGGCTCTGCAGCTCGTCGACCACGCGTTCGGGCGTGTTGCGGTCGCAATAGGAGGTGAAGCCGACGATGTCGCAAAACAGCACGGCGACGTCGTCGTGGCGGCGCGGTTCCACCCGGTCGGTTTCCTTCAGTTCCGTCACCGCGCCCGCCGGCAGGATGGCGTGTAGCAATTCGTCCGACCGCGCCCGTTCCGCCTCGATTTGGGCCAGGTGCGCCACCTCGTTGTCGCGCAGGCGCTTGCGTTCCAACGAAGCCTCGACCCGCGCCTTCAGCAGGGTCGCGTTGAAGGGCTTTGGCAGATAGTCCTCGGCGCCGAGCTTGATGCAGCGCACGACGCTCTCCATCTCGTCGAGCGCCGAAATCATGATCACCGGCACATGGCGGAGCGTCTCGTCCGCCTTCACCCGCTCCAGCACCTCGTAGCCGTTCATCTCCGGCATCATGATGTCGAGCAGCAGCAGGTCCACCGGTTCGCGCTCCAGGATCCGAAGCGCTTCCCGCCCGTTTTCGGCCTCCAACAGCTTCTCGTGGCCCTGCAGGCGAAGCCGCCGGATCAGCGTGTAGCGATTGTCCTCGATGTCGTCGACGACGAGGATCGTCCCACTTGTCGGCGCGTCGTTCACGACGCGGCCCCCGGTCCCAGCAACGCCTCGATCTTGGCCAGGAGACGCGGCAGCTCGACCGGCTTGGTGTCGAAATCGTCGCAGCCGGCGGCAATGGCCCTTTCCCGGTCTCCCTCCATCGCGTGCGCGGTCAGCGCGATGACGGGAATGGGGGCGGTTTTCGCCTCGGCCTTCAGGCGGCGGGTCGCCTCCCAGCCGTCGATCACCGGCAGGCTCAGGTCCATCAGGATCAGGGCCGGCGCCTCGCTCCTGGCCGCCTCGATGCCGGCCTGGCCGTCCGTCGCCACCACGACCTCGAAGCCCTTGCGGGCGAGCCGCCGGCTCAGCATGTAAATATTGTCGTCGTTGTCCTCGACGTAGAGAATCTTGGTCATGACCCGGGCCCATCGTTTTGGAAGGCGCGACGGGTGAGAAGCGGGCGGAGGCTCTCGAACAGCTCCTCGACGCCACGCTCCGGCTTGCGGATGATCTGGGCGATTCCGCCGTTCAAGCGCTGGATGTCGGCCTCGCTCAAGTCGGCGGCGGTGACCACGATGATCGGGAACTGGGCGTCGATGCCGCGTCCGCGCAATTCGTCCATGAAGGTGAAGCCGTCCATCTCCGGCATCATCAGGTCGAGGAGAACGAGGTCGGGCGTCGCCTCCGCCAGCCGCTCGAGCGCGACGCGGCCATTCTCCGCCTCGACGACGCGGGCGCCTTCCTGTTCCAGCAGGCGGCGCATGGTATCGCGGGTCGGCTCGTCATCCTCGACCAGCAGGACGAGGAGGTCGGGGGCGGTGATCCGGGCCTCTTTCAGCGCCTTGCGCAGCGCCACCCGATCCACGGGCTTGCCGAGGAAGGCGTCGGCGCCGAGGGCGAAGCCGTGGCGGCTGTCGTCGTCGAAGGTCACCATGATGACCGGAATATCGGCCAGCGCCGGATCGGCCTTCAGCTCGGCGAGCACGCTCCAGCCGTCCATCCCGGGCATCATCACGTCGAGGGTGATGAGCGTCGGCCGCGTGGCGCGGGCGAGCTCCAGGCCTTCCCGCCCGTCGTGCGCGGTGACGACGTCGTAGCCCTCGCGGCCGAGGAACCGGCGCAACATGTCGCGGGCGTTCGGATCGTCGTCGATCACCAGGACCCGGCGGGTGGCGCCCTCGACCGCTTCGGCCGGCGTGCCGCCGGTCGGCGCCAGGATCGCGGCGTCGCCATCGATCGCCGCCTCGGCCGGCAAACGCATGGTGAAGAGGCTGCCTTCGCCGGGCGTGCTCGCGACCTCGATGTCGCCCCCCATCATCCGGCAGAGGCGCCGCGAGATCGCCAAGCCCAGTCCGGTGCCACCGTATTTTCGCGTGGTGGACGCGTCGGCCTGGGAGAACTCCTCGAACAGCCGCTCCATCTGCTCCGCCGTCAAGCCGATGCCGTTATCGCGGACGCTGGCGACGACCTGGCCGTCCTCGCGGGCGACCGTCAGCTCGACCTCGCCGTTCTCGGTGAACTTGCAGGCATTCGACAGCAGGTTGAGCAACACTTGGCGGACCCGGGTGATGTCGGCGGACATTTTGCCGAGGTCGTCGGACGACTCCCAGAGCATTGCGTTGTTGTTCCTTGCCGCCAACGTCCGGGCCGTGTCCGCCACCTCGTCGGCGAGGGTCCGCAAATCGAATTTCTCGATGACGAGGTCCAGTCGGCCGGCCTCGATCTTCGAGAGGTCGAGGATCTCGTTGATCAGGTGCAGCAGATGCCGGCCCGCGCGCAGGATGCGTTGCAACGGCTCGACGAAATCGTCGAGGCCGTCCTCCTCCGCATCCTCCGCCAGCATCTCGGCCAGGCCGATGACCGCGTTCAACGGCGTGCGCAGCTCGTGGCTCATGTTGGCGAGGAACTGGCTCTTGGTCCGCGTCGCCTCCATCGCCTGGTCGCGTGCCTCGCCCAACCGTTCGACCAGTTCGGCCAGTTCGCGCTCGCGCTGTTTGCGCTCGGTGATCTCGGAATAGATCGTCACCATGCCGCCATCGCCGGTGCGCTGCTCGCTCACCTCGACCCAGCGGCCGTCCAACAGTTCGACCTCCGCCCGGCCGCGCGCCTGCTTGCGCAACTCCAGCCGCTCCGGCAGCCAGTCGGGATCAGAGTATTGCGGCGGGAAGGCACCGTTCTCGATGCCGAAACGCATGATCTCCTCGAACGTGGCGCCGGGTTTGAGCGCACCCTCGATGCCCGCGTAGAAGTCGTGGTATCGGCTGTTGGACATCACCAGCCGATCCTCCGCGTCGAACAGGACGAAGGCCTCGGAGATCGACTCGATCGCCTCCTGCAATTGCGCCCGCGCCTGGTCGAGGGCGGCGGCCATTCGCTTTTCCTCCGTGATATCGCCGGTCGAGCCGGTCATCCGATAGGCGCGGCCGTCCTCGCCCACGAGCGCGATGCCGTGCTGGCGGGCCCAGCGCCAACCGCCGTCGCGGGCCCGGTAGCGGGCTTCGGCGCTGAACCTCGGTGTTTCGCTGTTGAAGTGGTCGAGCAGGGCCCGGGTGAATCCGGCGCGGTCGTCGGGATGGAGGCGGTTGGTCCAGTCGGCGGGCGTGCGCAGCTCCTCGGGCGGAACGTCGAGCGTTTCGTAAATCCCGGGCGAGTAATAGATCTCGTCGCTTTCGATATCCCAGTCGTAGACGCCGAAACCCACCGACGACATGGCCAGCGCGTAGCGTTCCTGGCTTTCGCGCAAGGCCTCGTCCATCCGCTTGCGCTCGGAGATGTCGGTGATGGCCCTGACCAGGCGGATCGCGCGGCCGCTCTCGTCGCGCACGCACGAAGCGTTGTCCTGGGCCCAGATGATCTCGCCGGATGCCGCTTGAAAGCGGTACTCGACATAGAGGTGGTCGGTTTCCTGCTTGAAGAGGGCGACGATGGCATCGCGGTAGACTCGGCGATCCTCGGGGTGCACGCGTTCGTTCCAGAATTCCGACTTCAGTACTTTCTGCGGGAAACCGACGATCCGGTTGAGGCGCGGCGATATGTGCAGGTCGTCGGACACCATGTCCCAGTCGTAGATGCCTTCCGACGAGGCCTCGTTCACCAGCTCCAGGCGTTCGCGGTGGCGTTGCACTTCGGCCTCGGCCCGGCGGACGTCGGTGACGTCGGTGTAGCAGAGCACCAGGCCGCCTTCGGGGAGCGGCTCGTAGCGCACGCGCAGGATCCGCCTGTCGGCGGTCGCCTGATCGACCTCGCGGCTGCCGAAGGCTGCGATCTCGGTGATCTTTTGGGCGACTTCCTCTTCACCGTAGTCGCCGCGCGCCGCGTTGTAGGCGAGCAGGTCGGAGATGGTGACGCCGGGCACGCAGAACTCCGCAGGATAGCCGCGAAGCTCGCAGAAGCGGGCATTGCGAAAGGCTCAATTCGTGAATTGTATGCGTCACCTTGTTACGGCGGCGGCGAGGCAGGCTCGGTCATTGGCGCCGGGGGCGAGGCCGACGAGGTGGAACCAGCTCAGGTAGTTGTCCAGATAGCGGGTGGCGATGCCGCGGCGGGGACGCAGGAAGTCCTTCAACCGGCTGTGGCGGCTGTTCACCGTCTGCACATGCAGATCGCCCCGAACCCGTTCCCCCATCGAGCGGTTGAGTGCTTCGTGGCTCACCCCGAGCGCGGCGGCGCAAGGTGGATAGCTCGCGCCACCGTCGGAGACCAGCAGGGCGTCCTTCGCGACCACCGGGTCGAGAGCAGCCGTGAGCGCCGCCGCGTCGACCCTGGGCAGCACCGCGCTCACCGTCGTCCCGCTCCGGTCCGCCGCCATGAGAACCGGCACCTGCTCGCGCGAGAGGCCGCGCTTCTTCGCCTTGCCGCCCCGCCGCCGTGCCTTGCGTCCCAGCCCGCGCGCGCCCTTCCGGCTCTCCAGGACGTAGGTCTCGTCCGCTTCCACGATCCCCTTGAGCACCTCCGAATCGCTTCGCGCCGCCGCCAGAAACCGGTGACGCCAGCGGAACGCCGTGCTCACCGCCACGTCGCAGCGCGCCGCCGAGGCCTTCACCGTCTCCCCCTCCGCCAGCGACGCCCCGAACGACAGCCAGCGTTCCTTGTGGTGCAGGCCCGACAGCGGCGTACCGGTCAGCGCGTTGAAGGTCCTGCCGCAGCCCTTGCACTGGTAGCGCCGCAGACCCCGCGCCATACCGCGCGAAACCGCCCCTTCGCTCGCGCAGTGCGGACAGCGCCGGGCCTCGTCCACACCAAGCTCGATCGCGGCCTTCGATGCCTCGCCTTCGCTCCGGCCCGACAGCACCGCGAGCGCCTCGTGCCGCTGCACGCGCGTCAGCCCGCGCGCCGCCGAAAGCCACACCTGGAAACCCTTGCCGTCCATGACCCAACCTCCTGACGTTCCGAGCATTCTATCACAAATGCATACGTTTCACGAATTGAGCCTTGCGAAATACCAGGACCAGGTCGGCATCGAAGATGCCGATGCCGTCCGGCAGCAGGTCAAGGCCCGATTGCAGCGGTCCCTCGGCGACGAGTGGGGCCGGTCCGGGCGGTAGCGTCTCGGGTGACGACATGGCGGGCTCGCTGGGCTTCACGATTTGGCCGGGAAGAAAATAGCACGGAACTCGATTGAATTGAGAGACGTAAGAAGGATCGCGAACATCCGGTCCGGCGCCCGGCCCGATCTCGACCCGGGCCCGGGGATGGGGTAAAGGGGACGGCCTGCCGGCATCCGGGCGTGACGTCGAAGGGAGAGAGAAGGTGTTTCGTTGGCTCATTCCTCTCGTCGTGGGGCTTTGCCTGGCCATCCCGGCGGCGGCTCAGGACCAGGAGACCGGCTATCACGCCTATGCGCGCGGAGATTATGAAACCGCGCGGGCGCACTTCGACCCCTTGGCCGAGCGGGGCGACCGGAACTCCCAGATCTATTTCGGCATGATGCTCCATCGCGGCTGGGGCGTGCCGCGCGATTCCATCGAGGGGCTCAAGTGGGCGACCATCGCCGACCATCCCCGCACGCTGAAAGCCATTCTGATCGACATGACCGGGGCCCAGATCGGCGAGGCGCGCCAACGCGCGCGCGGCTGGGAGATGCGCACCTACGGCCGGAGCAATATCAAGGCGCCGCCGCCGTTTCCCCCCGGCCCCAAGCCCAAACGGAAATAGGTGGTGCGCCTCGCGGGACAGGTCGCGATCGTCACCGGCGCCGCCTCCGGCATCGGCCGGGCCATCGCGCTTCGGTTCGCGGCCGAAGGCGCCCATGTCGTGGTCGCCGACGTGCGGGAGCAGCCGCGCGAGGGGGGGAAACGCACCATCGATCTCATCCGCGCCGCTGGCGGCGCAGGGGATGCGTTGCGCTGCGACGTTTCCGATTGGATCAACGTCGAGGGGCTGGTGAGCGATACCGCCTTCGTCCACGGCCGCCTCGACGTCATGGTCAACAACGCCGCCATCGGCGTCGACAAACCGCTGCTGGAGACGGAGGAGGCGGACTGGAACCGGGTGATGGACGTCAACCTGAAGGGCGTCTTCCTGGGCTGCAAGGCGGCGGTGGCGGCCATGATCGAGCAGGCGCCCGGGGAAGACGACGTGCGCGGTCGGATCGTCAACATTTCCTCCCAGCACGGCATGATCGCGGCGCCCGGCGACATCGCCTATGGCGTCTCCAAGGCCGGCGTCGTCTACATCACCCGCCAGATCGCCGCCGACTATGCGGCCCGGGGCATCGTCTGCAACGCCGTCGCGCCCGGCAAGATCCTGTCCGGCAAGGGTGGGCGCGCGGTGGCCCCGGAAATGATCGCCTATTCCCAATCGCGAACGCCCATGGCCCGCCTCGGCCGGCCCGAGGACGTGGCCAACGCGGCCCTCTTCCTCGCCAGTGCCGAAGCGAGCTACATCACCGGCGCCAACCTGATGGTCGACGGCGGCTGGATGGCGTCGTGATAGCGAGCCCGGATGAGCTCGCTTCAGGCTGGCCACCGGCCCGCGCGGGCTCCTATAATTCGCGCCCGTGTAATCCGTGGGACACGAGAAGGGGACGATAGGTAGATGACGTGGCGTTTGATCATCGCCTGCATCGTTGCCTCCATCGTTGCCGTTGGCGCCATCGCGCTCTCCCTCGACGCGAACGCCGAAAGGCGTCAGCGGAACCTCGTGGCCGGTATCCGGGCACTGCAGGCCGAGGATTTCGAGGGCGCGGTCAAGCAGCTGGAGCGGGCGATCGTCGCCGATCCCAAGAGCTCGATCGCCTATTACAACCTCGGCCGCTCGCACCGGGGCTTGGGTGATGCGGTTCGGGCGTTGAAATATTTCCGCCTGGCCCTGCTGATCGAGCCGAACAATTTCCCCGCCCTCCGCGAGTGGGGCGAAACCCTGCTCGCCGCCGGCAAGGCGGATGAAGCGCGGGACGTCTTGAGCGAGTTGGAGGAACGCTGCGGTAATTCCTGCCCGGAAACCAGCGCGCTTCGCCGCGCGATTCGGGCGGCTAAGGAATAGCGCGACCCCACCGCCGATGGTGCTATAGCTCCGCCCCATGAACGACCATGTCCTGATCATCGACTTCGGCTCCCAGGTCACCCAATTGATCGCCCGCCGGGTGCGCGAGAACGGGGTCTACTCCGAAATCGTCCCCTTCGACCGGGCCGAGGCTGCCCTGGCCGAACGCCGGCCCAAGGCGATCATCCTCTCGGGGGGACCTGCTTCGGTCACCGAGGCGACGACGCCGCGCGCGCCCGATGCGGTCTTCGAGTTGGGCGTCCCCGTGCTCGGCATCTGCTATGGCCAGCAGACGCTCTGCGCCCAGCTGGGCGGCGAGGTCCAGGCCTCCACGGCCCGCGAGTTCGGCCGGGCGGAGATCGATATCATCGCCCGGTCGCCGCTTTTCGACGGCGTCTGGGGCCCCGGCGGCCGCCACACCGTCTGGATGAGCCACGGCGACCGGGTGACCCACCTGCCCGAGGGCTTCCAAGTCATGGCCCGCAGCGATGGCGCTCCCTTTGCCGTCATCGCCGACGAAGCGCGCCGGTTTTATGGCGTCATGTTCCACCCCGAGGTGGTGCACACGCCCGAGGGCGCCAGGCTGCTGCGCAACTTCACCCACGCGATCGCCGGCTGCGAGAGCGATTGGAGCATGGCGGCCTTCCGCGAACAGGCGATCGCCCGCGCCCGCGCCCAGGTGGGCCCCGAGCGGGTGATCTGCGGCTTGTCGGGTGGGGTCGATTCTTCCGTGACCGCTGTATTGCTGCACGAGGCGATCGGCGACCAGTTGGTTTGCGTCTTCGTCGATACCGGCCTGCTGCGCGAAGGCGAGGCGGCCGACGTCGTGACCCTCTTTCGCGACCACTACAATATCCCCTTGATCCAACGGGAGGCGGGCGAAAGCTTCCTCGCCAAGCTCGCCGGCGTCGACGATCCCGAGGCCAAGCGCAAGGTCATCGGCGCCACCTTCATCGACGAGTTCGAGGCGGTGGCGGCCACCTTGGGCGGCGCCAGGTTCCTCGCCCAGGGCACGCTCTACCCCGATGTCATCGAAAGCGTTTCCTTCACCGGCGGCCCCAGCGCCACGATCAAGAGCCACCACAACGTCGGCGGCCTGCCCGAACGCATGAAAATGGATCTGGTGGAGCCGCTGCGCGAGCTCTTCAAGGACGAAGTCCGCGATCTCGGCCGCGAGCTGGGCCTGCCCGAAAGCCTGGTCGGCCGCCACCCCTTCCCAGGCCCGGGCCTGGCGATCCGCGTACCGGGCGAGATCACGGCCGAGAAGCTCGCGGCGCTGCGCCGGGCCGACGCCATCTACCTGGAGGAAATCCGCGCCGCCGGCCTCTACGACGAGATCTGGCAGGCCTTCGCCGTCCTCCTGCCCGTGAAGACCGTGGGTGTCATGGGCGACGCGCGGACCTACGAATACGCGCTGACCTTGCGCGCCGTCACCTCGACCGACGGCATGACGGCGGATTCCTACCCCTTCGAACACGCCTTTCTGGCCCGCGTCGCCACCCGCATCATCAACGAGGTCCAGGGCGTCAACCGGGTGATGTACGACGTGACCTCGAAGCCGCCGGGCACGATCGAGTGGGAGTAGGGAAAGGAACGAACATATGACCATATCCATCCTCGACGCCACGCGGATCCAGGCCCGCGCCGTGATTCCGATCGTGAAGGCGCTGGAGCAGGAGATCGGCAAGGCGCGCGCGCACGGGATCGTCGGGCGGGCGATCGCTGGGAGCTACGTCGCCTGGCGGGAGAAACGGGGCTTCGAGGTGAACAGCCATCCGGGAAGCGAGGCCGACGACGCGCCGGACTTTCCGGTCGAACGGGAGGTCGTCGAGAACACCGACGATGCCTACGGCCACGATATTGTCGGCTGCGCCTTCGCCGACTTCTTCCGCCGCATCGGCGAGCCCGAGATCGGCGCGCTGATGACCTGCGGCGTCGATTTCGCCGCCGAGGCCCGCATCCGCCCCGAGTGGGAATTCAGCCGTACCCAAACCCTGATGCAGGGGGCGCCCTGCTGTGATTTTCGCTGGCGTCGGAAGGCGGCGGATGGCACGGAGTGATTACGCGCCGGCCACTTCGGTCAGTCGATTTTGCACTAGATCCGGCACCTCGATCGCGTCCTCTTCGAGCCGCCGGCGGCGCTCGGCGGCGGAGCGGTCGAAGGGCATGCGGACGGGCGGGCTGCCCGGAACCGGCCGGGCGGCTCGGACCCATTTGGCGTACTCGGTGACCCGGGCCCGGTATTCCGCCTCGGGCCGGAGCAGATCCGGGCGCGTCAAATGGACGGTGAAGCCGAAATCGGCGAGGTCCGGCGGGGCGGGGGCGGAGCCGGCGAGCACGCCCAGGAGCTGCACGACATGGCCGAGGCCCGAGCCCCGGTGCCCGCCCCAGGCGGTGAAGGCGCCGTCGAGGGCCGCCGCCGGATCGCGCGTCGGCCGGCCCTCGCCGTCGTAGGCCAGTCCCTCGCCGATCTCCTCGCCCAACCGGCGGGCCAGCATGACCTCGGCATGGATGATGTTCG
The DNA here is from genome assembly GCA_965226475.1 of Alphaproteobacteria bacterium. Classification (GTDB taxonomy): domain Bacteria; phylum Pseudomonadota; class Alphaproteobacteria; genus JASLMY01. The sequence goes on along the minus strand of CBDDDJ010000002.1, from coordinate 220,958 downwards.
AGGTGCCGATGTCCCAGATTACGGGATCGCCCAGGCTCGGAAAGCCAAAGCACATCGGATTGGTGCCGAAGCGCCCCTCGACCGCGCCATGGGGGGCCACCCAGGCGGTCGTGTTGGAGGCGATCATGGCAACCAGTCCCTCCGCCGCCGCCATCTCGGCATAGTAGGAGAGCATGCCGGTGTACCAGGTGCCGTTGGCGCCCACCATTGCCAGCCCGCTCTCCCTGGCTTTACGAATCGCCACCTCCGTCGCCTTGTGGCCGACGACATAGCCGAGGTTGTCGTTGCCGGCGATCCGCGCCGAGACCGGCGTCTCGTGCACGACCTCGACGGGCGCCGGGGGCGGACCGGTCCGCTCCAGCCGCTCGACGATGGAAACGACCCGCGCCAGGCCGCCATAGGCGAGGCCGCGCAACTCGCAATCGATGATGTGGTCGGCGATGAGGCCGGCGTACTCGTGGCTCTGGCCCTTGGCCCGCATCGCCCGCGCCACCAGCTCGCGCGCTTCGCCCACGCTCAGACGCATCTTCTTCTCCCGTAACTCCGCAGCCGAAAACCTCTCTCGACGATGGGCGGAAAAGGTTGGAATATTCATGTCACCCTGACAAGCACGGGCCGCCGGCCGGTAACGACACAGAAGTTGGTTCCGAGGCAGACCGAACTCCATATGACAGCCCTTCACCCCCGCCCCATGGCCAGATACAGCAGCGCCACCGCCCCGACGATTCCGCCCCAGATCACCAGATCCCGCCAGAACCTGCCGTGCGTGCGCCAGAGCATGAAGGCGGCGGGGCCCATCACGACCAGCCAGGCCAGGATATAGAGGAGGCGTTGCCAGTCGTGTTCGCTCACCGCTTCGACCTCCGGGGCTCGTATTTTCCGCTTGTCTCCACTATCTCACGGGCGTGGCACGCGGGCGACGGGACCCAGGCGTGGCTTGCCGTCCTGGCGGGCGGGGGATAGGTTGGCGCGGCGCGCGCGGGAGAAATTCGACAAGTGGCAGACATCTTTCAAGAGGTCGACGAGGCGTTACGCACGGACAAGTTCTCGGGGCTGTGGAAGCGCTACGGCATCTACGTCTATATCGTCGTCGGCGCGTTGATCCTCGGCACCGGCGGCAAGGCGGCCTGGCGCCATTTCGAGGAGCAGTCGCGGCTGGAGAATTCGGCCCGCTACTTCGAGGCCCAGGCCCTTCTGGCGGCCGAGAAGGAGAGCGACGCGATCAACGCCTTCACCGCATTGGCCGACGAGGCCGGCGGCGGTTACGGTGTTATCGCGCGGCTGCGCGAGGCGGCGGCGCGGGCCGAACACGGCGATGCCAACGGCGCCGTCCTCGCCTACGGCCGACTGGCCGGCGACGACGACGTCTCGCCGGTCTACCGCGATCTCGCCCGCCTGCTGGCGGCCATGCGGCTGATCGAGGACGGCGACCCGGCGGTGGTCGAGGAGCGCTTGGCGCCGCTGCTGCGGGGCGACAACGCCTGGCGCCATTCGGCGCGCGAAATCGAGGCGGTCTTCGCCCTGAGGCAGGGTCGGCGGCAGGACGCCGTCGGCGGCTTGCGGGCCCTCGTCGACGACGCCGAAACGCCGAACGGCATTCGGGGGCGGGCGCGACAACTGCTGGCGGCGCTGACCGATGGGGTCTGAACGGGCGCCGCGAGGACGACGCCTCCTCGCGGCGGGGCTGCTGCTCGGTCTCGTGACCGGTTGCGACACGGTCAGCGATTGGATCGGGGCTTCGGAGGATCCGCCGCTTCCCGGGCAGCGCGTCTCGGTCCTGCGCCTCGAACAGACCTTGGAGCCGGACCCGGGGATTTCCGATCTGACGGTGAAGTTGCCGCCGCCCTGGCGCAACGCGATCTGGCCGCAAGCCGACGGTTTTGCCAATCATGCCATGCACCATCTGGAACTCGGTGGCGAACTGGCCATGGCCTGGCGGCGGGACGTGGGCGAAGGATCGGGCAGTGACACCCGCCTGCTGAGCCGTCCCTTGGTGGCCGATGGCCGGGTCTATGTTTTCGATGCGATGAGCACTGTCCGGGCCTTCGAGGCATCGGGGGGCAAGCCGCTTTGGAGCATCGACCTGACGCCGGAGGAAGAGGATTCCGGCGCGCTGGGTGGCGGGATCGCCTGGGACGGCGGGCGGATCTATGCCGCGACGGGCTACGGCGAGGTCGTCGCGCTCGACGGCTCAAACGGCGAGGTTCTCTGGCACCAGCGGCTCGGCACGCCGTTCCGGGTCGCGCCGGCGGCGGCCGACGGCCGGGTCTTCGTCATCGGCGTCGACAACCGGACCCACGCGCTAGCCGCCGAAGATGGCCGTCCCCTTTGGGAACATTCGGGCATCGCGGAGGAGGCGGGCCTGATCGGCGGCGCCGCGCCGGCGGTCGACGGCGGCATCATGGTTTCGGCCTATTCCTCGGGTGAGCTGTTCGCGCTCCGGGTCGAAAACGGCCGGCCGGTCTGGAACGACCAGCTTCTGCGCATTGCCCGTTTCACGCCCCTGGCCTCGCTCAGCGAAATTCGCGGCGCCCCGATCATCGATCGCGGCCTGGTGGTCGCCGTCAGCCATTCGGGCCGCATGGTCGCGGTCGATCTCAGGACCGGGTCCCGGGTCTGGGAGATCGATGTCGAAGGGGTGGAAACGCCCTGGGTCGCGGGCGATTTCATCTACGCGGTGACGACACAGGCCGAGGTCCTCTGCATCTCGCGCCGCGACGGGCGAATTCGCTGGGTCACCCAGCTGCGGCGCTTCGAGGACGACGATGGCGGCGGCGATCCCCTGCGGTGGGCCGGCCCGGTGCTGGCCGGCGACCGGCTGGTGCTGGTCTCGAGCGAGGGCGGGGCCGTCGCGGTCTCGCCCTATACTGGCAAGGTGATCGGCCGCCTGTCCCTCCCGGGCGAGGTGCTGCTGGCCCCGGTGGTGGCGGACGCCACCCTCTACGTCCTGACCGACGACGCCGACCTCGTGGCGTTCCGCTGAAGCCATGTCCGTCACCATCGCGATTCTCGGCCGGCCGAACGTCGGCAAGTCGACCCTGTTCAATCGCCTCGTCGGCAAGCGGCTGGCGCTGGTCGACGATACGCCCGGCCTGACCCGCGACCGGCGGGAGGGAGAGGGACGGCTCGGCCCGCTCGGCTTCCGGGTGATCGACACCGCCGGGCTGGAGGACGACAGCGACGCCACGCTGGAAGGCCGGATGCGGATACAGACGGAGGCGGCGCTCGAAGTGGCCGATCTCGCGCTGATGTTGATCGACGCGCGGGCGGGCGTGGTGCCGCTCGATGCCCACTTCGCCCGCTGGCTGCAGCGCCATCGAACGCCCGTCGTCCTGGTCGCCAACAAGGCGGAGCGGCGCGACAACGCCACCACGCTGGCCGAGGCGCATGGCCTGGGCCTCGGCGAACCGGTGGCGATCTCCGCCGCCCACGGCGACGGCTTAGTCGAATTGCACGATGCGATGCTGGACGCGCTGCCCGAGCTGGCGGACGAGAGCGAGGATGAAAGGGATCCCAACGCCCCCTTGCGCCTCGCGGTGCTGGGCCGGCCCAACGCCGGCAAATCGACGCTGATCAACCACCTGCTGGGCAGCGACCGCATGCTGACGGGCCCGGAGCCGGGAATCACGCGGGATGCGATATCGGTCGACTGGACCTGGCGGGACCGGCGCATCCGCCTGGTCGACACGGCGGGCCTCCGGCGCCGGGCGCGGGTCGACGATCGGCTGGAAAAGCTCTCCCGCGCCGACGCGATCAGGGCGATGGAACTGGCCGAGGTCGTGATCCTGTTGACCGAGGCGACCGCGCCCCTGGAACGCCAGGACCTGGTGATCGCCCGCCAGGTACTGGAGGAGGGCCGGGCGCTCGTGGTCGCCCTCGGTAAATGGGATTCGATTGAAGACCGGGGTGCCGCCCGGCGGCTGGCGGCGGACCGTGTCGCCAAGTCACTCTCCCAGGCGCGCGGGCTGTCGGTATGCCCGGTATCGGGCCTGACGGGGGAGGGGGTGGACGGGCTACTCGGCGCGGTGACCGGCACGCACGAGCGCTGGTGCCGCCGCCTGCCGACGGCGACGCTCAACCAGTGGCTGCGGGAAATGCTGGCCCGCCACCCGCCACCGCTCGCACCCGGCGGGCGCCGGGTGCGCCTGCGCTACATGACCCAGCCCAAGGCCCGGCCGCCGACCTTCGCCATCTTCGCCAACCGGCCGGCGGAGCTGCCGGAATCCTACCTGCGCTTTCTCGCCAACGGGCTCCGCGACGCCTTCGACCTCGACGGCGTGCCGCTCCGCCTCAACCTCCGGCGCGGCGACAATCCCTACGTCTGACCGACGCGCGAATATACCGGTGTCCTTTCGGAATCGGTCGATGCTATCGTGGCCCGGCAATTGAAACGGCAACAGGGAGAAGACGGCAATGGCCTTGCGCATGTTCATGATCGAGAGGGACATCCCCGAAGTGGGCAGCCTGGAGCGCGAGCAGCTGCGCGACGCGGCGGCCCAGTCCAATGGCGTTCTGGCGCAGTTGGCGCCGGATATCCAGTGGCAGAATTCCTACGTCGCCGGCGACAAGACTTTCTGCGTTTACCTGGCCCAGGACGAGGCGGTGATCCACAAGCACGCCGAGATGTCCGGCTTTCCCGCCACCAAAGTGACCGAGATCAGGCGCCAGATCGATCCGACGACGGAACGCGAATAGCGCCTCCGCCCCATCAGTTGATCTGTTCTAGGACGCCCGGCTGGTCCGCGGCGATCCACAGGCCGTGGCCGGTGAAGGCGGGGCTGGCGAGGCGGATCATCACCTCGGCCATGTGATCGGGCGGTGGGAGTTGGTCGGCGTCCTCGCCCGGGAAGGCCCGGGCGCGCAGGTGGGTGCGGGTCGGGCCCGGGTTGGCGAGGTTGACGCGGAGGTTGGTCTTTTCCACCTCGCGTGCCCAGGTCAGGACCAGCGCCTCCAGCGCGGCCTTGGAGGCCGAATAACTGGCCCAATAGGGCGGCAGCGCGCGGGTGATGGCGCTGGTGAGGAAGATCGCGCGGCCCGCATCCGACTGGCGGAGCAGGGGATCGAAGGCGCGGATCAGCCGCCAGTTGGCGGTGACGTTGAGGGCGAAGGTCTCCTCCCACTCCGTGGGCTCGATATGGCCGACCGGCGCCAGATCGCCCAGCATCGCCGCGTTGCCGACCAGCACGTCGAGCCGGCCCCAGCGTTGGTAGACGGTGGCGGCGAGCTGGTCGATGCCCTCGTGCTGGCTGAGGTCGAGGGGGACGAGCGTGGCCGCCCCGTCCGCGTCGCGAATTTCGTCGTCGATTTCCTCAAGGCCGCCTTCGGTGCGGGCCACCACGATCACGTGCGCGCCGGCCGCCGCATAGGCCTTGGCCGTGGCCGCGCCGATGCCGCGGCTGGCACCGGTGACGAGGGCGATCCGTCCGTCGAGCCGTCGCTCCGTCATTTCGTTCAGGCGCGTTCGGCCAGTAGCGACAGCTGGCGTACCGTTTCACCGCCGTTCCGGTCGATCAGCGGAATCGGGTACTCGCCGGTGAAGCAGGCATCGCAATAGGCGGGCGCGACGGCATCTCGGTCGCTGCCGCCGACGGCGCGGTAGAGCCCATCGATCGAGACGTAGGAAAGACTGTCGGCGCCGATATAGTCCCGCGTTTCCTCGACCGACAGGCGGGCGCCCAGCAGTTCCTCGCGCGAGGGGGTATCGATGCCGTAGAAGCAGGAATGCACGGTCGGCGGGCTGGCGATGCGAAAATGAACTTCGCGGGCGCCCGCATCGCGGACCATCTGCACGATCTTGCGGCTGGTGGTGCCGCGAACGATGGAATCGTCGACCAGCACTACCCGCTTGCCGTCGATCTGGGGTCGGTTGACGTTGTGTTTGAGCTTGACGCCGAAGTCGCGGATCCGCTGCGTCGGCTCGATGAAGGTGCGCCCGACGTAGTGGTTGCGGATGATGCCGAGCTCGAAGGGAATGCCCGCCTCCGCGGCATAGCCGACCGCCGCGGGCACGCCCGAATCCGGCACCGGGATCACCACGTCCGCCGCGATGCCGCTCTCTCGCGCCAGTTCCACGCCGATCCGCTTCCTGGCCTCGTAGACGCCGACGCCTTCGGCGCTGCTGTCGGGTCGGGCGAAATAGACGTATTCGAAGATGCAAAAGCGTTGCGGGGCCGGCGGGAAGGGGGTGATGGTGCGGACCTCCTCGCCCTCGCAGACGACGATCTCGCCCGGCGCCACGTCGCGCACGAACTCGGCGCCGATGATGTCGAGGGCGCAGGTCTCGCTGGTCAGGATCGCCGCGCCCTCCAGCCGGCCGAGCACCAGCGGGCGCACGCCCATCGGATCGCGGGCGCCGATCAACAGCGTTTCGGTCAGCGCCACCAGGCTGTAGGCGCCCGCCAGTTGGCGGAGTGCGTCGACCAGGCGGTCCAGGAGGCCCTGCTGCCGGCTGGTGGCGATCAGGTGGATGATCGCCTCCGTGTCCATGGTCGATTGGAAGATGCAGCCGCGCGAGACCAGCTCCCGCTTCAACATGGCGGAATTGGTGAGATTGCCGTTGTGCGCGACCGCCAGGCCGCCCGACGCCAGTTCGGCGAAAAGCGGTTGCACATTCCTGAGCACCGTCTCGCCCGTCGTCGAATAGCGGTTGTGACCCATGGCGGCGGCGCCCGGCAGTCGCCCGATCACGTCTTCCGAATTGAAATTCTCGCCGACGTGGCCGAGGCTCCGATGGCTGTGAAATTGACGCCCGTCGTAGGAGACGATGCCGGCCGCCTCCTGCCCCCGGTGCTGCAGCGCATGCAGGCCCAGCGCCACCAGCGCCGAGGCGTCGTCCGCCCCCAGCACGCCGAAGACGCCGCACTCCTCGTGGAACTTGTCGTCGTCGAAGGGATGCGTCGTCGCGAGACGCCGGGCCCCGCCGGAATTTCCACTTTCGTCCACGAACTTCATGGCATTCTGGCCCCCGTCAAGCTCAGCGCCGTCTTATAGACCGATTCGTCCTGAGGCGTAAGTGACGAATTTGAATATCGCGGGACGACGGGCGGATCGTTTTCAGCCACCCTTTTGCCGGCTTTCGATCAGCCGGTCCATGCCCTTGCGTTTGTCGCGTTCGTAGCCGGTCTCGCTCTTGTCGCCGGCGCGCGGCGCGCCACCGGTGATGACCTCGGCGGCGCCGCTTTCCATCATATCGCCAGCGGTTTCGCTCGCTTCCTTGATCGCGTCCTGGGTCTTGGAGAAGACCTCCGGCGCGATGGAAGTCAGTATCCTGGCGCTTTCGGCCACCAACGGCATGGCCATGGAAGCCCTGAACCAGTCGGGCTGGTCTTCCTCTTCCTGGGGCAGGAACTGGATCACCACCAGATAGGAGAGCGCCAGCAGCAGGGCGCCTCGCGCCAGGCCGAAGGCGAAGCCAAGCGCCCTGTCGAAGCCGCCGACCTTGCTTTCGCGTACCTTGCGCGCGACCACGGCGGTGAGCACGACGAGGATGACGAGAGAGATGACGAACAGCCCGCCGGCGGTTCCGACATCGGCCAGGATTTCCGGCTGGACCCAGCCGGCGATGAAGGGCTGGACATATTCGAAACCCTTCACCGTGATCACGGCGGCCGCGATCCAGCAGAGGATGTGCAGCAGCTCCTTGACGAAGCCCCTGACCAGCGCGATCAGGCCGGAGATCAGCAGCACCGACAGGATGGCGACGTCGGTATATGTGATGGCGCCCGTTTCCATGGCGCGACTATAGGCGGTCCGCCCCGCCGGGGTAAAAACCCTGCACCAGCTCGTCGAGGCGCCGCAGCTCCTCGATCGCCAGCGGCGCCTCGCGGCGTTTCTTGGATGCCCTGGCCGTCACCGCCTTGGTAAAGCCGAGCTTGGCGGCCTCCTTCAGGCGGACGTCGCTCTGGCCCACCGGGCGGACCTCGCCCGAGAGGCTGATTTCTCCGAAGAGCACGGTCTCCGCGGGAAGCGCCACGTCGAGGAGGGAGGAGACGAGGGCCGCCGCCACCGCCAGATCCGCAGCCGGCTCGACGATGCGCAGTCCGCCGGCGATGTTGAGGTAGACGTCACGGCCGGCGATCGCCAGGCCGCAACGCGCGTCCAGCACCGCCATCACCATGGCGAGGCGGTTGGAGTCCCAGCCCACGACGGTGCGCCTCGGCGTGCCGAGGGGCGAATCGGCGACCAGGGCCTGGACCTCCACCAGCAGCGGCCGGGTGCCCTCGATCCCGGCGAAGACGGCGGTGCCGCTGACCGGCGCGCCGTCACGCTGGGCGAGGAAGAGGGAGGACGGGTTGGCGACCTCCATCAGGCCCGCGTCGCTCATCTCGAAGACACCGATCTCGTCCGTCGGGCCGAAGCGGTTCTTGACCGCGCGCATGATGCGGAACTGGTGGCCGCGCTCGCCCTCGAAATAAAGCACCGTGTCGACCATGTGTTCCAAGACGCGAGGGCCGGCGATCTGTCCGTCCTTGGTGACGTGGCCGACCAGCAGCAGCGTGATGTCGCGCCGCTTGGCGATGCGGATCAATTCCTGGGCGGAGCTCCTGACCTGGGCGACGGTGCCGGGCGCGCTTTCGAGCGCGTCGACATACATGGTCTGGATGGAATCGATCACCACGACGCGCGGCGCGCCCTCGCCGTTCAGCATCTCGACGATGTCGCGCACGTTGGTCGCCGCCGCGAGTTCCACCGGCGCCGATTCCTCGCCCAGGCGCCGGGCCCGCATGCGGATCTGCGCCGTCGCCTCTTCGCCCGAGATATAGGCGCAGCGTACCCCTCGTCGGGCCAGCGCCGCCACGGCTTGCAGCAGCAACGTCGACTTGCCGATCCCCGGATCGCCGCCGATCAATACCGCCGTGCCCGGAACCAGGCCGCCGCCGACGACGCGGTCCAGCTCGCCCAGGCCGGTCACCATGCGGGACGGCTCGTCCCCCTCCGGAACGTCGAGGGGCTGCAGCGCGATTTTGCGGCCCTTGCCCGCGCCGAGGCCCTTGGGCACCACTTCGGGCGTGGATTCCTCGATGATGGTGTTCCACTCGCCGCAGGCGCCGCAGCGCCCCGACCAGCGCCGGCTGACCGCGCCGCAGTCCTGGCAGACGTAGTGTTGCGCCGCGCGCGCCATCGCCCGCTCCCGTCCTGGTGCCTCAGCGCGGCCGGTCGCCTTTGACCTGGGCGCGCAGCATCACGCGCCGGCTGGTCGGATCGAAGGCCTCGCGCCGGTGGATCATCGAGCGATTGTCCCAGATGAGCAGGTCGCCCGTTTGCCAGACATGCTCGTAGTAAAACTCCGACTTGCCGCAGAAGGCCCAGATTTCATCCAGGATCCGGTCGCTCTCCGCCAGGGTCAGGCCGTCGATGTAGCCGTTGCGCCGCCGGCCGAGGAAGAGCGACTTGCGCCCGCTTTCGGGGTGGGTGCGGACGATCGGATGGCTGATGCCGGGCGCCTGGCTCGGATCGCTCACCGCCTCGGCGCCCTTCCGCAGTTCGCCGGCGCTGGAATAGGAAGAATTATGCTTGGCGGTCCGGCCCTCGATGCTCTCGCGCAGCGGCTCCGGCAGGTCGTCCAGCGCCGCCGCCATGTTGCCAAATGACGTATTGCCGCCCTCGGGCGGAATTTCGCGGGCGTAAAGCAGGCTCGCCGTCGGCGGGGTCTCCAGGTAGGACATGTCGGTGTGCCATTCGGCCTCGCCCGCGCCGAGGCTGCCGATCGGCTTGCCGTTCTCCACCACGTTGGAGATGTACCAGACATAGGCCGCCTCGCTGGCGCCGGCGTCGTCGCGTCCACTCCGTTCGCTCGCCGGCGGGCCCTCCAGCTCGCCGAACCGCGCCGCCAGGCCTTGCAGCGAGGCCCCGTCGAGCGATTGTCCCCGGATCACCATCACGCCGTTCTCCACCCAGGCCTGGCGCAGCGCGGCGAAGTCCTCTTCCGAGAGCGCCGCCAGATCGGCGCCCCGGACCTCGATCCCGACCTTGTCCTTGAGCGGAACGAAATCCATCGCTTCCCACCTCTTGCCTGGCGCTCAACGACCCTTGAATTGCGGCCGGCGCTTGTTTTCGAAGGCGTCCAGGCCCTCGGCTACGTCGGCGGAGCGCATGTGCGTCATGAGCATGGTGTATTCGAGGTTTATCGCGGTGTCGAGCGACTGTTCCATGCCGTCGCGCACCAGCCGCTTCATCGCCGAAATCGAGAGCGGACTCTTGCCCGCGATCTCCTCGACCAGTGCCTCGACCGTCGGGATAAGGGCCTCGTCGGCCACGACTTCGTTGACCAGGCCCATCTCCGCGAGTTCCGCTGGCGCGGCGAAGCGGCCGGTGAAGAGCAGGGCCTTGGCCCGGGTCGGGCCGATCTTGCGTGGCAGGCGGACCGAGCCGGCGCCGCCCGGAATCAGGCCGTAGTTGGCGTGGGCGTCGCCGATTCGGGCACTCTCCGCCGCGACGACCAGGTCGCAGGCGAGAATGGTCTCCAAGCCGCCGGCCGCCGCGATCCCGTTCACCGCCGCGATCACCGGCAGGGCCGAGGCTTCCAGCCGGTTCAGCACCGCCAGCAGGGGCTGGACGAACTCGCGCCCGAAACGCTCGACGTCGTCGGCCAAAAGCGCGCGGATCGATTTCAGGTCGGCGCCGGCGCAGAAGGCGCGGCCCGCCCCGGTGATGACCACCACGCGCGCCTCCGGGTCCGCCTCGGCCTGGGTGAGGCATTCGTCGAGGCACCGGGTCAGCGGGATGGTCAGCGCGTTCAGCGCCTCGGGCCGGTTGAGGGTCAACCAGGCGGCGGCGCCGCGTCGTTCGTAAAGGACGGGATCGTCGCTCATGTTTCGCTCCTCGGGTATCAGTCCGGCTCCGGCAGAAAGGCCGCGAGTTCGCGTTCGACCGCCTTGGCGTCCTCGTCGAGCTTGGCGCGCAGCTCGCCCGCCATGTCGCCCGGGTAGCAGTCCTCGTGGCCCTCGCCGATCGCGTGAAGCGCCGCGCGGGCGACGGCGGCCGGGGCCATCTTGGGCGGCGGAAAGTCGGCCGACATGGCGATGTCGACGGCGCCCGGATAAACCCCCATCACGCGCACGCCCCAGGGTGCCAGCTCCGCCCTGATCCCCTGGGTCAGGGAATGGAGCGCCGCCTTGCTGGCGCAGTAGGAGCCCATCGCCGGCAGGTTCACATGCGCGAGCACGGTCGAGAGGTTGACGATCAGACCGCCATTGCGCCGCTTCATCGCCGGTGCCACGGCCCGGATCAGGCGTAGCGTGCCGAGGTAATTGACCTGGATCTCCTCCTCGGCCGCATTCATGTCGGCGGCGGCCAGCAGGCCCTCGTTGAAGTTGCGCCCCGCGTTGTTGACCAGGATTTCGACCTCGGCCAGCGTATCCGCCGCGCGTTCGATCGAGGTGGCGGAGGTGAGATTGAGGGCCAGGGGGACCACATTGGCGGCCTCCGACGTCACTCGCCCCTCGCGGCTGGCCGCCACGACCTTGCCCGCGCCGGCGTCGGCGAAGGCCTGGACCAGCGCTTGGCCGATGCCTCCGTTCGCCCCGGTGATGAGCACGGCGCGGCCTTTTACGGCGCCGTTGGCAATCGTCTCGGACATGTCGTCTCCTTTGCTTCCGGCCCAGAGCACGGCTTGCCCGGCGGCGTCGAGCCGGGCGTGGACCTGGACGGCGTCACCTACATCGACGCCGTCGGCCAGATGCGCCGCGATCGTCGGGCCTTCGCCCAGCCGCACCGCGCCGATCCGCCAGGGGGTTCGGCGGTCGAAATATTCGGCGCTGGAGCGGTGCAGCGCCGTCGTCGCCAGGCAGGTGCCGTCGCCCTGGATTTCCCGCCATTCGAGGGCGTCGGAGAGGCAGGCGCCGCAGAACTCCATTGGCGGATACTGCACATGCCCGCAACCGCGGCAGACTGGCAGGCGCAATTCGCCCCGCGCGGCGGCCGAGGTCAGCTTCAGTGCCTCGGGCCCCCGGCCGGGGGGCGGCAGGTGCGGCCGCTTCCTCATGGCCCCTCCGCCCGGGACAGGATCGCCGCGCCGCTGGTTACGCCCTTCAGGTAGTTGACCATACCGAAGCCTGCGACCATTCCGTGGCGCGCGCCCTCGACCCGGCGGCCGAGCGTCTCGCCGGTCAGTTGGCGAATGCCTTCCACCACGCCGAGGGAGCCGCCGGCCGCCCCCGCCTGACCGACGGAAAGCTGTCCGCCCGAGGTGTTGACCGGCAGGCCGCCGCCACCGATCTCCAGCGAGTGCTCGCGCAGAAAGGCCAGGGCGTCGCCGTCCGGCGCCAGGCCCAGGTTCTCGATCTGCCAAAGCACGACCACGGGATAGTCGTCGTAGGCCTGAAGGAAGTCGATGTCGCCCGGCCCGATGCCGGCTTGCCGGTAGAGTTCGTCGCCATCCATCGTCCAGCCTCCCCGTCGTTGCACCTCGTCGCCCGCGAAGGCGTCGTGGCGTTCGATCGCGCCGGCGATGGTGGCGTGGGGGAGGGCGAGCGCGCGGGCCCGATCGGTGGACATGACGAGGAAGGCCTCGCCACCCGCGCACGGCATGACGCAATCGAAGAGGTGCAACGGCTCCGCGATCGGTCGGGCGGCGAGATAGGCCTCCAAGCTCAGCGGCCGGCGCAGCTGGGCCATGGGATTGGCCTGGGCGTGGGCGCGCTGGGCGATGCAGAGTTTGGCGAAATCCTCGCGCGTCGCCCCGCGCTCGGCCATGAAGCATTGGGTGATCAGGGCGAAGACGGCATTTGGTCCGGCGGCGCCATAAGGGTGCATGGCGTCGCGCGCGAAACCGGAGAAGTTGGCGATCAGGTCATTGAAATCGCCCTTGCCCATGTTGTCGGCCGACAGACAGGCGACGATCTCGGCCTCGCCCGCCTGAACGGCGCGGGCCGCGCGCCGCAGCGCCACAATCGCCGAGGTGCCGCCCACCTGGATATCTTCCAGGAACCGGAGGGAGAGGCCGAGCTGCTCGGTCATCGCCGCCGCCCCGTCCGGCGCGAGCGTGAAGCTCGCCAGCGCCAGGCCGTCGATGTCGCTTTTTCGAAGGCCGGTCCGCGCCAGGCATTCGGCCAGCAGGCGGGCCAGGTACCACCCGGTCGAGCGGCGGGAGTGGCGGGCATAGCCGAGGGTGACCGGCGTCGTCAGCGCCACGCCCTCGTAACTCGCGCTCGCCGTCATGGCCCGCCCCTCGCCCGGTTCGCTCTCGGCCCACTCTGCGCTATCCTCGCCCCGGCGCGCAATCGGGGAGGATGGCTGAGATGCAGGGACGGGAAGTGGAGATCAAGGCGGCGGACGGCGGCGGCTTCCAGGCCTATATGAGCCTGCCCGAAAGCGGCACCGGACCGGGCGTGGTGGTGTTGCAGGAGATCTTCGGCGTAAACGGCCATATCCGCGCCGTCTGCGACTATTTCGCCGAGGAGGGCTACGTGACCTTGGCCCCCGACATGTTTTGGCGCGACGAGCCGGGTCTGCAACTGGGCTATGGCGAGGCGGATAGGGAGAAGGCCTTTGCCGCGATGGGCCGCTTCGATGCCGACAAGGGCGCCGAAGACATCGCCGCCGCCGTCGCCTACCTGCGCGGCCACGAGGCCTGCGCCGGCGGGGTCGGCGCCATCGGTTTTTGCCTTGGCGGCAAGCTCGCCTATCTGGCGGCGACCCGGGCGGGCGTCGACTGCGCCATCGGCTATTACGGCGTCGGGATCGAGAACGCGCTGGATGAACTCGGGAACGCCGACTGCCCGATCCTGCTGCATTTCGCGGGCGAGGACGACCATGTTCCCCCGGAAGCGGTAGCGACGATCGAGGCCGCCTGCGCCGAGCGGGCCGAGACGGAGATCCACAGCTATCCCGGCGCCCAGCACGGTTTCAACTGTAACGAACGCGAGTCCCACGACCGCCCGACCGCGATCATGGCGCACTCGCGCACCATCGCCCTGCTGCGCCGGACCCTGGGTCCCCGCTATGACCTGAGCGCGCTCTGGGACGAGCACTGCATGCACGAATTCGGCACGCGCGACGCCCAGGCGACCATGGACACCATGGTGGCGGAGCCCTACGTGAACCACATTCCCACGCTCACCGGCGGCGTCGGCTACCAGGACCTCTACCGCTTCTACAAGCACCACTTCATCCCAAAGACGCCGGCCGACACTAGCCTGACGCCGATCAGCCGCACCGTCGGCGCCGACCGCGTCGTCGACGAGATGGTCTTCAGCTTCACCCACGACATCGAGATTGACTGGATGCTGCCGGGCGTGGCGCCGACCGGCAAGAAGGTCGAAGTCCCCCTCGTCGCCATCATCTGCTTCCGGGGCGGCCGCCTTTACAACGAGCACATCTACTGGGACCAGGCCTCGGTGCTGGCCCAGATCGGCCTGCTGGACGCCTCGAGCCTGCCGATCGCCGGGGTGGAAACGGCGAGGAAGGTGGTGGACGAAACGCTCCCGTCGAACCAGCTGATGGCGAGATGGGCGGAGAGCGAGGGGAAGGGCCAAGGGTAAATAAAGCCGCCGCCAGCAGGTGCCGCCACCCCGTCGATTCCGAGGAGACCATGATGGACAAGCCCGTCGCCGTCGTCGTCGGCGCCACGACCAAGTGGCGGTCCGAGGGCCGCATGACCAAGCTGGTCCATGGCCGCGCCCTCGACGATAGCGACCTCCCCGTCGGCGCCCGCTGGGGTATTGGTGGCGCGGTCGCCCAGAAATTCGCGGCCGAGGGCTTTTTCACCGTGCTGACCACCCGCGCCGAGGCGAACGCCGCGCCGCTCGCCGAGGCGATCAGGCAACAGGGCGGGGAATGTCGAATCGTCGAGATGGACCTGGTTTCCGCGGAGTCGATCGCAAGCGCCTTCGCGACGATCCGGGCCGAGGCCGGCGATCCGCGCGTGCTGATCTACAACGCCGGCTATGCCGAGGGCCGCGACCTGCCGCCGGAGAAGGAACTCTTCGAGCATCTCCCGCTTGAGATGTTCGAGACCGCGTAGCACGTCGCCAGCCGCGGGCCCTTCCTCGTCGCCAAGGAGGTGCTGCCGGCGATGCGGGAGAGGGGGGAGTGCTCGTTCTTCTTCTCCAACAACTCGTGGTCGATCCGTGGCCGCAAGCGGAAGACGGGCGACTCGCTCTATTATCCCCGCGTCATGATGCGCACCCTGGCGCAGGTTCTGACCGAGGAATATTCCGAGTTTGGCGTACATGTCGCCAACGTGGTGATCGACGGCACCATCGATTCGCCCGGCACCCGGGCGCTGCCCAAGGTCCAGGCCAATCCCGACATCGTGATGGACCCGGTCAAGATCGCCGAGGCGTTTTATTATCTCCACACCCAGGATCGCTCGGCCTGGACGCACGAACTCCAGTTGACCCCGTTCCCCACCAAGCCGAGTTATTGAGGCCCGCCGCGAACGACCGAACCGGGGAAAGAGGGAGAAAGAGCGACATGCGAATCACCGACGCGCAGATTCATCTCTGGGGCACGGGCTTGCCGAGCAACGATGCCCATTGGCGGGTGACCTCGTTTACCGCGGCGGAAGCGATCGGGCTGATGGACGAGGCCGGCGTCCACGGCGCGGTCATTCATCCGCCGGGCTGGGACCCGAACTCACAGGCACTGGCCCTGGACGCGGTGCGGGACCATCCCGGCCGCTTCGCGATCATGGGCGCGCTGGCGCTCGACGATCCCGCCTCGCGCGAGCATGTCGCGACCTGGCGGGAGGCGCCCGGCAACCTGGGTCTGCGCTACCTCTTCATCCACGAGCCCGCGCGGACCTGGCTCGCCGACGGCACCATCGACTGGCTCTGGTCGGAAGCGGAGAAGGCGGGCGTGCCGATCGCCGTGCTGGCGACCGGTTCGCTCGACATCATCGGCCGGATCGCGGAGCGCCATCCGGGCCTCCGCCTCGCCATCGACCATATGGGCGGCCTCGGCGGCAACACGAAGCTGAAGGACGAGGCGTCCATGACCCACATGGCGGAACTCCTGGCGCTCGCCAAACACCCCAATGTCGCCGTCAAGGCCACGGGCGCCCCCGGCTATTCGAGCGAGGCCTATCCCTATCCCATCATGCTGGACTACCTGCGCCGGATCTTCGACGCCTTCGGCCCCGAGCGCATGTTCTGGGGCACCGACATCACCAAGATGCCGTGCTCGTGGCGCCAATGCGCGACGATGTTCACCGAGGAACTGCCCTGGCTCGGCGCGGAAGACCAGCGCCTGCTCATGGGCGAGGCGGTGCGCGAGTGGTGGGGCTGGGACGAATCGGCCTGAGAGGCCGGCCGCCGTTCAGTGCTTGACGACGAGATTGACGCGGCCTCCGACGTCGCCCGCGCGGCTGGAGACACCATCGTCGAGCACGAGGCCGATGTTGCCGTTGATCGACACCGTCTCGCCGAATCCGAGCGACAGGCCGAGCCCCGTGCTCGCCGCGAACTCATCCCCGTTCGGCGCGAGGGTCTCGACATAACCGAGATCGAGGAAGGGATAGACGTCGAAGGCGGCGAGCCGGACCGGCAGGTCGCCCCTGAACAGTCTCCACAATGGGAAATGCATCTCCGCGCGGGCAACGATGCCGCGGTCGCCGGCGGCCTCCAGCGACTTGTAGCCGCGCACCGTGCCGTCGCCCGTGATGGAAAAGGTATCGGTCGAAGGCAGGCTGTCGTCGGACCACTGGCCGATGACTTCCGAGACCAGGGCCATGCCCTCGTGGAGGGGCGTCACGCGACGCAGCGAGCCATGGATATAGGTGTAGTCGGCCGTGTCGCCGGGATTGCCGGAGAAGGCGGCAAAGTTCGCGTCATCGTTCTTGTCGGTGATGCCCCCCGGGCTATGAACGAGCTGAAGCTCGAAACTCGTTCGTCCCAAGGCGTCGTTCTCGATGCCGCGCAGGCCGAACGCGCCCTGGATGATGTCGATCTCCAGGCCCGAGGCCAAAACCGTGTTAAAGAAGACGTCGCGTTCGGCGCGTTTGTACGCCAGGCGGCCGTAGACTTCGGGGCGAACCCATTCCCAGGCGGGCAACGGCACCGCGTATTCGGCCGAGGCGATGAAGGTCTCGCTCGCGCTCACCAGGGTAGTTGTCAGGTTGGAACGGCTTTCGACGAACGCGCCGCGCAGCTTCAGCTTGTGGCGCCATGGCAGGGGTACGAAATAGACGCCGTCGTGCGCGCGATAGGCATCCTGCTTGCGCGTCGCGCTGGTGGAATGATCCAGACGGCCAAAGGCGTCGGGGCTGACCGTGAAGCGGTAGCCGAATTGATGGTCGAGCAGGGGGATGTTGGCCAGGTTGAATCCAGCATAGAGCCGGTTCTCGCTCGTCGACGGCGCGCCATGATTGTTATAGCCGGCATAGACCGTCCAGGGCTTCTTCTCCTCGGCCCGGAAGATCAGGTTGGTCTCGCCGAATTCCTTGCCCGGCTCCGCCACGACGACCAGGTTGCGGTAGGGATTGAGGTTCAGCCAGTTGAGATCGTCGATCAGCCGGTCGGTATCGATCACCTCGCCGGGCCGGGCCCGGACGGCGTCGAGGATATCGTCCTCGTCCGACCAGTCGGTGCCCTCGACCCGGCGCTCGGCCAGGCGGAACTGGCTGATCATGACCCGGACGGCACCGCTCGAAATCTCCTGTGGCGGCACGATCACCGCCACCAGGGCATAGCCCGCGTCCCGGTAGGCCCGGATGATGGCGACCCGCAACTCGACCATCAGGCGCAGCGACAGGGGGCGGCCGAGGAAAGGTTGCAGCGCCGCCCGCAGATCGACCTCCGGCGGGAGGTTCACGCCGCCCAGATCGAGGCCGGCGCGCGTCACGGCCGCCTTCATGCCATCGGGATCACGCACCAGCGTGATGCCGCGAAGGTCGGTGCCGAGCGGTTCGT
Source organism: Alphaproteobacteria bacterium (assembly GCA_965226475.1). Lineage (GTDB taxonomy): Bacteria > Pseudomonadota > Alphaproteobacteria > JASLMY01. The sequence goes on along the minus strand of CBDDDJ010000002.1, from coordinate 203,109 downwards.
CGCTCGCTCCGGCGGGATCGAGCTCCAGGGTGCCCGGCAGGCGGTCGAGCCGTGGACCGTGGCGCAGTTCCGGCGGGTTCTCCTCCAGGCGTTGCTGCGCCTGGCCCGCCGGCGCGGTGACGGCTGCCGCCAGTACCAGGGCGAGCGGCCACGTGAATCGGACCGGCCGACGAATGGCCCGAGGCATCCTCATAATCGAACGAATCCCCCAGCCTCTATGGTCGATGCTGCGTCAGGTGGCTGAGCAGCGCGGCACAGCCAGCGCCCGCGAATCCGCCACTGGCGCATCCGACGAATGTCGGCGGCAATCCGAATTGGCCTGGGAACAGCGATGTCTGGGCCCACCCGTCCGGCAGGTTTGTGGGCAGTCCGTCGAGGAATAGGCTGGTGGTCGGCAACGCCTCCAGCGGGAAATCCAAGGTCGGCGAGACCAGCTCCAGGACCGTGAAATCGTTGCCGACGAAGCCGACGTCGTAGTTCGCGCCGGCGGTGAGCGTGCCCATCAGCAAGCCATAGTTGCCGGGTACTTCGCCCGCCACGCGCGCCAACGCCCCGGCCAGGCCATCTCCGGCCACGAGGCCGCCGCCAGAAAGCGTGAAGGTGAATGTCGGATCAGGCTCGCTGGCCAACTTGAGCTGGCCCGGATCGGCGGTCATTTCCAGGCCCCTGGGCGTGATGCTGGCGATGGAGAACAGCGATGTGTTGAAGCCGTAGTTGCCGGCGTCGGCGCCGCCGAGCGTGATGCCGCTGATCGTCACCGTCTTGCCCGTGCCGACGTTCTTGTCGGCGAAGTTGGCGGTCCCGACGAGCGTCAGCACGTCGCCCGCCACCCGGTCGTCGCCAAAGATCACCGTCGCCGCGGTGGTGCCGTCGTAGACCTTGTCGGCCGCCGTCGCCGTCACGGTGAGCAGCCGGGGGTCGATCGTCAGGGTCCCGGGCAGCAGCGTGATGGCGTAGCCGATCTCGGAGGCGCCGCCGGTCAGATTGCCCATGGTGTAGGTACCGGCATTCACCTGGCCGACCAGCGTCGGGTCCGTGGTCAGCGCCTGGGCCTGGCTGTCGCCATTGACCAGGCCCGCCGCCGTGAAGCCGCCGAGCGTCCGAGACGTCCCGTCGTAGGTCAGAAGCGTGTCGGTCCCGGTGACGGTCAGGGTCGGCTGCACCCGGTAGAGGAACCAGTTGTCCGCCGATCCGCTCACCACGGCGCCGAGCGTGTCGCCGAAGTCGTGGTTGTAGAAGTGGCGCGCCGTCGGCCCGCCGGCCGTGTCGGTCGCGAAGTCGTTGCTGAACACCAGGAAGCGGCCGCCGTCGGTGAAATCGAAGACGCCCGCGCCGGCGTTGTTGGTGAAGATGTCCGAGGCGAGGGTGATGGCATCGCCCGGGCCCGAGGCGCTCAGGGTGCCGCCGGCGCCGAGCTGGATCGCATTGGTCGTCTCGGCGCCCAAATTCTCGAGCGTGATGGTCGCGCCGGCGAGCCAGTTGTTGGCGGTGAGCGTGATGTGGCCGGCACCACTGTTGGACTTGCCCGCGCCGTCGAGAATCCTGAGCGTGAGTGTGCCGGTGCCGGCGTCGAGCGCCACGCCGTCGGCCAAGGTGATCGCCGCATCGCCGGCGTCGCGGTCGGCGTCGACGACGCCGTTCGCCAGCAGCTAGTTGGCGATCAGCGCCAGATTGCCGTTGTCGCTTCCGATGTCCGCGTTGACGAAGAGCGAGCGGCCGGCCTGCAAGGTGAGGTCGCCGCCATCTCCGGTCAGGTTGTTCACCAGGATATCGGCCGCCACCGTGCCGTCGTTGCTCGCCTGCAGGACGACGTCGTTGCCGGCATCCAGCAGCGCCTTCAACGCCTGGGGCGTGATCGTGATGCTCTCGCCGATCCGGCTCGCGAAGACGCCGTCGCCCACATCGTCGGGCGCGCCATCGCTGAAGGCGTTGGTGAAGAGGTACACCGCGCCGTAGTTGAACCCGCCCCCGTCGCCCCGGCCGTCGTCACGATAGGGCCCCACCGCTAAGCGGCTGCCGTCCAGCGAGACCGATCGGCCGAAAAAGTCGAAAATATCGAGCTGGGCGGCGAGGTCGAGGTTCTTGCCGCCCGTGTAGCCAGCGCCCAAGATCGCCTCCAGAACGCCGCCCGAAAACGCCGTGTCCGTGAAGCTGAAGAGATACACCGCACCGTTGCCTCTACCTCCGTTGCCCAGGCCGCTGTCACCAATGGCCCCCACCGCCAGGCGGGTGCCGTCCAGCGACACAGATCTTCTGAAAGTGTCACGAGTATCCAGCTGGATTGCCAGGTCGAGGTTCTTGCCGCCGACATAGCCCTCGCCCTAGGTCGCTTCCAGAACGCCACCCGAAAACGCCGTGTCCGTGAAGCTGAAGAGATAAACCGCGCCATAGTTGCTGTTGATGCCATAGTTGCTGTTGATGCCCACGTTGGCCTGGGTGTCATCACCAAGGGACCCCACCGCCAGGTGGCTGCCGTCCAGCGAGACCGAAGAGCCGAATTGGTCAAGAATATCGAGCTGGGCGGCGAGGTCGAGGTTCTTGCCGCCCGTGTAGTCCTTGCCCAAAGTCGCCTCAAGAACGCCACCCGAAAACGCCGTGTCCGTGAAGCTGAAGAGATACACCGCGCCGTTGACACTACCCCCGTTGCCCTGGCCGTCGTCAAATTGAGCCCCCACGGCCAAGCGGGTGCCGTCCAGCGAGACCGAGTGCCCGAAACCGTCACTAGTGTCCAATTGGGCGGAAAGGTCGAGATTCTTGCCGCCGACATAACCCTCGCCCAAGGTCGCCTCCAATACGCCACCCGAAAACGCCATGTCCGTGAAGCTGAACAGATACACCGCGCCGCTGAAGAAAGCCCCCGTGCCCAGGCCGTGGTCACCAGAAGCCCCTACCGCGAGGCGGGTGCCGTCCAGCGACACCGCACTTCCGAAAAGGTTACTTCTTTCGAGCTGGGCGGCGAGGTCGAGGTTCTTGCCGCCGACGTAACCCTCGCCCAAGGTCGCTTCCAGAACGCCACCCGAAAACGCCGTGTCCGTGAAGCTGAAGAGATACACCGCGCCATAGTTGCTGTTGATGCCCACGTTGGCCTGGCTGTCTTCAAAGGGAGCTCCCACCGCGAGGCGGGTGCCGTCCAGCGAGACCGAATAGCCGATTTGGTCGAGATTTTCGAGCCGGGCGGCCAGGTCGAGGTTCTTGGCACCAACGTAGCCCTCGCCGATGGTCGCCTCCAGCACGCCGCCGGAAAACGCCATGTCCGTGAAGCTGAACAGATACACCGCGCCGTTGGCGTTGCCCCCGTTGCCCTGGCCGTCGTCACCAAAGGCCCCCACCGCCAAGCGTGTGCCGTCCAGCGAAACCGAAGAGCCGAATAGGTCGGAATCATCGAGCTGGGCGGCGAGGTCGAGGTTCTTGCCGCCGACGTAGCTGGCGCCCAGCATGGCCTCCAGAACGCCACCCGAAAACACCGTGTCCGTGAAGCTGAACAGATACACGGCGCCGTTGTTGCTGCCCCCGTTGCCCCGGCCATTGTCACCATCGGCCCCCACGGCCAGACGGGTGCCGTCCAGCGAAACCGATGTGCCAAACCTGTCGCCGCCATCGAGCGGAGCGGCGAGGTCGAGGTTTGTGCCGCCGACATAGCCCTCGCCCAGCCTCGCCACCAGGGCGCCACCTGAAAACGCCGCATCCGTGAAACTGAACAAATACACCGCGCCGCTCGTGGTGCCCGAGTTGCCCTCACCGGCGTCAAAAGGGGCTCCCACCGCCAAGCGGGTGCCGTCCAGCGAGACCGATCGGCCGAAGAAGTCACGATCATCCAGCTGTTCGGCAAGGTTGAGGTTCTTGCCGCCGACATAGCCCGCGCCCAGCGTCGCTTCCAGAACGCCACCCGAAAACGCTTTATCCGTGAAGCTGAACAGATGCACCGCGCCTTTGAAGTTGCCCCCGTTGCCCTGGCCGTCGTCGCCGAAAGACCCCACCGCGAGACGGGCCTCATCCAGCGAGACCGATATCCCGAAGGTATCGCCAGTATCCAGCTCGGCGGCGAGGTCGAGGTTCTTGCCGCCGACATAGCCCTCGCCAAGCCATGCCTCCAGAACGCCGCCGGAAAACGCCGCATCCGTGAAGCCAAATAGATATACCGCGCCGTTAGCGTTGCCCACGTTGCCCTGGCCGTCGTCACCAGCGGCCCCCACCGCCAAGCGGGTGCCATCCAGCGAGAAGGATGTGCCGAATTGGTCAAATGGCTTATCCCTTTGCTTCCGGTCACACCAGATGTTGATCGGCCTTCTACGTTCCAGGCACGGTTTTCGGACCGTGCCGGGGGATGTGCGGGAGCTTTTGGACTTGAGGAAGTTGGTTTCGAGTGCTGTCAGGCAGACTGGAGGGCCGGTATTCGGCTCCGATTGAGGCGGATCGGAGGGCGGGCGGTGGCTGGCGCCCGGCCTGCCGGGATCAGACGTGTTGTCCGACGATGTCGCGGTAGTCGGCGGGTCGCAGGCGCGTGCCGATGCCGAGCAGGGTATCGAAAGCCGTTGCGGTGTGGCGGCGGCGGTTCCAGCGGAACACGAACTCGTCGAGGTAGCGGCGCAGATGGGCGCGGCGCAGGCCATGGAAGGTTCCGAGCGCCCAGCGCTTCAGGTTCGAGAACACACGATGGATCCACGTCAGCACGAGATGGGCGGGCGTTGCACCGACGACCTTGGGCTGGTGGTCGTGGTCGGGCAGGCCGCAATAACCGCTCCAGCCATCGGTAATCACCCGCGCGCCCGGCGCCGAGGTTCCGGCAACGAAGGCACGAAGGCTGCGCGCGGAGAAATCCCCGATCGGCGCCAGCCGGATGCGGCGTGGCTCGCCCTCGGGCGATAGCTCGACCGCGCCGGCAATGCGCATCTTGCCTTGTGGGCTGCGACCTTGCCCGCCTGTGGCCGGGTCTTTTGCGGTGCGGAACGGGAGGGTGGCCTCATCGATCTCGATCAGGTCCTCAAGCAGGCTGCGATCCGGATTGACCATGGCACGGCGCAGCTTGTGCAGCAGGAGCCAGGCACTCTTGTAACTGCCGAGCCCGAGCTGGGCCTGGAGTTGCAGGGCGGAGATACCATTCGAGTGGCTGGTCACGATGTGAACGGCCATGAACCAGGTCTTCAGGGGCAAGTGGCTGCGGTGCATGATCGTGCCTGCGGTCACCGAGGTCTCCTTCCCGCAGGCCGCACATTCCCAGCTCGCCCGGCGCCGCTTCAGTTCCCAGCCCCTGTCATGGCCGCAGGCGGGGCAGACGAAGCCGTCGGGCCAGCGCCTGGCGGCGAGATGCCGGGCACAGGAGGCTTCATCGGGAAAGCGCGCCTCGAAGGCGGCGCGGGACATGGGGCGGTCATATTTCCAGCGGCTGGCCATGACGGAACATTACACGAACATGCTGCCGACGCCCACCAGAAACTCAACATCTCGTCAAACCGGGCTCAAAGGGATAAGCCCTTTGGTCAATATCATCCAGCTGGGCGGCGAGGTCGAGGTTCTTACCGCCAACATAGCCCTCGCGGCGATGTCCCGCCCAATGTTGAAAAGTGCGAGATAGGCATCGTCTGATCGAGAGGCTACGCGGCCACCTCGATGTCTTCAATGACGGACTTTGCTCCGGCCTTTCTCACCGCCTCCCGCAGGGCGGCGTCGAGGATGGGGAGCTGGCGGTGGGCCTTGAGGCGGCGGAAGGTCTTTTGCGCCTCCAAGGGGCCGGCGGCGGTCCAACGCAGCGCCATCTCGGCGTTGCGCCAGCGCTTGACGTTCCGCTGCACCGTCCGGACGGTGCCGATCGCGTTCTCGATGGCGTTGGTGCAAGCCAGCGAGCGTCGAAGTTGCGGCGGGAGGCCGAGCCGGATCACGGTCAGGATCTCGTCCAGGCCCTCCAGGATCGAGCCCGAGACGCCGGGTGCGTCATGCTCCAGACGGCGGGCGAGGTTGCGCAAGAGCCGTTCGGCCTTAGCCGCGTCGTCCTGCTGCCAGGCCTGCCGCAAGACCTTCCTGACGCCGGCATGGAGGCTCTCGTCCAGCCGGTCCGTGATGTTTTGCGCCCCTTGTGCACCTGGCGGCGCTGGAGGGCCGCCGCCCGCCCGAAGGTCCGCCGGATCGCCTTCGAGAGCGCCTTGGCGCCGTCGACGATGTAGAGCCGAGGCCGTTCGGGATCGAGACCGCGCTCGATCAGGTTGTCGAGCATGGCTTGCACCGTGGCCGCGTTCTCCGTCGCGCCCTCGGCCAGGCCCAGCACGTGCTTCGCGCCGCCGGTGTCGATGCCGATCGCCGCCACCATCAGGTGATCGCCGACATGGAGCCCGTCGATCTGGAGCACCACGAGATCGAGATCGTCGAGCGGGCTCGCCAGCCAGGCCTTCAGCTTGCTTCGCGTCAACGCCACGAAACGGCGCGAGACCGCCGACTTCGAGGTTGCGTCACCCGATGCCGCCGGCAGATCGCCGCCCGCATCGTCCGGCAGGCGCACCGCGCGGGCATACTTGCGGGTCGAGACGTTGATCACCATCAGATTCATCGCCCAGGCTTGCAAGAGTTCGGGTTCCGACAGCAGCTCCCAACTCGGCAGGCTCATCTCCCGACCCGCGAAGTCCCCCACCCGAGGGCGCTCGACCTTCACTTTGCCGCCGTGGTAGGCGATCTCGCTCCGGGTCGTGCCCCATCGATGGCCCTTGCGCTCGCCCGAGCCGGCGTGGCGCGAACCGCACAAGGCTTCCGCGTCCGCCGACATCATCTCGTTCAAAGACTCGAGGCCCGCCAAAAGGCAGAAGCGATCGACGCTCATGCGCGGATCGTCGAAGGCCTCCGGCATCGATGGCAAGAGCCGACAGGATGGTTCCGAGGAACGGTCGTTGCGTGTAGTCTTGGTCATGGCGTCGTTCTCCTTGATGGAATCAGCACCCAGAGCCTAGCGGCTCCAGGCGGACGACGCCTACTTCAGCTTTTCAACAGAGCCCGGGACATCCCCGCCCTCGCCCAACGTCGCCTCTAGAACGCCACCGGAGAACGCCGCATCCGTGAAACTGAACAGATAGACCGCATCGCGATCGGCAACCGTCTGGCCATATCCAACAGGAGCTCCTACTGCCAGGCGGGTACCGTCCAACGAAACCGATTGGCCGAAGTTATCAAAATCATCCAGCTGGGCGGCGAGGTCGAGGTTCTTGCCGCCGGCGTCGTAACCTTCGCCGATGGTCGCCTTCAGCACGCCGCCCGAAAACGCCATGTCCGTGAAGCTGAACAGATGGACCGCGCCGATGTCGGTACCCCCGTTGCCCTGGCCTTCGTCGCCGGCGACCCCCACCCCCAGACGGGTGCCGTCCAGCGAGACGGCCCCCCCGAACGAGTCGGCGTCGTCCAGCCGCCCGGCCAGATCGATGCTCTTGCCGCCCGCATAGCCCTCGCCCAGGGTGGCCTCCAGCACGCCGCCCGAAAACGCCGTGTCCGCGAAGCTGAAGAGATATACCGCGCCGTTGTAGAATCCGCCGTTGCCCTGGCCATGGTCACCCACCGCGCCAACCGCGAGCCGGGCGCCGTCCAACGAGACGGATGTCCCGAAGACGTCGGCCATGTCGAGAGAGGCGGCGAGGTCGAGGTTCTTGCCGCCGGCATAGCCCTCGCCCAGCGTCGCCTCCAGAACGCCTCCCGAGAACGCCCCATCCGCGAAGCCGAACAGATACACCGCGCCGGCATTCGAACTCCCGTTACTCTCGCCATCGTCTTCCCACGCCCCAACCGCGAGCCGGGTGCCGTCCAGCGAAACGGAACTGCCGAAAGAGTCGGCGACGTCCAGCCGGGCGGCCAGGTCGAGGTTCTTGGCACCAACGTAGCCCTCGCCGAGCGTCGCCTCGAGAACGCCGCCCGAAAACGCCTGGTCGGCAAAGCTGAACAGATACACCGCGCCGCCATCCGTAATGCCGTTGCTCGCGCCGTCGTCACCCGCGGCCCCGACCGCGAGCCGGGCACCATCCAACGAGACCGACCAGCCGAAAGAATCGAAGGGGTCCAGCCGTGCGGCCAAGTCGAGGCTCTTGCCGCTGGCATAGCCGTCGCCCAAGGTCGCCTCCAGAACGCCACCCGAAAACGACTGGTCCGTGAAGCTGAACAGGTGCACCGCGCCATTGTTGACGCCGACATTACCCTGGCCGTCGTCGAGAGCAGCCCCCACCGCGAGCCGGGCACCATCGAGCGAGACGGAATAACCGAACCAGTCGTCATTATTCAGCCGGGCCGCTAGGTTCAGGTTCTTGCCGCCGACATAGCCCGCGCCCAGGGTGGCCTCCAGCACACCGCTGGAAAACGCCTGATCGATGAAGCTGAACAGGTGGACCGCGCCGAAATTCACGCCACTGTTGCCTTGGCCGTCGTCTTCCGGCGCACCCACGGCGAGCCGGGTGCCGTCCAAGGCGACGGAAAGGCCGAAAATATCGTCATTGTCCAGCTGCGCGGCGAAGTCGGGATAGCTGTAGCCGGCGCCGAGGATGAAGATCGACTGATTGAAATCGACCTCCGCGATGGTGAAGTTCTTGGGGTCCAGCAGCACCGTGCCGTGACGGTCCCCCCGGCCCGTCGCCACCTCGGCCCGGTAGACCAACTCCCCCGCCGAGGAAATCTCGACGAAGCCGCCCGCGCCCGCGAGGCTGCCGGGCCGGGCCGAAATGGTCCCCAGTACCGCTGCCCGCTCGTCGCCCCAGAGGATGATCCTGCCGCCGTCGCCCGCCGCGCCGGTCGCGTCCGCGGTGATGCGCGTCGCGTCCGTCGCCGCCAGGCGTAGGGAATTGGGCAACTCGTCGGCCGCCAGATCCTTGCCGCCCTGGAATTCGCCGCCGACGCGGATCCGCCCGCCGCCGGCTTTGCCCGAGGCGTCGATGGTGGGCGACAGCAGGCGCGCGGCACCCCCGCCGATGTCGATCGCGCCGCCCTTCCCGTTCGCGCCCGTCGCCAGGTATCGCCCGGAATGGGTCAGCGTCCGTCCCGTCACGTGGCGGATCGATCCGCCCTCCGTCGCCCCGGAGACGTCGATGCTTCCCGTCGAATAGACCAGGCTGTCGCCGCTGGCCTGAATCGCGACCGTGCCGCCGGCGCCGCCGAGGCCCCGGGCGCTCACCGGCTCCGCCAGGGACAGGGTTCCGGCCTCGATATCGACCGTGCCGCCCTCGGCCCCGTCGACGTCGATTGCGGCCCCGACGGCGACGAAGTCCGCTGAGATTCTCACCTCGCCGCCGTCGATGGCGGGCCCGGCGCCGCGCCGGGCCTGGATCTCGTGGGCGATGGTGACGCTACCGCCCTCGGCGGTGAGGAATATGCGCCCTTCGTGCCTCGCGGCCCCCACCGCCTGGGTGACGCCGCCCGTCTCGCCGGCCAGCGCATAGACGTTGCCGTCGTGCGCGCGGAGTTCCGTGGCGGCGGCGCGGATGATGCCCGCCTGGGTGACTTCGCCGCCGGCCGCGCCCGCCTTGACCAGGATCTTGCCCCCGTCCAGCGCCGCGTCGGGCAACAGCACCTCCGTGCCCGCGACCAGCGCCGCCGTGCCGCCGTGCCGCCCGCCGCCGTGATTCGGCCCTCGTTTCGAACCTCGTGCGCGATGAAGGCGACGTCGCCGCCGAGCGAGGAGACCCGGCCGAGGTTGACCACCGCCGCGCGGACCGTGCCGGTGAAGGCGAGATCGCCGCCGTTCAGGAAATCCGCGTCCAGCACGTCGCGGGTCGAGGCGATGAAATCGCCGCCCGTCTCGACCACGCCGTCGGGGCCGACGATGACGCCGTTCGGGTTCACCAGCAGCACCGAGCCCGTGGCGGTGAGCGTGCCGTCGATCGCCGAGACATGCCCACCCGTCACCCGGTTGAGTGTCGCGCCAGTGCCGTTCTCGATATGTACCCGGTTGCCGGCGCCGATCGAGAAGCTGTCGAAATGCAGGATCGCGTTGGCGCTCGACTGATCGATCCTGAGCGTGCCGTCATCCGGCTGGCCGATGGCCGCGATGCCGGCTCTGACCGTGCTGCCGGTCGGCAACTCCTGCGCCAGGCCGCCGCCCGCCGCCGCCAGCCCGGTCAGGGCGGCGACGAATACGCCGGCCAGGTGCCGCGACAGTCTACGACCGCCTCTCCCGGACCCGCCGGCGAGGCCTCGCCGGAACAGGAAGCCACCAGTGCGCGACTTAATCGTGGATAGTGGGAAAACCATGCACGCCATCTTCAAGAGGACCGCCGCCACCCACGGTTCAAACCCGTCCCGTGGGTGAGCCTGCTCTATCAGTACCACATATTATTAGGTTTTGTCAGTTGTTGCATGTGATTGAATTTTCAAAACTCGACCGTCCCGCGAATTCTTTACCGGCCAACGTCACGCCGCTACCGTCGCCGCGGCGAGACGCGACGCGAGAGGTTCGACGTGCGACCCGGCGTGACATCGCTCGCGCCCGCCCGCTCGAAACCATCCGGTAATGTGAATGACCAATAAAATAATCGTGATAATATTGGTGCGCCCGACAGGACTCGAACCTGTGACTGTAGCGCACCCGGTTCCTTGGACACAAGTTTGTCTCACGCGGCGGGCCTGATTGAGATCGCGGCGTGCCACGCCTGACGAGCTTGAGCGGGGCTCAGGTAGCCGTTCTTTTCGACGATCCACTGGGCATTGTAGAGTTCGACGAAGTCGCGGACGGCGTCCCGCAGCTCCGCGATGTTGCGGTAGATGCGACCATGGATGATCTGTTCCTTCAGCGTGCGATTGAACCGCTCGGCGACGCCGTTGGTCTGGGGCTCGGCGACGAAGGCGTAGGACGGCTGGATGCCCCAGAACTTGATCTGGTTGGTGAAGTGGTCCGACAGATACTGGGAGCCGTGATCCATCCGCAAGGCCAGCCCCCGAGCCGCGCCGGCCGCGGTCGAGCCATACAGCCCGGCAAGCCCCATGGAGATCGGCTGCAGGGCGGCGAAGCGGTCGCCGCGCTTGCAGACATGCCAGCCGACACACTCGGCGTTCCAATGCTCGACGGCGGTGAAGATCCAGCCCCAGCCGCCGTCCACCGTGAACACCCGAACGCCATCGGTGCCCCACATGAGGTTCGGGGCATGAGTGATGATCTCACCGTCATGGGGATTGCCGCCACGGCGGCGGCAGCGATGGGGCGAGAGCAGATTGTTCTCGCGCATCAGGCGGAGCACCCGCTTGCGGGCAACCCGGATGTCGCGACAGACCCGAAGCCGAGCCCAGACCTTGCGGTAGCCCTCGCCCTCCCAGGGCGATGCCTCCAGGTCGGCTTCGATCGCCACCAGCAGCGCCTGGTCCGAGATCGCGGGCTTCGGTCCCCGACGCTTTGCCGGCGGCTGCTCGGCGTGCTGGCCGGAGGTCATGGCGTAGAACGAGGAGCGGGCCATGCCCCAGGCGGCGCAGACCCGCCGCAGGCCGTAGGCCAGACCCGTGCCGGGCGAGGTGGCGGCACTCATCGCCGCGACCTCCGCCGCCCCAAAGGGCCGAAGGTCTCCGTCTTGGCCTCCAGCAGTTCCACCTGCATGGTCAACTCTCCGATCCGCTTCATGGCGCTATCCAGTTCCGCCTGCACCGGATCGCCCTTGCGTTGCTTGAGCGAGGCGTCGATCCCGCCGATCGCTTTCTCACGCCACTGCTCGAGCCGGAAGATCTCTACGCCCAACTGGCGCGACAGAAGTTGCACCGGCTCGTCACGCAAAAGCGACACACGCTTGCGCGCCACCGTCCATCGCTGGCCAAGTCCCAGCGGGCCTGCCGGCAAAGCCTGGCCTGGGGAAAACGTGGACGAGCCAAGCTCGCCCGCATTTACCACAGGCCCATCAACAGCAACTTTCTTCTCAAAATTATCGGCCATGTTCCGGTCCTCCTTGGACACTTCGATTAAGCCAATTCTGTGTCCAAGGAAATCGGGTCCGACTCACTCGAACCTGTGACCCACTGATTAAAAGTCAGTTGCTCTACCACCCGAGCCTCGCCATCGACCATCCGGGCGGCCTCGGCGGCAACACGAAGCTGAAGGACCACGCGGCCATGACCCACATGGCCGACTTGCTGGCCCTCGCCCGCCATCCGAACGTCGCCGTGAACTCGACCGGCGCCCCCGGCTATTCGAGCGAGGCCTACCCCTTCGCGAAGATGCACGCCTACCTCGAACGGATCTTCGACGCCTTCGGCCCCGAGCGCATGTTCTGGGGCACCGACATCACCAAGATGCCGTGCTCGTGGCGCCAATGCGCGACCATGTTCACCGAGGAACTGCCCTGGCTCGGCGCGGAAGACCGGCGTCTGGTCATGGGCGAGGCGGTGCGTGAGTGGTGGGGCTGGGAGCGAGAGGGTTGAGCGGCGCGCGGATAGCCGGGTGGACAGGGACTCGAATCCCACATCGGTGCCGCCGTACGATCAAGGCATGGGAAGCAAGAAGAAAATCAACATTCAAGAGCTGTCCCTCGTCATGTACGATCCGGGATTGTCTCGGGTGTCCTCGGTCATCGCTTGCATCCCTGGCAGCCTCTTGGACCGAGATGTCGTGAGCCTATCCTGGTGCTTGCAAGGCACTCCCTCACGGTAGAAGCTTAGACGATGGTTCGTATCCATGTCGCTACAATCGGCCGGACTTGGTTCGATATGCCGTCGGACTCGGGCCCCCACGAGGCGGCCGCCTTTCGGCACCCGGGTCGAGCGGCGGAGCATCGCGCTCGCCGACTTCGACGGGCGCGGGGACCGGCGCTTGCGGCGCGACCCGCCGCCTGTCTGGGATGACCTCGTCGAGAGCTTCAACCGAGAGACAGGTCTCGGCGGTCGGTCCGGCCAAGCCGCTCGACCCCCGATGCAGAGCCGCCGCGCAATTTGAAAAGAAGGAGACGAGCTCTTGAGGCAGTCGTACTTGGACCTGAGGGAGAAGACCGCCGCGCGCGACCGGAGCCTGCGCGAGAAAGTCATGTCGCTCACGGAGGCGGCGTCGTTGGTCAAGGACGGTGACCATGTGGCGCTTGGCGGCTGCACTGTCTCGCGGACGCCAATGGCCCTGATCTGGGCACTGATCCGTGCCGGGTGCAATGACCTCACTGTCTCGCGCAGCATCGTCTCGACCGAGGGCGACCTGCTTTACGCTTCGGGCGCGAGCGCGCACATCGTGACCAGCTGGTTCAGCCAGGGCATCGTCTGGGGCATCTCCAAGGTCATGCGCCATTTCACCGAGTCGAAGCGGGCGCGCTTCGAGGAATGGAGCCACATGTCGATGGGGTTGCGCTATCGCGCCGGCGCCATGGGCCTGCCGTTCATGCCGGCGCGCTCGATGATGGGTTCCGACGTGCGCGGCCGTTTGGGCGAGGAATTGCGCGAGATGACCTGTCCCTACACCGGCGATCGGCTGATCTTGTTGCCGGCGCTCAACCCCGATGTCGCGCTGCTTCACGTCCATCGCTGCGACGCCTACGGCAACGCTCAGATCGACGGCCTGCCGTTCATGGACATGGATATCGCCCTGGCCGCGAACCGGGTCATCCTGACCACCGAGCGGATCATCTCCAACGACCAGATCCGGCGCCAGCCCGATCATACCAAGATCCCGTTCTTCACCGTGGATGCCGTGGTCGAGACTCCCTACGGCGCGGCGCCGCACGAGTGCTACGGTGTCTACGAGCCGTTCTTCTCGCATCTGGATGACTATGCGGAGATGACGGCGCGCGACCCGGAGGCCGGCGCCAAGGCGTACCTGGAGCGCTTCTACCACGCCCCCGCGGACTGGCACGAGTACCTGAGCCGGCTGGGCATCGACGCGATGCTCGACGCGGCGCGCCGTGGACGGAGCATCTACAATGACTAAACGCGCCAGCTATACATCGTCGGAGTTGCTGGCCGTCATGAGCGGCCGGCTGCTCGAGGACGGACAGTGCGTCTTCGCCGGGGTCGGGATTCCCCTGCTCGCCGCCACCCTGGCCCAGAGGCTGCACGCGCCGGGGCTCACCATTCTGTTCGAAGGCGGCGTGGTCGGGCCGTTTATCGTGCCTGGGGAGCTGCCGCCTTCCACCAACGAGCAACGGTGCACGCGTCGTGCCAACATGGTGCTCGGCATTACCGACGTGCTGCTGTTCTTGCAGCGCGGCTACATCGATGTCGGCTTCATGGGCGGCGCGCAGATCGACCGCTACGGCAACCTGAACAGCTCATACATCGGAGACGCGGACGACCCCAAGGCGCGCCTGCCCGGGACCGGTGGCGGCAACGACATATCCAGTCTGACTCGGATGATCGTCGCCATGAAGCACGAGAAGCGGCGTTTCGTCGACAAGGTCGATTTCGTCACCAGCCCCGGTTTTTTGCGGGGCGGCACCAGCCGCCACGATTCGGGGTTGCTCGTCGGCGGCATGTACCGCGTCGTCACCGATCTCGCGGTGTTGGCGTTCGATGACGAAACCCATGCCATGAAGGTCGCCGCCCTGCACCCCGGTGTCACGGCCGAGGAGGTCCAGGACAACACTGATTTCGAACTCGTGATAGATCCCCACGTGCCGATCACCAAGCCGCCGGAGGCACACGAGTTGCAGGTGGTGCGCGAGCTCGACCCCCAGCGCATTTATATCGCCTGAGTGCGGTCTCGGGGCCGCCGCAACGACAACCAACCTTGCCACGGAGGGCCCTGAAATGGCCGCGAAACCCACCACTTTCGGCATTGCGATGCGCAACTTCCTGGCTTTCCCGGAGCTGCCCGACGCGCCGGCGCTGATCGACTACGGCGTGCGCATGGAGGAGCTGGGCTACGAGTCGCTATGGGTCTGGGACCACGTCCTGCTCGGCGTCGACCCGCACTTTCCGATCATCGAGGCGCTGTCTCTGCTGACCGCGGTGGCGGCGCGGACCAAGACGATCAAGCTCGGCACCGGGGTCCTGGTCCTGCCGCTGCGCAACCCGGTCATGCTGGCCAAGGAGCTGTCCAGCATCGACCAGATCTCGAACGGCCGGCTGGTGCTCGGCTTGGCCTCGGGCTGGTACAAGCGCGAGTTCGACGCCGTCGGCATTGACTTCCACAAACGCGGCAAGATCATGGACCAGAGCCTGGAGATCATGAATCGGCTGTGGGCCGAAGACATGGTCGAGGGCGAATACCCGCCGCATAACCTGCGCAACTCGGTCATGTTTCCCAAGCCGGTGCAAAGGCCGCGCCCGCCGATTCTGATCGGCGGCTACGTCGACCGCGTGCTCGAGCGTGCCGCCCTGGCCGGGGATGGTTGGCTGACCTATTTCTACACGCCCGAGAGTTTCGCCAAGTCCTGGGCCAAGGTTCGCAACTTCGCGGAAAAGGGCGGCAAGGATCCGGACAGCCTGGTCAACGCCAACCAGCTGCCGATCATGATCGGGCCGCGCGACAAGGTCGAGGGTCCGATGAACGAATGGCTCAACACCGAATGGGATTTTGCGTCCTGGAGCGACTCGACGGCGGAAAGCGCCATCATGGGCACGGCCGAGGAATGCGCCGAGCAGCTCCAGGCCCACATCGAGGCCGGCCTCGAGCGCATCATTTTCGTGCCCTACCGATACGAGCGCGAGCAGGTCGAGGCGATCGCGCGCGACGTCATCCCGAAGCTGAAGGCGTGATCGGCGCGGCCTCGACAAACCCGACAGACTGTTAGCAGCCTGTCGGACTTAAGCAGAAATTGAAGTAATCGTTCAACGCACGGCCGACATTCGCAAGTTTATTGCTATATACTCGGATCACTCCAGAACCCGAAAATCCCGGTGCGAGATGATACGGAAATTGTCGGTTATGGTGTCGCGCCAAGTCGTCCACTCTCGTGGCAGGCGTTGCTTGAAGAAGTGATCGATCGCTTTGGTGAAGAGGTCGAAGTTGGCGTAGAACCTGTTGTGGGTCACCTCGCGATGCATGACGCCCCATAATCGCTCGATGGCGTTGAGGTGGGGGGCGTAGGCGGGCTGGAAGATCAGCTTGATGCGGCAACCCGGCCTCTCCAGCCATTGTCGGACCAGGCGGGCATGGTGATAGCGGGCATTGTCGGCGAAGACGTAGATCCGCTTCTTTCCGGGGTTGTCGGCCTCCAGCTTCTCGAACAGCGCGATGGTCGAGGCGGCGTTGATCCGCTCGGCCTGGACCAAGGGGCAGTGGAAATTCTCCAGATTGAGCGCGCCGTGGAGGTTGATGCGCTGGCGTCCCGAGGTCCGCCTCAGCGCCACCTTGTCGCCTTTTTTGACCCAGCCATGGACTGGACGCGACTGGTATTCCGGGTGCACCGCATCGGCGAAGTAGACCACCTCGTCGGCCTCCAGGCCGTTGAGCAACTTGTCATAAGCCTCGATGAAGGCGGCCTGCTCGGCCTCGTCGGCCTGGGCCGGCAGGCTTTCCGGGCGCTTGTATTCGAAGCCCAGGCGATGCATCAGCTTGATGCAGCCGGAATGGCTGTAGATCACCCCCCAGGTCGCCGCGATATGCGCCGCCACCTCGCCCGTGTCGCGGTAAAGCCGTTCGCCCAGATGCGCCGAAAGGTCCGCCTCTTGCTCCCGGCTCAGATGGCCCGGCCCGCCGGGCCAGTCGAACAGCGTCAATTCATCCAGACCGCCCGCGCGGTAGCGCTTGAACCAAGTCCGCACCGTGTCGTCGTCGAGGTAGAGCACCCGCGCCACCTCGGCACAGCTCAGGCCGTCATCCAGCAGCAGAACGGCGTTCGCCCGCCGGGCCACCCCATGGCTCTCGCTCGGGTGCCCCATCACCCCCTCAGGGGCCCCCGCTCCTTGGCACTCAGAAATCCACCGCGAATCATGCCCCCGAGAAGAATCGATCAACGGCCGGATTGCCAGAGCTTTTTTCGGGTCTCTGAGGAGTCGGGGTATAATTCATGAAATTTGTTGCCATGATTGCGTATTTTGACCCCAATCGGCCGAGTCCGACAAACTGCTAGTGTCCCGAATCGGAAGTTCGTAGCATTAGCGGCAAGCGTGGATCGAACTTCCGATTCGATAAGGACACTAGTCGATTCAAGAATTTAGTGTGGTTTATGGATTTGAAGTTCCTCACGGCGCCTGCCCCAAATAATGGGAGGAACTTCAAATCCACCACACTAGACCCGCGAGGGACTTGAAAGGCATTATCGGGCCCGCGGGTCAGTCCGGCGTGGCAGTCCCATAGCCGCCGCCACCGGGCGTTTCGATGACGAATACGTCGCCCGTATTCATCTCGGCCATGTCGGTGCCACCAAGCTCATCGATCGTGCCGTCGACGCGCTCGACGCGGTTGCGGCCGACCTCGCCCGCTTCGCCACCGGCCACGCCATAAGGCGGCACGCGCCGATGGCCGGACACGATGGCAGCCGTCATCGGCTCGCGGAAGCGGACCCGTCGGATGATGCCGTTGCCGCCCCGGTACCGGCCCGCGCCGCCCGAGCCTTGGCGAATCGAGAAGGATTCCAGGATCACCGGAAAGCGCCACTCCAGGATTTCGGGGTCGGTCGCCCGGGTGTTGGTCATATGCGTATGCACGGCGCTGGTGCCGTCGAAATCGGGCCCGGCGCCGTGGCCGCCACAAAGCGTCTCGTAGTTCTGGTAGCCGGCGTCATTGCCGAAGGTGAAGTTGTTCATCGTGCCCTGGCAAGCGGCCATGATGCCGAGCGCGCCCAACAACGTGTCGGTGATCGCCTGCGAGGTCTCGACGTTGCCGGCGACGACCGCGGCGGGATAGACGGGATTGAGCATCGAGCCCTCGGGCACGATGATCTTGAGCGGTATGAGGCAGCCGCCATTCAGGGGGATGTCGTCGTCGACCATGAGCCGGAAGACGTAGAGCACCGCGGCCATGCTGACCGCCGCGGGCGCATTGAAGTTGCTGTTCTGCTGTGGCGAGGTGCCGGCGAAGTCGATCACCGCCTCGCGCTTCTTCTGGTCGACTTTGATCGAGACGCAGATCTCGGCGCCCGAATCCATCTCGTATCGGAATGCGCCGTCCTTGAGCACGCTGAGCACGCGGCGCACCGACGCCTCGGCGTTATCTTGGACGTGCTTCATATAGGCGTGCACGACATCGAGCCCAAAGTGGTCGACCATCTTGTGCAGCTCTTGCACGCCCATGTTGTTGGCCGCGATCTGCGCCTTGAGGTCGGCGAGGTTGTGATGGAAATTTCGAGTCGGATAGGGCGCCGTCATAAACAGCCGCTCCGTCTCCTTCTCCATCAGCCGGCCACCGGAGACGAGTTGGAAATTGTCGATGAGGATGCCTTCCTCGTCGATGTGTGTGCTGTGGGGCGGTACCGAGCCGGGCGTGATGCCGCCGATTTCGGCGTGATGGCCGCGCGAGGCGACGTAGAACAGGATGTCCTCGCCCGCCTCGTCGAACACCGGCGTGATCACGGTCACGTCGGGCAGGTGCGTGCCGCCGTTGTAGGGCGTGTTCAGCATGAAGACATCGCCCGGTCTGATCGTCCCCTTGCGCTGCTCGGCGACGGTCTTCACGCTCTCGCTCATCGACCCCAAATGCACCGGAATGTGCGGTGCGTTGGCGACGAGATCGCCGTCCGGGCCGAAGATGGCGCAGGAGAAATCCAGCCGCTCCTTGATGTTGACGGAGTAGGAGGTGTTCTGCAGCACGACGCCGGTCTGCTCGGCGATCGACATGAACAGATTGTTGAACACTTCGAGCATGACCGGATCGGCTTGCGTGCCCACGCTCGCCTGGCCCGGCCTGGGTTCCACGCGCGTAAGCACCAGGTGGTTGCGCTCGGTGACCTCGGCGGCCCAGCCCGGCTCGACGACGGTGGTAGCATTGGCCTCGATGATGATCGCGGGCCCGACAATCGTGCTGCCCGGCCCCAGATGCTCCCGGTCGTAAACCCCGGTCTGGCGCAAGGACCCCGCCATATAGGTCTCGACCTCCGCGAGCGCCTCGGGCGCGTCCTCGGCGGGCCCGATCTCGAACCTCGGATCCGCGACATCCAGCGCCCCGCCGATGACCTCGACGGTGGCGGCTTCGATGATGTGGCGCTTCTCGGGATCGGCAAAGCCATACTGCTGCTGGTGGGCGGCCTCGAAGGCGGCAAACATGCCGGCACGGCTGGCGAAGTCGATGATCAACGGCGAATCCGTGCCTTCGTAGCGCATGTGCACCTGGCGCACCGCACGGATACGCGAGGTCTCGGCCCCCTGGCGCACGATCTCCTCGCGGCCATCTCTCTCGAGCTCGCCCATCGTGGCTTCCAGTTCACCGACCAGCGCGTCGTCCAGGATCGCCTCGACCGCCCGCTCGCGCATGACCCTGAGGTCGGCGAGCCCCATGCCATAGGCGGAGAGAACGCCGGCAAGGGGATGGATCAGAACTCGCGTGATACCAAGCGCATCCGCCACGAGGCAGGCGTGCTGGCCGCCCGCGCCGCCGAAGCAGTTGAGCGTGTACTCGGTCACGTCGTAGCCGCGTTGGACCGAGATCTGCTTGATCGCATTGGCCATGCTATCGACGGCGATCCTGAGGAAGCCGTCTGCCACTTCGACCGGAGTGCGCTCGTCGCCGGTCGCTTCCCCGATCTCCCTGGCCAGAGCCGCGAACTTTTCACGCACCACCGCCTGGTCCAGGGCCTGGTCGCCGTCGGGCCCGAATATCCTCGGAAAAAACCTGGCCTGGATCTTGCCAATTACGAGATTGGCGTCGGTCACGGTCAGTGGCCCGCCGCCCCGGTAGCAGGCCGGGCCCGGGTTGGCGCCCGCCGAATCGGGACCGACTCGATAGCGCGCGCCATCGAAGTGCAGAATCGAGCCGCCGCCGGCGGCGACGGTGTGGATTCTCATCATCGGCGCACGTATGCGCACGCCGGCGACCAGCGTCTCGAAGGAGCGCTCATACTCGCCACGGTAATGGGCGACGTCGGTCGAGGTGCCGCCCATGTCGAAGCTGATGATCTTGTCGTCGCCGAGCACCCGGGCGGTGCGCGCGGCGCCGACCACGCCTCCGGCGGGACCCGACAGGATGCTGTCCTTGCCATGGAAATAGCGGGCATCGGCCAGGCCGCCGTTCGACTGCATGAACATGAGCCGCGTGTCGCCCAGATGCTGCGCGATCCGGTCGACGTAGCGGCGCAGGATCGGCGAGACGTAGGCATCGACCACCGTGGTGTCGCCCCGCCCGACCAGCTTCATGAGAGGGCTCACCTGGTGCGAGACCGACACCCGCGTAAAGCCGATCTCGTGCGCTATCCCGGCCACGACGGTTTCATGGTCGTGATAGCGGTAACCATGCACGAAGACGATGGCGACCGAGCGGATATCGTCGTCGTAGGCGTCTTGAAGCGCCCCGCGCGTGCCCTCCAGATCGACCGGCACCAGGACCTCGCCCTCGGCGGTCATGCGCTCGTCGACCTCCACGACCCGCTCGTACAAGAGGTCCGGAAGAACGATCCGGCGGGCGAACAGCTTCGGCCGGATCTGGTAGCCGATACGCAGGGCGTCGCGGAAACCCTTGGTGATGAGCAGCAGCGTGCGGTCGCCCTTGCGTTCCAATAGCGCGTTGGTCGCAACGGTCGTGCCCATCTTGACCGCCTCGATGGCCTCGGTGGGTAGCGGGTCGCCGGCGCCCACGCCGAGCAGATGGCGAATGCCATGCAGCGCGGCGTCCTCATAGCGCTCCGGGTTCTCGGAAAGCAACTTGTGCGTGGCCAGGCTACCGTCGGGCCGGCACGCGACAATGTCGGTGAATGTGCCGCCACGATCGATCCAGAATTGCCAGCGGTCTTTGGCGGAAACGGTTTGGTTCAGCTTGACCTCCCTTCGGCGTGCCGAGGCGCGCCTGTCCCGGTGCATTCGAGACTGCATATCCCAAGGGCCAGGGAAAGAATACCCAAATCGCGGTTTCATTTCTGATTGGTCGGAATGACGGGGGCGCGGCCCACCAGGTCCACTTCGTGTCATGCGGCGAGGTACAGTTTGAGCGCCTTGCCATCGAGACCCAGAAGGATGGGCCGCGGCCGGCCGCTTTGCCGCCGTGACGGCGGCCCATCCAGAGACGTCTGCTCGACGGACTTCCGGCGCATCACTGGTCGATTGCGGTCATTTTGCGGACACGGCCAACGCTAGCTATCTCTGCTTCGGTAAGCTCATTCGTAAATATTTTATATTGCTATGAAATATTGGTGCGCCCGACAGGACTCGAACCTGTGACCCACTGATTAAAAGTCAGTGTTTGGAACGATTAGGCTAGGTTAGTCTTATTTAGTTCTGATTAGTATTACCCAGTGATTTCAATCTGTTACGTCACATTTTTGCTTCGCTTGCGTTAATCTAGATTTGCCTATATTTTGGCGATCTGCCCACATAGTGCCCACATGGCGCCCACATGGGAGGTCGACCGATGCTCACCGAGAAGCGAATTCGAGATCTGAAACCGGAGCCGAAAACCCGGTTCATATGGGATCGCCAGGTCGCCAATCTGGGGGTCCGAATCACCTCCTCCGGGTACAAATCCTATGTTTTGTTCTTCCGCGTCGCGGGCAAGAAACGCCTGTCGACCATCGGCCGCTGTTCGGAGTTCTCACTCTTGGCCGCGCGGGCGCGGGCGCGCGCGGATCTGTCCGCCGTCCGGGAGGGCACGGACCCCGTTGAACGAAAGCGCGCGGCGACGACCGCCCCAACGGTCGCCGAGCTGATCCACCAATTTATCGCCGTCGAGGCACCCGCCAGGATCGCGCGCGGCCGGATGACTGAGCGCACGCGCGTCGAATACGCGCGCCAGTCGAAGGCGTATGTCCTGCCGGCAATGGGCACCATGCGCGTCGCCGAAGTGAAGCGGGGGCATATAGAGCGGATGGTTGCCCCCCTCCCTCCGGTTGCCCGCAACCGCTGTCTGGCGCTCGCCAGCCGCTTATTCACCATGGCGGAAACTTGGGAATTGCGGCCGGCCGGCGCGAACCCCTGCTTCACGGTCGAACGTGCCCGCGAGACTGCCCGCGACCGAGTTTTGAGCCCCGACGAAATGGCGGCGCTGGCGCGAGCGCTGAACCAAGCCGAGGCCGAAAGCCCGGCGGCGGTGGCAGTGATTCGGTTTCTCGCGCTGACCGGCCTGCGGGTGTCCGAGGCGCTGGCGATCCAGTGGGAACACGTCGACCTGTCGAACGGCCGGTTGCTCATGCCGGAAACCAAAACCGGTCGCCGGTGGCATGACCTCCCCGCGGTGGCGCTGCAACTCCTTGCGGGCCTGCGCCGCTTTGGGCCGTGGGCTTTCACGTCCACCGGACGCGCGGCGATCGGCTACAAAACCGTCCACGCGATGTTTCGTGCTGCCTGCGAGCGAGCTGGGATCGAAGACGCGAGAATCCATGATTTGCGCCGTGGGGTTATATCCGCCGCCGCCGCGGCTGGTGCGAACGTGGCCGTCCTGCAACGGCTACTCGGACATCGGACTCCGCAAATGGCGCTCAGATACGCTCGCGAGCTTCAGGATCCCGTACAGGCGGCGCGGGAAGCGGTGGCGGAGCGCATGGCCGCAGCGATGGCGGGCGAGAGCGCCGAGGTCATTCCGCTTCGTCGGTGACCGGGATTGGGTAGTGTCGCACTTTGAAATTGGCTCAATTCGTGAATTGTATGCGTCACCTTGTTACGGCGGCGGCGAGGCAGGCTCGGTCATTGGCGCCGGGGGCGAGGCCGACGAGGTGGAACCAGCTCAGGTAGTTGTCCAGATAGCGGGTGGCGCTGCCGCGGCGGGGACGCAGGAAGTCCTTCAACCGGCTGTGGCGG
Source organism: Alphaproteobacteria bacterium (assembly GCA_965226475.1). Classification (GTDB taxonomy): domain Bacteria; phylum Pseudomonadota; class Alphaproteobacteria; genus JASLMY01. Next base: position 180,381 of record CBDDDJ010000002.1, on the reverse strand, counting down.
CTGTTCACCGTCTGCACATGCAGATCGCCCCGAACCCGTTCCCCCATCGAGCGGTTGAGTGCTTCGTGGCTCACCCCGAGCGCGGCGGCGCAAGGTGGATAGCTCGCGCCACCGTCGGAGACCAGCAGGGCGTCCTTCGCGACCACCGGGTCGAGAGCAGCCGTGAGCGCCGCCGCGTCGACCCTGGGCAGCACCGCGCTCACCGTCGTCCCGCTCCGGTCCGCCGCCGTGCCTTGCGTCCCAGCCCGCGCGCGCCCTTCCGGCTCTCCAGGACGTAGGTCTCGTCCGCTTCCACGATCCCCTTGAGCACCTCCGAATCGCTCCGCGCCGCCGCCAGAAACCGGTGACGCCAGCGGAACGCCGTGCTCACCGCCACGTCGCAGCGCGCCGCCGAGGCCTTCACCGTCTCCCCCTCCGCCAGCGACGCCCCGAACGACAGCCAGCGTTCCTTGTGGTGCAGGCCCGACAGCGGCGTACCGGTCAGCGCGTTGAAGGTCCTGCCGCAGCCCTTGCACTGGTAGCGCCGCAGACCCCGCGCCATACCGCGCGAAACCGCCCCTTCGCTCGCGCAGTGCGGACAGCGCCGGGCCTCGTCCACACCAAGCTCGATCGCGGCCTTCGATGCCTCGCCTTCGCTCCGGCCCGACAGCACCGCGAGCGCCTCGTGCCGCTGCACGCGCGTCAGCCCGCGCGCCGCCGAAAGCCACACCCGGAAACCCTTGCCGTCCATGACCCAACCTCCTGACATTCCGGGCATTCTATCACAAATGCATACGTTTCACAAATTGAGCCTTGAAATTTGGCGCTTGCGGTAGGTCTTCGGCCAGTTCGGCTTCGGAGCCCGTGCGTCGATCTTTCGGGAGGAAAACACGCAATGAGACCTTTTCTCGCAGGGATACTCTGTTTGATTGCGGCGGTCGGCGCAGACGGCATCTCTGCGAATGCGGCGGTCATTGCTTCGTGCGGACCCATGGAAGGCTACAGCTACTTCTACCGGAATGAGCTTGCTGGCGATGCTCCCGGCTGGGAACAGGGATCGTTGAAGACCACTACGATATTCCTAGGAACGGACAAGGTCGAAGAGGTGCTCCTGAAGAGTAAGCTGGGCGGGGAAGATTGGACGAGAAGCGCCAGCGACTACGGTGCTTCCGTGTTCGAGGTCACCCGACAAGGCTCCATTCGCCATATCCTGATCCTGTGGGGACCAGTCACGGAGCTCTATGCGCTCGACACGGAGAAGAAGATTCTCTCGCTCGTGTCCCATAAGTCCGGGGTGGTCAAGGTGACCCACGCTTTCGTAGGAAAGTGCGAATGAGGCACCAGATTTCAAACTGAGTCACTACCCAGGATTGACAACGCTGGAGTGGGAATGCGATAAGCTAATTCGGCGCCTCCACAGGCGCGCGATACTGATGATGAGGCATGGTTTCGCGCTATTGGAGGAGGCTGCTCGTGGCATACGGATTTGATCACCACCGGCTCTACAGGCCCGGCGACCCGGAGATGCGCGCGGTCGCGAGCGTCGGCGTTTTGTCGCAATGGCGATTCAACGGCCTCGGGAAAAATCTTATACCCCGGCGAGGACTTGATCGCGTGGCTTAACGCCAACCGCGTCGAGCCGCGCGTCGGCGCGCCCGAAGCAGCATGAGCAAAAAGGAAACCCGCCGGCGGCAACCGGCGGGTTCCAGAGACACCCGGGGTTTGCCCCCCCGGGCCGTGCCCGCTAGCGGTCGGACCTGCAAAGATGATCGTAGCACAATTGCGCCTGGCAACGCAAGCGCCGTGCGAAATTCCGGGCTCTGGTGGCATACCCACCCCGTCGCCGCGGCGACGAGACCTTCCATCCCGGTGCCCACGACCCAGGCGCCCGTAGAGGGCGTTCCCGTAAGGGAAGCGGCACGGGGCGGGATGGTCTCCGCCCGGTGACCTCGCGGGGTGGCGAGGAGAGGGACCCGAGTACGCGGCATGGCGCTGCAACGCCAGGCTCCCCCTGACCGGGGGCAAGAGGACCTAGAGGGGTCTTCAAGGGCGGAAAGGTCTCAGGAATCTGTCCTGTTTGTCAAACATCTTGGAGGATCGAATGAACGACAAACCGAAATTCGACGAGCCCGCTGCGGTCGGCGCGCTCGCCGCCTTGCACGCCACTTTGCCCGCCGGGCTCGACAAGATCGACAAGCTTGCGCTGTTGATAGGCTGCGCCATGCGAGCGAGCGGGCTCGGCCCGGGCGAGGCGGCGCAAGCCTGCTGCCGCCTGACCGAGAACTTGGGCGGCCGGCCCGGAAAGCACATCGTCTATCTCCCCGATGGGGCGTGGCTCGAAATCTCGGCGTATTCGGCGCAACGTATCCAGCCGGGCGAAGGCGAGGGCGCGGACGATCCGCAACCGCTGACGATCAACTAGGAGGGAGGATATGTCGGCTGATGGCACCGCCAATTTTCCCCGTGGGAGGGGCATATCGGGGTGGGAGTTCTCCCTTGGCGAACACCATAACGCCGTTATGAGGGCGTGACGCTATGCCGTATCGTGACCCCAACGCCGAGCGCATGGCGGCCCGTGAGCGGCAACGGCGCTACCGGGCGCGGCAACGGGCCGCGAAGTCCAAGGCGCCCGTCGTGGTGCTCCCTGGCCCGGCGCCGGCCGATCCGGTCGGGGCGCTTGCGCGATGGGCGAGGGAGACGCTGGTGGTTCCTCCCGGGCATCGGGCTGCGGGGCGACCGATGGTGATTCCCGATTTTGCTCAGGATTTTTTGCGGGCCGGATGGGATGCGCACGAATCGGCACTCTGCATCGCCCGAAAGAATTCCAAGAGCGCGGTCTGCGCGGTCCTGGCGCTTGGCCACCTGGTGGGGCCGCTGCGCACGCCGGGCTGGCGCGGTGCCGTCGCGTCAGTCAGCAAAGAAAAAGCGGCGGAATTGCGGGGCCAGGTGGCGGCGATTGCCGAGGCGAGCGGGCTTGATGTACGGGTCCGCCGCGCGCCGTATCCCGGCCGGATCGAGAGCGCGACCGGCTCGCTTGAAGTCCTGAGCGCGGATCGAACGGCCGGCCATGCATCCGGGTTCGACTTAGTGGTGTGCGACGAAACAGGATTACTACCTGAGCGTGCAAGAGAATTGCTGGCTGGTCTGCGATCAAGTGTCTCGGCGAAGGGCGGGCGGATCGTTCATATCAGCGTCCGGGGCGACTCGCCCCTGTTCGCCGAAATCCTCGACAACGACGCGACCGTGAAGCGCGTTTATGCGGCGCCGGAAGGCTGCGCAATCGACGATCAAGCTGGATGGCATGCGGCGAACCCCGGAATCGCCGCGGGGATTAAATCGCTGGCCTACATGGGCCAAGAGTGCAATCGCATCCGGGGGGCGCCGGCGGATGAGCCTTCATTCCGGGCCTGGGATCTAAATCAAAATCTCGATCCGAGCCGCGAAATGATTTGCAGCCCGGACGATCTGCGCAAATGCTTCGCGGACGATCCCCCGCCGCGCGAGGGCCGGTGCTTCCTGGGCTTCGACTTTGGGGAGGCCACCAGCTCGACGGCCGCTTGTGCGATATGGCCGTCGACGGGGCGCTTGGAGACGTGGCAGGCGTTCGGCGACGTGCCGCCGCTGATCGAGCGCCAGCGGCGCGACAGCGCGCCCTATGTGGCGATGGCGGCGCGGGGCGAATTGAAGCTCTACCCCGGCCGCATTGTGCCGCTGGCGGCGTTCCTCGCGGACCTGCAGAACGATCTAGCGGGATGCCGCGTGGCAAGCGGGGGTGCGGATAGCTTCAAGGATTCCGAAGTCAAAGATTTCCTCGACCGCGCGAGCGTGCGCTGGCCAATCGAATTCCGCCGCGTCGGCGCCGGCAAGGATGGCGGCGCCGACGTTCGCGCGTTTCAACGGCTGGTGCATCAGCGCAAGTTTGCGATGGCTGAGAACCTGAGCCTCGCGACAGCGATATCGAAGTCGACCCTGCGGCGGGACGGCAACGGAAATCCGGCGATCGACCGGGCGAACGCGCGGGGCCGAATCGACGTGCTGTCCGCCGCCGTGATCGCGGCGGGGCTGGCCGAGTCGGCCTTCGATCGGCCAGCCCGGCGCCGGCTCCGATATGCGCTCGCAGGGTGAGGCGGCAACGAAAGGAAACGTGATGGACGGAGAGTCAATCGTAGAAATCATCCGCCGCGCCTATGACTACCATATCGAACTTGCAGGTGAGAGTGACAGAGGCGCCGCCATTCTGGCGGCGGCGAGTTTTGAAGACTGGCTCAAGAGTTGTGTTATTGAATGTTTCGTTGAATTGGATAAAGACTTAAGGGATAATTTATTTGATAATGGGCCGCTCTCTACTTTCTCCGCCAAAATAAATTTGGCTTTCGCACTTGGGCTTTACAGTAAGAATGTCCTAAAGGATTTGCACACTGTAAAAACAATACGCAATGAGTTTGCACATTCCGCTGAACCGGTGAAATTCGACAATCAATCCATTTCTGATATGTGTCGGAACCTTGATACAGGAAACACTCTAGATTCTGACGATTCACGCGCCAGGTACTTGAAGTGTCTTCGCCGGGTGCAGGAGACCATTGTGAAGGATCTTTTCGACGGCAAACCGAATCGCCGCCGCAACGGAGAGGACAGCACCTGAGGGCGGACTGGCAACGCCTGCCGGCGCCGATGCCTTCCAAAGGCATTCAGTGCGCAAGCTCAGACCGTCGTGAGCCGCAACCACGCCCGCCTAGACCCGCGGCGCTGGGCTCGGGTGAAGCGTGCCGCCCATGAGCGCGACGGCTACCGATGCACCGTCTGCGGCCGTGCCGGGCGGCTGGAAGCGCACCATGAGCCACCCCTGCGGAACGATGCCGACCCTTACGACCTGGACGGCATCCGCACCTTGTGCCGGACATGTCACATTTCCCGACATCGCGAAGACGACGTGACGCCGGGGCGGCCGGCGTGGCTCGAATTCGTGGCGGACATTGCCGGCGAGTGACGATATTGCGCCGCGCCGCGTAATACCTAGTAATATCAAGGGCGTATCTGGTTTTTTCGTTGACTTCTCACACTCGACGCCCCCAACTGGACACGATTTGTTCCTCTAGGAGGTGACCCATGACCGCAGCGCAGAAACGACTTCGCGATCTCCGCGAACGCCAGTCGAAGGAACGCGGCCGGATGGCCGAGCTGTCTCTCGTGGACGAGCTGTCAACCGAACTGCGTGCCGAGCTGGACGGAATCGAGCGCGCGACGCCCGATCTGGAGAGGCAGTTGCGCGCCGCGACCGTCGCGCTTGAGGATGAGGAACGCAAGGCGCAGACCACGGAAACCGATTCGCCGGACGCCGAGATGCGCGAGCGGATCGAGCTTCGCGGCAAGGCGAGCCTGACCACGTATTTTCTCAACGCGGCACGCGGCCGGATGGCCGATGGTGCCGAGGCCGAACTGCAAGCGGCGTCTGGTGTCAGCGGCCACGGAATTCCGCTCGAACTGTGGGACGTGGCTCAACCGGAACGGCGCAGCGCGGAAGGCGAGCGCGAGACCCGTGCGATCACGCCGTCGCCCAGCACGGTTGGCGTCAATCTCGATGTGATCCGTCCGGCTGTGTTTGCCAACAGCATCGCGCCGCGCCTGGGAATCGAAATGCCGCGTGTGATGAGCGGCACCTATGCCAGCGCCACGATCACGACTTCGCAGTCTGCAACCGCTCTCGACAAGAGCGCGGCGGCCGTCGGCACCGCCGGAGCGCTGACTGTCACGACCGCGACCCCGAAGCGCGTATCGGCGCGACTTGAGCTGACCTTGGAAGATGTCGCCGTCGTGGGGCAAGCCAACTTCGAGTCGATCCTCCGCGAAAACCTCTCGCTGGCGTTGTCAGATCAACTTGACGACCAGGTAATCAACGGCAACGGGGCCGCGCCGAATCTGGCCGGTATCTTTCAGGCGCTTACGGACCCGACTGCGGCGCCGACTGCGATCGCCGACTTCGACGCTTTTGTCGCGGCCTTCGCGGGCGGCGTCGACGGCCTTTGGGCGAACACCGTCAAAGAGGTGGCTATCGTCGGTGGCGTTGAAACCTACCGCTTGAGCGCCAGCACGTTCCGCGACCCCGCGACCGGCACGGCGGGCGGCCGTGGCGACAAGGCATTCAGCGATTACGGCATGGAACACTACGGCGGCTGGTGGACAAATACGCGCATGCCGGACCCAGCGACGTTCATGTCCGTTGATAACGTGCAGCAAGCGATTCTCTATCGCAAGGGCCGCTCCATGATGGGCGGCGCTGGCGCCATGCGCACGGCTGTTTGCCCTCACTGGAATGTCATCGACATCGACGACATTTACAGCGGCAGCGCGCAAGGTGAGCGCTATTTCACCATGCACGTCCTACTTGGCGACGTGATCCTTGTGCAGCCTAACGCCTATGCTCAGGTCGCGTTCCGGGCAGCGTGATGGCCGATGGCCGAGTTTCCTGTTTTCGAGGCGCCTAAGCTGGAAATACGCCGTTCCGGCGACAAGAGAATCCTGACCGGGCGGTTCAACTACGGCAGCACGGCGACGATCCGCGATCGTGGCCGCGTCCGCAAAGAGCGCTTCGAGCCTCGCGCCTTCAACTTCGCAATCGAGGACGAGACGCGCCAGCTCGACATTCTGGTCGGTCATGATTTCGGAAAGCCCATTGCGAGCCGCAAGGCCGGCACGCTCGAAATCGCGGACAGCGCCGACGCGGTGATGTTCGAGGCGCGGCTGCCCGACGATCCGCCGTCATGGGCGGTTGACATGGAGAAGTCCGTTGTCGCTGGACTCATGGTCGGTTTGAGTCCGGGTTTCGTGGTGCCGCCCGCGTCGGTTGTGCCGGACGCCGAACGGTTTGAAGACGAGCCGGGTAATCCAGGCGTGCAGATTCGCGTGATCCGCGCGGCCGTGTTGCGCGAGTTTTCCATCGTGACGGCGGCGGCCTACCAAGACGCGGTGGTCGACCTCCGCGCCGACGATTTTGGCCGGGCGCCGAATCGGAGGCGGCGGCTGTGGCTGTAACGCTCACGGCGGCGCAACTGGCCGAGGCCGTCGGCCTCGACTCGGCCACGGCGGCGCGCTTGCTGGCCGTGGCCGGTGCGCTTGTCGAGCGATACGCGCCGGACGCGCCGGATGCCGTCGCCAACGAAGCCGCGATTCGCACGGCCGGATGGCTGGCCGAACAGCCGAGCGCCGCGATCACGAGCGAGAGCGAAGGCGATATTCGGACGAGCTACGCGCCGACGATGTTATCGGCGCTTCGGCACTCCGGCGGGATGGCGCTCTTGAGCCCCTGGAAAATTCGCCGGGCGGGGGCGATATGAATCGGCTGGCGCTGCGCCGTTTCCCGGACGAGGTCGTTCGCCGGCGCCAGGGGCCGGGCGGCTTCAACGAGCATGACGAATTCGAGCCGGGCGCCGTGGTCGAAACAATCTTCCCGGCACGGGTTTTGCCGTTGTTGCTTTCGGACGCGGATTTTGCCGGCGGGGTGTCCCTCGTGGAACGCCTGAAAGTTTTCGTCCCGAGTGGCATCGCGCGCCATCGCGGCGAAGCCGACGCGCTGACCTGGAGTGGCGACGCGCTTACTTGGAACGGCGAGCCGCTTCGCTGGGGCGGCGGCGACGGGATGCTATTTGCCGAGAATTCGGTGCCGTTCCTGGCCGCGTTCGAGGACCGGCAGGCCGACGTGCTGGTCTACGCGGGGATCGAGTATGTCGTGGAGGAAAGCCAGGATTGGCCTCGCTACACCCGCGCCATTGCGCTGCGGGAGACCTGATCGTGCGCTGGCCTTGGTCGAAACCGGAGACCCGCGAATCGGGCGGCGACTTCTCCGATGCCGTTGTCCGGCTGATCGAAGCGCAGGCGGCCGGCACGGCGGCGGATGCATCGTCCACAGCGGCGGTCGAGGCGGCCGCAGGGGCGCTCAGCAGGGCCTTCGCGAGCGCCGAGGTGGTCGGGGAAGCCTGGGTACAGGATGCCGTCACGCCGGGCTTTCTGGCGCAAGTGGGGCGCGACCTAATTCGGTCGGGCGACTCGATGCACGTTGTCCGCGTCGGCGGCGATGGCGCCGTGCGGCTGATCCCGGCTTCCAGCTGGCATTGGGAAGGGAGTCACGATCCCGCGTCCTGGGCCGTCCGAGCGACCTGCTACGGCCCCAGCACGTCGACAACTTGGAACCTGCCGGCATCGGCGGTGGTCTTCATCAAATGGGGCTCCAATCCCGGGCAACCCTATATCGGCGTGGCTCCGACATCATGGGCGTCCGCGACCGCGCGGCTCGGCTCCGAAGTCGAGCGATCCATTGCCGATGAAGTCGGCGGGCCGCTCGCGCAATTGCTGGCGATCCCGCAGGACGGCGGCGACGATGGCGACGATGATCCGCTCGCGGCGCTGAAAGCGGACATCGCGGGCGCCCGCGGCCGGGCGATGTTGGTCGAGACCACGGCCGCGGGATGGGGCGAGGGCAAGACCGCCGCGCCGCAAGCGGACTGGCGCCAGCAGCGGCTCGGGCCGGCCCCGCCCGAAGTGATGGCGCGGCTCCGGCGCGATGCCTTCGCGCATGTCTTGGCCGCTTGCGGGGCGCCGCCGTCGATGTTCGTCGACAACGCGGACGGGACGGCGCAGCGCGAGGCCGTTCGGAGATGGCATTTGAATTTGGTTCTTCCATTGGCCCGCATGGTCGAGCACGAATTGAGCGCGAAGCTCGAGTCGCCGGTGAAGCTGCGCTTCGATTCCTACGCGATGGACATGGTCTCAAGAGCCACCGTGGTCGCGAAGCTCACGCAAGCCGGCGTCGCGCCGGGCGTCGCGCTGGCGGCCGTTGGGCTGGTGGATGACGAATAGAATTCGGCCAGCGCCGGGGTGAAGCATCACTTCCCCCCGGCGGCCGCACTCGCGGCCGGCGTCACACGAAGGGGGGGGTCGCAAAATGCGACCCCCCCCCTCGCCGGTGCCGGGGTGCCACTGAGGCTACATGGGGCCGTTTGCCCACATAGTGCCCACATGGGCTGTTTCACCGATCTACTCAAATCCCCTAAGTCCTTGATTTAATTGGTGCGCCCGACAGGACTCGAACCTGTGACCCACTGATTAAAAGTCAGTTGCTCTACCACCTGAGCTACGGGCGCGGCGGGGCGGACCATAAGCGGGGGCGGGGGCGAGGGTCAACCGGTCGTTCGTTCCGGACTTGCGATGGAAATCGCTAGTTTTCGGGCGGGACCGCGAAGCCCTCGATCGGCAGGCCGGCGGCCTGGCGGTCCCACATCGTCTCGTAGGCATGCTCCAGGTGGCGGGTGAGTTGGGCGATGTCGAACAGCGGATGGGTCGCCCGATTGGCCAACAGGCGCCGGCGCAGGTCGGTCAGGCGAGTGGGAACGGTGGCCAGCGCCATGGCCAGGCGCTCGAAGCCGGCGAGGTCCTCGGTGACCAGCTCGTCCATGCCGATGGCGTGCAGCAGGCTGGCGCCGTTCCTGGATTGCGGCGTCGCGCCGGCGATGGTGAGAACGGGGAGACCCACCTGGAGGGCATCCACCGTGGTGACGCCGCCGCCATGGAAGAGATTGTCGAGGGCGAGATCCGCCAGGCGGAGGCGGGCCAGGTGCTCGCCGTGGGGCCAGTTGGGGGCGATGACGATCCGCTCGGGCGCGATGCCGCGCGCCGCCGCCTCGCGCCGCAGGTTCTCCATGCTCTTGACCGTGCCCTGCTTCACCCAATAGACGCTTCCCGGGATCTTCTTCAGCAGGCGCATGACGGTCGCGAACATTCGAGGTTCGTGCTTGTAGTGCTTATTGAAGTTGGCGAGGACGATGCCATCCTCCGGCAGGCCGAGCTCCGCCCTGGTGAACACGCGGGCGGAAACCTCGGCGGGCCGGGCCGCCATGAAGGTGTCGGGGAGCTGGACCAGCGCCTCGGTGAAGTGGTCTTCCGCGCCCGGCGAGAGCTGGCGGGGATCGGTGATCAGGTAGTCGATGTAGGGCGCGCCGACGGTCGCGGAATAGCCGAGGTAGTGGGCCGATATCGGCGCCGGCCGGTAGGCGAAGATCTCGAGCCGCGTGCCACGCGTGTGGCCGGCGAGGTCGACCAGGATGTCGATCCCGCGGTCTTCGATCAGGGCCGCCGCCTTCCGGTGGGGAAGGGCGGCGATATCGTCGAAGCCGTCGAAGGCCTGGCGGAAATAATCCGTCATCGTGTCCGCCGGCCCACCGGCCAGCGCGAAGGCATGGAAGGAGAACCGCGCCCGGTCGTGGTGTTCCATCAATCCCTGGAAGGCGACGGCGACGCTGTGGCCGCGAAAGTCGGGCGAAACGTAGCCGATCCGGAGTTTCTCGCCCCGGGTTCGCCGTCTGGACCGCGCTTGTTCGGCGATGCCGGCGGTTTCGGCGAGCCGGGTCGAGATGCGCTCGGCGACCCGGCGGCGGAGCGCCATCGGGATCTCGAGCGGCAGGCTTTGCAGCGCGAAGGGCGTGAAGGAGACCTTGCCGTCGCCCTCGAGTTGCGTCTCGGTGATCCGCTGGACCGTCGCCAGAAGGGCGTCCAGGTTCTCCCAATCGCATTGTTGCATCTGGGCGTGCAGCAGATAGGGGTAGATGTCCCAGCAGCCCGGCTGCTGCGCCAGGCCTTGGCGGAAAACGGTGATCGACTCGTCCCAGCGCTCGAGCGTCTGCAGCAGGCCGCCCAGGTTGAAGTACACCTCGGCCCGATTGGAATGGATCTCCAGGTATCGCGTGTAGGCGCCGACCGCCTCCAGATAGCGGCCGAGCTGCTGTAGCGAGATCGCCATGTTGTTGAGGGCGTCGCCGAAGCCGGAATCTATGTCGAGCGCCGCCTCGAAGCGGCGAAGCGCCGTCTCGTGGTCGTTCCGCTCCTGCGCCACCACGCCCAGACCGTTCAGAACCTCCAGGCAGTCGGGCACCTCGGCGAGGATCGCCTCGAACTCGGCCTCCGCCGCGTCCAGTTGGCCGAGGGCGCGCAAACCGTGGGCAAGATTGTAGCGGGCGACGACGAGGCCGGGCCGGATCTCCAGAGCCCGTTCGAAGCAGGCCGAGGCCGCCTCGCGCCGCTCCAGCGCCGCCAGGCAGTTGCCCCGCGTGATCAGCGCCTCGACGAAGTCCGGCTGGGCGACCAGCAGCTCGTCGGCAAGGGCCAGTGCTTCGTCGTGGCGTCCGAGTTCGAGCAGCGCGCCGGCCACGCCATGGGCGATTTCCGGCTGATCCGGCGCGCGCGCGCGGGCCGCCTCGAAGCGGGCGAGCGATGCTTCCTTCCGGCCCGAACGAAGCAGCGCCTGGGCCGACAGATAGAGATCGACGATCTCGCCACCGCCGATCGCTTCCGTCTCTTCGGTCAGCGCCAGCGCGGTTTCGGGCCGGCCCTGGTCGAGATGCAGCTGCGCCAGTTCCCGCCGCGCCGGTAAACAGCCGGGATCGCCCGCCAGGGCCTCCTCCAGCAGGCGGGCTTGCGATTCCCGGTCCCCTCGTCCGTGGGCGAGGCGGGCGCGTTCGATGATGACGTCGACCCGCTCCGGGTGCGCCGCCGCGAGGGCCGACAGACCTTCTTCCGCCGCCGTCGTCTCGCCCTCCTCGCGTTGCATGATGGCGAGGTTCAGCGCCATGTCCGGCGCGTCGGGTAACAGTTCGACCGCCGTGCGGGCATGGAACAGCGCTTCCGAGATTTGCCCCTGGCGGTGCAGCAGGGCGGCGAGGTTGGCATGTGCCTGGGCGAAGAATGGATCGATTTCCACCGCCCGGCGGTAGGCGGCGCGCGCGGCCTCGGTCCGCCCGGCGCGGATCAGCAGCATGCCCAAGTTGGCCTCGGCCGCCGCCAGGCCCGGATCCGGCTCGAGGGCCCGGCGGTAGGCCGCTTCCGCCGCCGCGTCTTGCCCTCGGGTCTGATGAAAATTGCCGAAGTTGGCGTGGATCTGCGCATCGTCCGGCGCCAGCGCCAGGGCACGGTGGTAGAGCTCTTCCGCCTCTCGCTGTAGCGCACCCGGTTCCTTGGACACAAGTTTGTCTCACGCGGCGGGCCTGATTGAGATCGCGGCGTGCCACGCCTGACGAGCTTGAGCGGGGCTCAGGTAGCCGTTCTTTTCGACGATCCACTGGGCATTGTAGAGTTCGACGAAGTCGCGGACGGCGTCCCGCAGCTCCGCGATGTTGCGGTAGATGCGACCATGGATGATCTGTTCCTTCAGCGTGCGATTGAACCGCTCGGCGACGCCGTTGGTCTGGGGCTCGGCGACGAAGGCGTAGGACGGCTGGATGCCCCAGAACTTGATCTGGTTGGTGAAGTGGTCCGACAGATACTGGGAGCCGTGATCCATCCGCAAGGCCAGCCCCCGAGCCGCGCCGGCCGCGGTCGAGCCATACAGCCCGGCAAGCCCCATGGAGATCGGCTGCAGGGCGGCGAAGCGGTCGCCGCGCTTGCAGACATGCCAGCCGACACACTCGGCGTTCCAATGCTCGACGGCGGTGAAGATCCAGCCCCAGCCGTCGTCCACCGTGAACACCCGAACGCCATCGGTGCCCCACATGAGGTTCGGGGCATGAGTGATGATCTCACCGTCATGGGGATTGCCGCCACGGCGGCGGCAGCGATGGGGCGAGAGCAGATTGTTCTCGCGCATCAGGCGGAGCACCCGCTTGCGGGCAACCCGGATGTCGCGACAGACCCGAAGCCGAGCCCAGACCTTGCGGTAGCCCTCGCCCTCCCAGGGCGATGCCTCCAGGTCGGCTTCGATCGCCACCAGCAGCGCCTGGTCCGAGATCGCGGGCTTCGGTCCCCGACGCTTTGCCGGCGGCTGCTCGGCGTGCTGGCCGGAGGTCATGGCGTAGAACGAGGAGCGGGCCATGCCCCAGGCGGCGCAGACCCGCCGCAGGCCGTAGGCCAGACCCGTGCCGGGCGAGGTGGCGGCACTCATCGCCGCGACCTCCGCCGCCCCAAAGGGCCGAAGGTCTCCGTCTTGGCCTCCAGCAGTTCCACCTGCATGGTCAACTCTCCGATCCGCTTCATGGCGCTATCCAGTTCCGCCTGCACCGGATCGCCCTTGCGTTGCTTGAGCGAGGCGTCGATCCCGCCGATCGCTTTCTCACGCCACTGCTCGAGCCGGAAGATCTCTACGCCCAACTGGCGCGACAGAAGTTGCACCGGCTCGTCACGCAAAAGCCGCGGAACGACCTCACGCTTGCGCGCCACCGTCCATCGCTGGCCAAGTCCCAGCGGGCCTGCCGGCAAAGCCTGGCCTGGGGAAAACGTGGACGAGCCAAGCTCGCCCGCATTTACCACAGGCCCATCAACAGCAACTTTCTTCTCAAAATTATCGGCCATGTTCCGGTCCTCCTTGGACACTTCGATTAAGCCAATTCTGTGTCCAAGGAAATCGGGTCCGACTCAAAGGTAATTGGTCCGAAGGACGATGCCTCGACGTATGCCATCGCGCAAAACATGCGGGGCGAGGTCAGCGGCTGGAAGTCCGTCGGGACCGCGTTGGCGGCGGGCGAAAGCATCGTCAACGTCGCGATCGAGGCCGGAAAGTCGATTTCCGACCTGCTGATCGAGATGAAGGCCAAGGTCGTGCAGGCGAACCAGGCCGGTCTCGACAGCACGTCCAGGAGCGCCGTCCACAACGATTTCGCCGCGCTGCGGGACCAGATCACCACCATCGTGGAGACGGCGGAGTTCAACGGCACCAATCTCATCAAGGCGAGTGCCGCCACCGTCACCGTGCTCAGCACCGTCGACGGCTCCACCATCGCCGTCAGCGCCCAGTCGATGGACGCCTCCTCCCTGACGATCGCCGGTCTGGATCTCACCAACTCGCTCGGCGCGCAGTCCGCGCTCTCGGTGATCGATACCGCGATCTCCTCGATGAACCAGAAGCTCGCCAACCTCGGTTCGATCGGCAAGCGGCTCGAGGTGCAGTCGGCGTTCTCGGTCAAGCTGATCGACATTCTGAAGGCCGGCGTCGGCAGCCTGGTCGATGCGGACCTCGCCGCGGAGAGCGCGGAGTTGCAGGCCCTGCAGATCAAGCAGCAGATTGGCGTGCAGGCTCTGGCGATCGCGAACGCGTCGCCGCAGATGATTTTAAGCCTTTTTAACTAGGCTCAATTCGTGAATTGTATGCGTCACCTTGTTACGGCGGCGGCGAGGCAGGCTCGGTCATTGGCGCCGGGGGCGAGGCCGACGAGGTGGAACCAGCTCAGGTAGTTGTCCAGATAGCGGGTGGCGATGCCGCGGCGGGGACGCAGGAAGTCCTTCAACCGGCTGTGGCGGCTGTTCACCGTCTGCACATGCAGATCGCCCCGAACCCGTTCCCCCATCGAGCGGTTGAGTGCTTCGTGGCTCACCCCGAGCGCGGCGGCGCAAGGTGGATAGCTCGCGCCACCGTCGGAGACCAGCAGGGCGTCCTTCGCGACCACCGGGTCGAGAGCAGCCGTGAGCGCCGCCGCGTCGACCCTGGGCAGCACCGCGCTCACCGTCGTCCCGCTCCGGTCCGCCGCCATGAGAACCGGCACCTGCTCGCGCGAGAGGCCGCGCTTCTTCGCCTTGCCGCCCCGCCGCCGTGCCTTGCGTCCCAGCCCGCGCGCGCCCTTCCGGCTCTCCAGGACGTAGGTCTCGTCCGCTTCCACGATCCCCTTGAGCACCTCCGAATCGCTCCGCGCCGCCGCCAGAAACCGGTGACGCCAGCGGAACGCCGTGCTCACCGCCACGTCGCAGCGCGCCGCCGAGGCCTTCACCGTCTCCCCCTCCGCCAGCGACGCCCCGAACGACAGCCAGCGTTCCTTGTGGTGCAGGCCCGACAGCGGCGTACCGGTCAGCGCGTTGAAGGTCCTGCCGCAGCCCTTGCACTGGTAGCGCCGCAGACCCCGCGCCATACCGCGCGAAACCGCCCCTTCGCTCGCGCAGTGCGGACAGCGCCGGGCCTCGTCCACACCAAGCTCGATCGCGGCCTTCGATGCCTCGCCTTCGCTCCGGCCCGACAGCACCGCGAGCGCCTCGTGCCGCTGCACGCGCGTCAGCCCGCGCGCCGCCGAAAGCCACACCCGGAAACCCTTGCCGTCCATGACCCAACCTCCTGACATTCCGGGCATTCTATCACAAATGCATACGTTTCACGAATTGAGCCTTTAACTAAACCGGGCTTATGAGAAGGGGACGGCGAACGAATCCCCGTCTCGGTTAGCAAGAAAGGCTCAGACCATGGCACTCAAGTTAACGCTCTCTCCCAACGAGAAACTGGTCGTCAACGGCGCCGTGATCCAGAACGGCGATCGCCGGGCCAGCGTCGTGGTGCAGAACAAGGCCTCGATCCTGCGCGAGAAGGACATTCTCGTCCCCGAGCAGGCGACCACGCCCATGCGGCGGGTCTATTTCGAGATCATGATGATGTACCTCGACGAGAAGCAACGGAAATCGCATTTCGAGGCGTTCTCGACCCGGATTACCGAGTTCATGAACGCGATCCGGAATTCCGAGGCCCTCGCGGCTTGCGTCACCATCATCCAGCTCGTGCACGACAAGGAGTGCTACAAGGCGCTCCTTGCGTGCCGGCAACTTTACGAGTTCGAGGAAGCGAGGTTGAACTATGTCCCTCCAGAGCTATCAGCAGGTTCAGAATGCCACTGAGGACGGGCGACGCACGGAGTACCGCCTCTTCGCGCTGGTGACGAAGTCCCTGCGCGACGCCGCCGAAAGCGACGATGCCACGGTCAGAACCAAGGCGCTACACTGGAACCGACGCCTCTGGCTCACGCTCCAGGCGGATTGCGCCAACGACGACAACACTTTGCCGGAAGAGGTGCGGGCCGGGATCATCTCGCTCGCGATCTGGGTCGACAAGCACAGTCGCGTGGTGATGCGTGGGCAAGGCGAGATCGCTCCCCTGATCGACATCAACCGGTCGATCATGGAGGGTTTGATCTCCTGACTCCCCGCCGGTCCCGCTAGCGTGGTGGATTTGAAGTTCCTCCGATTATTGGGGCAGGCTCCGTGAGGAAATTCAAATCCATAAACCACGCTAGACTCATGATTCTGCTAGTGTCCTTATCGAATCGGAAGTTCGTTCGGCGCACGCCATCAATGCGACGAACTTCCGATTTGGAACACTAGAGCAATATCCGACCGAGTCGAACCCTTTCGTTTCGACCCGGTTTGATATTGCCCTAGAATGAGGGCCGGATCGCGAGGGGGGAGGGTAGAAGATGTCGGCGCGCGCATCGAACGCCACCCGGCCGAGTTGGAGCGGATTCGCCGAGATATCCATGCTCATCCCGAAACCGCCTTCGAGGAGGAACGGACCGCCGACCTGGTCGCGCTCCATATCGGGCAATCTCGGCGCCGCACGCGGTGGGGGGATGTCCCGGGCTCTGTTGAAAAGCTGAAGTAGGCGTCGTCCGCCTGGAGCCGCTAGGCTCTGGGTGCTGATTCCATCAAGGAGAACGACGCCATGACCAAGACTACACGCAACGACCGTTCCTCGGAACCATCCTGTCGGCTCTTGCCATCGATGCCGGAGGCCTTCGACGATCCGCGCATGAGCGTCGATCGCTTCTGCCTTTTGGCGGGCCTCGAGTCTTTGAACGAGATGATGTCGGCGGACGCGGAAGCCTTGTGCGGTTCGCGCCACGCCGGCTCGGGCGAGCGCAAGGGCCATCGATGGGGCACGACCCGGAGCGAGATCGCCTACCACGGCGGCAAAGTGAAGGTCGAGCGCCCTCGGGTGGGGGACTTCGCGGGTCGGGAGATGAGCCTGCCGAGTTGGGAGCTGCTGTCGGAACCCGAACTCTTGCAAGCCTGGGCGATGAATCTGATGGTGATCAACGTCTCGACCCGCAAGTATGCCCGCGCGGTGCGCCTGCCGGACGATGCGGGCGGCGATCTGCCGGCGGCATCGGGTGACGCAACCTCGAAGTCGGCGGTCTCGCGCCGTTTCGTGGCGTTGACGCGAAGCAAGCTGAAGGCCTGGCTGGCGAGCCCGCTCGACGATCTCGATCTCGTGGTGCTCCAGATCGACGGGCTCCATGTCGGCGATCACCTGATGGTGGCGGCGATCGGCATCGACACCGGCGGCGCGAAGCACGTGCTGGGCCTGGCCGAGGGCGCGACGGAGAACGCGGCCACGGTGCAAGCCATGCTCGACAACCTGATCGAGCGCGGTCTCGATCCCGAACGGCCTCGGCTCTACATCGTCGACGGCGCCAAGGCGCTCTCGAAGGCGATCCGGCGGACCTTCGGGCGGGCGGCGGCCCTCCAGCGCTGCCAGGTGCACAAGGGGCGCAACATCACGGACCGGCTGGACGAGAGCCTCCATGCCGGCGTCAGGAAGGTCTTGCGGCAGGCCTGGCAGCAGGACGACGCGGCCAAGGCCGAACGGCTCTTGCGCAACCTCGCCCGCCGTCTGGAGCATGACGCACCCGGCGTCTCGGGCTCGATCCTGGAGGGCCTGGACGAGATCCTGACCGTGATCCGGCTCGGCCTCCCGCCGCAACTTCGACACTCGCTGGCTTGCACCAACGCCATCGAGAACGCGATCGGCACCGTCCGGACGGTGCAGCGGAACGTCAAGCGCTGGCGCAACGCCGAGATGGCGCTGCGTTGGACCGCCGCCGGCCCCTTGGAGGCGCAAAAGACCTTCCGCCGCCTCAAGGCCTACCGCCAGCTCCCCATCCTCGACGCCGCCCTGCGGGAGGCGGTGAGAAAGGCCGGAGCAAAGTCCGTCATTGAAGACATCGAGGTGGCCGCGTAGCCTCTCGATCAGACGATGCCTATCTCGCACTTTTCAACATTGGGCGGGACATCGCCCGCGGTGGCGGCGCGAGCCATACTCGGCGGCGGCGGCGGAATCGACCTGGTGCTTTCGGACGTGATCCTCCCCGGCGGGGTGAGCGGGCTCGAATTCGCCGAAGAGCTTCGCCTCTCCATGCCGGAACTTCCCGTCATCTTCATGTCGGGTTACCCGGCGGAGTCGGCAACCCGCGGCGACTTA
This sequence comes from Alphaproteobacteria bacterium, assembly GCA_965226475.1. Taxonomy (GTDB): domain Bacteria; phylum Pseudomonadota; class Alphaproteobacteria; genus JASLMY01. The sequence goes on along the minus strand of CBDDDJ010000002.1, from coordinate 162,416 downwards.
TACCGAGCGGCGATGAGTTCGATCATCGCCGCTCGGCAAGCGCGACCGCGCGCCCGAGCTTATGCGAGGAAAAGCCCGAGTGGCGTTTGAACGCCCGACAACCGGCAATGAGTTCCCCTCATTGTTGGTTGGTATTACTTGGCGGCAACGGCATGCTTCTCGACAAGCCCTTACCGGCGGCGGCAATTGGCCGAGGCGTTGCGGGACGCGCTGCGGTGAGGCGTGGCATGTCCCGGATAGGGGCAAGGGAGAGCGAGGGGGCCGAGGCGCTCACGCTTTCGAAACGCGCGACCGAAATGAAACCGTCGACGGCGTCGAACTCGGCGCGCCGGCTCGCCGCCGCCTCGCGATAGCCGCCGGCGTGGCCCTCGTTGCGGGGGGCCGGGAAGATCACCACGTCAGGATTGCGCCGGCGTCAACGGCGGGCGGCCCCGGATCAGGTCGGCGGCCTTTTCGCCGATCATCAGAGTCGCGGCCTGGGTGTTGGCGGACGGCATGGTCGGCATGATCGAGGCGTCGGCGATGCGCAGGCCCTCGAGGCCGCGCACCCGAAGCTCGGGGTCGACGACGGCGGTGGCGTCGTTCTCTGGCCCCATGTGGCAGGTGCCGCAGAAGTGATAGCCGGCGGTGCCCCAGTTCCGCGCGTAGTCCATCAGTTCGTCGTCGCTCTCGGCGCCGGCCTCGGGCAGATGCATGGCGGCAAAATAGGGCGCCAGCGCCCGCGATTTCAACAGCGACAGGGTCAGGCGCATGCCGGCCAGCAGAATCCGGCGGTCGACTTCCTCGGCCAGGTAGTTGGGCTGGATCGCCGGTTTCTCGAACGCATCGGCGGAGCGGGCGCGCACATTGCCGGTGCTTTCCGGGCGATGCTGCCAGACACCGCAGGTCATGCCGGCGAAGTCGTCGAGCACGCCGCTGCGGCCCTCCTTCAGGCTCGCCGGCGTGAACTGTACCTGCAGGTCGGGCAGCTCCAGCGCCGGGTCCGACATCCAGAAGACGTGTGCCAGCGAGGGCTGCAGGCCGAGGACGCTCGGCCGGCCGAGGGCCCATTTCACCGCCTCGACCACCAGCGCCGGCCCCTGGACGCGTTGGTTGATGGTGTCGATCCCGTTGACCCGGGCGACCAGGCGGACGGCGTAGTGGTCGCGGAAGTTCTCGCCCACGCCGGCGATCTCGGCATTGACGTCGATGCCGAGGTCGCGCAACAGCGCCGCCGGGCCGATGCCGGAGAGCTGCAACAGCCGCGGCGTGGCGATGGCGCCGGCCGAGACGATCACCTCGCGCCGGGCTCGGACCTCGGCGCGCGGGCCGCCGGGGCCCCTCGGCGCATAGGCGACGCCGACGGCGCGACGGCCCTCGAGCAGTATGCGGGTCGCTTGCGCGTTCGTGCGTACCTCCAGGTTGCGCCGATGCATGGCCGGACGCAGGTAGGCCAGTGCCGCGCTCATCCGCCGGCCCTTGTAAATGGTACGCTGAAAATAGCCGACGCCCGCCTGCCGGGCGCCGTTGTAATCGGGATTGCGCGGGATGCCGTGCTGGAGGGCGCCCTCGATGAAGGCCTCCGTGAGTGGGTGATGCCAATCGAGGTCGGTGACCTTCAGCGGCCCCCGACGGCCCCGCCAACGCGCTTCGCCCTCGCCGATCCGGCCCTCGCAGCGCATGAAATAGGGCAGCACCTCGGCGTGGCTCCAGCCCCGGTTGCCCATCTGCGCCCAGCCGTCGAAATCCATCGCCTGGCCGCGGTTGTAGATATGACCGTTAATCGAGGTGGTGCCGCCGAGCGTGCGGCCCTGCGGCGCCGCCAACCGGCGCCCGGCGGTGCCCGCGCATCCCTCGGTCTCGTAGAGCCAGTTCACGCGCGGGTCGGTGATGGTCTTCATGTAGCCGGCGGGGATGTGGATGAAGATGTTGCGGTCGGGCGGCCCCGCCTCCAGCACGCAAACGCTGGTCCCTGGATCCTCGCTCAACCGTGCCGCCACGACGGAGCCGGCGGCGCCCGCGCCGATGACGACATAGTCGAATTCATCGCTCATGAGCCGCTTTTCCTCCACCTCCGCGCGGCCATCTTTTGTCGCGGGCCGTGGCATTGCAAGTGGTGGCCGGGATCGCGGGCGAGAGGCTCGAAGTTACAGCCTCGAGCGCCGTCGAGCTCGCGCGGCAACGCTTCGCGGACGCGGCGCACCCATGCCGTCGGTCACCAGGGGTTGGCCGCGACGGGGTTGTCGCGAAGCGCCGCGATCGATCGCCCCGCTTCGGAAACGCCTCAGCGGATCGAGTCGAGCGCGAAAAAGACGGCGGCCGAGAGCATTGCGGTCGCCGGCACGGTGATCAGCCAAGCCGCGATGATGGTGAGGAAATGCGTGCGCCTGACCAGCTTTCGGTAGCGCAAGTCCTCGACCCCGGGGACGACCCCGTCCGCGTCGTCGCGCGCGCGGCCCTGGCGGACCATTTGGCGCCGCTTCTTGCTGTGCGTGGTGAAGAATTCGCGGAAGAACCCGACGCCGAAGACGGCCCCAACCGCGATATGCGTGGAACTGACCGGCAGGCCGAGCCAGGAGGCGATGATCACCGTGATCGCCGCCGACAAGGCGACGCAATAGGCCCGCATCGGGTTCATCTTGGTGATCGTGTCGCCGACCATCCGGATCAGCTTGGGGCCGTAGAGGAACAGCCCGAGGCTGATCCCGAAGGCGCCGATCATCATGATCCAGATCGGGATCTCGACCTTTCCGGCGATGTCGCCGGACTGAACGCCATGCAGGATGGCGGCCAGCGGCGCGATCGCGTTGGCCACGTCGTTGGCCCCGTGGGCGAAGGACAGCAACGCGGCCGAGCAGATGAGCGGAATGCGAAACAGCCGCCTGAGCGACTGATTGCGGTTCTCCATGCCCTCCGACTGCCGCCGGATCAGCGGGCGCATCACCGACCAGGTGAGCAAGAAGCAAACCAGGCCGATCGTCAGCAGCGTCGGCTGGCCCGGGCGCCAAATGCGCTTCAGCCCCTTGAGAGAGAGATAGTAGGCGAAGGCGCCGGCCATGATCGCCACCAGCAACGGCACCCAGCGCCGCGCCTGGGCGATCTTGTCCTCCTGGTAGATCAGCTTGATCTTGATCAAGGCGAGGAACAGGGCGGCGATGACGCCGCCCATGATCGGCGAAATCACCCAGCTCGCCGCGATCGCGCCCATGGTCGCCCAGTTGACCAATTGGAAGCCCGCGGCGGCGATGCCGGCTCCCATCACGCCGCCGACCACCGCATGGGTGGTGGAGACGGGCGCGCCGAGGAATGTCGCCAGGTTGACCCAAAGCGCCGCGGAAATGAGTGCCGCCGTCATCGCCCAGACGAAGGTCGTGCTGTCGGCGACTTGGGCTGGATCGATGATGCCCTTGGACACCGTCGCCACCACGTCGCCACCCGCGATCAGCGCGCCGGCGCTCTCGAAGATCGCCGCGATCAGAAGCGCGCCGAACAGGGTCAAGGCGCGCGAGCCGACCGCCGGCCCGACATTGTTTGCGACATCGTTGGCGCCGATGTTGAGCGCCATGTAACCGCCGAGAATCGTGGCGAAGATGACCGGCGCGGTATCGCTGGCGATGCCGGAATGGATACCGGCGACCAGCGCGGCCGAACCGAGGAAGACCAGCGCGAAACCGTGCGAGACGAAACCGCTCGCGCTTCTGCGGGTCGCCGCCTCGACATGGACGATCTTCTCCAGATCCTTGTCGAGCGACCTTTTCGTCGAGGCCATGAACGATTACTTCGCCTGTCCGGGGGAGTGTGACGTCTATTCCGTCAGCGCGCCGTCGTCTCGCGCCAGGTCGTTGAAGATACGGGCCAGGCCATCGTCGTCCGAAAGCTCCGCCGCCTCGCTCGGCGATGTCCATCGCGGCATTCGTTCGGCGCGCTCGCGCCAATCCATCCGCCGCTCGCGGACCAGTAGCGGATAGACGAGGACGTGACAACCCAGCGCCCCAAACGGGGCAGACATTCATGCCGCCCGCTGCTAGCCTCGGTTGCCGAGGCGGAGACGAGCTGCTTTGTCAGGTAGGAGAACGAGGACGATGACGAGGATCGGCGCGGCGATGTCGACGGTCGTCTTGGCGTTGGCCCTGGGGGCCACCTCGCCCGGTGCGCTGGCACAGGTGGTGACGGACGTGCAATGCGCCCAATGCGTCGGGACCACCGATATCGCCGTCGATGCGATCACGACCGGCCGGTTGAGAAACAACGCGGTGACGGGGGCCAAGATTAAGGACGGGGCCATCACGGAGAGCAAGCTCGGCGCCGGCGCGGTGACCACTAGCAGGATCGGGCTCGGGGCGGTACGGGAAGGCCGGATCGCGAACAACGCCGTCACGACCCCCAAGATCGCCGATGGCGCCATCACGGAGAGCAAGCTCGGCGCCGGCGCGGTGACCAACAGCCGGATCGGGCTCGGCGCCGTGCGCGAAGGCCGGATCGCGAACAACGCGGTGACGACCCCCAAGATCGCCGACGGGGCCATCACGGAGAGCAAGCTCGGCGTTGGCGCGGTGACCAACAGCCGGATCGCGGTCGGCGCCGTGCGCGAGGTCCGGATCGCGGACGGGGCGGTCACCAACAAGAAGATCGGGCTCGGGACCGTGCGGGAAGGCCGGATCGCGAACGGGGCGGTGACGGCGGCGAAGCTGGGCCTCGCCAACACGACGTTCGTGGAGGATAGCGAGAACGACACGGCGAACTGCAATGCATTGCGGGCCGCCCTCAACGCCGCCGTCAGCCCCGCGGTGGTGGTACTCGGTCCTGGCACATTTGCCTGCGGTACCAATCCAGTGGTCCTTCCACCCGGCGTCGGCCTGATCGGCTCGGGCCGGAATGTCACCGACATCACGGGCAACATCGAGGGCCTGGATGGATTGGTACGACTTACCGACGATACGTCGCTGAGCCACCTCACGGTCACCAATGTTGCGATGACGGTCAACGATGTAATCGTTGGTATAGGAATTGGCACGGCCACCGTCAACGCGCGCCGTTGGCTGATCAGCGACGTCACCGCGAACGCCGGCGACTCGGATTCAACCGCTATCGCCATATACGTAAAGGGGGACGAATTTGGCACCCCGATAGATTGCGATGGTGGCGAGCTGATCAACGTCACGGCCAATGGCACCGAGGATGCGGGGCAGGGCCTTCATGTCGCCTGTAACGCGGGATCGGTTACGGGTACCAAAGTGAAGGCAATAGGCGATGGTTCGGGTGTGGTCAAGGGCTTGAGCAGCACCCTCACGCTTCGAAACTCGGTCATTTCCGGGGGGTTCAATTCGATGTCCGTGTTCGATGGCGTTCTCGAGGTGTTCTCGAGCGAGATTGACGGCACCGTTAATAGCGAGATTGGCGGCACGCCCGTGTGCGTCGGCGACTACGACGAGACCGGGGCGGCCCTTGCCAATGGCACCTTCGGGGCCGGCGGCTGCGTCTGATCGGCGTTTACGCCGCCAACTCGGCGTGGGAAGACCGCGACGGTGTTCACGAGCGGATGTTGAGCCAGAATGCCGACCCACGATCGGTCCCATCGGGGTGACGGCAAACACCGGATACGGGTCCAAGCATCAAGAAGCACGCTCCTCCGCCGATTGCTGGGCGAAGAACGACGTCTTCGGGTATTCGGGCACGGATATGTCGAAGGCCTCGCCGCGCACCCGGTGGGGATCGGCGCCCCGGACGAACAGCCCCATGTGTTCCGTCGGCACCGGGTTGGGCGAGACCGGCATGGCGTCGCCGGCCGAATAAACCGAGATGAAGAGCGTGCGGGGCGAGGTCGACAGGTTCGCCTCCGAGCCGTGCGCCAGGCGGGTGTGCATCAGGCAGACCGAACCCGCCTTGCCGAGACAGAGCCGGGCGCCCCGCTTCATCTCCACCTCGATTCCCGGCGCAACCGCGCCGGTGAAGGCGCCGTCGTGCCAGAGGCCGTGAATCGGGCCCTTGTGCGAACCGGGGAGTACCGCCAGCGGGCCGTTCTCGCTCGTCACCTCGTCGATCATCAACAGCGCCGTCACCAGGTCGGCATTCGAGTGCGGCGTGAAGGCGAAGTCCTGGTGCCATTTGACCATGGTCGCGGCGCCCGGGAGTTTCGAATTGATCTTGGTGTGGTGCAGCTTCACGTTCGGGCCGATCAGGTCCGCGACCATGTCGGTCATCGCGCTGTCGGCCATGGCCTGGTAGTAGGCGTCCGAGATCTCCGTCGGCGCCTGCACGCGCCTGAGCGCCCGGTGCGTCGCGGAATGCCCGGGCTCGACGTCGAAGCGCGGGCGCCCGTCGATGCACTGGCCATAGGGAGCGTCGTGACTGGTGCTCTCCGCGACCCAGGCGGCGAAATCCGCGCGCAGGCGGGCCAGCAGATCATCATCGACGGCGTTCTCCACGACCAGGACACCGTCCCGTTCGAACTCGGTCTTCCGTGCCTCGCTCAATATGCTCATATCGTCTCTCCTCGGGGCGAGCCTAGCGGCTCGGCGCTCAGACGCCCAGACGACGATGTTGGTTGGCGTGTCGGCGCGGAGTTCCGCCGAGCTGCCCCGCCATACCACCTTGCCCTTTTCGATGATGTAATGACGGTCGGCGATCCGGGAAATTCCAGGGACAGTCACTGATTTCTTAGTCCTGTCGTACCAAACCTGGGGTCTTGAATGTTGCAATGACCTTCCCCGTCAATGCCGGTGGCCTCGGCGTCGGCCTATTCCACCCCGAGGCGCTGCGCCATCGTGTAGTCGCGCATCACTTCGGCGACGGAGATACGGTAGTCGGCGAAGATCTCGCGTTGGCCGCGTTGCTGGGCCGCGCGGTGGTCGCCATGGCCGCGCCAGACGGCGACGGCCGCCGCGTCGCGCCAGAAGGAGAGGGAGAGATATTTGCCGGGGGTCGTCAGGCTTTCGAAGCGTTCGACGGAGATGAAGCCGTCGATCTTTTCGAGTTCGGGCCGGAGCTTTGCCGCCGCGTCGAAATAGTCGCCCGCGCGGCCGTCCTTGGGCGTCACCTCGAAAATCACCGCGATCATCTCTCTCTCCTCGTCTCGTCGGGGCGGCGGCCGAGGCCGCCGCCCAAGCTTTGGCGGTCGATGGCGACGGCCTTCACCACCGCGTGCAGGGCAAGGCCGGGGCGGATGGCCAACTCCTCGAGGCTTCGCCTTGTAATTCGGGCGCGCAAGGGCGCGCCGATATCGACCAGCACGTCGACCTGCGGGCCGTCGGTGGCGCCGACCTCCGTCACCGTGCCGGCGAAGACGTTCAGCACGCTCGATTGCTCGGGCGGCACCAGCGCCAGGCTGACGTCGCGGGCGCGCACGCGCACGCGCAGGCGCCGGCCGGGCGCGAGGGCTACGCGGCTGACCCAGAAGTCGCCGCCGGCGAAGGCAAGGCGGGTCAGGTCCCAGCTGTCTTCGTGCCCCCCGATTTCGCAGGCGAAGGCGCTGCCCGCATCGAAGCGGCCGGTCTCGGGCGTCAGGTCCAGGCGGGCCAGCAGCTCCTCGACACCGCCCTCGGCGGCGATGCGGCCCTCCGAGACCAGGACCAGGCGGTCGGCGAGGCGCAGCACTTCCTCCATCGCATGGGTGACGTAGACGATGCGCGCGTCGCCGGCCTCGGCAAGGCGTTCGATGAAGGGAAGGATCTCCAGCTTGCGCTCCTGGTCCAGGCTGGCGAGCGGTTCGTCCATCAACAGCAGGCGGGGGCGGGCCAGCAGCGCGCGGCCGATCGCCACCCGCTGGCGTTCCCCGCCCGAGAGATCGCGCGGCCGGCGGGCGAGAAAGGGGGCGAGGTCCAGCAGCCGGACGATTTCGTCGAAGTCGGCGGCTTCGCCGCCTGGGCCGGCCCGCCGGGCGCCATAGCGGAGGTTGCGCGCCACGGTCATGTGGGGGAAGAGGCGGGCATCCTGGAAGACGTAGCCGAGGCGTCGGCGCTCGGGCGGCAGATCGATGCCCTTGGCGGAATCGAACAGCACCATGTCGCCGATCGCGATGCGGCCGCTCGCCGGGCGGCGGAGGCCCGCCAGGGCCTCGACGATGCTGGTCTTGCCGGCACCGGACCGGCCGAAGAGGGCGGTGACCCGCGCGTCGCTTTCGAACGCCGCGTCGAGTTCGAAATCACCCCAGCGGCCGGTGATGCGCGCCTCCAGCATCGCTCTAGCTCCCGAGCCCGCGGGCGATGCGGCGCGCCAGCCATTCCGAGACCGCGAGCGCCAATACCGAGACCGCCACCGAAAGGACGACCAGGCGGGTGGCCGCCGCCTCGCCGTCGGGCGTTTGCAGTGCCGTGTAGATCGCCAGCGGGATCGTCCGCGTCTCGCCCGGAATGTTGGCGGCGAAGGTGATGGTGGCGCCGAATTCGCCGAGGCAGCGGGCGAAGCCGAGCACGGCGCCGACCAGAATACCGGGCAGCGTCAGCGGCAGGGTGATGGTGCGGAAGACGTCGAGGCGCCCGGCGCCCAAGGTCCGCGCCGCCGTCTCCAGCCGCCGGTCGACGGCGTCGAGCGACAGTCGGACCGGCCGCACGATGAGCGGGAAGGCCATGACGCCCGCCGCCAGCGCCGCCCCGGTCCAGTTGAAGATCAAGGTGAGGCCGAGCACGTCGTGCAGCCAGCCACCGACGATGCCGTTTCGCCCGAAGGTGACGATCAGCAGGTAGCCGACCACCACCGGCGGCAGCACGAGGGGCAGGTGGATCACGCCGTCCAGCAGGCTCTTGCCGGGAAAATCGAGCCGCGACAGGACCCATGCGGCGAGCACGGCGAGGGGCAGGGCGACGGCGATCGCCAGAAGCGAAACCTGGAGCGACAGCGCGAGAACCTGGAGTTCACCGGCGCTCATGGGGTTACCCGCCGCCCCCGGCCGGCTGGAAGCCGTGCCTGACATAGATCTCGCGGGCCGCCTCGGAAAGGAGGAACGTCATCAGCCGTTCGGCCGCCGCGTTCGTCCGCCCCCGAACCAGCGCCACGGGATAGACGATCGGCGGATGGGCGGCGGCGGGAAAGCGATAGGCGACGGCGATGCCCGGCGCCACCCCGGCGTCGGTCGCGTAAACTATCGCACCCGCGACCTCGGCCCGGGCGAGGAGGGCCAGCGCCTCGCGCACCGAGCCGGTGGGCACCGTCCGACCGGCGAGCGCGGACCAGAGCCCGAGGTGGCGGAGCGCCGCCTCGGCATAGCGGCCGGCGGGCACGTGGGCCGGATCGCCGATCGCCAGGCGCTCGTCGCCCAGGGCTTCGAGGAACGCCGCGCCGACCGGCGGCGGAAGCGAGGGGCGATCGCGGCGCGTCGCCAGGATCAGGCGGTTGGCGAACAGCACCCGCCGGCTGGCCTCGTCGATCGCGCGCGCCGCCGCCAGATGGTCCATCCAGGCGGTATCGGCGGAGAGATACAGATCCGCCGGCGCGCCGCCCAGGATCTGGCGGGCGAGGGTGGAACTGGCGGCGAAGTTGCTTCGCGTTTCGGTGCCGTCGGTCCGTTCGAACCGGGCTGCGATCTCGGTCATGACCTCGGTCGTGCTGGCGGCGGCGAAGATCGTCAGCGGCTCGGCGCCGGCCGCGCCGCCGCCGAGGGCCGCCAGGACGGCCGCCCAGGCCGCCCGCCTAAGTCGAGCCGCCATAGAGTTCCTCGGGCGGCACCAGAACTTCCGCGATCTCGTCGAGCCCATCGGCGCGCGGCGCGCGGTAGAAGCAGCTCCGCCGGCCGGTATGGCAGGCGACGCCCGTCTGCCGCACCTTGAGGAGGAGCGTGTCGCCGTCGCAGTCGACCAGCAGGTCCACGATATGCTGGTCCTGCCCCGAGCGTTCGCCCTTGCGCCAAAGCGATTGCCGCGAGCGCGACCAATAGCAGGCGCGGCCGGTGCGCAAGGTTTCCTCCACCGCCTCGCGGTTCATCCAGGCCATCATCAACACCTCGCCGCTATCCTCGGCCTGGGCGATCGCCGGGACCAGGCCGGCGTCGTCGAAGGCGATCGCGGCGAGTGTCGCTCGAATCGCGGTTTCGGTGGGCGCGAGGGTGGCGGTCATGGCGAAGTGGCCTCAGGCCGCCGCCGCGCGCATCTGTTGAAAGCCCGCTTCCAGATCCAGCATCAGGTCTTCGGCCGCCTCCAGTCCCGCGTGGAAGCGCAAGGTCGGGCCCGGATAGGGCCAGGCGGAGACCGAGCGCATGTCGTTTGGATGCGTCACCAGGATCAGGCTTTCATAGCCGCCCCACGAGGCCCCCAGGTGGAAGAACCGCAGGCGGTCGACGAAGGCCCGGAGCGCGTCGTCGGCGAGCGGCTTCAGGGTGACGCCGAAAAGACCGGTGGCGCCCGAGAAGTCGCGCTTCCAGAGCGCGTGCCCCGGATCCCTCGGATGGCCCGGATACATCACGCACTCGACCTCCGGGCGCGACCAGAAGAAATCGGCCATGGCCAGCGCGGTCTGTTGATGGCGCTCCAGTCGGACCGCGAGCGTGCGCGCGCCCCGCTGGCCGAGGTAGACGTCGTCGGGGCCGGCGCACTGACCGAGGTCCATCACGCATTCGGCGAGGCGCGGCCAGACCGCCTCGGTGCAGCTGACGATACCGAGCATGGCGTCGGAATGGCCCACCAGATACTTGGTCGCCGCGTGGATCGAGACGTCGACGCCGTGGGCGAAGGGCTTGAAATAGAGCGGCGAGGCCCAGGTGTTGTCCATCATCACCGTCGCCCCCTTGGCCCGGCCGAGGGCGGCGAGGCGGGGGATGTCCAGCATCTCGAAGGTGAGGGAGCCCGGTGCCTCCAGGTAGAGCACCTTGGTGTTCGGCTGGAACAGGCCCTCGACCTCGTCCGGCTTCAAGGGATCGAAGAAGCCGTGGGTCACGCCGAAGCGGGCGAGGAAGCGCTCGCACAGGCGGCGGCACGGCCCGTAGACGTTGTCGGCGACCAGGATATGGTCGCCCGCGTCGAGATAGGCGGTGAGCGCGCTTGCGATCGCGGCGATGCCGGAGGGGAAGACACGCGCGTGGTCGCCGCCCTCAAGTTCGGTCACGAACTCCTCGAGCGCGAATGTCGTCGGCGTGCCGGAGCGGCCGTAATAGGTGCCGCGTTCGCCCGCCTCGCGGCGGCGGCGGGAATCCTCCCATTCGCCCAAGGTCGCCGAGACGATGGTCGAGGCGTGGTAGACGGGCGGATTGACCGCGCCGTGGAATTGCTCTGGATGCCGGCCGGCGACGACGATCTTGCTTTCGTCCTTCATGCATCACTCCATGAATGGTTCCATGTCGACCCCCCTCGGCCGATCATCGGTGGCATCATACGCCGAGGCACGGGTCCCGTCAGCGCCGGTCCTCCAGGATCATGTCGGCGGCCTTCTCCGCGATCATGATGGTCGGCGCGTTGGTGTTGCCGGAGGTGATGATCGGCATCACCGAGGCGTCGGCCACGCGCAGGCCCCGCAGGCCATGGACGCGGAGCCTGGGATCGACCACGGCGTTCTCGTCCTCGCCCATCTTGCAGGTGCCGACGGGGTGGAAGATCGTGCTGCCGATATTGCCGGCCTCGCGCTCCAGCTCCTCCTGCGAGCGAAACTCGGGACCGGGCTTGTACTCCTTCGGTTCGAAGCGGGCGAGCGCCGGCTGGGTACAGATCCGCCGGGTGACCCGGATCGCGTCGGCCGCCACCTGGCGGTCCTTCGGCGCCGCGAGATAGTTCGGCTGGATCCGCGGCGGCCGCAGCGGATCGGGCGAGGCGATCCGGACGTGTCCCCGGCTTTCGGGGCGCAGGTTGCAGACCGACGCGGTGAACCCCGGGAAGGGATGCAGCGCGTCCCCCAGCTTGTCGGTGCTGAGCGGCTGGATGTGATACTCGAGGTTGGCGGTGTCGTAGCTCGGATCGCTCTTGGCGAAGGCGCCGAGCTGGCTCGGCGCCATGGTCAGCGGCCCGCGGCGAAACAGCGCATACTCGATCCCCATCATCATCCGGCTCAGCGGATTGTTGGCCCGCTCGTTCAAGGTGACGGTGTTGGCGACCTTGTAGATCAGGCGCAGCTGGAGATGGTCTTGCAGGTTCTCGCCGACGCCGCCCAGCTCGTGGCGAACCGCGACGCCGTTGTCGCGCAAGACCGCGCCCGGCCCGATGCCGGAGGCCTGCAGCAGTTGCGGCGAGCCGATGGCGCCGCCACTGAGGATCAGCTCGCCCCGGATCTCGGCCCGGGCCGGTTGCCCATCGAGGGTGAAGACGAGGCCCGTGACCCGGCCTTCCGCGATTTCGATGCCGGTGGCCTGGGCCTTGACCTTCAGTTCCAGGTTGGGGCGGTCCAGCACCGGGCGGAGGAAGGCCTTGGAATTGTTCCAGCGCACGCCCTTCTTCTGGTGCACCTTGAAATAGCCGACCCCCTCGTTGTCGCCCCGGTTGAAGTCGTCGGTCTTGGGCAGGCCGGCCTCGGCCGCGGCTTCGCGGAACGCGTCCAGGATTTCCCAGGAGAGGCGCATGTTCTCGACCCGGAGCTCGCCGCCGGTCCGGTGGAATTCATCCGCGCCGTCGACGTAATCCTCCGACTTCAGGAAATAGGGCAGCACGTCGTCCCAGCCCCAGCCCGCGTTGCCGAGCTGGCGCCAGAGGTCGTAGTCCCGCGCCTGGCCGCGCAAATAGAGCATGCCGTTGATCGAGCTGCAGCCGCCCAGCGTCTTGCCGCGCGGATAGTTCAGCGCCCGGCCGTTCAGCCCCGCCACCTTCTCGGTCATGAAGCACCAGTCGGTGCGGGGATTGTTCATGGTGTAGAGGTAGCCGACCGGAATGTGGATCCAGATGTAGTTGTCGCGCCCACCCGCCTCCAGCAGCAGCACCCGGTTCGCCGGATCGGCCGACAGCCGGTTCGCCAGTACGCAGCCGGCGGAACCAGCGCCGACCACGACATAGTCGAACGCGCCAACATTCCTCGCCTCGTTCGCCATGGTCTTCTCCGCCCCGCCGCCTTGTCGCCCGCGCGGATATTACGCTAGCTTGGTCGCCGGTTGGAAATTCGATGGTCGGGATGGGCGCGGGATATCCGGGACATGAAATATCTGCTGGTGGTCTTTCTGCTGATGGATGGTGATTGGGTTCGCGGCGACACACTCGAGGGCTGGGGCTCGATCGCCTATCCCAGCCTCGAGGCCTGCGAGCGGAGCCAGAACCGGGCCGAAGCGCTGCAAGAGGGCTTGAGGAAGAAGAATCCGCACGCCTACGACAAGCGATTCAGCTGCGAGAAGCAGCAGAAATCTAATTGATATTAGGTCCGATTCATCATCCCCGATCGTTGGAATATCTATTGCGGCGATATTTTTATCTGGCTAGGCTCGCGCATTGGCCTCTTGTGGGGGACGCGGAGTCGCCCTGTTGAAAATTCAGAGGCATCTAGGGGAGGACGAAGTCCATGAAACTCGTCAAATTCGCCGCGGCCCTTGCCGCCGTGGCTGGGCTGCTCGCCGCCGGCACGACGGTTGCCTCGGCCGAGAGCACGCTCGAAATCGTCAAGAAGCGCGACATGCTCCGCTGTCAGGTCGGCCCGCCGTCGCCTGGCTTCTACAACCTCGATGCCAGCGGCAACTGGTATGGCAGCGACGTGGCGGTCTGCAAGGCGATCGCGGCGGCGGTGCTGGGCGATGCCAAGAAACTCGAAATCCAGTCGGTCAGCACCCAGGCGCGCTTCACGGCGATGGCCAACGGTGAATCGGATGTGCTGTCGCGGACGACGACCTGGACGCTGCTGCGCGACACGCAGCTGGGTCTCGACTTCACGGCCATCAACTTTTACGACGGCCAGGGCTTCATGGTCCCGAAGGGCAGCGGCATCAAAAGCTCGCTCGAGCTCAAGGGCGCCACGATCTGCGTGCTGACCGGCACGACGACCGAACTGAACCTCGCGGACTACAATCGCAACTACAACCTGAAGATGCAGCCGGTGACGTTCGAGGACCCCAACGTCCGCAATGACACCTACCTGCAGGGTGGCTGTGACGCGATCACCAACGACAAGTCCGGCCTGGCATCGGTCAAGGCGAATTTCGCCAACCCGGCCGAGCACATCATTCTGCCCGAGACGATCTCGAAGGAGCCGCTGGGTCCGGTCGTTCGGCAGAACGATTCGCAGTGGATGGATATCGTCAAGTGGACGGTCTTCGTGCTCGTCGCGGCGGAGGAACTGGGCATCAACTCGAACAACGTCGACGATATGCGCAAGAACCCGCCGAACCCGGAAGTCGGGCGCATGCTCGGTGTCGAGGGCAATCTGGAGAAGGGCCTCGGCCTCTCGAAGGATTGGGCCTACAACATCGTCAAGCAGGTCGGTAACTACGGCGAGGTCTACGAGGCCTACATGGGTGGCGGCAAGCAAGGCATCGGCATCGACCGGGCCGGCTCGCCGAACGCTCTGTGGACCAAGGGCGGCTTGCAGTATTCCCCGCCGTTCCGTTGAGGTTCGGGAAAGTGGCGCCCGACGGTGTCGGGCGCCACTTTCGCACCTCGACTCCATTGATTGTTCGATAAACTAGAGACGGCGGGCGTCATGGCAACCATGGACAAGGCGCCATCCACTGGGGGCAGTGGGTTGGCGTTCCTTTACGACGAACGTGTCCGATCGGTTTTCTATCAGGTCTTCACCTTCAGCGTGGTCGCCGCGCTCGCCTGGTATCTCGTCGACAACACCTCGCGGAACCTGGCCGCCCGGGGCATGAGTTCCGGATTCGATTTTATATGGTTGACCGCCGGATTCGATACCGATTTCTCGCTGATCGACTATGCCGCCGGCGACACCTACGGGCGTGTGCTGCTGGTCGGCATATTGAACACGCTCTTCGTATCATTGATCGCCATCGCCGGCACGACGATCCTCGGCTTCTTCATGGGGATCATGCGGCTGTCGTCCAACTGGCTGGTCGCGAAGCTGGCCTCGGCCTATGTCGAGATCTTGCGCAACGTGCCGCTTCTGATGCAGATCATCTTCTGGTACCTGGGCGTCTTCGCGCTGCTGCCGAGACCGAAGCAGAGCTACGACGTCCTGTGGAGCGGCGTCTCGTTCCTCAACAACCGCGGCTTCTACATGCCGAGCCCGATCGCGGGCGAGTTGTTCTGGGCCTCGATCGTCGCCGTCGTCGTCGCCGTCGTCGCCGTCGTGGTGGTGAAGCGGTGGTCGAAGCAGCGCCAGGAAAATACGGGCCAGCAGTTCCCCATGATCTGGGCGGGGCTGGGGATCCTCGTGGTCTTGCCGACATTGACCTTTCTCGGCACCGGCGCGCCCTTGAGCTGGGACGTGCCCGCGCTCCAGGGCTTCAACTTCATCGGCGGCGCGCGGGTGCCGCCGGCGTTCATGGCCTTGCTGGTCGCCCTCATCATCTACCACTCCTCCTATCTGGCGGAATCGGTCCGGGCCGGCATTCTCTCGGTCGAAAAGGGCCAGACGGAAGCCTCGGCCTCGCTCGGCATGCGGCCGGGCCGGACACTCCGTCTGGTGATCATTCCACAGGCGATGCGGGCCATCGTGCCGCCGTTGATCAGCCTGTGGATGAACGTGGTCAAGAATTCCTCGCTGGCGATCGCGATCGGCTATCCCGACATCGTGGCGCTGTTCATGAACACCTCGCTCAACCAGTCGGGCTACGCGATCGAGATCGTGGCCTTGACGATGCTGTTCTACATGACGGTCAGCCTGACCATCTCGGGGCTGCTCAATATCTACAATCGTCGCGTCCAGTTGAGGGAGCGCTGAGAATGGTTGCCGCGGTCGAACAAGGCGCGGGCCTGCTCCCCAAGGAGAAGCTGGATCCCGTCCGCTGGCTGAAGGACAACCTCTTCAGCACTTGGTACAATGTCGTTCTGACGATCATCGCGCTGCTGATTATCTACATGGTGGCGGCGGCGCTCTGGCAATGGGGCATCGCCGACGCGGTCTGGGTCGCGGAAAACCGGCGGGAGTGCCTGACCAAGAGCCCGGAGGGCGCCTGCTGGGCGGGCGTATTCGCTTGGTTCGAGGCCTTCATCTACGGCCGCTATCCCTTGACCGAGCGATGGCGGGTCGACCTCGGCGTGATTCTGCTCGTGCTCTGGATGATCCCGCTCTGGCTGCCGCGCGTGCGGGCAAAGATCATGATCGCCTTCTCCGTTGTCGTCTTTTATCCCTTCCTCGCCGCCTATCTCTTCATGGGCGGCGACAAGGGAATCTTTTTCCAGGCCATGGTCTCGATCGCGATCGTCTGCTTCGTCGGCGTCGTCATCCATTCGATCATCGGCTCCGTGACCGGCGGCTCGATCCAGGAAACCGCGGTGCGAATTCTCCGCCTTGCCGACAAACTGGAGAAGACCCAGCGCAACGTCCTGCTGGGCATCACCGCCGTGGCGTTCGCCGTCGTCTACGCCATCCAGACGGGCTGGACCGAGCCCCATGTCTCCTGGGTCAAGTGGGGCGGACTGTTCCTGACCCTGGTGATCTCGGGCATCGGCATCACCACCGCGCTTCCGGCCGGCATCATCCTGGCGCTCGGCAGGCGCTCGCAGCTGCCGGTGATCCGCGTGCTCTGCACCACCTTCATCGAGCTTTTCCGCTCGGTGCCGCTGATCACCGTCCTGTTCATGGCGACCACGATGTTCCCGCTGTTCCTGCCGGAGGGCTTCACCCTCAACAAGCTGGTGCAGGTGATCGTCGCGGTTTGCCTATTCAGCGCCTGCTACATGGCGGAGATCGTTCGCGGCGGCCTGCAGGCGATCCCGAAAGGGCAGTACGAGGCGGCGCACGCCATGGGTCTCGGCTACTGGCGGATGATGGCTTTCGTCATCATGCCGCAGGCGTTGAAGTTCATGATCCCAAATATCGTCGGCAACTTCATCGGCCTGTTGAAGGATACGACGCTGGTCACCATCATCGGCTTGTTCGATCTTTTGAGAATGCTCCAGGCGGCCAGTCAGGACGTGCCGTGGCGCGGTCTCCATAAGGAGCCGTTGTTCGTCGGCGCCTGCATCTTCTTCATCATGTGCTTCACCATGTCGAAATACAGTCAGCATCTCGAACGGAAACTGAGCGTCGGCGACCAACGCTGAAGGCGCTATGACGGAGGCAGGGGCAATGTCATCGGTGGAACCCATTCAAGATCAGGAGGCGCTGGCCTCCGCCGCCTCGAGCGAGGTGATGATCCACATCGACGCGATGAACAAGTGGTTCGGGCAGTTTCATGTCCTCAAGGACATCAAGCTCTCGGTCCACAAGGGGGAGCGGATCGTGATCTGCGGGCCGTCGGGCTCCGGCAAGTCGACGCTCATCCGCTGCATGAACCGGCTGGAGGAGCACCAGCAGGGCGACATCGTCATCGACGGCGTCACCCTCGACAACAATCTCAAGAACATCGACCAGATCCGCAGCGAAGTCGGCATGGTGTTCCAGTCCTTCAATCTCTTCCCCCATCTCTCGGTGCTGCAGAACTGTACGCTGGCGCTGGTTTGGGTCCGCAAGATGGCGAAAGCGGAGGCGGAGGACCTCGCGATGGAGTACCTCACCCGGGTCCGCATCCCCGAGCAGGCGGAAAAGTACCCCGGTCAGCTCTCCGGTGGTCAGCAGCAGCGCGTCGCGATCGCCCGCGCGCTCTGCATGCGCCCGCGCATCATGCTGTTTGACGAGCCGACCTCGGCCCTCGATCCCGAGATGATCGCCGAGGTGCTGGAAGTGATGATCGAGCTGGCTCAGACAGGCATGACCATGCTCGTCGTCACCCACGAGATGGGCTTCGCCAACCGCGTCGCCGACCGGGTGATCTTCATGGACGAAGGCGTGATCGTCGAGCAGAACACGCCCCATGAATTCTTCGAGAACCCGCAGAGCGACCGGACCAAACTGTTCCTCAGCCAGATCCTGGCGCACTAGGCGCGAGGTTCGACGACCGGCGGTCCGGCCTCAGACGGCGCGGATCAGCGCGTGGCGCTTGCGCCCGGCACTGAGCTTCGCGACGCCGTCGCCATCGAGGTCGTCCAGCGTCACTTCGCTCGTTTCGTCCCGCACCACCTCGTCGTTGAGGCGCGCGCCGCCGCCCTTGATCAGGCGCCGGGCTTCGCCGTTGGAGGCGCAGAGCCCAGCCTCGGCCAGCAGGCGGAAAAGGACGATGCCGCCGGCGATCTCGTCGCGGGCGACGGTAATCGTCGGCAGTTCCTCGCCCCGGCCGCCGCCCTCGAAGGTCTCGCGCGCGGTTCCCTCGGCCGCCGCCGCCGCCTCCGTCCCGTGCGCCAGCCTCGTGGCGGCGGTGGCGAGCAGCCTCTTGGCCTCGTTGACCTCCGCCCCCTCGAGCGCTTCCAGCCGGGCGATCTCGCCCTCCGGCACCTCGGTAAAGAGGCGGAGGAAGCGGCCGACGTCGCGGTCCTCGGTATTGCGCCAGAACTGCCAGTAGTCGTAGGGCGAACACAGGTCCGCGTTGAGCCACACGGCGCCCTCGGCCGTCTTGCCCATCTTGGCGCCGGACGCGGTGGCGATCAGCGGCGTCGTCAGGCCGTAGAGTTGCGCGCCGTCGACCCGGCGGCCCAGTTCGACCCCGTTGACGATATTGCCCCACTGATCGGAGCCGCCCATCTGGAGCGTGCAAGCGTGGCACCGGCTCAATTCCAGGAAGTCGTAGGCCTGGAGGATCATGTAGTTGAACTCGAGGAAGCTCAACGGCTGCTCGCGCTCGAGTCGCAGTTTCACGCTGTCGAAGCCGAGCATCCGGTTGACCGAGAAATGGCGGCCGTAATCGCGCAGGAAGGCGATGTATTCGAGGTGGTCGAGCCAGTCGGCATTGTTCACCATCACGGCGTCGCTCGGCCCGTCGCCGAAGGCGAGGAACCGCTCGAACACGCCTCTGATGCCGTCCATGTTGGCCTGGATGTCGCCATCGGACAGCAGCCGTCGCTGCCCGTCCTTGCCGGAGGGATCGCCCACCTTGGTCGTGCCGCCGCCCATCAGCACGATCGGCTTGTGGCCGGCGCGCTGCAGGTGGCGCAGCATCATGATCGAGACCAGGGAGCCCACATGCAGGCTGGTCGCGGTGCAGTCGTAGCCGATGTAGGCCACGATGCGTTCCTTGGCGGCGCGCTCGTCCAGGGCATCCAGGTCGGTGCACTGATGCAGATAGCCGCGATCCACCATGGCGCGGATGAATTCGGAGGCGTGGGCTCGGTTCATGACTGGAAAAGTTTTACTGTCTCGTTGCTTCGGCGGCGCCATCTAGCATGATTGGCGTCTCCGTCTCAATGTTGGAAGTGGAAACCCGCATGATGCGCGCGGTCGGACTGATGAGCGGGACCTCGGCGGACGGGATCGACGTCGCGTTGATTCGAACGGACGGCGAGGCGGTGGCGGCGGATGGGCCCTGGGCGTCTTATGCCCATGACGAGGCAACTCGCTCGGCGGTGCTGGGCGCCTTCGGTGGCCGAGGCGATGTCGAAGCCGCGGCCCGCGCCGTCACCTCGGCTCATGCGAAGGCGGTCGGGCGCTTCCTCGCCGAAACGGGAACGGCGCCCGGCGATGTCGATATCATCGGCTTCCACGGCCAGACCATCCTGCACGAGCCCGAAAATGGACGGACCTGGCAGATCGGCGACGGGGCGGCGTTGGCGGCCGAGATCGGCATCGATGTCATCGACGATTTCCGCGCCGCCGATGTCGCCGCGGGCGGCGAGGGGGCGCCGTTCGCGCCGGCCTATCACCGCGCGCTCGCCCATGGCCTCGAGCGCCCGCTCGCCGTGCTCAACCTCGGCGGCGTGGCCAATGTCACCTATATCGGCGAGGACGACGACCTGATCGCCTTCGACACCGGTCCCGGCAACGCCCTTATCGACGATTGGGTGCGGGCGCGAAGCGGCGCGCGGATGGACGAAGAGGGTCGTCTCGCGGCGTCGGGCCGGGTCGAGCGAACCATGCTCGCCGCCCTGCTGGCCAACGATTATTTCGATCGCCCGGCGCCCAAGTCGCTCGACCGCGATCATTTCGATACCGCCCTTCTCGCCGGTCTCGACCCCGCCGACGGCGCCGCGACACTCGCCGCCTTCACGATCGCCGCCGTGGTTCGGGCTCGCGACCTGCTGCCGGCGCCGCCCCGGCGCTGGCTGGTCACCGGCGGCGGCCGGCTGAACGGGCACTTGATGGCGGGCCTCCGCGCGGCGCTGGACGCCCAAGTGGCGCCGGTCGAGGCGGTGGGCTGGCGGGGCGATGCGCTGGAGGCGGAAGCCTTCGCCTTCCTCGCCGTCCGATCGCTCAAGGGGTTGGCGCTGAGTTTCCCGGGCACGACCGGCGTCGCCCGGCCGATGACCGGCGGACGGCATCACGCCGCGTGAAGCAAGCTCAGATCGAGAACGAGGTGCCGCAGCCGCAGGACGCCGTGGCGTTCGGGTTGGTGATGCGGAAGGCGGCGCCGATCAGGTCGTCGACGAAATCGATCTCGGAACCCGTCATGTATTCGAGGCTGAGCGTATCGACCAGCACCGCGACGCCGTCCCTCTCGATCACCACGTCGTCCTCGGTGATTTCATCGTCGAAATCGAAGGTGTACTGGAATCCGGAACAGCCGCCGCCGGTCACCTGCACGCGGAGCTTCAACCCTGCGCGCCCCTCGACGGCGATCAACTGGCCGATCCGCTTGGCCGCGCTGGCGGATACGGTGACGGAGGTCTCGGTGGTCGACATCTGGCGCTTCCTTGCCGCTGCCCGCCTCGGGGCGTCCGACACCCGAGGATATGTGCTTTCCCGGGGGGTCTGTCAATCGCGCCGCGTTGATTGGCAGGGCCCTGAACTCGGGTTAACGAGCATTTACGGCTTGTTCGGATCGTGATTCCCTGAATCGCCACTGATTCGGAGGAACCGCGATGGAACTGCAAGTATCGGAGTCTGGTGAGAAGTCCCGCCTTCGGGCGCTGCTGGATCACTTCGGGAAGATCGAGGACCCGCGAGAGCCCTGGCGGGTGGCGCATCCGTTGCCGGAAGTGCTGTTGCTGGTGGTCTGCGGAACGGTTGCCGATTGCGACGACTACGAGGGCATCGCCGCCTGGGGGGAAGCGCATCTCGCCTTCCTGCGCCGCTTCCTACCCTATTACCACGGGGTTCCGGGTGGGCGCTGGCTGACGTTGCTGATGAACCGGATCGATCCCGGGACGTTCTCGGCCTGCTTCACCGCCTGGGTCCGCGAGACCTGGCCCGAGCGGCCCGACTTGGTCGCCATCGACGGCAAGACCTCGAGGCGCAGCCATGACCGCGGCGCCGGCAAGGCGGCGCTGCATTTGGTCTCGGCCTTCGCCACCACCGGCCGGCTGGTGCTCGGCCAGGAGGCGGTGGAGGACAAGTCGAGCGAGACCACCGCCATCCCCGTGCTGCTCGACCGGCTCGCCGCCGACGGCGGCCTGAAGGGCGCCCTCGTCTCCATCGACGCGATCGCCTGCAACGCCACCATCGCCACCGCCATCCGGGACGCGGGCGCCGACTACCTGTTGGCGGTCAAGGCCAACCAGCCGACGCTGAGGGCAGAGATCGAGGAACTCTTCGCCACCGCGCCCGCCGATACCGTGGAGAGCTTCAGCGATGTCGACAAGGGCCATGGCCGTATCGAGCAGCGGACGGTGACCGTCGCCCGCGAGGTCGATTGGCTCGACGGCGAGCGCCGCTTCCCCGGAGAACTTCGCCTCCCCGGCGTGGCCGCGATCGTCAGCGCCAGCTCGAAGGTCGAGATGAAGGACCGCTGCCGCTTCGACACCCGATACTACATCTCCTCCGCGCCGCTTCGCGCCCAAGCCGCCGCGAGGGCCGTGCGCGGCCACTGGGGCATCGAAAACCGGCTCCACTGGGTGCTCGACGTCACCTTCAAGGAAGACCAGTCCCGCCTCCGAAAAGGACATGGAGCCAAAAACATGGCCGTCGTCAGACACTTCGCCATCAACCTCGTCCGCCAAAAACGGGACAAGAAAAGCATCAAGCTCCGCCGAAAACTCGCGGGATGGGATGTCGACTACCTCGCTTCAATGCTCGGGGTCGAGCCGCGTTAACCTGGATTCGTTGCCCTGCGTTGATTGGGCCGGGGCGAGAGCTTAGCTTGCCTTCATGCAGGCTCCTCCAGAACTCGCGCCCTTCCGCACGATTCCCGGCGAAAGCCGTGGCCGCCAGGTGTCGGAACCGGAAAGCCCGACCCGCACCGTCTTCCAGCGCGATCGTGACCGGATCATCCATTCGGCCGCCTTCCGGCGCCTGCAATACAAGACCCAGGTCTTCGTCTATCACGAAGGCGACCACTACCGCACGCGCCTGACCCACAGCCTGGAGGTGGCACAGATCGCCCGCTCGCTCAGCCTTGTGCTGGGGCTCGATTCCGACCTGGCGGAGACCCTGGCGCTGGCCCACGATCTGGGCCACACGCCCTTCGGCCATGCCGGCGAGGACGTTTTGAACGAATTGATGACGGCGCACGGCGGCTTCGACCACAACGCCCAGACCCTGAAGATCGTCACCCGGCTCGAGCGGCGCTATGCCGATTTCGATGGCCTGAACCTGACCTGGGAGACGCTCGAGGGCACGGTCAAGCACAACGGCCCGCTGCTGGGCCCGGTTCCGCGCGCGATCGAGGAATATGTTGGCGAGCACGACCTGGAACTCCACTCCCATCCGGGGCCGGAAGCGCAGGTCGCCTCGCTGGCCGACGATATCGCCTACAACAATCACGATCTTGACGATGGCCTCCGCGCCGGTCTCTTTACGCTGGACGAGGCCTCGGAACTTGCCCTCGTCGCCCCTGTGCTGGCCGAGGTGCGGGCCCGTTATGGCGAGATCGAACCGGCGCGAATGAACCACGAAGTGGTGCGCCGGATGATCAACCAGATGGTGGAGGACCTGCTTGCCGAAAGCCGCCGCCGAATTTCCCGACACCGGCCGGAAGACGTGGGCGAGGTCCGCGCGCTCGATGGCTTCCTGATCGGCTTTTCGCCCGCCATGGTCGTGAGCGACCGCGAGTTGAAATCCTTCCTGAATGAACGGATGTACCGCCATGAGCGGGTGACGCGGCGCACGGGCGACGCCAGGCGCGTTGTCAGGGATCTGTTCGAATTGTATACCGCCGAGCCGGGACGGATGCCGGCGGAGTGGCGGGCGCGGGCGGAGAAGGCGCGTTCCGGTGTCGCCCGGGTCGTTGCCGACTTCATCGCCGGCATGACGGATCGTTTCGCCTTCGCCGAACACGAACGCATGTTCCCGCCCGGGACGGACAAGTGAATGGACATCTACGCCGACTTTCGCGATCTCCTGCGCGAGGAAATCGCCGGCCTCGGGGCCGCCGGCCGGCTTCCCGCCGACCTCGATCTGGGCAACGTTCAGGTCGAGCCGCCCCGGGATTCGAGCCACGGCGACCTCGCCACCAACGCCGCGCTCGCGCTCGCCAAGCAGGCGCGCATGAAGCCGCGCGACCTGGCCGCGCCGATCGCCGAGGCGCTGGCGGCGCGCGAGGAAGTGGCGGCGGTGGAAATCGCCGGCCCCGGCTTCATAAACCTCCGTCTCCAGGACCAGACCTGGCGTGACTGCATCCCCGTCGTGCTCGATCAGGGCGCGCGCTTCGGCGACAGCCGCATCGGCGGCGGAGAGGCGGTCAACGTCGAGTACGTCTCGGCCAATCCGACTGGCCCGCTGCATGTCGGCCATGTGCGCGGCGCGGTCTTCGGCGACGCGCTGGCGGCGCTTCTGGCCAAGGCGGGCTTCGCCGTCACCAGGGAATACGTCATCAACGACGCGGGCAGCCAGATCACCGCGCTCGCCCGTTCCGTCCATCTCCGCTACCGGGAGGCGCTCGGCGAAGAGATCGGCGAGATCCCGGAGGGGCTCTATCCCGGCGACTATTTGATTCCGCTCGGCCACGCGATCGCCGAGGCCGACGGCGAGAAGTGGCGCGAGGTGCCGGAAGCGGAGTGGCTGGAGCCGTTCCGCGGCCGCGCGGTCGACGCGATGATGTCGCTGATCCGCGAGGACCTGGCCGCCATCGGTATCGTGCAGGACGTCTATTTCTCCGAGCACGACCTGCACGACGACGGCCGCATCGACGAGGTACTGGCCTGGCTCGAGGATCGGGGGTTGATCTACGTCGGCGTGTTGGAGCCGCCCAAGGGCAAGAAGCCGGAGGATTGGGAGCCTCGTCCACAGACCCTCTTCAAGGCCTCCGACTTCGGCGACGACGTGGACCGGCCGCTCAAGAAATCCGACGGCGGCTACACCTATTTCGCCGCCGACATCGCCTACCACTTCGACAAGTACCAGCGCGGCTTCAAGCGGCAGATCGATGTCTGGGGCGCCGACCACGGCGGTTATGTGAAGCGCATGCGGGCGGCCGTGAAAGCGGTCTCGGAGGGCCAGGCCGATCTCGACGT
The DNA here is from genome assembly GCA_965226475.1 of Alphaproteobacteria bacterium. GTDB lineage: Bacteria > Pseudomonadota > Alphaproteobacteria > JASLMY01. Next base: position 138,075 of record CBDDDJ010000002.1, on the reverse strand, counting down.
CCGGATCTGCCAGCTGGTCCGGCTGCTGCGCGACGGCGAACCGGCCAAGATGTCCAAGCGGGCCGGCGATTTCGTCACGCTGCGCCAACTGGTGGACGAGGTCGGGCGCGACGTCGTCCGCTTCATCATGCTGACCCGGCGGAACGACGCGCCGCTCGACTTCGACCTCGCCAAGGTCCGGGAACAGTCGAAGGACAACCCGGTCTTCTATGTGCAATACGCGCACGCCCGCGTTCGCTCCGTCATGCGCAACGCGGCGCGCGACATGGCGGGGACGGATTTCTCGGCCGCGGCGCTGGCGGCCGCCGATCTGGCCGCGCTCGTCGATTCGGCGGAATTGGATCTGGTGAAGCTGATCGCACGCTGGCCGCGCACCGTCGAAGCCGCGGCGCTGGCGCACGAGCCGCACCGAATTGCCTTTTATCTCCATGACTTGGCGGCGGAGTTTCACGGCCTTTGGAACAAGGGCAACGAAAATCCGGAGCTTCGCTTTATCATTCCCGCCGATCGCTCGCGGACGCTGGCGCGCCTGGCGCTGTTGCAGGCGACCGCGACGGTGATCGCCTCCGGCCTCGCAATCCTCGGGGTCGAGCCGGCGGAGGAGATGCGATAGGCGATGGAGCGCGGGCGGGAAAGTCTGGATGCGCCGCTGGAACGTCCGGCGCCGCCCTCCAAGCCGTCCATGCGCCACGCGCACGGCCGGCGCCTGCCCGTCGTGTTCGTGATCCTGGCCCTGATCGTTTTCGCCGGCAGCATCGGCTACGCCTATCGCCAAGGCATGGTCGACGCCCAGGGGGAGGGGGGCGAGGTGCCGGTCGTGCGGGCGGAGAAGGGTCCCACGCGCCTGAAGCCGGAGACCCCGGGGGGGCTGCAGGTGCCGAACCAGGACAAGCTGGTCTATGACCGCATGACCGGGGCCAAACCGGGCGAGAATGTCGAACACCTGCTGTCGCCGGCGGAAACGCCCATGGCCAAGCCGTCGCCGGAACCCGCGGAGACCGCCGCCAAGGACGTCAAGGTCGGTGTCACCAGGGTCGTGCCGCTCAAACTGCCGCGGGCCAAGCCGGAAGCCCCGGCCCGCGCCACCGGCGCGGAGCGCAAGCCGGCGATACCGGTCGAGCCGCCGAAACCGAAGCCGGGCGCGAGCACCAACCTGGCCAAGTCGCCACCGATGCCGTCGGCGCGGCCGTCGACCTTGCCGAGTGGCTCTTTCGGCCTGCAGCTGGCGGCGTTTCGCGATCCGAACGCCATCCCCCCGCTATGGCGCAAGCTCAAGGCCAGCCACGTCAAGATCCTGGGCAAGCTCAGGGTCAAGGTCCTGCGCATCACCGTCTCGGAGAAGGGCGTTTTCCACCGCCTTATCGCCGGTCCCTTCCCGACCGAGGCGACGGCCCGGGTCGCCTGCCAATCCCTGAAGTCGCGCAACCAGGACTGCTTCGTTGTCCGCTATTGACCAGCCGTGCTCGCGCGCCCTCGTCCTCGGCTGCGCCGGGCCGGTGCTGGGCGTGGACGAGGCCGAACTGTTCCGCCGGGCGCGTCCCTGGGGCTTCATCCTCTTCCAGCGCAACTGCGAGACGCCGCGGCAGGTCCGCGCGCTGTGTCACTCGCTCCGCGAGACGATCGAGCGCGACGACGCGCCGATCCTGATCGACCAGGAGGGCGGGCGCGTGCAGCGGCTGCGCCCGCCCCATTGGCCGAGCTATCCACCGGCCGCGCGCTTCGGCGCGCTGGCGGCGCGGGATATCGACCTGGCGGCGGAGATGGCGGATCTCGGCGCCAGGTTGATCGCCGACGATCTCACCCGCCTCGCCATCAACGTCGATTGCCTCCCCTGCCTCGACGTCGCCGACGAGGCGACACACGACGCCATCGGCGATCGCGCCTTCGCCCGCGATCCGACCACCGTCGCCCGGCTCGGCCGGGCCCAGGCCGAGGGGTTGATGCGGGGAGGCGTCCTGCCGGTGATCAAGCATCTCCCCGGGCACGGCCGCGCCCGGGTCGACAGTCACGACGCATTGCCCGTGGTGAGCGCGACATGCGAGGAACTCGAGGCGCTGGACTTCGCCCCGTTCCACGCGCTTCGCGACCTGCCGCTCGCGATGACGGCGCACATTCGCTACGACGCGATCGATGCCGAGGCCCCCGCCACCCTCTCGCACCGCCTTGTGGCCGAGGTGGTCCGGGGCCACATCGGTTTCCAGGGCGTGCTGATGTCGGACGATATCTCCATGGGCGCGCTCGACGGCGATATCGGCGAGCGGGCGGCCAGGGCGCTCGCGGCCGGCTGCGACGCGGTACTGCACTGCAACGGCGACTTGGGCGAGATGGAAACGGTGATCGAGGCGACGGCGATGATGGACGAGACGCGCCAGGCGCGGGCCGCTTCCGCGCTCGCGCGGCTGGGGCCGGCCGACGCCTTCGACCGGGAGGCGGGCGAGGCGCGCTTTCGCCGCTGGCTCGACCAGACGGCCGAGGTCTAACGGTGTTCGGGGAAACCCTGCAACTCCTCTCGGTCTGGATCGTGCCGATCCTGCTCGCCGTGACCCTGCACGAGGCCGCGCATGCCTATGCCGCCAACTGGCGCGGCGACGACACCGCCGCCAGGGCGGGGCGTCTCAGCCTCAATCCCATCAAGCACGTCGATCTTTTCGGCACGGTGCTGCTGCCGGGCCTGCTGCTGCTTCTCAAGGCACCGGTGCTGTTCGGTTACGCGAAGCCGGTTCCAGTGATTTTCGGGCGCCTCCGTCAACCGAAGAGGGACATGATCATCGTGGCCGCCGCCGGTCCGTTGGCCAACATGGTACTGGCCATCGCCGCCGCGCTGGCGCTCCACGCGGCCCCGCTGTTGAGCGGCGAGATCGGCGCCTGGGTTCTGGCCAATCTCCAGAATATGTTGCTGTTGAACCTGGTGCTGGCGGTCTTCAACATGTTGCCGATTCCGCCTCTCGACGGCGGGCGCGTGCTGATCGGGCTGTTGCCGCCGCCGCTCGACGCGAAGCTCGCCCGGCTGGAGCGTCACGGCATGCTGTTCCTGCTGGGTTTACTCTTCATCGTGCCGTTCATCGGCACGCAACTGGACAAGGACTGGCACCCGCTTGCCATGGTCGTTTGGCCGCTCGTCCGCATGCTTTATAATTTTGTCGCCGCGATCACCGGGTTGGCGTGATATATCGGGGCACGATGAGCAACGTGACACATATCGACGGTTTCGAGGAAGACCCGCCCGAGGGGCCGGCGGCGGACGCCTTCGTCGTCGACCTGGACGGTTTCGAGGGGCCGCTCGACCTGCTGCTCACACTTGCCCGCCAGCAGAAGGTGGACCTGACCAACATCTCGATCCTGGCGTTGGCCGAACAGTTTCTCGCCTATATCCAGGCGGCCCGGCGGCTCCGGCTGGAGATCGCCGCCGATTATCTGGTGATGGCGGCCTGGCTCGCCTACCTCAAGTCGCGGATCCTTCTGCCCGCCTCGCCCACCGACGAGGAGCCGACGGGCGCGGAGATGGCGTACCGCCTGCAATTTCAGCTGGAGCGGCTCGAGGCGATGCGCAAGGTCATGGACCAGTTGCTGGCGCGCGACCGCATGGGCATCGACATCCACGCCCGGGGGGCGCCCGAGGGCGTCCGGGTCATCCGCGACACGGAGTGGGAATGCTCCCTCTTCGAACTCATGCGGGCCTATGCCTCGCAGGCGGTGCGCGGAAAGGTGACCGCGCTGCACCTGAGTCCGGCCAGGGCCTATTCCATGGACGAGGCGCTGAGACGGCTCGGGACGTTGCTCGGCGACATGCCGGACTGGGCGAGCCTGGAGGCTTTTCTGCCGGATGAGATCCGAAGCGGTTTCGAACGGCGCAGCGCCCTCGCCTCGACCTTCGCGGCCGCGCTGGAACTCGCCCGCGACGGCCGGGTGTCGCTGCGCCAGGGCCAGGCCTTCGGTCCGATCTTCGTCAAGGCGACGGAACCCGGATCATGAGCGGGACCCTCCAGCCCGAGTTGCGGATGGTCGAGGCGCTGCTGTTCGCGGCCGTGGAGCCGCTGGACGAGGCGTCGCTGAGCGCGCGGCTTCCCGACGACGTGGACGTGCCGGCGTTGTTGACCGTCCTGCAGGCCGAATACGATGGCCGCGGAATCAATCTCGCGCGCGTCGCCGGGAAGTGGGCGTTTCGCACCGCCGCCGATCTGCGCTATCTCCTGGAAATGCATCGCCGCGAGCCACGCCGGCTTTCCAAGGCGGCGCTCGAGACCCTGGCGATCATCTCCTATCACCAGCCCATCACCCGGGCCGAGATCGAGGAGGTGAGGGGGGTCGGCCTCTCGAAGGGCACCCTCGACATCCTGATGGAGATCGGCTGGGTTCGCCCGCGCGGACGCAAGCGGGTGCCGGGACGCCCCATCACTTATGGCACGACCGACGAATTCCTCGCGCATTTCGACCTGGAGGACCTGAAGGCCCTGCCGGGGTTGGCGGAACTGAAGGCGGCTGGCCTGCTCGACGCGACCCCGCCGCCCTTCCCGGTCACCGGCTCGGAAGGGGAGGAGGATCCGCTCGAGGACGAGGCGGAAGACGAAACGAGCTTCGAGGCGATGGCCGAGGCCAAGGCCGAAGTCGACGGGGTCGAGGCGTCATGAGCGGCGGCAGCATCCGGCTCGAAGGCATCTGTCATGCCTATGGCGGCCACTCGGTCGTCACGGACCTGTCGCTCTCGGTGGCGCCGGGGGAGCTGGTGTGCCTGCTGGGACCGTCGGGCTGTGGCAAGACGACGACGCTTCGCCTCGCGGCGGGGCTGGAGCCCTTGCAGATCGGCCGGGTTATCGTCGGCGAGCGGGAAGTCGCCCGCCCTGGCCGCGAGCTGCCACCCGAGGCGCGCGGTATCGGGATGGTATTCCAGGACTTTGCCCTCTTCCCCCATCTGAGCGTGCTGGAAAACATCTGCTTCGGTCTCGATCGCCTCGATCGGGCCGAGCGAAAACGCATCGCCCTGGATTTGCTGCACCGCCTGCGGCTGGAGGATTTCGCCGAGACCTATCCGCACACGCTTTCCGGGGGCGAGCAGCAGCGGGTGGCCCTGGCCAGGGCCTTGGCGCCCCGGCCGGCCGTCATGTTGATGGACGAGCCTTTCTCGGGTCTCGACGTTCGCCTCAGGGACGTGGTGCGCGAGGATATGCTGACGCTTCTGGGCGACGAGGGCACGGCGACCCTGCTGGTGACGCACGACCCGGACGAAGCCATGCGGATGGCCGATCGAATCGCGGTGATGCGGGATGGGCGGATCATCCAGGAAGACACGCCGGACGAAATCTATCGCCGGCCGACGAACCGCTTTATCGCCGAGTTTTTCGGTGAATTGAACGTCTTGCATGCCGAAGTCGATGTTGACGGTCTGATCACGACACCCGCCGGCTGCCTGGAAACCCGGGAAATCAGTTGCGGGACGCCGGTCGAGGTGCTGGTACGCCCCGAGGCCGTCAGACTTCACGAGGACATCGCCGATGGCCATCCCGCCCATGTCGTCCAGGCCCGCTCGCTCGGTCCCTTCGGCATCGTGGAGCTCGCGGTGAAGGGGCAGCAATGCAACCTGCGCTGCCGGGTCCCGCGCCGCGCTCTGCCCGAGGTCGGCAAGGAGGTCGGCCTGGCGCTCGACCCCGAGCAGACTTTCGTCTTTCCCCGCTCTACCGAATAGTCGTTGCATTCGTTCGGCCCGGCGCATTCGACAACCAATTATGTTCCGTGTTTAGATTGGCCGCACCGTTGTATTAAGGCCGTGTCGCTGTATGAAAATAGTTTTCCACGATGATGGCCGGGATGCGACATAAGGTGGTTGGGCGATGAATTGGCGATCACGAATCGCCCGATATTGGATCGTAATTTGTGTATTATGCGTATTGGGCGCTACCGTGAGTTGGAACACAAAACTTTCTAGCGATGCCGAGGCGGCGGAAAGCTCGGCGGACAGCGATGGCGACGGCCTGACGGACGACGACGAGCTGAATCTCCATGCGACCGATCCGAACAATCCCGATACCGACGGGGACGGAGTCCTTGACGGGGATGAAGTCGCCGACGGTCGTGATCCGACCATCAACGAGTTCGCGGTTTTCTTGATGATCCTGCTGGACATTCTTGACGACGAACCCGTCGTGGCGCCCTCGTCGGCGCCGACGGTCATGGCGACGGATGGCGATTTCACCGACAAGGTCCGGGTGAGCTGGGGCGCGGTTTCGGGGGCGACGTATTACAGGATTCTTCGCGCGGACTCGGCGGCGGGCAGCAAGACGATCTTGGCCGCCAGCGACGACGCCTCGCCTTATGACGATACCTCGGCGGTGGCGGGGGCGACCTACTATTACTTCGCGAAGGCCTGCAACAGCGCTGGCTGTAGCGACCTCAGCGCCCACGAAACCGGCTATCGCGCCGTCGTGGCGCCCTCGTCGGCGCCGACGGTCATGGCGTCGGATGGCGCTTTCACCGACAAGGTTCGGGTGAGTTGGGGCTCGGTTTCGGGGGCGACGTAATACAGGATTCTTCGCGCGGACTCGGTGGGAGGCGGCAGGACGATTTTGGCCGCCAGCGACGACGCCTCGCCCCATGACGATACCTCGGCGGTGGCGGGGACGACCTACTATTACTTCGCGAAGGCCTGCAACGGCACCGGCTGTAGCGATCTCAGCGCCCACGACACCGGCTATCGCGTCGTGGCGGCGCCGTCGTCGGCGCCGACGGTCATGGCGACGGATGGCGCTTTCACCGACAAGGTTCGGGTGAGTTGGGGCTCGGTTTCGGGGGCGACGTATTACAGGATTCTCCGCGCGGACTCGGCGGGAGGCGGCAGGACGATTTTGGCCGCCAGCGACGACGCCTCGCCCCATGACGATACCTCGGCGGTGGCGGGGACGACCTACTATTACTTCGCGAAGGCCTGCAACGGCACCGGCTGTAGCGATCTCAGCGCCCACGACACCGGCTATCGCGCCGTGGCGGCGCCGTCGGCGCCGACGGCGCCGGCGGTCACGGCGTCGGATGGCGGTTTCACCGACAAGGTCCGGGTGAGCTGGGGCTCGGTTTCGGGGGCGACATATTACCAGGTCTTCCGCGCGGCCTCGGCGGGAGGCGGCAAGACGACCTTGAGCCCCTTCGACACCGCCTCGCCCCATGACGATACGTCGGCGGTGGCGGGAACGACCTACTATTACTTCGCGAAGGCCTGCAACGGCGCCGGCTGTAGCGACTACAGCGCCTATAACACCGGCTATCGCGCCGTGGCGGCGCCGTCGGCGCCGACGGTCACGGCGTCGGATGGCGGTTTCACCGACAAGGTCCGGGTGAGCTGGGGCTCGGTTTCGGGGGCGACATATTACCAGGTCTTCCGCGCGGCTTCGGCGGGAGGCGGCAAGACGACCTTGAGCACCTTCGACACCGCCTCGCCCTATGATGATACCTCGGCGGTGGCGGGAACGACCTACTATTACTTCGCGAAGGCCTGCAACGGCACCGGCTGTAGCGACTACAGCGCCTATAACACCGGATATCGCGCCACGACAACGAATACATTTGTTGTTTCGGCGGATAACTTGCTCTTGATCTCGAGTAAGAATAGCAACATAGAAAACACCGCTTACTCGACGGCCGAGAATTCGGTCGGATGCAATTGGGACTGTTCTTCACTTACCGGAATCCAGGATTTTATTTGCGCAGTAAGTCTTTTGTATTTCGATGTAAACTCCACAATAAATAACAAGACAATACTGAATGCAACCTTGAAATTATACCCAGCTATTTTGCCTGCCGCTTATACCACTTATCAAACATGGGCAATTTTTGAAAACTGGAGTGCCTTCGTAACGTGGAGCACCATGCCGCAAATCTATTCGGGATCAAATGTTGTGTTTAACCAACCCACGTCCGCTCTACCGGTCGAGATCGACGTCACTCAAATCGTGCGGAACTGGGCTAACGGAAGTCGGTCGAACTACGGATTTCTCATAGAGGATGTAAACTACCTTTTCCCATACGCCATCGAACTCCGCTCTAGCACGTTCTGCAGCAAGGAACAGGTGCCGAGTTGCAGCGCGAACCAAAGGCCCGAATTGGTGATCGAATATCAGTAATTTCGTTGAGCACGGCGAAGCGAGGTCCGTGTGCTCGGGCCAATGGGCCCCGGCGGTCAAACTCGTTCCCGTCGGCCCCATGTGGCGCTGGCTTGCCCATCCGTCCTCCCCGCCCCGCTCGTGGCGGGGCGGCATCTCCTCGCCCACGTTGGGCGCGCCGTTTCGTTGCGTGGCATGGGGCTTTCTGCCATAGTGCGGTGCAACGAGGCGAAAACCTTTGAAAATCAGGAGTTTCGGGTATGACACCGAGTTTTTGGCAGATAGCCATCGTACTCGTTCTGGTGGTGTTGCTGTTCGGCCGGGGCAAGATCTCCGAGCTGATGGGCGATGTCGCGCGCGGCATCAAGAGCTTCAAGAAGGGCATGCACGAGGACGAGTCGGTCGCACAGGCCCGCCAGGAGACGATCGACGCCGGCCAGGCCGGCCAGGCCGCGCAGGCCGGAAAGGACGAAACGGCGAAGGGCTGAGTTCGCGCCCAATCGATCCCTTCGTGGGGTGAGGGTGCGAGCGGAGCGACCCGCGATGTTCGATATTGGCTGGACGGAAATGCTGGTCGTGGCGGTGGTGGCCTTGCTGGTCATCGGGCCGAAGGATCTGCCACGCGCGCTTCGTACCGTCGGTCATTGGGTCGGCAAGGTGAAGGGCATCGCCCGCGAGTTCCAGGACAGCGTCGACGACATGGTCCGCGAGTCGGAACTCGAGGAATTCCGGCAAGGTGCCAAGAAGCTCGCGGAAGGCGATCTCGACGTTTGCGACGAGAGCATCGATCCGACCGGCGGCCACGAGGGTCCGTTCGCCGGACCGACCGGCGTCGAAGGCAGGCCGCGCACCGCGCCGCCCGCGCGGGAGATGCTGAGTTCCGAGGAACCGGCGACGACGGCCGACGAGAGCGATCCAGTCGAGAGCGAGGTGGCGGTCGAGAGCGATCCGGTCGAGAGCGAGGTGGCGGGCGAGCGTCCGTCGGCGGACCCCGAGAGCGCGCGAACCGGGACGTGAGCAGGTCGTGAGCGACGAGCCCGAGGGTCTCGAGGACAATTCCGACGATGGCGGTGGCGGCGACGAGGTCGAGTCCCACCGGATGCCGTTGTTGGAGCATCTGGTCGAGTTGCGCCAGCGCCTGCTCTATTCGATCGTGGCGCTGGCCGTCGCCTTCGTCGCCTGTTACCTGGTGAAGGAACAAATCTACGGCTTTCTGGTGCAGCCGCTGGCCGACCAGTTCGAGGGTCAGGAAGGTCGCCGGCTGATCTACACCGGCCTGCACGAGGCCTTCTTCACCTACCTCAAGGTCTCTTTCTTCGCCGCCGTCTGCATCGCCTTTCCCTTGATCGTGGGGCAGCTCTGGGCTTTCATCGCCCCGGGCCTCTACCGCAAGGAGAAGCGGGCCTTCCTGCCTTTCCTGCTGGCGACGCCGGTCCTTTTCACCATGGGCGCGGCCCTCGTCTACTACCTGATCTTTCCGCTTGCCTGGCAATTCTTTCTGAGCTTCGAGACCGCGGGCGGCGACGGCATGCTGCCGATCGAACTCGAGGCCCGGGTCGGCGAATACCTCACCTTGGTGATGAAGCTGATCCTCGCCTTCGGTATTTCCTTCCAACTGCCGGTCTTGTTGATGTTGATGGCGCGCGTCGGTCTCGCGACCTCCGCCGGCCTGGCGGCGAAGCGTAAATACGCCATCGTCATCACCTTCCTGGTCGCGGCCTTCCTGACTCCGCCCGACATCATCAGCCAGGTCGGCCTCGGCCTGCCCATCCTGTTGCTCTACGAGATCTCGATTCTGGGCACCAAGTTCGTGGAGAAGAAGCGGGCGGCGGCCCGCGCGGAGGCCGACGGGGCGGCCTGATCGACCCACGAACCCTTGCGGAACGGAGCGGATCGGGCTATATCGCGCCCACCTGAAACCTCACACGGGGCATGCGCGCGCGGGACAGACAGCCCCCGCCGCCTTCCGGTGTTCGACCGACGACCGTCCGATGGGTTCGGGCGGTCCGGCGGTTCGAATTTACACCCCCGTGGCGGAGAGAACCGGAGAACGAAACATGAGCGTTGCCCAACTGCCCGATTTCACGATGCGCCAGCTGCTGGAAGCCGGCGTGCATTTCGGTCATCAGACCCATCGTTGGAACCCGAAGATGTCGCCCTACATCTTCGGCGCCCGCAACAACATCCATATCATCGACTTGCGCGAGACGGTGCCGTTGCTGCACCAGGCGCTCGTCTCCGTTCGCGAGGTGATCGGCGGCGGCGGCCGGCTGCTCTTCGTCGGCACCAAGCGGCAGGCGTCGACCTTGGTCGCCGACGCGGCCCAGCGCTGCGGCCAGTACTATGTCAACCATCGCTGGCTCGGCGGCATGCTGACCAACTGGAAAACCATCTCCAACTCGATCCGCCGGCTGCGCGAGCTGGACGAGCAGATGGAGGACGACAGCCTCGGCTTCACCAAGAAGGAGCAGTTGAAGCTGACGCGCGAGCGCGAAAAGCTGCACCGGGCGCTCGGCGGCATCAAGGACATGGGCGGACTGCCCGACATGCTCTTCGTGATCGACATCATCAAGGAGGAGATCGCGGTCAAGGAGGCGCGCAAGCTCGGCATCCCGACGATCGGCGTCGTCGACACCAACGTCGATCCGGACATGGTGACCTACCCGGTCCCGGGCAACGACGACGCGGGCCGGGCGATCGAGCTTTACCTCGACCTGGTATCGCGTTCGGTGATTTCTGGCCTGCAGTACGAGCAGGTGGCGTCGGGCGCCGATATCGGTGCGTCCGAGGAATTGCCCGAGCAGGTGATCCTGGAAGATGCCCCGGCCCTGATGGCGGAAACGCCGGCCGAGCCCGAGGCGGTGGCACCAGCCGAGCCCGAGGTGGCACCAGCCGAGCCCGAGGTGGCACCAGCCGCGCCCGAAACGCCGGCCGAGCCCGAGGCGGCGGCGGCCGAGCCCGAGGTGGCACCAGCCGAGCCCGAGGCGCCGGCGGCCGAGCCCAAGGTGGCACCAGCCGAGCCCGAGGCGGCGCCAGCCGAGCCCGAGGTGGCGCCAGCCGAGCCCGAACCGGCGGCGGCCGAGGCCGAGGCGGCGCCGGCCGAGCCCGAGGCGGCACCGGCCGAGCCCGAACCGGCGGCCGCCGGGGAAGCGCCGGCGAGCGTGGAGGAAAAGCCCGCAGGCTGAACCCGGGCGCGACGGCGCCTCCGCATCTCTCAACCCAATTATCACCAGAGGACGAAACATGACACAGATCACGGCGGCGCAAGTGAAGGCGCTGCGCGATCAGACCGGGGCCGGCATGATGGATTGCAAGAAGGCCCTGGCGGAAACCGAAGGCGACATCGAGGCGGCCACCGATTGGCTTCGCGCCAAGGGCCTGGCGGCGGCGCAGAAAAAGGCGGGCCGGGTCGCGGCCGAAGGCCTGATCGCGGTCCGCGTCGAGAACGGCCGGGGCGGCATGGTCGAAGTCAATTCCGAGACCGACTTCGTCGCCCGCAACGAGGAATTCCAGGCCTTCGTCGACAACGTCGGCGACATGGTGAACGGCTGCGAGGGCGATGCCGAAGCGCTGAAGGGCACCGACTATCCGAGCACGGGCCATAGCGTCGGGGACGAGCTGACGCGTTTGATCGGCACCATCGGCGAAAACCTGCAAATCCGCCGCGCGACCAGTGTCGCCGTCGCCTCCGGCGTCGTCGGCAGCTACGTGCATTCGGCCATCAAGCCGGGCCTGGGCCGGATCGGCGTTCTGGTCGGGTTGGAGTCGGATGGCGCGTCCGGGCCACTGGAGGCGCTCGCCAAGCAGGTGGCCATGCATGTCGCCGCCTCGGCGCCGCGGTCGGTCGATGTCGAGTCACTGCCCCGGGACGTGGTCGATCGCGAGCGCGCGGTGCTTTCCGAGCAGGCGCGCGAGAGCGGCCGGCCGGAGGAGATCATCCAGAAGATGGTCGACGGCCGGATGCGCAAGTTCTATCAGGATTCGGTCCTGCTGGATCAGACCTGGGTGCACGACGCGGAGCTGACGGTCGCCAAGGCGATCGCCGAGGCGGAAAAAGAACTCGGAGCCGAAATCCGCGTCGCCGGTTTCGAGCGTTTCGTGCTGGGTGACGGTGTCGAGGCGACGCCGGACGAATAGGCGCGCGACCACAGACCGCCGTGCCTTCGCGGGGTTGGGGATTTCGTGTAAGCTTCATTGAGGTAGACGTGATTCCCGGCGTCGCGACGACAAGGCGGAATGCCTGAAGAAGACGCCCGGGGGAGGGCGGGGTAGCGACGCATCACCGGCCCGAAGGGGAGGCCCCATGTCACGTAGCGAGCCGACACTGACCGAGGCGACGTCGGAGGGAAATGCCGACGACCCGCGCTATCGCCGGGTCCTGCTGAAGGTCTCCGGCGAGGCGCTGATGGGGGAAGCGGAATACGGCATCGATTACCCCGTCGCCCGCCGTGTCGCCGAGGAGATCCGCGACGTCCAGGCTCTCGGTGTCCAGGTCTGCCTGGTTATCGGCGGCGGCAACATATTTCGCGGTGTCTCGGGCGCGACGCTGGGCATGTCGCGGGCGAACGCCGACTACATGGGCATGCTCGCCACGGTGATCAACGCACTCGCGCTGCAGAACGCGTTGGAGCAGGCGGGGCTCGACACCCGGGTGCAGTCGGCAATTCCGATGGACACGGTCTGCGAGCCCTATATCCGCCGACGCGCCATGCGTCACATGGAGCGCGGCCGGGTGGTGATCTTCGCCGCGGGCACCGGCAACCCCTTCTTCACCACCGATACCACGGCGGCCCTCCGCGCGGCGGAGATGGGATGCGATGCGTTGCTGAAGGGGACCCAGGTCGATGGCGTCTACAGCGCCGATCCCAAGCTCGATCCCTCGGCCAAACGCTACGACCGGCTGACCTTCCACGAGGTCCTGGCCCGCGATCTCAAGGTCATGGACGCCTCGGCGATTTCTCTCGCGCGCGAGAACGACATTCCGATCCTGGTATTTTCCGTGCAACAGCCCGGCGCATTCAAGGCGGTGCTGACCGGCGGCGGGCGCTTCACCATCGTTGGAGGGGGAGAATAGCTCATGGCGGATCCGGATATCGATGATCTGCGGCGGCGGATGAACGGCGCGCTGGAGGTGCTGCGCACGGAATTCGGCGGCCTGCGAACGGGACGCGCCTCGGTGAGCCTGATGGACCCGATCGTGGTCGCGGCTTATGGCTCGCAGATGCCGCTAAGCCAGGTCGGCACCGTCAGCGTGCCGGAGCCACGCATGCTCACGATCCAGGTCTGGGATGGTACCCTGGTGGGGGCCGTCGAGAAGGCGATCCGGAATTCCGGTCTGGGCCTGAACCCGATCATCGACGGGCAGCTGCTCCGCCTGCCCATTCCGGAATTGACGGAGGAACGGCGCCAGGAATTGACGAAGGTGGCCGGCCGCTATGCCGAACAGACCCGCATCGCCGTCCGCAACGTGCGGCGCGACGGCATGGACAAGCTGAAACGGTTGGAAAAGGACGGGGACATCGGCCAGGACGAACAGCACGCCCATGGCGACGACGTTCAAACGATGACCGACGAACTCATCGCCAGTATAGACAGCCTTCTCGAGGAGAAGGAAAAGGAGATCATGCAGGTCTGAACCATGGCCAATCCGTCCCTCCAGACCGAGGCGTCATCGCCGCCGCGACACGTTGCCATCATCATGGACGGCAACGGTCGTTGGGCGAAGGCACGGGGCCTGCCCCGGATCGCCGGCCACCAGCGGGGCGCGGAATCCGTGCGCCGCACGGTCGAGGCGGCGAGCGAACTGGGCATCGGCTATCTGACGCTCTATGCCTTCTCCTCGGAGAACTGGAAACGCCCACCGGCCGAGGTCGACGACCTGATGGGGCTGTTGCGGCTCTACCTCCGCCACGAGCTGACGCGGCTGCACGAGAAAGACGTGCGCATTCGATTCATCGGCGATCAGGACCGCCTGGCGGAAGACATCGTCGAGTTGATCGTCGAGGCGGAGAAGACGACGCGTGACAACGGCGGGTTGACACTGATGGTCGCCCTCGATTACGGCAGCCATGCCGAGATCGTCCGCGCCGCACGGGCGCTGGCCGAGGATGTCGCGGGCGGCAGGATCGCGCCCGAGGCGATCGACGAGGAGATGTTCGCCCGCAAGCTGCACACCACTGGTATCCCGGATCCCGATCTGGTCATCCGCACCAGCGGCGAGCAACGGCTCAGTAATTTCCTGCTCTGGCAAGCGGCCTATGCGGAGCTGGTGTTCATGGACACGTTATGGCCGGATTTCACCAAGGACAGCCTTCGCGAGGCCATTCATGAGTATCATCGCCGTGAACGGCGATATGGCGCCACCCAGGGCTGAGCCCGGGGGTTCGTCACTCAGGACGCGGCTGCTGGCCGCGCTCGTTCTCGCGCCCGTGGCCCTGGCGATGGTGGCGGCCGGCGGCTGGATATTCGCGGGCTTCGTCGCGCTCGGCGCCGTCCTGCTGGCGCGCGAATGGAACCAGCTCACCGGCCGGGACGACACGCTTGCGACCATCGTGCTGCTGGCTTGGGGCCCCGTCGTTGCCTCGGGTCTGGTCGTCGCCGGGGCGGCGCAAGCGGCGCTGGCGGTGGCATTGCTGGCGGTGCCGGTGGCGGCGCTCGGCGTCCGCGTCCTGGGCGGTTCATCGCGCTGGGCCGCGCTCGGCGCGCTCTGGATCTCCCTCCCCTGTCTGTCGCTGGTATACCTCCGCCAGATCCCGGGTGACGGCCTCGTCCTCGTGCTTTGGGTGATGGTGGCGGTCTGGGCTTGCGACAGCCTGGCCTATTTCGCCGGCCGCTCGATAGGCGGGCCGAAACTCGCCCCCCGCATCAGTCCCAAGAAGACCTGGGCGGGATTGGGCGGCGGCATGGCCGGCGCGGCGATCGCGGGACTTTGCCTGCTGCCGTGGTTCGAGGCGGCCACGGCGTTGGCGATGGTCTTGCTCGGCATCGCCCTGGCGGCCGTGGCGCAGACCGGTGACCTGGCGGAAAGCTGGGTCAAGCGCCATTTCGACGTCAAGGACAGTGGCGGCCTCATTCCTGGCCACGGCGGCATCTGGGACCGGGTCGATGGCCTGTTGTTCGCGGCGCCGGTGGTGGCGGTCTTTGTTTCGATTGGTGGAGGCGGGCTGATATGAGCCTTTCATTCGGCGGCGCGGATGGGGCACCACGCCGCCTGTCCATCCTGGGCGCGACGGGCTCGATCGGGTGCAACACCCTCGATCTCGTCAACCGGAACCCGGAGGCCTATGAGGTCGAGGTTCTGACCGCCTATCGCAGTGTCGATGCGTTGGCGCGGCAGGCGCGGAGCGTCGACGCCAAGCTCGCGGTGGTTGGCGACGAGACCCTCTACAAGGACCTGAAGGAGAGCCTTTGGGGCACCGAAATCGAGGTTGCGGCCGGCTCCAACGCCCTGGTCGAGGCGGCGGGTCGCCCATCGGAGTGGGTCATGGCCGGTATCGTCGGCGCGGCCGGCCTCGCGCCGACGCTGGCGGCGGTCCGCCGGGGCGTGGTCGTGGCGCTGGCCAACAAGGAATGCCTGGTCTGCGCCGGCGAGCTGATGTTGGAGGAGGTCGAGGCGAGCGAGGCGACGCTGCTTCCCGTCGATTCGGAGCACAACGCCATTTTCCAGGTCTTCGATTTCGAGCGCCCCGAACGGGTCGAGCGTATCGTCCTCACGGCCTCGGGCGGGCCGTTCCTCGAGGTCGATGTCGCTGATCTCGCGCAGGTCACGCCGGAGCAGGCCATTGCCCATCCCAACTGGGACATGGGGGCGAAGATATCGGTCGATAGCGCGACCATGATGAACAAGGGCCTCGAGATGATCGAGGCGCATCATCTCTTCCCCGTGACGCCCGATCAGATCGAGGTGCTGATGCACCCGCAGTCGGTGATTCACAGCATGGTCGGTTATGTCGACGGCTCGGTGCTGGCACAGCTGGGCGAGCCGGACATGCGCACGCCCATCGCCTATACGCTCGCCTGGCCGGACCGGATCGCCACGCCGGCCGCGCGGCTGGACCTGGCGCGGATCGCCACGCTCACCTTCCAGATACCCGACGAGACGCGCTTTCCGGCACTCCGTCTGGCGCGCGAGGCGATGGAGGCGGGTGGCGCGGCGCCGATCGTCCTGAATGGCGCCAACGAGATCGCCGTCGCCGCCTTCCTCGGGCGGCGGATCGGCTTCCTCGATATCGTCGAGACGGTGGAGAAGACACTCGCGGCCATCCCCCATTCGGCGATCGCGAGCCTCGACGACGTTTTGTCGGTCGATGCCGCCGCGCGGCGCGTCGCCGGCGAGTTCATCGCCACCGGATGCGGCGCGGCCTGACGAAGCGGATTCGGACCGGTGATCGATTTCCTCATCAACGCGGCAACCTTCGTCGTGCCGTTTCTCGTCCTGCTGACGGTCCTCGTCTATGTGCATGAGATGGGGCACTACCAGGTGGCTCGCTGGTGCGGCGTCCGGGTCGAGACCTTCTCGATCGGTTTTGGGCGCGAAATTTTTGGCTGGACCAACCGCCACGGCACGCGCTGGAAGATCTCCTGGCTGCCGCTCGGCGGCTACGTGAAGTTCTTCGGCGATCTGAACGCGACCAGTTCGCCGAGCGGTGAAATCCTCGACTCTCTCGGCCCCGAGGAGCGCGCCGTCGCCTTCCATTACAAGAAACTCTGGCAGCGGACCCTGATCGTCGTCGCCGGTCCCGCCGCCAACCTGATTTACTCGGTGGTGATCCTGGCCCTGGTCTTCATGACCTTCGGCGATCGCATCACCCGGCCGGAAGTTGGCTATATCTTCCCCGACGGCGCGGCGGCCCAGGCCGGGCTCGAGCGCGGCGACGTCATCGTGTCGGTCGACGGCAGGGGCGTCGACCGCTTCGAGCAGGTCGCCCAGGTCGCGTTGATGAACCCGGGCAAGCCCATGGCGCTCCAGGTAATGCGCGGCGATCGTCGTCTTGAATTGACCCTGGTGCCCGCGCCGGTGACCACGGACCGCCTGGACGGGGTGGAGCGGACCGTCGGCGACATCGGCCTGATCGCCGCGACGCCGCCGCTCGTCGGCGGGGTGAGGAGCGACAGTCCCGCCGGGCGCGCCGGTTTCCAGCCGGGCGACACCATCGTCGCCGTGGATGGCGTCGCCGTCGCCGTCTTCTGGCAATTGCAGGATATTGTCCGCGCGAGCAAGGGACGCGCGCTCGAGGTCGAGGTGCGCCGGGGCGAAGAGATCCTTCACCTCGTCGTCGCGGCGGAGAAGACGCCGATTTCCGAGGGCGGCGAGGAGCGCTACCTGATCGGTATTCGGGGCGCGCCGCCGCCGCCGGTTCGTTTGGGCCTCGCCGAGTCCATCCCGGCCGCCGTGGTCCAATCCGTCGACCTGGTGGACCAGACGGTCGACTATCTGGGTCAGATGATCGTCGGTGACCGGGGCACCGAGGACCTTGGCGGGCCGCTCCGAATTGCCCATGTTTCGGGCCGCGCGGCGAAGGGAGGATGGGAGCAGTTCATCATGCTCTCGATCCTGTTGTCGCTGAATCTCGGCCTCATCAACCTGTTGCCCGTGCCCGTGCTCGACGGCGGCCATCTGCTGTTGTACGCCTTCGAGGCGGTACGTGGCCGCCCGCTGACCGAACGGATGCAGGAGTACGCTTCTCGTTTCGGGCTGGTGGTGATATTGAGCTTGGCGATATTCGTAACCTGGAACGATTTGGTGCAGCTGCGTATCGTCGACATCGTCGCCGGCATCTTTTCGTGAGTAGGCCGGTTGCGGGAGGGGACATGAAGCTTCGCGCCGCTTTCGTCGCGGTTCTGGCCGCGTTCGTGCTCATCGCCTGGCTCGTCGAGGGGGCGTGGGCGCAAGCTACCGTCATCCGCGAGATCGAGGTCATCGGCAACAACCGGATCGAGGCGGACACCGTACTGTCCCGCATGTTGCTGGCGCCGGGCGATCGCTATGACCCCGCGCGGGCCGACCGCTCGTTGAAGGCGCTGTTCGATTCAGGCCTGTTCGCCGACGTGCTGTTCGAACTGCGGGGTGATGTGCTGGTCGTGACGGTGCTGGAAAATCCGGTGATCAACCGCATCGCCTTCGAGGGCAACAAGCGCATCCCCGACGAGACGATGGCCCAGGAAGTGGCGCTCCGTCCTCGCGAGGTCTACACACGGGCGAAGATCCAGTCGGCGGCCAATCGGATCATCCAGCTCTACCGCCGCTCCGGCCGTTTCGCCGCCACGGTCGAGCCCAAGATCATCAACCTCGAACAGAACCGCGTCGACATCGCCTTCGAGATCAACGAGGGCCCGCTGACGGGCGTCGGCAAGATCGACTTCATCGGTAACCGCGTCTTCGACGACGGCGATCTGCGTGACGTGATCGTCACCCAGGAAACCGCCTGGTATCGCTTTCTGTCGGCTACCGATTCCTATGATCCCGACCGGCTGACCCTCGACCGCGACCAGCTGCGCCGTCATTACCGCGACGAGGGTTATGCGGATTTTCGCGTGCTCTCCTCCGTTGCCGAACTGACCGCGGACCGTACCGCCTTCTTCATCACCTTCAGCGTCGACGAGGGCGAACCCTACGACTTCGGCGAGGTCGGCCTGACGACGACGCTCAAGAACCTCGACGTCGAGCAGCTCCGAAGCCAGCTCACGACCATCGAGGGCGAACGTTTCAACGCCTCCACCATCGAGGATTCGCGCGTCAACCTGGCTGACGCGCTCGGCCGCCTGGGCTACGCCTTCGTCGAGATCCGCCCGAGGATCAAGCGCGACCGCGAGAACCTGATCATCTCGATCACCTATCAGGTCAAGGAGGGACCCCGGGTCTATGTCGAGCGGATCAACATCACCGGCAACGTGCGCACGCTCGACAAGGTGATCCGCCGCGAGTTCCGCTTCGCCGAAGGCGACGCCTTCAACACCGCCAAGTATCGCCGTTCCCGCCAGCGGGTGCGCGGCCTCGGCTTCTTCGACCGGGTCGAGATGCGGCAGCAACCGGGCAGCCAGCCGGACCGCGTGGTCGTCAACATGGATGTCCAGGAACGCTCGACCGGCGAGCTGGTCTTCGGCGCCGGCTTCTCCAGCTCCGAGGCGCTGATCGGCGACGTCTCCATCCGCGAGCGCAATCTGCTGGGGCGGGGACAGGACCTGCGTCTCTCCGTCGCGGCCTCGTTTCGCCGACAGCAGATCGACCTCTCCTTCACCGAGCCCTACTTCCTGGATCGGGAATTCGCCTACGGCTTCGACGTCTTTCACAACCGGCGCGACCTCCAGCAACGGAGCTCCTTGGATCAACGCCTGACGGGCAGTCGAATGCGCGGCGCCTTCGAAATCACCGAGCGGTTGCGTGCCACGCTCAACTACGGGCTCCGCGTGGACGAGATCGGCCAGGTCGCCGGTTCCGCCTCGCCCTTCATCAAGGCGGAAGCCGGCACCACGGTGACCTCGTCGGCCGGCTATCGGCTGCGCTATGACACCACCGACGACCGTTTCCTCCCGACCACGGGCTATCGGGTGGCCGGCGGGCAGGAATTCGCCGGGCTCGGCGGCAACAATTTCTATGTTCAGACGACCGGCAAGTTCGACTACTTCTTTCCCTTCACCGAGGACTGGGTGCTGAGATTCCTGGCCCAAGGCGGCCACATCGTCGGGATCGACGACGAGATCGGGATCATCAACCGTTTCTTCGTTGGCGGCGACAATCTGCGTGGCTTCGCGGCGGGCGGTATCGGCCCTCGCGACGTGGCGACGGATGACTCGCTCGGCGGCAGCATTTTCGCCATCGGCAGCTTGGAACTCCGGGTGCCGCTCGAGTTCTTCAGCGACCTCGGGGTCTCCGGCCGCATTTTCGCCGATGTCGGCACGCTCTACGATATCGACGTCGCCGGCGCCAATCTGCGCGACTCAGCCTCCCCCAGGATGTCGGCCGGCGTCGGCATTTCCTGGCGCTCGCCCTTTGGGCCGATCCGCATGGATTTCGCCGAGGTGATCGTGAAGGAAAGCTACGACGAGGCCGAGTTCTTCCGCTTCAGTTTCGGCACGAGGTTCTGATCGATGCGAGAGACGCCCTGGCGGCGAGGATTCGCGCTGCTGCCGCTGGTCATGGTCTTCATGGTCACGCCGCTCGTCGTGGGTGCGGTCGAGCCACCTCCGCCGGCCAGAATCGCGATCCTGGATATCGATCGGATTCTGCGGGAAGCCGCGGCCGCGAAGGATATCCGCCGCCAGATCGAGACCTCTCGCAAGTCCTATCAAGTGGACATCAAAAAGGCCGAAGGCCGGCTGCGAGGAGAGGAGGAGAGCCTCAAGCGCCAGCGGTCCGTTCTGGCGCCCAAGGCTTTCGCCAAGCGCCGGCGCGCCTTCGAAAAAGAGGTGATCGCCCTGCAACGCAAGGTCCGGGACCAGACCATGGCGCTCGACAAGGCCTATTCCGGTGCCATGGCGGAATTGCGCAAGTCGTTGCGCGAGTTGATCGCGGAAATGTCGAATGAACTCGGCTACAATCTGGTGATCGACAACCGGCACATCTTCATCCGGCTCGACGCCTACGACATCAGCGCCCAGGTATTGAAACGCCTGGACAAGAAAGTGCCGAAAATGAGAGTTGCCGGGCCGGCCAAGTAGTTCGTGGGAGTGGGGGAGATGGTGGCCGAGGATCCGACGGCGAACGAAACCAATGCACCCGAGCGCGCGCCGATCGAAATCAACATCTCGCGCATCATGGAAATGATCCCGCATCGCTACCCGTTGCTGATGATCGATCGGGTGGTGAACTTGATCGCGGGCGAATCGGCGCGCGGGATCAAAAACGTCACCATCAACGAGCCGCAATTTCAGGGACATTTCCCGGACATGCCGGTGATGCCGGGTGTCTTGATCGTCGAGGCGATGGCGCAAACCGCCGCCGTACTGGTCGTCCAGACCCTCGGCGCCGACTCCGAGGGGCGCCATGTCTATTTCATGTCGATCGACGACTGCCGCTTTCGCCGTCCGGTGCGGCCGGGCGACGTGATGCATATCGAGGTGGAGAAACTGCAGGCCAGGCGCAATGTCTGGCGCTTCAGCGGCGTCGCCCTGGTCGACGGCCAGCGCGCGGCGGAGGCCAAGTTCGCCGCCATGATCCTGGACGACTGATATCAGTCGGCGAAAGTTCCCGGCCGGCCGGCTCGGTTGCTCAAAGACCGAGCGCGATACGGCGGAAGATGGCGCCGGCGGTCACGCCCAAGCCGACGAGCCAGGCGCGTGCGCGGCCTGTCGGCGCGGGATTGTCGTTGGCGTGGGTTGGGAACCGCATCCGCCCTGCGCGAAGGTAGTCGAGGGCGGAGATCGCCGGCGGCGCCACGGCCCGGCGGCGCGTATCCGCGCGTCGCTTCATGGCGCCCGGCCCGCCCTCGTGCCGGTCCTCAACCGCGCTTATGCAATGGCACGTATTTACGCGGCCGTGGGCCTGTATAGATCTGCCGGGGGCGGCCGATCTTTTGCACCGGGTCCTCGACCATCTCGTTCCACTGGGCGATCCAGCCGACGGTCCGCGCCAGCGCGAAGATCGCCGTGAACATGCTGGTCGGGAAGCCCATGGCCCGGAGGATGATTCCGGAATAGAAGTCGACGTTGGGATAGAGCTTGCGCTCGACGAAATAGGAATCCTCGAGCGCGATCCTCTCCAGCTCCATCGCCAGCTTCAGCGTCGGCTCGTTCTTCACGCCCAGCTCGTCCAGCACCTCGTGACAGGTCTGCATCATCACCTTGGCGCGGGGGTCGTAGTTCTTGTAGACCCGGTGGCCGAAGCCCATGAGGCGGAAGGGATCGTCCTTGTCCTTGGCCTTGGCCAGGAACTCGTTGACGTGGCTGACGTCGCCGATCTCCGCCAGCATGTTGAGCACGGCCTCGTTGGCGCCGCCGTGGGCCGGGCCCCAGAGGCAGGCGATGCCCGCCGCGATGCAGGCGAAGGGATTGGCCCCGGAAGAGCCGGCGAGCCGCACGGTCGAGGTCGAGGCGTTCTGTTCGTGGTCGGCATGGAGGATGAAGATCCGGTCCATCGCCTTGGTCAGCACCGGGTTGGGCACCCAATCCTCCGCCGGCACGCCGAAGGTCATGCGCAGAAAATTCTCCGCATAGCTCTGGTCGTTGCGCGGATAGAGGAAGGGCTGGCCGGCCGAATACTTGTAGGCCATTGCCGCGATCGTCGGCATTTTGGCGATCAGCCGGAAACTGGCCACCATGCGGTGGTGCGGGTCGTCGATGTCGAGGCTGTCGTGATAGAAGGCCGAGAGCGCGCCGACCACGCCGACCATGATTGCCATCGGGTGCGCGTCGCGGCGGAAACCGCGGAAGAACTGCACCAGCTGCTCGTGAATCATGGTGTGGTAGGTGACGCTGTGTACGAACTCGTCCTTTTGCTCCCGGTTGGGCAGCTCGCCGTAGAGCAGCAGATAGCAGACCTCCATGAAGTCGCTGTGTTCGGCCAACTCGTCGATCGAGTAGCCCCGGTGAAGCAGCAACCCCTCGTCGCCGTCGATGTAGGTAATTTTGCTTTCGCAACTCGCGGTGGCGACGAAGCCGGGGTCATAGGTGAAATGTCCGGTCTCGGAGTAGAGGCGGCGGATGTCGATCACCTTCGGGCCCATGGTGCCGCTCATCAGCGGCATGTCGTAGCCCGCGTTGGTGGTGGCGTCGTTCAGGGTGACTTTCTCGGTCATTCCTCGGTCCCGTTTGCTTGAAGCCCTGCGTCGGAGCGCGCCATGGCGGAAACGAGGCGCCGTGGGCGCCGCGCGGCTCGATGGATCCTCGCGATCATTATAGGCGAAGGGCGCGGGCGCGGAAATGGATTCGATGTGGACGATCGCAATATTTTTCAGAAATAAGTTTAACGATATCCGATATCATAATGAAAAGACGGCACTAATTCGGTCGGGCATCCGCCAGTCTTGCTAGGCTCTCCTCCCGCCCGAGCGACCAGAGAAGGTCGTAGACCCCGGGCGAGACGGCACGACCCGTGAGCGCGGCGCGAAGCGGCTGCGCGACCTTGCCGAGTTTCACCTCGCGGGTCCCGACGAA
Source organism: Alphaproteobacteria bacterium (assembly GCA_965226475.1). Lineage (GTDB taxonomy): Bacteria > Pseudomonadota > Alphaproteobacteria > JASLMY01. The sequence continues at coordinate 114,901 of CBDDDJ010000002.1, read as the reverse complement.
ATCCTTGACCGTGGCCTCCAACGCCTCGGGCGACCAGTCCTGCAGCGCCGCCAGGGACTCGCGCAGCGATCCCAGCAGGGCGCGGGCCTCCGCGTCGGCGAGCGCCTTGGCGGCCTTGTCGTCCGGCGCCAGCGGCCGTTCGTCGAGACAAAATGCGGCGGCCTCGCGCAGTTCCACCATCGTCTTGGCCCGGCTGGCCAGCGCCGGAAGCGCGCGCTCCAGGCGCTGGACGACCTCCGGCTCGAGTGCCCGGCCGGCCGCCGCCTCGATATCGGCGCGGAGCAGCGACAGGAGGCGCCCGCCCTCCGCCTCCCTGAGATAGTGGCCATTGACGTTGTTGAGCTTCGCCTGGTCGAAGCGGGCGGCACCCTTGTTAACGGCCTCGAGGCCGAACCATTCGATCGCCTTGTCGCGGCCGATGAATTCGTCGTCGCCATGGCTCCAGCCGAGCCGTAGCAGATAGTTGCAGATCGCCTCGGGCAGGTAGCCCATGTCGCGATAGTCCGGCACCGCCAGCGCGCCGTGGCGCTTCGAAAGCTTGGCGCCATCCTCGCCATGGATCAGCGGGATGTGGGCGAAGGCGGGAGGCGTCCAGCCCATCGCCTGGTAGACCGTCATCTGGCGCGCGGCGTTGGTCAGGTGATCGTCGCCCCGGATCACGTGGGTGATGCCCATGTCATGGTCGTCGACCACCACGGCCAACATGTAGGTCGGCGTGCCGTCGGCCCGCAGCAGCACCAGATCGTCGAGCTGGTCGTTCCGGGTCACCACGTCGCCCTGCACCAGGTCCGCGACCACCGTCTCGCCCGCGCGCGGGGCCTTGATGCGAATGACGGGATCGACGCCCGCCGGCGCCTCGGCCGGATCGCGCTCCCGCCAGCGCCCGTCGTAAAGCATCGAGCGGCCTTCCTTCTTGGCCGTCTCCCGCATCTCCGCCAGCTCCTCCGGGCTCGCCCAGCAGCGATACGCGGCGCCCCGGGCCAGAAGTTCCTTGACGACCTCGACGTGGCGCCCGGCGCGGGAGAACTGCGAGACCGCCTCGCCGTCCCAGTCGAGTCCCAGCCAGGCGAGGCCGTCGCGGATCGCCGCGACCGCCTCCTCGGTCGAGCGGACGCGGTCCGTATCCTCGATCCTGAGGCGGAATTCGCCACCGTGGTGGCGGGCGAACAGCCAGTTGAAGAGCGCGGTGCGGGCGCCGCCGATATGGAGAAAGCCGGTCGGCGAGGGGGCGAAACGGGTGACGACGGTCATCGCGGGTGTCCGGCGGGTGACAAGGAGCCCCAAAGGGCGGCACACTCCCTAACACAACCTCCGGGCCAAGGCGATAAAACCCTCCACATGTCGGTCGAGAGCGGTTTGAAGGGACGCGTGGGCGGGGTGACGGGGCGGGGACTCCGGCACGTCGCCGCTCTCGGCCGTGCGCTGGAAGCGGCGCTGGTCTCGGAACGCGAGCGGCTGGCGCTTTGGATTCCGGTGGCGCTCGGCCTCGGCATCTCGGTCTATTTCGCCCTGCCGGCGGAACCCGGCGGCCATATCGGCGCCTTGGCGCTGGCGCTTGCCGGCTTCGCGCTGATCGTCGCGCGGCGGGGCGGCGGGCCGCTGATCCTGGCGATCGCCTTCGCCGCCGCCACCATTGGTTTTCAGGCGGCGCTCTGGCGGACCGGGTCGGTGGCGGCGCCGGTGCTCGCGAAGCGCTTGGGGCCGGTCGCGGTCGAGGGGCGGGTCATGGAGGTCGCCGCCAAGGGCAAGGGCGTGCGCGTGGTGCTGGAGCGGCTCGTGGTGCGCGGGCTCCCGCCCCGGCGGACGCCGGCGAGGGCGCGGGTGACGGTGGCCAAACCTGGAACCGCGCCGCCTCGGGTGGGTGAACGGATACGGCTTCTGGCGGTGTTGATGCCGCCGCCGGGGCCGGCGGCGCCCGGTGCCTTCGACTTTGCCCGCCAGGCCTATTTCCGCCAATTGGGCGCCGTCGGTTTCGCCATCGGGGCGCCCGAACGGGTGGCGGCGGGCATGGGGGTCGGGGAGGGGTCGTGGCGGGTCCATGTCGGCGCTTGGCGGGCGGCGATTTCCGCCCGGGTTCGCGAGGCCCTGGAGGGGCCGCCGGGCGCGGTCGCCGCCGCGCTGATGACCGGCGACAGGGGTGCCATTCCCGAGTCGGTTCTGGACGATCTGCGCGCTTCCGGACTCGCCCATCTCCTGGCCATTTCGGGCCTCCACATCGGCCTGATCGCGATGGTGCTGTTCTTTGGGACTCGCGCCGTCCTCGCCCTGATTCCGGCCGTGGCGCTTCGCTGGCCGATCAAGAAATGGGCCGCCGTCGTCGCACTGTTCGGTGCCTTCGGTTATCTGGTGTTGACCGGGGCGACGGTGCCGACGCAGCGCGCCTTCATGATGACGGCGCTGGTGCTGGTCGCGGTATTGACCGACCGGCGGGCTATTTCCATGCGCCTCGTCGCGCTGGCGGCGGCCGTGATTTTGCTGGCGAGACCGGAAAGCCTGTTGTCGGTCAGTTTCCAGATGTCCTTCGCCGCCGTGGTGGGCCTCGTCGCCGGTTACGAGACCTTCGGGCCCAAGCTCGCCGGCTGGCGGGCCGGCGGGGGGATGGAGCGGCGGATCCTGATTTACCTCGCCGGTGTCGCGCTGACGACGGTCATCGCCTCGCTGGCCACCGCGCCCTTCGCCGCCTATCACTTCAACCGCGTCGCGCATTTCGGACTGCTGGCCAATCTCTTCGCGGTGCCGACGATGGCGGGCTGGATCATGCCCTGGGCGGTGCTGGCCTATGTGGCGATGCCGCTCGGCCTCGAGGGCGTGCCGCTCGCCTTCATGGGCTGGGGGATCGAGGCGGTGATCGCCACCGCTGGCTGGGTCGCCGGCCTGCCGGGGGCGACGGCCCGGATCGCCGCGATGGCGCCGATCGCCCTGCCGATCATCGGGCTGGGCGGACTCTGGCTCTGCCTCTGGCGAGGGCGCTGGCGAATGGGCGGCCTCGCGATGATTTTCGCCGGCCTGCTGCTGGGCCCGTTCGAACGTCCGCCGGATCTATTGATCGACCGGCGGGGCAAGCTCGTGGCGCTCCCCGACGGGGAGGGGCGGCTGCACGGCTCGCGCCCCGGCATTTCCGGCTATGGACCCGGCGTCTGGCTGCGCCGCGCCGGCGAGGCCGACTTCGCCCGGGGCGGTCTCTGGCGTTGCGACGGTCTTGGCTGCATCGCCGATCATGGGGCGGCGCGCATCGCGCATGTCCGCGACGCCCGCGCGCTGCCCGAGGACTGTGCCCTCGTCGCGGTGATCATCTCTTCGACGCCTGTCCGCGTTTGCCCCGGCGCCCGCCTGGTGCTGGATCGGTTCGATTTCTGGCGGGAGGGGCCGCACGCCGTCTGGCTGTCGGAGAAGGGCGACCGGGTCGTCTCCAGCCTGGACCTGCGTGGGGCGCGGCCCTGGGTCGCGCGGCGGGGTCAGTAGCGCCGGATGAGGCCGACGAGCCGGCCTTGGATATGCACCCGGTCGGGCGGGAAGATACGTGTCTCGTATTCTTGGTTCGCCGGCTCGAGCGCCACGGAATTGCCTTTGCGGCGCAGGCGCTTGAGGGTCGCCTCTTCGCGGTCGACGAGGGCCACCACGATGGTGCCGTTCTCCGCCGTCTCACAGCGTTCGATGATCGCCGTATCGCCGTCGAGGATACCCGCCTCGATCATCGAATCACCCGCGACCTCGAGAGCGAAATGTTCGCCGGAACCGAGCATGCCGGACGGCACGGTGACCGAATTGCCGGGATCGCTCAAGGCCTCGGCCGGGGCGCCGGCGGCGATCCGACCATAGAGCGGCATGCTGACCAGTTCGTCGTCGTTCTCCCGGATCCGCGATGTCACGCCGTTGCGCCCGCCTTCGACGATACTCGGCTGGAAGCCCCCGCGTGCCTCCGGCACCACGGCCTCGGGCAGCCGCATGACCTCCAGCGCCCGGGCCCGGTGCGCCATCCGGCAGATGAAGCCCCGCTCTTCCAGTGCCGTGATCAGCCGGTGGATCCCGCTTTTGCTCTTCAGTTCCAGCCCGGTCTTCATCTCGTCGAACGAGGGCGAAATTCCGTGCTCCCGCAGGTGTCTGTCGATGAAGATGAGAAGTTCGTGCTGTTTTTTCGTCAACATCTTGCCGCTTGCCCCCTGCCGCTTGCACAAGATATGGAACAAATGCGAAACGTTCAGCTATGTTCTAGTTTGGTTCTGGTTTCGCGTCAAGCGTGGAATCAGCCTTTTCCGGCAAAAAAAAGTGGAACCGGGGGGGCGATTGGTTCAAATTTCGCCGAATTCAGCGCCGAAGGGGACGATATCGACCTCTTCGCCGGCCTTTATCGCGGGCGCGTGCGGCGGGCGTACAACGAGGCAATGCGCGCGCGCCAGCAGCGATAGCATCGATGAATCCTGCTTCTGGAACGGGGTCGCGATCTGGGCGCCCTCGCCGTCGCGGCGCAATTCCGCGCGCAGGTAGTCCTCGCGCCGGTCGTTTTCGGCCAAATCCCGGCCGAGTCGGGCCCGGGCACGGGCTTCGCTCGCCGGCTCGAGGCCGAGGAGCGCGCGGATCGCGGGGCGGAGGAAGATCGTGCCACAGACGAGGGAAGAGACCGGATTGCCGGGAAGTCCCAGCATCACCATCCGGTCCAGGAGGCCGAACATCAGTGGTTTTCCGGGCCGCATGGCGATGCGCCAGAAGTCGAGCTCCAGCCCCCGTTCGGCCAGCGCGTCGCGAACCAGGTCGTGATCGCCGACCGAGGCACCGCCGAGGGTCACCAGGATATCGGCGCCCCTGGCCCCGTCGACCAGCCGATCGATCGACGCCATGTCGTCGCGCGCGATGCCGAGGTCGATCGCCTCGCCGCCGGCCCCTTCGACCAAGGCGGCGAGCGCCAGGGTATTGGAGCTGACGATCTGGTTCTCGGCGATCGGCTCGCCGGGGCGCACGATCTCGTCGCCGGTGGCCAGCAGGGCGATGCGGGGACGCCGGCGGACGGTGAGCCAGGGCACGTTCATCGCCGCCGCCAGGCCGATATCGCGGGCGCCGAGCCGGGTGCCGGCGCCGACGCCCACCTGGCCTTCGACGAAATCCAGGCCGGCCGGGCGAATATAGGTGCCGACGGCCACGCTCTCGCGGACCTCGATCTCGCCTTCGCCGGCGTTTTCCGTGCCCTCCTGGATGACGATGGCGTCGGCGCCCGCCGGCACCGGCCCGCCGGTGAAGATCCGGACCGCCTCGCCCGGGCCGAGGGCGCCGTCGTGGGCGCCGCCCGCCGGCGCCTCTCCGATGACGCGGAGCCGGGCGGGAACCTCGCCCAAATCCTCGGCGCGGACCGCATAGCCGTCCATCGCCGAGACGTCTTTCGGCGGCTGCGTGACGCGCGCCCTCACATCCTCCGCCAGTGCCCGGCCCCGGGCCCGCGCGATCGGCACGACTTCCGTCGGCAGGGGCCGGATGGGCCCGAGAATGCGCGACAGGGCCTCGGCGACGGAGATCATCCGAATTCCCTATTTAGCATTGTAATCGCCTGATTTTCCACCGGATTTATGGATCAGCCGAATGGCCTCGATTCGCATGCCACGATCCACCGCCTTGCACATGTCGTAGATCGTCAGGGCGGCGACGGAAACGGCGGTCAGCGCCTCCATCTCGACCCCGGTGCGTCCGGTGATCTTCACCCTCGCCTCGATCTCGACGCCGGCGCCCGAGGTTTCCGGGGTCAGCGCCAGGTCGACCGAGGCGACGGCGAGGGGATGGCAGAGCGGGATCAGCTCCGAGGTCTTTTTCGCCGCCATGATGCCGGCCAGACGGGCGACCTGCAGCACGTCGCCCTTGGCGATCGCGCCGTCGCGGATTCGCGCCAGGGTCGCGGGCGCCATCTCCACCCGGCCCTTGGCGACGGCGACGCGGGCGCTTTCGGCCTTGTCGGAGACGTCGACCATGCGCGCGTTGCCGGCCTCGTCGAAGTGGGTGAGATCGCTCATCGGGCTATTCCGCCGCCTGTTCGCCGCCGGCCGGCGCCAGCAGCGCCCGGGTGGCGGCCGCGACGTTGCCCCGTCGCATCAGCGATTCGCCGACCAGGAAGCCGCGATAGCCGGCCCGACCCATCCGCGCCAGATCTTGCGGCCCTCCGAGTCCGCTTTCGCTGACCCGGAAGGCGTCCGCCGGCATTCGGGGCGCCAGCGCTTCCGAGGTCGCGAGATCGACCGCGAGCGTCTTCAGGTCGCGGTTGTTGACGCCGATGAGGCGGCTTCGGAGTCCGAGGGCGCGCTCGAGTTCCGCCGAGTCGTGCACCTCGACCAGGACGTCCATGCCCCAGAGAAGGGCGGCGGCTTCCAATTCGGCGGCGAGAGCATCGTCCAGCGCGGCCATGATCAGCAGGATACAGTCGGCGCCGAGCGCGCGGGCCTCCGCCACCTGGTAGGCGTCGACCATGAAGTCCTTGCGCAACACCGGCAGCGCGACGGCCTCGCGCGCCTGGGTCAGATAAGCGTCCTCGCCCTGGAAATAGGGCCGGTCGGTCAGCACCGAAAGGCAACTCGCGCCACCTTCGCCATAGGCGCGGGCCAGCGCCGGCGGATCGAAATCGGCCCGGATCAGGCCCTTGGAGGGCGAAGCCTTCTTGATCTCGGCGATCAGCGCCGGCCGGCCCTCGGCCGCGCGGGCCTGGAGCGCCGCCCGGAAGCCGCGCGGCGGTGGCGCGGCGCGGGCGGCATCCTCGAGCGAGGCCAGCGTACGCTCGGCCCGCCGCTCGGCCACATGGGCCCGCTTCACCTCGCAGATTTCGTCAAGAATGGTGCTCATGGCGGAACTTCGGCCCGGTTGGTGATCTGGACCAGGCGTTCGAGACATGACTTGGCCCGTCCCGTGTCGATCGCCTCGGCCGCGATGGCGACTCCGTCCCGGAGCGCCCGGATGCGATCGGCGATCAACAGCGCCGCGGCGACATTGAAGAGGACGGCGTCGCGGAAGGCACTCGCCTCGCCCTTGAGAAGCGCTTCGAACGCCGCCGCGTTCTCCTCCGGCGCGCCGCCCCGAATGTCTTCCAGCGGGTGGAAGGGGAGGCCGGCATCCTCCGGCGAAATCTCGAATTCGCGGATTTCGCCGTCCTCGAGCGCGGCGACATGGCTCGGCGCGGTCGGGGTCAATTCGTCGCTGCCGTCGCCGCCATGCACCACCCAGACCCGTTCGGCGCCCAGATCGCGCATGGTCTCGGCCATCGGGCGGATCCACTGCTCGGCGAAGGTGCCGATCAACAGGCGCTTGACGCTGGCGGGATTGGAGAGCGGGCCCAACAGGTTGAAGATGGTGCGGGTGCCGAGTTCCACCCGCGCGCCGGCGACGTTGCGCATGGCGCCATGATGGCGGGGCGCCAGCATGAAGCAGATGCCGGCATCCCAGACCGCTTCCCGCACCAGGGCGAAGTCGGCGTCGAGGTTGACGCCGAGATGAGCCAGCACGTCCGCGGCCCCGGTCTTGGAGGAAAGCGCCCGGTTGCCGTGCTTGGCCACGGGCACGCCGCAGGCCGCCGTCACCAGAGCCGAGGCGGTCGAAATATTCAAGGTGCCGGTGCCGTCGCCCCCGGTGCCGACGATGTCGATGGCGTCGGCGGGCGCCTCGATCCGGGTCATCCGCTCGCGCATGGCCATGACGCCGCCGGTGATCTCCGAGACGCTCTCGCCCCGGACGCGGAGCGCCATCAGAAAGCCCCCCATCTGCGCCGGCGTCGCGTCGCCCGACATCATGATATCGAAGGCGCGGTTGGCCTCCGCCACCTCCAGCGCGCCACCATCGGCGACCTTGGCGATCAACGCCCGGAAGTCGCTCTGCTGGTCAGCCATTTAGCCTCTCTTCCGCCGGCGCGCCAAGGCAATATTCTGGTTCGCCACCTCTTCCCTCTGTATAGTCCGGCCGAGTCGTTGGCAAGCGGGCGTGGGCGATGCAACAGGACGTTATCGGCAAGTCGGCGCTGATCGCGTTGGCGGGCTTCATGGCCAGCGTCGTCATCGTGACGGCGGGGGCGTTCGTGGCGTGGCCGGGCGTCGTCGAGATGCCGAGGGTGCAACCGCGAGCGGTCGCCGCCGTCGACCTTCCCGCCGCCATGCCTTCCGCGTCGCCCAGTTCCGGAACGGACGCCGCGAGGGACCGCGCGGCCGGCTCCGGCGGGTCCCTCCGGCCCGCGCGAGGCGCGATCCCGTCGCTCGGAGCCGTGGCTCCCGGCATCGTCGCCCGCGAGGATGGCGGGATCGAGGACGCGGCGGAACCGTGGCCCGTCTTGCTGCCGGGCGTGGCGGCGCGCGAAGTGCCCGGACGAACCCTCGCGCCGCCGCCGGCAACGCGGCCCGCCGGGGACGACCGGCCGGCGTCGAAACCCGAGGAGACCAAACTCGCGGCCCTGGCGCCCGTGGCGACCGGCCGGGCGGAACCGCCGCCGCCGCCGCCGGACGCCGAGCTCTCCGGCGTGCCACCCTGGCGGCGCTTCGCGGCCCTCCCGCCGGCCGACGACGGCAAGCCGCTCATCGTCATCATCATCGACGATCTGGGCCTCAACGCCGCGCGCGCGCGCAGGGTGTTGGCCTTGCCCCGGCCGATGACCCTGGCGTTTCTCCCCTATGGCGACGATGCCTTGCGTCTCGCCCGCCTCGCCCGCCGGGCGGGACATGAACTCCTGCTGCATTTGCCGATGGAGCCGCACGGGCGGGAGGAGGATCCGGGGCCGAACGCCTTGCTTGTGGATCTTGCCCCGAGCGAGGCGCTGCGCCGGATCAAATGGAATCTCGATCGCCTGGATGGCTACGTCGGCGTCAACAACCATATGGGCAGCCGCTTTACCGAGCGCTCCGACAAGCTCGACCCGCTGATGCGCCGGCTGAAGTCGCGGGGGCTGCTTTTCGTGGATTCGGTTACCTCGGGCAAGACCGTGGCGGGCAAGACCGCGCGCCGTTTCGGCGTACCGACGGCCGCGCGCGACGTCTTCATCGACCATGTGATCGAGCGGCGGAGCATCGAGGCACAGCTTCGCCGGGTGGAACGGGTGGCGCGCGGGCGGGGCCTGGCGATCGCCCTCGGCCATCCTCACCGCGAAACCCTGCGCGCGCTCGAGGCCTGGCTGCCGACGCTGTGCGGCAAGGGTTTCTCGCTGGCCCCGGTCAGCGCCGTCGTCGCCCGGCGGAGGACGGGGTAGGGGCCGGATGATCCGCCCGCGGGGCGCCTTCGCGGCCCTGTTGGCCTGCTTGGCGGCGCTGCCGCTCGCCGCGCGGGAGCTCGGCCAGCCGAACGCAATCGAGGGGCTGCGCTGGCTCGACCCGGCGAGCGGCCGGATCGGTGTCGTGGTCCGCCCCAAGCGGCATTTGAGGGACGAGGTCGAGGGCGGGCGGCTGTCGAACCTGGCGCGGCTCGGCGAACTGGCCTTCCGCCAGCCGGCGGTGCTGGGCGGCGAGGCGCGGCTTGGCGGGCTCTCCTGCGCGACCTGCCATCCCAACGGCGGCGCCAATGTCGAGTTCCGGCTGCCGGGCCTGTCGGATCGGCCGGGAAACGTCGACGTGACGCACCGGGCCTTTGGCGGCTTTCTCGCCGATGGCCGCGCCAATCCGGTGAACATTCCGAGCCTGCGCGGCATTGCCGCCACCGCGCCCTACGGCCGGGCGGGCCTCGTCGCCGGTCTGCGGGCCTTCACCCGCCGGGTGATCGTCTTGGAATTCGAGGGCGATGAGCCGGCGCCTTGGCTGCTGGACGCGCTTCTCGCCTATCAGCGCCAGTTGTCCTTTCCCCCGCCCGGCACGACGCGCGGCGGCGAGGACGCGATGGCGCGGGGCCGGGCGATCTTCAACCGGCCGTTTCCCGCTGGCGGCCGGCTCGGCTGCGCCGGCTGCCATCCGCCGAGCGCCGCCTTCCAGGACGGCCAGCGCCACGATGTCGGCACCGGCGGCCTCTTCGACAGCCCGAGCCTGCGCGGCCTCGGCGAGACGGCGCCCTATTTCCACGACGGCCGCGCCGAGGACCTGGCGGCGGTCGTGCGTCATTTCGACGCCCGCCACGAACTGGGGCTCGGTCCCGGCGAGGTGGCCGATCTCGCCGCCTATCTGGCGCGGATCGGCGAGACGGCGGGCGAGGAGGCCATCACCCTCGATGGCGAGGTCGCGCGGCTCCTGGCCTTCGTGCCCTTGCTGGAATGGGCGGCGAAACGGGACTTCGCCGCGATCGGCGGCTTCGTCGCGACGGCGCTGCGCCGGGAGGCCGGACTGATCCACGCCCGTCTGCCGCGCGCGGGCGCCGCCCCCGCCCGCGAGATCCTCGCCGGTTGGTCGCGGGCGCTCCGAGCCCTGCGCGACCTCTTCGATGGTGGCGGTTTCGCCGCCGCGCGAGCGGCCTATCCGGTGCTGGCCGAGCGGATGAAGGGAGAAGCCGCGACGGTCCGCGCGGCCGCGCCCGGCTCGCTATACGACGCCGAGGAGATCGAGAGGCTGCGTCAGCGATAGGAGGGATTGTCGAAGATCGAGGCGAGCACCCGGTCATTGATCTCGACGGCGTGCAGTTTCTCGAGGCCGCGGTTGAACTGTTCCAGCAGGTCGTCGCTCATCGAGCGTTCCAGTCCCTGGGCCAGGGCCTTCATCTCCCCGGCGGATTTGGCGAGGTCGACGTCGTCGATCTCCAGCACCCGGACCATGACGCGGGCATCGCCGGCGGCCGCCTCGCCGCTCAACACGTCGTCCAACTTGGCGGCGAAGACCTGGTCGACCACGCCGGGCCCGATACCGGCCGTGGTGCCCATCTGCCGGCGGTCGAGCTTCTCGCGCTTGGCGACGGTCATGGCGCCCTCCTTGGCGAGGTCCGCGAAGGCGGTGCCGCCTCGGGCCTTCTCCAGCAGATCCTCGATCCGCTTCTCCGCCGCCTCCCGCTGGGCGTCCGCCGTCCAGTCGGCCAGCACCTTGTCCCCGACGTCGGCCAGCGGACGGGGGGCCGGTGCCCGGACCTTGTCGACGCGGACGGCGTAGTAGGCACCGACGTCGGATTCCTCCAGGCGCGGTTCCTCGCCGATTTCGGTCGCGAAGGCCTTTTGCAGGAAGCCGGGGATGCGGGGGATCGCCGCGACCTTCTCGCCGTCGGGCCCCCGGCCGTCGGCGCCGACCGCCGCGACCTTGGTGATCTTCAGGTCCAACCGGCCGGCCATCTCCTCCAGCTCGGCGCCGCCGGCGAGCGTGTCCTCGACGACCTTCGTGAGTTCGAACAGCGCGTCGCCGGCGCGCTCCAGCTTGATCTCGCCCTCGATGCGCTTCTTCGTTTCGTCGTAGGTCCGGACGTGGCCCGCCGTCAGTTTGGCGATACGAAAGACGTGCCAGCCGAAGGGGCTTTTCACCGGCGCCGAGATGCCGCCCTCGGCCAGGCCCTGGACCGCATCCTCGACCTCGGCCGGAAGGTCGCCCTTGCGCACGACGCCGAGCTTGACCTTGGCTTCGTCCAGGCCGGCCAATTCCTTGGCGACGGCCAGGAAGTCGCCGCCGGCCACGAGCCGTTCGGAGATCTGGCGCGCCTTGTCCTCTTCGGTCACGCGGATCTGTTCCACCTCGCGCGTTTCCAGGACGGTGAATTCGTCGATGCGGGCGTCGTAATTCTCGCGCACCTCCGCCTCGGTCACGGAGACCTGCTCCAACAGGCTCTCCGGCCGCAACTCCAGGAAGGTGATGGTGCGGTATTCGGGCGCGGTGTAGCGGGTGACGTGGTCCTTGTGAAAGGCCTCCAGCACGTCCTGACCGGGCGCTACGGGCGCGGGAAGCGCCTCGTGCTTCAGCGTCAGGACCTCGATCGAGCGGCGCTGGTTCTGGTGGCTGAACAGTGCCGCGACCATGGCCTTGGGCGCGTGACCGCCGAGGCTGACGGAATCGAACAGCTGTTGGCTGTTGAGCTCGCGGCGCCGGTTTTGCACGAAGTAGGCTTCCGACATGCCGGCGTTGCGTAGCGCCTGTTCGAAGGTGAACTTGTCGAAGCCGCCGGTCGGGCCCTGGAAGGCGGGGTTGGTGGCGATCTCCCGGCGGATCACGTCGTCCGTCACGGCGAGCCCCAGGTCCTTCGCCGCCTGGTCGAAGAGGGCGCGGTTGATCAGCTGGCGCAGCGTCTCGTCGGCGACGCCCATGTCGCGGGCCTGCTGGGCGTCGATGCGGCCGCCGAACTGGCGCCGCAGGTTGCCGAGTGCCCGGTTGAAGGCGATGGTGAACTCGCCCTGGCCGATCTCGATGTCGCCGACCTCGGCGACGGCGGTGTCGGGGCTGACGCGGAAGATGTCGCCGATGCCCCAGGCCGCGAAGCTCAGGACCAGGACGCCCAGAAAAATTTTGACCACCCAGGTACCGGCGCCGCGCCGCAAGGAGTTCAGCATCGTCTCGTCGCTTCCCCGTCCACTTGTCTTCGGCCCCCCGCCGAGGGCGCCGCATCATAGGTAGGCCGTCACCCGCCGACAAGCGGCGTCGGGCTGGCGATGGACAAATTCCTCTGCTACATGAGCCTCCAGAACGTCGAGGTCAACCGACGAATGGGGGAGGGGCTCGTGAACGACATTCGCCCGCTGATCGCCGGAAACTGGAAGATGAACGGCGGCCGCCGCGAGGCCCTGAAGCAGGCCGGCCAGATGGCCCGCCGGGCGGCGCGGCGCAAGGCGGCCCGGGCCGAGGTGCTGATCTGCCCGCCCGCCGTGCTGATCCCGGTCCTGCGCGAACCCCTGGCGGCGGGCGGCATCGCCCTTGGCGCCCAGGATTGCCACGCGAATGCCGCCGGTGCCCACACCGGCGACCAGGGCGCCGAAATGCTGGCCGACGCCGGCTGCTCTCATGTCATCGTTGGCCACTCCGAGCGCCGCGCCGACCACGGCGAAACGGACGCCATCGTCCGCGCCAAGGCCGAAGCGGCCCACCGGGCGGGAATGGTGGCGATCGTCTGCGTCGGCGAGACCAGGACCGAGCGCCGGCGGGGCAAGGCGCTGGAGGTGGTGGCGCGGCAACTTGCCCGCTCGCTCCCCAAGGGCTCTAGGAGCGCCGACACGGTCGTCGCCTACGAACCGGTCTGGGCCATCGGCACCGGCCTGGTGGCGACGGTGGACGACGTCGCCGAGATGCACGCCATGATCCGCGCCCGCCTCGCCCGGCGCTTCCGGGCCGATGGCCGCGCGATGCGGATCCTCTACGGCGGCTCCGTCAACGCCGGCAACGCCGAGACGCTGCTGGGCGTGGCCGACGTCGACGGCGCCCTCGTCGGCGGCGCCAGCCTGACCGCCAAGGCCTTCATGCCGATCGTCAAGGCGGCGGGGTGATCGAGGCGCCGATGCGGAGAGGGGAGATCGCGTTGACGGATGTCATGCATGACGCCTGACTCGGGGCGCGTTGCCTGGGTCGAAGGCGGCGGTGGACGAAGACGCGGCGCCGGCGCGATTACGACCCCACGCGGGCACGAGCCGCCCCCTCGGCGACGCGGCCTTCCTCGCCCGTCTCGAAGCCGAGACCGGCCGACGCTCGCGGCCCGGCCGCCCACGAAAGACCGAAACGGAGGGCGGCACGTCGCCTTAGCTGATGAAAACCGGTAACTGAGGGGCTGTTGAAAAAGCCGGTTTTTGATTTATGCGGCCCGTGAAAGCCGGACAGGAGCGACATCCGCGAGGCAGAGCGAGATAATCGCCCGGATGGTCGTCAGGGCTCGCACGATCGGCTGGAACGGGGCCCAGAGGCGGCGAATGGCGGCGATAATGAAGGCCGCGAGGCGCTTCAGGTTGATCGCGGCGGCGGTGAGCCAGGCCTGGATCGCCATGTTCCACAGGCCGCGCCGGGTGGCGCGGGCGAGGCCGTGCCAGGCCTTTTCCTCGCCGTGGACGCCCTCGACCAGACCCCGGTGACGGTTCTGCTGATGGCGGTCCTCCGGCAGGCGACGCGCGTGGCGCCGGCGGGCGCGAAGCAGCGCTGGGTAGCCGTCCTTGATGATGACGCTTCTGGACTTGGCCGTCTTCGGCAGGCAGATCTCCGCTAGCGGGCAGGCTTGGCAATCGGCGCGTCGCGCCCGGTAGAAGCGGCCATCCTTGCCGGCCCGCGACGCTGGGCGCAGCTTGCGGCCCTTCGGGCAGCGCACCAGGTCGTGGTGGGCGTCATAGCGAAAGCGGGCCAGCGGCACGCGAGCCTTGCGCACCCGCTGCGGCGGGATCACCGCGTCGATGCGGCGAGCCTCCAGCATCTTGTAGTTGGCGGCCGAGGCATAACCCTTGTCGGCCGTCACCAACTTTGCCGGCGTTCCGGTGAGCCCCTCGATCCGCTCCAGCTGCTCCGCGAGCGTGCCGCCCTCGTGCCGGTCGGCCATCACCGTGAAGGCGTCGAGGACGACGCCCGACGCGCCGTCCACCGCCGTCAGCTGCTTGTAGCTCGGCTCCAGCCGGTGGTCCCGCCGGCTCGTCGCCATCCGCGCGTCCGCATCCGTCCGGCTCCGCTTCACCATACGGCCCTTCGCGGCGGCCCCCGAGGGTGCGCCGCCCGCGGACCCCTCCGTGTCCTCCGCCGGCGTATCGGCCGGCCCCGTCGCCTCGACCGCGCCCGCCGCCGCGTCGTTCTCCGCCACGACCGCTGCCACATGCACCCGCGCCAGGCTCTCCCAGCTCGCGTCGGCCCGGATCAGCGTCGCATCCACATGCACCACTTCGCCACTCGCCAAGCCCACCGTAACGCAGGCCTCGACCGTGCGCTGGAAGATCGCCTCGAAGCGCTCGGCCCCCCAGCGCGCGCGCAGCTTGCTCAGGCTCGAATGATGAGGAATACGGTCCTGCATGTCGAAGTCCGCGAACCAGCGGATCGCCAGGTTCACCTGCGCTTCCCGCATCAGGCGGCGATCGTGAACGATCCCCAGAAGAAGGCCCGCCAGCATCAGCCGCACCGCCGCCTCGGGATCGATCGAGGCACGGCCCAGGTGCGCGTGGTAGCAATCCGCCACCGCGTCGCCAAGCCACGAAAGGTCCAGAACCCGGTGAACCCGGGCCAGAACATGGTCCGAGGGGATCAGGTCTCGCAGCGAGCCACAAACGAACAACGTGTCTTGAGGACGTTCACGCTTCGACAACATCGCAAGGCCTCCGATTCACTAGCCAAGTGAATCAGCGAAGGCCGACTTTTTCAACAGCCCCACTGTCCCAGGAATTGGCAGGTCCGCTTCGGGCGCCGGCGGTCCGCCGAGCAGTTCCCTGGCACGCTGGATGTTGGCGGCGCGGTTGCCGTTGGCGAAGGAGACTTTCCGCCGCCTCAAGGCCTATCGCCAGCTTTCCGTCCTCGACGCCGCCTTGCGCGAGGCCGTCAAGAAGAGACAACAGAAAGTCACTATTGAAGATATCGAGGAGGCCACATAACCTTTAAACCACACAACGCCTGCCTCGACATTTTCAACAGCGGGCGGGACATCGCCACGGTGTTTGTCGTATACTTCAGGAATCAAATTCCACGCTGTCTGAATGTCGTTTAAATAATCCATGTGGCCGGAGACTAGTCGTTGCCTGAGAGTCCGACTCGAAATGAATCGAGTGTTTTCAGGCTCTTGCGAGACGGCGCGTGAGGAGTTGGATGCTGGCGAGGAAGATCCAGGCCTCGGCGGTCTCGATGGCCGTCTCGAAGTCCTTGGCCAGCCGCCGGTTTCGATTGAGCCAGGCGAGCGTGCGCTCGACGACCCATCGGCGGGGCAGGAGTTGGAAGCCCTTCACGCCCGCGGGACGGTTGACGATCTCCAGCGACCAGCGGCCGATCCGCTTCAGTGCGCCCTCGAGCTTGGGCCCGGCATAGGCGCCGTCGGCGAAGACGTGGCGCAGGCGGGGAAAGTGGCGGGGGATGGCGGCGAACACCGCCGGCGCGCCGTCGCGGTCCTGGATCTCGGCGCCGTGGACCACGACCGCGACCAGCAGGCCGCCGGTGTCGGTGAGGATGTGACGCTTGCGGCCCTTGACTTTCTTTCCGGCGTCGAAGCCCCGGATACCGCCGCTTTCCGTGGTTTTTACGCTCTGACTGTCGATGATACCGGCCGACGGGCCGGCCGCGCGGCCCTCGGCCTCGCGCGCCGCGACCAGCAGTTGCCGGTTGACCTCGGACCAGGTGCCGTCGTCCCGCCAGAGATAAAAGTAGCGCTGCACCGTCGAGCGTGGCGGGAAGTCCCGGGGCAGCATGCGCCATGGACAGCCGCTACGCAGTAGGTAGAGGATCGCGTTCACCACCTCGCGCAATGCCGTCGTCCGAGGCCGTCCCAGCGCTTTGGCGCGAGGCAGCAACGGCTCCAGCACCTTCCATTCTCCATCCGTCAGGTCGCTTGCGTAGCGCAGCAGGTCGCGTTCATACTTCGGGCGAGTGATTTTGGTCCACATGTTGTGTCTCCCTGGTTGCTAAATACAAACAGTGAATCACAACTGACTGAAATCACTCGACTCTTTTCGGGCCAGACACTTAGAGAAATCTGCTGGTCTATGTCGTCGACAAGGAAGACGAAACCTTCGAGGGACGTATTATCGTCGCCCGCAATCAGCGGATATCCGATTTTCTGAACGCCGAGAATACCTTCGTCGCCATCGAATTGCATGACGGGACGATCCATCTGCTCTCTCGGAGCGTGATCAGCCGCGTGGTGCCGCGAGAGGACGACGGTGGCGCGCCGGCCCACGGCTCCTACGACTTCGCGGGAAAATCTTTCAAGCTGTCCAAGCAGAAGTCCGCCGTCGCGGTGATCACCAAGGACGGCGAGGTCTTCGAGGGATACTTCTTCGTCACCAGCGATCAGCGAATATCCGATTTACTGAACAAGGAAAGCGCCTTCGTCCCCTTCGAATTCCTTGACGGAAATATTCATCTGATCCATCGGAGCACGATCAGCCGCGTGGTACCACGAGAGGAGGATGGCGGCGCGCCGGCCCCAGACTCCTACTACGTCATAGGAGTATCTAACAAGCTGGCCAAGCAGAAGTCCGCCTTCGTCGTGGTCACCGAGGAAGGCCAGATCATCGAAGGACGTTTCTTCGTCACCGGCGAGCAGCGAATATCCGATTTGCTGAATGGAAAGAACGCCTTCGTCGCCATCGAATTGCATGACGGTACAATCCATCTGCTCGGTCGGAGCGCGATCAGCTACGTGGTGCCGCGACAGGACAACACTGATACGGCCGCCCACGTTTACCAGGCACAAACGCCGTTCAAGCCGGCCAAGCGGAAGTCCGCCGTCTCGTTGATCACCAAGGACGGCGGATATTTCGAGGGGTATGTCTTCGTCGCCAGCGATCAGCGAACGTCTGATTCGCTGAACGATGGGAGCCTCTTCGTCCCCTTCGAATTGCTCGACGGAAATCTTCAACTGATCCAACGCAGTACCATCAGCCGCGTGGTACCACGAGAGGAGGATGGTGGCGCATCGGAAGGTATCTACTTCGCACAAGGACCTATTAGGCAGTCGAAGCGGAGATCCCCCATCATGGTGTTCACCGAGAACGACGAGGTTTTGGAAGGAAGTTTCTTCGTCGGCGGGATTCAGTGAATTTCCGATCTGCTGAACGGAGAGCGCGCGTTCGTTCCCATCGAACTCCTCGACGGCACGATCCATCTGCTCGCTCGGAGCGCGATCACCCGCGTGGTGCCGCGGAAGGACGACGGTGGCGTGTCGGAAGGCTTCTACCTCGCACAGACACCTTTCAAGCAGCCGAAGCGGAGGTCCCCCGCCGCGTTGAACACCAAGGACGGCGAGGTCTTCGAGGGACAGTTCTTCGTCCCCGGGCTTCAGCGATTGTCTGATGTTCTGAAGGTAGAGAACGCGTTCTTGCCCTTCGAAATTTTCGACGGCACGATCCATCTGCTCAATCGGAGCGTGATCGACCGTGTGGTACCGCGAGAGGAAGAGGGCGAACCCTCGGCCGAATCCGATGGCCAGGCCTTCTCGGCGTGGGAGCAAGACTTGGCGATGGAAGGCGCCGCCGAAGCGATCTCCGTCGACAATCCGATCTCGGTCGCCGAGGCCAACACGGACGCCGACGTCGAACGCCGGACTGGTATTGCTCGAGGTCGTTCCGGAACTCATGGCCTGATCAGCGGGGCCTGGACGCTGTGGGATCGAACCAGTGGACGGGAAATCGTGGCGCTGGCGGGCGTGACGGTGTTCTTTCTGATCGTCGCGACAATGGCGTCAACGATGTGGATCGGAGATGCCCGGTGGCGCGATGATCTTCCCGAATACCAGGACGGCGTGGCGGCGCTTGCAAGTGCCGATTACGAAACGGCGCGCGGTGTCTTTCAGCCCTTGGCGGAACAAGGTATTGCCAGGGCGCAAGCCCAGTTTGCTCTCATGCACGAAAATGGCCACGGCGTGCCGCAAGATTACGATGAAGCCCGCAATTGGTATCTAAAGGCCGCCGCTCAGGGCGATGTCCAGGGCCAATTGGCGGTCGGGCTCATCTATTTCAAGGGTCTTGGGGTTGCGCAGAACCTGGTCCGGGCATACGTGTGGTTCAGCCTCGCGGCGGGACGGGGCAATTCTTCGGCGACGAGATACCGTCACGACGTTGCGGCCGTGATGACCAGCCCCGAGATCGGCGAGGCCGAGCGCAGGGTGCACGAATGGCGCGAGAGACGGAAGGCGTCCGAGTGAAGGCGGCCCCGGCGCATGGGCCGTCGTCGGTGGCCACTCCCGCCGCCTTACAGACGTATGGCAATATCGGACTCGAGAGGCGCGTTCATCGTCAGTCCACGAGAACGAACTGTGAGCCAAGGTTGATGCCGACGCTGTCGCTGGCGCAGTTGTTGCCCGAGGAAGGGAAGGTGATGCTGTTTCCGTTCAAACTGACTGTTTTGCTGATAATTTTGACGCCACAGACTCCACCGATGCCCGCGTCGCCAGAGAACTCCACCAGTTGAGTCGGCATGTAGATCACGCCGTCCATGGCCACCGCATTGGTGCCGCCGGCCATTTTCCATTTGAAGTCTCCCGGAGTCGATGCGGGATCGCCGAAGAACAAAATCCCGGCGTAATCTCCCGCGGTGGGTGCCGTGAAGTTTATGATGTCGTTGGACCCCGAGAAGTCGATATCCCCGTAGTTGCCGAGACCATCGTCGGTGTTGTAGAACATGATGCCGGTGCCGTCGAACGTACTGTCACTGCCCGATACGATCAGTCCTCCACCCTTGAGGACATAAATCCCGGGTAAAAAATCGATATCCATGTTGGCGCCGGCGAGTTCGATTCCTCCGCAATAAGTGCCGGGCGTCAGCACCTTTGTCGTCGACGTACTAACCACCAGATCGTTTTTCTCAGCGTCACCACTAGGACACCCACCGACCGTCGGCGCCGCCAGGTCGGCGAGCGGGTCGTCCGGCGGATCGCAATTCGCCTGCAGGTCCGGCGGGTCGGGATCCCATGTCACCGTGCCGCTTTCTTCGATACCAGGGTCGCCCGCCATGCAGACTGGCCCGGCATCGAGATTGGTGGTCCCTGATATAATTAGCCCCTTATCACTGGTCGAATGGGTCGCGATGCCACAGCCGTCCAAGTCCAAGGTGTTGCTGCCACTGAAAGAGATGGCGCCATCCAGGGAAGGATCGAGAGCGAGAATGCAAGCTTGCTGACCTCCGGGACCATTGTAGCCGATGGCCTTCGCGGCAACGTCCATCTCGCCAAACCCGATGACATTTGCGAACGTCAGCTCTAGCGCATTATCGTTTACCGTCGCGTGCCGTGTGATCACCTTGACAGCGTTCACTTTCTCGTCCGTCGGGATGTTGGCGAGGTCGTAGAATGTTCTCGTGCCCGTGTCCCAATATCCCGGCTTGACGTCCGAGGTCGCGAGGACGTTCCCATGTGTCGCCAGGGACATGTTCTTTTGGGCATAGCTGCGCGCCTCGGCAATGATGTCGTTCTTTTCGCCGGTGGTCAGCGTGCCGCGGGGATGTCCCGGGCTCTGTTGAAAAGCTGAAGTAGGCGTCGTCCGCCTGGAGCCGCTAGGCTCTGGGTGCTGATTCCATCAAGGAGAACGACGCCATGACCAAGACTACACGCAACGACCGTTCCTCGGAACCATCCTGTCGGCTCTTGCCATCGATGCCGGAGGCCTTCGACGATCCGCGCATGAGCGTCGATCGCTTCTGCCTTTTGGCGGGCCTCGAGTCTTTGAACGAGATGATGTCGGCGGACGCGGAAGCCTTGTGCGGTTCGCGCCACGCCCGCTCGGGCGAGCGCAAGGGCCATCGATGGGGCACGACCCGGAGCGAGATCGCCTACCACGGCGGCAAAGTGAAGGTCGAGCGCCCTCGGGTGGGGGACTTCGCGGGTCGGGAGATGAGCCTGCCGAGTTGGGAGCTGCTGTCGGAACCCGAACTCTTGCAAGCCTGGGCGATGAATCTGATGGTGATCAACGTCTCGACCCGCAAGTATGCCCGCGCGGTGCGCCTGCCGGACGATGCGGGCGGCGATCTGCCGGCGGCATCGGGTGACGCAACCTCGAAGTCGGCGGTCTCGCGCCGTTTCGTGGCGTTGACGCGAAGCAAGCTGAAGGCCTGGCTGGCGAGCCCGCTCGACGATCTCGATCTCGTGGTGCTCCAGATCGACGGGCTCCATGTCGGCGACCACCTGATGGTGGCGGCGATCGGCATCGACACCGGCGGCGCGAAGCACGTGCTGGGCCTGGCCGAGGGCGCGACGGAGAACGCGGCCACGGTGCAAGCCATGCTCGACAACCTGATCGAGCGCGGTCTCGATCCCGAACGGCCTCGGCTCTACATCGTCGACGGCGCCAAGGCGCTCTCGAAGGCGATCCGGCGGACCTTCGGGCGGGCGGCGGCCCTCCAGCGCTGCCAGGTGCACAAGGGGCGCAACATCACGGACCGGCTGGACGAGAGCCTCCATGCCGGCGTCAGGAAGGTCTTGCGGCAGGCCTGGCAGCAGGACGACGCGGCCAAGGCCGAACGGCTCTTGCGCAACCTCGCCCGCCGTCTGGAGCATGACGCACCCGGCGTCTCGGGCTCGATCCTGGAGGGCCTGGACGAGATCCTGACCGTGATCCGGCTCGGCCTCCCGCCGCAACTTCGACACTCGCTGGCTTGCACCAACGCCATCGAGAACGCGATCGGCACCGTCCGGACGGTGCAGCGGAACGTCAAGCGCTGGCGCAACGCCGAGATGGCGCTGCGTTGGACCGCCGCCGGCCCCTTGGAGGCGCAAAAGACCTTCCGCCGCCTCAAGGCCCACCGCCAGCTCCCCATCCTCGACGCCGCCCTGCGGGAGGCGGTGAGAAAGGCCGGAGCAAAGTCCGTCATTGAAGACATCGAGGTGGCCGCGTAGCCTCTCGATCAGACGATGCCTATCTCGCACTTTTCAACATTGGGTGGGACATCACCCGGGGCGCTGTTCGACGGAATCACCTGCGTACCCGCCAGCGCGGCCGAATCTGCCATCGCCTGCAAATGCGTACGGGTCCAGTAGAGATAACCGCCATCGACGGCCAGGGCGGCAAATCCGGTCAAAACGACGAACATGATCGCAACAATGATGGCAATCGTGCCGCGCTGATCGTCCCGGAACGAGGTCAGGAAGCGGAACATGTGAGTCGGACCCGATTTCCTTGGACACAGAATTGGCTTAATCGAAGTGTCCAAGGAGGACCGGAACATGGCCGATAATTTTGAGAAGAAAGTTGCTGTTGATGGGCCTGTGGTAAATGCGGGCGAGCTTGGCTCGTCCACGTTTTCCCCAGGCCAGGCTTTGCCGGCAGGCCCGCTGGGACTTGGCCAGCGATGGACGGTGGCGCGCAAGCGTGAGGTCGTTCCGCGGCTTTTGCGTGACGAGCCGGTGCAACTTCTGTCGCGCCAGTTGGGCGTAGAGATCTTCCGGCTCGAGCAGTGGCGTGAGAAAGCGATCGGCGGGATCGACGCCTCGCTCAAGCAACGCAAGGGCGATCCGGTGCAGGCGGAACTGGATAGCGCCATGAAGCGGATCGGAGAGTTGACCATGCAGGTGGAACTGCTGGAGGCCAAGACGGAGACCTTCGGCCCTTTGGGGCGGCGGAGGTCGCGGCGATGAGTGCCGCCACCTCGCCCGGCACGGGTCTGGCCTACGGCCTGCGGCGGGTCTGCGCCGCCTGGGGCATGGCCCGCTCCTCGTTCTACGCCATGACCTCCGGCCAGCACGCCGAGCAGCCGCCGGCAAAGCGTCGGGGACCGAAGCCCGCGATCTCGGACCAGGCGCTGCTGGTGGCGATCGAAGCCGACCTGGAGGCATCGCCCTGGGAGGGCGAGGGCTACCGCAAGGTCTGGGCTCGGCTTCGGGTCTGTCGCGACATCCGGGTTGCCCGCAAGCGGGTGCTCCGCCTGATGCGCGAGAACAATCTGCTCTCGCCCCATCGCTGCCGCCGCCGTGGCGGCAATCCCCATGACGGTGAGATCATCACTCATGCCCCGAACCTCATGTGGGGCACCGATGGCGTTCGGGTGTTCACGGTGGACGACGGCTGGGGCTGGATCTTCACCGCCGTCGAGCATTGGAACGCCGAGTGTGTCGGCTGGCATGTCTGCAAGCGCGGCGACCGCTTCGCCGCCCTGCAGCCGATCTCCATGGGGCTTGCCGGGCTGTATGGCTCGACCGCGGCCGGCGCGGCTCGGGGGCTGGCCTTGCGGATGGATCACGGCTCCCAGTATCTGTCGGACCACTTCACCAACCAGATCAAGTTCTGGGGCATCCAGCCGTCCTACGCCTTCGTCGCCGAGCCCCAGACCAACGGCGTCGCCGAGCCCCAGACCAACGGCGTCGCCGAGCGGTTCAATCGCACGCTGAAGGAACAGATCATCCATGGTCGCATCTACCGCAACATCGCGGAGCTGCGGGACGCCGTCCGCGACTTCGTCGAACTCTACAATGCCCAGTGGATCGTCGAAAAGAACGGCTACCTGAGCCCCGCTCAAGCTCGTCAGGCGTGGCACGCCGCGATCTCAATCAGGCCCGCCGCGTGAGACAAACTTGTGTCCAAGGAACCGGGTGCGCTACAGGAAGCGGAACATGCCATGTCGTTGCATCATGCGGCTTTGTCTTTGCATCATGGGCTTTCGGTTACGTTTCACGTCGGCGAACAATTTGGCACCGGCCTCGTCTGCTGTAGAAGCTGGGAACCGTCTCGCCTGTTGCGACCCCTCTTCCCGCATGGTCGACTGCGCGGTCATCGTGCCAGAGGCAGAAAAATTCAGGATGTCGCCCGGATCGACGGCGATCTCCCGCGTCTCGGCCGACACCCCGACCGTTTCACCGAGACCCGCCCGGCCGACCGCCGTCGCCCGGCCCTCGGCGCCGACGAGCACCGAATCGTCGACCGCCGACTGCTTCTCGCCCATGCCCGTGGTGTCAGCCATCATGCTGCTCCCGAATATCCCCTGGCGCCCATCCGGTCACGAAGGATAGGGACAAAATCGTCGGAACTTCAAAGTGCGCGCCATCACACCCAACAAAGCACCCCAAAAATCCAGACCAAGACCGCCATCAAACGGCTAAAGCGCGAAACCCGTACCGGCCGCGCGAATCCAATATTGCGGACCAAACCCAAAATGTAATCACCCAAATGAGTATGAGTTGGGCGCCAGCCACGAACACTGGAGTTGCCCCGGTTTCGTGGACACCTGATCATTTGGGATGGAGGAGTCCACGATGTCCCGCAAACGAGCACCGTATCCGCATGCGTTCCGCGCCCAGCTTGTCGAGCTGGTCCGGGCCGGCCGCATGCCCGAGGAGCTGAGCCGTGAGTTCGAGCCGACGGCGCAATCGATCCGCAACTGGGTGGCCGCCGCCGATCTGGCGGAAGGCCGCCGCACCGAAATCCCGACGGGCCGGGAGCACGAGGAGCTGAAACGGCTTCGGCGTGAGAACCGGCGGCTGAGGCAGGAGCGGGAGATACTGGCAATAGGTGAGCGGGATCAGGAAACGGTCCAGTGGACCGTTTCCCCCGCGAACGCCTGGTTCGCACGGGAGACCGACGCGATAGGGGACGACTCTTTGCGTTCGTGAAGGCGTACCAGGCCACCTACCCGATCGCCATGATGTGCCGGCTGCTCGAAGTCTCCACCAGCGGCTATCACGCCTGGCGCCACCAGCGGCCGAGCCGGCGCGACGTCGACGACGCGGCGCTGACGGTGCGTATCGCCGAGATCCACAAGGCGTCCGACGGCACCTACGGGTCGCCTCGGATCCATGCCGAGCTTCGCGATGAAGGCATGGCCGTCGGTCGCAAGCGGGTCGCCCGCTTGATGCGCCTGGCCGCCCTGGCGGGCGTCAGCCGGCGACGGCGGCTCAAGACGACGGTTCGGGACGAAGAGGCTCGGCCGGCGCCGGACCTGGTGGAGCGCAACTTCCACATCGAGGCGATGGACGAGCTCTGGGTCGCCCTTGCGAAAGGCTTACGCGGCGCCGCCGGCGCCACGGTCCTTTCTCACACCTATGTGCCGACCGCGACCGGCTTTCTCTATCTGGCCGTGGTCCTCGACGCTTTCAGCCGCCGCGTCGTCGGCTGGTCCATGGAAACCCATCTCCGGGCCGAACTGGTCTTGCAGGCCCTCGACATGGCGGTCAAAGAGCAATCTCCTCACGTTGCAGGCCCTCGACATGGCGGTCAAACAACGGCGGCCGAAGAAGGTGATCCAGCACTCCGACCAGGGCGCCCAGTACACCTCGATCGACTTCGGTGCCCGCTGTGGAAAGTTCGGCGTGCGCCCTTCCATGGGTTCCGTCGGCGACGCCTACGACAACGCCATGGCCGAGAGCTTCTTCGCCACGCTGGAATGCGAGCTGATCGACCGCCGACGCTTCGAGAACCCCGACCACGCACGCCGCGAGGTCTTCCAGTTCATCGAAGGCTGGTACAATCCCCGAAGGCGGCATTCCGCCATCGGCTACAAGTCGCCCTGTAGCGCACCCGGTTCCTTGGACACAAGTTTGTCTCACGCGGCGGGCCTGATTGAGATCGCGGCGTGCCACGCCTGACGAGCTTGAGCGGGGCTCAGGTAGCCGTTCTTTTCGACGATCCACTGGGCATTGTAGAGTTCGACGAAGTCGCGGACGGCGTCCCGCAGCTCCGCGATGTTGCGGTAGATGCGACCATGGATGATCTGTTCCTTCAGCGTGCGATTGAACCGCTCGGCGACGCCGTTGGTCTGGGGCTCGGCGACGAAGGCGTAGGACGGCTGGATGCCCCAGAACTTGATCTGGTTGGTGAAGTGGTCCGACAGATACTGGGAGCCGTGATCCATCCGCAAGGCCAGCCCCCGAGCCGCGCCGGCCGCGGTCGAGCCATACAGCCCGGCAAGCCCCATGGAGATCGGCTGCAGGGCGGCGAAGCGGTCGCCGCGCTTGCAGACATGCCAGCCGACACACTCGGCGTTCCAATGCTCGACGGCGGTGAAGATCCAGCCCCAGCCGTCGTCCACCGTGAACACCCGAACGCCATCGGTGCCCCACATGAGGTTCGGGGCATGAGTGATGATCTCACCGTCATGGGGATTGCCGCCACGGCGGCGGCAGCGATGGGGCGAGAGCAGATTGTTCTCGCGCATCAGGCGGAGCACCCGCTTGCGGGCAACCCGGATGTCGCGACAGACCCGAAGCCGAGCCCAGACCTTGCGGTAGCCCTCGCCCTCCCAGGGCGATGCCTCCAGGTCGGCTTCGATCGCCACCAGCAGCGCCTGGTCCGAGATCGCGGGCTTCGGTCCCCGACGCTTTGCCGGCGGCTGCTCGGCGTGCTGGCCGGAGGTCATGGCGTAGAACGAGGAGCGGGCCATGCCCCAGGCGGCGCAGACCCGCCGCAGGCCGTAGGCCAGACCCGTGCCGGGCGAGGTGGCGGCACTCATCGCCGCGACCTCCGCCGCCCCAAAGGGCCGAAGGTCTCCGTCTTGGCCTCCAGCAGTTCCACCTGCATGGTCAACTCTCCGATCCGCTTCATGGCGCTATCCAGTTCCGCCTGCACCGGATCGCCCTTGCGTTGCTTGAGCGAGGCGTCGATCCCGCCGATCGCTTTCTCACGCCACTGCTCGAGCCGGAAGATCTCTACGCCCAACTGGCGCGACAGAAGTTGCACCGGCTCGTCACGCAAAAGCCGCGGAACGACCTCACGCTTGCGCGCCACCGTCCATCGCTGGCCAAGTCCCAGCGGGCCTGCCGGCAAAGCCTGGCCTGGGGAAAACGTGGACGAGCCAAGCTCGCCCGCATTTACCACAGGCCCATCAACAGCAACTTTCTTCTCAAAATTATCGGCCATGTTCCGGTCCTCCTTGGACACTTCGATTAAGCCAATTCTGTGTCCAAGGAAATCGGGTCCGACTCAGCTACAAGTCGCCCATCAACTACGAGAGGAGCATACCCCCCCGTCGCGCCAATCTTTGACAGTCCACGAAAGCGGGGGAACTCCTAGACTTGGCCAGGTAACATTAAGCCGGATTGGCTCTTGGGTGTGCGAAAACCGTTCGGCGGGTACCCGGGCGCACATTAAGCCGGATTGGCTCTTGGGTGTGCGAAAACCGTTCGGCGGGTCACCCGGGCGCATGATCCGTTCAAACCCAACGCCGTTCAAGTACAAGTATCTTGTCCGAAAAGAGTCGGGTGATTTCAGTCGGTTGTGATTGATTGTTGATATGAAGCAACCAGGGCGTCACAACATGTGGACCGAAATCACTCGCCCGATTATGCTCGCGACCATGTGCCCGGGCGCGCGACGAAGTCCGACGCCAGGGTCCGAGCGCGGCGTCGCGGTCGGCGACGATTTCATATTCATTTGGGTGATTACCGCATCGATTATAGGCGTTACGTTGGGATCGGCGAGACCGGCTCGGGTTTCGCGCCGTGCCGCCAATTGGCGGTTTTGCTCGGGCATTGGGGCTTTTAGACTTTGGGTGTGGCGATGCGTGCTTTGAATCATGACGAAATTATCCAGATTCCCAGGCCACGATCGGGTGCCAGGGGCGATTGGGGGGCAACTTCATGACCGACGTCTCAGGGGCCGCAGGCACGGGCGAGAGCCGGACCGAGTCGGATGATTTGCCGCTTGTCGGCGCCGAGGGCCAGGAGACCTTGGTCGGCCAGGCGGAGCCGGGCGAGACGGTCCAGGTAACGGACGAGAGCCAGGAGATCGCTGTCGATCCAGGCGATAACTTCGTGCTCCCCGAAGGCATCGGCCAGGGCGACGTGCGATACCTCCAGGACGGCGGCGACCTGGTGATCCTGCTACCGAGCGGCGCCGAGATCACCTTCACCTTTTTCTTCGTGATCGCCAGCCAGCAGGAAGAGGGAGGTCTCCCCCCGACGCTGAGCTTGGCGGACGGCACGGTGATGGATCCGCTCCAGGTGATCGCTCAGATCGAGGACTTCGACCCCAACGCGGTCGAGACCGCGGCCGGCCTTGGCGGCGGCGGCGGCAACGCCTCGTTCTCGACCTTTGAGAGCGTCGACATGGGCCCCGGCGACAATGCGCTGGACCTGTTGGGCAACCTGGTGGGCTTCTCCTTCGGCCTGCCCGGCGGCGAGGAGCTCCACACGGACGATATCGAAGGACTTTTCCAGGACGTGACGGCGCTTTCCGAGGTCCGCCCGGTGGGCCTGTCGCCGGGCGCCACGGGTCTCGTCTCCGGCGACTTCGAGGGCGGCTTCGAGGATGCGCTGCCGAATCAGCATCTGGGCGCGGTGAACGCAGCCAACGAGACCAAGACGCGGCTGGTCGTCAGCTTCGTGCCCGCGGACGACGAGGTCGTGGACAGCTTCACCGTCGAGGGCATCCCCTTGGACGTGCGGATCTTCATCCGCCCGCTCGACGGAGGCGCGGACGCCGAGGTACCGCACGACGGCTCGGTAACGGTGCCGGGGAACCTGCTGAACAACATCTTCCTGATCGCGCCGGACGACGCCGACGCCGACATTCCATTATCCTACACCGCCCTGGTCTCGGATCCGGACTCGCCGGGCTCCTCGATCCCGCTGACGGGCGAATTCACGGTGGTGATCGACGCGGTCGCGGACGTGCCCTCGGTTGGCTCGACCGGGAGCGGAGGTTCCTTCGTCGAGGGCACGATTCCAAGCGTCGAGGCCGTGGCGGGCGACACGGTCGCGGTCGACCTCGACGTCCGCTCGAACGATCTCGACGGCTCGGAGACGACGGCGGCGCGGTTGTTCTTCGCCTCGCCCGACGGCCTGGACGCGGCCGACATCCAGGTGCTTGCGCCGGGCGCGCGCTTGGTGGAGCCGGCGGACGGCTCGGCGCCGTATTGGGAGGTGGGGCGAGAGGGCTTGGCGGGTCTCCAGATCATGGTGCCGGCGGGCGCCGCGCGGAGCGTCGAGGTTTCAGTCTTCGGCGTGGCGACGGAGACCACGATCAGCGGCGAGGAGCTGACCCTCGCCAACAACCAGGCGGTGTCCCCGACGCCGGTGGTCTTCCAGATCGCGCTGGAGGGCGAATTGCTCGTCGAGGTCGGCAATCCCGTCTTCCTGCTGCAAGAGACGGATACGGGCGCCGAGGTTCTGGCGGCCTCCTTCGCCGACCTGCGGGTGAGCGCGACAGTGGGCGGCGTCGATCGCCCGGACTTGGTTTCGAACCTGACGGCCAGCTTCGACAACCTGCCGGACGGCGCCGTGATCGTGGACGGATCCGGTGCCGTGGTGGCGAGCGCGTCCGGCGGCGCGGCCAGCGTGACGACCCCGAGCCTGGCCGCGTTCAACGCCTTGTCGCTGCGGCTTCCCGGTGATTTCGCGACGTCGGGCATGGGTGGCGAGATCGATTCGGGCGATATCGGCGGCTCGGTGGTGGTGGAGAGTTCGATCACGGTTCTCAATCCGCCGGCGAACGTCATCGGCATCGACGTCGCGGTCGAGGGCGATCTCTCGGTGACGGCGGCGCCGGAGACGGTGGCCGAGGACCAGAACCTGGCGAGCTTCACGGACGGCGAGGGCGGCTCGCTGACCTTGAACGTGGTGGAGCTGAACCTGGCGGCTGTGGCGACGGACATCGACGGCTCGGAGTCCGTGCAAACGGCGACGGTATCCTTCGACGACGTCCCCGCCGACAGTGGCGTGCTGTTCTTCGGCGCCGCCGGGACGACCTTCGCCACGGTGCGACAGATCGACAATGGCGACGGCACCGAGGATCTGGTGGTGGCGGGCCTGACGCCGTCCGAGCTGGCCACGCTGCGGCTCGGCGTGCCGGTGGACTACAACGGGACGATCAGCGGCAACACGGTTTCGGCGATCACCGACGAGGGCGGTGACGAGACCACGCCCTTTTCCGTCGTGGTGACGCCGACGCCGGACGCGGTGGACGACCTGGCGACGGTCGAGGAGGACCAGTCGGTCACCATCCAGGTTCTGCCGAACGACGACCTGGGCGATGGCACGGCGGTGGTGGTCTCGACGACCGACCCGGCGAACGGCACGGTGGCGATCAATCGGGACGGCACGGTCCAGTTCACGCCGGACCCGGGCTTCGACGGCCAGACCAGCTTCGAATACACCATTCAAGACCAGGACGGTCACCAGTCGACGGCGACGGTGGTGGTGGTGGTGGTGGTCGATCCGGCGCCGGACGCGGTTGACGATGCCGCGGTGACGGACGAGGACGTCGCGGTGGTGATTCTCGTGCTGTCGAACGACGACCAGGGCGACGGGCCGGCGACGGTGATCTCGACGACGGACCCGGCGAACGGCTCCGTCTCGATCAATTCCGACGGCACCGTCACTTTCACGCCCGATCCGGACTTTAGCGGCCAGACCACCTTCGACTACACAATTCAAGACCAGGACGGCGACCAGTCGACCGCAACGGTCGTGGTGGTGGTCAATGCGATTCCCGACGCGCCCGAGCCGCTCCTGGCGGAGGTATACGAGGCCGGTCTCGCCGATGGTTCCCAGGCGGGTTCGGCCGCGGCGCCGATCGGCCAGTCGGGCGATCTCTCGGCGCTGATCGACTTCGGCGCCGACGGCAAGGGCGAGGTCTCCCAGGTGGTGGTCGATGGCGAGGCGACGGCGCATGTGGCGGACGGAAACGGCGTGATCACGATTTCGGGCGCCTTCTGGACGCTGACGGTGACGGCGAGCGGCCCGGACGCGGGCGCCTACGTCTTCACGCTCGACGACAATACGACCCATGGGCAACCGGCCGAGGACGACTCTCTGGTTTTGCCGCGCTTCATCGCGACGATCTCGGATTCGAGCGGCGATACGGTGGAAGCCGCGCTCGACGTGACGGTGTTCGACGACGGCCCCTCGGTCGACGTGACGGCGACGGCGGAAGCCTCGGCCGTGCTGGCGACGCAGGACGCGGAGACGATCGGCGGGCTGAGCGACAGCGACTCCTCGACGGCGAACTTCTCCGGCGTGTTCAGCGTCAGCGCCGATGGTGGCGCGGACGGCGCGGCGGGCACGGTGACGACCTACGCGCTGTCGCTGGACAGCGGGTTCAGCGAGGGCGATCCGTCGGGTCTGACGATCGGCGGCGTTGCGATCAACCTTTATGAGACCAACGGCGTGATCGTCGGTTCGACGTCGGCGACGGAAACCGGCGTGGGAACCGCGAACACGGTGTTCGAAGTGAGCGTCGCTGGCACGACGGGGATCGTCACGCTGACGCAGCACCAGCAGATCGACCACGACGTCGCGGAGACGGCGCCTGACTACGACGACGACCAGCAGTCCCTGGCGGACGGCCTGGTCTCGCTGATGGCGACGGCGGTGACGACGGACGGCGATGGCGACTCGGCGACGGATTCCGAGACGGTGGATCTCGGCGGCAACCTTCGCTTCGACGACGACGGGCCGAGTGTCTCGGTTTCCGACGCGGACGGTGGTTCGGACGGAGCGGACACGGTGGTCGAGGGTGGTTCCCTGACGACGGGGACCTGGACCAGCACGGCGGGCGCCGACGGGGCCTCGATCGAGGTTCTGGTGGGTGGCGTCTCGCATGCGATCGGCGAGGCGATCTCGGTGTCGGAGGGCGGCCAGGTTCTCGGTGTCCTGACGGTGGCGTCTGATGGGGGCTGGAGCTTCCAGGCGGCGAGCGACGTGATTGCCGGCAACGGCGTCGGCGTCGACTTCACGGTTCGGGTCACCGACGGTGACGGCGACGTGGCCGACGACAGCCATCGGGTCACGGTGACCGACGTAACCGGCGGCACGGTCACGGCGACGGTGCGGGGCGGTCCGTTCTCGGAGGACGGCGACCCGTCCACCGCGACGCAAGACGGCGCCGGACCGCTGACCGTCTCGATCCAGGTGGCGGTGGTTCCGGCCCAGTCCTCGGACGACATCGACGTGCTGCACATCGGCGGCATCCCGAGCGACGCCACGGCCACGCTCGGCGGGGTTTCGGTGTCGGACGGCGCGATCACGGACACGGCGCTCTTCTCCAGCCTGAAGGCGGCGGGATCGGCGGGCCTCACCCTCGTGGTGACCCTGGCGAGGCACGACGACGACGATCTCCAGGTCGGCTTCCAGGCGGAGATCGACGGGTCGGCCACCAACACGGAGACGGTCGCCGCGGTGGTCGAGTCGGTGACGGCGGATCCCTCGCTCACGGCCTTCGAGGGCGAGCAGGAATCCTTTATCGAGGAAGAGCAACTGGGCGGCCCCACGACGCTCCAGTTCACGCCGACCCAATTCGCGCCCGAGGGCGAGCGGTTTTTCCCGTTGTCCACGACGGTGACCTTCGGCGAACTGGGGGACGACTCCGAAACCCGACAAGTGCTGGTGGAGAAGGCGCCTTCGGGCTGGAGCTACATGGTGACGGTTAACGGGCAAGCCGTGGTGGGCCTGCCGGCGGGCGACGCCGGGGTCGATCTCACCGACGACTCGGGCTTCGCCTTCAACTCCAACGGCACCCTGCCGGACGCCCTCGGCATCGCCGATTTCATCGTCTTCGACGTCTCGGCGATCGCGCCCGACGGTAGCGGCGATCATGTCGTCGAAATCGTGGTCACCGCGACGAGCGACGTGCCGGTCAATTCGAGCGAGACCTTCAACCTCGATGTGGTGGCGCGTTCGTTCGACACACCCACGGCCAACGACTTCCCGCTGGAGAGTGGGGGCGAGCTCGACAACAACGTCGCGACCGACTCGCGGGACGTCGATCTGGTGGCGTTCGACTACTCCGGCGGTTCGGCCTCGGCGTCGGTGATCGGCGGACCGTTCTCGGAGGACGGCCAGTCCTCCACCGCCTCTCAGGACGGCACCGGTCCGTTGACGGTCGTCGTCGCCGTCTCCGTCACGCCGTTCGTGCCCGCCGACGATATAGAATCGCTCACCATCGACGGACTTCCGAGCGGCGCCTCGGCTGTCTTCGGCGGCTTCCTCTCGATTTCGGTGGCGAACGGCGTGACGATCACCGACGGCACCTTCCTCGCCGCCTTGGAAGCGGCCGGATCGACGGGCCTCACCCTCGAGGTGACCCTGGCGAGGCATGACGACTTGGACTTCACGGTCACCGTCGATGCGGTCGTCGACGGCGCCGCCACCAACCAGGCGTCCGCCGCCGTCTCGGTGGAATCGGTAACCGCGGATCCGACGCTGGATCCCCTCGCCTCCACCGGCACCTCCAGGTCCGAGGAAGAAACCGATCCCTTCGTGGTGACCACGACGGTGAACTTCGGCGAGCTGGCCGACCGCCCGTCCGAGCATCAGCAACTGCTGATTAATAACGGTTCCCTGACCAGCGCGGGCTTCACCGTGCTCGGGATCCTGGTCAACGGCGTTTCGGTTTCGGCCGGCACGCTCGATCTCGGCACGTTGTCGACGGCGCTCTCCAACGGCGTCGATGTCTCCACCTTCGATGCCGCGTTCGACCTGTCGGGCGTGACCGGTCAAGGACCCGATGGCGACGAGTTCGAAGTCGAGATTTCGCTCGGCGGCCCCGCCGACGTCCGCGCCACGACGACGGAAACGCTCCAGCTCGTGGCCCGGGCCTTCGACCAGCCGACGGACCCCGAAACGACTTCGGATCTCGCCAACAACGTCTCCGTCAGCGGGGCGCGGACTATCGACCTCACGGTCGAGCCGTCGTTCCTGGTCGTGGGTACCAACGTGCCCGACCACGACGGCGAGGGCCAAGTAGGGCATGAGGTCAATGAGATCGATCCGAACGAGCGCGGCACGATCTTCGGCCTGGCCGGCAACGACCTGCTGATCGGCGACGTCGGCGGCGCCGACGAGGTCCCCTTCGGAGCTGGCGAGGACGAGCTCCTGGGCAATGCCGGCGACGACATCATCCTTGGCGACGCACCGTTCACCGACATCCTCGCCGTGGACCAGAACGTCTCCGCATTCGAAGGGTCCGGCTGGGAGGTTTTCGAGACCCTGGAAGGCACCACGAGCTGGGATCGCGACGATACCAAGGACTACATACGTCAAAATCACGAGGAACTGTCCGAGGAATCGGTCCTCTTCGGGTTCACCCGCTTTGGCGGCAACGACACCATCGACGGCGGTGCCGGCGACGACACGATCTACGGCCAGGAAGGCGGCGATATCATCTCCGGCGGACCCGGGGCGGATGTCATTACCGGCGGCAGCGGTGACGACACGCTCGCGGGCGACGGCGGCGCCGACATCTTCCGCTACGACGACCCGACCGGCGACGACACGGACGGCGTGACCGCCGGCAACGACCTCATCACCGACTTCTCGGTGGGCGACAAAATCGATCTCGATGCCCTGTTCGACGTCCTCGATGCGAACAGGTCGAACCCCGACCTCGACGTACGCTTCGAGTACGGCAATTTCGGAGGCGATGGCGCCATTACCGATACGCGGATCACGGTGACCGAAGACGCGGGCGCCACCAACCTGGCGGACTTCTCGATCACGGTTCTGAACTATTCCGCGACCGACGCCGATGTCGACGAGGGCGGCGGCGTCTAGCGTCGTCGGTAACGGTCCGAGCCGACCTACCGCCGGCCGGTCCCCACGCGGCACGCGAGCAGCCGGGATTCCCGTTTGGTTCGCGTGACCGGGAAATCCAAGCCCTTGGAAGTATAAGCCCCATGTGCGACGATGGGGTGTGTTTAACCGGAGGCACCCCATGGGCCAGCTCAAAGACATCGCGAATCACGTTGCGGCGGATACGGAGACGGTTTCGTCGGTCTTCGTGCCTCCCCTCCAACGCACGGAAGGGCAGTCGCCACCCATCGCCGCGAACGGCGGGTTGTCCTACATGTCGTTCGATCGGGACGGGGATGGGGGAACCGCCGCGGCGATGGACGCGGCGCTCGTCCAGATTGCCGAGGGGGAGGGGCAGGCGGTTGTCGACATGCTCGACAACGCGCCCCCCGGCCCCATCGAGACCAAATGGGGCGTCGGGTTCCGTGACTACGAGGAGTGCCTGGAACATATTCGGGCGAACGACATCCAAGCCCCCGAGGGCGGCCTGGCGCTTCCCCTGCGCTACACCGTCAACGAGCTGCCGTCCTACTCCATCGTCTCGTCCAACGCGATCTGGCGGGACCCGGCGCGCGAGGCCGAGGCTAAAGTATTGCGCAAGGCCGAGCAGGACATCGGCCGGCGAAGCCTCTATTTTCCGCAGGTGATGCGGGATGCGCGACGAATAGCGGAGTACTACCCGGGTCTCTCGCCCAGCAGCCCCGAGTGCATGGACAAGCTCGGCGTCTCGCTGGCGCACTGCGAGTCCCGTTGCGAGAACTTCTACGACTCGGGCGAGGTGGAGCGCGTGTTCTACCCGGAGATCGAGAAGCTCCTCTTGGCGTTTTTCCCGGACGCGACCGATGCGCTCGTCTACAACCACGACGTCTTCGACAAGGTCTACGAGGGCGACCGCACGGAAGACCAGGACAACAAGAACCCGGGTGTGAACGCCAACTACGCCAACCTCGTGCACAACGACCTGAACGACAACAGCGGCCGCGTGCGCTGCCGCGAGCTGCTCACGAAGAACCTGCGGAACTTCGGGCGCGAGCAGCACTACACGGAGGCGCAGGCCGACGCGAAGATGTCGCGGCGTTTCATGTCGATCAACCTCGCCAAGCCGATGGAGACCGTGGGCCAGTTCCCCTTCGTGCTTTGTGCCTGGCCCTCGTTCGCCGACCAGCCCTACATCAACAACTACCGCATCTACGACGACCGCGTCGGCGAGACCACCCGCTTCACCCACCGCCCCGACCACGAGTGGTACTGGGTTCCCCAGCAGAATCCGACCGAGGTCTCGATGCTCAAGTGCTACGACTCCATCTTCGACGGCTCCGTCTCGCGCTGGTCGTTCCATTCCGCCTGCATCGACCCGACCGCGTCCGACGACGCGCCCTGCCGCAAGAACGTCGTGGTCCGATCCTATGTCTTCTTCTAGGAAGACGAGGAGATACGGCGGGCGGCGCTGACCAATTCGGTTACGGGAATGCCGCTTCGTCCATCCCGTCCCGGAACCCGGCCCGGCCGCGCCGGCGGACACATTCATCGCCGGGGATGTCCGACACTCGCTGGCCACGTCTCCCCTACCTCCGGGATTATCTATAATATCAGCGGGCACTAGACGGAGAAAAGTGACCCGTTCCGGTCATGGCGCGGCAAAAGCGCAAGACAAGGCCAGGGGCGTATGCTCCTCGAAGAAACGTAGTGGTTTGCCTTGGTAGGCCGCAAGCGGCGGCACCGGAGAAAGCAGTTGGAGAGTGCAAGCACGAGAGGCAGAGCATGTCTTATAACGCTTGGATATGGCCCCATATGTAAGAGGGATAGGGAGGGGTATGCGCAAAATTCGACATCGCTGGATTACGCCGATGGCATCCGTTGGCTCCTTATGACGTTGCCAGCCGGCACTTTAGCAGCGGTTCCCTAACTGTCTCATTTTCGTAACTGCCCAGGTACGTGGCCGCCTTTCAGGCGGCGTGGAGACGTGCGATCAGGGTTTCGGGATTTTCCATGAGCGCCTGGATGATGTTCCAGCCCTGTTTTCTGGCGGTCGAGATGAAGCCGCGGACGGTGGCAAAGTCTTCGGCGCCTTTCTGGCTGCGGAAGCCGCCGGAGATTTTCTGCTTGACCTTCATCATGCGCCCGTCCTGCTCGGCCTGATTGTTGGTGAACGGCACGGCGAAATTGGTGAGGAAGCGTAGCGCATCTTCCTTGCGAGCCTGAAGGCGCCGGAGAAGGTTGTGGCCGACGCGGCGCGGCTTGCGTCCCCGGCGCCTGGCCTTGCCCTCGACCGGTTTGGGCGCGAGAGGAGGTTGGGCCTCGTGAAAGGCGATGCCCTCGGCCGTGATGGCGTCCCAACATCGTCGGAAGCGGCTGACGAGGCTTGGTTTCAGCGCCACTCCCCGCTCCCGGGCGAGATTTACCGCGTGGCAGGCGCGGCGCAATAGTCTCTGCATCTTGCCCGCCCAGTCCTCCTTCTCGATCTCGACCAGGGCTTGCAACTCGCGCAGGTGATGGGCGTTGCACAGCGCGTGCCGCACCCCCTCCATCGTGAAGTACGGCTTCCAGTGGTCGTGGACGACGATGCCGCCGACGCCGCCGAGCAGGCTGCCGCGCCGGGGCGAAACCCGGTAGAAGGTCAACAGCGCCGTGGACGCGACGTGCAACCATTGACCCCGCCCGGCGACCCGGAACCCGGTCTCGTCCATGTGCTTGACCGGCGCCGATTTCACCAGCTCGCGGATCGTCCCGACGACGCCTTGCACGGACTCGGCGCTGTTTCGGCCCATCCGCGCGATGCTCGCCGCAGACAGCCCGGCCCCGAACAGATCCTTCATCAATGCGGCCAGGCGGTCCTCGGGCAGGAGCTGGTAGTGCGACAGGTAGACCACCATGGCTCCGATCCGACCGCCGTACTGAACCGGGCCGGTGACGCCGTCGGGAAAGGAAGCCCGAGTTTGCGTGCCGCAATGCCCGCAACGGCAGCGATGCGCCCGATGCTCCGTGACCACCAGGGGCCGGGGCTCGGGCAGGTCGAAAACCTGACGGGCGCCGTGGCCGGTGGTCATATCCGGCGTCAATCCCGAACCACACCGCCGGCACGTCTCGGGATAATGATCGACGCTGGCGTCGGGATCGGCGACTTGGCGCAGGGTCTCGCCCTCGTGGCCCTTCTGCCCGCCCGGCTTGCGATCCGATTTTCCGCGAAGGCTCCCGGTGCGTCGCTTCTTCTTCCCCGCCGGCGGTTTGTTCAATCCATCGCTGGACGGCGGCTTGCCGCTGTTCGTGCTGTTCAGGCCAAGCTGGCGCTCGAGTTCGCCAAGCCGGAGTTCGAGCTCGGCGAGCCGCGACCCTTGGGCCAGCACCACATCGATCAGGTCGTCTTTCGACAAAAAGGCGAGAGCATACCTATCCATCGAATCCTTAGAATCGACCCACCATCTCTTGTCAAACGAAATCTAGGCCGTCAGCGCCTCAAACCCACAAAATCTGCCCCGAGAGACCCAATCCGCAGCCCCAGCGAAATCAGATACCTGGGCAGTTACTCATTTTCTCACGATAGGGGGATGAAATGGAATTGTCTAAAATTGATTTGGCGTTTACGGTTGCTGTCACGTTGGCTTTTGGCGCAGTGATCGGCGACGACGCCCAAGCGGCCCAAAAAGAATACAAGCCGAAGTCGACGGTGAAGGTGAAGGCACTCAAGGAAGGTCCCTTGGCCGGCGTTGACGGTAAAACCGTCATCGTAAAGCACTTCACGCTTCCGGCTGGATTTGTCGGTGGGAAGCATTTCCATCCAGGACCTGTCTTTGTCTACATCGAGGAAGGAACGCTGACGGTGGAAACCAAAGAGCAAGGTAAACAGACCTTCTCGGCTGGGCAATTGTACGAAGAGCCAATTGGCAGGGTCATGCAAGCGCGCAATCTCAGCTCCGATGGCGTCCTTAAATTGGTGGTTTTCCAAATTGGCGAAACGGGAAAGCCGATGATGATAAAGGCGAAGTAGCAGCCTCTTGATTCGTTGCGTTTAACTCGACCAAAGTCATCGGAGGGAGGCGGCGAAATTGCTGCCTCTCTCCAATGATAATACCATTCACGGCCATGGCCGACCGAGCCGGCAGAGCAGAAAGCGGCTGGTCCGCACATTTTTATCCGCGGACATGACAAGTTTGGGGAATCTGGAGGCACGCTGGATTGGCCATCCAGCAGGACCACCGAACGGGACTATTTTTGAAGTTTTACCAGCGAAATTTGGCTAGGAATCGCCGAAGCGGGCGAGTCTCGGCATCGGCGACTCTAGCCCCGATAATGCACGTCGAGGTCTCGCCGCCGAACACCGGCGGTTCACGAGGGGGCCGATCGGTCTCCCCGTCCATCTGATCGGCGCTTGGGCAGGTCGGACGGGCTCGACGTCGGCATCCGCCTCGCCGCCCTTCGGGCTGGGCACGCGAGGGATGCCGTCGCCGGACAGGTGTTCCCGGCGTACCGCCCTTGCCGATCCGGACCTCGGCCCCGTCGCGAGCATCAGGGTCCGGCGGTCGGCTCGGGCCCGCCTCTCCGCCTTCGCCGGCGCCCGTCCATCGGGCCGATCTCGTCTATCCGGCCGGGGGTGACGGCGATGGCTCGGCGCCTCCGCCCGCCGATCCACTGGCGCGGCACTCGGTCGACCACGCCCTGGGCCGGTTTCGTCGTCATGTTTGTTCCCCTCTTCGGGGACCGCTCCGGGGCCGCTTCTCGGCGAGGCCGCAAAAGGCCGGCGCGGGCATCGTGTCGCGTAACCGGCTGTCCGCGAAGCATTATTGGGGTAAGATGGGGCTCCGAACGGACGCGCGGGTTTCGGCTTGAAATCCGCCCCGCATCGTCGGGTCCCGGTTCGAGCCCGGGCGCGGCCACCGCTCTCGCCATCGTCCCGTCATAAAATTCCGAGGAACCCCGCCATGACCGCTCCCGAACGCCTCCGTGCCCTGCTCGCCGAACCCGACTTCGTCACCATGCCCGCCGTCTGGGACGGCCTCACCGCCAAGCTCGCCGCGGGCGCCGGCTTCGAGACCGCGTTCCTCTCCGGCTCCTGCGTCGCCGCCAGCCGGATCTGCGGGCCGGACCTCGACCTGATCAGCTTCGCCGAGATGTTCGATTCCTTCCAGATGGCGCGGGGCGCGGCGCCCGAAACGCTCTTGCTGGCGGATGGCGACCATGGCCACGGCAACGCCATGAACGTGCGGCGCACGGTCCGGGCTTACGGCCGGGCGGGCGCCGCGGCGGTGCTGATCGAGGACAAGATCACGCCCCGCGCGCTGACCGCCGCCGGCAAGCCCTGCCTGCCGCGCGAGGAGGCGCGGATGAAGATCCGCGCCGCGGTCGAGGCGGCCAGGGAGAGCGGCATCCTCATTCTCGCCCGCACCGACTGCCGGCCGACCCAGGGAATCGACGAGGCGGTGGCCCGCATCGAGATGTATGTGGAGGAGGGGGCCGATATCCTGTTCCTCGATTCACCCGCGGACGAGGACGAGATCCACCGCGCCGTGGCGGCGGCGGCCGGGCGCCCGTCGTTCATCGTGCTTTCGCCGGGCGCCCCCCGGGCCATACCGGCGCCGGCCGAGGCCCTGGCGCTGGGCATGAAGATCGGCACCTTCCCGACCGCCATGCTGTCTCCGGCGGTGGCCGGCATTCGCGCCGGCCTGGCGGCGCTGACCGCGGGCGGGGCGGAGGCGGCGGGCGCGCTCGAGCCCGCCGACCTGCGCGAAACGCTCGGCTACGGCGACTACGACACCGAGGCCAAGCGTTTCATCGTTCCCGAGTAGGCGGCGACCCGGTCAGAGATCGCGCGTGAAGGCCAGGCTGGTCGGCCGGTCGTAGCCGGGATGCGCGTTCTCTCCCGTCTCGACATAGCCCAGGCGGCGAAACAGCGCGTGGTTCTCCACCAGCTCGATCCGGCTCTCCAGTTCCAGCCGGGCGTGGCCGCGCCGCCGCGCATGTTCCTCGGCCGCCGCCATCAGGGCGCGGGCATGGCCTTGGCCGCGCGCCGCCGGCTCGACGGCGAGCTTGCCGAGATAGAGCGCCTCGCCCCGCGCCTCCAGGAAGACACAGCCGACGACGCGGTCCTCGATCTCCGCGACCAGCATGGTGCCGGGCGGGGTGGCCTGGCGGCGGATGTCGTCCACCGTCAGGCGGTCGGCCGAGGAGGGCGGATCGACCCGGCCGGCCTGTTCGGCGAAGGCCCGGCGGATCAGCTCCAGCAGGGCCGCGAGGCGAGGATCGTCGGGCGCGAGCGCGCGTATCTCGCCCGCCATGGCGCGGTCTCGTGCCCACCCGCAATGAGCGGGTCCCGTCGCGGGTCGTCCGGCGTTCAAACGCCACACGGGATTTTCCCCGGCTTTGCTCGCCCGCGCGGTCGCGCTTGCTGGGCGGAGATGCGTTGATCTCATCGCCACTGGGTTTCAGGCGACCACATCGTCGATCGACGGCGCGCCTTCCAGCCAGCCGGAATCGAGATAGTGCGCGCCGCCGACCCGGGTCATCGCGATTGCCTGTCGCCGGCCGGCGTGGCCGGCGCGCGCCGTTTCGCCTTCGCCCGGCGCCTCCGCGCCATCCCTGTCCCTGGCCAGCGCGCCGGTGGGCACCCGCCCGTCCATCGGCGGTGGTGTCTCGATCTCCAGCAGGGCGAGGGTCATGGCCATGACGTCGATCAGGCCGACCGTCGCCTCGAAGCGTCTGGCCCGCGCGAAGCCGCTTCCCTCGGCGGCGAGAACGGGCCGTGCCTCGGCGCGTCCCAGGCCGCCGTGCAGGCCGCAGCCATCGGGGATATCCGGGTTGTCGTGCAGGCAGCGCCCGGGCCAGCCGCCGGGACCGGCCGCCTCGTCGCGGAGCGTGGTGAAGACGATGTCGCCGGCGCGCGGGTTGTCGATTCCCGCCGCCGCGAGCGGCAGCGTGCCCTCGGGTGGCGCCTCGGCGCCCTCCATGTGGCGGGCGAGGATCACCTCGGCCCAGGGCTGGCCCGCCAGCCAATCGGCGAGCGCCGCCTGCGCCCGCCAGTCGCGGCAATAGATGGCGGCGGAGCTGCCGGGGACCAGGACCGCGTCGCCGCCGTCGGCCAGGCTCTCGGTCAGCCGGAAGCCGGCCTCGCCCATCCGGGCGGCGACGTCGAGCGGCCCGCCGACCGCCGCGACATGGCCATGGTCGGACATGGCGATGATCTGCAGGCTCTCTTCCCGGCCGCTCTCCCGCCGCCAGTCGAGCAACTGGCCGAGGGCGCGGTCGCCGGCGCGGATGCCGGCGTCGGCCTCGGGGCTGTCGATGCCGCGGTAATGGTAGGGCGCGTCGGGATCGGAGAACCAGAGGATGGCCGCGCTCGGGTCCCGTTCGGGCGCGACCGCCTCCCGGTAGGCGCGCGCGACCCAATGGATGCGGCCCTCGTTCGGCATGGCGCCCGCCGGTGGCGGGCCGATCCGGCTCGACAGCCAGGCGAGTTCATCGGGCGTCGTCGTGCGCTCCGCCCCGTGGGCGGAGACGTTGATCTGCCCGTGCCGGGGGGCGGTGTGGTGCAGCAGGCGGTTGCCGCCGGGCGTACCGCAACCGACCACCGCCAGGGAGCCCCCCGAACGGGCCAGGACCTCGCCCAGGGTTTCGGCATGCAGCAGCTTGCCGTCCAGCGCCGCGTCGGCCGCGCTCAAGGCGGCGAAGTCGGCGGTGGCGATGAAGCCGCCGGAAAGGCTCGGCTCGACGAACTTGTTGGCGACGATGCCGTGGCGCGCCGGGTGGCACCCGGTGATCAGGCTCGCCTGGTTGACCCGGGTTTCGGTCGGGAACACGGCGCGGCAGTCGGCGAAGTCGACGCCGGCGGCCCGCAGGCGGGCGAGATTGGGCATCCGCTCGGGCGTCGCCATGTCGGGTCTCAGCCCGTCGAAGGCCACGATCAGGATTCGCCGCTCGCTATGCATCGCCGCTCTCCCCGCCATCCCGCCGTCGCATGAACTGTATCGCCCGCATCGAGGCCACGGTTTCATCCCGTTGGTTGACTATCCTATAGCCGATCGTCACCAGGCCGATATGCGGTTTCGAGCCCGAGGGCCGCATCGCCTCGACGGTGGCGACGGTGTGGATCGTGTCGCCGGGGCGGACCGGCAGATGCCAGCGCAACTCGTCGACGCCGGGGGCGCCCTCGCTCGCCGGGCCCAGCGCGTCGGTCATGGTGAAGAGGCGGAAGGCGGTGGCGACGACATGCCAGCCGCTGGCGAT
Source organism: Alphaproteobacteria bacterium (assembly GCA_965226475.1). Lineage (GTDB taxonomy): Bacteria > Pseudomonadota > Alphaproteobacteria > JASLMY01. The sequence goes on along the minus strand of CBDDDJ010000002.1, from coordinate 72,772 downwards.
CAGCCCGCCATACTGACTCGCCTCGGCGGCGCCGACGTCGATATGGATCGGCTGGGGGTCGAAGCGGAAGGCGAAATCGAGAATTTCGGACTCGGTGAAGGTCTTGCCCGGCGAACGGAACGCCTCGCCGACGGTGAAGTCCTCAAAATGCCTGTCGTCCATCGTCTTCCTCTACGGGAACCGCCCGTGGTCTTAGCGTGGCCCGCCGGCCAATGCCATCCGAATGTTGTCCGACTTCAGGCGCGGTAGGCCCTACCGGTTTCATAGAGGTATCGGCGGGCCCGAAACTTGTCGACGGCTCCGGGCGCCATGCGTTCCGTGAGACCCAGTCCAACGGCCTGTTTCTGTAAGGAAATGGCCATCTCGAATTCACCGATCTCGGCGTGTGCCGCCCCCAGCGTGTCGAGGTGGCGCGCGATCGGGCGACGTCGTAGGGCACGTTCGGCGAGGTCGATCGCCCGTGATCCATCGCGGTGGCAATTGTCTCGTGCCGTCGCCAACAGCCAAGCCATTTCGTTGCAAGCGTCGGCATTAGTGGGATCGAGACGGAGCGCCGTTTCGAAATCGCTCTTCGCGGCCGTGTATCGTCGCGCCAAGCCATGGGAAGCTCCGCGAGCGGCCCAGGCATCGACGTTCGCGGGATCGAGGCGGATCGCTGCTTTAAAGTCGTGCAGAGCGCGGCGATGATGAGCGAGTTCACGGTGGGCGCCGCCTCGATGGACCAGGCAGCGCGAGCGGAATTCGTCGTCGCGCGTACGGGCCCGCAAGATACGGCTACAGGCCCTGATCCGCGTTTCCGGGTCGTGCCCGGGATCCGCCGCGACCCCGAGCAGAGTTTCGATCTCCGAAGCCGACGGGGCCTGCGGAAAGGGCGTGAGAAACACAAGGAAGGTTTGGACGACTAAACGCTTTATCATGACTCGCGCGCGTGAGTGGAATTCTCCATATGGAGATGGACGGTAAATTTATCCAGGCATGCGGCGTCAGGCGTCGGGCGCGTTCTCGCCCGTGACGGTCAGCCAGTAGTCGGGGTCCTCGTATTCGGTCCGGTCCTTGAGGCCGGCGAGGGTCAGGGCCTCGCGGCGTTCGACGCAGGTGCCGCAGCGCCCGCAGTGGCGCGTCCCGCCCCCATAGCAGCTCCAGGTCTCCTCGAAGGCGACGCCGAGGCGGCCGCCGACGGCGGCGATTTCGGCCTTGCTCATCTCGACGAAGGGGGTTTCGAAGGCGATCTCCCACATCCCGTCGAGGGCGAGGCGCTCCATCTCGGCGAAGGCGTGGACGAATTCCGGCCGGCAATCGGGATAGACGAAGTGGTCGCCGGCGTGGACCGCCGCCGCCACGGCGTTCGCGCCGGCCCCGGCGGCGATGGCGAAGGCGATGGTGAACATGATGGGGTTGCGGTTGGCGACCACGGTCGCGCGCATGTTGTCCTCGGCGTAGTGCCCCTCGGGCACGGCGACGTCGTCGGTCAAGGCCGAGCCGGCGAGGAAACCCCGCAGGTTGGAAATGTCGACCACGTCGTGCGGTACAGAGAGCTGGCCCGCCGCCCGGGCCGCATGGTCGATCTCGCGCCGGTGGCGCTGGCCATAGTCGAAGGTGACCAGACGGGCGAGCCGCCCCTGCCCGTGGACCATATGGGCGAGCGTCACCGAGTCCATGCCGCCCGAGCAGACGACGACGCAGCTCACCCCGGGTCTCCTAGCCGGCCGGCCGCGCGAGCCGCGCGAGTTCGCCCGCGTCGGCCAACCCGGCGACGCTCCAGCCCGCCGTCAGCAGGCCGGCGGCGCCCTCCGCGCGCAGGACCGGCACCGCCTGGACAAGGAATTTCTCGTCCAGGTCCACGTCGCTCATCGGCCGTTCCAGGCTGCCGAGGGCATGGTCGATACGCACCTCGTGTCGGCTGCCGTCGGCCATCTCGACCGTGACCAGGGCGCCCTCGCGGCCGATGGCATCGTCCGGCGCGGTTTCGACCAGGGCGCGCAGGCGCAGGATCTCGGGATCGGCAACGGCGGCCTCCGTGCCCTCGGCCAGACCCGCCCGGCCGCGCGCCAGCGTGGCGGCGGTCCAATGGTGGACGCTCACCATCGCCTCCTGCGCGCCGGGCGGCTCCGGCCGGTCGCAGAGCCTGAGGCAGAGCGGATTGACCACCAGGCGGATCGCCGCGACGGCGGTTTGATCGAAGCCTGGCTCGGCCGCGATCTCCAAACAGGCATCGATCACGGGGTGGATGACGATGCCGCAGGGGTAGGGCTTGTAGGCGTTGGCCAGGATTTCCCACTCGGCCCCCAGTGTGTCGGTCGCCGCCGGCGCGTGGGCCTTGCGCGAGAACAGCTCGGCGAAGCCGGAGCCGCCCTCGATCGCGGCGGACGTCGAGGTATAGCCCTTCTCCGCCAGCAGGGCCGCCCAGAGGCCGGCGCGGGCCGCGACGCCCGGCACCATGGCGACGATCATCGAGGCATGGGTCTGGCGGAAGCCGGAGGCCTGCGCCGCCGCGATGCCGAGCGCGCAGATGGTGCGTTCGACGTCCAGCCCCAGCAGCCGCGCCGCAGCCGCGGCCGCGCCGATGCCGCCGGTGGTCCCGGTCAGATACCAGCCCAGTTCCGGCTCCGCCGGCGGCGCCACCAGCATCATGGCGACCCGGCACTCCACTTCGATGCCGATGGCCAGCGCCTCCAGAAAGTCCCGGCCGGAGACGGCGCGCCCCTCGGCGGCGGCCAGAAGGGCCGCGGCGACCGGCCCCGTCGGGTGCACCACGGTCGCCAGATGGGTGTCGTCGAAGGCGTTGGCGCTGGAGGCCAGGCAGTTGGCGAAGGCGGCGTCGAGCGCGCCCAGCCGTTCCGCCCGGCCCAGCACCGTCGCGTCGCCGCCGGAATGGGGCGCCGTCGCGCCGAGCGCGATCTCCATCGTCGGATGCCGCGCCCCGCCGAGCGCGCAGCCGAGCCAATTCACCAGCGACCGCTTGGCTTCGTGCAGAACGGTCTCGGGCAGGTCCGCCTCTGGGCGAACGGCGAATTCGGAAAGCAATTTCGTGGTTTCGATCATCGAACAGAGCCCCTCCGTCTCGTCGGCGCAGAATAACGGCCGGGCGGCGTCGATGCTATGGTCGGCGCCGAAACGACGGGCAATTCAAGGGAGGACCAAGATGGCGAAGGTGGGATTCATCGGGCTGGGCACGATGGGGAGCGGGATGGCCAGCAACCTGCAAAAGGCGGGGCGCGAGCTGGTGGTGAACGACCTCGGCCGCAATATCGCCGAACAGCATATCGCCGCCGGCGCGGAATGGGCGGAGAGCCCGAAAGCCCTCGCCGCGCGATGCGAGGTGGTGCTGACCTCGCTCCCCGGCCCGCCGGAGGTGGCGGCGGTGGCGCTCGACGGCGAGGAGGGGTTGATCGCCGGCATGAAGCCGGGCTCGGTGCTCTTCGACCTCTCGACCAATTCGCCGAAGCTGGTGCGCGAGATCCACGCCGCCTTCGCCGAGAAAGGCATCCATGTGCTGGACGCGCCGGTGAGCGGCGGGCCGACGGGCGCCGCCTCGGGCAAGCTGGCGGTCTGGGTCGGCGGCGACGCGGCGGTGTTCGAGGCCAACCGCCATGTCCTCGACGATTTCGGCGACCGGGTGAAGCGGGTCGGCGAGATCGGCGCCGGCGCCATCGCCAAGCTGGTGCACAACGGCGCGGGCTATGCGATCCAATGCGTGCTGGCCGAGGTCTTCACTGTCGGCGTCAAGGCGGGGGTCGAGCCGCTGGCCCTTTTCGAGGCGATCCGCCAGGGCGCGCGCGGCCGTTCCCGGACCTTCGACGGCCTGGCCGGGCATTTCCTCGTCAACCATTACGATCCGCCCGATTTCGCCCTTCGTCTGGCGCACAAGGACATGTCGCTGGCCGCCGAACTGGGCCGCGACCAGGGCGTGCCGATGCGCATGGCGCACATGGCGCTACAGGAGATGACGGAAGCCTTGAACCGAGGCTGGGGGCATCGCGATTCCCGTTCCTTCATGATCCTGCAACAGGAGCGCGCCGGCATCGAGCTGAACGTTGATCCGGCCGACGCGGAGGCCGTGCTGGCGGCCGACGGGGGGTGAGGGAGCGATCCCTCGGGGCGAGGACGGGGCCCGCGTCAGCGGCCTCGCGCCGAAGCGGCTTCGATCGCCATGTAATGCCGACCTGCGTTGAGTGCAACTCATCGCGGGTCGGCAAGCGCGACCGCGCGCCCGAGCTTATGCGAGGAAAAGCCCGCGTGGCGTCTGAACGCCAGACAACCCGCGATGAGTCCCCCTCATTGCGGGTTGGTATTAAAGCGTCGAATTGGTGTCCTTGGCGAAGTTCCGATCGTATTCGACGCGAACGATGTCGGAAAACGAGTCGAGCGCCCGCCGATCCCCCGCCGTGGCGAACGCGAGGCCGGGATCGCGCAATCGTTCCGGCCGGCCGCGCGAGCGCGATTACAATGTGAATTGCACCAGTTATTGCCATGGATTGCGGTGGTGGGTCGCCGGCCCATGGGCACCGTATGGCACGTCGCAAAGCTGTCCGGGCTCGGGATACGCCGGGCACCATTCGGGCGGGGGATCGCGGTCCCAGGCGGGGATGCGCAAACCGGCGACCACATGACCGTACTCCAAGTCCGGACGGGCGAGGTCGTGCCAGAACAGCGGTCCCTCCATGGGAAGGCGGTTCGCCACGGCGGCGCACGCCGAGGGCGCCTCGTCCCAGCGCGGGTCCATGGCGAGCCGCGCGTGATCGCGCGGGCGCCGGGCGATGCCTTGGCGCTGTCGCACCAGCACTTACGATGGCGCGCGGCCGATCACCTTGCACCATCGACCCTCCCATGCCAGCCGGCAACGATTGCCTCGATGCCGGCCGTCGTGCGTGCGGACGCCACGCGGGCCGTCCCCGGCTTTGCCCGGGTGCGCGGTCGCTCGTCATTATACCGGCGAGCCCCCGATTTGACCGCCCGATGGCGGCGAGCGTCATGGCGAGCGAAGCCTAGCCATCCAGGGCGACATCCTCGACGTGAGCGTATTCGCGCGGCTTCGAGACCCGCTGGGTCGCCACGCCCGCCTCGCCGCCCCGGCAATAATCGCCTTCGACTTCGCATGACCTCAAGGTTGATCGCCGAGGAACATCTGGATAATCGGAACCATGACGGCCGGCTCGTTGATCAGCGGATCGCGGCCCCGATCGACCTCCGCGCCGTCGCCAGTGCCGTCGTTGTCGTCATCGCCATCACAAGCATCGCCCAGAGCATCCCCATCGGTGTTCTTCTGGGCCGGGTTTGCCGTCGAGGGGCAGTTGTCCCGGCTGTCTATTGTTCCGTCTTCGTCCGAGTCCGTGAGGAAGGTAATGGAGGTGAAGTCAAAAGTGATCTGGTCCACGGGAGGATTGCCGGGATCCTCCGTCTGTAACAATCCACCTGCAAACTTGGTGTACTCGTCAAACGTCGTATCCAAATCGGTGACATTCCGCAAAACGTCGGTATCAAATACCGTGGTCGGACCCGAAAAGCTGAATTGAAAAGTCTCGAATGCGTTTATTTGATCGCTGATATACTCGGATCACTCCAGAACCCGAAAATCCCGGTGCGAGATGATACGGAAATTGTCGGTTATGGTGTCGCGCCAAGTCGTCCACTCTCGTGGCAGGCGTTGCTTGAAGAAGTGATCGATCGCTTTGGTGAAGAGGTCGAAGTTGGCGTAGAACCTGTTGTGGGTCACCTCGCGATGCATGACGCCCCATAATCGCTCGATGGCGTTGAGGTGGGGGGCGTAGGCGGGCTGGAAGATCAGCTTGATGCGGCAACCCGGCCTCTCCAGCCATTGTCGGACCAGGCGGGCATGGTGATAGCGGGCATTGTCGGCGAAGACGTAGATCCGCTTCTTTCCGGGGTTGTCGGCCTCCAGCTTCTCGAACAGCGCGATGGTCGAGGCGGCGTTGATCCGCTCGGCCTGGACCAAGGGGCAGTGGAAATTCTCCAGATTGAGCGCGCCGTGGAGGTTGATGCGCTGGCGTCCCGAGGTCCGCCTCAGCGCCACCTTGTCGCCTTTTTTGACCCAGCCATGGACTGGACGCGACTGGTATTCCGGGTGCACCGCATCGGCGAAGTAGACCACCTCGTCGGCCTCCAGGCCGTTGAGCAACTTGTCATAAGCCTCGATGAAGGCGGCCTGCTCGGCCTCGTCGGCCTGGGCCGGCAGGCTTTCCGGGCGCTTGTATTCGAAGCCCAGGCGATGCATCAGCTTGATGCAGCCGGAATGGCTGTAGATCACCCCCCAGGTCGCCGCGATATGCGCCGCCACCTCGCCCGTGTCGCGGTAAAGCCGTTCGCCCAGATGCGCCGAAAGGTCCGCCTCTTGCTCCCGGCTCAGATGGCCCGGCCCGCCGGGCCAGTCGAACAGCGTCAATTCATCCAGACCGCCCGCGCGGTAGCGCTTGAACCAAGTCCGCACCGTGTCGTCGTCGAGGTAGAGCACCCGCGCCACCTCGGCACAGCTCAGGCCGTCATCCAGCAGCAGAACGGCGTTCGCCCGCCGGGCCACCCCATGGCTCTCGCTCGGGTGCCCCATCACCGCCCTCAGGGGCCCCCGCTCCTTGGCACTCAGAAATCCACCGCGAATCATGCCCCCGAGAAGAATCGATCAACGGCCGGATTGCCAGAGCTTTTTTCGGGTCTCTGAGGAGTCGGGGTATAATTAAAATAAGGCTCAATTCGTGAAACGTATGCATTTGTGATAGAATGCTCGGAACGTCAGGAGGTTGGGTCATGGACGGCAAGGGTTTCCAGGTGTGGCTTTCGGCGGCGCGCGGGCTGACGCGCGTGCAGCGGCACGAGGCGCTCGCGGTGCTGTCGGGCCGGAGCGAAGGCGAGGCATCGAAGGCCGCGATCGAGCTTGGTGTGGACGAGGCCCGGCGCTGTCCGCACTGCGCGAGCGAAGGGGCGGTTTCGCGCGGTATGGCGCGGGGTCTGCGGCGCTACCAGTGCAAGGGCTGCGGCAGGACCTTCAACGCGCTGACCGGTACGCCGCTGTCGGGCCTGCACCACAAGGAACGCTGGCTGTCGTTCGGGGCGTCGCTGGCGGAGGGGGAGACGGTGAAGGCCTCGGCGGCGCGCTGCGACGTGGCGGTGAGCACGGCGTTCCGCTGGCGTCACCGGTTTCTGGCGGCGGCGCGGAGCGATTCGGAGGTGCTCAAGGGGATCGTGGAAGCGGACGAGACCTACGTCCTGGAGAGCCGGAAGGGCGCGCGCGGGCTGGGACGCAAGGCACGGCGGCGGGGCGGCAAGGCGAAGAAGCGCGGCCTCTCGCGCGAGCAGGTGCCGGTTCTCATGGCGGCGGACCGGAGCGGGACGACGGTGAGCGCGGTGCTGCCCAGGGTCGACGCGGCGGCGCTCACGGCTGCTCTCGACCCGGTGGTCGCGAAGGACGCCCTGCTGGTCTCCGACGGTGGCGCGAGCTATCCACCTTGCGCCGCCGCGCTCGGGGTGAGCCACGAAGCACTCAACCGCTCGATGGGGGAACGGGTTCGGGGCGATCTGCATGTGCAGACGGTGAACAGCCGCCACAGCCGGTTGAAGGACTTGCTGCGTCCCCGCCGCGGCATCGCCACCCGCTATCTGGACAACTACCTGAGCTGGTTCCACCTCGTCGGCCTCGCCCCCGGCGCCAATGACCGAGCCTGCCTCGCCGCCGCCGTAACAAGGTGATGCATACATTTCACAAATTGAGCCTAAAATAAAGTCCCTGTCGTCATTGGGCGCGAATTGGATGTTATCGAAGATATTGATATTTCTAATTGTTCTGTTCAGGGTCGGGTTTGCCTCAATTGTGATGCTCATTAACGACGGCGGACCAAACAAGTATACGGCCTGAGTCGGATCGGCTTTCGTCGATGTCGTCTGAACGGCGGTCGAATCGTAGGTAACCAGGCCGGAAACGGGATCTCCCACGGCCGTCACGATTCCGAAGGCGGCCCCCGGGCCAGATACGCTAGTCACGACACCCGTGTATTCGAAGGTCAACAACTCGGCGTTTGCCCCGGCCGGGAACCAGAGGGCCAGGGCAAGTCCCACCAACCCGATGAAGCGTTTCACGTTCCCGCCCTCCTCCGGCACCACGACGAAGCCGCCGCGCGCCGTCCCGCGGTCCCCGGGTGTTTGGCGCCGACCTGACACGACGGGCCTCGGGTCGATCCCGCCCATGACCGGCGAACGGCAGTCTCGGAATGAGCCGCCACCACGATCCGGAACGGCGACCCCGACGATAACACGACTCTGTCGCCGGCGCCTCGGTCCGTCGGCTTTTACCAGCACCGCACATCTCTCTTCGCCGCAGCTCGCCTGCAGGTTCCCGCCGCGATGGATACGCGCTTCACGCCGGCAGTCCGGCGCTGGCGAGCAGCGTGCAGAAACCGGGAACATCTTCGCGATCGGGATAGAAGAGGAACGAGCGCCAGAGCGGCACGGTGAAGCGGGCGTTGAGCGCGCGAAGGCGCGTCACGGCGGCACGGGCCGCCTCGTGCGCCCCCGCCGCTCCATACGCGATCGCCGCCAGCCCATGAGCCATCAGCCACTCGGGCCGGCGCGCCAGAATGCGTTGCACCACCGCCTGGGCTTCCGCGAAGCGCCCAAGACCGATCAAGGCTTCGGCATTGCAGATCAGGTAGAAATCCGGCAAGCCCGGGGTCAGCCGGAGACACCGGCGAACGTATCGCAGCGCTTCCTCATGTTCGCCCAGGCAGATCAGCACCGTGGCGGCGACTTGCTGAGCGTCCGCGAGGTTGGGGTCGACCGCCACCGCGCGGACCGCTTCCGTGCGGCCTGCCTCGCGGCTGGAATGTCGATGCGCCGACCGTACTATCTGGCCTTGGTCGCCGAAACACTGATGTCGGCGGGCCGATCGGAGGAGGCAAAGGCTACCCTCGACCAGTCCCCGAAGGTCGGGTTCGCCAACCGCGCCGCCGCCATCGCTCGCCGAGTCTCGTTCAGCTGCCGGCGGTTCACGTTCAGGTCAACGGCGAGGGCGATCAGGTCGATTTCGGATAGCGCTTGGACGTCACGATTCGCCGCTCCATGTCCTTCCGACGGAACCGGATGTCGACTCCGCGGATGCGTTCCTTCGGGCCGTTCCGTCGATCGACCGAGCTTGGATCGTATTTTCGGCGCCGCTATTTGCCCATCAATTCCTGTACTCGCCCTTCCACGACTTGGCTCAGCACCAGAAGAGTTACCGGCCATAGAGCGACAAAGAGTCCCCATCGCTCCGCATGAGCTTCTTGCAGGACCGCTCTAAGCGCGGGATCGTCAATACTGGTGAGGACCGATCTGACGAGTTCTATTTGCGGCCCGAAATACCAAAGAATCCAGGCAAGCGGGATGGAAACAATACCAAACCAAAACAGAGCTCAGGGTAACATATTCATCTTTCCCTCCTCTGGGCGTGTGGCGGAGCTGGTCATTCGGCGCGAGCGCCCTTGGCCCGAGAACGTCTACCACCCTCCGACGCATGCGGTGGGCGTATCGGAGGCGGGAGATTGCGCGGCAAGTCGGGCAACCGGTCGGGCGGCGGCTCCGGAGGCATTCGCGGTGGTGGCTCGGGCGACATGGCTAATCCCCGATGTCTAGTCCCGCCATCTTCAATGATAACACAATCGGGCGTCGACGAGGGTCCCGGCGCTCGTTCGCGTCCGCTTTGGCCATCGCCCGGATTCGCCGGCGCGGCGTGGAAATTACCGTCAGGCGTTCGCCAAGGCACGCCGCAGGTAGCGCACGGTCTTGCCTCGCCCCGCCAGGCGCGCCTCGCCGATGGTCCCGAAGCCAAGGGCGGCGTGGAAGGCGTCGGAGGCGGGGTTTCGGGGCTCGCTGTTGACCTCGCAGACCACGGCCCCGGCGTCCGACGCGCGGGCGCGCTCGAAGAGATCGCGGTAGAGCCCCCGGGCGATGCCGCGCCCCTGGTGGGCCGGGTCCACCACGATCCGATCGACATAGAGGAAGCGTTCGAGGCGGTCCCGGAACCAGAGGAAGTTCGGGCTGTCGTAATCCGCGTCGTGGTCGAAGGCGAGGAGGAAGGCCGCCCGCGGCCCCGCGACCCGGGCGTGGGCCGCGCCCCCGGCCAGCTCGGCCAGGCGCGCCGGCGTCAGCGACGAGAGTTCGACCCGGAAGCGCTGGTTCAAGGCCAGAACCCACGCGAGGTCGCCCGTCTCCAGATCCCGGATCGACGGGGCCGTCATTCCGCCGCCCGGTCGAAGGCCGGCGCCTTGATGCCCTCCAGCTCGCGCAGCTCCCGGTCCAGGCGGATGCCGGCGTGCGCGCGCGGGGGGCGGAGCGGGGCCAGCAGGGAATAGATCACCGGGATCAGCACCAGGGTGAAGACCGTGGCGATGCCGAGACCGCCGAACACCACCCAGCCGATGGCGGCGCGCGCCTCCGCCCCGGGCCCCGCGCCCAGGATCAGCGGCAGCGCCCCCAGCACCGTCGACAGCATGGTCATGGTGACCGGCCGCAGGCGGGCGACGGCGGCGCCCCGGATGGCCCGTGCCACGCTATCGCCCCGGTCGCGCAGCTGGTCGGCGAACTCGACCACCAATATGCCGTTCTTGGCCATGAGGCCGACCAGCAGCACGAGACCGATCTGGCTGTAGATGTTGAGGCTGGAGTCCGTCAGCACCAGGGCGAAGACCGCCGCCGCCAGGCCGAAGGGCACGGTCAGCACGATGACGGCGGCGGAGAAGAAGCTTTCGAACTGCGCCGCCAGCACCAGAAGGACCACCAGCACGGCGATCGCGAAGGTGATCGCCACGGCGTAGTTCGTCTCTTGCAGCTTCGCCGCCTGCCGGATGAAGCGGAGGCCGATGCCCGCCGGCAGCACCTCGTCGGCCAGCGCCTCGATGTCGGGAATCGCCTGGGCCAGGGTATAGCCGGGCGCCAACGGCGCGTCGATTTCGATCGCTCGCTTCTGGCCCGAGCGGTCGAGTTCCGCCGCGACGCCCACCTCTTCCAGCCGGATGAAGCTGGAGAGCGGCACCAGCTCGCCGGAGCGCGCGGCGACGAACAGGTTGGCGAGGTCGCTCGGATCGTCGATCGCGCCCGCCGCCGATTCGATCCTGACCGGTACGGCGCGGTCGTCCAGGTTCAGTTCCGCCACCTCGATCCCGTCGACCATGGCCCGAAGCGTCTCGGCGATCCGCTCCACCGGCACGCCCAGATCCTCGGCCCGGCGCCGGTCGACCTTGACCGAGAGCTGGGGCTGGGTCTGCTGGTATTCGATCTCGGGATCCTCGAGCCCGGGGAGACGCTGATGGATCGCCGCCAGGAAGTCGTCCGCCGCGGCGGCGATCTTGGCATAGTCGGAACCGGTCAGCGTGAATTCGATCCGCCCGCCCGTCCGCCACAGGTTGAGGCTGTTGGGCTGGCGCACCCGCGCCGTGGCGCCGGGGATCGCCTTCAGGGGCCCGCGCAGCTCCTTGGCGATCTCCGCCTGGCTCCGCCCTCGTTCCGACCAGGGGGCGAGGGGCGCGGCGATATAGACCCGGTTGATGTCCCAGCGGCCGACGATCGACATCACGTTCTCGACCTCGCCGGCCTCGCGGAGCGGCGCCAGCAGCGCCTCGGCCTGGGCCGACTGGCGGTCCATGTAGTCGAGGCTGACGCCGTCGGGGCCCTGCATGTAGATGAACAGGCCGCCCCGGTCCTCGCGCGGCAACAGCTCGCGTTTTATCTCGGGGAAGAGCACGACGGCGCCGCCGGCGATGGCGGCCGCGACGCCCAAGGTCAGGACCGGTGCCGCCAACGTCGCGTCCAGGAAGCGGCGATAGGCCACCTCGATGCCGGCGCCCAGGCGGGCGCGAAACCGGCCGCCCGTGGCCTGGCCCTCGGGCAGGCGCGACGCCAGCATGGGGCAGAGCGTCAGCGCGACGAAGCTGGAGATCACCACGGCGATCGCCAGCACGAAGCCGAACTCGGTGAAGAGGCGGCCGGCCTGGCCGGGCAGGAAGGCGATCGGCACGAAAACGGAGACCAGCGTCGCCGTCGTCGCCAGCACGGCGAAGAAGACCTGCCGGGTGCCGATCACCGCCGCCGCCAGCGGCTTGCCGCCCTCGGCCCGGCGGCGCTGGATGTTCTCGACCACGACGATGGCGTCGTCGACGATCATGCCCGTCGCGAGCACCAGCGCCAGCAGGGTCAGGATATTGATCGAGAAGCCCAGCAGCCAGATCGCGCCGACCGTGCCCACGAGCGCGATCGGGATCGCGACGGCGGGGATCAGCGTCGGGCGGAGCGCGCCCATGAAGAGGTAGATCACCAGCACGACGATGGGCACCGCGATGGCGAGCGAGAATAAAACCTCCTTGATCGAGCCCTTGATGAAGCGGGCGTCGTCGGAGATCTTGACGATTTGCGCCGCGCCCAGTCGGCGGTTGAGGCGCGCCATCGCGCGATCCACCGCCGCCGAGATCTCGATCGTGTTGGAGCGGGCGCGGCGGATGATCGAGAGGCCGATCACCCGCTTGCCGTTCAGCAGCGTGTAGCTCTCCGAATCCGCCGGGCCGTAGATCGGCCGGGCGACGTCGCCGAGGCGCACGCCCTCGCGGATTTCCAGTTGCTCCACGTCTTCCGGGCGCCAGACCGAGGCGTCGGCGCGGACCAGCAACAACTGGTCGTCGGACTTGAAGCTCCCGGCGGGGACGTCGAGATCGGTGCTCCGCAGCACGTTCGCCACGTCGTCGATGCCGATGCCGTAACGCGCGAGACGCATCGGATCGACGATGATCCGGAGCACGCGTTTCCGGTTGCCGAAGAGGTCCACCGTCGCCACGCCCGGGATCGCCGCCAGTTCCGCCGAGACGTCTTCCTCGGCAATCCGGGTCAGGGCGTCCTGGCTCAGCGAGTTGCTCACCAGCGCCAGGCGGATGATCGGCGAGGCATCGTGGTCGGCCTTGCGGACGATTACGTCCTCGACCCCATCGGGGAGCCGCCGCTCGATCGCCGCCACGGCCTCGCGGACATCGTTGGCGGCGACGTCGATGTCGACCTTGGTCGAGAATTCGGCGCGGATCCGGGCGTTGTTCTCCTCGCTCGCCGCGTTGATCTCGGTGACCCCGGCGACGCGGGCCACCGCGCCCTCGATGACGCTGGTGACTTCGGCGTCCATGGTTTCGGGCGAGGCGCCCTCGAAAAAGGCGCGGACCGAGACCACTGGGCGGTCGACCTCCGGCAGCTCGCGCACCTCGACGCCCAGCAGGGCGCCGAGCCCGGCGACGATGATCAACAGGTTCAGCACGATCACCAGCGTCGGCCGGCGGACCGCGAGGGCGGGCAGGTCGCTCGGGCGCAGGCTCACGACGTCTTGCCCGCCGCGTCGGCGGCGCGGGGCTTCAGCTTCTGGCCGTCGCGCAGGCCCTGCAGCCCCTCGACGACGATCACGTCACCTTCGCCCAGCGGGCCGTCGACCAGAACGTGGCCATGGTCGCGGCGCACCAGGCGGACGAAGACCTTCTCGGCCCTGGCCTCGCGGACCCGCCAGAGATAGGCGCCGTCCCGGCTCCAGAGCACCGCCACCTCCTTGATCCGGGGATAGGCCTCTCCGGTGAAGTCGAGACGGACCTCGAAGCTGCTGCCGGGGCGGATTCGGCCGTCCGCGTTGGGGATCCGCGCCCGCGCCTTCAAGGATCGCGCGGCGGGGGAGATGCGGCTGTCGAGCGCGGCGACGACGCCGTCGATCCAGCTGTCGGGGAGGGACCAGGGCCGCACCCGAAGGCGGTCGCCGACGGCGATCCGGGTCGACTGGTCCTCGGGCACGGCGAACTCGACCAGGATTTCCGAGCGGTCGTCGATGCCCGCGATGGTCACGGCCTCGTCGACCCGGTCGCCGACCTCGATCTCGGTCAGGCCGACGAAGCCGGCGAACGGCGCGCGGACGATACGGTCGGCCAGTTCCGCCTCGGCCTGCTCCAGGCGGATGGCGGCGGCCTGCATCCCGGCCCGGGCGGTATCGAGGCGGGCGCGCGAGGCATGACCGGCGGGCGCCAGGCGCTCCATCCGCCGCATGTCGCGCCGGGCCTCCTTGAAGGCGACCTCGGCCAGGCGGACCTTCAGGCTCTGGTGCTTGGAATCGAGCCGCAGGAGGATCTGCCCGGCCTTCACGGCCTCGTCGGCCCGGAAGGCGAGTTCGACCACCTCGCCCGCCGCCTTGGGGTGGATGGCGGCCGAGCGGATCGCCCGCCCGGTGCCGATCAGGCGAAGCGTTATCCGGTCCGGCGCCAGCTCCACGACCTCGGTGAGGACGGGGGTCGCGGCGGCGGCCCGCCTGGGCTTGGCCTCGTCGCTCCCCGCCGCGCCCGGATTGGCCGTGAAGAACCACCACCCGGCGCCAAGCGCGCCGGCGAGCAGGATCAGAAGCGCGAACTGCAGACGCAAGGACATCGCCTTTGCTCTTCCCTGGGCGGTCAATTCCGCATGCCGCGCGCCATTCTATCGCGGAAATGCCGCTTGCGGGTGCCGATTTGACGCTAGACTTGGCGTCGCGCGGACGAGGGGGGAGACGAGGAATGGTTTGGCACGTCTATGTCACGATCTCGGGCGAGGGGCGGATTGCCCGCCTGGAGATGGATCCGGCCACGGCGGTGCTGGAAATGATCGAGGATGTGAAGGCGCCCGGCCGGCCGGCGCCGATCGCCGTCTCGCCCGACGAAACCGTCCTGCACGTCGGGCGGCGCGACGACCTGAGGCTCGAAAGCTTCCGCCGGGATCGCCAAACGGGGGCCCTCGCCTCGATCGGCGAGATTCCGGTGGAAAACGATCCCTGCTACATGGGCATGGACGGAAGCGGGCGTTACCTGCTCTCCGCCTACTACATCGGCGAACGGGCGGCGGTGCACGGGACCGACGGCGAGGGCGCCCTGCTGCATCCGCCGATCGAATGGCGCCACACCGGGCGCGGCTCGCATTATTTCGAGACGGATCGGAGCAACCGCTTCGCCTTCGTGCCGCACATCCACGGCAACGGCGCCGCCAACGCGATTTTCCAGTTCCGCTTCGACTCCGAGAGCGGCCGCCTCGCGTCCAACGACCCCGATCGCGTCGCTCCCGCCGGAGACGACGGGCCCCGCCACTTCTGCTGGCACCCGGCGCGCGACCTGCTCTACGCCTCGAACGAACAGGGCTGTTCCGTCACCACCTACGCCTTCGATACGACGGCCGGCACGCTCCGCCCGCTCGCCACGGCGCCGACCTTGCCCGAGGACTGGGAGGGCCCGAACACCTGCGCCCAGATCCGCCTGACGCCCGACGGCCGCTTCCTCTACGCGGCCAACCGGGGCCACGACAGCCTCGCCTGCTTCGCCATCGACGCGTCGAGCGGCGAGCCGAGCGCGATCGGCCACGCCGAGGCCGAGCCGACGCCCCGCGTCATGGCGATCACGCCGGACGGCCGTCATCTGCTCTCGGCCGGCCTCGATTCCGGCAGCATCCAGGTTTTCGCCATCGACCAGGGAAGCGGCGCGCTCGACCTCCTGGCGGTCCACGAGGTCGGCGCCCAGCCGATGTGGATCTCGGTGCTAGCCGCCGCCTAGACGCTTGCCCATGTGCACCAGCTCCGTGCCGGCGATGCGGGCGCTCGGGCCTCGATGGGTTTCGGCATAGCCGAGCGCGGCATAGAAGCCGACGTTCTCCGCCATGCGCTCGTTGGTGTGGAGGCGGATTTCGTTGAAGCCGCGTCGTCGGGCCTCGTCCTCCGAGAAAGCCATCAAGCGGCGCCCGACGCCCTGGCCCTGCAACGTCGGATCGACGGCGAGACTCCAGATCAGCAGGTGATCGGCCTCCGCCATCATCGTGAGCGAGGCCGCCAGTCCATCGCCGTCGCCCGGCAGTACGAAGACGATCGCCTCCCGGATCAATTTGGCATAGTCGGCGCCCACCGGTTCCGGCGCCCCACCGAGACGTTCGAGGTAGATCGCGTAGGCCCGCGCCGCCAGGTCCGCGATCGCCGCCGTGTCGCTTGCCCGCGCAGGCCTGAGACCGTCCATGGAGGTTCAAAATCGGGAGAAGAGCTGGGTGAAGCCCGGGAACTGGTCGTCGATTCCCTGGGCGCGCAGCCCGTGCCAATAGCTGACGACGTTGATCGAGATGACCGGTTTGCCCAGCCAGCGCTCCGCCTCGTCGGCGATACGGGCCATCGGCAGATTGGCGCCGAACTGCACCAGGCACTCGACCTCGGAATCGTCGATCTCGCGGATGGCCTGGATCATGTCCCGGTCGGAGACGTGGGAATAGGTCGCCGGGCTGGCGCCCCGGGTGATGTCCCACCCAATGTTGAAAAGTGCGAGATAGGCATCGTCTGATCGAGAGGCTACGCGGCCACCTCGATGTCTTCAATGACGGACTTTGCTCCGGCCTTTCTCACCGCCTCCCGCAGGGCGGCGTCGAGGATGGGGAGCTGGCGGTGGGCCTTGAGGCGGCGGAAGGTCTTTTGCGCCTCCAAGGGGCCGGCGGCGGTCCAACGCAGCGCCATCTCGGCGTTGCGCCAGCGCTTGACGTTCCGCTGCACCGTCCGGACGGTGCCGATCGCGTTCTCGATGGCGTTGGTGCAAGCCAGCGAGTGTCGAAGTTGCGGCGGGAGGCCGAGCCGGATCACGGTCAGGATCTCGTCCAGGCCCTCCAGGATCGAGCCCGAGACGCCGGGTGCGTCATGCTCCAGACGGCGGGCGAGGTTGCGCAAGAGCCGTTCGGCCTTGGCCGCGTCGTCCTGCTGCCAGGCCTGCCGCAAGACCTTCCTGACGCCGGCATGGAGGCTCTCGTCCAGCCGGTCCGTGATGTTGCGCCCCTTGTGCACCTGGCAGCGCTGGAGGGCCGCCGCCCGCCCGAAGGTCCGCCGGATCGCCTTCGAGAGCGCCTTGGCGCCGTCGACGATGTAGAGCCGAGGCCGTTCGGGATCGAGACCGCGCTCGATCAGGTTGTCGAGCATGGCTTGCACCGTGGCCGCGTTCTCCGTCGCGCCCTCGGCCAGGCCCAGCACGTGCTTCGCGCCGCCGGTGTCGATGCCGATCGCCGCCACCATCAGGTGGTCGCCGACATGGAGCCCGTCGATCTGGAGCACCACGAGATCGAGATCGTCGAGCGGGCTCGCCAGCCAGGCCTTCAGCTTGCTTCGCGTCAACGCCACGAAACGGCGCGAGACCGCCGACTTCGAGGTTGCGTCACCCGATGCCGCCGGCAGATCGCCGCCCGCATCGTCCGGCAGGCGCACCGCGCGGGCATACTTGCGGGTCGAGACGTTGATCACCATCAGATTCATCGCCCAGGCTTGCAAGAGTTCGGGTTCCGACAGCAGCTCCCAACTCGGCAGGCTCATCTCCCGACCCGCGAAGTCCCCCACCCGAGGGCGCTCGACCTTCACTTTGCCGCCGTGGTAGGCGATCTCGCTCCGGGTCGTGCCCCATCGATGGCCCTTGCGCTCGCCCGAGCCGGCGTGGCGCGAACCGCACAAGGCTTCCGCGTCCGCCGACATCATCTCGTTCAAAGACTCGAGGCCCGCCAAAAGGCAGAAGCGATCGACGCTCATGCGCAGATCGTCGAAGGCCTCCGGCATCGATGGCAAGAGCCGACAGGATGGTTCCGAGGAACGGTCGTTGCGTGTAGTCTTGGTCATGGCGTCGTTCTCCTTGATGGAATCAGCACCCAGAGCCTAGCGGCTCCAGGCGGACGACGCCTACTTCAGCTTTTCAACAGAGCCCGGGACATCCCCTCCGCCCCGCATGTGGCGGTATTTGACGATCTCGTAGCCCATCTCGGCGAACATCGATTCCATGCGCGGCTCGATCGAGGGGAAGTAGGGCTCCATGATCGAGATCTTACGCTTGACTCCATGCAGCCGCAGCGCCTCGCGCACGCCGTCGACCGCCGTCGAGACGCCGATGTCGCGGCCCGCCAGCCGCCGCATCCGCGCCTTCAGGTCCTTGACGTATTGCAGGCTGCCGCCCCAGACCGAGAGGGCGGAAATGCCGAGCACGAGGTAATCCGGGTTGCAGGTCATCACCCGCTCGACCGCCGCGTCCAGGCCGCCGTCGATCAGGCGGATGGACTCGTCGAAACTGTCGTCGTCGACGATGTCGATATTGGGGATGTGCATGCGGCCGAGGTGGTTGGTGACGCCGCGCGGGCGCATGGAGTCGTACTCCGGTTGAACAACCGTATTCGTCGAGGGCGTGGTGACCCCGATCTTCGAGCGATAGCCCAGATAATCGACCATGTCTTCGCGTCCCGCGTCTAACCCTGTTTTCGGGCGAGAATTTCGATCGTCGAAATCCGGCCTTCGTCGATATTCGTCGCGCTGTTGCGCATCATCTGTTTCATCCGCTCTCCCATCAGCACGATGGTGGATAGCCTTGGCGGGCCGTCCCTGGCGATTTCGGCGCGCTGTTCGGCGCGGAAACGCGCGTTCTGGGCGGTGATGTCGTCGAAGGTCAGGACCTCGAAGCCCGCGCCCTCGATCTCGGCGCGGGTCTCCTCGGGCGTCGCGAGGAAGCTGGTGGCCGCCGTCTCGGCCCAGGGGGCGGGATAAATCGGCGCCCCGCCCGGCCCTTGCGTGACGTTGGAGAGCGCCAGCCGCGTGCCCGGCCGTAAGACCCGGGCCGCCTCGCCATAGAAGCGCGGGCGGTCGGCGATGTTCATGATGACGTTCTGGGAATAGGCGCCGTCGAAAACGCCGTCGGCGAACGGTAGATCCAGGGCGGAAGCCTGGCGGAAGTCGACGACGTCCCCCTGTCCGGTCGCCTCGGCGAGCGCCCGCGCGGCCTCGATGAAGGCCTCGGTCAGGTCGATGCCGCTGACCCAGCAGTTGCGGGCGTCGGCGATGAAGCGCGCCGGTCCGCCGATACCGCAGCCGATATCCAGGATGCGAGACCCGCGGGCCGGTTCCAGCAGGTCCGCGATCTCTTCCGTCGCCTGCATCCCCCGCCCGTGGAAATGGTCGAGCGGGGCGAGCTCGCGGGGCGTCGGCCGTTCTCCCGCATGGCCGACCTCGTCGAGCGCCGCCAGCAGCCGTTTGGCGATGTCCGCGCCCGAATAGTGCCCGGCGACGATTTGTTCCAGCTCATCCATGCGCGCCGGTCTCGGCGATCCCGCCCCTCAGCGCGCCCGGTCGGACGTCGCCGAACAATACGGCGTGGCCGTCGGGCAGCGGCCGGCTGTTCGGCACCGCGAGCCAGAGCCGGTACAAGAGCCGCGCCCGATCCGGCGCCTCCCCATCCTCGTAGGGCGCGCGGGCGTGATAGACGACGTGGTTGTTCATGAACATCACTTCCCCCGGGCTCAAGCGCCACTCGAAGGCGACCTCGTCGGCGATCTCCGCCAGCAGGTCCAGCGCCTCCCACTGTTCGGCAGACATCCTCGGCACCTCGGGGTTCAGTTGCGCCGCCTCCACGTAGGTCCGCGAATAGTGCGTGGTGAAATGGCCGTCCCGGAGGGCGAAGACGGGGAGGGGATAGTAATCGGCGTTGTCGCCGACTTCCTCGCCGAGGCGGCTGCGATGGATGTCCCGGTAGAGGAGGCGCGCGAGATCGGGCCGCCGCCTCGCCAT
The DNA here is from genome assembly GCA_965226475.1 of Alphaproteobacteria bacterium. GTDB lineage: Bacteria > Pseudomonadota > Alphaproteobacteria > JASLMY01. The sequence goes on along the minus strand of CBDDDJ010000002.1, from coordinate 53,208 downwards.
CTCGTCATGGACCGCGACGGCGCTCGCCAGCCGGTTGACGCCGCCCGAGGCCGCCTGCCGTACGCACAGCAGCGCGGCGACGTCGCAACGATCGGTGTGGTAGCGGAGCGCGCCGGTCGAATGGACCCGGGCGCGAGAGGCCAGGAAGTCCTCGCCGTCCTCGGTTTCGATTCTGCCGCGCGTCTCGCGTTTGGCCGCGCCCTCGTCGGTGATGTCGGCCATCAGCTCGCCCGCGCGGTTCTGGTTGAGCGGCGTGCCCATCAGCCGGCCGATGGCGAGGAAAAGGGCGCGGCGCGCCGTCGGCGCCATTTCCGCCACGGGCAGGCCCGCGATCAGTTGAATACCGGGTGAATACCGGGTCCCGTCTCCAGCCATTGGCTCACCTCGGCCAATACCCGCGCCAGGCGGGGAAGCGGCAAGGTGGCGGCATCGGCGGCGGTCCAATCGGGGGCGTCGTAGGCGGCGAGGGCGGCCTCGACGTCGGCCACGGTTTCGCCGTCCAGGACGTGGCGCCAGCCGTGGGGCGCGGCGCCGGTCCAGGCGGCGGGACCGCCCAGGGGCTGGAGGGGGTCGGCCTTGCTCATCGTCTATCCTCCGATAAAGGGCGCCATGGAATCGAGGAAGGCCATCGCCTCCGCCTTGCCGCGCGGCGAGACCAGGACCACCCGCTCGACGCCGATCTCCCGGTAACCCGCCAAGGCCTCCTCGCTGGCGCCGTCGAAGGCGAACACGGAGATCGAAAGCGCGTCCGGATCGCGGCCCGCCGCCTCGGTCCGCCGGCGAAGATCGGCGATGGTGTCGGGCAGGTCTTCCAGCAGCACGTCGATCGGGATCCAGCCGTCGCAATAGGCGGCCACCCGGCGCCTGCCGCCGGGCGTGGCGCTGCCCATCAGGATCGGCGGATGCGGCCTTTGCACCGGCTTGGGGAAGGAGATGATGCGGTCGAAATCGACGAACTCACCATGGTAGGAGGCCTCTTCCTCGGCCCAGATCACCTTCATCGCCTCGATCCGCTCGCGCAGCACCTTCCAGCGGCTGGCGAAGGGCGTGCCGTGGTTTTCCATCTCTTCCGCGTTCCAGCCGCCGCCGATGCCGAAAAGAAAGCGGCCCTCCGAAAGGTAATCGAGGGTCGCGACCTCCTTGGCGAGTGTAATGGGGTCGCGCTCGATCACCAGGCAGATGCCGGTCGCCAGCTTGAGGCGGGTGGTCACCGCCGCCGCCGATGCCAGCGACACGAAGGGATCGGCCATGTGGTAGTAAGGACGCGGCAGATGTCCGCCGCCGGGATAGGGGGTCTCGCGGCTCGCCGGAATGTGGGTATGTTCGCCGACCCAGAGGCTTTCGAAGCCGCGTTCCTCCAGCGCCCGGGCCATTCGGTCGACGCGAATGCCGTATTCCGTGTTGTAGTTGAAGACGCCGAGATGCATTGCCGTCGAATCTTTCCCGTCCCATCCGCCCCACCCGCCGGAGGATCGGTCCGAGACTAGCAGGATCCGGCCGGCCGGCGAACCGGCCGACAAGGGCGCGCCTAAATCCTCACGACCTGCGTTTCGGACGGCGCCTGGCATCGGGTATCCGATCCGAGGGCGGCCAACCGACGCTGGGCGCTTTCCAGTTTTGCGTCGATGGCGTCGTCGTCCTGGTCGGGATCGTGGTGGACGATATAAAGGGTTTCGACCTCGGCGCGATGGGCGAGATCGACGACCTGCCCGACACCGGAGTGTCCCCAGCCGATCTTCGCGGGATATTCGTCGTCCGTATAGGTGCAATCGGTTATCAGGGCCTGGGTTCCGGAGACGAATGCGGTCAGCCGGTCGACGTAGTGTGAGTTGTAGTGGGGGAATCAGGGAGATAGAGTTCATTGTCGGTGATGTAACAGACCGATCTGCCTCCGTATTCGATCCGATATCCCAGGCAATTTCCCGGATGGCTGAGCAACATGGTCTTGACGGTAATTCCTTCTATTTCGAGCTTTTCCTCGCCCAAATCCCTGAAGTAAACTCTCGCCCCGAACTCTTTCAGGGTAATTGGAAAATAAATGTCGTCCATCTACGAGGAGATCAGCTCCCGCATGGTCATATTCGCATGCACCGGGCCCAAGACCTCGAATTCGTTCCCTGTAGCATAAAGTGGCATGAAAAAGGGTAATGCATTGATGTGATCCCAATGGGGATGCGATATGTAAATTCTGGCTTCCAAATTCGATTTATCTTCCGCGGCCAAGGCGTTGGAGAGTTCCTTGATGCCCGTGCCCGCGTCGAATATGAACATTTGTCCCCGTGGCAGGGACAGGGTCACGCAGGAGGTGTTTCCCCCGTAGCGCAGGGAACGTTTTCCAGCCACCGGCAGGGTGCCCCGCACGCCCCAAAACGTAACCTCCATCTTGTCTTCCAGGATTTGGCCGACAACGCCCAACAAACCGGTGGCGTCGATGGGTTTCTCGATGAAGGCATCGGCCCCGAATTTTCTGGCCTGCCGCTTGTCGAATTCGAAGAGCTTGGCCGACACTACGATGACCTTGGTTCCGGTCAGGTCCGCATCCTCCTTCAGTTGTTTTACCAACTGCATTCCATCCGTGCCCGGCATCATCAAGTCGACGAGCACGCAATCGGGACGAGCCTCCTTGACCTTGGCCATCGCATCGGTGCTCGACGTGGAGGACGTGACGTCATAGCCCTCGGATTCGAGGATGCCGGTCAACAACTCGATGGTGAAGTCGTCGTCGTCGATGACGAACAACCGGGGGGCTCTTCGCGGCCGGTCGGCCATTTCACCGTTCCTCCAAACGCCTGGACCTCGTTGGGTGGCGGGAATACGATATTCGATTTCTTGTCATCAAGCACACGGCGTGGTCGCGCGCGCGGTACCCGGCGGCCGACCCCGGTCGCCTGTCCGCCCTTCGCCACGCCGTCACCCCTCCGCCGCATCCAAGCGGGCGGCCGCGCGGACCGCCTCGTCCAAGGCTTCCTCGAAGTTTCTCGCCAGAACGCCGAGTTCTTCCCCCCGCGCGTCCCGCAATGCGTCCTCGAGCTTCACGGCGAGGCCGTACAATCGGGATGCCTCCAAATTGCCGGCCGCGCCCTTCACGGTGTGGACCAGGCGGTGGGCTTCCTCCAATTCCGCGTTCGCCAGGTGGCGATGCAGCCGCGAGGCCGAATCGCGATATCCCCGGCCGAAGCTGACGATCAGCCGGCGCAGCAGATCCCTCTTGCCGTTCAGCCGGGCCAGCGCCAAGGCGATATCGAAAGGCGGCAGCGCGTCGGGTAAACCGTCGATGGCGCCGCCGATCGGGCTTTCCGGGCCGTCGGCCGCCCTTACATGCAGGGCCCGGTCCACGCCGATGCCCGGACGCGGCTTGATCATGCGATCCAACGCCTCGACCAGCGCGGTCGGGTCGATGGGTTTGGTCACATGCCCGTCGAGCCCCGCTTCCCTGCCGCGTTCGCGTTCGCGCTCCATCGCATGGGCGGTGAGGGCGATGATCGGGAGCTGCTCGGATCCCAGGGTCTCGCGGATTTCACGGGTGGCGTCGAGCCCGTTCATCACGGGCATCTGCATGTCCATCAGGACGGCGTCGAAGCGCCGGGGTTCGGCCAGCACCATGTCGACGGCGATCCGTCCGTTGTCGGCGACGTCCACCGTGACGCCGGCCTCGGTGAGAATTTCGACCGCGACCTGTTGATTGATTTCGATGTCCTCGACGAGAAGAACGTTGGCGCCTTGGATTTCCCGCGCCACGCGGGGCGAGGTCTGGGGCCCCGAGGCCTCGCTCGATCGCGCGATTCTCCGCCCCAAGGTGGCGGCCATGGCATCGAACAGCGCCGACCGTTCGAACGGTTTCACCAGGAAGGCGCCGATGCCGAGCTCGTCGAGTTCGCCGGTCGCGTCGCCGGTGGCGTCGGCGGTCACCATGATGATCGTCGGTATTTTCGGAACACCCTCGATGTCGCGGATGATCCGCGTCGCCGCGATGCCGTCGATGCCGGGCATCTTCCCGTCCATCAAGACGAGGCCAGGGGACGGGCCTCCCGGACTTGCCGCCTGCCGTATCAGGGCCACGGCTTCCTCGCCGGAGGCGACGGCGGTAACCCGCGCGCCCCAGTTCGAGAGGATTCCCGTCAGGATGTCGCGCGAGGCCACGTTATCGTCGACGACCAACGCCTCGAGGCCGTGAAATCCCCCGGGGCCGCCCGATTGGTGGTCGTCCGCCGCCCGGTCGGCCGGCTTCCCCAGCACGACGGTGAAGTCGAAGGTGCTGCCGACGCCCGGCCGGCTTTCGACGCCGATCTCGCCGCCCATGTTCTCGACGATCCGCTTGCTGATGGCGAGGCCGAGCCCCGTGCCCCCGAATTGGCGCGTCGTCGAGGTTTCCGCCTGGGAAAAAGTCTGGAACAGGCGCCCTCGCTGTTCGTCGGTGATGCCGATGCCGGTGTCGCGGACCGAGAACGCCAGCTCGATCTCGCTTCCCACCTCGCGGGTGGCCCGGATCGACAGTTCGACCTCGCCGGAAGCCGTGAATTTGATCGCGTTGTTGACCAGATTGAGAATGACCTGCCCGAGGCGAAGCGGGTCGCCGATCAAGGATAGGGGGACATCGGGATGGACCGACAGGAGTAATTCCAAGCCCTTTTCCACGGCCGGCATCGCGTTGGCGTTGGTGACGTTCTCCAAGACGCCGCGCAGGTCGAACTCGACGTTTTCCATGTCGAGCTTGCCCGCCTCGATCTTGGCGATATCGAGAATGTCGCCGATGATACCGAGCAAGGCCGCGCCCGAGGCATTTATCTTGGACAGGTAATCGCGCTGTTTCGGCGACAGCTCCGTCTTCAGCGCCAAGCCGCTGAAGCCGATGATGGCGTTCATCGGCGTACGCAGTTCATGGCTCATGTTGGCGAGAAACAGGCCCTGCGACCGGTTGGCGCTCTCGGCGGCGGTCTTGGCGTCACCCAACTCCTGGTTCGAGTTTCGCAAATCGGCGGTTCTCGCCTCGACTTGTTCCTCCAGGGTCTCGTTCGCGTGTCGAAGAGCGAGCGCCGTGCGGCGAAGTACCAGGAAACTGTAGCCGATATACGCCACGAAAAGCAGCGAAACCGTATATAAGATGGCTCAATTCGTGAATTGTATGCGTCACCTTGTTACGGCGGCGGCGAGGCAGGCTCGGTCATTGGCGCCGGGGGCGAGGCCGACGAGGTGGAACCAGCTCAGGTAGTTGTCCAGATAGCGGGTGGCGATGCCGCGGCGGGGACGCAGGAAGTCCTTCAACCGGCTGTGGCGGCTGTTCACCGTCTGCACATGCAGATCGCCCCGAACCCGTTCCCCCATCGAGCGGTTGAGTGCTTCGTGGCTCACCCCGAGCGCGGCGGCGCAAGGTGGATAGCTCGCGCCACCGTCGGAGACCAGCAGGGCGTCCTTCGCGACCACCGGGTCGAGAGCAGCCGTGAGCGCCGCCGCGTCGACCCTGGGCAGCACCGCGCTCACCGTCGTCCCGCTCCGCTCCGGTCCGCCGCCGTGCCTTGCGTCCCAGCCCGCGCGCGCCCTTCCGGCTCTCCAGGACGTAGGTCTCGTCCGCTTCCACGATCCCCTTGAGCACCTCCGAATCGCTCCGCGCCGCCGCCAGAAACCGGTGACGCCAGCGGAACGCCGTGCTCACCGCCACGTCGCAGCGCGCCGCCGAGGCCTTCACCGTCTCCCCCTCCGCCAGCGACGCCCCGAACGACAGCCAGCGTTCCTTGTGGTGCAGGCCCGACAGCGGCGTACCGGTCAGCGCGTTGAAGGTCCTGCCGCAGCCCTTGCACTGGTAGCGCCGCAGACCCCGCGCCATACCGCGCGAAACCGCCCCTTCGCTCGCGCAGTGCGGACAGCGCCGGGCCTCGTCCACACCAAGCTCGATCGCGGCCTTCGATGCCTCGCCTTCGCTCCGGCCCGACAGCACCGCGAGCGCCTCGTGCCGCTGCACGCGCGTCAGCCCGCGCGCCGCCGAAAGCCACACCTGGAAACCCTTGCCGTCCATGACCCAACCTCCTGACGTTCCGGGCATTCTATCACAAATGCATACGTTTCACGAATTGAGCCTATAAGATTGCCTGATAATACCCCGTGACCCTCTGTCGATCATTGAAACTCGCCGAGTAACTTTGGAAAATCGTATCGATCGCGCTTTCGAGCGGGAGCGAAAATATTTCGTTCAGGCGCAAGTCCAGATTTTCCTTATACTCGAGAACGATGTCCACATGCCTTTTTAATTGTTCGATCTTATCGGAGAGTAGTATCGAGGTTCCTCGATTCCCATCATCCAATCGTCCCAAATCAGCCGCCAGTCGTTGCCTGGCCGCGGATGTTCCGGTTATCAGGTATTGCGAAAACGCATGGCGAAGCTTCATCAGTTCCGCCGTCAACGCCTCGTTTGCATTCTCCGCGTCGACCATCATGCCTATTTCGGATGAAATATAGAATAGATACGATGAGGAATTCTTGAAACCGAGTGGTTCGTCTTGAAATCCTCGACGAGTTGGGCGAGTTCGCCGACAAGGCCGTCGAAGTCATCGACGGATCCGGCGACATCGGCGTCGAAATTTCCATCTATTTTTGCTTCCCCGTCCTTCAACACCTCGATATTCCGCCGAATATCCGCGAGACTCGCGACGAGGGGGTCGTATTGTGTGCGGCGGTGACAAATTAGACCACGGAAGCGGCGGGATTTGCCCGGCTGCGGGCGGAGTAAAACTCTGCCACCTGTAGCCTTCGATCCTTTTCGGGATGGAAGGTGGGAGGATGTATACCGTGGACCTTTATCTACGCGTTCGGCTGGCGTGCCATGTTGATGGGCTGAGTCAGCGAGAGGCGGCGAGTCGGTTTGGCATAGCGCGAGAGACGGTGAGGAAGATGCTCGGGCACTCGGAGCCGCCTGGCTACCGCCGCCGCCAGCCACCGAAGCGCCCGAAGCTGGACCCCTTCAGGGATATCATTGACCGTATTCTGGAAGAGGACCGAACGGTTCACTGCAAGCAGCGCCACACGGCGAAGCGGATATTCGAGCGTCTTCGCGACGAGCATGGCTTTGCGGGCAAACAGACCATCGTCAAGGATTACGTCCGGGAACGGCGCCGTCGCCAGCGTGAGATGTTCGTGCCGCTGGCGCACCCTCCGGGTCACGCCCAGGCGGACTTTGGCGAGGCGGATGCGATCATCGCCGGCGTCAAGCGGCGGGCGCATTTTTTCGCCATGGACCTTCCCCACGGCGATGCCTGCTTCGTTGCGGCCTACCCGGCGGCGGCGACGGAGGCCTGGCTGGACGGCCACAACGGGGCCTTCGCCTTCTTCGGCGGCATTCCCCAATCGATTCTCCACGACAATGACAAGTGCCTGGTGTCGCGCATCCTGCCGGACGGCACGCGGCAACGAACGCGAGCGTTCAGCGGGCTTCAATCCCATTATCTGTTCCAGGATCGATATGGCCGCCCCGGCAAGGGCAATGATAAGGGCAAGGTGGAGGGGCTGGTCGGTTACGCCCGCCGGAACTTCATGGTTCCCATCCCCCGGTTTGCGAGCTGGGACGCCTTCAACGCTCACCTGGAACATCAATGTCGGAGACGGGAAAGCGACGTCTTGCGCGGCCATCGCGAGACCATCGGCGAGCGGTTCGGATGCGACCGGGAGAAGCTGATGGAATTGCCGCCGGCGCCTTTCGAGGCCTGCGACAAGGAGGGCACGCGGGTCAATTCGCTCTCCCTGGTGCGCTATCGGGGCAACGACTACTCGGTGCCCGTCGCCTACGGTCACCAAGAGGTCTGGGTCCGTGGCTACGTGCACGAGGTGGTCATCGGCTGCGCCGCCGAGGTCATCGCCCGGCACCCACGCTCTTACGAACGAGAGGACCTGATCTTCGAGCCGATCCACTATCTGGCCTTGCGGGAGCGGAAGATCGGTGCCCTCGATCAAGCCGCCCCGCTGGCCGGTTGGAAGCTGCCCGAGGCGTACGCCAACCTGCGCCGCTTGCTTGAAGCCCGCATGGGCAAGGCCGGCAAGCGGGAGTACGTGCAAGTGCTCCGTCTTCTGGAGACCTTTGCCCTTGAGGAGGTGCACGGTGCCATCCGCGATGCCCCGCGGTTAGGCGCCATCGGCTATGATGCGGTCAAGCACCTGGTGCTGTGTCGCGTCGAGCGTCGACCCCCCCGGCTCGACTTGAACGTTTATCCCTATCTGCCGCGGGCCCAGGTGACCACCACATCCGCCGCCAGCTACATGAGCCTGCTGGGCGGAGCGGCGCCGTGAGCGACACGCCGCAGGTGTTGCTGGCCCATCACCTGAAGGCCCTCAAGCTGCCGACCTTCCTCAGGGAGTACGACAAGCTGGCTCGCCAGTGTGCCAGCGAGGGCGCCGACCACGTGCGCTACCTGCTCCGCCTGGCCGAGCTGGAACTGATCGACCGCGAGCGCCGCATGGTCGAGCGGCGAATCAGGCAAGCGAAGTTCCCGACCGTCAAGAGCTTGGACAGCTTTGACTTCAAAGCGATCGCCTCGCTCAACAAGGCGCTGGTCCTCGAGCTGGCACGATGCGAGTACATCGAGCGCCGGGAGAATGTGATCGCTCTGGGCAATTCCGGCACCGGCAAGAGTCACATTGCGCTCGGCCTCGGCCTTGCCGCCTGCCAGAAGGGCCTGTCGGTCGGCTTTACCACCGCCGCCGCCCTGGTCCACGAGCTCATGGAGGCGCGCGATGACAGACAGCTGCTGAGGTTCCAGAAGAAGCTCGCCAACCTCAAGCTCCTCATCATCGACGAGCTGGGTTTCGTGCCGCTCTCCAAGACCGGCGCCGAGTTGCTGTTCGAGGTGTTCAGCCAGCGCTACGAGCGTGGCTCGATCCTGGTGACCTCCAACCTGCCATTCGACGAGTGGACGGAGGTTTTCGGCTCGGAACGCCTGACGGGGGCGTTGCTGGACCGCCTGACCCACCACGTCCATATCCTGGAAATGAACGGCGAAAGCTTCCGCCTCAAGCAGAGCCGAAGAAAACAGAAACCCGCAAAAAGCGCCTGAGCGGCATCCGCTTGCCCCCGTGGGCCCACAGGCCCCTCCCACGCGCGCCGCGGCCTTTGCCTGCTGAGGGGCAGTCCACGCCGCGCGTGGGTCCCTCCCGTGGACTACGGGGACAAGCTCCTCACCGAACCAAAGTGGCCCACTTTTGCTCCGCCACATGGCCGGGTTTTACTCCGCCGTTGACATCGTATCGATTGAGATGGCTTATCCCTTTGCTTCCGGTCACACCAGATGTTGATCGGCTCGGCGGCTGGTTTTAGATAAGGCTCAATTCGTGAAACGTATGCATTTGTGATAGAATGCTCGGAACGTCAGGAGGTTGGGTCATGGACGGCAAGGGTTTCCGGGTGTGGCTTTCGGCGGCGCGCGGGCTGACGCGCGTGCAGCGGCACGAGGCGCTCGCGGTGCTGTCGGGCCGGAGCGAAGGCGAGGCATCGAAGGCCGCGATCGAGCTTGGTGTGGACGAGGCCCGGCGCTGTCCGCACTGCGCGAGCGAAGGGGCGGTTTCGCGCGGTATGGCGCGGGGTCTGCGGCGCTACCAGTGCAAGGGCTGCGGCAGGACCTTCAACGCGCTGACCGGTACGCCGCTGTCGGGCCTGCACCACAAGGAACGCTGGCTGTCGTTCGGGGCGTCGCTGGCGGAGGGGGAGACGGTGAAGGCCTCGGCGGCGCGCTGCGACGTGGCGGTGAGCACGGCGTTCCGCTGGCGTCACCGGTTTCTGGCGGCGGCGCGGAGCGATTCGGAGGTGCTCAAGGGGATCGTGGAAGCGGACGAGACCTACGTCCTGGAGAGCCGGAAGGGCGCGCGCGGGCTGGGACGCAAGGCACGGCGGCGGGGCGGCAAGGCGAAGAAGCGCGGCCTCTCGCGCGAGCAGGTGCCGGTTCTCATGGCGGCGGACCGGAGCGGGACGACGGTGAGCGCGGTGCTGCCCAGGGTCGACGCGGCGGCGCTCACGGCTGCTCTCGACCCGGTGGTCGCGAAGGACGCCCTGCTGGTCTCCGACGGTGGCGCGAGCTATCCACCTTGCGCCGCCGCGCTCGGGGTGAGCCACGAAGCACTCAACCGCTCGATGGGGGAACGGGTTCGGGGCGATCTGCATGTGCAGACGGTGAACAGCCGCCACAGCCGGTTGAAGGACTTGCTGCGTCCCCGCCGCGGCATCGCCACCCGCTATCTGGACAACTACCTGAGCTGGTTCCACCTCGTCGGCCTCGCCCCCGGCGCCAATGACCGAGCCTGCCTCGCCGCCGCCGTAACAAGGTGACGCATACAATTCACGAATTGAGCCTTAGATAAATGGCTTATTCCTTTGCTTCCGGTCACACCAGATGTTGATCGGCCTTCTACGTTCCAGGCACGGTTTTCGGACCGTGCCGGGGGATGTGCGGGAGCTTTTGGACTTGAGGAAGTTGGTTTCGAGTGCTGTCAGGCAGACTGGAGGGCCGGTATTCGGCTCCGATTGAGGCGGATCGGAGGGCGGGCGATGGCTGGCGCCCGGCCTGCCGGGATCAGACGTGTTGTCCGACGATGTCGCGGTAGTCGGCGGGTCGCAGGCGCGTGCCGATGCCGAGCAGGGTATCGAAAGCCGTTGCGGTGTGGCGGCGGCGGTTCCAGCGGAACACGAACTCGTCGAGGTAGCGGCGCAGATGGGCGCGGCGCAGGCCATGGAAGGTTCCGAGCGCCCAGCGCTTCAGGTTCGAGAACACACGATGGATCCACGTCAGCACGAGATGGGCGGGCGTTGCACCGACGACCTTGGGCTGGTGGTCGTGGTCGGGCAGGCCGCAATAACCGCTCCAGCCATCGGTAATCACCCGCGCGCCCGGCGCCGAGGTTCCGGCAACGAAGGCACGAAGGCTGCGCGCGGAGAAATCCCCGATCGGCGCCAGCCGGATGCGGCGTGGCTCGCCCTCGGGCGATAGCTCGACCGCGCCGGCAATGCGCATCTTGCCTTGTGGGCTGCGACCTTGCCCGCCTGTGGCCGGGTCTTTTGCGGTGCGGAACGGGAGGGTGGCCTCATCGATCTCGATCAGGTCCTCAAGCAGGCTGCGATCCGGATTGACCATGGCACGGCGCAGCTTGTGCAGCAGGAGCCAGGCACTCTTGTAACTGCCGAGCCCGAGCTGGGCCTGGAGTTGCAGGGCGGAGATACCATTCGAGTGGCTGGTCACGAGGTTCGCATGCGCTGTGAACGGCCATGAACCAGGTCTAGATCAGGGGGAGGGGGACTTGCCGTCGGCGGCGTTCCAGAGTGGCTGGATGGCGGTGCATGATCGTGCGGCTGCGGTCGGACGATATAGGCGACACGAGGTCTCCAGGAAGGCCGCCAGTTTCGGCCTCGGAGAGCAGGAGCACCCGGCGGCGCTGGTCGGGGCCGATGCCGATCACCGAGAGCACGGCGGCGTCCGCACCACGCCACCCTCTCGGACTTTCTCATAGCGCGCGTCGAGGAGCAGGTAGCGGATCTCGCCCAGCGGCCGGTTGCGCCAGGCATTCCCCATCCAAGAGCTTGGCGGCGCGGCTGACCTGGCTCGGCGACAGGCTCTCAGGCCGAACTCGCGCATCACCGCCTCGGCGTCACGGGTGGAGACGCCTTTGATATACATCTCCGCCACGGCCAGCATGACAGCGCGGCAGGAGCGCCGTCCGCGCTCCAGGGCTTGGGGGTAGCGCCTCATGACCGGCGGTCTTGGGAACCTCGAGCCTCACCGTACCGGCCGGGGTGTCGATCTTCTTGGGTCTGGTGCCGTTGGCGTATCCCCGCCGCTCGGGCGTGCGCTCATGGGCCGGCGCCCAAGAACCTCTCCCGCTCGATCCGCATGGCGAGATTGGGCCGGCGAAGACCGTCGCCATGCCGATCAATTGTTCCACCAAAGCCTCGACAGCGCGGGCGGGATGGCGCTTTCATGGATAACCAAAATGACGGATCGCCCCGCGCCGGGGTGGCGCGGGGCGCCAAATTTCCAGACCTCACGCTAAGATGCCGGGCACGGAGATACCATTCGAGTGGCTTCACGATCGGCCATGAACCAGGTCTTCAGGGGCAAGTGGCTGCGGTGCATGATCGTGCCTGCGGTCACCGAGGTCTCCTTCCCGCAGGCCGCACATTCCCAGCTCGCCCGGCGCCGCTTCAGTTCCCAGCCCCTGTCATGGCCGCAGGCGGGGCAGACGAAGCCGTCGGGCCAGCGCCTGGCGGCGAGATGCCGGGCACAGGAGGCTTCAATCGGGAAAGCGCGCCTCGAAGGCGGCGCGGGACATGGGGCGGTCATATTTCCAGCGGCTGAATGACGGAACATTACACGAACATGCTGCCGACGCCCACCAGAAACTCAACATCTCGTCAAACCGGGCTCAAAGGGATAAGCCCTTATTTAGATTTGCCCGCTACGATTGCCGCGGTAACAACCCTGAAGATGATGGCATTCTGATGGAAGACTTGACCCAGAGTCCCATTATGCGATTCTCGCTCGGTTTGCGGAAGACGGCGGCGCTCCATAAAAAAACCCGCCAAACCTTCTATCGCAAACCGATATATACTACGGAACATAATCTCAAATATTTTAATGACGCTGTTGTTCGCCCCGATCATGGCGGGGAGCGCATTGGCCTCGCACGTCATCGACATAAGCGACGAGATGCTCGGCCGCTTCGTTCTCCAGGCGGAATTCATCATTGAAGGTCGCGTGACCGCAATCGACTACCGCCTCTCCGACAAGCTGTCGCCGCGTGATACTGTCCTGCCCAATACCTTCGTGACTTATGAAGTTATTAGAACACTAAAGGGACTCGGAAACAGAGGCACGGTGACATTACGCTTTATCGGTGGCCCCGATGGGCGGAGACGCTATCTCACGGTCAGCAACGTACCAACGTTCAAGAAGGGGGACCACGACATATTATTCCTCGCGCGCAACGGCGAGAATCCTTGCGCCCTCGTCGGTTGCATCCAAAGCCGCTTGAGAATTTTTGAAGGAACACTTTACGATGCCAAGGGCTTTCCGATTTATCTAGACAAAAATGGGACGATGCGCCGGGGAAGTCGAGCCGAGGGAACGCTGACGGTAGGCCGGTTTCCCCAAAGCCTTCCCGAGGGACAGCTCCACCCCGACGAAGAGGGCAATATTCGTTTTGGGCCTCGCTTTGACGAGCCCAAAGGTACCGTACCCGAGGATAGAGCGGATAACGTTACCGTCCCGTCAACCGGATCGCCCGATGCACCGGGGCGTGCAGGTGGTGGCGGAGGAAACAATCCCGTCGAATTCAGCCAATTGTCAATTGCCGACTTTCTCACCCTGCTCGAAGACAGGATTGAACGACACCAAGGTGGAGGAGTCCGGGGGACGGAATTGAACAGCGTCGATATCAATTTGCCGTTCTCCGTTCGCGCCCCCGCGCCCGCCGCCCCACCCGCGCGCCAATAACGGATCAGGAGAGGGAGGAGCTCGAGATCTTGAGCCGCCAAGGCGGTGATCCCGTCATTCGCCGACGGTAGACATCGAAGCCGTGGCAACCGGAGTCAGGCTCGAGAGGAAGAACCGATGAAGCTTGGCAGGTCCGTTCTCTGGGCGATCGCCCTGGTTGGCGCGGTCTTCTCCTCGGGAGCACGAGATGCCTCCGCGTATACACCAAGAACCTGCCTCGGTGACGATATCACGTGGAGCTCGAACAGCGCGGCGATGGCGGCCAGTTCGGTCAATTTTCCCGCGGGGCAATGGCGGGATGCGCTGCAAACCGCGGTCGATAGATTCAACGTCAACCCGAGCGCCTTCAGTTACACCTTGACGACCGATTCAAACGGTGTCGCTCTAGGTAACAGCGCGAATGAAATTTGGGGATCCACGGACAGCGGTATATTGTTGGGCGCACCGGCTATCGCATATAGCTGGTGGACTTGTTACAATAACGGCGACAACGTCGTTTTCATGAACGAACTCGATATCATTTTCGACTACGGCTCGCCGTGGCAATGGACGTCATCGGAGATTAAAAGCAATCTGATACGGTACGGTGGTACCTTGCGGCCCATGCAAACGACGGCGCTTCACGAGTTCGGGCTCGGCTTGAAGCTCGATCATGTCAATACCGAATACAATATCATGGGAGCCGATTTCGAACATATTCATGTCAACGGCTCGTCCGCCCGCGCCTATTTGGGGGAGGACGCATCCGACGGCACGGTCTATCTTTATGGCCTCGATTCCAGCATACGGCAGGATCTCGGCGTCGTGCACTGGAAGTATTTTGGAGCGTCCGGTGAGTACAGCGATCATACGAAAACGAGACTTTACACCAGTACGGGCGGTAGCCTGAGCAGCTACACGGACAACGGAGAAACCCATTACCGGGTAGACAGAGGCCAACAAATCACGGCCGAGTTTACATATGAGAACAATGGCGCAAACACGCAATCGAACGTGAAAGTCGGTTACTATATATCAACCAACTCGACGATTTCCACGGGCGACCAGCGGATTGGAGGCGCAACGTTCACCTTGTCACGTGACGACGTTTATACGACCACCGTTTCCGTCACCATCCCCGGCAGCCTCGACCCGAGTAGAGATTATTGGCTGGGTGCCGTCATCGATGAAGACGGGGCCGTGTCCGAGGCGGTGGAGTGGAATAACGCGACCTACCTGCCGATCCGGACCAATACCGAGCCGGATCTGATCGTTACCGGCCCAGGCGTCTCGAGCAGCGCACCGTACACTGGCGCGGCCTTCACCCTCAGCGCGACGGTGGTAAACCAGGGCAGCGCCACCGCCGACGCCACGACCTTGCGCTACTACCGTTCCACCAATGACACGATTTCGACCAGCGACACGCAAATGACGACCGACGCCGTCACCAGCCTTGGCGCCGGCGCCACCTCTGCGGAAAGCGCCTCCGTCTCCATCGCCACGACCGAAACCTATTGGGTTGGTGCCTGCGTCGATGCGGTGGCGGACGAAAACGAGATCACGAACAACTGTTCGACCGGCGTTCAGGTGACGGTCAAGGAAAGGCCCGACCTGGTCGTGATCAGCCCCAGTGTCTCTGACGCGGCGCCCTATACGGACCAAACGTTCACGATCAATGCAACAGTGAACAATCAGGGCGCCGGAACGGCCGACGCCACGACCCTTCGCTACTACCGCTCCACCAACGCCACGATCTCGACGGGCGATTCCGAGATAGGCACCGACGCCGTCGCCAGCCTGGCTGGCGACGCCTCCTCGGCGGAACGCGTCTCGGTCTCGATTCCCACGGCCGGGACCTACTGGGTCGGGGCCTGCGTCGATACCGTGAGCGGTGAATCCTCGACCGCCAACAACTGCTCGAGCGCCGTCGAGGTCACGGTGCGGGAACGCCCGGACCTGGTCGTGCTCAGCCCGGCGGTCACGGACGCCACGCCCTATACGGGCGAGCCCTTCACCTTCAACGCGACGGTGCGGAACCAGGGCGGCGGGATGGCCGACGCCACGACCTTGCGTTATTACCGCTCGACCGACGCAACGGTAACGAGTGGAGATGCGCAGATCGGTACCGATGCCGTATCCAGCCTGGCCGAGGGGGCCAACTCGCCCCAGAATGATGCAATGTCGATCTCGCCGGCCGGCACCTATTGGATCGGAGCCTGCGTCGATGTGGTGATCGGCGAGCCACCGACCGCGAACAACTGCTCGAGCGGCGTCGAGGTGACCGTGTCGGACCGCCCGGACCTGGTCGTGATCAACCCGGGCGTCTCGGATACCATGCCGTTTACGGATCAGTCGCTCACCATCGACGCGACGGTGTGGAACCAGGGCGGCACCACAACCGCCGCCACGACATTGCGCTACTACGGTTCGACGGACGCGACGATCACGACGACCGATACGGAGATCGGCACCGACGCCGTGCCCGGCCTGTCGGCCGGCGCCGACTCGGCGGAGAGTGGCGCGGCCGCCTTCGCCACGGCGGGCATATACTGGGTCGGGGCCTGCGTCGATGCGGTGAGCGATGAATTCTCCACCGTCAACAACTGCTCGAGCGCCGTCGAGGTGACGGTCGGGGAAAGGCCCGACCTGATCGTCCCGGCCTATGCCATCTCGAGCGCGACGCCGTTGACACGGGAGGCGATCACGATGGACTCGACGGTGCGGAACCAGGGCACCGGCACGGCCGATCCGACCGCGCTGGTCCATTATCGCTCGACCGACCCCAACGTCGATACCTCCGACGTCCCGATCGGGCGGAAATCGCTCCCGAGCATTGCACCCGGCGACGAAACCGCCATCGCCTTCGATGCGTCGATCCCACTCGTCGGCACTTTCTGGGTCGCGTCATGCGCCGCGCCCGCGAATGGTGAGGACGTGACCTCGAACAACTGCTCGTCGCCGCTCCAGGTCGTGTTGAGCGGCACCGACAGCGACGGCGACGGGTTGTCGGACGGCGACGAGACGGACATCCATGGCACCGACCCGACGAATCCGGATACCGATGGCGACCGCAGCACGGACGGCGCCGAAGTCGACATCGGGCGCGACCCACTGATCAACGAGCCCGCGGCGCTGACGGTCATAATACAAATGCTGACGGGCGGAGGCCCTTGAGCCTCCCCGATCCCGGACGATCGGCCTCGCCCGCTACGTCCTCGCCACCATGGCCTCGCCACCATGGCCTCGCCGCGGCGAAGACCGGCTCCCGTCCCCGTAGTCGCCGCCTCGAAGCCCCGCAAGAGTCTTTCAGGATTGGTCCCGGTTCCCCGGCCCAGCCACCCATGATACCGCATCCGGCTGATCAGTTCGGATAGATGGTTTTGGGCCACCAGTGGAAGTCGATACGCCCCTTGAAGAGTTCGGGATTGGCATCGAGAGTGAGGCAGCGCCGGGCGACGACGGCGTCGAGTTTCTCGATGGTCTCGAAGTGTCTGTTTGCGACCGGCTCGTCGAGTACGGGCCAGAGACATTCGGCCGGTTGCAGCTGGGGCGTATAGGGCGGCAAGTAGACGAGGCGGAGGCCTTCCGGCACCGTGAGGTTCGGCGCCGTGTGCCACCCGGCGCCGTCGATCACCAGGATGATGATGCGGCTCTGCCCAGCGCCGGCCTCGCGGGCGAAGAGGGCGAGCAGCTTCTCGAAGAATGGCTTGGAGACACCATTGGAGATGTACCAAAAGGTCTCTCCGCTGGTCGGCGAGACGAGGGCGGTGACGTAGAGCCATTTGAAGCGGTGGTGGCCGAGCGCCACCGGGCGCATCCCGCGCGGCGCCCAGCAGCGCCGTGCCAATGGCTTCAGACCGAGCCGGTGTTCGTCGCTGGCGAAGACTTCGATCGGCGTGCCGGGGTGGCGCTCGGCTTGTTCCGCGACCAGGCGGTGGAGTTTTTTTTAGGCTCAATTCGTGAAACGTATGCATTTGTGATAGAATGCCCGGAACGTCAGGAGGTTGGGTCATGGACGGCAAGGGTTTCCAGGTGTGGCTTTCGGCGGCGCGCGGGCTGACGCGCGTGCAGCGGCACGAGGCGCTCGCGGTGCTGTCGGGCCGGAGCGAAGGCGAGGCATCGAAGGCCGCGATCGAGCTTGGTGTGGACGAGGCCCGGCGCTGTCCGCACTGCGCGAGCGAAGGGGCGGTTTCGCGCGGTATGGCGCGGGGTCTGCGGCGCTACCAGTGCAAGGGCTGCGGCAGGACCTTCAACGCGCTGACCGGTACGCCGCTGTCGGGCCTGCACCACAAGGAACGCTGGCTGTCGTTCGGGGCGTCGCTGGCGGAGGGGGAGACGGTGAAGGCCTCGGCGGCGCGCTGCGACGTGGCGGTGAGCACGGCGTTCCGCTGGCGTCACCGGTTTCTGGCGGCGGCGCGGAGCGATTCGGAGGTGCTCAAGGGGATCGTGGAAGCGGACGAGACCTACGTCCTGGAGAGCCGGAAGGGCGCGCGCGGGCTGGGACGCAAGGCACGGCGGCGGGGCGGCAAGGCGAAGAAGCGCGGCCTCTCGCGCGAGCAGGTGCCGGTTCTCATGGCGGCGGACCGGAGCGGGACGACGGTGAGCGCGGTGCTGCCCAGGGTCGACGCGGCGGCGCTCACGGCTGCTCTCGACCCGGTGGTCGCGAAGGACGCCCTGCTGGTCTCCGACGGTGGCGCGAGCTATCCACCTTGCGCCGCCGCGCTCGGGGTGAGCCACGAAGCACTCAACCGCTCGATGGGGGAACGGGTTCGGGGCGATCTGCATGTGCAGACGGTGAACAGCCGCCACAGCCGGTTGAAGGACTTCCTGCGTCCCCGCCGCGGCATCGCCACCCGCTATCTGGACAACTACCTGAGCTGGTTCCACCTCGTCGGCCTCGCCCCCGGCGCCAATGACCGAGCCTGCCTCGCCGCCGCCGTAACAAGGTGACGCATACAATTCACGAATTGAGCCTTTTTAAACGCCTCGCGTTCTTCCTCGCTCGCCGCCCCGGGGTTGTTCGGCCTGGGCACCTGCAAACGCCACTCGACTGCCTTCAGCGCCTCCCAGCCCCGTTGCGGCGCCACCGTCTCCAAGCCCAGTTCGCCCGCCATCCAAGCCGCCACCTTCGGCCCAGACCACAAGCCGCCGTCCGCCGGCGGCTTTTTCAGGCGCTCTTTCAACACCGCCAGGACTTCCGGCTTCAGGATCGTCGCCTCGGAGCCGTTCGAGCGTCGACGATCGCCCAGCGACGACGGGCCGAGCTTGTTGTAGCGAGAAAGCAATTGTTCGAGCCAGCGTTGGCCGAAACTCGTCATCTCCGACACTTCGCGAACCGTATGGCCTTTGACCAAAAGCCAGATCACCTGGAAGTGCCGCGCCTCCGTCGCCTCCGACGCCGAGCGATACCGTCCCTCCAACTCAGAAAGCTGCAAATGTTCCTCGACATGCGCCATGTCCCGCCCCTCCGCGAATCATGACTACGGATCCTAACCCTTTCCGATTCCAACGGGAATCCGTCGCAACCGAATCATTCAGGCGGAGTCGGTATGACAGGGTACACTTGAGGTGGTTGGGACGGAGGAGCGGGACTGCGACCCGCTGGCGGGTCCGCTGGGGAGCGCCAAAATCAGTCCCGCTTGCGCGCGTGGATCAGCCGCGTCAGGCCGGGGATCATCTCTTCCTCGACGATATCCTGAAATCCGACACTGCGCATGTGCGCCTTCAGCCAGCCGGGCGTGACGGAACGGGCATCCGGGGTGAAGGCCATATGCTGGAGCTGCCAAAGCGCCGCCATCGCCGGGCCGGTGCGGTCGTCCTCGACCATGAAGTCGTGCACCATGTAGGAGCCACCTGGCGCCATCCTTTCGTAGGCATATTCGACCAACCCCGGCACGCGCTCCCCCGGCACGCCGCTGAAGAGATAGGACATCAAGATCGCGTCCTGGCCCGTTGGCCACTCGGCTTCCAGCGCGTTCGAGGGGATGAAACGGATACGGTCGACCATGCCGGCCTCGGAAACGAAGCGCCAGCCGATCTCCGCCACGTTGGGGAAGTCGATGATGGTGGCCTCGAGTTCGGGGTTGGCCTCCAGCAGGCGGATGCTCATGGCGCCGGTGCCGCCGCCCACATCCAGCAGCGAGCGCGCGGCCGAAAGATCGACCTTGCGGGCAAGCGTGCGCCCCGGCCCGAGGGAGCCCGCGTGCTGCGCTTCAGAATATTTGAGTGCCTGCTCCGAATCCGACATCCAGTTCTGGTAGCTGTCCACCGCGCTCGGATCGAGCGAGCCGTCCATCACCTCGTTGAGTTGGCCGAGAAAAGGATACATTTGCTGGTCGATCTGGTAGCGCAGATAGTCGCCGAACTCGTAGGGCTCGCCCCGGGCGAGGAAGGACTGCGCCCCCGGCGCGTTTGAATAGCGGTCCTCGTGGCGGTCCAGGAGTCCGATGCTGGTCAGCGCGGTCAGTAGGGTCATGACCCGGTTGATCGGCACCTTCGCGGCCTCGGCCACTTCCACGGCGGCCTTTGGGCCCTCCGACAACTGGGTGAAAACATCCAAATGCAATCCGGCGAACAATGCCTTCGAAGCCATGAAACCAAATGCAATACGCGACACGTCCTCGGCCGATTCGGCCAGCTGCACAACCATTGGGTCCGATCCTCCCCCGCTGTTTTCGATAGCGCCACGGACCGCCCCCGGCCCCGGGCGGGGCAACTATAACAAATCCGCCGCCACCCTCCGGGTGGCGGCGGAAAATAAGTTCCGGGATTTCCGGTCCGATCGGCCCCGGTGGCCCGGGCATCTTCCGATCGAGCGCTATTCGCCCGCCGGCAGCGCCTCGAACCGGCTGCCGCCTCGGTACATTGCGTAGAGACAGGCGATGATCGCCAGGTTGGCGATGTTGAAGGCGAGACCGAAGAGGAAGGCGAGCGTATAGTCGCCGAACGCATCAAACACGACACCGCCAACCCAGCCGCCGAGCGCCATGCCGAGGGCGCCGAACAGCACCACCATCCCGGTCCGCCGGCCGACCTCGTTCGCCGGCAGGAACTGGCGGATGATGACGGGGTAACACATGTTGATGCCGCCATATCCGAGCCCGAAGAGCGCCGAGGTGAGGTAGAGCGCCAACAGGCCGTCGACCATGGCGTAAAAGGCCATGCCGAGGGCCTGAAGGCCGGAGAA
Organism: Alphaproteobacteria bacterium; assembly: GCA_965226475.1. GTDB lineage: Bacteria > Pseudomonadota > Alphaproteobacteria > JASLMY01. The sequence continues at coordinate 32,586 of CBDDDJ010000002.1, read as the reverse complement.
GATCAGCAGCGACACCAGTCCGCCCCAACGGTCGACCACCAGGTAGCCGCCGAAGACGCGGCTGATGAAGCTGCCGGCGAGGATGATCGACAGCATCTCGGCCCCCCGGGCCATCGAATGGCCGAGATCGCTGGTGTTCGCCACCACATGCCCGATGGGGAGCGACATCGAAACGCAGCAGCCGACGATCGCCACGCCGAGGGAGATCTGCAGCGCCCGGCTCGACATGCCGCCCAGCGCCGGGATCGGAAACGAGGCGCCGAGCCCCTTGGAGACACGTCGTTCCATCGGCTTGGTGGTGGGCAAGGCGCCCTCGTCCAAATTGGGCCGGCGGCGGAGCAGCAGGCTCAACGGCGCCATGGTCACCAGCGCCAGCAATCCGTACCAGAAGAAGGTCTCGCGCCAGCCGACGGCATCATTGAAATAGCGGAAGACCGGCGGCCAGACGACGCCGGCGAGACTCTGCCCACTCGCCACCACGCCGATCGCCATGCCGCGGTTGTGGCGGAACCAGAGCATGGCGTTGGTCATCAGCGGCGTGTAAAGCGTGCTCTGTCCGAAGAGGCCCAGCATGACGCCATAGATCATGTAGAGCTGCCATTCGGACGTGATCCAGCTGTTGAGAATCGCGCCGCCGCCGATCATGAAGGCGCCCAGCATCACCGGCTCCAGCGCGCCGCGCCGGTCCATCCAGTAGCCCATCACGATGCCGCCGACGCCCGAGCCGATGAACTGCAACGAAAAGGCGAGCGAGGGGATGCCGCGCGGCCAACCGAAATCCGCCGCGAGCGGCTTCAGCGCGACGACGAGCAGGAACATGCAGCCCATGCCGAAGAAGAAAATCAGCAGGGAAGCGGCGAGCGCCACGCTCGGGTAGTTGCGATCGACGAAGGCACGCACGCGCGACACTCCTGGACGAAGGGAGATCCGCCCCGTGATTCAGGGGCCCCGAGAGATTAGTGGAAGCGTCCAGCCGCGCAAGGCAATTGTACCGCCCCTCAGCTCGGGGGCCTGAAGGCGGGGGCCATCACGGCGTTGGCGTGGGTCGTCAGATCGTGACGGATCTTCTTCACGGGCGCATAGCCCGGATCGTTCTCGAAATCATGGATCGCCCGCCGGGAAGGGAAACGGATGACGACGGCGCCCTTGGCCGGGCTGCCCTCCAACGGCTCGGCGTCGAACGACGCGACGAGAACCTCGCCGCCATGCTTCGCCAGGAACGGCCCCGCCTTGGGGATATAGTCGCGCATGAACGCGTCCAGATTGATGAAGTCCTGGGTCAAAATGAAACCTGATTACGCACTATGCTCAGCCAGCAGGGTTTGGTACACACCATGAACATATGGCGGTTTTCCAGGAGGTTCACGATGGCACGCAACAAGGTTCAATTCCAGAAGGGGCTCAGCGAGCCCCGTTTTCGTGAACTGTACGGCAGCGAGCAGCGCTGTCGCGAGGCCCTGTTCCGCTGGCGCTGGCCGAACGGCTTCTCCTGCCCGCGGTGCGGCACCGCCCGATGTCACGAGATCGCCGGCCGCAAGCTCTACCAATGTGCCGGCTGCCGCCATCAGGTTTCGCTCACCGCCGGCACGCTGTTTCACGCCACCAAGCTCGGGCTGACCACATGGTTCCAGGCGATCTACCACATGACCCAGTCGAAAAAGGGGATCTCCTCCATCGAACTCGGCCGTCGGCTCGGCGTCACCTAGACCACGGCCTGGAAAGTGAAGCAAAAGTTGATGCAGGCGATGCTCGAGCGCGACGGCGACCCCCCCCCTCGCCGGGCGGGTCGAGATGGACGACGCCTATCTCGGCGGCCGGCGCTCCGGCGGCAAACGCGGCCGGGGCGCGCCGGCCAAGCTGCCCTGTACGGCAGGCGAGCAGCGCTCGTCGCCGCCGTCGAAACCACGCCCGAAGGCAAGCCCGTGCGCGTCAAGCTTCGCCGCGTCAAGGGCTTCCGCAAGACGGAGATCGCCAGAATGGCCAAGCGCGACCTGAGCCCTGGTGCCACCGTCTTCTCCGACGGCCTCGGCTGCTTCTCCGCCGTCGCGGAGAATGGCCGCGCGCATATTCCGATACGCACCGGGTCCGGGCCCAAGGCAGTCGCGATCCCGGCCTTCAAGTGGGTCAATACGACCCTCGGCAACCTCAAGAACTCGCTCACCGGCACCTATCATGCCATTCGACCACGGCACGCATCGCGATATCTGGCGGCATTCCAGTACCGATACAACCGTCGATACCGGCTCGACGAAATGTTCGGCGCTCTCGCCCGCGACGCCCTGCGAACCCCGCCCATGCCATATCGCCTCCTCAAATTGGCTGAGATTGGTGCGTAATCAGGAAATGAAATAGGCGCTCATGGCTGCCTCCCTTTCTCTTGGATCCCGCAGGGCGCGCCGCACCCCGACCTTTTCCCGGGCGGACCGCCGGTTCCAGGATCGCCGTTTTCCAGTGGGGGATCATCGCGTCCGGCGGATCATCGCGCACCGGCACGCCGTTGGCGAGGGTGCCCTCCATCGACAACGGCGCATGGCGCTGCACCGACCAATAAACCCCGCCGTGGCCGACGATCAGGACCGGGCCCGCGTGTTCGAGGGCGCCATTCACGGCGCCGATGGCGCGAAGCATGAAGGCCTCGAAGGGTTCCACGCCGCCCGGCACCTCGGCGCCGGCTATCCACGCGGACCACCATTTGCCTACCCGTCGGCCTTCGAAAGCGCCGAAATCGACCTCCCGCAAATCGTCGATGACGATGATGGGGGCCGCCACGGCCTCCTGGACGATGTCCGCCGTCTCGCGGGCGCGGGCGAGCGGACTGGTGCAAATGGTGGCGATTTCGACGCCCCGGAGGGTATCGCGCGCGGCCGCCGCCTGCGCCCTCCCCCGCGCGTTCAGCGGAATATCGGCCGCTCCCTGGCGGAGCCGCAGGCGGTTCCACTCGGTCTCGCCGTGGCGAAGGTAATAGAAGCTTTTGGCCCCGAGCGCGGCCCCCTGAGAGTCCGACTCGAAATGAATCGAGTGTTTTCAGGCTCTTGCGAGACGGCGCGTGAGGAGTTGGATGCTGGCGAGGAAGATCCAGGCCTCGGCGGTCTCGATGGCCGTCTCGAAGTCCTTGGCCAGCCGCCGGTTTCGATTGAGCCAGGCGAGCGTGCGCTCGACGACCCATCGGCGGGGCAGGAGTTGGAAGCCCTTCACGCCCGCGGGACGGTTGACGATCTCCAGCGACCAGCGGCCGATCCGCTTCAGTGCGCCCTCGAGCTTGGGCCCGGCATAGGCGCCGTCGGCGAAGACGTGGCGCAGGCGGGGAAAGTGGCGGGGGATGGCGGCGAACACCGCCGGCGCGCCGTCGCGGTCCTGGATCTCGGCGCCGTGGACCACGACCGCGACCAGCAGGCCGCCGGTGTCGGTGAGGATGTGACGCTTGCGGCCCTTGACTTTCTTTCCGGCGTCGAAGCCCCGGATACCGCCGCTTTCCGTGGTTTTTACGCTCTGACTGTCGATGATACCGGCCGACGGGCCGGCCGCGCGGCCCTCGGCCTCGCGCGCCGCGACCAGCAGTTGCCGGTTGACCTCGGACCAGGTGCCGTCGTCCCGCCAGAGATAAAAGTAGCGCTGCACCGTCGAGCGTGGCGGGAAGTCCCGGGGCAGCATGCGCCATGGACAGCCGCTACGCAGTAGGTAGAGGATCGCGTTCACCACCTCGCGCAATGCCGTCGTCCGAGGCCGTCCCAGCGCTTTGGCGCGAGGCAGCAACGGCTCCAGCACCTTCCATTCTCCATCCGTCAGGTCGCTTGCGTAGCGCAGCAGGTCGCGTTCATACTTCGGGCGAGTGATTTTGGTCCACATGTTGTGTCTCCCTGGTTGCTAAATACAAACAGTGAATCACAACTGACTGAAATCACTCAACTCTTTTCGGGCCAGACACTAAGACCCGGCGGGCCGCCCTCACGCCCCCCGCCGCGCGCCTCGCGGGACGCCGAGGGAGCGGAGGGCCGAAGGGCGCGGCGCGGGGCGGTAACGTCGCCATGCGCGAGATGCAATTATGTAATTTTATAGGATTCCATCGTATGTAATTATCATCAGTGGCCTCGTCGACGGCGGCTCGGATCGTCGTGTTCCGAGGACCATCGGACGGTTGGTCGACAAGGCGCGTTTCTCGATGAGACGGCGTTTTTTCAGCCGGGGCGAGGACTTGCTGGAAATCGTGGCGCGGGTGGCCGACGATCAGGCTGGAGCCGAGACTCTTCACGCGGAATCTTATCGCGGGTCGATCGGGACGACGACGAGGCATGGATCGAGATCGCCGAGCGGCGAGGCCATGGAAAAGCAGCGGGCCAGAGACGGCACGGAATCGTGGCGAAGCTCGATACACCACGAGGCATGGATCGAGGATCGCTCCGGCAGGCCATCGAAAACGACCCGCTCGACCGCGGCAATGATCCCGATCCGCGCCGCCCGCCCCTCCCTGGCGCTCGTGTCGGGCGGCAAGAGACCTACGGCCCCGCGTCGAGGAAGTTTCGGATGATGACGAGGACGGCGGGCTCGTTGAGGGTGGGGTCGCGGCCGATGGCGACCTCGGCGCCGTCCTCCATGCCGTCGCCGTCGGAGTCGGGGTCCAGGGGGTCGGTTCCCAGGTCGATTTCCGCGCCGTCCAAAAGACCGTCGCCGTCGCTGTCGGCGGTGAGCGGATCGGTGCCGAAGCCGGCTTCCGCGCCGTCCACGAGCCCGTCATCGTCGCTGTCCGGGGCAAGCGGATCGGTACCGAGCGCGACCTCGGCGCCGTCCGACAAGCCATCGCCGTCGCTGTCGGCCGCCAAGGGATCGGTGCCCCGCGAGACCTCGGCGCCGTCCTCGAGGCCGTCGTCGTCGCTGTCCGGATCGTTCGGGTCGGTCCCGAGCGCGGTCTCCTCGGCAATCGTCAAGCCATCGCCGTCGGCGTCCTGGACGACCGGGGAGTCCGGGTCCCGGGGATCGGAGCCCTGCTGGTATTCGGCCAGGTTGGTCAGCCCGTCGCCGTCGCCGTCGAGCGCGGCGTCGCTGGCATCGTCGGGATCGAGGCCGTTGGCGCTCTCCCACGCGTTCGGCAGGCCGTCGCCGTCGCGGTCGGGGTTCTCCTCCTCGCCCAGGACCAGCTTGGTGATCAACAGCACCACCACGGGCTCGTTCACGGTTGGATTGCGTCCCGCCGAGATTTCCGCGCCATCGCCCGAGCCGTCGCCGTCGCTGTCCGGATTATCGGGATCGGTGCCGAGGATTCGTTCCTGGTCGTCGGCAAGCCCATCGCCGTCACTGTCCGGCGAAGCCCGAGGGTCGCTCCCGGCCAAGTATTCCTCCAAGTTGGTGAGACCATCGCCGTCCGGATCCTCCTCGGCATCGCTCGGATCCTCGGGGTCGAGGCCGTTGTCGGCTTCCCAGCCGTTGGGCATGCCGTCCTGGTCGCTGTCGCCGGTGCTGGTCAGGAGACGCAGGTTGAGTTCGACGAAGGGCTCTTCCTCGGTGCTGACCGGCACCTCCAGGGCGGAGAACACGCGGTCCAGATAACCGCTACGGCGGCCCGTGAGCCGGGCCGTCCCCGGTGGCATGACGATGATGTATTCGCCGTTGAATTCCGCCACCACCGTCTCGTCGAAGCCGCTGATCAGGCCCCGTACGCTGCCCGCTAGCCGCGTGAAGTCCTGGTCCGACGACATGATGCCGCGCACGATGCCGAAGGGCGCGTTGTTGTTGTTGGTCGTGAAGCGCCAGACCTCTCGGCTGATCCGCCTGGCGCCGAAATTGTCGATCGCCACCACGCGCCAGTAATAGGTGCGCTGATCGACGAGCCGTGCCGTGGCGTCCACCGCGGCCCGCGAAGCCTCGAGTTCCTCCCGCCGGTAGATCACAACCTCGGTGGTCGCTTGGGAATTGACGAGGGAGGTGAAGGTCGAGGCGGCGTTGAAGTTTGGATCGTCGGCGATCTCCAGGGTGTAGGTGAGGCCATGGGTGTCGGACGCGTCTTCCCAGTCCAGGATCGTCACGGTCTTGGTGATCGCGCCGTCGCCGGTGGTGTTCGGGTCCTGCACCGGGGCGACCGAGAGCAAGCTGAAGGCGCTTGGGCCTGTATTGCCGCCCAGGTTCTTGTAGACCACCGAGCGTTTGGCCGGCGAGATGTTGCCGGTCTCCGCGTCCTCGACGTAATAGTAGATCTCATATTTACCCGGTGTGGAAAAGTCGTCAGGCGAGGCCCGCTGGGAGCCATAGTTCACTTCGTGGCGGCCGCTCGTGGCGCTCAGGATATCCCTCAGGAACCCTGTCTCCAGCTGCACCGTGCCGCCCGCCGGTGTCAGCGTCGTGCTCGGCTCCCGGACCTCGATGAAGGCGTGATCGACCTGTGCGTTATCGTTGGCTCTGAGGTAAAGCAGCGCGGTGTCGGTGCCGTCGGCGAGAAACAGAGTCTCGGTGACAGCCACCACGTCCGCCGGGTTCTCGGCGGAGTTGACGTCGTAGTTGGGGCCCGTGCCCAGCGCCAAGGTCGCGGCCAGCTTACCGTCCTTGGACGACCGGTCGAGAAAATTGCTGCCGACGCCATCGCCGTTGTCGTCCAACATGGGATGCTGCTGGGCGTCGTCGAAATAACGCTTGGCGCCGTTGCCCGAGGTGCCGCCGGTGCGGGTATAGGTCTCAGTCTTGGCGGTGGCGAGCGCGAAGGCCGGGCCGAAGGTGGTGCCCCGGCCGAGTCCTGGAAAAATTCCTCGAGGAAGTATTCCCCGACCCGAATCCCGTCGGCCTCGATGGCGCCCTTGTACGACTCTTCGTCCGCCGCGGCACTTGCGACGATCAGCCGGTTCGGCCCCGAGAGCCGGGGAATGAAGCCGCCCGAGTAGCAGGTTCCCACCACCACGACGCGCGGCTTGGCGCGCGCCTCGCCGCTCAGGCCCGCTTCCAGGGCATCCAGCCAGCGGTCGAGCTCGGCCGGCGTCACCGCCTCGGCGAAGTCGTTCAGCAGGAACTTGTGATCGCGGGAGCCATGATCGACGAAGACGACATAGACCGGCGCGGGGTTCTGGTTGACCCGCGGCGCCAGGTTCTCGATGGCCTGACGCACGCCTGCTTCCGTCGGCACGGCATCGACGCCGATGCCGGCTTGATCGTTGTCCGGCGTACCGTCGCCGTTGGCATCCTGGGCGGGATCATGATTGAAATAAAAGATGTTCTGATCGGCGAAGCCGCGATCCAGCAGCGTGCGATAAATCCGGTTGGCGGTCTTGTTGTGGCTCTCCAGTCCCTCCCCGTTGGCGATCTTTCCCTGCACCACCACGGCGTAGCCGGCCGACGTGCCGACCAGCAGGATCGCGGGGGGATTGGAATTGGAAGGGGCCAGGGCCGGCGTGCCCGCGAACCGCGCCTGCAAGGTCCAGGTGCCCGCCTTGTCGAAGCGAAGGTCGCCGCCGCCCGGCAGCAGCCCGTTCCCCGCCGCCCCGAAGTTCTCGACCGTGACCGCGCCGTGTGGGTCGGTCGGGAACGGCCCGATGGTTGCCTTGGTGCCGTCGGGGTCGGTGACATCGATCACGATCTCGTTCCCCGCGAGATAAGCGGTGGACGAGCCCGACGCCGTCAGCTTCAGCGCCGCCTTCGTCGCCCCCCCGAAGCCGATGCTGGTGGCGGAAAGCGTGAGGTTCAGCGTCGTGAACTGCGCCAAGCCGTCATAGAAGAGGAAGCTGTGCACCGCGTCGGAGACATGGCCCGCCGCGTCCGTGGCCCGCGCGCGGATCGTATAGGTGACGTTGTTGGTCCAGTTGGCATTCAAGCCATCCACCAGCCAACTGGACCAGTTTCCGCCGGTGCCGATATCGATGGCATCGATCCATTGTGGGAAGCTGGTGAAGCCGCTGCCGTCGGATTTGACGTAGAAGGTGCCATCGGTGATCTGAACGCGCACCTGAACGACGCCCGAATCGCCCCCGTCGTTCGCCGACCCCCTGACCGCGAAAAGCTAGTTCAAGGTCTCGCGGTCAATCGGCGTCGAGATCCCGATCTCGGGCGGCGTGACATCGATCAGGTAGCTGAGCGTATTCACGCTTTCCTTGTTGCCGCTGGTATCGACGCCGAAGAACCTCAACGTGGTCGAAGCGGTGAGGGTGATAGCCCCGCTGTAGACCGGCGAATTCGTCGTCGGCTTCGTGCCGTTGCTCGTGAAGTGGATCGCCGCGCAAGCCACGTCGTCGACGCAGTTCAACGTGACTGTTCTGCTGGATGTGTATCCCTCCGTTGGCAACGGCGTTGCCGTCGTGGTCGGCGCCGTCGTATCAACAACCGTGATCAAAAACGGTCCCAGGCTATCGGACAGAGGCGGCGACTCACTGTCGCTCGCCGAGATCACAATCCCCAAATGCTCGCCCAAGTCGTTCGGCGCCGGCGTACCGCTAAGCTGTCCCGTGAACGCGTTGAAGATCGCCCAAGCCGGTGCATTCTCGATACTGAAAGTATGATTTTGCCCGGCTTCCCCGAATGCCGTGCTCAAGGTCGGCGTAAAGCTATAGGACACATTGATGCCGGCACTCGTCGGCGGCGTCCCGGATAAAGAGGGTGGATCGTTCACTGCCGTTACGGTAATGTTCATCGCGGCGATATTGGAGGACGAACCAACTGAATCCGTCACTTTGAAGGTAAGGCTGTCCGCGCCGAAATAGTCACTACCCGGCGTTTATGTGAATGTTCCGGTCCCGGCATTGGTGATCACGGCAATGCCGTTGCTTGGCGGGATAACGATGGAAAAGGTTACTGCGTCACCGTCCGGGTTACTGCCGTTCAAGACACCCGATTTAGCCGTGTCTTCGGTGGTCGAAATGGCGCCTTTCATGGCGACGGGGGGAGCATTCGGTGTGAGAGAAAATGCATGTTTTTGGCCATTAATTGAGCCGCTTCCGACGATAGCTCCGGAAGAATTAATGTCAGATCTCTTAATCAATATGAAGCTTCCCGAGAGTGGATCGTTCGCATAAACGAGGGTATTCATGTCCACCATCTGGCCATCGATAATGATAAATGTGTGGGTCTCTGTATCAGTAACTCCCGATTCGCCAATAATTTGACCAGCATCGTTAATTGCTCGTGCTGTACCAGTTATCTTTGCCTTGCCCTCAAAAGTTCCCAAATCCGTGAGTACATTATTTTCAAAGAGAAAGGGGCGTTGTTCATCGCTAAACAGCGCGGCCCACAATTTTCTCGGCTGTATTGATGTCAAATGGCTCGCCTGAAAAGCCTAGATTGTTGAGCATACCGTCTTCATACAAAATGCACTTGAAGTAGAATTATTAATATTAGCAAGGACTACACTCTGCCCCAGATTGTTTATGCTATTTGTGCCCGCTTTAGGTCCACCGAACGTTCCAAGATCAATTAACGTGCCATTTTCATATAGAACTGCGCGTTGGTCTCCTTGGTTAAATCCGGGATCGGAAAAAGATCTACCGACGATTATTCCGGAATCGTTTATATCTGAGGCCTGGCTCGAACCGCCGAGGCTTCCAAGGTCGGACACGACTCCATTTTCAAATAGGGACGCATGAATGTCTCCGTTGGCAAGCATTGCCTCGCCCACGATTTGGCCCGCATTGTTGATAGAAATTGCTTGGATCGAAGTTCCTCCTAGAGTTGAGAGATCAATCATGTTGCCGTTTCATACAGGAAAGCTCGGAGTTGTCCATTTTTAACGCAGAGGATCCCACAATCTGGCCATCGTCATTCATTCCCATTGCTTCGCTGAAGTTCTCGCCAAGGTTTCCTAAATCGGTGATCGTGTACAGCGTTTGGGCGTGTATGGACGGCGTCAATAGAAAAGCCGATTCGATCCCGATCATAAACGAGATAATGTAACGAAGTAACCAGATTCTATTTCGATTTAGAGCGGTCGGATGTTCGTCCCTAACTTGACTGTTATTATCACAAGTTCGTATCAAGGCAGGAAGCACTCGGCCGTTGTGGGTATTTTGTTTCATCTCTTCTATTCTTTCTAGATTCGAAGGCAATCAGTCGATCGAGAGACAAAGGAACTATCTTCATTAATCATTGGTCGTCGTGGCCGAGATCGTGGCCGTCCAACCATGCCCGAATTTCTCTCGCCACCCCGCCCTCGACCGTCGCGAAGGATATCATTCGCCAGTCGCCAAGCGCTAAGTGGTTCGGGCCGGGATCTGGATCGGAATTCCGGGGACATGGCGTAATTGAGTTAGGGTCGCCCTCATCAACAACCCCGAGCCCACCCTGGTTTGGCGCCTGCGGTGGGCTCTCGTTAGGAGGACGACCCATGAGTGAAGTTTACGCCGGTCTCGATATCTCGGACAAGCAGACGCACGGTTTCGGGGTCAGGTCTTGAATCGAAAATTTCATCTCGCCAGGGTCCCGTCCTACCGAACCGTTTCGTATCGAAATTCCGAGCACGCTCTATCGCGTGACCAGCCGGGGCGACACGCGGGCCGACATTGCGGGCGACGAGGACCGCCGGCTCTTCATCGAGACGGCGGCGGCGGACGTCCGGTTCGGATGGCCTTGCCGCGCCTCGTGACTACAAGGGGTCAGGGCTTGTTTTTTGCATTCGGCCGCCCTAGGAGCCTGTCGGGCTTAAGCAAAATCGGCAATAATATTTCACACAAAGCGCATGGTTCGTATGTTTGTTATAATTTCCCGTGAAAATCATTGCGTTTCTTGCGCATATTGACCTCTATCGGCCTAAGCTCGACAAACTGCTAGGATTGCGCCTTGGCGAGACCGCTCCGCATCGAATTGCCGGGGGCGCTCCACCACGTGACGAGCCGGGGCAACGCGCGCGCCGACATCGTCTCGGGCGAGAAGGATCGCCGGCTGTCGCCGGCGAAGGCGATGCATCGGCCCTCGGGCGCCGCGCCGAGGAATGCGCCGAGCCGGGATTGACCGGGCCGCGGCCTCGACCGCGAGGCGCCGCAATAGCGGAAGCGAGGCGGAATCGAAGCCCGCCGGGATTCGCCGACCGCCAAGAAATCCCCGCCGCGCCCGCCCGGCGCCCCGCCCGGCCGGCCCCGGGCGTTCGCCTCGCGCACAGGGCTGGCAACGAAGCCGTCTCGAGGCCCTCGCGAACGACATGGCGAAGCGCGCGCAAGCGCACGGAATTGCGATCGGGGGGCCGCGAGGCTATGATTCCCCGGGAGCCGATGCTCGATCTCGCGATTGCCGGGTTACCCGGTCATCAAGGCCTCTCGACCGGGCACGGCCGTTGGTGGCGCATGGCGTGATGATGGGATATCCACCGGCTTGGCCGCTATTTCGGCGTTATGGCCCGACCGGCGCCATCAAGGGCGCCGGTCTGATCCTGCTGCTCGCCGTCCTCGCCGGCCCGCCATGCCAGCGCCCAGCGCACGGCCAGAGCGGCGGGGACGCGAGCCCGGCGCGGCATCTGGGCGACTCGCCCTCGGGCCGGGGGCGATCGGAACCCATTCTTCCCGTCCGGATACCACGCGATCTCGACCAAGGAAAAGTCGAACTGGGAGAATTGTTGTTCAATGATTCCGGGCTGTCGAAAGACGGCAGCATCGCCTGTGTCAGCTGCCACGACCTCGCCACCGGCGGCACGGACCGGCTGGCGACATCGCGCGGCATTGGTGGGTCCGTACTCGCCCGCAACGCGCCGACCGTTTTCAACAGCGGCCTCAACTTTCGCCAATTCTGGGATGGGCGCGCGGCGACGTTGGAGGAACAAATCGAGGCATCGCTGCGCAACCCCACGGGAATGGCGGCCGAATGGCCCGAGGTTTTGGCGAGGCTGCGCGGCGATTCCGATTATGCGGCCGCGTTCGAGCGGGTCTACGACGACGGCGTCCAAGCCGCGAACGTGAAGGACGCGATCGCCACGTTCCAACGTTCCCTGGCGACCCCGGGGGCACGTTTCGACAGATTTCTCCTCGGCGAAGACGACGCCATCACGGACGAAGAAAAAGCCGGCTACGAGCTGTTCAAATCATTTGGCTGCGTCGCCTGTCACCAAGGGGTGAATGTTGGCGGCAACATGTTTCAAAAGATCGGGGTGTTCAAGGATTACACCAGCCGCGGGGAAGCGGCCGGAGACCACGACGATGGCCGGTTTCATGTCACCGGGCGCGAGTCGGACCGTCGCGTTTTCAAGGTTCCATCCTTTCGGAACGTGGCCATCACCGCGCCCTACTTTCACGACGGATCGGTGAAGAAACTCCAGCAGGCCGTGGCCCTCATGGCCAGCTATCAACTCGGCCGGGATCTCAGCGCCGACGAAATACAAAAAGTCGTCGCGTTTCTTCGGACGCTGACCGGAAACCTGCGAGGTTCTCCGTTATGACGGTAACGGGGATAAAGCAGGCGCTACTTCTTTTAGGTGTAATGGGTCTTTTGACGTTCTTATATTTCGAGAGCCGAGGTGTCGATCCAGGCGAGCAGAATCGGACTATAAATCAAATACTCGAGCTGAAAAAATTAATCCTGGACGTCAGGCAGAATGTCCTTTTGGTCCATGTCGGCAAACTCAATCGAGGGCTTATCCCTTGGCTCAATTCGTGAAACGTATGCATTTGTGATAGAATGCCCGGAATGTCAGGAGGTTGGGTCATGGACGGCAAGGGTTTCCAGGTGTGGCTTTCGGCGGCGCGCGGGCTGACGCGCGTGCAGCGGCACGAGGCGCTCGCGGTGCTGTCGGGCCGGAGCGAAGGCGAGGCATCGAAGGCCGCGATCGAGCTTGGTGTGGACGAGGCCCGGCGCTGTCCGCACTGCGCGAGCGAAGGGGCGGTTTCGCGCGGTATGGCGCGGGGTCTGCGGCGCTACCAGTGCAAGGGCTGCGGCAGGACCTTCAACGCGCTGACCGGTACGCCGCTGTCGGGCCTGCACCACAAGGAACGCTGGCTGTCGTTCGGGGCGTCGCTGGCGGAGGGGGAGACGGTGAAGGCCTCGGCGGCGCGCTGCGACGTGGCGGTGAGCACGGCGTTCCGCTGGCGTCACCGGTTTCTGGCGGCGGCGCGGAGCGATTCGGAGGTGCTCAAGGGGATCGTGGAAGCGGACGAGACCTACGTCCTGGAGAGCCGGAAGGGCGCGCGCGGGCTGGGACGCAAGGCACGGCGGCGGGGCGGCAAGGCGAAGAAGCGCGGCCTCTCGCGCGAGCAGGTGCCGGTTCTCATGGCGGCGGACCGGAGCGGGACGACGGTGAGCGCGGTGCTGCCCAGGGTCGACGCGGCGGCGCTCACGGCTGCTCTCGACCCGGTGGTCGCGAAGGACGCCCTGCTGGTCTCCGACGGTGGCGCGAGCTATCCACCTTGCGCCGCCGCGCTCGGGGTGAGCCACGAAGCACTCAACCGCTCGATGGGGAAACGGGTTCGGGGCGATCTGCATGTGCAGACGGTGAACAGCCGCCACAGCCGGTTGAAGGACTTCCTGCGTCCCCGCCGCGGCATCGCCACCCGCTATCTGGACAACTACCTGAGCAGGTTCCACCTCGTCGGCCTCGCCCCCGGCGCCAATGACCGAGCCTGCCTCGCCGCCGCCGTAACAAGGTGACGCATACAATTCACGAATTGAGCCTATCCCTTTGAGCCCGGTTTGACGAGATGTTGAGTTTCTGGTGGGCGTCGGCAGCATGTTCGTGTAATGTTCCGTCATGGCCAGCCGCTGGAAATATGACCGCCCCATGTCCCGCGCCGCCTTCGAGGCGCGCTTTCCCGATGAAGCCTCCTGTGCCCGGCATCTCGCCGCCAGGCGCTGGCCCGACGGCTTCGTCTGCCCCGCCTGCGGCCATGACAGGGGCTGGGAACTGAAGCGGCGCCGGGCGAGCTGGGAATGTGCGGCCTGCGGGAAGGAGACCTCGGTGACCGCAGGCACGATCATGCACCGCAGCCACTTGCCCCTGAAGACCTGGTTCATGGCCGTTCACATCGTGACCAGCCACTCGAATGGTATCTCCGCCCTGCAACTCCAGGCCCAGCTCGGGCTCGGCAGTTACAAGAGTGCCTGGCTCCTGCTGCACAAGCTGCGCCGTGCCATGGTCAATCCGGATCGCAGCCTGCTTGAGGACCTGATCGAGATTGATGAGGCCACCCTCCCGTTCCGCACCGCAAAAGACCCGGCCACAGGCGGGCAAGGTCGCAGCCCACAAGGCAAGATGCGCATTGCCGGCGCGGTCGAGCTATCGCCCGAGGGCGAGCCACGCCGCATCCGGCTGGCGCCGATCGGGGATTTCTCCGCGCGCAGCCTTCGTGCCTTCGTTGCCGGAACCTCGGCGCCGGGCGCGCGGGTGATTACCGATGGCTGGAGCGGTTATTGCGGCCTGCCCGACCACGACCACCAGCCCAAGGTCGTCGGTGCAACGCCCGCCCATCTCGTGCTGACGTGGATCCATCGTGTGTTCTCGAACCTGAAGCGCTGGGCGCTCGGAACCTTCCATGGCCTGCGCCGCGCCCATCTGCGCCGCTACCTCGACGAGTTCGTGTTCCGCTGGAACCGCCGCCGCCACACCGCAACGGCTTTCGATACCCTGCTCGGCATCGGCACGCGCCTGCGACCCGCCGACTACCGCGACATCGTCGGACAACACGTCTGATCCCGGCAGGCCGGGCGCCAGCCATCGCCCGCCCTCCGATCCGCCTCAATCGGAGCCGAATACCGGCCCTCCAGTCTGCCTGACAGCACTCGAAACCAACTTCCTCAAGTCCAAAAGCTCCCGCACATCCCCCGGCACGGTCCGAAAACCGTGCCTGGAACGTAGAAGGCCGATCAACATCTGGTGTGACCGGAAGCAAAGGGATAAGCCATTTATCTAAGGCTCAATTCGTGAATTGTATGCGTCACCTTGTTACGGCGGCGGCGAGGCAGGCTCGGTCATTGGCGCCGGGGGCGAGGCCGACGAGGTGGAACCAGCTCAGGTAGTTGTCCAGATAGCGGGTGGCGCTGCCGCGGCGGGGACGCAGGAAGTCCTTCAACCGGCTGTGGCGGCTGTTCACCGTCTGCACATGCAGATCGCCCCGAACCCGTTCCCCCATCGAGCGGTTGAGTGCTTCGTGGCTCACCCCGAGCGCGGCGGCGCAAGGTGGATAGCTCGCGCCACCGTCGGAGACCAGCAGGGCGTCCTTCGCGACCACCGGGTCGAGAGCAGCCGTGAGCGCCGCCGCGTCGACCCTGGGCAGCACCGCGCTCACCGTCGTCCCGCTCCGGTCCGCCGCCATGAGAACCGGCACCTGCTCGCGCGAGAGGCCGCGCTTCTTCGCCTTGCCGCCCCGCCGCCGTGCCTTGCGTCCCAGCCCGCGCGCGCCCTTCCGGCTCTCCAGGACGTAGGTCTCGTCCGCTTCCACGATCCCCTTGAGCACCTCCGAATCGCTCCGCGCCGCCGCCAGAAACCGGTGACGCCAGCGGAACGCCGTGCTCACCGCCACGTCGCAGCGCGCCGCCGAGGCCTTCACCGTCTCCCCCTCCGCCAGCGACGCCCCGAACGACAGCCAGCGTTCCTTGTGGTGCAGGCCCGACAGCGGCGTACCGGTCAGCGCGTTGAAGGTCCTGCCGCAGCCCTTGCACTGGTAGCGCCGCAGACCCCGCGCCATACCGCGCGAAACCGCCCCTTCGCTCGCGCAGTGCGGACAGCGCCGGGCCTCGTCCACACCAAGCTCGATCGCGGCCTTCGATGCCTCGCCTTCGCTCCGGCCCAACAGCACCGCGAGCGCCTCGTGCCGCTGCACGCGCGTCAGCCCGCGCGCCGCCGAAAGCCACACCCGGAAACCCTTGCCGTCCATGACCCAACCTCCTGACATTCCGGGCATTCTATCACAAATGCATACGTTTCACGAATTGAGCCTTATCTAAAACCAGCCGCCGAGCCGATCAACATCTGGTGTGACCGGAAGCAAAGGGATAAGCCATCTCAATCGATACGATGTCAACGGCGGAGTAAAACCCGGCCATGTGGCGGAGCAAAAGTGGGCCACTTTGGTTCGGTGAGGAGCTTGTCCCCGTAGTCCACGGGAGGGACCCACGCGCGGCGTGGACTGCCCCTCGGCAGGCAAAGGCCGCGGCGCGCGTGGGAGGGGCCTGTGGGCCCACGGGGGCAAGCGGATGCCGCTCAGGCGCTTTTTGCGGGTTTCTGTTTTCTTCGGCTCTGCTTGAGGCGGAAGCTTTCGCCGTTCATTTCCAGGATATGGACGTGGTGGGTCAGGCGGTCCAGCAACGCCCCCGTCAGGCGTTCTGAGCCGAAAACCTCCGTCCACTCGTCGAATGGCAGGTTGGAGGTCACCAGGATCGAGCCACGCTCGTAGCGCTGGCTGAACACCTCGAACAGCAACTCGGCGCCGGTCTTGGAGAGCGGCACGAAACCCAGCTCGTCGATGATGAGGAGCTTGAGGTTGGCGAGCTTCTTCTGGAACCTCAGCAGCTGTCTGTCATCGCGCGCCTCCATGAGCTCGTGGACCAGGGCGGCGGCGGTGGTAAAGCCGACCGACAGGCCCTTCTGGCAGGCGGCAAGGCCGAGGCCGAGCGCAATGTGACTCTTGCCGGTGCCGGAATTGCCCAGAGCGATCACATTCTCCCGGCGCTCGATGTACTCGCATCGTGCCAGCTCGAGGACCAGCGCCTTGTTGAGCGAGGCGATCGCTTTGAAGTCAAAGCTGTCCAAGCTCTTGACGGTCGGGAACTTCGCTTGCCTGATTCGCCGCTCGACCATGCGGCGCTCGCGGTCGATCAGTTCCAGCTCGGCCAGGCGGAGCAGGTAGCGCACGTGGTCGGCGCCCTCGCTGGCACACTGGCGAGCCAGCTTGTCGTACTCCCTGAGGAAGGTCGGCAGCTTGAGGGCCTTCAGGTGATGGGCCAGCAACACCTGCGGCGTGTCGCTCACGGCGCCGCTCCGCCCAGCAGGCTCATGTAGCTGGCGGCGGATGTGGTGGTCACCTGGGCCCGCGGCAGATAGGGATAAACGTTCAAGTCGAGCCGGGGGGGGTCGACGCTCGACGCGACACAGCACCAGGTGCTTGACCGCATCATAGCCGATGGCGCCTAACCGCAGGGCATCGCGGATGGCACCGTGCACCTCCTCAAGGGCAAAGGTCTCCAGAAGACGGAGCACTTGCACGTACTCCCGCTTGCCGGCCTTGCCCATGCGGGCTTCAAGCAAGCGGCGCAGGTTGGCGTACGCCTCGGGCAGCTTCCAACCGGCCAGCGGGGCGGCTTGATCGAGGGCACCGATCTTCCGCTCCCGCAAGGCCAGATAGTGGATCGGCTCGAAGATCAGGTCCTCTCGTTCGCAAGAGCGTGGGTGCCGGGCGATGACCTCGGCGGCGCAGCCGATGACCACCTCGTGCACGTAGCCACGGACCCAGACCTCTTGGTGACCGTAGGCGACGGGCACCGAGTAGTCGTTGCCCCGATAGCGCACCAGGGAGAGCGAATTGACCCGCGTGCCCTCCTTGTCGCAGGCCTCGAAAGGCGCCGGCGGCAATTCCATCAGCTTCTCCCGGTCGCATCCGAACCGCTCGCCGATGGTCTCGCGATGGCCGCGCAAGACGTCGCTTTCCCGTCTCCGACATTGATGTTCCAGGTGAGCGTTGAAGGCGTCCCAGCTCGCAAACCGGGGGATGGGAACCATGAAGTTCCGGCGGGCGTAACCGACCAGCCCCTCCACCTTGCCCTTATCATTGCCCTTGCCGGGGCGGCCATATCGATCCTGGAACAGATAATGGGATTGAAGCCCGCTGAACGCTCGCGTTCGTTGCCGCGTGCCGTCCGGCAGGATGCGCGACACCAGGCACTTGTCATTGTCGTGGAGAATCGATTGGGGAATGCCGCCGAAGAAGGCGAAGGCCCCGTTGTGGCCGTCCAGCCAGGCCTCCGTCGCCGCCGCCGGGTAGGCCGCAACGAAGCAGGCATCGCCGTGGGGAAGGTCCATGGCGAAAAAATGCGCCCGCCGCTTGACGCCGGCGATGATCGCATCCGCCTCGCCAAAGTCCGCCTGAGCGTGACCCGGAGGGTGCGCCAGCGGCACGAACATCTCACGCTGGCGACGGCGCCGTTCCCGGACGTAATCCTTGACGATGGTCTGTTTGCCCGCAAAGCCATGCTCGTCGCGAAGACGCTCGAATATCCGCTTCGCCGTGTGGCGCTGCTTGCAGTGAACCGTTCGGTCCTCTTCCAGAATACGGTCAATGATATCCCTGAAGGGGTCCAGCTTCGGGCGCTTCGGTGGCTGGCGGCGGCGGTAGCCAGGCGGCTCCGAGTGCCCGAGCATCTTCCTCACCGTCTCTCGCGCTATGCCAAACCGACTCGCCGCCTCTCGCTGACTCAGCCCATCAACATGGCACGCCAGCCGAACGCGTGGATAAAGGTCCACGGTATACATCCTCCCACCTTCCATCCCGAAAAGGATCGAAGGCTACAGGTGGCAGAGTTTTACTCCGCCCGCAGCCGGGCAAATCCCGCCGCTTCCGTGGTCTAATTTGTCACCGCCGCACACAATACGACCCCCTCGTCGCGAGTCTCGCGGATATTCGGCGGAATATCGAGGTGTTGAAGGACGGGGAAGCAAAAATAGATGGAAATTTCGACGCCGATGTCGCCGGATCCGTCGATGACTTCGACGGCCTTGTCGGCGAACTCGCCCAACTCGTCGAGGATTTCAAGACGAACCACTCGGTTTCAAGAATTCCTCATCGTATCTATTCTATATTTCATCCGAAATAGGCATGATGGTCGACGCGGAGAATGCAAACGAGGCGTTGACGGCGGAACTGATGAAGCTTCGCCATGCGTTTTGGCAATACCTGATAACCGGAACATCCGCGGCCAGGCGGCGGCTGATTTGGGACGATTGGATGATGGGAATCGAGGAACCTCGATACTACTCTCCGATAAGATCGAACCTTGCCTATCCGGTTATCACCCACACCCACTATATGTAGTGTGCATTTTCCTGAGTAAAGCTCGGTGCAGGTCGAAGCGGAGATATCTGGCGATGCCGAGCAGGGACTCGGACGGCATTGTAGCGGCTTTTAGGCGACACTTTAGCGTGGTGAAAATCCTAATCATTGAGTCGGATTTGGCAAAACGCCACGTTGCATAAAGGACCGTCACATCATTAAAATTTATCTGAAATCGGAGGTGAACGACACCGATTTTCCGGATTATTCACAAATAGCTCTGTGAACTGGTTTTCAAGTTCGCTCAATACGTCATATGGAGTAAACGGATTGATCACGTTCTTGCGTGTCGCTTCGTCTTCGCTGCGAAAAACGGCAGGAGACTAACAGGCGCGGACGGGTTCTTCGCAACGACATCGCTTTCTTCGACTAGTGCCGTCAATCGCTCAGACGGTCGTTTCATCAAGCTTCCCGTCTGGCCGTGGGTTTCTTCGTTTTTCCCTTGGTCGCCACCGTTCCGTCCCCCGACTGTTAAGTACGTGACGTGAATTAAACTCCGGTTCGGTTTTCAGAACAATCAAGAATTAGCCGGATCGCCTCCTCAATGCGCCTGCGCCGGCCCTTGCCTGCAGTCCAAGGAGACACACTACGATACTACTGGGTGTGGGTGATAACCGGATAGGCAAGGATCGAACAATTAAAAAGGCATGTGGACATCGTTCTCGAGTATAAGGAAAATCTGGACTTGCGCCTGAACGAAATATTTTCGCTCCCGCTCGAAAGCGCGATCGATACGATTTTCCAAAGTTACTCGGCGAGTTTCAATGATCGACAGAGGGTCACGGGGTATTATCAGGCAATCTTATAGGCTCAATTCGTGAAACGTATGCATTTGTGATAGAATGCCCGGAACGTCAGGAGGTTGGGTCATGGACGGCAAGGGTTTCCAGGTGTGGCTTTCGGCGGCGCGCGGGCTGACGCGCGTGCAGCGGCACGAGGCGCTCGCGGTGCTGTCGGGCCGGAGCGAAGGCGAGGCATCGAAGGCCGCGATCGAGCTTGGTGTGGACGAGGCCCGGCGCTGTCCGCACTGCGCGAGCGAAGGGGCGGTTTCGCGCGGTATGGCGCGGGGTCTGCGGCGCTACCAGTGCAAGGGCTGCGGCAGGACCTTCAACGCGCTGACCGGTACGCCGCTGTCGGGCCTGCACCACAAGGAACGCTGGCTGTCGTTCGGGGCGTCGCTGGCGGAGGGGGAGACGGTGAAGGCCTCGGCGGCGCGCTGCGACGTGGCGGTGAGCACGGCGTTCCGCTGGCGTCACCGGTTTCTGGCGGCGGCGCGGAGCGATTCGGAGGTGCTCAAGGGGATCGTGGAAGCGGACGAGACCTACGTCCTGGAGAGCCGGAAGGGCGCGCGCGGGCTGGGACGCAAGGCACGGCGGCGGACCGGAGCGGGACGACGGTGAGCGCGGTGCTGCCCAGGGTCGACGCGGCGGCGCTCACGGCTGCTCTCGACCCGGTGGTCGCGAAGGACGCCCTGCTGGTCTCCGACGGTGGCGCGAGCTATCCACCTTGCGCCGCCGCGCTCGGGGTGAGCCACGAAGCACTCAACCGCTCGATGGGGGAACGGGTTCGGGGCGATCTGCATGTGCAGACGGTGAACAGCCGCCACAGCCGGTTGAAGGACTTCCTGCGTCCCCGCCGCGGCAGCGCCACCCGCTATCTGGACAACTACCTGAGCTGGTTCCACCTCGTCGGCCTCGCCCCCGGCGCCAATGACCGAGCCTGCCTCGCCGCCGCCGTAACAAGGTGACGCATACAATTCACGAATTGAGCCATCTTATATACGGTTTCGCTGCTTTTCGTGGCGTATATCGGCTACAGTTTCCTGGTACTTCGCCGCACGGCGCTCGCTCTTCGACACGCGAACGAGACCCTGGAGGAACAAGTCGAGGCGAGAACCGCCGATTTGCGAAACTCGAACCAGGAGTTGGGTGACGCCAAGACCGCCGCCGAGAGCGCCAACCGGTCGCAGGGCCTGTTTCTCGCCAACATGAGCCATGAACTGCGTACGCCGATGAACGCCATCATCGGCTTCAGCGGCTTGGCGCTGAAGACGGAGCTGTCGCCGAAACAGCGCGATTACCTGTCCAAGATAAATGCCTCGGGCGCGGCCTTGCTCGGTATCATCGGCGACATTCTCGATATCGCCAAGATAGAGGCGGGCAAGCTCGACATGGAAAACGTCGAGTTCGACCTGCGCGGCGTCTTGGAGAACGTCACCAACGCCAACGCGATGCCGGCCGTGGAAAAGGGCTTGGAATTACTCCTGTCGGTCCATCCCGATGTCCCCCTATCCTTGATCGGCGACCCGCTTCGCCTCGGGCAGGTCATTCTCAATCTGGTCAACAACGCGATCAAATTCACGGCTTCCGGCGAGGTCGAACTGTCGATCCGGGCCACCCGCGAGGTGGGAAGCGAGATCGAGCTGGCGTTCTCGGTCCGCGACACCGGCATCGGCATCACCGACGAACAGCGAGGGCGCCTGTTCCAGACTTTTTCCCAGGCGGAAACCTCGACGACGCGCCAATTCGGGGGCACGGGGCTCGGCCTCGCCATCAGCAAGCGGATCGTCGAGAACATGGGCGGCGAGATCGGCGTCGAAAGCCGGCCGGGCGTCGGCAGCACCTTCGACTTCACCGTCGTGCTGGGGAAGCCGGCCGACCGGGCGGCGGACGACCACCAATCGGGCGGCCCCGGGGGATTTCACGGCCTCGAGGCGTTGGTCGTCGACGATAACGTGGCCTCGCGCGACATCCTGACGGGAATCCTCTCGAACTGGGGCGCGCGGGTTACCGCCGTCGCCTCCGGCGAGGAAGCCGTGGCCCTGATACGGCAGGCGGCAAGTCCGGGAGGCCCGTCCCCTGGCCTCGTCTTGATGGACGGGAAGATGCCCGGCATCGACGGCATCGCGGCGACGCGGATCATCCGCGACATCGAGGGTGTTCCGAAAATACCGACGATCATCATGGTGACCGCCGACGCCACCGGCGACGCGACCGGCGAACTCGACGAGCTCGGCATCGGCGCCTTCCTGGTGAAACCGTTCGAACGGTCGGCGCTGTTCGATGCCATGGCCGCCACCTTGGGGCGGAGAATCGCGCGATCGAGCGAGGCCTCGGGGCCCCAGACCTCGCCCCGCGTGGCGCGGGAAATCCAAGGCGCCAACGTTCTTCTCGTCGAGGACATCGAAATCAATCAACAGGTCGCGGTCGAAATTCTCACCGAGGCCGGCGTCACGGTGGACGTCGCCGACAACGGACGGATCGCCGTCGACATGGTGCTGGCCGAACCCCGGCGCTTCGACGCCGTCCTGATGGACATGCAGATGCCCGTGATGAACGGGCTCGACGCCACCCGTGAAATCCGCGAGACCCTGGGATCCGAGCAGCTCCCGATCATCGCCCTCACCGCCCATGCGATGGAGCGCGAACGCGAACGCGGCAGGGAAGCGGGGCTCGACGGGCATGTGACCAAACCCATCGACCCGACCGCGCTGGTCGAGGCGTTGGATCGCATGATCAAGCCGCGTCCGGGCATCGGCGTGGACCGGGCCCTGCATGTAAGGGCGGCCGACGGCCCGGAAAGCCCGATCGGCGGCGCCATCGACGGTTTACCCGACGCGCTGCCGCCTTTCGATATCGCCTTGGCGCTGGCCCGGCTGAACGGCAAGAGGGATCTGCTGCGCCGGCTGATCGTCAGCTTCGGCCGGGGATATCGCGATTCGGCCTCGCGGCTGCATCGCCACCTGGCGAACGCGGAATTGGAGGAAGCCCACCGCCTGGTCCACACCGTGAAGGGCGCGGCCGGCAATTTGGAGGCATCCCGATTGTACGGCCTCGCCGTGAAGCTCGAGGACGCATTGCGGGACGCGCGGGGGGAAGAACTCGGCGTTCTGGCGAGAAACTTCGAGGAAGCCTTGGACGAGGCGGTCCGCGCGGCCGCCCGCTTGGATGCGGCGGAGGGGTGACGGCGTGGCGAAGGGCGGACAGGCGACCGGGGTCGGCCGCCGGGTACCGCGCGCGCGACCACGCCGTGTGCTTGATGACAAGAAATCGAATATCGTATTCCCGCCACCCAACGAGGTCCAGGCGTTTGGAGGAACGGTGAAATGGCCGACCGGCCGCGAAGAGCCCCCCGGTTGTTCGTCATCGACGACGACGACTTCACCATCGAGTTGTTGACCGGCATCCTCGAATCCGAGGGCTATGACGTCACGTCCTCCACGTCGAGCACCGATGCGATGGCCAAGGTCAAGGAGGCTCGTCCCGATTGCGTGCTCGTCGACTTGATGATGCCGGGCACGGATGGAATGCAGTTGGTAAAACAACTGAAGGAGGATGCGGACCTGACCGGAACCAAGGTCATCGTAGTGTCGGCCAAGCTCTTCGAATTCGACAAGCGGCAGGCCAGAAAATTCGGGGCCGATGCCTTCATCGAGAAACCCATCGACGCCACCGGTTTGTTGGGCGTTGTCGGCCAAATCCTGGAAGACAAGATGGAGGTTACGTTTTGGGGCGTGCGGGGCACCCTGCCGGTGGCTGGAAAACGTTCCCTGCGCTACGGGGGAAACACCTCCTGCGTGACCCTGTCCCTGCCACGGGGACAAATGTTCATATTCGACGCGGGCACGGGCATCAAGGAACTCTCCAACGCCTTGGCCGCGGAAGATAAATCGAATTTGGAAGCCAGAATTTACATATCGCATCCCCATTGGGATCACATCAATGCATTACCCTTTTTCATGCCACTTTATGCTACAGGGAACGAATTCGAGGTCTTGGGCCCGGTGCATGCGAATATGACCATGCGGGAGCTGATCTCCTCGTAGATGGACGACATTTATTTTCCAATTACCCTGAAAGAGTTCGGGGCGAGAGTTTACTTCAGGGATTTGGGCGAGGAAAAGCTCGAAATAGAAGGAATTACCGTCAAGACCATGTTGCTCAGCCATCCGGGAAATTGCCTGGGATATCGGATCGAATACGGAGGCAGATCGGTCTGTTACATCACCGACAATGAACTCTATCTCCCTGATTCCCCCCACTACAACTCACACTACGTCGACCGGCTGACCGCATTCGTCTCCGGAACCCAGGCCCTGATAACCGATTGCACCTATACGGACGACGAATATCCCGCGAAGATCGGCTGGGGACACTCCGGTGTCGGGCAGGTCGTCGATCTCGCCCATCGCGCCGAGGTCGAAACCCTTTATATCGTCCACCACGATCCCGACCAGGACGACGACGCCATCGACGCAAAACTGGAAAGCGCCCAGCGTCGGTTGGCCGCCCTCGGATCGGATACCCGATGCCAGGCGCCGTCCGAAACGCAGGTCGTGAGGATTTAGGCGCGCCCTTGTCGGCCGGTTCGCCGGCCGGCCGGATCCTGCTAGTCTCGGACCGATCCTCCGGCGGGTGGGGCGGATGGGACGGGAAAGATTCGACGGCAATGCATCTCGGCGTCTTCAACTACAACACGGAATACGGCATTCGCGTCGACCGAATGGCCCGGGCGCTGGAGGAACGCGGCTTCGAAAGCCTCTGGGTCGGCGAACATACCCACATTCCGGCGAGCCGCGAGACCCCCTATCCCGGCGGCGGACATCTGCCGCGTCCTTACTACCACATGGCCGATCCCTTCGTGTCGCTGGCATCGGCGGCGGCGGTGACCACCCGCCTCAAGCTGGCGACCGGCATCTGCCTGGTGATCGAGCGCGACCCCATTACACTCGCCAAGGAGGTCGCGACCCTCGATTACCTTTCGGAGGGCCGCTTTCTTTTCGGCATCGGCGGCGGCTGGAACGCGGAAGAGATGGAAAACCACGGCACGCCCTTCGCCAGCCGCTGGAAGGTGCTGCGCGAGCGGATCGAGGCGATGAAGGTGATCTGGGCCGAGGAAGAGGCCTCCTACCATGGTGAGTTCGTCGATTTCGACCGCATCATCTCCTTCCCCAAGCCGGTGCAAAGGCCGCATCCGCCGATCCTGATGGGCAGCGCCACGCCCGGCGGCAGGCGCCGGGTGGCCGCCTATTGCGACGGCTGGATCCCGATCGACGTGCTGCTGGAAGACCTGCCCGACACCATCGCCGATCTTCGCCGGCGGACCGAGGCGGCGGGCCGCGATCCGGACGCGCTTTCGATCTCCGTGTTCGCCTTCGACGGCGCCAGCGAGGAGGCCTTGGCGGGTTACCGGGAGATCGGCGTCGAGCGGGTGGTCCTGGTCTCGCCGCGCGGCAAGGCGGAGGCGATGGCCTTCCTCGATTCCATGGCGCCCTTTATCGGAGGATAGACGATGAGCAAGGCCGACCCCCTCCAGCCCCTGGGCGGTCCCGCCGCCTGGACCGGCGCCGCGCCCCACGGCTGGCGCCACGTCCTGGACGGCGAAACCGTGGCCGACGTCGAGGCCGCCCTCGCCGCCTACGACGCCCCCGATTGGACCGCCGCCGATGCCGCCACCTTGCCGCTTCCCCGCCTGGCGCGGGTATTGGCCGAGGTGAGCCAATGGCTGGAGACGGGACCCGGTATTCAACTGATCGCGGGCCTGCCCGTGGCGGAAATGGCGCCGACGGCGCGCCGCGCCCTTTTCCTCGCCATCGGCCGGCTGATGGGCACGCCGCTCAACCAGAACCGCGCGGGCGAGCTGATGGCCGACATCACCGACGAGGGCGCGGCCAAACGCGAGACGCGCGGCAGAATCGAAACCGAGGACGGCGAGGACTTCCTGGCCTCTCGCGCCCGGGTCCATTCGACCGGCGCGCTCCGCTACCACACCGATCGTTGCGACGTCGCCGCGCTGCTGTGCGTACGGCAGGCGGCCTCGGGCGGCGTCAACCGGCTGGCGAGCGCCGTCGCGGTCCATGACGAGATGGCGAGGCGGCGGCCCGATCTCGCGCGCCTCCTCTACCGGGACATCCATCGCAGCCGCCTCGGCGAGGAAGTCGGCGACAACGCCGATTACTATCCCCTCCCCGTCTTCGCCCTCCGGGACGGCCATTTCACCACGCACTATTCGCGGACCTACGTGGAGGCGGCGCAACTGAACCCCGAGGTGCCGAGGATGTCTGCCGAACAGTGGGAGGCGCTGGACCTGCTGGCGGAGATCGCCGACGAGGTCGCCTTCGAGTGGCGCTTGAGCCCGGGGGAAGTGATGTTCATGAACAACCACGTCGTCTATCACGCCCGCGCGCCCTACGAGGATGGGGAGGCGCCGGATCGGGCGCGGCTCTTGTACCGGCTCTGGCTCGCGGTGCCGAACAGCCGGCCGCTGCCCGACGGCCACGCCGTATTGTTCGGCGACGTCCGACCGGGCGCGCTGAGGGGCGGGATCGCCGAGACCGGCGCGCATGGATGAGCTGGAACAAATCGTCGCCGGGCACTATTCGGGCGCGGACATCGCCAAACGGCTGCTGGCGGCGCTCGACGAGGTCGGCCATGCGGGAGAACGGCCGACGCCCCGCGAGCTCGCCCCGCTCGACCATTTCCACGGGCGGGGGATGCAGGCGACGGAAGAGATCGCGGACCTGCTGGAACCGGCCCGCGGGTCTCGCATCCTGGATATCGGCTGCGGTATCGGCGGACCGGCGCGCTTCATCGCCGACGCCCGCAACTGCTGGGTCAGCGGCATCGACCTGACCGAGGCCTTCATCGAGGCCGCGCGGGCGCTCGCCGAGGCGACCGGACAGGGGGACGTCGTCGACTTCCGCCAGGCTTCCGCCCTGGATCTACCGTTCGCCGACGGCGTTTTCGACGGCGCCTATTCCCAGAACGTCATCATGAACATCGCCGACCGCCCGCGCTTCTATGGCGAGGCGGCCCGGGTCTTACGGCCGGGCACGCGGCTGGCGCTCTCCAACGTCACGCAAGGGCCGGGCGGGGCGCCGATTTATCCCGCCCCCTGGGCCGAGACGGCGGCCACCAGCTTCCTCGCGACGCCCGAGGAGACCCGCGCCGAGATCGAGGGCGCGGGCTTCGAGGTCCTGACCTTCGACGACATCACCGCCCAGAACGCGCGTTTCCGCGCCGAACAGCGCGCCGAAATCGCCAGGGACGGCCCGCCAAGGCTATCCACCATCGTGCTGATGGGAGAGCGGATGAAACAGATGATGCGCAACAGCGCGACGAATATCGACGAAGGCCGGATTTCGACGATCGAAATTCTCGCCCGAAAACAGGGTTAGACGCGGGACGCGAAGACATGGTCGATTATCTGGGCTATCGCTCGAAGATCGGGGTCACCACGCCCTCGACGAATACGGTTGTTCAACCGGAGTACGACTCCATGCGCCCGCGCGGCGTCACCAACCACCTCGGCCGCATGCACATCCCCAATATCGACATCGTCGACGACGACAGTTTCGACGAGTCCATCCGCCTGATCGACGGCGGCCTGGACGCGGCGGTCGAGCGGGTGATGACCTGCAACCCGGATTACCTCGTGCTCGGCATTTCCGCCCTCTCGGTCTGGGGCGGCAGCCTGCAATACGTCAAGGACCTGAAGGCGCGGATGCGGCGGCTGGCGGGCCGCGACATCGGCGTCTCGACGGCGGTCGACGGCGTGCGCGAGGCGCTGCGGCTGCATGGAGTCAAGCGTAAGATCTCGATCATGGAGCCCTACTTCCCCTCGATCGAGCCGCGCATGGAATCGATGTTCGCCGAGATGGGCTACGAGATCGTCAAATACCGCCACATGCGGGGCGGAGGGGATGTCCCGGGCTCTGTTGAAAAGCTGAAGTAGGCGTCGTCCGCCTGGAGCCGCTAGGCTCTGGGTGCTGATTCCATCAAGGAGAACGACGCCATGACCAAGACTACACGCAACGACCGTTCCTCGGAACCATCCTGTCGGCTCTTGCCATCGATGCCGGAGGCCTTCGACGATCCGCGCATGAGCGTCGATCGCTTCTGCCTTTTGGCGGGCCTCGAGTCTTTGAACGAGATGATGTCGGCGGACGCGGAAGCCTTGTGCGGTTCGCGCCACGCCGGCTCGGGCGAGCGCAAGGGCCATCGATGGGGCACGACCCGGAGCGAGATCGCCTACCACGGCGGCAAAGTGAAGGTCGAGCGCCCTCGGGTGGGGGACTTCGCGGGTCGGGAGATGAGCCTGCCGAGTTGGGAGCTGCTGTCGGAACCCGAACTCTTGCAAGCCTGGGCGATGAATCTGATGGTGATCAACGTCTCGACCCGCAAGTATGCCCGCGCGGTGCGCCTGCCGGACGATGCGGGCGGCGATCTGCCGGCGGCATCGGGTGACGCAACCTCGAAGTCGGCGGTCTCGCGCCGTTTCGTGGCGTTGACGCGAAGCAAGCTGAAGGCCTGGCTGGCGAGCCCGCTCGACGATCTCGATCTCGTGGTGCTCCAGATCGACGGGCTCCATGTCGGCGACCACCTGATGGTGGCGGCGATCGGCATCGACACCGGCGGCGCGAAGCACGTGCTGGGCCTGGCCGAGGGCGCGACGGAGAACGCGGCCACGGTGCAAGCCATGCTCGACAACCTGATCGAGCGCGGTCTCGATCCCGAACGGCCTCGGCTCTACATCGTCGACGGCGCCAAGGCGCTCTCGAAGGCGATCCGGCGGACCTTCGGGTGGGCGGCGGCCCTCCAGCGCTGCCAGGTGCACAAGGGGCGCAACATCACGGACCGGCTGGACGAGAGCCTCCATGCCGGCGTCAGGAAGGTCTTGCGGCAGGCCTGGCAGCAGGACGACGCGGCCAAGGCCGAACGGCTCTTGCGCAACCTCGCCCGCCGTCTGGAGCATGACGCACCCGGCGTCTCGGGCTCGATCCTGGAGGGCCTGGACGAGATCCTGACCGTGATCCGGCTCGGCCTCCCGCCGCAACTTCGACGCTCGCTGGCTTGCACCAACGCCATCGAGAACGCGATCGGCACCGTCCGGACGGTGCAGCGGAACGTCAAGCGCTGGCGCAACGCCGAGATGGCGCTGCGTTGGACCGCCGCCGGCCCCTTGGAGGCGCAAAAGACCTTCCGCCGCCTCAAGGCCTACCGCCAGCTCCCCATCCTCGACGCCGCCCTGCGGGAGGCGGTGAGAAAGGCCGGAGCAAAGTCCGTCATTGAAGACATCGAGGTGGCCGCGTAGCCTCTCGATCAGACGATGCCTATCTCGCACTTTTCAACATTGGGTGGGACATCACCCGGGGCGCCAGCCCGGCGACCTATTCCCACGTCTCCGACCGGGACATGATCCAGGCCATCCGCGAGATCGACGATTCCGAGGTCGAGTGCCTGGTGCAGTTCGGCGCCAATCTGCCGATGGCCCGTATCGCCGACGAGGCGGAGCGCTGGCTGGGCAAACCGGTCATCTCGATCAACGTCGTCAGCTATTGGCACGGGCTGCGCGCCCAGGGAATCGACGACCAGTTCCCGGGCTTCACCCAGCTCTTCTCCCGATTTTGAACCTCCATGGACGGTCTCAGGCCTGCGCGGGCAAGCGACACGGCGGCGATCGCGGACCTGGCGGCGCGGGCCTACGCGATCTACCTCGAACGTCTCGGTGGGGCGCCGGAACCGGTGGGCGCCGACTATGCCAAATTGATCCGGGAGGCGATCGTCTTCGTACTGCCGGGCGACGGCGATGGACTGGCGGCCTCGCTCACGATGATGGCGGAGGCCGATCACCTGCTGATCTGGAGTCTCGCCGTCGATCCGACGTTGCAGGGCCAGGGCGTCGGGCGCCGCTTGATGGCTTTCTCGGAGGACGAGGCCCGACGACGCGGCTTCAACGAAATCCGCCTCCACACCAACGAGCGCATGGCGGAGAACGTCGGCTTCTATGCCGCGCTCGGCTATGCCGAAACCCATCGAGGCCCGAGCGCCCGCATCGCCGGCACGGAGCTGGTGCACATGGGCAAGCGTCTAGGCGGCGGCTAGCACCGAGATCCACATCGGCTGGGCGCCGACCTCGTGGACCGCCAGGAGGTCGAGCGCGCCGCTTCCCTGGTCGATGGCGAAAACCTGGATGCTGCCGGAATCGAGGCCGGCCGAGAGCAGATGACGGCCGTCCGGCGTGATCGCCATGACGCGGGGCGTCGGCTCGGCCTCGGCGTGGCCGATCGCGCTCGGCTCGCCGCTCGACGCGTCGATGGCGAAGCAGGCGAGGCTGTCGTGGCCCCGGTTGGCCGCGTAGAGGAAGCGGCCGTCGGGCGTCAGGCGGATCTGGGCGCAGGTGTTCGGGCCCTCCCAGTCCTCGGGCAAGGTCGGCGCCGTGGCGAGCGGGCGGAGCGTGCCGGCCGTCGTATCGAAGGCGTAGGTGGTGACGGAACAGCCCTGTTCGTTCGAGGCGTAGAGCAGGTCGCGCGCCGGGTGCCAGCAGAAGTGGCGGGGCCCGTCGTCTCCGGCGGGAGCGACGCGATCGGGGTCGTTGGACGCGAGGCGGCCGCTCTCGGAGTCGAAGCGGAACTGGAAAATCGCGTTGGCGGCGCCGTTGCCGTGGATGTGCGGCACGAAGGCGAAGCGGTTGCTCCGATCCGTCTCGAAATAATGCGAGCCGCGCCCGGTGTGGCGCCATTCGATCGGCGGATGCAGCAGGGCGCCCTCGCCGTCGGTCCCGTGCACCGCCGCCCGTTCGCCGATGTAGTAGGCGGAGAGCAGGTAACGCCCGCTTCCGTCCATGCCCATGTAGCAGGGATCGTTTTCCACCGGAATCTCGCCGATCGAGGCGAGGGCCCCCGTTTGGCGATCCCGGCGGAAGCTTTCGAGCCTCAGGTCGTCGCGCCGCCCGACGTGCAGGACGGTTTCGTCGGGCGAGACGGCGATCGGCGCCGGCCGGCCGGGCGCCTTCACATCCTCGATCATTTCCAGCACCGCCGTGGCCGGATCCATCTCCAGGCGGGCAATCCGCCCCTCGCCCGAGATCGTGACATAGACGTGCCAAACCATTCCTCGTCTCCCCCCTCGTCCGCGCGACGCCAAGTCTAGCGTCAAATCGGCACCCGCAAGCGGCATTTCCGCGATAGAATGGCGCGCGGCATGCGGAATTGACCGCCCAGGGAAGAGCAAAGGCGATGTCCTTGCGTCTGCAGTTCGCGCTTCTGATCCTGCTCGCCGGCGCGCTTGGCGCCGGGTGGTGGTTCTTCACGGCCAATCCGGGCGCGGCGGGGAGCGACGAGGCCAAGCCCAGGCGGGCCGCCGCCGCGACCCCCGTCCTCACCGAGGTCGTGGAGCTGGCGCCGGACCGGATAACGCTTCGCCTGATCGGCACCGGGCGGGCGATCCGCTCGGCCGCCATCCACCCCAAGGCGGCGGGCGAGGTGGTCGAACTCGCCTTCCGGGCCGACGAGGCCGTGAAGGCCGGGCAGATCCTCCTGCGGCTCGATTCCAAGCACCAGAGCCTGAAGGTCCGCCTGGCCGAGGTCGCCTTCAAGGAGGCCCGGCGCGACATGCGGCGGATGGAGCGCCTGGCGCCCGCCGGTCATGCCTCGCGCGCCCGCCTCGATACCGCCCGGGCCGGGATGCAGGCCGCCGCCATCCGCCTGGAGCAGGCCGAGGCGGAACTGGCCGACCGTATCGTCCGCGCGCCGTTCGCCGGCTTCGTCGGCCTGACCGAGATCGAGGTCGGCGACCGGGTCGACGAGGCCGTGACCATCGCGGGCATCGACGACCGCTCGGAAATCCTGGTCGAGTTCGCCGTGCCCGAGGACCAGTCGACCCGGATCGCCGTCGGCGACCGCCTTCGGGTGCGGCCCTGGTCCCTCCCCGACAGCTGGATCGACGGCGTCGTCGCCGCGCTCGACAGCCGCATCTCCCCCGCCGCGCGATCCTTGAAGGCGCGGGCGCGGATCCCCAACGCGGACGGCCGAATCCGCCCCGGCAGCAGCTTCGAGGTCCGTCTCGACTTCACCGGAGAGGCCTATCCCCGGATCAAGGAGGTGGCGGTGCTCTGGAGCCGGGACGGCGCCTATCTCTGGCGGGTCCGCGAGGCCAGGGCCGAGAAGGTCTTCGTCCGCCTGGTGCGCCGCGACCATGGCCACGTTCTGGTCGACGGCCCGCTGGGCGAAGGTGACGTGATCGTCGTCGAGGGGCTGCAGGGCCTGCGCGACGGCCAGAAGCTGAAGCCCCGCGCCGCCGACGCGGCGGGCAAGACGTCGTGAGCCTGCGCCCGAGCGACCTGCCCGCCCTCGCGGTCCGCCGGCCGACGCTGGTGATCGTGCTGAACCTGTTGATCATCGTCGCCGGGCTCGGCGCCCTGCTGGGCGTCGAGGTGCGCGAGCTGCCGGAGGTCGACCGCCCAGTGGTCTCGGTCCGCGCCTTTTTCGAGGGCGCCTCGCCCGAAACCATGGACGCCGAAGTCACCAGCGTCATCGAGGGCGCGGTGGCCCGCGTCGCCGGGGTCACCGAGATCAACGCGGCGAGCGAGGAGAACAACGCCCGGATCCGCGCCGAATTCTCGACCAAGGTCGACATCGACGTCGCCGCCAACGATGTCCGCGAGGCCGTGGCGGCGATCGAGCGGCGGCTCCCCGATGGGGTCGAGGACGTAATCGTCCGCAAGGCCGACCACGATGCCTCGCCGATCATCCGCCTGGCGCTGGTGAGCAACTCGCTGAGCCAGGACGCCCTGACCCGGATTGCCGAGGAAGACGTCTCGGCGGAACTGGCGGCGATCCCGGGCGTGGCGACGGTGGACCCTCTTCGGCAACCGGAAACGCGTGCTCCGG
>CBDDDJ010000001.1:0-149304 GCA_965226475.1 Alphaproteobacteria bacterium | reverse complement strand
GGGATCGCGCACTGCCGCGGACCGGCTCGAACGGCTGGCGCAACGAATCGTCTGAACCCGCGATCCGGGAAACGCGCGCCCTCCATGCGCCCCGATACGCAATGCGCCGCGCTCATCGCTTGGGACGCCGTGATCCGCTCCCGTGGCTGGCGAGCGGGCCGCGCCGCCGCCGCGCCATGTTCTCCATGCCGAAACGGGCCCGCGCTTCGTCGAGGCCGGACGGATCGAACGGCCCGCCGTACCAGTCGAGCATCGCCCGGTGCTCCTCGTGCGCCTGATCGAGGATCGCCTCCAGAAAGTCCATGAAGCCGTCCGGCCCGCCGACATCCTCCGGCGGACAGCGCCGGGGCCCGTCAACGAAGGTCGGATACTCAATGTTCGGATCGCCGTCGCGAACCTCCTCGACGATCACCTCGTGGCGCCAGTTGTCGCCGTAGTCGTAGACATAGACGAACCGGTCCGCGCCGCGCGCGATCGCGGTACCCAGCCACAGCCCCTTCGCCTTGAAAATCGCCGGCTCGTCGTCGACACCCCTCACCAGATGATCCCGACGGATCCGTGCGATCGTTTCCACTACCAGCATCTCCCCCACCTCGTCTGTCCAAACAACGAGGTGTGTTAAAAATCACAAAACCAGGGGGGTCAATTTTGGACGCCGATTACCCCACCAAGGGGGTCAATATTCCACGCCGATCAACACCTCCCGGAACAGCGCTTCCACCTTGGCGAGTTTCGCCCTGAGCTCTTCGTCATTGATCATCGCAAACCGCCAGACCGGACCTCCGACAATACCAGCGAACCCGAGCTTCGCTGTCCATGCTGGAACCGCGGCAAAGAGGACCGGAACCCCGTCCATGATACATTGCGGACCGGTTTCGTGACGCTTCCCGACAGGGTACACGGGTTCGACTACAGTGCGCCGTCGGGGACACGATGCGGGGTTGCGGCCGGTGCGGAGCCGAAGCAGATCGATCTCAATCTCGGGATGTGATCGTCCATCCGACGCCCAAACCGGGCGCAATTTGGCAACCTGACCCGTGGCTGTCCGGGGCGAGCCCGGCAAGGCGCTTTCCGAAGTCCGGAATAATTGCGGCGGCGGCTATGCGAACGGCGCCACGCCTTCGGCCGCGGCCGCCTCGTTCAACTGGCGGTCCAGGCTCGCCAGCGGGCAGCCTTCCCGGATCGCGAGAGCCAAATAGCTGGCGTCGTAGGCTGTCAGACGGTGACCGCGCGCCAGGGCCATGACGCGATGGTCGTCCAACTCGCCCGGACTTTGGATGGGAAGGCGGCGGATCCGGGCCATGGAAGCGTCGGCATGGCGTTCGTCGATTCGC
The DNA here is from genome assembly GCA_965226475.1 of Alphaproteobacteria bacterium. Taxonomy (GTDB): domain Bacteria; phylum Pseudomonadota; class Alphaproteobacteria; genus JASLMY01. The sequence goes on along the minus strand of CBDDDJ010000001.1, from coordinate 147,970 downwards.
CCCCGGCGTTCGGCCGAAAATAGCAGGTTGCGCAGCTCGTGCCAGAACAGGCTCGGAACCATCGCCGTCTCCTCGGCCAGCCGGTCGAGCGCCAGATCGGCCAGTGCCGCTTCCTCGTCCGGCAGCAGCCATGCGGCCGCGACCGAAGCGTCGGGCACGAAGGCCATCAGCGTGTGTGCCCCTCATGGCGCCAGGACAGGATCTCGGACGTCGTCACGGCCTGCTGCCTGGACCGTTCCCGGCGCAGGGTCGCGCACAGCGCGGCATGGTCCTGTCCGCCATTGATCCCCGTGACGCGGGCGATCGGCGTCTGACCGCGGCAAATGACGAGATCCTCGCCGGCTTCCACTTCGGCCAGCAGCGCGGACAGGTGCGTCTTCGCCTCGCCGATCTTCACGTGACGCGTCATGTCTTGCGTACTCCTTAGTCCGGCCTCGTTCCGAAGGGGCAGGCCTGTATCGAGCCTGACCCCGGCTTCGGCCGGCATGCTAGGGTCGATACCCGGCTTGGTCAAGCGCTTGGTCTGTTTGAACGGCGGGCAGTTCGTGCCGCTCGGTCTCCAGCCGGTGCCGCGCGGCTTTTTCAGGTTTGCAACGCCACCAGACCAATTCGCGCAAACGGCATCGCTGCCGACCACCCATCCGCGCTTCGCGTCATATGAGCGCGGCGCGATGCGCCCTGAATGTTGGATCGGCGGAGCCGCCGGCCGCGGCGCGCCGACGGATCGGAAGTGCCGCGGGTCCCGGATGCGGGCCTCGTCCGCCCCGGCCATGCGCGTGTCCTGTATCAGTCGGCTGTGGGGCTCGCGAGCCGCCGGCTCGCGCCCCTCCGACGATGCCCCCGGGGAGTTGCCCGTCACATCAATGAAATTGTCCAGTGCCGACGCGCGATCACGGCGGACACTGCGCTGCGCATGGAGCGGGCGCTGGGCATGACGGCAGAGTCGTGGCTGGACCTGCAGCGGCTATACGATCTCGACCACGCACGAGCGGTGCTCGACGTCTCGGATATCGAACCGCTGGTTGCAACCGGCTAGACCGAGGGCTAGCTGACCCGGTCCTCGCCCGTCAAAATTTGGAGCGGACCGATGAGGCTCGATGCTGGCGTCGGATTGCTACGAGAACGGACGACCGGTGTTCCGAAAACGCCGACGCTGGCGGTTTCAGACGACAAACGTGCCCCCGAATGCGCTGGAGTTGGATTCAATCCGCTTTCGGCTTGCTTACGGCACGCTCTATCGGATCCTGCTGTCGGCTCCAAAGGACCAGATTTTCTTTATCTAAATCAGTTCTGTAAGTGGATATCTTAGGAATGAGGATGAGCCCTTATACTCAGGCTCTCCTCTCGTAGGTTAAACAGTGGCCTCGAGACGAGACCTTCAACTAGGTTACAGCTTCAGCCGCAGATGTACAGCATCAAGCGGCACGCTGGCAAACATATCGGACCTTCTCCGCCGTGTCGATACAGACAAGGACTCCTCCGCGTAGGTCACCTTGGCAACGAGCATCCTCGGATACCAGTTGCCCCTGCGGTCCACATGGGCGGAAGACTGCCAAGTCGTCTACTCCCTCCACGGCTTCTTGTCGCCTGCACCCATCCCCCGAAGGGTCGAGCAGGCGAACGCAACCACAACTAATGAATCATATGGCTTATCCCTTTGCTTCCGGTCACACCAGATGTTGATCGGCCTTCTACGTTCCAGGCACGGTTTTCGGACCGTGCCGGGGGATGTGCGGGAGCTTTTGGACTTGAGGAAGTTGGTTTCGAGTGCTGTCAGGCAGACTGGAGGGCCGGTATTCGGCTCCGATTGAGGCGGATCGGAGGGCGGGCGGTGGCTGGCGCCCGGCCTGCCGGGATCAGACGTGTTGTCCGACGATGTCGCGGTAGTCGGCGGGTCGCAGGCGCGTGCCGATGCCGAGCAGGGTATCGAAAGCCGTTGCGGTGTGGCGGCGGCGGTTCCAGCGGAACACGAACTCGTCGAGGTAGCGGCGCAGATGGGCGCGGCGCAGGCCATGGAAGGTTCCGAGCGCCCAGCGCTTCAGGTTCGAGAACACACGATGGATCCACGTCAGCACGAGATGGGCGGGCGTTGCACCGACGACCTTGGGCTGGTGGTCGTGGTCGGGCAGGCCGCAATAACCGCTCCAGCCATCGGTAATCACCCGCGCGCCCGGCGCCGAGGTTCCGGCAACGAAGGCACGAAGGCTGCGCGCGGAGAAATCCCCGATCGGCGCCAGCCGGATGCGGCGTGGCTCGCCCTCGGGCGATAGCTCGACCGCGCCGGCAATGCGCATCTTGCCTTGTGGGCTGCGACCTTGCCCGCCTGTGGCCGGGTCTTTTGCGGTGCGGAACGGGAGGGTGGCCTCATCGATCTCGATCAGGTCCTCAAGCAGGCTGCGATCCGGATTGACCATGGCACGGCGCAGCTTGTGCAGCAGGAGCCAGGCACTCTTGTAACTGCCGAGCCCGAGCTGGGCCTGGAGTTGCAGGGCGGAGATACCATTCGAGTGGCTGGTCACGATGTGAACGGCCATGAACCAGGTCTTCAGGGGCAAGTGGCTGCGGTGCATGATCGTGCCTGCGGTCACCGAGGTCTCCTTCCCGCAGGCCGCACATTCCCAGCTCGCCCGGCGCCGCTTCAGTTCCCAGCCCCTGTCATGGCCGCAGGCGGGGCAGACGAAGCCGTCGGGCCAGCGCCTGGCGGCGAGATGCCGGGCACAGGAGGCTTCATCGGGAAAGCGCGCCTCGAAGGCGGCGCGGGACATGGGGCGGTCATATTTCCAGCGGCTGGCCATGACGGAACATTACACGAACATGCTGCCGACGCCCACCAGAAACTCAACATCTCGTCAAACCAGGCTCAAAGGGATAAGCCCTTGAATCATTTCAAGCATCGAATTTCAAGCACCGAATTCGATCGACAGGTCAATCAGTTGGCGGTTGTGGCTGATCGGCACCACAACCCGAAAATCCCAGCTTTCTCCGGCTACACGGAAGCGAGTTCGGATGGACCGGTCGAATCCGCCGCATTGCCCGGCATGCGGCGATATGCCGGCAGGCGCAAGCCGGGCGAGGACCGATCCGGCGCGGCCGTTTTTAAATCACCGCTCGTACCCGAATCGGTGCTCAGGGGAGAACCGTCGCATCGATACCCTTGGCGGAGCTTTAAGGCAGTATGTCCGCGCCGATGCTGGCGGCAACCCGGGCCGCCGATTCCTGCACCGAATCGCGCGCGAGATGGGCATAGCGGGCCGTCGTCTGGATCTTGGTGTGCCCCAGCAACTTGCCGATCATCGGCAGGCTCTCGCCCAGCGCCAGGGCACGTGAGGCGAAGCTGTGTCGGAGGTCGTGGAGCCGGACGTCTTCAAGGTCGGCGCGGTCCCGCACGCGATACCAGTGGTAAGCGATGTGCGACAGCCGCGTGCCCGGTTTGCGGCCCGCGATCACCCAGGGATTGTCGGCAGCGTGCGGCAAGCCTGCCAGAACCCTCGCCGCCGCCGGCGACAACGGAACCACGCGCGGACCGGTCTTGCTGTCGCGAAGCCGGATCTCGCTCACCTCGAGATGCACGTCCTCCCACCTCAGGGTCATGATCTCGCTGCATCGGCACCCGGTCAACATCAGCAACCGCAGCGCCGCCGCCGCGTACACCGGAAGCCGTTCCTCCGTCTCCAGCTCGTCCAGCACCCGGCCGAGACGGCGGAACTCCTCCTCCGTCAGGAAGCGCTCAAACCGGCGCGACCTGTACTTGGTGACGAAGCGGCAGGGGTTGCCACCCGCCGGGACCAACCCCCACGCTTCCGCCTGATTGAAAATGCGCGACAGAGCGCCGACCGCCTCGTTCGCCGCGGCGGGCGTCATGCGCAGACGGTGGTGCAGGTCGGCGACATGCTCGCGCCCGAGCGCGGCTGCCGGCAGCTTGCCAAGCGTGGGCAAAATGTACTTGGCGATCACCCGGCGATATCCCCTGGCCGTGTTCGGCTTGCACCGCACCGCCACATGCTCCCGGAGATATCTTTCCGCGAGTTCGCCCACCGTCGGCCCGGCTGCCGTGCCCGACCGAGGCTCCAGCTCCTCCCCCGCCTTGATGCGGGTCAGCAACATCGCCCCCCGCCGCCGTGCCTCGTCGGCGGAGATCACCCCGTGCCGACCGACCGCAATCCGCTTCGACCCGCCGGGCCCGCGGCCCTGCACCAGATAGACCCGGGTTCCCGAGCGATACACCCTCACCCCGAAGCCCGGAAGATCCCGATCCCAGTAGATGACGTCCTTGCCCTCGACAGACAGCCGGTCGACAACGCGATTCGACAGCGACCGGTATTGCAGCTTCGCCATGCCTCCGCTCCCTTTCCACGAATCCGCCTGTTACGCCTTGGCTCTCTGCGCGGCGCTCTCCGTCCGCAGGATGTCGGCCTCGATGCTGCGGCCCACCCGGGCCACCGCGGTCTTCTCGGCATCCCGCGCCAGGTGCGCGTAACGCGCCGTGCTCCCGACGTCGTCGGTGTGCCCGAGAAGCCGCCCGATCATGGTCAGGCTCTCGCCGAGCGCCAGGGCCCTGCTGGCGAAGGAATGTCGCAAATCGTGGATCCGCACGTCTTCCACCCCGGCCCACGCCCGCACGCGATGCCAGTACGTGGTGAGTTGCGACAGGCGCCTGTCCGGTTTGGCCCCGGTGAATACCCAGGAGCTCCGCGGAACACGGTCAATCCCTGCCAGAACGTCTATCGCGGTGGGGGTCAAAGGCACCATGCGCGCGCCCGTCTTGGCGTCACGCAGGCGCAGCTCCCCCGCCTTCCGGTCCACATCGTCCCATCGCAGGGTTAGAATCTCGTTGAGCCGGCACCCGGTCAGCATCAGCAACCGCAGCGCCGCCGCGGCGCGCGCCGATAACGGACCCTCGGCTTCCAGGACGCACAGCTGGCAGCCTATCCGCCTGTATTCATCCTCCGTGAGAAATCGCTCGCGCTTGCCTTCCTTGTACTTGCGCACGAAACGGCAGGGGTTGCCGCCAGCCGGAGCCAGCCCCCAGTCCTCGGCCAACGAGAACATCTTGGACAGCACCATAAGCGCACGGTTCGCTGCCCGGGGGGTGTTGCGGAGCTCGTAGTGCAGCGCCGCCGCTTCGGACCGGCCCACCGAAGCGATCGGCATCTTTCCCAGCGCCGGCAGGATGTGGTTGTCGAGCGATCCCCGGTAGATCCCCTGGGTGTGCGCGTTACAGTTCACCGCCACATGCGCCTCCATGTACCGCTCCGCCAGATCGGCAACGGTGAACGCGGGCTCCGGCGGTGCCGCCACCGGGTTCTCGCCCCTTTTGATGCGGTCGATGACGGCAACCGCCTGTTTGCGCGCCTGCTCGACGGTGAGCTCGCCATGCCGGCCCAGGGTAATGCGCTTCGATCCGCCCGGCCCGCGGCTCTGAACGACATAGATCTTGCGCCCGGACGGATAGACGCGAACTCCGAAGCCGACCAGTTCGCGATCCCAGAAGACCGTGTCCCTTCCCTCGACCTCGACGGTTCCAGCCGGTCGACGGTTCGTTTGGAGATGCCGCTCTCCCGCGCCAGGTGCTCCAGCATCGTGTCCTTCGGTAGCCTTCCGCGTCCCGTGTCGCAGCCGCACGATGTTGCGCATGAGCTCGGCTCGTCTTGGCATCGGATCGGGTCCCCGTTCGCTTCTCGCTGCCGATCGCCGTCTTCGGTATCGTAAGCACTACGGAAGCGAGCGGCATCAAACGCGTGCGCATTGGAGCACGTGTCTGGCGCGGGGTCAATGGATCAGAGGAGATCTCAAGCTATTGAAATAGCGTCATTTATCATACCTCTGCGTATGTTGGCGCACGCGTGTCGCCGAAAGTCAGTTTAATATTTATACTTGAGGAGAGCCTCGACATCGTGGAACAATGCATCGGCCCGGATTTCCTCCTCTGGGGCACGACGATCTTCGGCAAGCCGGCGGGATCGGGCAAGACGATCCCCTGGCACCAGGACGGCGAGTTCTGGCCGATCCGTCCCTTGGCCAACACCACCGTGTGGCTCGCGCTCGACGACTGTACGGCGGAGAACGGCTGCCTTCGCTACATCCCGGGCTCGCACGGGATGGGACGCACCGGTTGTCACGTGCCGACGGACCAGGAGGAAGTGCTGCTGGAATTGGGCCTCGATTCGGCGGAGTTCGACGAGAGCCTGGCCCGCGACCTGATCCTCGAAGCCGGCCAGATGGCGGTGTTCGACGTCTTCATGGTGCACGGCTCCAACGCCAACCGCTCGGCTCGACGCCGGGCCGCCTTCATCATGCGTTTCATGCCCACGACGTCGCACTATGACCATGCCTGGGGGGCCGAGTTGGCGGAGCGCATACGGCCGAGCGACATCGGCAGCCGCCCTCTATTCCTGATGCGCGGGATCGACCGATCGGGCCTCAACGATTTCGAAACCGGCCACGTCGACGCCGGATGACCGTGATGCGCAACGACGCGAGCGCTTGAGTTCAGGCCTGATCGTCGGCGCCATCGGGCGGGAGGACGCCGTCGTGGCCGTCGATCAGGGAGAGGCCGATATTATCATCCACGACATGGCGGACCAAAGCGGCCATGGTGCCGTAACCCGGCAACTCCAGCACCACCTCGCTCGTCACCATCAGGCGATCGGCCCGCGCCGACGTGATGCAGGCGCCCGAGCGCGAAAGGTTGGTGACCTTGCAATCGAGTTTGTGCCCTTCGACGACGATCCTCGCGGGAATGTCGCAGGAATAGCGGACCGGGCGGCGTCCCGGCCGGGTGTCCATCAGCCAGGCCGAGAGCGCGTCCTGCCGTGACTCGTCGTGCAGGAACTGCAAGCCCACGACACCCTTGGTGACGTGGCGCACCTCGGCCTCGATATGGCCGAAGAACTCGAGGTCGACGCTGACCTTCTTGCCGATAGGCATGACGTCGCCATGGAGCGGTCGCACCAGCGCGCCGCCCGGCGAGATGTCATAGACCGTGCAGTAATGCGTTTGGTCTTCGGCCTCGATGAAGATCGGAATGTCGATCTGCCAGCGCTGGTAGCGGCGGTTTCCTTCTTGCTCCGTCACGTCACGCCACCCGCTGCCTGGTCCCGCTCATCCTGCCACACTCGCCCAGGCGTCGGCATGGGATCAACCGGCGCTCCGGATCCGCTCCAACACCGGCAACAGATAGCGCCTGAACCGATCGGGGTTCTCCGACATCGGAAAATGCCCCATCTCGCGCATCACCTCGAAGTGCGTGGCGCCGATTTCGGCGGCCAGCGCCGCCCCCATCTCCGGCGTGGCGGAGACGTCGTATTCGCCGCTCAGCAGATAAATCGGACAGACCGAGGTATCGATGCCCTCGGTCAGACCGTTTCGCATGTCGCCGTCGGCGAAGTAGTAATTCAGATCGCCCAGGAAGACGCCGGGTCCTCCCTGCATATAGTGCCACATGGTCTCCCAGCGCTCCGTCGCGGGCGACTGCGGCGCCATCATCCCCGCCATCGAGGCTCCGGCGGTCTTGCCGCCGTGGACGTCGGGGCGGTGCATCGCCTGCAACGGATCGGCTTCCCCCTGGGTCCGCGCCTCGGCATAGAGCGCCGACTGCAATCCGATCGCGGCGCGGAACTCGCGCCCGTGACGCTGCGCCAGATGCAGCACCGCGCGGCCCCCGATGGAGCAGCCCATCACCACCGGCCGGTCGAGCTTCAGGGCCGCCGCGACGGCCATGACGATGCCGACGTAGCCGTCCGTCGTCAGACGGTAGACCTCGCTCTCGAAACCGGGCGGCGGCGAGGACTTGCCATGCCAGGGGAGGTCGAAGGCGATGACCCGGTAATGCCGCGTCACCTCGCCGTCGTTCAACAGGGCGCGGAACTGCCGCCCATCGGCGCCCGCCGTGTGCAGGCACAGTAATGGGATGCCCTCTCCCGCCTCCTCGAAATAGACCCGGTGCGGACGGCCCTCGAAGTCCAGCCGCAGGTAGCGGCCCGTCACCGGCTCGATCCAGGGCGCGCCTATCGGCGGGGCGTCGTTCGCGGACGGCGACTTCAACAAAACGAACAGCATTTCGAGCAACAGCAGGTGTTGGTGGAATTTCAGGAGATCCCCCTCGACCACCAGCTCGCCGATGCGGCGTAGGGAGGAAAGCGTCTGATAGCCGGGGGCCGGCGTGGGCGCCCCCAATTCCCGCCAGGCGGCCTCGCTGGCGATGAGGCGCAGGTCCGGTGACGAGACGGCCGCGTCGCCCGTCACCGTGACGCCGTCCGCGTCGATGGTCACGAACTCGCTCCTCTCGCCCACCCGGGCCTCGACCACCAGGCGTTCATAGGATCGATGCAGCACCACGTTGGCGTTGGCTTCGGCCCGCTCGGCGAGAACCTCGAACATTCCGGCAATCCCCCTCGGTCCATCTCGCGGTCACCATCCGCGTGCCGTCCCGAATCCGACGAGGCAACCATAACCAGGATTCGGGCGGCAAATCCAACCTTCGGCCCCGACGCGTCGCCGGCGCCAGCCCGCCGCGCCGTCATGGCGGCGAGGCGGCCGGGCTGGCCTCCCGAGCCCGGGGCTTGATATGGTCCGCCCGCGACAGCCTTTGTGAAAACGCCGGACGAGGGGGGAAATCATGGAGTCATTTTCGGGACGGGTGGCGCTGGTCACCGGCGGCGGCACCGGGATCGGGCGCGCCGTCGCGCTGGATCTCGCGCGCGCGGGCGCGGAGGTCGTGGTCAGCGGCCGGCGCCTGGAGCCTCTCGAGGAAACGGTCGCGATGATCGCCGAGGCCGGCGGCACCGCGCGGGCCGATAGCTGCGACATGACCGACGCGGACGCGATCGAGGCCCATGCCGCGACCCTGCTCGCCCGCCACGGCGCGGTCGATATCCTGATCAACAACGCGGGCTTCAGCTCCCACGTACGTAGCACCCGTTATATCGGCGCCCGGGAATGGCGCGACGTCATGGACGTGAACACCCTTGGCCCGGCGATGCTGACGCGGGCGCTGCTGCCGGCGATGATCGAGAAAGGCGCGGGCGACGTCGTGATGATTTCCTCGATGGCGGCGATCCGGCCCAACGTCATGGCCGGCGTCGTCTATTCCGCCGCCAAGTCGGCCGCGCGGGCCTATATGGACGTGCTGGCCGCCGAGGTCCGCCGGCACGGCATCCGCTGCATCACCATATTCCCCGGCGAGGTGGACACGCCGATCCTCGACAAGCGCGCGCTTCCGCCCGACGAGGGCAAGCGCGCGCTGATGATGATGCCGGAGGATATCGCGGCCGCCGTGATGCTGGCCGTCGGCCTGCCGCGCCGCGCGATGGTGAGCGAACTGGCCATCGTCGCGACCGCGCCCCGCGATCAGGCCCCCGACTACGCCGCCGCCATGGCCAAGGAAAAGATCGGGTAGGCCGGGCTCAGGCGATGGCGCGAAAGCGACACGGAATTGCGATATCGCACAGGCCGGCGGCGCGCTCCTCGAGCGCGGCGAGCGAGGACCACTCGTAGGAAACCAGACGAAGCTCCTCGCCGCCGAGTCGGGTGCCGCGTTCGGGGCCCAGGACGCCACCCAATTGCTCATAGAAACCGCGCGCCGGGCGATTTTCCCTCAAAACCCACAGGACGGCGCCGCCGAAACCGTCCGCCTGCATCTGCTCCGCCGCCCCCGCCATCAGCCGCCGGCCGTGGCCGAGGCCCTGGTGGCGCGGCAGAACGTAAAGGGTGTGGATTTCGCCCCGCCCGCGGCCGACCCGCTCGGCGCCGAATGTCGTGAAACCGACGATGCCGTGGGGTCCGCGTTCGAGGAGCAGCACGCGATGCAGGCGATCGCGCCGGCCGATATTGGCCTTCCACTCCCGCGTCTCCCGGCGCGGCTCCATGCGCTGGAGAATGTGACCGGCGACGATGCCGCGGTAAGCCGTCCGCCAGGTCGCGACATAGACACGGGCGATCTCGGCGGCGTCGTCGATCCGGGCGAGTCTCAGAACGGTTTCCTGCCGCTGGCTCATTGACCGACCGTCTCGTGGCTTGTCCGGTGTCCCATCATGCCACGATCATCGCGGGCGTGACGAGTAAAACCAAAAAAAGAGTCCGGCCCGGCCGCTCAAGCGGCCTTTGAATCACGGCCCAGGACGTCCTTCACCTTGGCGGCCAAGTCGCCCAGACTAAAGGGCTTCGGCAGCAGCTCATAGTCGCCGCCGTCATCCAGGCTCTGGCGGAAAGCCTGCTCGGCGTAACCGGATATGAAGATCACCTTCAGGTCCGGATATTCCTCGCGGATGCTCTTGACCAGCGTCGGTCCGTCGATCTGCGGCATGACCACGTCGCTGATCACCAGGTCGACATCGCCCTCGTGGCGACGCAGGGTTTTCAACGCCACCTCGCCACCAGAGCAGTCCAGCACGACATAGCCCTTGTTGCGAAGCGCCCTGGCGGCGAAGGTCCGGACCGCGTTTTCGTCCTCGACCAACAAAATTGTCCCCTTGCCGGTGAGGTCGCGCGGCGGCGGTGGCGGCACTGGCGCCGACTCGGGATCGGCCTCCTCGCGGTGGTGCGGCAGATAGATATGAAACGTCGTGCCCGCGCCCAGCTCGCTTTCGGCATGAATGAAACCGCCGGTCTGGCGGACAATGCCATAGACCATGGAGAGGCCAAGGCCAGTGCCCGCCCCTTGCGGCTTGGTGGTGAAGAAGGGCTCGAACACCTTATCGAGGTCGTCGGGCGATATGCCGGTGCCGGTATCGCCGACGATGATATGGACGTAGGACCCGGCCGGCAGCTGCGTGCCGCCCAAACTCTGGGCCACTTGGAATGCCACATTCTCGGTGCGGATTTCCAGCCGGCCACCACCGGCCATCGCATCGCGGGCATTCACCGCGAGATTGATGACCACCTGCTCAAACTGGTTCTTATCGACCTTGACCAGGCTGAGATCCCGGCCGTGCGCGACCTTGAGTTCGATGTTTTCGCCGATGAGGCGGCGGAGCAGGTGCGTGATTTCCGCCATGACCTCCGTCAGGTCCAGCACCGACGGACGCAAGGTCTGCTGGCGCGAGAAAGCCAGCAGCTGGCGCACGAGGTTGGCCGCCCGATTGGCGTTCTGCTTGATCTGCATGATGTCGGGAAAGGCCTCGTCGCCCGGCTGGATCCGCAGCATCAAGAGATCCGTATGGCCGATGATCGCCGTCAGCAGATTGTTGAAATCATGCGCCACGCCGCCGGCCAACTGTCCGACCGCCTGCATCTTCTGGGCCTGGGCGAACTGGGTCTCGATGCCCCGTTGTTCCGTCACGTCGATGACGTGAAACAGGATCCCGGTGGCCTCGGCCGCGCCGTCGGCCATGCGGCTGGCGAAAACCTGCAGCAGACGGCGACCGGCAAGCCGCGGGTCGGAACGGACGTCGATGCCACTCTCCACCGAATCACCCGCCCAGGTTTGGGCGATAAGGTTGTCCACCGTCTCCTGATCGTCCTCGGCGACGAGGCTCGTCATCCGCCGTCCGATGAGTGTCAGCTCCGGCACCATCGCCTGAAATGCCGTGTTGGCCTCGGTGATGAGACCGTCGCGATCGACGGTCACCACCGCGAAAGGCGCGCTGTCAAACAGCATTCGGAAGCGGTGCTCCGCCAACTGCAGGGCGAACGCCTCGTCGCTCTCCCGGCTGAGATTGCGCACCAGACTTCGCGTGTAGCCCGCGCCCGACATCTGATCGTCGAGGGCGGTACGCACGACGCTGACGTGAACGGCCTCGCCGTCGGGACGGTATAGGCGACCGACGATCGGCGGCGTGGTCAGCGCATCGACGCAGACCGGCCCGCCGAGGAGGCCGGCCGCGCCCGCGCCCAGGAGTCTTTCCGCCTCGCCGTCGACCAGTTCCTCCGGCGTACGTCCGAGCCATGCGGCCAGGGAATCGCTGACCGTATGCAACCGCCCCTCGGGGGTGAGGATGCAATAGCCCACATCGAGGTCGCGCAGCGTTCGGGCCAACACCTCGTTCTCGGCGATATGAGCCGTCTCGCGCCGCTTCCTCTCGGTGATTTCCTCGAGCCTCCAGATCAGCCCCGCTCGGGGCCGATCGACCCGCCTCGCGCTGACGTCGTACCAGCACTCTCCCCGCCCCATGACGAAAAGGACCGTTCGCGAGGCGAAGCCGTCCAGCGCCGCCGCCTCGGCCAACGTGTCGATGTCCCGGGCGATCGGGGAAAGACTCCCACGGAGCGAGGCGCCACGCGGGAGCGGACCGAAATGCGTTTTCGCCGCCTCGTTCGCGATGGATATCTCACCGCGCGCATCGGTCACGACATAGGGCGAACGCGCGGTTTCAAACACCTCGCGCGCCAGTTCGGCCTCGCCCGTCAACAAGTCGCGCAGCCGGGTCAATGCCCCTTTGCCTTTACGGGCACCGCGGCCGCCACCGCCACTATTCTTTTCGACGTCGTCGAGCGTCGTCATGCCCTCACCGTCCCGTTTCGAGCCATGGCCCCACAAGGCAATCGATGCAAGGAGAATCGCCACCCCCGATCATGCCGATGACCTACTTCCCCGATGGCGGCGCAATCCCATGACGTAGCCGATCACCTCGGCCACGGCCTTGTAGAACTTGGGCGGGATCTCCTGGTCGATCTCGACGTCCGCCTCCAGCGCCCGGGCGAGCGGCGGGTTCTCGATGATCGGCACGCGGTGGGCCTCGGCGACCTCGCGAATGCGCAACGCGATCAGATCGCATCCCTTGGCGACGACGCGGGGCGCCGCCATTTCCGCCTCGTCGTAACACAGCGCCACGGCATAATGCGTCGGGTTGGAAATCACCACGTCCGCCGTCGGCACCGCCGCCATCATCCGTTTACGGGCGCGCTCCATCCGGACCTGGCGGATCCGCGCCTTCACTTGCGGATCGCCCTCGGACTGCTTGTTCTCGTCCTTGATTTCCTGGCGGCTCATCTTCTGGTTCTGATGGAAGTCCCATTTCTGGTAGATCATATCGATGATCGCCAGCGCCGTCAGCACGCCGACAACCCCCAACGCCAGCAGCAGGGAGATCTCCAGAATTCGGCCCGCCACCAGGTTCAGCGGCATCGTCATCATCGTCGGCAGCGCCGCGAACTGAGGCCGGACGAGATAGCCCGCCACCCCGCCAATGACCACGATCTTCACCATCGCCTTGGCCAGGTTGACCGCGGACTGAAGGCCGAACATCCGCTTCAGCCCCTTGAGCGGCGAAATCTTCGAGAACTTAGGCTTCAGTTTTTCGATCGACACCATGGGGCGATGCTGGATCACATTGCCGGCGACCGCCGCGCCCGCCAGCAGCAACATCGGCACCAGAAGCAAGAGGCCGACGGTTTCACCGAGGTTGGCCATCAAACCGACGATACCTTCGACATCGAGCTGAATTTGGTAGCCGTCCGCGAGGAAGGGAACGATGTTTCCCATCAAGCGGCCGGCGAACCTCTCGGCAAAGACGGCGACGACCAGGGCGGCCGCGCTCAGCACGAACCAGCTGGAGACTTCCTGACTTTTGGCGATCTGGCCCTTCTCGTGCGCCTCGGACAGGCGCTTCGCCGTCGGCTCTTCCGTTTTTTGGCTTTTATCCTCGTCCGCCACGGCCTACCTCACCGCGCGCAATTCGCCGGTGATGTCGGCGAAATAGTCCAGGAACCATGTCGAGGCGCCGGCAAGCGTGATGGCGATCAGCACCAGCCCGATGGAGACCTGCAGCGGCATGACGATAAAGAAGATCTGCACCTGCGGGATCAGGCGTTGCAGAAGCCCGATGCCGACATAGAAGGCGATGCCGAAGACGAAGAAGGGCGCCGCGATTTGAACCCCGACGGTGAAGGCCCCGCCGATGATCCGGGTCGCGAGGTCGGCAAAGCCGGCAACCGGCGGCACGCCGCCGGCGGGGAACAGGAGGTAACTGTCGCGCAGCGCGCCGAGCAGCTCGTAATGAAGGCCCGAGACGAAGACCAGCGTGATGGCGATCATCGTCATCAGCGTGCTGACGAGCGCGCTCTGCGTGCCCTGGTTGGGATCGAGGGTCTGGGCGTAGGCCAAGCCGCTTTGGAAGGCGATGACGGCGCCGGCGGTATGCATGGCCGACATCATCATCCGGGCCACGCCGCCGATGAACAAGCCGTGCATCGCCTCGAAGACGATGGCCCCCACCAGGGCGGATGGAGTGGCGGGAAGAGCCGGCAGGGCGTCGCGAACCAGCGGGTAGACGACCACCGTCAGCGCCAGCGAGATACCGAGCCGCACCCGGGTGTAGACGTAGTTTTCGCCGATGCCGGGCAGCACCATCGCGCCGGCGCCCAAGCGCACGAAAACCAGGAAAAAGCCGAACGTCTCCACCGTCAGGATCTGGTCGAGCATGGCGTCAGGGGAGCCCGACGATACGCATCGCCGCCCGCTCCATAAAGGCGGTGAGGGTGGCGATCATGAACGGCAGCAGCAAAAGCAGCGAGACGAAGATCGTGACGATCTTCGGCACGAAAACCAGCGTCATCTCCTGGATCTGCGTCAGCGCCTGGAAAAGGGCAACGGTGATGCCGACGGTCAAGCCGACCGCCATGATCGGCGAGGCGACGAGCAACAGGACCCAGATCGCGTCCTGGCCGAAATCCAGCACATCGGCGGTGGTCACCGTCGCTCTCCGTCCACGGACGTCCTAGATCGGCATCCGTATGACGTCTTGATAGGCCTGAATGACCTGATCGCGGATCGCCACCACGGTTTCGAGCGTCAGCTCGGCGTTGGCGACCGCCGTGACGATGTCGATCAATTCTCCCTGCTGGGCCGCGGCCTGGATGCCGACGGTCTCGCTCGCCTTCGCCGCGTCCATGCCGCTGGCGACGGCGTCGCGCACCAGGTCCGCGAACTTTGGCCCGCCCTCGGCCGGGGCCGTTGGCATCGTCTTTCGCGCCAGAGCGTCCGCATAGGCCTGGCCCGCCTCGATCGCCTTTATGCTCATTGGCTCATCTCCTTGCTATGCGCCGCGCCACCGCCGGTCGAAACAATTAACCACGGATCAGTTCGATCGTACGGCCGATCATGTTCTTCATCGCCTCGATCACCATGGCGTTGGCCTCGTAGCTGCGCTGCGCCTCGCGCATATCCATCATTTCGACCAGCGCATTGACGTTCGGCAGCCTGACGTAGCCATTTTCGTCGGCGCCCGGGTGCTGGGGATCGAAGCGCTTGTCGAATTCCGCGCCATCGGTCCGCACCTGGTCGACCCGAACGAGAGAGTTGCCGGTCTCGCGGTTCAGCACGTTGCGGAAACCGACGAGCTTGCGCCGATAGGGCTCCTCGCGGGGATCGAGGGGCAGCGTGTTGGCATTCGCCAAGTTCTCGGCGATGACGCGCATTCTATGACGCTGCGCGCGCATGCCCGAGGCCGAGATCATGATCGTCTGGTCGAGTTCCATGACAGCGTGGCTCCGTTACCTTGCGTCGCCGGCCTCAGCGGCCGCGACCTAGAACGCTCTTCAGCATCGAAATATGCTTGCCGTAAAGACTGCTGACCAACTGGTAGGATGCGCTGGTTTCGGCAACCTTCAGCATCTCCTCCTCCAGCACCACCGTATTTCCGGTCGGCGACACATCGAAGCCGCCACCGCCATCCGTCTCCGGGCGAAAACGCCGTTCGGAGACCGAATCGCTCAGATGACCGGGATGAGTCTGGTTCGCCGACAAGCGGCCGCGCGACTGGCGCAGCAGTGTGTAGAAATCGGGTTCCGCCAGATCTTTCGCCTCGTAGCCCGGCGTGTCGGCGTTCGCCACGTTGGCGGCGATGACGCTCTGGCGCTCGTGCAACCAGCGCATCCGCGTCGTCAGGGCGGCGAAGAGCGGTATGTTTTCCAACTGCACGGCACTCGGCCTCGCGAATTGTCGACTCGATGGAATCCGAATTTGGCCGCTCGCCCTTAAGAATTCGTAAACCCCGCTGGCCGTCCCGTGCCGCTATTCAAGGTTTGTTAAGCATAGTCGCGGAAGTTCGGAGGTCTGGAGCGAGGCGATTCATCCCCGCGCCCGAACGAGGCACAGACGACGATGCAGTCCCCCACACCCCCTCTCGAGGAACGGATCGCCGCCATCGCCGACGATGTCGAAGCGGCGGGCGACGGCGTGGCCAGGGGGATCGCCCCAGGTCTCGACCGGATGCGGGCGCGGGCGCGGGCCGAGGACATCTGTCGCGAGATCGTCGAAACACCGCCCGAACTGGCCCGCTCCTGCGTGCCGGCGCTGGAAACTCTGTTGGCCCGTCTCGATGTACTCGCGCGCCGGGTCGAGGACGAACGCGACCGGTTGACCGATCGGTTGGCGGCGCTCGACCCCGGATCGGGGCCGTCCACCTGATGGAGTGGGGTCTTTACTTCCGTTTCGCCGCCACCCTGGTGTTCGTACTGGGGCTGATCGGCCTGATGGCCCTTTTGCTCCGCCGCTTTGGACTGACGGCGCGCGTCACGCCCAGCGCCAAAAAGGGACGGCTGGCGGTGGTCGAAGTCAGGCCGATCGACGCAAAACGCCGCCTGGTTCTGCTGCGCCGCGATTCGGTCGAACATCTCGTTCTACTCGGGATCGGCCAGGACCTCGTGATCGAGCAATCGATTCCCCTTCCCGCCGATCGCCCCGCCGACACGCGCCGGGAGGATGCGCCTTGAACGGGCCGACATTGCGCCTCCTGATTCCAACGCTGCTCCTCCTGGCGGCGAGCGCCTCGCCGGCATTCGGGCAAAGCGTGAACATCGATCTCGGCGAGGGCGGCTTCAGCGGCCGGCTGATGCAGCTCTTCATCGCCGTGACGGTGCTGA
This sequence comes from Alphaproteobacteria bacterium, assembly GCA_965226475.1. Classification (GTDB taxonomy): domain Bacteria; phylum Pseudomonadota; class Alphaproteobacteria; genus JASLMY01. The sequence continues at coordinate 131,170 of CBDDDJ010000001.1, read as the reverse complement.
GCCTGGCCCCCTCGATCCTCATCATGGTGACGTCGTTCACCCGCATCGTCATCGTGCTCTCGCTTCTGCGGAGTGCGCTCGGCGTGCAGCAGACGCCGCCGAACGTGGTGTTGATCAGCTTGGCGATGTTTCTCACCGCCTTCATCATGGCGCCCACGTTTCAGAAAGCCTATCAGCAGGCGGTGGTCCCCCTGGTCGCGGAGGAAATCGACGAGCTGGAGGCCTTCGAGCGCGGCACCGGACCGATACGCGACTTCATGCTGGCGCACGTCCGGGAAAAGGACCTCGCGACCTTTTTCGAACTGGCCGAGGAAGCGCGCCCGGCGACGGCGACCGAAACGCCGCTGCAGGTGCTGGTGCCGGCTTTTGTCATCAGCGAACCCCGGCGCGCCTTCGAGATAGGCTTCCTGGTCTTCATTCCCTTCCTCGTCATCGACATGGTCATCGCCTCGGTGCTGATGTCGATGGGCATGATGATGCTGCCGCCGATCATGATTTCGCTGCCGTTCAAGCTGATCTTCTTCGTCCTGGTGGACGGCTGGAATCTGATCGCGACCAGTCTGGTCAAAAGCTTCGTCGGCGGATGAGCGGGGGGCGGACCGTCCCGCGCGGACCGGGTTCGATCCGAGGCGCCCGGCCGCCTGAAACGTTATCAGTTCTCTCCGCCCGACGGATATTCGGGCGTTCCGGCGGCACCCGGGGCGACGGGCTCGCCGAGCGCTTCCACGATGCGGCGAAGGAAGCCCGGGGCCAGCGCGGTCAGGGGATTCATGCGGATCGAGGGTGAAGCGGCGCTTCCCTTGACCTTGTAGCTCATGGCGAAGATGCCCTCGCCCTTCCGGCCAACGAAGATCTTGCCCAATACGGGAATTTCGCCGAGGGCGGTGTTGATCCCATGCGACGGCGCTATGGCGCCCTTGAAGTCGATCAGATCACGGTCGCGATCGACAAAACCCGCAATGGTGAGCACCAGGGTGGGCCCCTTGGCCCGTCCCTCGGGCAGGATGATCCGGCTCGGGGTCATCTGGAAGGGCGCGACGAAACGGTCGAAGACGATGCCCTGGTCTTTCACCAGCTTGCGAATCTCCTCGAGCGAGTCCGCCGCCAGGGCCTGTGAAAGAACCGAGGCCTGAGCCAGGATAAAGTCGTCGATGCGAACGTCGCCCTCCAGCATCAGGCCGTCGACGGACTGCTTCCTGCGCATCCGCGCCTCGATCTTCAGGCGTCCGCCGATGATGCTCGAAAGATAGCCCGACGCGGCGAGCGCGCTTCCCGCGTCGGGGCTTTCGATCACGACCTTGCGGTGGGTCTCGTCCGCCGGCGTGATTTTCAAATCGATCGGCGCGCTATCGTTCAGCCGGCCGGCGACGGCCAGTTCGCGCCAATCGCCTTCCGTGCCAAGGGCCCTGGCCGTCGCCGAGCCGATGGCGTGGCTGTCGCTGACGATCAGCTTCATGATCTTCGCGTCGATTTCGATCGGCGCCTCGCCCACCGGGGCTTCCAACGCGTCGATCATCGGGCGCAAATCGAAGACCCGGCCGGCGACCGAGATCTTCCTCGCGCCGTCCGGCGCTATGTCGATCTCGGCGGTGATATCGTTCCCGTGGAAGCGCGCCCGGCGCACCTCGATCCGCCGGAGGGCCTTCGAGAACACCCCCGCGCCGACGAACGTGGCTTTTTCGCTCTCCAGGCGGAAGTCCGTGAAGGTCCAGGTTCCCTCGGTGCCGTGGATAAAGCTGAACTTCGCGGTCCCGTCGATGCCTTTCGCCTTCTTCCAATTGACCGCGTCAAGGCGAACTTCGCCTTCCTTCAGGTTGAGCGCCGCGGCCCCTTCGTAGCGTCCGGACTTGTGGCGGGAGAGCTGCAATTTGGCGGAGACCGGCCCCGACACATAACCGTCGAGCGAGATGCCGAGCGCCTTGCGCGCATCGTCGTCGAGAACGGCGGCAAGGCCGTAGCGGCTGGGAAATTCGCTGCCTTCGGAAAACTCGCGCCGCCAGTTGACCGAAACGGGCACGCGGTTGAGCGCCACTTTGCCGTTGGCGTCGACGCCGTCTTCCTCGACGGTCAGGTCGAGGACGCCATCGCCCACGGCCAGACCCTCGAAGGCGGCGGGAATGGAGAGCGCCTCGAGCTTGGCGCTCGCGCGGTAGCGAATGTCCTCGACGCGCACATCCTTCTCGAGCGGAACGATAAGCTCGACGCGGGCGTCCATCTTGCCGTCGATGCCGCCGGGCTCGATGGCGAAACGGCGCCCGAGATCAACCGGCGGCCGCGACAGCAATTCGAACGCGGCCGCCGCCGGCGCCGTCGCGCGGAAGTTCAACGCCGCCGAAATGTCCTCCCGATCGCGGAGATCGATCGCGACGGTGCCTTCCGACAACTCGACGCCGCCGGTGCGGCCGGATTCCAGTTTGACCTCGAGATGGTTCGTATCGATACGTCCGACGCCGCGTGCGTTCCGCAGTTGCGGGAAGCCCTCCATGTAGTCCACCGCCACGTTGTCGGCGACGAAGTCGAGTACGAGGGCCTCGGCGCCGAGCTCGCCGCTGGCATAAGCCTCGGGGCTGATATCGATGCGGACGCGCGTCCGTCGAACAACGCCGCCCCTTATCTTCTTGGCCACCCAGGCTCGGGCGTTATCCTCCAGTCCTCGGGGCCATAATTGCGTCAAGCGGGTGTGCTCCATCGCCGATAATTCTACCGTTCCCTTGATCCCCAGGCCTTCCGCCGCGCGGTGGAAGGTCCCCTGGAAGCGACTCGTCGGGCCATCGACGAAGCTCACGTCGATCGCCTCGATGACGACGCGTTCACCGAGGTTTTCCAGCCTGCCTCGAGCATGCAGCTTTTCGATCCCGAGCGGCCGCGGATAGAGCCCGGGCAGGGTCAAATGGCCATCGACGCCATTGACTTCGAACTTCAATTCGATGAGCGACATGTCCGACGTCAAGTTGGCGGTAATTCGGCCGGCGAGCGGAACATCGACCGCCGCCAAAGGCTGAATCTCGGTCAATCCGAATTCACGCGCCAGAAAACCGGGCGAGATGCCCGTGAAGGCAAAATCGAGGGCGATCGGGCGAATGGGATCGCGGTAGAGAGCATTCACATTCAGCCGCGCCGGCCGGCCGTCGACTTCGAGCTCGGCCGCGACCTCGATCGAGGTCCCGGCCTGGCCCCGTGTAAGCGCCAAGGTCGAGCGCGCCGCGCGCCAGCGTCGGCCGGTGAGCTGGTCGTCGATCAGCAGGTCGGCATCGACGATGGAGATGCGTTTCAAGGACCGGGTCGCCTCGGGAATATCGCCTTTCAGCCAGCTGTCGACGAGGTCATCGCCCTCGCCCGCGTCGCCGCCGAGACCGAGTTCGATGCCGCCCTCGACGTTGCGGACGAGGCGGACCAGGGGCGCCAGAAGCGTGACGCGCTCCGGCTCGATCCGGCCGCTAATCAGGGCGAAGGGATCCAAATCGACACTCATGGCCGGTGCCGTGGCGATGACGCGTCCCCCGGCGCCGGCGATCCACAATTCGAGAACCCGAACCTCGACCCGGCGGCGCTTCGGCTCCCAGGCGAGGATCGTCTCCTCGAAGCCGATCCGGATCGGCGCCTCGGCGTCGTTCAGGGCGGCCTCGACATAGGGTGTCGCCGTCGTGAGCGACACCGGCCCCCGCGCCAGGAGCACTATCGCCGTCGCCGCCGACACGACGATCAGGGTGATGATCGCGGTGAGGACATGGGCCAGGAACCTACCGACTTTATCGAGCACAGCCTGTTGCCTCGCCGCCCAATGGCGCCCCGCCCCGCGCCGTCCCGTTGCCCGGGACGACGACCATGAGTATGACTCATAACCGAGCCGGGTGACCAACGCTCGAAAGCGCGCGTCATCACAATCGCCGGCGCCGTCTCTTACGTCGCCGCCCTGGACCACTCATGGATGGGAAAGAACGCCATGGCCCTGCCCCCGCCCGCCGAGATAGGGATGCCCATCGAGGACGTCGACACGCCGGCGCTGATCGTCGATCTGGACGCCTTCGAACGCAACCTCGCGAAGATGGCCCGCGCCGTCGAGGCGGCGGGAATTCGTGTCCGACCGCACGCGAAGACCCACCGCTCGGCCGTGATCGCCATGAAGCAGATGGCGCTCGGCGCCGTCGGCGTCTGCTGCCAGAAGGTCTCGGAGGCCGAAGCGATGGTGCGGGGCGGCGTCTCCAACGTTCTGGTCAGTAACGAAGTGGCGGGGCGGCGCAAGCTCGAACGCCTCGCCGCCCTCGCCCGCCATGCCCATGTCGGCGTCTGCGTCGACGATGCGCAGAATGTCGGGGAGTTGAGCCGGGCCGCCGCCGAATTCGGCGCCACGCTGGACGTTCTGGTGGAGATCGACGTCGGCGCCAACCGTTGCGGCGTCGCGCCGGGCGAGCCCGCCCTGGATCTCGCCAAACGGATCGACGACGCATCCTCGCTTCAATTCGCCGGGCTACAGGCCTATCAGGGCCGGGCCCAGCACATCCGCTCCTTCGAGGAACGTCGCGCGGCGATCGATGCGGCGGTCGCCGAAACGCGGCGCACCGTCGACCTGCTGGCGGAAAACGGCTTGGCCTGCGATACCGTCGCCGGCGCCGGTACCGGAACGCACGGCTTCGAGGCGGCGAGCGGTGTCTACAACGAACTCCAGCCGGGCTCCTATATTTTCATGGACGCCGACTATGCCCGCAATCTCAGGCAGGACGGCGGAGAGTTCGACGAGTTCGAACATGCCCTCTTCGTTCAGGCGACGGTGATGAGCACGCCGACGCGCGAGCGGGCCTGCGTCGACGCCGGCCTCAAGGCCTTCAGCGTCGACGCCGGCATGCCGACGGTCTGGGAACACGACAATCTCGAATTCGTTCGCGCCTCGGACGAGCACGGCGTGCTGGCGGTCGCCGAGGGCGCCAACGTCGGCCGGGGCGCCAAACTGTTGTTCGTGCCCGGCCACTGCGATCCGACGGTCAATCTGCATGACTGGTATATCGGCGTGCGCGGCGGCCGGGTCGAGGCCATCTGGCCCGTGGATGCGCGGGGCGCCGGCTACTGAAATCCGGGGCGACAGCTGTTGACCCGAGCCGCGCTGGCGGCTAGGACTCGCCGAGGCGATCACCATGTCGAGAGCGTCAAATGAGTTCAAAAATCCAGGATGGCGACAAAGCCCCTGAATTCAATCTCAAAACGGACGGCGACGGCGACGTGTCGTTGGCCGCCATGTCGGGACGGCCGTTCATCCTCTACTTCTATCCGAAGGACGACACCTCCGGCTGCACCAAGCAGGCCATCGCTTTCACCGAGAAACTCGACGAGTTCGAGGCGCTGGGCGCGACGGTGGTCGGCGTTTCGCCGGACGGCGTCGCCAAGCACGACAAGTTCAAGGCCAAGCACGATCTCGCCGTTACTCTAGCCGCCGACGAGGACAAGGCGACCTGTGACGCCTATGGCGTCTGGGTCGAGAAGAGTATGTATGGTCGCAAGTACATGGGGGTCGAGCGCTCGACCTTCCTGATCGACGCCGATGGCCAGGTGGCGAATGCTTGGCGCAAGGTCAAGGTCCCGGGCCACGTGGACATGGTCCTGGAAGCAACAAAATCGTTAATTGGGGCTTAACCAGTGGCTTGAAAGGTAAGTCTAAAAAATTACCTCAAGACAGATCTCGTGGTTTCGAGGGTCCCACGCCCGGATGTTGCCGGGCGGATCCAGGGGGGAAAGGCATGGACGGCAACGTCGGCAAGTTGATGCGGCGGATCGAGGCGCTGTTCCCGGAGCGGCAGTTGTTCATCCGCGCCAACGGACGGGTGCGGTTTTTCGTGCTGTCCCGCAATTCGCAGATGGCGATCACCGCCGTACCGTTGGCGATCGGCCTAATTCTGCTCACCGGGATCGTGGTGAAGGTCATCGACGCGTGGACCATCGCCCGTCTCGACGAGACCTGGCGAATCGAACTCGCCCATCTCGACGCGTCGTGGCAGGCGCGCTACCGGGTCCTGGCACGGGAGCGCGACGGTTTGGTCCATTCGCTCGATGAAAGCCGGGCGACGCTGGAAATCGAGCGCAAGGCGGCCGAGAGCAAATACAAACAGGCCATCGAGGAGCTGGCGGAACGTCAACGCCGCTTCGCGGTTCTGCTGGCGCAGCGCCAGGAGTTGGAGTCGGAAACCCGCCGGCTGGGCGTGGCGGTCGACACGGCGCGGACCCGACGGGAAGCCGCCGAACGGTCGGTGGAGGAGATGGCGAAACGTCAACGCCGCTTCGGGGTCCTGCTGGCGCAGCGCCAGGAGCTGGAGTCGGAAACCCGCCGTCTGGGCGTGGCGGTCAAGACGGCACGGACCCGGCGGGAAGCCGCCGAACGGTCGGCCGAGGAGATGGAGGAACGCTACCGGAAGACGCGCGACCGCTTGACCCTGTCCGGCCTCGCGCGGCTGGAGCCGGCGGGGAGCCTCAGGTCCGACCCGCCGAAGCGTCGCCTGGTCTTGGGCGGCGGGGCGGAGACGGCGATCCCCAGGGAACCCGTGGCTCTCTCCCTAGGCGGGATCGGCGCGGAAGAGTTGCTGGAAGGTGCCCTCGCCGACCGCCAAAGCGCCGAACGGTCGGCGGCGAAGCTGCGCGCACGGTTCAATCGGCTGGAAGCGCGGCTCGCCAACCTGCGCGACACCCAGAGCAGCCTGATTGCCCAGATCGAAGGTGGCGCCACCGGTCGCATCAGCGAGATCGAAAGCGTCATCCAGTTGACTGGTCTCAGCGTCGAACGCCTGGTCGGCCGGGCCCAGGGCAACATCGCGGAAGGTATCGGCGGCGCCTTGGCGGTCCTCGCCGGCGTGCCGAAAGGCCCCTGGGAACTTGGCGCGACCCCGGCGACCCACCCCGACCTGGCGATGACGCTGGAACACCACCTGGACCGCTCGATTGTTCGCCTGGGCGCGCGGCTCGCCCGTTGGTCGGCCCTGAACGCGGTGATGGAACGGCTGCCGATCGCGGCGCCGCTGGCGAAGTACAATCTCACCAGCCGCTTCGGGAAACGTCGTGATCCCTTCACCAAGCGCTGGGCGATGCACAGCGGCGTGGACCTGGGCGCGCCCCGGCGGAGCCGCATCCGCGCCGTCGCCCCCGGCACCGTCAGCCAAGTCGGCTGGAAGGGACCTTATGGTCGACTGATCGAAATCGACCATGGATATGGCTTGAAAACCCGCTATGGTCATCTTTACCGTACGCGGGTAAAACGTGGCGAACGCGTGACGCTAGGCCAGGAGATCGCCATTATCGGCAGCAGCGGTCGCAGTACCGGTCGCCATTTGCACTACGAGGTGCGATTCGACGACCGGCCACTCGATCCCAGAACATTTCTGAAGGCGGGAAAACATGTTCTCAAAGACGGACAGAAATGAGAAACCGGACCGCATCGAGCGGGCCACCTCGGATACGCCCCCCCGAACCCCGGGCGCCAAGTCACGCAACGCCGCGCCCTCGCTGGTGAGCGCCAACCTCCAGGTCGTCGGCAACCTCAACACCGAGGGCGAAATTCAGATCGACGGCACGGTCGAGGGCGATGTCACCTGCAACAAGCTCACCGTGGGCGAATCGGCGACGATTTCCGGCGAAATCAATGCCGACGAAATCGAGGTTCGCGGCAGAGTCCAGGGGCGTATTCGCGCCCGTGCCGTGCTGCTGTCGAAGAGCGCGAACGTCACCGGCGACGTCTGGCACGATACGCTTTCGATCGAGTCTGGCGCCTTCCTCGAGGGCCATTGCAAGCGCAACGACTCGGCCACCACGCCGGCGGCACCCAAGCCCGCGGAGCCCGCGCCCGCCGCGACGGGCGGCGGGACGGAAAGGCAGAACGTCAAAACCTGAGCCCGGGTTTCGATACGGATCCCGGTGTCCCGGACCGAGAACGACCGAGGTTCAATTCTCCGCTTGACGGCGAGAACAAAATAAGAACATACTTGCCGCCACAAGGCTCGGATCGCGGCCGGCGTTGCGGCGGAGAGGTTCTCGATGTCCCGGCAGCCGGTTCCCGATGACCGGGCCCTTGGAACATTTTCCGCTCATGCGGAAACGCCGGGCCACCGCGCCCCGGCCCAACCTCCCAGTGCCGGTATCCTCCGGGTGGTTGGGCCGGGGTGCAATTATCTAGCGCCGGAAACGGCGGCATACGCGACATGTTGTGGTCCGGCGGCGGGGAATGACTTATAGTGCCGCGCCAGCACTGGCGGTCTGTCGGAAGTCAAGGTATGGTCAGGTAATGAACGAACCGCCGAACGGCGATCTTTTCGATCGCTCCGGATCCAAGCCCTCCGACTACAATGCCGACGACATCGAGGTGCTGGAAGGGCTGGAGCCGGTCCGCAAGCGCCCTAGCATGTTCATCGGCGGCACGGACGAACGTGCCTATCACCACTTGGCGGCCGAAATCCTCGACAACTCGATGGACGAGGCGGTGGCGGGCCACGCCAGCCGGATCGAGGTGGAGCTGTCCGCCCACGGCAGCTTGATGGTTTCGGACAACGGCCGGGGCATCCCGGTCGACGCCCATCCCAAGATGCAATCCAAGTCGGCGCTGGAGGTGATCGCGACCACGCTCCATGCGGGTGGCAAATTCTCGGGCAAGGTTTACCGGACGGCGGGCGGCCTACATGGCGTCGGCCTCTCGGTCGTCAACGCGCTCTCGGAGACGATGACGATCGAGGTCGCGCGCGACCGCAAACTTTGGGCGCAGTCGTTCCAGCGCGGCACGCCGACCGGAAAACTCGCCCAGATCGGCGCCGCGCCCAACCGGCGCGGCACCCGGATCGTGTTCCACCCCGATCCCGAGATCTTCGGCCCGACGCAAGCCTTCAAGCCGCGCCGCGTTTACGAGATGACGCGGGCCAAGGCCTATCTCTTCCACGGCGTCGAGATCCGCTGGAAGTGCGACAGCGCCCTGATCGCGGCGGGCGACGAGACGCCGCCGGAAGCTGTGCTGCATTTTCCGGGCGGTCTGGCGGACTTCCTGGGCGAGACCGTCGCCGAGCGCGCCACGGTGACCGCCGCCCCCTTCGCCGGCCGCGCCAAGGGCACCAACGGTCATCCGGGCGAGGTCGAGTGGGCGATCCACTGGCCGTTCGACGGCGAGGGTTTCCTCGATGCATTCTGCAACACCATCCCCACGACCGCGGGCGGCACCCACGAGGCGGGCCTGCGCCAGGCGCTCACCCGGGGTCTGAAGGCGCACGGCGAGCTGATCGGCAACCGCAAGGCGGTCCAGATCACCGCCGAGGACGTGACCGGTGGGGCCGCCGCCCTCCTCTCCATCTTCATCTCCGATCCGCAATTCGCCGGCCAAACCAAGGAGAAGCTCGCCAATCCGGAGGCGCAACGCCTGGTCGAGGGCCTGCTGCGCGACCATTTCGACCACTGGCTGTCAGGCGACCCGGACGGCGCGCGCCGCCTGCTGGAATGGGCGATCGAGCGGGCCGAATACCGATTGGCGCACCGCCGCGAGCGCGAGGTCAACCGCAAGAGCGCCACGCGCAAGGCGCGTCTACCCGGCAAGCTCTCCGACTGCACGCGCGGTTCCAAGGATGGGACCGAGATCTTCATCGTCGAGGGCGACAGCGCCGGCGGCTCGGCCAAACAGGCCCGCGACCGGCAGACCCAGGCGGTGCTGCCCCTGCGCGGCAAGGTCTTGAACGTCGCCAGCGCCGGCAGCCAGAAGCTGGCGCAGAACCAGGAGCTCTCGGACCTGATGCAGGCGCTCGGCTGCGGCACCCGGGCGCGCTACCGCGAGGACGACCTGCGCTACGACAAGGTCATCATCATGACCGACGCCGACGTCGACGGCGCCCACATCGCCGCCCTGCTGATGACCTTCTTCCAGCGCGAGATGCCGGAACTGATCACGAACGGTCATCTCTATTTGGCGCTCCCCCCGCTTTATCGGCTGAGCCAGGGGGGCGAGACCCGCTATGCCCGCGACGACGCGCATCGCGAGGAGCTGCTGGAGACCGTCTTCACCGGCCGGGGCAAGGTCGAGGTCAGCCGATTCAAGGGTTTGGGCGAAATGCCACCGGCGCAACTCAAGGCGACGACCATGCGCCCGGCGGACCGCACGCTGCTGCAGGTCGTCGTGCCGGCGGGCGAGGAGCGCGAGACCGAAAACACGGTCGAACGGCTGATGGGCAAGAAGCCCGAACTCCGCTTCCAGTTCATCCAGGAAAACGCCCGCTTCGCCAAGGATCTGGACATCTGACGTCAGGTGGCGTCGCCGGTCGGTCCCGACGTCATGGGCCACGGATGCTTCGGCGATCAACGCCATGCCTTGGCCGGCATCAGGGGCGAAATCGGTCCCCCCGCTTGATCGTCCCGGGGCGCGCGGGTAGGCTCGCGCCAGAGCCCGGACGCGCAATTCGGGGCTCGCAACCGCGGGATTTTCGCCAGCATGACGATACGTGACGGCTTCACCGACGCCATCGGCAACACGCCACTCATCCGCCTGCGCAAGGCCTCGGAGACCACCGGCTGCGAGATCCTCGGCAAGGCCGAGTTCCTCAATCCCGGCGGCTCGGTCAAGGACCGCGCGGCGCTCTTCATCATCGAGGACGCGGAGGAAAAGGGCCTGTTGAAGCCCGGCGGTCTCATCGTCGAGGGCACGGCCGGCAACACCGGCATCGGCCTGGCGCTGGTCGGCAATGCGCGCGGCTACAAAAGCGTCATCGTCATTCCCGAGACCCAGACCCAGGAGAAGAAGGACACGCTTCGGATCTGCGGCGCCGATCTCCGCGAGGTCCCGGCGGTCCCCTACAAGGATCCCAACAACTACGTGAAGTATTCCGGTCGCCTGGCGGAAGAGCTGGCCAAGACCCACGATGCGGGCGCCATCTGGGCCAACCAGTTCGACAACATCGCCAACCGCGACGGTCACGCCCGCACCACGGGACCGGAAATCTGGGAGCAGACGGGCGGGCGCATCGACGGCTTCATCTGCGCCGTCGGCACCGGCGGCACGCTTGCCGGCGTCTCGATGCACCTCCGCGAGAAGAACCCCGGCATCAAGATCGGCCTCGCCGATCCGATGGGCGCCGCGCTCTATCACTACTATGCGCACGGCGAGCTGAAGTCCGAGGGCAGCTCCATCACCGAGGGCATCGGCCAAGGCCGGATCACCCGCAATATCGAGGAACTGGCGGTCGATTTCCCCTACCAGATCCCGGACGGCGAAGCGCTGACCCTGATCTACGATCTGATCATCGAGGAAGGCTTGGTGCTCGGCACCTCTAGCGGCATCAACCTTGCCGGCGCCATCCGGCTTGCCCGCGACCTTGGCCCCGGGCACACCATAGTCACCATGCTGTGCGATGGGGCCGAGCGCTATCAGAGCAAGATGTTTAACCTGCCCTTCCTCGAGGAACAGGGCCTGCCCCAGCCGAAGTGGATGAAATGACGATGACCGAGGAGCTGTTTCGCCAAGACGCCTACCTCAAGAGCTGCGAGGCCAACGTCGTCGCGGTCAACGATCGTGGCGGCATTGTCCTCGACCGCACCGTCTTCTATCCGACCGGCGGCGGCCAGCCGGGCGACGTCGGCGTGTTGCGGACCGTCGATGGGGCCACGGTCGAGATCGCCACCGCCGTCAAGGGCGAGGCACCGGGCGAAATCGTTCATGTCCCGGCCGAGGGCCAGAGCGCGCCCGCGCCGGGCACGAGCGTCACGGCGGAGATCGACTGGGAGCGGCGCCACCGCCTGATGCGGATCCACACCTGCATGCACCTTCTCTCGGCGGTGCTGACCTATCCCGTTACCGGCGGTCAGGTCTCCGACGGCGAGGGCCGGCTGGATTTCGACATGCCGGCCCTGGAGACGAGCAAGGAAGAGATCACCGAGCGGCTCCGCGACCTCGTCGCGGGCGGTCACGACGTGGTCGCGCGGTGGATCGCCGACGAGGAACTGGCGGCCAGTCCCGAGCTGGTCAAGACCATGTCGGTGAAGCCGCCGACAGGCCAGGGACAGGTCCGCCTGATCGACATCGCCGGCTGTGATTTGCAGCCCTGCGGCGGCACCCATGTCGCCAACACCCGCGAGATCGGTTTGGTCGAAGTACGCAAGATCGAGAAAAAGGGGCGGCAGAACCGCCGGGTCCGCATCGCCTTTTCCGACAACTGAAGCGCGCGGTGGAATCATGAGCGATAGTGACAGCCCCCTCGTCGGCACCGAATGGCTGGGGGGCCACCTGGGCGAGGACGGCGTGAAAGTCGTCGACGCGTCCTGGTATCTGCCGACCGAGAACCGCGACCCCCGGGCGGAGTACGCCGACGGCCATCCGCCGGGCGCGGTTTATTTCGATATCGACGCGATCAGCGACACGACCTCTCCGCTGCCCCACATGTTTCCCGACGCGGCGACCTTCTCCGCCGCCGTCGGCGAACTGGGCATCGCCAACGGTGATCATGTGATCTGCTACGACGGTGGCTCGATGTCGGCGGCGGGACGCGCGTGGTGCATGTTCCGCGCCTTCGGCCACGCCAAGGTCCAGGTGCTGGACGGTGGCGCCGGGAAATGGCGGGCCGAGGGACGGCCCTGGAACGGCGATGTCATCGCGCCGATCCACACGGATTACGTCGCCCGGGGACCGGCGCGCGGTATCCGGGACATGACGGACGTCCTGGGCGTGATCGAGCGGGGCGGCGAACAGATCCTCGATGCCCGCGCGGCCGGGCGCTTCGCCGGCACGGTGCCGGAGCCGCGGGCCGGCATGCGTTCGGGTCATATGCCCGGCGCCTTCAACCTGCCCTATACCGACCTTCTGGCGGCGGACGGGACGCTGCTACCCGCCGGCGAACTCGGCGAAAAATTCAGGGCGTGCGGCATCGATCTTTCGCGCCCGATCATTACCTCCTGCGGCTCCGGTGTATCGGCGACGGTGCTGCTGCTCGGGCTCGAGGTCCTGGGCCGTGCCGGAACCCTCTACGATGGAAGCTGGTCGGAATGGGGCGGGCGCGCCGACACGCCCGTGGAAGGCTGATGCGCCTGGTTTGGATGGTGGTGGGGCTCGTCCTGCTCGCCCCGGCATCGGCGGGCGCGGCCGAAACGGACGCGCGGATCGCCGACTATTGCAGGAATCTATATGGCGATGCCTTGGACGCGCGCCGCGCCTGCATCGACGAGCAGCGGATCGCCGCGGACCGCGTCATGAGCTGGGCCCGGCAGACGAAAAAGGACCCGGACGCCCGCCAGCTGCATGGCGCCTGCGCGAAGGCCACGCGGCTCAACAATGGCGGCTATCAATGGCCGGAGCAATATGCCTGCATCGACGCGGAGGTCGCCGCGCTCACCAAGCTGAACGAGGAGCGGGAACGGGCAAAAAAGGACGACTTCACCCAGAATATCATCGAACTCTGCACCGCCAAGCAGGACCCCCGGGCGACCGATGCCTACCGGCGCCTGAACCAATGCCTCGTCATCCAGCGCAAGGCCGGGGAAAAAGTCTCGGAAATGTACCGGTTCTTCCAACCGGACAGCTCCGAACGCGAGATCATCAATCGCTGCGCCCAGCGGCTGCGGGGCCAGGACGGCACCTACGACTGGCCCAAGGTGCAGAGCTGCGCCGACATCGAGTTGCGGGCGGCGGCGGCGCTGAAGAAATAGCAAGGCCCGGAAAGATGCGGATCAGGCCTTATAAGCCGGCCGACGAGGCGGGGTTGATCGCGCTTTGGCGTGCCTCGGACCTGTTGGTCAATCCCCTGAACGATCCGTTGCGCGATATCCGCTTCTGCCTTGAGAGCGGCCACGGCGAGATCCTGGTGGGCGAGGCGGACGGCCGCGTCGTGGCCAGCGCCATGCTCGGCCACGATGGCCACCGCGGCTGGATCTATTACGTCGCGACCGAGCCCGGTCTTCGCGACGGCGGGATCGGCCGGGCGATCATGGAGGCCGCCGAAGACCGCCTGTCGGCCCAAGGGGTGCCCAAGGTCGAACTGCTGGTCCGCGACGGCAACTACAAGGTCATCGGTTTTTATCAGCGGATCGGCTATGTCATGGAGCCGAGGGCGCTGCTCAGCAAACGGCTGGACGGAGTTTCGGTGCCGATGGGCGGGGCGAAAAGCGACGACGACGTCGTCATCACCTTCCTCGAAATGACGGAGCGCCCGGCCGTGCCCCGGGTCGAGCCGACGGCGCCCGTGGCGCTTCTCCACGCGAAATCGCCAACCACGGCCTTCTATCATTACCTCTACGATGCCGTCGGACGTCCCTGGTATTGGATCGACCGCAAGAAGCTGAGCGACGCCGATCTGGCCGCCATCATCCAGGACGAGCGGGTGGAGATCCATGTGCTCCATGTCGAAGGCGTGCCGGCCGGCTTCTTCGAGCTCGACCGGCGGCGGATGCCGAGCGTCGATCTCGCCTATTTCGGCATCATGCCGGACTTCATTGGCCGCCGTCTCGGGCCCTATCTGCTGGGATGCGCGATCGACATGGCCTGGAACGGCGGGGCGAGCCGCCTCACCGTCAATACCTGCACGCTGGACCACCCGGCGGCGCTGCCGATGTACCAGCGTTCGGGTTTCCAGCCCTACGACCGGCTCCGGGTCCCGCCGCCCTCGCGGCGCGGCGACACCTCCGCCTACGAGAACGGTTGAACCGAGGAGCCTCTCGATGCCCCCCGACAGCGAGGCGCGCGACGCTCTCTTCAAGGCCTTCGGCCGCGCCTTCCTCCGCCAGGATCTCGATGCGATGTACGAAGTGGTGACGCCCGGCTTCACCTGGACCGTGCTCGACGATGGCGTGGTCCGAAACCTCGCGAGCCGGGAGGCCATCGCCGGATTTTTCGAGGAACGGCGCGGACGTTACGAGGGCGTGCGCTTCGAGGACGTGGTCTTTCACCACGCCCCGGAAGCGACCTCCATGACCTATCGCATGACCGGCACCGTGGCGGCGACGGGCGAAGCCTTCGAGCGGGTCGGCGTCGAGCGCCATAGCTTCGAAGACGGCCGCCTGGCGGTGAAGGACGTCCACGGCCGGCCAGTTCCGTGATCCGGGACGAGGCGCATCTCGAAACCCTGCTGGCCGAGGTCCGCGCCTGGGTCCGCGAGGTCGCCATTCCGGCGGAGGAGCGGGTCGAGGCCGAGGATGCGATCCCCGACGAGATCGTCCGTGACATGGCCGCGCGTGGCTTCTTCGGCTGGAGCATCCCGGAAGAATATGGCGGCGCCGGCCTGACGATGGAGGAGTTGGCACGGTCCGCCATTGAACTGTCGCAAGCCGCGACCGCCTTTCGCGCCCGGGTCGGCACCAACACCGGGATCGGCTCGGAAGCCCTGGTAGCGAACGGCACGGCGGAACAGAAGGCACGCTGGCTGCCCCGCCTCGCCACGGGCGAGGCTACCGGCTGCCTGGCACTGACAGAGGCCGAGGCGGGCTCGGAGGCGACCGCCCTCGCCACCACCGCCCGGCGCGAGGGCGAGGTCTACATCCTCGACGGCGAGAAGCGTTTCATCACCAACGCGCCGATCGCCGACTTCTTCACCGTGCTCGCCCGCACCGATCCCGAGACATCGGGCGCGCGCGGGATCAGCGCCTTCATCGTCGAGCGCGGGACGCCCGGCCTTTCCGTCGGCCCGCCCTACAAGAAGATGGGCCAGGCAGGGTCCCCCGTTTCGGAGGTCTATTTCGAGAACTGTCCCGTGCCGGCCGGGAACCTCATCGGCGGGGTGGAAGGCGTCGGCTTCCGCACCACGATGAAGGTCTTGAACAAGCAGCGGATTCATCTCGCCGCGCTCTGCGTCGGGCCGGCGATCCGCATGCTGGACGAGGCAATTGCCCACGCCAAGTCGCGCCGGCAGTTCGACCGGCCCGTGGCCGACTTCCAGCTGGTGCAGGCGATGATCGCCGACTGCCAGGCGGAGATCCACGCGGCCCGCGCCTTGGTGCTGGATTCGGCGCGCAAGCGCGACGCGGGCGAGGACGTGGCGCTCGAAGCCTCGATCTCGAAGTATTTTTCTTCCGAGATGTGCGGCCGGGTGGCCGACCGCGCGGTGCAGATCTTCGGCGGTGCCGGCTACGTCGCCGACTATGCCCCGATCGAACGGCTCTACCGCGACGCTCGCCTCTTCCGCCTCTAAGTGTCTGGCCCGAAAAGAGTTGAGTGATTTCAGTCAGTTGTGATTCACTGTTTGTATTTAGCAACCAGGGAGACACAACATGTGGACCAAAATCACTCGCCCGAAGTATGAACGCGACCTGCTGCGCTACGCAAGCGACCTGACGGATGGAGAATGGAAGGTGCTGGAGCCGTTGCTGCCTCGCGCCAAAGCGCTGGGACGGCCTCGGACGACGGCATTGCGCGAGGTGGTGAACGCGATCCTCTACCTACTGCGTAGCGGCTGTCCATGGCGCATGCTGCCCCGGGACTTCCCGCCACGCTCGACGGTGCAGCGCTACTTTTATCTCTGGCGGGACGACGGCACCTGGTCCGAGGTCAACCGGCAACTGCTGGTCGCGGCGCGCGAGGCCGAGGGCCGCGCGGCCGGCCCGTCGGCCGGTATCATCGACAGTCAGAGCGTAAAAACCACGGAAAGCGGCGGTATCCGGGGCTTCGACGCCGGAAAGAAAGTCAAGGGCCGCAAGCGTCACATCCTCACCGACACCGGCGGCCTGCTGGTCGCGGTCGTGGTCCACGGCGCCGACATCCAGGACCGCGACGGCGCGCCGGCGGTGTTCGCCGCCATCCCCCGCCACTTTCCCCGCCTGCGCCACGTCTTCGCCGACGGCGCCTATGCCGGGCCCAAGCTCGAGGGCGCACTGAAGCGGATCGGCCGCTGGTCGCTGGAGATCGTCAACCGTCCCGCGGGCGTGAAGGGCTTCCAACTCCTGCCCCGCCGATGGGTCGTCGAGCGCACGCTCGCCTGGCTCAATCGAAACCGGCGGCTGGCCAAGGACTTCGAGACGGCCATCGAGACCGCCGAGGCCTGGATCTTCCTCGCCAGCATCCAACTCCTCACGCGCCGTCTCGCAAGAGCCTGAAAACACTCGATTCATTTCGAGTCGGACTCTAAGAGGGCACCAGCCTGATCCACCAGCTCAACATCGCCCGGCTGACAATCAAGGATTGATCGCGCGGGCGGCGCTCTGCGCCGCCGTGATGCCGTCGGCCATGGCCTGGACGAGCTGGCCACCATCGCCGGCGCGCAACGCGCCGGCGGCGTAGAGGCCGGGAACCCGGGTCTGGAGGCCCGCGTCCACGATCAGCGCGCCCTCGTCGTCGCGCATAGCCTCGGCCGGGGCGAGATCGGCGTTGGGACGGGAGCCGATGAAGACGAAAACGCCGGTACAGGCGAGTTCATCCACCGTCTCCCCGTCGGCATTTGCCAGGCGGACGCCCTCGACCGTTTCGGACCCCTGAATCTCCGCCACCCGGGCCTCCCAGCGGAACTGGAACTTTGGCTCGTCGGCGGCGCGGGCGACGTAGGCGGGTTTGGCGCGAAGCCGGTTGCCGCGATGGACCAGGGTGATCGTGCGGCAACCCTCGGCCAGGTGCATCGCCTCCTGCAGCGCGGCATCGCCGCCGCCGACCACGACCACGTCCTCCGCCTGGAAGAAGCCGGCATCGCAGAAGGCGCACTGCGAGACGCCCCGCCCGGCGAGCCTCTCTTCCCCCGGCACGCCCAACTGGCGGAGCCGGGCGCCGGTCGCCAGGATCACGTGTTTCGAGACGAACCGTTCAGCCCCCGCCATCACGATCTTGCGCCCCTCCTCGAGAGTCAGGGACTCGACATGGCCCGGATGGTATGCGGCGCCCGCGTTCATCGCGCGGTCCAGCAGCCGGTAGGCGTATTCGGCCCCGCCCGCCGCCTCGCCACCGGGCAGGCCCTCGACGGCGCCGACGTTGGCGACGAGGCCGCCCGGAAGCTCGCCTTCGAGGATAGTGACGGAGAGGCCCAAAGCGCGGGCGTGGTCCGCCGCGCTGAGACCCGCCAGGCCGCCGCCGACGACGATGAGATCGTCCGTTGCCCGTGGTGGCGCCATGACATTTTTCCCCTCGCTTAGATCTCGATCTCGCGCGCGACCCGGCAGGGCGGGAAGCCCCAGGACGGCAGATAGGCGCATTGCGGTATCGGCACGTCGCCGCCCGCGACGATCACCGTGATATCCTCCGGCCCGGCGACGGCGGGGATCGAGCCGGTCTCCGCCGCCTTATGCACCCACTCAGGCCACCGCTCGGCCGCGATAAGCCGCTCCACGAGCCAACTTCGCCGCCAGGCCTCGGCCGGCATCCGCCCGGTCTCGAAAAGACGCCGTTTCACGTCCCGCTTGCTCCAGCCCCGGGCCGCCAGCTCGCTCGCGACGAAGGGCGCCAGCACCACGGCGACGATGCCGTTATAGAGCATGGTGAAGAGCGAGGCGGCCGAGCCCATGACGCTGGCGATATCGACGAGGCCTCCGGTGACGTTGATGCAGGTCTCGGCCCGTTGCACCACGGCGATGGTGGCTTCTTCATCGAAGCCGAGTTCGACGCCGAGCGGCTCCCACGGGCTGAGTTCCGCGGCTTCCGCGAGACAGAGGGTATAGCGGGCGGGCTGCCCCAGGCCGGCGAAGGAAACGGCGGCGGGCCAGCCACCGCCGATGTTGTGCATCACCAGGCGCAGTGCCCGGCCGACGGCGGCATTGGCCCGCCAGCCGGGGCCCAGCGCGCCGAAGCCGTCGTTGAAGCCGGCGGCGCGGGCGCCAGGGCCGCTCACCATCAGCAACGGCGCCACGTTCTCGTCCGTCGTCTGCACGCCATTGAGGTTGAACTCCGGCGCCGCGATGCCGTCCACCGCCGCCAGCACGAAGGGGAAGAGATCCGGCGTGCAGCCGGCCATGACCGCGTTAGCGGCGATCCGTTCCACCGTGGCGAGGCCTTTCAGCGGCTCCAGTTCCCCCACCACGTCGCGGGCGTCGCGCGCCCCGCCCCGGACCATTGCCTCGACCCGGCCGATCGTCGGCGCCACCACCGGCAGGCCGTCGGTCCATCCCCGGCGATAGTAGTGTTCGGCCGCGTCGCGGGCCGGGTGCGGGCCCCGCAGCACCTCGACCCGTCGGCGGGGAAACTCGCCGACCTCGCTCAGCCGATCGCCGAGCCCCTTCTCCAGCACCCGCTGGCGAAGCACGTCGTCGATCCAGCCGCCATCGCGGCGCTGAGCCGTCGGCACCAGCAACCAGAGGCTGTCCTCCCCCACCCGCTCACATCTCGCGGGCCCGGACCAGCAGCTCCTCCCAATCCGGCGGCAGACGCACCGCCTTGCTGGTGGGGAAGCCCAGGATGCCGTTGTGGGCGAAGACGAAGGCGTTGGTGCGAAGGGGATCGCCGGCGACCGCGATCATGAAATCGCTTGGGTCGCAGACGATCGGCACCAGGCGTTCGGGATCGCTCGACTCGGCGAAAATCCCGGGTGCCTTGCCGAGGTTCACGAAGTCGACGAGGCTGCGCCGGCCCGGCACCAGGTTGGTCCAATGGCCGATATAGTTCTCGAACTTCCAGGCCGGCATCCGGGCATGCTCGAACAGCCAGTCCTTCACATCGTCCTTGGAGAAGCCGGATTTGGCGATGGTCTCGGCCAGCACCGGGCTCAGGACCAGCAGCGGCTTGTAGCCGCCGGTCGATATACCGATGGTGAAACAGAGCTGCCAGCCGGTGCCCTTGACCAGCGCGTCGGCAAGATAGGGCAGCATCTCTTCCGCCGAATGGCCGAAGACGGAGGCGATACAATCGCCGCCGGTGAAGCGGGAGACGGTGACCGCGCTCTCGCCCGCTCCGATGCCCTGATCGGCTGCGATCGTGGGCCAGCCGATCTTGGAGAGGACGCTTTCATTCTCCGCCAGCACCACGCGCCAGGTGCCGCCATAGGTACCCTTGTCGGTCTCGTGCGGCAGGAAGCCGGCGACGTTGCGGAGCATCAGGCGCCAGAAGCGGCCTATCGCGGTGTTGGCCTGGAAGCCGTCGCGGAGCACGCCCTGTTCGTAGTTGAAGCCGAGGTCGCGGATGATTGCGCCGTTGGCGACGATCAGGGTCTCGGCCCCCGGCGTGTTGCCGCTGTGCTCGACGCCATAGGCGGTATCGGCCATGGCTTCCACCAGCGCCACCAGGACCGGCATGTGTTCCGGCCGGCAGCCGGCCATGACGCCGTTGACCGCGATGTTCCAGGGGCTGGCCGCCCGGTTGTCGGGCGGCAGCACGCCGACCTCGGCGTTCGCATCGAGGTCGGTGAAGCCGAGGAAGGCCTCCACCTTGGCCCGGGTCGGCGGGACCACGGGCAGGCCGTCGCCCCAGCCGTTTTCATAGAAGAAGCGGTTGACCTCCTCGAAGCCGCCGGTGAAGACCGTGTCGCTCGCCGAGGGTTCGTTGACGGGGGCGGCCTCGGCCGGCTGGGTCAGAAGATTGTCGATCACCCGGTCGAGGGTGACGGAGGTGACGTTCTCCCAAAGCTCCTCGTCAGACTGGCCGTCGACGTGCCCCGGAACCAGGGCCACCGGCAAGTTCGGCAGGCCAATCCCGACCGACGTCGTCGCGGCCTGGCCAATGAAGCCCTCGCAGACCAGGGAGGAGGTTGGAAATCCGGCTTTTTCGGCAATCGCGCTCGCCCGCAGCACGGCGGGCGTGCAGCTACCTCAGCAGCCCATGCCGGAGATGACGGCATCGACGCCGAGTTCCTCCAGCCGCTTCGGCAGGGAGGCGAGAATCTCGGCCTCGTCCTCGCCGTGGGTGGAACCGAACTCGTCCCAGCGGACGAAATTCACGCCCGGATAGCGCTCTTCCAGCTTGCCTTCCAGCATGCCGAAGATCTCGTCGCCCCGGAAGAGATAGTCCCAAAGCTGGCAAACGGTCTTGCCCTCGAGCGTATCGAGCCTCGGTGCCAGCGGCGTGACCTCGATGGTCTTCTCGCCCCTCGGCCACAGGACATCGTAGCGTCCACCGTCGTCACTCACACTCATGCTGCCTGTTCCTCCGATTGGTCGTTTCATGCTCGAATGGCGCCATCTTAATGGCTGGGCGCCACGCCCGCCACGCCGGCGATGGAGGCCGCCCATGACCCGCGACGCCAACCGAGGCCCGACCACCTTCCTGGGCGCGCCGTTCGCCCACGATTACACCGGCGCCAGAGCGGCTTTCCTCGGCCTCCCCTTCGACTGCGGCACCGCGCCAAACCGCATCGGCTCCCGACACGGGCCGGAGGCGATTCGCCGCGCCTCGACCCTGCTGGCGAGCAACGACCCCGAATGCGAGGCCAATCTGATCGAAACCCTTTGTCTGGTCGACGGCGGCGACGCGCCGGTGACGGCGAGTCGTATCGAGCCGTCCTTTGCCGCGATCGAAGCCGCCGTCGGCGCAATCCATATTGCGGGCGCGGTGCCGGTGACGGTGGGGGGTGACGGCGCGGTGACCCTGCCGCAACTCCGCGCGGCGCGGGCGCGCCACGGCCCTCTCGCCGTGCTCCACTTCGATGCCCACACCGACACATATCCGTACGAGGGCTACAACACCGCCACCACCTTCACCCGCGCGGCGGAAGAGGACCTGGTACTGCCGGGGGAGAGCTGGCATGTCGGTTTGCGCGGCATGACGGGCGGCCGCAACGTCTGGAATCACACGCGCCAGCTGGGCTATCGCACACTCACCATGGACGAGGTGGCGGACTTCGGTATCGCCGCCACGGCGGCCCAACTCCACCGGGCGGTCGCTGGCAGACCGGTCTACCTCTGCTGGGACATGGACGTATTTGATCCCGCCGCGGCGCCGGGCGTCTGCGACCCGGTCTGGGGCGGCCTTTCGGCGCGCGAAGGCCTGGCGATGGTCCGGGGCCTCGCCGGCCTCGACATCGTGGCCATCGACATCAACACCACCAGCCCGCCGCACGATGTCGCCGGCATGACCGCGCTGCTGGCGGCCACGGTGGCGCAAAGCGGCCTGCGCCTGATCGCCCAAAAGGTCACGAGCGCGTGAAGACCATTGCCGCGAACCCATCCGGCTGGCAGAATTCCGCGTACGCCGCTCGCGTACGCGACGGCGCGCTCCTTCCCCGGCTGGGGAGGAACGCTCGCGCGTTTCGCCGAGGCTCCGGGCCATCGTCCGCCGTTTGCGCGGATCGGGCGCGGCGAAGGAAGGAGACCTGACCATGCCCATTTCATCCATTCGTATCCTTGGTATCGGCCTCGCCTCGGCGGGCACGCTTCTGCTCTCGCTCACCGGCGCCTCGGCGGCGCCGCAGGCATTGGCCCTCGTCGCCACCAATGGCACGGTGCCGTTACTGTGCGAAGACGGCGTCTGCAAGGCGGAGTTTTCCACCTTCTGCCTGCAGCCGGATCGCTTCACCCCGGTTCGCGGCACCCGTTATTTCATGGTTCAGGGCGGTGACCTGAAATTCCTCGGCCGAGGCGCCGATGGGAATGAAGTGGTCCTGGCCGCGGCCGAGAACCTCGACTTCCACTCCAAGCGGACCCACGTCGCGTTGGAGATCAGCATCCCCGAGGCGCGGCTCGCGAAGCTCGGCATCGCTAACGCCACCATCGCCATCGGCAAGAACGTCTCGCTGATGCCCGAGGCCCAGTCGGACGATCCCCGGCCGATGACGGAGGCGGACGTGGCTCTGGCTGGCCAGCTCCGCACCCTCGGTGCCAAGCTCATCGACCGCAACAAGGACCACATGGTCGCCGCGCACATCACCAGCCGGATGATCAACGCGTTGCCCGCGCGCGGTACGCTGTCGAGCGACGAGAACGAGGCCGTCTGGCGCCAGGCGCTGACGGCGGCGGGCGGCGGCGAGGTCTCGGGGCCGGCACACAAGATGGCGCGCCAGGCGGTCGAGTTCTGCGAGTTCGCCGCCGAGAACAAGACGTTCTATGGCGGCATGCGGCGTTGTCTGCAGAAAGAGCACGACAATATGCTCGACATCTTGAACTCGCGCTATTGGAACGCCGTGAAGACGGGAAGCTAGATGCGACAATTCGACGTCTCTAGGCGTTTCGTAACGGGGACGGCGGCGGTTGCGACCGCCGCCGCCGCTTATTTATTCCTGACGCCACCGCTCGCCGCGTGCGAGCCGGCGGTCCCGGAGGCCTGCGTCGAGGGGACCGGCGTTCCGGAACGCGATTACCAAGCCTGTACGCAGGCGATTGCCAGCTGCGGCAAGACGGGGGTGGAACTCGCGACCCTGCACGTGGCGCGCGGGCTGGCGCTCGCCGCCGTCGGCGCGCACGACAAGGCGATCCTCGACTTCGCCGGGGCGCTGGAGTTGAATCCGTATTCGGCCGCCGCGCTGCACGCACGCGGCCTATCGCACCAGGCGGCGGCGCGCTGGGCCGCCTCGATCGCCGATTTCGACCAGGCCATCGCGCTTTTCCCCCGGTATTTCAACGGCTTTCGCCACCGGGGCACGACACGGTTGCTGTCCGGCGATCTGGAGGGCGCGCTCGCCGATTTCAACAAGGCGATTGGCCTCGACCGATCCAAGCCCTCGGTTTACATGCTGCGCGGGATCGCCCGCTATCTGCTGGGTCCCGAGGCGGCGGCCGTCGCCGACTTCGAACGAACCGCTCAAATGGCCTATCCCCAGACCCATCTCGACATCTGGCGCCTGCTGGCCAGGCGCGCGGCGGGAGCCGATGCCGCCAAAGTCCTGCCGCCGATCCCGAGCGAGCTCGACGCGGACGCGCCGCCCTG
The DNA here is from genome assembly GCA_965226475.1 of Alphaproteobacteria bacterium. Classification (GTDB taxonomy): domain Bacteria; phylum Pseudomonadota; class Alphaproteobacteria; genus JASLMY01. The sequence goes on along the minus strand of CBDDDJ010000001.1, from coordinate 107,487 downwards.
GCTCGGCCCCCTCACCCGGCGGATCACGGGCGGTGGGGCGGCCGAGGCAGTCTGGGCGACGATCGATGCCGTCGCGCCCGCACGGCGCGAGGCGGCGGTCGAAGTCGTCAGCTTCTACCTGGCGCTCGACGCCAGGGGGCCGGGGCGAGGCGGCGGTGGCCCGGGCCCGGCTGGAGCGCGCCACGCAAGGCGAACGCCACCGAAGCATCGAAGGCGCGCTAGCCCGGGCCCTGTTGGCCAAGGGCGGCTGAGGTAAGGCCATTCCATGCACTACGGCATCTTCAACTTGGCCCCGCAACGGCTGACGGCGACGGCCGACCGCGAGATCGTCGGCAATGTCGTCGAACAGGTGCGGATCGCCGAGGCGCTCGGCTACGACGTCGCCTGGATCGCGGAACACCACTTTTCGAACCTCTCGCTCTCCCCCTCGCCGCTGATGACGCTCGCCCACTTGGCGGGCGTCACGGAACGGATCGGCCTCGGCACCGGGGTCGCGGTGCTGCCGCTCTACCAGCCGATGCGGCTTGTCGAGGAGATCGCCTATGTCGATATCCTCTCGGCCGGCCGGCTGCACCTCGGCATCGGCAGCGGCAGCCAGAACCATGAATCGCTGGGTCTCGGCACCGATCTCACCCAGGCCCGCGCGCGCTTTGAAGAGGCGCTAGACATCCTGGAAATGGCCTTCGATACGGGCCGGGTCGCCCACGAGGGCGAGCACTTCCACATTCCGGAGACGACGCTGTCGCTCCGTCCGGTACAATATCCCCATCCGCCGGTTTATTTCGCCGGGCTTTCGGGCGACCAGCCGTTGATGGAACGGGTCGCCCGACGGGGCTACATCCCCTTCGCCTCGGCCTCCTGGATGCCGGTGGAGGCGGTGGCGGCCAAGCGTCAAGGCTACGTCGCGGGCTACGAGGCGGTCGGCCGCGATCCCGCCACCATGCCTTTCGCCGTCCAGCGCCTGATCTACGTGACGGACGATCCCAAGGACGCCGCCGACGCGGCGGAACACGCGGTTTACACCTACCGCGTGGTCGCGGCGGCGAAGAGCGGCCAGGCCCGTTTCGACGGCCACGTCATCCGCGCCAATCCCGTCGCGGGCGAGGACGACGCCCGGACCATCCTCGCCCAGGGGATGGTCGGGAGCGCCGAGCACGTGGCGCAAAAACTGGTCGCCGACATCCAGGGCCTCGGCCTCACCCATATGAGCTGTTTCATGAGCTTCGGCGGCCTCGGCCACGAACGCGTGGTTCGTTCGATGGAGCGTTTCATGGCCGAGGTCGTGCCGATGGCCGAAGCGGCCCTCGACGTGCAAGCCAGGCGCGCGGCGGGAGATTGAGGCCGGTCGACGATGCGCCTCGCGCTCCGCATCGTCGGACTGATCGCCATCGCGCTCATTGCGCTGGCGGGTATGGCGCTGCAGTTCCCCTTCATGAAGGAGGGAGCGTCGTGGGAGGAAATCCCCTTCCTCGCCGCCGGCGGGCTGGGGTTGGTCGCCGTCGGGGTCGCTTGGTGGTGGGGCGGGGGCAAGCAGCTCATCTGGGTGCTGCCGGCCTGGGTCCTGCTGGCGCCGCCGGCCCTCACCGCCCTCACTGTCTCCTGGCAGTTCTGGCAGGCGCGGATCGACGGCCAAATGGCGACGGCCGAGGCGCAAATTCTGGATTACCGGGAACGCTTCATCGAATGGCCGGGCTTCGACGGACCCGTCGGCCTCGCGGTCGAGATTCGGGTCGGCCTGCCAAACTGGGCGGAGGGACTGTTCTATCCGCCGGAGCTGCGCATGGGCCCGGCGCTCTACATCCCGCCCGACAATCTGGCCGCGACCGTCACCTCGGGCAGCGGATATTTCAAGGACGGTTACATTGACCCCGAGGTCGGCGAACTCATGCTGCTGAAGAACGTGCTGTTCGACCAGCGCGAGCCGCCGGGGGCAGACCATCCGCGGCTGGAGCCGGGCGGGGTGGCCGAGGTGGCCTTCGAACTCTATCCGGGCGTCATTGATCTGATCGACGGCCCCGAAAAGGTCTGCCTCGGCGACGCGGCACCGGGCCTGCCGGCCTGCGATCCGAGCCAGGACCCGCGAACCGGCTGCATCCGCAAGAACTATCGCCGAACGCCGAAGCCCATCTACAACAATGGCGGGGACCTCTCCGCCCTCTGGTTCGTCGCCGGCCGGCACGGCCTCCGGATCGATCTCAGCGCGCCCCTGACCAGAACACTGCGCGAAAGGAGCGGCCTGCAGGACAATCCCGACAGCTGGAGCGAGATCCAACGCCGCATGACGCCCACGACGCTCGCCGAGGCCGGCTATTCCCTCTGCGAGCCTGGACCACACTCCCACAGCGGCTTTCGCGTCTGCTATTGTCTCGGCTGACGTCGGCGGTAGGCCGGCGGACAGGGAGGGATCATCGATGATACCGATGCCGGAGGTGGTGGCGACCACGATCCATGCGGCGCTGCCGCAAGACATGCTGCTGCTGGATCGCGAGAGCGCCATGTCCAGGGACATGTTCCGAGGGCGGCCGATCGGCTCCTTCCTCGAAGGCCCCTCCTTCGATCGCGACGGCAACCTCTACATGGTGGATATCGCGCACGGGCGGATCCTGAAGCTTTCACCGGGCGGCGAATTCTCCACCGTGACGCAATACGACGGCCAGCCGAACGGCCTGAAGATCCATAAAGACGGGCGCCTCTTCGTCGCCGACCGGCAGAACGGGATCATGGAAATCGATCCCGTGAACGGTAAAGTCGAGATGCTGCTTGGCCGCGACGACCTGCCGGGCTTCAAGGGGCCGAACGACCTGTTCTTCGATTCCAAAGGCAACATTTTCTTCACCGACCAAGGCGAGACCGGCCTGCACGACCCCACCGGGCGGGTCTTCATGCGCAGCCCCGATGGTGCCTTGCGCTGTATCCTCGACAACGTGCCGAGCCCCAACGGCATCGTCATGGACCCGGCGGAGGAGTTGATCTACGTCGCCGTCACGCGGACCAATTCGGTCTGGCGGGTGCCGATGCGGCCCGACGGCTCGATCCACCGGGTCGATACCTTCGTGCGGCTCGTCGGCGGGCGGGGGCCAGATGGCCTCGCCGTCGACGTCGAGGGCAACGTGGCGATCGCGCACGCGGGCTTCGGCTGCGTCTGGCTGGTATCCGAAAACGGCGTACCGACCCACAAGATCGAGGCCTGCGACGGCGGGCCCCACACCACCAACATCGCCTATGGGGGGCCGGAAAACCGCACGCTCTACATCACAAATTCCTTCTCCGACAATGTGTTGACGGCGGAGCTTGGGATTCCGGGCGAACCTATGTTCGCCCACATGGACTGAGAGGGCGGAGGCGATGAAACTGCTCGAACTCGCCAAGGTCGTGCGCTCGAAGAACGCGGGGCCGTTGAAGATCACCATCGACATCATGTTCGAAACGGCGGAGGACTACGATCGGGCGCGTAGCTCCCCCGCCCTTTCGGCGAGCGCCATCGCCGGCTGTTACGGCCTGCGCCAGGACGCGGTCGAGGTCCTGCCCTATCCCCAGGCGAACGCCATCAAGCTGGTGATGGACCGCCGCGTCGTCGCCGGCAGCCCTGGCGACAGCGACGTTTACGGCGCGCAACAACATCGCCCCTTGCTGAACGTGGAGATCTGAAGATGAGTGCGATTGAACGCCTGCGCGAACGCTTCGCCAATGGCCGGGCGGAGACGCCCTTGAAGGCGATCTCGGCCTCCGGTCAGCTCGGCTACGGCGTGCTGGAGCCGGCCTTTCGCGAAGGCTTGGCGCGCGAGCCGGACTTCATCGGCGCCGACATGGGCTCGGTCGATCCTGGACCCAACTATCTGGGCGCCGGCCACATGGCGACCTCGGGCCCGACGACTGTCAGGGATCTGCGCCTGCTGCTGAACGGTGCCCGGGCGAGCGATACGCCGCTCATCATCGGCAGCGCCGGCACGGCGGGGGCCAAGCCTCATTTGGAGGCGACGCTCGACCTCGTCCGAGGAATCGCGGCCGAGGACAATCTCCACTTCAAGCTGGCGGTCGCCCATGCCGATGTCGACAAGGAGATGATCAAACAGGCGGCGCGCGAGGGCCGGTTGACCCCACTCGCGGACAACATCGAGGCGGGCGAGGACGATATCGACGCCTCGACCCATATCGTCGCGCAGATGGGAACGGAAGCGATCTGTCGGGCGCTGGAGACCGGGGCCGACGTCGTCGTCACCGGGCGGGCCTGCGACACGGCGATCTACGCGGCGATCCCGCGTTTACTGGGCTTCGCCGAATCCAACGCCATGCACATGGCGAAGATCATCGAGTGCGCCTCGCTCTGCTGCACCCCGGGGGGACGCGATTCCATGCTCGGCACGCTCGACGCCGACGGCTTCGTGCTGGAGAGCATGAACCCCGAACGCCACGCGACGCCGATGTCCGTCGCCGCCCACGGTCTTTATGAACAGGCGACGCCCTACCTCGTGATCGAGCCCGAGGGCACGCTGCATCTGGAAGGCGTCAACTACACCGCCGTCGATCATCACCGCACCCGCGCGGCCGGCGCCGAATGGCGGCCGGCGGAGCAGTTCACCGTGAAGCTCGAGGGCGCGGCGCCGGTCGGCGAGCGGATGCTGATCCTGGCCGGCAGCGCCGATCCCCGCTTCATCGCCGGGCTGGACGAGATCCTGCCGGCGGTGAAGAAGCTGGTGGGCGAGATCGTGCCGCCGAACCCCGATTCACCCTACGAACTGGATTTTCGGATTTACGGCCGGGGCGCCGTCTCGCTCTGGGGCCATGGCCGCAACGACGAGCCGGGCGAGGTCTTCATCCTGGGCGAAGTGTTGGCCGAGACGCTGGAAGAGGCGAAGACGGTGGCGGCGACCACCAAGCAGTATTTGTTGCACCACGGCTTCCCCGGTCGGCTCTCCACGGCTGGAAATCTCGCCTTCCCCTTCACGCCGCCCGAGGTTCCCTTCGGCACGGCCTACCGCTTCAGCCTCTACCACGTCATGGCGGTCGACGCGTTGGCGCCCTTGTTCCCGGTGGAGACGGAGATGCTCTGAGCTTCGATCAACCCATGATCAGGGTCGGCAGGAAGAGGGCCAGGTTGGGGAAATAGACCAGGATCGTGATCATGACGAACAAGGTGACGACGAAGGGCGCGGCACCGACGATGACGTCGTTCATCGAGCCGCTCGTGCGGATGCCGTGCACGATGTAGAGGTTGACGCCCACCGGCGGGGTGATCAGCGCGGTCTCCAGCAGCAAGGTCACCAGGATGCCGAGCCAGACCGGGTCGAAGCCCATGGCGACCAGGATCGGCACGATCAGCGGCGTCGTCGTGATCAGCATGGAAAGCGTCTCCATGAAGCAGCCGACCACGATATAGAACAGGATGAAGACCCACAGCGTCTCCATCGGGGTCATGCCGAGGTTCTCGATGAAACCGACGAGTTGCGCCGTCATGCCGACCATGCCGAGGATAAAATTCAGGAACAGCGCGGCGAAGATGATCAGCATGATCATCGCCGTGGTCCGGAGCGTGCCCTCGAACACCTGGCGCATCATCGTGAGGTTGAGCGAACGGAAGCAGGCGGCCAGAATGATCGAGGCAACGACGCCGACCGAGGCCGCCTCCGTCGGCGTCGCCCAGCCGGCGTAGATCGAGCCGACGACGACGACGAAGATGCCGAGAGGCGGCAGCAGATGGGGTAGCGAACGCCAACGACCGTCCCAGCTGGTCTCGACCGGGGAGCCGCCCCACGACGGCCGCCAGAGGACGAAGATGACCACCGTCACCATGAAGAGGCTGGCCAAGACGAAACCCGGGATGAAGCCCGCCAGGTACAGGCGCGGTACCGAGGTATCGGTCAGCAAGCCGTAGATGATGAGATTGATCGAGGGCGGGATCAAGATGCCGAGCGTGCCGCCCGCGGCGAGCGTGCCAAGGAACAGCGGTTCGTTGTAGCCACGCCGCTCGATCTCGGGATAGGCGACGGTGCCGACCGTCGCCGCGGTCGCCACGGAGGAGCCGGAGGAGGCGGCGAAGATGGCGCAGGAGCCGATGTTGGAATGCATTGTGCCGCCGGGCAGCCAGGAAAGCCACTGCACCATCGCGCCGTACATCCGCTCGGCGATGCCGGCGCGCAGCAGCACCTCGCCCAGCATGATGAAGAGCGGAATAGCGACGAGGACGTATTCGACCGCGTTCTGCCAGACGATTTCGCCGAAGGCCAGATGCAAATTCGCGGCCGACCCCATCTGCGCCCATTGCAGGATGAGGCCCAACCAGGCGAGTGTCGCGGCGACGGGAACGCTCGCGGCCAGGAGGACGAGAAGGACGGTGCCCGTGAAGGCGAGCAGCGCCGTGCCGGTGAACGGACCCACGTCAGTCGCCCCCCCTGTCGATTAACTGATGTTCGCGCTCCAATTCTGCCTCGGCGCGCGCCTTTTCCTCCGCGACCTCTTCCTCCAGGCTGCGGGCGCCGACCAGCTGGGTGATCCGCGCGGTATCGCCCTGAAAGATCGCGATCACCAGGCGGACGAAAATCAGGGCGATGATCGCCATGGCGAAGACCAAGCCGACGAACCAGAAGCCCTGCGGCAACGCCAACGGCGTCACCAGCGGCGTAATCGAGACCGAGTCGTTTTCGAGACTATTGGTCCAGACGTCGAAGGCCCGCTCGGTCATGAAGATCATCAAGCCCGAAAGCAGCAGGAAACCGACCACATCAAGGAACAATCGGATGATCCTCGGGAAGACGAGATAGAGCGCGTCGATCCGGACATTGCCGCGCTGCAGCACCGTATAGGCGTAGGCGTAGGCGGTCGACACGGCGAAGAGATAGCCGGCGATCTCGTCGGCGCCGGCAAAGGAGAAACTGATCAGCTTCCTCAGCACGACGTCGACGGTCGTCATGCAGGCGGCGAAGAGCAGCAATGATCCGCCCACCCACACGAGGGCCCGCGATGCTCCCGTCGCCCTGTCGATAAGACGATCCAGCATGATCACTCCACTCCATTGAACTTGCGGGCGCCACCCCTTGTCAGGGCAGCGCCCGCCGTTCGATCAACACCGACGTGCGATTACTCGACGGCCTTCACGCCGACGACATTGGCCGCCGTGGCGTTCAAGTCGGAAGCACACTGGCCGCCGCAACGCTCGGCCCGGGCCTTCGGCACGAAGACGGCCGTGGTGCGCGACAGGAGCGATTTCCCCGTCATTGACGTCTCCCTGGTTTCCATCCCCGGGGACCCGGCGGTCCGCGAGTCGAAAATCGCGGCATTTAAGCTCCAGGAGGCGCGAATAGTCAAACGGGGGCTGGAAACCAACCCCGTCGCATCTTGATACTGGAAGGATGTCGGGACCGCCGCGCGGGCGGCCCCGATCGATCCCGGTCTAACGCTCGGCCTTGACGCCGATCACTTTGGCCGCCGTTGCGTTCCAGTCGGCGACGCACTTGTCGCTGCACCGCTTGGCCCAGGCCTTGAGGACGAAGTCCTTCAGCACGCGCGCGCGCACCTTGAAGTCGTCCGGGCCCGGCTTCACCAGCTTGACCGTGCCGGGCGTTCCCTTGGTGCACTTGCCGTAGCTGCTGTCGCCCGAGAGACAGGCGAAGGCCTCCTTGTCCTCGGCTTCCGCGTTGGCCCATTGCTCGTCCGAGAGCTTATTGTACAGCGACTGTATCAGGCCCTGGGTCTCGCCGTTCAAGGCATTCCAACGCTTGTTGCTCATCGCCGCGAAGCCGAGACCGGCGCCGACAGGCATCAGCATGGCATGCGTGATGACCTCGTGCCACTTGGCCTGGAAGGCCGGCATGGTGCCGGTGATGCCGCAATCCGCGACGCCCTTCTGCAGCGCCGGCACGACTTCGGCGAAGGTGATAGTGACGGAGGTGCCGCCGACACCCGAGACGAAATCACCCAAGGTCGTGGAATATACGCGGATCTTCTTACCCTTGAGGTCCGAGAGCTTGTTGATCGGCTGGTTGCACCAGATCATCTGGCTCGGCCAGCGGAAGGTGTAGAGATACTTGGCGCCGAAGGTCTCGTTGAAGCGCTCCCGGATCACCGGCTCGTAGGCGGCAACGATCTTCTTCGCCTCGCGGAAATCCTTGGCCGCGCTCGAGAGGTCGACGCCCTCCAGCGCTGGATCCTCGGACGAGACGTAACCATAGACGCCGTGCGCCACGTCGAAGACGCCGAGCTTCAGCAGCCGCATCACTTCCCAGCCCTTGAGGCCGAGCTCGGTCAGCGGATTGAGCTGCGCCTTGATCTTCCCACCCGTCGCCTTGGGCAGCTGCTCCAGATAGAAGGGCTTCTCGTAGCCATAGTAGTTGGTAATGTTCGGCCAGGTACCGACCACCTTGAGGCTCGCCTTGTTGATCTCGGCGCCCGCCGCGCCCGCCGCCAGCAGAACCCCCGCGCCGAGGCCCGCGGCCACGACGCTTCGCGCAAGTTTCAAAGACATATCCCTCTCCCTGATCACGCCCCGGTTCCTCGGGACCACGGGAAGTATAGCGCAAATCACTTGCGAGAAGCGGTTTCGCGACCCATCGTGCCGCCCTGTCGCATTCAACGGGGAGGGAACAGTCATGGCGTCACTGGAAAACAAGGTCGTCGTCGTCACCGGCGCCGCCTCCGGCATCGGCCGGGAGACGGTGCGAAAAGCGCTCGGCGAAGGCGCGCGGGTCACCGGCGTGGACCGGGACGCGGACGGCTTGGCGGCGCTCGACGCCGATCCGCGCCTCACGACGTTCGCGGGCGACGTCGCCGACGAGGCCTTCATCGCCGAGGCGATCGCGGCCGCGGACGGGCTCAACGGCCTGGCGACCATCGCCGGCATCTCGGAGAGCGGCGTGGCGCTGACCGACATCGAGCCCGAAGTCTGGGACCGGATTTTCGCCATCAACGTGAAAGCCACCTGGCGCTGGATGGTGGCCGCCGTGCCGGCGATGCGGCGGGCGGGCGGCGGATCCGTCGTCACGATCGCCTCGCAGCTCGCGTTCGGCGGCGGCACGCTCAACGCCGCCTATATCGCCTCCAAGGGCGCGATCGTCAGCCTGACCAAGACGGCGGCCTTCGAACTGGCGGCGGACGGGATCCGCGTCAATGCCGTGGCGCCGGGCGCCACCGAGACGGCGATGTTCAACCGCTCCCTCTCGCGCCAGGACGATCCCGACGCCGCGCGCGAACGCTCGCGCACACGCCATGCCATGCAGCGCTTCGGCCGGCCCGAGGAGATCGCCAACGGCGTCTGCTGGCTGCTCTCGGACGAGGCGAGCTTCGCCACCGGCACGACCTTGCTGCTGGACGGCGGCTGGACGGCGGCGTGAGAATGCGGCCAAGTGGGGACGAAAGGGAGTGGGGAAATAATGAACAGGTTCGAGGGCAAGGTGGCGCTGGTGACCGGCGCGGGCACTGGAATCGGCAACGCGACGGCGGCCAGGCTCGCGGCGGTGTTGAACGAGGAACAGCTGGCCGCCGTCGGCGAGCATGACGGAATTGTCCTCGACGTCACCAAGAACGAGGACTGGGAGCGCACGCGGACCCATGTCGAGGCGGCGCACGGCGGCCTGGACGTCCTGATCAATAACGCCGGCATCATCGAGTTCGGCACCGTCGAAGAGGCCTCGGAGGACTCCTGGTACCGGGTGCTCGACGTCAATCTCGGCTCGGTCTATCGCGGCGGCCGGATGGCGGTGCCGATACTGCGGGCACGCGGCGGTGGGGCGATCGTCAACCTCGCCTCGATCAATTCGATCCGCGGCAACAACCGGACGGCGGCCTATTCCGCCTCCAAGGGCGGGGTCATGGGCCTGACCATGGCGATGGCGCTCGATCACACCGCCGACGGCATCCGGGTCAATTGCGTCTGCCCGGGTTCGATCGATACCGAGATGATCCAGGCCATGTTCGGCAGCGTCAACGACGCCGAGGCGATGCGCCAAGCGGTGGTGGCCAAGCACCCGATCGGCCGCCTGGCGAGGCCGGACGAAGTCGCGGCGCTGATCGCCTTCCTGGCCTCGGACGACGCCTCCTTCATGACCGGCCTGGCCGTGCCGGTCGACGGCGGGAGGTCGGTCCGATGATGGGCGCCAATACGTTTCGCCAAGCGCTGGATGCCGGCAAGCCGACCATCGGCACGCATCTGATGTCGCCGGACCCGGACCTGACCGAGCTGGTCGGTAATTTGGGTCTCTTCGATTACGTCGAGTTCTCGGCCGAATACGCCAGCTTCGACATGAACGGGCTCTACCATCTGGCCCGGGCCGGGCAATGCGCCGACCTGCCGCTGATGATCAAGCTCGACCAAGAGGGGCAAGGCTTCTGGGCCCAGGCGGCGATCGGCGCCGGCTTCCACTCGGTGCTGTTCACCGACGTCCGCACGGCCGACGACGTGGCGGCCTGCCACAAGGCGATCCGCATCGATACGCCGGAGGTCGGCGGCATGATGGGCGTGAAGCTCCGCCGCCCGGCACTCTCGGGTTACGAACCCGAGAGCTATCTCGCCAATCTCGAAGGCATCGTGCTGGCGATCATGATCGAGAAGGCGGTGGCGGTGGACGAGATCGACACGGTCCTGGGCCGGGCGCGGGACCTGGGCGTCGACATGACGCAATGGGGCCCGGCGGACTTCGGCGTCTCCAAGGGCGTGCCGGGCATGATGTTCAGCGATGAGATCCGCCCGTTCGAGGAACTGGTGATCGCCAAGTCGATAGAGTACGGCGTCGCGCCCAGAATCGAGATCGCCGAGCCCGAGCAGGCCAAGCGCTTTATCGATATCGGCGTCCGCCATTTCTGCATCGGCTGGGACCGCTTCATCCTGCATTCGGCGTTTGCCCGCCTCGGCGAGGGCTTGCGCGAACTGGTCGAGAACATCTGAGGGGCACCATGACCGAGAGCTTCATCCGCACCACCTGTCCGCGCGACTGCTACGACAGCTGCGGCATCCGTGTCGTCATGAAGGATGGCGAGATCGACCGGGTCACCGGCGATCTCGACCATCCGGGAAATCGCGGCTCGCTATGCGGCAAATGCACGCTGGCCTACAACGGCGTCTGGCGCGATCCCGCGGCGCGATTGACCTCGCCCCTCAGACGTACCGGGCCGAAGGGCACGGGCGCTTTCGAGGCGATCTCATGGGACGATGCATTGGCCGAGATCGCCGAGCGGCTGGGCCATTTGATCGCGGCGGATCGGCGTCACGACATTCTGACCGCGCATTACACCGGCACTTGCTCCGTCATCGCCAACCAGTTCCCGATGCGCTTTTTCAACTCGATCGGCGCCCGCGAAGTCGAACCGGACTCGATCTGCAATCTCTCGGGCCATGTCGCTCTCGGCTATGTCCTCGGCGAAAGCGCCACGGGCTTCGATCCGCGCACGGCCCGGGACTCCTCGTGCCTGATCGTCTGGGGCGCAAACCCCTCGGCGAGCGGGCCGCATGTCGACAAGCATTGGCTGGCCGAGTTTCCCGGCACGCTGATCGTCATCGATCCAATTCTGACGCCGACGGCGAAGCGGGCGGACATCCACCTCCGTCCCTTCCCCGGCACGGACTCGGCGCTCGCTTTCGCCACGCTGCATGTGCTCCAGGCCGCCGGCCGCTTCGACGAGGCCTTCATCGCCGAACACACGCATGGCTTCGAGGAACTGGCGCCGGAAATCGAGGCTTGGCCGCCGGATCGCGCGGCCGAGGCGACGGGGGTGCCGGTCGAGGACATCGAGCGAGCGGCCACCGCCTATGGCGCCGGGCCGGCGATGCTGTGGCTCGGCCAGGCTCTCTGCCGCGCGCCGACGGGCGGCAACGCCTACCGCGCCGCCGCCATGTTGCCGGCCCTCACCGGCAACATCGGCAAGCCGGGTACCGGGCTCTGCTTCCTCAACGGCAAGGGCACGACGCGCGGCATGGACATGGGCTACCTCGGCCGCGCCGATCTCAGGGCGGACGAGGCCGTGCCGTTGAGCCACATGGACCTCCGGGCCCATCTGGCCACGAGCCCGCGCGACAAGGCGCTCGTCCTTTGGAACATCAACATCGCCGCCTCCAATCCCGACCAGAAGCGGCTGCAGGCGGCGCTCGCCTCGGAAGACCTTTTCACCGTCGTCGCCGACCTCTTCATGACCGACAGCGCGGGCTTTGCCGACATCGTGCTACCGGCGGCGAGCTTCCTGGAGTTCGACGACCTCGTCGGCTCTTACTTCCATCTCTCGATCGGGCCGCAGACGAAGGCGGTCGAGCCGCCGGGCGACGCGCTGCCGAACCAGGAGATCTTCCGCCGCCTCGCCAAGGCGATGGGGCTGGAGGAGCCAGCATTGTTCGAGGACGATTCCGCGATCCTGGATCACATGCTGGCGCCCTTCGATCTCGACTTCGACGAATTGAAACGGCGCGGCACGATCTATCCGGAAGCCGAGCCGGTGATCCTCTGGTCCGACCTCGCCTTCCCGACGCCGTCGGGCAAAATCGAGCTGGCGAGCGATGGGGCCGAGGCCGATGGCCATCCCCGGACCGCGCTTCCCGATCCGCTGCCCCGCCCGGCCGGCGACCTGCTGCGCCTGCTGACTCCGGCGAGCGAGTGGCACATGAACTCCTCGTACGACAACGAGGACCGCATCCGCGCGCGGACCGACCCCGCCCGGATCACGCTGCATCCCGCCGATGCGGACGCCTTGGGCTTGCGCCCCGGCGACAGCGCCCGGGTGTGGAACGAGACGGCGGCGATCACCATGGCGGTCGCCGTCGACGCCCTGACGCCCAAGGGCGTCGCGCTCGCACCCAAGGGCCGCTGGCCGAGCAACGCGGCGGAGGGATTGAACCTCAACGCCCTCAACCCCGGTCTGCGCAGCGACATGGGCAACAGCACCGCGCTGCACGGCGTCGAAGTCCGCATCGAAGCCCATGCTCGATAGCGACGAGGCCATGTACCGCCTGGGCGTCGACATCGGCGGCACCTTCACCGATTTCGCCCTGCTGGAGGCGGCGAGCGGCGACATCCGCGTGCACAAGCGGCTGACCACGCCGGCCGATCCCTCGATCGCCGTCTTGGCCGGGATCGAGTCCCTGGCGCGCGAGCACGGGGTGACGCCCTCCGACATCGCCACCCTGGTGCACGGCACCACCCTCATCACCAACGCGGTGATCGAGCGGCGGGGCGCCGCAACCGGCCTGCTGACGACGGAGGGGTTTCGCGACTTGCTGACCATCGGCAAGGAACAACGCTACGACATGTGGGACCTCAGGCTTCGCTTTCCCGAACCGATCGTGCCGCGCCCACGTCGACGCGAAGTCAGGGAACGGATCCTGCATACCGGCGTGGTCGAGGCGGTACTCGATATCGAGGGCGCCGTCGCCGCGGCCGAGGAGCTGGTTCGCGACGAAGGGATCGAGACCCTGGCGATCTGCTTCCTCCACGCCTACGTCAATCCCACCCATGAGAAGGCCGTGGCGGAAGCGATCGCCGCGCGCTTTCCCGACCTCTATTTGAGCCTGTCCAGCGAAGTCTCCCCCTTCATGTGGGAGTTCGAACGCTTTACCACGACCACCGTGAACGCCTACACCCAGCCGCTGGCCGATCGTTATCTCGGCGGCCTGGAATCCGGCCTCGCCAAACTGGGTTTCCAGGGCGACTTCCGCCTGATGACGTCGAGCGGCGGGGCGACCTCGCCGGCCACGGCCAGACGCTTCCCGGTGCGCCTGATCGAATCGGGCCCGGCGGCCGGCGCGCTGATGTGTGCCTTTCTCGGCCGGCAGCTCGACCAAGCCGACCTGCTTTCCTTCGATATGGGCGGAACCACGACCAAGGGGGCGCTGATCCTCGGGCACCGGCCGATGCGCCAGGACAGCCTGGAAGTGGCCCGAATCCACGGCTTCAAGAAGGGCAGCGGCCTGCCGCTGAAAATTCCGGTGATCGACATGATCGAGATCGGCTCCGGCGGCGGGGGCATCGCCGGCATCGACCAGCGCGGGCTGATCCGCGTCGGACCGGAAAGCGCCGGGGCCGAACCCGGCCCCGCCTGCTATGGCCGAGGCGGCGAGGAAGCAACCCTGACCGACGCCAACCTCACCCTCGGCTACCTCGATCCCGACTTCTTTCTCGGCGGCGAAATGTCCCTCGACGCGGGAGCGGCGGAGGCGGCCATCGACGCCAGGCTCGCCACGCCGCTCGGCCTCGCGGAGGCGCGGGCCGGCTGGGGCGTGCACGAGACCGTGAACGAAGACGTGGTTCGGGCCTTTCGGGTGCACGCGGCCGAGCGCGGCGTCGACCATCGCCGGTGCGCCATGGTGGCCTTCGGCGGCTCCGGCCCCGTCCATGCCGCGCGGATCGCCCGCAAACTGAAGATCGACCGGGTGATCTATCCGGCCGGCGCCGGCGTCATGTCGGCAATCGGTCTGCTGGCGAGCCCGATCAGCTATGAGATCATTCGTTCGGACAAGACCACCCTCGACGACCTGGACGGGCCGGCGTTCGCCGCCAAGTTTGCGGCCTTGGCCGGCGAAGCGAGTGCCTTCCTCGACGAGGCCGGCATCGCCGCCGACGCGGTGCGCCTCGATCGCCGCCTCGACATGCGCTACCGGGGCCAGGGCTACGAGGTCGAGGTTGTTTTGCCCGTCGACCAGGCGGCGGAGGCCACGTTGGCGGATCTACCCCGATTGTTCGAGGACGCCTACGAGGCCGTCTTCGCCATGCGGGGATTGCGGCACGGCCTCGAAATCGTCAACTGGAAGATCGCCGCCAGTGGCACCGCGCCCACGATCGGCGAGCGGGGATACCGCCTGGTCGTCGCCGGGACCGGCCAGGGAACGCCCGCGCGCAAGGGAGTCCGGCGGACCTATTTTCCCGAAACCGGTTATCTCGATTGCCCGGTCTACGACCGCTACAGTTTACAGACCGGCGCGACGCTTTCGGGACCGGCCCTGGTCGAGGAACGGGAAAGCACCTGCCTGATCGGCCCGGGCGACCGGTTGGTCGTCGACGACATGGGAAATCTAATCGCCGAAATCGCCGGGGACGAGGAGTAGGGCCATGCGGGAATTCGATTCCGTCGAACTCGGCATCATGTGGGACCGGCTGATCTCGATCGTCGACGAGATCGTCTCCGCCCTGGTCAGAAGCGCCTTCTCGACCAACACGAAATACGCGGGCGACCTCAGCTGCGTGCTGTTCGACGCAAACGGCAATTCACTGAGCCAGGGGACCTTCAGCCAGCCTTCCTTCACCGGCACGGCGCCGCCGACGCTCCGCCACATGCTGAAGCGATTCCCGCCCGCGACGCTCGAGCCCGGCGACGTGCTGATCACCAACGACCCCTGGATGGGCACCGGGCATCTCTACGACGTCAACGTCATGCGGCCGGTGTTCCGGGGCACGTCGCTCGTCGGCTACACCATTTCCGTGACCCACCTGCCGGATATCGGCGGCCTCGGCTTCGGCACCGGGGCAAGTGACATCTACCAGGAAGGCATCCAGATCCCGATCAACAAGCTCTACAAGGCCGGCCGGTTGAACGAGGAACTGTTAGAGATGATCCTGGCCAACGTCAGGCTGCGCGACATGGTTTCGGGCGACATCATGGCCAACGTCACCTGCAACGAGGTCGGCGGCCGGGCCCTGCTGGAATTCATGGACGAATACGGCCTCGACGATCTGGCGCCACTCTCGGGCGCCATCATCCGGCAGACCGAACGGGCGATGCGCGCCGCGATCCGCGAGATCCCCGACGGCGTCTACCAAAACGAGATCGAGGCGGAGGCGATCGACGGCAACGTCACCCTCGCCGTCGTCATCACGGTCGAGGACGGCAACATCACCCTCGACTATGCCGGCACCGGGCCGGCGGTGTCCCGGGGCATCAACGTGCCGCTCTGCTATACCCGGGCCTATACCAACTATGCGGTAAAGACCCTCACCATCCCCGAAGTGCCCAACAATGAAGGCGCCGGCAACCCGATCACCTTGAGGGCGCCGGAGAACTCGATTCTGAATGCCCAGCCGCCGTTCCCGACCGGCGGGCGGCACGTGATCGGCCATTTCGTGGCGCCGCTGGTCTTCGGCGCACTGGCCAACGTGATCCCCGAACGCGTGCCGGCCGAGAGCGGCATGATGACCCAGGTGAACTACTTCGGCACCCGGCCCGACGGCGAGACCGTCTCCTCCATCCTGTTTTCGGCCGGCGGCTACGGCGCGCTGCACGGCATGGACGGCTGGGCCACGGTCTCGGCGCCCGGCAACATGATCAACGTGCCGGTCGAGGTCTGGGAAAGCGAGATCGGCGTCACCTACCTGCACAAGCGGCTGTATCCAAATAGCGGTGGCGCCGGCAAATACCGGGGCGGCGCCGGCCAGGACATGCTGATCCGCAACGATACCGGCAACCCCCTGACCCTCTCCTGCTTCGCCGGGCGAACCGAGGTCGCGCCCCAGGGCCACCTCGGCGGCCGCCCTGGCGGGCGGCGCGAACTCCAGGTCAACGACGAAGTGGTGCATCCCAAGGGCCGCTACGTGCTCGCCCAAGGCGACACCATGCGTACCCTGGAGGCGGGCGGCGGCGGCGTCGGCGATCCGGCCGATCGCGCGATCGAGGCGCTGCGCCGCGACATCGCCGAAGGCTTCCTGACGGCGGAGGGCGCACGACTCCAACACGGCCTCAATTCCGACGAGACGTGACGGCGCGGCGAAGGCCGTGGCACACTTCCGACGGGAGGAATCCGTGATGTTCAACACAGACTTGGCCCGCGAAATCGACGCCGCCCGCGCGCCCGTCGCCGAGGCGGCGCATGCGCCCGGCGCGATTTACGCCTCGCCCGAGATCTTTCGCCGCGAGGCCGAGGTCTATTTCATGCGCGACTGGCTCTGCGTCGGCCGGGTGGAGGAGCTGGCCGAGCCCGGCGACTATTTGACGATGCGGATCGTGGGCGAGCCGATCATCGTGGCCCGCACGCGGGAAGGCGAACTCAACGCCTATTACAACATGTGCGTCCACCGGGGCGTCGAGGTAGCCCAGGGCAAGGGCAACGCGCGGTCCTTCAAATGCCCCTACCATGGCTGGGTCTATGGCCTGGACGGCCAGCTGACCGGCGCCGCCTACATGAAGGAGAGCCACGGCTTCGACTTGAAGGACTGCCGCATGCGGCCGTTGCTGCTGGATGCCTGGCGCGGCAACATCTTCGTCAATTTCGATCTGGCCGCCCGCCCCCTGGCCGAGGCTGTCGCCGACTTCGAGACCGATTTCGCCTTTCTCGGCTTCGAGAAGTGCCGTCTCGGCAACCGGATGGAACTGGAGTTGGAGTGCAACTGGAAGTTCGTGCACGAGAACCTGATGGACTTCTACCATGTGGGTGTGCTGCACGCGGGCAGCTTCGGGGCCAAGTTCTCCTGGACGGACGAGAACGTGCGGGCCAAGGCCGGCGGCGGATTGTCGATCTTCTATGACGCGGCGCCGCCGACGCCGGGGGGCGAGCCGCTGCTGGGCAAGATGCCGTGGCTGGAGGACCGACCGCCGAGCTTCGCCTGCACCGGCTATCTGGCGCCGAACATGACCTTTTTCGGCCGCATCGACTGTATCCGCCCGATGATCGCCTGGCCCGAAAGCGAGAGCCGCACCCGGGTCGTGGTCTACCATCTCTTCCCCGAGGCGGTGTTCGAACGGCCGGACATCGAAGAGATCCTGAAGGTTTACCACGATTACCAGATCCTGGTGCTGGAAGAGGACCGGATGATGATCGAGTCCATGCAGCTCGCCATGTCCTCGCCCGCCTACCGCCCCGGGCGGATGAGCACCTTGGAGAAGCCTCTGCACAACTTTCTCGCCGGCTATTTCGAACGCATGGGGCTGGAGGCGGCGGAATGAGCGCCGATGCGTCGGCGCTCGCCCGCGCCGCCGAAGTCCTGGTCGGCGACTATATGGCGGTTCGGGCCGGCGAAGACGTACTGATCACCGCCGACACGGCCGGCTCGGCCAACGTCGCGCATGCGGTGCTGACCGCGGTCGAATCAGCCCAGGCCCGGCCCATGCTGGTGACGTTGCCGCAACTCCCCTTCCAGGGCCGGCTCGCCGATCCCTATGTCACCGCGCCGCTCGAGGGGGCGGTGCTGGCGAGCGACGTCTGGATCGATCTCACCTTCCCCTATCTCGCCGGTTCCGAACTCTTCGATCGGGCAATGGAAAATGGGCGGACGCGTTATCTGCTGGGCGGCGACATGTCGGCGGCGGGCCTCACCCGCCTCTTCGGCCGGGTCGACCTCGACCGCTATTACGCCGTGCACGGCGCTTTCGACGCGCTGGTGAACGCCTCCCTCGGCAAGACGGTGCGGATCACCGACGGTGGCGAGACGGATGTCTCGTTTACCCTCGGCAAGCGCGGCTTCGAGAAGCCCAGGCGCGCCGACAGGCCGGGCATGTACCTGGTACCAGGCGCCTGCACCATGTTCCCGGAAGTCGAAAGCGTCAAAGGCCGCATTTGTATCGAGTCCGTCTTCCACGAATACTACACCGCGCTCGGCGAGCCGATGACCTTGGAGGTCGACGGCAAGATCCGGGCAATCCGGGGCGGCGGCAACGAGCGGATCGTCGCCGACCGGGCGCTCCGCCGCGCGGCGGGCGGCGAATACGGCTACGTCATCCACTTCACCCACGCGATCCACCCGGCGGCAAGGACTACCGGCGGCTCCTTCATCGAGGACATGCGGGCGATGGGAAACGACGCCATCGGCATGGGACTTCCCTGGTGGGTGCCTGGCGGCGGCGAAAACCACCCCGACGGCATCCTGCGCATGCAGACCATCGACCTCGACGGCCAGCGTATCGTCGAGGATGGCGTCATCGTCGGCCCACCGGAGCTGGCGGCGCTGGCAGCGGAACTGACGCCGCTTCATGGCCGGAGGACGAGCCCGTGAAACCCGCCCCTTCGATTTCACGGCGCCCGAGGATATGGCGGGGGTGCTGATCGCGTTGGCGCATCACGGCGACGATGCCCGCATCCTGGCCGGCGGGCAGAGCTTGGTTCCGCTGATGAACCTGCGCATGGTCCGGCCCGAGTTGCTGATCAGCATCAACCGGATCGACGCACTCGACTATATCCGGCTGGAGGACGACTATCTGGTCCTCGGCGCCCGGGTCCGCCAGGCCCAGGCGGAAGAAGCGGGCAAGATCCGCCACGAATGCCCCCTGCTGGCCGACGCCCTGCCGCTGGTCGGCGGCCAGTCCAACCGAAATCGCGGCACGGTCTGCGGCAGCCTGGCGCACGGCGATCCGCTCGCCGAGCCACCGGCGGTGGCCCTGGCGCTGGATGCCGAGATGCGGATCGTCGGCCCCCGCGGCCGGCGCGCCGTTCCCGCCGACCGGTTCTTCCTGGGCGCGCTGGAGACGGCGATCGACCACGACGAGATGCTGGAGGCGGTCGCCTTCGAACGCGCGCGGCCGGGCGAGGCCCAAGTCTTCCTGGAGGTCGGCAATCGGGCGCACGGCTTCGCGGTGGCGGGCGTGGCGCTTCGCTTGCGACGCGACGAGGCGGGCCGCACCGTGCTGGCGCGGATAGCCATGATCGGCGCCGGAGAAACGGCCCGGCGGATCGCGACGGCGGAGGCGGCGCTGCTGGAGCGCCCCCTCGACGACGACGCCATCGCCGAGGCGGTCGCGCGGGCCGAGGTCGACCCGCCGGGCGACGTGCATGCCGACGCCGATCACCGCCGCCATGTGCTGGGCGTCCTGCTGGAGCGCGGCCTCGGCCAGCTCATGACCACGGGCGAGGCATAGGCGATGCGCGCCAAGTTGGACATCACCCTTACCGTCAACGGCCGCGAGCTCCACGCCGAAGTGGAACCCCGCATGCTTCTGGCCGACGTGCTGCGCCACGAGTTTGGTCTCAAGGGCACGCACATCGGCTGCGAGCACGGGGTCTGCGGCGCCTGCACCGTCATGCTGGACGGGCGGAGCGCCAGGAGCTGCCTGCATTTCGCCGTCGCGGTGGACGGGGCCGAGATCATCACGGTCGAGGGCCTGTCGGACGGCGCGGCGCTCAATCCCATCCAGAAAGCCTTCCACCGCAACCACGCGCTGCAGTGCGGCTACTGCACGCCGGGCCTGCTGATCACGATCCAGGAGTTTCTCGCCGCCGAACCCGACCCCGACGACGCGGCGATCCGCCGGGCGCTGACTAACAACATATGCCGCTGTACCGGCTACGCCAACATCGTCGTCGCCGTGCGCGACGCGGCCCGGGCCCTGCGCGCGGAGGCGGGATCATGAGCGAGGCCCGCGATTTCGTCGGCCGCGCCGTGCTCCGGCGCGAGGATGCGCATCTGCTGCGCGGCGAGGGCCGCTTCATCGACGACGTGCCGGAACCAGACGGCACGCTGCACCTGGGCTTCGTCTTGAGCCCGCACGCCCACGCCCGGATCACTGCCATCGACACGAACGGGGCGGCTGCCCTTCCCGGTGTCCACGCGGTGCTCACCGGCGAGGATATTGCGGCCCATGTGACGCCGATCGTCGCCGAGGTGGAGATCGCCGGCTACCGGCGCCACGGCCGCGACGTGGTGGCGCGCGACAAGGTCCGCTTCGTCGGCGAGGCGGTGGCCGTCGTCGTCGCCGAAAGCCCCTATATCGCCCAGGACGCCATCGAACTGGTCGAGGTCGACTAGGCGAGTTCAATCGGTCGTCGCAACACTCTGGCATAGGAGGTTACTATGACGGTACGCAGACGGCGGTCGGATCGGTCTGGACGGAGCAAGTTGCATTCGCCAGGTCGACCGGACTCGGCACGGCGTGAGGAGCTTGTTCGGTTCTGGGCAGCGATTGCGACGGGGCGTTCGAGCGAGGACGCGGCCCGAGATGCCGGTGTATCCCCTCCGGTAGGCTCGAGGTGGTTCCGGAGGTCGGGCGGCATGCCACCATCACATTTATCGCAATCGGCCAAGCCGCTGTCAGGACGTTACCTGTCTTTCGAGGAACGTGAGGAGATTGCTCTTCTGCGCGCCCAGGGAAGAGGCATACGTCATATTGCTTGCCGGCTGGAGCGAGCACCGTCGACGATCTCCCGCGAGGTGCGGCGCAACGCGGCGACCCGAAGCGGTGGCCTGGACTACCGAGCAACGACGGCGCAGTGGCATGCTGATCGATCCGCCAAAAGGCCGAAGCCAGCCAAGCTGGCAACGAATGAGGCGCTGCGGCGCTATGTGCAGGATCGGCTTGCGGGTCGGATCTCGGCACCGGATGGAACGGTGATCGAGGGGCCACGCGTCGTCTGGAACGGTCGTCGGCATGGGCCGCGGCAGCACAGGCGATGGGCCAGGGCCTGGAGTCCTGAGCAGATCGCGCACCGTCTTCGGATCGACTATCCTGGGGACGGGCCCGAGGATCAAGCCATGCGGCGATCTATCAGGCGCTCTACGTACAGGGCCGCGGCGCACTCCGTCGTGAGCTGACTGCCTGCCTTCGCACGGGAAGGGCACTGCGCGTGCCTCGGGCACGTAGCCGCCGGCGGGGCAAATCCTTCGTCACGCCTGAGATCATGATCAGTGAACGATCGGCGGAAGCAGCTGATCGGGCCGTACCCGGACACTGGGAAGGTGACCTGATCATCGGCTTGGGCAGATCGGCGATCGGCACTCTGGTGGAACGCACCACGCGGTTCACAATGCTGCTGCATCTTCCCCGAATGGAAGGCCACCGCACCGTCCCGCGCGTAAAGAACGGGCCTGCGCTTGCCGGTCATGGGGCTGAAGCGGTTCGCGATGCCATCGCCCGGACGATCACGACATTGCCAGCGCAGCTTCGCCGCTCGCTGACCTGGGACCAGGGAGCAGAGATGGCCAGGCATGCGGATCTGCGGATCGCAACCGGCCTTCCCGTCTACTTCTGCGAACCGCACAGCCCTTGGCAACGCGGAACGAACGCGAAAACCAATGGACTGCTTCGACAGTACTTCCCGAAAGGAACCGATCTGAGCGCACACAGTCCGGACGTACTCGCAGTTGTTGCTGACGCGCTCAATACACGGCCCCGCAAGACCCTCGGATGGAGAACTCCCGCCGAAGCTCTGGACCAGTGCTTGCAGGCCAGTCAAACTGAACGTGTTGCGACGACCGGTTGAACCCGCCCTACGAGCCGCTTCCCGCCTCGGTCGACATGGAGCGGACGACCGAGGCCGGCCCCCCCCGGGTCCACGACGAGGTCGAGAACAACCTGATCTTCGAGGGCAGTTTCGCGACGCCGGACTTCGAAGACGCCTTCGCCAGCGCGCCACATGTGCTCGAAGGCCGCTTCCGCTCCGGCCGGGTCGGCGGCGTGCCGCTGGAACCGCGCGGCTGCCTGGCGGTGCCGGAACCGGGCGGGGCGCTGACCTTCCATACCTCGACACAGATCCCCCACATGTTGAGGACCGCGCTCGCCAAATATATCGCTTGCCCGGAATCGCGGCTCCGCGTCGTGGTGCCCGAGGTCGGCG
The DNA here is from genome assembly GCA_965226475.1 of Alphaproteobacteria bacterium. GTDB lineage: Bacteria > Pseudomonadota > Alphaproteobacteria > JASLMY01. The sequence continues at coordinate 85,049 of CBDDDJ010000001.1, read as the reverse complement.
GTGGCTTCGGCACAAAGGCGCAGATCTATCCCGAGGAGTTCGTCACGGCCGCCCTCGCCCGCCACTTCCGCCGCCCGGTGAAATGGATCCAGGACCGCCGCGAGGAACTGATTACCGACATCCATTCCCGCGACCATCGCTACGAGGTCGCGGTCGCCTTCGACGACGACGGCATCGTCCAGGCGCTCCGCTCGCGCTTGCGCACCAACGCGGGCGCCTATTCCACCCTGCCCTTCGGCTGCACGCTGGAGACCACGGGCGGGGCGCGGATGATCGTCGGGCCCTACCGGATCACCAATTACGCATATGTCGCCCAGGCCGTGACCACGCACACCGGACCCGTCGGCGCATACCGGGGCGTGGCGCAGCCGAGCTGCTATATGGCGATCGAGGGAATGATGGACCGGATCGCCCGCCACCGGGGTCTCGACCCGGCCGAGGTCCGCTTGCGCAACATGGTCGCGACGGCGGAGCTCCCCTGGACCAACGTCGTCGGCGTGCGCTACGACACCGGCAGCTTCCAGGAAAGCCTGGCCCAGGCGATGGAGGACATCGACTACGCCGGCTTCCGCGCCGCGCAGCCGGCCGACCGCCTGGTCGACGGCAAATATCGCGGCATCGGCATCTGTTCCTTCACCGAGGTGAGCGGCACGGGCGCGCCGGGCTGGCGGGCGCGCGGCCTGGCGCGGCTGCCGGGTTTCGATTCCGGCCTGGTGCGGGTCGAGCCCTCGGGCGAGGTCACCGCCTTCGTCAGTCACGCGCACGCCGGCCAGGGCCACTTCACCACCTTCGCCCAGGTGGTGGCGGACGCGCTGGGCGTCGATCTCGATGCCGTTACAATCGTCGAGGGCGACACCAGCGCCGTGCCCTACGGCACCGGCACCTTCGCCTCGCGCAGCGCCGTCACCGGCGGCGGCGCGCTCATCCGCGCCTCGACCAAGGTCCGGGACAAGCTGCGCCGTATCGCCGCTCACATTCTGGAAGCGGCGGTAGAGGACGTAGTCTTCGAAGCCGGCCGCGCCCATGTCGCCGGCGTCGAGGACCTGGGCGTCGACATCCGCCGCATCGCCGAAACCGCCTATGCGATGAACGAGCTGGCCTTGCCGGAGGGCGAGGACTTCGGCCTGGAAGAAACCGACTTCTACGACCCGCCGCTGGTCACCATGGCCAACGCCGCCCACATCGCCCAAGTCGCGGTCGATGCCGCGGACGGCCGGGTCAGAATCGAGCGCTACGTCGTGGTGCACGACTGCGGGCGGATCATCAACCCGATGATAGTCGACGGTCAGATCCACGGCGGTATTGCCCAGGGTATCGGCGAAGCGCTGATGGAGGAATTCGTCTACGACGGCGAGGGCCAGATCCTGAACGCGACGCTCTTGGACTATCTGCTGCCGACCTCGGAGGACATTCCCCACCTCGAGGTGAGCCACATCGAAAGCCCGACGATCGATGACGTCGGCGGCTTCAAGGGCGTCGGCGAAGGCGGCGTCATCGGCGTCGTGCCGGCCATCCTGAGCGCCGTCGGCGACGCGCTCGCGGGCCTCGGAATCGAGATCGACAGCAAGCCGCTGAGGCCGAGTTTGCTGGCGGGTAAAATCCGGCGGGCGCTTGAAGGTTAAGATAGCCTCAAAGCCGGCTTTTCGGTCCGCTCTCCCGACCGACCGATTGCCGAGGCGCCCAACCGCGGGAGGTCCGGCTTGCGTCCGCTTACGCTCGGTTCCAGGTTCAGGGGGCCACGTTGTGCATACGCCTGATCTGGCTGGTGATCGTATCCAGGTCCGTCACCTGGCCCCAACCAACGGATGCCATTTCCAGCGCGGGCGCGTGCAGATGCGGTAAAGTGGTACCGGTGCATTCCTCGACGATGATATCCTTGAAATCGCGAAACATGGCATCCTTGGAGGTCGCGGCGACGCATTGGTTGGTCAGAACGCCCGTAATGATCAAGGTCTCGGTATGCAGGCCACGCAGAATGATCTCCAAGTTGGTTCCATAGAACGCGCTCAAGCGGGTTTTCTCGACAAACCAGTCGTCGTCCTCCGCGCCCAGTTCGTCGAGCACCTCATAACCCCACGTCCCTTGCCGCAACCCGCCCTCCATCAAGAACGGGCGCAACTTGAAGAAGGGGCCCGCATCGACGTCGCTCCGGGTTCCGTGTCTGGTCCAAATGAGAGGAATGTCGTTCTCCCTGGCGACCGTCACAAGTTCCCGCGTCGGCTCGATAATTCGCCGCATGTGAGAAATATCGATTCCTTGTGTTGCGTACCAACCGTCTTCGTGCAGAAAATCATTCTGTGGATCGATCATCAGAATTGCGGTTTTATTCTGGATAAGACCCCACTCGGCATGGACAAAGGGGTCGGTATATCCATCTCCTCCAACACTCATTATTCATCTCCCATTCCCGTCATTCCCTAATATCTTCCTTGGCCGAAAAAAGTTGGCAAGCGTATAAATCCCCGGCATTTTCATCAAGATGCCAAGGCCCGGACCAACAATGACGTCCGTATTCGTACACCCGGACCATACCCCCAATTGGCGATGTCCGGCGGAGGCGAGCCCGCAGCCGCCCGACGACGATCCCGGCCGGGCCTTCACTCGCGCACGACGAAGACCGATTGGTTGGCGTGGCGCACGATTCGCGCCGCGTTCGGGCCCAGCAGATAGTCCTGGAAATCGGGGCGATGCGCGGCGATGACGATCAGGTCGATCTCCAGGCGCTCCGCCGCGCGAAGGATCTGATCGTAAATCGTGCCATGGGCCACATGGGCGCGAGCCTGGATACCTGCCGGCACGTGGACCCTGACGAAGTCGCTCAGCCGTTGCCGCGCCGCCGTGAGCGCCTTCTCCTCGAAACCCTCCTCGAAGAAGCTGCCGACGATCGCCATGCCGAAGTCCGGCACCACGGTCATCACGTGGAGGTCGGCCGAGTAATGACCGGCCAGATCGACGGCCGCCAAAAGCGCCTTGTCGGGACCCCGAGCATTCGCCAAATCAAGAGGCAATAGAATCGACTTGAACATCGGCTCCTCCGTTGTCGTCTTCCCTTTCGGCCCGAACCAACTCTCGACTCAATTCGCCGGGGCCTCGGTGGAACAGGCCGTCACGGCGTGAATTTCCCATTTTATCCCTCAATGTTGCATATGAAAACCAAGGTGTTACAGGAAAATTCTAAACTTTTTTCTGATCAACGCGAGAACCGGGAGGCGCGGCATGCAGAGAGCCACCTCCCTTGCGGTACCTCGCCATATCGCTGTCTCGGCCTTATCGCCAGGCAAGGATATACTTGGCGCCCTCGGGGCCGATGGCGTCCGTATGGTCGACGCCCGATGCGACCTGGCACATGTCCCCCGGACCAAAGACAGTCTTCTCCTCGCCATAGGCAACTGTGAAGGTGCCTTTCGTGATCAGCACGATCAGGTCTTCCCCGTGCGCATGGGTATCGAAGAACTTGTTCGCCGGCAGCGATCGGGCCTCGGGTTCACGGTATCCCTCGGCCTTGGCATGGCAGCGAAATTCGTCTTCGTTCATACCTCGCCCCTTCTCCCTGGCTTCAAACCGGCTCGGCGAGGAACACCGGAATTATCCGGGGTGCCTTCGCCTGATAGTCGTCGTAGGACGGATAGGCCTCGGCGCTTGCCGCCCACAGGCGCTGGCGTTCCGGATCGTCCGTCACCTCGCGCACCCGCATCTTGAAGACCTCCGTCGCATCCCGGATCTCGACATCGGGATTTGCCCTGAGGTTGTAGACCCAGACGGGGTTTTTCTCGCGGCCGCCATAGGAGCCAACGAGCACATAACCCTCGTCGACCTTGACCCGCATCAGGGGGATTTTCCGCACGCCACCGGTCTTGTTGCCCATATGGGTGACGATGATGCAAGGCAGGCCCGTGTCCCTCAACGTCGTGCCTTCGCTGCCGCCGCTGCCTTCGTAGAGCTCGACTTGCTCTCGAACCCAATCGAGCGCGGGGGGAATATATTCAGCCATCGTCGTCTCCCATGGAACGCCGGTATCGTGGCCGGCTTGGTCTTGATGGCCAAACTTTGACACAGATACGCCAAGCACGACATGGCATCTGGGCCGCCTGTCCCGGGCCCGCGCATCAGGATTGGTTTTCGAGCACGAACGTCGACGCGGCATACGGGCGGCCCGGCATCCGCATCGCAATGAGACCGGCGGCCAGCCCGAGGGCGCCCGAGACGAGGACCGGCACGTCGTAGCTTCCCCAACGGTCGTGGGCATGACCCGCCAACCATGGCCCGAGGAAACCGCCGATCGCGATGCTCGGCATGAAGCAGCCGAGAATGCTGCCGATCCTTTCCGTGCCAAAATTCTCGGCGACGGTGGGCGTGATCATCGCCACGTAGCCGCCATAACCAAGGCCGAACAGCACCACCGACAGCACCAAAACGGGAAGCGAAGCACCATCCCCCAGCCCCGCGACGAACCAAAGCAGTAGCCCCACCCCCATGCCGCCATACATCGCGGCAAGCGAATTCCGGCGTCCGAAGCGGTCGGAAGCGGCGGTCAAAAAGACCCGCCCGATCACGCTGGTCGCGCCGATCGCGGCGATCAAATACACCCCGGTACGCTCGCCGAGTCCCTGGTCGACCGAGTAGGCCACGAGGTGCACGAAAGGAACGAAGACGCCGACACAGCAAAATGCCGACGATAGATAGAGCATAACGAAGCCGCGGCTCGACAAGGCCCGCCCGAGGTCGAAGCGATCGCCGTCGCCGTCCCGCCGTACGCCAGCGCGGCCGGTGGTGTCCGGAGGATCGCCCATCAGCAGCGCGGCCAGTCCGCCGCCGACCAAGGTCATGACGCCGATGCCCCACATGGCGGTCCGCCAATCGCGCTATTCGATGAGAAGCGCCACGAGCGAGGGCAGTACCAGAACGCTGAGGCCGGTACCCGTCGAGGCAATACCGGAGGCGAGACCCCGCCGTTTCGTCACCCAGCGTTGCAGCCCCGCATTGGCCGGGGCGAAGTTGAACCCCATGCCGAGCGAATCGCCGACACCGAAACCCAAATAGATTTGCCAGAGCGCGGCGGCGGTACTGGCGTAAATCAGCCCCGTGCCCGCCGCGAGCATGCCGAACAGGCAGATCGGCCGGGTGCCGAAGCTGTCCGCGGCCGGCCCACTGACAATTCCGAGGGTCGAATAAAGCCCGCCCACGATCGAGAAGGCCAACGAGGTCTCGGTGCGATCGGCGGCGAACTCGTTCGACAACGACGGGAAGAACACGCCGAAGGTATAGGCGCCGCCATAGGCGACGAACAGCAGGACGAAGGTCGCGCCGGTCACGACCCAACTCCAGGCCCCGTCGATGCGGCGGTCAGCGAAGATCAGCCGACTCTCCAAGGGGACAATGGCGACGTCCTAAATCACCCCCGCGACAACGCCATTCGCCGGTGGACGTGGCCCTCAATAGAAAACCAGCGCCCGCATCTCGATGCTTTGGCGGGGCGCCGCGTCGGGCTTGGTCGTGGGATCGGCGAAGCCGGTGTGGGCGGTAAAGCGGGTGCCGGCGGAGGCGTCGGAATCGAAGACCTTGAAGATGATCGCCTCGTTGCGGGTCATCTCCGGGAAATAATACCACTGGTGATCGGGGTGGTGGGTGATGTGGTAGGTCTCCGCCGTCCGGTCGCGGTAGCGGCGCTGGTTGGAGACGAAGCCGACTTCGGGGATGGTGCGCCCGTCGCACATCGCCAAGGGCTCGGATTCGACCTTGGCCGCCGTGGTGCGCCAGACCTGGATGATGCCGAAGCGGCGGGTCAACAAATCATCGGCCTCGTCGGGCAGGATCTCGTGCACGCGCTTGGGCGCCGAGCGCTCGGTATAGTCGTTGTGGACCGAGCGCACGGGGCCGCGGATCCAGCGGTCGGCGTGGAACTGGGGCTCCGCCGTGCGGAGCGTGTGATCGAAGACGACGACGCGCTTACAGCCGCTTTCTCGCAGGATCAGTGCCTCGGTTTCCGGGTAATAAACACGGAGCACTTCCTCCTCGTCGAAGAAGTCCTCGACCTTGGTCTCGTGGTCGACCAGGCGGAAGCCCTGCGTCGCGAGTTCAAACGGTTCTTGCGCCGCCGTCAGGCGGCCGTTGACGATCTTCATCTGGATCGGCAGGTAATCCGGCAGCTGGTCGGCATGGCTCATCTCCGGCCAGTCAATGTGGCGGATCGAGGGCCGTCCATTGTTGACGATATAGTGCAGGTCGGCCTCGACATATTCGAGATCGGGCAGGGCGGGGGCGGCATCGCTCATGGCAGTGGCATCCTCCGGGTCTCGGCGGTTCGGCCAGCATCCTCCCGGATTCGGCGCGAAATGTCGATGCGTCAGTCGTCGAGGCGGTAGACCCGGGCGGCGGAATCGTGGAATAGCAGCGCCTTCTCGTCCGCCGAACAACCGGCGGCGATCCGCTTGAAGGTGTTCCACAGCACCCCATACCCGCAGGTCGTCTTGTCGACGGGGAAGTTGCTTTCGAACAGGCAGCGCTCGGCCCCGAAGCTCTCGATGCAGTGCTCATAGAACGCCCGGGTGGTGGCGGCGAGTTCCTCGCTGCCCGGCGGCTTCTCCCGCTTGTGCCAGCCGAAGCCGTTCACCTTCATGTTGAGGCCGCCCAATTTGGCGGCCACGTTCGGGCAGCCGGCCAGTTCCTCGATATCGCGCTTCCATCGCGGAAAATAGTCATCGCGCTTGTCGACGTAGGGACCTATGCCGAGCGGCCCGCCGAAATGGTCGAGGATGATGGTGGTGTCGGGGAAGGCGCGGGCGAGGTCGGTCACCTCCGGGATTTGCGGGTGGTAGCACCAGGCCTCGAAGCTCATCTCCAGGGGCGCCAGGCAGGCGAAGCCGGCGCGGAAGGTCTCGTTGGCGAAGATCCCCTGCCCCGGTTTCTTGTGGGAGACGCGGATCTGGGGGCTCGAGTCCCATGCGCCCGAGTGGCGAATGCCACGAAAGCGGCCGCCGGCGGCGGCGATGTGGGCCTCCAGCACTTCGGCCGCGCGATCGCCCAGCATCAGGTCGGCGAAGCCGACGATGGCCGCCGCCACGTGGGTCTTGCCGTAACCGCCTGACCGGCTCATCGCCGCGATGCCGGCGACAAACTCGGTCTCGCCGACGGGGCGCAACGCCTCCGGTCCGTCGGCCCGGTACATCGACTCGCACTCGACGAAGACGGTCGAGACGACGTTGTGGCCGCACGCCAAATCGGCCAGCAGGTCGTCTAGCAGATAGCGGTTGGGAATCCGAGCCGGTGCGTCAACCGTCGGCGGCGCGAAGTCGAAATCCCAGAGGTGATGATGGGTGTCGCAGATCGGCAGGTCCGGCTCCAGCGCCGCCTCTCGCGTACGCGCCAGCCAGTCGTGCTCCAAGACCATGTACATTATCCTCCCGGTGTCGGACGGCGCGGACTTTACGAAGATCGGCGCCTCGACACCAGATCGTGCGACACTGATCGCTGTCGTTCAGCATTGAGGGAGCCACGCCGATGTCCAGCCCGCCCACCTGTGTCATGGTCGTTACCGCCGTGATCGACCCCGAACACGAAGACGCCTGGAACACCTGGTACAACGAGGTGCACCTGCCCGACGCGCTGGCCTGCCCCGGCGTGATTAGCGGCCACCGTTACCTTTGCGCCCGCGACGCCAGCGTGACCGACCACGGCGACTTCGCCACCGACGGCGCCCGCGCCTACGCCACCATCTATGAGTTGGAGTCGCCCGAGGCGCTGGATACGCCCGAGTTCCAGGCCATGCGCGGCTGGTACCAGTTCGTGCCCCACATCAAGGCCCGCACCCAGGTCTTCCTGAAACGTTAGGCGGCGAAAGCACAACCGACCCGGCCGAGGGCGCCGAAGTCGGCCATGACCTCGGCCCCGGGCGCGATCGCCATTGGCCGCAGACAGGTACCCGTGGTGACGATCTGGCCTTCGCGAAGCGTGATGCCCAGGCCCGAGAGTTCGTTCACAAGCCAGGCGAGCGCCACGCGCGGATCGCCCAGCACGCTGGCGCCGGAGCCCTCGCGGCGAAGCTGGCCCGCCACCTCGCCGACAACCGAGTGAGCGGCAAGGTCGATCGCCCGCCAGTCGGCCTCCGTGGCCGCGCCCAGCACGAACTCGTGCGCGCAGGCGTCGTCGGCGATCAGCTGCGCCGCGCCGACGCCGGCGAAATCGTCATAGCGGGAATCCGGCACCTCGATTCCCGGCTGGACACTCGCCACGGCATCCAGCACCTCCGCCACCTCGTAGGGTGCCGACCGGGGCGGCAGGTCGCGTCCCATGCGAAAACAGAATTCCGCCTCCGCCACGGCCATGTGGTTGGCGCCGAAGGCGAGCGTCGCGCCACTCTCGAAGACGCGGGATTGCGGCAGACGCCCGGCGAGCGGGCCGTCGACGCCGATATGCGCCTGGCCCTCGGCGCTGGTGGCGGCGATCTTCCAGCCCGCGATCGGCGCCTGTTTCGTCTCCAAATGCGCCTGAATGGCATAACCCTCGGCCCGGCTCGCGGGGCGGAGCGCCACCGGCAGCTCGGCGATCCGCTCGCCCCGCTCCCAGAGACCCAGCAGCAGTTTGTGCGCCGCCCGGCTCACGGTGCGAGGTGGCGCTTCAGGAAGGCGGCGACCGGATCGTGGCTGGTGTTCGAGCTTCGCGTCGCCTGGTCGATATAGACCACATCGATTTCGCCGCCGGCCTTGCGGTAGTTGGCGGCGAAGCGCTCCGGCTCGTTGCCGTCAATCGGGCTATCGGGATCGCGGTAATCGTGAATCTCGTCCGGCGTCCCCTGTATCCAAATCGCGGGCGGCGTCAGCACCGCCTCGCCCCGCTCCAACGCCAGCATCGGGTTGCCCTCCGCCATCGCCGCCTCGGTGACCCAATAGCGGTCGTGGCGTTCGGGGATGTTGCCGGTCCAGGCCGGCGGCGCGTCGCCAGCGCGCAGGCGCAGCGCATGGCGATAGCGCGAGAGCGGATTGATCACCGGCCAGGTCATCGCCACGCAGGCGATCTCGGCCGTGAAGCCGCCATCGAGCGGCAGGGCCGCATAGCGCGCGTCATCCGGCCGCATCGCAGCCAACATGGCGAGATGCCCGCCGCTCGACTGGCCGATCAGGCCGATCCGCGTGGAATCGATCCGCAACTCGCCCGCCCGGCTCCGGGCCCAGCGCACCGCGTAGTTGATGTCGACGAGCGAGGTCGGATAGCCGTCGTCGCCATCGCGAAAGTCGATCGCCGCCGCAGCGATTCCCGCCTCGGCGAGGACCGTATCCCGCTCGGCGCAATCCGCCTTATCGCCCGCCGTCCAGGCCCCGCCATGCAGGTCGATCGCCAGCGCAAACGGCCCCGGCCCCGCCGGCCGCCTGAGAACCATGTTCAGGCGTCGATCCCCGTCGCGGAGATACTCGATTTCTTGCGTGACGATGTCTTCGGTGATGATGGACATGAAATTTCCTCCCTTTGTCCTTCTCGCAATTCGAAGGCCTGCCCCTCGTGGCCGACGCATTTGTACTTGCGCCGGAGCTGATTGCGGAACGCCCCGTGGAACCACTTCATATGGGGCACCAGCCACCCTGGCGTCCTGAATCGACGATCATGGTATCGGACCCCCGCTCCGGCCGCGCATGCCACGCCCATCGCACCGTCCCTTTGGCCGGCTCCGCGCCCGCCGGTCGACCACGGGGCACCAGAAACAGTCCCGCGGGCGCGATACAGATGGCGAGCAATTCCACTATGAGACGGAAACTCCGAAGAATCCCAATCGCGTCGAGCATGATCGCAAAAAAGGCGATCCACCCCATGTCGTTCGACCAACGGGAATCAGCGGCCAATTCCTCTCAGCTCTCCACCTCGCCGCCGGCGTCGACCCAGCCCTGGAAACCGCCCAGGTTGCGGACGTCCGTGTAGCCGAGTTCCTGGAGCGCCTGGCCGCCCAGGGCCGAGCGGCCGCCGGAGGCGCAGTAGAGAATGACCGTCTTGTCCTTGGAGAAGGCCTCGTTGTGATAGGGCGTCGTCTCGTCGGCGCGGAATTCCAGCATGCCCCGGCTGGCGTGCACCGCGCCCTTGACCTTGCCGCTGGCGGCCACCTCGTTGTCGTCGCGGACGTCGACGATCAGCACGTCCCCGCGGCCCAGCATTGCCTTGACCTCTTCTACCGAAATCTCCGGCACCGCCGCCTTGGCCGCCGCCACCTGTTCCATGATCAATTTTACCATCTCCATCTCCCTCCCTGAACGCTCATTGTCTGAACGACATTAGCAACAAATCCGACACCGCGCGACGACGACGAAGCCGATTTTGCGCCCGCCCGGGCGACACCTATACTGGGGCGAGGAATTCTGGAGGGAGGGAGAACACCATGTCGGTCGCGATGCAGGATCAAGGTGGCGAGACCGGGGGCCGCAAGGCGCCGGCGTACCAGTTGCTGGCGGAGGATCTGAAGGCGCACGGCGTCGAGGTCGTCTTCGGCCTGATGAGCGACGACACAGCCGTCCTCGCGGTGACGCTGGATACCATCGGCATCGAATTCAAGGGGGCCCGGCACGAGAACGTCGCCGTCTCGATGGCCGACGGCTATGCCGCGGCCACGGGACGGATCGGCGTCGCCCTCATCGGGCGCGGGCCGGCGACGGCGAACGGCCTGCACGGCTCCGTCTTCGCCTCTCGCGGCGGCAACCGGGTGCTGATCATGTATGGCGAGGCGCCGGTGACCAATGGCGCCATCAACACCCTCGGCCCCGACTACAAGGGTTTCAACGCGGTGGGCGTGCTGAACGCCGCCGGCCTGCGCACCTTCGTCGCCACCAGCGCCGATGCGGCGCGCGCGACCTTGGCCGACGCGCTCGCCGCCGTCGCCAAGGGCGGGGCCGCCGCCCTGCTGCTGCCGACGACGGTGCAGCTGGCCGAAACGGTGGTCGCCGAGGACTCGCCGCCGCCGGCGCGGAACCTCGAGCAGATCGCGCCCGCACCCGGCCGACCCCAGGCGATCGAAGCCGCCGCCGCCCTGCTGCAACGGAGCGAACGACCGTTGATCATCGCCGGCCTCGGCGCCCATCGGGGCGGTGCCAAGGACGCTCTGGAACGGCTGGCCGAAAAGGTCGGCGGCGTGCTGGCCACCACCGTGCGCGGCAACGCGATGTTCGGGGACAATCCCTACAACCTCGGCATCATCGGCTCCTTCTCCCACTCGGCCGGGCGGCGGATGATCGAACAGGCGGACTGCGTGCTGATCTTCGGCGCCGGCCTCAATTTCCTCACCACCAGCTTCGGCGAGTCGCTGCCCGACGCGCCCCTCGTGCAGATCGACCGCAACCGGGCCGCCATCAACCAGTGGACGACCACCGACATCTCCATCGTGGGCGATGCCAGGCTGGTGGCCGAACAGCTGCTGGAGGCCGTGCCGGAGCGGAGCGCGGAGGAGAAGCCCTTCCATGTCGAGGAGACGCGGCGAATGCTCGCCGACTTCGATGTCGCGAACGACTTCCAGCCGCAGAACACGGCCCGCACGCTGGACCATCGCACCGTCGGCGTGGAGCTGGACAAGCTGCTGCCTCAACCACGCAACCTGGTGTTCGATGCCGGCAACTTCCTGGGGGTCGTGCCGTATTTGACCTGTTCGGGCCCCGACCACTTCAAGTTCACCAACGATTTCGCCTCGATCGGCATCGGCTTCGGCGCGGCGCTCGGCTTTGCCCGCGGCCGGCCGGGCGAGACCACGGCGCTGTTCATCGGCGACGGCGGCTTCCTCATGACCATGGGCGAGCTGGAGACCGCGGCGCGCGAGGACCTGCCGCTGGTGATCATTGTCATGAACGACTGCGCTTACGGCGCCGAGGTTCATTTCCTCCGCATGTGGCAGCTGCCGATCGCGAAATCCGTCTTCCCCGACGTCGACTACGCGCCGATCGCCGCGGGTTTCGGCTTCCAGACGGAGACGGTGCGCACGGTCGATGATCTTCGCGCGCTGCAACGCCTGCTGGCGAAACCCGACGGGCCGATCCTGATCGACGTCAAGCTGAACGCAGACGTCGCGGCCGCCTTCATGCATGAGTTCCACGCCCACGAAAGCAAGGAGGACTGAGCACGCGGGGGACGCCATGGAGCCGACCCCGGACCAAGTCACGAGCTTCCACGCCAAGGGCTATCTGACGCTCCCCGGCCTGTTGTCGGCGGGCGAGGTGGCGGTGCTGGAGGCGGCCGCCGATACCGTCGCCAAGCGCACGGGCGAGGAAGTCGCGCGGGAGGCCGACGGCCGGCCCAACATCGTCTACGGCATCCATCATTGGGACGCGCGCTTCCGCACCCTCGCCCGCCATCCCAAGATCGTACGGCCGGCGGAGGCCCTTCTCGGCTCTTCCGTCTATATCCACGCCGCGCGCGTCAACATGAAGCAGACCGGCGGCTCCGCCATCGACTGGCACCAGGACTTCGGCAGCTACCACTTCCAGGACGGTATGCCGGAGCCGCGCGGGTTGATGATCGCCGTCTTCCTCGATGACGTGACCGCCTGCAACGCGCCCCTACTGGTGATCCCAGGCAGCCACGCCCAAGGCGCGGTGAGCGAGGTCGAACAGCAGGACGATCCGCAAAGCCCCTGCACCTTCGTGCTGACGCCCGAAAAGGTGCGGGCGCTGGTGGACGTCCATGGCATCGAGGCGGTGATGGGCCCCGCCGCCACCGTCTGCTTCGCCCAGGTCGACCTGGTGCACGCCTCCTCCGTCAACATCACGCCGCTCAGACGCACGCTGCTCTATTTGATCCTCGCCGCGATCGACAATCGCGGCCTGACGTTCGCCCGGCCCGCCTGGCGGGCGACCCGGGATTTCACCCCGCTGGAGGCGCTGGACGAAGACTGTCTGCTGGCGGACGGGCGGGTGTGAGCAGCCTCTTCGTCCTCCAGGGCGGGCGGCCGACCCCCGTTGGCAATCACATGCTGGCCTGCCTGCTGGAAGCAGCCGGAACCGGCTTCGGGCGCGTCTTCGGCCTCCCCAACGGTTTTGCCGGCGCCCCTCGATGCGAGACGGTGGAACTTTCCGACCTGATGGCGGCGGACGCCGGCGAGATGCGCGCCGGCGTCGCCCGCACCCCCGGCGCCTGGCTCGGACTCTCGAGCGGCCGGCCGGAACCGGCGGATTTTGCCCGCGTGCTCGCTTTGATGCGGGCGCGCGACAGCCACCACCTGGTCGGGATGGGTGGCGGCGGCACCATGGCCGCGCTCGCCGCCTTCCACGCCTTCGCCGCGGCAAGCGACTGGCCGCTCGCCGTCGCCGGCGCGCCCAACACGATCAAGAACGATATCGAGAGCGTCGAATTCAGCCCCGGTTTCGCCAGCGCCGCCCGCTTTCTGGCCCTCGCCGTCCGCGACATCGACCGCGACCTCCGCGCGATGGCCGGTGGCGAGCGGGTGGTGCTCGTCGAGGTCTCGGGGGGCGCCACCGGCTGGCTCGCCGCCACAGCCGTGGCCTTCCGCGCGGACTACGACGATCCCCCCCACCTCGTCCTGACGCCGGAGCGCGGCATCGACCGGGAGGCCCTGGCCAGCCACATAGCCCGCCAGCGGGACCTTTTCGGCCGCGCGTTGGTGGTCGCCAACGAACAGGAAGATTCCGTGACCGGCCTCCCCCGCCGGCGGATCTCCCTCGGCCCCCTCCTCCGTGCCCACTCGGCCCGCCTCTCGCCGGCCGACCTCGATCTCGCCCGCGACGCCGCCCACGCCGCGGCCCGGGCTGTGCTCGCCTCCAAGGCCGTCATGGCCGCCCCCGGCGGCGACCGCCCCCTCGACGAGATCGCCGGCATCGAACGCCCCCTCCCCGCCGAGTTCCTTTCACGGCGCCCGCCCCACGTCGCCGACGGCTATCGCGATTTGGTCCGCTCTATCGTCGGCGGCCATGCGCCGGTCTTCCGACCACCGTTCCAATAGCCGGTTTGCCGCGCCCGCCCCGCGCCTGTAAAATCGAACAGACTTTAGAATGATCGGGAGGGTCGCGGCATGACGATATCCATCCGCCAGGTGGGGCCCTGCTTCGCGGGCGAGGTGACGGGCGTCGATCTGCGCGAACCGCTGACGCCAGAGGACGCGGCGGCGATCCATGCCGGCATGGACAAGTACGCGGTGCTGGCGTTTCGCGGGCCTGTCATCGACAAGGAAACGCAGATGGACTTCACGCTCCGGCTGGGCGAGATCGAGCATGCGATCGGCACCAGCCTGCGCGCGCCCGAGGACTACCGCTGGCCGACGAGCTTCGCCGACGTCTCCAACCTCGACAAGGACGACAAACCCTTCGCCCGCGACGACCGGCGTCGGCTCTTCGCCATCGGCAATCGGCTCTGGCACTCCGACAGCTCCTTCAAGCCGACGCCGGCGAAATATTCCATCCTGCATGGGATCGCCGTTCCCTCGACGGGCGGCAACACCGAGTTCGCCGACATGCGGGCGGCCTGGGACGCGCTGGACGAGGAGACCAAGGTGGAATGCGAGGGGCTGGTCTGCGAGCATTCGCAGATCTATTCCAGAAGCCTGCTGGGCTTCGCCGATTTCTCGGAGGAAGAGCGCGCGCGTTTCGCGGCCGTCCGCCAGACCCTGGTCCGCACCCACCCCGTGACGGGGCGGACGTCGCTCTATCTCTCCAGCCACGCCGGCGGGATCGTCGGCTGGCCGGTGCCGGAGGCCCGCGCCTTCCTGCGCGATCTGATCGAACACGCGACACAACGCCAGTTCGTGCACGCTCACGAGTGGCAGGTGGGCGACCTGGTGATCTGGGACAACCGGCAGACCATGCATCGGGCCCGCCCCTTCCCGGCGGAAGAGCCGCGCGACATGCGGCGCACCACGCTCGCGGGCGACGGGCCCACGGCGGCGCAGGCGGCCTTAGAGTCCGACTCGAAATGAATCGAGTGTTTTCAGGCTCTTGCGAGACGGCGCGTGAGGAGTTGGATGCTGGCGAGGAAGATCCAGGCCTCGGCGGTCTCGATGGCCGTCTCGAAGTCCTTGGCCAGCCGCCGGTTTCGATTGAGCCAGGCGAGCGTGCGCTCGACGACCCATCGGCGGGGCAGGAGTTGGAAGCCCTTCACGCCCGCGGGACGGTTGACGATCTCCAGCGACCAGCGGCCGATCCGCTTCAGTGCGCCCTCGAGCTTGGGCCCGGCATAGGCGCCGTCGGCGAAGACGTGGCGCAGGCGGGGAAAGTGGCGGGGGATGGCGGCGAACACCGCCGGCGCGCCGTCGCGGTCCTGGATCTCGGCGCCGTGGACCACGACCGCGACCAGCAGGCCGCCGGTGTCGGTGAGGATGTGACGCTTGCGGCCCTTGACTTTCTTTCCGGCGTCGAAGCCCCGGATACCGCCGCTTTCCGTGGTTTTTACGCTCTGACTGTCGATGATACCGGCCGACGGGCCGGCCGCGCGGCCCTCGGCCTCGCGCGCCGCGACCAGCAGTTGCCGGTTGACCTCGGACCAGGTGCCGTCGTCCCGCCAGAGATAAAAGTAGCGCTGCACCGTCGAGCGTGGCGGGAAGTCCCGGGGCAGCATGCGCCATGGACAGCCGCTACGCAGTAGGTAGAGGATCGCGTTCACCACCTCGCGCAATGCCGTCGTCCGAGGCCGTCCCAGCGCTTTGGCGCGAGGCAGCAACGGCTCCAGCACCTTCCATTCTCCATCCGTCAGGTCGCTTGCGTAGCGCAGCAGGTCGCGTTCATACTTCGGGCGAGTGATTTTGGTCCACATGTTGTGTCTCCCTGGTTGCTAAATACAAACAGTGAATCACAACTGACTGAAATCACTCAACTCTTTTCGGGCCAGACACTAAGTCCCCGCGCGCCTCCCAAACCCGACAACTCCGCAACGCTTCAGGAAAGGCGCCATCGCCCCATGAAATTCGGCATCCTCTTCACCTCGCACCCCGATCCGAAATCGGAGCCCTATCCCCATCAGGCGATCCACGCCCGGGTTACGGCGGAGATCGTCGAGGCCGAGCGGCTCGGCTTCGACAGCGCCTGGATCGCCGAACATCACTTCTCCAACAGCTACGGCATCCTGCCCGATCCCTTCAGCTACCTCGCCTATCTCGCGGCCAAGACCACGCGCATCAAGCTCGGCGCCGCCGTCATGGTGGTACCGTTGCACCACCCCATGCGGATCGTCGAGAACGCCGCCTTCATCGACATTTTGAGCGAGGGCCGCTTCCAGCTCGGCCTCGGTTCCGGCTACCGGCCCTACGAGTTCGAAGGCCTCGGCATCGATTACGAACTCCGGCGCGAGATCCAGGAGGAAGCCGTTCCGCTGATCCTCCAGGGCTTCCACGAGAAGCGGGTCAACGCCACCGGCAAGCATTTCAACTTTGCCATGGACGAGGCCTACGAGATCTTTCCCCAGCCCGTACAGCAACCCCACCCACCCTTCTACATGGGTGCCGGCACGGAGCGCTCCATGGCCAACGCGGCCCGGAACGGCTTCGGACTGATGCAGTCCTCGCTGCCCTCGGTCGAGGTCATCGGCGAGCATGTCGAGTTCTACCGCCGCCACATGGGCGAGGCCCCGGCGCCCTTGAACCAGAACCCCGCCTTCGGCCAGGTCGACGTGGTGCGCATGGTCTACGTCGCGCCCACCGACGCGAAAGCGCGCGAGGAGAGCGAGGCCGGCATCACCCATCACATGCGGACATTCCTCTCGGGCGGCAACACGGGTGGCTATCTGGGTGATGTCACGGAGAAGTCCGAGGACGGTCAGTTCTCTTACGAAAATCTGGTAGAGACGACGATCCTGCACGGCTCGCCAGACACGGTGATCCGGCGGATCGAGGAATTCCGCGACGTCGGCATTACCTCGATCATGCTGCATTACCCGCCCTACTACGGCCGGCAACAGACATTGGACATGTTGCGCCTATTCGCCGAGGAAGTGATGCCACACGTCCGGGGCGAGGATCAGGTGGCAACGGCGGTCGCTTGAACGGTAACGGCGGCATGACCTGGGGCCAGATCACCGAAGAAGGGCTGGCGGAAGCGGCAAGCCTGATCGACCAACCGCTTCGGCGTTCCCGCATGCAGTGGATCGAGACCACGAGCCGGGACGCCATTCGCCACTTTGCCTGGGGCATCGGCGACGACAACCCGCTGTGGCTCGATCCCGGCTATGGCCCGACCTCGGCGGCTGGCACGATGCTGGCACCGCCCTGCATCCTCTATGCCGTCGACAGCACCATCGTGGCGCCGAAGCTCGCGGGCGTGCAGTGGATCTATGCCGGCACCGACTGGACCTGGTTCGAGCCAATCCGCTTCGACGACCGCTTCCGTGTCGAGGTGCGGATGATCGGCCAGGAGGTCAAGTCAGGGCGGCGCTTCAAGCGCTGGGCGCTGCAATCCGGCGAGATTCGTTATTTCAACCAACATGGCCGACTGGTGGCGATCGCCATCGGCCGTTGCGCCCGAACCCCCCGCGGATTGAGCAACCTGATGTGTGGTAATTCGGAACGCCGTTGATCAGTCATCCTCTGCTTTCCAAGTGATGTAGGGTTTTTCGGTGGTTTCCCATTTCTCGTCGATTTCGACGAGGATGGCGGTGACCAGACGTTCGAGCGAGGCCTCGTTGGGAAAGACCCTGACCTTTACGGTGCGGCGCTTGATCTCCTGCTGGATGGATCGCTCCATGGGGTTCGAGGTTCGCATGCGCTTTTGGTGGCGCTCGGGCAGGGCGAAGACGGCGAGGCCCTCGGGGATCGCCGTCTCCAGCCAATCGGCGAGCTTGGGGGCGCTATCGCGGTAGGCCGCCACCAGGTGGCCCAGCTCGGCCTCGGCGGCCTTGCCGTCGGCGGCGTTCCAGACCCGGCGCAGCTCCTTGCCGATGGCCTTTCGGATGGCGAGGTTGGGGGCGTGATGGATGGCGTTTTGAGCCAGATGGTACTGACAGCGCTGCCAGACGGCGCCGCCGAGGACGGCCTTGCGCGCGGCGCCGAGGCCTGGATGATCATCGGAAACGATATAGGCGACACCGCGCATGCCACGGGCAACCAGGGTCTCCAGGAAGGCGCGCCAGTGCACTTCGGCCTCGGAGAGCGCACAGGAAACACCGAGCACCCGGCGGCGCTGGTCGGGGCCGATGCCGATCACCGAGAGCACGGCGGCGTCGCGCACCACGCCACCCTCTCGGACTTTCTCATAGCGCGCGTCGAGGAGCAGGTAGCGGATCTCGCCCAGCGGCCGGTTGCGCCAGGCATCCAGCTCCCCATCCAAGAGCTTGGCGGCGCGGCTGACCTGGCTCGACGACAGGCTCTCCAGGCCGAACTCGCGCATCACCGCCTCGGCGTCACGGGTGGAGACGCCTTTGATATACATCTCCGCCACGGCCAGCATGACAGCGCGGCAGGAGCGCCGTCCGCGCTCCAGGGCTTGGGGGTAAAAAGGCGCCTCATGACCGGCGGTCTTGGGAACCTCGAGCCTCACCGTACCGGCCGGGGTGTCGATCTTCTTGGGTCTGGTGCCGTTGGCGTATCCCCGCCGCTCGGGCGTGCGCTCATTAGTGGCCGGCGCCCAAGAACCTCTCCCGCTCGATCCGCATGGCGAGATTGAAAAGGCCGGCGAAGACCGTCGCCATGTTCTCGCTACCGCCTTCGATCAATTGTTCCACCAAAGCCTCGACAGCGCTATCCTGGTCTTTCCGCATACTGGTTCTCCATGTTTGTTTGGACGCTTTCATGGATAACCAAAATGACGGATCGCCCCGCGCCGGGGTATACCCCGGCGCGGGGCGAAGCCAAATTTCCAGACCTCACGCTACACAAGCCCCCCGCGGGTCCGCGCTGGAGGCCGAGCGGGGCGAAACGCCGCCGCCAGCCGCCGAATCGTCGAGCTACACCGGCGAGGAACTGGCGGCGATCGAGGCCGAAGTGCTGGCGGAACCCAGGCGTGGCGCCGAACCGCTTTACTGGGACGAGGTGGAGGCCGGGCTGGAGATCCCGCCGGTGGTCAAGGGGCCGCTGACGATCACCGACATTCTCGCCTGGTATTCGGCGACGCAGGGAGCACAGCCTTATGGCGGCGCGCACGGCGACGCGGTGCGTTATCGCCAACGCCACGCCGACTACCACATCAACCCGAAAACCGGCGCCAAGGACGCCGCCGGGCGCGGTCACCTGGAGGCATCAACGGGGCGCGACGTTGGCATGGGAGGCGTCTACGACATCGGCCCGCAGCGAATCGCATGGGCCCAGCACATGCTGACCAACTGGATCGGCGACCACGGCTTCCTGCACAAACTCTCCGTCGCCGTCCGCCAGCCGAACCTGGTCGGCAGCACCATCTGGTGGCGCGGCGCGGTCAAGGCGAAGCGCGCGGCGGGCGCGCGGCGCCTGGTCGATCTCGATGTCGTAGCGGTGAACCAGAAGGGGGAGCACTCGGCCTCCGGAACGGCCACCGTCGCCCTGCCGGCGCGAGAGGCCGGACCGGTGCCCCTGCCGCTTCCGGACGGCCCGGCGTGAACCAGGTGGGCGCGGCGCGGCGGATGCCCTTCGGCGGGCTCCGGCGGATCGGCGTCACCCCCGCCAACGGCTCGGCGCGCCACGCGGCCCATTGGCTCCGCCGGCTGGGCGCGCCCGATCCGACGGCAAACGACGCGGCCGACATCTGGATCACCGGGGGCTGTTCGGAGGACCGCGCGCGCGACTGCGAGATCCGTCTCTGGGATTTCCAGGTCGGCCGTCCGGGCGGCGGGGTGCTGGCGAGCGCGGCCTCGGGCGCCGCGGCCGTGATCGGCCGGGCGGACGGACCAGCGCTTCCCCTCCCCGCCGAGATGCCGGAAAAATGGTGCGCCCTCTATGGCGTGATCTTGGCCCTGGCGGAGCTTTGGCGCCGTCCCGAACCGGGAGCGGGACCGGCGGTGCGCCACGACGTTTCGGCGGCGGACGTGGCGCGCTGCTTCGCGCTGCAGAATTCGGGCGGGCCGGAGGAAATGCGCCACGGCTGGCGTCGGAACGGCCGCGTCTGCATCGACCACGGCGGGATCTTCCCCATGGGTTTCTTCGCCTGCCGGGACGGTTACGTGGCGCTCCTCGGCCGCTCGCGCCGCGACTGGCGGGCGATCCAGCGGGCCATCGGCGATCCCGCCTGGGCGCGCGAGGAGCCCTTCATCGATCCCTTCGCCATCGCCCACGACAGCGAGGCCGCCGACCGGCTGCTGGAGGCGACGCTGGCGGCGTTCGGCCGCGACGAACTGTTGGCGGCGGCGGACGTGGCCCGGGGCCTCGAGCACGGCGCCGTCATCGCCCCGGTCTATACGCAGGCCGAGGCGGCGGCGCGCAACGTCTTCCGCGACGGCTTCATCGCCGAGGATGGGCCGCGAATGCCGTTCCTGGCCGAGAGCAGCGAGGTTTCGTCGCCCGCGCCCGGACGCGATGGCGGTCCGGTCCCGGACCTGCCGCTCGCCGGACTGCGCTGCATCGAACTCGCCTGGGTCTGGTCCGGACCGCTCGTCGGCCAGATCCTGGCCGACCTCGGCGCCGAGGTGATCAAGCTGGAATCGCCCCGCCGCTTCGACCTCTATCGCACGCGCGGTCTCGAAGCGTTGCGCGGCCGCATGGACGAGCGGACCCGGATTGAATCCTCGCTCTATTTCCACAGCCTGAACCGCAACAAGCTCGGACTCGCGCTCGACCTGAAACAGGCGCGGGGCGTCGAGGTCTTGACCGCGCTGGCGGCGCGAAGCGACCTGCTCGTGGAGAACTTCACCGTCGGCACCATGGACCGCCTCGGCCTCGGCGCGGAAGCACTTTGGGCCGCCAACCCACGGCTCTGCCAACTGTCGATGAGCGGACCCGGCAAGGGCTCCGCCGTCGAGGCGCTCCGCGCCTATGGTCTGGTGTTGAGCGCGCTGGCCGGCGCCGAGACGGCCATCCGCGACGGCGACGAGTTCATGGGCTCGCCGACCTTTTCGTTGAGCGATCCGAACGCCGCCGCCTTCGCCACGGTCGCGGCGCTCGCCGGTGTCCTCGCCGCGCGGGAGACGGGCCGGGGCCGAGCGATCGACCTTTCGCAGATCGAGGCGGCGGCGGCGCTGGCCGGTTCGCCGTCCAGGAGCGAGGGGCGCGGAAGCATCATGGTCCGCGCCGACGATGGCCGCGACATCGCCCTGGACCTGCCCCGCGAGGCGGAATGGCGCGACCTGGACGGCCGGCCGGCCGCTCGAATAGAGGCGGTAGCCCGCGCGCGACACGGCGCCTCGGCCGAGGTCCTGGCGCTGGAGGCGACGGACACGGCTCCGGTGTTCGCCGACTGCGCCGGCTGGATCGCCTCGAGCCACCCCTATACGGGCGAGGAGATGCTGGGCGAGGCGACCTGGCGCACCGGGGGCCGGCGAGCGGGCCTGCGCAAGACCGCGCCGATTCTGGGCGAGGGCGACGACTACGTCTTGCGCCGGATATTGGCCTTCGACGACGACGAATGCCGGCAATTGTCGGCCGACGGCGTCGTCGGACTCGGTGGGCCAACGGTCGAGGAGACAAAAGCATGATCGACATCCTGGGCCACACGCCGGTCGCCGCGACGCTGCGCGACCTGATCGTCTTGCGCGCCGCGCATGGCGACAAGCCCTTCCTGATCTGCCGCGACGAAGTGCTCGGCTACGCCGATGCCGACCGGCTTTCAAACCGGACGGCCAACCGCCTGTCGCAATACGGCATCGCCAAGGGCGATGTCGTCGCCACACTCATGTACAACTGCGTCGAACAGGCGCTGATCTGGTTTGCCTGCGCCAAGCTCGGCGCGATCTACGCCTCGCTCAACGTCTCTCTGGCCAAGGACGATCTCGCCTACAGCCTGAACGATACGGGCGCGAAGCTGCTGGTGGTCGACGAGGAGCTGGCGCCGGCATTGAACGCCGCCACTCCAGCCCTGGACCACGGCCCCAGGGTCTTCGTCAAGGGCGACGTCGCCTCGGTCGAGGGCGGCGGGGCAGTGCCGGTCGAGGACCTGCTCGAGGGCGCTAAAACCCTGCCCCAAGCCGACGTCCAGCCGACCGACCCGGTCGCGATCGTCTACACCGGCGGCAGCACCTCCATGCCGAAGGGGGTGTTGGTCTCCCACCTTTATTATATCGCCGCCGCCCTCCGCTACGGCGAGATCGCGGAAGCCAGCGAAGACGACGTCCATTTCGCCAACTCCCACTTCTTCCATATCGGCGGCCAGCAGTTCGCCATCACCAGCCCGCTCTACTGGGGCATGACGGGGGTGATGGAGAAGTGGTTCAGCGCCTCGAACTACTGGAAGACGGCCCGGAAACATGGCGCCACGGTGATCGATCCCCTCGGCACCATGATGGCGGTGTTGCTGCGCCAGCCGGAAAGCGAACTCGACCGCCGGCACAAGGTCCGCGTCGGCGTCGGCATCGCCGCCGGCCAGGTCCGCCGCGACCTCCGGGACCTGTTCGAGGCCCGCTTCGGCACGCCGATGCTGGAGGTCTATTCGATGACGGAGATGGGCGTGCTGATCTGCTCCGAACGCCCGCACGACCGCAAGCTCGGCACCTGCGGCCGGCCGCACGGCTGGGCCGACATCATCGCCGTCGACGCCGACGACAATCCACTGCCAGTCAACACCACGGGGCAACTGCTGGTCCGGCCCAAGGTCCCCAACACCTCGATGATGCGCTACATCAACAAGCCGGAGGAGACGATCGCCGCCTGGCGCAACTTCTGGTACCACTCCGGCGACCTCGGTTATCTCGACGAGGAGGGCTACGTCCACTTCGTCGGCCGCGAGGCCCACTGGATCCGACGGCGGGGCGAGAACGTCTCCGCCTTCGAGGTCGAGAAGGCGATCAGCGCACACCCGGGCGTGGTCGACTGCGCCGTCGTCGGCGTGCCCTCCGATGTGGGCGAGGAAGACATCAAGGCCTACGTCCATGCCGTCGACCCAGAGGCGCCGCCGCCGCCCGAGGAGCTCGTCGCCTGGTGCAAGGAACGGATCGCCTTTTTCAAGGCCCCGCGCTACGTCGCCTTCGTCGAGGCCTTCCCCCGCACCATGACCAAGAACGAGATCGCCCGCCATGAACTGCGCGAATGGGGAATCGGCCGGGCCTGGGACTCGACGGTGCGCGATTGGATCGAGGGTTGAGGCGGTTTCGCCGGAATGAGAGGCATTTGCAGTTATCCCGAATGCTCGTTAGAATTCCGGCGAGTTCAGTTGGAGTAGATGTACAGAACCCAGTTCATCGATACCGCGTTGGCAGCAGGGGCGGATGGCCTTATGGCGTCCCCTCTGGCGGGAGGGCTGTCTTGTCACGTCGGATTCGTGTATCGCTAGTCTCATCGTTTGCGGATCGGTGTCGCCGGTCCGGTTGCTTGTGCGTCGGCGCACCCGCCGAATTCCTTGACCATGCTTCGCCTCGCCGCGAATAGCGTTGGAGGCCACGGGGGACCCATGCAAGAACCTAGATCAACGGCCCACATCATTGCCGATCAGATGGGCAAGTACGGCGGCTTCATTCTCGTCGGGCTGTTCCTCATCCCGGTGATCGTCGTCCCGATCTGGGTCGGCAGCTTTGGCGGTCTGCTCGACATCCTCGAGGAGTATCTGGCAATCCTGATGCTGATCTCGCTGGCGGTGCTGCTCTTCACCGGCTACCCCGTCGCCTTCATTCTCGGAGGCTTGGCGATCTGCTACGGCTTCGTCGGCTATTTCCTCGGCATCTTCGCCATCAAGGAATTCTTTAATTTCGTGCCGCGCATCTGGATCGGCGCGGCCGAGAACCTAGTCCTCGTCGCCGTACCCGCCTTCATCGTCATGGGCATCATGATGGAGCGAAGCGGCGTCGCCCACCGCATGCTTTATGCCTGCCAGGTTCTGTTGCGCCGGGTTCCGGGCGCGCTCTGCCTCTCGATCACGGTCATGGGCACGATCCTGGCGGCGATGACCGGAATCATCGGCGCCTCGGTCACCATGATGACCTCGATGGCGCTGCCGACGATGCTGCGGCAGGGCTACGATCAAGGATTGGCGACGGGCTCAATTTGCGCGTCGGGCTGTCTCGGCATCCTGATCCCGCCCTCGATCATGCTGATCATCATGGCGGATCTGCTGTCGATTTCGGTGGGCAGTCTGTTCATGGCGGCGCTCGGGCCGGGCCTCCTCCTGGCGACCCTGTATCTGAGCTACATCTTCTTGATCTCCAAATTTCGCCCGAACGTGGCGCCGCCGCTGCCGCCCGAGCTGTTGAACCTGCCGCGCAAGGAAATGCCGGCACTGATATTGAAGGGCTTCCTGCCGCCGGCGTTCCTGATCGCGCTGATCAAATGCTCGATTCTCTTCGGTTGGGCGACTCCCAGCGAGGCGGGCGCGGTCGGCGCCTTCGGCGCCTTCGTTCTCGCCGGCTTTTACGGCACGCTGAAATGGCCGATGCTGAAGCAGGTGTGTCATACCTCGGCGAACACCATTGCGATGGTGTTCTTCATCATCATGTCCGCGACCTGTTTCGCCTATGTCTTCCGTTCGCTCGGCGGCGACTATGTCGTCGAGGGTATAATCAGGGAGGCCGGTCTCGGTACCTGGGGTCTGCTGTTCCTGATCATGGGCATCGTCTTCATACTGGGGTTCTTCCTCGACTGGCTGGAGATCACGCTGATCATTTTGCCGATCTTCGCGCCGATGGTGGCCACCTTCGATTTCGGCGATCACGTGGCCAAGCCCGATGCGCTGTACTGGTTCACGGTCCTGCTGGCGATCAACCTGCAAACCTCGTTCCTGACCCCGCCCTTCGGCTATGCGCTGTTCTATCTGAAGGGGATCGCGCCGCCGGAAGTCACCCTGTTGAGTATCTATCGCGGGATCATCCCCTTCGTCATCCTGCAGCTCATCGGCCTGTCCGTGGTCCTGCGGTTCCCCGAGATCGCCCTGTGGCTACCGCGAGCGGTATACGGCGGGTAGAGCAGGAGAGGAGAAAATCATGGCAACGACGGAACACGTCACTCGCGCGGAAGGCTCCGCCCTGCTCCGGTTCAATCTGAAACTCAGCCGGGCCATCGATCTGGGCGGCCAGTGGGGCTCCTACTTCATCATGCCCCTGGTGGCGATAACGATCTTCGACGTCTTTATCCGCAAGCTCATCTGGATCCAGCTCTGGCTCATCGAGACCTTCGGAAAATCATTCGCCTCGACCACCCTGCAAGAATTGGAATGGCATTTTCACACCGTCATCTTCTGCCTCGTGCTCGGTTATGGATACGTGAACAATCGCCATGTCCGGGTCGATCTCATCCGCGAGACGCTGTCGTTCCGCAGACAGGCCTGGATCGAATTCCTCGGCGTCACGGTCTTCATGATCCCCTTTACCGGCTTCGTGCTGTTCTTCTCCACCAAGTTCGCTTGGGACTCCTACATGACCAACGAGATTTCCGGGTCGATGGTCGGCCTGGGATACCGCTGGATCATCAAAACTGTGTTCGTCCTGGGTCTGCTCATGGCGATCCTTGCCGGCTTGGCGGTCTGGCTCGAAACCGTTCTGATCCTGTTCGGTTCGGAGGCCACGCGTTTCCGACTGATGACGCTCGCCTGGCCAGGCGAGGAGGTCGACAGGCGTATCGACGCCGACGCGGAGGAAACCGTGGAGGCCGTTGCAAAAGGCGATGCACAGGCCACGGTCTCGGAGTAATGCCGCCCCCAATGGTCTAGGCGCGAGACTCTCGCGCCAGCGCCCCCCGCAAGCGACGGGTCTGGGAGACAACCCCGCGGATGACCGACTGGTCCGCCGCTTATCGCCGACGATTGCGGCGTTCCCTGGCGGCGATCGGCCTGCGGATGTCATGTCGCGCTTACCCGCCTCGAGCCCGAGCCATCGTCGACGACCGACAAAAAACGGGCCGGGGCGTTGCCGCCCCGGCCCGGATCAAAGCGTTCGTCTAGATCAGTCGACGTAGGCCAAGTCGCCCCAGATTTTATAGTCGGCGCGGAACTTGCTGTAGGCATCCCAGACCTTGGCGAAGTCCTTGTCGTTCTTATACTCTTCCGCGGCCAGTTCATTCCAGGCCGTCCGAAGCCGCCCGAGCGCTTTGTCCGACCAGCGATGCACCTTCACGCCCTTCGCCTGCATCCGCTTGATGGCCGGGAACTGAAAGGCCTCGGACTCGGCCAGCGAGAGGTAGTTGTTCATCTTGCAGGCCATCTCGACGACCAGCTTGTGGTGTTCCGAAAGCCCCTCCCACGTCGGCCTGTACCACTCCATCGAGGCCAGGCTCGCCGGCTGGTGCCAGCCCGGGAAGTAGTAGTGCTTGGCGATCTGGTAGAAGCCGAAGTGCTCGTCCATCACCGGCATGGAGAACTCCGTGGCGTCGATCACGCCGCGCTCCAGGGCCGGATAGATGTCGCCGCCGGCCAAGAACTGAGGCGACACGCCGAACTTCGTCAGCACCTTGCCGCCATAGCCGAAGAAACGGATCTTCATCCCGTTGAGCTCGTCCAGCGTCTTGATATGGGTCTTGAACCAGCCCGCCGTCTCCGGCGCCAGCGTCCCGCAGGGATGCACCGCCTTCAGATTGTGGCGCTTGAAGAACTCGTCCAGCAGCTCCTTGCCGCCGCCGAACTCGACCCAGGCGTAGTATTCGCCCGGCCTCGGTCCGAATGGCATCGAGGAGAAGAAAGCCAGCGCCGGCAGCTTGCCGACGTGAATGCCGGGCGAGCCAAACGCGACCTCCACCGAGCCGTTGGTGAGCGAGTCCCAGTAGTTGTAGGCGGGCACCAGCGCGCCCGGCTCGAAATGCTGAATGACCAGCGTCTTCTGCGATAGCGTGGTGACAAGTTCGGAGACGCGCTTGCCGCCCACGCCGAGGATCACCATCGATGCCGGCCACGCCGCGTGCATTTTCAGCCGCACTGTTTTCTGCGCCTCCGCCGACATGGTGGTGGCGCCCGTGACCGCGACGGCGAGTGCGAGTCCCAAAGGTATCTTGAACAAACGTGATAGGGTCATATCCTCTCCCTCCCGATATTGATCGATGTATCGAGCCTACTAGTCTTGCTCGATTGCGTACGCACACGTTGCAAAACGCCTGTAAGTTGCACAACAATTCCGCAACGTCCCGATAGCAAAGTCGATGGATTAACCTGAGTCAAGCCGGGTTCGGTTCCGTGTCGCTAACACACGATATGACCGCCGTAGGTACCATGTGATCTGTCCGGTTTAGAACGTCGCCTTCGAGGAGGGCGGCGATGAAGCGGGCCGAGGTGTTGCAAGGACTACGGCAGATGAAGTTCGAGGAGATTCTGGAGCGCGCGAAGCGGCGGCGACTGAGCCAGGCGGAGGCGGCGTCGATCCTGGGGATGAGCGAGCGAACGTTCCGGCGCTGGCGGGGTCGCTTTGAGGCGGAAGGCGCGGAGGGTCTGTATGACCGCCGGCTGGGCAAGGTCTCGGGGCACCGGGTGCCGGTGGACACGGTGATGGAGGTTCTGGAGTTGTTCGACACGCGCTACTGGGACTTCACGGCCAAGCACTTCCACGAGAAGCTGCTCGATGAGCACGGCTTCACGCGGAGCTACAACTGGGTCCGCCTGACGCTCCAGGCCCACGGGCGCAAACGTCCGGCACCGCGGCGAGGCGCGCACCGGCGCAAGCGGCCGCGCCGCGCCCTGCCCGCCATGATGCTGCACCAGGACGGCTCGACCCACCAATGGGTTCCCGGGCAGTGGTGGGACCTGATCGTCACCATGGATGACGCAACCAGCGAGATCTACTCGGCCTTCTTCGTCGACGAAGAGGGGACCATGAGCAGCTTCCGGGCCCTGGGCGAGGTGATCGAGGTCCGGGGGCTGTTCTGCTCGCTCTACGCCGACCGGGCCTCGCACTACTGGCACACGCCCGAGGCCGGCGGCAAGGTGGACAAGAACAACCCGACCCAGGTGGGCCGAGCCCTGGGCCAGCTGGGCATCGAACTGATCCCGGCCTACTCCCCCGAGGCCCGGGGGCGCTCGGAGCGCATGTTCGCGACATTGCAGAATCGCCTGCCGCAGGAACTGCGCTTGGCCGCCATCACCACGATGGCCGAGGCCAACGCGTTCCTGCGCGAGATTTATCTGCCCCGCCACAACGCCCGTTTCGCGGTGCCGGCCGAAGCCGAGGGCTCGGCCTTTGTCCCCTTCACCGGATCGCTCGACGACATCCTGTGCCATCCAGGAGGACCGGATCGTCGGCAACGACAACACGGTGCGCTACAAGCGGCTGGTGCTGCAGATCCCGGAGGATCGCCACCGCCGCCATTACGTCAAGGCATCGGTGCGGGTCCACGAATACTCCGGCGGCACCCTGGCGGTCTTCCACGGCCCGCCGCCGGCTGGCCCGATATCAGGCCGACGGCACCGTCCTCGACGAAACCAAGAACAGCAGAGCGGCCGCGTGAACCGCTTCGACGCGCGCCCGGCCTGTGGATAAGTGGACAACCCGCCACGGCGGGTTCCCCACTTATCCACAGGCCCAACAACCACAACAGAAGCGGTCAATTCATATGGTACATAAAGCAGTCAATTCGAAATGTTCTCGACAGCCGGGTTCGGTTCCGGGCGGTCACCGCGAAGCCGGCCGCCTTCCCAAGGCGCCAAAAAAATTCGATCCACAACACTGAAATCGGACACATCGCCAAGCCTCGCAACCAAACCAAGCCTCACACCGCGGACGTCGACACACCGCCAAGATCGTATGCAACCGGCATCTCAACGTCCAAATGTAACGCCCGATTTTCCGTACCGATTTTGGCCAGTAAATCGTGCCCCGGCGCGTCGCGACTACGGGAAGGGCATATTGTTCCCCAACCAGGCCGCTTGCGCTATGACCTTGGGGCGCCGGATCGCGGCGGCGATATGGAGTGTCGAATTCATGAGACTGGGTATCGTGATTATTCCCTCCCCCCTGGACGAGGCCCAATCGACGGCGGCGCGCGCGCGGGAGATCGGCCGACGGGCGGAAGCCTTGGGCTTTTCCGGACTTTGGGTGACGGACGCGTTCGGGCGCGGCTTTCCGACGGTCGACCCCCTTCAGCTGCTTTCAATGCTGGCCGGCGTCACCTCCACGGTCGAGCTCGGCACCTGCGTGCTGCAACTACCGCTCCGCCACCCGGTGGAACTGGCGCACCGCGTCGCCTCGCTCGACCAGTTGTCGGAGCGACGCTTGCGCCTCGGCATCGGCGCAGGCTCCACCGAAGCGGACTTCCTCGCCGTCGAGGCCGATTACGCCAGCCGTTTCCGCACACTGCCGCAGGTGCTGGAGAGCATGCGGCAAACATGGCGGGGCGAGGCGATCCACGGTCCCGCGCTCTCGCCCTGGCCGGGCGCGCAAGCTGGACCACCGGTGATGCTCGGGGCCTGGCGCAGCCGGCACTGGATCGACATGGCGGCGCGGAGTTGCGACGGTTGGATCGCTTCCGGCATCTATACGACGCACGAGGATCTGGAAACCGGGATCGACGTGTTCCGCGAGGCCGGCGGCAAGCGTGTCGTGCTCGCCAACATCTTCACCGATTTCCGTGAGTCGCCGGTGGTCACGCCCCTGATCGAACGGACCACGATCAACCTCGTCTGCGGCACGGGCGAGGCCCGCGACCGGCTGAAGCGGATCGAGGATCTGGGCCTGGACGACGCCCTGCTGGTCATTCCCTTCGACCAGCCGGAGCAGCTGGACCAGGCGCGCGAGCTGTTACCCGGTTGAGCCCCCCCTCCCTCGCGCGCGGCGCCATGCCCTGGGCGCTGATCGCCGCCTGTGTACTGGCGACGCTGACGGTCACGGCCGGCGGCAGCACGCGCGCCCCCTTCCTCCTCACCATGGCGGGCGACTTGGGCGTGGGCGTATCCGCCGTCGCCAGCCTGTTCGGCGCCACCTCCGTCGGCTGGGGAATCGCCTCCTTCGTCGCCGGCGCCGGCTCCGACCGTTGGGGCCGGCGCGGCTTTCTGGTCGGCGGCACCGGCGCCCTGGCGCTCGCCATGGCGGGCATCGCCCTTTCCGAAAGTTTCGCCGGGGTGATCGTCTGGGCCGCGCTGGGCGGTGTCTGCAGCGGCATCTTCACCGGTGTCAGCCTGGCAGAGATCTCGCTGCGCGTCGATCAGCGGCGCCTGGCCCAGGCTCTCGGCTGGGTGATGAGCGGGCAGTCGCTGACCCTGCTGCTGGGCGTGCCGCTCGCCGCCTGGGTCGGCGACGGCATCGGCTGGCGCGGCGTGCATCTGGGCGTCGGCGCGCTGGCGATCGTCTCCGCGATCGCGCTCTTCGCCACGACGATGCCCGCGCCGCTCGCGGGCACGGCGCGGGTGCCCTCGAGTCCGCCGCCGCTTCGCCAGATCCTCTCGCCGCCGGTGATCCGGCTGTTGGTCAGCGTCGTCGGCGAGCGGGTCTGCTTCGGCCTGGTTTCGGTGTTCTACGCCACCTTCCTGCAAACCGCCCACGGTCTCTCGATCAAGGAGGTGGCGCTGCCGCTCGCGATCTACGCCATCGGCAATATCCTCGGCACGCTCGCCGGTGGCCGGCTCGGCGACGTCTTCGCCAACCGGCGGCTGACCTTCGCCCTTTCCCTGGTCATATCGGGCGCCGTGGCCCTGGCGCTCTTCGGCCTGACGGTAACCCTGCCGCTGACGATCGCGCTCGGCGCGGCCTACGCCTTCGCCAACGCCGTCTCGCGCCCACCGCTGATGGCGGCGATGGCCGAGGCGCCACCGGACGTGCGCGGCACGGTCATGGGTCTCAACAGCACCTCGGCCTCGCTCGGCTGGCTGCTGGCCGCGACCGTGGGCGGCTGGACCCTCGCGGGAATCGGCTTTGCGGGTTTCGGGCCGCTGATCGCCGTTCTGACCCTGCTCGCCGCGCTGACCGCGCTCATCGGCCGCGCCTGAGCCGGGCGGCAAACGACAAGGGTGGCGAGCGACGAGACACGGACGCCGGTGGCGGCGGAATTCCCGGCGCTACGAGGCGGTCGAGCGCATCCGCGCCCTGAGCTCCCGGGTCGCCGCTTCGTCGACGACGGGCGGCGTCCCTTTCAAGACCACGCCATAGGCGGCCTCGGCATGCGCGGGTGTCACCTTGCCTTCACCGAGGTCGGCCAGAACCAGGGCCGGATCGCGGTCCAGCGGATCGCCGAAGCCGCCGCCGGACGGTACGCGGACCTCCAAGACGTCGCCCCGGCCGACGGAATCGCGGAAATGGCCATCGTGACTGTCCCTCGACCCATCGGTCCGCAGCACGCCGAGCTGGGCATGCGCGCCCGGCCGGCCGCCGGCGAGGCCATAGGGCGCGAAATGGTGATGATCGGAGCGAACTTGCACCATCGCTTCATCGGCGAGGAAGCGGATGTGGCGCTCGAGCGCGAGGCCGCCGCGCCAGCGCCCTGGCCCGCCACTGTCGGCGACGAAGCCGTAACGCTCGATCCGGAGCGGCTGGTCCGCCTCCAGCATTTCGGCCGGCGTATTGGAATAGTTGACGATGGTGCCGGTGCAGGCATCCATGCCGTCGCGGTCCGGACCGCCGCCCCACGAGCCGACGATCCCCTCGACGAAGACGAAGGGCCGTCCGCCCGCGTCGTGACCGCCGAAGCTTACGGCGGTATCCGGCGCCGTCTGCCCCGCCGCGGGCACCCGGTCCGGCGCCAGCCGGGCGAGCGCGCCGAACACCGCGTCGGCGACGCGGTCGGCCGTCAGGCCCCGGGCCGCGACGGCGGCGGGCGGTAGGGGATCGACCACGCTGCCCTTGGGTGTCAGCACCGTGATCGGGCGGAAATAGCCGGCGTTGTTGGGGATGTCGGCATCCATGATCGAGCGCACGACGGCCCAAGTGGCCGACGCCGTGAAGGCATGTACCGAGTTGATGGCGCCCTTGACCTGGGGCGACGTGCCTTCGAAGTCGATCACCATCTCATCGCCCGCGACTCGGACCTCGACCTGGATGGTGATCGCGCCGGGCTCGATCCCGTCGCCGTCGATATGGTCGGTGAAGCGAAAGGTCCCGTCGTCGAGCTTGGCGATCTCGGCCCGGGTATAGCGCTCCGTGTAGTCGATCAGGCCGTCCGAATAACGCTGGAAGGCTCCCAGGCCCTGGGACGCGATCATCTCCAGCAGGCCCCGTGCGCCGACGTCGCAGGCGGCGATCTGGCTGCGGATGTCACCCAGCACCTTGTCGGGGACGCGGACGTTGCGCTCTATGATGCGCAAGATTGTATCGGAGGGCTTTCCCGCCTCGAACAGGCGGACCGGCGGCAGGCGCAGGCCCTCCTGATAGATCTCGGTCGAGTCCGAGGCCATGCTGCCGGCGACGCGACCGCCCATGTCGGTCTGGTGCGCCAGGCACATGGCGTAGCCGACGATCTCGCCATCGAGGAACACCGGCTTGGTGGCGATGATGTCGGGAAGGTGCGTGCCGCCATCATAGGGGTCGTTCAGGATGAAGAGGTCGCCCGGCGCCATCTCCCCGCCGAAGGCCGCGCGCACCGCGTCGAGCGCGACGGGCATGGAGCCCAGGTGCAGCGGCAGGCAGGTCCCCTGCGCGATCAGCTTGGCATCGCGGGTGAAGAGCGCGGTCGAGAAATCGAGCGCCTCCTTGACGATAAACGAACGCGCGGTGCGTACCACCGTCATCGCCATCTCGTCGGCCAGCGAGGCGAGGCGGTTCTTCACCACCTCCAGCGTGAAGGGATCGAGCGGCATGGAAAGCCCCTATCCGTCCAGATAGACCCGGGGGAGGGAACGGGCGAGCCTTGGCAGCAGCTCCATCAGCGGCAGGTCCAACCAGGCGCCGAGTTCGGCCGCCGCGACCACGGCCTCGCCCTGGCGGCCGAGCAACACCACCTCGTCGCCCCGCTCGACCGCGTCCAGGCCGGTGACGTCGATGACGGAATGCTCTATGCCGCGCCGGCCGGCGAGCGGCACGCGCCGGCCTCGCACCAAGGCTTCGCCCAGTGGCGCCTTGTGATTGAGGCCGTCGCCAAAGCCGATCGGCGCCACCGCCAGGCGGGTCTCGCGGGCGAGCGGCTCGGGCCCGAGAAAGCCGGCGACGGCACCCATGGCAAACGATTTCACCTGGATGATCCGGCTCTTGACCGCCGCGATGACCGGCTCCGAGCCGGCCATCTCCGCCCAGGGTCCCTCGACCAGGTCGAACAGGCAGCGCCCGGGGTTCACCGCGTCGTAGTTCAGTTCAGGGTAGGCCAGCAGGATATGGCTGCTCGCCACCATGGCCGTGAGGTCGCTGTGGCCCACCGCCCTGGCCGCGTCGCGGGCGGCGCCGAAGACGGCCACCTGGCGCGCGATGCCGTCGCGGTCCTCGGGCCGGTTCAGGTGCGTGTAGAGGCCGGTAAGCCGCAACCCCTCGGCATCGCGCGCGCCCGCGAAAGCCGCCTCCCACATCGATGCCTCGACGCCGAGACGGCCGAGCCCCACCTCGATCTTCATGAAGATCTCGAGCGGACGTCGAAGCGCGGCGAAGGCCCGGAGGCTTTCCATGTCATGTACGGTGGCGATGACGCCGAGTCCGGCGACCTCGCCCGCCGCCTCGGGCGGCGTTCCGGCATAGAGCAGGACCGGCGCCTCGATGCCGGCCGCGCGAAGCGCCCGGGCATCCTCCGGATTGCCGGCGGCGAGCACCGCGCGGGAGACCTCGACAACGCCGCAGCCGAAACCGCCGCTCTTCACCACCGCGAAGAGCCGCACCCCGTCGCCGATGCGCGCGCGCACCCGCCCCACGTTGCGTCGAAGCGCCGCCAGGTCGATCTCGACCCAGGCTGGCCGTGTCGTCTCCACGAAGCCGCATCCGCCCTGCCGTCAGCTGGCGCACCGTAGCAGGGAACGCGCGGCTTTTGACAGGGTGGCGATGCGACCGCTAAACAGGTTCCCATACCACACGCCCACGGCGCCCCTCGGCGCCGGCAACATCACTCGGGAGGGATCGAATGGCCACGGTCACTAGCGGAACGCCCGCTGGCGATCATCGGCAAGGGCATGGCCTGAAGCCGCGCGGAGGACGAGGTCCGCGCCTTCATCGAGCGGACCCGCATTCCCTTCCTCGCCTCGCCCCTCGGCAAGGGCGTCATGGACGCCGACCATCCGCTCTCCGTCGGCGCCGCCCGCAGCCACGCGCTGAAGGAGGCCGACGTCGTCTTCCTGATGGGCGCTCGAATCAACTGGATCATGCATTACGGCCTGCCGCCACGCTTCAACAAGGACGTGCGCATAATCCAGCTGGACATTTCGCCCGAGGCCATGAGCCAAAACGTGGCGGCCGAAGTCGGCCTGCTGGGCGACGGCAAGGCGATCATGGGCCAGATGAACCAGGCCCTCGAGGGCCGCCAATGGTTCTTCCGGGGCGAGACCTTGGTGAAGATCACCGGCAACGAAGAGGACCCGGTACTGGGCGGCCGGGTCTGTCCCAAACGCAGCTCTCGCTCCAGCTCCACACCAGTCGGAATCGCGGCACCCGGCCCTTGAAGTGCATCGGCGCGCGTGGCCAGGGCTGCTTCGAGCCGATCTCCTGGGATCAGGCGCTCGACGAGATCGCGACGGGCCCGAGGCGCTCGGCATCTTCTCCGGCACGCGAACCGGGTTTCTGGAGAACCGGGGCTCTATCCGCCTCTTCTCCCAGCTCTGGGGCACGCCCAACGTCGAGACGACGGAGCCCTTCTGTTCCGCCGGCAAGAACCTCGCCTATTCCATGACCCAGGGCATCGGCGGTCCCGGCAACAGCTTCACCGAGGGCGACCTGGGCTCGGCCGAACTCTACCTCTACATCGGCGACAACCAAGCCGAGACCCGCCCCGTCCACTTCGGCATGATCAACGACTGGCGCCTGAAACACGGTGCGACCATGGTCGTGGTCGACCCGCGCCGGACGCTGACCGCCAGCAAGGCCGACCGGTACCTGCCTATCCGGCCCGGCGGCGACCTGGCGCTGGCGCTAGCGCTCTGCCATCACATCCTGGCCGAGGAAATACACGACCGGGCCTTCTGCCGGGACTGGCTGCTCGGCTTCGCCGAGTGGCGCGCCTTCATCCTGGCGCGTGACTATTCACCCGAGTGGGCCGCCCCGCTTGCCGATATAGCGGCGGACGACATCCGCCGCCTGGCGCGCGAGATCGCGGCGGCCGACGGCGCGGTCATCTTCGCCTCTCGCGGCGTCAACCAGCACACCAACTCGGTCCAGGCCAACCGGGCGCTGATGTTCCTCGCCGCGATCACCGGCAACTGGGGCCGGCCGGGCGGCGCCTATTTCAATATGTCGGCCTCGGTGCCGGCGGAGGCGAACGCGCCCGCCGAACGCCGCGCCACGCCCGCGCGCCCCAAGATCCGCTCCAGCCCCGTCGGCTGGACCGAGGCGATGAGAGAGGGCCGACCCTATCCCCTGCGCGCGCTGATCTCCTGCAACAACCCACTCGCGCTGTGGCCGGGGCAGGAGGCGAGCCGCGAAGGCCTCGCCGCCCTCGACCTCCTCGTGCACATGGCCGTCTTCCAGAACGAAACCAGCGCCTTCGCCGACTATGTCCTCCCCGCCGCCACGGGCATCGAGAAGGGCGAGATCGGCCGGGGCTGCGAAGACCGGCGCATCGTCTGGATCGACCGGATGTTGGAACCGCCGGGCGAGGCGAGGACCGACGGCTGGATCTGGATCGAACTCGGCAAACGCTTCGGTTTCGACGATGTTTTGAAAGAAGAGTGGAAGGACACCGCCTGCTTTTGGGACGAGGCGCTGATCGACAACGACCACCTGCGCGGCTGCACGCAGAAGCGCCTGCATTCCGTGCCCTGGCGCTGGGTCCGCTTCCCCGTCGCCGACGAAGACGCGCCGGAGATGGAAACCCTCTTTACCGAGGGCACGACGGCGACCGGCGCGCCGGCCGGACACCGCTTCCCCACGCCGAGCGGCAAGCTCGAATTCTGGACCGAGACGCTGGAGGCCGGTTTCCGGGCCCAGGGTCTGAGCGCTCTGCCGGAGTTCCATGGCGAGCGCGAGAGCCTCGTCGATATGGCACACCTGGAATTGCTGGACGCGGACGGCGAGGAAGGCGTGCCCGCCTCCTTCGCCCGGGGGCCAACCATGGGCGCCCGGGCCCGCATCGTGGCGCCGGAGGAGGCGCGCCCCGCCGCGACGCTTCGCGCGCAAGGCTTCGATCTCGAACTGGTGACGGGCCGGCCGCCGGCGCCCCAATTTCATTCCTGGACCCACTATGCCTGGCAGGCGCAGGAGACGTGGCCGAACCTCTACCTGCAGATCCACCCCCGCACGGCCGACCGTCTGCGCATCGCGGACGGCCAGCGGGTCCGCGTGGAAACCGCGCACGGCCGGGTCGAAGCACTGGCCTGGCGCTACGGCGGCATCCGCGAGAGGGCCGTCTACATGCCGATCGGCTGGGGCAAGCGCCAGCCCTTCCACCCCTGGCGGGGCGTCAACTTCCTGACCGACAAGACCCAGCGCGATCCCATCTCCGACCAGACCAACCTGAAGAGCCTGCTCTGCCGCGTGCGGCCCCTTTGATGGCGGGGCGGCACCGGCCGGTCGCATCGGGAGAGCCCGGACCTTCCCCTTCAACCGAGCCATCGCGGCCCGATCGTCGGGCCCGTGGCGGTCGCCGGCCAGAGAGATTCCGGAGCTGGTACCGCGACGGTCAATCAATATGTTATATTCAATTTTTAGAATCGATATAACTCAGAATCGATTTTTGCAAAACGGATAACATTCTTTCGCGTTGCCATCGGCGCCCTACGGCCCGCGGTCCCGCTTGCCGCGCGCCCTCGGCGTTTCCTCGTCCTCGGGGGCTTCCGGTGGCTCGGGGAACATGGAACAATCGCGACCAACGACGGCGCAGCGACAACGAGACGAGGAGGAAACCCATGTCGAGAGTTCATGTCATCGCGGTGATCACGGCCAAGTCCAGCAAGCGCGGCGAAATCCTGGCGGCCTTCAACGCCAACGTGCCGGCGGTCCATGCCGAGGACGGCTGCATCGAATATGGCGGCACGATCGATGCCGAAGGCGTCGGTCCCTTCCAGACACCTTACGGCGATGACACCATGGTCGTGGTCGAGAAGTGGGCCAGCCTCGATCACCTGATTGCGCATGCCGCCAGCCCCCACATGAAGGCCTACGGCGCCAAGACCAAGGACCTGATCGATAGCCGCGTCATCCACGTGATGTCCGACGCCTGAGGTCCTGTCGGCGGTGGGGGTCATGGCGAACTTGAACATCGAGCCGGTGCACGAGGATTTCGGCGCGCGGATCACCGGAATTGACCTCGGCCGGCCCTTGGAGGAAGAAACGGTAGCGGCGATCCGCGCGGCGATCGACGACCACTCCTTCCTCTGCTTCCCCGACCAACCCTTCGACGACGAGAAGCAGTTGGCCTTCACCCGCCGGCTGGGCGAGCCGGAGGCCAACCACGTCATCCTTGGCCAGGAGGGCCGGATCGAATACTTCGGCACCATCGGCAACGTGCAGGACGACGGCACGACGATCGGCAACGATCACAAGAAGAGCATCTTCCTCACCGGCAACAACATGTGGCATTCGGATTCCTCCTTCCGGGAGAACCCGACCTTCGTCTCGATCATGTGCGCCTACGAAGTACCGGGCGAAGGCGGCGAAACGCTCTTCATCAGCCAGCGGGCGGCCTACGAGCGCCTATCGGCGGATGAGCGCAAGACGATCGATCCCCTGATCACCATCCACGACTATATCTTCTCCCGCTCCAAGGTCGCGCCCGACGCGGTGACGGCGAGCCACGCTCAATCGCTGCCGCCGGTACGCCAGCGGATGGTTCGGCGCAATCCGCGCTCCGGGCGGGGCAACCTCTATCTCGGCAGCCATGCCCGCGACATCGAGGGCTGGGGCCATAGCGAAAGCCGGGAGTTGATCGAGGACTTGCAGGCCCGCGCGACGGCGGACGCACACGTCCATGCCCACGCTTGGGCGCCGGGCGACCTGGTGATCTGGGACAATCGCTGCCTGCTGCACCGGGGCGCGGGCTACGACGCCGACCGCTACCGCCGCTACATGCGCCAGACCCGCGTGTGCGGCACGGGCCCGACGGTCGACGAATAGCAGCTCCCCTCAGGCACGGGCAAAGCCCTTGTAGTCTTCGGCGACCACTTCGTCGCATTTCTCCAGGTAGGCCGGCAGGCCGCCGATATAGGGCATGAAGACGCGCGGCTTGCCGGGCACGTTGGCGCCGACGCCGGCCTCCAGCACGCGGGTGGAAAGGCCCATGCCGCGCAGCCGGTGCAGCAGATACATGCCCGCGAAACCCGCACCGACGACGACAACATCGAAGTCACGCCCCCCTTCATCGCTTTCCCGCGCCGGCCTACTCGTCCCGGCCATGCCGTCCCTCTCTACGATGAACCGCGCTTCCCCGGCAAACCGGGCTACGCGCATCCAAGTCCATAGTCATGTGATTTCACGCCGATGGAACCATCCGTCCGTGACGCGGAACATAACGCCCTGTTCCCTCGAGGCAAGAGCGCGCGCCCTTACTTGCCCATCTCCCGACCTCCCCCCGGTACGTTCGCCCCGATCGAGTGGAGCGCGCGGAGCGCGGCATGAGATTCGAAGAGCGTCGGCCTTTCCATCGCCACCACCTTCTCGAAGAGCTCCCTCGCCGCCGGGATGTCGTTTTGGGTGAGATAATAGACCCCGATGGCATAACGGGCCTGGGCCAGCAGCCTGGCCGGCCCTGGGCAAATTGCTTTTCGCCGGTCTCGAGCACGGCGCCCGGCAGGTCCTTGCCGAGGAACATTTCGAGGATCGGTCCCGGCCAGGCGCGGATGCTTTCCTCCGTGGTGTTCTTGGCGATATCCTCGCGTAGATCGAGGGCGACGTAGGCGTTGTAGATCGTCCGCCAGACCAGCGTATCCAGGTCGCCGGGGCCGAACTTCAGCGCCTGTTCCAGATCGAAACCGGCCTCGACCATACGGCCGACCAGGAAATACATGATGCCGCGATTGCGGTAGGGCAGGCTCTCCTCCGGCCCAACGCCAATTGCCGCGTCGAACGATTGAAAGGCACCTTCCAGATCGTCCCGCGCCATCAAGATGATGCCGTAGTCGTTGTAGACTCGCCAGTCGCTGGCGCCGAGGCGCATCGCCTCCTCCAGGCTGTCGAGCGCATCGTCGTGCCGCCCGAGACGGAGCAGCACCTGGCCCCGTTCACCATGCGCCGAAGCGAATTCCGGCTTCAGCGCGATCGCGGCATCGAAGTCCCGGAGCGCCGCCTCGTTCCGTCGCTTCCCCGCCAGGGCCATGCCACGGCCATAATGTGCCTCGGCGTAGCCCGGTTTCAGCGTCAATGCCTGATTGAAGTCGCCGAGCGCGCCATCGAAGAGCCCGAGCGCGATGAAGGAGTGGCCCCGGTTCTGGTGGACCACGGCGAGCCCGGCATCGCCCAGTTCGCCCGACCTGAGGATCAAGCTGAAATGCGTCACCGCCTTGTCAAATTCGCCCGCATCGATAGCGCGCATCGCCCTCTCGAATTCGGCGCGGGCGTCGGCCCGGACGTGGCCGGCCGCCGCCACCAGGGT
This sequence comes from Alphaproteobacteria bacterium, assembly GCA_965226475.1. Lineage (GTDB taxonomy): Bacteria > Pseudomonadota > Alphaproteobacteria > JASLMY01. Next base: position 45,553 of record CBDDDJ010000001.1, on the reverse strand, counting down.
GATGGCCATCGCAATCAAAAACCGAATGCGCACGCCTCGTCCCCGCCTCAGGATGCCGACACAGAAGACCCGTCGAGCCCCTCGAGCCCGCCCTTGAACTCCGCCTGGGCGAAGATGTCCGGCAACAGGCCACGCAGCCATTCGGGATCGACGTCGATACCGTTGGCCTTCAGCCAGGGCGCGCCCTCCTCCAGCACCAGGCGCCAATCGTCCATCATCCTGAGATGTTTCGAGCGGTCCTCGCGCGGCGCCTCGCCCAACGCCTCGACCAGCAGGTCGGTGAAGTTGAGCACCTCGACCTCGCCGCGGGCCTGGAGCGACACGAGCTGGCCGTGGCAACCGTGATAGAGGGTGATCAGCAGATCGACGTCGTCGCGCGCGATCCGCCGCAGGAGGTCGTCGCGCGCCATGGCCTTGAGCGCCGGCGAACGATCGGCGCCGGAACCGCCGCAGGTGTAGCCCGGCTCGGCCATGATCTCGACGATTTCCAAGCCCGGGATGGCCGCCAGCAGACGCTCGACGTTCTCGCCGTATTCGGCCATGCCGACGTGGGTGTGCAGCACCGCGCGGCGGGGGATGGGCGTGTTGAAATGCGCTTTCAATTCGTCCAGCCGGTCGACGAAGTAACTGGTGACGTGGCCGAAATCGAAACCGGGATCGCGGAAGCCCGCCACCGTCTCGCCCAGGTGCAGGATGCAGGAGGGACACCAGCTCAGGACCTTGTCGGGGCTGAAGCCGGCGAAGCGGTCGAGGCTCCCTTCGGTGACTTTTTCGCCGCGCGCGAAATCGCCCTGCCACTTGGCATGGATGATGCCGCAACAGGCGGCCGGACCGCCCACCACCTCGTAGTCGACCTCCAGCGCGTCGAGCACCGTCATCGCGTTGAACAGCAGATGCGGCGTTCGGATCGGGTTGCAGCCGAGATAGAAAACCACGTCGACCGGCCGGGGGCTCGGCGGCTGGAGCAAGCGCGACAGTTCGTCGGGCACCAGCTGCATCGCCGCCATGATGCGGATCGCCCGCGCCATGCGACGGAAGAGATGCGGTGTCTCGGCCGCTTGCCGGGACGCCATGGTGCTGGCGAGCATGACCAGGCGGCGTGGATTGATGCCCTCGGGGCAGGCGGGGATGCATTCGCCGCAACCATTGCACTGGCCGGCGAAGATTCGGGAGGCCCCCTCCAGCGGCCCGCCGCCGCGCAGCAGCTCCAGGACGCCGCCGATCACGGCCTCCGGCGGTTCGCTCTCGATTCCCGCCGTCGGCACCACCGGGCAGGCCGTGACGCAGGCACCGCAGGCGGTGCAGGCCTTGAGCAGCGACCGCGAGGCGCTGTCGAAATACTCGGCGAGCGAGCTTGGCGTCTGGTTCATCCGTCGTCTCCTGCCCCTACTAGCGGCGATTATGCCAGAGGCCGGCGGGGAAGGGAAAAGCGCGAGGATGCGCATCCTTGGTGTAAGCTCAATCGTGGCATGATGCGAGAGAGGGAGTGCGGACAATGACCACCGTGCAACGCAAGCCGGGGGACAGTGGCTACGAGGCCCGGCACCAGGACGACATGGCATGGGAGACACTGCGCTTTCCGGGCCAACTTTCGAAGATGCTGTTTCATCCGAGCGCGGCGCGCCCGACGGAGCCCAACGCGGACTTCGTGCGCTACGAGGCGGGCTCGCAATACCCGATGCACCGCCACGACTTCGCCCAGGTCTGGTACATCCTGGAGGGCAAATTCACCATCGGCGCCGAGACCCATGGCCCCGGCACGATGATCTTTCACCCCGATCCGCATTTCGAGGAGACGCTCTCGACCGAGACGGGCGGGACCATGCTGTTCGTGCAGTATCCGGGCCCGACCACCGGGGCCAGGCCGATCTACGAGGACCGCTTCAACCTGGCCGAGCGCCGGCCCTTGTCGGAGGAACGGTTGGATGTCTGAACCCGAACGGCCGAGAGAGGCGGACGCCCGGAAGAGCCACCATGCGCCGATCGTCCGCCGGCCGGCGGATCATCAGGGCGATGTGGGACGCTTCGGCAACGTCACCCGCATGGTCTTCCACCCCTCCGAGGAACACCCGACGGAACCCAACGCCGGCACCCTCACCTATCAGCCTGGCGCCGGCTTTCCCCTGCACATGCACGATTTCGCCCAGCTCTGGTACGTGCTCGAGGGCGAGTGCCGGTTCGGGGAACGCACGCTCCGGGCCGGCGACATGGTCTATATGGAAGACCCGCATTTCGAATATGAAATGCACACCGAGTCCGGTTGCACCATCGTCTTCATACAGTATCCGGGCCCGACGACGGGCGCGCGACCGATCTATCAGGGCCGCTTCGACGGCAAGGACGCGGCCGAGGGCGCCAAGCCCAATCTGCGGCGCTGAGCCGTCGTGGACGGCGCCATCTCCCGCGCGCCCGCCGGTGTATCCATCGAGTCCTTTTCGACGGGCGCCGCCAAGGCGACCGGCACCGTCGTCGTCATCGACGTCTTCCGGGCCTTCACGACCGCCGCCATCGTGCTTCACGACGGGGCCGAACGGATCGTCATGGTGGACGACCTGGAAGCGGTGCTCACACCGCGGCGCGATGGAATCTGTCGCTATTGCATGGGCGAGCGCGGCGGCCTGAAGCCCGAGGGCTTCGATTTCGGGAATTCGCCGGCCGAGGTGGCGGAATGGGACTTCACGGGTATGAGCCTGGCGCAGACCACATCCAACGGCACGCGCGGGATCTTGGCCGCCAAGCAGGCAAGGCGGATCTATGCCGGCGCCCTGGTCACGGCCCAGGCGACGGCGAAGGCGATCGAGGCCAGCGGTGATCTCTCAATAGGTTGTCCACTCGGCCCGGACCGAGGAAGCTGATGTTTGCCGAATCATCCGTTTCCAAGGAGAGACCGAATGGACATCCACGAGAATGCACGCCTGACCTGGCATAGTCGAGCGGAGCTGGTGCGCCGCGTGCGCAAGGAGGGGCGACAGATCGCCGTCGAGGTCGGTGTCTCGGAGGCCACCGTCAGCCGCGTCCTCCGCCGTCTCGGCCTGAACAAGTTGAAGGCGCTCGAGCCAGCCGAGCCGGTGCGCCGCTACGAACGAGAGCGTCCCGGCGATGGAAACCTGGGCAATCCTCGACGGCGCGGCGCTATGGCGGCGCGGCGAGGCGGGCTGGCGGCGGCGCCCGCCCGGCGCGGTCTTCGGGCACGCTCCCGACCAGCCGCACGCGATGCGGACCCTGGACGAGCCCTTGCTGGCGATGTGGGCCTGGACCGGCGATCTCGGCCAATGGCCCGGTGGGCCGAAACCTAGGCCCTGGCGGGGTGGGCGAGCGAGACGGGCCGTTCGTCGATCGGCAGGTGCAGAAGCGTGGCCACGGCGCCGAGGGCGATGCAAGCCCACTAGACGACATCGTAACTCCCCGTCGCATCGAATAGGCGACCGCCGAGCCAGACGCCGAGGAAGGCACCCATCTGGTGGGCGAGAAATGCCAGACCAAAAAGTGTCGCCATATAGCGGGCTCCGAAGATTTGGGCCACCAGCGCGCCGGTGAGCGGCACGGTACCCAGCCACAGCACGCCCATCGCGGCGGAGAAGACGTAGGCGGCAAGTGGACTCGCCGGCAGCGCGAGGAAGGCGACGAGTATGAGGCTTCTTGCCGCATAGAGCGCGGCCAACACCCACTTCTTCCGGAACCGCTGGCCGAGGGCGCCGCAGCCGAGGGTACCGGCGATGTTGAATAGGCCGATCAGCGCCACGGCATTGGCCGCCTCCCCAGCGCTCAAGCCGATATCGCCCAGATAGGCTGGCAGGTGAGCAATGATGAAGGTGATCTGGAAGCCACAGGCCGAGAACCCGAGGATCAACAGCAAATACCCCCGGTGGCCGATCGCCGTTCCCAGGGCGCGGCCCCGGCCGACCGGGATCTCCGTCGTGTCCACGGCCGGCCGGCCGTGGCAGCCGAGCGCAAGGAACACCATTATGGCGACGATCCCGGCCAAGATCACCAGCCCGCCGGACCAGCCGTGGGCCTCGATCAGCTGCTGGCCGATCGGCAGCATGGCGAACTGTCCGACCGATCCGCAGGCACTCGCCATGCCAAGGGCCAGGCTACGCCTTTCCGCCGGAAAGGCGCGGCCGATCGCGCCCAGGACCACGGCGAAGCTGGTGCCCGACAGCCCGAGGCCAACCAGGACGCCGGCGCTGAAATGGAATTCCATCTCGCCACCGGTCCGGCTCATCAGGTAGACGCCGGTCACGTAGAGAAACGAGCCCACGACGATGGTCCTGGCCGCCCCGACCCGTTCGGAAAGATAGCCCACAGCCGGTTGCGAAATGCCCCACACGAGGTTTTGCACCGCGATCGCCAGCGCAAAAGTCTCACGCTCCCAACCGAGGTCGGCGCTCACCGGCACCAGGAATAGGCCTAAGTGTCCGTCCGGGGACTTTATGAGTCGGATGAATCGGTTATCCGGCGCCCCCTCTTGAAGAGCTGAATCAACTGTGATTCTCTGGGGTGGTGAATTTACTCTTGAGGTGCCCCATGTGGACTGCCGACAACCGCCCGCGCCCAGAAGCACCGTACCCTGTGGAACTGGGACGGCACGCTGGATCGCATCCATCATGCGCTCTACCTCAAGTGCCGCGAGAAAGCCGCGCGCGAAGCCAGCCCCACGGCCTGCATCATCGACACTCAGAGTGTGAAAAGCGCTGAAAAAGGGGGGCTCGCATCGACAGCCACGGCTTCGATGCCGGCAAGCTGATCAAGGGCAAGAAGCGGCATGTTCTGGTCGATACGCAAGGCTTGCTGCTGCACGGCATCGTCACCGCCGCCAACGTTCAGGATCGCGACGGCGGTCTCGCGCTGCTGGCGACCTTGTTCGGTCTGTTTCCCTTTCTCGGGAAATTGTTCGCCGACAGCGCCTATCAGGGGCCGGTCTTTCACCGCGCCCTGGCCGGCATCCTGCCCGATCTCGAGACCGAGATCGTCAAGCGATCCGATCGGGTGAAGGGCTTCGTCGTCCAGCCCAGGCGTTGGGTGGTCGAACGCACCATCGCCTGGCTCAACCGCTGCCGCCGACTGGCCAAGGACTGGGAGAACCTCAACCGCAACGCGCTCGCCTTCATCAAGCTCGCGTCCATTCGACTCATGCTCCGAAAACTCTGTAATCCTACATAAAGTCTCCGGACGGACTCTAAGTGTCCGTCCGGGGACTTTATGAGTCGGATGAATCGGTTATCCGGCGCCCCCTCTTGAAGAGCTGAATCAGCTGTGATTCTCTGGGGTGGTGAATTTACTCTTGAGGTGCCCCATGTGGACTGCCGACAACCGCCCGCGCTACAACCGCGACAAACTGCGTTATCCGAGCGACCTGACCGATGCGGAATGGGCGCATATCGAGCCGCTGATCCCGCCGGGCAAGCCCGGCGGCGGCAAACGGCGCGTCGCTATCCGCGAGGTGATCAACGGCGTGATGTACATTCTGAGCACCGGCTGCCAGTGGCGCGCGCTGCCCAAGGATTTGCCGCCCAGAAGCACCGTGCATGATTACCTCGGCCTGTGGAACTGGGACGGCACGCTGGATCGCATCCATCATGCGCTCTACCTCAAGTGCCGCGAGAAAGCCGCGCGCGAAGCCAGCCCCACGGCCTGCATCATCGACACTCAGAGTGTGAAAAGCGCTGAAAAAGGGGGGCTCGCATCGACAGCCACGGCTTCGATGCCGGCAAGCTGATCAAGGGCAAGAAGCGGCATGTTCTGGTCGATACGCAAGGCTTGCTGCTGCACGGCATCGTCACCGCCGCCAACGTTCAGGATCGCGACGGCGGTCTCGCGCTGCTGGCGACCTTGTTCGGTCTGTTTCCCTTTCTCGGGAAATTGTTCGCCGACAGCGCCTATCAGGGGCCGGTCTTTCACCGCGCCCTGGCCGGCATCCTGCCCGATCTCGAGACCGAGATCGTCAAGCGATCCGATCGGGTGAAGGGCTTCGTCGTCCAGCCCAGGCGTTGGGTGGTCGAACGCACCATCGCCTGGCTCAACCGCTGCCGCCGACTGGCCAAGGACTGGGAGAACCTCAACCGCAACGCGCTCGCCTTCATCAAGCTCGCGTCCATTCGACTCATGCTCCGAAAACTCTGTAATCCTACATAAAGTCTCCGGACGGACTCTAAGGACTAGCGCGATCCGAGAGAGAGGGAGAGGACGAGACCTCCGGCGATTATCGCCACCAGCGGAGTGGGCCAGATGGGCTTCCCCCACCCCTCGACCATGTCCGACGACCCTATTCGACCGTCACCGACTTCGCGAGGTTTCGCGGCTGATCGACGTCCGTGCCCTTGACCACGGCGACGTGGTACGCGAGCAGTTGCACCGGAACGGCATAGAGGATCGGCGCCACGATCGCGTCGACCGTCGGCAGGCGGACGGCGGCCCAGGCCATATCGCCGATCCGAGCGATGCCCTCGTCGTCGCTCAACAACACCACGCGGCCGCCGCGCGCCGCCACCTCCTGCACGTTACCGACGGTCTTCTCGAACAGGCCGTCGCTGGGCGCGACGATCACTACCGGCACCTTCTCGTCGATCAGCGCGATGGGCCCGTGCTTCATTTCGCCCGCCGCATAGCCCTCGGCGTGGATGTAGGAGATTTCCTTGAGCTTCAGCGCCCCTTCCATCGCGATCGGAAAATTGGTACCGCGACCGAGGTAAAGTACGTCGCGCGCCCGGCTCAATTCGATCGCGAGGGCGCGCAAGGCCTCGTCGTCAGCCAGGAACTCGGCGAGCCGCGCGGGCACCTCGCTGACCGCCCGCACCAGCTCCGCCTCGCGCTCGCCCGAGAGCGTGCCCCGCGCCCGGCCCATGGCGACGGAGAGGCAAAGCAGCGTGGTGAGCTGTGTGGTGAAGGCCTTGGTCGACGCGACGCCGATCTCGGGGCCCGCATGGGTCACAAGCACATCGTCGCTCTCCCGCGCCATGGTGCTGTGCGGCACGTTGACAACGCTGATGATCGACTGGCCTGAACGGCGCACCAGGCGGAGCGCCTCCATGGTATCCATGGTTTCGCCCGACTGCGAGACGAAGAGCGAGACGCCGCCCGCGTCGAGTGGCGGTTCCCGGTAGCGGAACTCCGAGGCGATATCGACGTCGACCGGGATCCGCGCCAGCTTCTCGAACCAATAGCGGGCGATCAGACAGGCGTAATAGGATGTGCCGCAGGCGACCAGGTTCAGCCGGTCGACCGCGTTCAGATCGATCGAAAGTTCGGGCAGCGAAATCCGCCGTTCCGTCCGATTGACGAAGGAATGCAGCGTATCGCCGATCACCGTCGGCTGCTCGTGGATTTCCTTCAACATGTAGTGGCGATGGTTGCCCTTGCCGATGAAGCCGGCGGCCGCGTTCAACACATGGCTGTCGCGTGCCACCACTTCGCCACCGACGTCGCGGAATTCCGCCCCCTCGCGGCGCAGGACGACCCAGTCCCCCTCCTCCAGATAGCTGACCCGCCGGGTGAGCACCGAGAGCGCCAAGGCGTCCGAGCCGAGGTACATCTCGCCCTCGCCGTGGCCCACCACCAACGGACTGCCCTTGCGGGCGCCGATCATCAGGTCGTGCTCGCCATTAAAGATCACGGCCAGCGCGAAGGCCCCCTCGAGGCGGGAGAAGGCATCGCCGGCCGCCGAGACGGGTTCCATGCCATCGTCGAGGTTCGCAGTGATCAAATGGGCGACGACCTCGGTATCCGTCTCGGAGGCGAAGTTGCTGCCACGCGACATCAGCTCCTCGCGGATCTCGCGGAAGTTCTCGATGATGCCGTTATGCACGATGGCGACCCGGTCGGTCGCGTGGGGATGGGCGTTGTTCTCCGTCGGCGCGCCGTGCGTCGCCCAGCGCGTGTGGCCGATCCCGACGTCGCCGGGGAGAGGCGCGTTCGCCAGCCGATCCGCCAACCGGTCGAGTTTGCCTTCCGCCCGGCGCCGATCGATATGGCCGTTCACCAGGGTCGCGATACCGGCCGAGTCATAGCCCCGGTATTCGAGACGCCTCAGCCCCTCCAGGATCGACCGCGAGACGTCGCCGGAGCCCAAGATTCCGATAATGCCGCACATGTGATGGTTCCACGGGCCTCGAGATTATTCGTCCACGGTGGTCTTGCCGTCGCCACGTCCCGTCGCGCCGCAAATGCGCGCCCGCAACCGCCCAGCGTAGTCCGGTATGGTCTTTTCCGCCGCCCGGGTCAACACCAGATCGTTCGCCGCGACATCCTTCGCGATCACGCTGCCCGCGCCGACGACGGCGCCCGCGCCGACGCTAACCGGCGCCACCAAGGCCGTGTTGGAGCCGATGAAGGCGCCATCGCCGATGTCCGTGAAATGCTTGTTGAAACCATCATAATTGCAAGTGATGGTGCCGGCGCCGACATTGGCCCCGGCACCGACGCGGGCATCGCCGATATAGGTCAGGTGGTTGACCTTGGCGCCCTCCTCGATCCGAGCCTTCTTCACCTCGACGAAATTCCCAATTCGCGCATTCGCGCCGATTTCGGCCTCGGGCCGGAGACGGGCGTAGGGACCGATCGTGGCGCCGCGCTCGATTCGGCAGCCCTCCAGATGGCTGAAGGCGCGGATCCGCACATTGTCGCCGACCAGGACGCCGGAGCCGAAGTAAACATGCGGCTCGATCACGACGTCGCGGCCGAGAACCGTGTCGAAGGAGAGATGCACGGTCTCCGGGTCTTCCAGCGTCGCCCCATCCGCCATGGCGCGGGCACGCAGGCGGCGCTGCATGATGGCCTCCGCCTCCGCCAACTCCGCCCTTGAATTGATCCCCATCACCTCTTCTTCGTCGGCGATTACCACCGCCACGCCGCGGCCCTGGGCGCGGGCCGCCCGGACGACGTCCGTCAGGTAGTACTCGCCCTTCGCGTTGTCGTCGTCGACGGCGACCAGCAACGCGGGCAAGACGGCGCCGTCGATCAGCATCAGGCCCGAGTTGCAGAGGCCGATCGCGCGCTGGTCCGCGTCGGCGTCGCGATATTCGACGATGGCCTCGAGGTTGCCGTCCGCGCCCACCAGCAGGCGGCCATAGGCGGCGGGATCGGCCGGCTCGAAGCCGAGAACGACGACGGCCGGATCGCCGGTGGCCCGGACGGCCCGCATCCGCTCGATCGTCGCGGACCTGATCAGCGGCGTGTCGACGAAGAGGACCATGACGTCGCCCTCGCCGGCCTCAAGTTCGCCGCGGGCGGCGTTCACCGCATCGGCCGTGCCGCGCTGCGGATCTTGCACCACCATCCTCACGCCGGGCGCCGATGCCGCCAACGCATCACGGTTTTCCATCGAGGCGACGAGAATCGTCTCGGCCGGTCCCGAGGCCTTCAACGTGGCGAGCACATGATCCAGCATCGACGCGCCCGCGAGCTTGTGCAGCGGCTTCGCCACCGCCGATTTCATTCGTGTTCCGGCCCCAGCCGCCAAGACCACCGCGCGCCAAGCGCTCCCAGTACTCATCGGCTAACTCTTTGCCCCAAAAGATCAATCAACAATTCGAGCATGACCATGCCATAGCTGTCGGCTCGGGGCAAAATCAATTCCGGCGACAAGCCGTGACGCGACCCCCCCATCGGACGGCTTTGACGGCGGCGGCCCGAGAGTAGTATGCGGGCCGGGACTTCGGGAGCGGTGAAGCATGAGTTGGCGGCAACGGTTCGACGCGATCCTCTTCGATCTGGACGGTACGCTCATCGAAACGGCTCCGGACCTGGCCGGCGCGCTCAACCACACGCTCGCGCTGGCCGGCCTGCCGATGGTGGCCTTGGCCGAGGTCCGCCACATGATCGGCGACGGTGCGCGCGCCCTGCTCGCCAAGGGCATCGAAGCGGCCGGCCGGGAGGTCGAGGACGAGACCCTCGCCGAATGGTTCGATATCCTGCTGGACTATTACTGGCATCACGTGGCGGATGCCAGCCACCCCTTCCCCCACGTCGAAACCGAACTCGACGCACTCGGCCGGCGGGGGGCCAGGCTCGGCCTCTGCACCAACAAGCCGATCGCGCTGACCGAGAAACTGATGGCCGAACTCGATCTCGCCCGACACTTCGGGGCGATGCTGGGGGGCGACAGCTTGCCCGTCCGCAAGCCCGACCCGCTACATCTGCTGGAGACCCTGAAGCGTCTCGAGGTCTCGCCGGACCGTGCCGTGATGATCGGCGATTCAGCCAACGACGTCGCCGCCGCCCGCAACGCCGGCCTGCCGGTGATCGTGGTGTCCTTCGGCTACACCCAGACACCGCCCCGCGAACTCGGCGCGGATGCGGTAATCGACGGCTTCGAGGAGCTCGCGAGCGCGCTCCGCGGCCTCGCTTGACAGCTTCCGCCCCCGCCCCTATAGCGAGACTGGCTATCCGGCCCCAGGGCCGGTCGGGGCGCGTAGCTCAGGTGGTTAGAGCGCTACGCTCACATCGTAGAGGTCGCTGGTTCGAGTCCAGCCGCGCCCACCAGTCGATTCATGCAATCAGATGCTTGCGGCCAGATTATCAGAATTCAGCCGAAGCAAGGGCACTTTCGATACGAGGCCATGGTGTTTCAGGTTTGATCCCGGATCGAAATGAACCGCTTTAATTGACCCGGACCGCCGAGACGACCAGCACGTCGCTTACTGCCTCGTTGCCGGTGGTGTCTTGGACGATCTTCAGCATTCGGCTTTTGACCTCGTCGAGATCGAAACGGGAGGTCTTGGTATCGTGAATGATTGGGCGCTGGTGCAATTCGCGCAGCATGGCGTCGCGCAGGCGCGGCGTGAAACGGGCGACCCGCTTTTTCTCACTCTCTCCCGACACTTCGATCGAGAGAGTCAGAAGGACATTGAAGAGGATCCGGTTCTTTTCGATCACGGGCGCGGCGATAGGCTTCAATTCGATGTAGGTCGCGGTCGTATCGGGCACCGGTTCCACCTTGGCTTCCACCTCGCCACCACCGACGATGCGCAGCGCGAAAAGAGCGCCGACCCCGCCGCCACCCAAAAACAACAGGCCGAGCAGGCCAAAGATCAATAGTTTCTTATTCACGGGCCTTCGGGCTCCGATGCGACGGGCCATTCGCCTCGTCGCCCTGGATCCTGCCCAAAAACACCTAATAGTCCGTTTACGGTCGGGGGTGGCGGCGCCCGGCCATCATCGCTTCGAATGGTTCGCGAGCCTCGCGCCGTCCTCACCCGTGAAATGGCGCCAGCCCGCGTGTTCCACTTCGAGAGGCCGGCCCGCCTCGTCGAGGATGACGACTCCCTCGCCCGCCTCGACATGGCCGATTTCCCGTAGACCGTCCTCCGACCCCAGCGCGGGCGCCCCAGCGACGAGCAGCTCGTAATCGTCGCCGCCGCCCAGAACGAGTGTCCACAGCGCGGGCTCCGCCGTCACCGCGCGGGCGGCCGCCGGCGAAAGCGGCAGGCAAGCCCGCCGCAGGACCAAGCGGACGCCCGAGGCACGCGCCATATGACCCGCGTCCTGCGCAAGGCCGTCGGAGACGTCCATTGCCGCGCTCGCGCGCCCCGAGAGGCGAACCCCCAGCCCCACCCGCGGCAACGGCAACCGGTAGCGTCCGGCCAGATAAGCGAGATCGTCTTCGCCGAGCGAGGCTTCCAGTCCGCCCCGCGCCGCCCGCAAACCCAAGGCGCCATCGCCGAGGGTTCCCGAGAGGTAGAGCCTGTCGCCCGCCCTCGCGCCACCACGACGTAGCGCCGCGCCTTCCGTCACCCGGCCCAACAGCGTCGCGGTAAAGGTCGCGGGGCCGGGCGTCCCGACCGTATCGCCGCCGAGCAGGCTCAGGCCGAACGCCGCCTGATCCTCGGCCAATCCCCGGGCGAAGGCGGCAATCCAGGCCTCGTCGAGATCGGCAGGAAAAGCAGTGGTCAGCAAATATCCGAACGGCTCGGCGCCCATGCCGGCGAGATCGGAGAGATTGACCCTCAGCAGCTTCCGCGCCACCAGATCCGGCGGATCGTCGTCGAGAAAATGGACTCCGGCGACGATGGCATCGACCGTGGCGACGATTTCCTCCCCGGCCCCGGAGGTGAAGAGGGCCGCATCGTCCTCCAGGCCCAGTGCGCCGGGCGCCGTCGCCAAGGGGGCGAAATGGCGGCGGATCAGGTCAAATTCGTCCCCGCTCATGGCCGCTCGGCGGATTCGAACTCCTCCGCCCTCAGACTCCGGGCGATGCGATCGAGCACCGCGTTGGCGAACTTCGGCTCCTCGCAAGAATAATAGGCGTGGGTCGCCTCGACATATTCGTTGATGGTCGCGCGCACCGGAACGTCGGGGCGCAGCAGCAGCTCATAGACCGCGCAACGGAGGATCGCGCACAACACCAATTCCAGACGCTCGATGCGCCAGGAGGCGGCCAGCGCCCCGGCAATTCGCTCGTCCACCTCGGCGCGCCGGCGGCAGGCGCCCCGCACCAGGTCAGAGAAAAAGTCCCGGTCCATCTCCGGCGTCGCCGCGTCTTCCATAGTGGGGCCGTGCCGATGGTGGAGGAACTCGAGGATCGTGCCCTCGGGCTCGTTGTGGGCGAATTCAATCTGGTAGAGAGCCTGGACCGCGGCGAGCCGCGCGGCCCGGCGGGGGCCGAGGCCGGAGGAGGAGGCGTCACCTTCGGGCGATCCGTCCGCCGGCCCGCTCATCGCGGATGGAAGCCGAAGTGGCGCTTGAGCTCGACCATCCGGAGAGCCGCCCGCGCCGCGTCGGCGCCCTTGTTCTTGGCGTCGATGCGGGCCCGCTCCCAGGCCTGCTCGCTGCTCTCGGTGGTGAGGATGCCGTAGCCGAGCGCGATGGCGTATTGCAACGAGAGATCCATCAGCGCCCGGGCGCTTTCGCCGCAGACATAGTCGTAATGCGTGGTCTCGCCGCGAATGACGCAGCCGAGGGCGACATAGGCATCGTAGCGCCGACGCGCGCCCACCAGATGCATGCCCTTGATAGCAAAGCGGATTGCCGCGGGAATTTCGAAGGCGCCCGGCACCGACAGGCGCTCGTGCGTCGCGCCCGACGCCTCGATCTCCGCGATCGCACCCGTCACCAATTCATCTGCGATGTCCTCGTAGAAGCGCGCCTCGACGATCAGTACGTGTGGGGTATCGTCCATCGCCCTCGCCTCATGCCACGTCGATGGGAATCCTACGGCTGCCGACAACGCGCAGGCCGTAACCGTCCAACCCCTTGATGTCGTATTTGGTGTTGGTCAACAGCTCCAGCTCCTTGACCCCGAGATCGGAGAGGATCTGCGCGCCGATGCCATAGTCGCGCAACTTCACCTGTCCGTCGACCTGCTCGCCCACCTTGCGCCGCACCTTTTCCGAAACCGCCGTCGGCCGCGCCTCGCGAATCAGCACCACGACGCCGCGTTCCTCCTGGCTCAGCATCCGCATCGCCGACTGCAGCAGGCCCGCCTTGCCCGCCTTGTCGCCAAGCACGTCGCTCAGGATGTCGAGGGCATGCATGCGGACGGGCACGGGCCCGTTCGACGCGACGTCGCCCTTCACCAGCGCGATATGTTCCGAATAAGAAACCTTGTTGATATAGACGATCATCTGGAACGGACCGCCGTAAATGCTGTCGAGCTCCGCCTCCAGTTCTCGGACCACGTAGGTCTCCGTCGCCCGGCGGTATTCGATCAGGTCGGCGATGGTGCCGATCTTGAGGCCGTGCAGCTGTGCGAATTTTACCAGGTCCGGCATCCGCGCCATGGTGCCGTCGTCGTTCATGATCTCGCAGATCACGCCGGCCTGCGGCATGTCGGCCATCCGCGCGATATCGACCGCCGCCTCCGTATGTCCGGCGCGGACCAGAACGCCGCCTTGCCGCGCCATCAGGGGGAAGACATGGCCGGGCGTCGCGATCTCGGTCGGGCCGCTTTCGGGATCTATGGCGACGGCGATGGTGCGGGCGCGGTCGGCGGCCGAGATTCCGGTGGTGATACCGTGGCGTGCCTCGATCGAGGTGGTGAAAGCGGTGGCGTGGCGAGCTTCGTTGCGCCGGCTCATCAGGTCCAGGCCCAAGCCCCGTATCCGATCCTCCGTCATCGCAAGGCAAATCAGGCCGCGCCCGTGCATGGCCATGAAGTTGACCGCGTTCGCGTCCGCCATCGAGGCCGGGATGACCAGATCGCCCTCGTTCTCGCGGTCTTCATTGTCGACCAGGATGAACATCCGGCCCTTTTGGGCATCCTCCAGGATCTCGTCGATGCTCGACAGATTTTCGTGCTCAACCGTCATCGCGCACCTCCACCAAGCGGGCTACATAGCGCGCCAGCACGTCGATCTCCAAATTGACCCGGTCGCCGGCGCCGAGCGTCGCGAACGTGGTGACCGCCCGCGTGTGCGGGATGACGTTGACGCCGAAGCGCTCGCCCGAGACCTCGTTCACCGTCAGTGAGACGCCGTCCAGGCAAACCGATCCCTTGGGCGCGATGAAGGGCGCGAGCTCCAGCGGCACCCGGAAGACATAGCGAAGCGAGTCGCCCTCCGGCCGGCATTCGACGATTTCCGCCACCCCGTCGACATGGCCGGAGACAATGTGACCACCAAGCTCGTCGCCAACCTTCAACGCGCGTTCCAGATTGGCCGGGCCGCCGGGCCGCCACTCGCCGAGTTTGGTCCTCGACAGCGTCTCGGCCGATGCCGTGACGTCGAACCACCCCTCCCCGGTCTCCACCACGGTAAGGCAGGCGCCATCGCAGGAGATGGAGGCTCCGATCTCGATGCCCGCGGTGTCATAGGCGGTTTCGATCCGAAAGCGGGTGTCGCCGCCCGGCGTGATGTCCTTGATCCGACCGACGTCGGTGACGATGCCCGTGAACATGCCCCTTTATTATGTCGTCGGCGCCAAGGATTCCAGTAGATCATCGCCGAGAACATGGATCTCCCGCCGTTTCCAGCGCAAAACGTCTTCAATCGTATCGATTCCGAGCTCGCCCACGGCGGCAAATCCGTCGTCGCCGATCAATGCGGGGGCGCGGAACCAGTCGACCCGATCCACCAGACGCGCGCGGAGCAGCGCGGTGGCGAGGCCACGTCCCCCCTCGACCATGACCCGGGTAATACCCCGCGCGGCAAGCAACCGCAGCGCCTCGCCAAGATCGACATGGCCATCGCAATCCGTCTCGACCTCCAAAATTTCGACTCCCAGTTCGGCGAGCGCGTCGCTTTCGGCGGGCCCGCTCACGACCCAGGTCGGGGTCTCGCGCGCGGTGGCCGCCAGCGTGCTGTCGGCGCTCAACCGGCGGCGGCCGTCGATCACGACGCGGACGGGCGAGCGTCCCGCCAGGCCAGGTATACGGCACGTAAGCGCCGGGTCGTCCGCTATCGCCGTGCCGGAGCCGATCAAAATCGCATCGGTCTCGGCCCGCATCAGATGCGCCCGCTCGCGCGCCATCCCGCCGGTAATCCAACGGCTGGCGCCGGCGCGGGTCGCAATTCGCCCGTCGAGCGTCGTCGCCAACTTCAAGGTGACGAGGGGGCGACCCAATTCGTGGGTCATCAGGAAGCCGGCATTCACCTCTCGCGCCTCGACTTCCAGCAGGCCGACCTCCACGGCGACGCCGGCCTCGCGCAGGCGTTGGATGCCGCCGCCTCGGACGCGTGGGTCGGGATCGCCGGTCGCAACGACGACACGGGCGACGCCGGCGGCGATCAGCGCCTCGGCGCAGGGTGGGGTTCGGCCGTGATGGGCGCAGGGCTCAAGCGTGACATGGGCAGCGGCGCCGCATGCCGACGCGCCGGCCCGGGCAAGCGCCTCGGTTTCGGCGTGCGGCCGGCCTCCCGGCTGCGTCCAGCCCCGGCCGACGACGCGGCCCGCCCGCGAGATCACACAGCCGACGGCGGGGTTGGGCCAAACGTTGCCGAGGCCGCGCGCCGCCAGCGCCAGGGCATGGCGCATCAGGCGAAGGTCATCGGCCTCAGGCGCCGTCATCGGGGGGGCCGCGAACCTCGCTCGTGCCGCCCAGCCCCTCGAGGAAATCCTCGAAGTCCTTGGCTTCGCGGAAGTTGCGATAGACGGAGGCGAAGCGCACGTAGGCCACCTGATCGAGGCCGGCGAGCGCGTCCATCACCATCTCGCCGATCCGCGCGGTGGCGATCTCGTTCTCGCCCGAACTTTCGAGGCGGCGCTGGATGCCATTGACGACCTGGTCGATCCGCTCCGGCTCGACCGGCCGGCGCCGGGTGGCGATCAGGATCGAACGCAGGAGCTTGTCCCTATCGAAGGGAACGCGCTGGCCGCCCGACTTCAGCACCGTCAGCTCGCGCAACTGCACCCGTTCGAAGGTGGTGAAGCGCGAGCCGCATTCCGGACAGGCCCGTCGGCGGCGGATCGCGGCGTTCTCCTCCGCCGGTCGCGAATCCTTGACTTGCGTATCGTTGTGGCCGCAGAACGGACAACGCATCCGATGCTCCCTCCTTCCTAGCCGGCCTCAGCCGTCCTCGCCGCCGTAGATCGGATAGCGCGCGCAGAGCGCCTCGACCTCGGCGCGCACGCTATCGACCCGCGCATCTTCCCGCCCGTCGCGAAGCGCGTCCAGCATGTCGGCGATCCAATCGCCGACGGCCTCGAAGTCCACCGCCCCAAATCCGCGCGTCGTGGCCGCCGAAGATCCGAGGCGGACTCCGGAGGTGACGGTAGGCTTCTCGGGATCGAAAGGCACGCCGTTCTTGTTACAGGTCATACCCGCCCGCTCGAGCACCTTTTCCGCCGCGTTGCCTTTCAAGCCGTGGCGGCGGAGATCGACCAGCATCAGGTGCGTGTCGGTGCCGCCGGAGACGATGTCGTAGCCGCGCTCGAGCAGCTTTTCGGCAAGCGTGCGGGCGTTCGCGGCGACAGCGGCGGCATAGTCGCGGAAACCGGGCTCCAGTGCCTCGCCGAAGGCCACCGCCTTGGCGGCGATCACATGCATCAGCGGGCCGCCCTGCAGGCCCGGGAAGAGGGCCGAGTTGATCTTGCGGCCGATCTCCTCGTCGTTGCTCAAGACCAGTCCGCCGCGCGGGCCGCGCAGCGTCTTGTGCGTGGTCGAGGTGACGGCGTGGGCATGCGGCAACGGGCTCGGATGAACGCCGCCGGCGACCAGGCCGGCGAAATGCGCCATGTCGACCATCAGATAGGCATCGACCGAATCCGCGATTTCCCGGAAGCGGGCGAAATCGATCTCGCGGGGATAGGCGGAACCGCCGGCGATGATCAGCTTCGGGCGATGTTCCTGGGCCAGGTCGGACATGGCATCGTAGTCGATCCGTCCGTCCTCCGGCCTGACGCCATAAGGCACCGGATTGAACCATTTGCCCGAGAGATTGACCTTCGAGCCGTGGGTCAAGTGTCCACCGGACGCGAGGTCCATGCCCATGATGGTGTCGCCCGGCCGCAGCAGCGCCAGGAACACCGTCTGGTTGGCCTGGGAACCCGAGTGCGACTGCACGTTGGCGAAGGCGCAGTCGAAGAGACGACAGGCCCGTTCGATCGCCAACCGTTCGACGACGTCGACATGCTTGCAGCCGCCATAGTAGCGTCGGCCCGGGTAGCCCTCGGCGTACTTGTTGGTGAGCAGCGAGCCCATCGCCTCCAGCACCGCGCGGGAGACGATATTCTCCGAGGCGATCAGCTCGATCTGCCGGTCCTGGCGCTCGAACTCCGCCCCGATCGCCGCCGAGATCTCGGGATCGGCGGCCGCTAGGGGATCCGCGAAGAAATCGGCGGCCGGTACCGAAGGCGCGGCGGCGGAATTGGGCGTCATTCGTCAATCCTCGATTTGGAGAAGGGACACAGCCACCACGCGACGGCGGCCCATTGCGCGCTGATTACCATATGCTGGGGAAAACCACCACGCACGCACAAGGCCTCGGCAACGGAAAATGCCATTTCTGGCGGTCTAACCGGTCTCCAACGGCAGTCGGGATCGTTGAGGTCATCGACGAGCCAAGCCCCGTCGACCAGGTGGCGACGCCGCGCCGCGCCCGGATCGGTTATGCATTAAATCCGCCCCGCCGCGTTACGGCGAGACATTTTGGACAGATCGCGACGGGGCGCCAACATGACTCGAACCGGATAGACGATTCGCCGATTCCAGCGGGCGGGGATCAGGCGACGACGTCGGCCAGGGACTTGAAAACAGACGGAAAACCCATCGCCTGGGCGGGTTTGCCACACTCTGGACACGATGGCCGCTTCGGCGTTGCATTTGCCGGGGCATTTTGGCATGTTCCGCGCGCGAAAACGCGGCGATGTCTCGTCCCGCCCCGGTTTCGCGCGCCTTACCGCGTCAACGGAACCCCGACGCACCCGCCCACGGGGCCGCGTCCAGCCGATCGACAGAAATCGAGAACAAAGGATACCGTCATGGATGCCGGATTGATCTTCGCCATCGTCTGCGGCCTCGTCGCCATCGCCTACGGCATCTGGGCCGCCAAATCCGTGATGGACGCCGATACCGGAACCGAACGGATGCGGGAAATCTCCGCTGCCATCCAGGAGGGCGCGGCCGCCTATCTCAACCGCCAGTACACCGCGATTGGAATCGTCGGCGTGATCATCGCCGCGATCCTGTTCCCGACGCTGGGCTGGCATGCCACCGTCGGCTTCGTCATCGGCGCCGTGCTGTCGAGCGCCGCCGGCTATATCGGCATGCACGTTTCCGTCCGCGCCAACGTGCGCACGGCCGAAGCGGCGCGCCACGGCCTGGCGCGCGGCCTGGAGATCGCCTTTCGCGCCGGCGCCGTCACCGGCATGCTGGTCGCCGGCTTGGCTTTGCTCGCGGTCTCCGTTTATTACGCCGTGCTGCTGGGCATCGACGCGAGCAACCGCGTGATCGTCGACGCCCTGGTGGCGCTCGGCTTCGGCGGCTCGCTGATATCGATCTTCGCCCGGCTCGGCGGCGGCATCTTCACCAAGGGCGCCGATGTCGGCGCCGACCTCTCGGGCAAGATCGACCTCGGCATTCCCGAGGACGATCCCCGCAATCCCGCCGTGATCGCCGACAACGTTGGCGACAACGTCGGCGACTGCGCCGGCATGGCGGCCGACCTGTTCGAGACCTACGCCGTGACCGTGGTCGCGACCATGTTGCTGGCCTCGATCTTCTTCGTCTCCGATCCGACCTTGCAGTCCAACATGATGCTCTACCCGCTGGCGATCGGCGGCACCTGCATCATCACCAGCATCATCGGCACCTTCTTCGTCAAGCTCGGCGCCTCGCGGAACATAATGGGGGCGCTCTACAAGGGCTTCATCGTCGCCGCCGTGCTGTCGGCGATCGCGCTCTGGCCGGTGACGGAATGGATTATCGGTTTCGACACCGCGATCAATGCCGGCGGCGCCGAGTATCCGGCCCGCCACCTCTACTATTGTGGCCTCGTCGGCCTGGTGGTGACGGGCCTCATCATCTGGGCGACGGAATACTACACCGGTACCCAATACCGGCCGGTGCAATCGATCGCCCAAGCCTCGACCACCGGTCACGGCACCAACATCATCCAGGGCTTGGCGATCAGCCTCGAGGCGACCGCGATCCCCGCCCTGATCATCTGCGCCGGCATCATCGCCGCGAATATGCTGGCAGGCCTCCTCGGCATCGCCATCGCCGCTTCCGCCATGCTGGCATTGGCCGGCATGGTCGTGGCGCTGGATGCCTACGGCCCGGTGACGGACAACGCCGGCGGCATCGCCGAGATGGCGGACCTCGAGGGCGACGTGCGCAACACCACCGATGCGCTCGACGCCGTCGGCAACACCACCAAGGCGGTGACCAAGGGCTATGCCATCGGCTCCGCCGGTCTGGCGGCCCTGGTGCTGTTCGCGGCCTATACCGAGGACCTCAAGCTCTTCTTCGGCCATCTGACGATCGACTTCTCGCTCTCCAATCCCTTCGTCGTGGTCGGCTTGTTCCTGGGCGGCATGCTGCCCTACCTCTTCGGTGCCATGGCAATGACGGCGGTCGGGCGGGCCGCGGGCTCGGTGGTCATCGAGGTCGGCCGCCAGTTCAAGGAAATCCCCGGGATCATGGATGGCAGCGGCAAGCCGGACTACAGCCGGGCGGTGGACCTGCTGACCAAGGCGGCGATCAAGGAGATGATCGTACCCTCCTTGCTGCCGGTGCTGGCGCCGGTGGTGGTCTACTACGTCATCAACTTCATCGCCGGCCAGGCCTCGGCCTTCGCGACCTTGGGCGCGATGCTGCTGGGCGTCATTGTCACCGGCCTCTTCGTCGCGCTGTCGATGACGGCGGGCGGCGGTGCCTGGGATAACGCCAAGAAGTACATCGAGGACGGCAATCACGGCGGCAAGGGCTCGGAAGCCCACATGGCCGCGGTGACCGGCGACACGGTCGGCGATCCCTACAAGGACACGGCCGGCCCGGCGGTGAACCCGATGATCAAGATCACCAACATCGTCGCCTTGCTGCTGCTCGCGGGCCTCGCCCACTAGGTCGGTCGGAGTCAGGCGGGGCCGGGCCCCGCCAGCAGGCCGCACAACTGTTGCACATCCGAGGCCGACAAGTCGTCGAGCCCCTGGCAGAGCGTGATCGCCTCCGCCGCCGTGTCTTCATCCATCACGGTGGCCAGACAGGCACGGATTTTCTCCATGTGCTCATCCTCAGTCAGCGGCGGTCCCTGGATCGAGCCCTTGGGTCCGTCACAACGGGCCTTGAGCATCCGCCCGTCGTCAAGCGTCACCGCAATGTCGACATGCATGCCCTCCAGCGCGCCCGGAATGGCCTCGTCCTGGCGCACGCGCGCGCGCTCCAGCAGGGCCACTATATCGTCGCGGAAGCGGCGCTGGTCGGAGAAGGTGTCGATGACCACCTCGCCGTCCAGTAGCGCCGCACAGGCGGTGTACTGGAAGCTGAACTTGCCGTCGAGGCCGTCCTTGGGTCGGGGCCGGTCCACGTAGGGCATCACCGGGGTGGTGATGTCGACCCGTTCGATTTGCGCGCCCGGTTCGATTTGCGCCGAGAGTTCCAGCCCGGCGGTGATGGCGAAATGGGTGCCGTACTGGCTGGGGAAGCGTTTGACGATAAACCCCGGATCCACTGCCCGCCACGGCGCGGCGTAGCCGAGCAACAGTTCGCGGTCGAGATCGGGCATGAACGCGGCGGCATAACCGGCCGGCGCATCGATGATATCGCCATGCGCCGTCACCCCCTGGGCGGCCAGCAGGGCCGCCTCCAGCCCGTCGGCCACGGCCATGCCGCAGTGCAGGCACTTGGTCATGCTGCCGGCGTTCGCCAGCAGCGTGCCGGCGCGCGATCCGGCGATGCCGAGCGCGTGGGCGAGCGTCTCCGGCGCCAGGTCCAAGAGATGCGCCGCAGCCGTCGCCGCCCCCAGCGGACCGACAAAGCCCGGCGGATGGAAGGTCAGGTGTCGCGGCTCGTAGACGCCCGATGCGACCCTGAGCCGCCCCTGCATTTCCACGCCTTTCAAGAAGGCCGTGGTGACGGCCGGGCCGTCCGCGCCCAGCTCCTGCGCCAGCGCCAGGACCGCCGGCAGCGTGGTCGAAACCGCGTGGTTCGGTGGGCTCCACATCGGCTCGAAGTCCAGGACATGCATGGAGGCACCGTTGACGCAGGCCGCCGCCACCGGTGTCAGCCGGTCGGCAAAGCCGATAACCGTGGCCTTGCCGCGCGCCGCCAGCGCGGATTGCACCTGGTGGGTGCGTTTGGGCGCCTGTTCCCGCGCACCGGCCACGGCGACGGCGATACCATCCAGAAAAATGCGCCGAGTCGCGTGTCGCGCCGCTTCGTCGATGTCGCCCGGCCCGATTGCCACGACCCGCTCGGCCAACGCTTGCGTGGTCGATGTCATGGTTCATTCGCCCCGCAGAGATTCCGCCAAGGTGCGGGCCGACGCCATGTCCAGGCGGAGGATCCGGTCCTCGATCGTGGCGACGCCCGACGCCGCTACGCTCAGCGCGGCGTTGGCGCGAAACTTCTCGGCGATCTCCTCGCCCGTCAGCGCCCGGTCGCCGCCGCCGCGGTTGACCGGCTCGTGATGCATCAGCTCACGCCCGTCGGTGGTGGTGACGATCAGCCCGCCCGAGAAATACTTCGGGAACAGGGACGTGGGATCGGATTCGCAGCTCACCTTGTCCGCGAGATCCAGGATCTCCGGGTCATGCAGGGTGTCGTCCTTCAGCTCGGCCAGGCTGAACTTGCCGCGCACCAGTGCCGCCGCGGTAATGAACTGGGTCGAGAACTTGGCTTCGAAGTCGCTCGACGGCCGTTTCTTCGCCGCCACCGGTTCGGAAATCAGGGCGATCGTCTCTTCGGGAATGAGCGCGCGGATGCTGGCGACCTCGGAGGCGACGAGATTGTGCCGCCGGCGCAGTTCCAGCGCGGCGTCCGCGACGCTGTGGGTGAAGTGGCAGACGGGATAAGGCTTGATCGCCTCGTCCAGCAGCGACCATGTCTCGCCCAGGCCGGCGGTGACGGCGTCGTAGTCGACGTTCGCCGCGTGCTCGCCAAGATAGGAATTATAGAGCCCGAAGCGGCCTTCGTAGGGCTGCGAGGGGGCGACGAAATCGTGCTTCGCCAGGCTGGCCGCCGTGATTCCGGCAGCACCGGCCCAGCCGGGATGCAGCCGTTTGTTCCACGCACCCTCGGAAAGAAACTCCTGGCTGGCCGCGGCCGTGCTGCCCGTGATGCCCTGGGCGGTGGCGAGTTCCCGCGCGTTCAAGCCCATCAGCCGGCCGGCCGCGAGCGCGCAGGAGAAGTGCGCCACCACGCCGGTGGGATGAAAGCCGACGTGGTGAAAACCGGCGTTCGCGGCAAGTCCGATACGGATCGCCGTCTCCATGGCGACGACATATGCCGTCAGCAGCGCCTCGCCCGAGGCGTCGACATGCTCCGCGACACCCATCGCGCAGGGAAACGCGCTCGCCGTGGCGTGCACGATCGCACCCATGTGGGTGTCGTCGAAGTCGAGCCCATGCACCAGCGCGCCGTTCATCAGAACCGCGTCGCGCAACGGCAGCGGCGTCTTCATGCCGATCACCGTGCCGGCGCCATCGCCGGACAGGGCATGGATGCCGGCGAAGATCCGGGCCGCGAAGGTATACGCGGTGGAGGCGAGCGCGATGCCGGCGGCGTCCAGGATCAGGTATTTGGCCCGCTCGCGCACCTCGAGGGGGATGTCGTCGTAGGCGAGGTCGTGCGCGAAGGCGGCGAGCCCTTGCGATAGGGTGGCCTCGTCCCCGGCGACCGCGCCGCTTGTTTGGCTTGTCATGGACATTCGGCTTTCCTTCCACTGTCGTCCTTGGCGACCCTTGCCATATTTGCAGGCATCATGGTGATGGACCGGCCGGGCTGCATGACATGGCACGCCGGACCCGCCCAGCCTGTCACGCTCAACCCTGCTCCATCGCGGCGCGGATGCCGGCCATCAAAAGGCCGCCATCGATGGCGATGACCTGTCCGTTCACGTAGGAGGCGCGTGGACTTGCCAGAAAGGCGACGACTTCGGCCACCTCATCGGGTTGACCCAGGCGTGCGAGCGGAATGCGCTGTTCACGCGCGGCACGCATTTCATCCGTCAGCATGCCCGCGGACAGGTCCGTTTCAATCGTTCCGGGCGAGACCGCATTGACCAGGATCCCCCGGGGACCCAGCTCGAATGCCATGGCGCGCGTGAGTGCCGTCAAGCCCGCCTTCGCCGCGGCATAGGCAGCCTGGCCGCTGTTGGCGATGTGCGCGGCCGACGAGGCGATGTTGACGACGCGTCCGCCGGCCGGATCGGTCATCCGCCCGACACCTTCCTGCGCGACGATAAAGCAACCGGTGAGATTGGTATCGATTGCCAGCGACCATTGCTCATCGGTCAATTCCAGGAACGAGGCTTGCGGGCCGACGGCGGCGTTGTTGATGACAATGTGCAGCGGGCCGTAACGCGCCACCACCGCATCCAGCGCCCGGGCGACGCTCGCCCGCTCGCGCACGTCTACCTCCTGCGCGACGGCTTCGATGTCCGCGCCTTCGAGTTCCGCGATGGCCTCGTCCATCGTCGTACGACTGACATCCAGAATTGCGACCGTCGCGCCCCGCGCTCCCAGCAAGCGGCCAATCGCCAATCCAATGCCGCGCGCACCGCCCGTTATCACCGCCGTCTTGCCCTCGAGCTCCCGTTCCATCCTCGTCCCCTCCCTATGCGTCCGCCGCGGACGGCTGAACTTCAGGCAGCGGTCGACCGATCGCGGTCGCACCAAGTCCGGCGCCATCGCCGAACACCACGGGATAGCTGCGATACTGACGGCGTTCGGTATTCGGCTCGGCAACCGGCGGGCGGCGGTGATGCGGCATGCAGCCGGCGGCGAACAACGCCATGGCAATGGCAGCCAGCACCCCGCTGGCGCCGGCGCGGGCCGGCACCCCGGCGGTGAGACGCTTGCCGATGCAGACGTGCGCCCCATCGCCGAAAGCCAGGCCGTAGGCCGGCACCCGACGCGGCGTCGTCCGGTAGGGGTTAAAACGATCCGCATCGTCGCCGAAGACCGAAGGATCCTGGTTGGCGCGGACCAGATGCAGGCCCAGCGTTTCACCCGCATTGATCCGCCGGCCAGAGGCCAGCGTGAGGCCCGTGTCCGCGATGCGCATATGCCAGCCGCTCGGCGGCTGCAGCCGCAGGGTTTCGTTCATGGCGGCCTGCACGAACAGCAGATCGTCGAGTTTTCGCGTATCGCCGGGACACGCGGCGATCCAACTCCAAATCTGCTGACACCCATGCACGAGGGCCGTCGCGGTCGTCTGCGCCGTTGCGACCAGGTAATGCACGCTTTCTCGCAGGATCTTGTCCGGATCCATTTCCAACAGGTCGCGATGGGCGAGCAACAGTTGGATCAGGTCTTCCGCCGCGTCGGCGTCGACAGCCATCTCTTCGCGGCGCGCCAACGCGGGGGTTAGAAAACGTTCGCGATAGCGGTCGCGGGCGATCGCGACCTCGGCCAGCAGCTCGTCGCGCGACCGTGTGGACCACTCGATGACGACGCCCTCGTGCAGTTTCGCCATCAAGGCCGACAGCTCATCGAGCCGCACGACACTGTCGCAACCGTCCAGGCCGACGATCCCCGCCGCCATGGCGGTGCTGACCGAACGCGCGACATCGACGAGATCGGCCTCCCCCGCCGCTTTGTACTGGGCGATGATCTGTTCCGCCGCCGGGACGATCGCATTCTCCAGTGCCGCGACCATGTCGGGGCGGAAGAGCGGCTGTTCGGTCCGCCGGCGGATATCGTGCGGCTCTCCGTCCAGCGTGACGAGCGTGTCGGCAAACACCGTTTCCTTGGCGCCGTCGTAGGACGCCTGGCGCAACTCGCGCCGCTTGAAGGCCTCGCGCACCTCCTCGTAACCCGTCAGCCAGGTGATCGGCGCGGCCTCGGTCGTCGTTGCGGCGGCGGAACCGCTTGTCGCATCCATCGCCACCTCCTATCGAACAACAGCAAGTCGACGTGTCACTCTATGCTTCGGGTCGATCCGCCCGCAACCGCCCGCCAACCCGCATCGGGGCGTATATCGAGGTATCCATGACCAACAGTCGCCCCGTCCTTGCCAACGCCATGGGCATATTTCACGTCAATTTGAACTGCACCGATCTCGAACGATCGACGGCCTTCTACGAGTTGATCGGCTTTCGTGTCGTGATGGATTTCGGCGACGTGCCCCTGGCCGAGCGGCGAAGCTTCGACGAGATCGGCCTGGGCCCGATCCTCCGGGTGCCAGGGGGCGCGGACGCGAAGGCGCGGCTGTTGATGCTGGGAGACGACGCGCGAGCCACCCGCCTCGACCTCATCCAGTGGACAACTCCGCCGACCACGGGCCGCCTCCCTGGCGACCTGACGGCATTAGGCATCCAGCGCCTGTGCCTGCGCGTGCGCGACGCGGGCGAGATGCACGCCCGCCTCGCCGCCGCCGGGCACGACTGCTTCGCCCCGCCGCTCCAAATCGACATGGGCGGTACCCGTCAACGGGTTTTCTGCTGCGCCGACCCCGACGGCTTCGCCGTCGAGTTCATGCAGTTCCTCGCGGATTAGAACGGCCGGTCGCCGTCGAGGCAAACGCGGCGCAGCACGCGCCGCTCGTTCGCGGAATCGAACGCCGTCGCCTTGTGCAGGACCGCGCGGTTGTCCCACATGACGAAATCGCCCGGCCGCCAGTGGTGGCGGTAGACGAACTCCGGCCGAGTCGCATGCGCATTGATTACGTTGCGAAGCGCGTGGCCCGCCTCGAACGGCGACCCGGAGATCCGCGAGGCATGCTCGCCGAGGAAAATTCCCTTGCGCCCGGATTCGGGGTGGGTCCGCACCACCGGGTGTTCCGGCGGGTTCGAGACCTTGGCGATCTGCTCCGCGCTCATGTGCCATCGGTGCTGGTTGAAGGCCCAGTCCTGTGCCGCCGTACGATCGGCCAGCTGGCCCTTCATGTCGCCGTCGAGCGCATCGTAGGCCGCCTGCATGTTGGCGAAGAGCGTGTCGCCGCCCTCGTCCGGGACCTCGACCGCGTAGAGGAAGGTGGCCATCGCCGGATTTTCCTTCCAGGCGGCATCGGTATGCCAGACCAGCGAGCTCTCGTCCGTATGGCGGCCGGTGAGCGCGCCATCCGCGTCGAGATTGGTCAGCAGGTAGATCTCGGGATGCCCATCCGCATGCAGGTGGTCCATTACTTGGTACTGGACCGGGCCGAAGCGGCGGCAGAAAGCGACCTGCTGGGCCTCCGTCAGATCCTGGTCGCGAAACACCAGCACCAGATGCTCGAGGAAGGCGGCGTGGACCGTCGCCTGGTCCGCCTCGCCGAGCGGCTCGGCGAGATCGAGTCCGCGCACTTCCGCACCGGTCACGCCGCCGAACGGTCTGATATCGATCGAACATGTCGCCTCTAACATACGCGTCTCCCTCCCTGGCTCGGGGAGCAGTCTACGCCTCGAGGCGGGAAGGTGTAACCGCCGGCGGCGAGACGGAGACAGACCGCCCGGCCGATGCCCCGGCTGCCGCCGGTGACGAGCGCCGTTCGTCCCTCGAACTCCCGCCCGCTCGCGGCCCGCTCAGCCGAGGCCCCGGAGCGGTGCCACGTCGGTCTCCTTCCAGCAAGGCAGGGCCTCGACCCGACCCATCCAGGCCCGAAGATTGGCGTGCGACTCCAGCGGCAGTTTCTGATGGCCGTGCAAGTGCATGGGCGACGCCATGGAGATATCGGCGATGGTCGGCGAAGCCGTGCCGCAGAGCCAGTCCTGACCGTTGAGGTGTCGCTAACACACGATATGACCGCCGTAGGTACCATGTGATCTGTCCGGTTTAGAACGTCGCCTTCGAGGAGGGCGGCGATGAAGCGGGCCGAGGTGTTGCAAGGACTACGGCAGATGAAGTTCGAGGAGATTCTGGAGCGCGCGAAGCGGCGGCGACTGAGCCAGGCGGAGGCGGCGTCGATCCTGGGGATGAGCGAGCGAACGTTCCGGCGCTGGCGGGGTCGCTTTGAGGCGGAAGGCGCGGAGGGTCTGTATGACCGCCGGCTGGGCAAGGTCTCGGGGCACCGGGTGCCGGTGGACACGGTGATGGAGGTTCTGGAGTTGTTCGACACGCGCTACTGGGACTTCACGGCCAAGCACTTCCACGAGAAGCTGCTCGATGAGCACGGCTTCACGCGGAGCTACAACTGGGTCCGCCTGACGCTCCAGGCCCACGGGCGCAAACGTCCGGCACCGCGGCGAGGCGCGCACCGGCGCAAGCGGCCGCGCCGCGCCCTGCCCGCCATGATGCTGCACCAGGACGGCTCGACCCACCAATGGGTTCCCGGGCAGTGGTGGGACCTGATCGTCACCATGGATGACGCAACCAGCGAGATCTACTCGGCCTTCTTCGTCGACGAAGAGGGGACCATGAGCAGCTTCCGGGCCCTGGGCGAGGTGATCGAGGTCCGGGGGCTGTTCTGCTCGCTCTACGCCGACCGGGCCTCGCACTACTGGCACACGCCCGAGGCCGGCGGCAAGGTGGACAAGAACAACCCGACCCAGGTGGGCCGAGCCCTGGGCCAGCTGGGCATCGAACTGATCCCGGCCTACTCCCCCGAGGCCCGGGGGCGCTCGGAGCGCATGTTCGCGACATTGCAGAATCGCCTGCCGCAGGAACTGCGCTTGGCCGCCATCACCACGATGGCCGAGGCCAACGCGTTCCTGCGCGAGATTTATCTGCCCCGCCACAACGCCCGTTTCGCGGTGCCGGCCGAAGCCGAGGGCTCGGCCTTTGTCCCCTTCACCGGATCGCTCGACGACATCCTGTGCATCCAGGAGGACCGGATCGTCGGCAACGACAACACGGTGCGCTACAAGCGGCTGGTGCTGCAGATCCCGGAGGATCGCCACCGCCGCCATTACGTCAAGGCATCGGTGCGGGTCCACGAATACTCCGGCGGCACCCTGGCGGTCTTCCACGGCCCGCGCCGGCTGGCCCGATATCAGGCCGACGGCACCGTCCTCGACGAAACCAAGAACAGCAGAGCGGCCGCGTGAACCGCTTCGACGCGCGCCCGGCCTGTGGATAAGTGGACAACCCGCCACGGCGGGTTCCCCACTTATCCACAGGCCCAACAACCACAACAGAAGCGGTCAATTCATATGGTACATAAAGCAGTCAATTCGAAATGTTCTCGACAGTCCTGACCGTTGAGGCGCGCGTCGAGGATGCCGGCCAGATTGTGGAAGTTGGGTCCCTCCGGCTCCAGGATCGCGGCATCGGGTTCCGCCCCCAGGATCGGCTTGACCACGTTCTCGACCAGATAGACGTAGCAGGTCGGGAACCAGGCGCTTGCCTCCCAGAGCAGCCAGCGGCTGACGTCGGCGCGGGTCTGCAGGTCACTCGGATAGGCCGCCTCGGCGCCGGCCTTGTCGGCGGCATATTGCAGTATGGCGTTCGATTCCCAGAGCTTCATGTCCCCGTCGGTCAACGCCGGCAGGGCACCATTCGGATTGATCGCGAGGAACTCGGGCGCCTTTTGGCCTTGTGTGAAATAATCGACGTTCTCGCTTTCGAACGCGACGTCCATCAGCTTGAGGCCAGCGACCACCTTGCGGCAGTTCACCGTGCGTGGATCGTAATATAGTTTCATTGGTTCGTTCCATCCCCTGGGGCCTTCGCCCCTTGAGCAACGAAACCTAGCGTGACGACGAAAGCCGACGCAACCCGTCCCTCTCCGCTTCCGACGCCCGCCGAGGCGTTACTTTGGCTCAAACAGCATCGGCGCGTGCGAGCAGTTGGCGGGCGAACATGTCACCGGGCACGCGCGGCACGCGAGAGGTAAAGGCAGGCGCTAGCCGGCCCTGGGTAAAATAGCCAACCTTCTCCACCTTGAAACCGATGTCGATCAGCGTGAAGCGGGCGATCACCTTGCGGCGACCCAATCAGCCACCGCTGTCACGCCAAGCCTCCGCCGGGTCGCCAGTCTGCCACCCTCGTTTGACTCCCGATTAAATTAATATATGGCTTATCCCTTTGCTTCCGGTCACACCAGATGTTGATCGGCCTTCTACGTTCCAGGCACGGTTTTCGGACCGTGCCGGGGGATGTGCGGGAGCTTTTGGACTTGAGGAAGTTGGTTTCGAGTGCTGTCAGGCAGACTGGAGGGCCGGTATTCGGCTCCGATTGAGGCGGATCGGAGGGCGGGCGATGGCTGGCGCCCGGCCTGCCGGGATCAGACGTGTTGTCCGACGATGTCGCGGTAGTCGGCGGGTCGCAGGCGCGTGCCGATGCCGAGCAGGGTATCGAAAGCCGTTGCGGTGTGGCGGCGGCGGTTCCAGCGGAACACGAACTCGTCGAGGTAGCGGCGCAGATGGGCGCGGCGCAGGCCATGGAAGGTTCCGAGCGCCCAGCGCTTCAGGTTCGAGAACACACGATGGATCCACGTCAGCACGAGATGGGCGGGCGTTGCACCGACGACCTTGGGCTGGTGGTCGTGGTCGGGCAGGCCGCAATAACCGCTCCAGCCATCGGTAATCACCCGCGCGCCCGGCGCCGAGGTTCCGGCAACGAAGGCACGAAGGCTGCGCGCGGAGAAATCCCCGATCGGCGCCAGCCGGATGCGGCGTGGCTCGCCCTCGGGCGATAGCTCGACCGCGCCGGCAATGCGCATCTTGCCTTGTGGGCTGCGACCTTGCCCGCCTGTGGCCGGGTCTTTTGCGGTGCGGAACGGGAGGGTGGCCTCATCGATCTCGATCAGGTCCTCAAGCAGGCTGCGATCCGGATTGACCATGGCACGGCGCAGCTTGTGCAGCAGGAGCCAGGCACTCTTGTAACTGCCGAGCCCGAGCTGGGCCTGGAGTTGCAGGGCGGAGATACCATTCGAGTGGCTGGTCACGATGTGAACGGCCATGAACCAGGTCTTCAGGGGCAAGTGGCTGCGGTGCATGATCGTGCCTGCGGTCACCGAGGTCTCCTTCCCGCAGGCCGCACATTCCCAGCTCGCCCGGCGCCGCTTCAGTTCCCAGCCCCTGTCATGGCCGCAGGCGGGGCAGACGAAGCCGTCGGGCCAGCGCCTGGCGGCGAGATGCCGGGCACAGGAGGCTTCAATCGGGAAAGCGCGCCTCGAAGGCGGCGCGGGACATGGGGCGGTCATATTTCCAGCGGCTGACCATGACGGAACATTACACGAACATGCTGCCGACGCCCACCAGAAACTCAACATCTCGTCAAACCGGGCTCAAAGGGATAGGCTCAATTCGTGAATTGTATGCGTCACCTTGTTACGGCGGCGGCGAGGCAGGCTCGGTCATTGGCGCCGGGGGCGAGGCCGACGAGGTGGAACCAGCTCAGGTAGTTGTCCAGATAGCGGGTGGCGATGCCGCGGCGGGGACGCAGCAAGTCCTTCAACCGGCTGTGGCGGCTGTTCACCGTCTGCACATGCAGATCGCCCCGAACCCGTTTCCCCATCGAGCGGTTGAGTGCTTCGTGGCTCACCCCGAGCGCGGCGGCGCAAGGTGGATAGCTCGCGCCACCGTCGGAGACCAGCAGGGCGTCCTTCGCGACCACCGGGTCGAGAGCAGCCGTGAGCGCCGCCGCGTCGACCCTGGGCAGCACCGCGCTCACCGTCGTCCCGCTCCGGTCCGCCGCCATGAGAACCGGCACCTGCTCGCGCGAGAGGCCGCGCTTCTTCGCCTTGCCGCCCCGCCGCCGTGCCTTGCGTCCCAGCCCGCGCGCGCCCTTCCGGCTCTCCAGGACGTAGGTCTCGTCCGCTTCCACGATCCCCTTGAGCACCTCCGAATCGCTCCGCGCCGCCGCCAGAAACCGGTGACGCCAGCGGAACGCCGTGCTCACCGCCACGTCGCAGCGCGCCGCCGAGGCCTTCACCGTCTCCCCCTCCGCCAGCGACGCCCCGAACGACAGCCAGCGTTCCTTGTGGTGCAGGCCCGACAGCGGCGTACCGGTCAGCGCGTTGAAGGTCCTGCCGCAGCCCTTGCACTGGTAGCGCCGCAGACCCCGCGCCATACCGCGCGAAACCGCCCCTTCGCTCGCGCAGTGCGGACAGCGCCGGGCCTCGTCCACACCAAGCTCGATCGCGGCCTTCGATGCCTCGCCTTCGCTCCGGCCCGACAGCACCGCGAGCGCCTCGTGCCGCTGCACGCGCGTCAGCCCGCGCGCCGCCGAAAGCCACACCTGGAAACCCTTGCCGTCCATGACCCAACCTCCTGACGTTCCGGGCATTCTATCACAAATGCATACGTTTCACGAATTGAGCCAAGGGATAAGCCCTCGATTGAGTTTGCCGACATGGACCAAAAGGACATTCTGCCTGACGTCCAGGATTAATTTTTTCAGCTCGAGTATTTGATTTATAGTCCGATTCTGTTCGCCTGGATCGACACCTCGGCTCTCGAAATATAAGAACGTCAAAAGACCCATTACACCTAAAAGAAGTAGCGCCTGCTTTATCCCCGTTACCGTCATAACGGAGAACCTCGCAGGTTTCCGGTCAGCGTCCGAAGAAACGCGACGACTTTTTGTATTTCGTCGGCGCTGAGATCCCGGCCGAGTTGATAGCTGGCCATGAGGGCCACGGCCTGCTGGAGTTTCTTCACCGATCCGTCGTGAAAGTAGGGCGCGGTGATGGCCACGTTCCGAAAGGATGGAACCTTGAAAACGCGACGGTCCGACTCGCGCCCGGTGACATGAAACCGGCCATCGTCGTGGTCTCCGGCCGCTTCCCCGCGGCTGGTGTAATCCTTGAACACCCCGATCTTTTGAAACATGTTGCCGCCAACATTCACCCCTTGGTGACAGGCGACGCAGCCAAATGATTTGAACAGCTCGTAGCCGGCTTTTTCTTCGTCCGTGATGGCGTCGTCTTCGCCGAGGAGAAATCTGTCGAAACGTGCCCCCGGGGTCGCCAGGGAACGTTGGAACGTGGCGATCGCGTCCTTCACGTTCGCGGCTTGGACGCCGTCGTCGTAGACCCGCTCGAACGCGGCCGCATAATCGGAATCGCCGCGCAGCCTCGCCAAAACCTCGGGCCATTCGGCCGCCATTCCCGTGGGGTTGCGCAGCGATGCCTCGATTTGTTCCTCCAACGTCGCCGCGCGCCCATCCCAGAATTGGCGAAAGTTGAGGCCGCTGTTGAAAACGGTCGGCGCGTTGCGGGCGAGTACGGACCCACCAATGCCGCGCGATGTCGCCAGCCGGTCCGTGCCGCCGGTGGCGAGGTCGTGGCAGCTGACACAGGCGATGCTGCCGTCTTTCGACAGCCCGGAATCATTGAACAACAATTCTCCCAGTTCAACTTTTCCTTGGTCGAGATCGCGTGGTATCCGGACGGGAAGAATGGGTTCCGATCGCCCCCGGCCCGAGGGCGAGTCGCCCAGATGCCGCGCCGGGCTCGCGTCCCCGCCGCTCTGGCCGTGCGCTGGGCGCTGGCATGGCGGGCCGGCGAGGACGGCGAGCAGCAGGATCAGACCGGCGCCCTTGATGGCGCCGGTCGGGCCATAACGCCGAAATAGCGGCCAAGCCGGTGGATATCCCATCATCACGCCATGCGCCACCAACGGCCGTGCCCGGTCGAGAGGCCTTGATGACCGGGTAACCCGGCAATCGCGAGATCGAGCATCGGCTCCCGGGGAATCATAGCCTCGCGGCCCCCCGATCGCAATTCCGTGCGCTTGCGCGCGCTTCGCCATGTCGTTCGCGAGGGCCTCGAGACGGCTTCGTTGCCAGCCCTGTGCGCGAGGCGAACGCCCGGGGCCGGCCGGGCGGGGCGCCGGGCGGGCGCGGCGGGGATTTCTTGGCGGTCGGCGAATCCCGGCGGGCTTCGATTCCGCCTCGCTTCCGCTATTGCGGCGCCTCGCGGTCGAGGCCGCGGCCCGGTCAATCCCGGCTCGGCGCATTCCTCGGCGCGGCGCCCGAGGGCCGATGCATCGCCTTCGCCGGCGACAGCCGGCGATCCTTCTCGCCCGAGACGATGTCGGCGCGCGCGTTGCCCCGGCTCGTCACGTGGTGGAGCGCCCCCGGCAATTCGATGCGGAGCGGTCTCGCCAAGGCGCAATCCTAGCAGTTTGTCGAGCTTAGGCCGATAGAGGTCAATATGCGCAAGAAACGCAATGATTTTCACGGGAAATTATAACAAACATACGAACCATGCGCTTTGTGTGAAATATTATTGCCGATTTTGCTTAAGCCCGACAGGCTCCTAGGGCGGCCGAATGCAAAAAACAAGCCCTGACCCCTTGTAGTCACGAGGCGCGGCAAGGCCATCCGAACCGGACGTCCGCCGCCGCCGTCTCGATGAAGAGCCGGCGGTCCTCGTCGCCCGCAATGTCGGCCCGCGTGTCGCCCCGGCGGGTCACGCGATAGAGCGTGCTCGGAATTTCGATACGAAACGGTTCGGTAGGACGGGACCCTGGCGAGATGAAATTTTCGATTCAAGACCTGACCCCGAAACCGTGCGTCTGCTTGTCCGAGATATCGAGACCGGCGTAAACTTCACTCATGGGTCGTCCTCCTAACGAGAGCCCACCGCAGGCGCCAAACCAGGGTGGGCTCGGGGTTGTTGATGAGGGCGACCCTAACTCAATTACGCCATGTCCCCGGAATTCCGATCCAGATCCCGGCCCGAACCACTTAGCGCTTGGCGACTGGCGAATGATATCCTTCGCGACGGTCGAGGGCGGGGTGGCGAGAGAAATTCGGGCATGGTTGGACGGCCACGATCTCGGCCACGACGACCAATGATTAATGAAGATAGTTCCTTTGTCTCTCGATCGACTGATTGCCTTCGAATCTAGAAAGAATAGAAG
Source organism: Alphaproteobacteria bacterium (assembly GCA_965226475.1). GTDB lineage: Bacteria > Pseudomonadota > Alphaproteobacteria > JASLMY01. The sequence continues at coordinate 11,291 of CBDDDJ010000001.1, read as the reverse complement.
AGATGAAACAAAATACCCACAACGGCCGAGTGCTTCCTGCCTTGATACGAACTTGTGATAATAACAGTCAAGTTAGGGACGAACATCCGACCGCTCTAAATCGAAATAGAATCTGGTTACTTCGTTACATTATCTCGTTTATGATCGGGATCGAATCGGCTTTTCTATTGACGCCGTCCATACACGCCCAAACGCTGTACACGATCACCGATTTAGGAAACCTTGGCGAGAACTTCAGCGAAGCAATGGGAATGAATGACGATGGCCAGATTGTGGGATCCTCTGCGTTAAAAATGGACAACTCCGAGCTTTCCTGTATGAAACGGCAACATGATTGATCTCTCAACTCTAGGAGGAACTTCGATCCGAGCAATTTCTGTCAACAATGCGGGCCAAATCGTGGGCGAGGCAATGCTTGCCAACGGAGACATTCATGCGTCCCTATTTGAAAATGGAGTCGTGTCCGACCTTGGAAGCCTCGGCGGTTCGAGCCAGGCCTCAGATATAAACGATTCCGGAATAATCGTCGGTAGATCTTTTTCCGATCCCGGATTTAACCAAGGAGACCAACGCGCAGTTCTATATGAAAATGGCACGTTAATTGATCTTGGAACGTTCGGTGGACCTAAAGCGGGCACAAATAGCATAAACAATCTGGGGCAGAGTGTAGTCCTTGCTAATATTAATAATTCTACTTCAAGTGCATTTTGTATGAAGACGGTATGCTCAACAATCTAGGCTTTTCAGGCGAGCCATTTGACATCAATACAGCCGAGAAAATTGTAGGCCGCGCTGTTTGCGATGAACAACGCCCCTTTCTCTTTGAAAATAATGTACTCACGGATTTGGGAACTTTTGACGGCAAGGCAAAGATAACTGGTACAGCACGAGCAATTAACGATGCTGGTCAAATTATTGGCGAATCGGGAGTTACTGATACAGAGACCCACACATTTATCATTATCGATGACCAGATGGTGGACATGAATACCCTCGTTTATGCGAACGATCCACTCTCGGGAAGCTTCATATTGATTAAGAGATCTGACATTAATTCGTCCGGAGCTATCGTCGGAAGCGGCTCAATTAATGGCCAAAAACATGCATTTTCTCTCACACCGAATGCTCGACCCGTCGCCATGAACGGCGCCATTTCGACCACCGAAGACACGGCTAAATCGGGTGTCTTGAACGGCAGTAACCCGGACGGTGACGCAGTAACTTTTCCCATCGTTATCCCGCCAAGCAACGGCATTGCCGTGATCACCAATGCCGGGACCGGAACATTCACATAAACGCCGGGTAGTGACTATTTCGGCGCGAACAGCCTTAGCTTCAAAGTGACGGATTCAGTTGGTTCGTCCTCCAATATCGCCGCGATGAACATTACCGTAACGGCAGTGAACGATCCACCCTCTTTATCCGGGACGCCGCCGACGAGTGCCGGCATCAATGTGTCCTATAGCTTTACGCCGACCTTGAGCACGGCATTCGGGGAAGCCGGGCAAAATCATACTTTCAGTATCGAGAATGCACCGGCTTGGGCGATCTTCAACGCGTTCACGGGACAGCTTAGCGGTACGCCGGCGCCGAACGACTTGGGCGAGCATTTGGGGATTGTGATCTCGGCGAGCGACAGTGAGTCGCCGCCTCTGTCCGATAGCCTGGGACCGTTTTCGATCACGGTTGTTGATACGACGGCGCCGACCACGACGGCAACGCCGTTGCCAACGGAGGGATACACATCCAGCAGAACAGTCACGTTGAACTGCGTCGACGACGTGGCTTGCGCGGCGATCCACTTCACGAGCAACGGCACGACGCCGACGACGAATTCGCCGGTCTACAGCGGGGCTATCACCCTCACCGCTTCGACCACGTTGAGGTTCTTCGGCGTCGATACCAGCGGCAACAAGGAAAGCGTGAATACGCTCAGCTACCTGATCGATGTCACGCCGCCCGAGATCGGGATCTCGACGCCGATTGACCGCGAGACCTTGAACTAGCTTTTCGCGGTCAGGGGGTCGGCGAACGACGGGGGCGATTCGGGCGTCGTTCAGGTGCGCGTTCAGATCACCGATGGCACCTTCTACGTCAAATCCGACGGCAGCGGCTTCACCAGCTTCCCACAATGGATCGATGCCATCGATATCGGCACCGGCGGAAACTGGTCCAGTTGGCTGGTGGATGGCTTGAATGCCAACTGGACCAACAACGTCACCTATACGATCCGCGCGCGGGCCACGGACGCGGCGGGCCATGTCTCCGACGCGGTGCACAGCTTCCTCATCTATGACGGCTTGGCGCAGTTCACGACGCTGAACCTCACGCTTTCCGCCACCAGCATCGGCTTCGGGGGGGCGACGAAGGCGGCGCTGAAGCTGACGGCGTCGGGCTCGTCCACCGCTTATCTCGCGGGGAACGAGATCGTGATCGATGTCACCGACCCCGACGGCACCAAGGCAACCATCGGGCCGTTCCCGACCGACCCACACGGCGCGGTCACGGTCGAGAACTTCGGGGCGGCGGGGAACGGGCTGCTGCCGGGCGGCGGCGACCTTCGCTTCGACAAGGCGGGCACCTGGACCTTGCAGGCGCGGTTCGCGGGCACGCCGGCCCTGGCCCCTTCCAATTCCAATCCCCCCGCGATCCTGCTGGTCGGCACGTCGGCCGGCTACGCCGTGGTGGTGCAGGGAAAGATCGCCAACGGGGAGGGACTGGAGAGCCACAACAAGACCGCCAACCGGATTTATCGCACGCTGCTGGATCGCGGCTTCGCCGATCAGAACATCTTTTATTTCAATCATGATCCCGCCCAGGATGCCAACGGCGACGGTACGCCGGACAACGATCAAGCCGGCATCGGCGTCGATGCCGTGCCGACGGAAGCAGGCGTGCGTCAGGCCATCGAGAACCTGGCGCCGCGGGTCAACCAGAACCCCGCGCCGGTCTATGTCGTCTTCGTCGATCATGGCTCCCGCGATCACAAGTTCCTGCTGAACGACTTCGCCGAGGCGGTGACGCCGGCCGAGCTCGACCGCTGGCTGGATGCCCTGGAAGCGGGCCTGAGCGGCGAGGCGCGCGCCAAGCCGCGCGTCGTGGTGGTGGGAACCTGCTACTCGGGCGGCTTCATTCCCCGGCTCTCGGGGCCGAACCGGCTGATCGTCGCAAGTGCCGCGGCGGACGAAGAGTCGTACAAGGGCGCCATCGAGGCCGACGGGATTCGGGTCGGGGAATACTTCCTCGAGGAATTTTTCCAGGACTCGGCCGGGGCACCACCTTCGGCCCGGCCTTCGCGCTCGCCACCGCCAAGACTGAGACCTATACCCGCACCGGCGGCACCTCGGGCAACGGCGCCAAGCGTTATTTCGACGACGCCCAGCAGCATCCCATATTGGACGACAACGGCGATGGCGTCGGCAGCAATTTTCTCGACCGGTCGTCCAAGGACGGTAAGCTGGCCGCGACCTTGGCGCTGGGCACGGGCCCCAACTACGACGTCAACTCCGCCGAGAACCCGGCGGACGTGGTGGCTGTCACCGAGACTCTGTTTCTCGCCGACGGCACCGACACCGCGCTGCTTTACCTCAGAGCCAACGATAACGCACAGGTCGATCACGCCTTCATCGAGGTCCGGGAGCCGAGCACGACGCTGACACCGGCGGGCGGCACGGTGCAGCTGGAGACAGGGTTCCTGAGGGATATCCTGAGCGCCACGAGCGGCCGCCACGAAGTGAACTATGGCTCCCAGCGGGCCTCGCCTGACGACTTTTCCACACCGGGTAAATATGAGATCTACTATTACGTCGAGGACGCGGAGACCGGCAACATCTCGCCGGCCAAACGCTCGGTGGTCTACAAGAACCTGGGCGGCAATACAGGCCCAAGCGCCTTCAGCTTGCTCTCGGTCGCCCCGGTGCAGGACCCGAACACCACCGGCGACGGCGCGATCACCAAGACCGTGACGATCCTGGACTGGGAAGACGCGTCCGACACCCATGGCCTCACCTACACCCTGGAGATCGCCGACGATCCAAACTTCAACGCCGCCTCGACCTTCACCTCCCTCGTCAATTCCCAAGCGACCACCGAGGTTGTGATCTACCGGCGGGAGGAACTCGAGGCTTCGCGGGCCGCGGTGGACGCCACGGCACGGCTCGTCGATCAGCGCACCTATTACTGGCGCGTGGTGGCGATCGACAATTTCGGCGCCAGGCGGATCAGCCGAGAGGTCTGGCGCTTCACGACCAACAACAACAACGCGCCCTTCGGCATCGTGCGCGGCATCATGTCGTCGGACCAGGACTTCACGCGGCTAGCGGGCAGCGTACGGGGCCTGATCAGCGGCTTCGACGAGACGGTGGTGGCGGAATTCAACGGCGAATACATCATCGTCATGCCACCGGGGACGGCCCGGCTCACGGGCCGCCGTAGCGGTTATCTGGACCGCGTGTTCTCCGCCCTGGAGGTGCCGGTCAGCACCGAGGAAGAGCCCTTCGTCGAACTCAACCTGCGTCTCCTGACCAGCACCGGCGACAGCGACCAGGACGGCATGCCCAACGGCTGGGAAGCCGACAACGGCCTCGACCCCGAGGATCCGAGCGATGCCGAGGAGGATCCGGACGGCGATGGTCTCACCAACTTGGAGGAATACTTGGCCGGGAGCGACCCTCGGGCTTCGCCGGACAGTGACGGCGATGGGCTTGCCGACGACCAGGAACGAATCCTCGGCACCGATCCCGATAATCCGGACAGCGACGGCGACGGCTCGGGCGATGGCGCGGAAATCTCGGCGGGACGCAATCCAACCGTGAACGAGCCCGTGGTGGTGCTGTTGATCACCAAGCTGGTCCTGGGCGAGGAGGAGAACCCCGACCGCGACGGCGACGGCCTGCCGAACGCGTGGGAGAGCGCCAACGGCCTCGATCCTGACGATGCCAGCGACGCCGCGCTCGACGGCGACGGCGACGGGCTGACCAACCTGGCCGAATACCAGCAGGGCTCCGATCCCCGGGACCCGGACTCCCCGGTCGTCCAGGACGCCGACGGCGATGGCTTGACGATTGCCGAGGAGACCGCGCTCGGGACCGACCCGAACGATCCGGACAGCGACGACGACGGCCTCGAGGACGGCGCCGAGGTCTCGCGGGGCACCGATCCCTTGGCGGCCGACAGCGACGGCGATGGCTTGTCGGACGGCGCCGAGGTCGCGCTCGGTACCGATCCGCTTGCCCCGGACAGCGACGATGACGGGCTCGTGGACGGCGCGGAAGCCGGCTTCGGCACCGATCCGCTCACCGCCGACAGCGACGGCGACGGTCTTTTGGACGGCGCGGAAATCGACCTGGGAACCGACCCCCTGGACCCCGACTCCGACGGCGACGGCATGGAGGACGGCGCCGAGGTCGCCATCGGCCGCGACCCCACCCTCAACGAGCCCGCCGTCCTCGTCATCATCCGAAACTTCCTCGACGCGGGGCCGTAGGTCTCTTGCCGCCCGACACGAGCGCCAGGGAGGGGCGGGCGGCGCGGATCGGGATCATTGCCGCGGTCGAGCGGGTCGAGGCTCGAGAGCCGGAGGGGTGGTGTATCGAGCTTCGCCACGCCGGCCGTCCCCCGCTGCTTTTCCATGGCCTGCCGCTCGGCGATCTCGATCCATGCCTCGTCGTCGTCCCGATCGACCCGCGATAAGATTCCGCGTGAAGAGTCTCGGCTCCAGCCTGATCGTCGGCCACCCGCGCCACGATTTCCAGCAAGTCCTCGCCCCGGCTGAAAAAACGCCGTCTCATCGAGAAACGCGCCTTGTCGACCAACCGTCCGATGGTCCTCGACACGACGATCCGAGCCGCCGTCGACGAGGCCACTGATGATAATTACATACGATGGAATCCTATAAAATTACATAATTGCATCTCGCGCATGGCGACGTTACCGCCCCGCGCCGCGCCCTTCGGCCCTCCGCTCCCTCGGCGTCCCGCGAGGCGCGCGGCGGGGGCGTGAGGGCGGCCCGCCGGGTCTTAGTGTCTGGCCCGAAAAGAGTTGAGTGATTTCAGTCAGTTGTGATTCACTGTTTGTATTTAGCAACCAGGGAGACACAACATGTGGACCAAAATCACTCGCCCGAAGTATGAACGCGACCTGCTGCGCTACGCAAGCGACCTGACGGATGGAGAATGGAAGGTGCTGGAGCCGTTGCTGCCTCGCGCCAAAGCGCTGGGACGGCCTCGGACGACGGCATTGCGCGAGGTGGTGAACGCGATCCTCTACCTACTGCGTAGCGGCTGTCCATGGCGCATGCTGCCCCGGGACTTCCCGCCACGCTCGACGGTGCAGCGCTACTTTTATCTCTGGCGGGACGACGGCACCTGGTCCGAGGTCAACCGGCAACTGCTGGTCGCGGCGCGCGAGGCCGAGGGCCGCGCGGCCGGCCCGTCGGCCGGTATCATCGACAGTCAGAGCGTAAAAACCACGGAAAGCGGCGGTATCCGGGGCTTCGACGCCGGAAAGAAAGTCAAGGGCCGCAAGCGTCACATCCTCACCGACACCGGCGGCCTGCTGGTCGCGGTCGTGGTCCACGGCGCCGAGATCCAGGACCGCGACGGCGCGCCGGCGGTGTTCGCCGCCATCCCCCGCCACTTTCCCCGCCTGCGCCACGTCTTCGCCGACGGCGCCTATGCCGGGCCCAAGCTCGAGGGCGCACTGAAGCGGATCGGCCGCTGGTCGCTGGAGATCGTCAACCGTCCCGCGGGCGTGAAGGGCTTCCAACTCCTGCCCCGCCGATGGGTCGTCGAGCGCACGCTCGCCTGGCTCAATCGAAACCGGCGGCTGGCCAAGGACTTCGAGACGGCCATCGAGACCGCCGAGGCCTGGATCTTCCTCGCCAGCATCCAACTCCTCACGCGCCGTCTCGCAAGAGCCTGAAAACACTCGATTCATTTCGAGTCGGACTCTAAGTGTCCGTCCGGGGACTTTATGAGTCGGATGAATCGGTTATCCGGCGCCCCCTCTTGAAGAGCTGAATCAACTGTGATTCTCTGGGGTGGTGAATTTACTCTTGAGGTGCCCCATGTGGACTGCCGACAACCGCCCGCGCTACAACCGCGACAAACTGCGTTATCCGAGCGACCTGACCGATGCGGAATGGGCGCATATCGAGCCGCTGATCCCGCTGGGCAAGCCCGGCGGCGGCAAACGGCGCGTCGCTATCCGCGAGGTGATCAACGGCGTGATGTACATTCTGAGCACCGGCTGCCAGTGGCGCGCGCTGCCCAAGGATTTGCCGCCCAGAAGCACCGTGCATGATTACCTCGGCCTGTGGAACTGGGACGGCACGCTGGATCGCATCCATCATGCGCTCTACCTCAAGTGCCGCGAGAAAGCCGCGCGCGAAGCCAGCCCCACGGCCTGCATCATCGACAGTCAGAGTGTGAAAAGCGCTGAAAAAGGGGGGCTCGCATCGACAGCCACGGCTTCGATGCCGGCAAGCTGATCAAGGGCAAGAAGCGGCATGTTCTGGTCGATACGCAAGGCTTGCTGCTGCACGGCATCGTCACCGCCGCCAACGTTCAGGATCGCGACGGCGGTCTCGCGCTGCTGGCGACCTTGTTCGGTCTGTTTCCCTTTCTCGGGAAATTGTTCGCCGACAGCGCCTATCAGGGGCCGGTCTTTCACCGCGCCCTGGCCGGCATCCTGCCCGATCTCGAGACCGAGATCGTCAAGCGATCCGATCGGGTGAAGGGCTTCGTCGTCCAGCCCAGGCGTTGGGTGGTCGAACGCACCATCGCCTGGCTCAACCGCTGCCGCCGACTGGCCAAGGACTGGGAGAACCTCAACCGCAACGCGCTCGCCTTCATCAAGCTCGCGTCCATTCGACTCATGCTCCGAAAACTCTGTAATCCTACATAAAGTCTCCGGACGGACTCTTAGGGCGGTCATGGACAACCCGGATGGTCGATGGTAGAGATTCGGTCGGCCACCGGGGGCCGACGTGGATGCGCGTGACACCCGCATGGGGGCGCTGAAGGCGGGCCGCCTAGAGATGAAAATCGGCATCAAAAAAAGGCTCAATTCGTGAATTGTATGCGTCACCTTGTTACGGCGGCGGCGAGGCAGGCTCGGTCATTGGCGCCGGGGGCGAGGCCGACGAGGTGGAACCAGCTCAGGTAGTTGTCCAGATAGCGGGTGGCGATGCCGCGGCGGGGACGCAGCAAGTCCTTCAACCGGCTGTGGCGGCTGTTCACCGTCTGCACATGCAGATCGCCCCGAACCCGTTCCCCCATCGAGCGGTTGAGTGCTTCGTGGCTCACCCCGAGCGCGGCGGCGCAAGGTGGATAGCTCGCGCCACCGTCGGAGACCAGCAGGGCGTCCTTCGCGACCACCGGGTCGAGAGCAGCCGTGAGCGCCGCCGCGTCGACCCTGGGCAGCACCGCGCTCACCGTCGTCCCGCTCCGGTCCGCCGCCATGAGAACCGGCACCTGCTCGCGCGAGAGGCCGCGCTTCTTCGCCTTGCCGCCCCGCCGCCGTGCCTTGCGTCCCAGCCCGCGCGCGCCCTTCCGGCTCTCCAGGACGTAGGTCTCGTCCGCTTCCACGATCCCCTTGAGCACCTCCGAATCGCTCCGCGCCGCCGCCAGAAACCGGTGACGCCAGCGGAACGCCGTGCTCACCGCCACGTCGCAGCGCGCCGCCGAGGCCTTCACCGTCTCCCCCTCCGCCAGCGACGCCCCGAACGACAGCCAGCGTTCCTTGTGGTGCAGGCCCGACAGCGGCGTACCGGTCAGCGCGTTGAAGGTCCTGCCGCAGCCCTTGCACTGGTAGCGCCGCAGACCCCGCGCCATACCGCGCGAAACCGCCCCTTCGCTCGCGCAGTGCGGACAGCGCCGGGCCTCGTCCACACCAAGCTCGATCGCGGCCTTCGATGCCTCGCCTTCGCTCCGGCCCGACAGCACCGCGAGCGCCTCGTGCCGCTGCACGCGCGTCAGCCCGCGCGCCGCCGAAAGCCACACCTGGAAACCCTTGCCGTCCATGACCCAACCTCCTGACGTTCCGGGCATTCTATCACAAATGCATACGTTTCACGAATTGAGCCTAAAAAATGAGTGACCCTGGCGTTCGGGACGCTCATTTTCCTGTTTTTCATCACCTCCATCGTCGCTTATCTGCTGACCACCCGTATCCTCGACGATGTCCTGGTCGCGGCCGAGGTCGGCGGACCGGAAAGGGTCACCGCCACGGCGTTGCAGCTGGAACTCAGGCGGAACGCGGGCGAGATACGCGCGCCCGCGCCGCTGGAGCCCGGCCGTCCCGTATTCCCGGCCGATCGCTGGGCACGGCGTTTCGACCAGGCCGTCGGCGTCTTCATCGCGGCGTCGCGAGGCGGCGAGGCGGGTCTGCCGCCGGAGCTCGACCAAGGTCTCGCCGCCCTGCGCGCCTCGGGCCTCGCGGTGCTCGAGGCGAAGCGCGCGCTGGCCGGGGAAATCGCGACGATGGCGAAGACCAACGTCGGGGTGATCGACCGGACCAACGCCTTCCTCGACGGCGAGCTGTCGGCCAAGGGCAGCGGGGCGCGCTTCCGGCGCCAGGCGGTACGGGACCTGACCCTCGCGGTCGAGGCCTTGCGTGGCGTCATGGCGGCTTACGTCCGCGCCGGCGGCGCGCCCTACCGGGAGGCGCTGCGGCGGGTCCAGCTGGCGAACGAGACACTCGCCGACCGCTTCGCGGCCGACTGGATCCCGGCGCCGGAGCGGGCCTGGCATGCCGCCATGGCCGAGGACCTGTTGGCGGTGCCGGGTTCCGTCGAGGCCGTCGCCGGGGCGACGGAAGCGCACCGGGCGCGTCTCCGCTCGTTCGAGGACGGTTTGAAGCGGCTCGACGCGGTCCTCGGCAAGGCGGTGACCTCCAGGAACAAGCAGGCGAAAATGGCGGCGGACCGGGAGGTCGCCGAGTCCACTCGACTGCTGATCCTGTTCCTCGGCTTGATGACGGCGATCGGCGGCATCGTCGGCGCCACCACGGGCATATTGCTGATCCGCCGTCTGGTGCGCCCCGTGGATCTCCTGACCGAGGGCGCCACGGCGATGGCCCGGGGCGACCTCGACCACCGCATCGTGCTGGAGGACGACGACGAGTTCGGCCGTCTGGCCAAGACCATCAACTGGATGACGGAGAAGCGCCAGCGCTCGGAGGAAGCGCTGCGTCTGGCCGTCAACCGGGATGCGCTGACCGGCCTCCCCAACCGCGTCGTCTTCCTGCAGCGGCTGGGGGAGGCGCTCAATACCGCCGAGCGGATCGATCGCATGGCCACGCTGCTCATGTTGGACCTGGACCATTTCAAGGACGTCAACGACACGCTCGGCCATCCGGTCGTCGACGAGCTGTTGAAGCAGGTCTCCGAGCGGCTGGTCAACTGCGTGCGCCAGTCGGACACGGTCTCGCGCCTCGGCGGCGACGAGTTCGCCATCGTGCAGACCAGTCTCAATTCGGCCTACGGCGTCGAGGTGCTGTCGCGGCGGATCATCAACGAGATCTCGCAACCCTTCGACATCGACGGCGAGCGCATCTTCACCGGCACCAGTATCGGCATCACGCTGTTCCCGAACGACGGCACCGACGGCGATGCCCTGATCAAGAACGCCGACCTGGCGCTTTACCGGGCGAAGCAGGAAGGCCGCAACACCTACGCGCTTTACGACGCGGACATGAACGCCGAGATCCAGGACCGCAAGGCCCTGGAGATCGACCTTCGCGCGGCCCTCGACAACGACGACCTGTTCCTCAACTTCCAGCCGAAGATCGACGTCGAGAGCGGCAGGGTGATCGGCGCCGAGGCCCTGGTGCGCTGGTATCACGAGCAGCGCGGCATGGTCTCGCCCGCCGCCTTCATCCCGGTCGCCGAGCAGTCCGGCCTGATCATCCAGATCACCAACAAGGTGTTGCGGATGGTCTGCGAGCAGCTGAAGGAATGGCGCGAGGGCGGGCTGCCGGAACTGAAGATCTCGTTCAACCTCTCGCCGGCCGATTTCCGCCGCGACAATCTGCCGGAACTGGTGACGTCGGCGCTCGCCGAGTTCGGCGTGCCGCATTCCCAGATCGAGCTGGAGATCACCGAGGGCATGGTGATGAGTTCCGCCGACCGGGTCTATGAAATGTTGGACGAGTTCCGCCGGGAGGGGATCTCGCTGGCGATCGACGATTTCGGCACCGGCTATTCCTCCATGGCCTATCTGATGCGTTACCCGATCGACAATCTGAAGATCGACCAGGCCTTCATCCGCAACCTCGAGGCCGGCAACGAG